>NZ_CP117199.1:0-4223253 GCF_029866845.1 Pantoea sp. SS70 | reverse complement strand
GGCGGACTCCACTCGTACAAAATCGATAAGAATTTTAGGCGCTAATAAATAGAAACGTAATTTTTAGACACAGACGGTTGGAAAGCGCCTGCGACCGCTATTCGCGGTAGTCTTCCCCGGCGATCGCAGCGAGGATCGTCAGCGGAAGGGCGGATCATAACGTAAAGCTGCACAGAGATCTTCCCTTTCTACACAGTTTTGATCCAATTTATCCACAGGCTACTGAAGCGATAATGAGTTTACGCTTTCTGCAAAAAAAGCCAGCGTTAATGTGGCTGAAAGCGTTAATTTTTCTGGCAAGCTCTCGTTTCCGCGCAGCAAATCTGCAAACTGATCGCAAGAAGATCCTGCGCGATCCTTGCGCTTTAACCCACAGCCCGTATAATTCCCCACCCGGCATTATTGCGTGAAGCCTTGATGCCCGGAATCAGCGGGCTGTATCTGGGTTTCCAGGTGCCGCGACCAGCGAAGTGAATTGACTCTGGACTGTACAATTATTACAATCCCGCCTCTTTATTAAAGACACATTGAGGCGTTGGTCGATTTACTGGCCCGAAAACGCGTCACCCAGTGAAAATTTTCAAGTTTAGGTAGAAATCGCCATGAAACGCACTTTTCAACCGTCCGTACTGAAGCGCAACCGTTCACACGGTTTCCGTGCTCGTATGGCAACAAAAAATGGTCGTCAGGTTCTGGCACGTCGTCGTGCTAAAGGCCGTTCTCGTCTGACCGTTTCTAAGTAATAAAGCTAACCCTCGTGGTTAAGCTCGCATTTCCCAGGGAGTTACGTTTGTTAACTCCCACTCATTTCACTTTCGTCTTCCAGCAGCCACAACGAGCCGGTACGCCGCAAATCACCATACTCGGCCGACTTAACGCGCTGGGGCATCCCCGCATCGGTCTCACCGTCGCAAAAAAACATGTAAAACGCGCCCATGAACGCAACCGGATCAAGCGATTGACCCGCGAAAGCTTTCGTCTGCGTCAACATGAGCTCCCTGCAATGGATTTTGTGATCGTGGCTAAAAAAGGGATTGCTGACCTGGATAACCGTGCGCTGACGGAAGCGTTGGAGAAACTATGGCGTCGTCACTGTCGCCTGGCTCGCGGCTCCTGATTGCCCTGATACGCGTTTATCAACGCGCCATCAGCCCACTGCTGGGACCTCATTGCCGGTTCCATCCCACCTGTTCGCAGTATGGGATTGAGGCCTTGCGCCGCTTTGGCGTTGTAAAAGGCAGTTGGTTGACGATAAAACGCGTATTAAAATGCCACCCTTTGAACCCGGGTGGTGACGATCCTGTGCCGCCAAAAACCTTTGATACCAGAGAACATTAACGATGGATTCGCAACGCAATCTCTTTCTCATCGCTTTTCTGTTCGTGTCTTTTATGATCTGGCAAGCCTGGCAGACGGACCACGCTCCGCAGCCACAGCAAACCCAGACCACGCAAAACACAAACAGCGCAGCGGGTGATGCCGCCACTTCCGGCGTGCCGGCTAGCGGACAGGGCAAAACGATCACCGTTAAGACAGATGTCCTGTCACTCAACATCAATACGCGTGGTGGCGATATTGAGCAGGCTCAGCTGCTGACTTACCCGGACAAACTGGGTTCAGATGCACCGTTCCAGCTGCTTGAAACTACACCGGCCTTCGTTTATCAGGCGCAGAGTGGCTTAACTGGCCGCAACGGCCCGGATAACCCGAACAATGGCGCACGTCCGCTGTATACCACTTCGCAAGATAGCTTCGTGATGGCAGATGGCCAGAGCGAACTGCGCGTACCGTTGACCTGGACCGGTGAAAACGGCGTGGTTTACACCAAGACTTTCGTCTTCAAGCGCGGTGAGTATGCGGTAAACGTTGACTACAACATCAACAACACCACTCAGCAGCCGCTGGAAGTGTCGATGTTTGGTCAGCTGAAGCAGACCATCGAGGTGCCTAAGCACCGCGATACCGGTAGCAACAATTTTGCTCTGCACACCTTCCGTGGCGCAGCGTACTCAACCAGCGATGCGAAATACGAAAAATATAAATTCGACACCATCGCGGATAACGAGAACCTGAACACCACCACCAGCAATGGTTGGGTGGCGATGCTGCAGCAGTACTTTGCTACCGCCTGGGTGCCGCGCACGCAGGGTAATAACACGCTGTACACCACTAACCTCGGCAATGGCGTAGCGGCAATTGGCTACAAATCTGCTCCTGTGACCGTTGGCGCAGGCGCACAGCAAGATCTCGGCGCAACGCTGTGGGTAGGCCCGGAAATTCAGGACCAGATGGCAGCCATCGCGCCTCACCTGGATCTGACCGTAGATTACGGCTGGTTGTGGTTCATCTCGCAGCCGCTGTTTAAGCTGCTGAAGTTCATCCACAGCTTTATCGGTAACTGGGGCTTCTCCATTATCGTTATCACCTTCATCGTGCGTGGCATCATGTACCCGCTGACCAAAGCGCAGTACACCTCCATGGCGAAGATGCGTATGCTGCAGCCAAAGATTCAGGCGATGCGTGAACGTCTGGGTGATGATAAGCAGAAACAGAGCCAGGAAATGATGGCGCTGTATAAGGCGGAGAAAGTGAACCCGCTGGGCGGCTGTCTGCCACTGGTTATCCAGATGCCAATCTTCCTGGCCTTGTACTACATGCTGTCAGGCTCGGTTGAACTGCGTCATGCGCCGTTTATTCTGTGGATTCATGACCTGTCAGCGCAGGATCCGTACTACATTCTGCCGATCATCATGGGTATCACCATGTTCTTCATTCAGAAGATGTCACCGACCACCGTGACCGATCCGATGCAGCAGAAGATCATGACCTACATGCCGGTGATCTTTACCGTGTTCTTCCTGTGGTTCCCATCAGGTCTGGTGCTGTACTACATCGTCAGCAATCTGGTGACCATTCTCCAGCAGCAGCTGATTTATCGCGGCCTGGAAAAACGTGGTCTGCATAGCCGCGACAAGAAGAAAGCATAACGCCTGACTGCAACCAGCAGCAGCGTATAATCAAAGGGCGACATTTATGTCGCCCTATTTTTATTTATTAATACCCTAAAAGTTTAAGGTGGAATCATGAGCCACAGCGACACTATCGTTGCCCAGGCGACGCCTCCCGGCCGTGGCGGCGTTGGCATTCTGCGTATCTCCGGCGCCAAAGCCGCTGAGGTAGCGCAAGCCGTGCTCGGCAAGCTGCCAAAGCCGCGCTATGCCGACTATCTGCCCTTTACCGACGCCGATGGCAGCGTGCTGGATCAGGGCATTGCGCTGTGGTTTCCTGGCCCGAATTCCTTCACCGGTGAAGATGTGCTGGAGCTGCAAGGCCACGGCGGCCCGGTGATTCTCGACCTGCTGCTCAAGCGCATCGTGGCGCTGCCCGGATTACGCATTGCGCAACCTGGTGAATTCTCCGAACGCGCCTTCCTTAACGACAAGCTCGATTTGGCGCAAGCCGAAGCGATTGCCGATCTGATCGATGCCAGCTCAGAGCAAGCCGCCCGCTCGGCGGTAAACTCGCTGCAGGGCGCGTTTTCCCTGCGCATCAACGCACTTGTGGAAGCGCTTACTCACCTGCGCATCTATGTGGAAGCAGCCATCGACTTCCCGGATGAGGAGATCGATTTCCTTTCCGACGGCAAAATTGAAGCGCAGCTCAATGTGGTGATCGGCGACCTCGACGGCGTGCGTGCCGAAGCGCGTCAGGGCAGCCTGCTGCGTGAAGGGATGAAAGTGGTGATTGCCGGTCGTCCCAATGCCGGAAAATCGAGCCTGCTGAATGCCTTAGCCGGACGCGAAGCGGCGATTGTTACTGATATCGCTGGCACCACGCGCGACGTCCTGCGCGAGCATATCCATATCGACGGCATGCCGCTGCACATCATCGATACTGCCGGTTTACGTGAAGCCAGCGACGAGGTCGAGCGCATTGGTATTGAACGTGCGTGGCAGGAGATCGAGCAGGCCGACCGCGTGCTGTTTATGGTCGATGGCACCACCACCGACGCGACTGAAGCCGCCGCCATCTGGCCAGATTTTGTTGCCCGTTTGCCGGAAGCGCTGCCAATTACCGTGGTGCGTAACAAAGCGGATATGACCGGCGAAGAGCTGGGCCTCACTGAAGTGAACGGTCACTCACTGATTCGTCTCTCGGCGCGCACCGGGGAAGGTGTGGAAGCGCTGCGCGATCACCTGAAACAGAGCATGGGATTTGCCGGCAATATGGAAGGTGGATTCCTCGCCCGTCGCCGCCATCTGCAAGCACTGGAGTTAGCCGCAACCCACTTGCAGCAGGGCAAGCATCAGCTGTTAGGCGCGTGGGCCGGCGAATTACTGGCAGAAGAGTTACGGTTAGCGCAGCAGGCGCTGAGCGAAATCACCGGTGAATTCACCTCAGACGATTTGCTGGGCAGAATCTTCTCCAGTTTCTGTATTGGTAAGTAATGGCCTGCGGCGTTCTCATGTCGGGTGCGCATTCACGCGCATCTGGCGCCCGGTTGACATGCGTCTTTGTTATTTGGCTCTCCCACGCCTTTGCAGTATAACGATCATTGCCCGGCGAACAGGTCCTGCTGGGTACATTCATTATTCATGCTAAATATTGGGCGCAAGTTGCTGCCTGAACAGGAGAGAAACATGAGTACAACGCTCGACAGCGTGGCGCTGAACACGCTGTTCATCGAAGCCCGCACCCACAGCTATTGGCAGGACAAACCGGTTTCTCGGGAGGTGCTGGAGCAGCTCTATCACCTGACCGCGCTGGGTCCAACCTCGGCTAACTGCTCGCCGGGCCGTTTTGTGTTTGTGACCTCGCAGGAAGGCAAAGAGAAGCTGAAACCCGCGCTCTCCTCCGGCAACGTCGACAAAACCATGTCCGCTCCGGTAACGGTGATCGTGGCGTGGGATCCTGAGTTCTATGAAGCGCTGCCGAAGCTGTTCCCGCATGGTGATGCGCGCAGCTGGTTTACCAGCAGCCCGGATCTGGCGAAAGAGACCGCGTTCCGTAACAGCAGCTTGCAGGCAGGTTATTTGATTCTGGCTGCGCGTTCGCTGGGCCTGGATGCCGGCCCGATGTCCGGTTTCGATCCGTCAAAAGTGAACGACGCCTTCTTTAGCGAGAGCAAATGGCAGGTGAACTTACTGATCAATCTCGGCTATGGCGAAGCCAGCAAACTGCACGCGCGTCTGCCGCGTCTCGGCTTTGATGAAGCCAGCACCTTTGCCTGATTGAGAAAAGGCGTCGGGCTTAGCCCACGACGCCCGTTTCAAGCGGTTATCCCAGTGAATGGAAGCCGCTGTTGAAGTAGATCATCGGCTCTGCCGCTTCACCTGGCAGAGCAATGCCCACGATACGCGCCAGCAGCACGCTGTGCGTGTTCCACTCCACTACCTTCTCCAGCTGGCAATCAAAACTCACCAGCGCATCAGCCAGAATCGGCGCGCCGGTATTCAGCGTCTGCCACGTACCGTTTTGAAAACGCTCGGCGCGGCGTGAGGATTGGCTGAACTGGGCACATAAGTCGTCATGCTGCTCACGCAGCACGTTCACGGCAAAATGGCCGGCTGCGGTAAAAGCATCATGACTGGACGCGCTACGATTCACGCATACCAGCAGGCTGGGTGGCTCAGCCGCAAGCGAACTGACCGACGTGGCAATCAGCCCAAGCTTTTCGCCCTGAAATTCGGTGGTAACCAGAGAAACACCCGCGGTTAAGCGACGCATGCCGTGACGAAACTCATCAAGCGAGATCGATTCCTGGCGAGAAATAGCGGTATCTGACATAAAAAACTCCGACGTGCCTGTTTTAACAATGCGCACAATGGGCAGATGAATTAAGAGTTAGCGCACTTTGATGTGCTGTTTTACTGCCCAAATCCTACACCACATCACACAGTTAGGCACTCAATCCGGCAGGTTTCTGCAAAAGCGTTCTATGCAAAGTTGCCAAATGGGATTGCCGCATGGCTTCGTCCTTATCTGAAATATCGCCTATTCCATCTTAAGCCGGATGCAAACCCATGAGAAAATTCTTACAATAGCACTGATGATTATTCGACCATTTTCATGGAGCGACAGATGGCTAGTCATTTTGTACGTTGGATAGGTAATCCGCCCTTTTCTTCTGAGAACATGCGGGTGCCACAAGAAGTAATCAACAGCGCTCAGCGCTTCGCTGACAAGCGTCGCGGACGCTTTCTCGCCGCACGCGAACTGCTTGCTCAGCTGATGTTACGCGTCTACGGTATCCGCGAACTCCCCGCGCTAACGACCAGCAGCAGCGGACGTCCCTGTTTTGCCGATGCCAACCTGCCCGATTTCAGCATCTCCTACGCCGGAAACACTATCGGTGTGCTGCTGGCCGAAGAAGGCGGCCGCGCCGGACTGGATATGGAAATTGTGCGCGCACACAGTCGCCAAACACAGGATATGCTGACACAGGATCTCTCCTCCGGCGAAAAAGCATGGATTAACGCGCAGCAGGATTTCATGGAAGCGCTGACGCAAATCTGGACGCTGCGCCAAAGCATTCTCAAGCTCACCGGCGCAACCGATAGCGGTATTGATTCACTGCGTTTGCATCCTGCGGCCGGTCGGCTGCGTTCCACCGTGTTCCCCGATATTCAGGCGGTGTGTGATGCTGAGCCCACGCTGGTGTGGTCGTGCGCGCTGTCGCCCGGCACCGAACGCTTACATCTGTGGGAGATTGATGGCGCGCAGCAGTGGCAAGCACTGCGCGATGTCGAGATGAGTAAACCCAATATAGGGCCGCATACGCTGCGCCTGACCAGTTTGGTCACGCCGCATGAGATGGGACATCCGTAAAAAAGGCCGCATCAGCGGCCTTTACTGTTTAGTGGGCATCGATAAAGACGATTTTCAGCACGAACAGTAGCGCGACCACCACCACGCACGGGCTGATTTCACGCCAGCGGCCGGTTCCCAACTTCATCACGCAGTAAGAGATAAAGCCCAGCGCGATACCTTCCGTGATCGAGAAGCTGAACGGCATCATCGCCGCAGTAACAAACGCTGGCACCGCTTCGGTGAGATCGTCCCACTGCACGCGTGACAGCGACGCCGTCATCAATACGCCAACGTAAATCAGCGCACCCGCCGCCGCATAAGAGGGCACCATCGCCGCCAGCGGTGACAGGAACATCACCAGCAGGAACAGAATCCCGGTGATCACCGCCATCAAGCCGGTACGACCGCCGATCGCCACACCGGACGAACTTTCAATGTAGGCGGTTACCGATGAGGTACCAATCAGCGAACCGGTCACCGAACTGATGCTATCGACGTACAGCGCCTGCTTCATGCGCGGGAAAGTGCCTTTCTCGTCGGTCAGCCCGGCTTTATCGGTCACGCCAATCAGCGTGCCGGAGGAGTCGAACAGATTGACCAGCATAAAGGAGAAGATCACCCCGGCCATGCCGATATTGAACGCGCCTTTGATATCAACCTGGCCTACAACGGATGTGATCGCAGGTGGCGCTGCGAACACGCCGCTGAATTTCACATCGCCAATGATCAAGCCTAGCGCGGTCGTCACCACAATCGACACCAGCACCGCCGCATGGATATTGCGGGAAGCCAGAATCGCGATGATGAAGAAACCCAGCGCCCCAAGCAGCACGCTGTGCGAGGTCAGATTACCCACAGCCACAATGGTATCGGCGTTTGGCACGATAATTCCGGCGTTTTTCAGCCCCATCATGGCGATAAACAGACCAATACCAGCGGTGATGCCAACACGCAGGCTGAGCGGAATGTTGGCAATCATCCAGTAACGCACGCGCAGCAGTGTGAGGATCAGCAGACCCAGCGCGCCCCAGAAAATCGCGCCCATACCAATCTGCCACGAGTATCCTATGGCCCCGACCACCACAAAGGCGAAGAAGGCGTTCAGGCCCATCGCCGGTGCCAGTGCTACCGGCAAATTCGCCACCAGCCCCATCAGAATACTGCCGAACGCGGCAATCAAGCAGGTAGTAACAAACACTGCCTGCGTATCCATGCCCGCTACACCGAGAATTTGCGGGTTAACGAAAACGATGTACACCATCGTCAGGAAAGTCGTGCAACCGGCAATCACTTCGGTACGCACGGTGGTTCCGTGTTCCTGCAGTTTGAAGATGCGCTGCAAAAGGCCCTGATTAGTCATTCCACTGTTCCGCTAAAAAATTTATCGCCGCGTATCCTATAGAGTTTAGCGTGGCAAAACACTGATTTTTCGCAACCGGTTGCTCAGGGTCGCTTTCTGCGCTCAGTGCGCTAGAGTGTCAGCTTATTGTTTAACAAAAGGATGATGTGCGATGTCGGTGGAATGTATTTTTTTTGATTGCGACGGCACGCTGGTCGACAGCGAAGTGATCTGTACGCAAGCTTACGTCAACACCTTTGCCCGCTACGGTATTGAACGCTCTCTGCAGCAGATGTTTGAGCAGTACAAAGGGGTGAAACTCTACGACATCATCCGCGATGTGGCGGCCGAACATCAGGTTGAGTTACCACTCGAAGAGGTGGAAACCGCCTATCGCGCCGAAGTGGCGAGATTGTTTGATCTCGATTTGAAGCCAATTGCCGGTGCCAAAGCGCTGGTGGAAAGTGTCAACGTGCCGATGTGTGTGGTTTCAAACGGCACGGTGAAGAAGATGCAGCATTCACTGGGATTGACCGGCATGCTGCCGTATCTCGATGGCAAGCTGTACAGCGGGTATGACATTAACCACTGGAAGCCGGATCCGGAATTGATGTATCACGCCGCCGAGCAGATGCAGGTGCCGATTGAGAAGTGCATTCTGGTGGATGATTCCGAAGCGGGCGCGCGTGCCGGGATCGCGGCCGGGATTCCGGTGTTTTACTACTGCGCAGATGCGCACAATCCCGAACTCGATCATCCGCTGGTGACGCGCTTTGATGATATGGCGCAGTTGCCGGATTTGTGGCGCGCGCGTGGCTGGGATTTGGTGGGGTAGAGCTCGTTTTCCCCCCTCCTTGGTTTGTGCTGGCTGTCCCCCTCCTCGGTCCTCCCCCATGAATGGGGGAGGAAGATGCTGCCATATGCCAGCTCAGAAGTTGCATGTGGCAGCATCTCCTTCCCCCATTCATGGGGGAAGGCCGGGATGGGGGACAGCCAGCACAACCCAAATCAGCCAATCGCCCCTAACGAATCCTCGTTGCTCTGCTTCTTCGGTAGCAGGAACAGCGTGGCGGCGATATCCAGCAGATAAATCAGCGCCAGCAGCGTGATCGCCGCGGTGAAAGAGATATTGGTCGCCAGCAGGCCAATCACCAATGGACCAAACCCGCCTACGCCACGCCCCAAATTAAACAACACGTTCTGCGCTGTTGCGCGCGCCTGCGGTGGGAAAGTATCGGAAATCAGCGCGCCGTAGCCGCCGATCATGCCGTTCACAAACATCCCCATCAGCGCGCCGGTAAACAGCATCACCGTAGGATCGCGCAGCTGCGCATACACCACCACCATCACCACCGCGCCAAACTGATACAGCAGGAAGATTTTCCAGCGCGCGAAGCGATCGGCCAGCACGCCAAACAGCCAGATGCCGAACGTCATGCCCACCACCGTCACCGCGGTCCACAAGCCTGATTTGGTCAGGCTGAAACCGAAGCTGGACGACAGATAGCTCGGCATCCAAATCATCAATCCGTAGTAACCAAAGTTCTGCACCGAGCAGAGAATGAAAATCCCCAGGCTGGCTTTACTGGTGGCGCGATCGGCAAACAGCAATTTAAGACGTGCGCCAAAGGAGAGCTGCGGCGTTTTCTCAACGTGGCGGGTAAAGCTCTCCGGCTCGCCCATGCTGCGGCGAATCACAAACGAGACCAGCGCCGGCAGCAAACCGACGAGGAACATGCCGCGCCAGCCAATCACGCTCAGCAGCGGCGGCGTGATAAAGGCCGCCAGCAGCACACCGAGCTGCCAGCCAATGCCCACCCACGCCGAGGCGCGGTTGCGCTTCTCTTTCGGCCAGGCTTCGGCAATCAGCGCCATGCCGATGCCGAACTCGCCGCCCAATCCCACGCCCGCCAGCGTGCGGTACACCAGCAGATCCCAATAACCCTGCGCCACGGCGCACAAGCCAGTGAATACCGAGAACACCAGAATAGTGACGGTAAGGATACGGATGCGGCCATAACGATCGCTCAGATGACCAAACACGATGCCGCCGATCACTGCGCCAATCAGCGTCCAGGTGACCAGCGAACCGGCCTGAGACGGATCGAGCGCCAGCGAGACGCTGATCGCCGGCAGCATAAAGCCAAGAATCAGCAGATCAAATCCGTCCATCGCGTAGCCGCTGATAGCCGCCACCATGGCTTTCGCCGGTGTAATGGCTTGTTTTTTAGGAGTTGGGGAAGACATGTAACAGCACCTGGCAGAAAAAAGTGCGCCAAGTATAAAGAGAGGGAATCGATGAGAACAGACAGAATTTAAGCAGGCGGCCCGTTAGCCACAGTGGCAACGGGCCGCCGACGCATCAATCAAGAGGGTTTATTGCTGCCGTCATCGCCCGACAGCAGTTCATCCAGCTTGTCGCCGCCCACATGACGGAAATCCTGACCTTTGACGAAATAGAAGATAATTTCGCAGATGTTCTGGCAGCGATCGCCGATACGCTCGATGGCGCGCGCGCAGAACAGCGCGGTCAGCACGCTTGGGATAGTGCGCGGATCTTCCATCATGTAGGTCATCAGCTGACGCACGATGCCTTCGTACTCTTTATCCACCTTCTTATCTTCGCGGTAGATTTTGATGGCTTCGTTGAGATCCATGCGCGCGAACGCATCCAGCACGTCGTGCAGCATCTGCACGGTGTGATGACCAAGCGCTTCAAGGCTCACCAGCAGCGGCAGATGCTGCTGGCTGAACTTCTCCAGCGCGGTGCGGCTGATTTTTTCCGCCACATCGCCAATGCGTTCCAGCTCAGAAATGGTCTTGATGATCGCCATTACCAGGCGCAAATCGCTGGCGGTCGGCTGGCGTTTGGCGATGATGCGCACACAGGCTTCATCAATCTCCACTTCCATCATGTTGACCTTCTGGTCGCCGTCGATGACGTGACGCGCCAGCTCGCCATCCTGGTTGTGCATCGCGGTGATGGCGTCCATCAGCTGCTTCTCAACCATGCCGCCCATGATCATCACTTGCGTGCGAATGTGCTCCAGCTCCGCGTTGAACTGACCGGAGATGTGTTTGTTCAGATTTAAATTATCCATGTGCGTCTCCTGAATCAGCCGTAACGACCGGTGATGTAATCTTCGGTCTGCTTCTTTGCGGGCTTAGTGAACAAGGTATCGGTATCGCTGAACTCAATCAGCTCGCCCAGATACATAAAAGCGGTGTGGTCAGAACAACGCGCAGCCTGCTGCATGTTGTGAGTCACGATCACCACAGTGTAATCCTGCTTCAGTTCGGTGATCAGCTCTTCAATACGACCGGTTGAGATCGGATCCAGCGCGGAGCAAGGTTCATCCAGCAACAGCACTTCCGGGCGAATCGCGATGCCGCGGGCGATGCACAAACGCTGCTGCTGACCGCCGGAAAGACTGTAACCGCTCTGATGCAGCTTGTCTTTGGTTTCATTCCACAGCGCGGCTTTGGTCAGCGCCCACTGCACGCGCTCATCCATATCGGCACGCGACAGCTTCTCAAACAGCCGCACGCCGAAGGCGATGTTGTCATAAATCGACATCGGGAATGGCGTAGGCTTCTGGAACACCATACCGACGCGGGCGCGCAGCAGGGCGATATCCTGATTGGAAGCCAGAATGTTATCGCCATCCAGCAGGATGTCACCTTCGGCACGCTGCTCCGGATAGAGCGAGTACATTTTGTTGAAGGTGCGCAGCAAAGTGGATTTACCGCAACCTGATGGGCCGATAAACGCGGTCACCTGATTTTTGGTGATATCCAGATTGATGTTTTTCAGCGCGTGAAACTTACCGTAATAGAAGTTCAGATTACGGACCTGAATTTTACCGGCTGATGAAGTCACGTTACTCATTCTCGTCTCTCATAAGCAGCGCCGCCGAAGCCGCGCTGGGAAATTAGTGTTTGCCCTTGGCGAAAACCACACGCGCCACAATGTTCAGCAGCAGCACGCACACGGTAATAATCAGCACACCCGCCCACGCCAGGCTTTGCCACTCGGCAAACGGGCTCATGGCGAATTTAAAGATGGTGACCGGCAGGTTAGCGATCGGCTGCATCATGTCGGTGCTCCAGAACTGGTTCGACAGCGCAGTAAACAGCAGCGGTGCGGTTTCACCGGCAATACGCGCCACGGCCAACAGCACACCGGTGATGATGCCGGAAACCGAGGCTTTCAGCGTAATCGCCGAAATCATTTTCCACTTCGGCGTACCCAGCGCATAAGCCGCTTCACGCATGCTGTCGGGTACCAGACGCAGCATATTTTCGGAGGTACGAATCACAATCGGGATTTGCAGCAGCGCCAGCGCTACTACGCCGGCCCAACCGGAGAAGTGCTGCATCTGCGATACCACAATGGTGTAAACAAACAGGCCCACCACAATCGACGGTGCTGACAGCAGAATGTCGTTGATGAAGCGAATCACTTCCGCCAGCCAGTGTTTACGGCCATATTCCGCCAGATAAATCCCAGCCATGATGCCGAGCGGCGTTCCGATGATCGTCGACCAGAAAATCAGTAAACCGCTGCCGAGTAAGGCGTTGGCTAAACCACCGCCTGCGGTGTTGGGCGGCGGTGTCGATTCGGTAAACAGCTCCCAGCTCAACCCATCAACGCCGCGCGTAACGGTGGTGAACAGAATCCACACCAGCCAGAACAGACCGAATGCCATGGTCATCAGCGACAGCGTCAGGGCAATTTTGTTTTTAGTACTGCGCCATGCCTGCATTTTGCGGCGCGAGGCTTCCAGCTCAGCGCGAGCCTGAACTTCAATAGCGGTCATGAACGGGCTCCTTCACTCTTCGCCAGACGCAGGATCATCAGTTTGGAGATCGCCAGCACGATAAAGGTAATCACGAACAGAATCAGACCCAGTTCCATCAGTGCTGCAACGTGGACACCCGATTCCGCTTCAGCGAATTCGTTGGCCAGCGCGGAAGTAATACTGTTGCCCGGCATAAACAGCGAAGCGCTGTCGAGCTGGTAGGTGTTACCGATGATAAAGGTCACCGCCATGGTTTCACCCAACGCGCGGCCCAGGCCAAGCATCACGCCGCCGATCACGCCGTTTTTGGTGAACGGCAGCACGATGCGCCAGATCACTTCCCACGTGGTGCAGCCGATGCCGTAAGCCGACTCTTTCATCATCACCGGCGTTTGTTCAAATACGTCGCGCATCACCGAGGCGATGTACGGAATGATCATGATGGCGAGAATCACGCCCGCCGCCAGAATACCGATACCGAATGCCGGGCCCGAGAATAGCGTGCCGACAATCGGGATATTCGCCATCACGTTGCCAACCGGCGTCTGGAAATATTCGGCGAACAGCGGCGCGAAAACAAACAGGCCCCACATGCCGTACACGATGCTGGGGATGGCCGCCAGCAGCTCAATGGCGGTGCCCAGCGGGCGACGCAGCCAGCCTGGCGCCAGTTCGGTCAGGAACAGCGCGATGCCGAAGCTCACCGGCACGGCAATGATCAAGGCAATAATCGAGGTGACGAGGGTGCCGTAAATCGGTACCAGCGCACCAAATTGTTCGTTTGGCGCATCCCAGGTTTTGTTCCACAGGAAAGAGAAACCAAATTTTTGGATGCTTGGCCAGGAGGAGAAAATCAGGGAGACGATAATGCCGCCCATCAACAGCAACACGATAAGCGCGGATAGCTTCACCAGCGCGCCGAAAATCATGTCGCCTTGTTTACCGGGGGCTTTGAACGTCGGCTTAGTGGCAGCCATAGAATTCTCTGTTCTCAGGGGGATGTCAGGGCGGCACGCAGGCCGCCCATTGGGGTTGGCCAACCGTCTCGGCTGGCCGGGTCAATCTGTTACTGGTACAGCGCTTTACCGGAGCTATCTTTGATGTTCGCTTTCCACGCTGCACGAATCTGGTTAGCTACGCTTTCTGGCAGCGCGGCGTAATCCAGGTCGGTTGCGGTTTTGCTGCCACCTTTGTATGCCCAGTCGAAGAACTTCAGCACTTCGCTACCTTTCTCCGCATTCGCCTGATCTTTGTAGATCAGGATGAAGGTGGTTGAGGTGATCGGCCATGCATCGTTGCCTTTCTGGAAGGTCAGATCCTGAGCAAAGGTTTTGCTCCAGTCTGCGCCTTTCGCGGCGTTAGCAAAGCTCTCTTCACTTGGTGCGACCGCTTTACCGTCGGCATCAACCAGTTTGGTGTAGGTCAGGTTGTTCTGCTTGGCGTAAGCGTATTCCACATAGCCAATTGAACCCGGCAGACGCTGTACAAACGCGGCCACGCCGTCGTTACCTTTACCGCCCAGACCGGTTGGCCAGTTAACGGTGTTACCTTTACCAATTTTGCTGTTCCACTCTTCGTTCACTTTTGCCAGGTAGCTGGTGAAGACGAAAGAAGTACCGGAACCGTCAGCGCGGCGAACCACGTTGATGTTGGAATCTGGCAGTTTCACGCCTGGGTTCAGTTTAGTGATCGCCGGGTCGTTCCACTTTTTGATGGTGCCGAGGTAGATGTCGCCCACAGTTTTACCGTCAAGAGTCAGTTCACCGGATTTCACACCTGGGATGTTAACCGCCAGCACCACACCACCGATGACGGTAGGGAACTGGAACAGGCCGTTTTTCTGCAGATCTTCTTCTTTCATTGGCGCATCAGACGCACCGAAATCGACGGTTTTCGCGATGATTTGCTTCACGCCGCCGGAAGAACCAATACCCTGATAGTTGATTTTGCTACCGGTGGCTTGCTGGTACTCGGCTGCCCACTTGGCATAAACCGGCGCCGGGAATGTCCCGCCTGCGCCCGTCAGATCGGTGGCTGCAAAAGCAGAAACCGCGCTTACTGCGAAGGTGGCGGCGAGGATTCGGGCTACGGTGCTACGCATCAGTGTCATGTTCCCTCCAGGGGATTCAAAAAAATCAGGCTCAATGCCTTTTTAGTAGGAGTCAGTGATTGCTGCTGGAGGGAAAATAGGACAGTTTGATGACAGTGAAATGTACGAAATGTGACAGTTATATGACAGCGTGCAGAAATGAAGCGGGCCCGTTGCGAGCCCACTCTTGTTACTGATTATTCAACGGTAACCGATTTCGCCAGGTTACGCGGCTGGTCAACATCGGTACCTTTAATCAGCGCCACATGGTACGAGAGCAGCTGTAACGGCACGGTGTAGAAGATCGGTGCAATCACCTCTTCTACGTGCGGCAGGGAGATGATTTTCATGCCATCGCTGTCGCTGAAACCGGCATCCTGATCGGCAAACACATACAGCAAACCGCCGCGCGCGCGTACCTCTTCAATATTGGATTTCAGCTTCTCCAGCAGTTCGTTGTTGGGCGCGACCACGATCACTGGCATATCCGCATCAATCAGCGCCAGCGGGCCGTGCTTCAGCTCGCCCGCCGCATAGGCTTCGGCGTGGATATAGGAGATCTCTTTCAGCTTCAGCGCGCCTTCCATCGCGATCGGATACTGATCGCCACGGCCAAGGAACAGCGCGTGATGCTTATCAGAGAAACCTTCCGCCAGGTTTTCGATCACTTTGTCCTGCGCCAGCATCTGTTCGATGCGGCTCGGCAAGGCCTGCAGCGCGTGCACAATCTCGTGCTCGGTTTCGGCTTTCATGCCGTGCAGACGACCGAGTTTCGCCACCAGCATCAGCAATACTGCCAGCTGCGTGGTGAAGGCTTTGGTGGATGCCACGCCAATTTCAGTGCCGGCTTTGGTCATCAGCGCTAAATCGGATTCACGCACCAGCGATGAACCGGCCACGTTACAGATTGCCAGCGAACCGAGATAACCCAGCTCTTTCGACAGGCGCAGCGCCGCCAGCGTATCGGCGGTTTCACCCGATTGTGACAGCGTGATCAGCAGGCTATTTTTACGCACTGCAGATTTGCGATAACGGAATTCCGAGGCGATTTCCACATCACAAGGCAGGTTAGCCAGCGACTCAAACCAGTAACGCGAAACCATGCCGGAGTTGTATGACGTACCGCAGGCGATGATCTGAATATGTTCGACCTGGCTCAACAGCGTCTCAGCATCCGGGCCCAGCTCGCTGAGATCGACTTCGCCGTGATTAAAACGACCGGTGATGGTGTTTTTGATCGCGTTCGGCTGCTCGTAAATCTCTTTCTGCATGTAGTGACGATAGATGCCTTTGTCGCCAGCATCGTACTGCGCGGTCGATTCGATTTCAGCGCGCTTAGTGGTTTTACCGTCACGATCGATGATGGTGACTTCGCGGCGGGTGATCTCGGCAATATCACCCTCTTCCAGATAGATGAAGCGACGCGTCACTGGCAGCAGCGCCAGCTGATCGGAAGCGATAAAGTTTTCACCCACGCCACGGCCAATCACCAGCGGACTGCCGGAGCGCGCCGCCACCAGCAGCGAAGGATCGCGGCTGTCCATGATCACCATGCCATACGCACCGCGCAGCTGCGGAATGACGCGCAGCACCACTTCACGCAGTGTGCCGCCTTGCTTCTGCTCCCAATGCACCAGATGCGCCACCACTTCGGTGTCGGTTTCTGAGGCAAAGTGATAGCCGCGCTCAAGCAACTGCGCGCGCAGCGGCTCATGGTTTTCAATGATGCCGTTGTGCACGATGATGATGTGCTCGGAAACGTGCGGATGCGCATTGGCCTCCGACGGTTCTCCGTGTGTCGCCCAGCGCGTGTGTGCGATACCGGTGCCGCCAATCAGCGGCTGCTGCTCTGCGGCTTCCGCCAGGTTCTGCACTTTACCCAGACGACGCAGGCGCGTCATATGGCCCTGACGATCGACGACGGCTAATCCCGCGGAGTCATAACCGCGATACTCAAGACGACGCAAACCTTCCAGCAGAATTTCTGCGATGTCACGCTGCGCTACTGCACCAACAATTCCACACATAGTAATTTCCTGACTTCATGGCTTTCGGCCATTGCGTTGTCATACGACCTGATTTCCCCGAGCCTTGTAGAGAGTGGGGATATTTTTTTATGGCACTGCTAACAGGCCGATCGTTGTCGGCCTTTAAAATTTATTTTTTCTTAACAGGACGCTGCCAGCCCGATTTTTGATTCTGTTCTTTACGGTTGTAGACCAGATCCGCAGCTAACACATCTTTCATTATCGTGGTGCCCGCGGCGATGGTCGCACCGCTCGCCACGCTGACTGGCGCCACCAGTTGGGTATCCGAACCGATAAACACGTTGTCGCCAATGATGGTTTTGGATTTGTTGGCGCCATCATAGTTACAGGTAATGGTACCCGCACCGATATTCACGCCCGCGCCAATTTCCGCATCGCCGAGATAAGAGAGATGACCGGCTTTGGAGCCTTTGCCGAGCGTGGCTTTCTTCATCTCTACAAAGTTGCCCACATGCGCCGCTTCCGCCAACTCGCTGCCCGGACGCAGACGCGCAAAAGGCCCAACCGTACAAGCAGCGGCTAACGTGGCATCTTCGATCACCGAATAAGGGCTGATTTCACAGTCGTCAGCAATCACGCTGTTTTTGATGATGCAGCCGGCACCGATTTTGACGCGGTTGCCGAGCGTGACTTTGCCTTCGATGATCACATTGGTGTCGATCTCCACATCGCGGCCGTGTTGCAACGCACCGCGCAGATCGAAACGCGCCGGATCGCGCAGCATCACACCCGCCAGCAGCAGCTTTTCTGCCTGCTCGCTTTGGTAGACACGCTCAAGCGTTGCCAGCTGCAGGCGATTGTTGACGCCATCGGTTTCGCTGATGCGCGCCGGATGCACCGCATTGATCACGCGGCCTTCGTGGTGCGCCATGGCGATGATGTCGGTGATATAGAATTCGCCCTGCGCATTATTGTTGTTAAGTTGTGCCAGCCAGCGCTTGAGGTCGCCACCGTTGGCAATCAGAATGCCGGTGTTAATTTCCTGAATTTTAAGCTGTTCTGGCGAGGCATCTTTCTGCTCAATGATGCCGATCACCGTGCCGTTTTCACGCACGATACGACCGTAGCCGGTTGGGTTATCCAGAACTACGGTGAGTAAGCCAATGCCGCCCGCGGGTTTCGCGTCGCGCAGACGTTGCAAACTGGCCTGCGAGATCAGCGGCACGTCGCCGTACAGCATCAGAATATCTTCGTTATCGGCAAAGAAGGGTGCCGCCTGCTGCATCGCATGACCAGTACCCAGTTGCTCGGCCTGCAGCACCCAGTTGAGTGCGTTATGCGCTAACGTTGACTGCAGTAAATCTCCGCCGTGGCCGTAAACCAGATGGATCTGCTGGGCGCCCAAACCGGTTGCGGCATCAATAACATGCTGAACCATTGGTTTACCTGCAAGGGTGTGCAGTACTTTGGGCAGGTCGGAATACATTCGGGTGCCTTTGCCAGCGGCTAAGATCACCACACTCATCGCGTTCGTAGACATAACTATCCTGATTCTCTTCAACTTTCGAAAGTGTAAGGTTTAACCCCGAGATTACTACATTTTTCTCGGGTCGAAATTAGCCGGGCTCAGCGCCAGGCGGCAAATTTTGGGCAAAAAAAATGCCAACCCAAAGGGCTGGCATTTCGTGACGCATAAAGCCTGATTACATCGCTTTTTTGGTCAGCTCGATGACACGCAGTTTCGCGATGGCTTTCGCCAGTTCCGCAGAAGCCTGAGCATAATCCACGTCGCCGTGGCTGCTGTTCATGTGCTCTTCCGCTTTACGTTTCGCTTCCAGCGCGCGCGCTTCGTCGAGGTCTTCACCGCGAATCGCGGTGTCGGCCAGAACGGTGGTGCTGCCAGGCTGAACTTCCAGCACGCCGCCAGAGAGGTAAATAAACTCCTCTTCGCCGTGCTGTTTCACGATGTGAATCATACCAGGCTTGATGGCTGTCAGCAGCGGGGCGTGGCCAGGACGAATCCCCAGCTCACCTTCGCTACCTGACACCTGGATACGCTCGACCAGACCGGAGAACATTTGTTGCTCCGCGCTGACCACGTCCAGATGATAAGTCATAGCCATACCATTCCTCCTGGGAAACCTAAATTACAGTTTCTTCGCTTTTTCTACGGCTTCTTCGATAGCGCCGACCATGTAGAACGCCTGCTCTGGCAGGTGGTCGAATTCGCCTTCCATGATGCCTTTGAAGCCACGGATGGTGTCTTTCAGGGTGACGTACTTACCTGGAGAACCGGTGAAGACTTCAGCAACGAAGAACGGCTGAGACAGGAAGCGCTGAATCTTACGCGCACGTGCCACCAACAGTTTGTCTTCTTCAGACAACTCGTCCATACCCAGGATAGCGATGATGTCTTTCAGTTCCTGGTAACGCTGCAGCAGAGACTGCACGCCACGCGCAACGTCATAGTGCTCCTGACCCACGATCAGTGGATCCAGCTGACGGCTGGTAGAATCCAGCGGGTCAACGGCTGGGTAGATACCCAGAGAGGCGATCTGACGGCTCAGCGTAACGGTTGAGTCTAAGTGAGCAAAGGTGGTTGCTGGTGACGGGTCAGTCAAGTCATCCGCAGGAACGTAAACGGCCTGTACAGAGGTGATTGAACCGGTCTTCGTGGAGGTAATACGCTCCTGCAACACACCCATCTCTTCTGCCAGCGTTGGCTGATAGCCTACCGCAGATGGCATACGACCCAACAGTGCTGATACTTCAGTACCGGCCAGGGTGTAACGATAGATGTTGTCGATGAACAGCAGAACGTCACGGCCTTCATCACGGAATTTTTCCGCCATGGTCAAACCGGTCAGTGCTACGCGCAGACGGTTACCCGGCGGCTCGTTCATCTGGCCATACACCAGCGCTACTTTATCGATAACGTTGGAGTCAGTCATTTCGTGGTAGAAGTCGTTACCCTCACGAGTACGCTCACCCACACCAGCAAATACCGAATAACCTGAGTGCTCAGCCGCGATGTTACGGATCAGCTCCATCATGTTTACGGTTTTACCTACACCCGCACCACCGAACAGACCGACTTTACCGCCCTTAGCGAACGGACACATCAGGTCGATAACCTTGATGCCGGTTTCCAGCAGTTCCTGCGAGTTAGACTGATCTTCATACGAAGGTGCTGCACGGTGAATAGAGGAAACCTCTACTACAGTGCCGTCGTCATTCTGCAGGTCGCCTTTCATGTCGATTGGCTCACCCAATACGTTCATGATACGGCCGAGGGTTGCTTTACCAACCGGAACCTGGATAGGTTTTTTCAGGTCGGTAACTTCCAGACCGCGCTTCAGGCCGTCAGAAGTACCCATGGCGATGGTACGAACCACGCCACCACCCAGCTGCTGCTGAACTTCCAGCACCAGACGAGCATCACCATTTTTCACCTCGAGAGCGCTGTATACCTGCGGTACCGCGTCCTGAGGGAATTCGACGTCAACTACGGCGCCGATAATCTGGACAATCTTTCCAGCTGCCATCTTGAATCCTCTACCTAATACGAAAATACCCAGCCGCGCTCGCGCGACAGGATATATGCCTGGTTAAACCGCGGAGGCTCCCGAGACGATCTCGGTAAGTTCCTGGGTGATGCTGGCCTGACGAGCTTTGTTGTAAACCAACTGCAGCTCTTTGATCAGGTTTCCGCCGTTATCGGTTGCAGCTTTCATTGCAACCATACGTGCGGCCTGCTCACTGGCCAGGTTTTCCACCACACCCTGATAAACCTGCGATTCGACGTAACGACGCAGCAGAGTATCCAGCAGCGCTTTCGGATCGGGTTCGTACAGGTAATCCCAGGTCTTCGCCTTCATCTCTTCTTCACCTTCCGCTGGCGGTAACGGCAGCAGTTGGGTAATGGTCGGAGTCTGAGACATGGTGTTATTAAACTTGTTGGCAACGATATACAGCTTGTCGATGCGACCTTCATCGTAGGCCTGCAACATCACTTTTACCGGGCCGATCAAATCAGACAGTGCAGGCTTATCGCCCATACCGGTGACTTGTGCCACGATGTTGCCACCTACAGAGCCGAAGAATGAATTGCCTTTCGAACCGATAACAGCCAGATCGCTCTGTACGCCTTTATCCGCCCAGCTTTTCATATCTGCCAGCAATTTTTTGAACAGGTTAATGTTCAAACCACCACAAAGCCCGCGGTCAGTCGAAACGACCAGGTAGCCGACGCGCTTAACGTCACGCTCATCCAGGTAAGGGTGCTTGTATTCCAGATTACCCAAGGCAAGGTGACCAATCACTTTGCGCATGGTATCTGCATACGGACGGCTGGCCGCCATGCGTTCCTGCGTTTTACGCATTTTGGAGGCGGCGACCATTTCCATCGCTTTGGTGATCTTCTGCGTATTTTTTACGCTTCCGATCTTACTACGTATTTCTTTTGCGCCGGCCATTAGCTTCTCCTCAAAGCCTTGCGGCCTGCCTTTTCAGACAAGCCGCCAGACATTACCAGGACTGGGTTGCTTTAAACGTTTCGAGGAGGCCTTTCAGCTTCTCTTCGATTTCGTTATTGAAGTTACCCGCTTGGTTGATTTCAGCCATCAGCTCAGCGTGATCGCGATCCGCGAACGCCAGCAGAGCGGCTTCGAAGCTGCCGACTTTCGCCAGTTCAACATCGTTCAGATAGCCGCGCTCAGCAGCAAACAGCACCAGACCCTGTTGCGCGACTGACATCGGCGCATACTGTTTCTGTTTCAGCAGCTCGGTCACTTTCTGACCGTGGCTCAGCTGTTTACGCGTTGCATCGTCCAGATCGGAAGCGAACTGAGAGAACGCAGCCAGTTCACGATACTGTGCCAGCGCGGTACGAATACCACCGGACAGTTTCTTGATGATCTTAGTCTGTGCAGCACCACCAACACGGGATACCGAAATACCCGGGTTAACGGCTGGACGAATACCGGAGTTGAACAGGTTAGATTCCAGGAAGATCTGACCATCAGTAATCGAGATTACGTTGGTCGGAACGAACGCAGAAACGTCACCCGCCTGAGTTTCGATGATTGGCAGTGCGGTCAGAGAACCGGTCTGGCCTTTCACTTCACCGTTGGTGAAGCGCTCAACGTAGTCAGCGCTAACGCGTGATGCACGCTCCAGCAGACGAGAGTGGAGATAGAACACGTCACCAGGGAATGCTTCACGACCTGGTGGACGGCGCAGCAGCAGAGAAATCTGACGGTAAGCAACAGCCTGCTTAGACAGGTCATCGTACACGATCAGTGCATCTTCACCGCGGTCACGGAAGTACTCACCCATTGCACAACCGGCGTACGGTGACAGGTACTGCAGTGCTGCAGATTCAGAAGCAGAAGCGACAACCACGATGGTGTTAGCCAGCGCGCCGTGCTCTTCCAGTTTGCGTACTACGTTAGAAATGGTTGACGCTTTCTGACCAATCGCAACGTAGACACACTTGATGCCTGAATCGCGCTGGTTGATGATGGCGTCGATTGCCATTGCAGTTTTACCGGTCTGACGGTCACCGATGATCAGCTCACGCTGGCCACGGCCGATTGGAATCATCGCATCGACAGATTTGTAACCGGTCTGAACAGGCTGGTCTACAGACTGACGGTCGATAACGCCCGGTGCAATCACTTCAACAGGCGAGAAGCCGTCGTTTTCGATTGCGCCTTTACCGTCGATCGGTGCACCCAGTGTGTTCACCACACGGCCCAGCAGGCCACGGCCAACTGGAACTTCTAAAATACGACCCGTACATTTTACTTTCATGCCTTCCGCGAGGTCAGCATACGGGCCCATCACTACTGCACCAACCGAGTCACGCTCGAGGTTCAGTGCGATAGCGTAACGGTTGCCCGGCAGGGCAATCATCTCACCCTGCATGACATCGGCCAGGCCGTGTACGCGGATGATACCGTCACTTACAGAAACAATAGTACCTTCGTTGTGAGCTTCACTCACGACATTGAACTGAGCAATGCGCTGCTTGATCAGTTCGCTGATTTCGGTGGAATTCAGTTGCATATGCTCCAGTCCCCTTAAGACTGCAAGACGTCTGCCAGACGATCAAGACGGCCGCGTACGCTGCCATCAATGACCAGGTCACCCGCACGGATAACCACACCTGCCATTACAGACTTATCAATTTTGCAATTCAGCTTAACTTTACGTGACAGACGTTTTTCCATCGCGGCGCTGATTTTAGTCAGCTGACTGTCACTCAGCGTGCTGGCAGAAATCACATCAACTTCGGCTGTCGCTTCATAAGCGTCACGCAGTTGAATGTACTGAGCCAGTACGGCTGGAAGCGCTGTCAAACGTCCGTTTTCGGCCATTACCTTAATCAGGTTCTGGGCGTTTTCATCAAGTTGATCGCCACAAACTGCAATGAAAGAAGCAGACAAAGCTTCCGGTGCGAGCGCACCGGAAAGAAGATCTGCGATCTGTTCGTTGCGAGCCACTTCTGCGGCAAACGCCAGCATGGATTGCCAGCGATCGATGCTTTGATGCTCAACAGCAAAGTCAAAAGCTGCTTTGGCGTAGGGGCGAGCTACAGTAATCAGATCAGACATCAGCCCCTCCCTCCTTACAGTTCAGCGACCAGTTTATCAACGATGTCGCTGTTAGCAGCTTCATCCACGGAACGTTCGATGATTTTCTCGGCGCCAGCTAATGCCAGCAACGCGACTTGCTTACGCAGCTCTTCACGGGCACGCGAACGCTCGGCATCAATTTCTGCCTGCGCCTGCGCCACGATGCGGTTACGTTCAGTCTCAGCTTCGGTTTTCGCTTCGTCCAGAATCTGGGCACGGCGTTTGTTCGCCTGCTCGATAATGACCTGAGCGTCTTCTTTCGCTTTTTTCAGCTGGTCGGTCGCATTGGCCTGCGCGAGATCTAAATCTTTCTTCGCGCGCTCAGCAGAAGCAAGGCCTTCAGCAATTTCTTTCTGGCGCTTTTCGATGGCAGCCATAATCGGCGGCCATACGTACTTCATGCAGAACGCGACAAACAGAATGAACGCGATGGCCTGGCCGAGGATTGTTGCATTAATGTTCACAGCACAATGCCTCTTATTAAGTTAACTTGCTCTGCCGCTATCAGAGATAAACGGCAGAATCCGTCCCTCATCACACCAGGTGCCATGAGTGAACAAGGCTACCAGGTTTAAGCGACAGCAAACATCACGTAGAGACCCAGACCTACAGCGATCATCGGGATTGCATCCACCAGACCCATTACAACAAAGAACTGCGTACGCAGCAGAGGGATCAGATCCGGTTGACGCGCGGCGCCTTCCAGGAATTTACCTCCGAGGATGCCGATACCGATCGCAGCACCGATTGCCGCCAGGCCCATCATCACAGCGGCAGCCATGTACAGCAGATCCATATTCAGGTTTTCCATGACAGTCTCCAGTTTGTTTCAGTTAAAAGCTTAAGTGTTGAGATAAAAATCAATGTTCTTCAGATGCCATCGACAGATAGACGATCGTGAGGACCATGAAAATGAAAGCCTGCAGCGAAATGATCAGGATGTGGAAAATGGCCCAAGGCACATTCAACAACCACTGCGACCACCACGGCAGCAAGCCGGCAATCAGGATAAAGATCAACTCACCCGCATACATGTTGCCGAACAGTCGCAGACCCAGTGAAACAGGCTTGGACAGCAGGCTAACACCTTCAAGAATCAGGTTAATGGGGATGAAGATCGGGTGATTAAAAGGCTGCAGCGTCAACTCTTTGGTGAAGCCGCCAATGCCTTTCATTTTGATGCTGTAGAACAGAATCAAAATAAATACGCCCAGCGCCATAGACAGCGTGATGTTCACGTCTGCAGACGGCACGACGCGCAGCGCCGGCAGGCCTAAATAGTGCTCGCCGATAAACGGCAGCAAATCGATAGGCAGCAGATCCATGAAGTTCATCAGGAAGACCCAGACGAAAATCGTCAGAGCCAGCGGGGCGATAAGTTTGCTTTTACCGTGGTACATGTCGCGCACGTTGTTATCAACGAAGCCGACAACCAGTTCGATAGCCGCTTGTAATTTCCCTGGAACACCGCTGGTAGCGCTTTTCGCCACTTTGCGGAACAACACCAGGAAAATCAGTCCCAGCACCACAGAGAAAAACATGGAATCGATATTTAATACCCAGAACGTCGCGGGAGCGTCGTGCGGATTCACCAACTCGAAAGTACGCAGGTCCAACTGAAGGTTATTCAGGTGGTGACCTATGTATTCTTGCGGAGTAGAGATTTCTCCAGCAGCCATGATGCCTCTTACCCTTTGTTGTTAATTACAGCCGGAGCGACGATCTGCACCACCAGCACCGATAACCACGTGATTGCGAGTGGCCAGAAGACCGCTCCAAACACACCCAACGCCACCGCGAGGAAAATGACGGTTGTGAAAACCTTCAACACTTCACCGAGGGCGAAGCTCCAGGCAACACGTCCTTTCGCAGGCGTTTGATCCTGCAGGCGCCAGGCCAAAAACATAAACAACACGTTCGGCAGCCAGGCTGCCACGCCACCCGCGATGGCGGAGGCGCCCCAGGTAACCTCTTTCAGGGTAAAGAGCGCACCGATGATGACAAAGGTCACCAGCTGAATGATCAGCACGGCCCGGGCTAATTTCACACTGTAAAGAGACACTGACATGACGCTGAACTCTCCTGCCCCGAACGGGGTATGTCGCGTGTCGTATAAGACTGCCTTTACTCATTTGAGTCAAGCAGCAAAAGCCGTGCAAATTATACGGGCGCCACCTGCGATTTCAATCGGTAAGTAGCGAAAAGGTGAACAATTATTTAAATTTCTTTCTGAAGGGCTATTTTTCAAAACATCGTCTTCAGGCAATGTCTGACTTTAAGTCTGAAAATGCCCGACCGACTTGCTTTTAAAGCGTGCTTTAGATCACATAATAAACAAGGAATGCCTGACTGAATTTGTTTCAGACAAGATTTATAGAATTTCAAAATCGACTAAAACACTAATAAATCAGAAATTTAGATTTTTTATTTAACTGTCGCACTTCGATTTTCGAGAAAAACACTCTATTGACATCATGCGCTGCAATAAAAACGCAAAACTGATATTACGTACGCCAATTTATTGCAAAGTTATATTTTCACCAGTGATTATTTGGTTGGGTAAATACACCCAAAAAAGTGATCTCCGTGATAATGAAATGTGAATTATTCGTTAAATGTAACAGAGATTTTCGGATAATTTCCGCCGGGGATGTTAACTCGCGCGCCCTGCCCTGCGAAATAAAAGCTTTTACCTAAAAGTGTTCAATCGCTGCTTTTTCGTTCAGGCCAATAACTAAGACAAACGGCGTGAAGCAGCTTAAATCCATACCGTTTAAAAGGCTATTGGCGGGTAATCACCACCAGATGACGTTCACCATCCAGCTCGGGTACCTGCAGAGGTTGAATTTTTTCCACCGTAAAGCCAGCGGGTAATGCAGCAATCTCATCATCCGTACGCACACCTTTCAGGGCATAAAAGCGACCTTCAGGACCCGGCAGATGATGACACCAGGTCAGCATATCCTCGAGTGAAGCAAATGCACGACTGATAACACCGTCGAATGGCGGCTCAGACGGATACTCTTCAACGCGGCTCTGCACCGGCGTGACGTTAGTAAGTCCTAACTCATGTTGTACCTGACGCAGGAAACGCACGCGTTTGCCGAGGCTATCAAGCAAGGTGAAATGCGATTGCGGGCGCACAATGGCCAGCGGAATGCCTGGCAAGCCCGGACCGGTGCCGACGTCAATAAAGCGTTCGCCCTGCAAATGTGGCTCAACCACCACGCTGTCGAGAATATGGCGTACCAGCATCTGCTGCGGGTCGCGCACTGATGTCAGGTTATAGGCCTTATTCCACTTATGCAGCAACTCAACATAGCCAACCAACTGCTGTTTTTGTTGATCGGTAAGGGAAATGTTTGCCGCTTTTAGCAGCGAGGAGAGTTTGTTGATCACAACGAGAATTCCATTAACGGGGGGCGAGTTGCCTCGCCCCAAAGTCGATCAGGCGCTTTTACGCAGTAGGCCCTGTTTTTTCAGGTAAATCAGCAGAATTGAGATTGCCGCAGGCGTGATACCCGAAATACGAGAAGCCTGGCCGATGGAAGTCGGTTTGTGATCGTTGAGTTTGGCGATCACTTCATTCGATAAGCCATTTACCTGACGATAGTCGAGCTCGACAGGCAACAAGGTGTTTTCATTGCGCAGCTGGCGATCAATCTCTTCCTGCTGACGCGCAATGTACCCTTCGTATTTCACCTGAATTTCCACCTGCTCAGCAGCTTGCTCATCTGGCAGTGCCGGACCGTAGCTGGCGAGTGACGTCAGCAGCGGATAGGTCATCTCTGGACGACGCAGCAGATCTTCACCGCTGGCTTCTTTGGTGAGCGGCGCACTGATCACCGCGTTCACTTCCGCCACGTTATCCGATTTTGGATGCACCCACAGATCGCGCAGGCGTTGACGCTCCTGCTCAATCGCCTCCAGTTTCTGGTTGTAGCGCGCCCAGCGGGCATCATCAACCAGACCGAGCTCGCGACCGGCTTCGGTCAAACGTAGATCGGCGTTGTCTTCGCGCAGCATCAGGCGGTATTCAGCGCGTGATGTAAACATGCGGTACGGCTCTTTCGTGCCCAACGTGCACAAATCATCAACCAGCACACCAAGGTAAGCCTGATCGCGACGTGGCGCCCAGCCCTCTTTGTCGGCGGAAGCGCGTGCTGCGTTGAGGCCGGCCAGCAAACCTTGCGCTGCCGCTTCTTCGTAGCCAGTGGTGCCGTTGATCTGGCCGGCAAAGAACAGACCGTGGATAAATTTGCTTTCCAGCGTCGGTTTGAGATCGCGTGGATCGAAGAAATCATACTCGATGGCGTAACCCGGACGGATGATCTTCGCGTTTTCCAGTCCTTTCATCGAACGTACAATCTGCATCTGTACGTCAAACGGCAGGCTGGTGGAGATACCATTCGGGTAGATCTCGTTGCTGGTCAGGCCTTCCGGCTCCAGGAAGATCTGGTGCGCATTACGATCGGCAAAACGCATCACTTTGTCTTCGATCGATGGGCAATAACGTGGACCAATACCTTCGATGATCCCGGCATACATCGGGCTGCGATCGAGGTTATTGCGGATCACGTCATGCGTCTGTTCGTTGGTGTAGGTGATCCAGCATGGCACTTGTTGTGGATGCTGCGAAACCTTGCCCATGAACGAGAACACCGGCATCGGATGATCACCGTGCTGCGGTGTCAGCATCGAAAAATCAATCGAGCGTGCGTCGATGCGTGGCGGCGTACCGGTTTTCAGACGGTTTACGCGCAGCGGCAGTGCACGCAGGCGTTTTGCCAATGGGATTGATGGCGGATCGCCTGCACGGCCACCGCTGTAGTTATCCAGGCCGATGTGGATTTTGCCATCGAGGAAGGTCCCGACGGTCAGCACCACGGTTTTGGCGCGGAACTTCAGGCCCATTTGCGTCACAGCACCGACGACACGATCGTTTTCCACAATCAGATCGTCAACCGCCTGCTGGAAGATCATCAGGTTTGGCTGGTTCTCTAATGCGGTGCGTACCGCCTGGCGATACAGTACACGGTCAGCCTGAGCACGAGTGGCGCGAACGGCGGGGCCTTTACTCGCGTTTAGTATCCTAAACTGGATACCTGCCTGGTCAATTGCCGTGGCCATCAAACCGCCTAAGGCATCCACTTCCTTCACCAGATGTCCTTTCCCGATGCCACCGATCGCCGGGTTACAGGACATTTGTCCAAGCGTATCAATGTTATGGGTGAGTAACAGGGTTTGCTGACCCATTCGGGCTGCGGCCATCGCGGCCTCTGTGCCCGCATGACCACCACCGATTACGATGACGTCAAAAGGATCTGGATAAAACATGAAGTGGGTCCTCGTTAGTGTTTCGGACAGGGATCGTTGCCCTGGGCGGTGGATTCTACTGAAATAATGTCGGCGGCGAAAGTCGCGGGATCCCGAGGTTTAAAAGAAAGGATCTTAAGTCTTTTATATGATCTTTCTGTTAGATCTACTATTAGGATCGCATCCGGCTGTTGATAACCCCAAAAAGTTCATGCTAAACAGCAAATTAGCGAGGATCATTAGCTGTGAATGATCGGTGATCCTGATCCGTATAAGCTGGGATCAAAATGGCTACTTATGCACAGCCTAAAAAAGAAACAGACGTTGTTATTTGGATAACTACTGGTTATACGCATGAAACAGGCCATGTTATCCACAGTCGATCGCGGGTTTAAGGTAAAAAAACAGCGCAATCAACTGGGGATCATTCTATTTTCCCGATCCCCAGCCACTAAAGATCGTTTTAAATCTGCGTTTTCCATGTGGCGACCCACACTTCGGCCGCGTCTTCCGGGATCTCATGCTCCAGCACGTCGATCTCCAGTCGATCGCCAATGCGTTTGGCGCCCAACTGGTTCAATTGCTCTTCCAGCAGTTTGATCGCGCCGCAGAAAAGATCGTATTCATGATTACCAATGCCGACTGCGCCATAACGTAAGCCAGAGAGGTCCGGTTTTGTTTCCTGCAGTGCTTCATATAAAGGAAGCAAATTATCAGGCAGTTCACCGGCACCGTGCGTGGAGGTAACGATCAGCCAAATCCCTTCCGGTTGCAGCTCATCCAGCTCTGGGCCATGCAGCACCTCGGTTGAGAAGCCCGCTTCCTGCAGTTTTTCTTCCAGATGTTCAGCAACATATTCGGCGCTGCCAAGGGTACTTCCACTGATTAACGTAATATCGGCCATGATGCTCTCCCGCACTAAAGGCGAGCATTGTACGCTGTGATCAAGCCGTGATCCACCTGTGGAAAACAGGGTTAATAGTAGAAAGCATCAGGCGGCAAGTCGCGCCATACGCGCGATCTGCCGGGGATAAGTTTGTGCACAGATTAGAGAGGGGTTACGGCTTAATAGTGCGCATGATCGGGTTTTGCAGGGAGATCAGGGTTTCGGTGGACTGAATTTCGTCGATGGTCTGGATCTTGTTGATCAACACCTGTTGCAAGGCATCGATTGATCGGCACATCACTTTGATAAAGATGCTGTAGTGGCCGGTGGTATACCAGGCTTCCACCACTTCATCCAGCGCGTCAAGTTTGCTCAGAGCCGCCGGATAATCGCGCGCGCTTTTAAGGATAATGCCGATAAAGCAGCACACATCGAAGCCGAGCTGACGCGGATCGATCTCCACGCGCGTGCCCAAAATAATGCCCGCCTGACGCATCTTCTCCACCCGCACATGAATGGTGCCGGGGCTGACGTTGAACTGCTTGGCGAGCTCGGCATAGGCGGTACGCGCGTTCTGTAGCAGCGCATTCAGAATCCCGCGATCCAGGTTATCCAGCTGAAGGTGTTCCGCCATTGTCCATCCTCGTTGAGTTCTTCTTCTATGAATAGAGGAGAATGTGCAGCAAATTAGCGGTGCAGGCAAGGTGCAGACAACAGCCATGCCGTTGTCTGCCTGCTTTTTAGCGCTTACGCCAGAAGGTCACTTGCGCCTGCGTGTGCTGGAATTTGCGCGCCGTTTCGCGGATCACAAAGGGTACATCCTGCGGCGGTGCCACTTCGTCAAAGGCATCACGTAACAGACGCTGCAGCGCCTGATAGGTTGTCAGCGCTTCACCATTTTCGCGAACACCGCCCAGCCAGTTCTCTTTCGGCGTGAAATCTTCCAGCCAGGTATACGGCGATGACAGCACCAGCAAACCACCGGCGCGGATCATCGGCGTGACATCCTGCAGGAAACGTTTTGGCTGACGCAGACGATCGATCAGGTTAGAGGCCAGCACCAGATCGTAACGGTCCGGCTGCGGCTTCAGGTTACAGGCATCGCCCTGCACAAACTGAATACGCTGCGCTTGCTCAGCTTCCAGACCAAACTCTTTCAGCCGCACCTGACGATACTCCACCAGATCGCCCTCTTCGGGCACCACATAGCGGAAATCCTCACCGGAGGTCAGCTGCAGCGCAACATCAATAAAGCGCGCCGAGTAATCCATGCCCGTTACTGCCTCGAAGTGTCGCGCCAGTTCAAAGCTGGCCCGCCCGGTGGCGCAGCCGATATCCAGCGCCTGACCCCGCGCAGTACAGTGCGGCAGCAGTTTTTCCACCAGCGCAGCCGCGTAGTTGGTTACGTTGTAGTAGCTCGGCCCGTACTGGAAATCGAGATACTGCGACACCATGCTGTCGGTTTCATAAGGATTGAGCGTCATGCTCTCTTCATGGGAAGAAACGACATAGCGGAAACCGGCGTGCTGGAAGAAGTGACGACGGAAAGCATAGCGCGCAGATTTCAACGCTTCATTGCCGGTGGAAATCCAGCTGCCACCTTTGATTAGCGCATGTTTGCCATCAAAGGTGGGTGTGGAGAAATCGTCGTAGAGCGGATGTACCTTAAAGCCTTCGAAACCGTTGGTTGGCGTCGTGGTCCACTGCCAGACGTTGCCGACGATGTCGTAAAACTCACCTTGTGCGAAGCGATCGACCGGGCTGGAGGAAGCCCAGTATGCCAGATTGATGTTGCCCGGCGCTTCAGTCCAGTCCGGCTGATCGCCGCCAACTTGCTCACGCAGCTGCGCCCATTCGGCTTCGCAGGGAAGCTGAACAGATTTACCGGTCTCTTCCGCCATCCAGCGACAGAACGCGGCGGCTTCCAGTTGATTCACTTCCGCCGGCCAATCCCACGGCATCGCCACCTCTTCGGCCAGCACGCGCAGTTTTAGCTGATCGGGCAGCTTTTCGTCACCGACCCAGAATGTCGGCATCTGCGCACCGGAAAATTCACGCCAGCCCCAACCTTCGTCATCCCACCAGCGGCGATCGTTATAACCGTCCGCCGCAATAAAACGATAAAACTCAGCATTGCTGACCAGCATTTTGCTGGCCTTAAACGGCTTCAGTTCGGTTTGCTGGCTACCGTATTCGTTATCCCAGCCATAAGTGTCGTCGGTTTTGCCCTGCTGCACACGGCCGCCGGGCATCGCGATCAGAGAATTTTCCGGTACCGATTGACGATCGTGACGCGCCTGCGGGCAAACTGGCCAGTGCGGCTGCGGCTTAACCCATTCAATCGGCAACTGGCGCATCAGCACGCTGGAGGTTTCCAGATGAATACGTTCGTGTTCGATGCCCATCAAAACCACCCACGCCGGGCTGTCCCAGTCGATCGGCAGTTCCAGCGGCATGGTGCGAATAAACTCACTCACCAGGCTTTTCACTTTGCCACGATAGTCGCGCACTTCTGCGATGGTCGGCCAGTCGTAATGGCTGTCGTTGAGATCGTCCCAGCTCATCTCATCCACGCCGATCGCCATCATCGCCTCAATACGATCGTCAACGCGTTGATCGAGGTAGCGGCCCGCCATCAGCTTATTAATGTAGAAGGTTGCGGTGTGGCCAAAATAGAAGATCAGCGGATGGCGCAGCGAAATGGCTTTGTTAAACCAGGCGCGCTCGTCCGCCAGGCAATCAAACAAGCTTTCATACAGTTCCCAGGTTTGGGTGAAGTACGCCAGCAGCTCGGCCCGTTTTTGTTCGGAGTGTTGGCCGGAAAGTTTCAGCGTACGGGTCGGTGCGGGAAGTTGGGCGGTCGTCACAAGGTGCTCCAGTTTGCTAAATGCTCGAACTTATCAATATAGCAAATTAGCATTTCCGCCAGATGAATTAGCGCTGCCAGCGGCGCAGCAGACGGCTTTTCAGGCCGGTATCGAAGCGCCAGATGTGATCGAAGATGCGCAGAATGCCGGGTTTGCCATGCAGCGACATTGCTACCGCGTGGAAGCGCTGTTGATGTTGGCGCTGACGCTGCTTAATGGTGCTGACGATGTCGTCCGGCAAACGCTGGGCAATAAAATCCGAAACGATCACCGCATCCGCTTCCTGCCACGCGCTGCCTTCCATGCGTTTCACCACCGCCGCAAGGCAGGCAGCGAGATCGGTACCGCCGCGAAAACGCTGGCTGAGGAAACGGATCGCCTGCTCAATGCCGTTATCAGCGGTGAGTTCATAACCGATCACTTCATGAGCAAACAGCATGATGTAGCAGCGGCGCTTATCCGCCAGCGCCACTTTCAGCAGCGCCAGGCAAAAGGCTTTGGCGCAGCGTTCATTGAAACCGCCCATCGATCCGGACGTATCAACGCAGACGATAAACGGGCCGCGCGGTTGCTCTTCATGCTGCTGGTGGCTGACCGGACTCATGGTGATTTTTTCGTGCCACGCATCGCCCTGTAGACGATAAGTCAGCAAGCGTTTCTCGACTAAACGCCGATAAAACTCCAGCTCTAACTCGCTAATGCTCAATGCCGCTAGCTCAGGTGGCAACAGACGCAGCACATCATCGCTTTGATGAATGCCGCTGACTTCTTCCGGTACGTTATCCGGTTCGCGCACCAGCTGGTGAAACGCTTCCAGCGGTACATCCTGCGACGGCACCGATTTGGCCTCGCGGCTGCGACCCAGCTGCTGCGCCAGCTTCATCAATTCCGGCTGCTGGGCGAGGAAATCGCCGTACTGCACAATCAGTTCATAATCGCCGTGCTGCAGCGGCGCTTTGCTTAAATCCCACAGGCGTCCGGCGGCAGCTTCATCGTCATCGGTAAGAATCGGCGCCAGCTGACCGCTGATCGCCATGCGCTGCTGCAGCTCGGCCATCAAGCGTTCGCGCTGCTCTTCCAGAAGGGTTTCATTCAGCGTCAGCGTTTGCAGCGTCAGGCTGAGGCGCCAGCGTTGCAGGAACAAGGTGTGTTGCGCGTTGCTGAGCTGGTCGCTTTCAGCATTCAGCAGCAGTTTGCTGGCTTCTTCGATGAATGGCGACGGTAGGCTTTTCAGCTGCGTCATGATGTTGGGTAACTGTTGGGTGAAATGTTGCGTGCTGAGTAGCTGCATCTGTTGAAACAGCTGAAACTCCTGCGCCAGCGCTTCTGGCACCGGCGTGACTTTGATCTGCTCGGCGATCTCCGATCGCCAGCGCGGCAGATCGCGCATCATGGCTTGTTTCAGGCGGGGAAATTTCTCAAAGAACAGCGCCAGTTGCGGCGAGGCGAGCAGCGCGATAATCAGCTCTTCGATTAACTCGGTTTCGCCAATCGACAACAGCGCACTCAGCGTCTCCAGTGAGATCATTTTCTCGCCTGTTTCAGCTGTTCCGCGACATCCTGCAGGCTGGTTTCGATGCGTGCCAGCCAGTCATCGCTAATGAACAGACAGCGCTGATGCTGGCTGAACAGCGTGCGCTGCGCGCGCAGCTGGGTTTCCAGCGCGTCATATTCATCAGCGATCTCCTGCGGCATCTCGCTGCTGCTGCTGGCGCCCGGCAGCGTCAGACGCGTGGATTGCAGGCTGGCATCGCGCAGCGTCAAACAGTGATGAGTATCCACCAGCATATCCAGCGTCTGACCAAAGCCGATGCCGTTCAGCTTGCCACGGATTTCACCGCCCTTCAGCAGCCACTGATCCAGCGCTTCGCGGCCAATCAGAATGTGCGTCACCTGCATGTCGTGCAGCATCAACGGTTGTTGCAGCATTAGTGTCAGTTGATCATCGGTGATGGCGGCGGGTAATTCGTAGTGCGGTTTGCGGCTGAACATGCCGCTGTGTTTCTCCAGCGTCAGCGCTTGCGCCACGCTTTGCTGCTGTTGCAGCGCCAGCTGGCGGCTTTTGATCTGCTGCAGCTTATGTAGCAGCGCCTGTTGCTGCCACGCATGTTGCGACATTAGCGTATCGATTTCGCGATCCAGCATTTTCATCGACGCCACGTCATGCCACAGGCAATCTTTCAGCAGCACTAAGTCGATGGGCGCGATGGCCACGCGGCCGCTGTAAAAGGCGCTAGCCTGCAACAGGTGAATGGCTTTCTTCCAGCGACGATCGGAAATGTACGGCGCGTCCGGCAGCGTTTCTAACTGCTGACGAAGCTGATAAATCAGTTCAAACACATGATCCGGCAAACTGACCTGGCTGATGCCTTTCTGCCACTGCTCATACTCTTCGTCGCTGATGCGCAACGATTCCGCCACTGGATTGTCGTTTTCATCCTGCTGGTGGGTGAGCATGCTGCGGAAGTTCTGCTTCTCATGCACGTTATCCAGCCACAGGCGAATCAACATGCGGTCATACAGCGCTTCGAGGCCACTATCGGCTTCCGGCAATTCGTTGGAAGCGGTAACCAGCAGGCGCATTGGGATTTTTTCTTCGCTGTCGCCATTGCGGAAGCGGCGTTCGTTAATGGCAGTCAACAAGGTATTAAGAATTGCCGGGCCGGCTTTCCAGATTTCGTCGAGGAAGACTATTTCGGCATCCGGCAGATAACCTTTGGTCAGACGCTGATAACGCCCTTCATCTTTTAGTGCCTGAATCGACAGCGGGCCAAACACCTCTTCGGGGGTGGAAAAACGGGTCATCAGGTATTCAAATGCGCGGGCGTGCTGGAAGGCATATTTCAATCGGCGGGCAATCAGACTCTTGGCGATGCCCGGCGGCCCGAGCAGAAACACACTTTCGCCACTTAAGGCAGCCAGCAAACAGAGGCGGATCGCATGATGGCGTTCATACAGCCCTTTTTCCAGAGCGTTGCTCAGGCGAGAAATTCTTTCTGCCAAAAGATGGGGTTGAGCCATAATCACATCATTATCCTTTTGATCCTGGTGCCGTCATAGTCTGGCGAGCGCAATACTCTACTGATTATCATGCGCGATTGCGTTGATAGCCGTCAGCTTTTTTGTTTCAGAAGGTTGATGCGAGAAAACTCGCCGCTTCCAACGGTTTTTTGGCGCTATTTTCGGCGAAAAACCGCGTCACCGACGCGATGGTGACACTTTGTAAGAGTAGGTTTTTTTGGGAATATGTGCATACTGTGCGCTTTTTGATGGCTTGAGCGGAAGGCAAGCGCCTCCGGCTCCAACAAAAGACAACTTATGAGCTCGGATAAGAAACAGTCCCTTGGGGCAGTCACGCTGGCGGCAATTGGCGTGGTGTATGGCGATATCGGTACCAGCCCACTCTATACATTGCGTGAATGCCTCTCTGGTCAGTTTGGATTTGGCGTGGAGCGCGAAGCGGTTTTTGGCTTCCTGTCGCTGATTTTCTGGCTGCTGATTCTGGTGGTGTCGCTAAAGTACATCAGCTACGTAATGCGTGCAGATAACGCCGGTGAAGGCGGGATTTTAACGCTGATGTCACTGGCCGGACGAAACACCGGCGCCAGAGCCACCGCGATACTGGTGATCATGGGCCTGATCGGCGGCAGCTTCTTCTACGGGGAAGTGGTGATCACGCCGGCGGTGTCGGTGTTATCGGCGATAGAAGGTCTGGAAATTGCCGCGCCGAGCCTCGATACCTACATCGTGCCGTTGGCGATTGCGGTGCTGACCTTGCTGTTTGTCATCCAGAAGCACGGCACCGGCATTGTCGGTAAGCTGTTCGCGCCGGTGATGCTGCTGTGGTTTATCATCCTCGCCGTATTGGGTGCGCGTAGCATCATTAATAATCCTGACGTGCTGCACGCCATGAATCCTTACTGGGCGCTGCACTTCTTTATTCAATACAAAAGTGTCTCTTTCTTCGCGCTGGGCGCGGTGGTGCTGGCGATTACCGGCGTGGAAGCGCTGTATGCCGATATGGGCCACTTCGGTAAATTTCCGATTCGTCTCGCCTGGTTTATCGTGGTGCTGCCTTCACTGGTGCTCAACTACTTTGGTCAGGGCGCGCTGCTGCTCAAACATCCTGAAGCGATCAAAAACCCGTTCTTCCTGCTTGCGCCGGATTGGATGCTGATCCCGATGTTGATTCTCGCCACCTTAGCCACAGTGATCGCCTCGCAAGCGGTGATTTCCGGCGTGTTCTCATTAACGCGTCAGGCAGTGCGTCTCGGCTATTTGCCGCCGATGCGCATTGTGCACACCTCAGAAGAGGAGTCCGGGCAGATCTATATTCCGGTGATTAACTGGCTGCTCTACTTCTCGGTGGTGATTGTGATTGTCGGCTTCGAGCACTCCAGCAATCTGGCGGCGGCTTATGGCATCGCGGTCACCGGCACCATGGTGCTGACCGCCATTCTCTGTTCTACCGTGGCGATTCAAAACTGGCACTGGAACCGCTATCTGGTGGTGCTGATTCTGATTGCCATGCTGATCATCGACGTGTCGCTGTTCTCCGCCAACCTGATCAAGGTGTTCTCCGGCGGTTGGCTGCCGCTGACGCTGGCGCTGATGATGTTCATCATCATGACTACCTGGAAAAGCGAGCGTTTCCGTCTGCTGCGTCGTATGCATGAGCACGGCAATTCACTGGAAGCGATGATTGCGTCGCTGGAGAAATCGCCGCCGGTACGCGTGCCGGGCACCGCGGTGTATATGTCGCGTGCGCTGAATGTGATTCCGTTTGCCATGCTGCATAACCTCAAGCACAACAAAGTGTTGCATGAGCGCGTGGTGCTGCTGACGCTGCGTACGGAAGATGCGCCTTACGTGCACAACGTCCGTCGTGTGACCATCGAACAGTTGTCGCCGACCTTCTGGCGCGTGGTGGCGAGTTACGGCTGGCGCGAAACGCCAAACGTCGAAGAGATTTTCCACCGTTGCGGTCTTGAAGGCCTGAACTGCCGCATGATGGAAACCTCCTTCTTTATGTCGCATGAATCGCTGATTATCGGCGATCGTCCGTGGTACCTGCGCCTGCGCGGCAAGCTGTTCCTCGCGCTGCAACGCAATGCGCTACGCGCGCCGGATCAGTTTGAAATCCCACCGAACCGCGTGATCGAGTTGGGAACCCAGGTCGAGATTTAATGTTGTGCGCGTCACCAACTCAAGGTGACGCGCAATCCTCCGCTGGCGCGCTGGCTGAACTGCAAGCGAACGCCGTGCAACTGGGCAATATTTTTCACGATGGAAAGCCCTAATCCGCTGCCGGTTTGCGCCTGTCCTGGCGGTCGCCAAAAGCGTTCACCCAACCTTATCAACTGCTCATCGCTGACGCCTGGCCCGTTATCATCAACGGTAATGGCGCGGGCATTGAGCTGCACATCAATAGTGCTGCCCGACGGCGAATAGCGCAGCGCGTTATCCAGCAGATTGCGCACCATCAACCCCAGCAACAGCGGATGACCGTTCATCACCGGTTCGGCATGGCTGGTGAACTGCAAAGCGGTGTTTTGTTGTTCTGCCTGCGGGAAGTGCTCCGCCAGCAGGTTTTGCAGCAGCGGCGCCAGCGCCACCGGTTGAAACTCGCTGCGCAGATCGTCGGCTTCCACGCGTGACAGCGTTAAGAGCTGATCCACCAGACGCGTGGCACGCACGATGCCGCTATCCAGTTGCTGAATGGCGCGTTTGCGCATCGCCTCATCATCATCAGCCAGTTGAATCACTTCACTCTGCACGCGCAGCGCCGCCAGCGGGCTGCGCAGTTCATGGGCGGCATCGGAGGTAAAGCGACGTTCGCGCTGCACCAGATGCGCCATACGACTGAACAAACCGTTAAGTGCCACCACCAGCGGCTTCACCTCTTTAGGCAAGCGCGTGTCCGGCAATGGCGTGGCATCATCCGGCGCACGCTGATGCAGGGAAAGCGTGAGGCGTTTCAACGGGCGCAGCTCGAACCACACCAGCGCCAGTAGCAGCAGCAACATAAAGGGCATGGCAATCAGCCACGGCAGCAGGCTGCTGAGCGCCAGATCGCGCGTCATATCTTCGCGGTATTCCCACTCTTGCCCGACCACCACGCGATAGCGCTTATCCTCGGAGGTGAGCCACACCAGGCGCCAGCTGTCTTTATCGCCGCGCAGTCGTCCATCAACAAAGCCATCGCGCTGATGATCGAATTGCAGATCGCGGCCATTTTCGCCGTCGTTCAACAGCGGCTGGCCTTCCGCGCTGAAAATGGCAAATGCCAGCGCATCATCATCCTGATCGCCGCGGTGATGGCGCAGGATCGCTTTGGTTTTCGGCAGCGTCACGTCCTGCAGCGAGGTGGGATCGAGCGCTATCAGCCGTTTGGCGAACAGCATTTGCTGAGTATCAAACAGCTCGTTCACCGTATCGCGGGTTTGATGCCAGGCGCTGAGGCCGGCCAGGCCGCCGCACACTATAATCAGCAGCACAAAGCCGATGGCGAGGCGCAGAAACAGACTCATTCCGCCGCTCCCAGCGTATAACCGACGCCGTGTACGGTACGAATAAACTGGCTGCCGAGTTTCTTGCGCAGATGATGAATGTGCACTTCCACCGCATTGCTGGAGACATCTTCATCCCAGCTGTAGAGCTTCTCCTCCAGCTGACTGCGCGTCAGCACGCGGCCAGGATTACGCAGAAACAGTTCCAGCAGCGCCAGTTCGCGGCTTTTCAGGCTAACGGGTTCGCCATCGCACAGCACGCTGTGGCTGCCGGGCGCCATTACCACGTTGCCGTGTTTCAGTTCCGGCTGCAGTTGCCCATGACGGCGACGGATCAACGCCTGCAAGCGTGCCGCCACTTCTGTTAACGCAAACGGCTTACACAGGTAATCGTCGGCGCCGAGTTGTAATCCCTGTACGCGCTGATCGAGCGCATCGCGCGCGGTGAGAATCAGCACCGGCACATCGTGTCCTTGCTGGCGCCACTGACGCAGGATATCCAGACCATCGCGTTCGGGCAGCGACAGATCCAGCACCACCGCGTCCCAGGGTGCGGCGGTCAACGCCTGAAATCCGGCTTCGCCGGAGACAAACCAATCCACGCTGAAACCAAGTTTGGTCAACCCGACTTTCAAACCGTCGCCAATCAGCGTGTCATCTTCAATCAGTAAAATGCGCATCAACTCTCCTTCTGTTAAGCGGAGTTATACGAAGCACAATTGCTCTTGTACAGCGAAAATCCCGGCAAATAGACTATTTTTCATGAATGTTAGCCAAACGGATTCTCTTAAGATCCTGTTAAGAACCTTATGGTGAAATAGCTCCCGTAAACCGACACATTCATGGAAAAGAGGTGAATTATGAAAAAGTCTGCAGCTCTGTTAGCGATTGTCGCCCTGGCCGCCACGCCGGTTCTTGCCGCTCAGCAAGGTGGCTTTGTTGATCCCAATGCGCCATCCGCGCAGGTGAAGTCCGGTGGGTTCAAAGCCGATAACACCAGCGTTGTCACGGTGAAACAGGCCGAAGAGATGAAAGACGATAGCTGGATTACCGTGCGCGGTACGCTTGAGAAGCAAATCGGTGATGAGGATTATCAGTTCCGTGATGCCACCGGCACCATGAAAGTTGAAATCGATCATAAACGCTGGAACGGTTTGACCATCACGCCGAAGGATCAGGTAGAACTGACCGGCGAACTGGATAAAGATTTCAACTCCATCGAACTGGACGTGAAACAGGTACGTAAACTGCCGTAATCCCATCTTCGGGGCCGCAGCAGCGGCTCCAAAATCCCACCAAACTCAAATTCTCTCTGGCACAAGCGAAACGTTTCGATGGCGATCACATTTCCGCGATGCCGCCATTGAGTTGCCGTGCGCATTTTATACACTCCCGATCAGCGAAACGTTTCGCTGTGGAGTGGAATAAATGAAAAAAGGTCGCTTGTTAAACGCTGAAGTCTCACATGTGATTGCTCGCCTGGGGCACACCGATACGCTGACGATTGCAGATGCAGGCTTGCCGATTCCGGCCGGTCCACAGCGCATCGATCTGGCGTTAACGCCGGGTACGCCCGAATTTCTACAGGTAGTTGACGTTGTCACGCAGGAGATGCAGGTCGAAAGCGCCCTGATGGCGGAGGAGATTAAGCAGCACAATCCGCAGCTCCACAGCGCACTGCTCGCCGTGCTCGAAGCCTTGCAACAGCACCAGGGGAATGTCATCACCATCCGTTACACCAGCCATGAACAATTCAAACAACATACGCAGCGTAGTCAGGCGGTCATTCGCAGCGGAGAGTGTTCTCCGTATGCGAATGTCATCCTGAGCGCCGGCGTGACCTTCTGAGGCCGCTATGCAACCGTTATTGCAACTCAAAGGAATTGAAAAGTCGTTTCCTGGCGTGAAGGCGTTGAATGGCGCATCGCTGGCCGTTTATCCGGGACGCGTGATGGCGCTGGTGGGTGAAAACGGCGCGGGCAAATCCACCATGATGAAAGTGCTGACCGGCATTTACAGCATGGATGCCGGTTCCCTGCAGTGGCTGGGTAAGGATGTGGCGTTCTCCGGTCCAAAGGCGTCGCAGGAAGCAGGCATTGGCATTATCCATCAGGAACTGAACCTGATTCCGCAGCTGACTGTTGCCGAGAATATCTTCCTTGGCCGCGAATGTGTTAACCGCTTTGGCCGCATCGAATGGAAAAAGATGTATGCCGAGGCGGATGCGCTGTTAAAGCGCCTCAATCTGCGTTTCGACAGCCACAAGCTGGTGGGCGATTTATCGATTGGCGATCAGCAGATGGTGGAGATCGCCAAAGTGCTCAGCTTCGAGTCGAAAGTCATCATTATGGATGAACCGACTGATGCGCTGACAGATACCGAAACGCTGTCGCTGTTCCGCGTCATCAATGAACTGAAAGCGCAGGGCTGCGGCATCGTCTATATCTCGCACCGCATGAAAGAGATCTTCGAGATTTGCGATGACGTCACTGTGTTCCGCGATGGGCAGTTTATTGCCGAACGCGCGGTGTGCGATCTCAGCGAAGAGAGCCTGATCGAGATGATGGTCGGCCGCAAGCTGGAAGATCAATATCCGCGTATCGATCAACAGCCGGGCGAGATCCGCTTAAAAGTCGAAAATCTCAGCGGTCCGGGCGTTGATAACGTCAGCTTTACGCTGCGCAAAGGGGAAATCCTTGGCGTGTCGGGTCTGATGGGCGCAGGACGTACCGAACTGATGAAAGTGCTGTACGGCGCGCTGCCGCGCAGCAAAGGCAAAGTGACGCTGAACGGCCGCGAGATCGTGACCCGCTCTCCGCAGGATGGCCTCGCCAGCGGCATTGTGTATATCTCGGAAGACCGCAAGCGCGATGGTCTGGTGCTCGGCATGTCGGTGAAAGAGAACATGTCGCTGACCGCGCTGCGCTATTTCAGCACCGGCGCGGGCAACCTGCGCCACAGCGACGAGCAGCTGGCGGTGGGCGATTTTATCCGCCTGTTCAACGTTAAAACCCCGTCAATGGAGCAGCCGATTGGTCTGCTGTCTGGCGGTAATCAGCAAAAAGTGGCGATTGCGCGTGGCCTGATGACGCGCCCTGATGTGCTGATTCTTGATGAGCCGACACGCGGCGTCGATGTCGGGGCAAAAAAAGAAATTTATCAGTTAATTAACCAGTTTAAAGCCGAAGGGCTGAGCATCATTTTGGTGTCGTCGGAAATGCCGGAAGTGCTGGGCATGAGCGATCGCATCGTGGTGATGCATGAAGGCCATCTGAGTGGCGAATTTTCCCGTGAGCAAGCTACCCAGGAATCCCTGATGGCGGCGGCAGTCGGTAAGCAACACAGCGAGGAGTTAGTTGTATGAGCACCCAAACCTTACCCGCCAGCCGTCGTTGGTTTAGCAAAGCCTGGCTGCTGGAGCAGAAATCACTGATTGCATTGATCGTGCTGATTGCCGTGGTTGCCAGCCAGAGTCCGAACTTCTTCACGCTGGCCAACATGTTCAACATTCTGCAGCAGACGTCGGTCAACGCCATTATGGCGGTCGGCATGACGCTGGTGATTCTGACCTCGGGCATTGATCTATCGGTGGGATCGCTGCTGGCGCTGACCGGCGCGGTGGCGGCATCGATTGTCGGATTGGAGGTGAATGCGCTGGTGGCCGTTGCGGCTTCGCTGGCGCTGGGGGCGGCGATTGGCGGTATTACCGGCGTGATTGTGGCGCGCGGCAAGGTGCAGGCTTTCATCGCCACGCTGGTGATGATGTTGCTGCTGCGCGGCGTCACCATGGTTTACACCAACGGCAGCCCAATCAATACCGGTTTTAACGATAACGCCGATCTGTTCGGCTGGTTCGGCATCGGTCGCCCGTTGGGCATTCCAACGCCGGTGTGGCTGATGGTCGCGGTGTTCGGGCTGGCGTGGTACATGCTGCATCACACGCGCCTTGGTCGTTACATTTATGCGCTGGGTGGCAACGAAGCGGCTACGCGTTTGTCGGGCATCAACGTCAATCGCGTTAAAATCATCGTCTATTCGCTGTGCGGCCTGCTGGCGGCATTGGCGGGCACCATCGAAGTGGCGCGTCTCTCTTCCGCACAACCTACAGCGGGCACCGGTTATGAACTGGATGCGATTGCTGCGGTGGTGCTGGGCGGTACCAGCCTGGCGGGCGGTAAAGGTCGCATCATGGGCACGCTGATTGGTGCGTTGATCCTCGGTTTCCTGAATAACGGCCTGAATCTGATGGGCGTATCGTCTTACTACCAAATGATTGTTAAAGCCGTCGTCATTCTGCTAGCGGTGCTAGTGGATAACAAAAGCAGTAAATAACTCTGACCTTCACACAGGATTTAAAAATGAAAAAGTTAACTGCATTGGCCGTCATTCTTGGCGCCACCCTCAGTGCTGGCGCGATGGCAAAGGACACCATTGCTCTGGTGGTATCTACGCTGAATAATCCGTTCTTTGTGTCACTGAAAGATGGCGCACAGAAAGAAGCTGACCAACTGGGTTATAACCTCGTGGTGCTGGATTCGCAGAACAACCCGGCGAAAGAGCTGGCGAACGTGCAGGATCTGACGGTGCGCGGCACCAAGCTGCTGCTGATCAACCCAACTGATTCTGATGCGGTGGGTAACGCCGTGAAGATGGCGAACCAGGCAAATATTCCGGTGATCACGCTGGACCGCGTAGCAGCACAAGGCACCGTGGTGAGCCACGTAGCTTCTGACAACCGCTTCGGCGGCAAAATGGCGGGTGACTTCATCGCCAAAAAACTGGGCGATGGCGCGAAAATTATTGAACTGCAAGGCATTGCCGGTACCTCTGCGGCGCGCGAGCGTGGCGAAGGCTTCAAACAGGCAGCCGATGCCCACAAATTCAACATCCTGGCGAGCCAGCCTGCTGACTTCGACCGTACTAAAGGTCTGAACGTCATGCAGAACCTGCTGCAGGGACATCCGGATGTGCAGGCGGTCTTCGCTCAGAACGATGAAATGGCGCTGGGCGCGCTGCGTGCGCTGCAAACCGCGGGTAAAACCGACGTGCTGGTGGTGGGTTTTGACGGCACCGCTGACGGTGTGAAAGCCGTTGAATCGGGTAAACTGACCGCCACTGTGGCGCAGATGCCAGACAAGATTGGTGTGATTGGCGTGCAGACTGCCGATAAAGTATTGAAAGGCGAGAAGGTGCAGGCGGTTAATCCGGTTGACCTGAAGCTGGTGACCAAATAATAAGTAAAGAAAAGCAGGGCAACGCGCCACCGTCCTGGTGGCGCATCTTTCTGGATGAATCCCAATGACCACAAGCGCAAAACTGGCCGTTCTCGGCAGCATCAATGCCGATCACATCCTTAACCTCGCCCATTTTCCACGTCCGGGCGAAACGGTGATCGGGAAACAGTATCAAATTGCTTTTGGCGGCAAAGGGGCCAATCAGGCTGTGGCTGCGGGCCGTGCCGGTGCAGACATTGCTTTTATTGCCTGTGTAGGCGCTGATGATATTGGCGAGCGTATTCGTCAGCAGTTGCAGCAAGACCGCATTGATACCGCACCGGTTGAAACTGTCGCAGATGAATCGACCGGTGTAGCGATGATCTTCGTGAATGGCGAAGGCGAAAATAATATCGGCATCTATTCCGGTGCCAATGCCGCGCTGACGCCGGCTCGCGTTGCGCAGCATCAGCAGGTGATTGCCGATGCTGATGCGTTGCTGATGCAGCTGGAATCTCCGCTGGAAAGCGTTCTGGCCGCCGCGAAGATTGCTCGCGCGCAGCAGACGCAAGTGATCCTGAATCCCGCACCGGCCACGGCGCTCTCTGATGAGCTGCTCGCGCTTATCGACATCATCACGCCAAATGAAACCGAAGCTGAAATTCTCACCGGCATTGCGGTGAAGAGCGATGAAGATGCCGCGCGTGCTGCTGCGGCATTGCATGCGAAAGGTATTGCTACCGTGTTAATTACGCTAGGCCGTCGCGGTGTGTGGCTGAGTGAGCAAGGCAACGGCGTGCGCATTCCGGGCTTCAGCGTGCAGGCCATCGATACTATCGCAGCGGGCGATACCTTCAACGGGGCATTTATTACCGCACGTCTGGAAGGTGTGGCGATGCATGATGCTGTACGTTTCGCCCATGCCGCCGCTGCGATTGCAGTGACGCGTCCGGGCGCGCAGCCCTCAGTGCCGTGGCGCACTGAGATTGACGCCTTCCTGCAACAACAGGACTAAGCGCTTGGCTACTATGAAAGATGTCGCCCGCCTTGCGGGCGTCTCTACCTCCACCGTTTCACACGTCATCAATAACAATCGCTTTGTCAGCGAGCAGGTGCGCAAAAAGGTGGAGCAGGCAATTCGTGAGCTGAACTATGCGCCGTCCGCGCTGGCACGCAGCCTGAAGATCAAACAAACCCGCACCATCGGCATGCTGCTGACCGCCAGCAGTAACCCGTTTTATTCCGAAGTGGTGCGCGGCGTAGAAAACAGCTGCTACGAACGCGGTTACAGCCTGATTCTGTGTAATACCGAAGGCGATGAAGAGCGTATGAATCGCAGCCTCGAAACGCTGATGCAAAAGCGCGTCGATGGTTTACTGATGATGTGCACCGAAACCCATCTGCCGTCGGCGGAGATCCTCAATCGTTATCCCTCGGTGCCGATGGTGATGATGGATTGGGCGCCATTTGAAGGGCGCGGCGACATTATTCAGGACAACGCGCTGCTCGGCGGCGAACTGGCAACCCAGCATCTGATCGATCGTGGCTATACGCGCATTGCCTGTATCGCCGGGCCGCAGGATAAAACGCCCGCGCGTTTGCGTCTTGAAGGTTTCCATAAAGCGATGGCCAACAGCGGATTATCGGTGCCGCCGGGTTATGTGGTTGATGGCGATTTCGAGTTTCAGGGCGGCTTCAACGCCATGAATCAACTGCTGACGCTGGATACGCTGCCAGAAGCGATATTTACCAGCAACGATGCGATGGCGGTTGGCGTCTATCACGCCTTGTTCCAGGCCGGATTGCGCGTGCCGCAGGATATTGCGGTGATGGGCTATGACAACATTGAGCTGGCGCGTTACCTGACTCCGCCGCTTAGTACCATCCATCAGCCGAAAGATGAGTTAGGTGAACTGGCGATTGATACCTTGATTCATCGTATGGGCGATCCCGACGCCAGTCAGCAAACGCTGGTGCTGACGCCGGAGCTGGTGGAGCGCGGTTCGGTCTAAGTCGCTTTCTTCTTTTTCTCACGGTTGGCGATCAGATTACGCCCATCGCTCGGACGTAACATCATAAAGGTAAAGGCAGACAACACCGTGACGACGCCCATCGTCAGGAAGGTGGCGTGGAATTGCGCGACGGTTGTGGCCTCGACATCCTGATAGAAACGCAGCACTGCGGCACTCACCGCCACGCCAAAGCTGATCGACAGCTGCTGCGTTACCGCTAGCACACTGTTCCCGCCGCTGGCGTTCTCATCATTTAAATCTGCCAGCGTGATGGTGTTCATCGCGGTGAACTGCGTTGACATCGCCATCCCCAGAATCAACAGTGCCGCCAGCAACATCACCACGCTGCCACCCGGCGATTGCAGTGAGAAGGTGGCGATCAATATGCCAATAATAATGGTGATACCTACCAGCGTATGGCGATAACCAAAGCGGCGTAGCACTTGCGTCACCGTGGATTTCGCCAGCAGCGCGCCAATCGCCGTTGGACCCATCATGCAACCGGCAATCAGTGCGGGATAACCAAAGCCCACCTGCAACATCAGCGGCATCAGGAACGGAATGCAGCCGGTTCCCAGGCGCGAAGCTATGTTGCCAATGATGCCGACCGAGAAGGTGCGGGTTTTAAACATTGGCAGATTAATCAGCGGTGCCGGATGGCGACGCGCGTGCACTATATAGAGAAGAAGTAATGCAATGCCGCCAAACAGTACCAACAACGCTTGCCACGGCAACACCACGCGCTCGCCAAACAACTCGATACCGACCGAGATCAGCACCAGACCCAAACCAAACAGCAGGAAGCCTGAAAAGTCGAAGCGGCGTTTTGGGGTAGTGAAGTCCGGCATATATTTGCGTGCGTAGAAGATGCCGGCGATACCGATGGGAATGTTGAGGAGGAATATCCAGTGCCAGCTGGCGTAGGTTACTAACAATCCGCCCAGCATTGGGCCCAGAATCGGGCCCACTAAACCCGGCATGGTAACGAAGTTCAGCACCGGCAGCAGTTCACTGCGTGGATAAGCGCGTAACAACGCCAGGCGCGCGACGGGCATCATCATCGCCCCGCCAATCCCTTGTACCACGCGCGAGACCACCAACATGCTCAGCGAGCCGGATAAGGCGCAGGCCAGCGAACCCAGCGTAAATAGCGATACCGCAAGAATGAAGATTTTGCGTGTGCCGTAGCGATCGGCTAACCAGCCACTCACCGGAATCAGCATCGCTACCGTTAGCGTGTAACTGATGATGGCGGATTGCATGGCAAGAGGGGAACGTTCAAGGCTGGTGGCGATAGCAGGGAGCGCAGTATTCAGGATGGTGGCATCAAGTGCTTGCATGAAAAACGCCATGGCGGCGATCCAGGGCAAGCCGGCCATGCTGCGCGCGGAGCGAATCATTGAAAGTCCTTCTCGAATAATTGTCAGCCTGCGACAAAGAAATTACGTTTGGTTAAAGAGAATAGCATTGGTGTTTAAGGTGATGGCGCTGATTTATGCCGATGAAGCGGCGATTTTGACTGATTCTTCGCCGGGAAATGTCCGTTTTTAACGCGTTCGTTTAAAAAAGAGGCGCTCAGTCATTTTTTTGCAATTAACCCTTGTCAGCTCCGAATAACTCCCTATAATGCGCCACCACTGAGACGGCAAAGCGGCAACGCAGACGGCTCATGAGGGAGTGAAGAAATTCATCCCGCCGGATGAAAACGCTGAAAAAAGTGTTTGACTCCGAAGGAGAGTAGCGTAGTATACGCCACCTCGCGACAGACGGTTCAGCCGCTGTTCGCAACGCTCTTTAACAATTTATCAGACAATCTGTGTGGGCACTCGCAGGATTGATATCCGCGTCTCCGGACGCAAAAAAATATCAAAGCCTCATGAGTGAACACATAATGAAATTCATTATGACGTTTTACAGATGAGCATCGCTGAACTGGTTTCAGCAAATCAAACTTAAATTGAAGAGTTTGATCATGGCTCAGATTGAACGCTGGCGGCAGGCCTAACACATGCAAGTCGAACGGTAGCACAGAGAGCTTGCTCTTGGGTGACGAGTGGCGGACGGGTGAGTAACGTCTGGGAAACTGCCCGATGGAGGGGGATAACTACTGGAAACGGTAGCTAATACCGCATAACGTCGCAAGACCAAAGTGGGGGACCTTCGGGCCTCACACCATCGGATGTGCCCAGATGGGATTAGCTAGTAGGTGGGGTAATGGCTCACCTAGGCGACGATCCCTAGCTGGTCTGAGAGGATGACCAGCCACACTGGAACTGAGACACGGTCCAGACTCCTACGGGAGGCAGCAGTGGGGAATATTGCACAATGGGCGCAAGCCTGATGCAGCCATGCCGCGTGTATGAAGAAGGCCTTCGGGTTGTAAAGTACTTTCAGCGGGGAGGAAGGCGGTGAAGTTAATAGCTTCACCGATTGACGTTACCCGCAGAAGAAGCACCGGCTAACTCCGTGCCAGCAGCCGCGGTAATACGGAGGGTGCAAGCGTTAATCGGAATTACTGGGCGTAAAGCGCACGCAGGCGGTCTGTCAAGTCGGATGTGAAATCCCCGGGCTTAACCTGGGAACTGCATTCGAAACTGGCAGGCTGGAGTCTTGTAGAGGGGGGTAGAATTCCAGGTGTAGCGGTGAAATGCGTAGAGATCTGGAGGAATACCGGTGGCGAAGGCGGCCCCCTGGACAAAGACTGACGCTCAGGTGCGAAAGCGTGGGGAGCAAACAGGATTAGATACCCTGGTAGTCCACGCCGTAAACGATGTCGACTTGGAGGTTGTTCCCTTGAGGAGTGGCTTCCGGAGCTAACGCGTTAAGTCGACCGCCTGGGGAGTACGGCCGCAAGGTTAAAACTCAAATGAATTGACGGGGGCCCGCACAAGCGGTGGAGCATGTGGTTTAATTCGATGCAACGCGAAGAACCTTACCTACTCTTGACATCCAGAGAACTTAGCAGAGATGCTTTGGTGCCTTCGGGAACTCTGAGACAGGTGCTGCATGGCTGTCGTCAGCTCGTGTTGTGAAATGTTGGGTTAAGTCCCGCAACGAGCGCAACCCTTATCCTTTGTTGCCAGCGGTTCGGCCGGGAACTCAAAGGAGACTGCCAGTGATAAACTGGAGGAAGGTGGGGATGACGTCAAGTCATCATGGCCCTTACGAGTAGGGCTACACACGTGCTACAATGGCGCATACAAAGAGAAGCGACCTCGCGAGAGCAAGCGGACCTCATAAAGTGCGTCGTAGTCCGGATCGGAGTCTGCAACTCGACTCCGTGAAGTCGGAATCGCTAGTAATCGTAGATCAGAATGCTACGGTGAATACGTTCCCGGGCCTTGTACACACCGCCCGTCACACCATGGGAGTGGGTTGCAAAAGAAGTAGGTAGCTTAACCTTCGGGAGGGCGCTTACCACTTTGTGATTCATGACTGGGGTGAAGTCGTAACAAGGTAACCGTAGGGGAACCTGCGGTTGGATCACCTCCTTACCTGAAGATACCTTCCCGCGAAGTGCTCACACAGATTGTCTGATAGAAAGTAATGAGCAAGACGGCTGCGAAGTCGCGACACTATCGTGTCCCCTTCGTCTAGAGGCCTAGGACACCGCCCTTTCACGGCGGTAACAGGGGTTCGAATCCCCTAGGGGACGCCACTTGCTTGGTGACAGGTGAAAGGTGTCTCCACGACGTATCTCAAACGAAGCTTACGAGCTGCGTCTGAGATACTGCTCTTTAACAATCCGGAACAAGCTGAAAATTGAAACGACGCGTTGGTTCATTTCTCCGTAATAAGAAATGAATAACAGCGCGTTCGAGTCTCTCAAATGCTTGCAGTCTGCGCGCGTTGCAAAACGCCTGTGGGTTGTGAGGTTAAGCGACTAAGCGTACACGGTGGATGCCCTGGCAGTCAGAGGCGATGAAGGACGTGCTAATCTGCGTAAAGCGTCGGTAAGGTGATATGAACCGCTACAGCCGACGATGTCCGAATGGGGAAACCCGGTGCACCCAGTGCATCATCGCAACATGAATACATAGTGTTGCGAGGCGAACCCGGGGAACTGAAACATCTAAGTACCCGGAGGAAAAGAAATCAACCGAGATTCCCCCAGTAGCGGCGAGCGAACGGGGAACAGCCCAGAACCTGAATCAGTTTGTGCGTTAGTGGAAGCGTCTGGAAAGTCGCACGATACCGGGTGATAGTCCCGTACACGAAAGTGCACATTCTGTGAGTTCGAAGAGTAGGGCGGGACACGTGGTATCCTGTCTGAATATGGGGGGACCATCCTCCAAGGCTAAATACTCCTGACTGACCGATAGTGAACCAGTACCGTGAGGGAAAGGCGAAAAGAACCCCGGCGAGGGGAGTGAAACAGAACCTGAAACCGTGTACGTACAAGCAGTGGGAGCCTCTTTAATGGGGTGACTGCGTACCTTTTGTATAATGGGTCAGCGACTTATATTCTGTAGCAAGGTTAACCGTATAGGGGAGCCGCAGGGAAACCGAGTCTTAACTGGGCGTTAAGTTGCAGGGTATAGACCCGAAACCCGGTGATCTAGCCATGGGCAGGTTGAAGGTTGGGTAACACTAACTGGAGGACCGAACCGACTAATGTTGAAAAATTAGCGGATGACTTGTGGCTGGGGGTGAAAGGCCAATCAAACCGGGAGATAGCTGGTTCTCCCCGAAAGCTATTTAGGTAGCGCCTCGTGAACTCATCTCCGGGGGTAGAGCACTGTTTCGGCTAGGGGGCCATCCCGGCTTACCAACCCGATGCAAACTGCGAATACCGGAGAATGTTATCACGGGAGACACACGGCGGGTGCTAACGTCCGTCGTGAAGAGGGAAACAACCCAGACCGCCAGCTAAGGTCCCAAAGTCATGGTTAAGTGGGAAACGATGTGGGAAGGCACAGACAGCCAGGATGTTGGCTTAGAAGCAGCCATCATTTAAAGAAAGCGTAATAGCTCACTGGTCGAGTCGGCCTGCGCGGAAGATGTAACGGGGCTAAACCATGCACCGAAGCTGCGGCAGCGACACTATGTGTTGTTGGGTAGGGGAGCGTTCTGTAAGCCGTTGAAGGTGTGCTGTGAGGCATGCTGGAGGTATCAGAAGTGCGAATGCTGACATAAGTAACGATAAAGCGGGTGAAAAGCCCGCTCGCCGGAAGACCAAGGGTTCCTGTTCAACGTTAATCGGAGCAGGGTGAGTCGACCCCTAAGGCGAGGCTGAAAAGCGTAGTCGATGGGAAGCAGGTTAATATTCCTGCACTTGGTGTTACTGCGAAGGGGGGACGGAGAAGGCTAGGTTATCCGGGCGACGGTTGTCCCGGTTTAAGCGTGTAGGCTGATACCTTTGGTAAATCCGGGGTATCTTAAGGCTGAGGCGTGACGACGAGCCACCACGGTGGTGAAGTAACTGATGCCCTGCTTCCAGGAAAAGCCTCTAAGCTCCAGGTAACACGAAATCGTACCCCAAACCGACACAGGTGGTCAGGTAGAGAATACCAAGGCGCTTGAGAGAACTCGGGTGAAGGAACTAGGCAAAATGGTGCCGTAACTTCGGGAGAAGGCACGCTGTCATCAGGTGAAGTCCCTCGCGGATGGAGCTGAAGGCAGTCGAAGATACCAGCTGGCTGCAACTGTTTATTAAAAACACAGCACTGTGCAAACACGAAAGTGGACGTATACGGTGTGACGCCTGCCCGGTGCCGGAAGGTTAATTGATGGGGTTATCCGCAAGGAGAAGCTCTTGATCGAAGCCCCGGTAAACGGCGGCCGTAACTATAACGGTCCTAAGGTAGCGAAATTCCTTGTCGGGTAAGTTCCGACCTGCACGAATGGCGTAATGATGGCCAGGCTGTCTCCACCCGAGACTCAGTGAAATTGAAATCGCTGTGAAGATGCAGTGTACCCGCGGCAAGACGGAAAGACCCCGTGAACCTTTACTATAGCTTGACACTGAACATTGAGCCTTGATGTGTAGGATAGGTGGGAGGCTTTGAAGCGTGGACGCCAGTCTGCGTGGAGCCAACCTTGAAATACCACCCTTTAATGTTTGATGTTCTAACGTAGGCCCGTAATCCGGGCTGCGGACAGTGTCTGGTGGGTAGTTTGACTGGGGCGGTCTCCTCCCAAAGAGTAACGGAGGAGCACGAAGGTTGGCTAATCCTGGTCGGACATCAGGAGGTTAGTGCAATGGCATAAGCCAGCTTGACTGCGAGAGTGACGGCTCGAGCAGGTGCGAAAGCAGGTCATAGTGATCCGGTGGTTCTGAATGGAAGGGCCATCGCTCAACGGATAAAAGGTACTCCGGGGATAACAGGCTGATACCGCCCAAGAGTTCATATCGACGGCGGTGTTTGGCACCTCGATGTCGGCTCATCACATCCTGGGGCTGAAGTAGGTCCCAAGGGTACGGCTGTTCGCCGTTTAAAGTGGTACGCGAGCTGGGTTTAGAACGTCGTGAGACAGTTCGGTCCCTATCTGCCGTGGGCGCTGGAGAATTGAGGGGGGTTGCTCCTAGTACGAGAGGACCGGAGTGAACGCACCACTGGTGTTCGGGTTGTCATGCCAATGGCACTGCCCGGTAGCTAAGTGCGGAAAAGATAAGTGCTGAAAGCATCTAAGCACGAAACTTGCCCCGAGATGAGTTCTCCCTGACTCCTTGAGAGTCCTGAAGGGACGTTGAAGACTACGACGTTGATAGGCCGGATGTGTAAGCGCAGCGATGCGTTGAGCTAACCGGTACTAATGACCCGTGAGGCTTAACCTTACAACGCCAGAGGCGTTTTGGTCTGAGAGACCGGATATTTTCAGCTTGTTTACGGACTGGTCTGCGGCGCCTGAGAGGGGCTGCGGACGAAACAGAATTTGCCTGGCGGCTTTAGCGCGGTGGTCCCACCTGACCCCATGCCGAACTCAGAAGTGAAACGCCGTAGCGCCGATGGTAGTGTGGGGCCTCCCCATGCGAGAGTAGGGAACTGCCAGGCATCAAATAAGTGAAGAAGCCCCGGACGAAAGTCCGGGGCTTTTTTACGTCTGAATCTTATCCAAAATCTGGCTATTTCAACGCTTTTTAAGCCACTGAACAATAAAATCGGCAACCTGCATTGGCTGATTAATATCCAATATGGGCAAATTCAGTTCCATATCCTCATCAGTAGCGACGGCAATCACATACTGATCCAGCAAATCCTTAATCTCACCTTTAACGCCACGCCGCCAAAGTGCAATTTTGGGGACCGGCTCATCTTTGAAGCCCTCGACCAGCACCAGATCCAACGTTGAGCTATCCATCTGTGATGCTAATTGCATTAGGCTTAAAGGCTTATTAGGTGATTCGACCATCAATGCCCAGCGCTGATTACTGGCGACGATCACCTGATCCGCCCCAGCTTTACGCAGCAAATAACTGTCTTTCCCCGGCGTATCGATATCCATCTGATGATGTGTGTGCTTAATTAAGCCTGATCGAATCCCCTGAGTTTTGAGAAGTGGAATGACTTGCTCAAGCAAAGTGGTTTTTCCTATCCCGCTCCATGCGGAAATCGCCAGTAAGCGCACACTCATAAATACTTTTCCTCATTAATGAGATCGTCTGGCGTATTGATATTGCGGAACGCAGATTCTGGGTCTGAAAACGCAATAGCATGCCCGCCATGCTCACGTAAGAACTGCATTAAACGTCGCTCGCCGCGCAGTAGCCAGGTTTCAAGATCATCAGCCAATGTACGATTGACCAGCGCTAAGGCTGGATGATCACGCTGAGAGGATTTCACCCACACAGCGGGCGCATCATTACGCTGCTGCCACAGACGCGCGACAAAGTCATTGGGGATCCATGGCGTATCACAAGCGCAGAAAGCGACCCATTCATTTTTACTGCTGCGTAAACCACTGAGCATGCCGGCCAGCGGTCCGGGATAATCGGGCAATGTATCGATAACAACCTGACAACCGCTTGCCTGATAGCGATCAATGTTACGGTTAGCGCTTATCAACACAATATTGACCTGCGGCCGAAATCGCCGCAAAACGTGCTGATAAAGGGGTTCGCCCTGTAACATCAATAACCCTTTATCCTGGCCTCCCATACGACTGCCTTGGCCACCCGCGAGGATCACGCCGGTAAATGCTGTCATCTCCGTCTCCTTGCTTCATTCTGGACGATACTTACTTAGCGGCAGCGTACCATCTGCATAAAGGAATCAATGATGAAATATCACCGACTCAATGAACTGCTCGAGCTTCTGCAACCCGCATGGCAAAAGTATGCCGATCTCAACTTGCTGGCATTTTTGCAAAAACTGGCGCAGGAATCTGGTTTCAGTGGCCCATTAAGTGAATTAACCGATGATGTATTGATTTACCATCTTAAAATGCGTGACACAGATAGCCAGAGTGCCATTCCCGGCCTGAAAAAGGATTATGAAGTGGACTTCAAAACCGCGCTATTACGTGCACGCGGTGTGATTAAGGATGATGAGTAATGTTATCCTTGCGCATTAATCGCAAAGGTAACACACAGGCAAAATGATGAGCGAAGCCGCCTTTAATTTCCAGACGTTGAATCCCGATGTCATCCTTGATGCACTTTGGGATGCGGGTCTGCGTGTCGAATCAGGCTTAACCGCCCTCAATAGCTATGAAAACCGCGTCTATCAGTTCAGCGACGATGATAAACGCCGCTATGTGGCTAAGTTTTATCGTCCGCAGCGCTGGAGCGCACAACAGATCCTTGAAGAGCATCAGTTCACTCAGGATTTATTAGAGGATGAAGTGCCGGTTGCCGCGCCGCTCGTTCTGCAGGGCAGCACGTTGAATCATCATGCCGGCTTCATGTACGCGGTCTTCCCCAGTTTAGGCGGACGGCAGTATGAAACCGATAACGAGAATCAGATGGAATGGGTTGGCCGCTTTTTGGGGCGCATCCATCAAACCGCAAAGCTAAGTCTGTTTCAGCAGCGACCCACTTTCGGCCTTGAAGAGTATATTTTTCAACCGCGTCGGGAGCTGGAACAAAGCGCATTAGTACCGGCTTCAGTCAAAGACTTACTGCTTGCTGCCGTTGATAAGCTCAGCGCGACGCTGCAGCAGCGCTGGCATAGCCATTGGCAGCCGTTAAGGTTGCACGGCGATTGCCATCCCGGCAATATTCTGTGGCGTGAAGGCCCGATGTTTGTCGATCTAGATGATGCCCGTAACGGGCCAGCAGTGCAGGATTTGTGGATGCTGGTTAATGGCGATCGTCAGGAACGGTTGATTCAATGGGACATTCTGCTGGAAGCCTATAATGAATTCGGTGATTTTGATTTACATGAATTGTCACTGATTGAACCTTTACGCGCTATGCGCATGGTTTATTATTTGGCCTGGGTAGTACGCCGCTGGCAGGATCCCGCTTTTCCGCGCGCCTTCCCCTGGATGACAGATGAGGATTTTTGGCGCCGGCAGATTGCATTATTTATCGAGCAGGAAAGGCTGTTACACGAACCGCCGTTGCAGCTTAGCCCGCAATATTAATGAAGTACTCAGGAGATTGTTTCACGATGAAAAAGATCATGTTTGCGCTGGTAGGTTTAATGCTGGCATTTGGCGCCTCGGCGGCACAGTTCAACGATGGTAAGCAGTTCGTTACTTTGCCAAAGCCAGTGGCGGGTGAGCCGCAGGTTCTGGAGTTCTTCTCCTTCTTCTGCCCACATTGCTACCAGTTCGAACGCGTTTATCACGTGAGCGAGGCAGTGAAAAAGAACCTGCCGGCGGACACGAAAGTGACCAAATACCACGTTGATTTCCTTGGTGGTCCATTCGGTCCGGTTGTCACTCAGGCATGGGCTGTTGCCATGGCGCTAGGCGTAGAAAGCAAAGTTACTGCACCGATTTTCGACGGTATTCAGAAAACCCAAACCGTTACCGATGCAGCAAGCCTGAAAGAGACTTTTATTAAAGCAGCGGGTATCTCTTCAGAAGATTACGATGCAGCGTGGAATAGCTTCGCAGTAAAAGCGCTGGTTGCGCAGCAGCAGAAAGCAGCAGCAGACGTCAATCTGCAAGGTGTGCCAGCGATCTTCGTTAACGGCAAATATATGGTTAACAACGGCGGCCTGGATACCAGCTCAATGGACAACTTCGTTGCTGATTACGCCAATGTAGTGAAGTTCCTGGTAGAAAAGAAGTAATTTAGTTTTTAGAACGCCGGCTCTGCCGGCGTTTTTTATTGCCTTCATTCTCTTATTTATGCGATGTATTTATTAACCCTTCGCTTAATATCCACATGGACGATCGTCTTTTCATTAGGGCGAGCAAGATCACGATAAGTATTTAACTTGCTGATATAAATGAATTTTTAATATTAAAGTAATTGCAATTAACGTAAATAACAATACGTTATGATTTTTACGCACAAACTTATCCACAGTTTGATCCTTGCGATCTGTGCCGCGTAACGACGAAAAAGATCCTGACTTCCCCGAGTGCATTCAACATTCTCCTCTGGTTGTGGCATCCTTATAGCCCTCATTATCGCAACGAAGAAAATACGAACCTATGGCGCAAATTGCAGAAAATCCCCTGATTCTGGTCGACGGCTCATCTTATCTGTACCGTGCATATCATGCCTTTCCGCCGCTAACGAACAGTGCAGGCGAGCCAACTGGCGCCATGTATGGTGTGCTCAACATGTTGAAAAGCCTGTTGATGCAGTATCAGCCAAGCCATGTGGCTGTGGTCTTCGATGCGAAAGGCAAAACCTTCCGCGATGAGCTTTTTGAACACTACAAATCGCACCGTCCGCCGATGCCAGACGATCTGCGTGCGCAGATTGAGCCGCTGCATGAAATGGTGAAGGCGATGGGCCTGCCGCTGTTGGCGGTATCTGGCGTTGAGGCGGATGACGTTATCGGTACGCTGGCGCTAGAGGCGGAAAAACTCGGCCGTCCGGTGTTGATCAGCACCGGCGATAAAGATATGGCGCAGTTAGTGACGCCTGCGATTACCTTGATCAACACCATGACGAATACCGTGCTCGGTCCGGAAGAGGTCGAGCAGAAATATGGCGTGCCGCCAGCACTGATTATCGATTTCCTCGCCATGATGGGCGACAGCTCGGACAACATTCCAGGCGTGCCGGGAGTCGGTGAGAAAACTGCGCAGGCGTTGCTGCAAGGCTTAGGCGGTATGCAGTCAATCTATGACAATCTCGATAAAGTGGCCGATCTCTCGTTCCGCGGTGCGAAAACCATGGCGGCGAAGCTGGAGCAAAATCGCGACGTCGCGTTCCTGTCTTATCAGCTGGCAACCATCAAAACCGACGTTGAGTTGGATCTGACCTGCGATCAGCTTGTCGTCAATGAACCCAATGTCGAAGCGCTGAAAACCTTGTTTAGCCGTTATGAATTTAAGCGCTGGATCACCGATTTGCAGGATGGTTCATGGCTGCAACAAGGTAAGAAGAGCAACGCGCAGGCTAAGAAACCGCAGCTCAGCGAACCTGCTGCGCCCGCTGCCGAAGCGACCAGCGTGCTCTCTGCGGATGGCTACGTCACTATCCTCGATGTAGCGACATTTGCCGCATGGCTCAAAAAGCTGAAAAGCGCCGAGCTCTTCGCTTTCGATCTTGAGACCGACTCGCTGGATACTTTAAGCGCCAATATTGTCGGCATTGGTTTTGCCGTCGCGCCGGGTGAAGCCGCTTATCTGCCGGTCGCCCACGATTATCTGGATGCGCCAGATCAGCTGGATCGCAGCGAAGTGCTGAAGCAGCTAAAACCGCTGCTGGAGGATGGTAACGCGGCGAAGGTTGGTCAGAATCTCAAATACGATCGCGGCGTGCTGAAGAATTACGACATTGAACTGAACGGCATCAAATTTGACACCATGCTGGAATCTTATTGCCTGAATAGCGTGGGCGGAAAACACGATATGGACAGTCTGGCCGCGCGCTGGCTAAACCATAAAACGGTGACTTTCGAAGAGATCGCGGGTAAAGGTAAAAATCAGCTCACTTTTAATCAGATTGCTATCGAACAAGCCGGCCACTACGCGGCGGAAGATGCCGATGTCACGCTGCAATTGCATCTGAAAATGTGGGAGAAACTGGAGCCGGAAGCGGGGCCGAAACAGGTATTTGAAGAGATCGAAATGCCGTTATTGAAGGTGATATCGCGGATTGAGCGCAACGGCGTGCTGATTGACCAGAATATCCTGGCGAAACACTCGCAGGAGCTGACCACGCGTGTGGCCGAGCTTGAGCTGAAAGCGCACGAGCTGGCAGGCGAACCGTTTAACCTCTCTTCACCTAAACAGCTGCAAACCATTTTGTTTGAAAAGCAGGGTATTAAACCGACCAAGAAAACGCCGGGCGGCGCGCCGTCGACCAGCGAAGAGGTGCTGGCTGAGCTGGCGCTTGATTATCCACTGCCGAAAGTGATTCTGGAACATCGTGGTTTATCGAAGTTGAAATCGACTTACACCGATAAGCTGCCATTGATGATCAATCCGCTTACCGGCCGCGTACATACATCCTATCATCAGGCGGTAACGGCGACGGGACGACTCTCGTCTACCGATCCTAACCTGCAGAATATCCCGGTGCGCAACGAAGAAGGGCGCCGAATCCGCCAGGCGTTTATCGCCGGATCGGGCAATCGCATTGTTGCCGCGGACTACTCACAGATTGAACTGCGTATCATGGCGCATCTGTCGCAAGACAAAGGCCTGCTGGATGCGTTTGCCCAGGGCGAAGATATCCACCGTGCCACCGCATCAGAAGTGTTTGGTGTGGCGTTAAGCAAAGTTTCAGGTGAGCAGCGTCGCAGTGCTAAGGCGATCAACTTTGGTCTGATCTACGGAATGAGCGCGTTTGGTCTTTCCCGCCAGCTCAATATCGGTGCGGGTGAGGCGAAGAAATACATGGATCTCTACTTTGAACGCTATCCGGGCGTGCTGCGTTATATGGAAGAGACGCGCGCGAAGGCAGCAGAGAAAGGCTATGTAGAAACGCTCGATGGTCGTCGTTTGTGGCTGCCTGATATCACCTCCAGCAATGCCATTCGTCGTAAAGCGGCGGAGCGAGCGGCGATTAATGCCCCAATGCAAGGCACGGCAGCAGACATCATCAAACGCGCGATGATTGCGGTTGATGGCTGGCTGTTGGAGCAAAAAGACGATGCCGTGCGCATGATTATGCAGGTACACGATGAACTGGTGTTTGAGATCCGCAGCGATGCAGTGGATAGCGCCATTAAGACCATCCGTGATCTGATGGAGAACAGCATGAAGCTGGATGTGCCGCTGCAGGTGGAAGTAGGCACCGGCGATAACTGGGATGAGGCACACTGATCATGCTGATTCAGCGGTATTTGCGTGCCGCTGGCATCATCATAAGAAAAAAGTTTACTTAATCGGTTCAGCAACCTCACAAAGCGGTCTATTAAATGCGCGTTTTGTAACTGCCTATCGTCTAAGCATTTTTTTAGTAATTAAACTACATCGAACGCGTGAAAGTGTGATGAGCTTAGTAAAAAAGATGTCGAATCCTGAAACTTAACAACAAAAAACCCTTTGTAGGGCGCTGAAAATCAGGTAGAGTTTGTCGCGTAGGGTACAGAGGTAAGATGTTCTATCTTTCAGACCTTTTACTTCACGTAATCGGATTTGGCTGAATATTTAGCCGCCCCAGTCATTTATGACTGGGGCGTTTTTTATTGGGCTTTTTCTCAAAAGCCGCAACAAAATCACTCTGCTGTTTCTTCGCCGTCGCCTTCTTGCGCTGGCTCTAGTTCGCTAAACCAGCTGTCCAGCTTCTTACGCACAATATCAACGCCCATCTTCTTCAGCGACGAGAACATTTCCACCTGCACATCACCGTTAAAGGCCAGCGACGCTTCGCGCACCATCGTCAGCTGTGCTTTACGTGCGCCGGATGCCAGTTTGTCGGCTTTGGTCAGTAAGACCAGCACGGGAATCTGGCTCTGCACGGCCCATTCAATCATGTTCTGATCGAGGTCTTTCAGCGGATGGCGAATATCCATCAATACCACCAGACCCTTCAGCGCCTGACGTTTTTGCAGATATTCCGCCAGCGAGCGCTGCCATTTGCGCTTCATCTCTTCCGGAACCTGGGCATAGCCATAACCGGGTAAATCGACCAGACATTTACCTTCAACCACTTCAAACAGGTTAATCAGCTGGGTACGACCTGGCGTTTTACTGGTACGGGCCAGACCTTTTTGGTTAGTGATGGTGTTCAGCGCGCTGGATTTGCCTGCATTCGAGCGCCCGGCAAAAGCAACTTCAATACCCACATCCGCCGGTAAGTGGCGAATATCGGGGGCGCTGAGCATGAAATGGGTCATGTGATAGTTCAAAGCAGACAAAGTGAAACTCCAGCAAAATGAATCGGGCAATTGGGCTGATTATACCTGTAATGGCGCAAAAGTACCCGATAGCGTCCAAATGCGCCATTTTGTAAGAGATCTAGGATTTTTACTGCCAGCGATTACCGCTTCATGGAATATTAACAATCCATTTAAATGTTATATTTCAATGATTTGAAATTATTTTAGGCAATGCCACTCTAAAATAGAGACAAGTCTCACTTGTTCATTTTACCTATTAGTCTACATTTGTTGTCAGTGCACGGCAGCACCCATCAGGATGATGAGCTCAGGAGTGTCGGGGATGACCAAGAGCATGGCGGGAAGCGATTCAGGCAGGAATCGAACAAGGACAGGGATTAATCGCAGGAGCGATGTGGCGATGGAGCAACCGGGACGTTGTGAGCCGTAAAGGATTTATTCAGTGTTTCCTTCATATGAAGGTGCGATAAAAGGCGATAGCATAGGCTATCGCCTTTTTTCTTTGCTTACTTTCTGCTAGATTTCGCCGCAATTCTATACTGAACTCACAAAGCACCGCCGAGACCGGACACCATGAAGCAACCTGCATCAGCCCCGCGTGGCAAACCTGCTGCGAAAGCCAAACGCAAATCGCGTGAAGACCTCAATCAGGAAGCGCGCGATCGCAAACGCGATAAAAAACATAGCGGCCATAAATCTGGCAGCCGCGCCAATCCGGAAACGCAAGCCGCTGGCAAAGGTCAGGGTAAAAAAGCTCAGGATCCACGCCTGGGCAGCAAAAAGCCGATCGCATTAGTTGCTGATGGTAAAACCCAGCCGGCGAAAAAGCCTGAAGCGAAATCAAAGCCAAAAGCAGAAAAAGTTCGCCTGACGCCGCAAGAAGAGCTGGCGAAGCTGGAAAATGACGAACGTCTGGATACGCTGCTGGATCGCCTGGAAAACGGTGAAACCTTGAGTGGCGAAGATCAGGCCTGGCTGGATCAAACCTTAGACCGCATCGATGAGCTGATGGAAACGCTGGGCATCGCGCTGGATGACGAAGCGGAAGATGAGCAGGCGGAAGAAGATATGATGCGCCTGCTAAAAGGTAATTAAGGCAAATTTTGATCGGCATGCGTTTTCGCGCATGCCGCGCTAAACAGGTATTCACCTATGTTTTGGCCTGGATCAATTTTCGCGCTGCTGCTGACATGTTATCTGCTCTGGTTATTGTTTAAACTACGCCGCCTGTCGCGTCTTAAGTCGCGTTTACGTCGGCGTTCAGCCCATCGCTTCGTCCACTCTTCTGCTACGCGACCCTCTCTCAGACGACGTCACCGTAAGGAGTGAGCATGTCATCGCAGCAGATTGATTGGGATCAGCGCCTCATCGAAAAATACAATTACGCTGGCCCACGTTATACCTCTTATCCCACCGCGCTCGAATTCAGTGAGAAATTTGGTGAGGCAGATTTTCAGCAAGCCGTGCAGCGCTATCCCGATCGTCCGTTATCGCTGTATGTGCACATCCCGTTTTGCCATCGGCTTTGTTATTTTTGTGGCTGCAATAAAATCGTGACGCGCCAGCTGCATAAAGCCGATCGCTACCTTGATGTGCTGGAGCTGGAAATTCGTCAGCGTGCACCTTTATTTGCGGGCCGCTGCGTCACTCAATTGCACTGGGGTGGTGGCACGCCGACATTCCTCAACCAGCAGCAGGTGAGCCGGCTGGTGGCACTGCTACGCGAGCATTTTACGATTGCCGATGACGTCGAAATGTCGATCGAGGTTGATCCACGTGAAATCGAACTGGAGATGATCGATCATCTGCGCGCGGAAGGTTTTAATCGCCTGAGCATGGGCGTGCAGGACTTTAATAAAGCGGTGCAGGAGCGCGTAAATCGCGTGCAGGATGAAGAAACCATCTTCGCTCTGGTGCAGCGTGCGCGTGAGCAAGGCTTCCGTTCGGTCAGCCTTGATCTGATTTATGGCTTACCGCTGCAAACGCCGGAAAGCTTCGCCTTTACTTTACAGCGCGTTATTGCACTCAATCCCGATCGCCTCAGCGTCTTCAATTATGCGCACATGCCTTCACTGTTCGCTGCGCAGCGTAAAATTAAAGATGAGGAGCTGCCAGGTGCAGCACAGAAACTGCAGATCCTGCAGGAAACCATCGCCACCTTAACCGGCGAAGGCTATCAGTTTATCGGTATGGATCACTTCGCGCGTCCGGATGATGAGCTGGCGGTGGCACAACGCGCTGGCGAACTGCATCGTAATTTTCAGGGTTACACCACACAGGGCGAAACCGATTTGCTCGGTTTGGGCGTGTCGGCCATCAGCATGCTGGGCGACAGCTATGCGCAAAATCACAAAGAGTTGAAAGCCTATTACGCAGATGTCGAGCAGCGCGGCAATGCGCTGTGGCGCGGGCTTACCTTGAGTAACGATGATTGTTTGCGCCGCGATGTGATTAAAGCCTTAATCTGTAATTTCGCACTGGATTTTGCCGCGGTAGAGGCGCAATACCCGGTTGAGTTTGAACACTATTTTGCCGAGGATTTAGCGCTGTTAGCGCCGCTGGTGGCGGATGGATTGGTGGAGCAGCACGGTCGCAGCCTGCACGTTACCGGCGTCGGTCGGTTGCTGATTCGTAACATCTGTATGTGCTTCGATGTGTATATGCGCCAAAAGGTGCGCATGCAGCAATTCTCGCGAGTGATATAAAAAAACGGGGAGCCCATTCGCTCCCCGGTTTCAAAACGCAAAACGTGCGCGTTATTCCATCCCCAGCTCTTTCAACTTACGCGTCAGGGTATTTCGTCCCCAGCCGAGCAAGCGCGCCGCTTCCTGTTTGTGCCCTTGTGTATGACGCAGCGCGGTGGTGAGCAGCGTGCGCTCCATCTCCGGCTGTGCTTCCGACAACAGGTTTTGATGACCGGAACGCAAGGCGCGATCTGCCCACTGCGCCAGCAGCGTAGCCCAGCTGTCCGGCAACGATTGCACCGGATTGTCTGGCGTGCTGGATTCAAACAGTTCAGGCGGCAGATCCTGAATCAACACTTCCTGGCCAGCTGCCATCACCGTCAACCAGCGACAGGTATTTTCCAGCTGGCGCACGTTACCGGACCAATGCAGACGCGTCAGCGCGGTTTCGGTTTCGGGATGCAGAATCTTCGCTTCCACCCCTAACTCGCGTGCAGCAACCTGCAAGAAGTAACGCGCCAGGCGCGGAATATCTTCACGTCGTTCACGCAGCGGCGGCAGATGAACGCGGATCACGTTAAGACGATGGAACAAGTCTTCACGAAATTTGCCTTCCTGCACGCGCAGCTCAAGATTCTGGTGGGTTGCCGCGATGATACGCACATCCACTTTCACCGGCGCATAGCCGCCAACGCGATAAAACTGGCCATCGGCCAATACGCGCAATAAGCGGGTTTGCACATCAAGCGGCATATCACCAATTTCATCAAGGAACAGCGTGCCGCCATCGGCCTGCTCAAAACGTCCCTGACGAATCTGGTTGGCACCGGTGAACGCGCCTTTCTCGTGACCAAATAGCTCTGATTCAATCAAATCTTTGGGAATCGCCGCCATGTTCAGCGCGATAAAAGGAGATTTCGCGCGTGGACTGTGGCGATGCAGCGCATGTGCCACCAACTCTTTACCGGTACCGGATTCACCATTGATCAGCACGCTAATTGAGGAGCGTGAAAGACGACCAATGATGCGGAACACATCCTGCATTGCCGGCGCTTCGCCGATAATGTCGGTGGTTGGGCCGCTGACGGGCTGATTACGCGGCTGCTGCTGCTCCTGATAGTGGCTAATCGCACGTTCAACCAGCGCGACCGCTTCATCAATATCAAACGGCTTTGGCAGGTAATCAAACGCACCTTGCTGATAAGCGCTGACGGCCGCATCCAGATCGGAGTGTGCGGTCATAATGATCACCGGTAGCATCGGATGGCGCTGCTTAATCTGTTTCAGCAGCGCAAGTCCATCCATGCCAGGCATACGAATGTCTGACAATAATACGTCTGGGGTTTTGCTTGCGAGCGCGTCCAATACCTCGTTAGCGCTGTCAAAGGTTGCACAGCTCAAACCGGCTCCAGTGAGTGCCCTTTCAAGCACCCAGCGGATGGAGCTATCGTCATCGACGATCCAGACTATCCCTCGTTGCATAGAAACCTCACTGGCGAATAGGCAGGTAAACCGAGAATTCGGTGTGACCTGGCCAACTGTTAAATTCTATTTTTCCTGAATGCTGATCGATCAGGCTACGGGCGATGGACAGACCTAAACCGGTGCCGCCTTCGCGTCCGCTAACCATCGGATAGAACAGGGTATCTTGTAGCTGGGCCGGAATGCCTGGGCCGTCATCTTCAATATCAATACGCGCGACTAAGCGGTAACGCGTGCCGTGCAGCGTGAGCTGGAAGGCGGTACGCGTACGAATCACAATGGTGCCGCCTTCATCGCCCAATGCCTGCAGCGCGTTTCGCACCACATTCAACAGCACTTGTTCAATCTGGTCGGGATCGTGCGGCAGTTCCGGCAGGCTTGGGTCGTAATCACGCACCAGCGAAACGTTATCCGGCAGCTCCATCGACACCAGATTCACCACGCGTTCGGCAACCTGATGAATACTTTGCGTTACGTGCAAGCCCGGCTGTTGCGGGCCAAGCAGACGATCAACCAGATTACGCAGGCGGTCGGCTTGCTCAATGATGATGCGCGTATATTCATGCAGGGAAGGATCGGGTAACGCGCGAGTCAGTAGCTGCGCGGCGCCACGTAATCCTCCCAGCGGGTTTTTAATCTCATGCGCCAGACCGCGCACTAAATCGCGGGCAGCGACCTGCTGAGCATGCTGAATTTGTTCCTGGCTAAGACGACGTTGATTATCCATCGGCGCCATTTCCAGCAGAATAAAGCCATCCGGTAAGCGCTGTGCCGTGAGCGACATAATGTGCGCGCGGCCATCAACCACCAGAGTGACTTCGCTATCGGTAAAGCCCTGGCCAGCTCCGAGACTCTCGCTCATCACCTCAATATTCAGCGAAAAATAGCCGGTTAATTCCGGTAATGGCGTGCCGAACAATTTACGTGAGCTTTGCGCCAGTAATTGCTGAGCCGCCGGATTGGCGTAATGGATAACTAAATCGTTATCGACCAGCAAAATACTGTTGATCAGGGAGTTGAGAATCTGCCCCGCGTCGGGCAGCGTGCCAGTTGCCATACAGCGTTCCTCTGCACTAATTTAGTGCATTATAGCCTTTCAGGACGGAAATCTGTGCTTCGAACCATGAATGCGCGGAGAAAAAAGCCCATCCGGAGATGGGCTAAAGTTTCCACGGCAATTAAAAATCTTTCAGGCTGTTCACGCAGCAAAAAGAGTGCGTGAACAGGGAGCTGAAATTTTTAAATTAAACGCTGTAGTACAGTTCGAACTCAACTGGGTGCGGAGTCATACGCACGCGGTCAACTTCTGGCTTACGCAGTTCGATGTACGCATCGATAGCGTCATCAGTGAACACGCCGCCACGGGTCAGGAACTCGCGATCTTCGTTCAGTGCGTTCAGTGCTTCTTCCAGAGAACCTGCAACTTTTGGAATCTCAGCTTCTTCTTCCGGTGGCAGGTCATACAGGTTTTTGTCCATCGCATCGCCAGGGTGGATCTTGTTGATAACACCATCAAGACCGGCCATCAGCAGCGCGGTGAATGCCAGGTATGGGTTAGCCGCTGGATCCGGGAAGCGAGCTTCGATACGACGTGCTTTCGGGCTGGCAACCACTGGGATACGGATAGAAGCAGAACGGTTACGGGCAGAGTAAGCCAGCATAACTGGCGCTTCGTAGCCTGGGACCAGACGCTTGTAGGAGTTGGTGGTTGGGTTCGCCAGGGCGTTGATCGCTTTAGCGTGCTTGATGATACCGCCAATATAGAACAGAGCAGTTTCAGACAGGCCGCCGTACTTGTCGCCAGAGAACAGGTTCACGCCGCCTTTTGACAGAGACATGTGGCAGTGCATACCAGAACCGTTATCGCCGAACATTGGCTTAGGCATAAAGGTTGCCGTTTTGCCGTACGCGTGAGCAACGTTGTGCACCACGTATTTGTAGATCTGAATTTCGTCAGCTTTTTTGGTCATGGTGTTGAAGCGGGTTGCCACTTCGTTCTGACCAGCTGTGGCTACTTCGTGGTGATGTGCTTCAACCACCAGACCCATCTGCTCCATGGTCAGACACATAGCAGAACGGATGTCCTGTGCTGAGTCAACCGGTGGCACTGGGAAGTAACCGCCTTTCAGACCTGGACGGTGACCTTTGTTACCGCCTTCGTACTCTTTACCGGTGTTCCAGGCTGCTTCGATATCGTCGATAGCCACGTGTGAACCTGAAGTAGAAGAACCGAAACGGATGTCATCGAACAGGAAGAACTCTGGCTCTGGTCCAAACAGCACGGTATCCGCGATGCCTGAAGAACGCAGGAACTCTTCTGCACGCTTAGCAATGGAGCGTGGGTCACGGTCGTAGCCCTGCAGTGTGCCTGGCTCAAGGATGTCGCAACGGATGATCAGGGTCGAGTCTTCGAAGAACGGATCCATGACTGCAGTGGTTGCATCCGGCATCAGCACCATGTCTGATTCGTTAATGCCTTTCCAGCCACCGATGGAGGAGCCATCGAACATTTTGCCTTCTTCGAAGAAGTCAGCGTTAACCTGGTGAGCAGGGATAGTAACGTGCTGTTCTTTACCTTTGGTATCGGTAAAACGCAGGTCAACAAACTTAACTTCATGCTCGTTCATCATCGAGAGAACGTGTTCAGCGGACATACTCAACTCTCCTGGAAATGGTCATTATCGTCATGGTGAGAGAACTTCGTTGCCGGGAATGTGTCACGACTGCTGACCACTCCTAACCAAAGATCTCGGCAAGCTCTTTCAACCGTTTTATAACTGTCGTTTTCGCTTAAAATATATAAAGCGAATTCTGTGCCAACTTTATGACAATGGCGAAAATGGCGCTACAATGCGCCCTTTCGTGAGTCGAAGGCTGCACCAGGATGGATTGCATGCATCGTTATGGTGCGCTACAGGTGAAGTTAAGCACTAATTTGGTGCAAATTACTATCGCAGTGCAGATTAATGCACCGTAAACGGTGCTAAAAATCAGCGCTACAAGAAACTTTCGGCGAAATCTGTGATCATGTTCAGTCTTCCGCTTAATCCGTGTACAATACCGCGTTATTTCTATAATGCCTGAGGCAAAGCTGTGATCGAAAATTTGCGTAACATCGCCATCATCGCGCACGTTGACCATGGTAAGACCACCCTGGTTGACAAGCTGCTCCAACAGTCCGGTACTTTTGATGCTCGTACCGAAGCGACTGAGCGCGTAATGGACTCCAACGATTTGGAGAAAGAGCGTGGGATTACCATCCTCGCAAAAAACACCGCCATCAAATGGAATGACTACCGTATCAACATCGTTGATACCCCAGGACACGCCGACTTCGGTGGTGAAGTGGAGCGCGTCATGTCCATGGTGGATTCGGTGCTGCTGGTTGTAGATGCGATGGATGGCCCTATGCCGCAAACCCGCTTCGTAACCAAGAAAGCATTTGCTCATGGTTTGAAGCCGATTGTGGTTATCAACAAAGTTGACCGTCCGGGCGCGCGTCCTGATTGGGTTGTTGATCAGGTATTTGACCTGTTCGTTAACCTGGATGCGACTGACGAGCAGCTGGACTTCCCGATTATCTTCGCTTCGGCGCTGAACGGTATCGCGGGTCTGGAACATACCGACATGGCTGACGACATGACCCCGCTGTATCAGGCGATCGTTGACCACGTTTCTCCACCTCAGGTTGAAGTTGAAGCGCCACTGCAGATGCAGATCTCGCAGCTGGACTACAACAACTATCTGGGCGTGATCGGCATCGGCCGCATCAAGCGCGGTACCGTGAAGCCGAACCAGCAGGTCACTATCATTGATAGCGAAGGCAAAACCCGTAACGGTAAAGTCGGTAAAGTGCTGGGCCACTTGGGTCTGGAACGTATCGAAAGTACCCTGGCAGAAGCGGGCGACATCATCGCCATCACCGGTCTGGGCGAGCTGAACATCTCTGACACCATCTGCGACACGCAGAATGTGGAAGCGCTGCCAGCCCTGAGCGTTGATGAGCCAACCGTTACCATGTTCTTCAACGTGAACACCTCACCGTTCTGCGGTAAAGAAGGTAAGTTCGTGACCTCGCGCCAGATTCTGGAGCGTTTGAACAAAGAGCTGGTACACAACGTGGCACTGCGCGTTGAAGAAACCGAAGATTCGGATGCGTTCCGCGTTTCCGGTCGTGGTGAGCTGCACTTGTCGGTTCTGATCGAAAACATGCGTCGTGAAGGTTTCGAGCTGGCGGTATCCCGTCCGAAAGTTATCTTCCGCGAGCACGAAGGCCGTAAGCAGGAGCCATTCGAAAACGTGACCCTCGACATCGAAGAAACCCATCAGGGTTCTGTGATGCAAGCGATGGGTGAGCGTAAAGGCGATCTGAAAAACATGGATCCAGATGGTAAAGGCCGTGTACGTCTCGACTACATGATCCCAAGCCGTGGTCTGATCGGCTTCCGTAACGAATTCATGACCATGACTTCAGGTACCGGTCTGCTGTACTCCACCTTCAGCCACTATGACGATGTTCGTCCGGGCGAAGTGGGCCAGCGTCAGAACGGCGTGCTGATCTCTAACGGTCAGGGTAAAGCGGTAGCGTTCGCCCTGTTCGGTCTGCAGGATCGCGGCAAGCTGTTCCTCGGTCACGGTGCGGAAGTGTATGAAGGCCAGATCATTGGTATTCACAGCCGTTCTAACGACCTGACAGTAAACTGCCTGACCGGTAAGAAACTGACCAACATGCGTGCGTCAGGTACTGACGAAGCCACCACTCTGGTTCCACCGCAGAAAATGACGCTGGAACAGGCTATCGAGTTCATCGATGATGACGAACTGGTAGAAGTGACTCCGCTGTCAGTCCGTATTCGTAAACGTCATCTGACCGAGAACGATCGTAAACGTTCTTCTCGCGGCAGCAAAGAGTAAGCGAAACAGTCTGATATTGAGCCCCGCACCCGCGGGGCTTTTTTATGCCTGCAACCCGCTGCAACGCTCGCTTAATGAAGTTTGCCTCCGCTTCCAGATTACTGATTTCCCGCCCCTCGTCCCTGTTCAGCTCCCACTTTTGCCGCTAAAGTGAATGATCCAGGGAACGAAAAGGAGAGTCGTCATGCTGTACATCTTTGATTTAGGCAATGTGATTGTTGATATCGATTTCAATCGTGTGCTCGGCGTCTGGAGCGACTTAGGGCGCGTGCCGTTATCCACGCTACAAAGTCGTTTCCGCATGGATGAGGCTTTTGAGAAACACGAACGTGGCGAAATCAGCGATCCAGAATTTGCTGCGCGCATTTGCGACCAGCTGGATATCGCGTTGAGCTATCCGCAATTCACCGCTGGCTGGCAGGCGGTCTTTGTCGGCGTGCGTCCGGAAACGCTGGCGATCATGAACAAGCTGCGTGCCAATGGCGAGCGCGTGGTGATCCTGTCCAATACCAATCAGCTGCACTTCGAGTTCTGGCCAACCCAATATCCCGATGTTCAACAGGCGGCCGATCATCTTTATATGTCGCAGGATATCGGCATGCGTAAGCCGGAAGCGCGCATCTACAACTATGTGCTGCAGCACGAAGGTTATCAGGCCGATCAGGCGGTATTTTTCGATGATAATCAAGCCAATATCGACGCTGCGCGCGCACTCGGCATTGAGAGCGTGCTGGTGGTTGATGAGAAAACTGTGCCGGACTGGTTTGCAGGTCGTCTCTGAGTGCTGAACCATCGACATCTGCGCCACTCGGCGCATGCCTTTTATTTGTGGGTAAAACTGCTGTGGCGACGCGTTGACGATGACAACATGACGACGCAGGCGGGTAATCTCGCCTACGTCTCATTGCTGGCATTGGTGCCGCTGATTGCAGTGGTGTTCGCTCTGTTTGCTGCTTTTCCGATGTTCTCGGACATCAGCGTGCAGTTGAAGAACTTCATCTTTACCAACTTCATTCCGGCAACGGGCGACGTGATTCAGCGTTATCTCGATCAGTTTGTCGCCAACGTCAATAAGATGACGGCGGTCGGCATTGTGGGGTTGATCGTCACCGCGCTGCTGCTGATGCATTCGGTGGACAGCGCGTTGAACGCCATCTGGCGCAGCGATAAACCGCGTCCAATGGTCTACTCCTTTGCTGTTTACTGGATGATCTTAACGCTGGGCCCGCTGCTGGCCGGCGCAAGTTTAGCGCTCAGCTCCTATCTGCTGTCGCTGCGCTGGGTAAACGTCACGGGCGTCACCAGCTTGATCGATCATCTGCTGCGCATATTCCCGCTGTGCCTCTCGATCCTCGCTTTCTGGCTGCTGTATAGCATTGTGCCGACGCGGCGCGTGCCGACGCGTGATGCACTGATCGGCGCCATTGTTGCCGGATTGCTGTTCGAGCTGGGTAAAAAAGGCTTTGCGCTCTATGTTACGATGTTCCCTTCATATCAGTTAATTTACGGCGTTCTGGCGGTCATCCCCATTCTGTTCCTATGGGTCTATTGGTCGTGGTGTATTGTGTTGTTAGGCGCGGAAATCACCGTCACGCTGGATGACTATCGCCAGCTAAAACAGCAGGAACGCGAAAAAGAACGTGAGGAAACATGATTGCTTTGATTCAGCGCGTCAGCCGCGCCAGTGTCAGCGTTGACGACGCGACAGTGGGCGAAATTGGCGCCGGCTTGCTGGTGTTATTGGGTGTGGAAAAGGGCGATGACGAACAAAAAGCGCAGCGATTAACCGAGCGCGTGCTGGGCTACCGTATCTTTGCGGATGAGAATGACAAAATGAATCTTAATGTGCAGCAGGCAGGTGGCAGCGTGCTGGTGGTGTCGCAATTCACTCTCGCTGCAGATACCAATAAAGGTATGCGTCCCTCTTTTTCTGGCGGCGCAGAACCGGCGGAAGCCGAGCGCCTCTATGAATACTTTAGCGATTGCTGCCGTGCACAGGGTGTGGCCACCGCAAACGGGCGCTTCGCCGCCAATATGCAGGTTTCGTTGGTAAACGATGGTCCGGTGACCTTCTGGTTACAGGTGTGAGGGTTTCAGCCGAGCGGCAAGGACTTAGCCACGCAAGCTTCGAACGAGAGAATCACTTTATGTATCATCTTCGCGTACCGCAAACGGCGGAAGAGCTGGATATGTATTACCAGTTCCGCTGGGAAATGTTACGAAAGCCGCTGCGTCAGCCGCAGGGTTCTGAGCGTGATGCCTGGGATGCGCTGGCGCATCATCAAATGGTGGTGGATGAGCAAGGCAAACCGGTGGCAATCGGCCGTCTGTACATCAATGCCGAGAACGAAGCCGCGATTCGCTTCCTTGCCGTGCATCCTTCGGTGCAGGGCAAAGGTCTTGGCACGCTGGTGGCGATGACGCTGGAATCGGTCGCGCGTCAGGAAGGGGCAAAACGCGTCACTTGTAGCGCGCGTGAAGACGCCGTCGAATTTTTTGCCAAGCTCGGCTACGTCAACCAGGGCGAAATCACCGCGCCGCAAACTACGCCAGTGCGCCACTTCCTGATGATAAAACCGGTCGTGACGCTCGACGATATTCTGCATCGCGCCGACTGGTGCGGACAGCTGCAACAAGCCTGGTACGAGCACATTCCGCTGAGTGAAAAAATGGGCGTGCGCATTCTGCAATATACCGGGCAGAAATTCGTTACCACCATGCCCGAAGCGGGCAACCAGAATCCCCATCACACCCTATTTGCGGGCAGCTTGTTTTCGCTCGCCACGCTCACCGGTTGGGGTTTAATTTGGCTGCTGCTGCGCGAGCGCCATCTCGGTGGCACCATTATTCTGGCGGATGCGCATATTCGCTACAGCGAACCGATCAGCGGCCGTCCGGGCGCGATTGCCGATCTCGGCTCGCTCAGCGGCGATCTTGATCGTCTGGCGCGTGGCCGCAAAGCGCGCGTGCAGATGGAAGTGGAGCTGTTTGGGGATGATGAGCTGGGCGCGGTATTCGAAGGTGTGTATATCGTGCTGCCCGCCGATTCTGACGGAGCACTGGAAGAGGGCGGCTCCGGCGCCCGTATCGATTAGTCCTGCAATTTTTTTACATACTGTAGCGGCGCAATTTATTGCGCATCGCTTTTTAAAGTCAAAAGAGCGCAATGAATCGCGCCGCTACAGAATTATTGCACTTGCCCGCCCCGCATCGTTTGCTGTACAGCTTGGGCATCGGTGGTTACCGACAACGTGCCATCCACGCTGGGGCGCAGCGGCGCGCTGGCGTTCAGCGAACCTTTCAGCTGCAGCTGTAAATTACTGTTACCGCTCAACTGCAGCGTTGGCCAACCCCAATTGCCCAGCACGTTTGCCGGCACAGCCTGGCCTTTCAGATTCAGCGTCAACGGACGTTGCGCGTCCTGCCCAACCGTTGCTGATCCTTCCAGTAAACCGCTGCCGTTAAAGGCGCTCAATTCTGTTACCTGAATCTGTTGATCGTTGGCATTCAGCGCAATGGACGGATGACGCAGATCGGTACGATTGAAGGTGGCTTCGGCCGCGTTGAAGCTGGCTTTACCGGACCAGATTCCCCACTGATGTTGACGCGCCAGTAGCAGATTATTCGCGCTGCCATCCAGTGACGTCATCTGGAACGGGAACGCCGGATTGATATCAATAATCAGGTTACGGTTGGCAGTAGCGCGGGTTATTAGCACGCTATCCAGCCAGTCCGGTAAGGTTTGCTGCCAGCGTTCACGCCAGTTTTGCGGCAAAGTATATTCCAGCCCGGCGATCGCCAGTTCATCCAGCGTCAGACGTTTGTCGCTGCGCGTCCAGTTGCCGCTGGCGCGCACCACGCCATTCACCCAGCGCGAACTGAACTGCGTCAGCGCGATGCCCTGCGCCGAGAATTCGGCATTGACGATAGGATCGTTGAGCTCAAAGCCACCGTTAATAAAATTCCCGGCATTCATGGAGAGAGAACCGCCATCGCTTTCCCAATCATCGCCGCGCAGGGTGACATTTTTCAGGGTTAAATCGAGATCGGTCACCGCCCAGTCAGGTCCTTGCAGGCGTGCATCGGTCATATCCAGACGGTTGATGCTCACAGAAGGCACAGCGCGCAGCGGATTGAGGAAGTCGCTCAGGCTTTGATGGGTTTGCATGCGGATATCGTTGAGGCGCAGTTGGTCGATCTTCCAGTTACCCAGCGCATCGCGCTCGGCGTTGCCGGTCATCGAACCGCGCGCCAGATCGGCGCCGATATTGCTCAGCACCAGACGACGTTGCTTGATACTGCCCTGCAGCAGCACGTTGTTACCCGGTACGCCATCCAGCGTCAGGGTGCCAGCGCTAATCTGGAACTGCGCATCGCTGCCCAGCACGTCGTTAGGCAGCGGTTTCCACGGCAGAAGACCGCCGTTCACGCGCTGAGCGGTCATCGGCAATGCGCTGTGCGGATTCTCAATACGCACATTATTCAGCTGCAGGCGATTGGCCTGAATCGGCAGCGTGGTATCGGGCGCTTGATTGGCGAGATTGATTTCACCGTCGCGCACTTCGATGCTGTTGAAGTGCAGTGGATCGCTGAACTGAACCAGCGCCAGGCCAAGATCAACGCGTTTCGCCACCAACACGGCGGGCTGACCATCATGACCAAAGCTGAAGTCATCGAGAATGATATGCGAAGGGGAGGAGAAGTCGTGCTCAATCTTGCTGAGAGAGAGATGCCAAGCGGTTTTATCGCTTACCCAGCGGCTAAACCAACCTGCGCCCCATTGTGTTTGTAGCAACACATACAGCACTACCAGCGCCAGCAGAATTAGCAGCAGTAAGGTAAGGAAAAACTTGCCTAAAAATTTCATCGCACTTATCCATCCCGATATTTATCCGGTGAGTGGTTGTTATGCCTGAATTACCGTTACAGCTCAACAGCCTGGATGTAAATGCGGATAAATATCAGGCAGGCCGAAGCCTGCCTGCAGGATTACTTTTCTTGCGGGAAGATCAGGTTCAGCACGATGGCGGTAATACCACCGGCCGCAATGCCAGATGAAAGCAGGGTTTTCAGCCAGTCCGGGGCAAATTGCAGAATCAGCGGCTGCTGAGAAACGCCCAAACCTACCGCCAGCGACAGCGCGATAATCATGATGGCACGACGATTCAGCGGTTCACGCGAAACGATGCGCACGCCAGATGCGGCGATGGTACCAAACATCACAATGGTGGCACCGCCCAGCACCGGTTCTGGAATATGCTGCACAAAACCACTCACGGCTGGGAACAGGCCAAGCACGATCAGCATCAGCGCCACGACAAAGCCCACATAGCGGCTGGCAACGCCGGTAAGCTGAATCACGCCGTTGTTCTGGCCAAAACAGGAATTCGGGAAGGTGTTGAACAGCGCAGAGACAAAGGAGTTAAGACCGTTGGCCAACACGCCGCCTTTCAGACGCTTCATATACAGCGGGCCACTTACCGGCTGCTCGGAAACATCAGAAGTCGCGGTGATGTCGCCGATGGTTTCCAGCGAGGTCACCATAAACACCAACATCAGCGGGATCAGCAGATTCCAGTCAAAGCCCAGGCCGTAGTAGAGCGGCGATGGCACGGCAATCAGCGGCTGATCGGCTGGCGTGCTGGTGGCGGGCAGCATATCCAGCGCCCAGGCCAGCGCATAACCTACCGCCATCGCGATCACCAACGAAGCCACGCGCAGATAAGCATTACGCTGACGATTAAGCAGGATAATCACCACCAATACCGAAGCCGCCAGCAACAAGTTTTTCGGAGCGCCAAACGTGTGATCGCTCATCGCCGCAAAGCCACCGCCGATGGAGGTCAAACCGACCTGAATCAGCGACAGGCCAATAATCATCACCACAATGCCGGAAACCAGCGGCGTAATGATGCGGCGCGCCAGGTGCAACACGCGTGACAGCACCATTTCGGTACAAGACGCCACCATCAGCGTGCCAAACAGCGCCGCCATCATGGTCGGCACATCAACGCCACCATTTTTCAGCGCCATGCCGCCCATGATCAGCGGCGTCACGAAGTTAAAGCTGGTGCCCTGAATCGACAACAGGCCAGAGCCCACGGGTCCCCAGGTTTTGATTTGCAGAATGGATGCCACGCCCGAGGCAAACAGCGACATGCTGATGATGTGTTGCGTGTCCTGTGCCGGTAAACCCAGCGCCTGGCAAATCAGCAGCGCAGGCGTAATCACCGCGACAAACATCGCCAGCAAATGCTGACAGGCAGCAAACAAGGTTTGCGGTAACGGTGGACGGTCTTCGAGGCGGTAAATCAGTTCACTTTTCGGGCTTGCAGCGCTGGCAGGCTGGCGAGTTTCAGCGGTGTTGACGGACATGGTGGACGTTCTCAATTACAACAAAGGGGCGATTTTAAACGGTTGCGTTGTGAAAGCAATCGTTTGCAATGCCCCTTTTTACTTCCGTTGATCTAAAGCGTAAACACCGTACGGCAACGGCTGTCATCTTCCTGCCACGCCAGCGCGACGTCACTCAGCGAGCGCATCTGGAAGGCGATCGAAAAATCGCTCTCGGCGGCGGCCGTCAGCATTTCGCCGATGCAGGCGAGCAACTCTTTATCCGACACGCTGCCGAGGCCGCTGCCCATTAATGTCAGCCCGGACGAGCGCAGCAGTTTGCTGTGCAGGGTAATTTCCTGTCCGCTTAAGGAACCGATTTGTACAAAGCGTACCGTTTTCTCTCCGCCCGCTACGGCGGCGTGCATGATATCGAGTGCGCTCTGGCCCCACAGATAATCGAGTACCACATCAACACCTTCTTTCATCAACGCCGGTAACGCGTCCGGCAATTCATCCAGCGTGAAAGTGAGGTCGGCGCCCTGCGCGCGCAGTTGATCCAGCGCGGCGCGATTACGACCGGTGGCGATAATTTTGCCTGCACCTAGATGCTGTGCGATACGCACCGCTAAACCGCCCGACGTACCGGTTGCGCCATTGAGCAATACGGTTTCACCAGTGCGCAGCTGGGCGCGTCGGGTTAATGCCGCCCAGGATGACATGCCCGGATTCGCCAGCGCAGCGGCCAGCACCGGATCCAATTTCGGCGGCAACGAAACGATGCTGTCGGCGGGCACTAAGGTTCTCTCCGCCATGCTGCCCCAAGGTGCATTAAAGGCAAGGAAGTAAACCGGATCGCCATTACTCAGCGTGCCGGTACCATCGATGCCGGTAATAAAGGGATAGTGCGCGGCCGCGCTGTAATGCGTTCCGGCGGCGCGTGCTTTTGCCAGCTGGCTGACGGCGGCGGCTTTCACTGTTAACACCACATGGCTTTCATCGGCCTGCGGTTCAGGAAAATCACCGTAAACGGGCAGTTCACCTGCCGCGGAAACTATCGCTGCTTTCATGCTTTCACCTTCAGTTAAGTGGAAACTATGTGTAATATGCACACATTAGGCTTGCCTCAGGATAACGTCAATGAAAAGCGTGCAAAATACACATAATAGTGCTGCATTTGATGATCTGCACAATGCGCTGCTGATGATTGTAGGAACTTTCAATCGTCCACAACGTGATGAATTATTGATAAAAGAGTCAAATATTCAGCTTGATCGCGCGCTGTTTCCGCTACTGATTCAAATCGGTCGCTTCGGGCCAATTGGCGTGGTGGAGCTGGCGGAGCGGGCCGGACGCGATTACACCACCGTCAGTCGTCAGGTGGCGAAGCTGGAGGAGTTAGGGCTGGCGCAGCGCCAGAAAAATGCCAAAGACAAACGGGTGAATGAAGCGGTGATCACTGCGGCAGGTAAAGCAATGACCGACAAAATCGATGCGGCGCGCGCGCAAATTTATCAGAACCTGTTTGCCAGCTGGCCGGATGAAGAGCGCGCCGAGCTGGCGCGTCTGCTGCAGAAATTTGTTGGGGATTTTATTGCCATCGATAAAAGCAAGACGGCGGATTAAGCGTTACTGTAGCGCTCGGTTTCCGGCAGCCAGCGCTCAATCAGTGCCTGCGCCTGCTCTGGATAGTGCTGGTGGATATGACGCGCCACGCGCTGAACTTCGGGAATCATGCCCTGATCGCGCAGTAAATCCGCTACTTTAAACTCGGCGTTGCCGGTTTGACGTGTGCCGAGCATTTCACCCGGACCGCGAATCTCCAGATCGTGCTGGGCAATCACGAAGCCGTCATTGCTATCGCGCAGCACCTGCAACCGCTTCTGCGCGGTTTTGCTGAGCGGCGCTTTGTACAACAACACGCAGTGTGAAGCGACAGCACCACGCCCAACGCGGCCGCGCAGCTGATGTAACTGAGCCAAACCGAGACGTTCCGGGTTTTCGATTATCATCAAGCTGGCGTTCGGCACATCCACGCCCACTTCGATCACCGTGGTGGCGATCAGCAGCTGGATTTCATTAGCCTTAAACGCCGCCATCACCGCCTGCTTTTCGGCGGGCTTCATGCGGCCGTGCACCAGACCAACCTGCAAATCGGGCAGCGCCACTTTCAGCTCTTCCCACGTTGCTTCCGCCGCCTGCGCTTCCAGCACTTCTGACTCTTCAATCAGCGTACACACCCAATAAGCCTGACGCCCTTCGTGACAGGCGCTTTGCACACGCGTGATGATCTCACTGCGGCGGCTATCGGGAATCGCCACCGTGGTCACCGGCGTACGACCTGGCGGTAATTCGTCGATGGTGGAGGTATCGAGATCGGCGTAAGCCGTCATCGCCAGCGTGCGCGGAATCGGCGTAGCGGTCATGATCAGCTGATGCGGATGGAAACCTTGTTCCTCGCCTTTTTCCCACAGCGCTAAGCGCTGGTGCACGCCAAAGCGATGCTGCTCATCAATGATCACCAGCGCCATGCCGTTGAATTTCACCTGTTCCTGGAACAGCGCGTGGGTGCCGACCACCATCGCGACCTGACCGCTGGCAATGGCTTCCTGCTGCGCTTCGCGCGCTTTGCCTTTCTGCTTGCCCGCCAGCCAGCCCACTTCAATTCCCAGCGGTGCAAACCACTGGCGGAAGTTGTTGGCATGCTGCTCGGCCAGCAGTTCGGTCGGCGCCATCAGCGCTACCTGTTTGCCGTGTGCGATGACGTTCAGTGCCGCCAGTGCGGCTACCAGCGTTTTACCGGAGCCGACATCGCCCTGCACCAAACGCATCATCGGAAAATCGTTGGCCAAATCCTTTTCAATTTCTGCCACCACACGCTGTTGCGCACCGGTTGGCGAGAAGGGCAGCGCCGCCAGTAGCTGATCAACCAGCTCGTGGCGCGCCGTCATCGGCAATGCATGATGGCGCTGCGCACCGGCGCGTACGGCTAGCATGCTGAGGTTATGCGCCAGTAGCTCTTCCAGAATTAAGCGTTTCTGTGCCGGATGGCGGCCGGTTTCCAGCTCGCTCAGACGCAGATCCGGCGGTGGACGATGCAGCGTGCGCAGGGCATCCGGCAGGCTAATCAGCCCGCCGCTCAGCTCGGACGGTAGCAGCTCGGCAATTGGGCAGCTCTCCAGCAACGTCAACGCCTGATCGGTGAGATTGCGCAGTGTCGCCTGGCGAATGCCTTCGGTAGTGGGATAAACCGGCGTCAGGGTTTCCTGCAGCTCAACGCCGCCCTGTTCGCCCTGCACGCGATACTCGGGATGAATGATTTCAGCACCGCGCTGACCGCGCTTAATCTCGCCGTAGGCGGTGACGCGGCGGCCCGGCGACAGGCTGTTTTTCATCCCGGCATTGAAATTGAAGAAACGCATGGTCAGCATGCCGCTGCCGTCGCTGATCTGGCACACCAACATGCGGCGGCGACCAAAAGTGATTTCGCTGCTCAGCACTTCACCTTCCACCGTGGCATAAACGCCCGGCAGCAGGTCATTGATTTTATACAATTGGGTGCGGTCTTCGTAACGCAGTGGCAGATGCAGCAGTAAATCCTGAATGGTGAACAGGCCAAGTTTGGCCAGCTTGCCCGCCTGACTGGCGCCGACGCCGGTCAGGGTACTGAGCGGGATGGCATCCAGCAGACGGCCTTTCATTTTCTACCTGTTGATTGCATGGTGGCCCACCACTCGGCGTCGGCTTCTACTTCGCCCTGACCATTGATGTGCGGATACGGCAGGCCTTTCTGCTTGGCAACGCGCGCCAGCACCGGATAACCACCTTCGAATAGCAAACGCTGCTGCTCATCTTCATCCAGCAGGCTATAGGTGCGCTGATACATTCCAGCATTCTGTCGCTGACGTTGCGCTTCATACAAAATCAGCGCGGAAGCCACCGAGACATTGAGCGACTGCACCATGCCCACCATCGGCACAACGATGTCCTGATCGGCCAGCGCCAGCGCTTCAGCGGTAATACCGGTTTTTTCCTGACCCATGAGAATGCAGGTCGGTTTGGTGTAATCGATGTCGCGAAAATCTACCGCTTTGGCGGACAGATTGGTCGCCAGCACCTGCATGCCTTCATCCTTCAGATGACGCACTGCATCTGCAATATGCTGATGCGTTTTAACCTTCACCCAACTGTTGCTGCCGGCCGAAGCGGAAACCATGGTGCGCATACGCACGCTTGGCCAGACGGCGTGCACTTCATGAATGCCCACCGCATCGGCGGTACGGATCACTGCCGAGACGTTATGCGGTTTATGCACCTGTTCCATGCAGACGGTGAGATCGTGCTGGCGCAGGGCCAGCATCTCCTGAATTCGGGCAAAACGTTGAGCGTTCATGGGCTAGTTACGGTTGCGGTGAACTTTGATCACGTCCGGCATTACGCGGATTTTGCGCATAATATTCGCCAGATGGACGCGATCGTTCGCGGTGAGGCGGATAAAGGCGCTATACACGCGACCATCACGCTCTTCGGTATTCAGGCTCTGAATATTGGAACTGGCGGTGTTGATTGCCGCGGTCAGATTCGCCAGTGCGCCCTGATGATTGAACATGTCGACTTTAATCTCTGCGACAAATTCCTGGTCGGTCACTTTATCCCACTCAACCGGCATGAACTTTTCAGGCTCTTTTTGGTAGCCACGGATGTTACGGCAGGATTCGTGATGCACCACCAAACCTTTTCCGGGACTAACGTGCGCCACAATCGGGTCACCAGGAATTGGACGGCAGCATTTGGCAAAGGTAATCAGCACGCCATCCGCGCCTTTGATCGGCAGCTTTTTGCGTTTGCTGTTGCTCTGCGGCTCTTCACTGCCTGACTGCAGCAAGTTCTTTGCCACCACCACGCTCATGGCGTTGCCCAGGCCGATTTCTGCCAGCAAATCATCGATGGCGGTCAGCTTCATGCGCTCAAGTTCGTGCTGAATGTTCTCAACCGGAATCTCTGCCAGCTTCTTGCTGCCGCCGAGCGCGTGGCTCAACAGACGACGACCCAGGTTGACGGAGTCTTCACGTTTGAGGTTTTTCAGCAGCTGACGGATTTTGGCGCGCGCTTTCGAGCTGACGACAAAATTGAGCCAGGCAGCGTTCGGGCGAGCACCCGGCGCGGTGATGATTTCAATGGTTTGACCGCTGGTCAGCGATTGTGACAGCGGGTAAGGCTGGCGATCGACGCGTGCGCCGACGCAGGCATGACCGATATCGGTATGCACCGCATAGGCGAAATCGACCGGCGTGGCGCCAGCCGGCAATTCGACGATGCGGCCTTCCGGCGTGAACACGTAGATCTCATCCGGGAAGAGATCGGATTTCACGCTTTCGATAAATTCAAATGAGCTACCGGCGCTTTGCTGCAGCTCCAGCAGGCTTTGTAGCCAGCGTTGAGCACGAATCTGCGCGGTAGTACCGCTGACTTCGCCGCTCTCTTTATACGCCCAGTGTGCTGCCACACCCATTTCTGCCATCTGATCCATATCTTCAGTACGGATCTGCACTTCAACCGGTACGCCGTGTGGGCCGATCATTGAAGTATGCAGCGATTGATAGCCGTTGGCCTTGGGAATGGCGATGTAATCTTTTACGCGTCCGGGACGCGGTTTGTACAAGCTGTGCATCTGTCCGAGCACGCGATAACAGGTATCCAGATCTTTCACGATGACGCGGAAGGCGTAGATATCCATGATCGAGTGAAAACGCTGCTCTTTCAGGTGCATTTTGCGGTAGATCGAGTAGAGATGTTTTTCGCGTCCACTTACGCGGCAGGGAATACCTGCTTCCTGTAAGCGACCGTCGATTTCAGCAAGGATCTTCTGAATCATCTCTTTACGGTTACCGCGCGCCGCTTTCACCACCTCTTTAATCACGCGGAAACGGTTCGGGTAGAGCGCTTCAAAGCCGAGCTCTTCCAGTTCTGTTTTCAGGTGATGAATACCAAGGCGGTGCGCCAGAGGACTGTAAATCTCCAGCGTTTCCAGCGCGATACGGCGTTTTTTATCCGGACGTAACGCGCCGAGCGTGCGCATGTTGTGCGTGCGGTCAGCCAGTTTGATTAAGATGACGCGGATATCCTGCACCATCGCCATGATCATTTTGCGGAAGTTTTCAGCCTGCGCTTCTTTCTTGTCGCGGAACTTCAGCTTATCGAGCTTGGATACACCTTCCACCAGTTCGGCAACGCTTTTACCAAACAGCTGTTCCATATCCTGGTAAGTGGCGGGCGTATCTTCGATCACATCATGCAGCAGCGCCGCCATTAGCGTTTCGTGGTCGAGTTTCATCTCGGCCAGAATGCAGGCTACAGCAACAGGATGGGTGATATAAGGCTCGCCGCTGGAGCGTGTTTGACCCTCGTGGGCATCACGCGCGACTAGATAAGCTTGCTTGAGGCGCTTAATTTGCTCCTCAGGCAAGTATTTTTCAATCAGTTGATTGAGGCTTTCAAACAGATACAAGGGCGACCTGCGAAGTGCTGTTAACGACGACCTTCAGCGATAGCGGTAACGGCTTGTAACTCAGCGGCTTCCTGCTCATGCTGTTCCTGACGATCACGGACATCCAGAATCTGGGTAGTGATCAAACCTTCTTCGATTTCGCGCAGGGCGATAACGGTTGGCTTATCGTTCTCTTCCGGAACCAGCGCATCTTTACCGCCTACCTGCATCTGACGTGCACGACGTGCAGCGACCAACACCAGGTCAAAACGGTTACCAACTTTCTCTACTGCGTCCTGAACGGTTACGCGTGCCATAGGTGTGCTACTCCACAGATGATGAAGAAATGACTGGGCATAATACTGAAAGTGAATTCAGACTGCCAATAGTTTGCTGATTAAAGCATCATGTCGCGATTTTTGGCGACCCATACGCAGACGTTCTGCGCGAATAATGGTTTTCAGATCTGACAGCGCCAGATCGAAATCATCATTAACAATTAAATAGTCATACTCGGCGTAGTGGCTCATTTCCGCCACGGCCTGTTGCATACGACGGGCAATCACCTCTTCGCTGTCCTGACCGCGGCCACGCAGGCGACGATCCAACTCTTCGGTAGAAGGCGGCAGCACAAAGATGCTGCGAGCGGCAGGCATTTTCTGGCGAATTTGCTGCGCACCTTGCCAGTCGATATCCAGGAAGACGTCCACGCCGGTCGCCAGCACCTGCTCAATCGCAGCGCGTGACGTACCGTAATAATTGCCAAACACTTCCGCATGTTCGAGGAAGTCGTCTGTTGCAATCATGGTCTCGAATTCGGACTTAGAGACGAAAAAGTAGTGCTCACCATGAGCTTCACCGGGACGCACGCCACGGGTGGTATGAGAAATAGACACCTGCGTATCGTACAGCGGTTGTGTCTTTAACAGCGCCTGAATCAGGCTGGATTTACCCGCGCCGCTGGGGGCGGAAACTATATAAAGCGTGCCTTGAGCCATGGTTATCTTGAATTGAGTAAAGAGCGGAGTCGATTTCCTGCACAGTATACACGGCTTGGGGTGGTCACGCAGCGTTTGCCGCTTGGCTGAGGCAATTCTTTTTTCTGTGAAGCCGCGCCAGAGGCTGATGTAGCAGGCTGCAACAGCAATTTAATCTCTGGAATCTGCATCCAGCGCGCAATCTTCATGGCTGGTAAAGGCCTGCGCTGCGCGCTCCAATAGCAAAAAAGGAGAGCGAAGATGAAAGGATGCCTGAGTCTATTGTGTTGCTTATTCAGTATGGGTTGCTGGGCCGAAGCGCTCTGCCCGAATTGGTCGCCGGTGCGCGCGGGGCAGGAAATCACACAGCTGCAAACCCAGCTACGACAGTGGGATGACGCGTATTACCGGCAGGGCACAAATCTGGTGACCGATGCCGATTACGACAGCCTGCAACTGCGATTACAGCAGTGGCAGCGCTGTTTCACTCCGGCGCACGCCACCTACGATGCACAACTCACCACCGATGGCAGTACGCATCATCCGGTGGCGCATACCGGCGTGCGCAAACTGCGCGATAAGCTGGCAGTGGCGTACTGGATGCAGGACAAATCTGCGCTGTGGCTGCAGCCGAAAGTCGATGGCGTCGCCGTTACTTTGGTATATCGACAGGGTAAGTTGGCCTCATTGATCAGTCGCGGTGATGGTTTACGTGGCGAAGAGTGGCTGGCCAAATCCGCACATATTCCCTCCATCCCGCAGCAGCTGGATACCTTGCGCGAGGAAGTGGTGCTGCAGGGTGAGCTGTTTCTGCAAATGACCGATCATCAACAGGCGCGTGACGGCGGCAAGAACGCGCGCGCGCAGGTGGCGGGAGCGATGATGCGCCACGACAACAGCCCGCTACTTGAGCAGCTTAGCGTATTTATCTGGGCGTGGCCGGATGGACCCAATTCAATGCCCGATCGTCTGGCGCAGCTCACACAATGGGGATTTGGGCTGGCGCAGAGCTGGAGCCGTCAGGTGAGTAATGAAGAAGAGGTCGCGGTATGGCGCGATCGCTGGTTCCGCGAATCGCTGCCGTTTGTCACCGATGGCGTGGTAATTCATCAATCACCCGTCAGCGCAGGGCGCGATTGGCAGCCCGGCCAGGGCAGTTGGTCAGCGGCATGGAAGTATCAACCAGCAGAAGTCAGCAGCGAAGTGCTGTCAGTGGATTTCAATGTGGGCCGCACGGGCAAGATCGCCGTGGTGCTAAATCTGATACCGGTGCAACTGGAGGACAAAACGGTACGCCGGGTAAACATTGGTTCCCTGCGACGCTGGCGGGAACTGGATGTGATCGCGGGTGATGAGGTGACGCTCACGCTGGCGGGATTAGGCATTCCGCGACTGGAGCGCGTGATTTGGCGTGTGGCGCAGCGCGATTATCCAGCGTCGCCACAGGAGGGCGAATTCCACGGCTTAACCTGTCTGCACTTTAGCGCCGACTGCCGGGCGCAGTTTTTATCTCGCCTTAGCTGGCTCAGCCAGAAGTCGGTACTCGATATTGCGGGCGTTCAGCGCAGCAGCTGGCAGCGCCTGCTGGATAGCGGCGCTATCAGCCATCTCTTTTCCTGGCTGACCCTGACGCCGGATCAGATTGCGCAGGCTAATGGCATCACGCCGGCTCGCGCGCAACTTATCTGGCACCGCTTTAACCTGACGCGTGAGCAGCCGCTGCGACGCTGGGTGAGTGCGCTTGGCTTGCCGTTGCCGCGTGCAGCGTTACAGGCTTTACCGGATGCGCAGTGGTCGCAGTTGCTGGCGCGAACGGCGGAAAGCTGGCAGCAGCTGCCCGGTATCGGTAGCGTGTTAGCACAACGGATTGTGATGATGCTGCAGGATGCGCACCTGCAGCAGTTGATTCACTTTCTGCAGCAGCAGGAGATTCCTGCAACTGATTCAATGTTCAGGATGGGGATAGTTGAAGATCGGCAAACCGAGGCGGAAACGCAGCGCCAGCAAGCGGGCGAAGAAGCCGAACAGTAGCGTGATGATCACCACCGCTTCATGCGCCAGCGGCGTTTTCAGCAACAGGATATACATCCAGCCCGAGGCGAAAGCGATACCGGCATACAGCTCTTTCTGGAACACCAACGGAATGCGATTGCAGAACATATCGCGCAGCACTCCGCCGAATACGCCGGTGATCACGGCGGCGATGGCTGCAATGATGGAGGCGTGCCCGCTATCCAGTGCAACCTGGGCGCCAATAATGGAGAACACCACTAAACCCAGCGCATCCAGCACCAGAAACACTTTGCGCAGGTGCGTCATTAGCGGTGCAACAAAGGTGGTCACAACCGCAGCCGCAGCCACGATCATGATGTACTCCGGGTTTTTAACCCAACTGAGCGGATAGTGGCCCAGCAAAATGTCACGCACCGAACCGCCGCCAATGGCGGTGACCGAGGCGATGATGATCACGCCAAACAGGTCCATTTTACGACGTCCTGCCGCCAGCGCGCCGGTCATGGCTTCGGCTGTAATACCAATAATATAGAGAACGGTTAACAACATAGAGCACTCCAGTAAATTGGCGGCAAGGCTAAAGATTTCTCAGAGTGTAGACCACTGAGATTTTCTAAATAAAGCGTTATCGGATTAGGCTTTTTGATGGCGTGCATGCTAACAGGCTTAGCAGGCGGGATAAATCTGCAGTTATTGGCCTTTTCGCATAAGTATAAATGATGCGAAGAGGGGCAGATCTTCTCTTCTTAAGTTCTAGCCAGTTTGTGTCGTACGTGATTACTGGCAATTGAAGCAGGATTTCCGCTCTCAGGCATCACGCGTAGCAACTATTGGACAGGCATGAAAACTCGTAACGAAGACATTCTCTTTTTCTCCTCTGACAAACTGGCGGCGCTGGGGCTTGAGAGTCTTTTGTCCTCGTTACCTGTTGCGTTTCAGCTGCATGAGCTATGGTCTCTCAGCACGGTCATGGCGAAGTGCGAAAAGATGAAACCGCGTTTGCTGGTGTGTATCTTTCATGAAAATATGCCGCTAACCGGCACCTTAAAAGTGCTTTACGCCTTACAGCAGCAGTTTCCCACGATGCAAATCGTGGTGCTGACGCGGCGTTTGTTACCGCTGATGCATGCGCTCAGTCGTTACCTGCCTTCGCTGACGGTGTTGGACTTAAAATCATCTCGTCAGATACTTTCCAGCCGTCTTCTCACCAGCATCAACACTAATGCCCAAATTCAGTTAGTTGAAGGTGCGGATATTCTTTTGCCAGACAGGCAATTACGGGTGCTACTGATGATGGCGTGGGGTTACAGCGTTGAGCACATCGGCATTCGCCTGGGCATCAGTCATAAAACAGTGAATGCACACAAACTCAATGCACTGGCGCGACTGCAGGTTAAAAGCAAGAATGATATGGCCGATCTCTATATGGTGATTGATGAGTTACGCATGATAGTGAGTTGGTTGCGCTTGCAGCGTAACGGCAAATTAAGCGAACTCAGTTTTCAGTCACTGGAAGAGTTACTGGAAGCCTGAAAAGAAAAAAGCGTGCTGGCGACCAGCACGCGAACGCATCTTTTCAGATGCCCAGAGCCCACCATACAGACTTGTTTTTATTATCCGTTTCTTGCTCGCACGTTAGCGAAACTTTTCAGGCTAAAGCGGTATTCTGGCTGGAACCAGGAGCGACCGTAGTAGCAGTAAATCAGCATTCTGATGGATACCATGGCGAGGTAGCCCCAGATGGCGCACAGCACTGAAGGTGTCAGCCACACTGTAAACAGTGTGACGCTTAATCCCACCAGCACAGAAGATGTTTCCGCGAAAGCGATGCGTGAAAATTGGTTTTCCCGCTGTAATATGGCGCGATAATGTTGCCCCTGTGGAATAATAATGAAGATGACCGAAATCATTTCCAGCATTATTGCCATTTCGGGTTGATTCATCATTCGACTAGAAATATCGCTACCAATAAATAGCGCAGCAAAAATAGCGAGTCCGCTTAATACATTCCCCCAATATAATATTGAGAGATCGCTATTGTTCAGGTTTTTTGTTCTGATAATGGCATTGCCAAATCCGCGATCGGCCAGTGTGTCAATAATCAATAACATTACAATAGCAATGGCGAGTAAATTTAACTCGTTTGCCTGGAGTATTTGTGCCAGAAGTGAAAGTTGTAAAACACCAATGCCGACGATTTTAATCGATGACAAAATTGACCATTTAGCGTTGGTCAGATTTTTTTCTCTTATCGCCATATTCTGCTCATTATGGTACATGTACCAGTGCAATTAAGGGTTTACTCTGGCCACAGGCCAAAGCACAGCTTACATCAATGCAGCGCATCCTGACGCAGCCCTGATATACCTTTCAGGTTTTGCCACGTAAAAATGCGTTCAATTAAATGATGTTCTGAATTTATTAAGATGACCCTGGCGCTTAATGATGTTGTTGTCTTAATGGTATCTCCTCCTGTGCGGAGGAAATCCGTAAGATCATTATAAAATCCCTTTGAGTTTATATATTCCCCGGCCAGCATCCGGCTGGCAATCTCAACAAATTCTTTTTCTGATAACAAAGGATAGGTTGAGCGATCCATGTTATTTCCCTGCTGTTGTTATTATGGTTACTGCTGTGTGTGAAATGAGTTATACCGTGTTTTAATTAATTTAACACCATCAGAAAACTCCTATAAATAGACCGCAGGAATAAATGGTTTCAGAATTTGCATCAGAATATATAAGGCGAGTGATTTACTATTTATTAGTGCTTTTCTTCATTCCATAGGGTTGAATGGATCAGTGATAAAGAAAAAAAGAAAAAACTTTGATAAATCAGAGGCACTCAGCATTTTTCTGCACATCCTCACCAGGAATTTTCCTGTTGAGGATGCTTAAGCCTAACTGGTGATTAGCAGATAAATACGTGAAGGTTTGAGCAAAACAGTTAAACGCTACTGAGCAAAAAAGTAAGCGATTTTTATTGATTGATTCCAGCATGCGTTAAAGAAGCGATCTCTGCATAATCCATTGATTCTAATGAGTTAACAGATGAAGAAGCTGTTCCAGGTCGCGTTTTACCCATGCAACATCCTCGGCAAACTTCTCGTCAGACATGAATGCTTGACGATAAACCACCATCACCACTTCCGCACCTTGCTCATTGGCAATCACCCGCATCGGCATATAAATCTCTTTACCCGTTCCGGTATCAATCCAGTGATCCATCACGCCAAAGGGATTGTGTGGGGTAAAGCGAATCTTTACCGTTCCCTCGGGACCTTTGGCTTTCCAGCTGTTCCCTTCCTGCGTCAGCGTACTGGCGCTGAGTCCGCTAGCCCATTTGGCAAAGCATTCCGGTTTCCAGATGGTTTCATACAAATCTAACCAGTTGCGTGGAACCGTTAGTGTGACGGTCTGAGATGGCAGCATGGGACCTCCTGATGTGATACAGCCATTAAAGCACGCTGATACCGGGCTGCAAACGGCCCGGTCATGGAAGTGTGGGTCAGCAGCGGTTTCCGTGAAAACGCTGTAATCAGATAAACTTGCCGCGTCCCTGAATAGCCTGCTCTTCACCCGTATCATCAGCATGGCGCAGCACGAAGCGATCGGACTGCGCAACCACCGCGCAGCTGTGGTTAGGGAAGATGCGCAGCAGCGCGCCAACGGTGGGTGCCTGTTCAGCATATTGCAGGAAACCATGCTCCTCCGACAGCTTCAATACTTCATAATGATTGCCTTGCTCATCGACGGCGATACCAAATCCGCTGGCATTGGTGCCGTGCGGCCCTTTGTCAGAGCTAAGCATTTTGGAACCGGCATCAATAATGGCGAAGTGCGGATTGACCGCTACCACGCGCGTTACCACGCTCAGCGCCAACGCCTCTGGCGTGCAAAGACCTAAACGCCATGCGGTAAGATCGAGCAGCGCATAATTGCCGGGGCGGATTTCATCGCTGCCCTGCGCGACGGGTGCCGCCAATGCCGTTGGCGTTGAACCGACTGAAATCGGGCAGTGCGCAAAACCAGCGGCAATCAGGCGCTGCTGCAGAGCACGCATCCATGTGATTTCCTGCAGGGCAACGTCGGCAATCGCTGCGGCGTTGCCTGCGCCATAAGCGTGACCGGCATGAGAAACCAGCCCGGCAAACGTGAGGCCCGCACCCTGTATCTGCTGCGCCAGCGTAACGGCGGCATCGCCGTGCGGATCAACACCGATGCGATGTAATCCCACATCCACTTTGATGGCTAACGCCAGCTGGCAATCGGGCTGGCGCTGATGTGCAGCCGCTATTGCCGCCACGCCATGCGTGCAATCCGCAATGCAGGTAATGCGCGCCTGATGTTGTACGGCCACCGCCAAAAGTTCTTTCAGCGTATCGGCATGCACAATTGGGTAAGCCAGCAGCAGATCGCGTTCCCCACCGATAATAAAAGCGATGCCTTCACTCGGTTTAGATACGGTAATGCCGCGCGCGCCGAGCATGCGCTGTTGCTCAGCAATCCAGACGCTTTTATGGGTTTTGATATGAGGACGTAGCGTGACGCCAGCGGCATCGGCTTTTTGCTGCATCTGTTGCAGGTTGCGTTGCAGGCGCGCTGCATCAATTTCGAGGTAGGGTGTTAGTCGGTCGGCAATCAGAGGCCGCAACCAGCCAGCCTCAATATTCTGTTCCATCATAATAGTCCGCAGGTAATTACACAGTGCGGACTATGATTCATCAATGCACGGTAGAATGCCAGCCGACAAAATCGGCACATTCCTGCGTAGTGCCGCCATTGATGGTGACTCTTTAAACTTTAGAGTTGGAGCTCTGGAATCCGCCGCCCAAATCTTCTATCAAAACCACTGCAAGGTTAATCTGCTGCGCCTTCAGCGCCACCCGTTTTTGGTCGGATTCAATCAGCTGATTTTGGATTGTCAGCACATCAAGATAAGGACGCAAGCCCGCTGCGTATTCACGATGCAAATCATCCCACGCGCTGTGAATCAGCTGGTTGGCGCTTTCCTGTTGCGCCAGCTGATCCTGAATCGACTGCAACTGAGTAATGGTGCCGCTGATATTGCCCAGTGAACTAATCAGCAATTTGTTGTACTGCGCCACCGCCAGATCGTAATCGGCGTCGCTCTCTGCTAAATCGGCGCGACGTTTGCCCGCGTCAAAGATTGGCAATGATAAACTCGGTCCCACATTAAAGAAGCGGCTTGGCGCACCAAAGAAGGCATCGCTGAGCAGTGATTTGGTGCCGGCTTCGGCCACCAAATTGATGTTGGGATAGAACTCGGTTTTGCTGGCGGCGATCTGTTTTGATGCCGCTTCAACGCGCCAGCGCGCGGCCACCACATCCGGACGACGACCCAGCAGTTCGGCCGGAATGGCGTTTGGCAGCATGGCGGCGACTGGAACATTCATCTGCGCCGGTTTTAGCTGATGCCAGTAATCCGGGCCTTTACCTATCAGCGTCGAAAGCTGAATACCGGCATCAGTGACTTGCTGTTTAGCTTGCGTCAATTCGGCTTGCGCGGTTTTCTGCTGCGACAGCGCCTGCTTATATTGGTAATCGGAAGTGAGTCCAGCGCTGACATATTGCTGCTGGATTTTGGCAATACCCGCCGCGCGTTCGGCATTCTGCTGCGCCAGTTCGGCATTATTCCAGGCGAGATTAAGGTTGTTCCACGCTCGCGTCACGTTCGCGGCCAGCGTTAACTGACTGGCCTGACGATCCAACTCGCTGGCACGTGCTTGACCCAATGCGGCTTCAGCGGCATCTTTTTTGCCGCCCCATAAATCGAAGGTGTAGCTCAAGCCAACGTTAGCGGTGCGCAGCGTGCTATAGCTTTTCCCCTCCAGCAGCGGATCATCCACTTTTGCCACACGCGAGCGCGTAATGCCCGCGTTGAGATCGACATCCGGATAGCGTTCGGCATCGGCGGCAATCACTTGTGCATTGGCTTTATCCGCTTGCGCGTTGACTACCTGCAAATCCGGGCTGGATGCCATCGCATCATTAATCAGTCGATTGAGTTGAGCATCGTTAAAACCTTGCCACCATGCGCTTTTTGGCCAATTCGCGGCGCTGAAATGCGCGTTTTTCAGGGATTGACTGGCTTGCAGAGCGTTAGCATCAAGCAGCGTGTTTTTGGGGTGTAAGCCGTGTGGATTGGCACAACTGGCCAGCAGCGCAGTGGCAACGGCCAGCGCGAGAAATTTGCAGTGAAAGTGCTGTGTCATGGTTCTGGTCAAAGAGAGGTGAAGGCGACCATTACAAGAGGCGGGGCAGATTTTGACAAACCTGTTTTTCGTTAAGAATGGTTGTTAAATGTGAGCAGAGAAAATGAGCAGCAGGTGAAGACCTGCTGCATCAAGACATTAGATATAGAGAGACGCTTCACCCGGCGGACGGGTTTTGAAGCGACGATGCAGCCACAGATATTGGTCGGGCGCGCGCAGAATTTCATTCTCAATCACGCGATTCATGTAAGCAGCGGCAGCGGCTTCATCTTCATACGGATAATTTTCCAGTTCAGGCTGAATAATCAGCTGATAACCGCTCTTATCCTGGTTACGAATCAATACGATGGTCAGCATTGCCGGTTTTGCCAGACGAGACAAAACATAGGTGCCGTTGGTGGTCGCCGCTTGTTTCACCGCAAACAGCGGAGCAAACACGCTGCCTTTGGGGCCGTAATCCTGATCCGGTGCGAACCAAACCGCTTCGCCTTTTTTCAGCGCCTGCACCATGCCGCGCAAATCGCGACGATCGATCATCGCTTTATTCGAACGCATGCGACCTTTGGTTTGTGCCCATTCCATCGCCTGATTATTGTGCGGACGATACATCGCCATCATTGGCTGGCATAAACCGGTAATGCGGCCGCCCAGCTCCAGCGACATAAAGTGCACACCGATGACCATCACACCACGCTGGTGGCTTTGTGCGTGCTGCAGGTTTTCCAGACCATGCACTTCGAAGTAACGACGCACGCGTGCATCAGACCAGAACCAGGCAATGCCGGTTTCTGCCAGCGCCATTCCTAGCGATTCGAAGTTGCCGGCGATCATCGCCTCGATTTTCTCTTCCTTAATATTGGGGAAGCACAGCTCGATATTGCGACGGGTGATGCGTTCGCGGCGCTTCAGGAAGTGACGCGACAATTTGCCAGCGCCAGCACCAAGCCGGATCAGAATGGGGTAAGGAAGTTGCACCAGCAGCCACAGCACACCTAGCCCAAACCAGGTAAACCAATAACGGGGATGCAGAAGTTTGGAACGGAACTGCCTGGATTTCGTCATAACGCCTTCATGTCGGGGAAAAATGTATCGCACGAAGAAAAAGGGTCCCTGAGTTCCTGGAGCGGTACAACTGTATTGATTACGACCAGCACTTTAGCAAAAAGTGCCGTCAATGTTACCCAATCTCTGCAATCCTCAGGATTGAGCACATTCATGGTTAGAACGGCCTCATTCTATCACCTTTTATTCATTCCCTTTAAAAACAGCAGGGTAAACTCGTCCTAAAGAAGTCAAAATAGCCATCACATAGTGGATTAAGAACTGTCTGTTAATAAGGACACACTAATCTTTACGCTTTATTTACTTTGCTCAGGAAGATTAAAGCGTTTGTCTTCAGGAAAAAGCTGATGACCGCGCTGATGCAGTCTCTGTTGCCATTCCATGTCTCCCTGCAACATGGCAATTTTAAGCAGTGAGTAGGTTACATTGGCATCATGGTGCTTTGTCAGGTATTCCCTGGCCCACACTTTGAATTGGATTAATTGCCCGACATCGTTTGTGCTGTTGAACGTCATTAGACGATGAAGGTTTGCATCAAACTGATAGCGCTCCCATTGGGCGTAAGGATTAATAAGTTGCTCAGCATGGGAAAAATCAGCAAACCTGTTGCGCTCAATTTGCGTCAGGATGGCATTGGTGTGCAAACCTGTTGCCGCAAAAACCATCAAAGCGAGAGCAAAAAGGGTGACAAACCCAGTTGCAGCGTAATGCGCTAACGGGCGCAGAGTCAGGCTTTGCAGATCTGACTCAGATTGCATCAGACGGATTAGCAGTAGTAATACCAGACCATGCGGCGCGGACTGGTAGAGTGGATACTCAAAAAGCAGATGGGTCACGATAGGTAAGGTCATCGCCCAAAACGTAAAGGCGCGTCGTCTTGCATAAGGGCTACCGGTTACGACGGGCTTGAACCACGCCCAAATTATTAGTGCCACTCCCGCCAGCGCAATAACCCCATTTTCCACCCACTGAAACAGGATTTCATTATGCGGGTGCGTTGGGGGACGAGAATTCAACGGATGCGCCGTTTCCTCACGTACGTGCAGCAGATAATCGTGCTCAAAACGACCGGCACCCCAACCACGTAAAGGACGTTCGGCGATCATATGCAGGCTGTGCGTGATCATCTGCACACGGCCTGCCGTTGAATGGGTTTTATCCACTTTTTGTAATCCCGCCATGGGGGCATACGCGAGCAGGGTCTGGCAAGCTATCACAATTGCTAATGCAATCGGTAAGCCAATCAAGAGGTGTTGCCGCCAATGGCGATGCCGGCGGAATGTCCAGATAAGTAAAGCGCTACTGGCCGACGCACCAAGCCAGGCAACGCGAGACTGGATGATCATCAAAATCACCAGCAATACAGCCATGATCGCTGCCGATAGTAAACGAAGCCCGCCATGACGCGCCTTAAAGCTAAAATACAGGGCTAATGTCCAGCCAGTAGCCAGAAAACTACCCAGTAAATTTACCTGCTGGAAAATGCCATAGATGCGGGTGCCATCTGCCGGAAATTCCATCCAGTTATTTGCCCCCGTCATGAAGAGTTGGCATAGCGCCAGCATCGCTTGCGCCACGGCCGCAGCAATAATGCATACCAGCCAGAGCCTTTTAACGTTTGGCGAAAGGGGGATTTGTAGCATGGCCAGGTAAAACAGCACTGCCAGAGCATAGGCAGTTAACTGGGGGAGTAAGGTCACATCATGATTGCCGTAAAACGTACAGAGTACGGGCTGGCTAAGGATCAGAAACGCTAGCAGCCATGTCGGTGTCACCTTTGCCACTCGCACCCCGTCCGTTGAGGGGGGCGAAAAGAGGCATTTTATTGCCACGATAAAAATACAGGTGCCCATAAAAATGAGCGTAATAAGATTTTGCGGCAGGCGAAAACCTGAACCGCCCATATTGGCAACGTAAACTTGCAGCATCAATATTAAGTCGCTCGCCACGACCAATGAAACAAGCAATGTAGTAAATGGGGGCTTGCGAACAGTAGGGCTGAAAAACATGGTTTTCTTCTAATCAATAAGCGGAAATGATGAGCGTGCCGGCACCATTAAATGCGCCAGGTGTGACTGCTCCATGAGTACGCAGCGTTGAGCTAAGCGTAAACGTTGCCAGCGAGTCGGCTGAATTAACTTCAATCTCAATGCCTTCAGAAGCATCTTGATCGTTGACTTTTAATTCAGTCTGCAAACTGTCATCCGAACGGAGTGAGACAATATTGGTGTTAAACCCTACCGCGTAAATTTTTGCCGTTGCCGCTGAGCTACAGGATAGTGTTAACTGCGTTTGAGCAGTATTACCGTTTATGCTTTTATCAGAAACATAGCCGTGATAGAGATTAGTATCACCCAAAAGTGAACAACTAACAGGATATTTATGATCTCTGATACATATATTATCAGGCAGAAAGGTTGCATCATGCCAATCATTTTGAAATGTTGCCAGTCGGAAACAATTATAATCAGTGGACCATCCGTCTATCTGGAAGGTATGTTCTGTCGATAAAGGATATTTAGCTTTATACGCTTTTCCCAGTTCGCCAATGGTTGCATAGTTTTCTGCGAATAAAACATTTGGCGCATGAATGTCAGCAGGAACATTATTATTTTCGGGAAAGGACGCGATTTTACAGCCCGGCTGCTTATAACACGGATTTTTTAAAGGGCTATCTTCATCCCAGTGATCAACATAAACACGAAAGGTAGTATATTTCCCTACCCAGGAAAAATAAACATTATGGCTGATGATTGTGGCTTGTGCTGATGCAGGAGTAATTATGCAAATAAAATAAATGATGAGTTTAAAAATGCTCATTAGTGATACTCCAGTTCTACGGTTGCGCTGGCATTGATTGTACCGGGATGTAATTCGTTATTTTTAATGCTTTCACGATTAGCAGACAGGAATAAGTGATAGACCATTTTGTTGTCACCAGAATGGAAAATCCTCTCGACGCTTTTGTTTATCGGAATAAAAATACCTTTTTCTTCAACGCCAATGGCGATGCCTTTTGCGGTACTGGATGGATCAAGTGCCATCATGCCCGCTTGTTGCACATCTTCTGTTGCCTTAAAGGTGATTGAGAGTTTATCGGATGTTGAGGTATCGCAACCCTGTAAATTAAGCGTTATGGAAATACCTGCGGTACGTTGATAGCGATAAAGAAATTTATTAATGACGCTGCCAAAATCAATAACAATATCACTGCTGTTGGGGTCGAGAATGCAGGGTTCCTGCACTAATCCGCCTGTAAAAGAAAAGTCAGCAGCTGCAAAGGCGTTTATAGAACATGTTGATAGCAGAGTTATTAACATAATATGGAAGCGCATAATCATTACTCGTATTTAATAACAAGCGTTGCAAGCGCTTTAAAACGTCCGCTTTTCAAAGCGCTGCCAGCTCGCTTTATCGGAACGGCATAAAATATTGGCTGCGTAAGATCATCAAGCGTAAAGCGCTGATTGATTATAATGGGTTGATTATTTTGCATTATCCTGATACCTAAATCATCAATCCCTGTGAATAATGCGCTGGCATCAAAATTGCTGGTTATGCCCAAAAATGCCAGTTCCAGCTGTTTTCCCGGCGGGGTCCGACATACGATACTGATGGGAACACGCTGTTGATATCTCACACCATCAACATGATTTACTCCTACTGCATCACCAAAATCAACGTCTGCCGGTTTGTCATTGTTTATTACGCAATTAATACTGATCAGTGTGGCTGAAAAATTTATTTTCACAGCGTGTGAATTACAACAATAAATAAAGAGTGACAGTATGAGCATTGCAGTTTTCATTCACTGAGGCTCGACAATCAGTTGAGCACTTATTGTTAACTTACCTGGCAAGGGTATTGAACCAGATTTTTTAACAGGTACCACCTTTAGAGAAAAATCACCTGTCTGCACGTAATTGTATTTTTTGTTTATTTCGAGTGGTGTGCCATCTTTACCATTGATGAATTTTATCCCAACGTTAGTGATGTTAGTGCGTATTGCTGCTTTATCAAATATTGCTGCGTTGCCCGATACACGGAAGTAAAGGTTTTCGGAATAGTTTTCATCACACTTAATCGACAGCGTTAGCAATTCAGTGTATTTCAGGCCATCTATTTCATTAATATCCACACTGTCGCCAAAGTTAACATCAATATCATTATTATTGTCAATTTTACACGGGACGTTAATCAGCTTTCCTGAAAAATTGACGCCTGCATTGGCACTAGACAACGTGCTATGCAACGCAAATGTAATGATCAGTGGACAGAACATTATTTTTAAGATCTGCATTCCGCGTCTTCTCAACGAACATTCAATACCATGGTAGCGGTTGCAGTAAATTCCCCCGCTGTGACTTTGACCTTGTTTTTAACCGGTACGGCAATCAATGTGTTTGATACTCGCCAGTCAATATTGTGTGCTTTATTTATTTCAATGTCTTTACCGTTTAATATTAATTTGATGCCCACATTGCTGTTGGTGGTAGAAATGACATTTTTATCAAACACCGCCGCTGTAGCTGAGATAAAAACTTCCTGCTCCCCGTTGAAAGCTCCCGGACACGTGACGGTGAATGGCACCGATTTACTGAACCGGATACCATCAATTAGTTGAATGATGATATCGCCGAAGTTAACACGACTTTCTCGATCACCATTCAAAGTACATTGGGAGCTGACGATAATCCCCGACACATTAATTGGATATCTATTCGTGCCGGGGATAATTTCTTCATGCGGCGCGATCGGCGCTGAGAAGAGCATTTTGCAGTGCAGCAGTGCGAAGAAGATGACCAGCCACTTCATGCTGTTCATGCTTATTCGCGGCTATCGGTGACACGGCACACATTGGCTTTGCAACTGAATGTCAATTTTGGCCGACCGCCGAAATCGTCGATATAGCTTAATACCGGATGCGAACCTAACTTACTGGCTTTTACGTTAATAGCGGCACTGCCTTGTGGCGGAATCATGATCGGTTTAAAATCACTTTCTTCTTTACCATCAACATGACTGGCTGCAGTAATCAGCGTGACATAATATCCGGTAGGATTTATCACCGTGTATTGATCACCGTTTTTTTTCAACGTGAGTTGATTTTGTACGGGTTTGATTGAAGCTCGTGGATCGATCATTAATTTTTCTGGACGATAAAATAGTTTGATGCGGGTCTGTAACGCAATTTGTAATACGTTTTGTTTTTCACTGCGTGGCGGAATCTCGCGCAAATTAAAGTAAAACAAAGATTCACGATCCTGAGGCAATGATTTTGCGGCAGGTAAAGATTGGATTTTAATCGCGCTTTTATGACCCGGCTCAATACGCTGAACTGGAGGGAGCGCCATAAGCGGCGACTTTATTTTTTTTCCTTGCTCATCTTCCAGCCAGCTTTGCGCCAGATACGGACGCGCTTTATTTTCATTGCTGATATTCAAACTGATTGAGCGTTCAGCGCCGTCATAAATGACGCGGGTGCGATCCAATGCAACAGCAGCCAGCGTGCTTTGTGAAAAAATCATAGCGCCAAACAGCATCGCCACGGTAGCGAGAGAAGCCTTCAGGTTCATAAAATTAATACTCACTCTATATGTCTGGGGTAATAGAGCGACAGATACTCAACAAACTTTAATGCGCAAAATTATTCTTTTTCTGTACACGGAAGCAGCAGGTTTGTTTCTCCACTCTCATCAATGGGTAATATTTTTGGGAAGGTAATTTGGCATTGAATATTGCCGTTCCAGCGAACATCCATCAGCATTTCAGGGTTTACACCACTAAGCCAGACGCTACCCATCTCATCAACAATGCCGGTCTCACGCCCTTTACTTAATACGCTCGCGCCAAACGGCGGATAACTGCCATCACTTAGGCGAATAACCGCCATTAGCTTTTGACCTTTAATTAATCGAAAGCGACGATAGCCAATGGCGCCTTCGGTTAAGGTTAATTGCAAAACGGGCGACTCCGCTTCAATGTCATCGTTGAGTTGGTTGATATCCAGATGTGCCTGATTACGTATATAGCTACTGACATCCGCCAGTACCGCTTTTCCGAATTTGTTGCTATGAGTGGCCGCACCGGAAGACTTAATGGGCACATCGCTAATACCTTCAGTATCCAGCATCAGACGCGTGCCTCCAGGTATTATGGTGCGATGTAATGCTGCTCCATGTGCTGTGGCCGTTAATCCCCCCTGCATGGACAGGGCTGCGGAGCGATACTGACCGGGTTTATAACTGGCACTATAGTTCGTTAGCGTGTTATCGCCGGTATGGGTGTAGTAGCCACTGTAAGCGCTTCGTTGTTGGCGATCGACATTGGCGCCTAAGCGATAACTGTTGCGTTCATCCATGCGGTTATACCAACTCAGGCTATTGATTTGGCCGGCATCTGAATTTTGTGCATTGATATTCAAGCCCGATGAGGTCCCGAAAGGCACGTTCAGGCTTAAGAACACTCCGTCATCTTGTATACCTGAATTTTGTGCGCGATAGGCGGAGAGATTGAAACTGACGTTTTTAAAATTTCCCACATCGAAATAACGCGCAAACGACATATTCCAGCGGCTGGTCGCCTGACGATTCCAGTAAGTCTGATAGTTATAATTTAAAAATGCGCTGACGCCGAGTGTACGGAATTGTTTATTAAGTGAAACGGTATAGGTCTGCTTATTCGCTGCATTATTACGAATAACCAAATGCTTACGGCTCGCCTCAAGATATTGATTTAGACTAAGATAGCTCTTCTCCGTAAAGCGATAACCTGCGAAGGTAACCTGCGTGTCATAGTTTTCGAAGCGTTTAGAATAACTCAGGCTATAGGAGCCGCCAGAGCGCGTTTGGTTATTAGGCAGCTTTGCATAAGATTGGGTTGCGGTGAGTGCCAGGGCCCCAAACGATAAGAGGTCACGCCCTGCACCCAACGACGCGGCATGATATTTTCCAGAGGATAATCCACCCCCGAGCAGCGACCAACCGTTACTAATACCCCATGAGAATTCCCCTGCCATTAACCTTTCATTCTGCAGATGAAATCTATCGTCTGTCGTTTGCCCTACCGCCGCCTTAAAGCGAACCTGTCCAGGGCGACTAAGATAGGGAACAGATGCGGTTTCGACCTGAAAGGTCTGAATGCTGCCATCTTGCTCTTCAACTTTGACATCCAGCGTGCCAGTAATAGAGTCGCTCAAGTCCTGAATAATAAAAGGACCGGGAGCCACCTGGCTTTCATATAACACACGTCCAGCGTGACTAATGGTGACTTTTGCATTGGTCTTCGCCACGCCACGGACCTCCGGTGCGTATCCACGCAAATTGGGGGGTAACTGGCTATCATCACTAATAAGGCTGGCGCCAACATAGCGTGCATTTTCAAACACATCACTGGCGAGGTCATTTTGACCAATAATTAATTTTGCGCCCCAAGGTTTGATTGCCCTAAATGCCTGATATTGATTCCAGTTAAAAGTAGAGGTTTTAGTGTTATTGGCAGTGTAATGAGTACCATTCCAGAACGCACGCATACGCCAGGGACCGGCGTTGACACCTACCACGCCATTACCGCTTAATTCGCGTGATTCACTGCCTTGTGCCGGGGAGGAGTAATTAAAATTGGTGTTATAATCCGCAATAAATCCAGCAATCCCTTCGTCCCAGCGTGAAGGGGGATCCCAGTTAGCAGTTTGATATTCAATATATGCCTGAGGAACACTCATGTAGAGCGTTGATGACGCGAGATCAGGACGCAAAATGATACCCGGCATGATATCAAGCCGGGCACATTTTTCATTATTCCAGTAGGTAACTTTATCTAACCATGACTTCTTTAAACCGAAGCCTGCCATCATTTTTGGTGTTAAGCAGGCGACAGTTTCGTTTTCATCATGTTCAGACGGTAAAAAAGTAACCTCCTCGGTGGGTGATTCATTGTCATTAATTTTGATTGCCATGTCATATTGACCAGGCATCATATAACCTGCCCGGGAAAATTGACTCATATCAATGTTTTCCCGGTCGGAAATATCCATGTTGTCCAGATTAAACTCAACTTCCTCTGCTAATGCACTGCTAAAAAAAGCCAATGATAAAGCAATTACTAACGGGCGTAAGCGCCAGTTATTTTGAAAAGGAAATGAGTTCCTGGTATGGACTGACATACTACTAACACCCTGTTGAAATAAACAAGAGATGCGCAGATTACGCATGTCTCTAATTAGCGTGGAAAACGATTACTGATAATCCAGGCTAAAGTCGACGGTGCTTTGAAATACCCCCGGTGTGATGGTTGCAGAGGCACCATCACCCTGCAGATATGCAGAGAACGACAAAGTGTTGCTACCATTCTGCAGAGTCATGGTTGATGGCTGACCCAATTTAATTAGCTGGCCTGAGCCATCTGTCAGGCCAATGCTGGCACCGCTAGCGGTACCGGTCATGCCAATTAGAGTCGGTACGGCAGCAGAGGCCTGTCCGGTAAAGGTCACACTCACATCTTTACCTGCGGTGAAATCGCAATTCTCCAGTTTGATGTTGAAGGGTACCGGTGTTGATTTACCACCCGCTGCCAACTGCTTTTTCGATACCTGACCCAGATCAATGGTTTGATCCTGCGAGCCTGGGTTGATTGAACAAGGTGCATCAATAATTGAGCCCTTAATGGTGACAGTACCTGCACCCTGGCTATTGACAGCGTTAGCCATGCTGGCGGTCATCATCAATCCCAAGCCGAGTGCGACTGACATCTTGTTAAATCTCATAATATTTACCTGTTCCTATATGGGTGTTTGAAGGCGCAAAGGAAAAGAACCGCGACAGTGATGAGCATAAAATTCGCTTTCCTTAAACGATCCATTGCATGTGCACGAATTGAAGGGCGACAGGTTTCTCGAAAAAATTAATAGGAAAAGTAAAATATTACGATCACGAGTAATATTCAGAAAAACAGGGTATTTTTCTTTTCATCCTTAGGGCATTAATAAGTTTTGTGCTAGAGATATTAAGGAGAAAATTTAAAATTAGAGACATTTCTTATACACGGAAAAGAAAATGTCTTATTTAAAATGAAATAAGGCGTTGCCTGATGATGAACATTTTTTTCATGTATAGCTTTCGCTACCTGGTACAGGGGATATTTACGAAGAGTTGATCAGGGCGAATATCTTTTGGATCCCTAACTGTTATTTTATGCATAATTTCCCGATCTTAATCTGATGCTTACCAAAGAGAATAAATTCTATGACACATAAACGTTTGCTGGATTGCTCAGCTTCCGAGCTGCTGCCGATGGATAAAGATGCGTTGATATATGCTGTGCGTGCCAGCGAAGGACGGGTAGTAGTCAGCGAAACTATCGGCATGACTTCACCCTTGCTGCATAATATTACTAACGCCGAATTGGCGGCCTCTCAGGGGGCTGATATTGTATTGATCAACATGTTCGACAGTGAAAACCCTGTTATTCATGGCATGCCCGCAAACATTGCGCCGGAACAAACTTTACATGAAATATGCCGGCTGACCGGGCGTATTATTGGGGTCAATCTTGAAGCGGTAGATCCTGATTTTGATGCCACGCATCTTGATGAATTACAAATGGTGCCAGGGCGCGCGGCAACAGCGGAAAACGCCTGCCGTTTGGTGCAAATGGGAGCCAAAATTTTGGTTCTCACGGGCAATCCTAATAACGGTGTGAGCAATCGTGCGCTGGCTAAAGCGGCGAAAATGATCCGCGAGGCGGTTGGTAACAGCGCACTCATTATCACCGGTAAGATGCATGGTGCTGGCATTGTTCAGGAGAGTGGCAGCGACATCCTCACCGAGCAAGATATTGCTGAGTTCGTGCAGCAAGGGGTTGATGTGGTGTTGGTGCCTGCACCCGGCACACTACCGGGTATGAGTCAGCAGAAAGTTGCCTCACTCATTGAATGTATTCATTCGCATGGCGCTTTGGCTATGACCGCGATCGGGACATCGCAAGAGGGGGCAGATGTGAATACCATTCGTCAAATCGCGTTAATGAGTAAGATGGCGGGCGCAGATCTTCATCATATTGGTGACACCGGTTACATCGGGATGGCATTGCCTGAAAATATCATGGCTTACAGCATTGCCATTCGCGGTATCCGACATACTTACACGCGCATGGCACGCTCAATAAATCGTTAACCCACATTAACCGTCAAGCCCGTAGGATGACGGACTTGACGTTATTAATGGAGGGCGTGATCACTCAATATTCTGAATCTGAATGTTGACTACTGCAAGAAAGGTATTAAATATCATTGACTTGAGCGATGATGGTGAGTGAAATAATTTTTCCACTCCCCTTTCTACCCACCAGTGTGAACAAAGAAATTTATCTGGGTGAAGATAAAAAGTTTGGGTTCTTAGAGACGAAAATAGACACAAAAAAACCGCAATTAAGCGGTCTTTTTGTTGTGCAGCCGAGCTTCGTATGACCGACTTCGCTAGAAGAGGGTTAGGGTAACTTTCAACCCAGCCAAGCTCGCTTTTGTGAACCCTATACAGGGTGTTGGTAACACAATGGCATTCGTAGGGAACAGGGACTCAACTTGTTCGATCCTACCTCATCTTCCTAACTGCACGATGAAATGATGGCATAAATAATCAGTAGAGTCAAGAAAAGCTTTAGGAAAAGGAGAAGTCATAGTATAAATATGTTTATAACTAATTAATAATATATCAAGAATCATATGTCACAGCCATTTTTTTCTCCTATGACAGGACATCCCAATGTGTATGTCACAGTTGATGGTCACATTGATTGGGCTACACTTCCCGCATATACGATAAAAGGTCAAAAAAGAGATATGCCTATCAGGTTACGAGTGGGAGATAATGAATTTGGGTTAACACACATTTTATTAAGGCATGGTAAATGGTTTGAAAAACTGAGAAGAGAACCATGCGAATTGATTTGGGCAAAGTTATCAACGGGTGGAGGATCATTCTATAAAGGTAACAAAAAATTCAAGACAAATTTATATGTCAGATTGGCCCCAGAGTGTTTTCTTGTATTAGAATATCAACTCGATAATAACAAGCCATTTTATAGTATTGTCAGTTTATATCATAAGTCACCTAAGTCAGGTGAAGAGTCAATAGGTTCTTACCAATCAAAATTTGCAAATCCTGGTGCCAGAAAACCTTTGAGAAAGATTTAGTCCACAATTGTGGTGTAGTAATGAAACAATTGATTCTTGATAAATTCAGGTGAGTTACATAAATGAAAAAGAGATTAGAAGATGTATACAGTGAGGTTTTGGAATGGTTCGATTTGAAAAAATACAAAGCATTTGAGGATATCAGTCTCGAAACTTTAAAAAAGGAGATGTTTATAAGGAAGGAATTTTACGAATCAGTTAGCATGTTTGGATTACCACATACTAAAGAAAATGAAATGGAACGTATACTTACTGGTGAAGTAATATTAAGCAATTATATTAATACTAATAGTGAAATTTATGACAAATCTGAAGTTTTAAATGAAATCACCTTCAATGATATTGCGAAGATAGAAAGGCACTTAAAGAAATACTCTGAAGATATATATCAAAAATCAGGAAGTATGAAACCTGAAAGAATGAAATCACCAATCTCAATATTATTAAAAAAATCTATATTTAAATCCAATAAGACAGAAGTATTTATATCATTCGATATAAACAAGTCCACTGATGATGAAATTATTGCTTCATTGAACCACAAGCTAAAAAAACTTAGAAACCATCATAAAGTCCCTAATCCACAATCCATTGAGAAATATGGACCCGGTAAAACGAAAAAAATCATTGAGTTCAGAATTATGGCTCTCGTTGATCTGTTGATTTGGGCAAATTTGCAAGGATTTACAATGCCAAATGCAGTGATAGCTCGGGTTCTCTATCCGCATGAGAGCCAAATTCTGAGAAGTGAAGACAATATTAAAGACACTGACCGTCCTATGGCCGATAGGATTCTATTGGGTGAGACAGGTAGAAGTTTAGAACATTACATCAATAAAAACAGAGAGTTCAGAGATACACTTCTCAAAGATCACATGTCTTTGAAATGATAAAATTCAGAGTCAAGGGGTAAGTTAAAATAAAATTTATCCTTTCAAAAATTTATCTAAAATTTTCCTCCTAAATATTTCCTCTTTGTTGGTCCCTTTCTTCACTCTTTGACAGCAGGCTAGTATCACTCCAACGACAGATGGGGAGAACTGCACATGCACAAATCACAATCACGATTAATTAGGTTCACAGAAGTGCTTAGGAAAACCGGATACAGGAAATCTTGGATTTACCTATTAATATCAAAGGATTTATTTCCTAAACCTATCAAATTAGGTGTTAGATCAGTAGCCTTTATTGAAGAAGAAGTTGACCAATGGATTGCCAACAAAATCAGCGAGTCACGAAAGTTTTAAAAAAAAAGAGGAAGTGCTAAATGAAAATTGAAATTTTTGTTAGTGATGAAAACCATATGGCAAATTTAGGAGAACAACTTCATTACATCTTCAATTATCACGAAATTGAAGTTTTAGAAGACAATATGGCAAATAGAGAAAAGGTCTTATTATTAAGTCAGTATTTAGTGGGTAATGTGGAAGATCCGTTATATTTTATAAAATCTAAAACCTACAAGGAGCAATTTGAAATCTTTGAAACATGGTGCTCATTGATTAAATGCCCGGAAGAATTAAGTCGATTATGTTTAACTATTTTCAAGTTCTATTATTGAAAACCGTTAATTTTTTCAATTAGAAAACATCTATAATTTACGAAATTCTTAACGTTTTTTTTCGCACCGCTTTTTCTTTAAGGTTTAATAAGTTTTACTGAATATCGAGTAGGGATATCCGTAACTAGCCATACCGGTTTCTTTCACGTGAAAGAAATTTTTTTTAACTCATTAATTTAGCGAAATTTATTTTATATTAACTCTGATTATTTAAAAAAAATTTGCAAAATAAAATCTATTCAAATAGAAATTATGTCGGAATGATAACTTAATGTAAAAATTTAGGAGGTTAATAAAAATATGCCCTACAAAATTAGAAGGTTAATTATGAGTGATGGTGAAAGATATTGTCTAATCGTTAATAAAGGGGACGATATGCCATTATACTATCCCAACCTCTTCATTACTTCCGTATTAAGGAAAAAAAGAGTTTCGGTTTCAACCGTAGAAATTGCATCATCAAATATCATTGCCCTCATGCGATTTCTAAATCGAAATAAAATTGACTTGGAGGAAAGGATTTCTACAGGGCAGTATTTTACCCTTGTTGAAATAGAGGACCTTGTTGAGGTTTTAAGAAGAAACTTATCAGATTTGAAAAAAAAGAAAAAATTATTACCCATAGATAACCATGTTGCTAAAGGGACTTTTGGATATCGAATACACACAATTTGCACATACCTGAAATGGTTATGTGACATAATTCATAAAGCAAATGGCATTAATGACAAACGAAAAGTTAATTCCTTTATTGATAATATAAAGGCAAATAAACCAAACCCTAAATCCTATAAAAATTTTAAAGCAAAAGAAAAAACACTAAATGATGAACAGATTTTTACCCTATTCAATTTGCTGGAAATTGATAACAATGAAAATCCCTTCAGTTCTGATGTGAGACTTCGTAATAGATTGGTTTTTTTGCTTCTGTATCATCTTGGTATAAGAGCTGGTGAGCTACTAAACTTGAAAATTATCGATTTCGATTTTGTTAAGAAAATCGTAACAATTAAGAGAAGGCATGATGACAAGAGTGATATTCGTAAAATACAACCATTAGTTAAAACTCTTAGTAGAGAGATACCATTAAAAGAGGAACTAATTGATGCAGTTTATGATTATGTGTTTAATGATAGAGAAGAACATGCGAAGAATAAAATCCATGATTATCTACTTGTAACTCATGGTAATGGAAAAAATAAAGGAGAACCTCTTACTGTCCATGCATATGAAAAAATCATATCAACTATAAAAGATAAAAACTTTATTTTGAATAATTTGTCCGGGCATATGTTAAGACACTCTTGGAACTATGCATTTTCAAGATCTGTTTCAAAAGATAAACTTAAAACATGTTCAGAAGATAAATTGAGGAATTATCTTATGGGTTGGTCAGATAATTCCAAAATGTGCGAGGTTTATAATCGTAAGTTTCTTGTTGAAACTGAAAAAGAAGTCATTAAATCACTTTACGATTATAGAAATAGAATATTAGCAGGTAAATAAAATGTTAGTTAACAATAAAATTAATGAAGATGTTTATCATGCAAGGATGAGAGGGTATCATTTTTACTTAAATGAAGATGGATGGAAACTGAGTAAGGATATTATTGTATATTCAAAAAATGTCACTCAATATTTAAAGCCAGAAATGCAAGAGGGATATCTCAAAACATTGGCCTTTTTCGCTATGGAATATAGCTCTGGGCATACAAGAAAAATCAATCAAATATTTACTCGTTGGGTAAAGGAGCTGGGAATAACCTTAATCGATAAGAAGACTATTCTGGAGTTCAAATCGTATCTTGGTGAGGAACAAGAATACAAAATCAAAATTATTAAAAACTTCATCTTAAAGTGGCATGAATTTGGTTATTATGGAGTGGATTACCCTTCAGTTCAACTACTTGGTAAATTATATATCAAGAGTGCAACTTATGGTGATTCAGTTAAAAGAAAAGATCCTGATTGCGGATCTTTTACTCAGAGTGAAATTGAAAGGATACTGAAAAAATTACGCGATCTCAATAATGATGGTAAGTTAAGGATTGATACTTATTGCTTTCTTTTATTACTGATCTATACAGGAAGAAGAACACAGCAAATTTCTTCACTTCGTATCAAGGATATAATGAATATTGATGGTGATTTTTATTTAAATATACCGAGAATTAAACAAAGATATAATTTCAGAAGTGAGTTTTCTTCTGTTGAAATAAATCATTTTTTATATTGCAAACTTAATAGTCTTTCAAAGTTAGTATTAAATACCGTTGAGAAACAAATAGGAGATAGATTGAGCGATGATTTATATAAAGAATTACCATTGTTTTTTAGTAGAAGAGAACTGGCTCTTTGCTCAAATAAGGATGATTTAATTAGTAAATTAGATTCTGATTTTCTCCACTCTAAAAACCGAAGTTTAACAAAGAGAATAAATAATCTTTTCAGGATAAATCCAGTTTTATCTTCACGAGCTGACAAGCCACTAAAGGTTAATCCAGCTCGTTTTAGATATACATTAGGAAGTGAATTAGCAAGGAAAGGTGTTTCAATAGACACAATTGCAAAAGCATTAGACCACAGCAGTGTAGCTTGTTCAGGTATTTACATTAAAAATCATGCTGACAATGCTTCTGAAATAGACAAAAGAATGAATGTATTTTTGGAACCACTCTCAAAAATATTTTTAGGAGTAGAATCTGAAATTAATACAGATAGGTTTAAAGATCTTATGAGAGCTACTTTTCAAGTTGCAGAAATTGAGAATAAAAATATTCATTGTAAAAACTGTAGGTTTTTTGAAAGTTGGGAAGGACAATATGAACAAAACAAGTGATATTAAAGAAATAAAAAATTTATCCTATTCAAAAAATATAGATAATTTCATAAAAGAAATGGAAGGTGATTTCTATATTGAAAATAATAGAATGATATGGGATTCTCTCACTTGGAATCGGTATTATAATTTTTATAAATATAATTTTGTTAAGGGAAAGCGAAACAACATTCCTCTTGATTCTGATTTTATTCAATTTGCAAAAGCATATATGAAATATTTGCATTCTCATGGAAGAAGAAAGGATTACAACCCAAGAATGAGTGTATTGAAAATACTGGAAAGTGTTTTGTTGAATGAGTTTGAATCGGCAAAATTATATAATTGTAATAGTTTTGTCTTCGATAAGTGTGTGGAAGTTTTCACTCATGTTTACTCTGAGGTAAGTGCATATCAAGCTGGGAAAGAACTCAAAGAAATTGAAAATTTCTTGAGGGAGTTCAATTTAGCAGATTTAGGATATGTGCAATGGTTCAATCCTCTTAAAAGGCCAACATATGAAGTTAAAAGTTATGATCATAATCTTTCAGGACATGACAAGTTGCCTGATACTTTATCTTTAGTTGAACTCGCAAAAGTCTTCGCACTGGATGATAAAGAACTTTCGAAAAGGGTTATGTTCACTTCCTCAGTCTTAACTTTACTGATGTGTGCACCGAGTAGAATAAGTGAAATTCTTTCTTTACCAGCGGACTGCGAAGTATGGGAGACAGACAGTAACGGTTATGAGAAATATGGAATTAGATTCTTTTCATCAAAAGGTTACGAGGGCGATGTGAAATGGATTCCATCATCAATGGTTCCTGTTGCTATAAAAGCCATTGCAAGGTTAAGATATTTATCAAAAAGCGGTAGGGAATTGGCTAAATATTTGGAGGGATCTGTAGTTTATAAAAACTCACTTAAAAATGACATTAGTGATAATTGTTTGCTAACAGCAGAACAAGTTTGTATTGTATTGAATTTAGAATTTATATCTGGCTCGTCGATGGAAAAAAAGCTGAGTTCGCTAAATTTAAATCCTAACAATTATGCATACTCTTTTAATTCCCTGAAAAATGCACTTAGGGAAAAAGCACCAGATAATTTCCCTTGGTATGACAGGAAAAAAAAGATCAAATACTCAAATGCTCTTTGTTTACTAAGTGGATTTGAATTTCAAGGATTATTTAAAACAAACAGTAATATATTAATTAAGCCGACCCGATCATGCATTTATACTGACATTAATAATGGAAAATTATTTTCCAGACCCAAAAGGCAGGGTGATTCAATTTCATGTTTTAAAACACACTCAATAAGGCATTTTTTAAACACCTTGGCACAAATAGCGGGTATGTCAGAATTCGACTTAGCAAGGTGGTCTGGAAGACAATGTATAGCACAAAATAGTGTTTATAATCACACACCACATGCTCATATGGTTGCCCAGGCTGTAAAAACAAAAGCTTTGGAAAAAATTGGAGATGCAATACCTATAAAAAAGATATTCTATAATAAACCTGTTGAAGATAAAGAAATAAACGGTTCTACTTTAGTGAGCAAGCATGGGCTTTGCAGACTTAATTATGCAATGCAACCATGCATGTATTACCCTGCTAATGAATCAGGATCGGAAATAGAAGAAGTTATTAGCTTACAGAAAAAAATTCACTCGATTGCTGAGTCTGATTTTAAAAAAGGCAATCAGGGTGCAGAAAAATGGAAAGAATTTCACATTAAAATTATAACCTTAGGAGAATTAAATGGCTAAACATCTATCGAGACTTGATCAAAAAAATATAATTGATGTTATTAATGCTTGGCCTCAAAACCAAAAGATTTCATGGGAGGCTTTGTGTGATGAAGTAACTTTGATCGTCGGAAAGAGACCTACACGACAATCACTTAGCAGTCATAAATTGATTGCAGAAGTATTTAATGAAAAGAAATTAAAAATAAAAAACGGTGAAAAAGAAATTATCAAACCTGCTAACCTAAAAATAGCTGCCCAAAGAATAAAAAGATTAAAGGCAGAAGTTGAATCTTTAACTAAAATTAACAACAAACTTTCTGAACAATTTATTATTTGGCAATACAATGCATTGCTTCATCATATTACCCGTGAGCAATTAGAGAAGCCTTTATCCAAGAAAAATACTTAATTGATAGGTTTTAACTATTGACATGATTGAATATTATGATATTTCTTTACTTGTCAGGATGACATTTCACAAATAGCAAGGATGCTTATTATGAATAAATTAAACAGATATTTACCCGACCAAAGATTTTTGATACTACTTAATCGCTTTATTCTTAGATATGATGAATCAAATTGCAATAAGCAAAAAATAGTTAAAGATGCTTATCTCTTTTGTGTTGGCTATTTTTTAAAATATCAAAGTGACTATGAAAACCCACACTTACAAGGGGCAACCAATATCATAGCTGTTCTATCTTCCGCAATTTTAAGTCCCAATTTTTATACCATACCAAATACTATAAGCTTAGAACGTGTTTTATATTTCTATAAATTTATAGTTGAATATATCATTTGGAATGAATATGAAGTTGAGAAAACATTTAATAGTCAAAAACAGAGTTTTGAACATGTCCATTCAGCCAAGCCAAAAGTTGAAGTGAGAAGACGAGTTTGACAAAGATGATTGCGAAGCTTTATCTATGTTATAATAATAAATGCCACAGGATCTGTTCACTTCAAACAAATGGGAAGTGTTCTGCAAACAGATCCTGTGGCATTTTTAATAGGTTATGCTTATAATGAAAACGCTTTTACCACTTCAATAATATATTGTTATTGATTTGAAATCACACCTGTTAGATCAACTACGGTTGAGCTTCCTTCAGTCGCTGTGTATTCACTCCAATTGCTGAGGTCAGTGAAACCATTGAACTTAGCAGACAAATTAACAGAGCTTCCTTTCTTAAGTCTCATAATGTCATTTTCTAAACCAGAGTAATATTGGATATGCAACCTTCCTAAGCATTTGTTGGTATCAGAGGTTTTGAAAAAAATTCCGTATTCACCATGCACATTTGCACCCATTGTTCTTGCACTGTTAAACTCTGATACACGGATGATTTTTGCATTTTTTATAGAGATGGCTTTTCCTGTCCATTTCTTTTCAGCATACATTGCATTGCCAGTGTAATCTGCACAGATTTCTTTTAATCCATTAACACTCATGGCTGATGAATATTTATTTAATTCTTTAGTTTCTGACTTAACACTGTTAGGTGATAACTTTTGATTCAAAGATTGAATGGAAGAATCAATACCATTAATACCGCTTTGTAATTCTTGACAGCCAGAGACAAGAAATAAACCAGCAACAAAAGTCATTTTATTAGTTGAAGACATTTTTATTCCTAATTTAGTAAATATGTTAGAATGATTTTTTCTTAATTTTTATTGATCACATTATCAAAAACTTGCATCCATCTTTTTAATTGAATTTCTGTATTACGAGAACCTTCTTGCGAGTTGAAATCACCACTTGTGGGGAAAAACATAACTCGCCATTCAGGATGTTGAATATCATCGACGGTGATGAAAAATCCTGATTCATGGAAGTTATTTTTTCTATCAAGTTCTCTTTGGGTGCCAGTCCGTTGCATGTTGGTAGTTAAATTATACCTCCACTCTTTTACAGCGGAAAATGGATAACTCTTTTGTTTGTTTTCTTCTTTAAGATGAATTAATCCCTTGTGTTCATCGATTTTCATCCATGTTGGACCAAATTCATGACTCCAAATTCCATCATTATTATTATTGAAAAAATCCTTAGTGCCTGCATTCCATTTTTTAATTCGAAATTTTTTGTAGGCAAACATCAAGAGCATGATGCTTGCAAAAACCCAGACAATTGCAAGCTGAACCAAACCTTTAAGACCAGAGAAATAGAAAATGACAATCGGAAGTGCAATAGCAATCCACACTCTTTTCATCATAAGGAAGTTGGGCTGTTTTACTTCAGTCATTGCTGTCATAGGTTCTTCCAGGTTTAGTTTCACAGAATCGAAGGCGCACGTATGCATCAGCTTATTCTGCCGATAAATCAGTGTGCTACGAGGTTTCGTTTGAAGTTACATTACGACTTAGAAACAGGGTCTAGCAAATCATTTGTACCGATCGATCGCTTTCTTTTGATAGCCCATGACTATCATGAGTAATATATTGATCAGTAATAACGATCGATCGTTTTTGCCTATCGATTTGAAAAGGAATGAAAATATTTATGAGGTTTGACTTAGTGACTGATTTTAACTCACTGAAAACTAGTTAGTTAAACAGGATTGAAGGGCGATTTTCTTACTAAATCTTGAGAATCCACTTTTGAAAATTGCACAGGCTTTGGGCTTTCATCCATGATTTTCTTGATGAGGACTGTTTTCTTAACAGGCTTGAGAATCGTCAAACCAATAGCTTTTAAACTTGCAACAAGTTCTTCAAGGTAAGGTATCCACTGTAACCAGCGGTATCGGCTATGTTCACTGGAACTTACCGTAAGTGGGGTTAAAGTAGCTGTAGAATGAACCTCAGTGAGAATCGGGAAGTTAACATTCACCGGAGTGAATACAGGAGTGATAGCCTCTGTTGGTTGAGCCACAATGATTCGCTTGCTCATGTTTGACCAACTGTATGCTTTTCCCAGTTGTGAAGCTTTGAAAGCAATGCCGTGATACTCGAACGAGAATCCACTCATTTTACCTGTTGAGGCTATGTTTGGATTTGCAGTTATATTTTGCTTTCGCAGTTCACCTACGAAGTCTTCGATAGTGATGGTATCGAAGAATGTGAGAACCGCATCTATCGCTTCCTGGATCGTTTCCTTAGGGACTTTAGCTTTTGTCCTATCCTTCATCATCTTTTCATTACGGGTGAGTTTCCTGTGCTTCTGAGTAGTTATGGCAGGCGGAGGGCCAGCAGTTTGGGTAAGATGGTGTGCTTTCTCAAGATCTTGGATTATACGGGTGCTTATCAGATTCTCGTTCCTACCGAGATAGAGTTGGCCATCCACCAAAACATTTATGCGGGAAGCAATGATATGTATGTGTTGACCAGCTTCATCGTCATGTAGGACATAACAGCGAAGATGAGTGTTTGAGAAGCCCATGCGAGTCATATAGTCGTCAGCCAAAAGCTTCCATTGCTCATTGGTCAACGAATCGCCAGATGGAAGACGGAGAGAATTGTGCCAAGCAGGTTTCTGCACATCTGAGCGAAGATTCTGAGTTCGCATGAACTCAGTGGTGATTTCGGCAACAGAAGAACCAATAATATTTCCACCAATTATTATTGGCACTCTTTTGTGATGAGGAGCAGGGGCAAGAGCATACGAGATGACCCCACTAAAGTTTTTACCCCGGCGAATCCTGTTCATTCCCTTCATATAGGATGTTTACTTATCGAGTGTCAGCAGAGCCTCTCTTACATGCGACAGCTTCACTTTCAAAGCAGTTAACTCTTGTGAGAGAGGCTGAGCATCTTCCCCTCTGCGAAGAAGGAATGACCCAAGATCGTTGAGTTTCTGTAGTGAAGCCGTTAGTTGGTGCCAGGCTTCTTTGTTGGGTTCTGGAACTGTTGGAGGGAGTTGCTGAAGAGCTGAAGATCTCAGCCAACAGCTTTTGCTGAGCTGGTTCCGAGAGTCATTCACTTGCTTGAGTTCAAAATCGTTAAGACGAACCGTTACTGTGTGCTTGCGGATGCGGTTAGGTGGTAGTTTCTTTGCTTTCGGATCATCACTGAACGACGAAGGGAATTCGTCATCAAACATATTATTAATTTTTCCCATATCAACTCCTTTTGATTATGTGGTTTATAGCAAGTCCATATGCTATGTATAAATGAATATCATAATATGCAATTGTGTCAATGCATTATGTATTGGTTTGATGTTGTTTTTTCTTTTTCTGACTATAAGGAAGAAAAAGCAAGGCAACTGAGCATCGCTCGGTTAGCCCTTGCTATTTACTATTTTACTATTTTACTGTTTGCTACTTTATTAACTGTGTCAGATCTTTATAATTTAACAGAGATGTTACTTTCATTGAGTCGCTTGTGAAATAGCGGATGTTTTCGACATCTATTTTATTTTTAATGAGTAATTTAAAAACATCCTGAAGTTCAGTATTACATAATTTAGGAGGGTAATGAATTTTAACAGAGCTTTCTAATTTTATTTTAATACCCTGTGCTATCAATTTTTCTAATGCAGTGCTTGATGATAAATATAGGTTTGCTATTTTAATCTCTTTGAAATTAAATTTGTTAATATGTTTGATATAAGATTCTGGAAACATTGAAAAAAGGGAATAAGAAAATGAGGTTAAGTTATTACAGTCTAAATGAGCCAGGTCAATCCCGTTTCGAAAAAAAAGATCAATTATTTTTTCATCTTGAGGCCAAGGATAAAACAAAGAATTCCTATTAAATTTGTCTGTATGATTAATGTTAGCACCATTAGCAACCATAATTTCAGTGAATAAGGGATCGCTTGAGTAAAATATTGGTGTCCTGCCGTTTTTATCTGACTGATTTACTAAAGACGAATCCAGAAAAAAAACTTAAAAAGTTTATTAGCATACTGCCTCCTATTATAGTATTTATTATTTGAAATTAAAATATTATAAAGGAGGCGTCAAGTCTAAAAAATACTAACTCAGTTTCCTTCTTGAAGAAGGCTTATGTTTATCTACGACTGGTGACGGGTCATGATCAGTTATTTCTTCTTCTATGCTTTCTGTAATTGATGAGAGTTCATCAATTTCTTTATTTTCAACTTCAGTATCGGTTGTTCTGTTTTCATTAGATTTACCACTTTCATTTTTACTTGTATCAAGAACGGCCTGTGATTTTCTTCTTTTAAATTCTTCGACAAGACTTCTGGCATGGCTTCGAGCCTCATCAATTGAACCAAACATTGGACTTATAATTACTGTTGAATTTGTGAGAGAAATTCCAAATAATTTTGGTTTATTTGTTTGTGTGTCAATTTCTCCACAAACATCATAGTTTTCGTCGAAAGTTTCGATTTTTTCCATTACAAATTCCTTAACTAATCTTAGAAAGTTGAAAAATGAGGTGTGCAAATCGGATTGTGAAACTGTTTTAACTATAGTAAGTATTTATAATATTATCCAATATAAATGACGGCAAAATCCCATTGTTTTCTATTGTGAATTATGGTAAATTTTAGGGTTGAATTTTAAGGGCGTGATGCAAATGGCTGAACTGATTACTGACTTGGATTGGGATTTCAAAGAGAAAATTATCAAAGATTCTGTTCACGGAATCCATCCTTATCCTGCCAAGTTTATACCGGAGATTCCGTTTCAGCTAATTAATCATTTAGGTTGTAAAAAAGGCACATCGATCTTAGATCCTTTCTGTGGGTCTGGGACAACTTTAAAAGTTGCACAGTCACTTGGTTTTTCGAGTGTTGGAGTTGATCTGAATCCTATTGCTTGTTTGGTGTCTAAAGTTAAGACATCCAGAACACCTGTGGATTTCGAAAAAGTTTTTAAAGCCGTTATAGCTAATGCGAAATCAAAGAAAGTTGATATTAATGAGTTAGGATTAATTCCTAATTTGAATCATTGGTTTAAATTAGATATTCAAACTAATTTATTAAAATTGAAAAAAAGCATTAACGAATTCTTTGGTCATGATAGTTTCGATGCTCTGTGTGTTGCTTTTTCTTCGATTATTGTTAAAGCATCTAACCAGGAAAGTGACACTCGATATGCTGCTATTGAAAAAAATCTAAATGCTAAAGATGTTTTTGATTTATTTGAAATTTCTTGCGAGAAATTAAACAGTTCATTGTTACATTATAATGATGATTTATCATGTCAGATTATTAATAAAGACATATTAACAGTGGCACCGGATGATATTCATTCAAAAATAGGTCTTGTCGTTACTTCACCACCTTATCCAAATGCATATGAATATTGGCTTTATCATAAATATAGAATGTGGTGGTTGGGTTTCGATCCTAAAGAAGTTAAAGAAAGAGAAATTGGGGCTAGAGCACATTTCTTTAAAAAAAATCATCATACTGAGAGGGATTTCTACCATCAAATGTATGGAACACTTAAGCTCATCGACTCCGTGCTTATAGTCGGAGGGTATGCCGCTTTTGTGGTAGGCAGATCCATCATTCATGGAAAAAACATAGATAATGCTGACCTCATTATTGAAGCAGCAGAAAATCTTGGTTTTGATATTTCTGAAAGATTTAACAGAAATATGAATTCTAATAGGAAATCATTTAATCTTTCTTATGCGAAAATTAAAGAAGAAACAATTGTGGTTCTTAGGAAGAAGTGATGTTAAATTTCAAATTTCCAAACTACAAGCTTTTTGAATACGAAAAAAAGCTCGCAATAAAAGAACTTGCTAAAGTTTTCCCATCAGAAGAGATTCATAAGTCTGACTTTGGTTATTGTATTAATTTAAACTCTTTGAATGATGCCCAAAAGTTTCAGGTTAGTAAGTTAACCTTTTTAAGATTAATAAACGAAGATGGATTTTCTGTCGCATCCTTGCAGGAGTTCAAAGAAAAATCTTGCCTTAGAAGTGGGAACAAAAAAAGGCAGCCTACACGATATGGTGCACATGGATTGCACGAATACAAGGGTAAATTTAATCCTCAAATTGTTTCTTCGATCTTAAACATTTTAGAGGTTGATAAAGCTTCTAAAATATTAGAACCTTTTTGCGGTAGCGGAACAACTCTTTATGAATCTGCTTTAAATAATTTAGAAGGTGTAGGATTCGATTATAATCCATTAGCTTGCTTCATTAGTAATGCTAAGTTATCCACTTTGGATATGGACATCAAAGAGTTTAAGTCTTTTTCAAGAAATTGCATTGATGCAGCCATGAATTTGGCTAAAGATTTTGTTATTGAAAATGATATAAGGTTAATTTATTTAAAAAAATGGTTTGAAATTGAAACCTTAAAAAAATTAGAGGCTTTTCGTTTTGTAGTGTTAGAAGCTAATAACTTAAAGTTTGGTAACTTACTGTTTGCCTTAGTTAGCGATTTAGTTAGAGAGTATTCTTTACAGGAGCCTGCGGATCTAAGAATCAGGAGAAGAACCTCAGAAATGCCAGAAATTAATTTCTGGGAGGCAGTTGATCGAAAAGTGAATTCGGTTTGTGACAACATAGAATCACTACATAATATTACTAATTTTAGAAGTATTAATTCTAAAGCTGTTAATATTGATATAAGAGATAGCGAAGCTTTGAAAGGATTTCGAGGATTTGATTGTGCAATAACCAGTCCTCCTTATGCTACAGCTTTACCTTATATCGATACACAGAGACTTAGCATAATATGGCTTGGTTTAGCTTCGCCTGATGAAGTAAAGAAATTAGACCGGGATTTAATAGGTTCTCGGGAGTTATCTCCATCACTCAAGAGAGACTTAATGAAGTCTTTGATTGAAAATTCTTTTGAAATCCCTGTTAGCTTACATGAATTATGCATTGAGATGTTTAATAGCCTAACAGATAAAGATGGTTTTAGAAGACAAGCAATGCCTTTTATTGTATACCGATATTTTTCTGACATGAAAAAAATGTTTGAAAATGTTTTCTCAATGATGAAATATGATGCTAAATTTGCTTTAGTGGTTGGTCACAATGCAACTACTCTTGGTGGCAGGTTGTTCAAGTTAGATACACCATCTTATCTTATTGATATTGCGAAATTGGTAGGATGGACTTTACATGATGACATTACTTTAGAAGTTTATAAAAGATATGATCTTCATAAGTTGAACTCTATCGATAGCGAAAGATTGATTATTTTGAAAAAATAGTAATGAGGGCAAAATGCCCTCATGACCATTATAGAATCTCATAAAGATTTTCATTTGGTATATAACCAATTCTCTTTCCTTTATATCCGACTGAAGTTGTTGCGAATCTGCTTAGATACTCAAATTGAGATGATTCTTGGCTTATTAGCCTTAACTCATAATCTCTTTCGCCAATTCGTGTTATACAGGCTATATCTCCAGTTCTTGCTAATTTGGTAAACTTGAGTTCTCCTGTGGATAATCGGAAATCGGAGTTGTTATTTAATTCATGAGTAACTCTAACAGAGTCTGTTTCATTCAAATCAACATAATGTAAATTTATGTAGGTAAAAACTGCGACTTTTTCACGGTTATTTCTCTGATCGAGTGGAGGAAAAAAGTCTTCACAACTCATGCTCAACCAAATATATTGAGTTCCTTTCCCTGCTTTTTCGCCATAATCTGCCATGATTCTATTAGTATCAGAATCTACCAAAACCACAATAAGTGTCTGATTATACATAGCTTTCCCCAAATAACTAAGATTAGTCTTAATTATATCTATGTTTTTATTGATAGTACATGTAAATTTATGTGTGTAAACTGATTATTTGAATCTAAAGCACAAGTCTGGAAGTTAAAGGAGTTTCAAATTGTTAGAAAACAATGGCTTGGGTGGTTTTGACTACCACCGGGAATTTATGTCAGATCCAGAAAAGAATAAAATAGCTTTAACTTATGCTCTTGAAATCCGCAAGTTCGAAATAGATTTATATTGGAAAAGAGCTTCTTACTTTTGGACTTTCATAGGAGCCAGCTTAGTTGGATTTATCTCAATACAATCTTTGTCTTCGACTCAAGCCTCCTCTAAAGAAATATTAACAATACTGATATGCTGCTTAGGTTTGGTTTTTTCTTTTTCATGGTATTGCGTAAATAGAGGTAGTAAATTTTGGCAGGAGAATTGGGAGAAACATGTCGATTCTCTTGAAGATTCTATTTCAGGGCCTTTATATAAAGTTGTAGCTTCTCCTCAGAAAATCAAAGGATTATCAGGTAGAGTTCGCCACTTTCTTACTGGTTCAAAACCAATGTCAGTATCAAAGATTAATCAAATTATTAGTTTATATGTCACAATACTTTGGGTTATATTATTAGTATATTCACTGCCAGAGTTTTCTTTAATATACTCAATTAATTGGCCTGTTACTCTTTTAGTCAGCTCGTCAATTATTGTCTGCCTCTTGGTCTTCTTTTATTGTAAAACTTCAATTGATTTTTCTGAATCAATTTGGACAAAAAGAAAATAGCTAATTATATGCAACTTTTTAATTTAGTGGATAGTTTACAAAGTGCTTCTACTCTCTCATCATAATAATCATATCTGTCATAGATTCCTTCAACACCTTTAAGTTTATGATTCAAGCACCTCTCAGCAACATGTGGAGGAACGGACAGTGAAGCAAGCAAGCTTCTACTGGTTCTTCTCAAATCATGAACAGTAAAATATTCAATGTGTCCCATGACATTAGGGGGTTGTTTCTTCTTTCCAGGTTCAATGCCAAAAAGCTTAGCTATAGCCCTGTTGAGAGTATCTTTTCCCATATGTTGGGACTTACTGACCCGCCGGTTTGGAAAGACAAATTGAGATTCACAGGATCTGACTTTTAGTTCGTTCAAAATTTCAACAGCTACTTCTGGAAGAGGGATGACAATACCAACACCAGATTTACTTCTTTCTTTTGGTAAGAACCATTTTTTTTCGGTTAAATTAAATTCTTTCCAAGGTGCTTCTGTGAGTTCACTTTTCCGAACTGCCAGCACCAGAAGTAATGAACAGGCAAGATAATTATCACGAGAGAAGCTATCTGAGTGTTCTCTGAACACTTTAAAAACATAAGCAATATCATCCAGGCTCAATGTTCTTTCTCTGCTCTTCTCAACTCCTCCGGCATCATTTACTTTGAATGCTGCTGCTGGATTGTTCTGAATCAAGCCAAGCTTAATGCCGTGATCGAATAGCTGCTTCATGTATAGAAGAGCATCATTAGAAATAGTTAGTCTTCCACTTTTCGTAATATTTTGAAGAATTTCTCTAACATCTATGGGAGTAACTTTGCTTAAGGCAAGTCCACCAATGGTCGGAGCAATGTCTTTTCGGTAAACCCTCTCAGGAATGCCCGGATATTTTAATCTTCTAACAAGATCCTTATACCAGTCTTCGAAAAGATCATTCACTGTAGTCAGTAACTTAGGACGGTTTAGTTTTCTCTCTGCAATAGGATCATTTCCGGTCACTACCTTCCTACGAGCATCTCCCGCAAGGTTGCGAGCTTCTGCGAGTGACACTACAGAAACCTTACCTAAGGTGATTTCTCTCCTCTTAGAGCTGATTGTGTATCTCAGCATCCAGTATGATTCACCTTCCTTAGGAATCCTCAGATACAAACCTTCGCCGTCACTGTATCTACCGGGCTGTCTTGTTTTAACAAGAGCCTGAACAGTTTTTACGGTTAGCGAACCCATAAATGAATCCTTCTAGTTGAGATAACCCTCTGTGTGTAAGGAGTTACCATTGGTAATGGGGAGTGGTTACTTATAACTTATGAATTTTGACTAGTAAACGGAAACTACTCACCAATCCACTCACCACAAAGCTGTGGATTTTAGTGGAGATATATGTTCATTATTGGAAAGTGAATTGCATAAAAAAGCCCATTTAACATGGGCTTGTGAATTTTATTGGTCTTAAGTGGAGTTTACTCAATATTCTGAATCTGCTCACGCATCTGTTCAATCAACACTTTCAGCTCAATCGCTGATGTCGTGATCTCGGCATTAATTGATTTTGAAGCCAGCGTGTTCGACTCGCGGTTGAACTCCTGCATCATAAAGTCGAGGCGGCGGCCAACGGCTTCTTTCTTTTTCAGGATGTTGTAGGTTTCTTTAACGTGCGCATCCAGGCGATCCAGCTCTTCCGACACATCGGTGCGCTGCGCCATCATCACCAGCTCTTGCTCCAGGCGATTATTTTCCAGCTGCACTTCGGCTTCTTCCAGCTTGGTGACCAGACGCTCGCGCTGCCATTTAATCACATCTGGCATCTGCGCGCGCACTTTGCTGACTTCGTGCGATACGCCTTCCAGACGCTGTTCAATCATCGCTTTCAGCGCGGTGCCTTCGCTTTCACGCGCTTCGATAAAGTCATCTAACGCGCCATCCAGCGCCACCAGCAGTTCGGCGTTGATGGCATCGAGATCCTGCTCTTGCGCGGACATCACGCCCGGCCAGCGCAGAATATCCAGCGGATTGATCGCGCCTTCATCACTCTGCATCTTCACCCAGTTGGCGGCCTGCACCAGCTGTTTGGCCAGTGATTCATTCAGCTGCAGTTCGCCTTGTGCGCTGGCATCGGCATCATAACGCAGGTTGCATTCGATTTTACCGCGCGTCAGGCGATTACGGATGCGCTCGCGGATGACCGGCTCCAGGCCACGAAATTGCTCCGGCAGACGGATATAGGTTTCCAGATAGCGCTGGTTAACCGAACGAATTTCCCAGGCGGCGCTGCCCCAGTGGCCTTTGGCTTCGCGGCGGGCGTAAGCGGTCATACTGCGGATCATAATCGTCTTCTCTTTTTCAGAAATGTTGGGTGAAGTATAGCGAGGCAGCCTCGACGCTAACAGGCATAAGCGCACTTAAGCGTGAATAACAAAAAATTACCTCTTTTACCGACAGACACTTATGCTTAGCGCTGGTTCGCTTAAAAGGATGAAGTGATGTTCCGCTCTCTGGCTCTTCCTGCTTTATTAACCTTACTGCTCGCTGGCTGTCAGGCTCCGTCGACGAAAACGCATCAGATCCCGCCCAACACCGCGCCGGTTGCGGTATGCGGTTCTGGTGACGTGATGATGCAAACAACGTTGTGGTTTGGCATGAACAAACCGAAAGGTGGCATCGTCAGCAGCAGCGAATGGCAGCAGTTTGTCGATAACGATGTGACGCCGCGTTTCAAAGACGGTTTATCGGTATATGACGCCAAAGGTCAGTGGCTGGGCGAGAACGGTAAGCTGGCGCGGGAAAACAGCAAAGCATTGATGCTGATTCACACTCCGGATGTGGCGAGTTCTGACAGCATCAACAAACTTCGTGATGTGTATAAACAGCGCTTCGAGCAGGAATCGGTGATGCGGGTTGATTCACTGGTGTGCGTGGCGTTTTAAAAAATGGCGGCCATGCAGCCGCCATGCGTTATCAGATAAACAGCCCGGCGAACGCGGCCGAGAGCAAGCTCACCAGCGTGGAGCCATACACCAGCTTCCAGCCAAAACGGGAAACCACATTGCCCTGTTTCTCGTTCAGGCCTTTAATCGCACCGGCAACGATGCCGATTGAGGCGAAGTTAGCGAACGACACCAGGAACACTGACAGAATCCCCAGTCCGCGTGGCGTCATTTCAGCCGCCACTTTCTTCAGCTCGATCATCGCAACAAATTCATTCGCTACCAGTTTGGTGGCCATAATACTCGCCGCCTGCAAAGCATCGGCGGAGGGAATGCCAACCAGCCATGCAAACGGATAGAAAACGTAGCCAAGCAGCTGCTGGAAGCTGTAGCCAAATACCGCAGAAAACAGCGCATTGATTGCTGCAATCAGCGCGATAAAGCCAATCAGCATCGCCATGATGATCATCGCCACTTTAAAGCCGGCGAGAATGTATTCGCCCAGCATCTCAAAGAAGCTCTGATCTTCATGCAGCTTATCCAGCGCAATCTGCTCTTCGTTTTCCGGGCGGGTTGGATTGATGATCGACAGGATAATAAAGGTGCTGAACATATTAAGCAGCAGCGCCGCAACCACATATTTGGCATCAATCATCGACATATACGCGCCAACAATCGACAGCGAAACCGTCGACATCGCCGTCGCCGCCATGGTGTACATGCGTGGCGCGGAAATATCAGCGAGAATGCCTTTATAGGCAATGAAGTTTTCCGACTGGCCGAGAATCAAGGTGCTCACGGCGTTAAACGATTCCAGCTTGCCCATGCCATTCACTTTTGACAACAGAGTGCCTACGGCGCGAATCAGCAGCGGCAGAATGCGCCAGTGCTGCAAAATGCCGATCAGTGCGGAAATAAACACAATCGGGCAGAGCACGCCGAGGAAAATAAAGGCTAATCCCTGATCTGCCATATTGCCGAAGACAAAGTTGGTTCCTTGCGCGGCGTAGGTTAATAAGGTTTCAAAGAAGCCGCCCACCGCAGTGACCACCGATTGTCCGCCCGCCGAGTGCAGGAAGAACCAGCCCAGCGCAGCTTCGACAACCAGCAGCTGAATAATAAAGCGGGGACGAATGCGTTTGCGGTCGTGGCTGACCAACAGCGCAAGGGCAAATATCACCACCAGCGCCAGCAGGAAATGGAGTATCGCGATCATCATTTATCTTTTTAAGGGAGGAAACGCGCATTTAGCCACAGCCACCAGAGAATTTCATCCAGGATTGTGGCGATCGCGGGCGGGACAGCCGCAGCTGAAGTCCGTATAATGCGCAGCCAAACCTAAGCAAGCCGGAGAGAAACCATGCGTCCAGCAGGCCGTAGTGCATCTGAAACACGTCCCGTCACACTCACTCGTCACTACACCAAACATGCAGAAGGCTCTGTGCTCGTTGAATTCGGCGAAACCAAAGTGCTGTGCACCGCAACCGTCGAAGAGAGCGTGCCGCGTTTCCTCAAAGGCAAAGGTCAAGGCTGGATCACCGCTGAATACGGCATGCTGCCGCGTTCGACCCACAGCCGCATGGCGCGTGAAGCCGCCAAAGGCAAACAGGGCGGACGTACGCTGGAGATTCAACGTCTGATTGCCCGTTCACTGCGCGCAGCAGTGGATTTGCAAGCGCTAGGCGAATTCACCATCACGCTGGATTGCGACGTGATTCAGGCCGATGGCGGTACGCGTACTGCATCTATTACCGGCGCCTGCGTGGCGCTGGCCGATGCACTGAATGCGCTGGTGGCGGCTGGCAAGCTGAAAGCCAGCCCGCTGAAGGGTATGGTGGCGGCGATTTCTGTGGGTATCGTCGGCGGTGAAGCGCTGTGCGATCTGGAGTATGTGGAAGATTCCGCCGCAGAAACTGACATGAACGTGGTGATGACCGAAGACGGCCGCATGATTGAAGTGCAGGGCACCGCAGAAGGTGAGCCCTTCAGCCACGACGAGTTACTGCAGCTGCTGGCGCTGGCGCGAGGCGGCATTGAGCAGTTGATTCAGGCGCAGAAAGCGGCGCTAACTAATTGATGTAACAGGCGACCATAGAGTCGCCTTTTCTTTATTTGAGGAGTGAGAAATGAAAGCCTGGCAGCGTCAGTTTATTGAATTCGCCCTGAACAAAGGGGTGCTGAAGTTTGGTGAGTTCACCCTGAAATCGGGACGTAAAAGCCCCTATTTCTTCAATGCCGGTCTGTTTAATACCGGTCGCGATTTAGCGCTGTTAGGCCGTTTCTACGCGCAGGCGCTCGTTGATGGCGGCGTTGATTTCGATCTGCTGTTTGGCCCGGCGTACAAAGGCATCCCAATTGCCACCACTACCGCGGTGGCGCTGGCCGATCATCATGAACGTGACGTGCCTTACTGCTTCAACCGCAAAGAAGCCAAAGATCACGGCGAAGGCGGTTTGCTGGTGGGCAGCCCGCTGCAAGGCAAAGTGATGCTGGTGGATGATGTGATCACCGCCGGTACCGCGATTCGTGAATCAATGGATATCATCAGTGCGCATAACGCGACATTGGCGGGCGTGTTGATTTCGCTGGATCGTCAGGAACGCGGTCGCAGCGATATTTCGGCGATTCAGGAAGTGGAACGTGACTATAAGTGCAAAGTGACGGCGATTATTACCCTGGCTGAGCTGATTGATTACCTGGAAGAGAAGCCGGAGATGGCTGACCATCTGGCGAAAGTGCGCGCGTATCGTAAAGAGTACGGGATTTAATTATTCGGTAATGAGGTCGGCATTTATGCCGACCTGGTCTTTTAAACCAACTGCGCCGCCATCAGCGGCCAGCGGCTCTCGAAATCTGCGGTTGGACGAAAGCGGAATTCGGAGCGCACATAGCGCGACAACAGCCCTTCACAAAACGCCAGTAACTGGCTCGCCAGCAGCGTTTCGTCGTTCTGGAAACCTTCACCATCACGCATTTTCTTCTCGCGCATCACCTGACGCAGCTGCACTTCAATACGCTCAAACAGCTGATTAATACGCCCTTGCAGGCGATCCTGTTCAAACATCAGCGCGTGGCCGGTCAAAATACGCGTCAGCCCCGGATTACGCTCACCAAATCCCAGAATCAGCTGCACGATTAAACGCAGGCGCGTCAGCGTCTCTTTTTCATCTTTCAGGATCAGATTGATGCGGGTAATCAGACTGTCTTCAATAAACTCGATCAGGCTGTCAAACATGCGCGTTTTGCTGGGAAAGTGGCGATAAAGCGCCGCTTCCGACACGCCGACATTAGCGGCCAGCTTCGCGGTGGTGATGCGCTGACTGCCATCGCCCGACTCCAGCATTTGCGCCAGCGCCTGCAAAATCTCTTCGCGACGATTCCGTTTCGCGACTTTTTTTTCTGCCATGACCTTCAACACCCCTGAAATTCACCAAAAACAGGCAATACTGCCTCATCTGCCACAGACATAGCGGCCTGTGGCGACAAGAAATAAAAAGATGGCTAAGCGAAAAGTGTCGCGTATTACTGGCGGCCTGAGTGACCGAAGCCGCCTGCGCCGCGGTCGCTGGTGTCAAAATCTTCCACCAGGTTAAATTCGGCCTGCACGACCGGCACGAAGACCAGCTGTGCTAAACGGTCGCCTGGCTGCAGCGTGAAGCTGTCCTGACCGCGGTTCCACACGGAAACCATCAGTTGGCCCTGATAATCGGAGTCGATTAAACCGACCAGATTACCCAGCACGATGCCATGTTTATGGCCAAGACCGGAGCGCGGCAGAATCACGGCGGCAAGAGCAGGATCGGCAATGTGAATCGCCAAACCGGTGGGAACCAGCGTGGTCATGCCTGGTGTGATTTCAAGCGCATCATCCAGGCAGGCGCGTAAATCGAGGCCTGCGGAACCAGAGGTTGCATAAGTCGGCAGCGGGAATTCGTTGCCCACGCGTGCATCAAGAATTTTAACGTCGATTTTTTTCATCATAACGGCTGACAATCTCGTCTAGTAATTGTTGGCCAAGGAGCGTCTTATCACTGAGCGGTAAGACTTTTTCTCCTTCCTGCCAAAAAAGGTGAAGAGCATTGGTGTCGCTATTGAAGCCCTGACCCGCCTGCGCCACATCGTTGGCACAAATCAGATCCAGGTTTTTTCGCACCCGTTTTTGCCGCGCGTATTCTTCCACATTCTGGGTTTCGGCAGCAAATCCCACAACATAAGGGCGATTTTCCTGCAGCGCCGCGACGCCTGCGACAATATCGGGGTTCTTCACCAACTGCAGCGTGACGCTGTCGTCGCCACCCTGTTTTTTGATTTTCTCTGCGGCAATGTTAGCCGCCCGGTAGTCTGCCACGGCTGCGCTGGCAATGAAAATATGTTGTTGCTGGATTTGCGCCATCACCGCCGCTTCCATCTCCAGCGCGCTGTCGACGTCCACGCGTTGCACGCCAGCTGGCGTTGGCAGCGCCACTGGGCCGGTAACTAATGTCACCTTCGCACCGCGTTTGGCCGCAGCCGCAGCAATCGCAAAGCCCATCTTGCCCGAGCTGTGATTGCTGATATAACGCACCGGATCCAGCGCTTCGCGGGTTGGACCGGCGGTGATCATAATGCTGAGATGTTGCAGATCGTTGACGGGCGCAGCCCATTCAAGCGCGTGCGCCACAATCGCCAGCGGATCGAGCATGCGGCCGGGACCCACATCGCCGCACGCCTGGCTGCCGCTGTCGGGGCCCCAAATCAGTACGCCGCGCTGCTGCAGACGCTGCAGGTTCTCTTGCGTGATCGCCGCGCGGTACATCTGCTGATTCATGGCCGGGACGATGGCAACCGGCGCTGCGCTTGCCAGGCTCGCGGTAGTGACCAAATCATTCGCCATGCCGGCAGTGACGCGGGCAATCAGATCGGCGGTAGCCGGCGCCAGCACAATTAAATCGGCCCATTTCGCCAGTTCAATATGGCCCATCGCCGCTTCGGCTGCCGGGTCGAGCAAATCATCAAATACCGGATAACCGGAAACCGCCTGCAGGCTCAGCGGAGTAATAAAGGCCTTGGCCGCTTCGGTCATCATTACGCGCACATCAGCACCGCGATCGCGCAGCCGACGCACCAGCTCCGGCGCTTTGTATGCAGCAATGCCGCCGCTCACGCCCAGCAGAATTTTCTTTCCAGCTAATCCCGTCATGTTGTTCGCCTCAAAGCAAATTGCCGCGTCAGGGGCGGCAGATGCAGGCAACTTTATCACAAAATCCACAGTGCGCCTTTTCACTGCCTGCGGCCTTTGCGAGCTGGCTCTGAAATCGTTCAGCACGTGCTGGCGCTGACGGTGGCTGACGCGCAGAATCGCCGCATCGCAGGGAGGAGATGGTCATGACGGAACTGGCACCACGGGAAAAACTTATGTTAATGGGCGCTGAAGTGTTGAGTGATGCTGAGCTGCTGGCGATTTTTTTGCGTACCGGCATCAGCGGCACCAGCGTGCTGCTGTTGGCGCATCAGATGTTGAACGAGTTTGGTTCGCTCTATCGCATTATGACGGCCAGCAAAGAGGAACTCGGGCAGATTAAAGGCGTGGGCAGCGCCAAAATGACGCAGCTTTATGCCATCGCGGAACTGGGAAGGCGATTTTTTGCCAGCCAGCTGGCGCGGGAAAACGTGATGGAGAATCCGCAGGTGACGCGCCATTACCTGCAAAGCGTGCTGGCGCATCAGGAGCGCGAAGTGTTTATGGCGCTGTTCCTCGATAATCAGCACCGCGTGTTGCAGGCGCAGAAGATGTTTTCCGGCTCGATTGCCAGCGTGGAGGTTCACCCGCGCGAAATCGTGCGCGAAGCGCTGAAACTTAACGCGGCGGCGGTGATTCTGGCGCACAATCATCCGTCGGGAATCGCTGAACCCAGTCGCGCCGACCGCGATATTACCGGAAAAGTCGGGCAAGCGTGCGCGCTGCTCAATATCCGTTTACTTGATCATTTGGTGATCGGTCACGGCGAGTTTACCTCTTTCGCCGAGCGCGGTTGGTTGTAATTCATCGATTCAACTGAACAGAAATAGGGCATTTTTGCGCGATCCAGAGGGATCTTTATCTGTTCGGGACTTGAGCACTCGGGCTGAGCGGCGTATACTACGCCACCTTTGAGAATCTCGGGTTTGGCGTTTGGGCCAGCTTAGCGGGTTCACATGGAACTCGCCTGGGCGGGCTAAGGCCTGACGAGGCGGCCAAAACCTAGTTTTTAAAGCTCGAGCTGATTTGATTTTTGGAGAATAGAAATGTCACGAGTCTGCCAGGTAACTGGAAAGCGTCCGGTAACGGGTAACAACCGTTCCCACGCAATGAACGCGACGAAACGCCGTTTCCTGCCGAACCTGCACTCTCACCGTTTCTGGGTTGAGAGCGAAAAGCGCTTCGTTACTCTGCGTGTATCTGCTAAAGGTATGCGTGTTATTGATAAAAAGGGCATCGATACGGTTCTGACCGAAATCCGCGCCCGTGGTGAGAAGTACTAAGGAACTGAATCATGGCTAAAGGTATTCGTGAGAAGATCAAGCTGGTTTCCTCTGCTGGTACAGGTCACTTCTATACCACCACGAAGAACAAACGTACTAAACCAGAGAAATTAGAACTGAAAAAGTTCGATCCGGTTGTACGTCAGCACGTGATCTACAAAGAAGCTAAAATTAAGTAATTTTAGTGTTCTGTGAAAAACCCGGCTTCGGCCGGGTTTTTTGTTTCTGCGATTCGTTGAGGAGATGAGATGCCTGAATTACCTGAGGTAGAAACCAGTCGTCGCGGTATCGAACCCCACATGGTGGGTGCCACGATTCTGCATGCGGTGGTGCGCAATCCACGTTTGCGCTGGCCGGTCTCGCATGAAATCCACGCGCTGAGCGATCAACCCGTATTGAGCGTGCAGCGTCGCGCTAAATATCTGCTGCTCGAACTGCCGCATGGCTGGATCATCATTCACCTCGGCATGTCCGGCAGTCTGCGCGTGCTACCCGGCGAACAACCGGCCGCCAAACATGACCATGTCGATTTGGTGATGAGCAACGGCAAAGTGTTGCGCTACACCGATCCACGTCGCTTTGGCGCCTGGCTGTGGAGCAATGACCTCGCAGGCAGCAGCGTGCTGGCCTATCTCGGTCCGGAACCGCTCAGCAGCGAATTTGATGGTGCCTATCTGTTTGAAAAGTCACGCGGCAAACGCACCGTGATTAAACAGTGGCTGATGGATAACAAAGTGGTGGTGGGCGTCGGGAACATCTACGCCAGCGAATCACTGTTTACTGCCGGGATCTTGCCCGATCGTTCGGCAATGAGTTTGAGTCAGGAAGAGGCCGAGTTGCTGGTTAACACCATCAAAGCGGTGTTGTTACGCTCGATTGAGCAGGGCGGCACCACGCTGCGAGATTTCCTGCAAACGGACGGTAAACCCGGCTACTTCGCGCAGCAGTTGCAGGTTTATGGCCGCGCCGGCGAACCTTGCCGTGCCTGCGGTACGCCGATTGTCAGCGGCAAACATGGTCAGCGCAGCACCTTCTGGTGTCCACGCTGCCAGCACTGAGTTAAGGCTGCGCCAGTCGCGCCAGTAACGCCTTGTGCACAACGGCAGGCAGAAATGCCTGCACGTCACCGGCATGGCGCGCGACTTCTTTGACCAGCGAAGAAGAGACGAACGAGAAACCTTCTGACGGCATCAGAAACACGCTCTCCAGCGTGGGCAACAGATGACGATTCATCTGCGCCAGCTGCAGCTCATATTCGAAATCCGATACCGCACGCAATCCACGCACCAGCACATTGGCATTCTGCGCCTGGGCAAAGTTCGCCATCAGGTCGCTAAACCCGATTACTTCGACATTCGGCAGATGTGCCGTCACCTGACGCGCCATATCCACGCGCTCATCGAGACTAAACAGCGGCTTTTTACTCGGGCTGGCGGCAATCGCCACGACGATGTGGTCAAACATCTTCGCTGCACGCGTCACAATATCCAGATGACCCAACGTGAAGGGATCAAAGGTGCCGGGATAAATCGCTTTCGTACTCATACGCGACCTTGTGTTGAGGTGTGATGCAGCGCCCAGAGCGCCGAGTATTTGTTGAAAGTGTACTGCGCATTAACCACCGCCAGAATCCAGCCCTGCTTGCCATCGAGAAAACCGGCGCGCAGCAGCAGCGTTTTAACAAATGCGCCGAGCGTGTGGCTAAAGATCGAGAACAAGCCGCAGCGTTTGCCGCGCTGGAAACGCTCATTTGCCCAGGCTTCGGCATAGTTCATCTGCTTACGCTGAAACGCAATCAGGTCACGACAGGTGAGATGTTGCAGATCGCCCGCCAGCTTCACTACCGGCGCACCCTGCGTCTCCAGTGATTCATGCACCAGATTGTCGTTGTAATTGAACTTGCGCGGATAGAGGCGCATAACGCGATCGGGATACCAGCCGCTGTGGCGCATAAAGCGGCCAAGAAACAGGTTGCTGCGACCGAGGCTGTAAACATTGTCCGAGGCAGGCTGTGCGAGAACCTGCTCGATAGCGCGACGCAATTCGGGTGTAACGCGTTCGTCGGCATCGATCATCAAAATCATCTCGCCTTGCGCATGGGCCTGCGCGCGCTGGCGCTGCTTGCCAAACCCCTGCCAGCCTTCAGCCTGGAAAACCTGCGCGCCCTGTTCGCGAGCGACCTGCATCGTGTTGTCGCTGCTGCCGGAATCGAGCACCACAATCTCATCTGCCCAACTGACAGAAGCCAGCGCCTCCGGCAGCAGTTCAGCTTCGTTTTTGGCGATCATCACCACGGAGAGACGTTGGCGTTGCGACATGAATTAGTGAGCTCGCGGCGGTAGGTGAGGTTCGAGTAACTGTAGCAGACGCTGTAATGCGCCCTGATTTTGATGCAGCACTTCCACAGCATGACGGCCGTAATAGCGGCGATAATCGTCATCCTGCAGCAGGTTAGCGACTTCTTTCTGCAGCGATACCACGTCAGTAACGGTAATCAGCCCTTCGGCCTGCTGCAGCTTGGCGCAGATATCTTTGAAGTTCCAGATGTGCGGGCCCATCAGCACCGGAATGGCATGCGCTGCCGGCTCCAGCGGATTGTGGCCGCCGCGCTCAACCAGGCTGCCGCCAACAAAGGCGAGGTCGGCGATGCCGTACAGCATCATCAGCTCGCCCATGGTGTCGCCAATCACCACCTGCGTGGAGCTTGATGGAATTTCGCCGCTGCTACGCAGGATAAAGCTGAAGCCGCGTTTTTGTGTCAGGTCGCAGGCATCTTTGAAACGTTCCGGATGGCGCGGCACCAAAATCAGCAGCAGATCGGGGAACTGCTGCAGTAGACGTCGATGCGCATCGAGCACAATTGCCTCTTCGCCTTCGTGAGTGCTGGTGGCGATCCACACCGGACGACGCGACGCCCACTGACGACGCAGCGTGACCGCTTTTGCCGCCAGCTCTGGCGTTACGGAGATATCAAACTTGAGGCTGCCGGTAACGGTGAGATGCGAACGTTTCAGGCCAAGGCTGAGGAAACGGTCGCCATCTTCGGCGTTTTGCGCGGCAATCAGCGTGATGCGCTGCAGCAGGTCGCGCATAAAGCCGCCGAGTTTCTTGTAGCCTTTGGCCGAGCGCTCAGATAGGCGCGCGTTGGCAATTACCAGCGGAATCTTGCGCTGATGCAGAATACGGATAATGTTTGGCCACAGCTCGGTTTCCATGATGATCACCAGTCGCGGATCGACGGTATCGAGGAAACGGTTAATCGAACCTGGCAGATCGTAGGGCAGGTAAACGTGGTGTACATCTTTGCCAAACGCGGACTGCGCACGCTCGGAGCCGGTTGGCGTCATGGTGGTGACGGTAATCGGCAGCGTTGGATAGCGGTGGCGCAACGCGCGCACCAGCGGCACTGCCGCCAGCGTCTCGCCGACGGAAACCGAGTGCAGCACAATGCCATGTGGCAGCACTTTTCCGCTGCAATAGCCGTAGCGTTCTGCCCAGCGTTTACGATAGGCCGGTGCTTTTCGACCGCGCAGCCACAGGCGCAACCAGATTAGTGGCTGAATCAGGTAGAGCAAGGCTGTGTATAGAGTCGTCATAGTTACCGTTACGACAGAATCGCGTCAAAAAACAGATGAAAGGCGGCATGTTATCAGAAATTAACCGCCTGCTCATACCACTTCGTCAGCTGGTCTGCAGCACTTGCTGATACAGCGAGGTCAGCGCGTGCGCCAGCCGCTGCGGACCATAAGGTTCAATTCTGCGACGTGCGGCTTCGCCCATGGCAGAATTGTGTGAAAGCGCCGGTGTTGCCAGCACGGCTTCGTTTAACGCGTTGATATCTAATGCATCGCAGACAAAACCTTCCTGACCCGCAGTGATAAACTCTGCGCCGCCGCAGCCGGTGCTGGTGATCACCGCCAGGCCGCAAGCCATCGCTTCCAGCACTACATTTGGGAAGGGATCATAAAGCGTAGGCAGCAGCAGCGCATCGGCTGCATGGTAGAACGGTTGCACGTCCTGCTGCACGCCGACGAAGCGTAAGCGATCGAGGCAATTGAGCTGGTTTGCCAGCTGCTGATAGCGCGACAGCTGCTTATCCTGGCCGACCACCACCAGATAGCGATCGCTTTTCGCCACCGCTTCAATCGCCGCTTTTAAGCCTTTACGCTCAAAACCCGAACCCACGTAAATCATCACCGTGGCATCCTGCGGCAGTTTGAGCTGCTGACGTGCTGCATGACGCAGCGCTTCGCTGGCTGGCTGGAAGCGTTGGCTATCAATCGCGTTGTGAATCACATGGATCTTGCTGGCATCGAGCCTGAAATGACGCAAAATATCCTGTTTCACCATCTCTGAGTTACAGATCACCGCTTTCAACGACGGCGCGTTGAACATATCGGCTTCCGCCTGTAACACATAACGATGATAACGACTAAGGCGGGCGCTTAAGCGCTGCCACGGCGTCACAATGCGCGCGCGCTGCTCCAGCCAGACGCGATGCACGCCATCACCGGCACGAAAGATATCGCAACCGGCGATGCGTTCGTGGCTTTGCACAATATCGAACTTTTCGCGTTCCCAGCATGCACGCGCGGCACACGCAAAACCGCGCTCGCGCGAGATGCGACCGAATTTCGCTGGATTGCAGATGTGCAGATGCCAGGCCGGATTCGGCGTGCCCTGCCAGCTGCGAGTGATGATATTGAGATCGAGCTGCTCGCTATCCAGCGCTTCCAGCGCACGCGAAATAAAACGTTCAGCGCCGCCGTCTGGGCGGTATTTCTGCCGGACAATCGCCAGGCGTAACTTACTCATGCAAAAAACTCCGGGCGGCAGCCACCACATCCTCAACGGGAATGGCAGAAAGATAGCGCTGTTGCGTGTTGGTATCGATGTCGTCTGGCGAGGGTAGCGGGCCGTAATCACCGGCCCAAATCACGCGATTATGATCGCCCCACGGACGCCAGTGTTGCAGCTTGGTCGGTCCAAACAGCGCAAGACACGGCGTTTCCAGCGCGGCGGCCATGTGCATCGGCGCAGAATCTACGCCGATAAACAGCTGTGCCGCGTCAATCAGCGCCGCCAGCTGCGGCAAGGATAATTCTCCCGCCAGCGACACCACATTGTGGCTGCGACACAGCGACTGAATATTGGCGATCATTGCCATTTCTTTCTGGTCCGGCGCCGCCGTCAGTACCACGGTGCGGCCTTCGGCAGCGAGCGCATCAATTAGCTGTGCGACTTTTTCATCTTCCCAGCATTTAAACAGCCAGCGTGAAGTGGGTTGCAGCACAACAAACGGCATTTTCACCGCATGATGAGCCAGTACATCCTGCACTTTTTGTTGATCGGCTGTGCTGAAATGCATCGAGGCTTTTGCGCCGGCGGCGCTGATGCCCAGCGGCTTCAGCGCGGCCATATTCTGTTCAACCGTATGCAGCTGATGATGATCTTCCGTACTGACCAGATGGTTGTGCATCCAGCGCCATAAGGCGTTATCACGTTTGCGGAAGGCGAAACCAATACGCACCGGCGCGCCAGAGAATCCGGTAATGATGGCGCTGCGCCACTGATCGGCGAGGTTAATCACCAGGTCATAATGGCACGCGCGCACCGCGGAAAGCAGGGCCATTTCATGCCGGAATTTCTGCCAGCCGCCTTCCTTCTTCCAGTTGCGATCGATGATGTGCAACTGGCGAATGGCCGGGTGCGCCTCCAGCATTGGACGGGTTTCTTTGTAGAGCAGAACGTCGATGTTCGCCTGAGGATAGCGTTGGCGCAGCGCGTTTATCGCGGGCGTGGTCAGCAGCATGTCGCCGTGATGACGCAGCTTGATCAGCAGAATATTTTTCGGTGCAAATTGGTCTGGAATCGGGCTTGCCATACTCAAATGATCTCAGAATTCAGTCAGCTGATTGTAAGGCAAACCCCAAAGGCGTGAAAGCCGGACGCGGCGCTTATTTCTTGCGCCAGCGGTAAATCCGGCTTAGCCACAGCAGCAGTTGATACCATTGCTTTATACCGCGCGCGTTACGCAGCATGCGCCTGTGAGTTTGCGTAGCGAACAGATCGGCAATCATCGCCTGACGTGCGCTCTCTTCGGGTTCGCGTCGGATACTGTGGCAGACGCTGAGCGCCTCATGCGTAATCTGGTAGTGAAATGCCGGGTAGATTTTTACCTTATGACGGTAGCGTGCATTGAGCTCTTCCAGCAACTGCGCGATTCTCAGGTAGTGACGCTGATATTCCACATTACGCTGGCCGGTGCGCTTACGGTTGCTGATGGAAGCATCATGCATGTAGTAGCAGTACAACACTTTATCGGTGTAACGCACACGTTGCGCGTTGAGCATGAACTCGGTGGTCCATGGAATGTCCTGATGATGCAGGCCGGGTTCAAAGTAGAGTTTGAGCTGTTCGATCAACTCTCGGCGGTAAATGCCCAGCCAAACCACATGCATGTAGCGATGCGTTTGCAGCGCCTTATTAAGCCACTCAGGGCCGCTCAGTACCTCGGTGCTGGTGAGGCGATCGAGCGGAATCAGCGGTTTTACTTGCTGGCTGGCTTTGAAAAACCATTCCGCGTTGCACTGTGCGGCATCCAGGTTGTCGCGCTCCGCCATCTCAACCAGCGTTTGATACATCGCGGCATCCATGGTGTCGTCAGCATCCGGAAACGAAACGTACTTACCGCGCGCCACCGCTAAGCCCGCATTACGCGCGCGCGATACGCCGCCATTGGTCTGATGGATAACGCGAACATGGGGATGCTGCTGCGCATAAGCATCAGCACGTTCGCCCGAACCGTCAGTGGAACCATCATCGACAATGATAATTTCCAGTGAGGTGAGAGTTTGAGCCAGCAGCGAATTCATAAACGTCTCAAACATCACGCCAGCGTTGAACAGGGGCGTGATGACCGAGAGCAAAGGGATAGTTTGCGACATTGTTCATCTAATAATTTACAAATTTATTACATCAATTATTAGTAAGGAATTCAGAACTTTTTGCACATTAATGGTCAAAAGCCTTTTGTTCCCTGGTTTTCCGCATTTTTTTTTGAGTTTGTCTTAGTGGATAAGCGAGACAACGCTCCTCAATCTGGGCATCAGCATGAAAAATATTCTCGTGATTAGGCGCGATAACATTGGCGACATGGTGTGTACCACCCCGCTACTGGAAGGATTAAAACGGGCCTTTCCCGAGGCAAAACTGACCTTGTTAGTAAACAAAGTTGCTGAGGATGTGGTGAGCCATAATCCGCATGTTGATCGCCTGTATGTTTACAAGAAAGCTAAGCACCGCGCTAAAAACGAAACCACGCTAGGTGTCTATTGGCAGCGAATAAAGGTCATGCTGGCGCTGCGTAAAACGCGCTTTGATGCGACCATTCTGGCGAATCCTGTGCCGTGTAAATACAGTCTGCGATTGGCGAAAATGGCCGGTGCAGGGAATGTGATTGGCGCGGCTCAGAATGACGCACAGCTTGATCATCCGTTCCAGAAAAGTGATTTCCACGGCGAGCATCAGGTTGAACACACTTACTCTTATCTCTCTGCGCTAACCAGCACGCCGCCTGCTATACCCGCTGTGAATCTCTATCTCTCCACCAGCGAACGTGAAGCAGCTGGCAAACGCATCAGCGCTCTGTTCCCCTCATTGGGCAAGGTTTACGGCGTGCACATCAGTAGCCGCAGCCCAAAGCGCCGCTGGCCGGTTGAATCCTATGCGGCCTTTATCAATAAGCTGCTGGAAGATGAGCAGGCGCGCGTGCTGGTATTCTGGTCGCCGCAGGGAACGCTTGATTTCAATGATAAAGGCGATGCAGTACGCACCGATGAGCTGATGCAGTTGGTCAATTCGCCGCGTGTGGCGCGCTATCCCACCGCATCTGTGCGCGAACTGGTGGCGGGTTTTGATCGCTGTGAGCAGATTCTGTGTAGCGATGGCGGGCAGATGCATCTTGCCGCCGGGCTGCACAAAAAGCAGGTGGTGTTTTTTGGTGATACCAATGCCAGCCGGTGGCATCCGTGGTCAGGGGAATACCGGATCATGCAGACCGCTTCGGGCGAATGTCAGGATGTCTCGCCAGAAGCAGTATGGGAAGCATGGCAGCAACTCAGCGTTAAGCCTGTTGCAATTTGAAGTTGTCGTGATACTCCGACAGTGTTTGTCCGACGAAGCGGGGGGCTAACCAGCTAAACAACGCTTCTAAATCTTCGTACAGTCGCTCGATATCCTGTTGGTTTTTGAACGTTGGACTGCCGTCAGGCATAAATTCTGAGCTGTGCAGCATAAACTCGGCGTAATCCTGGCCTTCGGCCAGCGACATTTCAACCACGCGTTTCATGTCAGCCAGATTCCCGCCTGATGGACGTAACCAATAAACGGCAGGACTCTTTTGTTTGCCGCGTAAGCGGTACAGACCCTGTTTGACCGTATTCATCAGCGGTGAATACTTGTATTGAATGCTCATGGGGATTTCGAGCAGCGAGGAGCGACCGCTGCGTGAGATGTCGTCAGGATCGATAAAATAAGGTTTATGCGGGAAGTGAGTGTAGTTCGTGCCGCCTTTCCCCTGCGGCGCACCACGGGTGAAGGCCCAGTTAACGCGCGGTGTGACGGAGCAGTCTACCTTATAGCCCAGTTCAGTTAAGATCGCCGCATAGCGCTCATCAAAAGCCCAGCGTCCGGCACGATGGCTGAGCATTTTTGTCTGGAACTTCTCCTCCAGCAGATCAGTCATATAAGCAACTTTATCCCGCAGTACTGCATCGGGATATTCAATCAGAAAAGGTTGCCAGCGCCAGTCATCATCGGTGAGTGGCGCTTCCGGTGGGCTGTTCCAGGCGTGAAGATGCATGCCGATTTCGCCCTGGTTGCGTGCAATCACATCTTTGCCGAATTCGACAAAAGCAGGATCCGTTGCCATTTCATAGTTGGTTAGCCAGGTAGGTTTAAAACCATAGCGCTCACATAAAGCCTGAAAGCGTGGCAAATAGCCGGTATTTTCAGTGGTGATGGAGCGATGATTGCGCCAAAGGTTGTCGCCTTCGGTGTCTATGGTAATAAGGAAAGCATGCCGGGTCATGTTTGCCGCCTGAGGCCAATAAAATCGCAATGTTACGCTGTGCTTTTCAGTGACGCAAAACTAATTGCTGCGGATGCTTAAAGCGAAAATAGCGCCGTGAAAAATCGGATTTGCTAGCAGACTGCGTTAAGATTCACGCGGCATTATTTAGTCAAACAGAGTTTTAAAATCAGACAGGTGGAGCATTTTGTCAAAGCGCATACTGATGGTGATTGATGGTTTACCGGGCGGTGGAGCCGAAAAAGTCGTGCTGACGTTGGTGACCGGTATGCTTGAGTTGGGACATCGGGTGTCGCTGTTTTCGCTGCGCAAAGTATGCGATTACCCTTTGCCTGACGGCGTTGATTATCAGGTCATCCAGGATACTAATCGTCAGCCCTGGCGCAAGCTGACCGAATTAACGCGTCGCGCCAGATTGCTGGATGACGCTGTTCTGCGGGCGGAGCAGAGCGCCGGTAAGTACGATTTAGTGGTATCTCATTTACACAAAACCGATCGTATTGTGCGCCGTTGTCGAACCCTCTTGCCTCGTAAAACCTGGTTTTGTCTACACGGTGTATTCTCCGCCTCCTATCTGGGCCATCGTGCGGGACTATCGCGCTGGTTAAAAGCACGCAAAATTCACCGTGTTTATCAGGCACGCAACGTGATTGGCGTCTCTGCTGCTGTGGTGGAAGACCTAAAGACTGCTTTTGCGGTTACGCCGGCGCGCGAGGCCGTGATTGGTAATCCGTTCGATATCGAAGATATTATGCAACGTGCAGCCGAGCCGGCTGATGTGCCGCCGCAAGGATTTCTGGTCCATGTGGGGCGATTTCACGAAACCAAACGTCATGATCGCTTGTTGCAAGCCTATGCACTGAGCAACATACCGCTGCCGCTGGTGTTATTAGGCCAGGGATCACCGCAGCGTAAAGCTGCGCTGCAGACGCTGGCCCAGCAGTTGGGTATTGCGGATCGCGTCATCTTTCAGGGATTTACGCTCAATCCTTATGCGTGGATTAGCCGGGCAACAATGCTGATAGTCAGCTCGGACAGCGAAGGTTTTGGTAATGTCCTGATTGAAGCGATGCTGTGCGGTACGCCGGTGGTGAGTACGCGCTGTCCGGGTGGGCCAGCTTCGTTACTACAAGGCGATTTGGCGCGCGGACTGGCGGATTTAACACCTGAATCAGTGGCAGAAAAGATGCTGGAGATTTATCAGGCTCCGCCTCAGCTCCATGCTGATGAGTTCGCTGCTTTTGATACCAAAGTGATTTGCCAGCGCTATCTGGCGCTGGCTGAATAATCATAAAAGGGAGCATTGCTCCCTTTTATGAGTGCTTAATCCCAGCTCAACACCACTTTGCCGGATCTTCCCGAGCGCATCTCATCAAAGCCCTGCTGGAACTCATCGATGTGATAGCGATGGGTGATGATAGGGGTGAGATCGAGGCCGGACTGAATCAGCGCCGCCATCTTGTACCAGGTTTCGAACATCTCGCGGCCGTAGATGCCTTTGATGAACAAGCCTTTAAAGATCACCTGATTCCAGTCGATGGACATCTCGCCCGGCGGAATGCCCAGCAGCGCGATGCGGCCGCCGTGGTTCATTACCTCCAGCAAGGTGCGGAACGCCGGTGGCGCACCAGACATCTCCAGACCGACATCAAAACCTTCGGTCATGCCGAGTTCGGCCATCACATCACGCAGATTTTCCTGCGCCACGTTGACGGCGCGCGTTACGCCCATTTTGCGCGCCAGATCGAGGCGATAGTCGTTGATGTCGGTGATCACCACATGGCGCGCGCCGACGTGCTTGCACACTGCCGCCGCCATGATGCCAATCGGCCCGGCACCGGAGATCAGCACATCTTCGCCCACCAGATCGAACGAAAGCGCAGTGTGCACCGCATTGCCAAAGGGATCGAAAATCGCCGCCAGTTCGTCAGAAATGTTGTCGGGAATTTTAAAGGCATTAAACGCCGGAATCACCAGATATTCGGCAAAGCAGCCCTGACGATTGACGCCAACGCCTACCGTATTGCGGCACAGATGCGTGCGTCCAGCGCGGCAGTTGCGGCAATGGCCGCAGGTGATGTGGCCTTCACCGGAAACACGATCGCCAACGGCAAAGCCCTTAACTTCCTGGCCCATTCCCACCACTTCACCCACATATTCGTGGCCGGTGATCATCGGCACCGGAATGGTTTTGCGCGACCAGTCATCCCAGTTGTAGATGTGCACGTCGGTACCGCAGATAGCGGTTTTACGAATCTTAATCAGTAGGTCGTTATGGCCGGGTTCAGGTATTGGCGCGTCCTTGACCATCCAAATGCCTTCTTCGGCTTTTAATTTGGCGAGTGCTTTCATTTCCCTGCTCCTGAAATAACGCCCAGCTGTTGACCAATACGGGTGAAGGCCGCCACGGCGTGTTCCAGCTGCGCCTGCGTATGTCCGGCAGAGATCTGCGTGCGGATACGTGCCTGACCTTGCGGTACCACCGGATAGAAGAAGCCTGTGACGTAGATTCCTTCCTGCTGCAACAGGCTGGCAAATTGCTGCGCCACTTTGGCATCGCCCAGCATTACGGGGATGATGGCGTGATCGGCGCCGGCCAGCGTGAAGCCTGCGGCAGTCATCTTCTCGCGGAAGAAGCGGGCATTTTCCCACAGACGCTGGCGCAAACCGTCACCTTCACTCAGCAGCTCCAGCACACGCAGCGAGGCAGCCACAATCGCAGGCGCCAGCGAGTTGGAGAACAGATACGGACGCGAGCGCTGACGCAGCCACTCAACCACTTCTCTTTTCGCCGCCACGTAGCCGCCCGATGCGCCACCCAGCGCTTTACCCAGCGTGCCGGTCAGAATGTCGACGCGATCCATCACGCCGCAATATTCGTGCGTGCCGCGTCCGGCAGAACCCACAAAGCCCACCGCATGGGAATCATCGACCATCACCAGCGCATCGAATTCATCGGCCAGATCGCAAATGCCCTGCAGATTGGCAATCACCCCATCCATCGAGAACACGCCATCGGTGGCAATCAGGATGTGGCGCGCGCCTTTGTCGCGTGCTTCCTGTAAACGCGCACGCAGCTCACTCATGTCATTATTGGCGTAACGATAGCGCTGCGCTTTACACAAACGCACGCCATCAATGATCGATGCGTGATTAAGGGCATCTGAAATAATCGCGTCTTCGGCGCTGAGCAGCGTTTCAAACAGGCCGCCGTTGGCATCAAAGCAGGACGAGAACAGAATCGCGTCTTCCATGCCGAGGAACGCAGCCAGCTTGTGTTCCAGCTGCTGGTGGATGTCCTGCGTGCCGCAGATAAAGCGCACCGAGGCCATGCCAAAACCGTGCGAATCCATGCCGTCTTTCGCCGCCTGGATCAATGCCGGATGATTGGCTAAACCCAAATAGTTATTGGCGCAGAAGTTGATGACGGGCGGGCTGTTGGCAACGTTGATTTCTGCCTGCTGCGCCGACGTGATGGTGCGTTCTTGTTTGAACAATCCGTCCTGACGTGTTGTCTCAAGTTGTTGACGAATTTGCGAATAAAACTGACTGGACATGATTATGCTCCTCAGATAGCAAATATTTGGCACATATTACTGATCGAAAAGCGAATCAACGACATTTTAGCCATCAATATCTCGGTTTTGCAGCATAGTTCACGCTGCGAACAGGATTTGTGCAGCGCATACGGCGTCATCTGGCTGCCTGCGTCTGGCTGAAATGTTATGATGATAGGCATTCGTGGGTGAAACCTCCTGTTTCCCCCCAACTCTTTAAAGGCAAAGCATATGATTATCGTAACCGGTGGCGCTGGCATGATTGGCAGCAACATTGTTAAAGCGCTGAACGACCGCGGTCTGACCGACATTTTGGTGGTGGATAATCTGAAGGATGGCACCAAGTTCGTGAATCTGGCGGATCTCGACATCGCCGATTACATGGATAAAGAGGAATTCCTCAGCTACATCATGTCTGGCGAAGATCTCGGCCCCATCGAAGCCGTGTTCCATGAAGGTGCGTGTTCCGCAACCACCGAGTGGGATGGCAAGTACATGATGGATAACAACTATCAGTACTCCAAAGATCTGCTGCACTTCTGCCTCGAGCGCGAAATCCCGTTCCTCTACGCCTCATCTGCTGCCACTTACGGCGGCCGCAATGAGAACTTCATCGAAGAGCGCCAGTACGAGCAGCCGCTGAATGTGTACGGCTACTCAAAAATGCTGTTCGATCACTACGTGCGCCAGATTCTGCCTGAAGCAGACTCACCGGTGTGCGGCTTCCGTTACTTCAACGTGTACGGTCCGCGTGAAGGCCACAAAGGCGGTATGGCGAGCGTCGCGTTCCACCTCAATACGCAAATTAGCAACGGTGAAAATCCAAAACTGTTCGAAGGCAGCGACGATTTCCGCCGCGACTTCATCCATGTTGATGACGTGGTTGCGGTAAATCTGTGGTGCTGGGAAAACGGCGTTTCCGGTATCTACAACTGCGGAACAGGCCGTGCTGAATCTTTCCAGGAAGTGGCGGATGCGGTGCTGAACTTCCATCAGAAAGGCCAGATTGAATACATTCCGTTCCCGGACAAGCTGAAAGGCCGTTATCAGGCGTTTACCCAAGCCGATCTCACCAATCTGCGTGCAGCCGGTTACGACAAGCCGTTCAAAACCGTTGCGCAAGGCGTGGGCGAATACATGGCCTGGCTGAACCGTAACGTATAAGGAAACCGGCAGCAGCGATGAAAATTCTGGTTATTGGCCCATCATGGGTCGGCGATATGATGATGTCGCAAAGTCTCTATCGCACGCTCAAGGCTGAGCATCCTGAAGCGGTGATCGACGTGATGGCGCCGGCCTGGTGCCGCCCATTGCTGTCGCGTATGCCGGAAGTGAATCAGGCGCTGGCGATGCCGCTCGGCCACGGCGCATTGGCGCTGGGCGAGCGTCGTCGTTTGGGGAAAACCCTGCAGGCCAGCGGCTATGACCGCGCCTATGTGCTGCCGAACTCCTTCAAATCTGCGCTGGTGCCGTTTTTCGCCGGGATCAAACGTCGCACCGGCTGGCGCGGCGAGATGCGCTATGGCGTGTTGAATGATGTCCGCGTGCTGGACAAAGCGGCCTTTCCGTTGATGGTTGAGCGCTATGTGGCGCTCGGCTATGACAAACCGGTTGCTTCCGCGCAGCAGCTGCCGCAGCCGTTGCTGTGGCCGCAATTGCGCGTCGATGACGATGAAAAGCGGATGACGGCGGCGCAATTTGCGCTGTCAGCCGATCGTCCAGTGATTGGATTTTGTCCGGGTGCAGAGTTTGGCCCGGCGAAGCGCTGGCCGCATTATCATTATGCCGCGCTGGCAGAGCAGCTGATTGGCGAAGGTTATCAGGTGGTGCTGTTCGGTTCGGCGAAAGATCGTGAAACCGGCGACACCATTGTGCAGACGCTGTCAGAAGCGGCGCGTGCGCACTGTAAAAATCTGGCGGGTGAAACGCAACTTGGGCAAGCCGTGATTCTGCTGGCGAACTGTGCGGCGGTGGTCAGTAACGATTCCGGCCTGATGCATATCGCTGCGGCGCTTAATCGTCCGCTGGTGGCGCTGTATGGTCCAAGCAGCCCGGACTTCACTCCGCCGTTGTCTCAGCACGCGCGCATTATTCGTTTAATCACCGGCTATCACAAAGTCCGCAAAGGTGATGCCGAACAAGGTTATCACCAGAGCCTGATTGATATTCAGCCAGCGCGCGTCCATCAGGAATTGAGCGCGCTGTTGCATCCGGTGCAGGAGTAAAGATGCACGTTTTGATTGTTAAAACCTCCTCGATGGGAGACGTGCTGCATACCTTGCCCGCGCTCACGGATGCGATGCAGGCGATTCCTGGCATCAAGTTTGATTGGGTGGTTGAAGAAAACTTTGCTCAAATTCCCGCCTGGCATCCGGCTGTGGATAGAGTGCTGCCGGTGGCGATTCGCCGCTGGCGCAAGCACTGGTTCGGTAGCCAGCAGCGTGAAGAGCGTGTGCAATTTAAGCGTGAGCTGCAATCGCGTCAGTATGATGTAGTGCTGGATGCGCAAGGTTTGATCAAAAGCGCCGCGCTGGTGACGCGCCTGGCAAAAGGCGAGAAGCACGGGCAGGACAGCCGCAGCGCACGCGAACCTTTCGCCAGCTGGTGGTATGACAAACGCCATGAAATCAACAAGCAACAGCATGCCGTCGAACGCACGCGCGAGCTGTTTGCCAAAAGCCTCGGCTATGAAAAGCCTGCAACGCAGGGCGACTACGCGATTGCCGGCCATTTCCGCTCTACGCTGCCCAATGACACGCAGCCTTATCTGGTGTTTCTGCATGCTACCACGCGTGATAACAAACACTGGCCGGAGTCACACTGGCGTGCGCTGATTGAGTTAGTTCAGCCAACAGGATTGCGCGTGAAATTGCCGTGGGGCGCAGAGCATGAACATCAACGCGCACAGCGTCTGGCCGAAGGCTTCGACCATGTTGAGGTATTGCCTAAGTTAACGCTGGAGCAGGTAGCGCAAGAATTAGCTGGTGCGCGCGCGGTGGTGTCGGTAGATACCGGTTTAAGTCATCTGACGGCAGCGCTGGATCTTCCGAATATCACGCTATTTGGTCCCACCGATCCGGGATTGATTGGCGGGTATGGCAAGAATCAGCATGAATTAAAAGCAAGCGATGGTACCATGCAGGCAATTACGGCCGAGATGGTTATGGAAAAATTGAAGGAACTGCTCTGAATGACCTCAATTTTTAAACAAATCTATCGTTATACTCATGCAAGGGCATTGAGACATAACGAAAACTTGTGGCCCCATATTAAGATCCGCCGAGCCAAAACCGATAATATTCAGCGGCTAAGCTACTGGGGAAAGCAAGTTAAGATTGAGGATCTCATCGCATTGCGTGCCACGATAACGGGAGATGTGACAATCCTGGCTACTGGCCCTTCGGTTAAATCATTAGACATTGAGAAACTTGCCAGCACCACATTTGTGGGCGTGAATGGCGCCTATAATCTGCGCGATAGAATTACCTTTGCATATTATGTCATCGTCGATCGGGGATTTATCGATAAAAGATTCGATCTTGTCACTGATATTATTAATGACGAAAAGCTGGTTCTGTTTACAACCGTGCACTGCTTCAATGATATCTTGCAGCGCGCTGATTTACGGGACGTTAAGTGCCGCCTGGCAATTATTGAAGATCTCAGCTTTAAAGTATTCAGAAGTATCGTTCGCCCTGAAGAATATGCCCTCAATTATCAGGGGAAAATGGGGATCTCTCTCTCTGAAACGCCATTCATATCTGGTTTTTCCTGGGATATATGTCAGGGGGTTTTCGATGCTGGCACGGTTGCTTATTGGGCCTTGCAGATATCCGTCTGGCTGGGTGCCAGTCGTATTTTATTAGCTGGCGTTGATATGAATAATTTTTCAGCGCCGCGCTTTTATGAAAGCGACAATGATAAGCTTCCAAGCCTACTTGAATCTAACTTTAGCGCGGTTATTAAACCCGCCTTTATCCATGCAAGCCGGGAATTAGAACGAGCGGGGATTAAAGCGTATAACCTTTCATTAGAAAGTGCTCTTGATGAGAATATTTTTGAGAAGGCTACACCAGAAGCTATTTTTTAAAATAGATCACAACCTGAAATCTATTTATTCTTTTTTATTTTTCTAATTTATAAAAAACTATACCAGGCTTCACATTAAAACCTGGTATATATTATCAATTTAACGTTTTCAACACTGCGTTATAGACCTGTTCCACATTGATTTTCCGCATAGGAAATTGTGGGTCATCATTTTCCTCAGGCTCAATACGGATTATCTGGTGAATATCCAGATCCTGATAAGGTCCAGTATGGCGAGGATTGGCACCCACATACAGACTTACCGTCGGCGTTTGCGCGGTAACAGCAATATGTAATGGCCCCGTATCGCCCGTTATCAATACATCAATTCGCTTAATAAGCTGAAGCAGTTCGGGCAGACGCGTTTTGCCAATATATGAAGTGACCCGATGATGATACTTTTCTGGCAGTAGTGCAAAGAAGGCGCTTTCGATCGGGCGATCCTGGCCGGCGCCAGTCAGAACCAAAGTGGATTCTGGACTATGGCTAAAAATACGTTCTGCCAATTGTGCAAAGTGTTCCACGGGCCAGCGACGGTTATCACCTGATGCGCCCATTTGAAAACCGACAATGGTTGAGCTTTCCTGCTGGTGACCATTATCAACTTTTATAGGAAATTCCATGCGGATATCAGTGGTGTCACAGCCTAATGAACCAATAAGATTCAGTTTACGTTGAATAATGTGTGATTCTGCTCGCGGTGAGTAGAGATCAAGCCAATGATTAAATACAGGATTATCGCTACCGAAATTATCTCTAACCAGATATTTTGAGCCGCTTAACCGCGCGCAAAGAATATCGTAGCCTAAGCTGGAGTGCAGTAGCAGCGTTAGATCAGGTTTGAAACGGCGTAGTTTCCTGATCAGATTAGGCGCACGGACAATTTTATTGTCCCAAATAGCCACTTGATCAAACCATTCGCTGTCTTCAACCAGATCGCGGTTTTTATCGCTGGAAACCAGCATGATTTTGGCGGATGGATAACGGCGCTTAATCGCTTTTATTGCTGGTGTGTTAAACAGCAAGTCACCTAATGCCGTCGTCGAAAAAATAACGATGCGCTCGAACTCATGGGTCGCGCTCAGCGGGGACTTATTTCTGTCGATTTGGCTCAGTTTAGCGTGCAGACTCAGCACGGAGTTAATTAGATTTATTTTCCAACGCTTTTTCATTAATACGGCTTACCCTAGAGAATCTGACTATTCGACAGCCATAGCAAAAAATAATTTCGCCATTATAACGAAAAAAACATCAGCCCCGTATAGAGGCTAACGTTAAGGCCGATTTGCACTTTGACTTAATTTAGAACAAAGACTCTAAATGCTTGAACAATGGGCTTTGCGCAATGCTTTCACTAATCAACTCAACGGCATAGTGCTGCGGCACGGGCGGCAATGGTTTGCCCGGCTTACACACGCCTGGCGCACGGAAGCGTGGCGGCTGGGTTTTGGATGGCGGCGGAGTCGCACCCTGATGCAGCGGCTCATTCAGCAACTGGCTTGGCCGCACTAGCGTGATATCGGCTGGCAATGTCGGCAGCATCTGCTGCAGTACGCGCACCGTCGTCGGATGCGGATGACCAATCGCAATGGCATAACCATCGCGCTGCGCAAGTTTCACTGCGCGGGTAAACTGCGCGCGGATTGAAGCCTCATCCTGACTATCATCAAGGAACACGCGGCGTTTCAGGACTTTAACGTTGGTACCTTGCGCGGCTGGGATCGACTGACTATTGCCAATCGTCATGCTATCGAGAAAGTAATAGTTGTAGTGATTGAGCACCTGCATCACTTTCTGCATGCCGGGCAGGCTGGAGGTCATTTTGCTGCCCATATGGTTATTCAGGCCAACCGCAAAAGGCACTTTGCCGCTGGCTTCTCGAATAATCCGCTCGATTTCCGTGCTGCTCATCTCGGGCGTCAGCGTGTCTTTCTCCAGCGGCTGTTTGCTGAGCGGTGCCATCGGCAGGTGAATTAGCACTTCGCGACCACCCTGATGCGCTTTGGTGGCCATCTCACGCGCATGGGGCGCATTCGGCAGGACCGCAACGGAAATCGCGGTGGGCATCTGCAGCACTTTATTCTCTTCTTTTGGCCGATAACCAAAGTCATCGATCACGATGGAGAGTTTTCCCGCATGGGCGGAAAGTGACAGAAACAGGCCGCATAGGGCGGCCGAGAGCTTAGAGGGTTGAAACAAAACTTATCTTCCTAACCACGGTAGTGGATTGACGGCCTGTCCCTGGCGTCGGATTTCAAAGTAGAGCGAAGGCGTGCCGCGGCCGCCGCTGGTGCCCACAAGGGCGATAGGCTGTCCTGCCTTCACCTGAGCACCCACGCTCACCAGTGCGCTTTGGTTGTAGCCATAAAGGCTCATATCACCTTTACCGTGTTCCAGAACGACAACCAGACCATAGCCTTGCAGCCAGTCGGCCATCAATACGCGTCCATCAGCGATGGCTTTCACTTCGGTACCTTCTGGCGCATCGACGACCAGACCTTTCCAGCGCAATTCGCCCTGCATCGATTCACCGAAGCGATGTTCAATACGTCCCCGTACCGGCCAAACCGCTTGCCCGCCGGGCTTGCCTAATCCGCCGGTACGCGCCATCAGCTCGCGCTCACTCTGCGTTGGCTGATAACTTGATCCTTTGGCTTTCGCCTGCGCCTGACGCTGACGCACTTTTTCCGCCTCGCGCGCTTCGCGTTCCGCACGTTCGCGTGCTTCACGCTCTGCCTTAGCGATTTTGCTTTGCAGGCGGCTTTCGTTCTCACGCATTTCAACCAGGTCCGCCTGATCTTTCTCCAGCGAGCTTTCCAGTATGGTGAGCGTTTTCTTACGCGCCGCGCTGGCGACTTCCAGCTTGCTTTGCTGCGTCTGCTGCTGGGCCAACAACGATTTTTGCTGCTCCTGTTTGCCCTGCAATGATTGACGCTGTTCCGCTAATTGCTGCTGGGTTTGTTTGAGATCGTCGATGTTTTTCTGGCGTGCGGCGTTGAGATAGCCGAAATAGGCAAGAATGCGCTCACTGCGCTGGGCTTCTTCGCCTCCGAGCAGCAACTGCAGACCATTATGCTGTCCCTGACGGAAGGCGGCATCAAGCTGTTGTGCCAGCAGTTTTTCCTGCTGTGCTTGCTGCTTTTCCAGCCGCGAGATAGAAGAGGTGACCTGCGCGATTTCACCCTCAAGCGTGCTGAGGCTGTTACGCGTTTCGCGCAGCTGACGGCTGGCCTGCGCAATCACTTTTTCCTGGCTTTGCAGCTGATCCAACAACTTACTGCGCTGCACTTTCTGCGCTTTAACGCTCTTTTCTTTCTCGGCAATGTCCTGCTGAATGGACTTCAACTGCGTTTTACTGTCATCCGCACTGCGTGCAGCGGCAGGAAGTAATAATGTGCCCGCCAGAAGCAGACTCAGGGAGATTTCGGACCAGCGAAATGACAACGGAAGCGCAGTGCCGTTGTAACGGGTCCTTGTGTGTGTAACGGTCGCTTTTCCCTTCATAGTCGATAATTATTCCACGATGAACAGCCGCTTACCAGTTAGCCCGGCCGGGTTTTACTTTACTAAAAATGTCTGTGCCGAGCTTACCGGCATAAACTTTGTCTTAATTTTGGGATTAGAACACTTTTTTTGGAAAATGACGCACAAATCGTAACTCTGTCCCCTTAGCGACTGTACATGCGAAGTGGCGCAGGTATACTCAGAACCCTTGTTTTAGCTTATCAGCCCGGTTTGGAGTCGTTACCCCTCATGCAAGAAATTATGCAGTTTGCAAGCAATCACCCCATCCTCAGTCTGGCATGGGTCGCTTTACTCGTTCTCGTGATTGTGACCACCGTTAAAGGTATGTTCTCTAAAGTAAAAACTATCAGCCGTGGTGAAGCTACCCACCTGATTAACAAAGAGGACGCGGTGGTGGTAGACGTGCGTTCACGTGACGATTACCGCAAAGGACACATTTCTGGGGCTATCAACGTAGCGGCAGCAGACATCAAAAAAGAGAGCTTTGGCGAGCTGGAAAAGCACAAGTCACAGCACATAATTGTAGTTTGCGCGACCGGTCAAAGTGCGGGTGAATCTGCAGCGAAATTGAGCGCAGCGGGTTTTGAAAAAGTCTCCGTTCTGAAAGATGGCGTGAGCGGCTGGAGTGGTGAAAATCTGCCACTGGTGCGCGGTAAATAACTTCTCAGAGGTAACCGTATGGCGAATGTAGAGATCTACACCAAAGTCACTTGTCCTTATTGCCACCGTGCAAAGGCGTTGTTGGATCAGAAAGGCGTGTCGTTCCAGGAGATTCCCATTGACGGGAACGCGGCGAAACGTGAAGAGATGATTCAACGCAGCGGCCGCACTACGGTGCCACAGATTTTTATTGATGCGCAGCACATTGGCGGCTGTGACGATCTTTACGCGCTGGATGGGCGTCAGGGACTTGATCCTTTACTCCAGGCATAACTTTTCGGTCAGACAATTTTAACTCACAGGATTTAGTCACATGTCAGAGCAAAGCAGCAGCGAAATGCAGTTCCAGATTCAACGTGTTTACACCAAAGATGTTTCTTACGAAGCGCCAAATGCACCGCAGGTTTTCCAGAAAGAGTGGGAACCGGAAGTGAAGCTGGATCTGGACACCGCCTCTTCTCAGTTAGCTGATGGCGTTTTTGAAGTCGTTCTGCGCGTTACCGTAACGGCAACCGTTGGCGAAGAAACCGCATTCCTGTGTGAAGTACAGCAAGCGGGCATTTTCACCATTAGCGGTATCGAAGGCACGCAGATGGCGCATTGCCTCGGCGCGTACTGCCCGAACATTCTGTTCCCGTATGCACGCGAATGCGTAACCAGCCTTGTGTCTCGTGGTACTTTCCCGCAGCTCAACCTGGCGCCAGTGAACTTCGATGCGCTGTTCATGAACTATCTGCAGCAGCAAGGTGAAGGCGAAGCGCCACATCAGGATGCCTGATGACTACACTCAACGCTTCAATTAGCGTCATCGGTGCCGGCTCGTACGGCACCGCATTGGCCATCACGCTGGCCCGCAACGGCCATCCGGTTCTGCTCTGGGGCCACAATCCTCAAAGCGTGGCGCAGCTGCAAGCTGACCGCTGCAATGCCGCTTTCCTGCCCGATGTCCCTTTCCCTGATAATCTTGTTCCTGAAGCCGATCTGGCAACCGTGGTTAACGCCAGTCGCGATCTGCTGGTCGTCGTGCCGAGCCATGTATTTGGCGACGTGCTGACGCAGCTTAAGCCGCATTTGCGTGCCGATTCGCGGATTGTCTGGGCGACTAAAGGACTGGAAAAAGAGACCGGCCGGTTGCTGCAGGATGTGGCGCGTGAAATCCTCGGCGATGCGATTCCACTCGCGGTGATTTCCGGACCTACCTTTGCAAAAGAGCTGGCAGCCGGCATGCCAACGGCCATCGCACTGGCATCCACCGATGCGGAGTTCGCTGAAGACCTGCAGCAGAAGCTGCACTGCGGCAAAAGTTTCCGCGTCTACAACAATCAGGATTTCATCGGCGTGCAGTTAGGCGGCGCGGTGAAGAACGTGATTGCGATTGGTGCGGGGATTTCTGACGGCATTGGCTTTGGTGCCAACGCGCGTACCGCCTTGATCACTCGCGGCCTGACGGAAATGAGCCGTCTTGGCGCAGCGCTGGGCGCCGATGCCACCACCTTTATGGGCATGGCCGGTTTAGGCGATCTGGTGCTGACCTGTACCGATAATCAGTCGCGCAACCGTCGTTTCGGCATGATGCTGGGGCAAGGCGAGAGCGTAGACGAGGCGCAACGCATTATCGGACAAGTTGTAGAAGGCTACAGAAACACCAAAGAAGTCAAAGCATTGGCCGCGCGCGTCGGCGTAGAAATGCCGATTACCGAGCAGATTTATCAGGTGCTCTATTGCGGAAAATCAGCGCGAGAGGCAGCATTGACCTTACTTGGCCGTGCAAGGAAGGACGAAAACAGCCAAAGCTAAAGCAGGATGCGCCAGCGTCACCACCTGTAGCGCCCCATCAGGCGCTTTTTTTATCGGGAGCAAACAGCAATGTCGTCTGAAGAGTTAGAACTGGTCTGGAACCATATCAAAGCCGAAGCCAGAGCCCTGGCCGACTGTGAACCGATGCTGGCCAGCTTTTACCATGCGACACTGCTCAAACACGAAAACCTCGGCAGCGCGCTCAGCTACATGCTCGCTAACAAGCTGGCGAACCCGATCATGCCCGCTATCGCTATTCGCGAAATCGTGGAAGAAGCCTATCGTGAAGACCCAGAGATGATTGTCTCTGCGGCCTACGATATTCAGGCTGTACGCCAGCGCGATCCCGCCGTTGATAAATACTCTACGCCGCTGCTTTACCTCAAAGGTTTCCACGCCTTGCAGGCTTATCGCATCGGCCATTGGCTGTGGAAAGAGGGCCGCCGCGCGCTGGCTGTCTATCTGCAGAACGAAATCTCCGTCTCATTTGCCGTGGATATTCACCCGGCGGCGCGCATTGGTCGCGGCATCATGCTTGACCATGCCACCGGCATTGTCATCGGCGAAACGGCAATCATTGAAAATGATGTTTCTATTCTGCAATCGGTGACGCTCGGCGGTACCGGTAAAACCAGCGGCGATCGCCATCCGAAGATCCGTGAAGGTGTGATGATTGGCGCCGGCGCCAAGATTCTGGGCAACATTGAAGTGGGGCGCGGCGCAAAAATCGGAGCCGGTTCGGTTGTCCTGCAGCCTGTACCGCCGCATACCACGGCGGCCGGCGTACCAGCGCGCATTGTCGGTAAACCGACCAGCGATAAACCCTCGATGGATATGGATCAGCACTTCAACGGCGCAGGCTTTGAGTACGGCGACGGCATCTAGCCTTTGATCAGTGCGCCAGCATAATCGAGTTGGCGCCACGCTTCATACACCACCACTGATACTGCATTAGACAGGTTCATGCTGCGGCTCTCCGCCATCATCGGAATGCGGATTTTCTGCTCAGCGGGTAGCGCGTTGAGAATTTCTGCGGGTAAACCGCGACTCTCCGGACCAAACACCAAATAATCACCCTTCTGATAGCTCACCGCGCTGTGCGCAGGCGTTCCTTTGGTGGTGAGGGCGAACATGCGCTGTGGCGTTTCTGTTGCCAGAAACTCTGCGTAATTGGCGTGTTTTTTTAAGGCGGTATATTCGTGGTAATCCAGCCCGGCGCGGCGCAGGCGCTTGTCATCCCAGGCAAAGCCCAGCGGTTCAATCAGGTGTAACTGGAAACCGGTATTTGCGCACAAGCGAATGATGTTGCCGGTATTTGGCGGAATTTCAGGTTCAAATAAGACAATGTTTAGCATAAGGCCCCCAGAAACGAGGGCCGAAGCATAACAAATTATTGACGGGCGGAGTACAGCGGCAGCCACAGCGTGAGGCGTAAACCGCCGAGCGGGCTGTCATCCGCTTTAACCCAGCCGCGATGCTGCTGGATGGCGGTTTCGACAATCGCCAGGCCCAATCCGGTGCCGCCTGACTCACGATCGCGCGCCTCATCGGTGCGGTAGAACGGACGGAAAATCTGCTCGCGATCTTCTGGGCTGACTCCTGGACCATCATCATCGACATGAATGGTGATGCCCGCAATATCCACCGAGAAGCTGACGCTGATGTGCGAATTCGAATAGCGCAGCGCATTACGCACGATATTCTCCAGCGCACTCTCCAGCGCATGGGGATTACCGTACAGCGGCCACGGGCCAGGCGGATAGGGCACTTCCATCAGTTTGCCCATCTGCTCGGCTTCAAATTTGGCATCTTCCAGCACGCCATTCCACAGCTGATTGGCCTTCATCGCTTCGCTAACCAACGCGTTATTGTGCTGCGTTCGCGACAGCACCAGCAGATCGTTAATCATGCCATCCAGACGCTGCGCTTCCGTTTCAATGCGCTGCAGCTCTTTGCCTTCACCGTTACGCCGACGCAGGAGCGCGGTTGCCAGCTGCAAGCGAGTTAACGGCGTACGCAATTCATGGCTGATATCGGATAGCAGACGCTGTTGCGCCGTCATCATGCGTTCGAGCGCGCTCACCATTTGGTTGAAACTGGAACCCGCAGCCAGAAACTCTTGCGGCCCCGATTCCAGTTCCGGATGCTGGCGCAAATTGCCGCTTGCCACTTCATCCGCCGCATATTTAAGTTTGCGCGCGGGGCGCGCCAGGCTCCACGCCAGCCACAGCAGCAGCGGCGAGCTGATCAGCATCGTGACAATCAGCAGCAGTAGCGGGCGGTCAAACAGCAGATTAACGAAATCGAGCTGCGAGCTGGTGGCAGGACGAATCAGGTAGAGCTGATAGTTGTCTTCGCCATCGCGGACCGCGAAAGGTCCAACCATCTCCACGCGACCATACTTTTTCTTTTGTGGGTGGTCGGCGTTATCCGACTGCCCAATAAAGTTGCGGATGATCTGCATTTCATTGTGCTGCGCGCCAATCACCCGGCCTTCGCTGGTCACTAATAATAAACGCTGACCGGGCGGCGCCCATTTGTCGATGGAGCGGAACAGGCGACGCCACCACATTAAGTCGTTGGGTGGATCCTGAGACAGCTCCGCTTCAACGTGCTGTTCAATCATGGTGCCCTGACGTTGCTCGCTTTCCAGTAACGCGGTCATCTGGCGCGAATCGAGTTTAGGCACCATGAGAACCAGCATCAACACCAACGCTAGCGTGAGCCAGAAGATGGCGAAGATGCGGGTGGTTAAACTTCCAATCATGATGCCGAAACCATCAGATAGCCGCGTCCGCGTAGGGTTTTAAACCACGGATGACCATCACGACGTTCCGGCAATTTACGACGCAGGTTAGAAATGTGCATATCGATAGCGCGGTCAAACGGTGTCAGACGTTTGCCCAACACTTCCTGACTAAGGTGCTCACGCGATACTACCTGACCCAGATGCTGTGCCAGCAAATAGAGCAGGGTGAACTCGGTGCCGGTGAGGTCCAAAGTTTCGCTGTCGAAGCTGGCTTCCTGACGACCCGGATTCAGGCGCAGGCAGTCGACTTCCAGCGTGGGTGAGCTGTTATCGTGCTGCTGTTGCTGCTCGCTCCAGTTTGAACGGCGCAGAATGGCACGAATACGCGCTACCAGTTCACGATCGTTAAACGGTTTAGGCAGATAGTCATCTGCACCCAGTTCGAGGCCCAGAACGCGGTCCAGTTCGCTGCCACGTGCAGTCAGCATAATGACCGGAGTTTGGTGCTGTTGGCGTAGTTCTTTCAAAGTGTCGATACCATTCTTCTTCGGCATCATCACATCAAGCAATAGCAAGTCCACGGTGTTGTCTAGCAGGTTAAGCGCCTGCTCACCATCGCTTGCCACAATGACTTCAAAACCTTCCATCTCAAGCAGTTCTTTAAGCAGCGAAGTTAATTCGCGGTCGTCATCAACCAACAGGATTTTATTCATTTTTTATTGCCCTCCGCAGGCAAAATACCGTGTTCCTTGACTTGCAATCCAACGCTTTACGTAGTTTTACACCCCCTGACGGATGTTTGCAGCCACCGCCGTACACTGGCTCTCGTTGAATCGCAAAACGGAACGAACTGGGAGTTAACGATGCGCTACTTAACCGCCGTCGTCATTGCCTCAGCGATGGTTCTCAGTCACGCCAGCGCCGAAGCAGCAGACACGACGACGATTGACGAGATGCATCCGAACAGCGGATTGACGACAGGCAGTATGACGCAAAATCCGCAAAGCTACATGTTCGATGGCATTGAGCTGACTGAACAACAGCGGCAACAGATGCGAGACCTGATGCAGCAAGCGCGACACGAACGCCCAACCATCAGCGTTCAAGATATAGAAACTATGCATGACCTTGTCATTGCAGACAAATTTAACGAATCGGCTATCCGACAGCAGGCAGAGAAACAAGCCCGCGCAGCGGTAGAACAGCAAGTCGAGATGGCTCGGGTTCGTAATCAGATGTATCACCTGCTAACGCCTGCACAGCAAGCGACATTGCAGAAAAATTATGAGCGACGATTAGCTGAAGTTCGTCGGCTCTCAGGATTGCAGCCATCATCACCGCTGCAAGCAGTGAGTAGTACCAGCAGTAACCAGTAACATAGTATCCCTGTTTTCCTTGCCATAGACACCATCCCTGTCTTCCCCCGCATGATGCGGGGGTTTTTTTTGCCTGTCATTTCTCTCTAACATCATTGCCTTAAAATTCAATCACGCAGCACACTTATGCCGATGATAAACTTTAGCCATCTTGAGACCTAAAGGCCGCACCTATGAAGCGTGCGACCCGGCGAGGCATAGCATGGATTCTTCCTATGCAAAGTTAGTGAATCGGGCGGCGCTGGCGGCGACTACGTTGGCGACGTTGCTGTTAATCGTGAAAATTTTCGCCTGGTGGCATACCGGTTCAGTCAGTATGTTGGCGGCGTTAGTGGATTCATTGGTGGATATCGCCGCTTCACTAACCAACTTGCTGGTGGTGCGCTATTCGCTGCAGCCGGCCGATGACGATCACACCTTCGGCCACGGTAAAGCCGAATCACTGGCCGCGCTGGCGCAAAGCATGTTTATCTCCGGCTCGGCGCTGTTTCTGTTTCTCACCGGCATTCAGCATCTGGCCTCGCCCGAAACCTTACATGCGCCGCTGGTGGGCATTGTGGTGACAGTGATTGCGCTGTTTTCAACCCTGACGTTGGTTGCCTTCCAGCGCTGGGTGGTGCGACGCACGCGCAGCCAGGCGATTCGCGCAGACATGCTGCACTATCAATCTGACGTGGTAATGAACGGCGCAATATTGGTCGCCCTCGGTTTGAGCAGCTATGGTTTTGTACGGGCGGATGCGTTGTTCGCGCTCGGCATCGGCGTTTACATTCTCTATAACGCGTTGCGGATGGGTTATGACGCGGTACAGGCGCTGTTGGATCGCGTTTTGCCCGAGCATGAAACGCAGGAGATTATCAACGTGGTGACCAACTGGCCGGGCGTACGCGGCGCGCATGCATTACGCACGCGACAATCGGGCCCCACGCGTTTTATCCAGCTGCATCTGGAGATGGAAGATCAGCTGCCGCTGGTGCAGGCCCATCAGGTGGCCGATCAAATTGAGCAGGCGTTACTCAAGAAGTTTCCCGGCTCGGACGTCATCATCCATCAAGATCCCTGTTCTGTTGTGCCGAACAATCAACATGGATTTTTTCAAGGTTAGCGATTTAAAATCATGCAATTACACAAAAAAAGTGACGTAACGCTAACAACTCTGTAAAAAATTAGCGAAAACTTGTCTGACCTGAATCAATTCAGCATCAAGCGTTTGATATACTATTTTGCAACTATTAAGCCATGCGATCGCGAGCTGGTCCACGCCGGACACATGGCAGGAATAATCCTTAGTTTTTGAACAATCCAGAGGTTGTCATGATCAAAAAAATCGGAGTACTGACCAGCGGCGGCGACGCCCCAGGCATGAACGCAGCCATTCGCGGAGTTGTACGTTCCGCGCTGAGTGAAGGACTGGAAGTTTTTGGTATTTACGACGGCTATCTGGGATTGTACGAAGATCGCATGATCAACCTTGACCGCTACAGCGTGTCAGACATGATCAACCGCGGCGGCACCTTCCTCGGTTCCGCCCGCTTCCCAGAATTCCGCAACGATGAAGTGCGCCAGACCGCGATTGATAACATGAAAAAGCGTGGTATTGATGCGCTGGTGGTTATCGGCGGTGATGGTTCCTACATGGGTGCTAAGCGCCTGACCGAAATGGGCTTCCCGTGCATCGGCCTGCCTGGCACCATTGATAACGACGTAGCAGGTACTGATTACACCATCGGTTATTTCACTGCGCTGGAAACCGTGGTTGAAGCGATTGACCGCCTGCGTGACACCTCATCTTCCCACCAGCGTATCTCCATCGTGGAAGTGATGGGCCGTTACTGCGGCGATTTAACCCTGGCGGCAGCGATTGCCGGTGGTTGCGAGTTCATCGTGCTGCCTGAAATCCCGTATACCCGTGAAGAGCTGGTTGCTGAAATCAAAGCCGGCATTGCCAAAGGTAAAAAGCACGCCATCGTGGCGATCACCGAGCACATCTGCGATATCGACGATCTGGCGCACTTCATCGAAGCTGAAACCAAACGCGAAACCCGCGCTACCGTTCTCGGTCACATTCAGCGTGGCGGCGCACCTTGTGCCTATGACCGCATTCTGGCCTCGCGCATGGGTTCCTACTCCATCGAGCTGCTGCTACAAGGCTACGGCGGCCGCTGCGTCGGTATTCAGAACGAGAAGATGGTGCATCACGACATCATCGATGCGATTGAAAATATGAAGCGTCCATTCAAACGCGACTGGCTGGATACCGCGAAAAAACTCTACTGATTATTCAGCATCAAGGCGCGACGCGATTCGCGCCTTTTTTATGCCTGCTCATATTCCGTGCGGTTATAACAGCTTATTTTTAATTCTTTAATCCGTGGATAAGTTTGTGTCAGTCTTGTTCTATAACGACCTCGGGAGAGCAAGCAATGAATAAGTGGAGTATTGGTGTCACCCTGTTACTGGCTTCAACCAGTGTTCTGGCAAAGGATATTCAGCTGTTAAACGTCTCTTACGATCCAACCCGTGAGCTGTACGAGCAGTACAACAAAGCGTTTAGCGCGCATTACAAGCAGGAAACCGGCGACAACGTGGTGATTCGCCAGTCACACGGCGGTTCAGGTAAACAAGCAACCTCAGTGATCAATGGCATCCGTGCTGATGTGGTTACGCTGGCGCTGCAATCTGATGTCGATGCTATTGCTGACCGTGGTCGTATCAATAAAGACTGGATTAAACGCCTGCCGGACAACTCCGCACCCTACACCTCAACCATCGTGTTCCTGGTGCGCAAAGGCAACCCGAAAGGCATTCATGATTGGCCAGATCTGATCAAACCGGGCGTTTCCGTCATCACGCCAAACCCGAAAACGTCAGGCGGCGCACGCTGGAATTATCTGGCTGCATGGGGCTGGGCGCTGGATCAGAACAACGGCGATCAAGCCAAAGCGCTGGCTTACGTGAGATCGCTGTTTAAGAACGTAGAAGTGCAGGATTCCGGCGCACGTGGTGCCACTAACACCTTCGTGGAACGCGGCATTGGCGATGTGCTGATAGCGTGGGAGAACGAAGCCTATCTGGCGGTAAATAAGCTGGGTAAAGATAAGTTTGAGATCGTCACCCCAAGCGAATCGATTCTGGCGGAGCCAACGGTTTCGGTAGTGGATAAAGTGGTTGACGAGCAGGGCACCCGCAAAGTAGCCGAAGATTACCTCAAGTATCTCTACTCGCCGGAAGGTCAGACTATCGCGGCGGAAAATTTCTATCGTCCACGTGATAAAGCCGTTGCGGAGAAATTTGCCAATAAATTCGCCCCGGTAAAACTGTTCACTATCGACAACAAGTTTGGTGGCTGGACGCAAGCCCAGAAAACCCACTTCGCCGATGGCGGCAGCTACGACCAGGTGATGAAGCCATAACGTACATCGTCAGGTCGCCATTTATGGCGACCTTTTTACATACCATTACGCCTCTTGCGTCGCCAACCGCCGACCGGCACGCTGGGCCACCAGCGGCAACAATGCCTGACGTACCAGATAGCCATCTGGATCCAGCCCCCAACCTAACGCAGCAGCGGCATCGACAATCGCTTTATCCCATTCCAGTTTTTTCCGTCCGTCACCCGCAGTGGTAATCACCACTTCACACGCATGATCGGGTGCCTGATAGCGACGCCAGCTGCCTGCCGGCACGGAAATCACCGAACGCTCCGGCGCTGTCATCGTCACTTCTTCACCATCACGATTGAAGGTCACAGTAAGCGTGCCTTTAAACACCATGAGTACTTGCACCTGTGCGCAGCGATGCGTACCCATTTCGCCCGCTTTTGGCAAAGCCAGCCACTCTACCGAGAAGCCGTGTGGCGTGTTGATGGGCGGAGCGACCTGACGATCCTGATTGATGCCATAGCCGATAACGGGTGCCATACGCGCACCGTGACCCGGCAACATGGCATCCAGTAGCGCGTGTTCGCTCCAGGCGCGCTGCTCACCGGTGACGGCAAACTGCGCCATCTGCTCGGGCGTAAAATGCTGTAAATGCGCCATCTCCGCCTCGGGCAGCGGCGGCATACGCTCTGCAACCGGCGGGATCGCCGCGCCGGTTGAGGTATCGATCAGCATGTTATTGGGGCTGAGATAGAGTCCATACTCCGCCGCCGCCGACATCACATCGGGATGCCAGATAATGCCGCCGGTGTTATCGCCGCCCAGCACGGTAAATACCCAGCCATCGGTATCGGTAGCCGACACATTGGTGAAGCCACGGAAAATCCAGGTGGGCAGGCTGACAATCGCCGGAGCGTCGAGCTCCAGCGACTCTTCGCCTTTATTCCCCCAGCGGAAACGCCAGCGGCCTTCATGGATCAGGAAGACTTCGGCAGTGAAATGCAGATGCAGATTATTGGTCACGCCTTTTGGCATCGCTGCCGCGCCAATGTTAAAACCGTGCGCTTCAGGAATATTGATCACCTGCTCAGACGACTGCGTCACGCCCGGCCCGATAAATGAGTAATTCTGCTTGAGATGCGAACCCGGCAGTTTGCAGTCGATAAACGCCAGATTGCACGACACCATATCTTGCGGCGCGATCAGGCGCGCACGTGCTGCTGTAGCGGACAATGTTTGCTGTTTCATCTTCTTCTCCTCAATAACCCGAACCAGAACGAACAGGCAACGCCTCACCGCGCGCGGTGGCGACAGCGTGGCGTGCGGCATGCGTTAGCTGCATCACATCATTGGCGGGGGTCACCAACTGAAAGCCCTGTGCGATGCGCTGTGCGGCGGCTTCTCCGCTGGTACAAAAAATACCGGCCAGTTTGTGGCCGGCGCGGGTGCGGCTCAGCACCCGTTCAATGGCATTTAACATCTCAGGATGCTGCGATTCGGCGCTGGCCTGGCCGGTGAGCGTAAGGGACAGATCGTTGGGGCCGATAAACACGCCGTCCAATCCCTCGACGTCGAGAATGGCATCAAGATTGGCCAACCCCGCGCGTGTTTCAATCATCGCCAGCGTCAGAATTTGCTGGTTAGCATGCTGCGGATAATCTTTGCCGCCATACAGCAGCGCACGCGCTGGACCAAACGAGCGCGAACCTTGCGGCGCATAGCGGCAGGCATCGACAAACTGCTGCGCTTCGGCGGCATCGTTGATCATCGGGCAGATAATGCCGTAGGCGCCGGCATCCAGCATGCGCATAATCTGCGCCGGCTCGTTGTGCGAGACGCGCACCAGCGGCGTCGCGGGTGTGGAGGATAGCGCCTGCAACATGCTGAGTGCGGCGGCGAAATCGATCAGGCCATGTTGCAGGTCAACGGTGACGGCATCAAAGCCCTGATGTCCGGCAATCTCGGCGCTGTAGCTGCTGGGGATCGCCAGCCAGCCGTTAATAATCGGTCCGCGGCGTTGTTTTAAAGGGTTGATACGCATAATTCACTCCTCTTAATCCAGGTTTGCAGCGCGCGGGCACAGGCTTGCGGCTGCTCCAGCAGCAGAAAGTGTCCGCACTGTTCAAGCGTGATGTGGCGTGCGGCGGGAGCCGCTTTGACAAGCAGGTGATGGTGTTCGGGGGTGCAGATGGCGTCGCTGTCGCCGTTGAGGATCAACAGCGGTGCCTGCAGCGCCGGTAAGGTATGCCGTAAATCGCGACGTTGTATGGCGATGGCGGTCTGTTGACGAAAGCGCTCAACGCTGCTGCGTTCTGCCATCGTCACCAGCGCGCCAAGCAGCTCGCGATCCGCCAGCCGCGATGCATGCACATAGCGCGGCCAGAGTTGCTCAATCACCGATCGCATACCGTTTTTCGCAGCTCGATCAAGCAAGGCAATACGTCCCGCAGCGTTGACCGGCGCATCCGCCAACGGATTCACCGCCAGCAGCGCGAGGCCCGCGATGCGTTGCGCGGCTTGCGCCTGCATCTCCAGTGCCACCAGCGCACCCAGCGAGAATCCCACCAGTAAAAAGCGCGCCGGCAAGTCAGTCAGCAGCTGCGCCGCGAGCTGTTCGGCGCTGTCAGCACCGCTCATCTCGGGAATGATCATCGGCTGCTGCGGTAGATGGCGGCAAAGCGGTTGCCACAACGCGCCGTCGCACAAGGTACCGCCCAGTAACACCAAAGGCAGTGACATGATTAGCCCTCCGCCACAGGACGGGCATTCACCATCCGCATCACATGGCGCACCAGCAGCAGCGACAGCAATGAAATAATGCCAATCACCATAAAGCCCTGCTGCATCGCGAAGTAGTATTTGATGTAGCCGACCAGCACCGGGCCAAAGAAAATCCCGGCGGAGTAGATGCTTTGATATAGCCCAACGCGAGTGGATTGCTGCCAGGCGGGCGTGCGGGTGACGATTAGCGAATTCAGCACGGTGGAGATCATGCCGAAGGCACAGCCCGCCAGCGCCTGCAAGCCATACAGCAGCCAGATATTGGGCGCGTAAGGCATGGCTATCGCTACGGCCCCTTGCAGCACGCCGCCGATAATTGCCGTGTTGCGTAAGCCCAGCAGGCGATAGAAGAAGGGCGCGCACAGCGCGGTGGCCAGCGCATAAAAGAACAGATGGATGCCGCTTAGCGTCGCCAGCGAAGCGGCCGCCATGCCAAAGCCTTCTGCCAGTAGCGGCGTCAGCGTGTCGCGCGTGGCAAATGGCACCATCATCACCAGTGCACAGAGTCCGCCGAGATACCACACCGAAGGATCACGCAGCTGAGTGCGAACCGCAGAGAGACGTTGCGCCGTGGGCATCGCTTCCGGGCGTTTTTCACGGATAAAGAACGTCAGCAAAAAAGCCAGCAGCGCGGCAGCGGACGCCACCAAAAAGCTCGATTCGGCACCGAAATGACGGGCAATAAATCCTGCCACCGAAATCCCAATAAAAGTGCCTACCGGCGAGGTGACGCTCAGCATGGCGATCGCGGCGGCGGCTTCCAGCGGCGGGAAGTAAGCCACGAACATCACGTTATACACCACCCACGTCGCGCTGGTGACGCCATCGGCGAGCTTGGCGATAAACAGTGTTTCCGGTGTCGGCCAAAGGTAAACCACCGGCCAGGCGATAAGCGTAAACAACAAGCCAATCTGGATAATGCGTTTGCGGCGGCGAAAGCGGTCCGACAGAATGCCGGTCGGAAAACGCAGCAGCATCGAGGCCAATCCGGTCGCACCGATGATGATTCCCATCACGCGCGCCTCGACATTCAGCGACATGATGTAGGGGGCGAGAAACGGATCAAAGGCGTGAATGCTGATAAAAAACAGCAAGCTAATAATGAAAAATAGCAGCACATCACGACGCAATAACGCTTTCATAATGAGTTCCTCAATAAGCCGTCCAGCCGCCATCCACCTTCAGCGCGCTGCCGGTGATCAACGCTGCGGCCGGTGATGCCAGAAACACCACCGGCCCCATCACATCTTCCAGCGTGCCAAGACGACCAATCTGAATGCGGCGCAGCGTCTGCTGGCGAAACGCTTCATCTGCCAGCGAGGCCTGCGACAGTTCGGTTTCGATAAAGGTGGGGCACAAGGTGTTGATGCGAATGCCGTCGCGTCCCAGCTCCAGCGCCATGGCACGCGTCAGCCCTTCCAGCGCCGCTTTTGATGCGCAGTAGACGCTGCGCTGCGGGCCGCCGACGTGCGCCATCTGCGAAGAGAGATGGATAATGCTGCCGCCGTGTCTGGCGGCCTGCATACCGGCTGCGACCTGCTGCGACAGGAAAAACGTGGCGCGCAGGTTGACGTCCATCACCGCATCAAAGTTGGCTTCGCTGACCTCGCTAAACGGCTGATGGCGCGCCAGCCCGGCGCTGTTGACCAGCACATGAAAGCTCGGCAAATCGTGCAGTGTCTGGCGCACCGCGTGCGTGTTGCAGACGTCGAGCGGCAGCGGATGCAATGTCAGGCCGGCGCTCGCCGCCTGCTGCAAGGCGTGCGCCAGGCGATCGGCGTCGCGCGCGGCAATCCACACCTGCGCTCCGGCGTCGGCCAGCGCGATAGCGGCGGCAAAACCGATACCGCGCGAGCCGCCGGTCACCAGCGCGCGCTGTCCATCCAGGCGAAATAAAGGGGTAGTCGGAACCATGCGCGCCTCCTTATTTCACCGTAACCGGCGCGGGTGCGGCGTAGGCCACTTCCTGCTGGCCGTAGCGGCGCACGCGGATGTTGGCCTGTTCGGCATGACCGGCAAAGCCCTCCAGCAGCGCCAGGCGCGAGCAGTAAGCGCCGATTTCTGCCGAAGCCGCATCGCTGGTGACGCGCTGCCAGGTGCAGGTTTTCATAAATTTGCCCACCCACAAGCCGCCGGTATAACGCGATGCACCCAGCGTGGGCAGCGTATGGTTGGTGCCGATCACCTTGTCGCCATAAGCCACATTGGTACGCGGCCCGAGAAACAGCGCGCCGTAATTGCGCATGTTCTGGTGATACCAGTCATCGCGATCGGTCATCACCTGCACGTGTTCAGAAGCGATGCGGTTGGCTTCTGCCAGCATCTCGTCGTGATCGGCACAGAGAATGATTTCGCCATAGTCGTGCCAGGCTTGTTGCGCCACATCGGCGGTAGGCAGTTGCAGCAACAGCTGGTGAATATAGCGCTCGGTCTCCTGCGCCAGCTGGCGCGAGCAGGTCAGCAGAATCGCGGGTGAGGTGGGGCCATGTTCCGCCTGGCCGAGCAGATCGGTTGCGCAGAGTTCACCGTCAACGCTGTCATCGGCGATCACTAGCGTTTCGGTCGGGCCAGCGAACAGGTCGATGCCAACGCGGCCAAATAGCTGGCGTTTGGCTTCGGCCACCCACGCGTTGCCCGGCCCGACTAACATATCGACCGGCGCAATCCGCTCAGTACCAATCGCCATGGCGCCCACCGCCTGAATGCCGCCGAGCGCATAGATCTCGTCGGCGCCGGCCATCGACTGCGCCGCAACAATGGCTGCAGCCGGTTTACCGTGAAACGGCGGGGCGCAGCTCACGATGCGATCGCAGCCTGCGACTTTGGCGGTAATGATCGACATATGCGCCGAAGCCAGCAGCGGGTATTTGCCGCCCGGCACGTAACAGCCGACATTGCTGATGGGAATGTTGCGATGGCCAAGTATCACGCCCGGACGCGTTTCAATCGCCAAATCGGTCAGGCAATTTTTTTGCGCCTGAGCGAAGTTATGCACCTGCTCCTGAGCGAATTCGATGTCGCGAATATCTTGTTTGGTCAGCTGTTGCAGGCAGGCATTGATCTCCTGCGGCGTTAAGCGGAAATCATCGCGGGCAAAGCCATCGAACTTAATCGAGAGTTCGCGCACCGCGTCATCGCCGCGCGCTTCAATTTGCGCCAGCACTGCTTCCACATCGCTGCGAACGCGCTGTTGCTGCTGTTGGCGTTCTGCTTTCGCTGCCGCCTGTTTTAACCAGATTGCCATGCTCTTTTCCTCATCATTGATTGCTGTTAATCAGGTTTGCATACGTATGCAAAGAGCGTAAAGAGGCTGAAAGGGGAAAAGATGAAAAGTGAGAATGTGCGCAGTTTTTTCAAATTGCAGGCAGCAGAAAGCCCCGCAGAACGGGGATTAACATGATGAATTTTCTGGTTTTACAGTCGCTCTATCGCCAAAGCGAGCGCCAGCAATGCTTCTTCATCAGGCGCTGGATAGAGCAGTTCCAGCCCCAGCGGCAAACCGTTAGTCAATTGACCAAACGGCAACGTTACGGCGGGTAAGCCGCTGATGGCCGCCAGCTCCGGCGCCCAGCCCGGCGGCATCTTCTCCAGTGAAATCGGAGTGCGCTGGCTGGTGGGATAAATCAGCGCCTCCAGCCGCTGATCCTGCATCTGCTGTTGCAGTTGCTGACGCAAATGGCGTTGAAAACGGCGTTGCTCGCGCCATGCGGCACACACCAGCGCGCTGCGCGTGAGGTGTAATTGCAGCAGTTCATCGAACTCGGCGAGATGTTCGCCTCGTGCCAGCAGATCCGAAAGCGAAGCAGGCGCATGGTCCATTTTGCTTAGCCAGCGGGACATCGCCGGATGGAATTCGCGCATGCTGAGACAAGGTTCCTGCGCCACGCGCGATGATAGCGGTAACCGCAGCGGAATCAGTGTGGCGCCTGCCCGCCGCAGACGAGAGAAAGCCAGTGCTAATGCCTGACGTTGCGCGTCATCATCGCCTGACAGATCGTTAATCATACCCAGCCGCACACCCCGCAAGGTTCGCTGCGCTAGCGGGCGCACCGGCAGCCCATGCGTTACCTGATGCAGCAGCGCCGCATCATCCACGCACCATGTCATCGGCCCAACGGTGTCTTTGCTGAGCGAAAGCGGTGCGACGCCGCGCAGCTGGCGGCGGCGAAATGCCGGACGCAGTCCCACCAGACCGGTCCATGCCGCGGGAATGCGAATCGATCCGCCAGTATCACTGCCGAGTGCCGCATCCGCCATACCGGCCACCACCGCCGCTGCGCTGCCGCCGCTTGAGCCACCGGCGGTCAGCTGTGGATTCAGGGGATTGCGCACATCGCCGCCGAGCGAACTGCGCGAACGTACGTCAAAGGCGAACTCAGACAGATTCGCTTTGGCGAGAATCAGCGCACCCGCAGTTCTCAGGCGTGCAATTACGCGCGCATCTTCACGTGGCTGTGCTTCGGCCAGCGCCCGGCAGCCGAGCGTGGTAGCCATGCCGACGCAATCAATATTATCTTTTATCACCAGCGGAATGCCGTGCAGCACGCCAACCGGCGCGCCGCTACGCCATAAGCGATCGCAGCGCTGTGCCTCTTTCATCACCTGGGGATTAATACTGATAATCGCGTTGAGCGCGCGACCTGCGTTGATAGCGGCTAAGCGGCGTTCAACCTCTTCCGCACTGTTGCGCTGCGGTTGCAGGCGCGCGGCACTCATTTCACCGCATCCTGCGACAGCATGCCGCTCGCTTTACGTGCCGCTGGCGGCAACTGACGCTGCTGCACCCGTTTTGCCGCTAGCGGTGTTAACACGCCAGCGATCAGACACAAGCCACCAATCACCCAATAACCCGCGTAGACATTGACGTGTTGCAACAACACGCCCATCAACACCGGGCCGAAAAACATGCCGCACGAATAGATGGTTTGAAACAGACCCATCCGGGTGGTTTGTTCATGTTCCGAAGTGTTAACCACGCTCAAGGACATAAACACGGCAAACGCCATGCCAAAGGAAAAACCGGCCAGACCTTGCCACAGGTAAATCAGCCACATGTTGCTGGTCAAGGGGACGAAAATTGACGAGATGATTTGTAATCCGATGCCCACCAGCGCGGTGTTAACCAAGCCCAGCCGCTGATAAAACACGGAACTGCACAATGCCACGGCCACACCATAAAACAACAAGTGGATATTACTCAGCACTGCCAGCGTGCCCGCCTTGGCACCTAACTGCTGAGCGTATATGGGCGTGAGCGTGTCGCGAGTGGCAAACGGGACCAAAATCACCACCGTCGCCAGCAGCCCAATAAACCAAATTGAGCGGTCCGCTAGCTGGCGTTTAGCGCTGTCGATACAGGCTTTGAGGTGCGGCGCTTTGTGGCTATCTTCCTCTTCACGAACGCGCAGGCTGAGAAGCAGCGCCAGGCAACCGGCAATCGCTGGCACAAAAAACGCCTGCGTACTGCCCAGCCATAGGGCAACGGCACCGCAAATGGCATTGCTAATAAATACGCCAATCGGCCCGGCCAATGCCAACAGCGCCACTGCAGCCGGCGCGTCATCACGAGGAAAATAGCGGATGAAAATGATGTTGTAGAGCACCCAACTCGCGGCAGCGATGCCGCAGGCCAGCTTGGCCAGCCAGAATGTCAGCGCAGCGGGGAACATCCACGCCAGCGGCCAGGCAATCACCGGCAGCAGCAGGGCGAACTGCATAAACACTTTGCGATTTTTCATCACGTCAGAGATGACGCTGAGCGGAAAACGGATACACAGCGACGCCAAACCAGAGGCGCCCATGATCATGCCGATGGTTTGCGGTTCAATGCCTAATCTCACCATGTAAGGCGCCATGAAGGCATCGAAGCCGTGAATGCAGATAAAAAACAGCACGCTCATGGTGAAAAACGTCAACAGCTCGGGACGGCTAAACAGTGCTCGAAACATGTTAAACCTCTTATCAACACAGATAAGTGACTAAAAACGCGGGTTTCATCCTGAGTCCGGGTCGGTTATGTTGCATGCATTGAATACGTATTCAACGGCCGAAGTTACGAAATGATTTCATGTTTGTAAAGTGTGTGCTTGGCAATGTGAAAAAAAAGTTATTGAGTGTTGCATACGCATGCAAAAAAGGTGTAAGAGTAAAAAACACACACCGAAGCAGGTGAGTCCGGTTGATGAAATTGGCTACAATGCCCGGCAGTCACCCGTGCATCAGTGTGCTAAACAGGAAGATAACGCCATGAAACGTAAGACCTTCGGTCCAGTGACCTCACAACAAGTTGCGCAGCACGCCGGCGTTTCACAGTCTGCGGTATCGCGTACCTTCACGCCGGGCGCCAGTATTTCACCGGCCACGCGTGAAAAGGTGCTGCAGTCTGCCCGTGAGTTGGGTTATCGACCCAACGCGTTGGCGCGATCGCTGAACACCGCACGTTCGCGCATCGTTGGTGTGGTGATCTCCTGTTTCGATAATCCGTTTTATCCCCATGTGCTGGAAGCGCTGGGGCGTGAACTGGATGCGCTTAACTACCATCTGCTGCTGTTCGTCAGCGATCGGGATAGCAATGTTGACCGCATTTTCGATCAGATCATGCAGTACCGCGTGGATGGCATTGTGCTGGCATCCGGCGCGTTATCCGATGCCTTATCCGAAGAGTGCCACGGCGCGGGCATTCCGGTGGTGCTGTTCAACCGCACCGCCGAAAGCGAAATGGCGTCAAGCGTGAATACCGATAACCGTGCCGCCGCACGTCAGATCGCCGAATTTCTGTTGGCAGGCGAACATCAACGCTTTGCCTGCATTACCGGCGCGAACAACGCTTCGGTAAATCAGCTACGGCTGGACGGTTTTCGCGAGGCATTGCGCGCGCGCAACATCGACGTCACGGTGTTAGCGGGTCAAAACGACAGCGAGCAAACCGCACAGGCGGCGCGTCAATTGTTCAGCAGCGGCACGCCACCCGATGCGGTGTTTGCCGTCAACGATCATATGGCGCTGACGGTTATGGATGTGGCGCGTTACGAGTTTGGTCTGCGCATTCCGCAGGATGTGTCGGTGGTGGGTTATGACGATGTTGGGCCAGCGGGCTGGCCTTCGTATGCGCTGACGTCTATCTGTCAGCCGGTTGAAGTGATGGTGCAACGCACCATTGGCCTGCTAATGCAGCAAATCGACAGCGCGGTGATGGCACCCGAGCAAATTGTTATTCCCGGCACGTTGGTAGTACGCCACTCCGCGCGGCGTCCGCGTCACGGCGTGGTAGAAGAGAACGGCCAGCTGCTATTTCGTTCAGAGGAGGTTGAGTAATGCGATTGCCGGGTTTCAGTCCCCAGTTTGATTCTATTCAGCAGTTTATTCTGACGTTAACCCACGTGGTATGGGAGCAGAAGGATATCGGGCAGCTGGCTGATTTCTACGCCACGCCGGTGGTATTTCACACGCCGGAAAAGCGCCTGACCGAACTCAGCGATTTCATGCGTTTGACGCTGGAAGCGTTACATTGCTTCCCGCAGCGTCAGGTGCTGACCGAAGATATTCTCACCGCGCGTGAAGGCGATACCTGTTGGTACGCCTCGCAGCGCACGCAGGCACGTATTCAGCATCTGGGCGAAGGCTTCTTTGGCGCGCCGAGTGGCAAAACGGTTTGGGTACGTACTTTCGCCGATCGTATTTGTCGTGATGGGCTGGTGGAGCAAGAGTGGCTGCTGCAGGATCGCGCGGGCATTCTTGCGCAGATTGGTACCAACGTGGCGGAGTTTGCCCAGCATCTAACGCAGATGCGCCAGCAGCAAGGGCTGGAGATGCCCGCGCCCGAAGAGCTGGAAGCGCGTTGGGCTGGCGGCCCGGATGGCGATGATGCCGAAGGAACCATCGCGGGCTTGATTGAGCGCTATCTCAGCATGTGGGCCGGCGGCAACAGCGGTGTGGTGCCAGGTGTTTATCATCCTGCCGCCACCTTGCACGGACCGGGCCACAGCAGCTTTACCGGCGAGCAGGAGATTGGCAGCTTCCTTTCCGGCTATCGCGCCTCATTCGCTGACAGCGAAACGCAGCTGCATCATTTGGTGGTGCGCCGCGATGCCAACGAACCGGTGCGCATCAGCCTGCGCTGGTCACTGTTGAGCTGGCATGACGGCTACGGAAAGTTTGGTCCGCCGTCGCGCAAGCCAGTGTGTATTTCCGGTATTTCTCATTTGGAATTACGTGATGGCGTCATCATGCGGGAATATTTAGGTATTGATGAACTCTCAATCTGGTTACAGCTACTCAGCTGATTAATCAGCACTTTTAAATAACGCATCACGTCACGGTAATTAATCCCTTAATTACCGACGGCGTTCTGCACCCTGAATTCAGCCGGGTGAATCGGCAGCGCTTGATTGCGAGGACCGCGCTCACCCTTAATTCGTCAAAAGCAGGAGTGTTTATGTCTACAACGGACACGGCTAATAAAGCCACCGCCAGTGAAAAGAGCGCAGAAAAAACCTCAGCACGCACCCAGGCCGAACCGGTTTTGCAGGTTGAGCGACGGGATTTTGTCGATCTGGTTCCAGAAAACCGTGCGCGGGTGCAGCCAATGCGCGGTTTCGATCCCTGCTATACCGATATCGTTGATTACATCGTGCGCTGTACCCACAAGATCTGGGATGAGCGCGATGTCGGGCTGATCTACAGCCATTACACCCATAACTGCGTGTTATATAACGCATTGGGCACCATTTATACCCGTGAACAAGTAGTGCTCGATACCTTGCAACGTTTGGTCGCCTTCCCGGAACGTCGCGGCATGGCAACGCAGGTGATCTGGAACGGCAACGACGTTGACGGTTTTTACACCTCGCATCTGGTTACCGGTAGCGGCCGCCACACGCAGCCAAGCCAGTACGGTAAACCCACTAATCGCACCTTTACCACGCGTACCGTGGCGGATTGCATGATTCTGGAAAACAAGATTTACCGCGAATGGGTGGTGAGCGACAACATGTCGCTGATGCGTCAGTTGGGGCTGGATACCGATCAGATCGCCTACAACATGGCGAAAGAGCAGTTTGATAAGGGTTTCCGACTGACGGAGATTGGCGAAAACCGTCGTCTGCTCGGCCAGTATCCGCCGGAAAGCGATCCGGATTACACGCTGGCGCACAGTGATACCGAAGCACAGGTGCTGGGCTGGCTGCACGAGATTTACAACAAACGCATGCTGGGCAAAGTGAAAGAGGTTTACGCCAGCAATGTGCAGTGGCACGGCCCTTTGATGAAAGAGCTGTATGGTCAGGCATCGGTGATCCATCAGACGCTGGCGCTGATCGGCATGATCCCGGACGGCGCATGGATGCCGCAGCATATCTGCTCCAATCCATGTGAAGAGGGCGGCACCAAAGTGGCGGTGCGCTGGGTAATGGAAGGGCATCATCTTGGCTACGGCGAGTTGGGTAAACCGACGGGACAGCGTCTGCTGGTGATGGGCATGAGCCATTATCACGTAGTAAACGGCAAAATTGTTGATGAATGGGTGGTTTACGATCACCTGGCGATGCTGGCGCAGATCAAATTGGGACAACTGGCGGAGACGGAAGTATGAGCAAACAACGCGTGCAGTTTATCAAGCAAGCCGCGGGCGAGGATGCGCAGGCGGATGCCAGCCTGATCGCCACCGTGAGCGACATTATTAGCAACGTGCGTCAGCGCGGAGACGCGGCGCTGCGTGATTATTCGCAGAAATTTGATGGTGTCGCGCCGGAGCAGCTGGAAGTTTCGGCAGCAGAGATCGAGCAGGCGCTGGCGCAACTCGCCGATCAAACCCGCCAGGACAGTGAGTTTGCTATTGCGCAGGTGCGCCGCTTCGCCGAAGCGCAGCGCGCCACCTTGCAGCCGCTGGAGATTGAGACGTTGCCGGGCGTTCATCTGGGGCATCGCATCATCCCGATTGAAACCGTGGGCTGCTATGTGCCGGGCGGACGCTATCCGATCCTCTCCGCGCCGGTGATGTCTATCGTGCCAGCGGTTGTGGCGGGCTGCGATAACATCATCGCCTGTCTGCCGCCGGGCGCTCATCCGGCAATGATTGCAATTTGCCACTTGGCCGGAGCGCACCGCATTTTCAAAGTTGGTGGTGCGCAGGCCATTGCCGCGATGGCATACGGCACCGCATCGCTGCCGGCGGTGGACAAGATCGTCGGGCCGGGCAACGCTTTCGTCAATGAGGCGAAGCGTCAGGTATTTGGCAAAGTGGGTATTGATGCGTTGGCGGGGCCGAGCGAAATCTTTATCGTCGCCGATGACAGTGCTGATCCGCGCGTGCTGGCAGCGGATCTGCTGGCGCAGGCGGAGCATGACGTGCGCACGCGTGTTGGGCTGGCCACCACCAGCGAGCGCGTGGCGCATGCAACATTGCGGGAAATTGAGGCGCAGCTGGCATCCTTGCCGACGGCGAAAACGGCTGGTGAGGCGTGGCAGCGTCAGGGCGAAATTGTTCTCTGTGCCGACGAGGATGCGATGGTGGCGTACACCGATGAAATCGCCACTGAGCATCTGCAAATCCATGCGCGCGATCCCCATGCGCTGGCGGCGCGCATCCGCAATTACGGATCGCTGTTTATCGGGCAAAACGCCAGCGTGGTGTTTTCTGATAAATGCTGCGGCACCAACCACACTCTGCCCACCATGGCGGCGGCACGTTACACCGGCGGATTGTGGGTCGGTGCGTATCTGAAAACCTGCACGCATCAATGGATTGACGATCAGGGCATCGCCGCCATCGCTGCTCCTGCGGTGCGCCAGAGCCGTACCGAAGGGATGCAGGCGCATCGTCGTGCAGCGCAGATTCGTTTGCAGCCAGAAAAACTCGACGCCATCCTGCGTGGCGCGGAGGATTAGTCCGTGACTTTCATCACCTGCCAGGCGAGGATGCTGGCAGGTGATGAACAGAGGAATCGGGCTATGCAGGGCAGTCGTCGTACCCTGAAGTTACTTACCGCTTTATTGGTGCTGTTGATTGTCGGACTGATCGCCGGCGCCATCCATTTCCATAAAAACGCCAACGCCTTATGGCAGATCATCAGCGAAAAGTGCGTGCCGAATATGGCGGCGACGGGCAACCCAGCGCCATGCCAGCAGGTGAATAGCGCGCAGGGTTACGTCACGCTAAAAGATCTCAACGGGCCGTTGCAGTATCTGCTGATGCCGGTCGAAAAAATCACCGGCATGGAAAGTCCCATCATTCTTGAACCTGCAACGCCAAATCTGTTTGCCGAAGCCTGGCAACAGCGCGCATTACTGGCGCAAAGGCACGGCGCGCCGATTCCCGATAGCGCGCTGTCGCTGGCCATCAATGCGCAATACGGGCGTACGCAGAATCAGCTGCATATTCATATTTCCTGTCTGCGTCCGGATGTGCGCCAGCAGCTGAATGCGCTGGCACCGAGACTGAATGCACAGTGGCAGAGTGAAACGCTGCGCAAGCATGGTTATCTGGTGCGGGCGCTTTCTAAGCAAGAGCTGTCGCAGCAGAGTGCGTTTATCCGTCTGGCGGATGAAGTGCCGCATGCGCGCAGCGAGATGGGGAAATATGGCCTGGCGCTGGCACAGCTGCCGGATGGCCGTTTAGCGCTGCTGGCGCTGGAACGTAACTGGCTGAAACTGAACAGCGGCTCGGCGGAAGAGCTGCAGGATCATAACTGCAGCATATTGCCGCAATAACCCTTTTTCGTAGGGACGCAATTAATAGCGGCCAATAAAAAAGGCGGCTAATCAGCCGCCTTAATCTGCATCTAAACGCTAAGTTACGCGTTTTTCGCTGCTGCTGCCGCTTTCACGATTACCGCAAAAGCATCCGCTTTCAGTGAAGCACCGCCAACCAGCGCGCCATCGATATCTGGCTGGGTGAACAGCTCAGCGGCGTTTTTGTCGTTGACCGAACCGCCGTACTGAATGATCACTTGCTGAGCGATAGCCGCATCTTTCTTCGCGATATGGTCACGAATGAATTTATGCACCGCCTGAGCCTGCGCTGGCGTAGCAGATTTGCCGGTACCGATAGCCCAAACTGGCTCATAAGCGATGACTGCGCCTTCGAACGCCGCGGCGCCCTGCGTTTCCAGCACGGCGTCGATCTGACGTGCGCACACTTCTTCCGTTTTGCCCGCTTCGTTTTCTGCGTCAGTTTCACCGATGCACAGAACCGGCACCAGACCCGCTTCTTTCACTACGGCAAATTTCTTCGCGATGAACTCGTCGCTCTCTTTGTGGTAGGTGCGGCGCTCAGAGTGGCCGATGATGATGTATTTCGCGCCAACGTCTTTCAACATGTCTGCGGAAGTTTCGCCAGTGAATGCGCCAGACAGATTAACGTCAACGTTCTGAGCACCCAGAGCAATGTGGCTACCGGAAATGGCGTGTTTTGCCAGGTCCAGATAGATGGCTGGCGGTGCAATCGCGACGCCACAACCATCAACACCAGACAGCTCTTTGCGCAGGCCTTCAATCAGCTCTTTGGTGATCTGCTTGCTACCGTTCAGTTTCCAGTTACCCATAACCAGTGGATGTCGCATTCTTTCCTCCGCATAACGCGATTCATGAAATAGCGCTGCCATCGGGCAGCGATGTCTGCGAGACAGTATAGAGATCAAATGTGTTGCTGGCTTTGCTTTTCGTCATTTTTGCCGGTGCGATCAGGGCGTCGCGAGCGCCAGTTTTATCGGTTCAACGGCGAAGGTCAAACCCTTGTCGCCGTTGTCTGCCACCACGAAACGCAATGCACCTTCGGTGCGGGCAAAATAGCGCGCACCTTTACCGACGCTCAGCAGGGAATCGAGTTTTTTACGCCCCTCTTCAGGCGACAAGCCGGGAATGAAGAAGCGCAGCAGGGCGGTCATGTAATCCATGGCGCGAGCCTGCGCGGCTTTCATATCGGGGCCGGGAACCGGCAGCCAGGTGATTTGCAGGGTTTTGATTTTTCCGGTGCCTTGCTCCAGCGCAGTTGAGGCATACAGCGTTTCGCTGATTTTGCTGGCGGCACGCGTCAGATTGCTTTTATCGCCGCGACTATCAATCGCGCGATACTCCTGCAGCAATGCATTGGGATTAGCCGCGTTGTACTTCTCACGGAACTGAGCAACGGTCATATCGAACGTCGGCGCACCCGCGAGCAGATAGGGCGCTGCAGGCAGATGATCGCTACGATCCAACGCGGGTGCATCGTCCGCCCAGGCGGGAAATGTCAGTGCGAGGCCAAGCAGCAGCGCGACTGGCAGGTTGTTCATTGCTTCGGCCCTAAATCATTCACTTAGCCCACGATTAGAACGGTTTTTACCGGGCAAAGTCAAAACCCACACTGGGAAAAATCTCAGATTATTCGCTCCGCGCCGATTACCAGTAATGCTCGCTGGTCATGTGGCCGGGTTTGCGTTTGAAATGTTTGCGCATCTCACGCGTATCTTTCAGCAGCTGCTGGGTATCGCGCACCATCTGTGGATTGCCGCACAGCATCACATGGCTGGTTTCTGCCGTCAGCGGCAAGCCAACCGCACGCTCCAGTTCTCCGCTTTCAATCAACTGCGGTACGCGGCCGTGCAGCGAACCGGCGATCTCTTCGCGGCTCACCACCGTTTGGATGTGTAACTTGCCCTGATAGCGCTGCTGCAACGCCTGCATCAAGGGCAGGAAGCTCAGGTCATCGGCGAAGCGCGCGGCGTGTACCAGCACAATATTGTCGAAACGATCCAGATCTTCGCCCTGTTGCAGGATCGATAAATAGGGGCCGATCGCCGTACCGGTCGCCAGCATCCACAGCGTTTGGCAATCTGGAATTTCGTCGAGCACAAAGAAACCCGCCGCCTCTTTAGTGATCATCACCTGCTCGCCGGGCTGCAGCGCCTGCAAACGCGGGCTCAGTTTGCCTTCCGGCACCGTGACCAGATAAAACTCCAGCAGCGGATCCTGCGGCGCGTTGACGTACGAATAGGCACGCTGCACGCGCTCACCGTCAATCTCCAGAGCCAGCTTGGCAAACTGACCCGCGGTAAAGGTATCAATCGGCGCTGCAACGCGCAGGCTGAACAGTGCGTCGGTCCAGTTTTTTACCTCTTTCACTTCAGCATTGATCCACTCAGCCATGCTCACTCCTTAGTGTTGAATATTCAGGCACATGATTATCATCGTTATCTATCCGATAAATTTCCAGCCCTGCACCCAGTAAAGGGCTCTCAGCGACAAACGCAGCGCACAGATCAGCAACTGTAGCGGGCGGTTTACAATCTGGACTACCAACTTGACGGCTGAAGACATACAGCTTTGCCCGCACCTCTCGATTTGTCACTGAATCCTGATATTTTTGCCGCCATAAATCCGAGGCGGCCTTTTTTGTGCTGCTTATTCTTTGTTTCTCAGGCAGACATTTTGTTCCATGTTGATAAGTAAAACGCAAAATCGCTTTCTGTTATTCATGCTGATCGTGCTGGTGGCGGTTGGGCAGATGGCGCAAACCATCTATGTGCCAGCGATGGCCCACATGGCCGAAACGCTCAATGTGCGCAGCGGGGCGATCCAGCAGGTGATGGCCGCCTACCTGATGACCTACGGCGGATCGCAGTTGATCTACGGCCCGCTGTCGGACAGTTTTGGCCGACGTCCGGTGATCCTGATTGGCATGACGATCTTTGCCGTCGGCGCGTTGATCGCTATGTTCGCGCCCTCGTTGGATATTTTGGTGCTGGGCAGCGCGGTACAAGGTTTAGGTACCGGCGTGGCGGGCGTGATGGCGCGCACCATGCCGCGCGATCTCTACGCCGGCATCGCACTGCGCCAGGCGAACAGCTTGCTTAATATGGGCATTCTGGTGAGTCCGCTGCTGGCTCCGGTGATTGGGGCGCTGCTGACGCATCTGTTTGGCTGGCACGCCTGTTTCGCCTTCCTGCTGCTGCTGTGCGTCGGCGTCACCGCGTCGATGGCGCGCTGGCTGCCGGAAACGCGTCCAGCGGATACGCCCGCCACGCCGTTCCTGCGCCGTTATGCCACTTTGCTGAGCGACGGCAACTTTGTGCGGTACCTGCTGCTGCTGATTGGCGCGCTGGCGGGCATCGCAGTGTTTGAAGCCAGCTGTGGCGTGCTGATGGGCGGCGTGTTGGGGCTGGATGGATTGACCGTCAGCATCCTGTTTATCCTGCCGATTCCGGCGGCGTTCTTTGGCGCCTGGTTTGCCGGACGTGAGCAGAAATCCTGGCACACGCTGATGTGGTACGGCGTGAACAGCTGCCTGTTAGCGGGCTTGCTGATGTGGGTTCCGGCCTGGTTTGGCGTGATGAACATCTGGACGTTGCTGGTGCCGGCTGCGCTGTTCTTCTTTGGCGCGGGTATGCTGTTTCCGCTGGCAACCTCGGGCGCGATGGAGCCGTATGCGTGGCTGGCGGGCAGCGCGGGTGCGTTAATCGGAGGCTTGCAGAATCTCGGTTCTGGCGTGGTGGCGTGGCTTTCTGCGCTGTTGCCGCAGCACGATCAATCCAGCCTTGGCATGCTGATGTTCGTGACGTCGCTGGTGATGCTGCTGTGCTGGTGGCCGCTCTCACGTCATCCGGAGAGCGGCAAGCAGGCGATTACAGGATAAATTGATGCAGCGCCGCGTCTTTGCGATCCAGATAGTGGATTGACTGGATGCGGCGAATGGTGCGCGATTTACCGCGCACCAGCAGGGTTTCGCTGGTGGCGATGTTGCCGTTACGCGTGATGCCTTTTAGCAAATCGCCGGTGGTGATGCCGGTGGCCGCGAAGATAACGTTATCGTTGCGCGCCATCTGATCCAGTTTCAGTACCTGACCCGCTTCAATGCCCATCTCGGCGCAGCGTTGCAGTTCATTCTCGCCCAGACGACGATTCTCTTCGCTATTCCCTTTCACCTGATGGCGCGCCAGCAGGCGTGCCTGCATGTCGCCGTCCATCGCACGGATCACGGCCGCCGACACCACACCTTCCGGCGCGCCGCCGATGCCGTACATCACATCCACTTCGCTATCCGGCATACAGGTCAGAATCGAGGCCGCGACATCGCCATCCGGGAAGGAGAACACGCGCACGCCGAGCTGCTGAAACTGGGCAATCACCGCATCGTGGCGGGGCTTGGCCAGAATCGATACCGTTAACTGGCTGAGCGGTTTGCCCAATGCCAGCGCGATGTTTTTCAGGTTGATATCAAGCGGCAGATTGAGGTCGATGGCGCCACGTGCGCCCGGTCCAACAATCAGCTTTTCCATGTACATATCAGGTGCGTGCAGGAAGCTGCCCTTATCACCAACCGCCAGCACCGCCAGCGCATTGGCCTGGCCCATCGCCGTCATGCGTGTGCCTTCGATCGGATCGACCGCGATATCCACCGCGTCGCCGCGGCCGGTACCGACTTTCTCACCGATATACAGCATCGGCGCTTCGTCGATTTCGCCTTCGCCAATCACAATCTGGCCGTCGATATTGATAGTGTTGAGCATAATGCGCATGGCGTGAACGGCTGCGCCGTCGGCCGCATTTTTATCGCCGCGTCCTAACCAGTGATAGCCCGCCAGAGCGGCGGCTTCGGTCACGCGGGAAAATTCAATCGCGAGTTCTCGTTTCATGGTGGCACCTGACAAAAAACAGGCAGGCAGTTTAACACAGCGGGGAAGCGGGACGGGGGAAAAACCCGCGGCAGGGCACCGCGGGTCAGCAGGATGTTACTCTTCGTCTTCCCACGCTTTAGCGCGAGCGACGGCTTTCTTCCAGCCGGCGTAACGGACGTTACGTTCGGTGGTTTCGATGCTTGGGCGGAACTCACGCTCAATCACCGCTTTAGCGCGAACTTCTTCCAGGTCGCCCCAGAAACCGACGGCCAGGCCAGCCAGATACGCCGCACCCAGCGCCGTGACTTCACGCACTTCCGGACGCTCAACGCGCGTGCCGAGAATGTCAGACTGGAACTGCATCAGGAAGTTGTTGGCGACCGCACCACCATCCACGCGCAGTGACTGCAGGCGGGTGCCAGCATCGTTCTGCATCGCTTCCAGTACATCGCGCGTCTGGTACGCAATCGACTCCAGCGTGGCACGGATGATGTGGTTAGCGTTCGCACCGCGCGTCAGACCGAAAATCGCGCCGCGTGCATACGGGTCCCAATAAGGCGCGCCCAAACCGGTGAAGGCCGGCACCATATATACGCCGTTAGTGTCTTTCACTTTCAACGCGAAGTATTCAGAGTCGGTTGAATCACTGATCAGCTTCATCTCATCGCGCAGCCACTGAATCGACGCACCACCGATAAACACCGCACCTTCCAGCGCATAGTTCACTTCGCCGCGTGGGCCGCAAGCGATGGTGGTCAGCAGGCCGTGCGTAGACGTCACGGCTTCGGTGCCGGTGTTCATCAACATAAAGCAGCCGGTGCCGTAAGTGTTTTTCGCCATACCCGGTTGTACGCACAGCTGGCCATACAGCGCCGCTTGCTGGTCACCGGCGATTCCGGCGATAGGAATACGCGTACCGCCTTTACCACCAATGTTGGTCTGGCCGTACACTTCGGAAGATCCTTTCACTTCTGGCAGCATTTCACGCGGGATATCGAGGATCTCCAGCATGCGCTCATCCCACTCCAGCTTGTGGATGTTGTACATCATGGTACGTGAGGCGTTGGTGTGATCGGTGACGTGCACACGTCCCTGCGTCATTTTCCAAATCAGCCAGGTATCAACGGTACCGAACAGCAGTTCGCCGCGTTTTGCACGCTCACGTGCGCCTTCAACGTGGTCAAGAATCCACTTCACTTTGGTGCCGGAGAAGTACGGGTTAATCACCAAACCGGTGGTGTGCTGGATGTACTCTTCCAGACCCTCTTTCTTCAGTTTGTTACAGTAATCTGCGGTGCGCGGATCCTGCCAGACGATAGCGTTGTAAACCGGTTTGCCGGTCTCTTTATCCCATACGATGGCGGTTTCACGCTGGTTGGTGATACCAATCGCCGCGATTTGATCGGAGTTAATGTCGGCGTGCGCCAGCACTTCCACTAGCGTCGAGCTTTGTGACGCCCAGATATCCATTGGGTCATGTTCAACCCAACCCGCTTTCGGGTAGATCTGGGTAAATTCGCGCTGAGAAACCGCAACGATGTTGGCATCATGATCAAGCACCACGGCGCGTGAGCTGGTTGTGCCCTGATCGAGTGCAACGATATATTTTTTATCAGTAGTCATTGTGCTGTCCTGATGTGGTATCGATGAAACTTACGCTTTACGCTGCTGAGCGCGCGCAACCGGTTTTTCTGCTGTGCTGGCTTCCGCGACGTTAACTGGCAGATGGCGGCCAATCAGCGAACGGTAACCAAAGGCTCCGAGGCAAGCACCGACCAGCGGGCCAAAAATCGGAACCAGGAAGTAAGGAATATCTTTGCCACCGGTGAAGGCGACGTTGCCCCAACCAGCGAAGAACGCGAACAGTTTTGGACCGAAGTCACGCGCCGGGTTGAGTGCGAAGCCGGTCAGTGGACCCATTGAGCCACCGATGACCGCCACCAACAGACCAATCAACAGCGGAGCCAGCGGACCACGCGGCACGCCGTTGCCGTCATCGGTCAGCGCCATGATCACTGCCATCAACACCGCTGTAATCACCATCTCAACCAGGAACGCCTGAGCTACGCTGATGTGCGGGTTCGGGTAAGTCGAGAAGATACCGGCCAGATCGAGGCTTTCAACACTGCCGCGCACCATTTGATGGCCCGCTTCGTAATCAAAGAACAGATTGTAGTAGAGACCGTAAACCAACGCGGCAGCGCAGAACGCGCCGGCAACCTGCGCCAGAATATAGGGAACAACTTTGCGACCTTCAAAATTAGCAAACAGGCACAGCGCGACGGTAACGGCTGGGTTAAGATGCGCGCCGGAAACGCCTGCGCTCAGATAGACTGCCATGGAGACGGCTAAACCCCAGATAATACAAATTTCCCACTGACCGAATGACGCACCGGCCAGTTTCAGTGCAGCAACGCAGCCTGCACCAAAGAAGATAATCAAACCTGTACCGAGAAATTCAGCGATGCACTGACCTTTTAGTGTGTTAGTTGTCTGACTCATAATGGCATTCCTGAAGCGAGGTTAAATTTTATCAGTTTTTGTTCTCATCCATGAGTCGCCCAGCTATCAATGTAGGGTTGATGTGAATTTATCGTTAACGAGCATAAACGAGAAATAGCGAAATTGAAAACTGTGTACTGCGTCATAAAAATGCGCGTTTTCGCGTCTTTTGCGTTTCTTTAAGGCCCATTCACCGCGCTTTACTGGTCGATGCTGACGTGATCGCGCACACAGATGCGCGAAGATGCGCATTTTTTTAGGCATAGACTGAAAAGTGTTACAGACTGCCCTCGCAGGCCTTGTGCCGCTGGACTTGCTGGGTTTGGCTACATACAATCGAGTCATCGTGGCTGAGCGCACTGTAATAAGGCATGCACTAGCCCCATCAACGCCTTGCAAGATTTAGGAGAGGTCAGAAAGATGTCATTTGAAGTGTTCGAGAAACTGGAAGCGAAAGTACAGCAGGCGATTGATACCATCACTCTGCTGCAGATGGAAATTGAAGAGCTGAAAGAGCAAAACAACACGCTGAAAAACGAAGTCAGCCAGGCTTCAGGCAACCAGGATGCACTGGTGCGTGAAAATCAGCATCTGAAAGAAGAGCAGCATGTCTGGCAGGATCGTCTGCGGGCACTGCTGGGAAAAATGGAAGAAGTTTAAGCGTCAATGCTTAAACCAACGGGTGCCGCGGCACCCGTTTTTGTTGCGGCTTACTCGATGTCGAGCGCGTCTTCAGACAGGATGATGCCGGTATTGTCGGCATACAGATGGTCGCCAGAGAAGAAAGTCACGCCGCCGAAGTTAACGCGCACGTCACTTTCGCCAATGCCTTCACCCGCTGCTCCCACCGGAATCGCCGCAATCGCCTGAATGCCGATTTCCAGCTCTTCGAGATCGTCAACCTGACGCACCGAGCCGTACACCACAATGCCTTCCCACTCATTTTGCGCCGCCAGACTCGCCAGCTGAGCATCGACCAGTGCGCGACGGACCGAACCGCCGCCATCCACCAGCAATACGCGACCCCGACCGTTCTCTTCCAGCAAATCGTAGAGTAAGCCGTTATCTTCGAAACATTTCACTGTGGTGATTTGACCACCGAATGAGCTGCGCCCACCAAAGTTCGAAAAAAGCGGTTCAACAACATTCACAGCTTCGTGGTAGATGTCACAGAGTTCAGATGTATCGTATTTCATGAGGGTTTTCGTCTGTTTGCCACAGGAGCGCTAAGTATATCGCTATCTGGCGATTGTTGGCAAAATCATCAACCGCCAAAAAAAGCGTTGCATCAATATCCTGCGTAAAAAAAAGCCCGGCACAGTGGCCGGGCAGAGATTTCGCGGGTGAAGCTTACAGAATGAAGCGGCTGAGATCTTCGTCGGCCACCAGCTCATCCAGATGCTTACCAACGTACTCGGCATCGATAGTGATCGACTCACCGTTACGATCGCTGGCGTCATAGGAGATATCTTCCATCAGACGCTCCAGCACGGTATGCAGACGACGCGCACCGATGTTCTCGGTGGTCTCGTTCACCTGCCATGCGGCTTCGGCGATACGCCGCACTGCGTCATCGGTGAAGTCGATGTTGACCCCTTCGGTGCCCATCAGCGCTTTGTACTGCACGGTAACCGAGGCGTTTGGCTCGGTAAGAATGCGCTCGAAGTCATTGACGGTCAGCGCCTGCAGTTCAACGCGAATCGGCAGACGGCCTTGCAGTTCTGGGATCAGATCTGACGGGCTGGCGACCTGGAACGCGCCGGAAGCGATAAACAGAATGTGGTCGGTTTTCACCATGCCGTGCTTGGTGGAAACGGTGCAACCTTCCACCAGCGGCAGCAGGTCGCGCTGTACGCCTTCGCGTGACACGTCTGGACCGCCCGCATTCTGGCCGCCGCGCTTACAGATTTTGTCGATTTCGTCGATGAACACGATACCGTGCTGCTCAACCGCATCGATGGCATCCTGCTTCAGCTCTTCCGGGTTCACCAGCTTGGCCGCTTCTTCTTCAATCAGCAGCTTCATGGCTTCTTTGATTTTCAGCTTACGCGGTTTCTGCTTCTGCCCACCGAGGTTCTGGAACATCGATTGCAGCTGGCTGGTCATCTCTTCCATGCCCGGAGGCGCCATGATCTCAACGCCAGCCGATGAAGCGGCCAGATCGATCTCAATCTCTTTGTCATCCAGCTGGCCTTCGCGCAGTTTCTTGCGGAAGGATTGACGCGCTGCCGATGGCTCAGCCGCTTGTTCAGCCTGGCCCCAGTTATTTTTCGCGGGTGGGATCAGCACATCCAGGATGCGCTCTTCCGCCATCTCTTCCGCGCGGTACTTGTTCTTCTCGATTGCCTGGCTGCGCACCATCTTGATGGCAGAATCGGTCAGATCGCGAATGATGGAATCAACCTCTTTACCGACGTAACCGACTTCGGTGAATTTGGTGGCTTCCACTTTGATGAACGGTGCGTTCGCCAGTTTGGCTAAGCGACGGGCGATTTCGGTTTTACCGACACCGGTTGGACCAATCATCAGAATGTTTTTTGGCGTCACTTCATGGCGCAGCTCTTCGTCGAGCTGCATGCGGCGCCAGCGATTACGCAGGGCGATCGCGACCGCCTTCTTTGCGCCGTCCTGGCCGATGATAAAGCGATTAAGCTCGCTGACAATCTCGCGTGGAGTCATCTCAGACATGATGTTTAGTCCTTAGCCTTAGACGGTAATGCTTCGAAGTTAATATTGTGGTTGGTGTAGATACAGATATCGCCAGCGATGTTCAGCGCTTTCTCCACGATATCGTGTGCACCAATGTCGGTGTTTTCCAGCAGCGCGCGTGCCGCTGCCTGGGCGTAAGGCCCACCAGAACCAATTGCGATCAGGTCATTTTCCGGCTGGATAACGTCGCCGTTGCCGCTGATGATTAATGAGGCGTTTTCGTCGGCCACCGCCAGCAGCGCTTCAAGGCGGCGCAGCATGCGATCGGTACGCCAATCTTTAGCCAGTTCGACCGCCGCTTTCACCAGATGGCCCTGGTGCATTTCCAGCTTGCGCTCAAACAGTTCAAACAGGGTGAAGGCATCTGCGGTACCGCCAGCAAAGCCGGCGATCACTTTATCGTTGTAAAGACGACGGACTTTTTTAACGTTGCCTTTCATTACGGTATTGCCGAGCGTAGCCTGGCCATCACCGCCAATCACTACCTGGCCGTTGCGTCGTACACTTACTATTGTTGTCACGGGCAGACCCCTTGTTGCAGTAGAAAAGGAACTCCGCGCACTCGGCGCGGAGTATCATGCAACCAGATATGGGGTAGGAAAAAGGGGTTTCAACCCCCGAGAGCGAGGGGAATACAACTTCCGTGGCCGGAACTGTGTAAGCGTTTGACTGTGCTGTCGGCGCTGCTGCGATCTTTGAACGGCCCGATCACCACGCGATTCCAGCCACCGCCGGTGGTAATGCGGCTCTCAAATCCTTCAAATGCCAGACCGGCGCGCACAGATTCCGCCTGATCGGTGCCTTTGAACGAACCACACTGCACCATCCAGCGTTGTGAAGCGGCTTTCTCTTCCGCTTTCGCCTTGGCCGTTTCCTGCGGCTTGGTTTGCTGCGTTGGCTCACGCGTGATCGGCGCAGCTTGTTGTTGCTGCTGACGCGCGGCCTGTTGTTGCTGCAACTGTTGCTGGCGTTGCTGCTGTTGTAACTGTTGCTGCTGACGTTGCAACTGCTGCTGTTGTTGTTGCTGAACCTGCTGTTGCTGCACCTGCTGACGCTGCAGCGTTTGCTGGCGCTGCGCCGGGGTTTGTTCGTTCCACGGCACTTCGTTCAGCTGCGTCGGCTGCTGGCGCATATCGGCCTGCATCTGCTCCAGCAGCTGGCGCTGTTCATCGGTCAGCTGCGTTTGTGATTGCACGCCACCAGCCGAAGGCTCAGTCGGCGACGGAACGGTAATTTGGCGATTTTCCAGCTCTTTGATGTACTTCCAGCGCTCTTCCGGCTTCGGCGGCAGGCCGTTACCGTTGGCTTTGTGGTTTGGAATGACCTCAATCTCTTCTTTCTTATGATGCGAGATAAACCATAAACCACCGGCAAAGGTGACCAGCACGGCCGCGGCCAGTACCATCATGAGCTTTGAAGTGCCTGATCCGCCTTTGCTTTTCTTGCTGCGGCTGGCGGGTTTTTTGCGACGCGTCCCTGTTGAACGCCCGCGGCCTACATAATCTTTCTGTGCCACTTTCGTTCTGCTACCCTTCAAAAAAATGCCAATGGGCATGTAAATGTGCTGTTAATTGCCCGGCAATGAATGCGCCATGTTACGCAAGGGCTGGAACTTTGACCAGCACAGTCTGCCTTCAGAATCCGCTGAAAATGCAGGCGTCTACGCACTATTTTTCCCGTTTTGCCGCCGGTGCCGTACTGCCGCGCACGCGCAGCTCCGCATCCAGCAGGCGCGAACCGTTATTCACGCGTTTACCCTGCAGCTCATCAAGTAACAGCAGCATCGCTTCTCGGCCGATGGCAAAACGCGGCTGGGCCACGGTGGTCAGCGGCGGATCGTAGTATTGCGCCAGTTCGATATCATCAAAGCCCACCACCGACAGATCCTGCGGAATGCGCATGCCAAGTTTACGCGCCTGGTTCATCGCGCCCAGCGCCATCAAATCGCTATGGCAGAAAATCGCTTTCGGCGGCTGCGGCAAACTCATCAACTGCTTAAGCGCATTCGCGCCGGCTTCAAAGGTGAAATCGCCATGCACAATCATCGTTGGGTCGATGGCGATGCTGCTGCGACGCAGCGCCTGAATGTAGCCCTGCAAACGATACTGGCTCAGCGGAATGTGTTCTGGCCCGGTGATACAGGCAATTTGGCGATGACCAAGCTGCAGCAGGTGATTCACCGCTTCAAAGGCGGCGGTGAGGTTATCGATATGGACCGTGGGTAATGCCATCTCCGGCGCAAATTCGTTACCCATCACCATCGGCGGCAGGTTGCGCTGATCTTCAATGCCCGCCTCAAACGGCAGCTGTGAACCCAACAGCACCATGCCGTCGATCTGTCGCGTCAGCATTAAATTCAGAAAGGTTTTTTCCTGTTTATTCTGATGCGCGCAATCGCCAATCAGTACCAGATAACCTTCATGCGCAGCGGTGACTTCCACGCCGCGAATGATCTCACTGAAGAAGGGATCGCAGATGTCCGGCACAATCACCAGAATGGTTTGCGTTTCACCGCGTTTGGCATTGCGCGCCAAACCGTGCGGCGCATAACCCACGGCAATCACCGCTTTTTCGACCTTGAGCCGGGTAGCAGCAGAGACTTTTTCTGGATTCATCAACGCACGTGAAACCGTAGCGGTTGAAACGCCTGCTTTCTCGGCCACATCTTTCATGGTGGCGGCGGTGGAGGGTTGCTTCTGGTCCAACGTATAACTCCTGACGCGGTACAGCGCATTGATTTTCAGACATTACCGGGCTTCAACCGGGTCGGCACTATTGTTAACCCAAGGTCGCGTCGGGTTGTTACTTAATTTGCATAAAAATTGTGACTTGTGCGACTTTTTTCGATCTGGCTCGCAGTTGTGGCGTGGCTTAGCTCTCGGTGGGATCGATATCCAGCGTCCATTTCACTTTGCGTGACGCCGGCAAGGTGGCGATCAGCGGCAGCGATCCGCTCAACAGCTGTTGCAGACGTTTGCGCGACGGATGCTGCAACAGCAGCTGCCAGCGCCAGCGTCCACTGCGCTTCGGTGCCAACGCCGGAACCGGCCCCATCAGCCACATCGCCTCATCTTTAAGCGGGCTGGCTTCCAGCAAATTACGCAGCTGTGTGAGGAATTCCGCCGCCTGCTGGTTATCCATATCCTCAGCGCGGAACAGCGCATGGCTGGTCCACGGCGGCAGCTGAACGGACTGACGCTCCAGCAGCGTTTGATCGGCAAAGGCGAAATAGCCGCGATGCAGTAATGTTTGCAGCAATGGATGTTCCGGATGATGGGTCTGCAGCAACACTTCGCCCTGTTTACCCGCACGACCGGCGCGACCCGCGACCTGCGTGTAGAGCTGAGCGAAACGCTCGGCGGCGCGGAAATCGGCTGAGAACAGCGCGCCATCAACATCCAGCAGCGACACCAGCGTGACATCCGGGAAATGATGGCCTTTCGCCAGCATCTGCGTGCCCACCAGAATGCGCGCGCCGCCGCGATGCACATCGGCCAGATGCTGCTCCAGCGCGCCTTTACGGCTGGTGGTGTCGCGATCAATGCGCGATACCGGCACGTCGGGGAACAGCGTGCCCAGCTGCTGTTCCAGCTGTTCGGTGCCGACGCCGACCGGCATCAAATGCGTTGAACCACAGCTTGGGCACTGATTTGGCAGCGGGCGCTGGCTGTCACAATGGTGGCAGCGCAGCTGGCGATGGTTCTGGTGCAGCGTGTAGTAGCTATCGCAGCGCTGGCACTCGGCCAGCCAGCCGCAATCGTGGCACATCAGCGCCGGAGAGAAGCCACGGCGGTTGAGGAACAGCAGAACCTGATTGTCGGCCTGCAGGTGCTGACGCATTTTGCCGAGCAGTGCTGGCGCCAATCCGCCTTTCAGCTGCTGACCTTTAAGATCGATCAGCTGCTGTAACGCCGGTTTAGCATTGCCCGCGCGTTTGGTGAGATTGAGCTGGCGATATTTGCCGACGCGCACGTTGTGCAAGGTTTCCAGCGCGGGCGTGGCGGAACCCATCACAATCGGAATGTCTTCCTCATGCGCGCGGAACACCGCCAGATCGCGCGCCTGATAGCGCCAGCCTTCCTGCTGTTTGTACGAGCTGTCGTGCTCTTCATCAATGATGATGACGCCGGGGCGCGCCAGCGGCGTGAACAGCGCCGAGCGTGTACCGATAACAATCGCCGTTTCGCCGCTGCGCGCACGCAGCCAGACGGCGAGGCGTTCGCTGTCATTCAGTGCCGAGTGCAGCACATCAATCGGCGCATCAAAGCGCTCACGGAAGCGGGCGATGGTTTGCGGCGTCAGGCCGATTTCCGGCACCAGCACCAAAGCCTGTTTGCCGCGTGCCAGCACGTTCTCCAGCACGCTGAGATACACTTCAGTTTTACCCGAGCCGGTAATGCCAGCCAGCAGCCACGGCGCATAGTGATCGTCTTCACTGCGCATCGCGCCCACCGCCATCGCCTGATCGGTATTCAGGCGCAGGCGATCCCCTTTGACGGCAAAGCTGGTACGCCAGTCGTGCATCTGCGGCGTGTGTTCACGCAGTTCGCACAAGCCTTTTGCGCGCAACGCTTGCAGCGCGGCATCGGTAAAATCGTGTTCGCTGACCTGATGACGATAGAGCGGTCGCTGACGTAGCATCGCCAGCGCTTGCTGCTGTTTCGGCGCGCGCTTCAGGCTCTCCATCGCCACTTCACGGCCAGCATCATTAATCACCCATTGCCACAGCGGCGCTTCCTGCGCGGGTTTGCCCTGACGCAGCAGCACCGGCAGCGCATGGCTCAGCACTTCGCCGAGCGGCGAATGATAATAGTTGGCGGCCCAATGCAAAATGCGCCACAGGGCGGGCGAGAACAGACTTTGATCGTCGAGCACGCTCTCTATCTGCTTGAGCTGCGTCAGCGGCAGATCGCTGGTCTCACACGTGCCGATCACAATGCCGATCATTTTGCGACTGCCGAACGGCACATTCACGCGTGCGCCCGCCACCGGCTGCGGCGCATCGGCAGGCAGCAAGTAATCAAACAGGCGAGGTAGCGGAACGGGCAGGGCAACCTGAACAACGGGCATCTGAATCTCTATCCGGTTCTGAAGTAAGGAGAAGTAGTGTACACGGCTAATTAGGAAGCGGCTATTTGCTAAAACCGGTTAATTTCTGTATACTATGCCGCCTTCGATGAGATCACTTGTCGGAGCATACACTTAATGTTCAACCGCGTGTGGTGCTGTGCAGGCTGAGCCTGGCACGGAGAGCGACACGGCCTTTTATGAGGTTCTCCCATGAAACAAGGTATTCACCCTAAGTACGAAGCAGTAACCATGACTTGCTCTTGCGGTAACGTGATCAACACCCGTTCAACCATGGCTTCTGGTCTGAACCTGGACGTGTGCGGCAAATGCCACCCGTTCTACACTGGTAAGCAGCGTATTGCTGACACCGGTGGCCGTGTAGATCGCTTCAACAAGCGTTTCAGCGTGCCAGCAAGCAAGAAATAAGATTTTTGGCCGTCGAATCTTCGCGATTCGGCAGCAAGAAAAAACCCAGCCTCGGCTGGGTTTTTTTATTTCTGGCTTCAGTATTCCCAACTATCGGGATCGATGCCCATTTCACGCATAATCTGTTTCGCTTCTTCCGGAATCTCATCGCTGCGTTCTTTACGCAAATCGACATCGTTCGGCAGAGGCTGCCCGGTGAAAGCATGCAAAAAGGCTTCACACAGCAGTTCGCTGTTGGTGGCGTGACGCAGGTTGTTCACCTGACGGCGGGTGCGCTCGTCCGTTAAAATCTTCAGCACTTTCAGCGGGATAGAAACTGTGATTTTCTTAACCTGCTCGCTCTTCTTGCCATGTTCAGCGTAAGGGCTGATATATTCGCCGTTCCATTCAGCCATGGGTTACCTTAATCAATAAAAGTTGAATATGGGGAAATCCGTTGATTATGCCCGATTTTTCGATGCCTGACCCCTTAAACCGCAGGTTTTATGCTTGAGCACCGCTTCTGCAAAGGAAAGCGCGCTGAACACCAGGCGATGACGGACAATTTTAGCGGTTATTGATGATTTGCTCAATCTATACGCAAAGACATTTAGATGTCCAGATGTATTGACGTCTATGTGCGGAATGTTATCCTGTTGCTCTTCTTTTTCTTCAGGAACAGTAAGCACCATGACGCGTAAACAGGCAACCATCGCAGTACGTAGCGGTTTGAATGATGACGAGCAATATGGCTGCGTTGTCCCACCGATTCATCTTTCCAGCACCTATAACTTCCTCGACTTCAATGAGCCGCGTGCGCATGACTATTCACGTCGTGGTAACCCAACGCGCGATGTGGTTCAGCGCGCGCTGGCAGAACTGGAAGGTGGCGCAGGCGCGGTATTGACCAATACCGGCATGTCAGCGATTCATCTGGTGACAACCGTGTTCCTGAAGCCGGGCGATCTGCTGGTGGCGCCACACGACTGTTACGGCGGCAGCTATCGCCTGTTCGATAGCCTGAGCAAGCGCGGCGCGTATCGCGTGAAGTTTGTCGATCAGGGCGATAAAGCTGCGCTGGCCGCTGCTCTGGCCGAGAAGCCAAAACTGGTGCTGGTTGAAAGCCCAAGTAATCCACTGCTGCGTGTGGTCGATATCGCCAGCATTTGCGCCGCCGCGCGTGAAGCTGGCGCCATTAGCGTGGTAGACAACACCTTCCTCAGCCCGGCGCTGCAAAACCCGCTGGCGCTGGGTGCCGACTTGGTTGTTCACTCCTGCACCAAATACCTGAATGGTCACTCTGATGTGGTGGCGGGCGCGGTGATTGCGAAAGATCCAGCGATGGCCACCGATCTGGCGTGGTGGGCGAATAATATTGGTGTAACCGGCGCGGCGTTTGATAGCTACCTGCTGCTGCGCGGTTTGCGCACGCTGTCACCGCGCATCGCCGCTGCACAACGCAATGCATTGGCGATAGTTGATTACCTGAAGCAACAACCGCTGGTGAAAAAACTGTATCATCCGTCCCTGCCGGAAAATGCCGGTCATGAGTTTGCGGTACGTCAGCAGCGTGGTTTTGGTGCCATGCTGAGTTTCGAAATCGATGCCGATGAGGCTCGCCTGCGCCGCTTCCTGAAAGCGCTGCAGTTGTTCACGCTGGCCGAATCGCTGGGCGGCGTAGAAAGTTTGATTTCGCATACCGCGACCATGACGCATGCTGGCATGTCTGCAGAAGCACGCGCGGCAGCGGGAATTTCGGAAACACTGCTGCGTATTTCTGTTGGGATTGAAGATCACGAAGATTTAATCGCCGATCTGGATAATGCATTCCGGATCGCAGCCGAGGAGTAATCATGACGAGTTCAGTGGGCGCGGGAACGCCGATCAAGCAGTTGCATAAATTTGGTGGCAGTAGCCTGGCCGACGCACGTTGCTATCAGCGCGTGGCCAGCATCATGGCGGATTACAGCCAGCCAGGCGACTTAATGGTGGTCTCTGCCGCAGGCAGCACCACTAACCAGTTGATCAGCTGGCTGAAATTGAGCCAGAGCGATCGCTTATCTGCTCATCAGGTGCAACAGGCTTTACGGCGTTTTCACAGCGAGTTAATTGCTGCGCTGCTGCCTGCTGAATATGCCGAAACCCTGACGTCTTCCTTTATACGCGATCTGGAAAGACTGGCGGCGCTGCTCGATGGCACCATCACCGATGCGGTGTATGCCGAAGTGGTGGGGCATGGCGAAATCTGGTCGGCGCGCTTGATGGCCGCGGTGCTGAGCCAGCGCGAGATCGAAGCCGCCTGGCTGGATGCGCGTGACTTCTTGCGTGCTGAACGTGCCGCGCAGCCGCAGGTTGATGAAGGCAAATCCTGGCCGCTGCTGCAGGAGCTGTTAACACAGCATCCGCATAAGCGTTTGGTGGTGACCGGATTTATCAGCCGCAGCGAAGCGGGTGAAACCGTGCTGCTTGGGCGTAACGGCTCGGACTACTCGGCAACGCAGATTGGTGCGCTGGCGGGCGTGGGGCGCGTGACCATCTGGAGCGATGTGGCGGGCGTTTACAGCGCCGATCCGCGTAAAGTCTCTGATGCGTGCCTGCTGCCGCTGCTGCGTCTTGATGAAGCCAGCGAGCTGGCGCGTCTGGCGGCGCCGGTGCTGCACACCCGCACCTTGCAGCCGGTTTCCAACAGCGACATCGACTTGCAGCTGCGTTGCAGCTATCAACCGGAGCAGGGCTCGACGCGCATTGAGCGCGTGCTGGCCTCCGGCACCGGCGCGCGTATCGTCACCAGCCACGATGATGTGTGTCTGGTGGAGATTCAAATTCCGGACAATCACGATTTCAAAACCCAGCAGAAAGAGATCGATCTGCTGCTGAAGCGCGCGCAGCTGCGTCCGCTGGCGATCGGCGTGCATCCCGATCGCCGCCTGCTGCAGCTGTGTTACACCTCGGAAGTGGTGAATAGCGCCTTCAACCTGTTGCAGGACGCCGCACTGCCGGGCCATCTGCAGCTGCGCGACGGCTTGGCGCTGGTGGCGCTGGTGGGCGCGGGCGTGACGCGTAATCCGCTGCACAGCCACCGCTTCTGGCAGCAGATCAAAGATCAGCCGGTGGAGTTTGTCTGGCAATCGGAAGATCACATCAGCATCGTGGCGGTACTGCGCGTCGGCCCGACGCAGCACCTGATTCAGGGACTGCATCAGTCGCTGTTCCGCGCAGAAAAACGCATCGGCCTGATCTTGTTCGGCAAAGGCAACATCGGTTCACGCTGGCTGGAGCTGTTTGCCCGCGAGCAGGAAACGCTGTCGGCACGTACAGGATTTGAATATGTGCTGGCGGGCGTGGCAGACAGCAGCCGCAGTTTGCTGAGCTACGACGGTCTGGAAGCCAGCCGCGCATTGGCGTTCTTTGATGATGAAGCGGTCGAGCGCGATGAAGAGTCGCTGTTCCTGTGGATGCGTGCGCACCCGTTCGATGATTTAGTGGTGCTGGACGTCACCGCCAGCGAGCAGCTGGCGCAGCAGTATCATGATTTCGCCAGTCACGGCTTCCACGTTATCAGCGCCAACAAGGTTGCCGGTGCGTCGAGCGGTCAGAGCTGGCGTCAGGTGCGCGATGCATTCGCCAAAACCGGTCGTCACTGGCTGTATAACGCCACCGTCGGTGCCGGTTTGCCGGTCAATCACACGGTGCGCGATTTACGCGAAAGCGGCGATAGCATTCTGGCGATCAGCGGCATCTTCTCCGGCACGCTGTCGTGGCTGTTCCTGCAATTTGATGGCACGGTGCCGTTTAGCGAGCTGGTTGATCAGGCGTGGCAGCAAGGCCTGACCGAACCAGACCCGCGCGTGGATTTGTCCGGGCAGGACGTAATGCGCAAGCTGGTGATTCTGGCGCGTGAAGCGGGCTACGACATCGAGCCGGATCAGGTGCGTGTCGAGTCGCTGGTGCCGGCAATTTGCGACGGTGAGTCGATTGATCACTTCTTCGAAAACGCCGACGAGCTGAATGATCAGATGCTGCAGCGTCTGGAAGCGGCGCAAGAGATGGGCTTAGTGCTGCGTTACGTGGCGCGTTTCGATGCCAATGGCAAAGCGCGCGTCGGCGTGGAAGCGGTACGTCCCGAGCATCCGCTGGCTGCGTTACTGCCGTGCGATAACGTGTTTGCCATCGAAAGCCGTTGGTATCGTGATAATCCGCTGGTGATTCGCGGACCGGGCGCAGGCCGCGATGTTACGGCCGGCGCGTTGCAATCGGATATCAACCGCCTCGCACAGCTGCTGTAAACTGCCTCACTTTGCAGACGGCATCGTCCGTCTGCATTCTTCACCTTCCCCTCGCGCATCATGAAACGCTTTCACCTTGAGTGAAAATTTGTCACGCCTGTTCATTAATTTTCAGTTGACGCTAGCGTGCGAATCGTTCATTTTGTGCATCTGGACGTCTAAACGTATGGATGTTCGAAGGCCGCAAAATAATCGATATGTGATGACGAGGTATTAGGATGAGTTTCTTTCACGCCAATCAACGCGAAGCGTTGAACCAGAGCCTGGCTGAGCTGAACGGGCAAATTAATGTCTCTTTCGAATTTTTCCCGCCACGTACCAGCGAAATGGAAGAAACCCTGTGGAGCTCAATCGATCGACTGAGCAGCCTGAAGCCAAAATTCGTCTCCGTCACCTACGGTGCCAACTCGGGCGAGCGCGATCGTACGCACAGCATCATCAAAGGCATCAAAGATCGTACCGGTCTGGAAGCCGCACCGCATCTAACCTGTATCGATGCCACGCGTGATGAGTTGCGCGGTATCGCGCGTGATTACTGGGATAGCGGCATTCGTCATATCGTGGCACTGCGCGGTGATTTACCGCCAGGCAGCGGCAAGCCGGAGATGTACGGTTCGGATTTGGTGGCGCTGCTGAAAGACGTTGGCGATTTTGACATCTCGGTGGCGGCCTATCCGGAAGTGCATCCCGAAGCGAAAAGCGCGCAGGCCGATTTGATTAACCTGAAACGCAAAATTGATGCCGGTGCTAACCGCGCCATCACGCAGTTCTTCTTCGATGTGGAAAGCTACCTGCGCTTCCGCGATCGCTGTGTCGCAACCGGTATCGACGTGGAGATCGTGCCGGGTATTTTGCCGGTCTCTAACTTTAAACAGCTACAACGCTTCGCCACCATGACCAATGTGCGGGTGCCGGGATGGATGAGTGCAATGTTTGAAGGTCTGGATAACGATCCGGAGACGCGCAAAATGGTCGGTGCCAGCGTCGCCATGGACATGGTGAAAATCCTGTCGCGGGAAGGGGTGAAGGATTTTCATTTCTATACGCTGAACCGCGCCGAGTTGAGTTACGCCATTTGCCACACGCTGGGTGTGCGTCCGGCGATGGGAGGTTAATGCCCTCACCCTGTCCCTCTCCCGCCAGCGGGCGAGGGAAGGGTTAGGTGGAGCAATGTTGAAACACCTGTGCTTGATTGGTTCCCTCTCCCGCCAGCGGGAGAGGGTTAGGGTGAGGGGAAAAATTAACCGGTATTACGCATACCCGCTGCAACACCCGCGATCGTCACCATCAGCGCTTGTTCTACACGCGCATCTGGCTCATCACCGCGCTCTTCCTGCGCACGTGAACGATGCAGCAGTTCAGCCTGCAACACGTTCAGTGGATCGGTATAAACGTTACGCAGCGCGATGGACTCAGCAATCCACGGTTGGTCAGCCATCAGATGGGCATCGTTAGCGATGGTCAGCACCGCTTTGATATCCGCATCCAGCTGATCGCGCAGCTGCTTGCCGAGCGACCACAGTGATTTATCCACCAGACGCTGATCGTAGTACTCCGCCAGCCACAAATCGGCTTTCGAGAACACCATCTCTAGCATGCCAAGGCGTGTGGCGAAGAATGGCCACTCGCGGCACATGTTCTCCAGCTCATCCTGATGACCTTCATCCATCGCTGTCTGCAACGCGGCACCCGCGCCCAGCCAGGCTGGCAGCATCAGGCGGTTCTGCGTCCAGGCGAAGATCCACGGAATGGCACGCAGCGATTCCACACCGCCGGTTGGGCGACGTTTAGCCGGACGTGAACCCAGCGGCAATTTGCCCAGCTCCTGCTCGGGCGTGGCTGAGCGGAAATAGGGCACGAAGTCCGGATTCTCACGCACATAGCCGCGATACATCGCGCAGGAGTGCGCCGACAGACCATTCATGATCTCCTGCCATTCGCGCTTGGGTTCCGGCGGTGGCAGCAGGTTGGCTTCCAGAATCGCACCGGTATACAGCGACAGGCTGGCGATAGTGACTTCGGGCAAACCGTATTTGAAGCGAATCATCTCGCCCTGTTCGGTCACGCGCAGGCCACCTTTCAGGCTGCCCGGCGGTTGTGACAACAGCGCCGCATGGGCTGGCGCGCCGCCACGACCGATTGAGCCGCCGCGTCCGTGGAACAGCGTCAGCGTGATGCCCGCGCTTTCACAGGTTTTGATCAGTGCGTCCTGCGCCTGATATTGCGCCCAGCTGGCGGCCATCACGCCGGCATCTTTCGCTGAGTCGGAATAGCCAATCATCACCATCTGTTTGCCATTGATAAAGCCGCGATACCAGTCGATGTTCAGCAACTGCGTCATCACGTCGTTAGCGTTGTTCAGGTCATCAAGGGTTTCAAACAGCGGCGCAACCGGCATGGCGTAAGGAATACCGGCTTCTTTCAGCAGCAGATGCACGGCCAGCACGTCCGACGGCGTTTTCGCCATGGAGATCACGTAGGAAGCAATTGAACCCTGCGGCGCTTCGGCCACCACTTTGCAGGTATCCAGCACTTCGCGCGTCTCATCGCCCGGTTCCCACTGATGCGGCAACAGCGGACGCTTGGAATTCAGTTCGCGAATCAGGAAGGCTTGTTTATCCGCTTCTGACCAGCTTTCGTAATCACCGAGGCCGAGATAGCGCGTTACTTCGGCAATCGCCTGGGTATGGCGGGTGCTCTCCTGACGGATATCGATGCGCACCAGCGGCACGCCGAAACACTTCACGCGGCGCAGCGTGTCCAGCAGCTGACCATTGGCGATGATGCCCATGCCGCACTGCTGCAGAGATTGATAGATAGCGAACAGCGGATCCCACAGCTGATCGTTAGAGACCAGCAAATCGGCCGGACGCGGCAGGCGCTCGCCTTTCAGACGACGGCCAAGATAAGCCTGCGTGGTCATCAGCTGGCCGCGAAGGCGCTTCAGCACCATGCGGTACGGCTCCAGCGCTTCCGCATCGCCGCACAGCTCGCGCACTTCGTCGCTGCATTCGGACATCGACAGCTCGGAAATCAGCACGCCGATATCGCGCAGGAACAGGTCCGCGGCCTTCCAGCGGCTCAGCTGCATCGCGTGGCGGGTAATCGGTGCGGTGACGTTCGGGTTGCCGTCACGGTCGCCGCCCATCCACGAGGTAAATTTAATCGGCACGAAATCGACCGGCAGCTTAATGCCAAAAGTCTCTTCCACTTGCTCATTCAGCTCACGCAGGAAGGCTGGCACGCCTTGCCACAGGCTGTTTTCCACCACGGCAAAGCCCCATTTGGCTTCATCGATCGGCGTTGGACGATATTTGCGGATTTCGTCGGTATGCCACGCTTGTGCCACCAGCTGGCGCAGACGGCGCATCACCTGGGTACGTTCGTAGTCAGAGATATCGCTATGATCGAGTTGCTGCAAACAGCTGTTCACTTCGCCCAGCATATGGATCAGCGTGCGGCGGGTAATTTCGGTGGGGTGCGCAGTCAGCACCAGCTCCAGCGACAGCTCTTCAATCGACTGGCGGATCGCCGCTTCGCTGATATCGCCTTGCTGTTTCAGACGTGCGAAAGTCTTTTTCAGCAGTTCAGGATGGTTCGCGCCATCGCCGCTACGCGAAATGGTTTGATACTGTTCAGCGACGTTGGTGAGATTAAGGAACTGGCTAAACGCGCGCGCCACCGGCAGCAGCTCGTCGTTCGACAGATTTTGCAGCGTGGTCAGCAGTTCCTGACGATGAGTGTCATTTCCCGCGCGGGATGACTTAGAGAGTTTACGGATGGTCTCCACCTGGTCGAGGATGTTCTCTCCTAGTGCATCCTTAATCGTATCCCCGAGCAGTTTGCCGAGCATACTGACATTACTTCGCATTGCGGAATATTGTTCGTTCATTGGACCCTGACACCCTTATCGTCTTTTTTAATACTCTTACGCCCAACGGGCATAACATCGTCTTTTATCTAGCCACGTATCTTCCTGCGCGTCAATTGCCTTAAATCTACGTAAATGTGCTGCTAAATGGCGGAAATTCAAAGAATTTGCTTGCAGCGAAGCGAGATAAGTTATTCTTATTATCAAATCCCGAACAATGACGGGGCAATTTGCTGATTTAACAGTGAAATGCCCCATTTGTTGTTCATCAATGACAAAAATGCTGTACGACTTGGGTGATAAGCGCATGAGTCGGCTTGATAAATGCGGTATCAATAAACTCATCAGGTTGATGGGCTTGATTGATCGATCCCGGGCCTAATACCAGCGTTGGGCACAACTGCTGGATAAAAGGCGCTTCAGTGCAATAGTTCACCACTTCGGTTGGCACGCCCAGCAGCTTCTCCACCACTTGCACCAGCTCATGATCGGCCGGACATTCGTAGCCTGGAATCGGCGGATGCAGCTCGCCTACGGTGAGACGTCCCGGCCAGCGCGCACTTACCGGCGCCAGCGCGTCATTCAGCAGACCATCCAAATCGCTCAGGGTTAAGCCCGGCAGCGGACGAATATCCATGTGCAATTCACAGCAGGCGCAGATGCGGTTGGCCGCGTCGCCACCATGAATATGACCAAAGTTCATGGTTGGATAAGGAATGGCAAAACCATCGTGGTTGTATCGCTCTTTCAGCGTGTTACGCAGCTGCATCAGCTGGGTAATGGATTCATGCATCAGTTCAATGGCGTTGACGCCGCGCGACGGATCGCTGGAGTGGCCCGATTGCCCCTGAATACGAATCACATTCGACAGATGACCTTTATGCGCGCGCACCGGCTTAAGCGAGGTGGGCTCGCCGATGATGGCGCAATCCGGACGCAACTGGGTGGATTCAGAGAAATACTTCGCGCCCGCCATGGTGGTCTCTTCGTCGGCGGTGGCGAGGACGTAAAGCGGCTTGCTGAGTTTGGTCACGTCAACGTCACGCAGCGCATCCAGAATAAAGGCGAAGAAACCTTTCATATCGGCGGTGCCGAGGCCGTACAGCTTGTTGTCGTGTTCGGTCAGCGTGAAAGGATCGCGCGTCCAGCGGCCATCATCGTAAGGCACGGTGTCGGTATGACCCGCCAATAACAAGCCGCCTGCGCCCAATCCGCTGCGCGCCAGCATGTTGAATTTATGCCGCGTGCCAGGCACCGGCTGCACTTCGACACTGAAGCCAATATCGCGGAACCAGCCGGCCAGCAAATTGATTAAAGTTTCATTACTCTGATCCAGTGCGCTATCGGTTGCGCTGATTGATGGCGTGGCAATCAACTGGCGGTAGAGTTCGATAAAAGGTGGTAATTTTGTCTTCACTGTTGACGGTCCTTGGGTTAGGATGTATCAATATTCATGCATTAATAGTGAATAAAAATACAATAACGTCGCTTGCATGTGAAGCATCAAATCTTCTGCAAACGGCATTCTGGGCAACGGGGCAAGGCCGCGACCCGATACGTGTGACTGTAATAAGGTATACAGCCTGATGTTGAATACGCTGATCGTTGGTGCCAGTGGTTACGCTGGCGTAGAGCTTGCCACCTACCTGAATCGCCATCCGCATATGAACATAACCGCTTTGGCGGTTTCAGCGCAAAGCCCGGATGCTGGAAAGTTATTGTCGGATTTGCATCCGCAGCTCAAAGGCATTGTCGATTTGCCGCTGCAGCCGCTGAGCGATGCCGCTGAATGGGCCGACAAAGTGGATGTGGTGTTCCTCGCCACCGCCCATGAAGTCAGCCACGATCTGGCACCTGAATTCCTCAAAGCTGGTTGCGTGGTGTTCGATCTCTCCGGCGCGTTCCGCGTAAACGACGACGCGTTCTATACGCAATATTACGGCTTCAGCCATCAGCATCAGGATTGGCTGGACAAGGCGGTTTACGGCCTGGCCGAATGGCAGCACGACAAAATTAAAGATGCGGAGCTGGTTGCGGTGCCGGGTTGCTACCCAACCGCAGCCCAACTTTCGCTGAAACCGCTGATCGCAGCGGGCCTGCTTAACGATACACAGTGGCCGGTGATTAACGCCACCAGCGGCGTGAGCGGCGCAGGGCGCAAAGCCAACGTTGGCACCAGCTTCTGTGAAGTGAGCTTGCAGCCGTACGGCCTGTTTAATCATCGTCATCACCCGGAAATTGTGGCGCATCTCGGTACGCCGGTGATCTTCACGCCACATCTGGGCAGCTTCCCACGCGGGATTTTATCGACCACCACTTGCCGCCTGAAAGCGGGCGTGACGCAGCAGGATGTGGCGGATGCCTTCCATAACGCTTACCACGACAAACCGCTGGTGCGCGTCTATGACAAAGGCGTACCGGCGCTGAAAGCGGTGGTCGGTTTGCCGTTCTGCGACATCGGCTTCGCCATGCAAGGCGAGCACCTGATTGTGGTGGCTGCCGAAGATAACCTGCTGAAAGGCGCCTCATCGCAGGCGGTTCAGTGTTTGAACATTCGTTTCGGCTTCCCCGAAACGCTGTCTCTGATTTAACGAACGGATAACGCAATGAATCCATTAATCATTAAACTGGGTGGCGTGCTGCTGGATAGCGAAGAAGCGCTGGCCCGTCTGTTTGATGCCCTGCTGGCGTACCGCAATGAACATCAGCGTCCGCTGATCATTGTGCACGGCGGCGGTTGCGTGGTGGACGAGCTGATGAAGAAGCTCGCGCTGCCGGTGAAAAAGAAGAACGGTTTGCGCGTGACGCCAGCCGATCAGATTGACATTATTACCGGTGCGTTAGCCGGTACCGCCAATAAAACGCTGCTGGCGTGGGCGAAGAAATATGGCATCGGCGCGGTGGGTTTGTGCCTCGGCGATGCCAGTCTGGTCAACGTGGCGCAGTTCGATGAAGAGCTGGGACACGTTGGCAACGCGACGCCGGGCAATCCGGCGCTGGTGAACACGCTGCTGGCGGCGGGCTACATGCCGGTGATCAGCTCGATTGGCATCACCGACGGCGGCGAGTTGATGAACGTCAACGCCGACCAGGCCGCCACCGCACTGGCTGCGACCATCGGTGCCGATTTGGTGCTGTTGTCTGATGTCAGCGGTATTCTCGACGGCAAAGGTCAGCGCATCGAAGAGATGACCGCCGCGAAAGCGGAGCAGCTGATTGCGCAGGGCATCATCACCGATGGCATGATCGTGAAAGTGAACGCGGCGCTTGATGCCGCCCGCACGCTCGGTCGCCCGGTCGATATCGCCAGCTGGCGTCATGCTGAACAACTGCCAACCCTTTTCAACGGCGTGTCGATTGGCACCCGGATTCTCGCATAATCAAGGATTAAGACATGAGCACGCAAAACATCAAAAAAATCGTTCTGGCCTACTCCGGCGGTCTGGATACTTCAGCCATCATTCCATGGTTGAAAGAGAACTATGGCGGCTGTGAAGTGGTGGCGTTCGTGGCGAACATTGGCCAGGATCCAGCCGATCTGGAAGGCGTTGAGAAGAAAGCGCTGCAGTCAGGTGCGTCTGAGTGCCACGTGGTTGACCTGCGTGAAGCGTTCATCAGCGAATACGTGTATCCGGTTCTGCAGACTGGCGCCCTGTACGAAGGCACTTACCTGCTGGGTACGTCTATGGCGCGTCCGATTATCGCTAAAGCCCAGGTTGAGCTGGCGCTGAAAGTGGGCGCAGATGCGCTGTGCCACGGCGCAACCGGTAAAGGTAACGATCAGGTGCGTTTCGAAACCACCTACACCGCGCTGGCGCCACAGCTGAAAGTGGTTGCGCCATGGCGTGAGTGGGACCTGCGTTCACGTGAAGCGCTGCTGGATTACCTGAAAGAGCGCAATATCCCGACCACCGCGTCGCTGGAAAAAATCTACAGCCGTGACGAGAACGCATGGCACATCTCTACCGAAGGCGGCGTGCTGGAAAGCCCAGCCAATGCACCGAACAAAGATTGCTGGGTGTGGACCGTTGATCCGCTGGAAGCGCCCGATCAGCCAGAAAATGTCACGGTCACCGTGGAGAAAGGTCGCGTGGTGGCGGTGAATGGCGAGACGCTGAGCCCGTTCCAGTGCCTGGAAAAACTCAACGTGCTGGGCGCCAAACACGGCGTCGGCCGTATCGACATCGTGGAAAACCGTCTGGTAGGCATCAAGTCCCGCGGCTGCTACGAAACTCCAGGCGGCACCATCATGGTTAACGCGTTGCGTGCGGTTGAACAACTGGTGCTGGATCGCGATAGCTTCAAATGGCGTGAGCAGCTGGGCCATGAAATGTCTTACGTGGTTTACGATGGTCGCTGGTTCGCGCCGCTGCGTAAATCTATCCAGGCCGCTGCTGAATCCCTGGCAGAAGAGGTGAATGGCGAAGTGGTACTGCAGCTGTATAAAGGCCAGGCCACGGCGATTCAGAAAACCTCTGCTAACAGCCTGTACTCAGAAGAGTTCGCCACCTTTGGCGAAGATGAAGTTTACGATCACCGTCACGCGGGCGGCTTTATCCGCTTGTTCTCACTCTCTTCACGCATTCGCGCGCTGAACGAGCAGAAGAAGTAATACCGCGGCAATCGACATATTTTGCAAGGGCGGCTTCGGGCCGCCTTTTCTATAACAGATTCAGGAGTAATGCAGATGGCACTTTGGGGCGGACGTTTTTCGCAGGCAGCAGACCAACGGTTCAAACAGTTCAACGACTCGCTGCGTTTTGACTATCGCCTGGCCGAGCAGGACATTACCGGCTCGATTGCCTGGTCAAAAGCGCTGGTGACGGTCAACGTGCTGACCAATGAAGAGCAGCAACAGCTGGAAAGCGCGTTGAATGAACTGCTGGCTGAGGTACGCGCCAATCCTGAGCAGATTCTGCAAAGCGATGCGGAAGATATTCACAGCTGGGTGGAAGGCAAGCTGATCGACAAAGTCGGCGCGCTGGGCAAGAAATTGCACACCGGCCGTAGCCGTAACGATCAGGTCGCGACCGATCTGAAACTGTGGTGCAAAGAGCAGGTTGCCGTGCTGTTGGAGGCGACGCGTGAGCTGCAATCGGCGCTGGTCGCCACGGCACAAGCCAATCAGGACGCGGTGATGCCGGGTTACACGCACCTGCAGCGTGCGCAGCCGGTGACGTTCGCGCATTGGTGCCTGGCGTACGTTGAGATGCTGGCGCGTGACGAGAGCCGTCTGCAGGATGCACTGAAGCGTATGGATGTCAGTCCGCTGGGTTGCGGCGCGCTGGCGGGTACCGCCTACGAGATCGATCGTCAGCAGCTGGCCGGCTGGTTAGGTTTTGCCTCTGCCACGCGTAACAGCCTCGATACCGTTTCCGATCGCGATCACGTGCTGGAGCTGTTGTCAGACGCCTCGATTGGCATGGTGCATCTGTCGCGCTTTGCTGAAGACCTGATCTTCTTCAACACCGGTGAAGCGGGCTTCCTTGAGCTGTCGGATAAAGTCACTTCCGGATCGTCGCTGATGCCGCAGAAGAAAAACCCGGATGCGCTGGAGCTGATCCGTGGTAAATGCGGCCGTGTGCAAGGTGCGCTGACCGGCATGATGATGACGCTGAAAGGCCTGCCGCTGGCGTACAACAAAGATATGCAGGAAGACAAAGAAGGGCTGTTCGATGCGCTGGATACCTGGCTCGATTGCCTGCATATGTCGGTGCTGGTGCTGGACGGCATTCAGGTAAAACGTCCGCGTTGCCAGGAAGCCGCTGAGCAGGGCTACGCCAACTCGACCGAGCTGGCCGATTATCTGGTGGCAAAAGGCGTTCCGTTCCGCGAAGCCCACCACATTGTGGGTGAAACCGTGGTGGAAGCGATCAAGCAAGGCGTGGCGCTGGAAGCGCTCACTCTGGCGCAGTTGAAGCAGTTCAGCGCGGTGATTGAGGATGACGTGTATCCAATTCTATCGCTGCAATCCTGCCTGGATAAGCGTAATGCGCAAGGTGGTGTCGCTCCTCAACAGGTCGCCTTCGCCATCAGCGAAGCGCAGAAGCGCTTGGGTTAAAAGCTATGCGCATTAGATTGCGCCGCTGCGGTATATGCAGGAATGCGTAGCGGCGCGATTTATCGCGCTCTGTTGATATCCAGCAGGCGAGCGACAAGCAAAAAAAAGCGGGCACCTCTTCGGTAGCCCGCCAACCTCTAGCTTCGGAATTACATTTTGTTATAGGCACATCATCAAGGGCAGGCCACTCCCGGCCAGCACAGTGATTGGTTTTAAGCAGTTTGCAGGTTCTGCTCCAGATCATTTGATGCGCGCATTATTCCCGCTCACGCCTTGATAGGGCCAATCGTTCATTGCTATTCTATCTATCGCCACGGGCTATCGTGGTTTGGAGGATTTCAATGAATATTCGTGATCTCGAATACCTGGTTTCACTTGCGGAGCATCGCCATTTCCGGCGTGCAGCTGACGCATGTCATGTCAGCCAACCTACCTTAAGTGGACAGATTCGTAAGCTGGAAGATGAACTTGGCGTAATGCTGCTGGAGCGTACCAGCCGTAAGGTGTTGTTTACTCAGGCTGGACTGTTGCTGGTGGATCAAGCGCGAACCGTGCTGCGCGAAGTGAAAGTGCTGAAGGAGATGGCGAGCCAGCAAGGCGAAGCGATGTCTGGACCGCTGCACATTGGTTTGATTCCAACCACCGGGCCGTATCTGCTGCCGCACATCATTCCGATGCTGCACAAAACCTTCCCCAAACTCGAAATGTACCTTCATGAAGCGCAGACGCAGCAACTGCTGGCACAGCTCGACAGCGGCAAGCTGGATTGCGCCATCGTGGCGTTGGTGAAAGAGAGTGAAGCCTTTATCGAGGTGCCGCTGTTTGATGAGCCAATGACGCTGGCGGTGTATGCCGATCATCCGTGGCGCGATCGCGATCGCGTGCCGATGTCGGATCTGGCCGGTGAGAAATTACTGATGCTGGAAGATGGGCACTGCCTGCGCGATCAGGCGATGGGCTTCTGCTTCGAAGCCGGTGCCGATGAAGATACGCATTTCCGCGCCACCAGTCTGGAAACGCTGCGCAACATGGTTGCCGCCGGTAGCGGCATTACCTTGTTACCTGCGCTGTCCGTGCCGAATGAACGCGAACGTGATGGCGTCTGCTATTTACCGTGCTACAAGCCGGTGCCGCAGCGCACCATCGCGTTGGTCTATCGTCCAGGATCGCCTCTGCGCAGCCGCTATGAGCAGTTGGCAGAAGCAATCAAAACCCACATGAAGGGTTATCTGGATACCTCGTTAAAACAGGCGGTTTAAGCCGTTTAACGCTGCCACGCGATAGGCTTCGGCCATGGTGGGATAGTTGAAGGTGGTATTCACGAAGTACTCAATCGTGTTGCCGCCGTTCTTCTGTTCCATGATGGCCTGGCCGATGTGAATGATCTCCGCAGCACGCTCGCCAAAGCAGTGAATCCCTAAAATCTCTTTGGTTTCGCGGTGGAACAGAATCTTCAGGCTGCCGACGTGCATGCCAACAATCTGCGCACGCGCCAGATGTTTAAACTGCGCACGACCCACTTCATACGGCACTTTCATCGCCGTCAGCTGCTGTTCGGTTTTACCCACTGAGCTGATCTCCGGAATGGTGTAAATCCCGGTTGGAATATCTTCGATCAGGTGCGCGGTAGCTTCACCTTTGATGATCGCCTGCGCGGCAATGCGGCCCTGATCGTAAGCAGCAGAAGCCAGGCTTGGATAACCAATCACGTCGCCAACCGCGTAAATATGCGGCAGCGCAGTTTGATACATGCTGTTCACCTTCAGCAGGCCACGACCATCCGCTTCCAGTCCGACGTTTTCCAGCGCCAGTGAATCGGTGTTACCGGTTCGACCGTTTGCGTACAGCAGGCAATCGGCTTTCACTTTTTTGCCCGATTTAAGGTGAATTATCACCCCGTCATCAACGCCTTCAATCTTCTCAAACTCTTCGTTGTGACGAATCACCACGCCGCTGTTCCAGAAGTGATAGGAGAGGGAATCTGACATCTCCTGATCGAGGAATGCCAGCAGACGGTCGCGGGTGTTGATCAGGTCAACCTTGACGTTCAGGCCGCGGAAAATCGAGGCATATTCACAGCCAATTACGCCGGCACCATAAATGATGACGTGACCAGGTTCATGATGCAGGTTGAGGATGGAGTCGGAATCGTAAACGCGCGGATGGGTGAAATCGACATCCGCGGGATGATACGGGCGAGAACCGCAGGCGATCACGAATTTCGCCGCTGTTAATCGCTCGCGGGTGCCGTCGGGTTGTTCCACTTCGATGGTGTTGGCATCAACAAATCGGGCATCGCCCTGATAAAGTTCACAGCGGTTACGCTCGTAGAAGCCCTGACGCATCGCGGTTTGCTGACTGATCACATTCTCGGTGTGGTTGAGAATGTCGGCGAATGAGGAGCGCAGGAGGCGAGTGTGATCGCTGTAAAGTGGGTTTTGATTGAACTCGATGATACGGCTAACAGCGTGACGCAGGGCTTTGGAAGGGATGGTTCCCCAGTGTGTACAACCGCCGCCGATGTTGTGGTAGCGTTCGATCACTGCAATACGCGCTCCCTGCTTCACCAGCCCCATCGCCGCACCTTCGCCGCCCGGACCGGAGCCAATCACAATGGCATCGTAATCGTAAGACTTTTGCATACCAGTACGTCCTATTTTTTTATCACATTTTTACAACGAGATTCTAACATCTCGCCGCGCACATCTGAATTCTAACAGCGTAAATTGCTGAAGTTTGACAAAGCGTGAGGTTCACAGGCGTTCACAAAGTTTGCACCGCTGTACGCTGAAAAGTTTGTTATAGTGCCTACCAAATCACCTAAAAGGCCGGGAAAATGGGCGTCAGAGCGCTACAAAAAGAACGTACACGACGTTCACTGATTGAAGCTGCCTTCAGTCAGTTAAGTGCAGAAAGGAGTTTTGCCAGCCTGAGTTTGCGCGAAGTTGCACGCGAAGCGGGGATTGCGCCGACCTCATTTTATCGTCACTTCCGCGATGTCGATGAGCTGGGGCTGACCATGGTGGACGAAAGCGGCTTGATGCTGCGCCAGTTAATGCGTCAGGCGCGCCAGCGTATTGCCAAGGGTGGCAGCATTATTAAAACCTCGGTGGCAACTTTTATGGAGTTCATCGGGAACAATCCCAACGCTTTTCGGCTCTTACTACGCGAGCGCTCCGGAACCTCGGCGGCCTTTCGTGCCGCAGTCGCGCGTGAGATTCAGCACTTCATCGCCGAACTGGCCGATTATCTTGAATTAGAAAATCGCATGCCGCGCAGCTTCACCGAAGCGCAGGCCGAAGCCATGGTGACGATTGTGTTTAGCGCGGGTGCCGAAGCGCTGGACGTTGATATTGAGCAGCGCCGTAAGCTTGAGGATCGATTAGTGCTGCAGCTGCGCATGATCGCCAAAGGCGCTTATTACTGGTATCGCCGGGAGCAAGAGCGTCTGGCGGTTACCCTGGAAAAACCCGAAGAGTAATGTGATAAGGATAATGAAATGATTGAGCAAAACCCACGCGATAAAGGAACGCTTTTATTGGCTTTTATCACCGGTTTAGCGATCAACGGCTCCTTTTCGGTGCTGTTCAGCACGTTTGTTCCCTTTTCGATATTCCCGCTGATTGCGCTTGGCCTCGCGGCCTGGTGTTTGCATCAGCGTTATCTCAACCGCAATATGCCAGACGGCATGCCTTCACTGGCGGCGGCGTTCTTCCTGCTGGGTATTTTGGTTTATAGCGCGCTGGTGCGGGCTGAATATCCGGATATCGGCTCTAACTTCATCCCGACCATTCTGATGGTGGCGCTGGTGTTCTGGATTGGTATGCGTTTTCGCCGCGCGAAGAGCAAGCAGTGAAAAAACGGGAACCTTGGGGTTCCCGTTGTTGTTTAGGCCTTGCGCGTCAGCAGCACGCCGCATTCCATATGATGGGTATACGGGAACTGATCGAACAGCGCCAGACGCGTGACGTCATGCGTTTCTCCCAGCACCGCGAGGTTGTCGCACAGCGTTTGCGGGTTGCAGGAGATATAAAGGATGCGCGGATAGGCCTGCACCATCTTCACTGTTTCCTCATCCAGCCCGCTGCGTGGCGGATCAACGAAAATGGTTTCACACTGATAACTCTTCAGGTCGATGCCTTCTAAACGATTGAAGCTGCGAACGCCCGTCATCGCCTGGGTAAACTCTTCAGCGGCCATACGAATAATCTGCACGTTATCAATATGGTTAGCGGCAATATTGTATTGCGCGGACGCGACCGACGGCTTGGCAATTTCCGTGGCCAACACGCTGCGGAAGTTACGCGCCAGCGCCAGCGAGAAGTTGCCGTTACCGCAATAGAGTTCCAGCAGATCGCCACGCGAATCCTGCGTGACGTCCAGCGCCCACTCCAGCATCTGAATATTCATCGCCGCGTTTGGCTGGGTGAAGCTGTTCTCCACCTGACGATAAATCATCTCTTTCCCCGCGACCGGCAGGCGCTCATCCACGTAATCGCGATCGAGGCAGATTTTGGTTTTGGTGGCGCGGCCAATCAGCTGCACGTCAAAGCCTTCGCCACGCAGGCTGTCGCGTAGGGCGCTGGCGGCGGCGGTCCACTCTTCTTCCAGCTTGCGGTGATAGAGCAGCGAGATGACGATTTGGTTGCTCATCGTCGACAGGTAATCGATCTGGAACAGTTTGAAACGCAGCGCGCGGTTGTCGCGGATTGCCGCGATCAGTTTTGGCATCAGCTGGTTGATCAATTCACTGGCCGCCGGGAATTGATCGACGCGGATACGTTGCTTGGTCTGTTGATCAAAGATGATGTGGTAGAGATCGTCTCCGTCGTGCCAGATGCGGAATTCGGCACGCATCCGATAGTGGCTGACCGGCGAACGGAACACCTCCACGTCGGGCGCGGCAAAGGGCATCATCATCGCCTGTAAGCGGCTGACTTTTTCCGCCAGTTGCGCGTCGTATTGTTCAATCGGGAGCTGTTCGGGTGTCATCTTTAATCCTGGTAATAAGCTGACTTGCCGGGCGATTGTAGGCATTCAACTGCTGATGTCCAGCCCTGCGGAAAACAAGATGGCTGGAAGTCTGGATTTCCGGCCTTCCTGGCCGTAGACTGCGCCTGCCGGCCTCCTTGAGTTAAAAGGGAATCCAGTGCGAATCTGGAGCTGACGCGCAGCGGTAAAGAATGTCGTGGTGATGGCAATTACAAACACTGTCCTGCCGGATGGGAAGTTTTTCACCATTTATGATTCTCAGCCCGAAGACCTGCCGGTGTGACGTCGCAATACATACGACCATCGCGAGCTATTGGTCGTAGTCGTGCGGCATCCTGCTTCGTCTTTTGGATGCTATAACAATGAAAAAAACACATGCTTCGCTGTTTGCCTTCAGTGCAACGGCGTTGTCTCTCTGGGCGCAATTTGGCTACGCTCAGCAGAATGATGATACGCAAATCGTTACCGCTAACCGCTTCGCGCAGCCGGTCTCGTCGGTGCTGGCTTCGACTTCTGTCGTCACCCGTGACGAGATCGATCAGTGGCAATCCAAGAACCTGCTGGAAGTGTTGCGTCGCTTGCCGGGCGTGGATATCGCGCAAAGCGGCGGCATTGGGCAAAGCGCTTCTATGTATGTGCGGGGTTCGGAAGCGCGTCATACGCTGATTCTGGTTGACGGTGTGCCGTTCTCTAAGCCTGGCATTACCGGCATTGCTGACTTCAACCAGATTCCTGTTTCTATTATCCAGCGCGTTGAGTTCATTCGTGGCCCGCGGTCTGCCGTTTACGGCGCAGATGCGATTGGCGGCGTGGTGAATGTCATCACGCAAAACCCGAATAATCAAAACTCGCTGACGGCTGGCTTTGGTTCAAAGGGCTATCAGGAATACAGCGGCGGCATCAATCAAAATGTCACGGACCAGACGCGCGTAACGGTGGCGGGCTCTTATCAGGCCACCAACGGCTACAACGTTCAGCCGGGCTCAACGTCTCCGACCGATCGCGATCGTGATGGCTGGCGCAATAAGGCGTTCTGGGCTGGCGTTGACCACAAGTTTAACGATGCATTTTCTGGCTTCTTCCGGGGTTACGGCTACGCCGCGAACTCAGATTACGATGCGGGTTATGTCGGTGGTCAGGATGAGCAACAGATCTATAATCACTCGTTTGATACCGGTCTGCGCTTTAATAAAGAGGAATACTCCTCGCAGCTGACCGCCAGTTATCAAAAGTACAAAATCTATAACTACGTTGGGTCTGACGGCCGCTATGCAGATTCCAATAGTCTGGATGACATGGAGCAGCGCAACCTGCAATGGGGCAACACCTTTGCGGTGGGGCATGGCATGGTCAGCGCCGGTCTGGATTGGCAGCAGCAGAAACTGAGTTCGATTGGACAACTCTATTCTGGCGCACCGCGTGATGAAGATGGTTACAAGCAAGACAACACCGGTGCTTACCTGACGGCTCAGCAGCAGTTTGGCAATGTTACACTTGAAGGTTCGGCGCGTGGCGATGATAACCAGGACTTTGGCCGTCATGGCACCTGGCAAACGGCTGCGGGTTGGGAGTTTGTGCCGGGTTACAAGGCATCACTCTCTTACGGCACGGGTTTCCAGGCGCCGACGTTAGGCCAGCTATATGGTCTGAAGCGTTTTGGTATCAGCTCTAATCCCGATCTCAATCCTGAGAAATCAAAACAGTGGGAAGCCGCGCTGGAAGGTTTAACCGGTCCGGTTAATTGGCGTGTTGCTGCGTATCACAATAAAGTCAGCAATCTCATTACCTATGCTTCTGATCCTGTGACTTTTGAGGGCGGCTATTACAATGAAAAAGCCGTTACGCTAAAAGGTATTGAAGCCACCGCTGATTTTGATACCCGCTTCCTTCATCACCAGATCACCTTGGGTTATCTGGATGCGCGTCGTAATTCAGATGGTGAAACGCTGGCGCGTCGTGCGCGTGAGCAGGCCAAATATCAGCTGGGTATGACGGTGTATGACTTTGATATTGATGTCATCTACCAGTACTTCGGTAAGCGCTACGATAACAACACCAGCGAATATGCCAGCGAGCAGCGTCGTTTATCGAGTTACAGCACGGTAGATCTCGCGGTCTCGTATCCGGTCACATCACAGCTCACCGTTCGTGGTAGAATTGCCAACCTGTTCGATAAAGATTATGAGACAGCGTATGGCTATCCAACTCCAGGAACGGAGTATTACCTCAGCGCCAGCTACAGCTTCTGATCTGCGTCCCACCGTGCTGGTGTTTGACTCCGGCGTGGGTGGGCTCTCCGTTTATGATGAGGTCCGGCATTTACTGCCGGATCTCCACTATCTCTACGCCTTTGATAATGAAGGTTTCCCGTACGGCGAAAAATCCGAAGACTTTATTGTCGAGCGTGTGGTGGCGGTGGTGACGGCTATCACTCAGCGTTTCCCGCTTGCGTTGGTGATCATTGCTTGTAACTCGGCCAGCACCATCTCTTTGCCGGCGCTGCGTGAACGTTTCGAATTCCCGGTTGTGGGTGTGGTGCCTGCGATAAAACCTGCTGCGCGTCTGACGCGTAACGGCGTAGTGGGATTGCTGGCCACGCGCGGCACGGTGAAACGTCCTTATACCCATGAGTTAGTGGCGCAATTTGCCCGCGACTGCAAAATCGAAATGCTCGGCTCTGCTGAGCTGGTGGAGCTGGCGGAAGCCAAGCTGCATGGCGAAGATGTTGAGCTCGCTGATGTACGCCGTGCTGTGCAACCCTGGCTAAGGATGAAAGAGCCACCTGATACCGTGGTTCTCGGATGCACCCATTTCCCTTTACTGCGTGATGAGCTGCAACTGGTGCTGCCGGAAGGGACAAGGTTGGTGGATTCAGGCGCTGCTATTGCGCGTCGTACCGTTTGGTTATTAGAGCATGAAGCACCGCAGGCGGTTTCATCCGGTCAGAATTTAGCGTTCTGTACGCGTATGGATGATGAAGTGACGAAATTGTCACCGATTTTGCAGCGTTATGGCTTCCCGTTGCTGGAAAAATTAGCAGTTTAGTGGTGTTTCGCCGAAAAAATCAGCACTCGGAAATTAATTTGAAATTAGCGCTTGTCAGCTCCGAAGAAATCCCTATACTGCGCCTCCACTGACACGGAACAATGGCTTACGAAGCGAAGTGTTCAGGAGGTGGTCTTCAAGGCAACCTTCAGAAAAGCAAAAATAAATGCTTGACTGAGAATGCGGAAAGCGTAATATACGCATCCCGCGCCGCTAGAGAAATCGCGGCATGCTCTTTAACAATTTATCAGACAATCTGTGTGGGCACTCGCAGGATTGATATCCGCGTCTCCGGACGCAAAAAAATATCAAAGCCTCACGAGTGAACACATAATGAAATTCATTATGACGTTTTACAGATGAGCACCGCTGAACTGGTTTCAGCAAATCAAACTTAAATTGAAGAGTTTGATCATGGCTCAGATTGAACGCTGGCGGCAGGCCTAACACATGCAAGTCGAACGGTAGCACAGAGAGCTTGCTCTCGGGTGACGAGTGGCGGACGGGTGAGTAACGTCTGGGAAACTGCCCGATGGAGGGGGATAACTACTGGAAACGGTAGCTAATACCGCATAACGTCGCAAGACCAAAGTGGGGGACCTTCGGGCCTCACACCATCGGATGTGCCCAGATGGGATTAGCTAGTAGGTGGGGTAATGGCTCACCTAGGCGACGATCCCTAGCTGGTCTGAGAGGATGACCAGCCACACTGGAACTGAGACACGGTCCAGACTCCTACGGGAGGCAGCAGTGGGGAATATTGCACAATGGGCGCAAGCCTGATGCAGCCATGCCGCGTGTATGAAGAAGGCCTTCGGGTTGTAAAGTACTTTCAGCGGGGAGGAAGGCGGTGAAGTTAATAGCTTCACCGATTGACGTTACCCGCAGAAGAAGCACCGGCTAACTCCGTGCCAGCAGCCGCGGTAATACGGAGGGTGCAAGCGTTAATCGGAATTACTGGGCGTAAAGCGCACGCAGGCGGTCTGTCAAGTCGGATGTGAAATCCCCGGGCTTAACCTGGGAACTGCATTCGAAACTGGCAGGCTGGAGTCTTGTAGAGGGGGGTAGAATTCCAGGTGTAGCGGTGAAATGCGTAGAGATCTGGAGGAATACCGGTGGCGAAGGCGGCCCCCTGGACAAAGACTGACGCTCAGGTGCGAAAGCGTGGGGAGCAAACAGGATTAGATACCCTGGTAGTCCACGCCGTAAACGATGTCGACTTGGAGGTTGTTCCCTTGAGGAGTGGCTTCCGGAGCTAACGCGTTAAGTCGACCGCCTGGGGAGTACGGCCGCAAGGTTAAAACTCAAATGAATTGACGGGGGCCCGCACAAGCGGTGGAGCATGTGGTTTAATTCGATGCAACGCGAAGAACCTTACCTACTCTTGACATCCAGAGAACTTAGCAGAGATGCTTTGGTGCCTTCGGGAACTCTGAGACAGGTGCTGCATGGCTGTCGTCAGCTCGTGTTGTGAAATGTTGGGTTAAGTCCCGCAACGAGCGCAACCCTTATCCTTTGTTGCCAGCGGTTCGGCCGGGAACTCAAAGGAGACTGCCAGTGATAAACTGGAGGAAGGTGGGGATGACGTCAAGTCATCATGGCCCTTACGAGTAGGGCTACACACGTGCTACAATGGCGCATACAAAGAGAAGCGACCTCGCGAGAGCAAGCGGACCTCATAAAGTGCGTCGTAGTCCGGATCGGAGTCTGCAACTCGACTCCGTGAAGTCGGAATCGCTAGTAATCGTAGATCAGAATGCTACGGTGAATACGTTCCCGGGCCTTGTACACACCGCCCGTCACACCATGGGAGTGGGTTGCAAAAGAAGTAGGTAGCTTAACCTTCGGGAGGGCGCTTACCACTTTGTGATTCATGACTGGGGTGAAGTCGTAACAAGGTAACCGTAGGGGAACCTGCGGTTGGATCACCTCCTTACCTGAAGATACCTTCCCGCGAAGTGCTCACACAGATTGTCTGATAGAAAGTAACGAGCAGAAAAAACCTCTACAGGCTTGTAGCTCAGGTGGTTAGAGCGCACCCCTGATAAGGGTGAGGTCGGTGGTTCAAGTCCACTCAGGCCTACCAAATTTCTTCTCATGCTGCGTTAAAGCGCCGCTCGTATAGTGAACTATACGTCGCGCCACTTTGCCTTGCCTGAAAAGAAATTACCGTTTGTCAAAAACGGAACTCCTGGTGAGTGGTAGTAGTGGTCTCTGCAGTAACTGTATGGGGCTATAGCTCAGCTGGGAGAGCGCCTGCCTTGCACGCAGGAGGTCAGCGGTTCGATCCCGCTTAGCTCCACCATTACAGTGACTCAAAACAATACTTCAGAGCAAACCGGAAACGGTGTGCTGCGAAGTATTATGCTCTTTAACAATCCGGAACAAGCTGAAAATTGAAACGACGTATCGTCTTCATTCTCCGTAATAAGAATGAAGCGGCGATATGTTCGAGTCTCTCAAATGCTTGCAGTCTGCGCGCGTTGCAAAACGCCTGTGGGTTGTGAGGTTAAGCGACTAAGCGTACACGGTGGATGCCCTGGCAGTCAGAGGCGATGAAGGACGTGCTAATCTGCGTAAAGCGTCGGTAAGGTGATATGAACCGCTACAGCCGACGATGTCCGAATGGGGAAACCCGGTGCACCCAGTGCATCATCGCAACATGAATACATAGTGTTGCGAGGCGAACCCGGGGAACTGAAACATCTAAGTACCCGGAGGAAAAGAAATCAACCGAGATTCCCCCAGTAGCGGCGAGCGAACGGGGAACAGCCCAGAACCTGAATCAGTTTGTGCGTTAGTGGAAGCGTCTGGAAAGTCGCACGATACCGGGTGATAGTCCCGTACACGAAAGTGCACATTCTGTGAGTTCGAAGAGTAGGGCGGGACACGTGGTATCCTGTCTGAATATGGGGGGACCATCCTCCAAGGCTAAATACTCCTGACTGACCGATAGTGAACCAGTACCGTGAGGGAAAGGCGAAAAGAACCCCGGCGAGGGGAGTGAAACAGAACCTGAAACCGTGTACGTACAAGCAGTGGGAGCCTCTTTAATGGGGTGACTGCGTACCTTTTGTATAATGGGTCAGCGACTTATATTCTGTAGCAAGGTTAACCGTATAGGGGAGCCGCAGGGAAACCGAGTCTTAACTGGGCGTTAAGTTGCAGGGTATAGACCCGAAACCCGGTGATCTAGCCATGGGCAGGTTGAAGGTTGGGTAACACTAACTGGAGGACCGAACCGACTAATGTTGAAAAATTAGCGGATGACTTGTGGCTGGGGGTGAAAGGCCAATCAAACCGGGAGATAGCTGGTTCTCCCCGAAAGCTATTTAGGTAGCGCCTCGTGAACTCATCTCCGGGGGTAGAGCACTGTTTCGGCTAGGGGGCCATCCCGGCTTACCAACCCGATGCAAACTGCGAATACCGGAGAATGTTATCACGGGAGACACACGGCGGGTGCTAACGTCCGTCGTGAAGAGGGAAACAACCCAGACCGCCAGCTAAGGTCCCAAAGTCATGGTTAAGTGGGAAACGATGTGGGAAGGCACAGACAGCCAGGATGTTGGCTTAGAAGCAGCCATCATTTAAAGAAAGCGTAATAGCTCACTGGTCGAGTCGGCCTGCGCGGAAGATGTAACGGGGCTAAACCATGCACCGAAGCTGCGGCAGCGACACTATGTGTTGTTGGGTAGGGGAGCGTTCTGTAAGCCGTTGAAGGTGTGCTGTGAGGCATGCTGGAGGTATCAGAAGTGCGAATGCTGACATAAGTAACGATAAAGCGGGTGAAAAGCCCGCTCGCCGGAAGACCAAGGGTTCCTGTTCAACGTTAATCGGAGCAGGGTGAGTCGACCCCTAAGGCGAGGCTGAAAAGCGTAGTCGATGGGAAGCAGGTTAATATTCCTGCACTTGGTGTTACTGCGAAGGGGGGACGGAGAAGGCTAGGTTATCCGGGCGACGGTTGTCCCGGTTTAAGCGTGTAGGCTGATACCTTTGGTAAATCCGGGGTATCTTAAGGCTGAGGCGTGACGACGAGCCACCACGGTGGTGAAGTAACTGATGCCCTGCTTCCAGGAAAAGCCTCTAAGCTCCAGGTAACACGAAATCGTACCCCAAACCGACACAGGTGGTCAGGTAGAGAATACCAAGGCGCTTGAGAGAACTCGGGTGAAGGAACTAGGCAAAATGGTGCCGTAACTTCGGGAGAAGGCACGCTGTCATCAGGTGAAGTCCCTCGCGGATGGAGCTGAAGGCAGTCGAAGATACCAGCTGGCTGCAACTGTTTATTAAAAACACAGCACTGTGCAAACACGAAAGTGGACGTATACGGTGTGACGCCTGCCCGGTGCCGGAAGGTTAATTGATGGGGTTATCCGCAAGGAGAAGCTCTTGATCGAAGCCCCGGTAAACGGCGGCCGTAACTATAACGGTCCTAAGGTAGCGAAATTCCTTGTCGGGTAAGTTCCGACCTGCACGAATGGCGTAATGATGGCCAGGCTGTCTCCACCCGAGACTCAGTGAAATTGAAATCGCTGTGAAGATGCAGTGTACCCGCGGCAAGACGGAAAGACCCCGTGAACCTTTACTATAGCTTGACACTGAACATTGAGCCTTGATGTGTAGGATAGGTGGGAGGCTTTGAAGCGTGGACGCCAGTCTGCGTGGAGCCAACCTTGAAATACCACCCTTTAATGTTTGATGTTCTAACGTAGGCCCGTAATCCGGGCTGCGGACAGTGTCTGGTGGGTAGTTTGACTGGGGCGGTCTCCTCCCAAAGAGTAACGGAGGAGCACGAAGGTTGGCTAATCCTGGTCGGACATCAGGAGGTTAGTGCAATGGCATAAGCCAGCTTGACTGCGAGAGTGACGGCTCGAGCAGGTGCGAAAGCAGGTCATAGTGATCCGGTGGTTCTGAATGGAAGGGCCATCGCTCAACGGATAAAAGGTACTCCGGGGATAACAGGCTGATACCGCCCAAGAGTTCATATCGACGGCGGTGTTTGGCACCTCGATGTCGGCTCATCACATCCTGGGGCTGAAGTAGGTCCCAAGGGTACGGCTGTTCGCCGTTTAAAGTGGTACGCGAGCTGGGTTTAGAACGTCGTGAGACAGTTCGGTCCCTATCTGCCGTGGGCGCTGGAGAATTGAGGGGGGTTGCTCCTAGTACGAGAGGACCGGAGTGAACGCACCACTGGTGTTCGGGTTGTCATGCCAATGGCACTGCCCGGTAGCTAAGTGCGGAAAAGATAAGTGCTGAAAGCATCTAAGCACGAAACTTGCCCCGAGATGAGTTCTCCCTGACCCCTTGAGGGTCCTGAAGGGACGTTGAAGACTACGACGTTGATAGGCCGGATGTGTAAGCGCAGCGATGCGTTGAGCTAACCGGTACTAATGACCCGTGAGGCTTAACCTTACAACGCCAGAGGCGTTTTGGTCTGAGAGACCGGATTTTCAGCTTGTTTACGGATTAAAGAATCAGCGGAGGCGAATGTTATTCGTTTTTGCACAAAGAATTTGCCTGGCGGCTTTAGCGCGGTGGTCCCACCTGACCCCATGCCGAACTCAGAAGTGAAACGCCGTAGCGCCGATGGTAGTGTGGGGCCTCCCCATGCGAGAGTAGGGAACTGCCAGGCATCAATTTAAGACCCGTTACCGGGTCGTGACCTTCCCTGTGACGCGGGAAGGGCGAAACACCTGAAATCAGAACGATTGTCTGATATCAGTACAGAATCGGTGGAGCGGTAGTTCAGTTGGTTAGAATACCTGCCTGTCACGCAGGGGGTCGCGGGTTCGAGCCCCGTCCGTTCCGCCACCCTAATTAGGGGCGTAGTTCAATTGGTAGAGCACCGGTCTCCAAAACCGGGTGTTGGGGGTTCGAGTCCCTCCGCCCCTGCCAGAAAATAATCCTTTGCTTCGGCAAAGGATTTTTTTTGTCCAAAATTCGGCAGTGAAATGAGTTTGAGTTTCACTGTGATCCACTCAAACTCCCTCATTTATTATCTTATTGTGTCAAAACCGGATATTTAAGCAGCTGACGAATGTGACTTTGCTGATCGCTATTCTGCAGCCACACCGCATATAACGGTCGCACGGCGACGGGTGTATCTGGAATAACCATCAAATCACTATAAATGCTGTGCCAAAAATCAGGTAAAAAGGCACAAGCACCGGTGGTATGCAGTAATTCGCGTGTTAAATGTGCGGATGTGGTGGTTAATACGGGAACATCATCACTGGACAGATAACTTTCATGCTGATGAAAATCTGCGCCCCATTCCAGCTTGATATAGTCATATTTTTCACGCTTCTCGGTTTTACGCGCCCGGAATAATGCGAGCGAAATATGCCCTATTTGCTGGCTGGTTAACTCATCCATTTTTGGCGCTTCAGTTGTGATCAACAGGTCCAACTGACGTTCATGCAATTGCTTAACCAGTAAATGTCGCTGGGCGATACGTGCCTCGAGATGAAGGCTTTCGCGATTCTCATAAAGTGTTTGCAACCAGGGAGTTAAATACGCTTCCCAAAGGGATGCGCTACCTCCTATTGAAAGCTCATGATGCTGTTGTGTATGCGAAACTTCCTTTTTGGCCATCAGCCAGGTGCTCATCAGGCTTTCGGCATAGGGTAATAAACGCTCGCCTGCTGAAGTCAGCCGGATGTTATTACGGTGACGAGTAAAAAGGTTTACGCCCAGCTGATTTTCCAGCTGACGAATGCGAAAACTAACGGCAGATTGCGTGAGGTAAAGCGCTTCAGCAGCACGCCCGAAATGGCGTGTTCTGCTCACTTCGAGGAAAGTTTTCAGTAATTCCGTATCCACTGCATTCTCCCAAAAATTGTTTGTCGTACTGATTTAAATGTTTTGTTTTACACTCTGTCAAGCCTATCTAATACTCCGCGCCATAAATAGCACGGCCATATGAGAGTCAGGAGCGTGTAAAATGGCGGATAGCTTCGCAACAACGAATCGTTTCTTTGATAACAAACATTACCCACGTGGTTTTTCGCGTCATGGTGATTTCACCATTAAAGAAGCTCAGCTTCTGGAGCGCCACGGTTACGCCTTTAATGAACTGGATCTCGCTAAGCGTGAACCCATTACAGAAGAAGAGCGTTCATTTTTAGAAGTATGTCGTGGTCTTCGTGAGCCACAAACGGAAGCTGAACGTGTATGGTCGAAATACACCGCACGTATCAAGCGACCTAAGCGTTTCCATACGCTATCTGGCGGCAAGCCGCAGATGGATACGGTGGAAGATTTTAGCGATAGCGATGATTAAGAATAGCGGGGCTTATATAAGCCCCGTTTTTTATTCCAGAGTCTTGTGCAGATAGATCATTAAGCGGTCGATGCTGCGATATCCCACCGCTTCCTGCAAATGACTACGAGTAATCTGCTCTTCACCTGCTAAATCAGCGATTGTCCTGGCCACCTTTAAAATCCGCTGCCAGGCGCGTACTGAAAGCCCCAACGAATTCAACACTTCTTCCAGCCATTCAGCATCCTGTTGCTTCAATGGACACCAGCGTAAAATCTCTGGGTTAGAGAGATGAGCATTCACTTTTCCGCTGCGTGCTGTTTGAATCTTTCGTGCGGCGAGGACGCGAGTTAAAACTTCAGCGCTGCTTTCGCTGACTTGTTGTTTCTTACTTAGCGATCCACTGGGCAGAAGTGGGACCTCTAACGATAAATCAAAGCGATCGAGAAAAGGTCCTGATAACCGATTGAGATAGCGCAACACCTGCTGAGGTGATGAGCGATTATGGTTGCCCTGATAATGCCCGGTCGGGCTGGGATTCATCGCGCCGATCAATTGAAAGCGCGCGGGATACGTCACTTTAGCGCGCGTGCGTGAAATGGCGATTTCCCCGGATTCAATCGGTTCGCGCAAAGCATCAAGCGTTCTGCGCTCGAATTCTGGCAGCTCATCGAGGAATAACACGCCATTGTGTGCCAAGGAGATTTCTCCCGGCCGCGGCAAGGAGCCGCCCCCAACCAGCGCATAGAGTGATGAACTGTGATGAGGCGCTCTGAACGGCCGTTTGCGCCACTGATGATGGAGATTGCCACTGCTTACCAGACTGGCGATAGCGGCGCACTCCAGCGCTTCCTGGTCGTCTAACGGTGGCATGATACCGGGCAGACGCGTCGCTAACATGGTTTTGCCGGTGCCAGGCGGCCCAATCAGTAATAGGTTATGCCCGCCAGCTGCGGTGATCTCCAGTGCACGTCGGCCCTGATCCTGGCCAATGATATCGCTGAGGTCCTGCTTTTCCTGTTCAAGCGTTTCGGGCTGATAATGCGCGACAGTGAGAGTGGTTTTGTTATGGAGAAACGCACAGATTTCTACCAGATGTTTGCCAAACAGCGTCTCGCCTTGTTGAATCAACCCTACATCCTGTTGATTCTGTTCAGCTAACACCATTTGTCTGCCTGCTTGCAGTGCCGCCATCGCAGCTGGAATAGCGGCCTGAACGCCACAGAGCGCGCCGTTAAGTGCTAACTCCCCCAGGAATTCAAATTGCCCCAGTTTTGCGTCTGGCAGCTGCTCAGAGGCCGCCAGAATGGCGATAGCGATGGGGAGGTCATAGCGTCCGCCCTCTTTTGGCAGATCGGCAGGCGCCAGATTGATGGTGACGCGTTTCGCCGGGAAGGTGAACCCGCTATTAATAATCGCGCTTCGCACCCGTTCCCGCGCTTCTTTTACCGTGGTTTCAGGCAGTCCAACCAGCGTCAGGGCCGGCAAGCCGTTGCTGATGTGCACTTCCACCGTCACCAGCGGAGCCTGAACACCCAGCGCAGCTCGTGTTAATACCTTCGATAAAGACATAACCGCTCCTTGTTGTCCTTATCATCAAAGCAGCCAGACAGATGAACAATGGCTTACTGCTCAACTTCAGAGCCAGATTCCTTACATTCCCTGATAATTGCCGCTCTTTCACTGAAAATCAGAGCTTGATCGTAAACTCCAAATGAAGATTACGACGCGGGCGTTATGAATTTTTATCACAAATGTAAATAACCTTTTATTTACAATGTGATAACGGCGGGCCGCCAGCGGCATCATAAAATTTTCCAATGAAAATTATTGTCAACGACACGCTAACTATGGTAACTCTGTAGGTATTACTTCGAACAATCGAAAAAACAAACAACACATGAAAGCCCTTCTACAAGTGATTAGCCTAGTCGTGATTAGCGTGGTGGTGATTATTATCCCACCGTGCGGGGCATCGCTTGGAGAAAGAAAGGCTTAAAAATCAAGTCTGGAATTCCAAAAACCCCCGCACCGAAAGGTCCGGGGGTTTTTTTTTGACCAGGCTAAATATCAGCAAATTAGCGAGGAACAGATTATGAGCAGTAGCATAAAATTCTGTTGTTCCCCTAGGAATACAGGAGAATAACCATGACAGGTGCACAGTGGGTAGTTCAGGCTTTACGCGCGCAGGGTGTCGATACAGTGTTTGGCTATCCTGGCGGCGCAATCATGCCAGTGTACGATGCGCTCTACGATGGCGGCGTGGAACACCTACTGTGTCGTCATGAGCAAGGTGCGGTGATGGCTGCTATCGGTTATGCCCGCGCAACCGGCAAGACTGGCGTATGTATCGCCACTTCGGGGCCCGGCGCCACCAACCTGATCACCGGTTTGGCGGATGCGATGATGGATTCGATCCCGGTTGTGGCGATCACCGGCCAGGTATCATCGGCCTTCATCGGCACCGACGCCTTCCAGGAAATAGACGTTCTTGGTTTATCGTTAGCCTGCACCAAACACAGTTTCCTCGTTGAATCGCTTGATGATTTACCCTCAGTGATGGCAGAAGCTTTTGCCATCGCGCAATCGGGTCGTCCCGGCCCGGTACTGGTCGATATCCCGAAAGACATTCAGATCGCCAATGGCGAACTGACGCCTCATCTGCTGCCAGTTGAGGAAGAAATCGGCCACTCCGCGCAGCACATTGCAGAGGCGCGCACATTGATGGCGCAATCGCATAAGCCGATGCTGTATATCGGTGGCGGCGTGGGTATGGCGCAGGCGGTTCCAGCCTTACGTGCCATGGCGCAGGAAACCGGTATTCCGATGGTTTCTACGCTGAAAGGTCTTGGCAGCGCGGATGCCAGCAGCGATCTCTATCTCGGGATGCTGGGCATGCACGGCACCAAAGCCGCTAACCTCGCGGTACAATCCTGTGATTTGCTGATTGCGGTTGGTGCGCGTTTTGACGACCGCGTTACTGGCAAGCTGGACACCTTCGCGCCGCACGCCAGCGTCATCCATATCGATATTGATCCTGCCGAGCTGAACAAACTGCGCCGTGCTCACGTTTCACTACAAGGCGATATGAATCAGGTGCTGCCGGCACTGAGCATGCCAATGCACATTGATGGCTGGCGCAAGGAAGTTAGCGCGATGAAAAGCGAGTTCGACTGGCGCTACGATCATCCAGGCGAAGCGATTTATGCGCCGTTGTTGCTGAAGCAGTTGTCTGACCGCAAAGCGGACAGCGCCGTGGTCACCACCGATGTAGGTCAACACCAGATGTGGGCCGCTCAGCACATGAGTTTCACCGCGCCAGAAAACTTCATCACCTCGAGCGGTCTCGGCACTATGGGCTTTGGCCTGCCGGCGGCGATTGGGGCGCAGGTAGCACGTCCGGAGGACACAGTGATCTGCGTGTCTGGCGATGGTTCTATCATGATGAACATTCAGGAGCTGGGCACCATCAAGCGCGGCAAGCTGCCGGTGAAAATTCTGCTGCTGGATAACCAGCGTCTCGGCATGGTGCGCCAGTGGCAGCAACTGTTCTTTGATGGTCGCTACAGCGAAACCATTCTGACCGACAACCCCGATTTCCTCACGCTGGCCAGCGCGTTTGATATCCCAGGCCAGCACATTAGCCGTAAAGATCAGGTCGACGCCGCCCTCGATGCTCTGCTGAACAGTGAAGGTCCTTACTTCCTGCATGTTTCGATAGATGAGCATGAAAACGTCTGGCCATTGGTACCGCCGGGTGCCAGCAACGCAAACATGATGGAGAAAACCGCATGAATCAGCATCAATTGTCTATCGAAGCCCGCTTTCGTCCTGAAATATTGGAGCGCATTTTGCGTGTCGTGCGTCACCGTGGTTTCCAGGTGTGTGCGATGAATATGGCCACCGCGGTCAATGCGGAGAACATTAATATCGAAATGACCGTTGCCAGCCAACGCTCAGTCGATTTACTGTCTTCGCAGTTAAGCAAACTTATGGATGTCGCTTGCGTCGAAATCCAACAACAGACAACACAACAAATCCGCGCATAGTCGCCAAAGGAAAAAGCAATGAGTACGAAGAAAGCAGACTTTATTTGGTTCAATGGTGAGATGGTTAAGTGGGAAGACGCCAAGGTCAGCGTTATGTCTCACGCCCTGCACTACGGTACTTCTGTGTTTGAAGGCGTGCGTTGCTACGACTCACACAAAGGTCCAGTGGTGTTCCGCCACCGTGAGCATATGAAGCGTCTGCATGAATCCGCCAAAATTTACCGTTTCCCGATTAAAGCCAGCGTTGATGAGTTGATGGAAGCGTGCCGCGAAGTGATCCGCGTGAACAAACTGAAAAGCGCTTATATCCGTCCGCTGGCCTTCGTGGGTGACGTGGGTCTGGGTGTGAACCCGCCAGATGGCTACACCACCGATGTAATCATCGCTGCCTTCCCCTGGGGTGCTTACCTGGGCGCTGAAGCGCTGGAAAACGGTATCGATGCCATGGTTTCTTCGTGGAACCGCGTTGCACCAAACACCTTGCCAACCGCCGCGAAAGCGGGTGGTAACTATCTCTCCTCTCTGCTGGTAGGCAGCGAAGCGCGCCGCCACGGCTATCAGGAAGGTATCGCGCTCGACACCAACGGCTATATTTCAGAAGGTGCTGGCGAAAACTTGTTCGAAGTGAAAGATGGCATTCTGTTCACGCCGCCGTTCACCTCTTCAGCGCTGCCGGGCATCACCCGTGACGCCATCATCAAGCTGGCGCAAGACATGGGTATTGAAGTGCGTGAGCAGGTTCTGTCGCGCGAATCCCTGTATCTGGCCGACGAAGTCTTCATGTCAGGTACTGCAGCGGAGATCACTCCGGTGCGCAGCGTCGACGGCATTCAAGTCGGCGAAGGTAAACGTGGTCCGGTCACCGGTCGTATCCAGAAGGCATTCTTTGGCCTGTTCACTGGCGAGACGGAAGACAAGTGGGGCTGGTTGGATCCGGTTAACGCATAACGAGATTTTTTGCGGGCGTCAGATGGCGCCCGCAACCTTATTATTACTGGAGTAAATAGAGCATGCCTAAGTACCGTTCCGCCACCACCACCCATGGACGTAACATGGCCGGTGCCCGTGCCTTGTGGCGCGCGACAGGAATGACCGACGACGATTTCGGTAAGCCGATTATCGCCGTGGTCAACTCATTCACCCAATTCGTACCGGGCCACGTGCACCTGCGCGATCTTGGCAAACTGGTTGCTGAGGAAATCGAAGCAGCTGGCGGCGTGGCCAAAGAGTTCAACACCATTGCGGTGGATGACGGTATCGCCATGGGTCATGGCGGCATGCTGTATTCACTGCCTTCACGTGAGCTGATTGCCGATTCAGTGGAGTACATGGTCAACGCGCACTGCGCCGATGCCATGGTATGTATCTCCAACTGTGACAAAATCACTCCTGGCATGCTGATGGCGTCACTGCGCCTCAACATTCCGGTGATCTTTGTGTCTGGCGGCCCGATGGAAGCCGGTAAAACCAAACTGTCTGATCAAATCATCAAGCTGGATCTGGTTGATGCGATGATTCAGGGCGCCAACCCGAACGTCAGCGATGCCGACAGCGATCAGATCGAACGTTCTGCTTGTCCAACCTGCGGTTCCTGTTCCGGTATGTTCACCGCCAACTCGATGAACTGTCTGACCGAAGCGCTGGGCTTGTCGCAGCCGGGTAACGGTTCACTGCTGGCCACACACGCCGATCGTAAAGAGCTGTTCATTAATGCCGGTAAGCGCATCGTTAGCCTGACCAAACGCTACTACGAGCAGGATGACGTCAACATGCTGCCGCGTAACATCGCCACCAAAGCGGCGTTCGAGAATGCGATGACGCTGGATATCGCTATGGGCGGTTCCACCAACACCGTTCTGCACCTGCTGGCAGCGGCGCTGGAAGGCGAAATCGACTTCAACATCTCCGATATCGATCGCTTGTCTCGTAAAGTGCCGCAGCTGTGTAAAGTGGCGCCAAGTACGCCGAAATATCACATGGAAGATGTGCACCGTGCGGGTGGCGTTATCGCCATTCTCGGTGAGTTAGATCGCGCCGGTTTAATCGACACCAGCGTGCGCAACATCTTGCAGCAGAGCATGCGTGAAACCCTGGATCAGTACGACATCATGCTGACCAAAGATCAGGCGGTGAAGGATATGTTCCGCGCTGGTCCTGCTGGTATTCGTACCACTAAGGCGTTCTCGCAGAACTGCCGTTGGGACACGCTGGATGATGACCGTACCGAGGGTTGTATTCGTACGCGCGAACACGCTTATTCGCAGGATGGCGGCTTAGCCGTGCTTTACGGCAACATTGCCGAAGATGGCTGCATCGTTAAAACTGCGGGCGTAGACAAAGAGATCCTCACCTTCAAAGGCCCGGCGAAAGTGTACGAAAGCCAGGATGATGCAGTTGAAGCGATCCTTGGCGGCAAAGTGGTAGCCGGCGACGTCGTGGTGATCCGCTACGAAGGACCGAAAGGCGGACCGGGCATGCAGGAAATGCTCTATCCGACCACTTATCTGAAATCCATGGGCCTTGGCAAAAGCTGCGCACTGATCACCGACGGTCGCTTCTCTGGCGGCACGTCAGGCTTATCGATTGGTCACGCCTCTCCGGAAGCGGCGAGCGGCGGCACCATCGCGCTGGTGAAAGATGGCGACATGATTGAGATCGATATCCCCAACCGTGGTATCAAGCTGGCGGTACCGGATAACGAACTGCACGCCCGTCGTGAAGAAGAGCAAGCGCGCGGCGATGCGGCTTATACCCCGCACGGCCGCGTACGTGAAGTCTCGTTTGCCCTGCGCGCCTATGCATCACTGGCGACCAGCGCAGACAAAGGCGCGGTACGCGATAAGTCCAAGCTGGGAGGCTAACCGATGGCTGAGTCTCAACCGCTCTCCGCGACGCCAAACGGCGCGGAGTATTTGCGCGCAGTGCTGCGTTCACCGGTGTATGAAATTGCCCAGGTGACGCCGCTGCAAAAAATGGAAAAAATTTCATCGCGTCTTGGCAACACCATTTTGGTGAAGCGTGAAGATCGTCAGCCGGTGCATAGCTTCAAGCTGCGCGGGGCTTACGCGATGATTGCCGGGCTGAACGAAGAGCAAAAAGCTCGCGGCGTGGTCACGGCTTCGGCCGGTAACCATGCGCAGGGCGTGGCGCTTTCGGCCAGCACGTTGGGCATCAAATCACTGATTGTGATGCCGCTGGCCACGGCAGACATCAAGGTTGATGCAGTACGCGCATTTGGCGGTGAGGCTTATCTGTTTGGTGCCAACTTCGACGAGGCGAAAGCCAAAGCGATTGAGCTGGCAGAGCAGCAGGGTTACACCTTCGTTCCTCCGTTTGACCATCCGGCGGTGATCGCCGGGCAGGGCACGCTGGCGATGGAGTTGCTGCAGCAGGATGCGCATCTCGATCGCGTCTTCGTGCCGGTCGGCGGCGGTGGTCTGGCGGCGGGTGTCGCGGTGCTGATCAAGCAGCTGATGCCGCAGATCAAAGTGATTGCCGTGGAATCGGAAGATTCAGCCTGCCTGAAGGCCGCGCTGGAAGCGGGTGAACCGGTAGATTTGGCGCGCGTGGGCTTGTTTGCGGAAGGCGTAGCGGTCAAACGCATCGGCAGCGAAACCTTCCGTCTGTGTCAGGAGTATCTCGATGACATCATCACGGTGGATAGCGATGCAATTTGCGCAGCGGTGAAAGATCTGTTCGAAGATGTGCGCGCCGTGGCGGAACCTTCCGGCGCGCTGGCGCTGGCGGGTATGAAGAAGTACATCCAGCTGCACGACATCAAAGGTGAGCGCCTGGCGCACGTGTTGTCGGGTGCCAACGTCAACTTCCACGGCTTGCGCTATGTCTCCGAGCGTTGCGAACTGGGCGAACAGCGTGAAGCGCTGCTGGCGGTCACCATTCCAGAACAGCAGGGCAGTTTCCTCAAGTTCTGTCAGACCATCGGCGGGCGCTCCATCACCGAGTTCAACTATCGTTACGCCGATGCGGATAACGCCTGCATTTTCGTCGGCGTGCGCTTAACGCGCGGGCTGGAGGAGCGCGGTGAGATCATCAGCCAACTGAGCGAAGCCGGTTATCACGTGGTGGATCTGTCGGATGACGAAATGGCCAAGCTGCACGTGCGCTACATGGTCGGCGGACGTCCATCGAAGCCGCTGCGCGAACGCCTGTTTAGCTTTGAATTCCCGGAAGCACCGGGCGCGCTGCTGAAGTTCCTGCAGACGTTGGGTGCGCACTGGAATATCTCGCTGTTCCATTATCGCAGCCACGGCACCGATTATGGCCGCGTGCTGGCGGCATTTGAAGCCAACGATCAGGAACCGGATTTCGAAACCCATCTCACCGCGTTGGGTTACGAATGGCATGACGAAGCGAGCAACCCGGCGTTCCGTTTCTTCCTCGCCGGGCAGTGATTACAGCTGGTGCCAGAACGCATTGATAAGCGGCTCTCCGAGCCGCTTTTTTTGTACGCAAACGCCGAGTTCCAGCGGTGCGACAGACTCCACATTCTCCAGCGTTAACACGCGATTGCGCACCGGTTCCGGGCTGTTCTCCAGCACCACATCCGGCAGCAGCGCAATACCACATCCCAGCGCCACCATTGACACAATCGCCTCATGACCGGAAACCGTGGCATAAATCTGCGGATTGGGAATGCGCTGGCGGCGGAACCATAAATCGATGCCGCGGCGTGCAGGTCCTTGTTCCGGGAGGATAAACGGAATTTGCGCCCAATCGGGTTGCTCCTGCGTCGCCTGATTGCGCACCGGGCAAGGCAGCGCCGGAGCGATCAGCACCAGCGGAATCAGGCCCAGTGGCGTAAAATCTATGCTGGCCGGCAGCGATTCTGGGCGACCGGCAATGGCGAGATCGGCGTCGCCGGACTGCACCATCTCAATCGCATCGGCGGCATCACCGGTAGTAAGTTTGATCTCTACCTGCGGATGTTCAGCACGAAAGCGGTCAAGAATCGGCGGCAGATGGCTGTAAGCGGCGGTCACCGAGCAGAACAGGCGCAGTTCACCGCTCAGTGACGGGCCGTTAAGATCCATCACATGGCGTAACTGCTGATACTGCAGCAACGTCTGCTGCGCAAACTGGCGCAGGCGCTCACCGGCTTCGGTTAGCGTGACGGTGCGGTTATCACGCAGGAACAGCGCGTGACCGACATCCTCTTCCAGGCGCTGAATCTGGCGCGAAAGAGTTGAAGGGCTGACGTGCATGGCACGCGCGGTGCGGCCAAAGTGGCAGCTTTCAGCCAGATGAAGGAAGAGTTTCAGGTCTCGTAAATCCATGCGCGTATCGCCTCAAGGTTATGTTGCAAATTATGCAATGTGACCTTGCTAATATATCAATTTAAGCAACGGATTTCCTGTCATATGATGGGGTCATTCGCGGCGTAAGAGATAACGTCGTTACTGAACAAAAACAAACACAACATCTAACCGGAGTACCCATGGCTAATTACTTCAACACATTGAATCTGCGCAACCAATTAGCGCAGCTGGGCAAATGTCGTTTCATGTCACGCGACGAATTCGCTGATGGCGCTAGCTTCCTGAAAGGCAAGAAAGTGGTCATCGTTGGCTGTGGTGCTCAGGGTCTGAACCAGGGTCTGAACATGCGTGATTCTGGTCTGGACGTGGCGTATGCCCTGCGTGCTGAAGCGATTGCTGATAAGCGTGCCTCTTTCCGCAAAGCGACCGACAACGGCTTCAAAGTCGGTACTTACGAAGAGCTGATCCCACAGGCCGATCTGGTGGTTAACCTGACGCCAGACAAGCAGCACTCTGCGGTCGTTCAGGCTGTTCAGCCGCTGATGAAAGATGGCGCTGCGCTGGGTTACTCACACGGTTTCAACATCGTTGAAGTAGGCGAAACCATCCGTAAAGACATCACCGTCGTGATGGTGGCGCCGAAGTGCCCGGGTACGGAAGTACGTGAAGAGTACAAGCGTGGTTTCGGTGTACCTACGCTGATCGCCGTTCACCCGGAAAACGATCCGAAAGGCGAAGGCATGGCGATTGCTAAAGCCTGGGCAGCAGCGACCGGCGGCGACCGTGCAGGCGTGCTGGAATCTTCCTTCGTTGCGGAAGTGAAATCTGACCTGATGGGCGAGCAGACCATCCTGTGCGGTATGCTGCAGGCCGGTTCTCTGTTGTGCTTCGACAAGCTGGTGGCTGAAGGTCATGACGCGGCTTACACCGAAAAACTGATTCAGTTCGGCTGGGAAACCATCACCGAATCACTGAAGTTTGGCGGCATCACGCTGATGATGGATCGCTTGTCTAATCCGGCAAAAATCCGCGCTTATGCGTTGTCTGAGCAGCTGAAAACCATCATGGCTCCGCTGTTCCAGAAGCACATGGATGACATCATCTCTGGCGAATTCTCTTCAGGCATGATGGCTGACTGGGCTAACGACGACAAAAACCTGCTGACCTGGCGTGAAGAGACCGGCGCAACGGCATTCGAAAACGCACCGCAGTTTGATGGCAAAATCGAAGAGCAGGAATATTACGACAAAGGCGTCGTGATGGTTGCGATGGTCAAAGCAGGCGTTGAGCTGGCATTCGAAACCATGGTTGACGCGGGCATCATCGAAGAGTCGGCTTACTACGAATCACTGCACGAGCTGCCGCTGATTGCTAACACCATCGCACGTAAGCGTCTGTATGAAATGAACGTGGTGATCTCGGATACCGCAGAATACGGTAACTACCTGTTCTCCTTTGCGGCAGTTCCACTGCTGAAAGAGTTCATGACCACGCTGCAGCCGGGCGATCTGGGCAAAGCAGTTGAAGGTACGCAGGTGGATAACGCGCAGCTGCGTGACGTCAACGAAGCCGTTCGTCAGCACCCAATCGAATCTGTAGGCCGCAAACTGCGTGGCTACATGACCGATATGAAACGTATCGCTGTCGCTGGCTAAGCCACGCGCGACACAGTTTTCAGCACAATAAAAAACCCCGGCTTGCCGGGGTTTTTTGTTATTGGTGCTCGCTGTCCCCCATCCCGTCCTTCCCCCGCTTGCGGGGGAAGGAGACGCTGCCACATGCAGCTTCAGAACTCACATATGGCAGCATCTTCCTCCCCCATTTATGGGGGAGGACCGAGGAGGGGGACAGCGAGCACATACCTAAGGGACAGCAAGCACCCACGACCCAGAGTACAGCCAGCTCAATCACACCGCTTCATACAGCGTCTGATTTCGCGTCTCTTTACAGGCAATCAGCGCGATCAACGTCAACACCGCCATCGAAGCCAGATAGAAACCCACCGCCTGCAAACCGTAATGGGCGTTCAGCCAGGTAGCGATATAAGGCGCTACCGAGGCACCAAGAATCGACGATAGGTTGTAAGAGAACGATGCGCCGGTATAACGCACTTCCGTTGGGAACAGCTCTGGCAGCAGCGCGCCCATCGGACCAAACGTCAGGCCCATAATGCTCAGACCAAGGATCAGGAAGCCCATTACCAGCACCTGAGAACCGGAACCCAGCAGCATTGGGAACATCAATGCAAAGGCGATAATCATCAACGTAATGGTGATCATGGTTTTACGACGACCAAAGCGATCGGCCAGCAGACCGGCAATCGGCACCATCACACCAAAACCAATCACCGCCACCATCAGCATCCACAGGAAGCTGTTACGCGAATAGCCAAGGCCAGCCGGTGCGGGTGCGGTGCCGTAACTCATCGAATACACGGTCATGATGTAGAACAGCGTGTAAGTGGCGAGCATGATGAAGGTGCCGAGAATGGTGGCGGTCAGATGCTTACTCAGCAGCGTGCCGATCGGCATTTTCACCTGTTTGTTCTCTTTCTGCACTTTGGCGAATACCGGGCTTTCATGCAGCGAAACGCGCACATACAGGCCAATTAACACCAGCACCGCAGAGAGAATAAACGGCACGCGCCAGCCCCAGTTCATGAACTGCTCGTCGGTCAGTAACCATGAAAGCAGCAGGAACGTGCCGTTAGCGAAGAAGAAGCCAATCGGCGCGCCGAGCTGTGGGAACGAACCATAAAGCGCACGTTTCTTCGCCGGAGCATTTTCGGTCGCCAGCAGCGCCGCGCCGCCCCATTCGCCACCAAGGCCAAGACCCTGACCAAAACGCGCCAGCGCCAGCAGCAGCGGCGCTGCCACGCCAATGGTTTCATAACCTGGCAGTAAACCAATCAGCACCGTCGAGACGCCCATGGTCAGCAGCGATGCCACCAAGGTGGCTTTACGGCCAACGCGGTCGCCAAAGTGTCCAAACACGGCAGAACCGATAGGACGCGCCACGAAGGCGATCGCGAAGGTCGCCAGCGACTGCAACGTGGCCACGGTCGGATCGCCCTGCGGGAAGAAGATGTGCGGGAAAATAATCACCGCAGCGGTGGCATAGATATAGAAATCGAAGAACTCAATGGCGGTGCCGACAAGCGATGCCACAACCACTTTGCCACGTGAATTGACCGGCGTGTCGTCGTGTTTTTTGTCGAGTGTTTCTGTGATGGAGGCTTGCATAAGTGTTTCTTAATTGTAAATGTAGACAGAGAATCTTACGCACCTGGTTTGCGGCATTCAATGGCGAAAAACCGCGTCAGACCGGGCTTTTTCGGCGAATAAGTGGATAATTTCTGAGTTGCTGCGATCAGTGGCGGATGGGAACGGGAAGTGTCACTTTTTTGGCGGGAATCTCTGCAAAAGGGCCAAATTAAAGTGACCCTTTAGCGTTTCCTGCTGGTTTTTGCTGAAAAAGCAGCCTGCAGGAGACATTTTTAGCTAGTACGGCAATTGTAACAACCTCGTTGGCTTATTTAGCCTGATGCGGCTGCGGCATCTCTTTATCATCTTTGTATTTGGCGGTGGCGATCCACGCGGCGCAGAACAGCGTCAAACGCGCAAAGAAGTAGAAGAACGCCATTAAGCCGAGTACTGAACCAAAGGCCGCGCCCGACGGCGAGCTTGCCAGCTTCGGCAGCGTCAGCGTCATTACAAACTTGATCACCTCAAAGCCAATCGCCGCCAGCAGCGTGCCGCGGAACAGCGCTTTTTTACGCGGCTTGTGGCGCGGTAAAATCCAGAAGATCCACAGGAACAGCAGATAGTTAGCCAGGATAGAGATAGATAACGCAATCACCGTCATCGCTGGGCGCAGCCACTCAATGTCTTCCAGCCCCAGCGCGTTAACGATCGCTGCCTGCGCCGCGCCGGCAATCGAGGTCAGCGACAGCGTAATCACCAGCGCAAACATCAAACCCAACAGCGAAATCAGATCGCGCGCGTACTTCTTCCAGAATTTCTCCTGATCGTCCGGCGTGCGTTCCCACACGTCGCGTGACTGCGCGCGCACCGCTTCACGCAGGTTGCCCATCCAGTTAATGCCGGAGTAGAGCGCCAGCAGCAAACCGGTTAATCCCACTGTGGCACGCTGCTGAATCGCGGTATTCACCGTATTTTTCAGCGTGGTGGCCAGCGTCGGATCGCTGATGCTGTTAACGATTTTGTTGATCAACTCGGTGAGCAAATCCTGATTCGACGCCAGCACAAAACCGACCGCCGCAAAGGAGACCATCAAAATCGGTATCAGAGAGAGAAAGGAAAAGTAAGTGATCGCCGCGCCAAACTGGCTACCGAGACGATCGTTGAAGCGTTCCAGCGCGCGCATAAAGTGCGCCACCGCCGGAATCGCCTGGAACCAGGCAGCGAAGCGCGACACATTCTGAATCGAGCCATCCACGGTTTTATTGCCGGTTTTAATATCAATCAGCGGCTTGGCTTCTGCCTCGGCCGCAGTCTGTTTAGGGGTTTTGTCCGTCATAGACGATAGTCATCCTGTTCACTGCGAAAATACAATTATAGTCTGCTAAGTTACATATTCCTGCAGGACTTGGCTGAGCCATTCCATAAACACTCGCACGCGGCGCGCCACGTTGCGGCGATGCGGATAAAGCAGCGAGATCGGCATCGGTTTCGCCGGGAAGTGATGCAGCACTTCAACCAGTTGCCCCGATTCCAGCAGCGGCTGCACGCCAATCGCCGGCACCTGAATAATGCCGAGCCCGGCCATGCAGGCGGCGCGATAGGTTTCGGTGCTGTTTACCGTCACTACGCCGCCGGTTTGAACGTAATGACACTGTTTGCCATCAAAATATTCAAAGCCCAATGAAGGTTGTCCCAGCTGCTGGGTGTAATGCACCATCGCGTGTTGCGACAGATCTTCCAGCCGCACCGGCATGCCGAAGCGGGAAAGGTAGCCGGGGCTGGCGCAGTTGATCAAGGCGTGCGAGCCGATTTTCCGCGCAATCAGCCCGGAATCTTTCAGCTCGCCAACGCGCACTACGCAGTCAAATCCTTCGCGAATCACATCAACCTGACGATCGCTGCTGCTCAACTCAATTTCCAGACCGGGATAGTGCTGCAAAAACTCCGGCAATCGTGGCAGCACAAAGCCGGTCGCCATCGCCACCGACATGTCCACGCGCAATTTGCCGCTTAAGGTGCCGGGATCGTGCTGGAACAGGCTGTCCATGTCGTCGAGCATCGACAGTAAATCGAGGCAGCGATCGTAATAAACCAGGCCGTCCTGCGTCAGGTGCACACGTCGCGTGGTGCGATGCAGCAGGCGCGTCCCCATTTGATTCTCCAGCGCCTGCAGCTGGCGGGATACGCTGCCTTTCGGTAAACCTAAGCTTTCTGCCGCACGGGTAAAACTGCCCATTTCTGCCACCCGCACAAAAACCTGCATAGCGTGAATTTTATCCATGTTGTTCACCGATTGTTGTTGTTAGTGAAACAGTGCTGCGTATTCCTCTGCGTTTATAGATCAATTATTCACGAATATCCTTAACACGTGTTCAATTTTCCAACTGGAGCGAAACATGAGTCATAAAATTGCATTGATTACCGGCGGAAATCGCGGTTTAGGCAAGAATGGGGCGTTGAAACTGGCTGCCAAAGGCACTGATATCCTGTTTACCTATCGCGGTCACGCGGAAGAAGCGCAGGCGGTTGTGCAGGAGATTGAAGCGCTGGGCGCGCGTGCGGTGGCGTTGCAGCTGGATGTAGGCGACACAGGCACGTTTGACGGCTTCGTGGCGCAGGTGAGAGAAGCGCTGCAGAAAACCTGGCAGCGTGACAGCTTTGATTATTTAGTGAACAACGCCGGTCACGGTCACTACAAGCTGTTCGCAGAGACCAGCGAAGATGAGTTTGATGCGCTGGTGAATGTGCACTTCAAAGGGCCGTTCTTCCTGACGCAAAAACTGCTGCCGCTGATCGTTGATGGTGGACGCATCCTGAATATCTCCAGCGGTTTAACCCGTTTAACGCTGCCAGGTTCAGGCACGTATGCCTCAATTAAAGGCGCGATGGAAGTGTTAACGCGCTATCAGGCCAAAGAGTTAGGCGAGCGTCATATCCGCGTCAACATTCTGGCGCCAGGCGCGATTGAAACCGACTTCGGCGGCGGTCGCGTGCGTGATACCAAAGATCTCAACGATCATATCGCTTCAGTCACCGCGCTGGGCCGCGTCGGCTTGCCGGGTGATATCGGCGATGCCATCAGCGCGATTCTCAGCGATGAAACCGGCTGGATCACCGCACAGCGCATTGAAGCCTCAGGCGGCCAAGGTCTGTAAAAATATAAACTGATGCACATATTCGTAGCGGCGCAATTTATTGCGCAATAAATTGCGCCGCTACGGATGGTGCAGATTACAATTACAGCTCAATCGTCCCGTCAATCACCGTCACGGTTTGGCCACCAATCCAGATCGCTTTATCGCTAAAACTCACCTGAATGCGACCTTCCCGCTGAATCGCGCTGCCCTGACGTGCCCGATAATCCCGCGTTTGCTTGTTAGCCTCGAAATAGCGCGCCAGACAGGCGTTGGCGCTGCCGGTCACCGGATCCTCAGTCAAGCTGCCGTTCTCAACCAGCAATGCGCGCACTTCATACTGCTCGTTTTCGCCCGACGGTAACGCACCAAAAATTGCCGTACCGTTAACCTCAGCATGCTGATGTAAACGGTGTAAATCGGCTGCGGACGGCACCACATCCAGCACCGCTTGCGCGCTACTCATAGGAATCAGCAGCCAGCGAATACCCATATCAACGATGGTCGGCATTTGGCTGAGATCGAATGATTCACTGTTCAGCGCGCTGCTCATCAGCGCATCACTGAACGGCGTTAATGTGGCGGCAGGCGCGGCAAACGCCAGCGCTCCGTCATCGCTGATTTTCACCTCAACCAGACCAACGCCGCACTCCTGCACGATTTTTCCCGGCGTTTTCAGCGGCCAACCGGCTTCCAGCAGCGCATGCGCGGTACCTAACGTCGGATGCCCGGCAAAAGGCAGTTCACCTTCGACGGTAAAAATGCGCACGCGGTAATCCGCCGACGCATCCTGTGGCGGCAGCACAAAGGTGGTTTCCGACAGATTGGTCCAGCGCGCAATCGCCGTCAGCTGCGCGTCACTCAATCCCTGTGCATCCATGATCACCGCCAGCGGATTACCTTTAAACGCCGATGAGGTAAACACGTCCACCTGTTTAAATGCGACCTTCATTGTCACTCCTTCCTCGTTGAGGTTGTCTGAAATCGGGATTTACATCCTGCTGATTGCGAAAGGCCAGCAACAGGGCTATGAATAGATTAAGAATTCTGGAATCGGAGTCCGCAATGTTAAAAGTTCTTGGCCGTACTTCATCAATAAACGTGCGAAAAGTTCTGTGGCTGTGCGCAGAACTCGATATTGCGTACGAATTAGAACCCTGGGGCGATGATCCACAATCGCTGCACTCGAAAGAGTTTATGGCGCTCAATCCCAACGCCATGGTCCCGGTAATAATCGAGGACGACTTCGTGCTGTGGGAATCCAACGCTATTCTGCGCTATCTCGCCAACAGCAATGGCGGCGAATGGCTCTATCCCGACAATCCCCGCGCGCGCGCGCCAGTTGATCAGTGGATGGATTGGCAAGCCACCGAACTTAACACGTCCTGGCGTTACGCATTTATGTCGCTGGTGCGCAACTCGCCGGCGCATCAGGATCCCCGCTTGCTGGCAGCGGCGGTGAAAGGCTGGACGCACACCATGAACATACTCAACCAGCATCTGGAGAAAACCGGGCGCTATGTCGCAGGCCGCAATTTCTCGCTGGCCGATATTCCGGTTGGGCTGGCGGTGAACCGCTGGTTTGAAACCCCGCTGGAACACCCTGACTTCCCGGCGGTGCAGACTTATTACGAACGCCTGACCGAGCGCGAGCCTTACACCACCTGGGGCCGCAACGGCAAACCCTGATCCTGTCCCGGCGCGAGGCCTGTCATTTCACAGGCCAGCGCGCCGGTGCGCTGCAGCGCCCACGTATAACGTTCATCAAACGGGTAGCAGCAGGAGAGGCGCAACGCATGTTTGTAACGATCGCTCAGGGAGTAGAGCGCGCCCGGCGTCACACAGATTTGCTCCTGCAGCAGACGATGAAACATCTCTACGGTATCAATATTCCCCGGCAGTTCGACCCAAAAAACAAACCCGCCGCGCGGCAGGGTCGCGCGCGTGCCCTGCGGAAAGTGGCGTGCCAGAATCCCGCGCGCCGCATCCAGATTGGCTGCATAGCGCCGACGCAGCGTGCGCAGATGATGATCGTAGCCGCCGCTGGCAAGAAATTCGGCCAGGGTTTCACTTAACAAGCGTGATTCCGCCATCGAAGACACCGCTTTGAGGTGAGCGATAGCGTCATGAAAACGCCCGGCAGCAGTCCAGCCGACGCGGAAATCAGGCGCCACGGTTTTGGTAAAGCTGGTGCAGTAAATCACCCAACCCTCGCTATCAAACGCCTTTACCGGCGGCGACAGCGGCCACTCAAACTGCAATTCGTCGTACAAACCATCTTCCAGCAGTGGAACGTAGTAAGTGTTCACTAACTTCGCCAGCCGCTTTTTATTCTCCAGCGGCATCACATATCCCAGCGGGTTCTGCGCGCCGGGCATGGCGATCACCGCCTGAACCCGCTTCTCCTGCAGCAGCATCTCCAGCGCATCCAGCGACAATCCCTGCTGCGGATCGGTAGGAATTTCCAGCGCTTTCAGCCCCAGCGACGCCAGCAGCGGGAACAGGAAGAAATAGGTCGGCGACTCCAAACCAATGCAATCGCCGGGTTTAGTCACCGCGCGCAGCGCCAGCTGGAGTGCTTCCATGCAGCCGTGCGTCAGTGTGATCGCCTGCGGCGGCAAGTTGATGCCGTTGTGCAGGGCACGACGCGCAATCTCCTCCCGTAAGCGCTCACTACCGGGTGGAAGCGCATAGCGTCCGATAATGTCGGGATTCTGGCGCAAAATCGACGCAGTAATTCGCCCGATCCGCGCCGCCGGATAGAAGGTGCCATCCTGCGGACAGGCTAATGAGATATTGGTGTAATCGGGATTATTTTGCGCCGCGAACACTTGCTCAATCAGCTCCAGCTTCTGCGCGCTGGGATCGTTGATTTTTGCCGGTAGCGGTTTTACTGAACGCGTCACGGCGGGCAGCACGCCACGCACGTAATAACCCGACTGCGGCCGCGATTCAATCAGGCCGCGATCTTCGAGGATTTGCCATGCATTGAGCACGGTATTGATACTCACCTGATGCGATTGTGCCACGCGGCGTATCGCCGGCAGCCGTTTACCCGGCTTCAGCGTGCCCTGATGTATCGACTCGGCAAAGCTATCGACCAACTGCTGATACAGCGTTTGACCGGATGAGAGTGGAAGGGACACAAAAGCCTCCGCGCGCGATGGGTACAATTCATTTTTGAAACAACTGTACCCATTACAATAGTGGTTTTGTGTCTCTGTTTCCATTGCAACATACGCATTAGCATGAAGGCATCATTGATTCTTCAGGAAGCGCATCATGCTCGATCCATCATTCTTCAGCTACGTCACCGTGATGTCGATCACGCCGGGTCCAAATAACCTGCTGCTGGCAACGTCGGGTGTTAACTTTGGCTTTAAACGCACGCTGCCGATGCTGTTTGGCATCCTGCTAGGCTGCGCAATACAGATGCTACTGGCGAGCGTGGCGCTGGATGCGCTGCTGCACTGGATGGGCGCGATTCGCCTGCCGTTGACGGTAGTCGGCTGTAGCTATCTGCTGTGGCTTTCGTGGAAGATTTTCCGCGCTGGCGCGCCGCAACTGCGTGAACGCCCGCGTCCCATGACGCTAATTGGCGGCATCTGTTTCCAGGCGGTTAATCCCAAGGCCTGGTTGATGGTCACCAACGTGGCGCTGATGTACGCCAACAGTAACGGCGTGCTGACGGTGCTGTTGGGATTCGCCGCACTGAATCTGCCGTGCATTTTGATTTGGGCAGCGCTGGGCGATCGCCTTCGCAGCCATCTGCAGGTCGCGTGGAAACGTCAGGCGTTTAACAGTTTGATGGCGCTTTCGCTGGTGGCGACAACAGTGTGGATGTTGTACGACGCGGTGCTTCTGAGCTAGATACTTCGGTGCGCAAAAATGCGCACTTTGCACTTTCCGGGTTGCCATTAATGGCAACCCGTTCGCCTTACAATCCGACCAGGCTCTCTAATGGAATTCCAAACTGCTTATGCAGATTACGGATCATTTCCAGTGACAATGAACGTTTGCCATTGAGCACTTCATAAACGCGATTGCGGCGGCCAATTGCGGGCTCCAAATCCTTGGCAGTAAGCCCTTGTTGTTCCATCCTGAACTTGATGGCTTCAATCGGATCGGCAGCCTCAATGGGATAATGCTTTTTTTCCCATGCCTCAATTAGCATGCTCATCACAATCATATAATCGCTCTCTGGTGTGCCGAGTTCGGGCACATGTTTAAAGAGCGGCGAAATAGCTTCAAGAGCCGCTTCGTAATCCTGTTCGGAATGAATAGGTTTAATGGTTAATGTCATTAGCGTTGCTCCACCGTATTAGCGTCAATCGCGTCATATTCCCGATGTGTGCCGATAAACTTTATAAATATCAGCTTCTGTGGATACGCAATGGCCGCTATCAGTCGATAATCGTTTCCTTTGATGTTGAATACCACTCGGCTGCCTTTAAGGATGCTGGCGTGGCGGTATTGTTCCTTAATATCTGCCGGGCTTGACCAGTCGGCCTTCTGTGCTTCATCAATCCAGGCTCTCAACGGCTGCGAAGAGTCGGGGTTCGCCGTCATAAACTCCCTTAATGACCTTACCGATATGATTCTCATGCAGCGCATCTTAATCCCGTTTTGGGACTATAACAAACCTGAATCCCAATTTGGGACATTTCTTGCGTTAGGCATAAAAAAGAGGCCGCTTTCGCGGCCTCTCATCTTGCCAACATCCGATACTACCTTGTTACTTACCCACCACGTGCGCGGTTTCGCGCGCTTCATCGTTGGCGGCATCGGGTGTAATCACCGGTTCGTAGTCGAGTTGCAGCACGCGACTGGTATCGGCCAGCACTTTCTCGGTCAGTGCGACGTCGCCGTTCAGCTTGCGGCCCCACGATGGGATCACCATGCGGATTTTGGTCTGCCACTCCGGTGAACGCATCTGTTCCGGGAAGGCTTTCGCCATCAGCTCAAGCATAATCGGTGCGGCGGTGGAGGCGCCCGGCGAGGCACCCAGCAGGGCGGAAATGGTGCCATCTTCCGAAGTCACCACTTCAGTACCAAGACGCAGCACGCCACCTTCAACGGCATCATTCTTGATGATTTGCACGCGCTGGCCGGCAGTGACTAAACGCCAATCTTCATGCTTCGCCTGCGGCACGTAAGCGCGCAACGCTTCCATACGATCGCTGTCGCTTTGCAACACCTGATCAACCAGATATTTCACCAGGTCGAAGCTCTTCAGGCCAACCTGCACCATCGGCTTGAGGTTGCTGGTGTTCATCGCGCCGAACATATCCAGCAGCGAACCCTCTTTGAGGAATTTGGTTGAGAAGGTAGCAAACGGCCCAAAAAGCAGCACCTGTTTGCCATCCAGCACGCGGGTATCGACGTGCGGCACCGACATCGGCGGTGCGCCGACGCTGGCTTTGCCATACACCTTCGCCATATGCTGTTTCACCACGTCAGGATTTTCCGTCACCAGGAATGAACCGCCCACCGGGAAACCGGCGTAGCCTTTCACTTCCGGAATGCCGGATTTCTGCAGCAGCGGCAACGCCGCACCGCCGGCACCGATAAACAGCTGGCGCGTGGTCAGCACACGATTTTCACCGCTGGCCAGATTATGCAGCGTGACCTGCCAGCGACCGTCGCTCAGGCGTTTGATATCACGCACTTCCTGGCGCAGACGCAGGCGGAAATTGGCTTTCTTCTCTAAAGAGGCAATCAGCTGACGCGTTACTTCACCGAAGTTCACGTCGGTACCCATTTCGGTCCAGGTCGCCGCCACTTTCTGTTTGCTGTCGCGGCCGTTCATCACCAGCGGAATCCACTCCGTGATTTGATCGCGATCTTCAGAGTAATTCATGCCGCGGAACAGCGTGCTTTTCTGCAGCGCATTGAAACGCTTACGCAGGAATTCAACGTTATCGTCGCCCCAGACGAAACTCATGTGCGGCGTACTGTGGATAAAGCTTTTGGGATTGCGCAGGTTGCCTTTCTGCACGTGATACGCCCAGAACTGACGCGAAATCTGGAACGATTCATTAATCGCGACCGCTTTGGCGATGTCGATGCTGCCATCCGCCTTCTGCGGCGTATAGTTGAGCTCCGCCAGCGCGGCGTGACCGGTTCCGGCGTTGTTCCAGCCATTAGAGGATTCAACGGCCACATCATCAAGACGTTCAACCATCTCAACTGACCAGTCAGGCTCGAGATCTTGCAGCCATGCGCCCAAAGTCGCACTCATCACGCCTGCGCCAATCAGCAGTACGTCGACGTCTTTTCGTTCCTGAAGGTTTGCACTTTCCATTGAAGCGGCGGCGAGCGCCAGATTTACCGCAGTAGTACTCATGAGGCGACATCTCCTCTCTCTGTTGACCTGAAGCTCAACAGGTTCGCAGGCGAAATAGCCGCGCTTCTTTCGAGCGCGTGGCGCTATCTCTCAAAGGTTAAGACTCAGGTATAAGTCACGGGGACGATAACGGTTAACTGCACGTTATGCATATGCATCCGAATATAACATTCTCGTATCGGAATTAAACGTTTGTTTATTTTTTAAAGGCGGAAATGATTCAGCATAAGAATTAATCAGCTCAACCTCGCGGTCATAAGGGATTTTTATCTCTTAATCAGACGGTTAGAGTAATGCAGTTGTTACGCTATTGTGAGGGGTTTTGACGGGGGTGAAAACGGCGGGTGATATGCATCACATTTTAATGTGTTGAAAAATATATGTTTTAACTAAATTGATTATTTATGCGGATTTTATGTTGCGCGATATTTCGCCATGTCGTGTAAAAGTAATGTTACATTTTTGTGGTGATGAATTGAGGTATGGCCGCGTAAAGCTGCCAGAAGAAAAATGCATCACCTTGCCGGAAAAATGATCAGCGCGATCGGCGGCGCCACAGGAAGCGAATCACGAAAAACTCGATCGCGCCCAGCAGCAAAAACCACAAACTAAAGACGATGGTATACAGCTGATTAACATCCATCAAATGCAGGCTTTCCTGCAATTGTTTTGCCAGCTCAATACCAAATGAAGGCGCGGGCAGCAGCAGGGCGGAAAGAAAGCCTAGCAGCAGAATGCCGCCTGGGATGATCAGCGTTTCGAATGGGTTATTCATGGTCATTGTCCAAATCAGTTAGCGCGGGCATTAGCGCATAAAACCGCGCTACGGTGCAATCCCCGCGCCGGCTCGCGCTCAGAAATTTCTTCTATTCCATTCACTTAGCGTCAAAAATAGCGGAAGTTAAGAGTTATAGCCTTTGCTATACTTAAATCCCTGATTTTACTGTCTTTTTTTTGGCGTTTTTGCGTGTTAGACTGCGCGCACTTTTTCATTACTGAACAATAAATGCGGACAAGTAGCGGCTTTAGCGCCGGTTCCGCGGCATTGATTGAAAACCCATGACATTTATCGCAACCCTGATTTTGGCCTTTGGCATGTCGATGGACGCTTTCGCCGCAGCACTGGGCAAAGGCGCGTCGCTGCATCGCCCAGGTTTCAAAGAGGCACTGCGAACCGGCCTGATTTTCGGCGTTATCGAAATGTTGACGCCGCTGATTGGCTGGGCAATTGGCCTCGCGGCCAGCCGCTACATCATGGCGTGGGATCATTGGGTGGCATTCGTGCTGTTAACCGTGCTGGGCGGCCGTATGATGATGGAAGGTTTTCGTCAAACCGCTGACGAGCCGTGCGAAGCGCCGCAGCGTCATGGTTTTATGGTGCTGGCGTTAACCGCCGTCGCCACCAGTCTTGATGCGCTGGCCGTCGGTGTTGGCCTGGCGTTCCTGCAGGTGAATATCATCATGACCGCCGTCACCATCGGCGCGGCGACCACTATCATGGCAACCACCGGCGTATTGGTTGGACGCTTTATCGGCCCGGTGATGGGCAAATGGGCGGAAGTGTTGGGCGGCGTAGTGCTGATCAGCATTGGCTGCACCATTTTAAGCGAGCATTTAGGCTGGTTTAACTAACCACGTTGTCGTTATGCCATTCATGGCGACCTCTTCTTCACATCCGCACTAATCCCCAATTCTGTGATCTACTTCAAAAATAATTGCGGTAAAAACGCTCAGCGGCTATACTTTTTGCGTATTTCTTCAACAATTTTTGAACCAGGTGCTTTATGAAACGCTTTTTCCGCTACGTGTTCCGTTCTTATGTCGAGACTTTCAAACACGTACCGCCGGGTGCTTTAAACTAAGCATTCCGTCAAATACCCTCGATAATCGCGGTCAGGGATCGACCTGTGGTTATCAACGATTTTCTTATCTCTCCAGCCGCTAATCTCTCCATTTTTCCCCTAACTCGCTGATAAAACTTCTCAGCCATTAGATTTCGATCTGGCTATAGCCGCACGTTATACCCCGCCACTAAACAAGCATTCGTCACCCTATCTTCTGCGTGAAATAGTCAATTCAGGCCCTATAAACCGTCTGAAACGAGAAACATCATGCTGATCCCACAACCTTATTTACTCTTCCTCGGCGACGTTACCGATCCACTGGCCGCTAAAACCGCACGCGGCATTCACGTCTGGCGTCCAGAGCAGTGCGTTGGCGAAATCAAACTGCCGGGCTGCACCGTCACGCTTGGCCTCGACGTCCTCGACATCGCCGCTGCCAAAGCGCGCGGTGCCAAAACGCTGGTGCTCGGCACCGCCAATGCCGGCGGTTACTTGCCCACGCATTGGCTCGACACGGTAAAAAGCGCCCTCTCTGCCGGGATGAACGTGGCCAGCGGTTTGCACCATCGTCTGGTGGATGAGCCGGAGCTGGTGGCGTTGGCCAAAGAGTTCGGCGTTGAACTGTTCGACCTGCGCCACATGCGCCCAAAACTGGAGGTCGGCAGCGGTAAAAAGCGCACAGGTAAGCGTGTACTTACTGTCGGCACCGATTGCTCGGTAGGCAAGATGTACACCTCGCTGGCGCTGGAAGCCGCGATGCGTGAACGCGGCATGCAAGCCGATTTCCGCGCCACCGGCCAGACCGGTATTTTGGTCGCGGGCGAAGGTATCGCGATTGATGCAGTGATTGCCGACTTCATCGCCGGCGCGGTCGAAGCGCTGTCGCCAGCCAATGACGCCGATCACTGGGATATCGTTGAAGGTCAGGGTTCGCTGTTCCATCCTTCCTATGCTGGCGTCAGCATGGGCCTGATCCACGGTGCGCAGCCGCACTGGCTGGTGATGTGCCATGAAATGGGGCGTCCGCATATGCGTCATCTGCCGCATCAGCCAATGGTCAGCCTGAAAGATTGCGTTGAAGCCAACCTGCGCGCAGCGCACGTCACCAGCGACGCGGTTCAGCTGGCCGGTTTCGCCATCAACACCTCGAACTACAGCGAAGACGAAGCGCGCGCCTATTGTGCAGAGATCAGCGCCGAATTCGGCGTGCCTGCTACCGATCCGGTGCGTTTTGGCATTGCGGATATCGCCGCGCTGCTGCAGGAGCGTGGCTAACATGCGGCGCATGCAGATTGAAGTGCTGGAGCTGCCGCTGGCGCGTCCGTTCGCCATCTCACGCGGTACGCGCACCGCAGTCACGGTGATTCGCGTGACGCTGGAGCAGAACGGCTTTATTGGCCGCGGCGAATGTACGCCAACGCCGCGCTACGATGAAACGCCAGAAAGCGTCAACGCCGAACTGGAAGCGCTGCGCGCTGCCATGGAAGCGGGCCTGAGCCGCCTCGATCTGCAAAGCCGTTTATCAGCGGGTTCAGCGCGTAATGCGCTGGACTGTGCGCTGTGGCGTCTCGATGCCGCGCTGGCGAAGCACACGCTGTGGCAACAGTGCGAGCGTCGTCAGCCGCCATCGGTGATCACCGCCGAAACTCTCAGCCTCGACTCCATCGAAAACATGGCCGCCGCCGCTGCCGATGCGGTATCACGCGGCGCCATCCTGCTGAAAATCAAACTTAATCGCGACGACATTCTGGAGAAAGTCGCCGCGATTCGTCAGGCCGCGCCGCGCGCCACCTTAATCATTGATGCCAACGAAGCCTGGTCGGGCGTGGATTTGCCCAGCCTGTTCAACGCGCTGGCGAGTTTTAACATCGCGATGGTCGAGCAGCCGCTGCCGGCGGGTCAGGATCAGGCGTTGCAGCGCTTCACGCACCCGATTCCGGTGTGTGCCGACGAGAGCTGCCACACCCGCGAGGACATCGCGCCGCTGCGCAATCGCTACGAGATGATCAACATCAAGCTGGATAAGTGCGGCGGTTTGACCGAAGCGCTGGCGATGGTGGAAGAGGCGCAGAAGCACGATATGCGGTTGATGGTCGGCTGCATGCTCGGTTCTTCACTGGCGATGGAAGCGGCGCTGCCGGTGGCGATTGCCGCTGAACATGTCGATCTCGATGGCCCCATTTGGCTGGCCGCCGATAGCTCGCCCTTCCTTTCTTACGCTCAAGGCCAAATCTGGCTGTAACCCGCACGCGGAGCAACGATGACGGACACTTTACTCACATCCAACGCCGCCAGCGTTGCCGGTTCAGAACCGGTGCTCGCGATTCAGGATCTCAGCGTCAGTTTTCGCGGCCGCAGCGGCGAAAATCAGGCGTTGAAGGGCATCAGTTTTAACATTCATCAGGGCGAAATTGTCGCCGTGGTGGGCGAAAGTGGCTCGGGTAAATCGGTCACCTCGCTGGCGGTGATGGGCTTGCTAGCCGCATCCGGGCGTATCGATCGCGGCAGCATGCAGTTCCGCGATCGTCAGGGCCACGTGCATCAGCTTGCCACGCTGAATGAAACCCAGCGCCGTGCTTTGCGTGGTCGCGAAATGGCGATGATATTTCAGGAGCCGATGACCTCGCTCAATCCGGTGCTGCGCGTCGGCGATCAGCTGACTGAAGCGCTGCGTGACCATCAGATTTGCGATAAAAGTCAGGCCGACTCGCGCGCACGTGAATTACTGCGCCAGGTGCGCATCGCCGATGTGGACCGCGTAATGAAAAGCTATCCGCATTCGCTGTCGGGCGGCATGCGCCAGCGCGTGATGATTGCGCAGGCGCTGGCCTGCGATCCGCAACTGCTGATCGCCGATGAGCCGACCACCGCGCTGGATGTCACGGTGCAGGCGCGCATTCTGCACATCCTGCGCGACCTGCAACGCGAGAAGCAGATGGCGGTGCTGTTCATTACTCACGACATGGGCGTGGTGGCAGAAATCGCCGATCGCGTGGTGGTGATGCTGCGCGGCGAAGTGGTTGAACAGGGCACGGTAACTGAAATCTTCAATGCGCCGCAGCATCCTTACACCAAAGCGTTACTGGCGGCGGTGCCGAAGCTCGGCGATATGCGCGAACACGCATGGCCGCAGCGTTTTCCGCTGTTGGGCAGCAATGCTAGCGATAACAGCGAGCAGCGCACCGCGCGCTATGACGAAACGCCGCTGCTGGATGTGCGTGGCCTGAAAGTGTACTACCCGATTCGCAGCGGGATTTTCTCGGCGCTCACCCATCAGGTGCACGCGGTGGAGCAGATCGACTTCAGCCTGTGGCCGGGCGAAACCCTGGCGATTGTCGGCGAAAGCGGCTGCGGCAAATCCACCACCGGCCGGGCGCTGATGCGGCTGATTAACAGCGACGCCGACAGCATCCATTTCCAGGGCAATGAAATCGCCAACCTGAAAGAAGCGCAGTTCCAGCCGCTGCGCCGTGAAATCCAGATGGTGTTTCAGGATCCTTACGCCTCGCTCAATCCACGTCTCACTGTCGGCTTCACCATTGCCGAACCGCTGCTGCTGCACGGCAGGGTGAAATCGCTGGAAGAAGCGTCGCCGCAGGTTGATGCGTTGCTGAAAAGCGTGGGCTTATTGCCGGAACATGCGCGGCGCTATCCGCACGAATTTTCCGGCGGCCAGCGCCAGCGTATTGCGATTGCGCGCGCCATGGCGTTGAAACCCAAAGTGATCATCGCCGACGAAGCCGTCTCGGCGCTGGACGTCTCAATTCAGGCGCAGGTGGTGAACCTGATGATGGATCTGCAACAGCAAACCGGCGTGGCGTGGATTTTTATCTCGCACGACATGGCGGTGGTGGAACGTATCGCTAACCGCGTGGCGGTGATGTATCTCGGCCAGATTGTTGAGCTGGGCCCGCGCCAATCGGTGTTCAACCAGCCACAACATCCTTATACCCAACGTCTGCTGGCCTCGGTGCCGGTGGCCGATCCCCAGAACCGGCAACCCCGCACTTTCGAAGAGGGCGAAATTCCTTCGCCGCTGCGCAAGGTGGGAGAAACGGTCATTAAACCGCGTTATCGCCAGGTTGCTCCGCAACACTGGGTCGCTGACTTTGTTTCGCGCTAACCCTCAATACCAGGAGATTTCATGAATCCGATTTTTCGCCGTACTGCGCTTGCGCTGGGATTGACCCTCTCGCTGGCCGCCGCCGCTCAGGCGCAGGATCTGCGTATTTCGATGTATGCCGATATCACCGGCCTCGATCCGCACGATACCTCCGATAACGTCAGCTACTCGGTGCAGAGCGGCATCTTCGAGCGTCTGTTCCAGTTCGATGCAAAGATGAAGCTGCAGCCGTGGCTGGCGACGAGTTACACCAGCAACGATAGCGCCACCGAATTTACCCTGACGCTGCGTAAAGACGTGACCTTCCAGGACGGCACGCCGTTCGATGCTGAAGCGGTGAAAGCCAACCTCGATCGCCTTGCCGATCAGAGCAAAGGCCTCAAGCGCAACAGCCTTTACAAGATGATTGCTAAGGTAACGGTGCTGGCGCCGGATCAGGTGAAAATCGATCTGAACCAATCGTTTGGTGCCTTCATTAACACGCTGGCGCATCCGTCGGCGGTGATGTGGAGCCCGGCGATTCTCAAGCAGTATCCGGAAGAAGCGCAGCTGCGTCTGCATCCGGTCGGCACCGGCCCGTTCAAGTTTGTAACGTGGCAGCCGGGCAAAGCGGTGACGCTGGCGAAATACGACGGCTACTGGCAAAAAGGCTGGCCGAAAGTGGATAACGTGATCTTCTCGCCCAGCCCGGAAGATGCCACGCGCGTTGCGGCGCTGAAGTCGGGCCAGGTGGATGCGATCTGGCCGCTGCCATCCGATCTAATCGCCACCGTGCAAAGCGACAGCAAACTGGCGGTGCAGCGCGATCCGAGCATTTATCTCTATTACATGGCGATCAACACTCAGCACAAACCGCTGAATGATGTGCGCGTGCGGCAGGCGATCAACTACGCCATTGACCGCGATCTGTGGCTGAAAGTGGCGTTTGCCGGCATGGGTAAACCGGCCAGTTCGGCGATTCCGGAAGGCGTGCAGTTCTACCAGAAGCAGAGCGCGCCTAACTATCGCTATGCGCCAGATGAAGCCAAAGCGCTGCTGAAGGCCGCCGGTTATCCGAATGGCCTCGATCTCAAACTGTGGGTCACCAACGCCACCGCCAGCGTGCGTGCCGCGCAGGTGTTAAAAGCGCAGCTGGCAACGGTGGGCATTCGCGCCACGGTCACGCCGATGGATTCCGGCACACGCAACGCCAAACTGTGGGGCGTGAAGGATCCGAAACAGGCGGAATTTGATCTCTACTACGGCGGCTGGTCGACCTCAACCGGTGATGCCGATTGGGCCTTGCGTCCACTCTACGCCACCGAATCCTGGGTGCCGACCTCGTATAACGTTTCGTACTTCAGCAACGCCGAAGCCGACAAAGCGATTGCCGGTGGCTTAGCCACCGCCGATCCGGCCAAGCGTGGTGAAGCCTACGCCGAAGCGCAGAAAGTGTTGTGGAAAGAGGCACCGGTAGCGTTCCTCGGCACGCCAGACAATCTGGTCGGCAAACGCAGCACGCTGAGCGGTGTGTCGATGCTGCCGGATGGTAACTTCCTGTTTAATCAGGCGACGTTTAAGTAAAGGTTGGGTGCTCGCTTTCATCCTGCGAATGTGCTCGCTGTCCCCCTCCTCGGTCCTCCCCCATAAATGGGGGAGGAAGATGCTGCCACATGCAGCTTCATCACTGGCATGTGGCAGCATCTCCTTCCCCCGCAAGCGGGGGAAGGCCGGGATGGGGGACAGCCAGCACGGTCTGGGGACAGCCAGCACGATCTGGAGACAGCCAGCACCATCTGGGAGCAACCAGCACCATCCCAAAAAAATAAAGGAACCGCATGTTCGCATACATCATTCGCCGACTGCTGGAGATGATCCCCGTATTGCTGGTGGTCTCGCTGCTGGTCTTCGGCTTCATCAAACTGCTGCCTGGCGATCCGGCGCGTATCTACGCCGGGCCGGATGCGCCTTTGGCCGCGGTGGAAGCAGCGCGTCAGCATCTCGGACTTAACGATCCGCTGCCGCAGCAATATATCAACTGGATCGGCGGCCTGCTGCGTGGCGATCTGGGCGTCACTTATCGCACCCAACAGCCGGTGCTGGACGTGATCAAACAGGGCTTTATGCCGACGCTGTGGCTGGCGCTGGCCGGGTTTGCCTGGTCGGTGATTCTGGGGTTATTCCTCGGCGTATTTGCCGCACTGAAACGCGGTAAATGGCAGGACTGGACCTTAATGAGCGTCGCCGTCGGCGGCATCTCCATGCCCACTTTCTGGCTCGGTCTGCTGCTGATCCAGTTCGTCGCCATGCCGTTTGGCCTGTTCTCTGTCAGCGGCTTTAACCAGCCCAGCGACATCGTATTACCGGCGATCACACTCGGTTCCTCGGTGGCAGCGGTGATGGCGCGCTTCACCCGTTCGGCGTTTCTTGAAGTGGCGCAGGAAGATTACGTGCGTACCGCCAAAGCCAAAGGGCTGCGCAATCGGCTGGTAACGTGGAAACACGTGATGCGCAATGCGTTGATCCCGGTGATCACCATGCTCGGTTTGCAGTTCGGTTTCTTACTCGGCGGATCGATTGTGGTCGAAAGCGTGTTCAACTGGCCGGGACTGGGCTGGCTGTTGATCGAGTCGATCAAGGCGCAGGATCAACCGGTGATCCAGGCATTAGTCATGCTGTTCGTGTTTGAATTTATCGTCATTAACCTGCTGGTCGATCTGCTGTATGCCGTGGTCAACCCAGCAATTCGCCTGCGACAGGAGCCCTGATGAGTCTGCAATCTCTGCCTGCCCAAGCGCAGGAGGCGATCCGTTCGCCGTGGCGTGATTTCCTGCACGCGCTGGTGCGTAATCCGCTGGCGCTGGTCTCCGGTGGCTTTGTGCTGCTGCTGGTGCTGGTGGCTATTTTCGCACCCTGGCTGGCGCCATGGGATCCGATGGCGCCGGACTGGATGGCGCTGTCATCGCCGCCGTCCAGCACGCACTGGATGGGCACCGACGAACTCGGCCGCGATCTGTTCAGCCGCATCATTTTCGGCGCGCGTATCTCACTGTACGTTGGCGTGCTGTCGGTGACGCTCGGCATGGTGGTCGGCGTGCTGCTGGGCCTGCTGGCGGGCTATTACGGACGCTGGATCGATATGCTGATTATGCGTGGCTCCGACGTGCTGTTCGCCTTTCCCGGCATGCTGCTGGCGATTGCAGTGGTAGCGATTCTCGGTCCGGGACTCAACAACGTGATCATTGCGGTCGCCATCTTCAGCGTGCCGGTATTTGCCCGTATCGTGCGTGCTTCTACGCTGTCGCTGAAACAGGCAGCGTACGTGGAAGCGGTGCGCTGCGCCGGTGCGCCGGATCGCGTGATTCTGCTGCGCCATATTCTGCCGGGCACGCTGTCAAACGTGATTGTCTATTTCACTATGCGTATCGGCACCAGTATTCTGACCGCCGCCGGGCTGAGTTTTATCGGCCTCGGCCCGGAGCCCGATGTGCCGGAGTGGGGCAATATTCTGGCGATGAGCCGCAGCATGATGATGGCGGGCTTGTGGCACGTCAGCGTGTTTCCGGGTCTGGCGATATTTATTACCGTGCTGGCGTTTAACCTGCTAGGTGATGCGCTGCGCGACACGCTCGATCCCAAACTGAAGAGCTAAGCATGGACTTTCAACAACTGCAGCGCGACCTGCTGCTGCAACGCTGGCGCAACGAGCGTCAGCTGGGACAACCGCGCAGCGCCAGCGGGCCAACCAATCGCATCAGCGATGTGCCCGGCGTGCGCGTCGGTCACTACACGCTAGCCGACGGCGAGCGACAAACCGGCGTTACCGCGATTGTGCCGCCGGGCGACAATCTGTTTATCCAGCCGCTGCCTTGTGCGGCGGCGGTGTTTAACGGTTTCGCCAAGCCGGTTGGCCTGGTGCAGGTTGAAGAGTTAGGCGTGCTGCAAACGCCGATTCTGCTGAGCAACACGCTGGCGATTGGCACGCTGTTTACCACGCTGGTGCGCGATGCCATCAGCCGTAACCCTGAGTTGGGCCGCAGCTTGCCCACGGTCAATCCGCTGGCGCTGGAGTGCAACGACGGCTGGCTTAACGATATTCAGGCGCTGGCGATCACCGAAGCGATGGCGCAGCAAGCACTCTATAACGCCACGGCAGATTTCGATCGCGGCAGCGTCGGTGCCGGGCGCGGCATGAGCTGTTTCAGTTTGAAAGGCGGCATTGGCACGGCATCGCGCAGTATTCCGTCGCTCAACGCCACGCTGGGCGTGCTGGTGCTGGCGAACTTTGGCGCGTTAACCGCGCTGACGCTGGATGGCGTACGCCTGGGTGAGATGATCGCGCCGCTGCTGCCGGAACTGACGCCGCAGCGCGATGCCGGTTCCATCATCATTATTATGGCGACCGATGCGCCGCTCGATGCACGTCAGCTGAAGCGCGTCGCCAAACGCGCCGGTGCCGGTTTGGGACGACTGGGCAGTTATTGGGGCCACGGTTCGGGCGATATCGCGCTGGCGTTTTCCACCCAGCCGCAGCCGCAACCGCCAGAAGAGTCCACGCTGGAACCGCTGCTCGCCGCCGCCGCCGATGCCACCGAACACGCGGTGCTGGATGCCTTACTCAGCGCCGAATCTGTCACCGGTTTTCGTGGCCATCATCGGCCGTCGTTAACGGAAGTATTGGATAAATTAATGTGATGAAAATCTTTATCTCAGCCGATATCGAAGGCATCGCCGGTGTGATGCGGCCGGAACAGTGTTCACCCGGCCACGCCGAATACCAACTGGCACGCGGACTGATGGAACAGGAAGTTAATGCCGCAATCGATGGCGCCTTTGCTGGCGGCGCAACGGAAGTGGTGGTGGCCGACAGCCACGCGCAGATGACCAACCTGCGTGCGGAAAATATCGATCCCCGCGCGCGCATGGTGCAGGGCAAACCGCGCGGCTTATCGATGGTAGAAGGCATTGAGCAGCAGCCGTTTGATGGCCTGTTCTTTATCGGCTATCACAGCGCGGCGGGCGAACCGGGCGTGCTGGCGCACACCATTAACGGCCGTGCGTTCTGGCGCATTCACATCAACGGCAAGGTGATGGGCGAAAGCGACATCTACGCCGCAGCTGCGGCTGAACAGGGCACGCCGCTGTGGTTGGTGAGCGGTGACGATCAGCTTAAAGGCTGGATTGCCGAGCATTATCCCTCGGTGGATTACATCTGCGTGAAACGCGCCATCTCGCACACCTGCGCCGAATCCATTAGCCCGCAGGCAGCGCAAAATGCCATTCGCGCTGCAGCGACGGCCGCCGTGCAACGCAAACGCCAGGTCAGCACCACGCGCCTGAGCGCGCCCTATGAGATGCAGCTGCAAGCCAGCAAACCTGTGCTGGCGGATCTGTTCAGCCTGATCCCCGGCGTGACGCGCATTGACGCGGTCACCGTAGGCTATCGCGCGGATGACATGAACACGTTGATTAGCCTGCTGAGCGCCTTCTCCTATCTGGCGACCACGCAGTCGTGATTTTCATCAGGTCGGTCCGCATTTCCTGCTGAATTTTGCTAACCTGCGCGCAATTTATATATAACAACGAGGCAGTCATGCAGCTCTGCAGTTTTTATCTTATTGACCAGCAAAGAAAAAGTTACGGTATTGTGCAGCAAGAGGGCGTGATTGATATCGGCTTGCGTCTTGGCGCTGACTGCCCGGACCTGAAAACCTTGCTGCAACGCGGCGCGTTAAGCGATCTCGACGCCTATGTGTCACAGCCGATTGATCACCCGTTTAGCGCCATTCGCTTCCTGCCGGTGGTGGAAAATCCTGGCAAAGTGTTCTGCGTTGGCATGAACTACGCCGACAAACGCAAAGAGTTTGCCGAGACGATTGAAGCGCCAACGCTGTTTGTGCGTTTCGCGGATTCGCTGGCGGCGCACCAGCAGCCGCTGCTGAAACCCATCACCACGCAGGAATTTGATTACGAAGGTGAGCTGGCGGTGATCATCGGTCAAGCGGCCTATCAGGTGAAAGCCGCCGATGCGCTGCAGCACGTTGCGGGCTACAGCTGCTTTATGGACGCCACGGTGCGCGACATGCAGTTTACCTGGTTCACCGCCGGGAAAAACTGGCAGCAAACCGGCGGTTTCGGACCGTGGATGACCACCGCTGACGAGATCCCCGATCCGCAGCAGCTGGCGATCAAAACCTGGCTCAATCAGCGCGAAGTGCAGAACGACACCACCGCCAGCATGGTGCATCCGGTGGCGAAGATCATTGAGTACATCTCCGCGTTCAGCCCGTTGTCGCCAGGCGATGTGATCATCACCGGTTCACCGGGCGGCGTCGGTAAAAAACGCACGCCACCGCTGTTTATGTTCCCCGGCGATAAGATTGAAGTCGAAATCGAGAAAATCGGTCGTTTACATCATTACGTGGCTTAGTGCCCGTCATACTTCGAGCCGCCGCTGCGTTGGCTACGTGTGCTCACCCCAGTCACTTACTGATGTAAGCTCCTGGGGATTCACTCACTTGCCGCCTTGCTGCAACTCGAATTATTTAGGGCGTGCTGTCTGTAAAAAGCGCACCACGCGGCTACGATTCAACAGCAGCCGCAGCGTGTCGCCTTCGCGCGCAATCGCGAAGCGCTTTTCCCACGGCCCATCCTGCGCGGTGGCTAATAGGCGATCGTTGCCCAGCGACTGCAAACGCGCACGAATTGCCGCCGGGCCGATGCCCATGATTAAGCTGTCGCCCTCAATTACCAACTCGCTGCGCCACTGCGGTGCGAACCAGCAGCCCTGCAGATGATCGAGGCTGGCCTGATCGGCCTGCACCGGCACAAAACGTCGGGCGGCATGACCAATCTCTCCCACAATCGCCGCGCCAGCATGGCGTAGTTGCATCGGGAAAGTGCTGGAGAGCGACACCGCCGTGCCGTGCATATCGTCACGCCACAAGGTTTCGCCTGCGCCGAGCCAGGTGGCGGTCGCGCCTTTGATTTCCAGCCAGTCGGCGGCGTCTTCCGCCACGTAAAGTCCGGGCGTTAAATCGTGTCCTTTCTCCGGTAACGCACGATTGAGCAGCGCCGCCATCACGCGCAGCACGCTTTCTGAGGTGGTGACATCTTCGCGGTTGGCGACCAGCGCCACGCCGATTTTCAGCTCCGGATGCAGCAGGAAATAGCTCTTATAACCGGCATGCGAACCGCCGTGACCGAACAGCGTCTGGCTGCCAAGCGTCGAGCTGGTGATGCCCAAACCGTATCCGCTGGTGCGACCATCGTTGAGATGACGCGGCGCGCTCAGGCGCTGCAGCACGCCCGCGCCTGGTCCGCTATCGGCCAGCAGGCTTTGCAGCCAGCGCGTCAGATGATTCAGGCTGCCAGTGACGCTACCCGATGCCGAGAGATGCAAACCGGCGCTGGAGAGCTGCCACTGCGCGCCGTTTTGCCAGTAGCCGGGCACTAAACCGGGCACAATATCGAACCAGCTTTCCGGCGCAATCAGGTTGATGTCCAGCGGATCACAGATGTACTGCTGCAGCAGATCATTAAATAACACGCCTTTGGCTTTCAGCGCCTCTTCAACCAGCCGATAGCCGGTGTTGGTGTAGGAGATTTCGCTGCCGGGCGCGTAGTTGAGATCGCCTTCGCGCGCGACAAAATCCAGCAGGTCGTCGGCGCGGGTGGCGTTGTACACCGACAATCCCAGCAGCGATAAGGTTTCGCGCACGTCCGGCAAACCACTGCTCATATCCAGCGCCTGGCCGACGGTGATCTGGCCGTTGGCGCCGCGCAGCTGCGGCAGATGCTGCACCAGCGGATCGTCGAGCTTGAGATAGCGGCGGCCCGGCCCGGTCACTAGCGCCGCAAACAGATGTTTGGTGATGGAGGCGAAACGCACCACGCTGTCGGCGCTGAACGGCGTTTGCTGTGCCAAATCGGCCAATCCGGCGCAGTGCGTTGAGTGAATCTGCTGCGCATCAAACAGGATCATCGCACCGCCCGGCGCGTCGGGCTGTTGCCAGCTTTCAGTGATCTGTTGTGCGACATCCGCGGCGCGTTGCCAGTAAGCGGTCATGCCGGTTCCTCCAGCGTCATGCTGAGATCGAAAAGTTGGGCGGTATGCGGATGCTGGATGCGCCGCGCGCGCAGATCGTCGGCGCTCAGCTGTTCCACCATTTCGCCATTCTGCATCACGCCAATGCGCTGACACAGGTGCGTGACCACCGCGAGATTATGCGTCACCATAATGTAGGTGAGTTTGCGCTCGCTGCGGAGATCGCTGAGTAAATTGAGGATTTCGGCCTGCACCGACACATCCAGCGCCGAGGTCGGCTCATCCAGCAGCAGCACTTCCGGTTCGGCGATCAGCGCGCGCGCAATCGCCACGCGCTGACGCTGGCCGCCCGACAGCTGATGCGGATAGCGGAAACGCACCGACGCGGGCAAGCCCACTTCGCCTAACGCCTGGCTGATGCGCTGTTCGGCGCGATCAAGCTGATGCACCAGCAGCGGTTCGTGCAGGATGCGATCGATGGTCTGGCGCGGGTGCAGCGAACCAAACGGATCCTGAAATACCATCTGCACCTGACGATAGAAGGCGCGGCTGCGTTTGGCGCTGAGCTGCATGCCACCAAACAGCATGCTGCCTTGCCAGTCGGCATTCAGTCCGGCGAGCGCGCGCAGGATGGTGGATTTGCCCGAGCCGCTTTCACCGACCAGGCCAAAGCTTTCGCCGTTACCGACCGAGAAACTGACGTCTTTTACCGCCGTGTGCGCACCGAAGTTGATGCGCAGGTTATCGATTTGAATCATAAATTATTCTCGCCACGCGGCATCGCGCTGCAATACGGGTAAACGCTCGCGCGGATGGCGCAACGACGGCAAACACGCCAGCAAACCGCGCGTATAGGGATGCTGCGCCTGCTGCAGCTGCCCGGCATCGAGCAGCTCAACGATGCGGCCGGCGTACATCACCGCCACGCGATCGCAGAAGTGCGACACCAGCGGCAAATCGTGGCTAATCAGAATCAGCCCCATGCCGCGCGCCGATACCAGCTCGTCAATCAGCTTGAGAATCTCCGCCTGCACCGTGGCATCCAGCGCGCTGGTGGGTTCATCGGCAATTAACAGCTCCGGATCGGGCGCCAGCATCATGGCAATCATCACGCGCTGGCCCATGCCGCCCGAGACTTCATGCGGATAGCGTTGCGCCACGGCGTCAGGCTCGCGAATCTTCACCTGCTCCAGCAGCTCAATCGCCGCCTGCATCGCCGCTTTGTGGCTGCCGCCTTTGTGCTCGCGCCAGGCTTCGGCAATCTGCTGGCCAATGGTCATCACCGGATTAAGCGAGTATTTCGGGTCCTGCAGGATAAAACCGACGCGCTTGCCGCGAATTTTGCGCAGCACTTTCTCGCTGGCTCCGCGCAGATCGATGCCGTCAAAGCGCAGCACATCGGCGCTCACTTCCGCGTTGCCCGGCAGTAGCTGCATCAGGCTGCGCGCGGTCAGTGACTTGCCGGAGCCGCTTTCGCCGACAATGGCAAACTTCTCGTGGCCAACGCTAAAACTGACGCCGCGCACTGCTTCAACGGTTTCGCTGCGCGAGCGGAAGGCAACGCGCAGGTTCTCAATTTCCACCAACATTTAGCGCTCCTTAGGATCCAGCACGTCACGCAGACCGTCGCCGAGAAAGTTGAACGCTAGAGACGTCAGGAAAATCGCGATACATGGCATCAATGGCACCCACCATTCGCTGAACAGGAAACGACGCGCGGTGGCGATCATCGTGCCCCATTCCGGTGACGGCGGCTGCGCGCCCATGCCGAGAAAACCGAGGCTGGCAGCGGTGATGATGATGGAGCTCATGTCCAGCGTGACGCGCACAATCAGGCTCGGCACGCACAGCGGCATGATGTGGCGCAGGATAATGCGCAGCGGCGAAGCGCCGGTCAGACGGCTGGCGGCGATAAAGTCGCTGTGGCGGAACTGCAGGGTTTCGGCCCGCGCCAGACGCGCATACGGCGGCCACGACGTCAGGGCAATCGCCAGAATCGCGCTCTCCACGCCGGGTTTCAGCGCGGCGACAAACGCCAGCGCCAGAATCAGACGCGGGAAGGCGAGGAAGATGTCGGTCAAACGCATCAGCGCTTTATCGATGAAACCGCCGGCATAGCCGGCAATGCAGCCAATCAGCAGGCCGAGCGGCGCGGTGAGCAGCACCACGGCGATCACCATGCCGAGCGTGGTGCGGCCGCCGTAGATAATGCGCGTCCAGACATCGCGCCCCAGCTCATCGGTGCCGAGCCAGTGCGCGGCGGAAGGGGCCGCCAGACGGTTTTCCAGATGCTGCATACCGGGTTCGAACGGCGTCAGCCAGGGCGCAAACAGCGCCAGCAGCAGCATCACCGCCACCACCAGCAATCCGGCCATCGCCAGCGGATTACTGCGCAGGCTGAGCCACAGGCGATAACGCCGGCCCCACACCGCCTGGCGGCGATTGGCTGGCGTGTCATCGAGCAGCCATTCTCGTGAGAAGAAGATCATTTTACGCGCGGGTCCCAAAGTCGATAGAGAAGATCAGCCAGCTGATTGAGCAGCACATACACGGTGCCGACCAGCAAAGTGGCGCCGATCACCGGGTTCATGTCGGCGTTCATCAGCGATGTAGTGAGATATTGGCCGATGCCAGGCCAGGCGAAGACGTTTTCCGTCACCACCGCGCCCTCCAGCAATCCGGCGTAGGTCAGCGCCAGCACCGTTACCAGCTGAACCGCCACGGTGGGAAACGCATGCCGCCAAATCACCCGCCGTGACGACAAACCTTTGGCGCGCGCGGTGATCACGAACTCGCCGCTCAGCGCGTTAAGCATAAAGGTGCGCGTCATACGCGTGATGTAGGCCATGCTGAAGTAGGCCAGAATCAGCACCGGCTGCGCCATGTGGGCCAGCGCATCCCAGAAGGCGTCCGTTTCTCCGGCCAGCAGCGAATCAATGGTGAGGAAGCCGGTGACCTGCGGCACCATATCCTGCCAGATGATGTCCTGCCGTCCGGGGCCGGGCGCGATGCCGAGCACCGCGTAGAACACCAGCAGGCTCAGCAGCGCCAGCACAAATACCGGCAGCGAATGGCCGGCGAGACAGATCACGCGAATGGTTTGATCGACCCACGAACGTTGACGCACCGCCGCCCACACGCCAAGCGGAATGCCGATCAGCGCCGCGATGATGATGGCCGCCGTTGCCAGCTCCATGGTGGCGGGGAAGAAGCGGGCGATATCGGTAATCACCGGATTCGAGGTGAGAATCGATTTACCGAGATCGCCATGCAGCAGTTGATTGAGGTAGTGACCAAACTGCACGTAAAGGGGCTGATCCAGCCCCATTTCTGCACGCACGCGCTCAACCACCGATTGCGGTGCGTTATCACCGACCGCCGCCAGCACCGGATCGGTGGGCATGACGCGGCCAATGAAAAAGGTCAACACCGACAGACCAAACAGCGTCAGCACCAGGCTTCCCAGGGTGCTGACGATTCTCTTCAGTAACGGCATCAGGCTTTTTTCACCTGCGCATACGGCCACTGCTCCAGCACGGTCATGTGGACATCACTCAGCGCTTTGCTGGTGGCCACGTTTTTGGTCTTCTGCATCATGAAAATAAACGGGCTCTTCTCGCGGCCTAACTGCTGAATCTGCTGATAGAGCGCGATGCGCTTCGTCGGATCCGGCTCATGCAGCGCCTGCTCGGTGAGTTTGTTAAATTCATCGTCTGACCAGCTGCAGCGCCACGCCAGCGTTCGCGCACGCGCGTTATCGCTGTTGTCGGTGTTAACGCAGAAGGCTTCGGTGTTGGAGTTGGGATCAAAGTAATCGGCGCCCCAAACCGTCAATGCCAGCTGATGCTGACGCGCACGCATCTTGGTCAGAACCTGGCGGTTTTCGGCGGCGATCAGTGACACTTTGATGCCAATCGCGCCCAATTGCGTCTGAATTGCCTGCGCGATGTCCGGATAGGGTTGCATGGAGTAGTGATCGAGGGTGATTTCGAAACCGTCCGGATATCCCGCTTCGGCCAGCAGCGCTTTGGCTTTCGCCACATCTTTGTGGAATGGCGTATCGTCCAGCGCCGCCGGGAAGCCGCTCGGCAGGAAGCTTTGATGGGTAACAAAACTCATCGACAGAATGTTTTTCTGAATGCTGTCGTAATCCAGCGCCCACTTCAGCGCCTGCCACACCTGCGGTTTTTTCAGGTACGGATTATTGGTGTTGCACGACATCAGCATGATGGCCGACAGCGACTGATTCACCAGCGTCACGCTGCTGTCGTTTTTCACCTGCAGCAGCTGTTCGGTGGTGAGGTCATATGCGGCATCAACATCGCCTTTTTTCAGCATCAGCGCCTGCGCGGCCGGGTCGGCGATGTGCTTGAGGATCACGCGTTTGGTTTTGCTGGCGCCAGCATATTGCGGGCTAATCTCCAGAATCACCGTTTCGCTGGCATTCCAGGTGCGCAGGGTAAAGGCACCGGAACCGGCGCTGTGCTGTTTCAGCCAGCCGTTACCGAAGTCATTGTTCTGCTGGTTCGCCAGACAGGCTTTCTTCGACACGATGCTGCCGACGGTGGCGGACAAGCAGTAGAGCAGGAAGGTTTCGGCCGCCGGCGCGCCGAGTTTCATCTCCACGGTGTGCGCATCTTTCGCGGTGACCCGCTGCGTAACGTTGTCTTTGGTAAAGCCGAACTGGTTGATAATAAAGGCCGGGCTCTTATCCAGCTTGACGATACGCTCAATCGAGAACGCCACGTCTTCTGCGGTAAGCGGCGAACCATCGGCGAATTTGGCCGCTGGATCGAGATGGAACGTGTAAGTGCCGTTATCGCTGCTGACGTCCCAGCTTTGCGCCAGTTGACCAATCACTTTATCGGCTTGCTTGGGATCGGGCGTGACTAGACGTTGATAGAGGTTGCCGCAGATCTGGCCGCCGGTGGCTTCGAAGCTTTCGTGTGGATCGAGGCTGGTGATGTTATCGAGCTGCATCGCGATCACCAGCATGGTCGGCGGCGTCGCGGCAAAGGAAGAATTCAGGCTGAGGTAGGAAACAACAGGTACGGCAGTGCATCCTGCAAGAAAACGTCTTCTGGTAACCATGTAAACTCCCAACTTATTGATAATTAAAATAAAAAATTGCCGTTTGATTGTTTTTTGTCTTGACTTTAGGCACCCCCCGGAGGATTAATACCGGTTCTACGTCCTTTGTTTCACGCGTGTGGTTTTGCCCTTTTATGGTGCAATTTGCTCCGCCAGCTGGCAGTGCTGCGCTTTCCCCCGAACATGGAACTGAACAACATGTCTGACTCGATTACCCTCGATATTCCGGTCTTTGACGGCCACAACGATGTGCTGAATAAGCTGTGGCAGCACCATCAGCCGGACGCGGTTAATGCCTTTTTTACTGGCACCAAAACGGGCCAAATGGACTTGCCGCGTATCCGTCAGGGAAATATGGCAGGTGGCATTTTCGCCACCTGGGTGCCGTCCCACCCTCTGATTGCAAGAAGTGCGCCAGACCTCGCAGATTTTCCTCAGGAAATTATCAACTCAGCGCGCGACGCGACCTTTTCCATGCTGGCGCTGCTGCTGCGCATTGAGCAGGCCTCGAATGGCCAGGTGAAGATTTGCCGCAGCGTGCGCGAGATTCGTCACTGCATGGCGAACAAGGTGTTAGCGGTGGTGATGCACGTCGAAGGTGCGGAAGCGCTGGATACCCACGGCGAGCTGCTCGACATGCTGTACGCCAGCGGCTTGCGCACGCTGGGGCCGCTGTGGAGCCGCCCGAATCAGTTCGGCGACGGCGTGCCGTTCCTCTATCCTTCGTCGCCGGATATCGGCAACGGCCTGACGGCAGCGGGCAAGCAGCTGGTACGCGACTGTAATCGCCGCCGCATCATGGTTGATTTGTCGCATATGGATGAGAAAGGCTTCTGGCACACCGCAGAGATCAGCGATGCGCCGCTGGTGGCGAGCCACTCCAACGCGCATGTGATCAGCGCGCAGTCGCGTAATCTCACCGATCGCCAGCTGGCGGCGATTGCTGAAACCAACGGCTTTGTCGGTGTCAATTTTGCCGTGCCGTTCCTGCGTGAAGATGGCGATCGCCATGCGCCGACCGGCGTTGATGCCATTGTGCGTCACGTTGAGTATCTGCTGGAAAAAGTCGGGGAAGATGGCGTCGGTTTTGGTTCGGATCTCGATGGCGCCACCATGCCGGGCGATCTGAAAGACGTGGCCGGATTCCCACTGCTGGTGCAGGCACTGGCGGCACGCGGCTATTCGCGTGCGCTGCTGGAGAAGATTTGCCACGGCAACTGGCTGCGCGTGCTTGAAGCCACCTGGGGCGAATAATCATGCGGCTGCGGCATATTGAGGTGTTTCAGGCGATTGTGCAGACCGGCAGCATCAGTGCGGCGGCGCGTTTGCTGAATGTGTCGCAGCCGAATGTCAGCCGCGTGCTTAATCACGCCGAGCAGCAGCTTGGTTTTGCGCTGTTTGAACGGCGCGCGCAGGGCATGGTGGTGACCGCAGAAGGGCGGCGCTTGCTGCCGGAAGTGGAAGATATCTATCAGCGTTTACAGGCGATTACCCAACTGACCGAGCAGCTACGGCGCGGCGAAGGGCAAACGGTGCGCGTCGGTGCTGCGCATGCGTTTGGTCAGATGGTATTAGCACCCGCGCTGGTGAACTGGCGGCAACAGGCGGCGTCGGTCAGCGTGGAACTGGTCACCGAGCACTTCAGCACCTTGTGCCGCATGCTGATGGATAATCAGCTCGATTTCGCGCTGGTGTTTGGTCAGCAGGTGGATGCCGATTTACTGGCGGAACCGCTGTTTCAGTCGTCGATGGTGGCGTTGCTGCCGCGCGATCACACCCACCATGAGCCGGTGACGCTGGAGTGGCTGTGCGCCAACAACCTGTTGATGATGCAGAATCAGGATCCGCTTGGTCGGGTGCTGCACCGCGCGCTGCGCGATAAAGGGCTCAATCCGGCGGTATCGCTGTCGATTAAAACCTATTCGGTGATTGCTGATATGGTGCTGGCGGGCGGCGGCGTCGGGATTGTCGATCTGTTTACCGCGTGCCGTTATGCCGACCAGCTCAAGTTGTTACCGGTCGCGCAGCCGCTACCGTTTGAAGTGATGTTAATCAGTCGCCGCGATCAGCCGCAGTCGCAATCAACGCTGCAGCTGAAACAGGTGATTCGCAACAAGCTGTGGGAGATCGCGCGCCAGTGTGAATCGCAGTTTTTCACCCACCCGGCATAACGCCAATTGCCGGTGCGCATATTCATAGGCATCCGGTCGCCATGCATGGCGACTTTACGGAGCTTATAGCGATTGTGAATTAAGAAAACGCATTGCTGCTGCAGCGAGGGTGTTGAGGCGACATCCCAATCCGCTGAACGATTGAGGGATTCCAGGACGAGCCGCATGGATGCGGCGAGAGGTGGCGTTGAGCAGGAGCAAATCGACACCGGTCCGTCAGGAATCGTGAATGAGTGAAGGTACCGCGAAGCGGCGGGTTGGGCTGGCGCAAGGCCTGGGAGTGCAGAGGGCGTGGCCAGACGCCCTCTGCTCGGTCGCCGCACGAAGGTGCTGCAACTGCCTCAGTACGAGGCGAACGAAAGTCGCACTGCGCTTAACTGACATGTATTACGCCATTCCTGGCGACCATTCAAACCCCATCGGTAATCGGCTTACGCACCAGCAGCAAATAGGCCAGCGCACCCACCACCGTCACACCGGCGCAAATCATCAACGCCAGGCTAAACGACTTGGTGGTATCCAGCACCCAACCGGTGATCACCGGGGCGAACGAGGCGAACACGAAGCTGGCGAAGTTCTGGATGCTGCCGACCGAGGCGGTCATGCGCGCCGTGACGTTGGCGTGAATCAAACCCCAGCACGATGTACCGGCAAAGTGGATGCAGAACAGCGCCATACCAATCATGGTGACCGCGCTGGTGGTGTCGGTGGCACGCGTTACGAAAGCGGTAAACGCGGCGGACAGCAGCATGCCGGTGACGATTGAGATCTTACGCACCTTCACCGCATCATGGCCGCGACGCACCAGCGCATCGACCACATAACCGTTCAGCAGCATGCCCGCCGCGCCGAACAGGAATGGAATCGCAGCCAGTAAACCGGTGCTTTTCAGATCGAGGTGATAAGTGGATTGCAGATAGCCCGGCAGCCACGCGATGTACAGCCACGCGGTGTAGTTGATGCCGCTGAAGCCAATCATCATGCCCCACATGGTGCGCTGCTTAAACAGGCCGCGCCACTCGGCAAAACTCAGCGGCTCTTTGCGCGATGCCACGCTGCCCGCCTGCAGATAGTGAATCTCTTCGCCGCTCAGCGTGTTGTTATCGCGATCGCGGTACATCAGATACCAGCCGATGGCGAGAAACATGCCGAGCACGCCGATAGTGATAAACATGCCGCGCCAACCCATCACCATCATCATCGCGGCCAGAATCGGTGGCGCAATCGACAAGCCAATCATCGAAGCGGCGTTAAACATGCCCATCGGCATGCCGCGATCTTTGATGTTGAACCAGTCGTTGATCACCTTCACGCCGCACGGGTTCATCGGTGCTTCGCCAATACCTAACCCGATACGCACCAAAATAAACTGGGTGAAGTTATGCACCAAACCGGCGGCCGCCTGGAACAGCGACCAGAAGAACATACCAATCGCCAGCATGATGCGCGGCCCTTTGCGATCGAGCAGCGCACCGCACGGCAGCTGCGCTAAGCCATACGCCAGCGAGAAGGCCGACAGCAGCACGCCAATTTCAGTCGCGGATAAACCCAGTTCTCCCCGGATGGTCATATTGGCCACCGACAGCGAACTGCGGTCGAGATAGTTGATCATGGCGGCGAACAGCAGCAGCAGCATGGCGGTAATCTGGATCTTTCTGATGCGCGGCGAGCGCACCACGTCACTGCGTGCCGGGATAAAATCTTGCCCGTCTGCAGCCGGTTGTGGCGCGTTTTCGCGGCCACGAGCCGAAGTATTTTCCATTGCGACCTCCCGGATCTGGGTACTTATCGTTATGCGTTTGTATGGGATCCTGCGGCAGCAAAACGGTGCTGCCCCAACGGATTGACTTCGAGACTAGAAGCATTCAGAGCGGGATGTTGCGGAGATGTTTCAGATTCGTGCGGGAGCTAATGCTTTGTGGTTTTTAATCGGTTTTTAATTGTACTGGCGGATCGAACGGATCATCGATGTCTTGGCGGTGCCGAGATGAGTGTGCAGGGCGCACAAGGCTTCGACATCCTGACGGCTAATTAGCGCTGTCAGGATCGCCATATGTTCCTCCAGCGCCACGATATTTCTCTGCTTAAGATCGGTTTCATCCCATTGATAATGCGAATGAAAAATCACGGAAATAATCTCCAGCGACTGATTAAAAAACGGATTGTTGGCGGCGGAGAGAATCAGCGTGTGCATCTCTTTATCCAGCGCGGCGAAGTGGCGGTAATTGCTGGCAATGGTGTCACGCATCGAACGATGGCGATCCAGCAGGTCGCGCGCCTGCATCCAGCGCTCATCCTGCGAAGGCAGGTTGAGAAAACGGGTCAGCGCGTGGGTTTCCAGCATTTCACGCAGCTCAAACAGGTTCTCGGCATACTTCTGATCGAACTTCTTCATGCGCCATTGTCCGCGCTTCACCGGTTCCAGCAGGTCATAACGCATAAAGCGCAGCAGGAATTCACGTACCACAACCGGACTGACCTTCACCTGCTGGGCTAACTGCAGCTCGCTAAAGGTATCGCCCGGCATCAGCTGACGCTGATTAATCAGGTTGAAAAAGGTCTGCTCAAACTGCAGCGCCTGCTGATCGATCGGCGGCGTCAGGGCGTTAAAACCATCTTCTTCGCTGGGATCGCGCACGATAACGTAGGTTTCATCCACCTTTTCCAGCACGCCGCGCTCATGCAGATGCTGCAAAGTGTGGCGCACCGTAGTGCGGCTGATGTTGAACATCTCGGCCAGCGCCGCCTGCGGTGGCAACGGCGAACGGATATGCCGTTTAGCAATGCCTTCCAGCATCTGATTAATCACGTTCTGACGTAGATTCTGGCTGCGGCTCATACGCGTCTCCGGTTTTTTATCTATTAAAAACCATACAAAGCCCAAAAAAAGCGGTTGGCTTCACACTTCACCCAACGCAAAACGCTGCCATCGGCGATTTTCGCCATAACTGCGACAACAGCACAGGAGAAGCCAATGACAACGATGAAAACGCTGGTGGTCGCCGAGCCGCGCCAGATGGTATGGCAGCAGCGCGCGAAGCCGACGCCCGCCGCCCATGAAGTTCTGATCAAACCCATCGCCGCCGGCATTTGTGGCACCGATATCCACGCCTGGGCCGGAAATCAGCCGTTTTTCAGCTATCCACGCGTGTTGGGGCATGAGCTGTGTGGTGAAGTGGTGGAACTCGGCAGCCAGGCCAGCGGCTTCAGGCTGGGCCAGCGCGTGGTGCTGATTCCTTACGTTGCCTGCCAGCAGTGCGATGCCTGTTTAAGTGGCAAAACCAACTGCTGCGAAAAAATCTCGGTGATTGGGGTGCATCAGGATGGCGGTTTCTGCGAATACCTTAGCGTGCCGACCAGCAATTTGCTGGCGGTGGATGAGGTTGATCCCGAAGCCGCCGCGCTGATTGAACCCTTCGCCATCAGCGCGCATGCGGTGCGCCGTGCGGCCGTTACGGCGGATGAGCAGGTTTTGGTGGTGGGCGCAGGTCCGATAGGCCTTGGCGTGGCCGCGATTGCGGCGGCGGCGGGGGCGAATGTGGTGGTGGCCGACACCAGCGAGCAACGCCGTGCACACGTAGCGCAGAAGCTGGGTTTGGCGACGGTGAATCCATTAGATGCCGATTTTGAGGCGCAGTTGCGGGCGGAATTTGGTGGGCGTTTGCCGGCCAAAGTGATCGATGCCACCGGCAGCCCAGCGGCGATGAACGGCGCGGTGAAACTGATTCGTCACGGCGGCACCATCGTGTTTGTCGGCCTGCATAAAGGCGATCTGGTGATCCCGGATATCGAGTTCCACAAAAAGGAAACCACGCTGCTGGGCAGCCGCAACGCCACGCTGGAAGATTTCGCGAAAGTAGGCGAACTGATGGCGAACGGGCAGCTTCGTGCCGACATGATGCTCAATCGCCATTATGATTTTTCTACGCTGGCAGAGCGCTTTGAAGCGGATGTGATTAACAACCGGGAACTGATTAAGGGCGTGATTCACTTCGAACGTTGATATTGGCACCAACCGTAGCGGCGCAATTTATTACGCAAAGAGGGGTTGGCACGGTGCCTTCACTGATGCGCGCGATAGATCGCGCCGCGACAACATTGTGCCTCCTTCACCATATTGTCTGCATTGCCAAGCCAGCGTATTATCTCCCGCCTAAGGTGATGGCGTGCCACCTTCCCCAACCGCCGTTCTGGTCACAGACGGCTGATGACGCCTGACAACACTCGTATCCCTGCGCGGGAGACGGCGGTGTGTCAGGTGTTATTCTGTCCTGCCGCGGCCCTGCGCGTCATTCATATCAGGAGCTCCAAACTATGTTGAAGTCGTTACTGGCGGTGGTGCTGGGCGGTGCGGTGGGCTGTACGCTGCGTTGGTTGATCTCATTACGTTTTAACGCACTGTTTCCCAATTTGCCGCCCGGCACCCTGATGGTGAATCTGGTGGGCGGTTTTATCATCGGTGCGGCGCTGGCTTTCTTTGTGCGTAACCCGCATATCGATCCCTTTTGGAAACTGTTAATTGTCACTGGCTTGTGTGGCGGCTTAACCACCTTTTCTACCTTTTCAGCAGAAATTGTTGGGTTGCTACAATCAGGCAAATACCTCTGGGCGATGTCGAGCGTGATGGTGCATGTTATTGGTTCGCTGCTGATGACTTTCGCCGGTTTTGCCGCGGTCAATCTGCTGGGATAACCATCGCGCTTGAAATAACTCCTCAGAGGTAGATACTGATCGCCATTCTGTGCGCGTGACGCACAGAATTTGTCACCGATTATCCGGACGATTAAGGAGCTGTGTCATGCGTTGTAACCCTAAATTCCTTAACCTGGTGTTGTTAAACGGTGAACCTGAGGAGAAGCTGCGTGCCGCACGCGCCGCCGGTTTTGATCAGGTTGAGATCTGGCGCGACGATGTGCAAGCCAGTACGCCACAGTTAGCGAAGCAGTTGCAGCTTGGCTTCACCAATGTGCAGGTGCTGCGCGATTTCACCGGTGCACCGGATCGCGACCGCCAGCAAAAACGCGAAGAGCTGCGTCAGTTCATTCAGATTGCCCAAACCATCGGCTGCGACACCATCCAGGCACCGGCCAGCACGCGTGACGATTGTGTGGCGGCGCGTATTGATGAAGATTTACGTTGGATGGCATCGGAAGCCGCGCGCTACAACATGCGCATCATGTATGAGCCGATGGCGTGGTGCAGCGTAGATAACACACTGCCGCTGGCGTGGGAACGGCTGCAACGGCTGGACCAGCCGAATATCGGTTTGGTGGTCGATCTGTTCCACATCTGCGCGTTAGGCGGCGATGCGTCGCAGCTGGATGGCATTCCCGCCGACCGTATCTACGAAGTGCAGCTGTGCGATATGGCCGACATGCCACCGCAGGATAAGCAGCCGCTCAGCGAGTACGCGCGTCACCAGCGCCTGTTGCCGGGCGATGGCATCATCGAAGTGGAACGCTTTGTCGATAAGCTGAAAAGTGCCGGTTACAGCGGGCCGGTCGGCATTGAAGTGTTCAACGATAAGTTGAAGGCGCAGCCAGCAGACGTGGCTGCGCAAAAAGCGTGGCAGGCGTTAAATCGTTACTGGCCTTAATCCTGTAAACATTGCGCAATGAAACCGGCGGCATCCATCGCACCCTGCGATGAAATGGTGTGGCCGGTTGCCGCTTCATAACGCGCTTCCACCGTCACGCCAGCCTGCTGTAAACGTTGCTCCGCCGATACGCTTTCGCTAAACGGAATCACCTCATCGGCTTTGCCGTGAATCAGCAGCGCAGGCGTATACGGCTGCGGCGTTAATGCGCCATCAAATGCCAGACGGCCGGAAAAGGCCACCACGCCAGCCAGCGGATAACGGCCCGACGCCAGCGCATCTAACGCCATGATCGAACCCTGCGAAAAGCCCACCAGAATCACTTTGTCCCACGCATCCGCCATGCCGTGCTGCGCCATCAGCTGCTGCAGCGTGTTATCAAAGGCCGCGCGCGCTTCACGCACGCGCGCCGGGCGGTTTTCGGGCGTGATGCCGGTCAGGCTAAACCACTGATATCCCATCGCGTGTTCAAAAGGATAGGGCGCATTCGGCGAGGCAAACGCCACATCCGGCAGCAGGCGCGCCCAATGTTCGCCGAGCACCGCGAGATCATCGCCGTTGCTACCGACGCCATGTAAAAAAATCACTAACGCTTTTGCCATCGCCCTGTTCCTTATAAATCGTAGGCCGCCATATCCGGGCCAACCGGCACAATGCCGTTGGGATTCAACGCTTTAATTGAATAATAGCCCTGCTTGATGTGATCGATATTCACCGTCTGACGCACGCCAGAGACCGAAAGCATACTCTTTAGATAACGATCGAGCAGCGGATAGTCGCGCAGGCGGCGCAGGTTGCATTTAAACAGGCCGTGATAGGCGGCGTCAAAGCGCACCAGCGTGACGAACAGGCGGATATCCGCTTCGGTTAAGCGCTCGCCGAGCAGGAAAGTACGGCCATCCTGCAAGCGCAGCTCCAGCTCATCTAACTGGCTGAACACATCGTTGAACGCCTGCTGATAACTCACCTGTGTGGTAGCAAAACCGGCGCGATAGACGCCGTTATTCAGGCGTGGATAGATCGATTCGTTCAGCGCGTCGATCTCTGCGCGCAGATCTTCGGGATAAAGATCGATGCGATCGTCCGCCAGCGCGCCAAAGCCGCTGTTCAGCATGCGCAGGATATCGGCTGACTCATTATTGACGATGGTTTGCGTCTTTTTGTCCCACAGCACCGGCACGGTGGCGCGGCCGGTGAAATCGGCATCGGCACGGGTGTAGAGTTCGTGAAGGTATTCGGCTTTATTCAGCCAGTCGCGATCCGCGCCAGGATAATCACCGAAGCGCCAGCCTTGCGCGCCGAGCTGCGGCTCAACCACCGACACGCTGATGACCTTATCCAGCCCTTTCAGACTGCGCGCCAGCAGCGTGCGCGAGGCCCACGGACAAATCAGCGCCACATAGAGGTGATAACGATCCGGCTCGGCAGCGAATGCGCTGGAACCATCTGCACTAATCCAGTGACGAAAACTGGAGGTCTGGCGCACAAATCCGCCTTGTTGATCGGTGGCTTGCACCGGATGCCACTCTGCACTCCACTTACCGTTTACCAGCATCGTCTTCTCTCCTCAGTGTTGATGAAGTGAGCATACAGCGCTGCTGGTTAGGCGATAATCCGGGCAAAATGGCTTTCATTGCTTCCAAAATGGAAGGAATTAGCCGGGCGGATGGTGCTGGAAATGGGCGGCGAGGAAATCGATCAACAGCCGGGTTTTCTGCGCCAGATGACGCGCCGGCGGATAGAGCGCGAACAGGCCCATGGGCGGCGTGGCGAATTCCTCTAATAGCGAGACGATTTCACCGCGCTGCAGTGCGGGTGCGGCAATAAAACCTGGTAGCCGCGCAATGCCCAATCCGGCGATCGCCGCCTGCAAACAGGCTTCGGTATTGGAGAAACAGAGACGACCGCGAATCGGCATGCTGACGCTGTCGCCGCACGGCGTGACAAACGGCCAGTGCCAGGGATCGCGGAAGTTGGTATCGCTGATGCACTGATGTGCCGCCAAATCGCGCCAGTGCTGCGGCGTGCCGTGTTGCAGCAGATAACCGGAAGACGCGGCCACGCGAATCGGCACATCGCCGAGGCGGCGAGCAATCAGGCTGCTGTCGTCAAGCTTGCCGATGCGAATCGCCATATCAAAGCCTTCATCGACAATGTTAACTGCACGATCGGAGAAGTTCACGTCGAGTTCGATCTGCGGATAATGACGCGCGAACTCCACCAGCACGCTGGCCAACACCGCAGTACCAAAGGTACCGGGCGCGCTGATTTTCAGGCGGCCGCTCGGCGTAGTGGCGCTGTCGCGCACCGTGGCATCCAGCGTATCAAAGGCTTCCAGCAGGGTTTTTACCCGCTCGTAATAGGCGCGACCGATTTCGGTGGGCGAGAGCGCGCGCGTGCTGCGTTTAAACAGCTGCACCCCGAGTTCCTGCTCCAGCCGGGAGACCAGCTTCGACGCCTGGCCGCTGCTGGTGCCGAGGCGTTCAGCCGCACCGGCAAAGCTGCCCACTTCCAGCACGGCGACAAACATGCGGTCACAATCGAGGCGATCCATGGCGTTTCCTGACGGCTAAAAAGCCTGAGTATACACATGCCTAAAGGGCGCGCGATAAATGGCGCCGCTACGGAACTATCCACAGGTCGGTTGCGGGCACAAGGCAAGGTATACACATTCAGTGCGCTGCACCTTTTCCCACGCGGGAAAACCTGTTGAACTAGGCGCCTGCTTTCATCAGGCCGGGAGCCGTGAATGTCTTTGCTACATCTGTCATCGCTGGCGGAGATTGCCGCCGTCGAATGGGATGCGCTGTTACCTGACGATCAACCGTTTTTACGCCACGCATTTCTCTTGTCACTTGAAGAGAGCGGCAGCGTGCGGCCCGAAAACGGCTGGCAGACGGATCACCTGCTGTGGCGCGAAAACGGCACGCTGCGTGCCGCGATTCCGGGCTATCGCAAACGCCATTCGCGCGGTGAATATGTGTTCGACCATGCGTGGGCGGATGCCTGTCAGCGCGCCGGTATTCCTTACTATCCGAAATGGCTGGGCGCGATTCCGTTCAGTCCGGTGACTGGCGCACGCCTGCTGGGCGATGAAGAAGCGGTGCTGAAACTGCTCAGCGTGCTGCCGGATAACCTTTATCAACACGGTCTGAGCGGCGCGCACATCAACTTCACCACGCCGTTCGCCAACCACATTATGCAGCAGCAGCCAGACTGGCTGGAACGCCTCGGCCTGCAGTATCACTGGCACAACAAAGGCTACCGCGATTTTCAGGATTTCCTCGACACGCTGATGTCACGCAAGCGCAAACAGCTGCGCAAAGAGCGTGAGCAGGTGATGAGCAGCGGCTTTGAATTCAGCTGGTATCGCGGCGATGAGTTGCGCGAAGATCAGTGGGATTTTGTTTACACCTGTTATGCCAACACATACGCGGTGCGCGGCCAGCGGCCCTATCTGACGCGCCACTTCTTTAGCCTGCTGGCGGAGCGCATGCCGCATTCGATTCGCGTGGTGATTTCCTCGCTACAAGGGCAACCGGCAGCGATGGCATTCTGCTTAATGGACGGCAGCACGCTGTACGGCCGCTATTGGGGCTGTCTGGCGGAGTTTGATCGGCTGCATTTTGAAACCTGCTTCTATCAGGGCATGGATTTCGCCATCGCGGAAGGTGTGCAGCGTTTTGATGCGGGCGCGCAGGGCGAGCATAAGCTGGTGCGCGGCTTTGAGCCGCACATCACCCATTCGTGGCACTATTTGTGTCATCCCGGCTTGCGCGATGCGGTGGCGGATTTTCTGCTGCAGGAACGGGAAGGCGTGCGCGGCTGGGCAATTGAAGCGCGCGACGCCTTACCGTATCGGCGTGGTGATTAATCCGCGCCGACAAAACCGCCGGTCTGATGTTGCCACAGGCGCGCGTAAAGTCCGCCGTGCGCCAGCAGTTCGCGGTGGTTGCCCATCTCGACAATCTCACCCTGCTCCAGCACCACCAGACGATCCATTTTGGCGATAGTGGAAAGACGGTGCGCGATAGCAATCACCGTTTTGCCCTGCATCAGCGTTTCCAGGCTCTCCTGAATCGCCGCTTCCACCTCGGAATCCAGCGCCGAGGTGGCTTCGTCCATGATCAGAATCGGCGCATCTTTCAGCAGCACGCGCGCGATGGCGATACGCTGACGTTGACCGCCCGACAGCTTCACGCCGCGCTCGCCCACGTGCGCATCCAGCCCGGTGCGGCCTTGCGGATCAGAAAGCAGCGGAATGAACTCGTCGGCGCGCGCGCGGATAATCGCCGCCTGCAACTCCTCTGCCGTCGCATCCGGACGACCATACAGCAGGTTTTCGCGAATTGAGCGGTGCAGCAGCGACGTGTCCTGCGTGATCATGCCGATTTGTCCGCGCAGGCTTTCCTGCGTCACTTCAGCGATGTTCTGATCGTCAATCACAATGCGGCCGCTGTTGATGTCATACAGCCGCAGCAGCAGATTCACCAGGGTGGATTTACCGGCCCCGGACGGGCCAATCAAACCGATCTTCTCGCCCGGCTTGATGTTGAGGTTGAGGCGATTGATCACCTGACGACTGCCGCCATAATCAAAGCGCACATCCTCAAAACGAATCTGGCCGCGCGTCACCTGCATGTTTTTCGCATTCGGTTCATCCTGCACGCTCAGCGGCTGCGCGATGGTATTCAGGCCGTCCTGCACCATGCCGATGTTCTCGAAGATGCCGTTCACCACCCACATGATCCAGCCGGACATGTTCACCAGACGGATCACCAAACCGGTCGCCAGCGCAATCGCGCCGACGCTGATCAGCGACTGGCTCCATAACCACAGCGCCAGGCCGGAGGTGCTGACAATCAGCAAGCCATTCAGCGTCGAGAGCGTGATATCCATGGTGGTGACCATGCGACTGGCGTGCTGGGTTTTGTCGGTTTGCTCCTGAATCGCCTCGCGCGCGTAACGCTTCTCCAGATCGTTATGCGAAAACAGTTTGATGGTGGCGATGTTGGTGTAGCCGTCGACAATGGTGCCCATCAATTTCGAGCGCGCTTCCGATGACACCACCGAACGCTGTTTAACGCGCGGCACAAAGAAGCCCAGCGACACGCTGTAAGCCACAATCCAGATCACCAACGGAATCATCAAGCGCCAGTCGGCTTCGGCGAACAGCACCAGCGAGGTCACCGCGTAAATCACCACGTGCCAGATGGCGTCCACCAGCTGTACCGCCGAATCACGCAGCGAGTTACCGGTTTGCATGATGCGCTGGGCAATGCGCCCGGCAAAATCGTTCTGGAAGAAATTCAGGCTTTGACGCAGCACGTAGTTGTGATGCTGCCAGCGGATCATGCTGGTCATGCTCGGGTTAATACTTTGATGCACCAGCATATCGTGCGCAGCAATCACCACCGGCCGCAGAATCAGCGCGACAAAACCCATCCACAGCAATATTTGCCAGTTATCGCTGAACAGCGAGGCGGGCGTCGAGTGATTAACCAGGTCAATGATGCGGCTGAGATAGCTGAACAGCGCCACTTCGATCAGTGCTTGCGCCAGCCCGACAATCAGCAGCGCGACAAAACTCGGCCACACCTGACGCAGATAGTAGAAGTAGAACGGCCAGACGCTGGCGGGTGGGGAATCGGTTGGCGCATCCTGGAAAATATTGATAAAACGTTCAAAACGGCGATACAACATAGAATCACTCTTCCCGAAATGGTGAGAGTTAACAGCTTAGTGCAAGTGAAAAGGGATTACCGACATGGATTTACACATTCGCGGTCGTGAGCCGGGCGATGCCGCCGCCTACCAACGCCTTTACAGCCATCCTGACGTTTATCGCTGGACCACGCAGTTGCCGTGTCCGAGCATAGCGACCTGGCAGAAAAAATTCGAAAAGATGGATGAGCTGGGATACATCGGCTTTGTTGCGGAGATTGAGGGTGCGATGGTCGGTGAGCTCACGCTGTTTGTCGAACAGCGTCCGCGTACGCGTCACAGCATTAGTTTTGGTATCAGCGTCGATCCGGCGTTTGGCGGGCGCGGCATTGGTGAAAAGCTGATCCGCAACGCGATGGATTACGCCTTCAACTGGCTCGGCATCATGCGTATTGAGCTGGAAGTGTTCCACGATAACGAACGCGCGCTGCGCCTGTATCAAAAGCTGGGCTTCGAGCGCGAGGGCGTGAAGCGCAAAGCCTGCCTGCGCGACGGCGAATATCACGATATCGTGCAGATGGCTAAACTAAAAAACTGATGGGTTTTGCGCAATAAATTGCGCCGCTACGGGTTTGTGCACGCATTCGTAGCGACGCGATTCATCGCGCGAATTTGACCTTTTACTGACTCTTCTCAACGTACTTCTGCATATTCTCTTTGGTCACCAGCTCGAACGGGATCCACACGTGTGAATCCACTTTCTCGCCTTTGATCAGCTTCTGTGCGACATCCACCGACGTTTTGCCCTGGCCGACCGCATCCTGGAAAACCGTGACCTGAATTTTGTCCTGCGACAGCGCTTTCAGGCCGTCTGGCGTAGCATCGATACCGCCAATCAGCACCTTTTTATTGCTTTTGGCCAGCGCCATGGCCGCGCCAATCGCCATCTCATCATTATTAGCCGCAACGATATCAATTGCTTCATCGTTGCCCAGCCAGCTATTCATCAAATCCATGCCTTCATTGCGCGCGTAGTTAGCGGGCTGTTTCTGTACTACTTTCATGCCGGGATATTTCGCCACCACTTGCTCAACGTCTTTGGTGCGTTGCAGCGCACCGGCGTCGGTCAGGTTACCGATCATGATCGCCACATTGCCCTTGTAGTTAGCCATTTTCGCCAGCGCTTCCATCTGCAAGGTGCCGGATTCACGCTCGTCGGAGCCGACAAACACCACGCCGGCCGGCAGCGATTTATCGCCTGGCGTGCGGTTGACGTACACCAGCGGAATTTTTGCCTGCTGCGCCAGCCTGGTCAGCTGCGGCGTGCTGGCAGAATCGACCGGATCGACGATGATGGCATCCACGCCCGCACCGATAAAACTCTGCACCTGATCGGTCTGACGTCCCACATCGCCGCGTGCATCTTCAAACTGAATATCAAGCCCACGCGCTTTGGCTTCTTTATCAATCGACTGGCGAATAATGGTGAGGAAGTTTTGATCGAAGTAGGCCATCGACACGCCAATTTTTTCCGCCAGCGCCGATAGTGACGTCGATAGCAGGCCGAGCAACATCATCGCCTTGAGGATTTTCATCGCAGACTCCAGAGTAAGCTTGTTATTAGAATGAATGTTTCATCGATATTAAAAATGGCTCAATGAAATCATTTTCAGCCTACGAGCCCGCCACCCGGCTGACAATCAGCAAGGTTGGATTTTGCAGCTAAGCGCACACTTTGCTCTCGGGTGCGTCTTACTTTGCGCGCTCATAGTTGCACTGCGAAGGATTTTCTTAGAGTTGGCGCACATTGCGGTGCAACAGCCTGCTGATTTTTGAGGTTCTGTGCAGCACCGCACCTCACCTTGTGCCAGCGGCTAAATCTGGCGCTATTTTGCGCCGTCGATTCCGCCATTCGCACAATGACCGTGGGTGAAACTGCTTTCTATAGTTGCTCAACAGGGAAATAAAGCGGTATTCCGGCATGTTTCATTTGAGGAATTCAGCCCATGCAAAAAGCCAATCATCGTCCACAGAACAGCCACGTACGTATTGGGATCCTTTGCCTGATCCTGTTTCTTTCCGTAGTGGCGTATGCCGACCGCTCGATCCTGTCGATCTCAGGATCGGCGATCAAAGATGAGTTTGGACTTTCGGCGATCCAGCTTGGCCTGATCCTCTCGGCATTTAGCTGGGCCTATGTGATCGGCCAGATCCCCGGCGGCCTGTTTCTCGATCGTTTCGGCACTAAAAAAGTGTATGGCGTGACGCTGGCGCTGTGGTCGATCTCCACGCTGCTGATGGGTTTTGTCGGCGAGTTCTCTAGCGGCATGACCATGGCGCTGACGCTGATGTTTGCGCTGCGTTTCGCGCTGGGCCTGATTGAAGCACCAAGTTTTCCCGCCAATGCGCGCGCGGTGATCATGTGGTTCCCCAGCGCTGAACGCGGCCGTGCTTCTTCACTCTTTGCCTCGGCGCAATATTTTGCCGTCGCCATCTTTTCGCCGCTTTCCGGCTGGCTGGTGTCGCGCTTCGGCTGGGAATGGCCGTTCTTTGTGCTGGGCGGCATTGGCGTGCTGGCGGTGTTTGTCTGGATGGGCTTTATGCGCAGCCCGCGCCATCACCCGCAGGTCTCGGAAAATGAATTGCGCTACATCGAGCAGGGCGGTGCGCTGGTAGATATTGATTCGGCGCAAACACTAAAAGCGCGTCCGCCGTTGAGCAAAGCAATGTTCAGGAAGCTGCTCAGCAACCGCATGCTATGGTGCGCCTATATCGGCCAATACTGCATCATCGCGCTCAGCTACTTCTTTATCACCTGGTTCCCCATTTATCTGGTGCAGGCGCGCGGCATGAATATTCTTGATGCCGGTTTTGCCACCATCGCACCGGCGGTATTTGGTTTCCTCGGCGGCATCAGCGGCGGCTATATCTCTGATAAGTTGCTGGCGAACGGCTGGAGTTTATCCTGGGCGCGTAAAACGCCGTATATCGTCGGCATGCTGATGGCGGCATCGCTGGTTCTGGCGGCGGTGACCCCCAGCAATGTCGGCATTATCGCCATGATGTCGTTCGCCTTCTTTGGCAAAGGCGTGGCGGCGGGCGCCGGAACCTGGACGATTGTCAGCGATACCGCACCGAAAGAAGCGGTTGGCCTGGCGGGCGCGATTTTTAACGGCATCGGCAATATTGCGGGTTTTATCACGCCGCTGCTGTTTGGCATCATCGTCGGCTTGACCGGCAGCTACAGCATCGGGCTGGTATTTGTCGGCGCGCATTGCGTGGTCGCCGCACTGCTGTTCCTGCTGGTGATGGGACCGATTGAACGTGTTGGTGAGGAGCAAAATTCCGCAGCCTCTTATGAAAAGCAGGAGAAGGAGCAAGGCATTAAAGCGGTTTAATACTTGGATCATATTTTTTTGGAATCCCGATCTGAAATTCGTTATGATGTTAAATATTGCACTTGAGCACAGTGCGTGAGTGCAATAAATTGCCTGCCATGTTTACATTAGGTGTGGCGGCAGATGAAGGGTTCAATTCACAGTTTCAGGGATGATTGGCTGCGATTATTTTTTGTTTATGCAACGCCGCATAAGCATATCCCGGCCATGATTGAGTCCGCATTGGCGCGCAAGCTCGACATCATCCATGCCGCAACATCGCATCATGATTTGCGTTCACCACCGGGTAATCGCTTTGAGGCCTTAAGACCTCCGCTATTGGGATATTATTCAATACGGATAAATGAGCAGTATCGACTAATTTTTCAATGGGTTAATGGCACGGCAAGAGATCTCTATCTCGATCCACACACTTATCGTAAACACCGCTAGCAGCCACTTGTGGCCAACTGCTAACCGTTAAAGAGAAGCAACAATGAAACAGGCGATGCGTAAACCGACCAGCGTTGGCGATGTTCTGCAGTACGAGTTCCTCGAGCCGCTTAACCTCAAAGTGAATGACCTGGCAGAGATGTTGAACGTGCACCGCAATACAGTCAGTGCATTGGTGAATAACAACCGTAAACTGACCACCGAAATGGCCTATAGGCTGGCAGCTGTTTTCGATACTTCAGTCGATTTCTGGCTGAATCTGCAGCGCCATTTGGATCTATGGGAAGTGGAAAACGATGCCAGAACACAGGAAGAGTTGAGCAGGGTAACGCCGTTAAGTGCCTTTCTGGCGCAGCGTTCAGCGGTTGTAGCCTAAAATCATGGTCGCCATAAATGGCGATCCAACGTCGTAAAATTCGCATTTATACGTACCTCGCGCGCAAACCTCACCGATCGCACAAATCCACTCTGAAGATTTTTTGCTCAGCTGCCGATACCTCCTTACCACCCACTGATATTAAGGAGCGATATCGTGATAAAGCTGATTAATGTTGACGAACTGCGGCAGGGAATGTTTATCCACAAACTGGAGGTTTGGTGGGTCAAAGATAAGCGCATTCGCAACCAAATGCTGATCACTGATAAACGCCAGATCGCGATGATCCGCAATGAGGGGATCCTGCAGTTATGGATCGATCTCGACAAATCGGTACAGGCACCCGTCACGCCTGCGCCGAAAAAAGAGATTCCTCAAACCCCGTTTTTCCAGGAGATGGATCAGGCGCAAAGCATCTTCAATCAGGGGAAACCGCAGGTGCTGGCGATGTTTAACGAGGCGCGCATGGGGCAAGGCCTCGACCTCGATTACACCCTTGATCTGGTTGATCAAATTGCCGGTTCGATCACCCGCGAACCCACGGCGCTGCTGAGCGTGGCGCGGCTGAAAAATCACGACGATTACACCTATCTGCACTCAATGGCGGTGTGCGGTTTGATGATCTCACTCGGCAAAAAAATGGGCCTCGATGAGCATCAGCTGCGGCGCGTTGCTATGGGCGGTTTGCTGCATGATGTGGGTAAAGCCGCAGTGCCGCTGGAGATTCTCAACAAACCCGGCAAGCTCAGCGATGAAGAGTTCACCGTGATGCGTCAGCATCCGATCGTGGGCGCGCAGATGTTAATGGACGCCAATGCCGGTGAAGATCTGCTGGATATCGCGCTGCATCACCATGAAAAGTATGACGGCAACGGTTATCCGCACGGACTGAAAGGCGACGAAATCTCACTGTATGCGCGCATGGCATCGGTGTGCGACGTCTATGATGCCGTCACCTCGAATCGTCCTTATCGCCAAGGCTGGACGCCTGCCGAAGCGATGCACAACATGTTGAGCTGGCGTGGCCACTTCGATAACACGCTGTTGCACGCCTTCGTACGCACCATCGGCATTTATCCGGTGGGATCGCTGGTGCGACTGGCTTCCGGGCGCGTGGCGCTGGTGGTACAGGCGGGCGAAAAATCGCTGCTCAAGCCCAAAGTACATGTGTTCTGGTCGCTGCACGCGCAGCGCGAAGTGAAACCGGAAGCGCTCGATCTCGGCGACAGCTTCTGCACCGACAGCATCACCGGCGCAGAAGACAGCGGCTTATGGCACAACATCGATCTGAACCGCATCTGGGCGTTAGAAAGCGCTTAATTCTTCACCATTTTTATACTTTATTTACGCCCGCTTCCCGCCTTTTTACCTCTTCTTTATGCCGCGCCGCGCATGCTTGCAGCATTACCAAAATCCTCTGGAGGTTGCTGTGAGCGTGGGCGTGATAGCCGGCATCGTGCTGGTGTTTGTTCTTCTGGGCTACCTGATTTATGCCCTGCTTAATGCGGAGGCATTCTGATGGCGGCGAATGCATTCATGCTAATTGCGGTGTTTCTGCTGGTACTGATGGTGCTGGCACAACCGCTGGGACGTTATCTCGCCCTGTTTGTCGCTGACAAGCCGCTGCTGCCGCGCACCGAAGGCGCGCTGTGGCGACTGGCCGGTGCCGACGGCGATGCCATGCGCTGGCCGCACTATCTGCTGGCGATTCTGCTGTTTAACGCGCTGGGTTTTGCCTTGCTGCTGCTGATGTTGATGACGCAGGCTGCGCTGCCGCTGAACCCGCAGCATCTGCCTAATCTCAGCTGGGATCTGGCGCTCAATACCGCCATCAGCTTCGTTACCAACACCAACTGGCAATCCTACGCTGGGGAAAGCACGCTGAGCTATTTCAGTCAGATGGCGGGCCTCACGGTGCAGAACTTTCTGTCGGCGGCGACCGGTATCGCCGTGGCGTTTGCGCTGATTCGTGGTTTTGCCAACCGTTCGCTGGATACGCTCGGCAACGCATGGCGTGACCTGACGCGCATTACCCTTTACGTGCTGCTGCCGATCAGCTTGGTTATCGCGTTGTTCTTCGTCAGCCAGGGCAGTATTCAAACCTTCGAGCCTTACCATGCGCTCACCACGCTGGAAGGCGCGCAGCAGACGCTGCCGCTCGGGCCGGTGGCGTCGCAGGAAGCGATCAAAATGCTCGGCACCAACGGCGGCGGTTTCTTCAACGTTAACTCGGCGCATCCGTTCGAAAACCCGACGGCGCTGACCAACTTCGTGCAGATGCTGAGCATCTTCCTGATCCCGGCGGCGCTCTGTTTCACCTTTGGTCAGCATCTGGGCGATCGTCGTCAGGGCCACATGCTGCTGTGGGCGATGACCATCATGTTTGTGCTGGCGGTGATCGCCGTGATGTGGGCCGAACTGCGTGGTAATCCGCACTTCCTCGCGCTCGGCTCAGACAGCGCCATCAACATGGAAGGCAAGGAGACGCGCTTCGGCATTCTCAACTCCAGCTTGTTTGCGGTGATCACCACGGCGGCGTCGTGCGGTGCGGTTAACGCCATGCATGACTCCTTCACCGCGCTCGGCGGCATGGTGCCGATGTGGTTGATGCAGCTGGGTGAAGTGGTGTTCGGCGGCGTCGGTGCTGGCCTGTACGGCATGCTGCTGTTCGTGCTGCTTGGCGTGTTTATCGCCGGGTTGATGATCGGTCGCACGCCAGAGTACATGGGCAAAAAAATCGACGTGTGGGAGATGAAGATGACCGCGCTGGCGATTCTGGTGACGCCAACGCTGGTGCTGCTCGGCACCGCGCTGGCGATGATGACCGACGCCGGTCGCGCCGGTATGGCCAATCCTGGTATTCATGGCTTCAGCGAAGTGCTGTACGCGGTTTCCTCTGCATCCAATAACAACGGCAGCGCCTTCGCCGGACTGAGCGCTAACACGCCGTTCTGGAACCTGCTGCTGGGCTTCTGCATGTTGGTGGGCCGCTTCGGCATCATCATTCCGGTGCTGGCGATTGCCGGTTCGCTGGCGGCGAAGAAAATTCAGCCAGTCGGCAACGGCACGCTGCCAACGCACGGCCCGCTGTTTATCGCGCTGCTGATTGGCACCGTCTTGCTGGTGGGCGCATTGACGTTCATCCCCGCGCTGGCATTGGGCCCGGTCGCGGAACATCTGCAATCAATTCAGGGATAACGGAATCATGAGTCGTCAACAACTGGCGCTGTTTGATGCGGCGCTAACCCGCGTTGCCATGCTGGATGCGCTGAAAAAACTCGATCCACGCGTGCAGTTCCGCAACCCGGTGATGTTTTTGGTGTGGATCGGCAGCGTGCTGACCTCGGTATTGGCGGTGGGCATGGCCAGCGGCGCGCTCAGCGGTAACGCGGGCTTTACCGCCGGCGTCGCCATCTGGCTGTGGTTCACCGTGCTTTTCGCCAACTTCGCCGAAGCGCTGGCGGAAGGGCGCAGCAAGGCGCAGGCCAACAGCCTGAAAGGCATCAGTAAAACCAGCGATGCGAAAAAACTGGCCGAAGCGCGCTACGGCGCAGCCTGGCACAACGTGGCGGCCGATACGCTGCGCAAAGGCGATGTGGTGCTGGTGGAAGCCGGTGACATCATTCCGTGCGACGGCGAGGTGCTGGAGGGCGGCGCATCGGTGGATGAGAGCGCCATCACCGGTGAATCCGCGCCGGTGATCCGTGAATCGGGCGGGGATTTCTCCTCGGTGACCGGCGGTACGCGCATTCTTTCCGACTGGCTGGTGATTCAGTGCAGCGTCAATCCGGGCGAAACCTTCCTTGACCGCATGATTGCGATGGTGGAAGGCGCGAAACGCCGTAAAACGCCGAACGAAGTGGCGCTGACCATTCTGCTGGTGTCGCTGACAATTGTGTTCCTGCTGGCGACCGCCACGCTGTGGCCGTTCTCAGCGTATGGCGGCACGCCGGTCAGCATCACGGTGCTGGTGGCGCTGCTGGTGTGTTTGATCCCGACCACCATCGGCGGCCTGCTGTCGGCCATCGGTGTGGCGGGCATGAGCCGCATGCTGGGCGCGAACGTTATCGCCACCAGCGGCCGTGCGGTGGAAGCGGCGGGCGACGTAGATGTGCTGATGCTGGATAAAACCGGCACCATCACGCTTGGCAACCGTCAGGCGACGCAGTTTCTGCCCGCGCCGGGTGTCAGCGAACAGCAGCTGGCCGATGCGGCGCAGCTGGCATCGCTGGCCGATGAAACGCCGGAAGGGCGCAGCATCGTGGTGTTGGCGAAGCAGAAATTTAACCTGCGTGAGCGTGACTTGAGCAGCATGGGGGCGAGCTTCATTCCCTTCTCGGCGCAAACGCGCATGAGCGGCGTAAACGTGCAGGATCGTCTGATCCGCAAAGGCGCGGTCGATGCGGTTCGTCGCCACATTGAAGCCAATCATGGCCGCTTCCCGTTAGAAGTGAATGCCGCCGTCGAAGAAGTGGCGCGCGCTGGCGGCACGCCGCTGGTGGTGGCCGAAGGCGCGCAGGTGCTGGGCGTGGTGGCGCTGAAAGATATCGTCAAAGGCGGTATCAAAGAGCGCTTTGCCGAGCTGCGCAAGATGGGCATCAAAACGGTGATGATCACTGGCGATAACCCATTAACCGCGGCGGCGATTGCGGCGGAAGCGGGTGTCGATGACTTCCTGTCTGAAGCGACGCCGGAAGCCAAGCTGGCACTGATTCGTCAGTATCAGGCCGAAGGGCGCTTAGTGGCGATGACCGGCGACGGCACCAATGACGCACCGGCGCTGGCGCAGGCCGACGTGGCGGTGGCGATGAACTCGGGAACCCAGGCGGCGAAAGAGGCCGGCAACATGGTCGATCTCGACTCGAATCCGACCAAACTGCTGGAAGTGGTGCACATCGGTAAACAGATGCTGATGACGCGCGGCTCGCTCACCACCTTCAGTATCGCCAACGACGTGGCGAAGTATTTCGCCATTATTCCGGCCGCGTTTGCCGCCACCTATCCGCAGCTCAACATGCTCAACGTGATGGGGCTGCATTCGCCGAACTCGGCGATTCTGTCGGCGGTAATTTTTAACGCGCTGGTGATTGTGTTCCTGATCCCGCTGGCGCTGAAAGGCGTGAGTTATCGTCCGCTGAGCGCGGCGGCGCTGCTGCGTCGCAACCTGTGGATTTACGGTGCGGGTGGATTAGTGGTGCCGTTTATAGGTATTAAAGCCATCGACCTGCTGCTAACGCTGCTTGGTCTGGCTTAAGGAGAAGAGAAATGAGTCAGTTACGTCCGGCTATTGTATTGTTACTGGTGCTTACGCTGCTCACCGGCGCGGTCTATCCGCTGCTGACCACCGGTCTGGCGCAATGGTGGTTCCCATCGCAGGCCAACGGTTCGCTGATTGAGCAGGATGGCGCGGTACGCGGTTCCGAGCAGATTGGGCAAATGTTTAATCAGCCGGGCCACTTTTGGGGCCGACCTTCCGCTACCGGCGATGCGCCTTATAATGCGTTGGCCTCCAGCGGCAGCAATCTGGCAGGCAGCAATCCGGCGCTGGATAAAGCGGTAGCGGAACGCGTCGCCGCGCTGCGTGCGGCGAATCCGCAAGCGCCCAAAGCGGTACCGGTGGAGTTGGTCACCGCATCGGCGAGCGGATTAGATCCGGATATTTCGCCAGAAGCTGCGTTGTGGCAGGCACCGCGCATCGCCGCCGCGCGCAAGATGGCGCTGAAAGATGTCGAGGCGCTGATTGTGCGCCACACCGAGCGCCCGCTGCTGCCGTTTGTTGGCGAAGAGACGGTAAACGTGCTGCGCCTGAATCTGGCGCTGGATGATTTACAAGGATAAACACCTCGCGCAATGCATTGCGCCGCTACGGTATATGCACGCAATCGTAGCGGCGCGATTCATCACGCTGTTTTTACGATGGACGATCGATGAACGACGATATTGCCCGCCCCGATCCCGATGCGCTGCTGCTGAACCACAGCGACAGCCATCGCGGTAAGCTGAAAATCTACTTTGGCGCCTGTGCGGGCGTGGGCAAAACGTTCGCCATGCTGCAGGAGGCGCAGCGCCTGCGGGCGCAAGGTCTCGACGTGTTAGCCGGCGTGGTAGAGACCCACGATCGTGCAGAGACCGCCGCGCTGCTCAACGGGCTGGCGCTGTTGCCACGGCGTACCACCGGCCGTTCGCGCCATGCCGAATTCGATCTCGATGCCGCGCTGGCGCGCCATCCGGCGGTGATCCTGATGGATGAACTGGCGCACACCAACGTGCAGGGTTCGCGTCATCCCAAGCGCTGGCAGGACATTGAAGAGCTGCTCGAAGCGGGCATTGACGTCATCACCACCGTTAACGTCCAGCATCTGGAAAGCCTGAATGATGTGGTCGGCGGCGTCACCGGCATTCAGGTGCGTGAAACCGTGCCCGATCCCTTCTTTGATAGCGCCGACGAAGTGGTGCTGGTGGATCTGCCGCCGGACGATCTGCGTCAGCGGCTGAAAGAGGGCAAAGTCTACGTCGGCGACCGCGCCGAACGCGCCATCGAAAACTTCTTCCGTAAAGGTAATCTGTTCGCGCTGCGCGAGCTGGCGCTGCGTCGTACCGCCGATCGCGTGGATGACCAGATGCGTGCCTGGCGCGATCGGCAAGGCCGCGACAAAGTGTGGCACACGCGTGACGCCATTCTGCTATGTATCGGCGATGATACCGGCAGCGAAAAACTGGTGCGCACCGCCGCGCGTTTAGCGGCACGGCTCGGCAGCGAATGGCACGCGGTGTATGTGGAAACGCCGCGCCTCAATCGGCTGCCGGAAGCGCGCCGTCGCGCCATTTTACGCACGCTGCAGCTGGCGCAGGAACTTGGCGCTGAAACCGCCACGCTCTCCGATCCCGATGAAGCGCGCGCGGTGCTGCGTTACGCGCGCGAGCACAACCTCGGCAAAATCGTGACCGGCCGTCAGCCACAACGGCGCTGGCGGCGCGACAGCTTTGCCCAGCGCCTCGGCGAACTCGGCCCGGATCTCGATTTGCTGGTGGTGGCGCTGGATGAACCGGTGCGCGATGCGCCGCATCCGCTCAGCGGCCAGCGCGCCAGCAACGAAAAATGGCGGCTCTATCTGCGCGGCTGTGTGATGGCGCTGCTGCTGTGTATTTTGGTCACCGGCGTCGGCCGCTGGCTGCTGGTGGCGTTTGATCCCGCCAACAGCGTGATGATTTATCTGCTGGCGGTGGTGCTGGTGGCGCTGCGCTATGGCCGCTGGCCGTCGGTGTTCGCTACGGTGATCAACATCATCGCTTTCGACCTGTTCTTTGTCGCGCCCACCGGCACCGTTGCGGTGTCGGATTTGCAGTATCTGGTGACCTTCGCGGTGATGCTGGCGGTGGGCGTGATTGTTGGGAATCTGACGGCGGGCGTGCGCTATCAGGCCAAAGTGGCGCGCTACCGTGAACAGCGCGCGCGGCATCTGTATGAGATGGCGAAAGCGCTCGGCAGCGATTTGACGCCGCAGGATATCGCCACCACCAGCCAGCGCATCATCGATGTCACCCTGCAGGCGCGCAGTTTGCTGCTGCTGCCGGATGAGCAGGGCGAGCTGCAAACCGTGGGCGATACGGCGATCGGTACGCCGCCGGATCTGGCCATCGCCAAATGGAGTTACAGCAAAGGCCAACCGGCGGGCGCGGGCACCGATACCTTGCCCGCGGTGCCGTACCAGATTCTGCCGCTGAAAAGTGGTAATCACTGTCGCGGCTTGCTGGTGGTGGAACCGGAAAACCTGCGTCAGCTGATGATCCCCGAACAGCAGCGTTTACTGGAAACCTTCACCGTGTTGATTGCTAACGCGCTGGAACGCATGGCGCTGTCGCACAGTGAGGCGGCGTCGCGGCTGGCCGCCGAGCGCGAGCAGCTGCGCAATGCGCTGCTGTCAGCGCTGTCGCACGATCTGCGCACGCCGCTGACGGTGCTGTTTGGTCAGGCGGAGATGCTGATGCTCGATCTCGCCAGCGAAGAGTCGAAGTATGTCGGCCAAGCCAATCAGATTCGTGAACAGACGCTGAGTACTATCCGGCTGGTGAGTAACATGCTGGATATGGCGCGCATTCAATCCGGTGGACTCAATCTGCGCGAAGAGTGGGTGGCGCTGGATGAGGTGATTGGCGGCGCGCTGAGCAGCATGGGCCCGTCGCTGAAGGGCCATGAATTTATCCTCGATTTACCCGAGATGGTGCTGATCAAAGGCGACAGCGCCATGCTGGAGCGGGTGTTTACCAATCTGATCGAAAACAGCCTGAAATACGCGGGCAACGCGGCGCAGCACGGTATTCGGGCGTGGCGCGATCGCGATCGGCTGGAGATTGCGGTGTGGGACAGCGGTCCCGGCATCGCGGCGGAGAACCTCACGCGTATTTTTGACAAATTTGCGCGCGGTGATAAAGAGTCGGCGGTGCCGGGCGTCGGCTTGGGTTTGGCGATCGGTAAAACCATTATCGAATCCCATCGCGGGCGCATCTGGGCGGAGAATCGGCCGGAAGGCGGCGCGGTGTTCCGTTTGTCATTGCCGCTGCCCGCCGCGCCTGAAATTTCTGAAGAAGGGCTGAAATAACTTCACATAAGTTCGGTTATACTCGCCCACTTGTCTGTTGATTAATGGGAACTTATGGAACGTTTTATCGAAAACCTGATGTATTCATCGCGCTGGCTGCTGGCTCCGGTTTACATGGGACTTTCGTTGGGCCTGCTGGCGCTGACCATCAAATTCTTCCAGGAAATTTTTCACCTGTTGCCGCACGTCTTCAGCATTGCGGAGAACGATTTGATTCTGCTGCTGCTGTCGCTGGTGGATATGACGCTGGTCGGCGGTTTGCTGGTGATGGTGATGCTCTCGGGTTACGAGAACTTTGTCTCCAAGCTGGATATTGATGAGCACAGAGAGAAGCTGAGCTGGCTCGGTAAAATGGACTCCGGCTCGTTGAAAAACAAAGTCGCGGCCTCGATTGTGGCGATTTCGTCGATTCACCTGCTGCGTATCTTTATGGACGCGCGCAACATCGAAAACGATAAGCTGATGTGGTACGTGATTATCCACCTGACGTTTGTGCTGTCGGCCTTTGTGATGGGCTGGCTGGACAATATGTCGAAGGGGGATAAGAAAGCAGTGAAGATGTAGTTTGTGCGCGCTGTCCCTCACCCCAGCCCTCTCCCGCAAGCGGGCGAGGGGGCTGAGGGTGCTACCATCGGCACAAGCGGGCGAGGGGCCGACCGCGCTACCATCGGTTCCCTCTCCCGTTGGGAGAGGGTTAGGGTGAGGGACAACCGCTACCGCGTCGCTGGCTGCGTCCCGGCTAACTTCGGCATCACGTCCCGAATCATGGCGAAAAACTTCTGTAACCGCGCCGGATAGTAGCTGGCCCACGGATAAGTTAGCCACACCGGCAGCGGCGGCGCTTGCCACTCCGGCAACAGCTGAATCAAATCCCCTTTCGCTAAATCCTCCTGCACCACCCACGATGACACCACCGCCGCGCCCATCCCGGCAACGGCGGCTTTGCGCACCGCGTATAAACTGTCGCTGGCGAGGCGCGGGGCAATCGCCAGGTTCACAGGCTGACCATCGTTAATACGCTGCAGGGCGATTTCGTTGCGATAAAAACTGGTCAGCGCCAGCCACGGCAGGTTGGTGAGCTGCGAGACGTCCTCAACTGGCGGGTGCGCGGCCAGCAGCGACGGTGCCGCCACCACAAAGCGCGGCACTTCCGCCAGCAGCACCGCCACGATGGACGCATCGCTGGGCGCACCGACCTGAATGGCGCAGTCGATGTTTTCGCTGATGAAGTCTGGCGTGCGGTCATTCAGCGTCCACTCCACGTTTAAGCGCGGATAGCGATGCAGATAATCAATCAGCGGTTCAATCAGCTGATCCTGACCAAACGCATGCGGTGCCCGCACGCGCAGGGTGCCAATCGGGTCGTCGCTGGCACCGGTGAGGTCATCCTCCAGCGCGTGCCAGGTCGCGACCAGCTGACGCGCCTGCGCATAACAGCGCTCGCCATCGTCGGTGAGTTTCAGCGCATGCGTGGTGCGCATAATCAGTTTGAGACCAAGCCGCTGCTCAAGCGCCTGCAGCCGTCGGCTGATAGTGGGCTGCGTGGTGCCGAGCTGGGCGGCGGCGGCGGAGAGCGAGCCGCTCTCGACGATGCGGATAAAGGTCTGCATCAGTTCGATACGATCAAGGCTGGATGGGTTATTCATACGCACCGCGCATAACAGTTCTGTGTTTGAGCAGTCTACCGCGTATGGCGGCAACGCGCTTTAATAAGCGCACTTTCACGGGGGAATCCACTATGTCAGCTATATCAACGTCAGCCATGCCAGCTGAAAAACTGCCCGCGCCGCTGGTCTTCACGCTCGCGGCCGGTGCCGGACTCAGCGTCGCATCGATTTACTACAGCCAGCCGATGCTGGATATCATCAGCAAACAATTCAACGTTGGGATTGGCAGCGTCGGCATGGTGCCAATGCTTACGCAAGCCGGTTACGCGCTGGGGATTCTGCTGCTGGCTCCGCTTGGCGACCGCCACGATCGTCGCACCATTATTCTGATTAAAGGTTTGCTGCTGGTTGCCGCGCTGCTGCTGTGTGGCTTCTCGGGCGGATTGAACGCCTTGCTGATTGCCAGCTTCGTCACCGGTTTAACCGCCACCGTGGCGCAGGACATCGTGCCCGCTTCAGCGGCGTTAGCGCCGGAGCGCAGCCGCGGCAAAATCGTCGGCACGGTAATGACGGGATTGCTGGTGGGGATTTTGCTATCACGCGTGGTAAGCGGCGTGGTGGCGGAGTATTTCGGCTGGCGCACCATGTACATGATTGCGGCGGCGGCGGTGTTGCTGATTAGCGTGGCGCTGTGGCGCGTGCTGCCGCGCTTTACGCCGGGCACTTCGGTGAGCTATCCGCGTTTGCTGCTGTCGCTGGCGCATCTGTGGCAGCACCATCAAACGCTGCGCCGCGCCGCGCTGGCACAAGGTTTGTTGTCGGTGGGCTTTAGCGCCTTCTGGTCAACGCTGGCGTTAATGCTAAGTCAAAACTTCCATCTGGATAGCGCGGTCGCTGGCGCATTCGGCCTCGCCGGAGCCGCGGGCGCTTTAGCCGCGCCGTTAGCGGGCAGTGTGGCGGATCGCATCGGTCCGGCGCGTGTTACGCAGTACGGTGCCACGCTGGTAATGGTGTCGTTCGCGCTGATGTTCCTGCTGCCGCTGCTGCCGATGCCGGCTCAGCTTGGTCTGATTATCATCAGCACCATCGGTTTTGATTTGGGGGTGCAGGCCACGCTGGTGGCGCATCAGACGCTGGTTTACAGCCTGGCGCCAGAAGCACGCAGCCGCCTTAACGCCTTGATGTTTACCGTTGTTTTCATCGGCATGGCGACCGGCGCGGCGCTGGGTAGCCTGGCGCTGGCACATTGGGGCTGGACCGGCGTGGTTGCACTCGCAACATTGGCCGCTGCGCTTGCCCTGATGATTCGCCTCGCAAGCCGTCATCTGAAAAACTGATCGCCTAACATGTGCCAGGCTTAAAGGAGAATGTTATTTAAAAACGGAGCGTTATGAATTTCCTGGCCTGGACCGCCGCCACCGGCGGTCTTTTACTTCTTATGTCACTGGCTTCCGGTTGGATACACCGCGGGCCAGTGACCTCATTTGGTCTCTACCTGTTCGCGGGCATTCTGTGTGGCCCGTGGATGCTCAATCTGCTGCAAGTCGACATCATCGGTCACGCCAATCTCGCCGCGCATCTTACTGAAATCGCGATGGCAGCCTCGCTGTTTATCACCGGGCTGAAACTGCGCTTGCCGCTCAACGCGCATGCGTGGCGGCTTGGCGTCAGGCTGGCGTTTCCGGCGATGCTGCTCACCGTCGGCGGCATGACGGTGCTGGTGCACTGGATCACCGGCTTTGACTGGGCGATGTCGCTGGCGTTTGGTGCCATTGTCGCGCCAACCGATCCGGTGCTCGCCAGCCTGATTTCAGTGAACGATGCGCGTGACGACGATGCCCTGCGCGTGGCGCTCTCCAGCGAAGCGGGCATGAACGACGGCTCGGCGCTGCCGCTGCTGATGCTGGCGATTTTGCTGTTGCAGCCGGGCGAACTCAGCACCGCTGCGCTCGGTGAATGGTTCGCCAAAGATGCGCTGTGGGCGATTGGCGGCGGGCTGGGAATCGGCTTTGCGCTGGGCTGGCTGATCGGTCAGCTGGCGACGCATTTACGTACCGCCAATCAGGATCTGGCACCCAACGATCTGTTCGCGCTGGCGCTGATTGCGCTCAGCTATGCCGCCGCGCAGTCGGTGGATGCGTCGGGCTTCCTCGCCACCTTTGCGGCTGGCGTCGGTTTACGTCGTGCGGAATTGCGCGTGGTGAAGCACTATCCGCAAGATGAGATGTCTGAAGAGGAGCGTTTCTTACCGGCTGAAGCGCGCGTGAATACCGGTCAGCGGATGGCGCAGGGCAGCAGCGGCATGGTGAAATCGGTGGGTTTGGTGATAGGCGATGCGCTCTCCTTCGGTGATACTATCGAGCGTTTGCTGGCGGCGGGCATGATGGTGGTGCTCGGTATTACGCTGGCGCAGCACTGGAATCTCACCGGCATTGGCCTGGCGCTGCTGCTGTTTGTGGTGGTGCGCCCGCTGGCGGTGTGGATCACCACATGGCGCTGCGATATTCCGCTGATGCGACGCTTGCTAATTGGCTGGTTGGGTATTCGCGGCATCGGCAGTATCAATTATATTGCCTATGCATGGGTGCACGGCATGCGTGGACCGCAGGCGGAGCAGATGGTGGACATGGCGCTGACGTTAGTGGTGTGCAGCATTGTGTTGCACGGCATCACGGTCACGCCATTGTTAAACTGGCGTGCTGCCCGTCAGGCCGCCCGCGCCGAACAGAACGAAAAATGATTTATTGGAAATTATTGGAGCCTATTATGAAAGCGTTATTACTCGCCCTCTTTGGGCTGTCGCTGTCGGCCGGCGCGTTGGCTGCCGACGGTGACAATAATCAGGAAGAGAATGTTTATGCCAGCCAGCTGTGTCATCTGGTGAGCAGTGAAAAGAAGACCAGCGATTTGGATGGCTACACTGAGAAGCTGAAGTCGCAACTCGCGGCCAGCCAGTCTTCATCGGCCATGCAGCAGCCTGAATTCAATGAAGAAATCGCGCAGGAAGTGATTAGCGCATGGCTGGAGTTGGGCGAAGATGAGCGCGGCAAACTGCGTAAAGATCAGCAGCAGTGCGAACAAACGGTAATGACCCAGTTCCAGCAACAGGACTAATACCCGTCATACTTCAAGCTGCAGGTGCGTTGGCTGCGTGTGTTCACCCCAGTCACTTACTTTTGTAAGCTCCTGGGGATTCACACCCTTGCCGCCTTCCTGCAGCTCGAATTATTTAGGGTATTCGAAAAAGCTCGCGCCTTTTTAGGCGCGTTTTTTATGGCTTTTTTGTACGATTTACGTACATAATCGCCAACGTCGAAATCAGACACGCGTCACATAATGAGATTCAGCTGTTGAAGCTGGCATTTTTTGCATACTGGCACTGGGCAAGATGATTACACGTCGTCACTTTTTGTTGGCTACTGGAGCAACCGTTCTCTCGATGACCGCGGGCAAGCTGTTTGCCCGCGATGACGTCATTCCGTTGTGGCCCGACGATCCGCCGGGCGGCGGCGGTCCTTCCGGCTTGCTTAAAGTGAATTCGCACGGCTCCTGGACCAATATCGTTTCACCCGCGATTCAGCGTTTCCGCCCGGAAAATCCCAACGGCGAAGCGGTGATTGTGGCGGCGGGCGGCGGCTATCGTTTTATCGGCATGGGCCGCGAAGCCTGGCCGGTAGCGCGCTGGCTTAATGCCAACGGTTATACCGTGTATGTGCTCAGCTACCGTTTGCCGGGTGAGAAGTGGCAGGCGGGCAATCTGGCACCGCTGCAGGATGCGCAGCGCGCCATTCGTCTGGTGCGTTCGATGGAGCGCAAAGTGCATGTGCTGGGCTTTTCTGCCGGTGGCCATCTGCTTGGTATGGCGGCGGCGCGTCCGGATTTCGAATCCTATCCGGCGCAGGATCCGCTTGACCAAATCAGGCCGAAGGTGGATAGCGTTGGCCTGATTTATCCGGTGATCACCCTTGAAGCGCCGTATCAGCACACCAACACGCATCTGATGATGGTGGGGAAAAACGCCACGCCAACCCAGGAAGCCAACTGGTCAGTGCAAAATTACGTCACACGCCAATATCCACCCACGTTCCTCGCGCAGGCCGAGGACGATCGCACCTCCAATCCTCATAATACTGAACTGATGCGCGATACCTGCCGCCGCATGCGCGTGCCGGTTGAGCTGATTGAGCTCAGCAGCGGCGGTCACGGTTTTGGTCTCGGCAAAGCGGGCACGCCTGCCGCGTTGTGGGATCAGGCGTATGTGCGTTGGTTGGATAATCAGAGTTAATTACGTCAAATTGAAATGCGCATCCGGCTGCAGCGGTTCCGGTAGTGGCATATCGCCATTCATCGCTTTCAAATTGCGTTCGATAGTGACGCACAGCGCATCGAGCGGCAGATGATTCGGTGCGGTGCCAAACGGATGTTCCAGCTCCTCCGCCAGCGCTTCCAGCGATAAAAAGGTGTAGGAGATAAACATCGACACCAGCGGCGTCATCAGGTGCAAATCCGCTACCAGCGCAAACGGCAGCAGCGTGCAGAACAGATAAACGGTGCGATGCAGAATTAGGCTGTAGGCGAACGGAATCGGTGTGCTGGCAATGCGATCGCAACCGCCCAGAATCGCCGATAGCTGATTCAGATTCTCATCAATGCTTTGCCAGACAATATCCGACACCAACCCTTCATCGCGGCGTAGCGCCAGCCATTCACTCAAACACACTAAAATCTGCGACGTCGGCATCGGATGATGCAACACCGCGCTGCGCCAGTTAGCCGGCAGCAAACGCTTTAAATCGGCCTGCACATCGGTTTTACGCAGGCGATGTTTCAGACACCAGCAGAACGCCAGCAGCAAGCCGGTAAATTCCCGCACCTGTTCTTCGCTCACGCCACGCATGCTTTTGATCTGCCGCAGCAGCGAGCGCTGGGTGATATGCAGGCTGCCCCACAAGGTGCGGGCTTCAAGAAAGCGCGCATAGCTGGCGTTATTGCGAAAGCCGAGGAAGATGGCGATCGACACCCCAACCAGGCTAAAAGGCGCGGTGGTGAGGTGAATGCCGAAAGTGGAGTACCACGGATAGCCAAAGATGGCGATCAGCGACATCAGCAGGTTAAGCGACAGGCGGAACACGATGTTGCTGAGCACCGATCCATGCCAGTCAAATAGCCGGAGAAACCAGTGTTGGTGAGGACGTACGATCATTTTGCGATGGTGTATTTTTTAGGTTTTGTGGCGACAGGTTACGCCGCCGGGCATGAGGTGATCAACGCCATTGCTACAGGTTTTAAGACAAAAGCCGTGCTGCTCGCCTCACGCATGACGCGGCAGGCTGATTTTCAGCGCATCGATAAACAGCCGCAGCGCCATGGATTGATGCCGGTTGGGTGGGAACCACAGCGCAATCCCCGCCGATTGCACCCGCCAATCGGCCAGCAGCTCCACCAACTGGCCGCTGCGCATCTCTTTCTCGACATACAGCGACGGCACATAAGCAATGCCTAAACCGGCGAGAGCGGCCTGCGCCATCAGCGCGTTGCTGTCCAAACTCAGCGTGCCTGGCACGTCAATCTCCTGCTTTTCTTCCGCCTGCGCATATTCCCACTGATAACGTTTTCCGCTCGGTAAGCGCTGGCGAATGCACTGTTGCTGTAGCAGATCGCGCGGATGATTAACCGCCGCGTTTCTGGCCAGATAAGCGGGCGCGGCGACGGTGACAAACGTCAGCGGGCCGCCAAGCGGAACGGCCACCATATCCTGCGGCACATCCTCAATCAGCCGAATGCCGGCATCAAAACCGGCGGCGGTGATATCCACCAACGCACCTTGTGCGGCGAAATCGAGTTGGATATCGGGATAGCGCGCGCTAAAGTCCGCCACCATGTGCTCCAGCAGCAAAGCGATCGCGGCATCGCTGGCGCTGATGCGCAGCGTGCCGTAATGCTGATGGCGGCTGGCGGAGATGTCGTGCAGCACATCATCCATCTGGTTCAGCAGCGGCGAGAGTCGATCCAGCAGTTGCTGCCCGGCATCGGTGAGCGACACGCTACGTGTGGTGCGTTGAAACAGCTGTACGCCCAGATTGTGCTCCAGCGTTTTCACCAGATGGCTGAGTGACGAGCGCTTGAGGCCGATCATTTCAGCGGCACGACGAAAGCTGCGCTGCTCGCCCAGCGTTTTGATGGCCTGCAGTTCGTGCCAGGAAGGACGTCTCATTGGTGGCTTTTCCTCACCGGGTCATGCGCGATTAGGTGGATTATCTCCACCAGTAAAGCGATCTACCATCAGGTTTTCAATATGAGGAGCACAAGATGAAAACCTGGTTGATTACCGGCGCCAGCAGCGGGCTGGGCCGATTGATGAGTGAACGTTTACTGGCGCGTGGCGATCGCGTAGTAGCGACGGTGCGGCGTGAACAGGTGATGGCCGATCTGCAGCAAACCTATGGTGAACGGCTGCAGGTTATTACGCTCGATCTGGCGCACACCGCCAGCATCGCGCCCACCATTGAACGCGCCTTTGCCGCCATCGATCGCATTGATGTGGTGGTGAGCAATGCCGCTTACGGCCTGTTCGGCGCAGCTGAAGAGTTGAGCGATGCGCAGATTGATCGGCAGATCGCCACCAATCTTACCGGCTCAATCCAGCTGATTCGTGCGGTGATCCCGTTCCTGCGCCAGCAAGGCGGCGGGCGCATCGCACAGGTTTCCTCGGAAGGCGGCCAGGTCGCTTATCCCAATTTCAGCCTGTATCACGCCACGAAATGGGGGATTGAAGGATTTGTCGAGGCGGTGCGCCAGGAAGTCGCCAGTTTCGGTATCGATTTCCTGCTGGTCGAGCCGGGCCCCACCGCAACCCATTTTGGCGCCGGGCTGGACGTGGCAGATGCGCTAGAAGTTTATCGTGAAAACGCTGCTGGCCAGCTGCGGCAGGCAATTCTTTCAGGCGATTTCACCATTGCTGGCGATGCCGGGAAATGCGTCACGGCGATGATCGCCACGCTGGATCAGGCCAGCATGCCGCTGCGTTTAGCGCTTGGCAGTACGGCGTATCAGAACATCGAAGCGGCGCTGGAAGGGCGGTTGGCGGAGCTGCGCGGGCAACGCGATGTGGCATTCGGCGCGGATGTGTAATCGTATAATTTAAAAATCACGCGAGTGCCATGCAGAACGCGTGGCACAAAAAAGCCGGGAAGACCGGCTTTTTGTTTAATCATCGGTAAGTTGTTCTGGCATGCACTCGTAAAGCTCAGCGAGCTTGGCGAGATTAAAATCACGCGGTTTTTCGCTTTTTTCCATGGCGGAGACAGACGCTTGCGTGATGCCAAGCGCTTCAGCAACCTGCTTTTGAGTCAGCTTACGATAAATACGCCATGCGGCATGAAGGGTGACACCCTTATTAATGGCGATGTCTACGACGTCACCTGGAATCAAGGCGTCATCATTAATACCGGATTCGTAAGGGATTGATTGCCATAGTTCAGCGAAATCAGCATGTTGAGTCATTTTTTCGAACAGCTCGATGGGAACAATTGCCGCTTTGCGGTTGCCAGCACTGTCAGTGATGAATTCGATCATAGGATGTATGTTCCAGTATTCAGCGTTATCAGTTTTTTGAAAACGAGTTGAGAATCTGTGAATTAAGGCAGCAAATCTCTACCTTGATTATTTATATGTTCCGCTGGTACGTCTCATTACCTGCTGAATAGCGATGATTTTCGGTTCCTCGCCTTTGTTGTAGTCGAACAAAACACGATAATTTCCCCATCTAAGCCGATAGTCAGCCTGACCATTTTTCAAAGACTTAACATCCAGATTGGGCGGAACAAGCGGAAACTTTTTTAACTCATTCACTTGCTCATTCAGCTTCTTCCTTTCGTTAGCGTCTGCAATGGCTCGCATCTGCTTCAGAGCAGCTTTGCGCCAATGTAGCTCTGGCATTCCCTTACCTCACTTGTTACAAACACTCCTCACTGGATTTAGATATTATAGATATTCTTTTCTATATCTGCAATGTATATAGATTTTTACTGTGTTTTAGTTCTATATAATCACAAAGCAGAGGGTTTGGCGGCTATCCATCATCAACGCTTTTGAGCCATCTTCAGAATAGAATGGCGTGCACCGTCGCACGCAGCGCAATACCGAGCAGAATGCCAGGCACGGCAAAGCGGAACAGGCGCGGGAATCGGCTCGACAGGCCAAGGTAAATCCCGATGCCGGGCAGGTCAAAGGTCTGAATCAGTAGTCCCGCCGAGGCGTTGATGTTGTGCGCGCTGTATAATCCTTTCTCCACCAATCCCGCCACCACGCCGTAATAGGCGGTGCCGCCCGCCAGACATTTGGTCAGCGCCGGAAGAATATAGACTTCGGAAATATTCAGCTTATCCAGCAGTGGCGACACCAGACGCGTCAGCATTTCAATCCCGCCCGCTTCTTTCAACATGCCAACCACCGATAATGAAATAATCAGCATCGGCAGCGAACCCAGCGCCAGACGAATCGCATCGGATCCGGCGCTATTAATGATGCCAATCAGCCCCATTTTATTTTCGCTGTTGGTAACAGCCTCATCTTCATTTAATAGCGCCGCATCGGAAAGTTTGCGGCCAAACAGGTGATAGGTTGCCGCCGCCGCTAATACACCGCCGCAGATCGAAATAATTAGCGCTGTGCTCCAGTGTAATCCCGCCGGAATCAGGGGATAAAAGGTGCTGGCCTGGCCCATCGCAAACAGCATCGCCAGCGTGGCCGCCATATGACGATCGGACGTACCGCGCTTTTCCATGATGGCCAGCGCCGCCAGCGGGGCCGCGAAGCTGACGAAATTAAGTTGAATCATGGCAAAAAATGCCAGCCCGGTAATACCGAAGGGTTTTAATAACGGTGTGGCATGACGTACAACAAAATCCAGTACGCCTTTGACCTCCAGATATTTCATGATGAATAACATCACCACCATAATCGGAATCAACGTGTAGAGCGCCACGTCTACCGAGGCTTTGCCTGCGGACATAATGATATCAATAATATTCATGCCCGATTCCGACCTTTGTTCACACCGTTCTCCCCGTAAAAATAAATAAGCTGGCAATGCCATGAAGTTTGCGGTGCGCATTAATGCGCACCCTGCAGCAAAGAAATAAATCTTATCCTGTGCGTGGATTATTGAGTAGTGGAGAAAAAGGTATATAAATTGCAGCCATAAAAAAACCAGCCATGAATAAATGGCTGGTTTTTCAATTCCGGCGGGAAATATTAACGCATCGTCACAAACTCTTCCGCCGCCGTGGGGTGAATGGCTACGGTATTATCGAAGTCTTGCTTGGTTGCGCCCATTTTCAGCGCCACCGCGAAGCCTTGCAGCATCTCATCCATACCGTTGCCGATACCGTGAATGCCGACAATCTTCTCTTCCGGGCCAACGCACACCAGCTTCATACGGCACGGCTGGCGATGCTGGGTAACGGCGGTATACATCGCGGTGAAAGAAGATTTATACACTTTCACCTGATCGTCGCCGTACTGTTCGCGCGCCTGCGGTTCGGTCAGGCCCACGGTGCCAATCGGCGGATGGCTGAACACCACGGTCGGCACGTTGCTGTAATCCAGATGCTCGTCCGGTTTGTTGTTGAACAGGCGCTCGGAGAGACGACGACCTGCCGCCACGGCCACCGGCGTCAGCTCCACCGCGCCGGTGTTGTCGCCTACCGCGTAGATGCCTTTCACGCTGGTGTTCTGGAACTTATCGACCTTGATGTAACCTTTGTCGTTCAGCGCCACGCCGGTTGCTGCCAGGTTGAGGTTGTCGGTCGCCGGCTCACGGCCAATCGCCCACACCAGGCAATCCACGGTTTGCTCGTGGCCGCTTTCCAGCTGCAGCGTCAGGCTGCCGTCGGCGTTTTTAATCACGGCTTTTGGAATCGACTCGGTGTGCAGCGTTGGGCCTTCGGCCTGCATCACTTCTACCAGCGTATCGACGATTAGCGGATCGAAGCTGCGCAGAGGCGCATGCTTACGCACGAAGAGATGGGTTTCCGCACCCAGCGCATTGACCACGCCCGCCAGCTCCACCGCGATGTAACCCGCGCCCACGACCGCCACGCGTTTTGGCAGCGCATCGAGTTCGAAGAAACCGTCAGAATCGATACCGTATTCCGCGCCCGGCACCTTTGGATGGCTTGGACGCCCGCCGGTGGCGATCAGAATATGATCGGCAGTGAGTGTTTCACCATTCACTTCCACGGTGTTGGCATCAATAAAGCGCGCGAAACCTTTGATCACCTCAACCTTGTTTTTACCCAGCACGTTGTCGTACGAGCTGTGAATGCGGTCGATGTAGGCGCTGCGGTTTTTCACCAGAATTGACCAGTCAAACCGGTTTACCGTGGTATCAAAGCCATAATCTGGCCCATAAAGATGAATAGCTTCAGCGATTTGCGCCGCATGCCACATAACCTTTTTCGGTACGCAGCCGACGTTGACACAGGTGCCGCCCAGCTCTTTGGCTTCAATCAGCGCGCACTTCTGGCCGTGCATCGCGGCACGGTTAATCGAGGCGATACCGCCGCTGCCGCCGCCGATGGCGAGGTAGTCAAAATGTCTGGTCATCCGTTATGTCCGTCTGTTGGAAGAAAATTGGCATAGAGTTTAACGCTATGACGATTATTGACGCAAAGATTGCACCTATGATTGTAATAGCATTGATTTTTATGTCCGATTACAGGGAAGCATAGCATGCAACTGACATTCCTCGGCACCGGCGGCGGTGCGCCCAGCCTGCAACGTAACGTCACGGCGATAGCGCTGACGCTATCGAAACGTGGCGACACCTGGCTGTTTGACTGCGGCGAGGCGACGCAGCATCAATACATGCGCTCTGCGCTGAAGCCGGGCAAGCTGGAGAAAATCTTTATCACCCATCTGCACGGCGACCACATCTTTGGGCTGCCGGGCTTGCTCACCAGCCGCTCCATGGCCGGCATCCCCGAACCGATGACCATTTACGGGCCGAAAGGTATTCGCCAGTTTATCGAGACGGCGCTCAGTTTGAGTGGCTCGTACACTTCTTATCCGCTGGAGATTATCGAGATCGAAGCCGGTTTGGTGCTGGATGACGGCGAAGTGCGCGTGACGGCCTGGCCGATGAATCATGTGATTGAGTGTTATGGCTATCGCATTGAGCAGCACGATAAACCGGGCTTCCTTGATGCGCCGCGCCTGAAAGCCGAAGGCGTACCGCGCGGGCCGTGGTATCAGGATTTGAAAGCGGGTAAGCGCATCCAGCTGGAAGATGGTCGCGAGATCAACGGCGCGGATTATCTTGGCCCGGCAACCAAAGGCAAAGTGCTGGCGATATTTGGTGATACCGCGCCCACCGACGTGGCGCTCCAGCTGGCGGCGAATGCCGATGTGATGGTGCATGAAACCACGCTGGAGGCGGCGCTGCAGGAGAAAGCCAATGGACGCGGCCACTCAACCACCATTCAGGCTGCGGAAGTAGCGAAACAGTCGGGGGCGAAGCGCATGATCGCCACGCATTTCAGCTCGCGCTATTTATCGAAGGATCGGGAAAAACTGTTGGCGGAGTGCCAGTCGGTGTTTGCGGCGACCGAGCTGGCACATGATTTCGCGGTGTTCGAGGTTTAGTGCTGTAGCGCCGGATAGGTGAAGAACAGCAGATGCGTCATGTTGAACAGGAAATGGATGCCGGTGGCGACCCACAGGCGTCCGCTCCACTGCCACGCCAGGCCGTAAATCAATCCGGCGAGCGTGGCGAAGATCATCAGCAGCGGTCCGCCAGGGAAATGCGCCAGACCAAACAGCAGCGACGTCAACAGCAATGCCGCCACGGCACCAATGTGCTGGCGCAGACGCTGTTGCAGATAGCCACGAAAGAACGCTTCTTCTGCAAGTGACACGAAGAACAGGTTCGCCAGCATAAAACGGCCCAACCATTCCGGCCAGTGGGGTTCAACGGCCAGGCCACCCAACTGCACCGCGACATACAACAGCAGCGGAATCGCCGCCAGCAGCGCCAGCCACAAAATTTTAAGTCGCGGCGGCGCGGATTGGGTGCGGAACAGCTGCGGCAAGCAGATGAGCAGCACAAACGGAATCAGCGCTTTATCGAAGTTGTACGAGAAACTAAAGGGCAGGCTGAGCGGCCCGGCCTGCACATCTTCCACCTGGCGCGGATTTTTGAAGCCCGGGAAAAAGTGTACAAACAGGCCGATGGCAATGGCAACCAGCGCGGCTTCACTCACCCACTGAATCCAGCGCGCGTTATTTTCCACGCGAATCCAGGCGATGACGGCAATGGCGCCGAGCAGCAGCATCGCTGGCCAATCCAGCACATCCTCGAACAGCCCAAGAATGGTGGCGAGCGTGAGCAGCAGTACCGAAAAACGTTTGGCGGGCGACAGCATAGCAAGCGCGCCAGCCAGAATGATCCACATGATAATAGTCCTAATAGGCTGGCGACGCGGTAAGGCGAACTTACTCTGGCACGATCTGCGTGACGCTGAAGTGACCGGTTCCGGCTGGCACCAGCTTCTGATGCAGCCACGGCAGCAGCTCTTCCATCTGTGCTTTCAGCTTCCACGGCGGGTTAATCACGATCATGCCGGAAGCCGTCATGCCGCGCTGATCGCTGTCCGGACGCACCGCCAGTTCAATCTGCAGAATGTTGCGGATATTGGTGGCCTGCAGATCTTTAACCATGTGTTTGATCTGCTGACGCATCACCACCGGATACCACAGCGCAAACACGCCGGTGGCGAAACGCTTGTGACCTTCCTGAATGCCTTTCACCACATCCTGATAATCGCTTTTCATCTCATACGGCGGATCGATCAGAATCAGGCCGCGACGGCTCAGCGGCGGCAGCTTGGCTTTCAGCTGCTGGTAGCCATCACCACGCGCCACGCGCGCACGGGAATCTTTGCTGAACTCGGTGCGCAGCAGCGGGTAATCGCTGGAGTGCAGCTCGGTCAGCTCCATTTTGTCCTCTTCACGCAGCAGGAAGCGGGCAATCAACGGCGAACCAGGATAGTACTTTAAGGTGCCGTGCGGATTGAGATTACGCACCGCCGAGAGATACGGCTTGAGCAACTCCGGCACATCCGGCTGCTGCCAGATGCGGCCAATGCCTTCCAGATATTCACCGGTACGCTCGGCGTGCTCTCCGCTCAGCAGGTAACGTCCGGCACCGGCGTGGGTATCCAGATAGAGGAAAGGTTTTTCCTTCTCCATCAGGGCGGTGAGGATCAGGCTTTCAACGGTGTGTTTCAGCACGTCGGCATGGTTGCCGGCATGAAAACTGTGGCGATAACTCAGCATAAAAAAAGGGGGTCCGCGGTTGCATCAAAGGGAGTGAAAACATCGTGTGTGGCGCGATTATAGCCGCGCTGCATAAAAATTGCTGACGTTTTGGCTGCCGCTTAAGTTTTGCGCCAATGCGCCGCTATAGCCGGTTGCGATCAGACTTCTTGTCGGTAATTTGCTACGAAATGACGTGATGCTCGAAATTTCATCGCGGATTAAGTAAGTTAGTTTCCGATAACGAAGCGGTCATGAGCGAAATGCCAGGTGGTTCTGGCAGGAAACTTTCCGGTGAAGACCGTATAATTTTTTGCTTAAAGCATCTCAAACAACTCCTGGTGACAATAATGAAAAAAATGACTGGTGTCGCGGTGGCAAGCCTGTTGGTACTGACTGGCTGCGCGAAACAACAACCCGTTCATAGTTTAGTAACGCCGCCGACTGCGGACGAACAATCCGCCGCGCAAACCGCGCCAGAGCAGCAAGGTACGCCATTTGTGGCTTCAGCGCCGGCGCAACCCGCGACGGCTTCACTCAGTGACGACCGTTCCAGCAACATTCAGCAGTGCCGTAAAGAGCTCGACGCGATGCGTCTGTATAGCCAGGCGTCATTTGACAGCTATCAGGCCGAATTCCAGAAAATCGGTGCCCAGACCAATAAATATCTGCAAATTAAAGATTCGATTGGCGCGGATATTAACGACTTAGTGATGCCGCGTTATCAATTCCAGATTCGTGAATTGTGCTTCCGTATTAAGACACGTCTGTCACAGCTGATTATTCGTCAGGCCGGTTAAACATCTGTATTTAACCCCCTGAGCATTAAGCTGCCGTACGATAATTCCCGCTTTGCATGAGCTTCAGCACTATTAAACCAATAGCGCTGAAGCCTTTGTTGCCTTTTAAGCCGTGACAGGAAAATGTGATGAGACAACGTCATCGGCCGTGATGCTGGATTATTACCGTGTTTTTACTCTCCGCCTGAGTCTTAGCGCAGCCTTTTCTTCGTGGGTCCGGGCTCAGTGGCATTGATTTTCCTGTCATCAAGCCGCATGTTAGTAAAATGCGTCGCGCGAGCATTCGCGCCACTACTTCATCATGAAAGGACTGCGCTTATGACCAATCCGTTACTCACGCCTTTTTCGCTGCCCCCGTTTTCTGCTATCAAACCTGAACATGTGGTTCCTGCGGTTACCGAAGCGCTGAACGACTGCCGCGCAGCGGTGGAGCGCGTTGTGGCGCAAGGCGCGCCTTACACCTGGGAAAATCTGGTGCAGCCGCTGGCTGAAGTTGACGATCGCTTAGGTCGCCTGTTCTCGCCGGTCAGCCATCTGAACTCGGTGAAAAACAGCCCGGAACTGCGCGAAGCTTACGAGCAAACGCTGCCGCTGCTGTCCGAATACAGCACCTGGGTCGGCCAGAATGAAGGTTTGTATCAGGCCTATCGCAACCTGAAAGAGGGCGATAGCTATGCGGCGCTGGATACCGCGCAGAAGAAAGCGGTGGATAACAGCCTGCGTGATTTCGAGCTGTCCGGTATCGGCCTCGATAAAGAGAAGCAAAAGCGCTACGGCGAAATCGCGGCACGTCTTTCTGAACTGGGTTCGACCTACAGCAACAACGTGCTCGACGCCACCATGGGCTGGAGCAAGCTGGTGACCGATGAAGCGGAGCTGGCGGGTATGCCGGAAAGCGCGCTGGCCGCCGCCAAAGCGCAGGCCGAAGCCAAAGAGCAACAAGGCTGGCTGCTGACGCTGGATATCCCAAGCTATCTGCCGGTCATGACTTACTGCGACAACGCTGCGCTGCGTGAAGAGCTGTACCGCGCGTATTCAACGCGTGCTTCCGAACAGGGCCCGAATGCCGGCAAATGGGACAACGGTCCGGTGATGGCGGAAGAGCTGGCGCTGCGTCATGAACTGGCTCAGCTGCTGGGCTTCGACTCTTACGCCGACAAATCGCTGGCAACCAAAATGGCGGAAAATCCGGCGCAGGTCATCGACTTCCTGACCGATCTGGCGAAACGCGCCCGTCCGCAGGGTGAAAAAGAGCTGGCTCAGCTGCGCGCCTTCGCGAAGAAAGAGTACGGCGTCGACGAGATGAATCCGTGGGATCTGACGTATTACGGCGAGAAACAGAAACAGCATCTCTACACCATCAGCGACGAGCAGCTGCGTCCGTACTTCCCGGAAGCGCGCGCGGTGAGTGGTTTGTTCGAAGTGGTTAAACGCATTTACGGCATCACCGCTAAAGAGCGTAAAGACGTCGATGTTTACCATCCAGACGTGCGCTTCTTCGACCTGTTCGACGAAAGCGGTGAACTGCGCGGCAGCTTCTACCTCGATCTCTACGCACGTGAAAACAAGCGTGGCGGTGCGTGGATGGACGATTGCGTCGGCCAGATGCGTAAAGCCGACGGCAGCCTGCAGAAGCCGGTGGCCTATCTCACCTGTAACTTTAACCGTCCGCTGCAGGGCAAACCGGCGCTGTTCACGCACGATGAAGTGATCACGCTGTTCCATGAATTCGGTCACGGTCTGCATCATATGCTGACGCGCATCGAAACGCCGGGCGTGTCTGGCATCAGCGGTGTGCCGTGGGATGCCGTCGAGCTGCCGAGCCAGTTTATGGAAAACTGGTGCTGGGAGCCGGAAGCGCTGGCGTTTATCTCCGGCCACTACGAAACCGGTGAACCGCTGCCGAAGGAACTGCTGGATAAAATGCTGGCGGCGAAAAATTATCAGGCGGCGCTATTTATTCTGCGTCAGCTGGAGTTCGGCCTGTTCGATTTCCGTCTGCATACCGAGTTCGATCCCGCCCAAGGTGCGCGCATCCTCGAAACCCTGCGTGAAGTGAAGAAGCAGGTTGCCGTGGTGCCAAGCCCGGAATGGGGCCGTTTCCCGCACGCCTTCAGCCACGTCTTTGCTGGCGGATATGCGGCTGGTTACTACAGCTATCTGTGGGCCGACGTGTTGGCTGCCGATGCCTATTCGCGCTTCGAAGAAGAGGGCATTTTCAACCGTCAGACTGGTCAGTCGTTCCTCGACAACATCCTGACGCGTGGCGGTTCCGAAGAGCCCATGGAGCTGTTCAAACGCTTCCGTGGTCGTGAACCGCAGCTCGATGCGATGCTGGAACACTACGGAATCCAGGGATAAGCCGGCTTGTGAAAATTGGTTTAATCGATGAAACGGGCGCCGGAGACGGCGCCTTATTACATTTAGCCGAGCGCTGGGGTTTGCAGCAGGACGAACAGGCGACGATGGCGCTGGTGTTAACCGCTGAGCATCTTGAGCTGCGTAAACTGGATGAGCCGAAACTCGGCGGCATCTTCGTGGATTTCGTCTCGGGCGCGATGGCGCATCGGCGTAAGTTTGGCGGCGGTCGTGGCGAAGCGGTGGCAAAAGCGGTCGGCATCAAAAGCGGTTATCTGCCAGACGTGGTTGATGCAACGGCCGGTTTGGGGCGCGATGCGTTTGTATTGGCGGCGCTGGGCTGTCGCGTGCGCATGCTGGAGCGCCATCCGGTGGTGGCGGCCTTGCTGGACGATGGTTTGCGTCGCGGTTATCAGGATGCGGAGATTGGCGGCTGGCTGCGCGATCGGCTGACGTTGCTGCACGCTGCTAGCCAGCAAGCGCTGAGCGATATCACGCTCGCGCCGGATGTGGTCTATCTCGATCCGATGTATCCGCATCGCCAGAAAAGCGCGATGGTGAAGAAAGAGATGCGTGTGTTTCAGTCGCTGGTCGGTGCGGATGATGATGCTGATGCGTTGCTGGAACCGGCGCGCCGTCTGGCGAAGAAGCGCATTGTGGTGAAGCGTCCGGATTACGCGCCGCCGTTAGCGGGCGTGGTGACGCAGGATGCGGTGGTGACCAAAAGCCATCGTTTTGATATTTATCCGCCGCTGGGATAATAACGCAAACAATGCGCAATAAATTGCGCCGCTACAAAAAATCAGGCCGGTAACCCGGCCTGATTTTTATTCTTCGTCTTCGTCGCGCAACGGCACAATCAACATGTCGATATGCACGGTGTTAATCAACTGGCGCGCCGATGACATCAGCTTGCTCCAGAAGTCCTGATGGTGACCACACACCACCAAATCCACATCATATTTCTTAATAGCATCCACCAGCACCTGGCCAAGATCGCCGCTGCCGCTCAGGGTTTCACTGATCGGATAACCGGCGTTAATCGACAGCTCTTTCAGCGCGGTGTGCGTCTCTTCAGAAATACGCTTCTGCATGTCGCCCAGATTGACATCAATCAGCCCGGTGTAGAGGTCTGAATAGTTCACATCAACGTGGATCAGCGAGATTTTTGCATCATAAGGACGGGCCAGCGAAACGGCTTTATCAACCAGCAACTGGCTTTCCGGGGAAAGGTCTACTGCAATCAGGATGTGTTTATAAGCCATGATAAAACTCCTTTCTCAAGATTCGGGGCAATCTTCCTGCTTTCACGGTCGGCGATTCCTTTGCGCGAGACGGCGATGAAGCGCCACCAACCAACTATTTCAGCCTTGCAGGCGGTTTTTGTTATGTCCTGAGTATAGCCAGAGTTGTTAACAAATGCTGCAAGCGCAAGTTCGCTTGTGAGGAAGATCAAGCGTTATCGGCTTTTTCACTCGCCCTGAACGAAAATCATCGCTGGAAAAAAATTCAACAGATCTCCTACACTGAAAATAAGTGCCACTGCCGTATGCGTTGCGCACTCAGGTTCGCATAACAACAATGCAATCGACATCATTCAATGGCTGGTTTATTTCCCGTGCGGCGTCTACAGCAATTCCCCGCTGCGTTCGACGTCGTTGCGGCTCCAGCCGGGAGGGGAACATGATCAGCACTATCGCGCTTTTTTGGGCTCTGTGTGTGGTTTGTCTGGTGAATATGGCGCGCTATTTCTCTTCTTTGCGCTCACTTTTAGCCGTTTTGCGCGGTTGCGATCCGCTGTTATATCAATACGTGGATGGCGCGGGTTTCTTCACGTCGCACGGGCAGCCGAGTAAGCAGGTGCGGCTGGTGCGCTATATCTGGGAGAAGCGCTATCACGATCATCATGACGACGAGTTCATTCGCCGCTGTGAGCGCGTGCGCGGACAGTTTGTGCTGACCAGCGGGCTATGCTTTTTGGTGGTGGTGAGTTTGATTGCGATGGCTATCTGGCAATAAAAAGGGCAATAAAAAAGGGCAATAAAAAAGGGCGACATCGCGTCGCCCTCGAATATTTCTGCGCTTTGCTTAGATCAGTTTCAGTGCAATCCAGTAGAGCGAACCCGACAGCAAAATACACACCGGCAAGGTGAACACCCACGCCATAGCGATATTTTTGATGGTGCGACTCTGCAATCCTCCGCCATCGACCAGCATAGTACCGGCCACCGACGACGACAGAATGTGCGTGGTAGAAACGGGCATACCGGTGTAACTGGCCACGCCAATCGATACCGCGGCCGTCACCTGCGCCGACATCCCTTGCGCATACGTCATGCCTTTCTTACCGATTTTCTCACCAATGGTGGTGGCAACACGACGCCAGCCAATCATGGTGCCGATGCCGAGCGCCAGCGCCACAGCCACAATAATCCAGATCGGTGCGTACTCAACGGTGCCCAGCAAATCGCTTTTCAGCTTGTTGAGGAAGCGCTTATCGTCCGCGCTGGTTTCCGGCAGCTTGGCCACTTTATCTACGGTATCGGAAACGCACAGCAGCAGGCGACGCATCTGGCTGCGTTGATCAACCGTCAGCTGATCGTAGCTCTGCAGATTGTTCAGCAGCAGCTGCGCACGATCGATAGCCTGCAGCGCACGGCTGCTGTCGCAATGGAACTCCTGCGGACCGCCAAGCGATTCATCTGGCGTTGGCACCACAGGCGGCGCCATCTGCACCATGTGCGTCAGTGATTCGTTGTGCTGCTGATAATACTGCTCCAGATGGTTTACGGCATCGCGCGTGCGGGTGATGTCATAACCCGACGCATTCAGGTTCACCACAAAACCAGCCGGCGCGACGCCGATCAGCACCAGCATAATCAGGCCGATACCTTTCTGACCATCGTTAGCGCCGTGTGAGTAGCTCACGCCAATCGCGGAAACGATCAGGGCAATGCGCGTCCAGAACGGGGGCTTTTTCTTGCCATCAATCTTTTCACGGTCAGCAGGCGTCATGTGGATGCGTGAACGTTTGGTGGTTCCGCTCCAGTAGCGACGCAGGATAAAGATCAGACCGCCTGCAATCACCAGACCCACAATCGGCGAAAGAATCAGGGACATGAAGATATTGATGACTTTTGGCAGGTTGAGCGCGTCAACCACCGAGGTGCCGGTCATCAGGGCGTTGGTGAGACCAATACCGATGATAGCGCCAATCAATGTGTGAGAACTGGACGCCGGCAAACCCAAATACCAGGTGCCAAGGTTCCAGATAATCGCGGCCAGCAGCATGGAGAAGACCATGGCGAGTCCGTGGGCCGAACCGACATTCAACAGTAAATCGGTCGGAAGCATATGAACAATGGCATACGCCACGCTCAATCCACCAAGCAAAACACCTAAGAAGTTGAAAACACCCGCCATGACAACCGCCAGTTGCGCCCGCATCGCACGGGTATAAATGACAGTCGCGACCGCGTTAGCAGTGTCGTGAAAACCGTTGATTGCTTCGTAAAACAATACAAACAGCAGAGCAAGAATCAGTAACAGGCTGGTACTGAGGTCGAGACCAGCAAACAGATGTAGCATAAACGTTACGCCATTTTGGGAGGACATGAACGCGGCGCATTATCTGCGACAACGTGCGCGATATGAAAGAAAAATATAGCTCTTTATTGTCTTAAAATTGTAATGCAGCGTATAGATTTAGCTGAAAACAGCTTAAAATTAGTAAGTTACATTATGACACATTTACGGCATTTTTTTGAAGCTGGCGCTAAAAGCCGCAAATCCCTACAATCAGCGCCTTTCGGGCAAGGCGGATAAAAGCAGTGGAAAAGTTTGACGTTATCATTATTGGTGCAGGCGCAGCCGGCATGTTCTGCGCGGCGCAGGCGGGGCAATTGGGTCGCCGCGTATTGCTGCTGGATAACGGCAAAAAAGCCGGTCGCAAGATTTTGATGTCGGGCGGCGGTCGCTGCAACTTCACCAACATGCACACCGAACCGGCGGCGTATCTGTCGCACAATCCGCATTTCTGCAAATCGGCGCTGGCGCGCTACAACCAGTGGGATTTCATCGATCTGGTCAATCGCCACGGCATTGCGTATCACGAGAAAACGCTCGGGCAATTATTCTGCGATGACTCCGCACAGCAGATTGTCGATCTGCTGTTGAAAGAGTGTGATGCCGGGCAGGTGACGCTGCGCCTGCGCAGTGAAGTGCTGAGCGTCGATCGCGACGATAATGGTTATACCTTGCAGCTGAACGGCACATCGGTGCAGGCAGAAAAACTGGTGATCGCCAGCGGCGGGCTCTCAATGCCAGGCCTCGGCGCCACGCCGTTTGGCTATAAAGTGGCGGAACAGTTCGGCCTGAAAGTGTTCCCGACGCGCGCGGCATTGGTGCCGTTCACGCTGCATAAACCGCTGCTGGAACAGCTCAACACGCTGTCGGGCGTCGCGCTGCCCACCACCATCACCGCGCAGGACGGCACCTTATTTAAAGAAGCGATGCTGTTTACCCATCGCGGCTTATCGGGGCCCGCCGTGCTGCAAATCTCCAGCTACTGGCAGCCGGGTGAATTCGTCACCATTGATTTGTCACCTGCCACTTCGCTGGATGATTTCATTCATGTGCAGCGCGAGGCGCATCCCAATCTTAGCCTGAAAAACAGCCTGGCGAAAATTCTGCCAAAACGGTTGGTGGAAGTGCTGCAGGAGCTAAAGCAGATTCCTGACGTCACGCTGAAGCAGCTAAACAGCAAGCAGCAGGGCGAACTGGTCAGCACGCTACATCAATGGCGCGTGCAGCCAAACGGCACCGAAGGCTATCGCACCGCCGAAGTGACGCTAGGCGGCGTCGATACCACCCAACTGTCGTCAAAAACCATGGAAGCGCGCGATGTGCCAGGTTTGTTCTTTATCGGCGAAGTGGTGGACGTTACCGGTTGGCTGGGCGGCTACAACTTCCAGTGGGCGTGGAGCTCGGCCTGGGCGTGCGCGCAGGCGCTTTAAAAGGTAATCTTTACACCCAGTTGTGTCTGCCAGTTGCTGGCACCTTCCTGACTTAGGCGATGTTGCCACTTAAGCTGGCTATTAAGCTGAACATTCTCAGTCAGTTGCCAGCCAACGTCGCCGCTATATTGCAGGTGCTTACCGCCTCGGCCAGTACGCAGATTATCTTTATCTACCGCAACATTGCCCGCATGGCCGCTGTACTGCACATAGCGTGTTTCAAGGCCAAATTTCAGGCTATCTGTTGGTCTGAAGTCATATTTCATACCGCCAGAGAACTGCAGCTGTTTTTGCTGTGAATAACCAATATGTAGATTGTCGTTGTCATGAATATCCTTGATGCGTGCCCATTGCATGGTGGCGCCCAGCACTGGGGTGAACGCATGTGAACCCTGCTGCCAGCGCCAGCCAACATCCATACCGATATTGGCGCTGCGGGCTTTTACCTGCGCCACCTTATCTTTTTCATCACTGCTTATATTGCCGCGATAGTGACCGACGCTAATCGGCAGAGCCAGTTGCAGGCCATGCTGTGGCTGCCAGCTCAACATGGCATTGATACCTTGAGTATCAACCTGCCCGTGGCTGTTGCCGTTGGACTGTGAGGGCTCCAGAGTGAAGTGACCTTTACTGATCGCCACACTCAGTGCCAGCTGTCGTTGCTCATCTTCCGTCAGTAATCCACGTAAGCCTACCAGCCAGCCGTAATAGCGGTTTTCACTCTGGTTGTGATTGGCTTCGCTGCGATAGCGCTCATCAACGCTAAAACCCGAAATGAACAGGTCATGGCGACCATCCCGACCTGCAAGTTGTGCATCATAGATAAAGCGTGCTTGCAGATTTTCATCCATACCAAAGAGTGCGGCAGGCAGAGCGGCATAAGCTGGGATTTGTGGCTTAGGTCCTGGCACGGAGGGCGGCGGCGGGGGAGGTGGATTGCCATCGAGCACGGGGTCGATCAGATCCGGATCGGGTGGAAGCGGAGCAATCATCGAGCTCTGCAGCCGGTAAAACCAAAATAAATGGGGCCTGCTACCGGCAAGCTTTCCCTGAATATGCGGGCGATTAGCCGCCGGATTGAAATCATCATACCAGCTGTTTCGTGCGAAAAATTTCCCCACCATTTTTAAGCTGTCAGCGGCTGCATGTTTAACGTTATGCAACAGCGAATCGGAGTGGGGATGCTCGGATAAAGGCGCTAAAACCGCTTCGGTTGATGAGTGAGAAAGGGGGGTTACAGGAAGCGGTGGAATGTCTGAAGAAAAGGGTTTTATCTCTTTAGCATATAACGGCTCGAAGCTACAAAGTGCACCGATAGCCAGCGTCAGCTGAGTCAGGTTCATCGTATCTGGTCGATTTATGGCGAAAGGGTTTGCAACTTATAGTGACCTGTTAGTCGAGCTATTTAAGACCTGTCTTGTTTTGACGGGCAAAATGAATCGCTCGGCAGCTGATCACAGTTAACTGGTTACGTTATGGATGCGGCCGGCAAAATATGTGCGGCCAGCCGAATGCTGTTACTATCGCGCGTTTCCTTTTTCCAGCGGATAAACCATTCATGTTAAAACTCAAATTTATTGTGCCGTTGCTGATCGTCATCAGTGCCGCGGTTTGGTGGCTGATGCCGCATTACAGCGATGAGGACAAAGGCTATTACATCGCCATGTTCTGTTCGCTGACTCACGACGGACGCGGCAATACCGCGCAGGATATGCAGCAGATTATTGAAGGCAGTAATGCAGATTACGCATTGCAGAAGATTCATTTCCAACAGGGTTTGGCTGATCATCTGCAAGCGGTGTGGCAGGATTTGTCGCCCGAACAGCAGCAGCAGGCGCGGCAGGAAAGACTCTCCTGCCGCCGTTTGATGTCTGAGAAATTGCTACCGGGCCAGCCGGTTCAGTAATTATTGAACGGGCAGCGCAGGGATTAAAAGCTGCGCCGCCGTTTTAAGAAGCCGCTCAACACCTTCCCGCTCCCATATCGCAAAACGTTTCGCAGCAGAATCTGACGCCAATTTTGCGAGACGCCCCGCATCCGCTTGGACGTTACTTGTTGTACTAATTGATATTTTTCGCAGCGCCGCGCAAAATACACACAGTCACATGGTGCAGCAATCGCTCGCTGAGCATGATGTTGGCACGCGCCTCACATCAACTCAGGAGCTTCACGGATGACACTCGCGATGATGAACACACACAAAGCCTTTAAAGCACTGCAGTTGGCCGGCGTCAGCGACCAACAGGCCGAAGCCATGGTCGAGATCTTTACTGAGATGCAGCAGGATAATGCGTTATCTCGTGCTGATTTAATGAAGGCCGGAGAAGGAATTACAGGGAGCATTAAAGAACTGGATGTTCGACTTACCGGCGATATCAGAGAGCTGGATATTCGGCTTACTGGTGCGATTAAAGATCTGGATGTTCGGTTAAGTGGCGCGATTAAGGATATTGAGGAACTGAAAGCTGACGTGAAACAACTCAAAGCGGATGTTGCCACGCTGAAAACCGATATGCGCTGGATCAAACGTTTGCTAATGGTGATGACCACCACGATGGTCATTGCAGCGATCAAATACATTTTCTCTTAGATCTTGTGCTCCTGCGGCAGGAGTACAGTCGGCTGTACTCTCAGCGCGGCGCGATTCACATTCCCGCACACGCGCTGCCAGCAAACGCGCTCAGCGCCGCGTAATTTGAAGCGGCGCACACTTATCACGAAGTAAAACTACAACACTGCGCTCCAGATCATCAGACTGGAGTCCAGCATGTTGGAAATTACGCCTGTCCCCGCGCTGACGCGCGCCATTGCGATTCTCGACTTTATTGCCCAGCACGGACCGTGCAGTGCCGCCGAGATCATCGAAACGCTGGCGCTTCCCAAAAGCAGCGCCTATCTGCTATTCGCTGAACTGAAAAAACAGCGTCTGATCACTATCGATCGCAACAACAACTATTGCCTGTGGACGCGGCTGGTGGAGTTTGCCGGTCACGCACTGCAGCGCATGGATATCCGCGATATTGCGCGTCCACCTCTGACACGTTTAATGCAGCAGACCAATCTGCTGTGCCACCTCGGCATCCTCGAGGGTGGTCACGCCTGTTACATCCTCAAACTCGAATCCGCCGCCACCATCAGCGTGCGCTCACACGAAGGCAAAAGCCTGTCGCTGTATCGCTCGGGCATTGGCAAGTGTCTGCTCGCCTGGCAGCAACCTGAAGAGCAGGAACGCATCATCAGCGGCCTGCGCTTTGTGGCGGTGACGCCAACCTCGCTGCGCAATGCCGACGCGCTGCGTACCGAGCTGGCACGCATTCGCCGTCAGGGCTGGAGCTTTGATAACGGTGAAGATTATCCCGATGTGCGCTGCGTCGCCGCGCCGATTTTCAATGCCCGCCAGCAGCTCGTCGCCGCCATTTCGCTGGTGGGCACCCGACTCGACATTGACGACGACAAACGCGATTACCTTGCTGGCCAGGCGATTGCCTGCGCCCGCGATATTTCCCGTCTGCTGGGCTGGCGTAGCCCGGCGGAAAAACACGCCTCGTAACCAGGAGAAGAGCATGTCCCTACCTAAAATTAAAACTGTCCGCGCCTACTTTGCCGGTGGCGCTACCGCGGATAAAGCGGCAGCTGGCGGTGATTACCACGATCAAGGTGCCAATCACTGGATTGACGACCACGTCGCCACGCCCATGAGCAAATACAAACAGTATGAGCAGTCGCGTCAATCCTTTGGCATCAACGTGTTAGGCACGCTAATTGTCGAAGTCGAAGCCGATAACGGTCAAACCGGTTTCGCCATTACCACCGGCGGCGAAATGGGCTGCTTCATTGTGGAAAAGCATCTCAACCGCTTCCTTGAAGGACGCTGCGTCAGCGACATCAAACTGATTCACGACCAGATGATGAACGCCACCCTGTATTACGCCGGATCGGGCGGCCTGGTGATGAACACCATTTCGTGCGTCGATTTGGCGCTGTGGGATCTGTTCGGCAAAGTCACCGATCTGCCGGTGTACAAACTGCTGGGCGGCGCGGTACGCGATGAACTGCAGTTCTACGCCACCGGTGCGCGTCCGGACCTGGCGCAGCAGATGGGCTTTATCGGCGGCAAAATGGCGGTGCAGTGGGGACCGCACGATGGCGATGAAGGCATCCGTAAAGAGGTGGCGCGCATCGCTCACTATCGCGAAAGCTGCGGTCCGGATTTCTGGCTGATGCTCGATTGCTGGATGAGCCAGGACGTCAATTTCGCCACCAGGCTGGCCCACGCCTGCGCACCTTATAACGTCAAGTGGCTGGAAGAGTGTTTGCCGCCGCAGCAGTTCGAAGGATACGCCCAGCTGAAACAGCAAGCGCCGCAGGGCATGTTGATCACCAGCGGCGAACATCACGGCACGTTGCAATCATTCCGCACGCTGGCTGAAACCGGCATCGATATTTTGCAGCCTGATGTCGGTTGGTGCGGCGGCCTGACCACGCTGGTGGAAGTGGCGGCGCTGGCGAAATCACGCGGCCAGCTGGTGGTGCCGCACGGCTCCTCGGTTTACTCGCATCACGCGGTGATCACCTTCACCAACAGCCCATTCAGTGAATTCCTGATGACCAGCCCGGATTGCAGCACGCTGCGCCCGCAGTTTGATCCGCTGCTGATCAACGAACCGGTACCGGTTAACGGTCGCATGCACAAATCGGTGCTGGATAAACCGGGCTTCGGCGTGGAGCTGAATCGCGATGGACTGAAGCGTCCTTATCAACACTAATCGCAGCGGCTGCGGCGACGCGTCGCAGCCCTGCGTGAGGGTTTACCATGGATAATCTGGTGTTAAGCGCGGTTAAAAAGAATCGCGCACGTCTTATTCCTTTCATGTTGATGCTCTACGTGCTGGCGTTTCTCGATCGCGCCAACATTGGTTTCGCCAAAGAGGCATATCAACTTGATACCGGCCTGAGTAATGAAGCTTACGCGTTAGGTGCTGGAATCTTCTTTGTGGTGTACGCGCTGCTTGGCGTGCCGGCCAATTTGCTGATGCGACGCTTTGGCGCGCGCAGCTGGATTGGCGGCACCACGCTGCTGTGGGGATTGCTTTCGGCGGCGATGGCATTTGCTGATACCGAAGCCAAATTCCTGCTGGTGCGTACCTTGCTCGGCGCCGCTGAGGCGGGTTTCTTCCCGGGCATGATTTATCTGACCTCGCTGTGGTTCCCGCAACAGCAGCGCGCTAGCGTCATGGGACTGTTCTACATGGGCGCGCCGCTGGCGTTGACGCTGGGTTCACCGCTCTCTGGCGCACTGCTGGAAATGCACGGCGTGCTAGGCCATCCCGGCTGGTTCTGGATGTTTATCATTGAAGGATTACTGGCGGTGGCAGCCGGCGTTTTCACTTTCAGCTATATCGACGACACACCGGCGAAAGCGCGTTTTCTCAGCGCCGAGGAGAAGCGGGCGCTGCAACGTCAGCTGGAGAGCGAAGAGCAGCAGAAGCCGACTTCACATCTGCGTGATGCGCTGCGCAATGGTCGCGTCTGGCAGCTCGCCATTATCTATATGACCATTCAGATAGCGGTTTATGGCCTGATTTTCTTCCTGCCTTCTCAGGTCGCAGCGTTGTTGGGCACCAAAGTCGGTTTCCTCGCCTCGCTGGTGGCGGCCATTCCGTGGGTGGCCGCGCTGTTTGGCACCTGGCTGATTCCGCGCTATTCCGACCGCAGCGGCGAGCGTCGCCGGGTCGCGGCGTTCACCTTGCTGGCTGCTGCAGCCGGGATTGGTTTGTCCGGATTGGTTTCGCCGCTGTTGGCCATCATTGCGCTTAGCGTCGCGGCGGTGGGTTTTATTGCCGTGCAGCCGGTGTTCTGGACCATGCCGACGCAGCTGCTTTCTGGCACTGCGCTGGCGGCGGGCATCGGCTTCGTCAATTTGTTTGGTGCTGTAGGTGGCTTCCTCGCACCGCTGGTTCGTGTGAATGCCGAAATGCACTTTAACAGCAGCGCTGCCGGATTGCTGGCGCTGGCGCTAATTGCCGCCATCGGTTCACTCATTATCCTCAGCCTGAAAGTGGAGCGTCAGTTGCCACACTCTCAGCAGCCAAGTCATTAAGTAAGGAGCAGCTATGCAGGATCCGTTAAAAAATCCTTTCAAAGCCGGATTAGCGAAAGGCGAAACGCAGATTGGTTTGTGGCTGAGCAGCACATCGTCGTATCTGGCCGAAATTGCTGCCACCAGCGGCTACGACTGGTTATTGATTGATGGCGAACACGCCCCGAATACCGTACAGGATCTCTATCATCAATTGCAGGCCGTTGCGCCTTATCGCAGTCAGCCGGTGATACGGCCAATCGAATTCCAGACGGCACTGATTAAGCAGGTGCTGGATATCGGTGCGCGCACCTTGCTGGTGCCGATGATCGATACCGCTGAGCAGGCACAGGCGCTGGTGAAGGCGACGCGCTATCCGCCTTATGGCACGCGCGGCGTCGGCGCAGGCGTGGCGCGGGCGGCACGTTGGGGGCGCGTGGAAAATTATATGGCGCGCGCCAATGAAGAGTTATGCCTGCTGATTCAGGCCGAAAGCAAAACGGCGATTGATAATCTCGATGCGTTGCTGGAGGTTGAGGGCGTTGACGGAATCTTTATTGGTCCGGCTGATTTGTCAGCCTCATTGGGCTATCCCGATAATGCCGGGCATCCTGAAGTGCAGAAAGTGATTGAGCAGAGTATCAAACGCATCCGCAGCGCAGGAAAAGCGGCCGGTTTTCTGGCGGTTAATCTGGAGATGGCGGAACGCGCTATTCATTGGGGAGCTAATTTCGTTGCCGTCGGTGTGGATACCATGCTGTATACCGATGCGCTGGATAATCGGCTCGCGCATTTTAAAAAGAGCGTAAATGCGCTGAATAAATCGAGTTACTAATTGAGAAACGGATGGTATGCCATCCGTTTCTATTCAATTAAAGCGTTCATGAATTGGAATGAAGAAGTCTGTTGGCGTCAAATGGCGCCAAAAAAGAGTCAATTATTTATCAACGCATCGCACAACCAATTCGCGGCATATATTTATCGTTACGTACCGCGGGCGTGATAATTGCTTTATTGCGTTCGGTGGCGTTAAATCCCGCCTGACGGCAAAGCACACAGGGATCGCCACTTTCACGCATTGCAAGTTTGGCTTCCTCATCCAGCTGGCGCTTACGGCAATAAAGAGGCGTGCAGCCCAGCACATGTTTAAATGAGCGCGTGAAAGATTGCTGGCTTTCAAAATGATATTTCACTGCCAGGCTGATAATTGGCACATTGCTGTCTTTTAAGTCATTAATGCAATGAGCCAGTTTCTTTTTTCGGATGTAGCGTGCCAGCGTCTCATTGTGATAGCGGGCGAAGAGTTTCTGTAAATACCATTTCGAATAGCCAGACTTCAGTGCAATATCATCAATCGTTAAACGTTGATCCAGGTTAGCCATAATCCATTCGGTTACCGAATCAATTACCCCTTCATTATATTTTTGCTGTGTCATCATAGTCCTCCATTAACAGTGGCAGAGTGTAATTTAATTAATCTTTCCAATCTGCAATTAATGTAAAGTTTTCTGGTTATTTGGCTGTTTTAATATTTGTCATCAAGACCGGTCTTGGTTTTCGTGAATTTACAGGTTTTCTTGTTGTGATGATGTTGAGTATTTATCGTAATAACGGGCGTTATTATTAACTCAAATTTTTCATCGCTTCGTGGCGCTTAATAGTAAAAGGTGTGCTTTCTGGCGGCACACCTCATCAATACTTAACGCGGATTAACGTGCCACACTGAAGGTTTTCACTGTTGAGGAATCACCTAATGGGTTTTCGTTTCAAACCAAAACAGTCACTTGCCGTGATTCTGGCATCAGTGGCATTAGGCGCTGTTGCTCCGGCGCTCGCCGCCAATGTGTATGGTGAACAGCTCGAAGGCTTTAACTATCCCTATCCGCTGCAGCACTTTAACTTCTCCTCGCAGCAGCAAGCGCTGAGTATGGGTTATATGGATGTCAAACCTACGCAGCAGGCCAACGGTGAAACCGTGGTGCTGATGCACGGCAAGAACTTCTGTGGCGCAACCTGGGATGACACCATCAAAGCGCTGAGTCAGAAAGGGTATCGCGTCATCGCGCCAGATCAAATTGGCTTCTGCAGCTCAACTAAACCAGCTAACTATCAATACACCTTCCAGCAACTGGCACAGAACACCCATCAACTGTTGCAGCAGCTGGGTATCGACAACGCCATTATGGTTGGGCACTCGACCGGCGGCATGCTGGCGACGCGTTATGCGCTGATGTATCCCAGACAAACGCAGAAGCTGGTGCTGGTCAATCCCATCGGCTTAGAAGACTGGAAAGCCAAAGGCGCGCCGTGGCGCTCGGTGGATCAGTGGTATCAGCGTGAACTCAAGCTGGATGCGGCGGGCATCAAGAAATATGAACAGCAGACATATTACAGCGGCCAGTGGAAGCCGGAGTATGACAAATGGGTCGATATGCTAGCCGGGCTAAACAGCGGGCCAGGCCACAAGAAAGTGGCGTGGAACTCGGCGCTCATCTACGACATGATTTTCACTCAGCCGGTGTATTACGAGTTTAAAGATCTACGCGTGCCGACCACGTTGATGATTGGCACCGCAGATACCACGGCGATTGGCAGTGATATCGCGCCGCCGGAAGTGAAAGCAAAACTCGGGCATTACAATGTATTGGGCAAGCAGGTGGCGCAACTGATTCCCGGCGCACGCTTAATCGAATTCCCGGGCATGGGGCACGCGCCGCAGATGGAAGAACCGCAGACGTTTAATCAGGCATTGATCACGGATTTAGTGGGTCATTAATTGCAGGGTCGCCATTCACGGCGACCAACATCAACTCAGCTTCTTTTTCCCGTTCTTAGCGGCGTACATCCGTTCGTCGCTACCTTCCAGCAGCTGTTCCAGCGACTGCGGATGATCGGGATCGAACTCAACAATGCCCGATGAGAAGTGCAGAGCGTAGCGGCGCTCGAGGTTCTGGGTTTGCTGTTGCAGGAAACCATCAAAGCGCGCCAACACACCTTCGGCATCGGCTTGCTGCAAGCCATTAAACAGCACCACAAATTCGTCGCCGCCCAAACGGGCAAAGATATCCGCATGGCGAAAACTCACCTTCATGGCGTTGGCAAAGTCCATTAATGCGCGGTCGCCTTCGCGATGACCGAGCGTATCGTTAATGGCTTTAAAGCGATCGAGATCGAGGAAAGTCAGGCTGGCCGGTAACTGCTTCAGCTGGCACTCATTCAGCGCCAACTGGCCGAGCGTCATAAAGCCACGGCGATTGGTGATTTGCGTCAGTTCATCGGATGTTGCGGTCTGGAACGCCACCAGCTCAGCTTCCGCCATTGCGGCTAAATCACGCAATGTATGGATATCATCCGCATCGAACTGGCGCGCATGATGATCGATAATGCACAAGGTGCCGACTTTCGCACCAGCCGGCGTGCGCAATGGGCAACCGGCGTAGAAACGCACCGGATTTTCGGCATTTTTAACCAGTGGATTATCGAAGAAGCGCTCGTCATCAAGCGCGTTTTCCACCACCATCACATCATCCTGCAGCACGGCGTGGCCACAGAAAGAGGTATTGCGCGGTGCGGTGGTATCGCTTGAACCCGCAGTGGATTTGAACCACTGATGGTCCTCTTCCAGCAGGCTGACCAGCGCAACGGGTACACCAAACAAACGACGGGCAAGGCGGGTTAAACGGTCGAAACGCTCTTCGGCAGGCGTGTGCAGAATGTTGAGCGCACGTAACTGGGCCAGACGATGTGACTCGTCCGCAGGCAGTGCAGGTGCTTTCATCGCGTTACTCTTAATAATTATGGGATTACAGAAACACTGGTGTTTAAGCCACAAAGGCTGAAAGCGCCTGGCAACGGTATGCGATGTCCGATGCCAGGCGTAACGATAATCAGAGCACTTTTTGCTCAGCGAGATCAAGGGCAAAATAGCTGAAAATGAGATCCGCGCCGGCACGTTTAATCGCGCCAAGGCTCTCCAGAACCACATTACGTTCGTCGATGGCACCCGCCTGCGCGGCGAATTTGATCATCGCGTACTCACCGCTCACCTGGTACGCAGCGAGCGGCAGCGTGGTGCGTTCGCGGATATCGCGCAGGATATCGAGGTAAGCGCCAGCCGGTTTTACCATCAGAGAATCTGCACCTTCCGCTTCATCAAGCAGCGACTCACGCAGCGCTTCACGGCGGTTCATCGGATTCATCTGGTAAGTCTTACGATCGCCTTTCAGCGCGGCGCCTGCGGCTTCACGGAACGGGCCGTAGAAGGAGGACGCGAACTTCGTCGAATAAGACATGATGGCGGTATCGGTGAAGCCGGCGGCGTCGAGCGCCTGGCGAATGGCTTTCACCTGGCCATCCATCGCGGCAGAAGGAGCGATAAAGTCTGCGCCGGCTTGTGCCGCAACCACGGCTTGCTTGCCGAGGTTAATCAGCGTTTGGTCGTTATCGACGCCGTGATCGCACAGCACGCCGCAATGGCCGTGGCTGGTGTATTCGCAGAAGCAGGTATCAGACATCACGATCATTTCTGGCACGGTGTCTTTGCAGATACGTGACATACGCGCCACTAAACCGTTTTCATTCCAGGCATCGCTGCCGGTGGCGTCGGTGTGGTGGGAAATACCGAAGGTCATCACTGAACGAATGCCCGCTTTGGCAATACGTTCAATCTCATAAGCTAAACGTTTCTCGGGGATACGCACCACGCCCGGCATGGCGTTAATGGGCACATAATCGTCCACGCCTTCTTCAACGAAAATCGGCAGTGCCAAATCGTTGATGCTGAGGTGAGATTCCTGGAACATTTCGCGCATTGACGCGCTTTTGCGCAGCCTTCTTGGGCGCTGGATCAGATTAAATTCAGACATGCTCTACAACTTATGCAGGTTAAAAAAGTGGCAATAGTTTACCCCTTTTCGCGGCTGTGCATGAAGGATTGTGTGCGGAAACGAAAACTCCCGCCGGGTGGCGGGAGTAGGGAAGATTACTCGTTGATGTCCGGATGCTGCTGCACCAGGTTTTTACGTTTCGCCTCAAGCTTGGCGATCTCGTCATCAATATCTTCGATTTTCTGCTCGATGTTGTCGTGATGCTCCTGCAGGATCTCACGTGCTTCATCCATGTCCGACGCGGCTGGCGTAGCACCGCGCAGCGGCTTGTTGGCGGTCTCTTTCATGAAGATACCGGTAATCAAACCAATCACCGCGACAACCATTAGGTAGTATGCCGGCATATACAGATTGTTGGTGGCTTCCACTAAATAAGCGGCGAATGTCGGTGTTAGACCGGCAATCAGCACCGAAATATTGAAGGCACTTGCTAATGCGCTGTAGCGAATGTGGGTTGGGAACATCGCAGGTAGCGAGGATGCCATTACACCGGTAAAGGCGTTTAAGATCACAGCCATCAGCAACAGACCGGCAAAAATCAGACCCAGCACGCCACTGTTAATCAGCATAAAGGCCGGAATCGCGAAGGCAAACAGGGCGATACTGCCGATGATGACAAACGGACGACGGCCAAAGCGGTCACTCAGCATGCCCATTACTGGCTGCACAAACAACATACCCATCATAATGGCGATGATGATCAACACGCCGTGATCTTCCGAGTAGTGCAGGTTATGTGACAGGTAACTCGGCATGTAGGTCAGCAGCATGTAATAGGTCACGTTGGTGGCGATCACCAGACCGATACAGGCCAACAGGCTTTTCCAGTGTTTGGTCGCGATCTCTTTAAACGACACTTTCGGGCCGTCGCGCAGACCTTCACGGTCGCCTTGTTCCAGCTTGTCAACGTGCTGCTGGAACGCCGGCGTTTCTTCCAGGGCATGACGCAGATACAAACCGATAATGCCGAGCGGCAGCGCAATAAAGAAAGGAATACGCCAGCCCCACTCGAGGAATTTCTCTTCACCGATAATGGTGGAGATCAGCACCACGACGCCCGCACCGAGCACAAAACCGGCGATGGAGCCGAAATCAAGCCAGCTGCCCATAAAGCCGCGCTTGCGGTCAGGCGAGTACTCGGCAACGAAGATCGATGCACCGGTATATTCACCGCCGACCGAGAAGCCCTGCGCCATTTTTGCCAACAGCAGCAGAATAGGTGCCCAAATACCAATTGAGGCATAGGACGGTATCAAGCCGATACAGAAGGTACTGATCGACATGATAACGATGGTAATAGAAAGGATTTTCTGGCGACCATATTTATCGCCCAACATGCCGAAGAACAAACCACCGAGTGGACGAATCAGGAACGGAACTGAGAACGTACCCAGTGCAGCAATCATCTGTACACTTGGAGAAGCATCCGGGAAGAACACCTTACCCAGCGCGTAAGCCACAAAGCCATAAACACCAAAATCAAACCATTCCATCGCGTTGCCCAGCGAAGCCGCGGTAATGGCTTTACGTAAACGGGAGTCATCGATAATGGTGACATCATCAATCCCGATAGGTTTTACACGCTTCCTACGTAGTTTCATGCAGATACCCTGTATTGGAATTCGAAAAATCCTCAACGCTGCGGACTCAAACAATGCCAACAGTCCGCGGCGTTGAGAAAATTAAAGCATAGCGGGGAAATAACGCTTTTTCCCTGCCCTGCCGGGCAATTATTAGGAAAGTAATGATTGCCAACCGCGACAGAGTATACCGATTTTGTGTGATATTTGTCATGTTCTCACCATTAACTGGCTATTTTTTAGCTAATGCTGTGGCCTGTTAGCGCTTAAAACGCGTCGAAAAAAGGCCGCAATTTCACGCAGCGATTTGCAGTAAGCGTGCGCCATCTCGCGAAACTACATATACTTGCGTGAGTTGCTTTTTTGGAAATCAGGTTTCATATGGCGCGCTTTGTTTTATTTGCCAAAAGTCTCTGTTTTGATGCCGACCAACAGGTGTTTTATCCACTCAATTCTCCCGCTCAACGCGTGGCATTAAGTCCGCTGCAAAGCGCGGTATTACGTCGCGTGCTCAATGCCCAAGGCAAGCTGGTGCGTAATCAGGCATTGCATGTGCTGTTTCAGCGCGAACCTTCTGAGATCCCCTTTGCCGATCGCTTAACGTTGACCATTGCTGAGATCAATCGTCTGGCGCAGCAGGCGCACGCGCCAGGTGCATTGGTACATCAGGTGCCGCTGATTGGCTGCGTGCTGGCCGAGCAGGTCGATGTCGAATCCTTCAATGAGGTCGCTACGCCTGCTGCTGAAGCTGAAAAGCCGGTCACGGTGCAGCCCGAACCTGCTGTGAAAGCGGTCGCCGTGAAGAAAAAATCCTGGCTGTGGCGTGGCGTGCTGGCGGGATTATTACTGCTAAATGTGGCGCTGGCACTAATTATCCGTCAGGAGTTTGCGCCAACCGAACATGATGGCATGCAATTTAAATTTTATGGCCAGGAAGCGCAGACGCAGGTCTTTATCAATGAAAGACTTTCTGCCGATTCTTTTGTCGTTCAGGATGCTATGCGCCGATTCCGCGAGTTAAAACCGCGCCTGCCGGATGGCTCAGTCCCGCCGTTGCTGTACATCAACCGTTCACGCATTCGTGCCTTCAGCAGTGCTTTCCTTTGCCTCCAACCCATCGAGCAAAAGAATAATGGATGTATTTCATGGTTGATATCTAATCAGGAGCTACCTGATGCGTAAGTCATTACTCACATTGGTTGTTATTATTGCGTTCATTCTTCCCTGGGCGTGGGTTCTGTTGGTCCGCCCAACCGTTGTGGTACCCGAATGGTGTGATGTTCCCTATCGCATTGATAATGAAGGGAAGCCAACGGGTACGCTGGATGCGACGGTACGCACACGTTTTAAAGCGGATGGTAGCGGCGCATCAACGCTAATCGGCACGGTGACATTGCCGGATCGTCAATATCGTTTAAATCGCGTTTCTGTCAGTAGCTGGCATCGTCAGGGCGATTTTATGCTGGTGAATACCCGTAAAGTGCAGGCGATGGCCGATGATACGGTGCCCGAGCCACTCGCTGCGCAGATACTTTTCACCTCGGCGCGAGAATCCCACAGTGATTATTATCAGATGTATCAACTCCCCAATGGCGATCAAATAATCAATTATTCTGGTATGCCGCGGCTTTATTGCCATACCTGATTGATGCGCAAATAAATAAGAAAAATTTACCATTAAGCGAGGCGGCAACCTCTGCTTGCCAGCTCCAAAACATTGGGTAATACTCTGCCGCCGTGCTTTGGTGGAGTGTTCATGTCGAGGATAAACGCCCAGTCTTTTAAGAATCCCTGGCTGTCGATGAGCGACAGTGTAGAAAGCAATCTTATCAATCTTGTGCCTGCGGCACAGCGTACGACTGCTGTTTCCATTAGCTCGGTGGCGTGGATTAACTGTGGCGAACGAACCGATGCGCAGCTGGCATTATTGGCGCAACAACCCGATGAACTGCTGCAGCGCCTGAAAAGCTGGCGTCAGGCCGGATTACTCTCCCGCCAGGCGACCGAGAGCTTGCGTCAGCTGCAACGGTTGACGCAAACCAGCATCGCATGTAACCAACCCATCACGCAGCTTGATGAATATCAGCAGTTCGTGGGGCAGTTAACGCCGACGCTGGAGCGCATTAATCAACGTCTCAATGCCCAGCGCGATGTGCCGAATGGCGCGCTGGCGGAAGACAGCCTTGAAGTGGCGCTGCGCATTGCGGAAAAACGGCGCGCAGGCCGTTCAGAGCAGCGAGCGCAGCGGCGCACCCGTTAACCATCCCTGAATATCTTCCACCGCCTGCGTGAAGTAGGTGCGATAATTGCTGTCGGCGACATAGCCGAGATGCGGCGTCGCCAGCACGTTCGGCAGCTGACGCAGCGGATGATTGGCGGGCAGCGGTTCCTGTTCAAACACATCTAATCCCGCACCGGCTAACTGACCCGATTGCAGCGCGGCGATCATCGCCTGTTGATCGACAATGCCGGCGCGCGATGTGTTAATCAGCAGCGCGCCGGGCTTCATCTGCGCCAGCGCCGCTGCATCAATTAAATGGCGTGAGCGCTCGCTCAATACCAGATGAATGGACACCACATCGCTGCTACTGAGCAGCGCCGCCAGCGATGGCGAAAGTTCTGCGCCACACTCGGCGGCACGTTCGGCGGTTAAATTCTGGCTCCACGCACACACGCGCATCCCAAACGCCTGCGCCACTTTTGCCATCTCGCCGCCGATTTTACCCAATCCAATTAATCCCAGCGTTTTGCCCTGCAGGCCCATGCCAACGGTGTGCTGCCACGCGCCGTTGCTGCGCAGCGCCTGATTCTCCGGCACGATATGGCGCGCCAATCCCAGCAACAATCCCCACGTCAGTTCCAGCGGTGCCGCGCTGCTGCTGGCGGTACCGCACACCGCGATATAGCGTTCCGCGCAGGCATGTAAATCGATGGAGGCATTACGCATGCCGGAAGTGACTACCATTTTCAGATTGGGCAAGCGGCCAATCAGCTCGGCGCTGAGCGGCGTGCGTTCGCGCATAACCACCAAAATATCGGCGTGCGCGATGCGCTTAACCAATTCATCCTGGTCGGCGAAATGTTCAGTCAGGGAAGTGGTGTGCACCAGCGGGGCGAGAGATGCCCAATCGGCAAGCGACTGGGCGACGTTCTGGTAGTCATCAAGAATGATGCAGTTCAGGCTCATAATGTTCCTCAACGAGAAGTGGCTTGTGCCCTTGCTCGCTGAGCCAGGCACGCAGCCGGTCATTATCCAGCGGACGGGCATAATAGTAGCCCTGAATAAATATCACACCACGCTGCCGCAGGTACTCAAATTGTGTTGCGGTCTCGACGCCTTCGCCCAGCACATCCAGTTCCAGCTTGTGGCACAGATTAATAATCGCATCCAGCACCGGCGTTTCCACGTCGAGGCCTTCAATGGCATTGATAAAGCCGCGATCGATTTTCAGGTAGTCCAGCGGGAAGGTGAGCAGGTAGGTCAGTGAACAGTGGCCGGTACCGAAATCATCAATCGCCACCTTCATGCCCTGCGCGCGCAAATGACGCAGTTTACACGCCACCTTTTCACCCTCTTCAATCAGGCTGCGTTCGGTCAGCTCCAGCGTGATGCACAGCTGTTTGTCTTTGATGCGCTCAGCAAACAATTCAATATCGGCCACGAAATCGTCATGCTGCAGATGCTCCGCCGCCAGATTCAGCCCGAGGTGAAATCCGGGCTCGACCTGCCAGCTCTGAATATCTTCTGCCATCAACTCCAGCAGATGCTGCGTCAACGGCACAATCATCCCTTCGGCTTCAGCGGCGCTGATAAAGATATCCGGACGAATCATCACGCCGTTGGGCCGTTGCCAGCGCAGTAAGGCTTCAACACCGGCGCAGGCGTGCAAGGTATTGCTGTATACCGGCTGATAATGCACTGAGAACTGGCGGGCGCGGATAGCGCGACCAATCTCATCGTGCCAGGAAATACGACGACGCAGCCAATTGGCGGTGAGGATCATCAGCAAAATCGAGAAAATCGCCGCCATCGGCAGGAAGATGAACAGCGCCTGACGCCAGGCTTTGAGCAGCTCAGAAGCCGGAACGGTTACATTAACGGTGATGGGATAGCGGCTGGAGTCGGCCTGAAAAGATTCACTTTTCATATACAGCTTTGGCTGCATGTCAGCCGGTCCGCTGGCGATCACTGCGCCACCGCTAAATTGCAGGCTCATGTGGTAACCGCGTGAACCGCCGATGGCGTTCATGAAATCCATCAAATATTGGCCGTCGATGACCGCCCAAAAACCGCTGGTATCGGGAAGCTGACGCATAAACACCACCGCCGGACGATTAGGCACGCCAACCGTTCCGCGCACCGAAATGCTCCACCAGGCTTTGCCGGTTATCGGCGGCGGCTGCATCATCATCTCAGTCAGGGTGCCATGTCGCAGGCCAAAGGCGGACGAGCAAATGATGTCATTGCCTTTCATCATACCAATGGATCGAAAATAGGGATTAAGCGTACCGGCGCGCTGCAGCTGATCTTCGATTTTGGCACAAGGCTGGTACTGATACTGGCGCATCTCAGTGATCATATTCCAGGCGTTGTCACTCATCTTTTCAGCCTGAGTAATCAAGGTATTGGCGGTTGAAATCTGCTGTTGGCTGACGGTGTGACGCGCTTCGATGGCCGTACAAAGGATGCCGAGCACCAACGGCAGCAACCCGGCACAAACGATTAAGACCCAATCAAAATCGTGATGTCGTTTTTTCAGTGGCACCAGACAATCCTCAGTCGGTTTAAGCTGCGCTTGCGGCGTCAGCAGCATACCATTTTCACAGGGCTGTGTAGGGTAGCGATTTAAGAATAAACCGGTCTGATACAGGTCAATGATCAATCTCACTTTGCGTTTAATGACATTGTTTTGCCGTTATTGGCATTTCCCAGCGGCAAAAACGCTATGCCACGATGTTAGGTAAGCACATTGACCTGAAATGAGGAGCGGAAATGAGCACGGAAACCCTGGATATCACATCATTACGGCAGCGCATCAGCGAAGGCGAATGGCAGGCGCGCATCAAACTGGCGCAGGCTTATCATCTGGCGGCGAAGCTACGCTGGACCGACCATATTTACACCCATTTTTCCCTGCGCGTACCGGGCGATCAGCCGCACTTTCTTATCAACGCTTTCGGGCAAACCTTCGATGAAATCCAGGCGGAAACGCTGGTTAAAATCGACATCGACGGCAATATTATTGACGACCCAACCGGGCTGGGAATTAACCTTGCCGGGTTTGTTATTCACAGTGCGATTCACCGCGCGCGGCCAGATGCCCATGCGGTGCTGCATACGCACACCGCGGCGGGCATTGGCGTTTCGGCGCAGCGGAACGGCCTGCTGATGATTTCGCAACACAGCACGCGTTTCCATAATCGCCTCGGCTATCACGATTACGAAGGTATCGCGCTGGATCTCGACGAGCAGCAGCGCATCGTTGCCGACCTCGGCGATCTTAACGCGCTGATCCTGCGCAATCACGGCCTGCTGACCAGCGGCGGCAGCATTGAAGAAGCTTTCTACAATCTCTATTACCTCGAGCGCGCCTGCCAGGCACAGTTGGCGGCACAATCGGGTGGCGCGGATCTGATCATTCTGCCGGACGCCGTTTCCGAGAAAGCCGCGCAGGCGTTTGATAACAGCATCCGCAATCGCAAATATCAGCTGCACTGGGATGCTTACATCCGCCAGCTCAACCGCAACGCACTCTGAGAATCTCCCCGATGAAATGGCTAAAACCGGTAGTTTCTGCGCTGCTGCTGTGCGCGGCGTTTGGCAGTCAGGCCGCGCCTGATTTGAGTAAAGTCACGCTGGTGCTGGGCGATCAGGCACGCAATCTGCGTTCGCTGATCGAAGCGGCAGATGTCATGAAAGACGCGCCTTATCACTATCGCTGGGCGAATTTCCAGGGCGCGGCGCCGCTGTTTGAAGCGCAGCGTGCGGGTGCGGTCGATACCTCGTACGCTGGCGATTTGCCGGTGCTGATGGCGGCGTCGGGCGGCGTACCGCTGAAGATCATCGCCACCAACGTCGGTGACGCCGGTTCGAACGGGCTGATCGTCCCTGCCGATTCGCCGATCCACAGCGTGAAAGATTTGGCTGGCAAGCAGGTTGTTGTCTCGTCGGCGCGCGGCAGTATCTCGCAGCACTTGCTGTATGAGGCGTTGGAAGAGGCGAAAGTGCCACGTGATACGGTGCCGGTGCGTTTTGTGTTGCCAACCGACGCCAGCGCGGCGTTTAACTCCGGGCAGATTACCGCATGGGCGACCTTCGATCCCTATTTAGGTATTGCGGAAAAGCATGGCGCGCGTCTGCTGCGTGACGGCAAAGGGCTGACAACCGCGCTGTCGTTTGTCACCGCCACGCAAAGCTCGCTCGACGATCCCGCGAAGCGCGCGGCGATTGCCGATTTCACCCATCGTCTGGCCAAAGCGCGCGAGTGGGCGCTGGCGCATCCGCAGCAGTATAACGAGGTATATGCGCAGTTAACGCGCCTGCAACCGGCGGACGCGCAGCAGATTACTGCGCGTATTTCCCATGGCGTACGTGGCGTGACGCCGGATGATGTGGCAAAGGTGCAGAAGGTGTCGGACTTGTTTAGCGAGTTGAATATCCTGCCAAACAAAGTTGATGTACAGGCGATTACCGACAACAGCGTGTTTCAAACCCAATAACGTAAAATCACGGCGCTACGGCATGCACTGAATCTGTAGCGGCGCAATTTATTGCGCGACCTTGAGTAAAAGAGCCTTAACGCGCCCGTTTACCCGGCCGTCCATTACCCAACATAATCGCCAATCGGCTTCCGCCCGGCGTGGTTTCCATCAAAATCTTGGTCACGCTGGTGAGCGGCACCGACAGCAACATGCCGACCGGACCCAGCAGCCAGCCCCAGAAAATCAACGACAGAAACACCACCAGCGTCGAGAGTCCCAGCCCGCGCCCCATCAATCTTGGCTCCAGCATGTTGCCGAACACCATATGAATCGCGCTGAACAGCGCCGCCACCAGCATGGCGTCATAAATATCATTTAACACCAGCGCCTGAATAAATGGCGGAATACCGGCGATGATCGGGCCAATGTTGGGGATGAAATTAAGGATGAACGCCACCACGCCCCAGAACAGCGCGAACTTCACGCCGAGCAGCAGCAGCGACAGCCAAACGGCCACGCCGGTAATCAAACTCACCAGGGTTTTCAGTGCCAGATAGTGCGTCACACCTTTCAGCGCGCGGTGCAGACCGGCGATGCGGATTTGTGGATTAACCATCGCATTGCGCATCTTGTACGGCAGATGACGCACTTCAAACAGCATAAACACCACGGTGAGGATCAGCAGCAGGACGTTGGTCATCGCGCCGGACAGCTGCTTCAGCACCGATGTGGCCATGTCCATCACCACGTTGGGATCGAGGCGCGCAGCCAGCGCTTCGGTAGAGATGTTGATATGAAAACGCGCGGCAAAATGTTGCACCACCGCCAGTTTCTGCTCCAGCATGGCGCGGATTTGCGGATAGGTATCGCTGAAGTCACTGGCCGAGCTGGCGAGTACAGCAATGAGTAACAGTACGACGATAAAAATCACGGTGATCACCAGCGTAATCGCCAGGCCACGTTTGACGCCGCGTCGCATTAGCATCGTAACCAGCGGATTGAGCACAATAGCTAAAAAGCTGGCGAGTAAGAAGGGCACCAGAATGTCCGAGGCGGCGCGAATGCCCGCCAGAATAATCACCAGCATCGCCAGTTTTACCAGGATGTTCTGGCCAATTTTTTCCTGAAGCAGGTTATTCATTCTCTCTCCTGAGACAAAATTTCTCAGGAGAGTGTAGTTGATGAAAATTAACCATCTGTTTTTTAAGATAAAGAGAAATTTTTACAACACGCAACATCCGTAGCTACCTGCATGAACGTCAAGCGGTAGCTGTGAAATTTTCACACCTCGGCTTACCGTGCCGACATCAATACTTATTTAAACATCGGCACAGACAAACAGCGAGCAAGGTAAGGTGTTAACTATTTAATTAAGCGATCATTCGTTCATTCCAACCATCTTTAAACTGAATATTTCCATCGACGTATTTCCACATAATAGTTTCATAACGAATCTCGACATTTTCCATATGTGTGCTTGCTATGCCTGCTGGTACGAGTGATGGAGTAATGCTGGTTATTTTTACGTTTTCAAGAACAATGTTAAAGTATTCTGTTTCAATTCCTGCCTCATTAATTCTATACATTTTTATCGTGGCTGATTTAAGTATTCTGCCCTGACACAGCGCGCGAAATAATAATGGCGTCGTCTGGTCAAATTCTTTCTGGAAAACTATTGGGGCATGGATTCTTGCTGCTGTTAACTTTCCGGTATGTCTGTCGGCTGGAACCGATATGTTATGCGTTAGAGTGCGCATTTCAATTGAGCCGAGTCGTGTAGGCATCAGGCATCCACCCGCGATAGGGGATCCGTTTTCATCTGTTAGCCATAAATGAGCTGGAGTTGACATAGTTAAGTTCCTTTTAATTTTAACGAGGGCGGTTAAACCAGACAACAAACGCAAAGGTAATGATTATCAAAACCCCTATGGCCTGAAATGCGTAGGGGCGAAAGTACGTTACTGCAAAAACACCGAAAGTAATAATTAAAACAAGCGGAACGTAGCCCCAAAAGAAATATGATGCCTGCGCCTTTAACCATTGTTTTAGAAAATTACGCATGCCTACTTCACCATGTTAATTATTGCGTTGGTAATGTCACTCTCAAATGCTTGAGCTTTCATAAAAGTCGGCTCGACGAGGAAATACATCATTTCGAGTCTTTGCATGTGCAGGGCTTGATAATACATCGGCGCTTGCAGCCTAAGCCTTTCAGCACTATCAGCAGCTTGTTGTACGATGCCGTATAGCCCTAGCCCGGTAACAGTTAGCGCGGCGGTCTTTCCTGTCCAGGCGACGATGGATGAGTTAAAGCCTATGCCAAGGCAAACAGCTGTTGTTATTCCAATGATAAAAGTCTGATTGTTTAGTGTGTTAGAGGAGATGATCACGCCTGCTTTTAATAAACCGGAATTGATTGCTGAAAGTTGTTCGCGTGTTTTGAATCTGAAAATTTCTTCAAAATAGATGTGAACCAGCCTATAGATAATGTCACGTCTTTTGACCACTTCAGCAATGCCATCCAGGAAGCGCAAGTCTTCTTCTTTTAGCTTTGCACATACATCTTGATAGTTATCGGTGAAGCAAGATGTGTAATACACCAAGCGTGTTGCTCCGTCGCCAATTTTACTGGCTTGCTGAAGTACCTGGTCTTTTACACCTATAAGAGCTTTTTCAAGCTGTGACGCCATCAACTCATCGGCTTTGATGCCCTTGAGTATCAAATCACTGTGATACATGCCGTTTCCTTACGGTTAGAAATCATCCCTGGTCGAAACTACAATTTACCCATTTAAAGTGTAAGGTCAATGCCGCACGGACATGGGTTTTAAAAAATGTGGATAAGATGACAGTTAAACCCACAATCACAGCTTAAATAATTTTAATCATCAAGGTCCTATTTATGCGTGATGAATCACGCCGCTACGGTATGTATGACTATTTTTCATGACGCCGCATCAGCACCGTGGCCGCCAACATCAAACTCAAACTGGCGCAAAGCGTCAGCGTGGCCATCGCCATACCTTGTCCCACTGAGCCCTGTTCGAACTGACGCCAGATAAAGATCGCCACGGTTTGCGTGCCCGCCGGAGCCAGCAGCAGCGATGTCACCAGCTCGCGCGACGCTACGGCAAACACCATCATCATCGCCGCCAGCAAGCTGGGCGCGACTAGCGGCAGCACAACCAGACGCAGCGCCTGCACACGTGATGCGCCGTGCACGCGCGCCGCCGGTTGCAGCGTGGGTGCCAGCTGGCGCAGCGCGCTACTGACATAACGCACCGGCCACGGCAGCAGCAAACAGCTGTACGACAGCAGCAGAATAAACATCGTGTTGTAGGGCGAAACTGGCCAGAAACCGCGGTTCCACAGCAGAATCAACCCCACGCCCACCACCACGCCGGGCATCGCCGCAGGCAGCAGCGCCAGGCCATCCATCATCGCCAGCAAACGGGTTTTCCCTTCCGATACGCGCCAGGCGATCAGAAAACCCAGCGCGCCGGTCAGCAGCGCCGCGCCGAGCGCCAGGCCAATGCTGGTGGAGAAGGCCGCCAGCGCATCGCCTTGCTGGCTGAACAGCGCGCCGAAGTGGCGTAGCGTCAGATTACTCAGATGTAATCCGCCGGAGAGCGTATTCAGTAAGCCGCTCAGGGTCATCGCGCCGAGCGGCAGCACCACCGCCAGCAGCACGGTGACAGCAAACGGCAGCAGCATTAAGATTTGTAAGCGTCCCGCATGCGCCAGTTCCTGACTCACCGGTTTGCCACCAACCGCCGTCACATCGCTGCTGCCGGTCAGTTTGCGCTGTAGCAGCCACGCCGTGAGCGCCATCAGGCTCAGCATCAGTGACAGCGACGCCGCGCCAGGCAGATCGATCGGCCAGTCGGCGAGTTTGGTTTCAATGCCAACGGTCATCAGCGTCAACTTCGCCTGCGCACCGAGCGCCGCAGGCACGCCGAACTCCTCAATCGCCAGCGTAAACGCCAACAGCACGCCGCCCGCCAATGCCGGTAAGGTGAGCGGCAAGGTGATGTGCCAGAAGCCGCGCCACGCCGATGCGCCATGCACGCGCGCCACCCAGGCGAGACGTTGCCCGCTGGCCAGCAGCGAACGCGACACCGCGAAATAGACCACCGGGAAGATGTTCAGCGTCATCACGCCAATCATGCCGCTGCTGCTAAACAGCAGGCTGTCGAAGTTGATGCCGGTGAGTTGTTCGATATACCCGTTGCGTTGCAGCGCCAGCGTCCATGACAGCGCCACAATATAGGGCGGCGTCAGAAAGGGGATCAGAAACAGCAGATCCCACAGCGCCGCGCCCGGCAAGCGGAACAGGCCGCGCAGTGCGCCGAGCGGCAAGCCCAGCAGCAAACTGCACAGCGCCACGCCGTCGCCGATTTTCAGCGTGCCCAGCCACATCGCTGCCAGTTGCGGATCGTCCAGCAGCGCCGGAAAAGCACTAAAAGCGCCGCGCCAACTGCCTTCACCTAAGTAGGGAAACAACGCTTGCAGCACGATAAACAGCAGCGGCAGCGCCACCAGCAGCAATAACGCCAGCAGAATCACGCCATTCAGGGCACGCGACATCGCTTACTGTCCGAACAGGGCGCCAAAGCGCTTTAGCACCGCCGAACGTTCGCTGCTGCCATCCTGATTAGTCGGCAATAACTTGATCTCGGTAAACAGCGGACGTTGCGCTTTGATATCGGTACGCGCCGGCATCAGCCAGGCTTTTGCCACTTGCTCCTGACCTTCATCTGACAGCACGTAATCAACGAACTTTTTCGCATCGTCTGGGTGCTGGCTGCTTTTCAGGATCATCATCGGACGCGGTGCGACCACGGTACCGTTTTCCGGGAAGATCACTTTCACGCTCTCGCCCTGCGCGATGTTGTTATAGGTGACGTAATCGACCGCGCCAAACACCGCCGCTTTCGCGCCTTGCAGCACCGGCGTCACCGCCTGCGCGTTGGGGCCGCTCATCACCATGCCGTTGGCTTTCAGCTGGTCAAACAGCTGCCAGGCTTTTTCGCCTTCGCTGTTTTGCAGGCCAATCAGCAGATCGAGTGACGCGCCAGACAGCGCCGGATCCGGCGTGGTGACGTTATCTTTGAAGGCGGGCGCGGTGAGATCCTGCCAGGTTTTCGGCTCTGGCGTGTTGCTTTGCGTATTCCACACGATGCCGAGCGCGGAAATGCCCTGCGCGACATAGTTGGCGGTTTTGAACTGATTCGGCACCTTCGCCGCGTTGGCGCTGTTGAACGGCAGCAGCCAGCCGCGCTGTTGCAGATCTTCGGCGGTATCCCACGAAGCCGAGATCAGCACGTCGGCTTGCGGATTGGCCTGTTCCGCTTCCAGACGCGCCATCACTTTGCCGGTGGTGGCCTGGAAAATATTCACTTTGATGCCGGTCTGTTTTTCAAATCCGGCGGCAAGACTTTTCGACAGCGAACCCGGACCGGCGGTGTATACCGTCAGCGCCTGGGCGTCGTTGATCATGATGGCGGAAGTCAACATCATCGCGCTGATGGCTCCTGTTTTAACTGACTTGAGAGATGGCATTGCAGTCCCCTGAGAGGTGAGTAACGGAAACAATCTGGCCCTGCGCCAGGTGAATGATGCGGTCGGCCAGCGTGTTGGCTTCGTCGCGATCGTGCGTAACGTAAACAGCGGTGATGCGCGCCGCGCGCAGCAAATCCGCCATGGTGTGAACCAGAGTTTCACGCAGGTCGCGGTCGAGGTTGGAGAGCGGTTCGTCGAACAGCAGAATGGCCGGTTTCGCCACCAGCGCCCGCGCCAGCGCCACGCGCTGCTGCTGGCCGCCTGAAAGCAGCGCCGGTTTGCGATCGCCAAAATCCGCAAGGCCCACCTGCGCCAGTGCGGCATCGGCCTGTTGCCGCGCGGCGGCTTTTTTCATGCCGCGCATACGCAGCGGAAAGGCGACGTTTTGCGCCACCGACATGTGCGGCCACAGCGCGTAATCCTGAAACACCATGCCAAGGTTACGTTTTTCCGGCGCATCACAGTGGCGCGGTGAGGCCACGCAGCGTTGGCCGATCCACAGTTCGCCGGCGGTGGGCTGCAACAAACCCGCCAGCAGTTTCAGCAGCGTGCTTTTGCCACAGCCGCTCGGGCCGAGCAGCGCCAGAATTTCGCCTGCGGGAATGGTCAGGGAGAGATCGTGCAGAATAGTCAGGTTATCCACCGACCATCTGAGATTTTTCAGTTCAATAGGCAGCGCGGCATGCGTCATCGGCCACCTCGCGCGAAGGCGTGAGCGTTACGCACGCGCGCCTGAGAAATCAGGGGCGTCATCAGATTGTTATCCTCTTTGGGATTTGATTGGGGGCGAGTCTACGAGCGCGATATGACGAAATGATGACCATAAAACTGGGCATTTCACTGATGCGGATAAAACCAAATGACGTATAGTTATCCTCTTGTTATAAAAATTCCGTCACCCACGAGCGCAATCACTCATGCCTGACTCGCCTGCCGCCGCACCTGAACACGGCCGTTTTCGCCTCAATTTACTGATCCTTTCCATCGTGAAGTTCAACTTTGCCAGCTATCTCACCATCGGCTTGCCGCTGGCGGTGCTGCCCGGTTTTGTCCATGACGGACTGGGCTACAACGCCTTCTGGGCCGGATTGGTGATCAGCCTGCAATACATCGCCACGCTGCTCAGTCGCCCACACGCGGGACGCTATGCCGATCTGTGGGGGCCGAAAAAAGTGGTGGTGCTGGGGCTGGTGGGATGCTTGCTGAGCGGCATCTGTATTTTGCTGTCGGCGCTCAGCGATGGGCAGGGCGTGCTGAGTCTGGTGCTGCTGTGTCTGGGGCGCGTGATTCTCGGCATCGGACAAAGTTTTTCCGGCACCGGCACGTCGCTGTGGGGCGTGGCGCGCGTCGGTTCGCTGCATATTGGCCGGGTAATTTCGTGGAATGGCATTGTCACCTATGGCGCGATGGCGATCGGTGCGCCGCTCGGCGTGGTGATTTTCCGCAGCGGCGGCTTGCTGCTGCTCTCCAGCATCATCATTGCCATTTGTTTACTGGCAATTGCGCTGGCGCTGCCGCGTGCACCGGTGAAAGGCAGCAAAGCCAAGCCGCTGCCGTTCCGTGACGTGCTGAGCAAGGTGTACGGTTTCGGCCTGATTCTGGCGATGGGTTCCGCCGGGTTTGGCGTGATCGCCACCTTTATCACGCTGTTTTATCAGGATAAAGGTTGGGATGGTGCCGCCTTCGCGTTGACCATGTTCAGTGCCGCGTTCGTCGGCACGCGTCTGCTGTTTCCGAATGCCATCAACAAGCTCGGTGGTTTGCGCGTGGCGAGTATCTGCTTTGGGGTAGAAGCGATGGGCTTGTTTCTGGTGGCCGGTTCATTCGACCCGTGGATGGCGAAGATGGGCGCGTTCCTCACCGGCGCGGGTTTCTCGCTGGTATTCCCGGCGATTGGCGTGGTGGCGGTGAAAGTGGTGCCGCAGCAGAATCAGGGCAGCGCGCTCGCTACTTATACGGCGTTTATGGATTTATCGCTGGGCATCACCGGCCCGATCGCCGGTTTCATTATGAGTTATGCCGGGGTTTCGCTGGTCTATTTCCTCACCGCACTGCTGGTGTGTTTAGCGCTGTTCTGCACGCTGCGCATGATTAAGCAGATGCCGGAAGAGCCGATGGTGGAGATTAAAGAGAATGCGTAGTTGTTCTCGGTGAATCCGATATCCCCTAAATAATTTACGTCAGAGCAAGGCGGCAAGATTGTAAGTCCCCAGGAGCTTACATTTGTAAGTGACTGGGGTGAGCACGAGAAGCCAACGCAGCTATGGCTTAAAATATGACGGGTATGAAAAAAAGGCCTCCGACCGAGGCCAACACTAACAAAATGTGTCATTAGACACAGATAAGGGTTCGTTTAGGCTTGCAGCAACTCAATGCTGTAGCGAATTTGGCGCTCAATGTCTGCTGGCTTCCACGTCTCCAGCTCGGATGAAAACGGTTCAAAGGCATACACGCCTTTATAGCCCAACATCTCCAGACGTTTCACCTGCGCCACGCTGTTCAGCACATCACGGTCGCTGAGCATGATGCGTTGTTCATCGGTCAGTTGCGCCGTTGGGCGGGTATCTTCCACGCCGGATAAATGCACCAGGCCAATATGGTTGATATCAATCTCCTGCGGGAACTCGTTTTCGGCGTTCTCATACAGGTGATGATGGAAGGTATCGAGCAGTACCTTAAACGGGACTTTTGCTTGCTGAATCAGTTGCTGCGTCTGCACCGCCGAGCGCAGCGAACTGACCGGGAAGCCCAGCGGTTCAACCAGCCCCTGAATGCCATACTTTTCAAAGCGCGGCGCCAGTACCTGCAGCGCTTCCAGCGTCTGCTGGGGCGAAATCTCAACTCCTTCATTGAGCGGACACATCACCAGCGCTTTTGCGCCGATGGCCTGAGCTTCCTGTAGCAGCGCGTCGGCTTTAGCCAGCAGCGACTCATTGGCACGGTTAAACGGATAGAGCGCGTTAATCGTCACGATTTCAATGTGGTACTTATCCGCTAGCGCGCGCAGCTGCGCCGCGCTGAGATCATCGGTTACCTTGCCGCTCTGCATGTCGTTACGCAGTTCAACCTTGCTCAATCCCAGGCGTTGCACCAGCTGAAAGAAGGCTTCCAGCGTTAGCCTGGGCGCAATTTTACGGTTAATACAGAAACGGGTCGGATCGATGGCCATGTGCGGCTCCTGTAAACGGATACGGATTAGGTGCTGCAAAGAGAACATTTATTTCATTATTATTGAATTATGAAATATCAGATATTGGATCTGCCTCGCAAAAATTTCATATTTCGTTTCGCGTTGCATGGGTAAGCTGGATTTCAGACATAAATTCGGTGCGGGCAACGGCTTAACGGCAGAGCGGTTTGGCGAGCCTTTAGCGCCAGCAGTGCAGCGCTACGAGCTGATTTACACCCGGCTGTCAGCGCAGGCGGAAAAAATGCGATCCATGCCGCTAAAAGGAAATTTTCTAAAAAGAAGTATTTGAAAAATTAATTTCATTACGATAGCTTCATAGCACGCTTTAAGTATTGCCTGCACACGCAGCGTCGCGGTTCGAACGGGCTATCTGCAGGGAACTTCACATCTAAGAGGCAACGACATGACTATCGTAGGAAACTTTATCGGCGGCAAAATTACCCACAGCGCCAGCAATGAAACCATTCCCGTGTACGATCCGGCGACCGGCAAAGTCGTGCGTGAACTGACGCAGAGCACCGCTGCTGAAGTGGAAAAGGCGATTGAAGTCGCGCATGCCGCCTTCCCGGAATGGTCGAAAACCGCGCCGTTGCGTCGTGCCCGTGTGATGTTCAACTTTAAAGCGCTGATGGAAAAACATCGCGAAGAGCTGGCGGCACTGATCGTGTCTGAGCACGGTAAAGTGTGGTCCGATGCGCTGGGTGAACTGACGCGCGGTATCGAAGTGATCGAGTATGCCTGCGGTATTCCACATCTGATTAAAGGTGAAAACTCACCGAGCGTGGGCACCGGCGTTGACAGCTATTCGCTGATGCAGCCGGTCGGCGTTGTCGCCGGTATCACACCGTTTAACTTCCCGGCGATGGTGCCACTGTGGATGTTCCCCATCGCGCTGGCGTGCGGCAACACCTTTATCCTCAAGCCACCGGCGCTGGATCCTTCCGCATCTGTGCGCATGGCCGAACTGCTGAAAGAAGCGGGCCTGCCGGATGGCGTATTCAACGTGGTGCATTCGTCTAACGAAGATGCCGAGCAGCTGTACAAAGATCCGCGCATCGCCGCAGTCAGCTTCGTGGGTTCTTCCGGCGTAGCGGAGCACATCTATAAAACTGCCAGCGCCCACGGTAAACGCGTGCAGGCGTTTGGCGCGGCGAAAAACCACGCCATCGTGATGCCCGATGCCGATCTCGATGCCACCGTGAACGCCATTATGGGCGGTGCGTTTGGTTCAGCGGGTGAACGCTGCATGGCGCTGCCGGTTGTGGTTGCCGTGGGTGACGACACCGCAGACAAACTAATTGCGCGTCTGACGCCGCTGATCAAAGCGCTGCGCGTCGGTCCTGGCATCCAGAAAGGTGCCGAAGAGAATGAAATGGGGCCGGTGGTTTCTGCTGCGCACCAGAAGAAAGTGCTGGGCTACATCGACAAAGGTGAGCAGGAAGGCGCGAAGCTGGTGGTTGATGGCCGCGGCATACAGGTTGCTGGCCATGCAGAAGGTTACTACGTTGGCGGCACGCTGTTCGACAATGTGACGTCGGATATGACTATCTGGCGCGAAGAGATCTTTGGGCCGGTGCTGAGCATCATGCGTTCCAGCGATTACGACAGCGCACTGCAGCTGGTTAACAGCCACGAATTCGGTAACGGTAGCGCCATCTTCACCAGCAACGGCCACACCGCGCGTGAGTTCGTGCAGAACGTCGAAGCTGGCATGGTTGGCGTTAACGTGCCGGTTCCGGTGCCGATGGCGTTCCACAGCTTCGGCGGCTGGAAGCGTTCGGTATTTGGTGCGCTGAACGTGCACGGTCCAGACGGCGTGCGTTTCTACACCCGCATGAAAACCGCCACCGTGCGTTGGCCGAGCGGTCAGCAGACCGTATCTGAGTTCAGCATGCCGACGCTGGGCTAATTTCGCTCAACAAGGAGGAACAGGATGTCTCTGATTTCGAAAGCGCAAAAACCCGACAGCAACGGCCGCATCCAGCACGTCACGCCGGAAAGCGCGGGCTGGGAATATGTCGGCTTTGATGCCTATCTGCTGAAAAAAGGGCAGAGCCTGAAGCTGAGTAGCGGCGACAAAGAGTTGTGTCTGGTGCTGGTGGCGGGCTTTGCGTCGGTGAAAACCCGTCACGCCGAGTTTCCGAATCTGGGTAAACGTCTGTCGCCGTTTGAACGCACTCCGCCTTACTCAGTTTACGTACCGCATAACGACGAAGTGGAAGTATATGCGGATAGCGATCTGGAGCTGGCGGTGTGTAATGCACCGAGCAGCGGCAACCTGCCGGCGCGACTGATTGCGCCGGAAGACGTTGGCGTTGAGCAGCGCGGTAAAGGGCGTAATCAGCGTCTGGTGCACAATATTCTGCCGGACAATAAAGAGGCCGACAGCCTGCTGGTGGTGGAAGTTTACACCGATGAAGGCGCGACCAGTTCGTATCCCAGCCACAAGCACGACCAGAAAAACAGCCCGGACGAAACCTATCTGGAAGAGACCTACTATCACCGTTTCGATCCTGAGCCAGGTTTCGCCATGCAGCGCGTGTATACCGACGACCGTTCCCTCGACGAGTGCATGGCGCCGTATAACCGCGATGTAGTGACGGTGCCGCGTGGCTATCATCCGGTGGCAACCATTGCCGGGTACGATAACTACTATCTCAACGTGATGGCGGGTCCAAAACGTCTGTGGAAATTTACCTGGGAGAAGGATCACGCCTGGGTGAACAGCGACCAGTATCCGCGTTCGTAGATTGCGCATCAATGTAAGAAGGGCAGCCAGGTGGCTGCCCTTTTTTGTTAGCTGCTCGACTCTGCGAAGAGATTATTCGCTGGGCACGTTGTTGTTCAACGCCAGCGACACGGCGAGCGTCTGTGCCAGACACAGCGAAGCGACCTGCGAACGGAAGCCATCCACTTGCGCTTCACGCACCACAAAACACACATCGCTGAAGGCGGCCAGCGGGCTGACCTGACTGTCGGTGATGGCAATCAGATGCGCGCCACGTTTGGCACCCAACTCAACCAACTCCACCGCTTCACGCGCGTATGGCGAATAGCTGATGGCGATCACCACGTCTTTCGGGTTCACCATGCTCAGCTGCTCGGTGAACATGCCGCCGAGGCCGTCGATCAGGAACGCACGACGCTCCAGATGGCGCAGCGCATACACCAGATACGATGCCACGCTGAATGAGCGACGCAGGCCGATGATGTAGATGTTCTCGGCTTCATCGAGCATTTTCACCGCGCGGTTGAGCTGGTCTGGATTGACCTGCATCGCCAGCTGTTGCAGCGCCTGGCTGTTGACCATGGTGAAGACGTTGAGGATTTCGGCCGGGCTCTCTGGTGAAGTGGCGCTGTCGTCAGTGGCGGTCTGGCGGAACAGACGTGCGCGCTCGGTATAGTTAACGGTCTCTTCCATCAGGTGCTGACGGAAAACCTGTTTCATTTCGTTGAAGCCGCTGAAGCCAAAGGCGTTGGCAAAGCGGATCAGCGTCGAGGGCGGCACATCGGCATGTTGTGCGATGGAAGCAACGGTATCGAAAGCGATGCTGTTACTGTTATCAAGGATATAACGAGCCACCTGCTTCAGGCGTTTGCTCAGCGTCTCATAGCGACGACGGATCTCGTCCTGTAACAAGGTTAATTGCGTTGGATTATTGGTCATTACTTCGGCCCGCTAGAAAAGAAAATATGGCTGGATAATGAGCGCTATAGTACCAGATGGATGGAAAATTTCATTTGTTTGACATCATCGTGACGCTTATTTCATCGGTTTATGAAATGCCTCACAGAATATGCAGGTTTTCCCCTTATCCTAACCCTCTCCCGCAAGCGGGCGAGGGAACCGTCTTGTGCGGTACCCCGGATCGCGTTCATTACTCAACAATTGCTGGAGCGGTCCCTTCTCCCGCTGGCGGGAGAAGGCTAGGTTGAGGGCCAGCGAGAACAATCAAAAAAGCGGCCAATTGGCCGCTTTTTCCCAGCTAACTTCGCACTTAACCGCGTACAGCGCGCCAGTAGCCGATCAACCGCAGGTAATTCCCTTTCACGGTCTCAACCAGCGCCTTATCATCCAGCTCGCCTTGCAGCCACTGGCGTGACGGCTGGCCGAAGATGGTGCGACCTACCGCGAAACCTTTCACCCACGGCGCTTGCGCTGCGGCGGCGAAACCAGCTTTCAGCGTCTCTTCCGGGGCATCGAGGCCCAGCAGCAGAATGCCGCGGCAGTGCGGGTCGTTCTGCTCGATCAACCCGCTGATCGCCTGCCAGCTTTCGGCAGACAGCGGCGGCAGTTTCCACCAGTCTGGCTGAATGCCAAGGCTGTAGAAGTGGCTCAGCATGTCGTAATAGTAGGATTCGTCACGGTCCGGATTGCTCTCCGGCAGAATCAGCTCCAGCAGCAGTTCGTGCCCGCTCTTGTTACAGCCATTCCACACATCGAGCACCAGCTCATCCTGCTCTTTACGCAGTTCCGCGCTGTCGTGCGGATGGTAGAACACCAGACATTTCACCACGTGCTCGGCTGGCCAGTCGACCAGCTGTGAGCCGATGTTGCCGTGCTCAAGACGCAGCGGACGTGAACTTGGCAGCTCAATTGGACGCCCAATCCACCAGTTTTTACCGGTAATCGCGTTCAGCGCTTTCTGGCCGTAAGTGGTATCCGCGAGGATGCCGCTCTTTTCATTCAGGCCGGCTTCATTGGCCGCTTCTTCTGCGGCACGCAGCAGCAGCAGTTTCAATTCTGGGATGCGCGCTTCGCTGACGCCCGCTTCGCGCGCCATATCAGCCAGCTGTTTGCGATGGTCGAAGGCGAACACATTCAGCTCTGGCCACTGCTGTTTACGCGTGGTGACGCGATGCAGGTGATTGAGACGTACATCAAGATCCGGACGTTTCACCTCTTTATCGCGGCTTAGGAAATCATCCAGCTCTTCTTTGGTCGGCATCGCCGGTGCACAGCCGTGGCGCGAAACCACCAGCGCGCCACAGGCGTTCGCGTAACGGCACGCTTGCTCCCAGCTTTCATCATTCAGCCAGCCGCGCAGCAGGCCAGACATAAAGGCATCGCCGGCACCCAGCACGTTCAGCACTTCAACGCGCACGCCGCTCTGCAGTTTGGTCTGTTCCCAACTATCCGGGATCTCGCCCTCAAACACCACGCAACCCAGCGGACCGCGTTTGCACACTAATGTGGCCTGGCTCGATTTACGCACATTTTTCAGCGCGGTCAGCGTATCGGTGCTGCCACCAGCGATATGGAACTCTTCTTCCGTTCCGACCACCAAATCGAAATAGTGCAGCACTTCCTGTAGCTGTTGCGTCACTTCGCCCGATTCAATGAAACGCGTTTCGCCGTCGCCGAGTGAGGTCAATCCCCACAGTACCGGACGATAATCGATATCCAGCGCGGTGCGCAGGCCGTTGCGTTTGGCGATATCCAGCGCTTTCAGTACGGCGGCGCGGGTTTGCGGATGCGAAAGGTGCGTGCCGGTGACGGCGACCGCGCGTGAAGAGGTGATGAAATCTTCGTTAATATCTTCCGGCACCAGCCCCATATCGGCGCAGTTGTCGCGGTAGAAGATCAGCGGGAAGCTCTCTTCATCTTTGATCCCAAGGATCACCAGCCCGGTCAGGCGCTGCTTATCGGTAATCAGGCCATCGGTATTGCAGCCCGCACGTTGCAGCTCTTCACGCAAAAAGCGGCCGTTATGCTCGTCACCTACGCGCGCCAGCATCGCCGATTTCAGGCCCTGGATCGCCGTACCGTAGGCCACGTTGCCGGAAGACCCGCCGAGATATTTGTTGAAGCTGGTCATATCTTCCAGGCGTGATCCAATTTGCTGACCGTAGAGGTCGACGGCGATGCGTCCGATACAAATCACATCAAGCCGCTTCTGTTGTGTACTCATACCTATTGTTTCCTTCTGTGATAAGCAGACACTGCGGGCGCTGCCGCCCAACGTCGAGCGCTTTGCTTCCGGGTTCTCAAGGTGCCTGATTGGCTTTGGTCGCAGTATGAGGAATAAAAATTCCAAATTCAATATGAAATGAAACATCCATCACGATTTTGTGAGCCAGGTAAAACTCTGACCAGGCCGCAAAGCGGCGTTTGAATCGTCGGGAGTTTCAGTGATAGTAAGGCTTGTGAGCCAGGTCTCAGGAAAGTGCTGGCGAATCAAGGAAGCTACTGAAGTGAAATGAAATTTCGTTATGACCTGCAAATGACCTGTTACTGTTCCACTTTTCCCCCTTTCGCGGCTTGCGCAGCCCACGTTTCATTGCTGAATTTGATCTCCATCGCAAAATGAAATGTTTCTTCTGTAATCGTGTTTAATGAAAAAAATATTTGTTTATAATCGCCTCACGTTTCACTTAATCCGCGGGCGCCGTGAACGGCAGTTTTTACCCGAACCGCGATGTACCTCGCCGCAGGTACCAGCATGTAAAGGAAGAAGCATATGGGCACAATCAGACTCACCACGGCACAGGCGCTGGTAAAATTTCTTGATAACCAATACCTGAACGTTGACGGCGTTGAAACCAAATTTGTGAAAGGCATTTTTGCCATTTTCGGTCACGGCAACGTGCTGGGATTGGGACAGGCGCTGGAGCAGGACAGCGGCGATCTGGTGGTGCATCAGGGCCGTAACGAGCAGGGCATGGCGCACGCTGCTATTGGCTTTGCCAAGCAGTCGCTGCGTCGTCAGATTATCGCCTGTACCTCATCGGTCGGTCCCGGCGCGGCCAACATGATTACCGCTGCTGCCACCGCGACCGCCAACCGCATTCCTTTACTGCTGCTGCCGGGCGATGTGTTCGCTACGCGCCAACCGGATCCGGTATTGCAGCAGATCGAACAGAGCCACGATCTCAGCATCAGCACCAACGACGCGTTCCGCGCCGTGAGCAAATACTGGGATCGCGTCAGCCGCCCGGAACAGCTGATGACTGCCTGCATCAACGCCTTGCGCGTGTTGACCGATCCGGCAGAAACCGGCGCGGTGACGATTGCGCTGCCGCAGGACGTGCAGGGCGAAGCCTGGGACTTCCCGGAATACTTTTTCCAGAAACGTGTGCATCGTCTGGATCGCCGCTTGCCAACTGCCGCGCAATTAGAAGATGCGCTGGCGCTGATTGCGCGTAAACACAAGCCGCTGATCATTGTCGGCGGTGGCCTGAAATATTCCGATGCCGGGGATGCGCTGCTGAAATTTGCCGAGCGCTTCAACATTCCGTTTGCCGAAACTCAGGCCGGTAAAGGCACCATCGTTTCCGATCACCCGCTCAATGTCGGCGGCGTGGGCGAAACCGGCTGCCTGGCGGCCAACCTGCTGGCGAAAGAGGCCGATCTGGTGATTGGTATCGGTACGCGTTACACCGACTTCACCACCGCGTCGAAATGGATTTTCCAGAATCCGGACGTGAGCTATCTGAACCTCAACGTCAGCAACTTCGACAGCTACAAGCTGGATGCGGTGCAGCTGCTGGCGGATGCGCGTGAAGGTTTAACCGCGCTGGAAAGCGGGCTGCAAGGTTTCGAAAACCATTGGGGCGGCCAGATTGAGCTGTCGCAAAGCAAGCTGTTGAAAGAGACGCAGCGCGTCTATGCCGCCACCTATAACACCGACGATTTCATTCCGGAAATCGCCGACCACGCCGATCGCGAAGCGCTGTTTGCCGAGTTTGAGCGCCTGACGAAATCGGTGCTGACGCAGAGCAGCGTGCTGGGCGCCTTAAACGAGCAACTCCCAAAGGATGCGGTGATTGTCGCGGCAGCGGGCAGTCTGCCGGGCGACCTGCAGCGCGTGTGGCGCACCAAAGATTACAACTCGTACCACGTTGAGTACGGCTACTCCTGTATGGGTTATGAAGTGAATGCCGCGCTGGGCGTAAAGCTGGCGCAGCCGCAGCGTGAAGTCTACGTCATGGTTGGCGACGGTTCGTTCATGATGCTGCACTCCGAGCTGGTCACGTCGATTCAGGAAGGGGCGAAAATCAACGTGGTGCTGCTGGATAACATGACCAACGGTTGTATCAACAACCTGCAGATGGAACACGGCATGGACAGCTTCACCACCGAGTTCCGCTTCCGTAATCCGGAAGGGGGCAAGCTGGATGGCGGCTTTGTGCCGGTGGACTTCGCGGCGATCGCCGGCGGTTACGGCTGCAAAACCTACCGCATTACCACGCTGGAACAGCTGGAAGCCGCGTTGATCGACGCGCAGAAGCAGACCGTTTCCGTGCTGTTCGACATCAAAGTGCTGCCAAAAACCATGGTGCACAAATACTTCAGCTGGTGGCACGTCGGCGTGGCGCAAACCTCTACGTCAACGCGCACGCAAGAAGTGGCCGACAACCTTAACGTGCATATCGAACAAGCACGTAAGTATTAAAACCTCTTTTAGGCCGGAGCTCTCCGGCCTTGTTTTACCCTAACTTATCCGACTCTACAGGTGTAATTATGACGCTCAAACTCGGTGTAATTGGTACCGGTGCAATTGGTCAGGAACACATTCGTCGCTGCAATAACGTCTTGCAGGGTGCCAAAGTGGTGGCGGTTTCTGATATCAACGTGGAAGGGGCGCGCGCGGCGCTGCAACGTCTGAATATCGAAGCCGAGGTGTATCAGGATGGTCATCAGGTGATCAACTCGCCAGACGTTGACGCCGTGCTGGTGACATCCTGGGATCCGACCCACGAAGAGTTTACGCTGGCGGCAATCGCGGCCGGCAAACCGGTGTTCTGTGAAAAGCCGCTGGCGCTGAGCGCTGAAGGTTGCCGTCGCATTGTGGATGCCGAGATCAAACACGGTAAACGTCTGGTGCAAGTGGGCTTTATGCGCCCTTACGATGCCGGCTATCGCGCGCTAAAAAAAGTGATCACTGACGGTGAAATCGGCGAACCGCTGATGCTGCATTGCGCGCACCGCAACCAGAGCGTCGGCGAGAATTACACCACCGACATGGCGATCACTAACACCCTGATTCACGAGCTGGACGTGCTGCGCTGGCTGACCGAAGACGACTACAAAACCGTGCAGGTGGTGTTCCCGCGCACCACGTCGAAGTCTCATGCCAATTTGAAAGATCCGCAGATCGTGCTGTTCGAAACGCAGAAAGGCATCCGCATTGATGTGGAGATCTTCGTTAACTGCGCGTACGGCTACGACATTCAGTGTGAAGTGGTGGGCGAAGAGGGCATCGCTAAGCTGCCGGAGCCTTCGGCGATCCAAACGCGCAAAAACGCGCGTCTCGGCGTGCCGCTGCTAACCGACTGGAAAGACCGTTTCATTGATGCTTATGACGTTGAGCTGCAAGCGTTTATTAATGACGTGAAAGACGGCCAACTGACCGGACCTTCTGCCTGGGATGGTTTTGCTGCTTCCGTGGCCGCCGATGCCTGCCATAAAGCGCAGAACAGCGGTGCGATTGAGCCGGTAACCATGCCGCCGCGTCCGGATTTCTACGCCAAATAACTGAGCTGTGCGCTAAATACTCCTCGGCGGCTCAGCGGCCGCCTCTGTGAATCAGGGACAACAACATGAACAAAGACAACGTTAAACTGGCGATCGCGCCAATCGGCTGGACTAACGACGACATGCCAGAGCTGGGCAGCGAAAACACCTTCCAGCAAACCGTGAGTGAAATGGCGCTCGCGGGTTTTACCGGCAGTGAAGTGGGCAGTAAATATCCGCGCGACCCGGCGATTCTCAAGCCGATGCTGGATATCCGTGGCATTCAGATCTGCAACGCCTGGTTTAGCACCTTCTTCGCCAACGGCGACAAAGCGAAAACCATCGACGAATTTACCCATCACATGAACTTCCTGCATGCGATGGGCGCGCGCGTGATTGGTTGCTCCGAGCAGAGCAAAAGTATTCAGGGCACCACGCTGCCGGTGCTGGAGCAGAAGCCGATTTTCAGCGATGAAGAGTGGCGCTTAACTGCAGAAGGCTACAACGAGCTGGCGGAGATCGCCGCGAAGAAAGGCATGCGTTTGACGCTGCACCATCACATGGGCACCGGCATTCAGACGCCAGCCGAGATCGATCGCTTTATGGAATCGACCAATGAGAATGTTGGCCTGCTGTACGATACCGGCCACATCTACTATTCCGAAGGTTCACAGCAGGCGATGCTGGATGTGCTGACCAAATATCTGCCGCGTATTTTCCACGTGCATCTGAAAGACGTGCGCGACAGCGTGGTAGCCGAAGTGCGTGAGAAATCGCTGTCGTTCCTGGATGGCGTGAAGAAGGGGACTTTCACCGTGCCGGGCGATGGCGTGATCGATTTCAAACCGGTGTTCAAAATCCTCGATGATTACGGCTATAAAGGCTGGATGGTGGTGGAAGCGGAGCAGGATCCGGCGCTGGCCAATCCGTTCGAATATGCGGTAAAAGCGCGTAAATACATCCGCGAGAATGCGGGGTTATAAGGGCAAATTCGCGCAATGCATTGCGCCGCTACGGGATGTACACGCATTCGTAGCGGCGCGATTTTTCGTGCTGTTTTCCATAAAAAAGGCCGTTATCCCATCAGGATAACGGCCTTTTAATTGGCTGAGATTATGACGCTAACGACAACGCCGGTTTCTGTGCGTTGACCGCCAGCCACTCGGCAATGCGCGCCTGCTCGGCTTCGTTCAGCCACATACCTTGTTTGGTACGACGCCAAATCGCATCATCCAGTTCGCGTACCCATTCGTTTTTCACCAGGTAACGCAGCTCGGCTTCGTAGAACTCGTGACCGAAGTTTTCACCCAGATCGTCGATGCTCTTCGCGCCTGCCAGCAGCTCTTCGGTGCGGCTGCCGTAAGTCCGCGCAAAGTGACGCGCCATCCCTTCGCTGATAAACGGATAGCGACGACGCAGGCTGGCGGTGTAATCCTCGCGTGAACCGGAGAAATCCCCGCCCGGCAATACCGCGTTTTTCGTCCACGCCGGGCCGATATTCGGGTAGTATTTGGTTAGTTTCTCCAGCGCATGTTCCGCCAGCTTACGATAGGTGGTCAGCTTGCCGCCGAACACGGACAGCAGCGGCGCCTGGCCGTTGTCGTCATGCACATCCAGCGTGTAATCACGGGTGATGGCCTGCGGCGAATCCGATTCGTCATCGCACAGCGGACGTACGCCCGAGTAAGTCCAGACGATGTCATCTTTGCTCAGCTGCTGTTTGAAGTGTCCATTGAACACGTTCAACAGGTAGCTGATTTCGTTGTCATCGATCTTCACGTCTTTCGGATCGCCTTTGTACTCCACGTCGGTGGTGCCGATGATGGAGAACTCATCCATCCACGGAATCACAAACACGATACGGTTATCTTCGTTTTGCAGGATATACGCCTGCTTTTCGCGATGGACGCGCGGTACCACGATGTGGCTGCCTTTGATCAGACGAATGCCGTACGGCGATTTCAGCTTCAGACCATCGTCGAAGAACTCTTTTACCCACGGACCGGCCGCATTGACCAGACCTTTGGCGCGCCAGGTGTAGGTTTTACCGCTGTCGATATCTTCGGCTTCCACCATCCACAAACCGGCTTCACGCCAGGCGCGGGTCACGCGCGTGCGGGTGCGTACTTCGCCGCCCTGTTTTTCCACTTCCTGCGCATTGAGTACCACCATGCGCGCATCATCAACCCAGCAGTCAGAATATTCGAATCCGCGCGTGATCTCCGGCTTGAGGGCCGAATCCGCGCCAAAACGCAGGCTCTTACTGCCCGGCAGCGTGGTGCGTTTGCCGAGGCGATCGTACATAAACAGGCCCATACGGATCATCCACGCCGGACGCAGATGCGGACGGTGCGGCAGACGGAAGCGCATCGGGAAAGCGATGTGCGGGGCCATTTTCAGCAGCACTTCACGCTCTGCTAACGCTTCGCCCACCAGGCGGAATTCATAGTGTTCAAGGTAGCGCAGGCCGCCGTGAATCAATTTCGAGCTGTTGGAGGAGGTTGCACAGGCCAAATCCCGCGCCTCCAGCATCAGCACCGACAGTCCGCGTCCTGCAGCGTCCACTGCAATGCCGGCTCCGTTAATGCCGCCGCCGATCACGATCAGGTCTTTGGTTTCCACGTCATCTCCTCCGATGTTCGGAATAGTTCTAAAATGTTCGTTTTCGAGCGTAATAATAATCGGAAACCAACATCTACGCCAGCGGTTAACTGAATAAAAACATTTTTGCGTGATATAGCTAACATTCCGACAGGAAAAAAATCACATAACCACAGGACTTGTCAGGTTATCGCGGCGCGTTCTCAGGTTAAACTAGGCGCTAATTGTGATGAAGTAATGAGAGACACCATGGAAACCTTCGAGTGTATTAATGTCCTGCAGGCGCAAGAGCATCTGGCACAAGGTGCGCAGCTGGTGGATATCCGTGATCCGCAGAGCTTTATGATGGGCCACGCGGCGGGCGCGCAACATCTGAACAATGACAACCTGGCGGATTTCATCGCCAACGCCAATCAGGCTTTGCCGGTGCTGGTGATGTGCTATCACGGCAACAGCAGCAAAGGCGCGGCGCAGTTCCTGCTGGGCCAGGGATTCAGCGCGGCGTACAGCATTGACGGCGGATTTGATGCCTGGCGCGCGGCATTCCCGGCGCAGGTTGCCCTCGGCGACGCCTGAGCCCATCGCATAAGGAAGGAGATCACCGCATGATGCGCATCACCCAGTTCAATAATCCGCGCATGGCGCAGGCGTTTGTCGACTACATGGCGACTCGCGGCGTGACGCTACGCATTGAGCGCGAAAGCCACTTTGTCATTATGTTGGATGACGAAAGCAAGCTGGAGAGGGTCGAAAACGAACTCGCGCAGTTCGTGCGCGATCCCAACCATCCGCGCTATCAGGCGGCCAGCTGGCATAGCGGCAACACCGAAAGTGGCTTGCGCTACGAGCGCACCCACATCTGGGCGAGCATTCGCGAACGCGCAGGTCCGCTCACCATGACCATGATGATCGCCTGCGTCGCGGTATTTATCCTGATGCAGATCGTCGGTGATGATGTGGCGCTGGATTGGCTGGCGTGGCCGGCGGATTCTTCGCAATATTTCCAGGTGTGGCGCTGGTTTAGCCATGCGCTGCTGCACTTCTCGCTACTGCATATCCTGTTCAACCTGATGTGGTGGTGGTATCTCGGCGGTGCGGTCGAGAAGCGTCTCGGCAGCGGCAAGCTGTTTGTGATTATGCTGATCTCGGCGCTGCTAACCGGCTGGATGCAGGCCAAGTTCAGCGGCGTGCTGTTTGGTGGCTTGTCGGGCGTGGTTTACGCGTTGATGGGTTACTGCTGGCTGCGCGGCGAGCGCGATCCCGAAAGTGGTATTTATCTCGAGCGCGGCCTGATTGGCTTTGCGGTCGTATGGTTGGTGATTGGCTGGTACGGCGCATTTGGTCTGTCGATCGCCAACGCCGCGCACGTCACCGGCTTGCTGGTGGGTTTAGCGATGGCATTTGTTGATACGCGTAAGATTACGCGTCGTTAGCAGCACCAATAAAAGAAGCGGCCACGAGCCGAGGAGAGAGATGTGAAGCAGACGCAACGTCATGACGCCATTATCGATCTGGTCCGGCGTCAGGGATATGTCAGTACCGAAGAGCTGGTGGATCACTTTGAAGTCAGCCCGCAAACCATTCGGCGTGACCTGAACGACCTGGCCGATCAGAACAAAATCATGCGCCATCACGGCGGGGCGGCGCTGCCGTCCAGCTCAGAAAATACCGCATGGCAGGATCGTAAAATGATGTGGTCGGCGGAGAAAGCGCGCATCGCTGAGCGCGTGGCGAGCCAGATCCCTGATGGCGCCACGCTGTTTATTGATATCGGCACCACGCCGGAAGCGGTGGCGCATGCGCTGCTCAATCACAACAATCTGCGCGTCGTCACCAACAACCTCAACGTGGCGATTCTGCTGATGGCGAAACCTGATTTCCGCGTGATTATCGCCGGCGGCGAAGTGCGCACGCGCGATGGCGGCATCATGGGCGAAGCGACGCTGGACTTCATTTCGCAGTTTCGCCTCGATTACGGCATTCTCGGCATCAGCGGCATTGATATGGATGGTTCGCTGCTGGAGTTCGATTATCACGAGGTGCGCACCAAACGCGCCATTATCGAAAATTCGCGCTGCGTGATGCTGGTGGTGGATCACTCGAAGTTTGGCCGTAATGCGATGGTCAACCTCGGCAATATGAGCCTGATTGATTACATGTATACCGATCAAAGCCCGCCGGCCAGCGTGCTGAAAGTGATTGAACAGCACGAAGTTCACCTCGAACTTTGCTAATGCCGTAGCGGCGCAATTTATTGCGCGATAAATCGCGCCGCTACAAAAATCAGCACCGATTTTTTTCACCGCACCTGCATTTCCCTGTCGCTTTTTTCTGCGCCCCCAGCTTTACTTATCCATTCACCTCTTGCGCTCGCCCGGCTTTACCGTTAACGGACTCGAAGGGATTGATATGTCGCAGCAAAAATTCAATAAAACACGTTTCGACGCCGCGCTCACCCGCCAATGGCAGCATCTCGGACTCACTTCCGCCCAGCAAATGACACCGCAGCAATGGTGGCAAGCGCTGAGCCGCGTGCTGGCAGAAATGCTGGCGACGCAGCCACCTGCGCCAGCCAAACATGGGCAGCGCCACGTCAACTATCTATCGATGGAGTTTCTGCTGGGGCGTTTGACCGGCAACAATTTGCTCAATCTTGGCTGGTATAACGAAGTGCAAGCCGCGCTGGCGGAACATCAGGTTGAGCTGAGCGAACTGCTGGAAGAGGAGGTGGATCCGGCACTCGGTAACGGCGGATTGGGGCGTTTGGCCGCTTGCTATATGGATTCGATGGCGACCGTCGGCCAGGCTGCGATGGGCCACGGCCTCAACTATCAATACGGCCTGTTTCGTCAGACGTTTGCCGACGGAAAGCAGCAGGAAGCGCCGGATGACTGGCAGCGCGATCGCTATCCGTGGTTCCGCTACAACGCCGCGCTGGATGTGCAGGTAGGCCTCGGCGGCAAGGTCAAAGAGAACCACGATGGCAGCCTCAGCTGGCGACCTAAAATTCACCTCAAAGGGGAAGCCTGGGATTTGCCGGTGGTGGGCTATCGCAACGGTATCACGCTGCCGCTACGCCTGTGGAAAGCCAGCAGCGCGCAGCCGTTCGATCTCACCGCGTTTAACAACGGCCAGTTCCTGCAGGCCGAGCAGCAAGGCATTGCAGCCGACAAGCTGACCAAAGTGCTCTATCCCAATGATAATCATGCCGAAGGTAAGCGGCTGCGCCTGATGCAGCAGTATTTCCAGTGCGCCTGCGCGGTGGGCGATATTCTGCGGCGTCATCATCTCGCCGGGCGCGCCATTCGCACTTTGCCTGATTTCGAAGTGATCCAGCTTAACGACACGCATCCCACCATCGCCATCCCGGAGATGCTGCGCGTGCTGCTGGATGAGCATCAACTGAGTTGGGACGATGCGTGGCATATCACCAGCCGCACTTTTGCGTATACCAATCACACGCTGATGCCGGAAGCGCTGGAGCGCTGGGATGAGAAGCTGGTGCGCGACCTGCTGCCGCGCCATATGTTGATCATCCGCGAGATTAATCGCCGCCTGAAAAAGGTGGTGAAGCAACGGTGGCCAGACGATAAAGCGATCTGGCACAAGCTGGCGGTGGTGGCTGATGGTCAGGTGCGCATGGCGAATCTGTGCGTGGTGAGCTGTTTCGCCGTCAACGGCGTGGCGGCGCTGCACTCCGAGCTGGTGGTGAAAGATCTGTTCCCGGAATATCACCTGCTGTGGCCGAACAAATTCCATAACGTGACCAACGGCATCACGCCGCGCCGCTGGTTGAAACAGTGCAATCCGCTGCTGGCGACGCTGATCGATGACAGCTTGCAGGTTGAGTGGGCCAACGATCTCGATGCGCTGGCGTGGCTGGCACCTTTCGCCCGCAAAAAGGCGTTTCGTCAGCAGTTTCGCGACATCAAGCAGCAAAACAAACAGCGGCTGACGCTCTACGTCAAGCGCGTGACCGGCATTGATATCAATCCGGATGCGCTGTTTGACGTGCAGATTAAGCGACTGCATGAGTACAAACGTCAGCACCTCAGTTTGCTGCATATGCTGCACTGCTATCGCCAGCTGCGCGACAACCCGGATAACCCCGACTTCGTGCCGCGCGTGTTCCTGTTTGGCGCCAAAGCCGCGCCCGGCTACTACCTCGCCAAAAATATCATCTATGCCATCAACAAAGTGGCGGAGGTGATTAACAACGATCCACTCGTCGGCGATCGCCTCAAAGCGGTGTTTATCCCGGATTACCGCATCACCGCCGCAGAGCTGATGATTCCGGCCGCCGATCTCTCCGAGCAGATTTCCACCGCCGGTTATGAGGCTTCCGGCACCGGCAATATGAAACTGGCGCTGAATGGCGCACTCACTATTGGCACGCTGGACGGCGCCAATGTGGAGATTGCTGAAGCGGTGGGCGCGAAGCATATCTTTATCTTCGGCAACAGCGTGGATGAGGTGAAAGCGCTGAAGGCGGGCGGCTACAGCCCGAAAAAGCTGCGTAAACAGAATCCTTATCTGGATGGTTTGCTGAAGGAGCTGGAGAAGGGCAAGTTCAGCGAGGGCGATAAGCATGCGTTTGATTTGATGCTGCAAAGCCTGACCAAAAATGGCGATCCCTGGCTGGTGCTGGCCGACTTTGATGCCTACATCGCCGCGCAGCAGCAGGTGGAAGCGTTGTGGAAAAACCCGGACGCCTGGACGCGCGCAGCGATCCTCAATACCGCTCACACCGGCCGCTTCAGCTCTGACCGTTCAATTCGCGATTATCAGCAGCGGATTTGGCAGGCGGCCCGATAAAGACACGATTGATGATTTTGGAGACACGATGACGCTCAACAAGCTGGACCAGGCGACACAGGATGCCGGCATTTCGCTGCGCTTTATTAACGCGCACGGCGAGCCGGAAACCATCAGCGATGAGACCAAACGCGCGTTGCTGGCAGTCATGGAAACGCCAACCGGTAAAGCGCCACCGCTGCCGCCGGTGCAGGTATTTGCCGCTCGCAGCAAGCGCCAACTGACGCCACAAGGCAGCGGCACTTTTTCCTGGCAGCTACAAACCGAACAGGGCAAAAGCTTCAGCGGCGAAGTGCAGGGCGGAGAACCGCTCACACTGCCGCCACGTCTGTCACAAGGTTATCACCAGCTCACGCTGCGCAAAGGTCGCCAGCAGTGGCAAACGCGCATCATCATTGCGCCACGCCGCTGTTTTATCCCGGCATCAGTCGAGCAAGGAGAGAAACTGTGGGGCGCGTTAGTACAGCTTTACACGCTGCGATCGGATGACAATTGGGGCATCGGTGACTTCGGCGATTTGGCGCAGATGCTGGAGAACGTTGCCAATAATGGCGGTGACTTCGTTGGCCTTAATCCTTTGCATGCGCTTTATCCCGCACAGCCAGAACATGCCAGTCCTTACAGCCCAACCTCGCGTCGCTGGCTCAACGTGCTGTATATCGACGTTAATCGGCTGGAGGATTTTCAGCGTAGCGAGGCAGCGCAGCGTTGGTGGCAAAGGGCGAAAACACGCAAAGCGCTGGATCAGGCGCGCGCGGCTGAGTTTGTCGATTACAGCGCGGTGGCCAAACTGAAATTGGCCGCGCTGCGCTTTGCCTGGCAGCGCTTCCAGCCGCGCGCCGCTGAAGATGCCGGATTCCAGCAATTTATCGTTGAGGGCGGCGACCATCTGCGTTATCAGGCGGCGTTTGATGGCATTCTCGCCGAACGCAGCCAGCAGCATCCTGATGAATGGGGTTGGACCAACTGGCCGGAAGGCTGGCGCAATGCTTTGCTGCCGGAGGTGCAGCAATGGTGTGCGGAACACGAAGAGGAGATTCAGTTCTGGAGTTGGTTGCAGTGGGTGGCGCAAGAGCAGTTTGCCATCTGCTGTCAAATTAGCCAGCAGCTTGGCATGGAAGTGGGATTATATCGCGACTTAGCGGTCGGCGTGGCGCAAGGCAGCGCGGAAACCTGGCAGGATCCGGAACTGTATAAACTCGGCGCTTCCGTCGGTGCGCCGCCGGATCGCCTCGGTCCGCAGGGGCAAAACTGGTGTTTGCCGCCGCTCGATCCACATGTGATGCGCGCGCGCGGCTATCAGCCTTTTATTGATCTGCTGCGCGCCAATATGCGTGACTGCGGCGCTTTGCGTATTGATCACGTGATGGCGCTGCTGCGCTTGTGGTGGATTCCCTACGGCGAAAGCGCGGATAAAGGCGCTTACGTGGCCTATCCGGTTGAGGATCTGCTAGCGATCCTGGCGCTGGAGAGTCAGCGCCATCGCTGCATGGTCATTGGCGAAGATCTCGGCACGGTGCCAAAAGAGATCGTCAGCCTGCTGCGCAAAAGCGGCATTTTCTCGTGGAAAGTGTTGTTCTTCGAGCAGCACGGCGATGGCAGCTATCGTCAGCCGCAAGAGTATCCCGTGCAGTCGATTGCCAGCGCCAGTACCCATGATTTGCCGACGTTGGCGGGATTCTGGAGATATGAGGATCTTTTTCTGGGTCACAAACTGGGCTTGTACCAGGAGAGCGTATACATGTCATTGCTAAGGCAAAGGGATAAACAAAAACAGGCGCTATTGGATGCGCTGCATCAGATGAATACGTTGCCTGCGCGCCACGGTACCGTTGCTAGCCGATTGTCCTTCACACCGATGCTCAATCGCGGCTTCCACCGCTATCTGGCGCGCACTAACAGCGCATTGCTGGGGCTGCAACCTGAAGACTGGCTTGCTATGACTTCACCGGTCAACGTGCCGGGTACGGTAGATGAATATCCAAACTGGCGGCGCAAGTTAAGCGTCACAATCGAAAAGATGTTTAGAGGAAACGTGCCGGGCTTATTGAATGCGGTGAATACCGGGCGCAGGAAGCGTTGAAGAACGCGCGGCAGCGTCGGGTCGCTGCCGCGTGCTTAATCAGTAGTACGAGTGCTCGCCGCGCTGGTGCTCGGTCAAATCGCGCACGCCTTTCAGCTCAGGGAAGGCTGCCAGCAGCTCCTTCTCGATGCCATCTTTCAGCGTGACGTCGATCATCGAACAACCGTTACAGCCGCCGCCGAATTGCAGAATGGCGATGCCGTCATCGGTGATTTCCATCAGCGATACGCGACCGCCGTGGCCAGCCAGTTGCGGGTTAATCTGCGCTTGCAGCAGATATTCCACGCGTTCCACCATTGGCGCATCGTCAGAGACTTTCCGCATTTTGGCGTTAGGCGCTTTCAGCGTCAGCTGCGAACCGAGGTTGTCGGTAACAAAGTCGATTTCCGCGTCATCGAGGTACGGTGCGCTCAGCTCATCAACAAAGGCTGACAGTTTTTCGAACTTAAATTCAGTATCAGTCGCTTCTACTGCATCGGGTGGGCAGTAAGAAACACCGCATTCAGCGGTTGGCGTACCCGGATTAATGACGAATACGCGAATCTGAGTGCCATCTTCTTGTTTGGACAGCAATTTTGAGAAGTGCTCTTGCGCAGCATCAGTAATAACGATCATGGCGATTGCTCAATAGTTGACTAAATTACTTGGTTATAATACGCCCAACACCGACGCTCTACAAGGTACGGCACAGGCAACCAATATGTACGCTGGCCGCGCCTTGCGCCAGCAGGATGCGGCTAATTTCCGCCACGGTACTTCCGGTCGTCACAACATCGTCGATAAGCAGGATATGGCGTCCGCGCACCGGCATTTCAAGGCGAAACGCGCCGCGCAGGTTCTTTTTGCGCGCGCTGGCGCTCAATGAATGCTGAACTGCGCCCTGTCGCACCCGCTTTACCGCTTCGCGATATTCACAGCCCAGCCAGCGAGCCAGCGGTTTTGCTAGCAGCGCCGCCTGATTGTAGCCGCGTTGCCAGGCGCGCCGACGATGCAGCGGTACGCTCAGCACCAAATCTACACGCGGCAGCCGGTAATCACGACGCATTGTTAACAATTTTAACAAAATCAGCCGCGCCAGCATCACTCTGAGTGCGGTTACGCGAGAAAACTTCAGCTGCTGCACCCAATCGCTCAGCGGCGGCAGGTAATCGCTGACGCAGCTCAGGCTCTGCCACGGCGGCGGGCGGCGCAGGCAGCGCCCGCAGGGCTGCATTCCACTGGCCGGTAAACCGCAGCAGGGACAGAGTGCCGGTAGGCGCGGAATTTGCTGCACGCAGCGGCTGCACAAACCGTGGCTGGCAATCTGCAACGGCAGGCGGCATAGCCAACACAGGGCCGGGATTGGTAGCATAGCGACCTCCTTATCACTTTTCCGGAGTGTAACCGATGAGTTCGCTTTACTGGCACACCACAGGCACGGGCGATCGCGATCTTGTGCTGCTGCACGGCTGGGGTTTGAACGCCGAAGTGTGGCAAAACATCGTTCCGCGACTCCGCTCGCATTTTCGCCTGCATCTGGTGGATCTGCCGGGCTTCGGCCGCAGCCAGGGTTTTGCGCCGCTGACCTTAGCGGAAATGGCGCAACAGCTGTTGCCGCAGTTACCCGACCGCGCGGTGCTGCTCGGCTGGTCGCTGGGTGGATTGGTGGCCAGCCAGCTGGCGTTAACCCAGCCGGAGCGCGTTGCAGCGCTGATCACCGTTGCCTCATCGCCGTGTTTTACCGCGCGTGATCAATGGCCGGGCATCAAGCCCGAAACGCTACAAAATTTTCAGCAGCAGTTGAGCACCGATTTCCAGCGCACCGTGGAGCGCTTTCTGGCACTGCAAACCATGGGCACGGAGAACGCGCGACAGGATGCGCGTCAGTTGAAAGAGGTGGTGTTATCGCAGCCGATGCCGTCGGTTGAAGTGCTGGAAGGGGGATTAGAGATTTTGCGTCAGGACGATTTGCGTGCCGCGCTCGACGATCTACCGCTGCGGTTCCTGCGTATTTACGGCTATCTCGATGGGCTGGTGCCGCGTCGTGTCGCAGAAGAACTGGATTCACGCTGGCCAGCTTCATCCTCGGTGGTGATGGAGAAAGCCGCGCATGCGCCTTTCATTTCTCACCCCGATGAATTTACGCAGCTGATCATGACGTTTACCGCAGCCACATAAACTGCCACGCAGCCAGCGTTAAGGGCTGGCTGCCATCCAGCTTCTCCCCGCTAATCACATCCTGCATATGCCGCGCCAGCGGTAACTGTGTCGTCACCTCATGACGGCTGAGATTAAACACACACAGCAACCCCTCATCGCTATCCGGCTGATGGCGACGCAACACCAGCAGGCTATTTTCGCTTTCCAGCAGCGTCATCGGGTTATCGGGATGAAACGCGGGCTGCCGCGTGCGCAGTTGAATCAGCGCGCTCAGGCGTTCATACACCTGTTGGCGCAGCGGGTTGCCGCCGCTGATCCACTGTTCCATTTCACGCAGGCTGTACTTCTCCCGGTTGATGGCACGGTTATGACCGGCGGCGCGCACGCCTTCATTATCGTTGCGCGAGCCAAGAATACTTTGAATGTAAATCGCCGGTACGCCAGGAAACGACAGCAGAATCGCGTGCGCCAGCAGGAAGCGGCGCAAACGCGTGTCATCGTCGTCGTCCTGCTGATTGAGCGCATCGAAATAGGTGACATTGATTTCGTAAGGGCTGGTGGTGCCATCGGCATTGTTCTTGTAGGAGACCAGCGCGCCTTCCAGCGCTAAATCACGCACCAGCGCCACAATCTCCACTTCCGACAAAATGCCGCGCGCCGGATTGAGTCCAATGCCGTCGTGCGAGGCGAGAAAGTTAAAGAAAGTGGTCGTGCCGCCGCCTAAATCCAGCGTGCTGGCCCATTGACGCAGCGCACGCGCCGATCCCGAATGAATGGCGTGCAGCACCAGCGGCGGCAGCGAAAACTGGTACACCATTTGCGCTTCATCTTTGCCGTTACCGAAATAGCTGATGTTGTCTTTGTGCGGCACGTTGGTTTCGGTGACGATCACCGTGCCGGGCGCCACTTCATTGGCAATGGCGCGAAACAGCTTCACCAGCTGATGCGTTTTCGGCAGGTGAATGCAGTTGGTGCCCGGCGTTTTCCACATGTAGCCCACCGCGTCGAGCCGCACATAATCCGCGCCTTTGTTCAGGTAGTCGAGCAGCACATCGACCATGCGAATCAGCACTTCCGGATTGCCAAAGTTGAGGTCGATCTGGTCGGCGCTGAAGGTGGTCCAGATATAGCGCGTCTCGCCGTCGGCCATCGCAAACGGTGTGAGCAGCGGCGAGGTGCGTGGACGCGTCACCGCGCTGAGATCGGTCGCCGGCGGCATGCTGATAAAGAAATCATCCCAACCCGGATCCTGCGCCAGAAAGTGTTGAAACCAGCGGCTGTGCGCCGACATATGGTTGCAGACAAAATCAAACATCAGCCGCGTTTCGCTGTGCAGCGCGCTGATGTGCTGCCAGTCGCCGCAGATCGGATTGACCTGGTGATAGTCGATAACCGAGAAGCCATCGTCGGAAGAGTAGGGAAAAAACGGTAACAGATGCACCAGGCTGAAAGTGGATTGCAGATGCTGCTGATAAAAACGCGAGAAGCTGGCAAGGGTTGGCTGTTCAGGTTCGCGGAATTGATCGGCATAGGTAATCAGCACCACATCTTTCTCATCCCAGTGCGCCTTGCGCGGCAGTTTTGCCGTATCGCGTGCGGCACGAATGTGGGAAAGCAGGCGTTCACGCGCCGCGACCGGAAAGCTGCCGTGATAAATCTCATCGATTAAGGCGTTGATAATATCCATGGATCGCTGGGCCACGCGGAAGGTTATTTTTTCAGCGTAGTTGGATGAGGAGATTTATCAAGCTGATACGCGCAGAGACGAGGGTTTCTCCGCGCGTTATTTACGGCAGGAACTTAGCGTTTTTTACCGAATGCCGCGGCGAGCGCATCGCCCATCGCGCTGTTGCCGGCAGACGAGCTGGCAGGTTTGCCGCGACCTTTGTTATTGGCCGCCGGGCGGGCGTTTTCTTTGCCTGCGCTGCGGTTGCTGCCGCGGGCATTGCTTTCACCAGGCTGCTCGTCCAGACGCATGGTGAGCGCAATACGCTTACGCTGCATATCCACTTCCATTACCTTCACTTTGACGATGTCGCCGGCTTTCACCACCTGATGGGGATCTTCAACGAACTTGTCGGAAAGGGAAGAGATGTGCACCAAACCATCCTGATGCACGCCGATATCGACGAAAGCACCGAAGTTGGTGACGTTGGTGACGGCGCCTTCCAGCACCATGCCCGGCAGCAGATCGTTGAGCGTTTCCACGCCTTCAGCAAACTGTGCGGTTTTAAACTCCGGACGTGGATCGCGGCCCGGTTTTTCCAGCTCTTTGATGATGTCTGTGACCGTGGGCAAGCCGAAGCGCTCATCGGTAAAGTCGCGGGCATTCAGATCGCGCAGACCGCCAGCATTGCCCATCAGCTCATTCAGCGCCTGCTCGGTGGCGGCCAGAATGCGCTCGACCAGCGGATAGGCTTCCGGGTGCACGGTTGAGGCATCCAGCGGGTTATCGCCGTGGTTGATGCGCAGGAAGCCCGCGCACTGCTCAAAGGCTTTCGGCCCGAGGCGGCTCACCTTTAGCAGTTGCTGACGATTCTGGAAGCGGCCATTTTCATCGCGCCAGCTAACAATATTCTGCGCCATCATGCGGGTTAAACCGGCCACGCGGGTCAGTAGCGCCACAGACGCGGTGTTGAGATCGACACCGACGGCGTTTACGCAGTCTTCCACTACCGCATCCAGCTTCTTCGCCAGCTGGCTTTGGCTGACGTCGTGCTGATATTGGCCTACGCCGATCGATTTCGGATCGATCTTCACCAGCTCGGCGAGCGGGTCCTGCAGGCGACGCGCGATGGAAACCGCGCCACGGATGGAAACGTCGAGATCCGGGAACTCCAGCGCCGCCAGCTCAGAGGCCGAATAGACCGATGCACCGGCTTCGCTGACGATCACTTTCTGCGCGTTGATTTGCGGGAACTGCTTCTGCACGTCGAGGAAGAAGCGCTCGGTTTCGCGCGAGGCGGTACCGTTACCAATCGCCACCAGTTCAACCTGATGTTTGGCGCACAGCGCCGCCACAGCCGTGGCCGCTTTCGCCGCCTGGCCGGTGTGCGGATAAATGGTATCAGTGGCGACCAGCTTGCCGGTGGCATCTACCACCGCAACTTTCACGCCGGTACGTAAGCCTGGATCGAGGCCCATGGTGGCGCGCATGCCCGCAGGCGCGGCCATCAGCAGATCGTGCAGGTTACGGGCAAATACGTTGATGGCTTCATCTTCGGCGCGTTCACGAAGGGTGCCCATCAATTCAGTTTCGAGGTGCAGCAGCACTTTGATGCGCCAGGTCCAGCTCACCACCGCTTTACGCCAGCTATCCGCTGGCGCGTTATTCAGGCGCAGCTTGAGGTGTTCGGCGATCAGCGTTTCGCCATAGCTTTCACGCGGGGCTTCGTCGAACTGCGGATCGGCATTCAGCGACAGCTGCAGCACGCCTTCATTGCGGCCGCGGAACATCGCCAGCGCACGGTGCGACGGGACGCCGCTCAGCGCTTCGTGATGATCGAAGTAGTCGCGGAATTTCGCGCCTTCTTCCTCTTTACCTTCCACCACGCGCGAAACCACATGCGCGTTCTTCCACAGATATTCACGCACTTTCGCCAGCAGCGTCGCGTCTTCGGCAAAGCGCTCCATCAGGATGTAGCGCGCGCCATCCAGCGCAGCGCGCACGTCGGCGACACCTTTGTCGGCATCAACGTAGCTGGCGGCCAGCTGCTCGGGATCCTGCGATGGGTCCTGCCACAGCGTATCGGCCAGCGGTTCCAGACCGGCTTCAATAGCAATCTGTCCGCGCGTGCGACGCTTCTGTTTGTACGGCAGGTAAAGGTCTTCCAGCTCGGTTTTGTTCAGCGTGCTGTTGATGGCGGTGGCGAGTTCAGGCGTGAGTTTTCCCTGTTCGTCGATGGATTTCAGAATCGACTGGCGACGATCGTCCAGCTCGCGCAGGTAACTCAGACGGCTCTCCAGCAAACGCAGCTGGGTGTCGTCGAGTCCGCCGGTCACTTCCTTACGATAACGTGCGATAAACGGCACGGTGTTCCCTTCATCAAGTAAGCGAACGGCAGCATCAACCTGGTCGGCGCGTGCCTTCAGCTCACCTGCGATAATCTGGCTCAGTGAATCTTTCATCATCATTAACAATGCTTACACAGGGTTGGAAATAGCGGACAGTTATACGGAATGAGGCCGAAAATTGCCAGCCGGTGGCCCGTGAATCCGTCTTTTTCTGAATGCAGCGCGCGCAATCTTGCTGATGGTCAATCGGTCGCTTATTGTTAGCCTCTTTGCTGCGAAGAACCGCCGTCACCACGAGTTGAAGTCATGAAAACCCAACTGATTACCCGCGAAGGCTATAACAAGCTGCGTGCCGAACACGACCATTTGTGGAATGAAAAGCGTCCGGAAGTCACCAAAATCGTCTCATGGGCGGCCAGCCTCGGCGATCGTTCGGAAAACGCGGATTACACCTACAACAAGCGTCTGCTGCGCCAGATCGATCGCCGGGTGCGCTATCTGCGCAAATGCCTCGCCGATCTGAAAATCGTCGATTACGCGCCGCAGCAGGAGGGCAAAGTGTTTTTCGGTGCCTGGGTGCAAGTGGAGAATGAGCAGGGCGATGTGAAGCGTTTCCGCATTGTTGGCCCGGATGAAATTTATGGCGAGACGATGAAAGAGTACATCTCGATCGACTCGCCGATGGCGCGCGCGCTGATCAAGAAAGAAGTGGATGACGAAGTGGTGGTCAACACGCCGGAAGGGCAGAAGCTGTGGTTCGTCAACAGCATCGACTATGTCAAAGAGACGCCCTGAAACGGGTAATCGCCGTTAGTGTAGTACTCAACACTATTTCGCAAAACGCACACATCGTCGCGGCGCAATTGATTGCGCGATTAATCGCGCCGCGACGACATGTGCGGTATTAAATGGCAGAGATTAACGGAACGGCCGTGATGCGTTATTTACCGGCCTGGGTCGCGGTGGTGGTTGAGGTACCGCTGCCACCTTTGTCGCCGCCGCCCATGGTCGCCAGCGCCACGCCGAGCAGCGCGCCTACCGCGCCAACACCGATCGCGTCAGAGTTACCCTTCGCCGTCGTGGATGCCTGCGCGCCAGCCGCTTCGCCCGCGCTGGTGGCCGCCTGAACCTGAGTGAAGCTGGTCAGTACCAGTGCGCCCAGCAGAATTACCGTTTTTTTCATTTTTCTCTCTCCACATGAACTCAATAACAACAGGTACGAATCCAGTGTCGGAGATCGAGAGAAGCGAGGAAAGAGGAGATTACTGATTGATTTGTAGGAATTAATTTAACACTGGCCTTGTTTTTCATCGCTCGGGAATTGTTCCGAAAACAGATGCGCATTCCGCAAGAGAAATGCCCTATTTTATGCTGCCATCACTCCAACTCAGGCCTATTCTTCACCATCACCTTAAGTCAAATCGCCCTGAACGCCTCTCTGGCGGCGGGATTTTTTGTCATGAACCAGTAACAGAAAGAAAATGCGCCAAATTTTCAGATAAGCGCTAAGCGGCTTGAAAGCACAGATAAAAAACGCGAAGCGAAGCGCATTTCAGGGTCAAAAATAAATATAAGCTGCTGTTTAATATGCTTTGTAACAATTTCGGCTAGAATATAAACCATTAATGACTGTCACACTGAGGCCTCTTTTTTTAACAATATTGGCTCAGGCAATGGCGCCTTTGGGAGTTGAACATGCAAGAGAACTACAAAATTCTGGTCGTCGATGATGATATGCGTTTGCGTGCGTTGCTGGAGCGCTATCTCACCGAGCAGGGCTTTCAGGTGCGTAGCGTTGCCAACGCCGAGCAAATGGACCGACTGTTAACCCGCGAATCCTTCCACTTGATGGTGCTCGACTTGATGCTGCCGGGCGAAGATGGTTTGTCTATCTGCCGCCGTTTACGCAGTCAAAGCAACCCTATGCCGATCATCATGGTCACCGCGAAAGGCGAAGAAGTGGATCGTATCGTCGGTCTGGAAATCGGTGCGGATGACTACATTCCAAAACCGTTTAACCCGCGCGAACTGCTGGCGCGTATTCGTGCCGTATTGCGTCGTCAGGCCAATGAGTTGCCGGGCGCGCCTTCGCAGGAAGAAGCGGTTATCGCCTTCGGTAAGTTCAAGCTGAACCTCGGCACCCGCGAGATGTTCCGTGAAGATGAGCCAATGCCGCTGACCAGCGGTGAGTTTGCTGTGCTGAAAGCGCTGGTGAGCCACCCGCGTGAGCCGCTGTCACGCGATAAGCTGATGAACCTGGCGCGTGGCCGTGAATACAGCGCCATGGAACGCTCCATCGACGTGCAGATTTCGCGTCTGCGCCGCATGGTGGAAGAAGATCCGGCGCATCCACGCTACATTCAGACCGTTTGGGGTCTTGGCTACGTATTCGTTCCGGACGGCAGCAAAGCATGAGGCGATTGCGCTTCTCACCTCGCAGTTCGTTTGCCCGCACCTTGTTATTGATTGTTACCTTGCTGTTCGTCAGCCTGGTAACAACCTATTTGGTGGTGCTCAATTTCGCCATTCTTCCCAGTTTGCAGCAGTTCAATAAGGTCCTCGCGTACGAAGTGCGTATGTTGATGACCGATCGGCTGCAGCTGGAAGACGGAACGCAGTTGGAAGTGCCACCGGCCTTCCGACGCGAAATTTATCGTGAGCTGGGCATCTCGTTGTATACCAACGCGGCGGCGGAAGAGAGCGGTTTGCGCTGGGCGCAACATTACGAATTCCTCAGTGAGCAGATGGGCCAGCAGCTGGGCGGTCCTACCGATGTCCGTGTCGAGGTGAATAAAAACTCGCCGGTGGTGTGGCTGAAAACCTGGCTGTCGCCGGATATCTGGGTGCGCGTGCCGCTCACCGAAATCCATCAGGGCGACTTCTCACCGCTGTTCCGCTACACGCTGGCGATTATGCTGCTGGCGATTGGCGGCGCCTGGCTGTTTATCCGCATCCAGAACCGACCCCTGGTGGATCTGGAGCATGCGGCGTTGCAGGTCGGTAAAGGCATCATTCCACCGCCGCTGCGTGAATACGGCGCGTCGGAAGTGCGTTCGGTGACGCGGGCGTTTAACCAAATGGCGGCCGGTGTGAAGCAGTTGGCCGACGATCGTACCTTGTTAATGGCGGGTGTCAGCCACGATTTGCGTACGCCGCTGACGCGCATTCGTCTCGCTACTGAGATGATGGGCGAGCAGGATGGTTATCTGGCGGAGTCGATCAATAAAGATATCGAAGAGTGCAACGCGATTATCGAGCAGTTCATCGACTATCTGCGTACCGGTCAGGAGATGCAGACCGAGCGTGCCGACCTCAACAGCGTGCTGGGCGAAGTGGTGGCGGCAGAGAGCGGCTACGAGCGCGAGATTGAGAACGCGGTGATGTCCGAGGATTTGATGCTGGATATCAACCCGCTGTCGATCAAGCGCGCGCTGGCGAATCTGGTGGTCAACGCGGCGCGTTATGGCAATGGATGGATTAAGGTCAGCAGCGGCAAGGAGCTGAACCGCGCGTGGTTCCAGGTGGAAGATGATGGTCCGGGCATCAAGCCGGATCAGCTACAGCATCTGTTCCAGCCGTTTGTGCGCGGCGACAGCGCGCGCAGTACCAGCGGCACCGGTCTCGGTTTGGCGATTGTGCAGCGTATTATTGATGCGCATGAAGGCTCGCTGGAGATTGGTGACAGCGACCGGGGCGGATTGCGGATTCGTGCCTGGTTGCCGATTCCGGAAGGCAGCAGCGCTACGGCGGTGGCGAGTATCAATCACAGTGCGTGATACCCGGCGGGCATTTATGCCCACCGGGTTTTCACATCACAACTGCGGACCCGCCTGAACTAGCGCTTTACCCGCATCGTTATCGGTATATTTCTCAAAGTTAGTAATAAAGCGCTGCGCCAGATCCTGCGCGGCTTGCTGCCAGGCCGCTTCTGTCGGCCAGCTGCGGCGCGGATCGAGAATCGCGCTATCCACCTGCGGCAGAACTTTAGGCATCTGCAGGTTGAACACCGGCAAGGTGTCAGTCTCAACCTCATCCAGCTCCCCAGCCAGAATCGCATTGATGATGGCGCGCGTGTCTTTCAACGAAATGCGCTTGCCGCTGCCGTTCCAGCCGGTATTCACCAGATACGCCTGCGCACCTGCCGCTTCCATACGCTTCACAAGCACGTCGGAATATTGCGTAGGGTGCAGCGTCAGGAACGCCGCGCCAAAGCAGGCAGAGAAGGTGGGCGTTGGCTGCGTGACGCCGCGCTCGGTGCCGGCCAGTTTGGCGGTAAAGCCAGACAGGAAATGGTATTGCGTCTGTTCCGGCGTCAAGCGTGAAACCGGCGGCAGCACGCCAAAGGCATCGGCGGTAAGGAAAATCACCCGCTTCGCATGGCCCGCTTTCGACACCGGCTGCACGATGTTCTCGATATGCTCGATCGGATAAGAGACGCGGGTGTTCTCGGTCTTGCTGCCGTCGGCGTAATCCACGCTGCCATCGGCGCGCACCACCACATTTTCCAGCAGCGCATTGCGGCGAATCGCCCGGTAGATCTCCGGCTCCGCCTGCTCAGACAGATTGATGGTTTTGGCGTAGCAGCCGCCTTCAAAGTTGAACACGCCGTCGTCATCCCAGCCGTGTTCGTCATCGCCAATCAGCTGGCGATCCGGATCGGTGGACAATGTGGTTTTACCGGTGCCGGACAGGCCGAAGAACACCGCCACATCGCCCGCTTTGCCGACATTAGCCGAACAGTGCATTGAAGCGATGCCTTTCAGCGGCAGCAGGTAGTTCATGATGGCGAACAGCCCTTTCTTCATCTCGCCGCCGTACCAGGTGCCGCCAATCAGCTGCATGCGCTCGGTCAGGTTGAAGGCGACGAAGTTCTCGGAGTGCAGACCTTGCGCCTGCCAGTCTGGATTGGTGCACTGCGCGGCGTTCATCACCACGAAATCCGGTTTGAAGTCAGCCAGTTCGGCTTCGCTCGGGCGGATAAACATGTTTTTGACGAAGTGCGCCTGCCAGGCCACTTCCATCACGAAGCGCACGCTGAGGCGCGTGTCAGGATTGGCACCGCAGAACGCATCAATCACAAACAGGCGTTTGCCGGAAAGCTGCTGGGTGCAGCGATCTTTCAACGCCTGCCAGGTTTCCTGTGACAGCGGCTGGTTATCATTTTTGCCGTTGCCGACATCGTTCCACCACAGCGTGTCGCGCGTGGTGTCATCCCGAACGATGTACTTATCTTTTGGCGAGCGACCCGTGAAGATGCCGGTATCCACGGCAATAGCACCGCTCTGCGTCAGAATGCCTCGCGCATAACCTTCCAGCTCTGGGCGAGTTTCTTCCTGAAACAGGGTGTCGAAATCAGGGTTGTACACCACTTCGGTGGTGCCACTGATGCCCATAGAGGCGAGGTCTTGCGATGTCAGGCCGTTAACGCGCATGTGACTGCTCCTTAAATCGGTATCTGTTACTGCATATTTTTTATGAGGTGATTCTGCCGCCTGCCTGCATAGCCACGCAGGGCAGATCGCGCGCAGTGTACTCTTCTGAGCACGGCGGAAAAGAGAAGATAGTCAGAAATGCGAGCTGGAACGTGACAAGTAGAGAAATCTGCCACTTATGAAACTAAAGTCAGCGTTATTTAGCTAATAACCGTGATAAATGATAGGGATACGTTCAGCAGGAATGCGGGCGGATGAACCGCCCGGCAGGTAATTAATGCACGTGATCGCTGTTGTTGGTTGGCGCGTTACGAATAGCGGCAATATCCACTGCATCGAACACGTAATGCGATCCGCAATAGTCGCAATTCATATCGATTTCGCCATCCTCTGCGAGGATTTCGTCCACTTCCTCAACCGGCAACGTGCTCAGCACTTCACCGCAGCGCTCGCGTGAACAGGTGCACTTGAAGCTGACTGGCGACGGATCGAACACGGTGGCTTCTTCCTGATGATACAGGCGCCACAGCACGTCGGTGGCGGGCAGCTCAATCAGCTCTTCGCTCTTCACGGTTTCGGTCAGCGTGGCGAGGTGATTGAAATCATCCAGGCTCGGCTCTTGCGCTGGCAGCACCTGCAGCAGAATGCCGGCTGCGCCTTTGTTGCTGGTGCGGATAAACAGGCGCGTTGGCAACTGCTCAGAACGTATGAAGTAATCTTCCAGACAACCCGCCAGCGTATCCGCTTCCAGGCCAACCACGCCCTGATAGCGCTCGCCTTTCTCTGGCGAAATGGTGATCACCAGATAGCCGTTACCGACCATCTCTTTCAGGCTGCTGCCGGGTGCGATCTCCGCGTCTTCTTGCACGCGCGCCACGCCACGCAACTCCTGACGGTTGTTACCGTTGATCACCGCCAGCGTCAGCGGACCGTCGCCCTGTAACTGCACCGTGATATCACCGTCAAACTTCAGCGTTGCCGTTAGCAGGCTGGTGGCTACCAGCAGCTCGCCCAGCAAGGTTTTTACCGGCTCAACGTAGTTGTGATTTTCGACGATTTCACGCCAGGTTTCGCTCACATTGACCAGCTCGCCGCGCACGGCGACGTTTTCGAACAGGTAACGGTGCAGTTGATCGTTTGCAGACATAGTGTTTCTCTCGTTGGGGGCGCGTTATTTATCACCCGACAATTTAAATTTCATCAGATCGCGGCGCTCTTTCTTATCCGGGCGGCGATCGGGGTGCGGCATGGTTAAGGCATTCATCTTGCGTGCCAGCGCGGTTTTCTCGCGCTTGTCGATGCTGGCGGCGGTTTCGGCATACAGCGCCTGGGCTTCGCTGGCCGGACGACGCTGATCGGTCACGGCGGTGATCACCACGGTGCGCTCATCGTTGCCCTGACGCAGCGTCAATTCAGCATTGAGCTCCACCAGTTTGCTCGGCTTGCTGCGCTGACCGTTGTAATGCACTTTGCCGCCTTCGACCATTTCGCGTGCCAGCGCACGCGTTTTGTAGAAGCGCGCGGCCCACAGCCATTTGTCGAGGCGCACGCCTTCGCTCACTTTCTCTTTCATGGTATTGCGGCTCCTGCTTTAACGCAGCGTCTCACACAATTGGCGATAATCGCGTACCGCCGGATGACGCTGGAAAGATTGATCGGGCCGACCGGAATCCGGATTGCTGACGCCTAAGCACCAGCGGATGCCCCAGCGTGTTGCTGCATCCAGAATCGCTTCGCTGTCATCAATGAATAGCGTGCGCGCGCTGTCAAACGCAGTGTGTTGCTGAACGGCTTGCCAGAGACGCGGATCCTCTTTCGGATATCCAAAGGTATGGGTGGAAAGTAATAAATCAAGGTGGGCAGCTAATCCGGTCTGCTCCAGTTTCACATCCAGATTGTAAGGATGCGCATTGGTCAACAGAATCGTGCGCTTACCTGCGGCACGCAGCGCCTGCAATAGCGGCAGCGTATCTTCACGCATTGCCGCGCGGTGGCGCTTCTCCCACGTCATGGCGCGAATATCCAGCGCCAGTTCCTGAGACCAGTAATCGAGACAATACCAGTTTAGCGTATGCACCACGGCCTGGTATTTCTGCTCAATCAGCTGATGCGCTTCGCCCAGCGTGATGGCGCGTTCGCGGCTCAGGGTTTCCGGAACGTGTTCCAGCCAGAAGTGGCGATCAAAGGCGAGATCGAGCAAGGTGCCGTCCATATCCAGCAGCACGGTATCAATCTCTGACCAGTTAAGCGTAACCTGCATTGTCTTTCTCGCCGCAAAAAAGTGGGCGACAGGGTAGCACAGAAGGAGAGGGCTCAGAACAGCGAGCGCACGCTCTGCATAGTGTTCAGATTGTGGTTGAAGCACTTATCGTAATACTGCTGAATTTCCGCCATGCGCAGGCGATTGCGATGAATACGACGCAGCGCCAGCAAGCCGTTGATCACCGCGCTGGCAATCAGCACCAGCATCAACAGCGTCGTACCCAAATAGCGCCATTGCGCCATGGCATCCGGCTCGTTATGCAGCGCGATATGGCGTGTGCCGTTGGCATCGGTGGTAATACTGGTGATGATGCCGCTGGCGGCGAATGGCGTATGCAGCAGCATGCCGGACATGCGTTGCAATTCGCGCCATTGCGAAGGTGCATCAAGATCGAACAGCGGTACCGACGGCTGCGGCTGCATCACCATCTGACGACCTTCATCACTGACAATCAGGAAGCCACCCGGCGGTGGACTATTAAGGTTTTCAGCCGCACGGCGCGTTTCACGCGCGAAGAAGCTGGAGGTGGCGGTGTTCACCAGATTTTCCAGCGCTTCGGCACTCACCGGACGTAGCAGGACGTTCATGCCATTCAGCTTGCCAGAATCCGCACGGTGAATCAGTGAATCCCAATCTTTGGCGTTGCCGAGATTCACCAGCGCATTTTTCAGGCGTACGCAATCCTGCTGCTGGCTGCACAGATCCTGGGTTTTCAGCACCAAATCCGAGAAGTCATCCAGCAGAATCATGCCCGATTTCTGAATCGCCGAGGCGAGCTGCGGATTGAGTTTGGGATCGGTATTGGTTTCCGGATGCAGCTGGCGCGTGGTGGTATCGAGCAGCGCCGAGGCTTTATCGATGATCTCCGATTGCGGCTGTGGCAGCGGCGCGGCGTTATTCCAGTAAATCGCCGAGCAGTCGAACGGCATGTAGGCGTAGCTGCGATTGCTTTGATAATTGCCCGGTACCGAACACATGCCGGTGCCGCCCACTTTCAAAATGTCGCCGATGTGTAGCGGCAGCGCATTCAGCTTATCCACGCTATTCACTTCAATGCTCTCGGTGCCTTTCACCCACGCAAGGCTGAGTTTGATCGGCATGCTGAGAGGAATCCAGGTGAATAGCATGACCAGCACCAGCAGCGAGCCGCACGCCAGCACCAGATTTTTACGCCAGCGCTGCACCGGGAAGTTACGCACTTCGTCCTGGAGCGACAGGAAGCGACCCTGACGCACTACCTGACGATTGAGGTACATATCGACGTCGGTGGTTTGGCCTAAATCGTGCGCTACATACGGCTGCCAGTGCGCGGGATAGATTAAATCAATAATGCCCAGCGAGATGTTGCTCTGCTCCTGATTGGATTCACCAAACAGGCCCCAGCGCTTGGGCGCACCGCGCAGGCAATGCACATCGCGCAAACCTTTGGCGCCAGGGAAGCGATAGAGGAACCACAGGCTAACGGCGATCATCAGGCAGCCGAGCAGCGCAATCCAGCCCATCAGGCTGCCGGGCAGCACCAGACTCAGGAAGAACAGCAGGAAAGCGAAACAGATGGCGACCGCTTCACGCGTGCCGTCGGCGCGAGAAAGCTGATACTCTTCTGAGGTCTCTTTGCGTACCTGCAGCAGCTCAACATTCTCGCTCTCTTCTTTACGAATCGACGCGTTAGTGGACATCGGACGCACCAGTGGCGGCAGCGCCGGTTGTTCTACCGCGTAATTCACCAGCGAATGTCCGTTAAGCGAAATCACCAGCGGCAGCGTTTGCGTGCGGATCAGCTCTACGTGGTTCTCTTCGGCTATGTACTGTTCCCAAAGCGGCGGAAGATGCACTTCGACTTCATCGAGATAGTAGCGCCACTTCTGTGGATCGTCGGTGGAGAGGCCATAGCGGGTGATGGAGCGGGTGACAGGATAAACATTGTTGCTTTGCGCGGTGAGCGTCAGCGCTTGAGGTTCGCGCGGCTTCTTTGCGGATCGCGCACTGCTGTGTTGCTGCTGTTTCACCAGTAGCGCGATGTACTTTTCAACGGCAGCGCGTTCTTCGTCGGTGAGTTTACGATTAGGCGGACTGATAAACGGCAGTGGTTTCGCCAACGGCGGACGATGCCGCATAGCGAACCAATAGCCGATACCTGCTAATAAGGAACAGGCGAGCATGACAGCCAGAATGACAATATAAGTGCTCATGCTTTGCTCAATCCAGCCAAAAAACTGCCTTCACGTTAACGAATTACTCCCGGTGAATCCATCAATACAAGTCAATTTTGGCGAGCAGATGTCATTCTGACAAGGGAAAAGTCAGATAAAATAACGCGCAAAATCATTTAATTATAGTTTGTTAGATCATTCCTTAACGGGATGTTAACCAGACATGACTCAACTAAATATCGGTATTTTCTGAATTTAACCCAACACCGTTGACTTATTGTGAATTTTTAACTGCATAGATAACAAGAAGTTGTTAGCAGCCATAAGTGAATGTGTGTCACCATAGTTTACTTACGCTGCGTGTCGCACAATAGTTCTGGCTTCGGTATGCTGGCGTCATCACGTTTCACAGGGTTGTGCTAAGTTTGAGGCTGATATGAAAACCCCAATGAAAAAACCTGACATCCTCAATGTGGCAGCGGTGGCCCGCTCCCGCCTGTTCACCATCGAAGCGGTCGATCTCGCTTTCAGCAATGGCGCGCGCCGCGTTTATGAGCGCATGAAACCTTCCGACCGTGAAGCGGTGATGATTGTGCCGATTATTGGCGATGACGTGATCCTGATTCAGGAGTATGCCGTCGGTCTGGAAAGCTATGAACTGGGCTTTCCTAAAGGGCTAATCGATCCTGGCGAAAGCGCCTTTGAAGCCGCCGATCGTGAACTGAAAGAAGAAGCGGGATTTGGTGCCACCAAACTGGAAGCGCTGGGCAAGCTGACCATGGCGCCCTCATATTTCTCCAGCAAGATGAACATCGTGGTGGCGGAAGGTTTGTACGAAGAGAAGCTGGAAGGTGATGAGCCGGAGCCGCTAATTGTCCATCGCTGGCCGCTAAATAATCTGCTGGCGCTGCTGGATGAACCCGACTTCCGCGAAGCGCGTAACGTCAGCGCGCTGTTTATGGTGCGTGAGTGGCTGGTGAAGCAGGGCCGTGTAAGCTACTAAATTGCATAATCATTAAAAAAAGAAAGCCGGCGCATTTGCCGGCTTTTTTGATCAGAACAGTTCGTGGCTTTCGCCGTTGTCCATGAGGGTGGTGCCGACATCATGCACCGAATACTCGGTTGGCTGGGTGCCGTTGATGAAGTACTCCTGACGCGAGTTACCGCCGTTAGCCAACTTGCCGGTGCCGCGATCGATGTTAACGGTGACCACGCCATCTGGCGGTGTTAGCGGCTGTACCGGCACGCCTTCCAGCGCGGATTTCATATAGTCATCCCACGCTGGCTGTGCACTCTTCGCGCCGCCTTCGTAACCGGAGATTTGATCCGGTATCGCACCTGACATGGTGGAGCGACCCAACGCGCGCGAATCATCGAAACCAATCCACACCGACGTCACCACGCCCGGACCATAACCAGAGAACCACGCATCTTTCGAGCTGTTGGTGGTACCGGTTTTGCCGCCGATATCGTTACGCTTCAGGTCACGACCGGCACGCCAGCCCGTTCCCATCCAGCCCGGCTCGCCGAAGATGTTGGTGTTCAGCGCGCTCTTGATCAGGAATGACAGCGGCGTGTTGATCACGTGCGGAGCATACTGCTGCTCGCCACCCGGCTGCGCAGGCACTTGCTCCAGCTCCGGTTGCGGCACGGTTTGGTTCTGCGATTGATCGGAGGTCGCGACATTCTCGACGCTCTCTTCATTCAACGCGACCGACTTTTTGGTATCGCCATAGATCACCGGCAGGTTGCACTGCGGACAGGCAATCTTCGGTTTCTCTTCGAAGATCACGCCGCCTTGTTCATTCTCGATCTTCGCGATGAAGTACGGATCAACCAGGAAGCCGCCGTTTGCCATCACCGCGTAGCCGCGTACCACCTGCATTGGGGTAAAGGACGCCGCGCCTAAGGCTAACGATTCGGTATGCACGATGTTCTGCGCCGGGAAGCCGAAACGCTGCAGATATTCCGCCGCGTAATCAACGCCCATCGCACGCATCGCACGTACCATCACCACGTTTTTCGACTCGCCTAACCCCTGACGCAAACGGATTGGACCTGCATACGTTGGCGGTGAGTTCTTCGGACGCCAGTCAGCACCCGCACCGGCATCCCAGCGCGAAATCGGCACGTCGTTGAGAATCGATGCCAGCGTTAAACCGCGATCCATCGCTGCGGTATACAGGAAGGGTTTGATGTTGGAACCCACCTGACGCAGCGCCTGGGTTGCGCGGTTGAACATGCTCTGGTTGAAGTCGAAACCGCCGACCAGCGCGCGAACCGCACCATCTTCTGGATTGAGTGACACCAGCGCCGAGTTCACCGCCGGAACCTGGCCGAGCCACCAGTCGTCATTCACTTTACGCACCCAAATCTGCTGGCCGGTCTGCAGCACCTGCGTCACGCTGCGCGGCGTTGGGCCTTGCAGCGTGTCAGATTTGTAAGCGCGCGCCCAGCGTACGCCGGCCATATTCAGCGTAACGCTGCTGCCATCTTTCAGCATCGCCGTGGCGTGATCGGCGCTGGCGCTGGTGATCACCGCAGCATTCAGCGGTCCGTAAGTTGGCAGATTTTTCAGCGCATTCTGGATGCGGGTTTGATCCCAGCTCGCTTCGCCCACTTTCCACAGCACATTGGTTGGACCGCGATAGCCGTGGCGCATGTCATACGCCATCACATTGTTACGCACCGCCTGCTGTGCGGCTTCCTGCAGATGGCGGGTGACGGTGGTGTAGACCTTGTAACCATCTTCATAGGCTTTATCGCCATAACGCTTCACCATCTCCTGACGCACCATTTCACTTAAGTAAGGTGCAGAGAAGGCGATTTCCGGGCCGTGATAGCTGGCCGTCAGCGGCGAGTTACGCGCTTCGTTATATTGCTGCTGCGTGATGTAGTTTTGATCCAGCATACGCGCCAGCACCACATTACGACGCGCCAGCGCACGCGTATGAGAATAGAGCGGGTTGAACGTCGAAGGTGCTTTTGGCAACCCAGCAATCATCGCCATTTCACTCAGCGACAGTTGATCAATAGGTTTACCAAAGTAGACCTGCGCCGCCGCGCCTACGCCGTACGCGCGATAGCCGAGATAAATCTTGTTGAGATAGAGCTCAAGGATTTCATCTTTGCTTAGCAGCTGTTCGATACGGATCGCGAGGAACGCTTCCTTAATCTTACGCATCAAGGTGCGTTCCGGGCTGAGGAAGAAGTTACGCGCCAGCTGTTGAGTAATGGTACTGGCACCCTGCGAGGCGTGACCGGACATCAGCGCAATGCTGGCTGCACGGAAAATCCCCACCGGATCGACACCGTGATGCTCGTAGAAACGGCTATCTTCGGTGGCAATAAACGCTTTGATTAACTCAGGCGGCATCTGTTGTAGGGTCAGCGGGACACGGCGCTTCTCGCCGTACTGGGCGATTAGATCGCCATCCGCGCTGTAAACCTGCATAGGAGTTTGCAGGCGCACATCTTTCAATGTGTTCACATCAGGCAGCTGCGGCTCTATGTATTTGTACAAACCATAAACCGTGCCGGCTCCCAGCAAAATGCAACACACTGCAAGGATCAATAAATACTTTACGAACTTCACCTGAGAATTCCCATCTGTTGTCGTTTGAGCAGTTTATAAGCAACCGCGCGGTAGTATAAAGACAAGCCTGACGCATTCATATACCTGCCAGGCTTGAAGTTGCCGGGGTATCAGCACTCTGACCTTTTAATGATAAGGAGATCGCGCGTATGGCTTTTCAGCGCTGGCAAATTGGACTGGATATCCAAAACGGACAACTGTGTGCCCTTGGCATCGAACGCCGACGTCATGGTTGGCAGTTGCGACACTGGTGGCAACAAACGCTGCCGCAAGATACGTTAAGAAACGGCGTGCTGCAAACCACGCCTGCGTTACTGGATATGTTAGGGCGCTGGCAGCGCCATCTGCCGAAGCGCTATTCACTGCGCGTTGGCCTGCCGCCGCAGTTGGTATTGCAACGCACTTTGCCGCTGCCGGAAACCTCGCTGCGTGAACCCGCGCTGGGGCGCTATGTGGCGGCTTCTGCGCAGCGTCTGTTTCCCGTCGAACCCGCTTCGCTGTCGCTGGATTATCGCTCACCGGGCAAGGATGCACCGCTTTACGTTACCGCGGCACGGCGCGAGGTGATTACGCAATGGCTGACGCCGCTCAAGCAGGCAGGTCTGCGACCGGACGTATTCGAACTGAGTAGCCTGGCGCTGACGCAGATCGCCATGCGCCTGCCGTTACGCCACAACCACTTATTGATTCATCCACTTAGCGATCATTGGCTATGGACGCTGGTGGGGGAAAGCACCACTTCAGGCGCAGCCACCGAACCGCTCACCCTCGCGCAGCTGCGCGAAACCTTCCCGCAGATGGAAAGCGTATTCTGCACCTCAACTCAGGTTTTGCCTGAGGAGCAGGTTAAACGCTGCAAGCCGTTTTCGCTGCTGCACTATCTGCAACCGCCGTTGCCTGCACAGGAAGGTATTTTTGCCATCGCGCTTGGGCTGGCGCTGCGGCCGGAGGATGTCTGATGCTGGCGGTCAACCTGCTTCCCTGGCGCCTCCAGCAATCGCAGCGGCGGCGCCAGCAGAGTGTCTCGCTGCTGTCGCTCACGCTGGCCTGCACCTTGCTGATCCTCTCATTACTGTGGTGGCGCGGCGTCATTGCACGGCAGCAACAAACGGATGCGCTTATGGATATCACCTCTCTCCTCAGCGCGCTGCAGCTACAGCTGGAACAGCAGCAATCGCTGTTGAAGCTGCGTGAATCACTTCTTCAGGCGCAGCTGGCACAGCTGCAACGGCAAGATCAGCATCAGCGCTGGCAGCATTTTTGGCAGCAACTGCCGGAGTTAATGCCTGACACCTTGTGGCTCAATCGCCTTGAACGTCGGCAAGGGCAACTGGTGCTGGAAGGGCGGGCGCAGAGCATGGCGGCGGTCAGTGATTTTCGTCATCAGCTCATGACTCAGCCGCTGTTCAGCAGCGTAAAGCAGGGCGGTGTGAAGCGCGAAGCGGGCGGCGACTATCGTTTTGCTTTGCATGCGCGCGTGCAGGAGGTAGCAGATGAATGAACTTCTGCAGCGCTGGCTGATGCTCACGCTGCCGCTGCGCATGCTGGGACTTTTGACGTTATCGCTGGGGCTGTTTGCGCTGACGTGGATCGTACTGCTTTGGCCGCAGCAGCAGATGCGTGAAGCGCAAGCGCGGCAGCTGGAACAGATGCGTCAACAGCAGCAACAGCGGTTGCAACAGCTGGCTTCACTTCCGGCGATTGATGTGTTGCAGAGCGAGATTAGCCTGCTGCAGCAACCCACGAAGGATACCGGCACTCAGCAAACGCTGGAGCGAATCGTGGCAGCGCGCGGCAATCAGCTGGAAGCCTGGCATCCGGATAGCCAGCCGCAGCAGCTGCAGTTAAGGCTTGCCTGGCCGCAATTTCTGCCGCTGTTTAGTGAACTAGCCAGCACCCGATTACCGGTGCCACAACGCTTTCAGCTGCAAGCCGAGCAAGGCGTATTGAACACGCAACTGTGGCTGGAGAGTGACGATGCGGAGTAGCGCCTTGCTGTTGTTACTCTGCAGCGCGCTGGCGCTGGCGCGCGATCCTTTCCAGCCGCTGGCAGCAACGCTGTGTCAGACGCAGATTGCTGCGCCAGAAGGCTGGCGCTTACAGGGCATTATTGGCACGGCGCCGCACTACGTGGCGTGGCTGGTGTCACCTCAAGGCAAAAGCCATCGGCTGGATAATCAAGCGCCTTTTCACCAGCCGCCCTGGCAAGTCGTGCAGCTTACGTCGCGCATGCTGGTGTTGAGCGCAGCACAAAGCTGCACGCCACAGCAAATCACATGGGTAATAAAAGGAGGTTTTTATGAAATGGATGACGTTACTGATGCTGCTGTGTCTGAGCATGCCGCTGCGCGCTAACGACGACCGATTAAGTCTGACGTTTGATGATGCGCCGGTTGAACGCATTTTGCAGGCGCTGGCAGATTATCAGCAGACCAACCTGCTGATTGCGCCGGGCGTTGAAGGTCGGCTGTCGCTGCGATTAGACAATGTCGGCTGGGATCGCGCGCTCGCGCTGGTAACGCAGCTGGCAAAACTCACCGTGGTGCAGGAAGAGGGCGTTTTGCTGGTCTATCCGGAAAGCTGGCAGCAGCAGCAGGCGCAACAGGAAAAGGTGGAGCGTGAGGAGGAGAAGCAGCAAACGCCGCTGGAACAACAAACCGTGACGCTGCATTACGCCAGCGCCAGCGATATTTACCGCAGCCTGCAAGCCGAACGTTCGTTGATGACGCCGCGCGGTAGCGTCACGGTCGATAGCCGCACCAACAGTTTGCTGCTGCGCGATACGGCTGAGGCATTACGTGACACCGAGCGCTGGTTAAAAGCGCTGGATTTGCCGCTCGAGCAGGTTGAGCTCGCGGCACATATCGTCACCATCAATGAAGAGCATCTGCGCGAGTTAGGTGTTAACTGGGGCACGTCACCGGCAGAAGTGGTAACGCAGGCGTTGCGCAACCCGCTGCTCGAGATTCCTCTTGCGGTGAGTAATCCGGCGTTTCGCGCGGGCGTGACGCTGGGCCAGGTCAGCGGCGAATTGCTCAATCTGGAACTGAGTGCGCTGGAGCAGGAGAACCAAATCGAAATCATCGCCAGTCCGCGCTTGTTTACCTCACATCAGCAAACCGCCAGCATCAAACAGGGCACGGAAATTCCTTATGAGGTGAAATCGGGCAACAGCGGTGCCACCGCCATTGAATTTAAGGAAGCGGTTTTAGGCATGGAAGTGACGCCGGTGGTGCTGGGAAATGGCCGCATTCAGCTCAAACTGCGGCTGAGCCAGAACTTGCCAGGGCGCAGTGTAAACATTGGCGACAACCAGGTGCTGAGTATTGATAAGCAGGAGATTGAGACTCAGGTGACGCTGCGCGATGGCGAAACCTTAGCGCTGGGCGGCATTTTCCAGCAGCAGCGCACGCAGAGCGAAAAACGCGTGCCCTGGCTGGGCGATATGCCTTTATTAGGGAATTTGTTCCGTCAGCAAACTGATGAGCAGAAGAAAAAGGAACTGGTGATCTTTATTACTCCCAGACTGGTCAGGGAAGCAGCGCTTACTGCCGGATAAAGCGGAAAATTCGTTCTGGGAGGCCAACTGCGTTGACGCAGGGCTGGAATTAGCTTACAAGGTTTAGCGATTTTCAAAACGGTGTAACGGAACGCGGCAGAATAACCTTCCGAATGACGTTGGTCACAAGCGATACTGACGTCAAAAGAAATATCGCCAAAATAATTCGAGCTCCAGTAAGACGTTAAATGAGTGAATGCACTGTGCTTACATCGGTAAGCGATGACAGTGGATGACCCCGGCCAGCGTGCCTGTAGCACGAAATATAGCGGATCAGCGGAGGTGCGTTACCGTCTCGCGAACCACAGACCGGTCCTGTTAAGAGGTCGCCGGGGGCAATTTATTCGGTTGCCAAACGGCCATGAGTGTTGAGATAATTTTCCGTCTGACTCTTGTTAACGCTCATGAGGTCTCAGTTCCTGTCCCGCCAGCTATGCTGAACGCGGGGTATCATCAACGAATTCTTAGTAATACCGATAAAATGGCAGAGAAACGCAATATCTTTCTGGTTGGGCCGATGGGTGCCGGCAAAAGCACTATTGGTCGTCAGTTGGCTCAGCAACTCAATATGGAATTTTTCGATTCCGATCAGGAAATTGAGCGACGCACCGGAGCGGATGTAGGCTGGGTATTTGATGTGGAAGGCGAAGAAGGCTTCCGCGATCGTGAAGAAAAGATCATTAATGAGCTGACCGAGAAGCAAGGCATTGTCCTCGCGACCGGTGGCGGCTCAGTCAAATCCCGCGAGACCCGTAATCGTCTCTCCGCCCGCGGTGTGGTCGTATACCTTGAAACCACCATCGAAAAGCAACTTGCACGAACCCAGCGTGATAAAAAGCGTCCGCTGTTGCAGGTTGAATCACCGCCGCGCGAAGTACTGGAAGCGCTAGCTGGTGAACGTAATCCGCTTTATGAAGAGATCGCTGATGTCACTATTCGCACTGACGATCAGAGTGCAAAAGTGGTGGCCAATCAGATCATCAACATGCTGGAAAAGAACTAATCCAGCGCCCTGAGGGCTCAGCAATAGGTATCGGTCATCATGGAGAAGATCACTGTCTCACTCGGGGATCGCAGTTACCCCATCACCATCGCTGCCGGACTGTTTAACGATCCGGCTTCTTTTTGGCCGCTCAAAGCAGGCGACAATGCCATGCTGGTGACAAACCAGACCCTGGCGCCGATCTACCTTGAACCCCTGTCAGCGCTGCTCAGCAATGCCGGCATTAAGGTAGATCAGGTCATTTTGCCTGATGGTGAGCAGTACAAAACCCTGGCGGTCATGGACGAGGTGTTCACCGCGCTGCTGAAAAAGCCGCACGGTCGTGATACCACGTTGATTGCACTTGGTGGTGGCGTGATTGGTGACTTGACCGGATTTGCTGCAGCCAGCTATCAGCGTGGCGTGCGCTTTATTCAGGTGCCGACCACGTTGTTGTCTCAGGTTGACTCCTCCGTCGGTGGAAAAACCGCGGTAAACCATCCACTCGGCAAAAATATGATTGGGGCGTTTTATCAGCCCGCGTCTGTCGTAGTGGATACTCATTGCCTGGCCACTCTGCCACCGCGCGAATTAGCGTCCGGTCTGGCGGAAGTGATCAAATACGGCATTATCCTTGATGGCGAATTCTTCCAGTGGCTAGAGCAAAATCTTGATGCTCTGCTGGCGCTGGATGAAAAAGCCTTGGCTTACTGCATCCGTCGCTGCTGCGAGCTTAAAGCCGAAGTGGTTGCGGCTGACGAGCGCGAAACCGGCGTACGTGCACTGCTCAATCTGGGCCATACTTTTGGTCATGCGATTGAAGCGCACATGGGCTACGGCAACTGGCTGCACGGCGAAGCGGTGTCGGCTGGCATGGTGATGGCCGCACGTACCGCTGAACGTTTAGGGCAGTTCACCTCGGTTGAAACCGATCGCATTATCGCACTGCTGCTGCGTGCTGGTTTGCCTGTACATGGCCCGGCGAGCATGGCGGCGGAAGATTATTTGCCACACATGATGCGCGATAAGAAAGTGCTGGCGGGCGAGCTGCGTCTGGTGCTGCCTCTCGCTATTGGCCGCTCTGAAGTGCGTGGCGGTGTGGCTCATGATATGGTGCTGGCAGCAATCAACGATTGCCAGAAACCCTGATTATTAGAAGTGATGAGTGGTGATGCGGCGTGTGGGAAGCGCGTCGTTTTACGGAGGAGGCTAAATGGATGAGTTCAAACCGGAAGACGAGTTAAAACCTGACGCCAGTGACCGCCGTCCGACGCGGCCACGCAAATCGTCTTCTGCGCCGAAAGTGAAAGTACCGGTTTCCCGTCAACATATGATGATGGGCATTGGTATTTTGGTTCTGCTGTTGGTGGTGCTGGGGATTGGTTCAGCATTAACCGGCCCAGACGAGAAGAAACCCGCAACCAATACCGCAAATAATGGCGCGGCACCTTCTGCCGGTGGCAGCGAAAAGAACATCGACCTTTCGGGATCGACGTCCATGAGCGGCCAGCAAAACGCCACGCCTTCTGCTGAAGGCAGCGTAGCGCAAAACACCGCGGGCACAACTGCACCAGCGGGCAGCGATGGTCAATCCATCTCGATGCCATCAGTCTCCTCGACGCCGACGCAAGCTGCGCCTGTGGATACGCCAGCTAATCAACAACGTGTCACGCTGCCTGGCGATCTCAATAGTGCGCTGAACAATCAGCAAGGTTCTGTCGATGCCGCAGCACAAGGCGCGCAGGGTAATAGCTCGCTGCCAACCGCGCCAGCCACAGTCAGCGGCAACGGTAAAGCGATCACGCCGCCAGCCATGCGTTTAGAAACCCCCGCGCGCACCAGCAACAACGGTACACGCGAGACGCACGCGTCGACGCCGCATAAAACACCGACCGCCACTAAACCAGCAGCTGTGAAAGAGAACAACACCCGCACCACCGCGACGCGTAATCCCGCGCCTGCCAGTGCGAGCGGTGCCAGCAAATCGTTGCCGTCGGGCGGGAACTACACGCTGCAGTTGAGCGGTGCGTCGAAAGAAGAGAGCCTGAACGCCTGGGCGAGAAAACAGAACCTGAGCGGTTATCACGTGTATAAAACCACGCGTAACGGCGAACCTTGGTATGTGTTGGTGAGCGGCGCTTACGCCACGCCAGCCGATGCGAAACGCGCCGTGGCATCGCTGCCAGCGGAAGTGCGTGCGGCCAATCCGTGGGTAAAACCGCTTAGCCAGGTGAAGAAAGAAAGCCAGTAATGAGATGTGGGGCCGCAAAAATGCGGCCCCGTTTAAAGCGCAGAGCTGCTGTCGGTTCCACCACAGCCAATAATTAAGATGTAATAACCACGACAGCATGAAAAAAAATCGCGCTTTCCTGAAATGGGCCGGAGGGAAATACCCGCTCCTCGATGACATCCGTCGTCATTTGCCACAAGGTGATTGTCTAATCGAACCCTTTGTCGGCGCCGGTTCCGTGTTCCTCAACACCGACTATGACCGCTATCACCTGGCGGACATCAACGGTGATCTCATCAATCTGTATAACATCGTCAAAACGCGTACCGCGGCTTTCATTGAAGACGCGCGACAGCTTTTCAACGCCGAAGGCAACACTGCAGAAACCTACTACGCGCAGCGCATCGCCTTTAATGCGAGCAAAGATGAATATCAGCGCGCGGTGCTGTTTCTGTATCTCAATCGCCACGGTTATAACGGTCTGTGCCGCTACAATTTGCGCGGTGAGTTTAACGTGCCTTTTGGCCGGTATCGCAAGCCGTACTTCCCGGAAGCGGAGCTGCTCTGGTTTGCCGAACGGGCGCAAAAAGCGACCTTTGTCTGTGAATCGTACGATGTTACTCTGAACAACGCCGTTGAAGGCTCAGTGGTTTATTGCGATCCGCCGTATGCCCCGCTTTCGGCGACAGCGAATTTTACCGCTTACCACACCAACAGTTTTAGTCTGCGCGAGCAGCAGCATCTGGCTGAGTTAGCCAATAAGCTTTCGCAGCAAAATCGCATCCCGGTACTGATTTCAAACCACGATACGGTACTCACGCGTGAGTGGTATCAGAATGCGGATTTACACATAGTCAAAGCCCGGCGTTCCATCAGCCGAAGCATAAGTGGTCGCACGCAAGTCGACGAACTGCTAGCGCTTTTCCGCTAGCCTGTTTCGTCCGCGACCAAGGCATTACGCCAGCTCAGGCTGGCGCACAAAATTGGGAGAATCGGATGAAACAATTTTTACTGGCCCCATCAATTCTGGCTGCTGACTTCGCGCGTTTGGGTGAAGACACGGCCAAAGCGCTGGCGGCAGGTGGTGATGTGGTCCATTTCGATGTGATGGATAACCACTACGTTCCCAATCTGACGATGGGGCCGATGGTGCTTAAAGCGCTGCGCGATTACGGCATCACTGCACCTATTGATGTGCATCTGATGGTTAAACCTGTGGATGCATTGATCCCGGAATTCGCTAAAGCGGGCGCCACCTTCATCACTTTCCACCCGGAAGCCAGCGAGCATGTTGATCGCACGCTGCAGCTGATCAAAGAGCATGGTTGCAAAGCCGGTCTGGTGTTCAACCCTGCGACGCCGCTCCACTACCTCGATTATGTAATGGATAAGCTGGACATCATTCTGCTGATGTCGGTGAACCCAGGCTTTGGCGGTCAATCCTTCATTCCCGGTACGCTCGACAAACTGCGTCAGGCGCGTCGCCTGATTGATGAGAGTGGCTACAACATTCGTCTGGAAGTGGATGGCGGCGTGAAAATCGATAACATCGGCCAGATTGCTGCCGCCGGTGCCGATATGTTTGTTGCCGGTTCCGCGATCTTCGGTCATCCGGATTACAAAAAAGTGATCGATGAAATGCGTGGCGAACTGGAGAAAGTTAATGGCTCATTTCACTGATATCCGCGCGCTGGCGTTTGACCTCGACGGTACGCTGGTCGATAGCGCGCCGGGCCTGGCACAAGCCATCGATCATGCGCTGAGCGATCTGCAGCTGCCGCCGCCGGGTTTGGCATTGGCTTCTACCTGGATTGGTAACGGCGCTGACGTGATGATGACCCGCGCGCTGACCTGGGCGCTGGGACGCGAGCCGCATGCCGAAGAGCAACGCGATGCGCGTGCGCTGTTTGACAAGTATTACGCGCAAACGGTAGAAGCGGGCAGTACGCTGTTCCCGCAGGTAGTAGAGACGCTGGCGGCCTTGCAGGCGAAAGGCCTGCCATTGGCGATCGTCACCAACAAGCCAACGCCATTTGTGGCGCCGCTGCTGAAGTCGCTCGGGATTGCTGAGTACTTCACGCAGATTATCGGCGGTGACGACGTAATTGTGAAAAAGCCCCATCCAGCGGCCATTTTCCTCGTCCTTGGCCATTTTGGCGTGCTTCCGGGACAATTACTGTTTGTCGGCGATTCTCGCAATGATATTCTCGCGGCCCAGGCGGCAGGCGTACCGAACATCGGTATGACATTCGGCTACAACTACGGCGAGCCGATTGCTACCAGCCAACCCGATTTAACTCTCGACTCTTTTGACGAACTTTTGCCCGCTATCGGGCTGTGATTATCAGGACATAACATGAGCAAACCCATCGTTTTCAGCGGCGCCCAGCCTTCCGGTGAACTGACCATTGGCAACTATATGGGTGCGCTGCGTCAGTGGGTGCAGATGCAGGATGATTTTCACTGCATTTACTGCATCGTCGATCTGCACGCCATCACCGTACGTCAGGATCCAACCGCGCTGCGTAAAGCCACGCTGGATACCTTAGCGCTCTATCTTGCCTGCGGCATCGACCCGGCAAAAAGCACCATCTTTGTTCAGTCGCACGTGCCAGAGCATGCGCAGCTGAGCTGGGTGCTGAACTGCTACGCCTATTTTGGTGAGCTGAGCCGCATGACGCAGTTCAAAGATAAATCTGCGCGCTACTCGGAAAACATCACCGCAGGCCTGTTTGATTATCCGGTGCTGATGGCGGCCGATATCCTGCTCTATCAAACCAATCAGGTGCCGGTTGGCGAAGATCAGAAGCAGCATCTGGAGCTGAGCCGCGATATCGCCCAGCGTTTCAATGCGCTGTACGGCGATGTGTTCAAAGTGCCTGAACCGTTCATTCCGAAATCGGGTGCACGCGTGATGTCGCTGCTTGAGCCGACCAAAAAAATGTCCAAGTCAGACGACAACCGTAACAACGTGATTGGTCTGCTGGAAGACACCAAAGCGGTGGTGAAGAAGATCAAACGTGCGGTGACCGACTCCGCCGAGCCGCCAGTGGTGCGCTACGACGTCAAAGAGAAAGCCGGTGTATCAAACCTGCTGGATATTCTTGCGGGCGTGACCGGTAAAACCATTGCGCAGCTGGAGCAAGAGTTCGAAGGCAAAATGTACGGCCATCTGAAAGGTGAAGTGGCTGAAGCGGTTTCCGGCATGTTGACCGAGCTGCAGGAGCGCTATCATCGTTTCCGTAACGATGAAGAGTTGCTGAATCAGGTGATGCGCGATGGCGCAGCAAAAGCCCGCGCTCATGCGCAGGAAACGCTGAAGAAAGTGTATGAAGCGGTAGGTTTTGTCGCACAGCCGTAAGCGGTTTGCGGAATAGAACAGAACGGCGGGTCATTTGACCCGCCGTTTTTTATTTGATGCGATGTAACGCCAGTTCCGCGCCATCCCAGAACAGGCGGGCGTTACCGTCAGCCAGCACGCTGATCACCGCGCCCGGCGCAGGTCCCCACGCCTGGTTGCCACAACTCACATTGAAACCGTAACGGAAGGTGAAATCACGATCCTGGCCCGCGCCATTGGCGGCGCTCAGGCGCGGTTTAGCGTTGCAGTTATCGACGGAAGGATTGATGCTGCGCTCAGCAGTACCGCGCGTCCAGGTGATCGCATTCGGCTTAAATGCCACGCGCGCGCCCATAAACTGTGGATCATTCTTGATATACAGCTGACCGACTTCCTTCTTAGGCGTTACCGCCACCACCTGCCATTCACCCACCACGTTCGACCAGGTAACCGGTGCGGCGGTAGCAACCGCGCTTAACGGCAATAACAACGCGCAAACCCGTGAAGCAACGCGCATGGAAACTCCTTATTGACGAGAAAGATGGCCCATAGTCTGGCGACAAAGCGCAGCGCTGTACAGTTTTTTGCCGTTTCAGAACCAGCGTAACTGAGAACGCAGTTCCACCACGCGCCCAACGATAATCAGAGCCGGACTGGCAAACTGCTGCGCCAGCGTAGCCAGTTCCGCCAGCGTTGCGGTCTTAACGCGCTGCTGCGGCGTGGTGCCGTTCTGCACGATCGCCACCGGCATCGCAGCATCCATGCCGTGTTGCAACAGCTGCTGCTGAATTTCCGGCGCCTGCGCCAGCCCCATATAGAACACCAGCGTTTGCTGTTCAGCCGCCAGCTTGCGCCACTCGATTTCGCCATGCTGCTGCAAATGGCCGGTGACGAAACGTACGCTCTGCGCGTGGTCGCGATGCGTCAGCGGAATACCGCTGTAAGCAGAACAGCCCGAGGCGGCGGTGATGCCCGGCACCACGCTAAACGGGATGTTGTGCTGCGCCAGCAGTTCCAGCTCTTCACCGCCGCGGCCGAAGATAAAGGGATCGCCACCTTTTAGTCGCACCACCCGCTTGCCGCTCTGCGCCTGCTCAAGTAAAACCTGGTTGATCTGCGATTGCGGTACGCAGTGATTGCCGGCTTGTTTGCCGACAAAGATGCGCTCCGCATCGCGGCGGACCAGATTAAGAATCGGCGCCGAGACCAGGCGGTCATACACCACCACATCGGCCTGCTGGATGTGCTGCAAACCTTTCAACGTCAGCAGCCCCGCATCGCCCGGCCCGGCGCCTACCAGCACCACTTCGCCTTGCTGCGACAGCGGCGCATCGAACAAGGTCTCGACAATGTGCTCGGCGCGTGGTCGATCACCATTCGCCAGGGTTTGCGCCAGACGATCGCTCACGAAGAAGCGCTCCCATAAAGCGCGCCGCTGCGCCATGCTGTTAAAGCTACGCTTCACACGATTGCGCAACGATCCGGCTAAGGACGCTAATTCACCCAGATGTTGTGGCAGCATCGCTTCAAGTTTTTCACGCAGCAAACGCGCCAGCACCGGCGCGCGACCGCCAGATGACACGGCGATCATCAGCGGCGAACGGTCGACAATCGACGGCATAATCGCGCTGGCTTCCTGCGGCGCATCCACCAGATTGCAAAAGATGCGCCGCCGCTCAGCCGCATCGCCAACCTGCTGATTCACCGCATCATCATCGGTGGCGGCAATCACCAGCCAACAACCCGCGAGCCAGCGCTCGTCAAACGCGCCGGGGAGTAAGGTCAACTTTCCCTGTTGTGCCCACTGCTGAAAAGCGGGAGAGAAATCCAGCGCGCCAACCTGCAAATTGGCACCGGCGTCCAACAGCAAACGCGCTTTGCGTTCTGCCACATCGCCACCGCCCACCAGCAAACAGCGCTTGCCTTGCAGGCGGCAAAACAGCGGAAAGTAGTCCATAGCTCATCCTGAAAAAAGCCCGCGCAAGGCGGGCTGAAAAAGTGTTATGCGGTTTTGAGCGGCGCGGCTTGCGCTTCGGCCTGCGGGCGCTGCGCCTGCGGTGTGGCGTACCAGTAACCGAGGCCCATCAGCACCATGCCGGAGAACATATTGCCCAGCGTCACCCACAGCAGGTTGTGGCCGATGCCGCTTAGCGTGAAGTCGGCATTATGCTGACCAAACCACGACAGCGCAAAGACCGTCATGTTGGCAATCGAGTGTTCGTAGCCGGAAGCGATGAACGCCAGCAAACACCACCAGATGGCGATGAACTTCGCCGTGCCTTCGGTACGCACCGCCATCCAAATCGCCAGGCAGACCAGCCAGTTACAGAGCGCGCCTTTAAAGAACAGCGCCATGGCTGGCTGCGTGGTTTTTGCCAGCGCCGCGCTGTGCGGCAGCGATCCGGCATTTGGCAGCAGCGGACCCGCCGCATAGTAATAAATCAGCGCGACGAATACTGAACCGACAAGATTACCCAGCCAGGTTTGCGGCAGCACGCACCACATCTGGCCTTGCTTGATGCTGCCGGCTTTGACGCCGATGGTCAGGAACATGGTGTGGCCGGTGAACAACTCGGAACCAGCGATGATCACCAGCGTTAAAGCGATACCGAAAGTCGCGCCCATCAGCAGCGGACGATAAGCCGGATCGACCAGATTGCCGAGCGTGAAGATCAGGATAATCGCCAGGCCAACGTAAGCGCCCGCCATCGCCGAGCTGATCCAGAAGGCCTGCGGGCTGTGCTGCGCCGTACGCACAATGCGCGCCGCGTTGGCGGCGCATTTATTCAGGGTGTCAGTAAACATAGTGACGTCTCATAAAGTAAAGGAATGCTGTCAGGCGCAGATCTCGACCTTGCCATCGCGAACGCGCACCGGATAGCTCGCCACCGAGCACGCTTCGTCTTCCAGACACAAGCCATCGCTCAGGCGGAAGCGCTGTTTCTTCAGTGGACTCGCCACCCACAGCGCCTGCTGGTGCTCCGCAATCAGACCGCGTGACAACACGCTGGCTTGGGCGAAAGGATCGATATTGCTCAAGGCGTAGAGTTGCTCATCGTCGTGCGGACGGAAGAGGGCAATCTGCTGGCCTTTGATCAGCGCACATATGCCGGTCGCAGGCAGAATTTGGCTGAGTTCACACACCGAATGCCACTGGCTCATGCGTCGATCTCCTCAATCAGAGTGACCGCAATGCGCTCGGCGGGTTGCGCCGGACGATGCTGATCGCGTTGGTTGATGTGCTGTACCAGCGGATCGCGGCGATCGCTGTTGATGAAAGTGCGGAAGTGACGCTGCTGCTGCGGATCCTGCAGCGTCGCGGTCCATTCACATTCCACTGCCGCGCGCAGACGCGCCAGCTCCGTTTCAAGCTGCGTATTCAGACCGAGTTTGTCATCAATAATCACGCTGCGTAGATAGTCAATGCCGCCTTCCATGCTTTCCAGCCACAGCGAGGTGCGCTGCAGGCGATCGCCGGTGCGGATGTAGAACATCATGAAGCGGTCGAGATAGTGCAGCAGCGTATCGCGATCAAGATCGGCAGCCAGCAAATCGGCGTGACGTGGCTTCATGCCGCCATTGCCGCACACATACAGGTTCCAGCCTTTCTCGGTGGCGATGATACCCACGTCTTTGCCCTGCGCTTCGGCGCATTCGCGCGTGCAGCCGGAGACGCCAAACTTCATCTTGTGCGGGGTACGAATGCCTTTGTAGCGATGCTCCAGCTCAATGCCGAAGCCGAGGCTATCGCCTACGCCAAAGCGGCACCAGACGCTGCCGACGCAGGTTTTCGCCATGCGCAGCGCTTTGGCATACGCTTGTCCGGTTTCAAAACCGGCAGCAATCAGCTGCGTCCAGATCGCCGGCAGATCGTCGCGCTGTGCGCCAAACAGGCCAATACGCTGCGAGCCAGTGATTTTGGTGTAGAGATTGTACTGGCGCGCCACGGCGCCAATCGCCATCAATCCTTCCGGCGTGATTTCGCCTCCGGCCGAGCGCGGGATCACCGAGTAAGTACCGTCTTTCTGAATATTGCCGAGGAACAGATCGTTGCTGTCCTGCAGCGGTGCGAGCTGTGGCTTCAGCACATATTCGTTCCAGCAGGAAGCCAGCAGTGAACCAACCGTCGGTTTACACACCTCGCAGCCGTAGCCCTGACCATATTTCGCCAGCAGCGCGTCGAACGATGTGATCTCTTCCACGCGAATCAGGTGATAAAGCTCCTGACGCGAATAGGGGAAGTGCGCACACAAATGATTGTTCACTTCGATGCCCTGACGGCTCAATTCAGCGTTCAGCACCTGAGTAATCAACGGAATACAGCCGCCGCAGCCGGTGCCGGCGCGGGTTTCGGTTTTCAGTGCCGCGACGGTGTGGCAACCGCCTTGCACCGCTCTGACGATATCGCCTTTGCTGACGTCGAAGCAGGAGCAGATTTGCGCGCTGTCCGGCAGCGCATCAGCGCCCATTACCGGTTTCTCGCCGCTGCCCGCAGGCAGGATCAGCAACGCCGGATTTTCCGGTAGCGCGATGTTATTCAGCGCCAGCTGCAGCAGATTGCCGTAATCGCTGGTGTCACCGACCAGCACCGCGCCCAGCAGCGTGCGGTTATCTTCGCTGACGATCAGGCGCTTATAGATATTTTTCTGCTCATCGAGCCACACGAAGCTGCGCGCGCCCGGCGTGCGGCCATGCGCATCACCAATGCCACCGACATCAACGCCCAGCAGTTTCAGCTTGGCGCTCATATCTGCTCCGGCAAACGCGTTGTCGCGGCCAACCAGCCGATCGCTGGCGACCTGCGCCATTTTGTAGCCCGGCGCGACTAAGCCATAAATACGGTTCTGCCAGGCGGCACACTCACCAATGGCGAAGATATCCGCATCGCTGGTCTGGCAATGATCGTCAATGGCGATACCGCCGCGCGCGCCCAGCTGCAGGCCGCACTGTTTGGCCAGCTTGTCTTGCGGGCGAATGCCGGTGGAGAAGACGATAAAATCGACATCCAGCGCGCTGCCGTCAGCAAACTCCAGCGTTTTACCGCCTTGCGCGTGATGGACGATCTGCTGGGTGTTTTTGCCGGTGTGAACGCATACGCCCATCTGCTCGATCTTACGACGCAGCTGCTCGCCGCCTTGCGGATCGAGCTGTTCTGCCATCAGCACCGGCGCGAACTCAATGACGTGGGTTTCGACGCCGAGGTTTTTCAGCGCGCCTGCCGCTTCCAGTCCCAACAGTCCGCCGCCAATTACCGCGCCGCGTTTGCTGCGGCGTGAACAGGCTTCAATGGCGTTGAGATCTTCAATGGTGCGATAGACATAGCAATCACTGCCTTCCGCGCCGGTAATCGGTGGAATCCACGGATAAGAGCCGGTGGCGAAAATCAGCGTGTCGTAATGCACCGCGCGACCGCTATTCGAGTGAATCAGTTTTTCATCGCGGTTAATGGTGATGGCGCGTTCGCCGAGCAGCAGCTTTACCTGATGCTTTTCGTAATACCCTTCGCGAACCAGTGAGAGTTCTTCGGCGGTGTGATGGGAAAAATAGGCGGAAAGGTGGACGCGGTCATAGGCGACGCGGGGTTCTTCACAGAAAACGGTTATCGCAAACTGATTAGATTCATCTTTATCGATAAGTTCTTCTATAAAGCGGTGGCCGACCATGCCGTTGCCAATAATAACGACACTGTGCTTGCTCATGCTTGCCTCAAAAATTGCGGTATCTGCGCCTACCTTAGCGCGGCGCTTTTGGAACTTATTGATATACATCAAGCGCACCCTTATATACCTATTTCGAGTTATGCAACTGATTTTGAACGAATTAGTTAAGTGGCTTATTTGGTTGATAATTACCTAATCATTTCTTCGCCGCACATTCCGTAGCGGCACGATTCATCGCGCAATAAATTGCACCGCTACGGAATGTGCCCGCGGTGACAGGGTTTTTCATGCTAGCTTTAGGTTTTGTGTTTTACAGGAGTACGGCATGGCCAACCCGTCACTGAAGTGGATCAACAACCTGCGCTTAGCGGGCCAGCAAGGCTTGTGGCAGATCGAAATCGCCAACGGCAAGATTGCGCAGATTCGCCCGCAGCCGCCGCAAACTGCAGCCCAGCCTGACGCGCTGGATGCGGAGGGCGGACTGGCGAGCGCGCCGTTTATCGAGCCGCATATTCACCTCGATACCACGCAAACCGCTGGCGAACCCGCCTGGAACCAATCCGGCACGCTGTTTGAAGGCATCGAGCGCTGGGCGGAGCGCAAAGCGCTACTGAGCCATGACGACGTGAAACAGCGCGCGCAGCAAACCCTGAAGTGGCAAATCGCCAACGGGATTCAGCATGTGCGGACTCACGTCGATGTTTCCGATCCCACGCTGACCGCGTTAACAGCGATGCTGGAGGTGAAAGCGGAAATGGCGCCGTGGATCGACATCCAGATTGTGGCGTTTCCGCAGGAAGGCATTCTCTCTTATCCCAACGGCGAAGCGTTGCTGGAAGAGGCGCTACGCATGGGCGCGGATGTGGTAGGTGCGATTCCGCACTACGAATTCACCCGCGAATACGGCGTGGAGTCGCTGCATAAAACCTTTGCGCTGGCTAATCGCTACGATCGGCTGGTGGATGTGCACTGCGACGAGATCGACGATGAGCAGTCGCGCTTTGTCGAAACCGTGGCGGCGCTGGCACACCGCGATGGCAACGGCGAGCGCGTCACCGCCAGCCACACCACGGCGATGCACTCCTACAACAATGCCTACACGTCGCGGCTGTTCCGTCTGCTTAAGCTCTCAAATATCAACTTTGTCGCCAATCCGCTGGTGAATATCCATCTGCAAGGGCGCTTTGATAGCTATCCGAAACGTCGCGGCATCACGCGGGTGAAAGAGCTGCTGGAAGCGAATATCAACGTCTGCTTTGGCCACGATGATGTGTTCGATCCCTGGTATCCGCTCGGCACGGCCAGCATGCTGCAAGTGCTGCACATGGGATTGCATGTCTGTCAGCTGATGGGTTACGAGCAGATTGATAATGGATTGCAGCTGATTACCGCCAACAGCGCCAAAACCCTGCAGCTGACGAATTACGGTATTGAGGCAGGTAATGATGCCAGTCTGATTATTCTGCCGGCGGAGAGTGGATTTGATGCGGTGCGGCGTCAGGTGCCGGTGCGTTATTCACTGCGTAAAGGTGTATTGGTCGCTGCGACGCAGCCCGCCAGCAGCGAGATCTATTTAGCGGGAAAAGAAGCGGTAACCTTCAAACGCTAAAGAGCAGGGCGGACCGCGGTCCGCCCGTCAAACTTAGTGGGTGACGTGACCGTGCTGGCGATGTTTGGTCACAAAGCCGAGCAGAACACACATCACAAACACCACGGCGTACAAACCGTTAGCCGTTGAGAGCGCAGCATGTGCGCCACCTTGCGCCACGATTGGGCCGGTTACTACGAAGGTCAACATGGTGCCGACGGTGCCGCAGGTCAGGATGAAGTTCACCAGCTTCGGTGAAGAGACTTTGGTTTGCAGCGATCCCAGCGTGATGATGGTGGTGTAAATCGCGCTGGAGCTGAAGCCCAGCGTCATGATGATCCAGTGTAGCATGCTGGCGTCTTTGGAGGTGACGAACCAGTACATCAAACCGGTTGCCAGCGCCGCCAGCACCATCAGGATGCGCTGCAGATCGAAGAAGCGCAGCACGAAGCTGAACACCCACATGCCGACCATGTACGCGGTCCAGAAGTTACCTACCAACTGACCGGCAGCGGCGATATCCATGCCCATCGATTTGGTAGCGTATTCCGGCACCCACGAGATGAAGCCAAGCTGGCCGAGGATGTAGCACAGTGCCGCAATCGACAGGAACAGCACGCCGATGCCCCATTTCTCTTTCTCAACGCCTGGCTTAGCGGCTTCGCTTTTCAGCACCGGGAACTCAATGAACAGCGTCAGCACAAAGATCGCGACATAAATGATGCCGATGCAGGCGTAAACCCAATACCACGGCAGCGCGCGCGCCAGCAGGATACCGGCGATGATCGGGAAGATGGTGCCCGCCATGCTGAAGAACGAATCGGTAAACAGCAGACGTGCGCCGCGCTGACGGCCATCGTACAGATGGGTGATCAGGAAGGTACCGATCGACATCGTGATGCCGCTGACGACGCCGAGGATGAACATGCAAAGCGAGAAGACGGTGAGATCGTGGCTGGTCATCAGACCGGCAACGGCGAGGATCATCAGCACAAAGCCAAAGATCAGCTGGCGCTTCAACGGCACAATCACCATCAGCCAGGCGTTCAGGAACACCGACACCAAAATGCCCGCATTGAGGAATGTGAAGGTGTTGCTCATTTCTGAAATAGGGCGCTGGAAATACTGCGCGATATTGTCCAGCACCATACCGGTAACGATCACCAGTGCGCCGGTGAGCGCATAGGAGAAATAGCTAATCCAGGTAAGGCCAATGCGATTACGGTTTGTCATGTTCTGAACCTGTTAAGCGCCGAAGGTGGCAAAAAGTGTCATGAATTGTAAGTGTTGCTGTGATCTTAATAAACAACGAGTGTAACAAGGCGGAAATATTTCATTGAGAGTGTGATTTTTATCACGCAAATGATTGCGTGGCGGCAAAAGTATGACAATAGCAACATCCGCGTAAATATCGGTAAAACGCTGGCTCTTGGATCACATGCTCTTTACAATCAATCTCGTTTTTGAGCTAGCTCTCCATGGTAAGGAATCTTTCATGCTTAAACGTACTTTGACAGCGGCGGTTGCCCTGTTAGCGCTCTCTTCCGTATCGTCTGCCGCGCTCGCCGCAAAAGGCGATCCTCATGTGCTGCTCACCACCTCTGCGGGCAATATTGAACTCGAACTGAACAACCAGAAAGCCCCGGTTTCGGTGAAAAACTTCGTTGATTACGTCAACAATGGTTTCTACAACAACACCATTTTCCACCGCGTTATTCCTGGCTTTATGATTCAGGGCGGCGGTTTCACTACCGACATGCAGCAGAAGCAAACGGTAGCGCCGATCAAGAACGAAGCCGACAACGGCTTGCGTAATCTGCGCGGCACCATTTCGATGGCACGTACCGCAGATAAAGACAGCGCCACCAGCCAGTTCTTCCTCAACGTAGCCGATAATGCGTTCCTCGATCACGGTCAGCGTGATTTCGGCTATGCGGTATTTGGTAAAGTTGTGAAAGGCCAGGATGTGATCGACAAGATTGCGCAGGTCCCTACCAAAGATGTGGGACCGTACCAAAATGTGCCGTCAAAACCGATTGTTATCCTCTCCGCCAAAGTCCTGCCTTGATTCTGAAACGCGCCATTTTCGCATGGCGCGTCATTGGCTCTCCGGCAAAGCAAAAAATTGCTGCTTATACTTAGGGCTCATTGCTTGCCGGAGGCGCTATGACTAGCAAACTCACTGAGAAACAGAAAGCCACTTTGTGGCAGCAGCGCCGTGCTGCGAGCTACCAGGCCAGCTGTCGACTGGCCGGATATACCTATAGCGAAGCTCTTATCGATGCCGAACATGCTGAGGAGCGACTCGAGTCGCTGAGGAGGCAATATGGTGGATAACAGCTTAGCGGTACGCGATCCCTATTTGTGGCACAACGACAATGTGTTGAAGAATCGCCTCGATATTCATGATGAAGCCCAGCTGCGCAAAGCGGAACTGGCTTTCAGCACCGCGCGCCTGGCGACGCTAGAACTTGGCCAGCGCAGCATCGGGTTGCCACGTCTTTGCCATATTCATCGCACGCTGTTTCAGGATCTCTACAGCTGGGCGGGAGAATTGCGCACCATTGATATCTGGCGCGATGAAACGCCGTATTGTCATTGCGAATACATCGAGAAAGAGGGCAACACGCTGATGCAGGCGCTGGAGGAAGAGCGCGGCCTGGCTGACCTTGAGCAGGAAGCGTTCGTGGCGCGTATCGCACATTACTATTGTGAGATCTTCGTGCTGCATCCGTTCCGCGCCGGCAATGGCCGCGCGCAGCGCATCTTCTTCGAGCAGTTGGCACTGCATGCCGGGTATCAGCTTTCGTGGGAAACACTCGAACGCGATGCGTGGCGCGCTGCGATCTCGGCGGGCGTCGCCGGCGATCTGGCACCGCTTACCGCGCAGTTTGCGAAAGTGGTGAGCCCGGCGAAGGTTTTACAGTAACACTTCAAGCCCGTGTTTTTGCACCACGGACAACAGCTTAAGAGAGATTCCGCCGGGGCGTTTAGCCCCGGTTTCCCATTTCTGCACGGTTGACACACTGGTGTTGAGATAGCGGGCAAAAACCGGCTGACTAACATTCAAATTCTCGCGCAAGTTCTTAATCGCCTGCGCATCGAGCGCGGCGACATCGCTCAGGCAACGTTCATCAAAATCACGCATGCTCTGTTTGCTGATGGCATCTACTTCAAACAATCCGGATGCCGCGCTGTGAATGGCTGCAAAAGCCGGACTTTTAAATTTACGCGTTATGGTCATGACACATCTCCACTAACTCCCGAACGGCGAGCAGCCGATTCAGAGCCTCATTTGAAATCAGCGAGTATTGTTTTGCCAGCTCACGAAAGCCCTCAAGTTCGCTTTCACTCAGGTTACTCTGATCCTGTTTGGCAAATAAAAAGGTATAAATCCAGTTTTTACCCCCTTTGGCCAGAATGATGGCGCGATCGCGATTTTGCTGCAGACGCTTTTTAAATACGCCACCACCCAAATCATCGGCATAACCCAGTTTTACTGCTGTAATTGCCCGACAAAGTTCTTTATCGCCAATAAGATGCCGACGGGCTTGCTTACTGAACCATTTGGTTTTGAATACTCGCGTTGTAGCTGACATAGTCACTCTCCAAAATATAGCACTGGGTGCGAGAGTAATCAGAATCTTTTTCGTCAGCTAGCGGGTATTAAGATTGAAGGTGTTAACATGGCTTTTTTGCGACCTTTCTTGCGCCAGTTGCCGCAATGACACACTGCTACGACCTACTATGCTGCTGCTAATCGATAACTACGACTCCTTCACCTGGAATCTCTACCAATACTTCTGCGAGCTGGGCGCGGATGTGCGTGTGGTGCGTAACGACGCCATTACGCTGGATGAGATAGCAGCGCTGCCGCTGACGCATCTGGTGATTTCGCCGGGCCCATGTACGCCGGATCAATCTGGCATCTCGCTCGCGGCTATTCGCCATTTTGCCGGGCGCTTGCCGATCCTCGGCGTTTGCCTTGGACATCAGGCGATTGCGCAAGCCTATGGCGCGCAGGTGGTACGCGCGCGGCAGGTGATGCACGGCAAAACCTCGCTGATTCAGCACACCAACCAAGGTGTGTTTCGTGATCTGAATAATCCGCTTACCGTGACCCGCTATCACTCATTGATTGTGGCGCGCGATACGCTGCCCGCTGAGTTTGAAGTCACCGCGTGGAGCCTGCGCGACGGCCAGCCGGATGAGATCATGGGCTTCCGCCATCGCAGCTTGCCGCTGGAAGGCGTGCAGTTCCATCCGGAAAGCATCCTCAGTGAGCAAGGGCATCAGCTGCTGGCTAATTTCCTCAACGCGTAACTTATGTTTGCCTTCGTGTGACTTTTTATGCATATTTTGTGATTATAATTTCACATCAGCTCAACAAATAACCCGATGAGGTCGTCAATGGCAGCGGAAAAACTAGCGGTAACCCGGGAAACGTTCGATAACGTAATTTTGCCTGTTTATGCACCTGCGCAGTTTGTGCCGGTAAAAGGCAAAGGCAGCCGAGTGTGGGATCAGCAGGGCAAAGAGTATATCGATTTCTCTGGCGGTATCGCGGTGACTGCATTGGGCCATTGTCATCCGGCGCTGGTGGAAACGCTGAAAACGCAGGGCGAAACGCTGTGGCACACCAGCAACGTGTTCACCAACGAACCGGCGCTGCGTCTGGCGAGTAAACTGATTGCCGCGACCTTTGCCGATCGGGTGTTTTTCGGTAACTCCGGCGCGGAAGCCAATGAAGCGGCATTCAAGCTGGCGCGTTATTACGCCTGCAAAAAACACAGCCCGTTCAAAAGCAAAATTATCGCCTTCCATAACGCTTTCCACGGTCGCACGCTGTTCACCGTGTCGGTGGGTGGCCAGCCGAAATATTCTGATGGCTTCGGTCCAAAACCGGCGGATATCGTACATGTGCCGTTCAACGATCTTGATGCGGTGAAAGCGGTGATTGACGACCATACCTGCGCCATCGTGGTCGAGCCGATTCAGGGCGAAGGCGGCGTGATGCCGGCTACGCCAGAATTTATGCAAGGCCTGCGCGCCCTCTGTGATGAACATCATGCGCTGCTGGTGCTGGATGAAGTGCAGAGCGGCATGGGACGCAGCGGCAAACTCTTTGCGTATGAACATTACGGTATCAAGCCCGATATCCTCACCACCGCCAAAGCGCTGGGCGGCGGTTTCCCGGTGAGTGCGATGTTGACCACCAACGAAATCGCCTCAGTAATGGCGCCGGGCGTGCACGGCACCACTTACGGCGGCAATCCGCTGGCGTGTGCCATCGCTGAAACCGCGCTGGATATCATCAATACGCCAAAAGTGCTGGAAGGTGTGGAAGCGCGTCGTCAGCAGTTTGTTGAAGCGCTGCAAGCCATCGACAGCAAATTCGCTATCTTCAGCGAGATTCGCGGCAAAGGTCTGTTGATTGGTGCCGTGCTGAAGCCGCAGTTCGCCAGCAAAGCGCGTGACATCCTCAACGCTTCCGCCGCGGAAGGGCTGATGATTCTCACCGCCGGTACTGACGTGATCCGTTTTGTACCGTCGCTGGTGATTGAACCGACCGATATCGCCGAAGGCATGACGCGTTTCGCCAGCGCGATTGAGAAGGTGCTGGCCGCTTAATCCGCTTTCGGACGTAACACCTTGAGCCAGCGGCCATGATGCGGTCGCTGGCTCCACGCCAGCGAAGAGATGGTGTGCATTACGCTGAGGTGCTGCAAGATCCGCTTCACATGCTGTTCGACAATCGTCACCGGCCCTTCATTAAGATTCTCCGGCGCTTCCAGAATATTGCTGTCGTTGCCCGGACCGTCATACGCCAGCCGCTGCTGACAACGCTGCAGCGCGATTTCACAGGATTGCAGATAACCTTCTGCCAGCTTCGATGTCAGCATGGTGTGCTCGCGCGCCAGAATCGTCATGGCATTAATATGCTCGACGATGAACTGACTGTGCGTAACCCACATGCGCATATCTTTCAGATATTGCAGGTTAAAGCCCGGCTCGCTCGATGCCTGGTTCAATGAGTTGAACAGCGCGTTGTGCGCCTGATTAACCTTTATGCGCTGATAAGCCAGTTTATCGGGCGACTGTTCCGGCCCCAGCAGCAGTTGCAGCGCCTCCTGATAGGCTTCCAGCGCATCGTGCGCGTTCTTGCGCAGCAGCCCGCTTTGCCACTGCGGCCACAGCCAAATCATCCCGGCGAAGGCAATTAAACAGCCCATCAAGGTATCCATCATGCGCGGCAGCAGAAACTGCGCGCCGTTCAGCGACAGCAATTGCAGCGAATACACCGCCGTGACGGTAAAGCCAATCATCGACCAGCCATAATATTTCCGCGTGATCAGATAGCTCGCCAGCGTAATCCCCAGCATAAACAGCAGCGTGATCGATTCCGGCACCGCCAGCTGCAGCGACGCGGCGGCGATCAGCAATCCGGCGAAAGTGCCCAGCGCACGGTGCTGAATACGCACGCGCGTGGCGTTGTAACCGTTCTGGCTGACGAACATGATGGTCATCAGAATCCAGTAAGGTTTGGGGATGTTAAAGAACAGCGCCAGCGAGCTGCCAAACATCAGCATCACAGCGAAGCGGGCTGCGGTGCGTAACGCGGTGGATTTGAATGACAGATAACTGCGCAGCGCCGGCAACAGCGGCAAACGGCGCTGGCGATCGGCCATCAGGTCACGCGTGTAGAGCGGCTTCTGCGTACGCAATACGCGGGCGATGCGACTGAAGTGATACAGGCAGAAGTTGCCGACCGGATTATCCGGATGCTGGCGTGCAATTTTCTCCAGAGCGCCGAGCTGTTTCTCCATGTGAAAACGATCCGGCAGCTGATGGTAGAGAATCGCATCCGCCAGCACGCGCAGCCGCGCCGAAATAATTTTGGCGTTCCAGCGAATCACCGCTTCGGCGTGGCTCTCCTCAACCAGCTTCTGCACCTCTTCGGGCTGATGCAAACTCACGGAGATGTGTTCCTGTAAATCCAGCGCAACCTGAAAAGCGCGCGTCAGGCGTTTGTGGCTGTTATCGCGGCTCGCCGACAGCATATGCATTTGCTGATAGCAGGTGGTGATGAGATCGACCGCCTTTTGCTGGCGCGCCAGCAGCGGCGGCAGCGCTTTCTCCGGATCGGTCAGCTGCGTCAGTAAGGTGTATTTGGCATCGCAGTAATCCGCCAGCTCGCGGAACAGCAGGCTGAGCGATTCGCGCATCGGCTGCTCTTTCCACAGCCAGAACCAGAACCAGTTGAACAAGCCGTACCACAGCGTGCCGCCAATGTAGAGCAGCGGCGGCACCCACATCGGCATGCGTCCCACTAAGCTGAGCGTAAAGATGGCGGCGATGAGTGTGGCGGGCAGCAGGCGCGCGTGCAGCGGGCCGATTTCGCCGGTTACGCCAATCAGCAGCGGCAGCGCCAGCAAAATCAGTGGCAGCGGAATCTGGTAAGCGGTGAGGATTTGCATCAGGAAACTGCCGGTGGCAAACAGCGAACCACCCACAATCAGGCGTTTGAAGAAGCGTTTGTGCGGCGTATCCAGTCCCGCCATGTTGCAGCAGGCCGGCACTAACGAGAACAGCAGACCTTTTTGCAGATCGCCAAACAGCCAACCGAGAGCCACAGGCAGGCACAGCACCAGCGTTTGCCGCAGCGCATAGTTAACTTCGGGATGATAGATGATTCGGCGCCACATCAGCTCATCGCAAATAGAAACGGCGCGATGTTGCCATCACGCCGTGGGTGAGAAGAAATTAGCGGGTGCCGTAAACGACGATGGTTTTACCGTGTGCGGAGATCAGGTTCTGATCTTCCAGCATTTTCAGGATACGACCCACGGTTTCGCGTGAGCAGCCCACGATCTGACCAATCTCCTGACGGGTGATTTTGATTTGCATCCCGTCTGGGTGAGTCATCGCATCTGGCTGTTTGGCCAGATTTAGCAGCGTTTGCGCAATACGTCCGGTGACATCGAGGAAGGCAAGGTTGCCCACTTTCTCAGATGTCACTTGCAGACGACGCGCCATTTGCGACGAAAGTCGCATTAAAATATCCGGGTTTACCTGAATCAGCTGACGGAATTTTTTGTATGAAATTTCAGCCACTTCGCAGGCAGACTTCGCACGCACCCAAGCACTGCGTTCCTGGCCTTCTTCGAAAAGACCGAGTTCGCCGATGAAATCCCCCTGATTGAGGTAGGAGAGAATCATCTCTTTGCCTTCTTCATCTTTAATCAGTACCGCTACGGAACCTTTTACGATGTAGTACAGCGTTTCCGCTTTCTCACCCTGATGGATGAGCGTGCTTTTGGATGGATATTTGTGAATATGGCAATGGGACAGGAACCATTCGAGTGTAGGGTCTGTTTGCGGTTTGCCGAGAACCATTCGCTATTATCCTCTGTTGTAATCGTGCCCAAAACACAGGGGGCATTTTTTCCCTGTCAGGCGGTTTAATCGTCGAGCGTTTCCAGTAAAGGAAAAATTATTCCGGGTGGACTCTTAAGCTACGCTTTTGATTCTTCCGGCCTTCGTCTGTGATGACGAAAATATTTTCAGCACTGTTTGTAGCACAGCTTTTGCGAGCTGTCTTGTGTTGTCTCGCTTCAGCAGAAGGGGGATTACTCTGGATTGCTGTTTGTCAGGTGAAAGCGTACTCTGGCGGCAAAACCGCCGCTTCAGGAGAAAGAATCATGCAGGCACGAGTGAAATGGGTGGAAGGTCTTACCTTTCTCGGAGAATCCTCATCCGGCCATCAGGTATTGATGGATGGTAATTCCGGTGATAAAGCGCCAAGTCCAATGGAGATGGTGCTGATGGCCGCGGGCGGCTGTAGCGCTATTGATGTGGTGTCGATCCTGCAAAAAGGGCGCAGCGATGTGGCCGATTGCGAAGTGAAGCTCACATCGGAACGCCGTGAAGAAGCGCCACGCATTTTTACCCACATCAACCTGCATTTTATCGTTAGCGGTAAAGCATTGAGCGACAAGGCCGTTTCGCGTGCGGTTGATCTGTCAGCGGAAAAATATTGCTCGGTAGCGATCATGCTGGGTAAAGGCGTGGAAATTACCCACAGCTATGAAGTGATCGAGTTATAACTCGGATTGTAGCGGCGCAATTTATTGCGCAATAAATTGCGCCGCTACGGAATGACTCCGCTTATTCAATCCGCTTCCCTTCAATCAGTCGCTGTACCAGCGGCAGCATAATCAGCTCCATCGCCAATCCCATTTTGCCACCCGGCACCACCAGCGTATTGATGTGCGAAATAAACGATCCCTGAATCATCGCCAGCAGATAGGGGAACGCGATGCCTTCCAGACCACGGAAATGAATCACCACGAAGCTTTCGTCGAGCGACGGAATTTCGCGTGCGGCAAACGGGTTTGAGGTATCAACGGTCGGCACGCGCTGGAAGTTAATGTGGGTGCGCGAGAACTGTGGCGTGATGAAGTTAATGTAATCCTCCATTGACCGCACCACCGAATCCATCACCGCTTCGCGTGAATGGCCGCGCTCGCTGGTGTCACGCACCAGCTTCTGAATCCACTCAAGGTTAACAATCGGCACCACGCCAACCAGCAGATCGACATGCTCCGCCACATTTTGCTGCTGCGTGACCACGCCGCCGTGTAAGCCTTCATAGAACAGCACATCGGTGTTTTCCGGCAGCGGCTGCCACGGCGTAAAGGTGCCCGGCACCTGATTCCACGGCACGGCTTCATCGTAGGTATGCAGATATTTGCGCGATTCGCCAAGGCCGGTTTGGCCGTAATGTTTAAACGTCTGCTCCAGCAGGCCGAAGTCGTTGGCTTCCGGGCCGAAGTAGCTGATGTGGCGCCCGAGATCGCGCGCCTTGCGGATCGCCATGTCCATTTCCGGACGTGTGTAGCGATGGAAACTGTCGCCTTCGAGTTCCGCCGCATGCAAATTCAGCTGCTGGAAAATTTTACGGAAGGCGAGGCTGGTGGTGGTGGTTCCGGCGCCGCTGGAACCGGTGACGGCAATAATTGGATGCCTGGCTGACATAACAGAGCTCCCTGTGAAGTCCGGCGATGAGCATTGTTACCACGAATTGCCGCGGGGTGCATCAGCCGCGGAATTCACCCTTCGGCATAATATTGATCGATTCATGCAGTTCCGACCACACCAGCACCACGTCGCCGCGCTCCAGTTGGCGGCGTACGTCGGCGACTTTTTGCAGCAAACTGCGTTCCTGCTCGCCGTAATCAGTGCCTTCGCGTAACACGAAGGTTTCAATCAGGTTTTCCAGCGTGTCCGCTTCGAGTTCTTGCCAGGGAATAATCACAATTACACATCCAGATAGGTTGAGAGCCAGTCGGGCACGCGCTGTTCCAGCCACATTTTCGGTTTAAGAACGGTGCCGCCGACGAAACCGACGTGGCCGCCTTGCTGCGTCAGCTGATACTGAATGGAGGCTGACAGCTGGTCAGGTTGCGGAATAACGGCATCGGTCATAAAGGGATCGTCTTGCGCGTGAATGATCAACAGCGGTTTACGCACGCCGGTCAGCAACGGCATCGCGCTGGCTCGTTGATAATAGTCGTTGGCGTCAATAAAACCGTGCGCACGTGCGGTTATCGCATCATCGAACTCGCGTAAGCGGCGGAAAGCACGTAACTGGCTGAGATCGACCGGCAGCGTGCCAGGCCAGGCGCGCAGTTTGCGCGTGGCGTTCTTTTTCAGCTGCGTCAGTAAATAGTGCTGATAAAAGCGTGAAAACCCCACATCCAGCTTGCCGCTGCAAGGCTCGAGCGCCAGCGGCGCTGAGATGGCGATGCCGGCATCAATCGGTACATCGTGACCTTGCTGACCCAGCAGGCAAGCGAGCATGTTGCCGCCCAGCGAAACGCCGACGGCGGCGGTGGGTACGCTGCCCCATTCGCGCTGCAGCCAGTGAAGGAAGTAGGTGGCGTCTTCGGTTTCACCGGAGTGATAGATGCGCTTTAAGCGATTAGGCTCGCCGCTGCAGCCGCGAAAGTGCATTACCACCGCCAGCCAGCCGCGTGCCTGACACGCCTGCATCAGGCCGTGCGCATACGGGCTGCGAAAGCTGCCTTCCAGTCCGTGAAACATCACCATGCGCGGTTTATGACGCGCCTGCGCCGGATCTTCACTCCACGCTAAATCGACAAAATCGCCGTCCGGCAGGTCAAGACGCTGCCAGTGCGGACGTAACGTAACGCGGCGCCGCAGAATACGCGGCAGCAGCGTTTGCAGATGCGCGTTACTGAATCCGCGCAGGGGTTTAAAACGCTCGCCGCTGGGGCGATCAAAATAGCTTGGGTAAAGGCTTGTCTGATGCATAAGTCGCTGATAGCTTCGATGGGTTGTTCGCTTTACTGGGTGAGGAGCACCCGAATATACATGGAACTGAGTCTTTTTTTATCAATGTTAGGTTTTCTCTGGGTCGCGGCCATCACGCCCGGGCCCAATAATATGTTACTTACCGCCTCGGGTGCTAATTTTGGCTTCCTGCGCACCATTCCGCTGCTGATTGGTATCATGATTGGTATGCAAGTCATGTTGCTAATGGTGGCATTTGGCATCGGCGGCCTCATCCTGCTTTATCCCTCGCTGCATCTCATCCTGAAGATTGCCGGTAGCCTTTATCTGCTGTGGCTGGCATGGAAAATCGCCAGCGCCGAGTATGAAAAACTGGAAACCGACGATGTCACGGTGAAACAGATGCCTTTCTGGCAAGGCGGCTTGCTGCAGTTGATCAACCCGAAAGCCTGGCTGATGGCGCTCGGCGCGGTGGCCAGCTTCAGCCTGGCGGGCAGCGAATATCTGCATTCGGTGGTGGCGATCAGCATCGGCATGTTCATGGTGAACGTGGTTTCCGGGGTGATTTGGATGGGCTTTGGCTCGCTGATTGGACGTCTGCTGCGCAGCCCACGCGCGTGGAAAATCTTCAATATGGCGATGGGCTTGCTCACCGCTGCCTGCGTATTGCTGATTTGGCGCTAAGTTAGCTGGAAGCGCGTTCAACGCGCTTCCACGGCAACACTTCATGGACCACCGACGCGTTAGGCTGGCGGATGCGTTGCAGCAACAGCTGTACGCTGCGCACACCCATACGATTCATCGGCTGCTCAATCGTGGTCAGCGGTGGATTCAGGCTGCTGGTAAAGTTGATGCCATCAAATCCCACCACCGCTAAATCTTCCGGCACGCGTAAACCTGCTTCCAACGCCGCGTGGATGACGCCGACCGCCAACACATCTGATACCGCAAACACCGCATCCGGCGGTTCCGGCTGCGTGAGCAGTTCGCGCAAAGCCGCACTGCCCGCTTCGCAGGTGATATTCTCGGCATAAGCCACACCGCACCAGCTGAGATCCAGCTGCTCCAGCGCCGCGCGATATCCCTCTTCACGCTTATGTGAATAGAGGTAGCGCATATCACAGTTCACCAGCGCAATACGACGTCGGCCTTTGCTCGCCAGATAACGCACGGTTTCGAAAGCCGCTTCTTTATTATCAATCGCCACGCTTGAGGCGGCGATCGACGGATCGTATTCCGCGCACTGCACCCAAGGCTGATCGCCAATCAATTCTTTCAACTCATGCAGGCTGCTGGCGGCATCCATGGTGATCACGCCGTCGACCACTTTGCCGGTGAGCAACGCAATGTAGGCCGCTTCGCGCCGCAGCTGCGATCCTGAGTTACACAGCAGAATGTGGTAACCCTGCGCTTCAGCTTCGGCTTCAATGCCCTGAACCACGCGTGAGCAGAATGGATTGGTGATGTCGGGAATCAGCACTAACAACATATGGCTTTGCGAAGTGCGCAACTGGCGCGCCAGCAGGTTGGGCTGATAGTCGCAGATGTCGATGGCCGCCAGCACTTTGGCACGCGTATCCGGGCGCACGCCGGGATTCTGGTTTAAAACCCGTGAAACGGTGGCTTTTGACACGCCAGCCAGGTGTGCGACTTTTTCTATCGACATGGATTCAGGACCGTTAGTAAAGAGTTAAAAAATGAGATCTCTATCAATATCACAGCTGCCATGTGAGCGTGTGACATATTTACCGCTTTCCTTTTCTTTCCATTTGCACTTTTTGCATAGCCTTGCCCGATGTTGATCTAAGAACGGATCGTCATTAGGGATAATTTTTAATTCCTTTATGAAATTACTGTTGCTGGAGAAACTGCCCAGACAAAACACATTGGGGTGAATGATGATGGCAATGAAAAAAACAATAACGGCGGTCACAGCGGCTCTGGCCCTGATGGCGTTCCAGGCGCAAGCGGTCAACGTTATCGTGGCGTATCAGACCTCGGCTGAACCAGCCAAAGTGGCGCAGGCGGATAACACCTTCGCCAAAGAGAGCGGTGCTACCGTCGACTGGCGCAAATTTGATAGCGGGGCCAGCGTGTTACGTGCACTGGCGTCGGGCGACGTGCAGATTGGTAATATCGGTTCCAGCCCGCTGGCGGTCGCCGCCACGCAAAAGCTGCCGATTGAAGCTTTCCTGCTGGCCTCTCAGCTCGGTAACTCTGAAGCGCTGGTGGTGAAGAAAACCATCAAAGATCCTAAAGACCTGATTGGCAAGCGCATCGCCGTGCCGTTCATCTCGACTACGCACTACAGCTTCCTCGCCGCGCTCAAGCATTGGGGCATCAAGCCTTCGCAAGTGACCTTAGTCAACCTGCAGCCGCCGGCGATTATTGCTGCCTGGAAACGCGGTGATATTGACGGCGCTTACGTCTGGTCTCCGGCGGTCAACGAGCTGGAGAAAGATGGCAAGGTGCTGACGGACTCTTCGCAGGTCGGCAAGTGGGGCGCGCCAACGCTTGATGTGTGGGTGGTGCGTAAAGACTTTGCGCAGCAGCATCCAGAAATCGTCACCGCCTTTGCCCGCAGCGCCGTTGAAGCGCAGCAAGCTTACATTGCCAATCCGGATCAATGGCTGAAGCAGTCAGATAACCTGAGCAAGCTGGCGCGCCTGAGCGGTGTACCCGAAGCGGATGTGCCGGTGCTGGTGAAAGGCAACACGTACCTCACCGCGCAGCAGCAGGTGGAGCAGCTCGGCAAGCCGGTGAACAAGGCGATTGTCGATACTGCCGGCTTCCTGAAAGAGCAGGGCAAAGTGCCAGAAGCGGATAGCGATTACAGCAGCTTCGTCACCACGCGCTTCGTTGCACCCTTAGTGAAATAACCGGAGGCCGTATGCTTAACATCACCCATCTCAATGCGCGTTACGCCGGACAACCCGCGCTGCAGGACATCAACCTGCAGCTGGGCAGCCGAGACCTGCTGGTGGTGTTAGGTCCCTCCGGCTGTGGCAAAACCACGCTGCTGAACCTCATCGCCGGCTTTCTGCCGCTGGAATCTGGCAGCATTACGCTGGATGGCAAAGCGGTAAAAGGGCCGGGCGCTGAGCGCGGCGTAGTGTTTCAAAATGAAGGATTGCTGCCGTGGCGCAACGTGATCGATAACGTTTCGTTCGGTTTGCAACTGGCGGGCATGGCGAAGGCGGAGCGCCATACCATTGCACGCCGTTTGATCCGTAAAGTAGGACTGGAAGGTGCAGAGAAGCGTTTTATCTGGCAGCTCTCTGGGGGTCAACGTCAGCGCGTGGGCATTGCGCGTGCGCTGGCGGCTGATCCTCAGTTGCTGCTGTTAGATGAGCCGTTTGGCGCGCTGGACGCCTTTACCCGCGAACAGATGCAAACCCTGCTGCTGACGCTGTGGCGTGATACCGGCAAGCAGATTCTGCTGATCACCCACGACATCGAAGAAGCGGTGTTTCTCGCCAGCGAATTAGTGCTGCTTTCGCCGGGACCGGGTCGAGTAGTGGAGCGTTTAAAACTCGACTTCGGCCAACGCTTCGCCGCCGGGGAACCGTGCCGCAGCATCAAATCCGATCCGGCGTTTATCGAACGTCGTGAATATGTACTGAATCAGGTATTTTCCCAGCGTGAGGCGTTTATATGAGTGCGGTGATTGATGGGAAGACCCAAATGCGTCGTCGTGGACTGCGCTGGCCGTTCTCGCGCCAGTTCTCACTCAGCCTGCTCAGCGTGGGCTTGTTGCTGCTGTTGTGGTGGGCTATCACCGCGCTCGGCTTAGTGGCGCCGCTGTTTTTACCGCCGCCGCAAGTGGTGCTGCAGAAGCTGATATTGATTGCCAGCCCGCAAGGCTTTATGGACGCCACATTATGGCAGCATCTGGGCGCCAGCCTGGCGCGTATGCTGGTGGCGCTGTTCTTTGCCGCGCTGATTGGGATTCCGGTCGGCATCGCCATGGGCCTGAGCCCGGCGATTCGCGGCTTGCTTGATCCGCTGATCGAACTCTATCGCCCGGTACCGCCGCTGGCTTATTTGCCGCTGATGGTGATCTGGTTTGGCATCGGCGAAACCTCGAAGATTTTACTGATTTATCTGGCGATTTTCGCGCCGGTGACTTTATCGACGCTGGCGGGAGTGAAGAATGCTCAGCAGGTACGGATTCGCGCGGCGCAGGCGCTGGGCGCATCGCGCTGGCAGCTGCTGCGCTACGTGATTCTGCCCGGCGCGCTGCCGGAGATTCTCACCGGCTTGCGTATTGGTCTCGGCGTAGGTTGGTCAACGCTGGTGGCGGCGGAACTGATTGCCGCTACGCGGGGACTCGGCTTTATGGTGCAGTCGGCCGGTGAGTTCCTCGCCACCGACGTGGTGTTGGCCGGTATCGCCGTGATTGCCCTGATTGCTTTTGGCTTAGAACTGGGTCTGCGCGCCTTGCAGCGCCGAGTGACGCCCTGGAATGGAGAACAGCAATGAACGAACGTCTTAATTTTACCGCGTTGGGCCCGAATATTGGGGCGCAGGTCAGTGATGTCGACCTCAGCCGTCCGCTGAGCGATGCCCAGTTTGAACAGCTCTATCATGGCTTGCTGCGCCATCAGGTGCTATTCCTGCGTAATCAAGTGATTACCCCGGAACAGCAGCGTGCGCTGGCGATTCGCTTTGGCGATCTGCATATCCATCCGGTCTATCCGCATGCGGAAGGCGTGGAAGAGATCATCGTGCTGGATACGCATCAGGATAATCCGCCGGATAATGACAACTGGCACACCGATGTCACCTTTATACAAACTCCGCCGGCAATTGCAATCCTGGCTTCGAAGCTGCTGCCGGAAAGCGGCGGCGATACCTTGTGGTCAACCGGCATTGCGGCCTATGAAGCGCTGTCTGAACCGTTTAAGACGCTGTTGAATGGACTGCAGGCGGAGCACGACTTTAAGAAGTCGTTTCAGGAGTACAAATACCGTAAAACCGAGGAGGAGCATCAGCGCTGGCAGCAAGCGGTGGCAAAGAACCCGCCGGTGCAGCATCCGGTGATTCGTACCCACCCGGTGAGCGGACGCAAGGCGCTGTTTGTCAACGAAGGTTTTACCACGCGTTTGCTGGGCTTGAGCGAAAAAGAGAGCGATGCGCTGCTTAACTTCCTGTTTTGGCATAGCGCCAAACCGGAATTCCAGGTGCGCTGGCGCTGGCAGGAGAATGATGTGGCGATTTGGGATAACCGCGTGACCCAACACTATGCTAATGCGGATTATTATCCGGCGCGGCGGGTGATGCATCGTGCGACGGTGTTAGGGGATAAGCCGTTTTAATTTGGAATAGTGCTCGCATTCCCCCTCCTCGGTCCTCCCCCATAAATAGGGGAGGAAGATGCTGCCACATGTAAGTGATGAAGCTGCATGTGGCAGCGTCTCCTTCCCCCGCTTGCGGGGGAAGGCCGGGATGGGGGACAGCGTGCACACTTCCATAAATGGGGGAGGACCGAGGAGGGGGACAGCGCGCACACTCAACCCGCCAGCATCTGCTCCAGCTGTTCCTGCGCATCCAGCCACGCCATTTCGACCTCTTCCAGCGCCGCCTTGCTCTCGGCCTGGCGCTGCAGCGCCACATTCAAATCGGCTTTGCGGCTCTGATCGTAAATCGCGCTGTCGGCTAACTGGGCTTCCGCGTCGCTGAGCTGGCTCTGCCACTTCACCATCTGCTTCTCAAGCTTCTCGATCTCTTTACGCAGCGGCTGCGTTTGTGCGCGCAGTTCGGCGTCGCGGCGTTTCTGGTCTTTACGCGATTGCGCGCTGTTGCCGTTATCCTGCTTCGGTGCGGCATCCTGTTGCGCTTGCTTTTGCAGATCGCTCAGCCACTGCTGATAATCTTCCAGATCACCCTCAAACACGTCGACCTTGCCGTCGTGCACCAGATAAAGATCGTCGGTGGTGGCGCGCAGCAGATGGCGATCGTGCGAGACCACCACCAGCGCGCCTTCGAAATCAATCAGCGCTTCGGTCAGCGCCTGACGCATATCAAGATCGAGGTGGTTAGTTGGTTCATCAAGCAGCAGCAGGTTCGGGCGCTGCCAGACGATTAATGCCAGCACCAGACGCGCTTTTTCGCCGCCGGAGAAACGTTCGGTAATTTCGCTGACTTTATCGCCCTGGAAGCCGAAGCCGCCAAGGTAGTCGCGCAGCTGCTGCTCCAGCACTTTCGGCGCGATGCGTGATAAATGCTGCAAGGGTGATTCATCGGCGCGCAGATATTCCAGCTGATGCTGGGCGAAGTAACCGAGCTTAATGCCTTTCGCCAGGCCAACTTTGCCATCCAGCGCGTCGAGCTCACCGGCTAGCAGCTTAATCAGCGTCGATTTACCCGCGCCGTTACGGCCCAGCAGGCCAATACGTGAACCCGGCACAAGGTTGAGTTTGATGGCGTCGAGAATAATGCGTTCGCCATAACCGGCGGTAACGCGCTCCATCTTCAGCAACGGATTCGGCAAGCTTTCTGGCGCGCGGAAACTGAAGCTGAATGGGTTATCGACGTGTGCTGGCGCAATCAATTCCATGCGCTCCAGCATTTTGATGCGGCTCTGCGCCTGCTTGGCTTTGGTCGCCTGCGCGCGGAAGCGATCAATATACTTCTGCAGGTGCGCCACTTTTTCCTGCTGGCTCTGGAACAGCGCTTGCTGCTGCGCCAGCTTGGCGCCGCGCTGACGTTCGAACGAGCTGTAGTTACCGGTGTATTCAAACATCGTCTGCTGCTCGATGTGGATGATCTTATCGACCACCGGATCAAGGAAGTCGCGGTCGTGCGAAATCAGCACCAGCGTGCCTTCGTAGCTTTTCAGCCAGCGTTCAAGCCAGATCACCGCATCCAGATCGAGGTGGTTAGTCGGTTCATCCAGCAGCAGCAGATCGGAACGGCACACCAGCGCCTGCGCGAGGTTAAGGCGCATGCGCCAGCCACCGGAGAAATCGCTCACCGGCCGCATTAATTGTTCCTGGCTAAAGCCCAAACCGTGCAACAAACTTGAGGCGCGAGCAGGTATGCTCCACGCCTGAATCGCATCCAGCTTGCCGTGCAGCAGGGCGATGGCGTTGCCATCGTTGCGCGCATTGGCGTCGGCCAATTCGGATTCAAGCTGACGATATTCACGGTCGCCGTCGATAACATACTCCAGCGCGGGTTTGCTCAGCGCTGGGGTTTCCTGATTGACCCACGCCAGCGCCCAGTTGCTCGGGAACGTAGCGTTACCTGCATCGCTGCTGATTTCGCCCTTCAGCAATGACAGCAGCGTCGATTTGCCGCAGCCATTTTTGCCCACTAAGCCAACTTTCTGGCCTGGGTTAATGGTGGCTGTTGCGTTATCCAGCAGCACATTGGTGCCGCGGCGAATTTGTAGTGCTGAAAAGACAATCATAAGCGCCGTATCGTCAGAATATGTTAATTTACCGGCAACATAATTCGAGAAAATTTGTTGCGTCGAGCATGGTAGCGGAATTCCTGTGCCGTGACGACGCTTTGGAGGGGAACGATGTCGCAGCCACCCAAAATATTGCTGCTTTACGCCCATCCGGAATCACAGGATTCGATTGCTAATCGGGTTTTGCTGCAGTCGGCTATGGAACTGGACCACGTCACGGTGCACGATTTATACGCCCACTATCCGGATTTTTTTATTGATATTCACTATGAGCAGCAGCTGCTGCGCGACCATCAAATCGTTGTATTCCAACATCCACTTTATACCTACAGCTGCCCGGCGCTCCTGAAGGAGTGGCTGGATCGTGTGCTGTCGCGCGGCTTTGCCAGCGGACCGGATGGTAATGCGCTGGAAGGCAAATACTGGCGCAGCGTGGTCACCACCGGCGAACCGGAAGCGGCGTATCACCCTAGCGGCCTGAATCGCTATCCGATGAGTGACATCATGCGTCCGTTTGAGCTGACGGCGCAGATGTGTCGTATGCACTGGATGACGCCGATGGTGATTTACTGGGCGCGTCGACAAACGCCGGACGTGATGCGTAATTTTGCGCGCGCATACGGCGACTGGCTGGCTTCACCGCTGCCGCAGGGAGGAGTGTGATGGAAGGCGAAACGTTACTGACGGCGGGCGTGATTTATCTGGTCGCGGCGGTGCTGATTGTGCCGATTGCGGCGCGTCTCGGCATTGGCGCGGTGCTGGGCTATCTGCTGGCCGGTATCGCGATTGGTCCGTGGGGTTTGGGGTTCATCAGCGACGTCGAGGAGATTTTGCACTTCTCGGAACTCGGCGTGGTGTTCCTGATGTTCATCATCGGGCTTGAACTGAACCCCTCGAAACTGTGGGCGCTGCGCCGTTCGATATTTGGCGTTGGTGCGGCTCAGGTGCTGATTTCCGCCGCCATTCTCGGCGGATTGCTGTGGCTGACCGACTTTAGCTGGCAGGCGGCGGTGATTGGCGGCATTGGTCTGGCAATGTCATCCACGGCGATGGCGCTGCAGCTGATGCGCGATAAAGGCATGAACCGCAGTGAATCGGGACAGCTCGGTTTCTCAGTGTTGCTGTTCCAGGATCTAGCGGTGATTCCCGCGTTGGCGCTGGTGCCGCTGCTAGCGGGCGGCGACAGCGGTCATGTTGACTGGTTGAAAGTTGGGATGAAAGTGCTGGCGTTCGGCGGGATGCTGATTGGTGGTCGTTATCTGCTGCGCCCGATTCTGCGCTTCATTGCCGCATCCGGCGTGCGCGAAGTGTTTACTGCCGCCTCGCTGCTGCTGGTGCTGGGTTCGGCACTGTTTATGGATGCGCTCGGTCTGTCGATGGCGCTCGGTACTTTCATCGCGGGTATTCTGTTGGCGGAAAGCGAGTATCGCCACGAGCTGGAAGTGGCCATTGAACCGTTCAAAGGTTTGTTGCTGGGCTTGTTCTTTATTTCGGTTGGCATGGCGCTGAATCTCGGCGTGCTTTATACCCACATCACTGAAATTTTGCTGGGCGTGCTGATTCTGGTGACGGTGAAAACGCTGGTGCTGTATGTGCTGGGGCGCATTTATGGCCTGCGCAGTTCGGAGCGCCAGCAGTTTGCCGGTGTATTAAGCCAGGGCGGCGAGTTCGCCTTTGTGCTGTTCTCGGCGGCGTCGTCGGCCAAAATGTTCAGCGGCGACCAAATGCCGCTGCTGCTGGTGACGGTGACGTTATCCATGATGACCACGCCGCTGCTGATGAACGGCATCGATCGTCTGCTGGCGCACCGCTTTAATGAGCCCGATGAAAATGCCGAGAAGCACTTTGTTGAGGACGATCAGCCGCAGGTCATTGTGGTGGGCTTTGGTCGTTTTGGTCAGGTTGTTGGCCGTTTGCTGATGGCGAACAACAAGCGCATTACCGTGCTGGAGCGTGATATCTCCGCGGTGAGCCTGATGCGTAAATATGGCTATAAGGTTTACTATGGCGACGCCACCGAGCTGGAGCTGCTGCGTGCGGCGGGCGCGGAGAATGCGCAATCCATCGTCATTACCTGTAACGATCCGGAAGATTCAATGACCATCGTGCAACTGTGTCAGCAGCATTTCCCGCAGCTGGAAATCCTGGCGCGTGCGCGTGGACGTGTTGAGGCGCACGAACTGTTGCAGGCGGGTGTTACGCTGTTCTCGCGTGAGACGTTCTCCAGTGCGCTGGAGCTGGGTCGTAAGACCCTGATCTCGCTGGGCATGCATCCGCATCAGGCGCAGCGCGCGCAGCAACATTTCCGTCGTCTGGATATGCGTATGCTGCGTGAGCTGGTGCCCAGCCACGATGACAGCGCGCAGGTTTCGCGTGTGCGTGAGGCGCGGCGCGAGCTGGAGGATATCTTCCAGCGCGAAATGCAGCACGAGAAACGTCAGTTTGACGGCTGGGATGACGAGTAGAACTATACTTACTTAATCCGTTCACTAACGACGGCAGGAAACAGTATGCGTAAACAATTTATTGCCGGTGCGGTTTGCCCGCACTGCCAGGAAAAAGACACGTTGGCATTGTGGCGTGAGAACAATGTTGATGTAGTGGAGTGCGTCGAGTGCGGTCATCAAATGCGGGAAGCGGATAAGCAGGTGCGCGATCAGGTTCGCAGCAATGAGCAAGTGATCGGCATTTTTCATCCTGAGTAGCGCAATGGCTCAGCTTTTTTTAAGCTTGAACTTACAGCGGGATTGAATTCCGTTACAATCGGCGCCATTAACGCTGAGCAGTATGCAACAACACATTTGTTGGCATCCTCAGTCTTGAACCTTTCTGGTTGGTTATTGCACGCAAAATTGACCAATGGGACGGGATCTTAGTTCTCAACGGTTAGGAGATATCATGAAAGTAGCAAAAGACCTGGTGGTGAGCCTGGCGTATCAGGTTCGTACCGAAGACGGTGTGTTGGTTGACGAGTCACCGGTGAGTGCACCGTTGGACTATCTGCACGGTCATGGTTCCCTGATTTCTGGTCTGGAAAAAGCGCTGGAAAATCATGATGTAGGCGATAAGTTTGACGTGCATATCCCGGCGAACGACGCTTACGGTCAATACGATGACAACCTCGTACAGCGCGTGCCAAAAGACGTGTTTATGGGCGTTGACGAACTGCAGGTTGGCATGCGCTTCCTGGCAGAAACCGATCAGGGTCCAGTTCCGGTTGAAATCACCGAAGTTGAAGATGAGCACGTAGTGGTTGATGGTAACCACATGCTGGCGGGTCAGAACCTGAACTTCAACGTGGAAGTTGTGGCGATTCGCGCAGCAACCGAAGAAGAGCTGGCGCACGGCCACGTGCATGGCGCGGATGGTCATCATCACGATCATGACCACGACCATGGTCACGATCACGGCCAGGGCGGTTGTGGCACTGGCGGTTGCGGCTGCAGCCACTAATCAGTGTGATGCTGGCGAGGCCACCTTCGGGTGGCCTTTTCTTTTTAATAATGTGGCGGCGGGGTTTCTTCAGATTGCGAGGCAATTATCGACGGCGCGCTATCTTTCACTTTATCGATTAACAGACGGACCTGCTCACGCAGTCGGATCATCTCCAGCTCATGCTGAACCACCGTTTGATTGAGCTGATCGATGGTGTATTCCTGAAAAGCCAGCTTGCTCTCCAGCGCCTCAAGGCGTTGTTCCCATTCTGTTGGTTGCATGATCTTTCCTCATCTTGCGGTGCTGCACGTTAGTCTGTTTCGGGCCTGATTCTACGGCCTTTCGCTTCAGAATCACCTGATATTTTACCTTTCCGCGCCATGCTGCATTGAAACGCCGCATAACGCCTATATCTCTGATGAAACTTCCTGAAGCAAAAAAGGTCGGAGGTTGGACGGGTAATTACATTGTGGGAGTGTTCGCCGCTGCCACGTAAAGTTATAGTGTGGGCCTCAGTCCGCAATGATTCCCGAGGTTAGAGGCTTCGGTTTTGGAGAAAGGATGAATTCACTGTTTAAAGTCACATTGTTAGCTACCACCATGGCCTTCGCGCTGAATGCACCGCTGGCAATGGCAGCAGAAACCGCCGCTGCTCCAGCAGACGCCGCTCAGGCTGCGCCGCAAGCACCGAAAAATGCTGCCTTCAAAAACGAAGACCAGCAATCAGCTTATGCACTTGGCGCGTCCCTGGGGCGCTACATGGACAACTCTCTGAAGGAACAAGAGAAGCTGGGCATCAAACTGGATAAAGATCAGTTGATCGCGGGTGTTCAGGACGCCTTTGGCGGCAAGAGCAAACTCTCTGATCAAGAGATCGAGCAAACCCTGCAGGCCTTTGAAGGCCGCGTAAAAGGTGCTGCTCAGGCGAAGATGGAAAAAGACGCGAAAGAGAACTCTGATAAGGGTTCCGCTTACGCTGACAAATTCGCTAAAGAAAAAGGCGTGAAGAAAACCGAATCTGGCCTGCTGTATCAGGTAGAGAAAGAAGGTACCGGTAGCGCGCCGAAAGACAGCGACACTGTGGTTGTGAACTACAAAGGGACGCTGATCGACGGTACTGAGTTCGATAACTCTTATACCCGCGGTGAGCCGCTGTCGTTCCGTCTGGACGGTGTGATTCCGGGCTGGACCGAAGGTCTGAAGCACGTGAAGAAAGGCGGTAAAATCAAGCTGGTGATCCCACCGAACCTGGCTTACGGCAAAAATGGCGTTCCGGGTATTCCGGCCAACTCCACGCTAGTGTTCGATGTTGAACTGCTCGACATCAAACCCGCGCCGAAAGCGGACGAAAAAGCACAGGCTCCAGTCGCTGCCGATCAGAAAGCCCAGTAATCTTAACTTTCTGCATCACGCCGCCCTCGGGCGGCGTTTTTATTGCGGAGAAGAGAGTAAAGGTCTGGCTAAAGACCAGCACATTTGCCAGACTAGCGCCTGCACAATTATCACAATATGAGTCTGCCCCAATGCTGTCGAGACAGGCTCCAGCCATTTAGGGTAATGTCTTCGATGTCTAATCCATTCAATCCCGGTGAACTGACTGACTTCGATTTACTGGAGCAACGTCCGTTCGAGCAAGCAGATTACGATATCCTCAAATCCTACGAAGCCGTTGTCGATGGCCTGGCGATGCTGATTGGCTCGCACTGCGAAATCGTGCTGCACTCGCTGGAAGATTTGAAGTGTTCTGCGGTGCGTATCGCCAACGGTGAACATACCGGGCGTAAAGTGGGTTCGCCGATTACCGATTTGGCGCTGCGTATGCTGCACGATATGCACGGCGCCGACAGCAATGTCTCCAGAGCCTACTTTACGCGCGCGAAAAGCGGTGTGCTGATGAAATCGGTTACGATCGCGATTCGTAATCGCCAGCAGCGCGTTATTGGCTTGCTGTGCATCAACATGAACCTCGACGTTCCGTTCTCGCAGATTATGTCGACCTTTATGCCGCCGGAGATGCAGCAGGTGGATTCCAACGTCAACTTTGCCAGCTCGGTGGAAGATCTGGTGATGCAGACGCTTGAGTTCGCGATTGAAGAAGTGAGCGCTGACCGTAACGTTTCGAATAATGCTAAGAATCGCCAGATCGTGCTCAATATGTATGAGAAGGGTATCTTCGACATTAAAGATGCGATTAACCAGGTGGCCGATCGCCTCAATATCTCCAAGCACACGGTTTACCTCTACATTCGCCAGTTTAAAAGCGGTGATTTTCAGGGGCAGGATCGCTAATGCGCTACACCTTGCTGGTCACCGGACCGGCATACGGCACGCAACACGCCAGCAGCGCGCTGCTGTTTGCGCGCGCACTTATTAAGGCCGGGCACCAGCTGGAGAGCGTGTTCTTCTATCGTGAAGGCGTATTGAACGCCAACCAACTGAGCGCGCCGGCCAGCGATGAGTTGGATATGGTGCGTGAATGGCAGCAGTTGCGCGCTGAAAGTGGCGCCGTGCTGAATATCTGCGTGGCCGCAGCATTACGTCGTGGCGTAACCGACGCGCAGGAAGCCGCGCGCTTGCAACTGGCGGGCAGTAACTTGCAGCCGGGTTTTGAACTCAGCGGTTTGGGCGCATTGGCAGAAGCCGCGCTTAGCTGCGATCGTCTGGTGCAATTTTGATGAACCGCGTAGCTTTTCTATTTACTCAGGCACCGCACGGCAGCAGCGCGGGCAGGGAAGGCCTGGATGCTGTGCTGGCGACGGGCGCGCTAAGCGAAGATATCGGTCTGTTCTTTATCGGGGATGGCGTGCTGCAGCTCAATCGCGACCAACAACCTGAGCAAATTCTGGCGCGTAACTACATCGCGACCTTTGGCGTGCTGGAGTTGTACGATATTGACCAGTGTTTTGTCTGCGCCGACTCGCTGCTGGCGCGCGGGCAGAGTTTGAAGGCTGAACGTGTGTTAAACGCTGAAGTGATGGATGCCGCATCGCTACGCGAGAAGCTGGCTTCCTATCATCGTGTTATTCGATTCTGAGAACTGATCATGCTCTACACGCTGCTGCAATCTCCCTGGCAATGCGACCTCGATAGCCTGCTGCTTTTATTGCAGGAAGGTGACGATCTGCTTTTATTGCAGGATGGCGTCACTGCCGCTTTGGCTGGCAGCCAAATGTTAATCAAGCTCAGCGCATCGCCGGCTACGCTGTGGGTATTAGAGGAAGATGTGGCGGCGCGCGGCCTGATTGAGCAAATTTCGACCAAAGTAGCACGTTTGGACTATACTGGTTTCGTTGCGATGACAGCGAAGCATCCACAACAAGTGGCCTGGTAAGAGCGAAAACCTGGTTATTTCTTGACACCCTTTTGACACAGCCCTAAAATTCTGCCTCCTCGTAGTAATACGAGGCGATTTATTACGTGTTTACGAAGCAAAAAGCTAAATCCCAGGAGCTATTTAATGGCAACAGTTAACCAGCTGGTTCGCAAACCACGCGTACGCAAAGTTGCAAAGAGCAACGTGCCTGCGCTGGAAGCTTGCCCGCAGAAACGTGGTGTATGTACTCGTGTGTACACCACTACCCCTAAAAAACCAAACTCAGCACTGCGTAAAGTTTGCCGTGTGCGTTTGACCAACGGTTTTGAAGTTACCTCCTACATCGGTGGTGAAGGTCATAACCTGCAGGAACACTCAGTGATCCTGATCCGTGGCGGTCGTGTTAAAGACTTGCCAGGTGTGCGTTACCACACCGTTCGTGGCGCGCTGGACTGCTCAGGTGTTAAAGACCGTAAGCAGTCACGCTCCAAGTACGGCGTGAAGAAGCCAAAGGCTTAATGGTTCTCCGTTAAGTAAGGCCAAACGTTTTAACTTAAATGTCAAACTAAACTCGTAGAGTTTTGGACAATCCTGAATTAACAACGGAGTATTTCCATGCCACGTCGTCGCGTCATTGGTCAGCGTAAAATTCTGCCGGATCCTAAGTTCGGATCAGAGCTGCTGGCTAAATTTGTAAATATCCTGATGGTAGATGGTAAAAAATCTACTGCTGAATCTATCGTCTATACCGCGCTTGATACCCTGGCTCAACGCGCTGGTAAAGATGGCCTGGAAGCGTTCGAGGTTGCTCTCGAAAACGTACGTCCGACTGTCGAAGTTAAGTCACGTCGCGTTGGTGGTTCTACCTACCAGGTTCCAGTTGAAGTCCGTCCGGTTCGTCGTAATGCCCTGGCAATGCGTTGGATCGTAGAAGCTGCTCGTAAACGCGGTGATAAATCTATGGCTCTCCGCCTGGCGAACGAACTTTCTGATGCTGCAGAGAACAAAGGTACTGCAGTTAAGAAACGTGAAGACGTTCACCGCATGGCTGAAGCCAACAAGGCGTTCGCACACTACCGCTGGTAACAGCAACGTAGTTGTTATAAACCCAGCGGGCGTCCCAGTGACTCACCTGCTGGGCTTTTTTAACTTAGAACGTCTAAGAATCAGAGGAATCAAATGGCTCGTAAAACACCCATTGAGCGCTACCGTAACATTGGTATCAGTGCGCACATCGACGCCGGTAAGACTACAACTACCGAACGTGTTCTGTTCTACACCGGTGTAAACCACAAAATCGGTGAAGTTCATGACGGCGCAGCAACCATGGACTGGATGGAGCAGGAGCAGGAACGTGGTATTACCATCACGTCTGCTGCGACTACCTGTTTCTGGTCTGGTATGGCTAAGCAGTTTGAACCACACCACGTAAACATCATCGACACCCCTGGACACGTTGACTTCACCATCGAAGTTGAGCGTTCTATGCGTGTGCTTGATGGCGCAGTAATGGTTTACTGTGCAGTTGGTGGTGTTCAGCCACAGTCTGAAACCGTATGGCGTCAGGCTAACAAATATAAAGTTCCACGCATCGCGTTCGTTAACAAAATGGACCGCATGGGTGCTAACTTCCTGAAAGTTGTTGACCAGATGAAAGTGCGTTTGGGTGCAAACCCAGTTCCACTTCAGCTGGCTATCGGCGCAGAAGAAGGTTTCACCGGTGTTGTTGACCTGGTGAAAATGAAAGCGATCAACTGGAACGATGCCGATCAGGGCGTTACCTTCGTTTACGAAGATATTCCAGCTGATATGCAGGAACTGGCTGAAGAGTGGCGTGCGAAGCTGGTTGAAGCCGCTGCTGAAGGTTCTGATGAGCTGATGGAGAAATTCTTCGGCGGTGAAGAACTGACCGAAGAAGAGATTAAAACTTCTCTGCGTAAGCGCGTTCTGAAAAACGAAATCATCCTGGTGACCTGTGGTTCTGCATTTAAGAACAAAGGTGTTCAGGCGATGCTGGATGCGGTAGTTGAATACCTGCCAGCACCGACTGACGTTACCGCGATTAACGGTATGCTGGACGACGGTAAAGACACGCCGGCTGAGCGTCATTCCGATGACAAAGAGCCGTTTGCTGCACTGGCGTTCAAAATCGCTACCGACCCGTTTGTTGGTAACCTGACCTTCTTCCGCGTTTACTCTGGTGTTGTTAACACCGGTGACACCGTGTTCAACCCGGTTAAGTCAAACCGTGAGCGTCTGGGCCGTATCGTTCAGATGCACGCGAACAAACGCGAAGAGATCAAGGAAGTTCGTGCGGGCGATATCGCCGCTGCGATCGGTCTGAAAGACGTAACCACTGGTGACACCCTGTGTGACCCAGACAACGTCATCATTCTTGAGCGTATGGAATTCCCTGAGCCGGTAATCTCTATCGCCGTTGAGCCGAAAACCAAAGCTGACCAGGAAAAAATGGGTCTGGCTCTGGGCCGTCTGGCGAAAGAAGATCCATCATTCCGCGTATGGACTGATGAAGAAACCAACCAGACCATCATCGCGGGTATGGGTGAGCTGCACCTCGACATCATCGTTGACCGCATGAAGCGTGAATTCAACGTTGAAGCGAACGTCGGTAAACCTCAGGTTGCTTACCGTGAAGCGATTCGCGCGAAAGTTACCGATATCGAAGGTAAACACGCCAAGCAGTCTGGTGGTCGTGGTCAGTATGGTCATGTTGTTATCGACATGTACCCACTGGAGCCGGGCGTTAATCCGAAAGGTTACGAATTTGTCAACGATATCAAGGGCGGTGTGATTCCAACTGAATACATCCCTGCGGTTGATAAAGGTCTCCAGGAGCAGCTGAAATCAGGTCCACTGGCTGGTTATCCGGTAGTTGATCTGGGTGTTCGTCTGCACTTCGGTTCATACCATGATGTCGACTCCTCTGAGCTGGCGTTTAAACTGGCTGCTTCTTTAGCCTTTAAAGATGGCTTTAAGAAAGCACAACCTGTTCTGCTTGAGCCAATCATGAAGGTTGAAGTAGAGACTCCGGAAGAGAACACCGGTGACGTTATCGGTGACCTTAGCCGTCGTCGTGGTATGCTCAAAGGACAGGAATCTAACGCTACTGGCGTTCAGATCCATGCTGAAGTTCCGCTGTCTGAAATGTTCGGATATGCAACCCAGCTGCGTTCTCTGACCAAAGGCCGTGCTTCTTACTCCATGGAGTTCCTGAAGTACGATGATGCGCCGAACAACGTCGCTCAGGCCGTTATTGAAGCTCGTAGCAAATAAGCTACGGTTTAAAAATTGTGAACTGATGCCTTCATGACTCATGAAGGCACAACGTAAGGAATTATCGCCATGGCGAAAGAGCAATTTCAGCGTAACAAACTGCACGTAAACGTGGGCACCATCGGTCACGTCGACCACGGTAAAACCACCCTGACTGCAGCAATTACTACCGTACTGGCTAAAACCTACGGCGGTAAGGCAAGCAAATTCGATGAGATCGATAAAGCGCCAGAAGAGAAAGCACGTGGTATCACCATCAACACTTCTCACGTTGAATACGAAACCCCGTCTCGCCACTATGCGCACGTTGACTGCCCAGGCCACGCCGACTATGTGAAAAACATGATCACCGGTGCTGCGCAGATGGACGGCGCGATCCTGGTTGTTGCTGCGACTGATGGCCCAATGCCACAGACCCGTGAGCACATCCTGCTGGGTCGTCAGGTTGGCGTTCCTTACATCATCGTGTTCCTGAACAAGTGCGACATGGTTGATGATGAAGAGCTGCTGGAACTGGTAGAGATGGAAGTACGTGACCTGCTGTCAGCTTATGACTTCCCAGGCGACGACACTCCAATCGTACGTGGTTCTGCTCTGAAAGCGCTGGAAGGCGATGCTGAGTGGGAAGCTAAGATCATTGAGCTGGCTGAGCACCTGGATACTTATATTCCAGAGCCAGTTCGTGCAATCGACAAGCCGTTCCTGCTGCCAATCGAAGACGTATTCTCAATCTCTGGCCGAGGTACCGTTGTTACCGGTCGTGTTGAGCGCGGTATCGTTAAAGTGGGCGACGAAGTTGAAGTTGTTGGCCTTAAAGACACTGTGAAATCAACCTGTACTGGCGTTGAAATGTTCCGCAAACTGCTGGACCAGGGTCAGGCAGGCGAGAACTGTGGTGTTCTGCTGCGTGGTATCAAGCGTGAAGACATCGAGCGTGGCCAGGTTCTGGCTAAGCCGGGTTCAATCAAGCCACATACCCAGTTCACTTCAGAAGTTTACGTTCTGTCTAAAGATGAAGGCGGCCGTCATACTCCGTTCTTCAAAGGCTACCGTCCTCAGTTCTACTTCCGTACTACTGACGTGACCGGTGACGTTCAACTGCCAGAAGGCGTTGAAATGGTAATGCCAGGCGACAACGTAAAAATGACCGTAACTTTGATCAAGCCAATCGCTATGGATCAGGGTCTGCGTTTCGCAATCCGTGAAGGCGGCCGTACTGTTGGTGCGGGTGTTGTTGCTGAAATTATCGCTTAACTGCGTTAATGTTGATGGCTGTTTCGGCAGTCATCGCAGCATGAAAAAGAGCACTTCGGTGCTCTTTTTTTATGTCTGAATTTTGCCATTTCGATTAATCCCACATAAAAGCTGCGTTTGAAATAAAAACCATTCTCATTTACAATTTGATCATAAATTGTACGGGAGTCCGCAGTAAATGTACGTCTGCTTGTGTAACGCCGTGAGTGATAAAACTCTGCGCGAAGTGGTTCGCCGCTATCAACCCAAATCGATTCAACAATTGCGCCAGTTGGTTCCCATTGGAAAGCAATGTGGCAAGTGCGTGCGGTTTGCGCGTGAAATTATGAAAGATGAACTGCAAAACGTGCCGCTCTACAAAGAGATAGCTTAATAAAGTAATTCTGCACTTCCTAATACCCACAATAACTGTCGCGTTTTTTTGACTTCCTTTCATCCGCATCTACGCTCTATTTAGTTGGAAGCGGAGGAAGCAAAAATGAAGGGCGACAGTAAAATCATATTTCATCTCAACAAATTGCTGGGGAATGAACTGGTTGCGATTAATCAGTACTTCCTTCATGCGCGTATGTTCAAAAATTGGGGTCTGACCCGGCTCAATGACGTTGAGTATCATGAGTCAATCGATGAAATGAAACATGCGGACAAATATATCGAACGCATTCTTTTTCTTGAAGGAATTCCTAACCTGCAAGATCTAGGTCGATTACGCATCGGTGAAGACGTGCCGGAAATGCTGCAATCTGACCTGGCATTAGAACTGGAAGGCGCAAAGGATTTGCGTGAGGCGATAGCCTATGCCGACAAGGTTCATGACTACGTCAGCAGAGACATGATGATTGAGATTCTTACGGAAGAGGAAGGGCACATAGACTGGCTGGAAACGGAACTCGATCTGGTGAACAAACTCGGCCTGCAAAATTATCTTCAATCTCAATTAAAAGATCAGAACGAACATTAGCCATATGCCCATCGTCACGCAAGCCCGCTCAGTCAAAACGATTGCTGCGGGTTTTTTTCGGTCTGTAACCAGATTGATGTGGTTAAAAACACAACACGGGTTGCTTCCTGAACTGATTTACGTATAATGCGCGGGCCTACCGATATTGGTGTGGCGCGATTCGAGCAGAATCGCAGGGGATAGCTGTTTATGTATCGCCTAACAATACTCCCAATTGGGGAGTTATATGCTGAACGATTACACTCCTCCATCAATCGTAATGGATGCGGGTAGTAATTCTTTTCGTTTATAAAATGTTTGGAGCCTTGGTCTCATGTCGAACCAAAGAATCCGTATCCGTCTTAAAGCGTTTGATCATCGCCTGATCGATCAATCAACCGCGGAAATCGTTGAGACTGCCAAGCGCACTGGTGCGCAGGTACGTGGTCCGATCCCGCTGCCAACCCGCAAAGAGCGTTTTACCGTTCTGATCTCTCCGCACGTTAACAAAGACGCGCGTGATCAGTACGAAATCCGCACTCACAAGCGTCTGGTAGACATCGTTGAGCCAACTGAAAAAACCGTTGATGCTCTGATGCGTCTGGACCTGGCTGCCGGTGTTGACGTGCAGATCAGCCTGGGTTAATCAGGTCATCGAGCGATTGAGAGGTTGATACAATGATTGGTTTAGTCGGTAAAAAAGTGGGTATGACCCGCATCTTCACTGAAGATGGCGTTTCAATCCCAGTAACCGTTATCGAAGTTGAAGCAAACCGCGTTACTCAGGTCAAAGGCCTGGATAACGATGGTTACCAAGCTATTCAGGTTACCACCGGTGCTAAAAAAGCAAGCCGTGTGAGCAAGCCTGAAGCAGGTCATTTTGCTAAAGCTGGCGTTGACGCTGGCCGTGGTCTGTGGGAATTCCGCACCGAAGGTGAAGATTTCTCTGTTGGCCAGAGCATCAGTGTTGAAATTTTCGCTGACGTTAAAAAAGTAGACGTTACCGGTACCTCTAAAGGTAAAGGTTTCGCAGGTACCGTTAAGCGCTGGAACTTCCGTACCCAGGACGCTACGCACGGTAACTCCTTGTCACACCGCGTTCCGGGTTCTATCGGTCAGAACCAGACTCCGGGCAAAGTGTTCAAAGGCAAGAAAATGGCTGGTCAGCTGGGTAATGAGCGCGTAACCGTTCAGAGCCTGGAAGTAGTACGTGTTGACGCTGAGCGCAACCTGCTGCTGGTCAAAGGTGGCGTCCCGGGTGCAACTGGGTGCGATCTGATTGTTAAACCAGCTGTGAAGGCGTAAGGGGATAGCAATGGAATTAGTACTGAAAGACGCGCAGAGCGCGCTGACTGTTTCCGAAACTACCTTCGGTCGTGATTTCAACGAAGCGCTGGTTCACCAGGTTGTTGTTGCTTATGCCGCTGGTGCTCGTCAGGGTACTCGCGCGCAGAAGACTCGTGCTGAAGTTACTGGTTCAGGCAAAAAGCCTTGGCGCCAGAAAGGTACCGGCCGTGCGCGTTCAGGTTCTGTAAAGAGCCCGATCTGGCGTTCAGGTGGCGTAACCTTCGCTGCACGTCCACAGGACCACAGTCAAAAAGTTAACAAAAAGATGTACCGCGGCGCGCTGAAAAGCATCCTGTCCGAGCTGGTACGTCAGGACCGTCTGATCGTTGTCGAGACGTTCTCTGTAGAAGCGCCTAAAACTAAGCTGCTGGTACAGAAACTGAAAGACATGGCGCTGCAAGATGTGCTGATCATCACCGGTGAACTGGATGAGAATCTGTTCCTGGCTGCGCGTAACCTGTACAAGGTTGACGTGCGTGATGCAGCGGGCATCGACCCAGTTAGCCTGATCGCCTTCGACAAAGTCGTTATGACTGCGGAAGCAGTTAAGCAAGTTGAGGAGATGCTGGCATGATCCGTGAAGAACGTCTGCTGAAAGTAGTGCGTGCACCGCACGTATCAGAAAAAGCATCTACTGCGATGGAAAAAACCAATACCATCGTTCTCAAAGTTGCTAAAGACGCGACCAAAGCAGAGATCGTTGCTGCTGTTGAGAAGCTGTTCGAAGTGGAAGTTAAAGACGTAAACACCCTGGTAGTTAAAGGGAAAGTTAAGCGTCACGGACAGCGTATCGGTCGTCGTAGCGACTGGAAAAAAGCTTACGTCACCCTGAAGGAAGGCCAGAATCTGGACTTCGTCGGCGGCGCTGAGTAAGTCGGAGGAGAAAGACAATGGCAGTTGTTAAATGTAAACCGACATCTCCGGGTCGTCGCCACGTAGTTAAAGTGGTGAACCCAGAGCTGCACAAGGGCAAACCATTTGCTCCGCTGGTAGAAAAAAACAGCAAATCCGGTGGTCGTAACAACAATGGTCGTATCACTACCCGTCATATCGGTGGTGGTCACAAGCAGGCTTACCGTATTGTTGACTTCAAACGCAACAAAGATGGTATCCCAGCAGTTGTTGAGCGTCTTGAGTACGATCCGAACCGTTCTGCGAACATCGCACTGGTTCTGTACAAAGATGGCGAGCGCCGTTACATCCTGGCCCCTAAAGGCCTGAAAGCCGGCGATCAGATTCAATCTGGCGTTGATGCTGCGATTAAAGCAGGTAACACCCTGCCGATGCGTAACATCCCGGTGGGTTCTACCGTTCATAACGTAGAAATGAAACCAGGCAAAGGCGGTCAGATTGCTCGCTCAGCTGGTACTTACGTGCAGATCGTTGCGCGTGAAGGTTCCTACGTTACCCTGCGTCTGCGTTCAGGCGAAATGCGCAAAGTTGAATCCGAATGTCGTGCAACTCTTGGCGAAGTCGGCAACTCTGAGCACATGCTGCGCGTACTGGGTAAAGCTGGTGCAACCCGTTGGCGTGGTGTTCGTCCTACCGTTCGCGGTACTGCGATGAACCCAGTCGATCACCCGCACGGTGGTGGTGAAGGTCGTAACTTTGGTAAGCACCCGGTAACTCCGTGGGGCGTTCAGACCAAAGGTAAGAAGACCCGTAGCAACAAGCGTACTGATAAATTTATCGTACGTCGCCGTAGCAAATAATTTTAGAGGATAAGCCATGCCACGTTCTCTCAAGAAAGGTCCTTTTATTGACCTGCACTTGCTGAAGAAGGTAGAGAAAGCGGTGGAAAGCGGTGACAAGAAGCCCCTGCGCACTTGGTCCCGTCGTTCAACGATCTTCCCTAACATGATCGGTTTGACCATCGCTGTCCATAATGGTCGTCAGCACGTTCCTGTCTTTGTTTCCGACGAAATGGTCGGCCACAAACTGGGTGAATTTGCACCGACACGTACTTATCGCGGCCATGCTGCAGATAAGAAAGCCAAGAAGAAATAAGTAGGAGGAAGAGATGGAAACTATTGCTCAACATCGCCATGCTCGTTCTTCTGCTCAGAAGGTTCGCCTGGTGGCAGACCTGATTCGCGGTAAGAAAGTGTCGCAGGCTCTGGATATTCTGACCTACACCAACAAGAAAGCTGCTGTGTTGGTTAAGAAAGTCCTGGAATCTGCCATTGCGAACGCCGAACACAACGATGGCGCTGATATCGACGATCTGAAAGTCGCGAAAATCTTCGTAGACGAAGGCCCAAGCATGAAGCGCATTATGCCGCGTGCGAAAGGTCGTGCAGATCGCATCCTGAAGCGCACCAGCCACATTACTGTGGTTGTGTCCGATCGCTGAGACTCTGGAGACTAGCAATGGGTCAGAAAGTACATCCTAATGGTATTCGCCTGGGTATTGTAAAACCATGGAACTCTACCTGGTTTGCGAACACCAAAGAATTCGCTGACAACCTGGACAGCGATTTTAAAGTCCGTCAGTTCCTGACCAAGGAACTGTCTAAAGCGTCTGTATCTCGTATCGTTATCGAGCGTCCGGCTAAGAGCATCCGTGTGACTATTCACACTGCTCGCCCGGGTATCGTTATCGGTAAAAAAGGTGAAGACGTAGAAAAACTGCGTACGGTCGTCGCGAAAATCGCTGGCGTTCCTGCACAGATCAACATCGCCGAAGTCCGTAAGCCGGAACTGGACGCTAAATTGGTTGCTGATAGCATCACTTCACAGCTGGAGCGTCGTGTGATGTTCCGTCGTGCTATGAAGCGTGCTGTACAGAACGCAATGCGTCTGGGCGCGAAGGGTATTAAAGTCGAAGTCAGCGGCCGTTTGGGCGGTGCCGAGATCGCACGTACCGAATGGTACCGTGAAGGTCGCGTACCGTTGCACACACTGCGTGCAGACATTGACTACAACACCTCTGAAGCGCACACCACTTATGGTGTAATCGGCGTTAAGGTATGGATCTTCAAAGGCGAGATCCTGGGTGGTATGGCTGCTGTTGAACAACCGGAACCGGCTGCTCAACCTAAAAAGCAGCAGCGTAAAGGCCGTAAGTAAGGAGAGTCGCTGATGTTACAACCAAAGCGTACGAAATTCCGTAAAGTGCACAAAGGCCGCAACCGTGGTCTGGCGCAAGGTACGGATGTCAGCTTCGGTACTTTCGGTCTGAAAGCTGTTGGCCGTGGTCGTCTGACTGCACGTCAGATCGAAGCAGCACGTCGTGCTATGACCCGTGCAGTTAAGCGTCAAGGTAAAATTTGGATCCGTGTATTCCCGGACAAACCAATTACCGAGAAGCCGCTGGAAGTGCGTATGGGTAAAGGTAAGGGTAACGTGGAGTATTGGGTTGCCCTCATTCAACCGGGTAAAGTCCTGTATGAAATGGACGGAGTTTCGGAAGAATTGGCCCGTGAAGCCTTCAAGCTGGCAGCAGCAAAACTGCCTATCAAAACCACCTTTGTTACTAAGACGGTGATGTAATGAAAGCAAATGAGCTGCGTGAAAAAAGCGTTGAAGAGCTGAATACTGAGCTACTTAACCTGCTGCGTGAGCAGTTTAACCTGCGCATGCAAGCAGCATCCGGCCAACTTCAGCAAACCCATCTGCTGAAAGAAGTTCGCCGTAATGTTGCACGTGTTAAGACTTTACTGACTGAGAAGGCGGCGTAATGACCGATAAAATCCGTACTCTGCAGGGTCGTGTTATTAGTGACAAAATGCAGAAATCTGCAGTTGTTGCTATCGAACGTGTCGTGAAACACCCGATCTACGGTAAATTCATCAAGCGTACGACTAAGCTGCACATCCATGACGAGAACAACGAATGCGGTATTGGTGACGTGGTTGAAATCCGCGAAACCCGTCCGCTGTCCAAGACTAAGTCTTGGACGCTGGTTCGCGTTGTAGAGAAAGCGGTTCTGTAATAGAATCCGTTTCCTCTAAAAAATAAAACGAACGGCTCGTCTGAGCCGTTCGTTTTTTCTACCCATGTGCGAGAACCGGTGTTATAATGCCGCGCCCTCAATTATGGGGCTTTTTAACGACCTGAGGTTTGGGTCCCGAAGTAGTAGTTGACATTAGCGGAGCACTAAAATGATCCAAGAACAGACTATGCTGAACGTCGCCGACAACTCCGGTGCACGTCGCGTAATGTGTATCAAGGTTCTGGGTGGCTCGCACCGTCGCTACGCAGGCGTCGGCGATATCATCAAAGTGACCATCAAGGAAGCAATTCCTCGTGGCAAGGTGAAAAAAGGTGATGTCCTGAAAGCGGTAGTGGTGCGCACCAGGAAGGGTGTTCGTCGCCCGGACGGTTCTGTCATTCGCTTCGATGGTAATGCATGCGTTATTTTAAACAATAACAGCGAGCAACCTATCGGTACGCGTATTTTTGGGCCGGTAACTCGTGAACTTCGTACTGAAAAGTTCATGAAAATTATCTCTCTGGCACCAGAAGTACTCTAAGGAGCGAGCAATGGCAGCGAAAATCCGTCGTAACGACGAAGTTATCGTGCTTACCGGCAAAGACAAAGGTAAACGCGGTAAAGTAAAGAACGTCCTGACTTCTGGTAAAGTCATCGTTGAAGGTATCAACCTGGTTAAGAAACATCAGAAGCCGGTTCCGGCCCTGAACCAGCCAGGTGGCATCGTTGAAAAAGAAGCGGCTATTCAAGCTTCCAACGTTGCACTCTTCAATGCGGCAACCGGCAAGGCTGACCGTGTAGGCTTTAGATTCGAAGACGGCAAAAAAGTCCGTTTCTTCAAGTCTAATAGCGAAACTATCAAGTAATTTGGAGTAGTACGATGGCGAAACTGCATGATTACTACAAAGACGAAGTAGTCCAGAAACTCATGACAGAGTTCGGCTACAATTCTGTCATGCAAGTCCCTCGGGTCGAGAAGATCACCCTGAACATGGGTGTTGGTGAAGCGATCGCTGACAAGAAACTGCTGGATAACGCAGCAGCTGACCTGGCAGCAATCTCCGGTCAAAAACCGCTGATCACCAAAGCACGCAAATCAGTTGCAGGCTTCAAAATCCGTCAGGGCTATCCGATCGGCTGTAAAGTAACTCTGCGCGGTGAGCGTATGTGGGAGTTCTTTGAGCGTCTGATCACTATTGCTGTACCACGTATTCGTGACTTCCGCGGTTTATCTGCTAAGTCGTTCGACGGTCGTGGTAACTACAGCATGGGCGTTCGTGAGCAGATCATCTTCCCAGAAATCGATTATGACAAAGTCGATCGCGTTCGTGGTTTGGATATTACCATTACCACTACTGCGAAATCTGATGATGAAGGCCGTGCTCTGCTGGCTGCCTTTGAATTCCCATTCCGCAAGTAAGGTAGGGTTACTTAATGGCTAAGCAATCGATGAAAGCACGCGAAGTTAAGCGTGTGAAATTAGCAGACAAGTTCTTCGCTAAGCGCGTTGAACTGAAAGCGATCATTTCTGATGTGAACGCATCCGACGAAGATCGTTGGGATGCCGTTCTCAAGCTGCAGAGTCTGCCGCGTGATTCCAGCCCTTCCCGTCAGCGTAACCGCTGCCGTCAGACAGGTCGTCCGCACGGTTTCTTGCGGAAGTTTGGGTTGAGCCGTATCAAGGTCCGTGAAGCCGCAATGCGCGGTGAAATCCCGGGTCTTAAAAAGGCTAGCTGGTAATTGTCACCATTTGAATCACGGGAGTAACACAGATGAGCATGCAAGATCCGATCGCGGATATGCTGACCCGTATCCGTAACGGTCAGGCCGCGAACAAAGTTGCGGTCTCTATGCCTTCCTCCAAGCTGAAAGTGGCAATTGCCAACGTGCTGAAGGAAGAAGGCTATATTGAAGATTTTAAAATCGAAGGCGATATCAAGTCTGAACTGGAAGTTACTTTAAAGTATTTCCAGGGCAAGGCTGTGGTAGAGAGCATTCAGCGTGTTAGTCGTCCAGGTCTGCGCATCTATAAGAAAAAAGATGAGCTGCCAAAAGTAATGGCTGGTCTGGGCATCGCTGTAATCTCTACCTCTAAAGGTGTCATGACTGATCGTGCAGCGCGCCAAGCTGGTCTTGGTGGCGAAATTATCTGCTACGTAGCGTAATCGGAGGAATAAAATGTCTCGTGTTGCAAAAGCACCTGTCGTTGTTCCTGCGGGCGTAGAGGTAAAACTCAGCGGTCAGGAAGTTTCGATCAAAGGCAAAAACGGCGAGCTGACTCGTACTATCAACAGTGCTGTAGAAGTTAAGCATGCAGACAACGCCCTGACTTTCGCTCCACGCGAAGGTTATGCGGATGGTTGGGCACAAGCAGGTACTGCTCGTGCGCTGCTGAACGGCATGGTTATCGGTGTTACCGAAGGCTTCACCAAGAAGCTGCAACTGGTTGGTGTTGGTTATCGTGCAGCTGTTAAAGGCAACTCTGTGAGCTTGGCCCTTGGCTTCTCTCACCCTGTTGACCATGCACTGCCGGCCGGCATCACTGCTGAATGTCCAACTCAGACTGAGATCGTGCTGAAAGGCGCTGATAAACAGCTGATTGGTCAGGTTGCAGCTGATCTGCGCGCCTACCGTCGTCCTGAGCCTTATAAAGGCAAGGGTGTTCGTTACGCCGACGAAGTCGTGCGTACCAAAGAGGCTAAGAAGAAGTAAGGTAACACTATGGATAAGAAATCTGCTCGTATCCGTCGTGCGACCCGTGCACGTCGCAAGCTCAAAGAGCTGGGTGCTACTCGCCTGGTGGTACATCGTACCCCGCGTCATATCTACGCACAGGTGATCGCCCCGAACGGTTCCGAAGTTCTGGTTGCTGCTTCTACTGTAGAAAAAGCTATTGCCGAACAACTGAAGTATACCGGTAACAAAGACGCCGCTGCAGCTGTAGGTAAAGCTCTGGCTGAGCGCGCTGTTGAGAAAGGCATTACTAATGTCTCTTTCGACCGTTCCGGGTTCCAATATCATGGTCGTGTCCAGGCACTGGCAGATGCTGCCCGTGAAGCTGGCCTTCAGTTCTAAGGTAGAGGTCTAAGATGTCAAACATCGAGAAACAAGCTGGCGAACTGCAGGAAAAACTGATCGCGGTAAACCGTGTATCTAAAACTGTAAAAGGTGGTCGTATTTTCTCCTTCACCGCACTGACTGTAGTGGGTGATGGTAACGGCCGCGTTGGTTTTGGTTACGGTAAAGCGCGTGAAGTTCCAGCAGCGATCCAGAAAGCGATGGAGAAAGCCCGTCGCAATATGATTAACGTCGCGCTGACTCACGGCACCCTGCAGCACCCTGTTAAAGGTGCTCACACAGGTTCTCGTGTGTTCATGCAGCCAGCTTCTGAAGGTACCGGTATCATCGCCGGCGGTGCAATGCGCGCCGTTTTAGAAGTTGCTGGAGTACATAACGTTCTGGCTAAAGCGTATGGTTCTACCAACCCGATTAACGTGGTTCGTGCAACTATTGATGGCCTGGGCAATATGAATTCTCCGGAAATGGTCGCTGCCAAGCGTGGTAAATCCGTTGAAGAAATTCTGGGGTAATCACGATGGCTAAGACAATTAAAATTACACAAACCCGCAGTTCAATCGGCCGCCTGCCTAAGCACAAAGCGACTCTGGTTGGCTTGGGTCTGCGTCGCATCAATCACACCGTTGAGCGTGAAGATACGCCTGCTGTACGCGGTATGATTAACGCGATTTCCTACATGCTGAAAGTGGAGGAGTAAGAGATGCGTTTAAACACTCTGTCTCCGGCCGAAGGGTCTAAACACGCTTCTAAGCGTCTGGGTCGTGGTATCGGTTCTGGCCTCGGTAAAACCGGTGGTCGTGGTCACAAAGGTCAGAACTCTCGTTCTGGCGGTGGCGTACGTCGCGGTTTCGAGGGTGGTCAGATGCCTCTGTACCGTCGTCTGCCGAAATTCGGTTTCACCTCTCGCAAAGCAATGATCACGACAGAAGTTCGTCTGTCTGATCTGGCGAAAGTTGAAGGCGGTATTGTTGACCTGAATACGCTGAAAGCGGCCAATATTATCGGTGTTCAGATTGAATTCGCGAAAGTGATTCTTTCTGGTGAAGTTTCTGCACCGGTAACGGTTCGCGGTCTGCGTGTCACCAAAGGTGCTCGTGCTGCAATCGAAGCTGCTGGCGGTAAAATCGAGGAATAAGTAGCAGATGGCAAAGCAACCGGGATTAGATTTTCAAAGTGCCAAAGGTGGCTTTGGTGAACTGAAGCGCAGACTGTTGTTTGTAATCGGTGCACTCATTGTCTTCCGAATTGGCTCTTTTATTCCAATCCCCGGTATCGATGCCACTGTACTTGCCAAACTGCTTGAGCAACAGCGTGGCACCATCATTGAAATGTTCAACATGTTCTCTGGTGGTGCTCTCAGTCGTGCCTCAATCTTCGCTCTGGGTATTATGCCGTATATTTCGGCCTCCATTATTATCCAGCTGCTGACGGTGGTTCATCCAGCGTTAGCTGAGATTAAGAAAGAGGGTGAAGCTGGTCGTCGTAAGATTAGCCAGTACACTCGCTACGGTACACTGGTTCTGGCTGTATTCCAGTCGATCGGTATTGCTACCGGTTTACCGAATATGCCTGGAATGCAGGGGCTGGTAATGAATCCAGGCTTTGCATTCTACTTTACCGCTGTTGTAAGTCTGGTTACTGGGACAATGTTCCTGATGTGGCTGGGCGAACAGATTACTGAACGAGGTATCGGTAACGGTATCTCGATCATTATCTTCGCAGGTATTGTTGCGGGACTCCCGCCGGCCATTGGCCATACCATCGAGCAAGCGCGGCAAGGTGACCTGCACTTCCTTCTGTTGCTGTTGGTTGCAGTTCTAGTATTTGCAGTGACGTTCTTTGTTATTTTCGTCGAGCGTGGCCAGCGCCGCATTGTGGTCAACTACGCTAAACGTCAGCAAGGCCGTCGTGTATATGCTGCACAGAGCACACATTTACCGTTGAAAGTGAATATGGCGGGCGTAATCCCAGCTATTTTTGCTTCCAGCATTATTCTGTTCCCGGCGACCATAGCATCATGGTTCGGGGGCGGTACCGGTTGGAACTGGCTGACAACAATTTCGCTGTATTTGCAACCAGGACAGCCGCTTTATGTGCTACTCTATGCGACTGCAATCATCTTCTTCTGTTTCTTCTACACGGCGTTGGTCTTCAACCCACGTGAAACAGCAGATAACCTGAAGAAGTCTGGTGCATTCGTACCGGGAATTCGTCCGGGAGAGCAAACGGCGAAGTACATCGATAAAGTAATGACACGTCTGACCTTAATCGGCGCACTGTATATTACTTTTATCTGCCTGATCCCGGAGTTCATGCGTGATGCTATGAAAGTTCCATTCTACTTTGGCGGCACATCGCTGCTCATCGTAGTGGTCGTCATCATGGACTTTATGGCTCAAGTGCAAACTCTGATGATGTCGAGTCAGTACGAGTCTGCATTGAAGAAAGCTAACCTGAAGGGCTACGGCCGTTAATTCGGGTGCTTGAGAAGTTACGGAGAGTAAAAATGAAAGTTCGTGCTTCCGTCAAGAAATTATGTCGTAACTGCAAAATCATTCGCCGCGACGGTGTCGTACGTGTGATCTGCAGCGCCGAGCCAAAGCATAAACAGCGCCAAGGCTGATATTGTCACATATTTTTCTTGCAAAGTCGGGTTGAGCTGGCTAGATTAGCCAGCCAATCTTTTGTATGTCGATGCGTTACCATTTGAGTATCCTGAAAACGGGCTTTTCAGCATGGGACGCATTTGTTTAATTATAGGAGTGCATAGTGGCCCGTATAGCAGGCATTAACATTCCTGATCAAAAACATACCGTTATCGCATTAACTTCGATTTTCGGTATCGGTAAAACTCGTTCTAAAGCCATCTGCGCTTCAACGGGTATTGCTGAAAATGTTAAGATCAGAGAGCTGTCTGAAGAACAAATTGAACAGCTGCGTGAAGCAGTTGGTAAATTCGTTGTTGAAGGTGATCTGCGCCGTGAAATCACCCTGAGCATCAAGCGTCTGATGGACCTTGGTTGCTATCGTGGTTTACGCCATCGTCGTGGTCTGCCAGTTCGCGGTCAGCGTACTAAGACCAATGCACGTACCCGTAAGGGTCCGCGTAAACCGATCAAGAAATAATCGGGGTGAGTAAATAATGGCAAAGGCACCAGTTCGTGCACGCAAGCGTGTAAGAAAACAAGTCTCAGATGGCGTGGCTCATGTCCATGCATCTTTTAACAACACCATCGTTACAATTACTGATCGTCAGGGTAACGCACTGGGTTGGGCAACCGCCGGTGGTTCCGGTTTCCGCGGTTCACGTAAATCTACTCCGTTTGCTGCTCAGGTAGCTGCAGAGCGCTGTGCAGAAGCAGTGAAAGATTACGGTATTAAGAATCTGGAAGTTATGGTTAAGGGTCCGGGTCCAGGACGCGAATCAACAATTCGTGCTCTGAACGCTGCTGGTTTCCGCATCACTAATATTACTGATGTGACTCCAATCCCTCACAACGGTTGTCGTCCGCCGAAAAAACGTCGCGTTTAATCGCCCGTTTTTAGGTTAGTTGGAGAAAGAAAATGGCAAGATATTTGGGTCCTAAGCTCAAGCTGAGCCGTCGTGAGGGTACCGACTTATTCCTTAAGTCTGGCGTTCGCGCGATCGATACCAAGTGCAAAATTGAACAACCACCTGGTCAGCATGGTGCGCGTAAACCGCGTCTGTCTGACTACGGCGGCCAGTTGCGTGAAAAGCAGAAAGTTCGTCGTATGTACGGCGTGCTGGAGCGTCAGTTCCGCAACTACTATAAAGAAGCAGCACGTCTGAAAGGCAACACAGGTGAAAACCTGCTGGCCCTGCTGGAAGGCCGTCTGGATAACGTTGTTTACCGTATGGGCTTTGGCGCCACTCGTGCAGAAGCACGTCAGCTGGTTAGCCATAAATCTATCCTGGTGAACGGTCGCGTTGTTAACATCGCTTCTTATCAGGTATCTCCGAATGATGTCGTAAGCATCCGTGAGAAAGCCAAACAGCAATCTCGCGTGAAGGCCGCTCTGGAGCTGGCTGAGCAGCGTGAAAAGCCAACCTGGCTGGAAGTTGATGCTACTAAGATGGAAGGTGTGTTCAAGCGTATTCCTGAACGTACTGATCTGTCTGCGGACATTAACGAACACCTGATCGTCGAGCTTTACTCTAAGTAAAGCTTAGTACCAAAGAGAGGACACAATGCAGGGTTCTGTGACAGAGTTTCTAAAACCGCGCCTGGTAGATATCGAGCAAGTGAGTTCGACGCACGCCAAGGTGACCCTTGAGCCGTTAGAGCGTGGCTTTGGCCATACTCTTGGCAACGCACTGCGCCGTATTCTGCTTTCTTCCATGCCGGGTTGCGCGGTGACCGAGGTTGAGATTGATGGTGTGCTTCATGAGTACTCCACCAAAGAGGGCGTACAGGAAGATATCCTGGAAATCCTGCTTAACCTGAAAGGGTTGGCGGTAAGAGTTCAAGGTAAAGATGAAGTCATCCTTACTCTGAATAAATCTGGCATTGGCCCTGTGACTGCAGCCGACATCACCCACGACGGTGATGTTGAAATCGTCAAGCCGCAGCATGTGATCTGCCACCTGACCGATGAAAACGCATCTATTAGCATGCGTATCAAAGTTCAGCGTGGTCGTGGTTATGTGCCGGCTTCTGCCCGAATTCATTCGGAAGAAGATGAGCGCCCAATCGGCCGTCTGTTGGTTGACGCTTGCTACAGCCCTGTAGACCGTATTGCCTACAATGTTGAAGCAGCGCGTGTAGAACAGCGTACCGACCTGGACAAGCTGGTCATCGAAATGGAAACCAACGGCACAATCGATCCTGAAGAGGCGATTCGTCGTGCGGCAACCATCCTGGCAGAACAACTGGAAGCTTTCGTTGACTTACGTGATGTACGTCAGCCGGAAGTAAAAGAAGAGAAACCAGAATTCGATCCGATCCTGCTGCGCCCTGTTGACGATCTGGAATTGACTGTCCGCTCTGCTAACTGCCTCAAGGCAGAAGCTATCCACTACATCGGTGATCTGGTACAGCGTACCGAGGTTGAGCTGCTTAAAACGCCTAACCTGGGTAAAAAATCTCTTACCGAGATTAAAGATGTGCTTGCTTCACGTGGTTTGTCTCTGGGCATGCGCCTGGAAAACTGGCCACCAGCAAGCATTGCTGATGAATAACCCGATCACAGGTTAAGGTTTCACTGAGAAGGATAAGGTCATGCGCCATCGTAAGAGTGGTCGTCAACTGAACCGCAACAGCAGCCATCGTCAGGCTATGTTCCGCAACATGGCTGGTTCTCTGGTTCGTCATGAGATCATTAAGACGACTCTGCCGAAAGCCAAAGAGCTGCGCCGCGTAGTTGAGCCGCTGATTACTCTTGCCAAGACCGACAGCGTAGCTAATCGTCGTCTGGCATTCGCCCGCACTCGTGATAACGAGATCGTGGCAAAACTATTTAACGAGCTGGGCCCGCGTTTCGCGAGCCGTGCCGGTGGTTACACTCGCATTTTGAAGTGTGGCTTCCGTGCTGGTGACAACGCTCCGATGGCTTACATCGAGCTGGTTGATCGTCCAGAAGCTCAAGCAGAAGCTACTGCAGAGTAATTTGCAGTATCGTAAAAAACCCGCTTCGGCGGGTTTTTTATTGTCCGTAATTCCTTTCCATTTACTCCCCTTTCGCTATGCTGATGGCTGATACACCCATCAGGAACTCCCTTATGTGGCTAATTGATCAACTTGTAGAGCAACACATACGTGAAGCTCAGGAAAAGGGTGAGCTGAGTAATTTGCCCGGCGAAGGTGCACCTTTACAGCTAGATAATGACAGCGGAGTGCCAGTTGAACTGCGCACGGCATATCGGCTGTTGAAAAATTCTGGTTACTTACCTCCGGAACTTGAAATGCGTCGAGAAGCATTGGCGGTAAACGATCTGCTACGCGAACTGGATCCTGACGATGGCAAGGCGCGAGAACTGTCGAAACGCTTAGCTTTGCTAGAAATAAAACTCCAGCAAGCCGGAATCAGTACCGAATTTTTGCGCGGCGAGTATAGCGATAACATCCATCATCATTTGCAGCGGGAGAAATAGCATGTATCGGATTGGCCAGCTGGCAAAAATGGCGGATGTGACGCCAGACACCATCCGCTTTTATGAAAAACAGCAGATGATGAATCATGAGGTACGCACTGAGGGCGGTTTTCGTCTTTATAGCGACGATGATTTACAGCGGCTGCGTTTTATTCGTTATGGTCGCCAACTCGGCTTTAGCTTAGAGTCAATCCGTGGTTTATTGTCGATCCGCATCGATCCTGAACATCATACTTGCCAGGAATCCAAAGCCATTGTGGCGAAAAGATTGGATGAAGTGAATGGCATGATTGCCGAACTACAGACGATTCAACGTTCATTGCATCGTTTAGCTGAAACCTGCTGCGGCGACATACATAGCAGCGCTTGCTGTTCAATACTTGAAGCTCTGGAGAGAGGTGAGGAGCCGCAGCCTGAAATTTGTTGTAGTAAGGATTGAATTTTGCGCTGGAAGGAATATAGTTGCGCCGTTAATAACCGGAGGACGAGATGACTCGCTATCAGCACCAAAAAGGTAAAATCAACGATAATGCACTGGAAGCATTATTACATGATCCACTGTTTAGGCAGCGCATTGAGAAGAATCAGAAAGGAAAGGGCAGCTATCAACGTAAAGACAAACATGGCAAAGGACGTAACTGGGAGGCCAGTGATAAGCAGAAAAGTTTATCACTGGCCTTCTTCTTTAAAGACAAAAAAGCCGCCTTACGTGGGCGGCTTTTTTATTATAATTTATCGTGATTTTGTTGTTTTAACAGGTCACGGATTTCAGTGAGCAGTAACTCTTCATTCGTCGGCTTAGGTGCCGCTTTCTCAACTTCTTTTTTCTGATACAGCTTGTTCATTACTTTAATTGCCAGGAATATCGCGAAGGCAACAATAACGAAATCGAACACGGTCTGAATAAAGTTACCGTACTCCATTACCACAGCAGGAATATCACCTTCTGCCGGTTTTAATATCCATTTAAACTGTTTGAAATCGACGCCACCAATCAGCAAGCCAAGTGGCGGCATGATGATATTGGCGACCAGTGAAGAAACAATCTTACCAAAAGCGGCACCGATGATGACACCTACCGCCAGATCAACCACGTTCCCGCGCATTGCAAAATCACGAAACTCTTTGAATAAACTCATTGTTATCTCCTTGCCTTGGCCAATGGCTAAAGTCTAACAAACCTTTGTGCAATTGCCATTAGAACAATGGATTAAGCGAAATTTTCACGGCGGGCTTTCGCCCGCAGCTTTTACAGGAAGAATGGACTTGGCTGGAACAGGCGCTCAACATCGGGCACAAACTTCTTATCCGTCAGGAACATAATTACGTGATCGCCCTGTTCGACGCGCACGTTATCATTGGCGATGATCACCTCATCACCGCGCACCACAGCACCGATAATGGTTCCCGGCGGCAACTTAATATCTTCTATCAAACGCCCAACCACGCGTGAGGTGGTTTCATCGCCGTGTGCGATCGCTTCGATTGCTTCTGCAATACCGCGACGCAGTGAGGACACGCCCACGATATCGGCTTTACGTACGTGACTTAGCAGCGCCGAGATCGTGGCTTGTTGCGGCGAGATCGCAATGTCGATCACGCTACCTTGAACAAGATCGACGTAGGCGCGGCGCTGGATCAGCACCATTACTTTTTTCGCACCCATTTTCTTAGCCAGCATGGCCGACATAATATTGGCTTCATCGTCGTTAGTGACCGCGATGAAGAGATCCACCTGATCGACATGCTCTTCGGCCAGCAATTCCTGATCCGAGGCATCACCGTAAAACACGATAGTATCGTGCAAGCGTTCTGCTAGTTCTGCCGCGCGTTGTTGATTACGTTCAATCAACTTCACGCTGTACTGTTTCTCCAGGCGCTGCGCCAATCCAAAGCCGATATTGCCGCCGCCAACTAACATGATGCGCTTATACGGTTTTTCCAGACGCTGCATTTCACTCATCACCGCGCGGATATGTTGGCTCGCGGCAATAAAGAACACTTCATCGCCGGCTTCCACAATCGTAGAACCCTGGGGACGAATGGGGCGATCCTGACGAAAAATCGCCGCGACTCGCGTGTCAATATGCGGCATATGTTCACGCATGATCGACAAGGGATTCCCGACCAGCGGTCCGCCATAATAGGCTTTAACCACTGCGAGGCTCACTTTGCCTTCGGCAAAATTCACTACCTGAAGTGCGCCAGGATACTGAATCAGGCGGTAGATATTGTCGATCACCAACTGCTCAGGAGAGATCAGATGATCAATTGGTACGGCTTCAGGTACAAACAGCTTCTCAGCATCGCGTAAGTATTCAGCGGCGCGAATACGCGCGATGCGATTGGGCGTATTGAAAAGGGAATACGCAATCTGACAAGCCACCATGTTGGTTTCATCGGAGTTGGTTACCGCTACCAGCATATCTGCATCTTCAGCACCGGCTTCACGCAAAATACGCGGATGGGATCCGTGACCATGCACGACGCGCAGATCAAATTTGTCCTGCAATACGCGTAAACGCGTCGCATCGCTATCGACGACGGTGATATCGTTATTTTCCCCGACCAGATTTTCTGCCAGGGTTCCGCCGACCTGGCCGGCGCCGAGGATAATGATTTTCATGGCTTAGATGCTCTTGTCAGTGTGCGCAGCACTATTTTTTCATCAGCTTAGCGTAGAAGAAGCCGTCGCCGCCATCGATGGTCGGGAAAACCTGCCAGCCATTAGCCTGGCCCTGTGGTAACGTCTCGGCCACGGCGTCGCTGTGCGCTGCCAAAAAGGCGCTGATTTGATTGTGATTCTCTTCCGGCAATATTGAGCAGGTGGCATATATCATCGTGCCGCCAGATTTTAGACGCGGCCAGACGGCCTCAAGTATTTCGCACTGTAGATTCGCCAGCTCAGGAATATCACGATCGCGACGTAGCCACTTGATGTCTGGATGGCGGCGAATAACGCCCGTGGCAGAGCAGGGCGCATCGAGCAGGATACGATCAAACTGCATATCACCACACCATTCTGCCGGTGTACGACCATCGCCCTGACGCACTTCGGCCTGCATGCCCAGGCGCTGTAAGTTCTCATGCACACGGAGCAGGCGTTGCGGGTCAACATCGACGGCTAAGACTTTGGCCTGCGGGGCGATTTCGAGGATATGCGTGGTTTTACCACCCGGAGCAGCACAGAGATCGAGAATAGTTTCCCCATTTTTTGGCTCAAGCAACAGTGCGCAACGTTGTGCAGAAAGATCCTGCACCGTCACCCAACCTTGATCGAAACCCGGCAGCTGGCTGACTGGAGCGGGTGATTCCAGTCGCAGTGCATCTTGTGCATCGCCAGGAAAAGCAACTTTCTCTTCTGCCTGCAATAGCGCCAGCCAGGCATCGCGACTGTAATGCTGGCGATTGACGCGCAGCCACATTGGCGGTCGCTGATTGTTAGCTTCAACAATCTGTTGCCACTGTTCTGGCCATGCCGCTTGCAGACGTTTCAGCAACCAGCCTGGATGCCAGTAACGTTGCGAGCCCTGATCGACTTCGGCTAACAGCGCTTCTTGCTGGCGCAGGAACTGGCGCAACACGCCATTTAACAGGCCTTTCAAAGCCGTGCGCTTCAGGACTTCAGCACCCGCCACGGTTTCTGCCAGCGCCGCATGGGCCGGCACGCGGGTATATAGCAGCTGATAGAGGCCAACCATCAACAGATAATGCAACACGCGCTGCTTACCGGTTAAGGTGCGCTCCATCAGTTTGCCGATTAAGGCTTCCAGCTGCGGCAGCGTGCGCATCACGCCAAAACAGAGTTCTTGCAGCAGCGCGCCATCTTTATCGGATAGGTTCTTTTGCGCGCCCGGCAAAATGGCACTCAGCGATTCGCCTTTGTCCACAACACGTTCAATGAGTTGCGCGGCCAGGCTGCGCAAGTTGGTAGCTTTTTTCATGTTATTTCATCAAACAAAAAGCCCGGTCAAACCGGGCTTGGAGGATCAGGCCAGAACGGTTCCAGGTACGAACCATTCGCGGCGCGAATTGAGCAGGTCCTGAGCGGACATGGCTTTTTTACCGGCAGGTTGCAGCGATACCAGATTCAGCACACCATCGGCCGTTGCGATCTGAATGCCTTGTTTATCAGCATGGACGATTTCACCGGGTTGCTTGTTCTGATGCGGCAAAACCGTTGCCTGCCAGACTTTTACCGGTTGCTCTTCAATCATGAAATAGCTCATTGGCCATGGATTGAAGGCACGAATACAACGTTCCAACTGCGCTGCTGAAAGTGACCAATCAAGACGAGCTTCTTCTTTACTCAGTTTCTCAGCATAAGAGACCAGCGCTTCATCCTGAACTTCTGGCCTGGCATTACCGCTTGCCAGCAGATCCAGCGTTAACAGCATGCCTTGCGGGCCGAGTTGCGCCAGCTTCTCATACAGCGACGCGCTGGTGTCTTCAGCCGTAATTGGGCAGGAGAGTTTATGCAGCATGTCGCCGGTATCGAGGCCAACATCCATCTGCATAATGGTGACACCGGTTTCGGTATCGCCAGCCCAGAGAGAGCGTTGGATGGGTGCAGCACCGCGCCAGCGTGGCAGCAGCGAACCATGCACATTAATACAACCCAGGCGCGGCATCGCCAGCACGGCTTTTGGCAGGATCAAGCCATAAGCGACCACCACCATGATATCGGCCTGCAGATCGTCAACCAGATGCTGGTTCTCTTCAGGCTTCAGGGATTTCGGCTGAAATACCGGAATATCGTGCGCCTGTGCCAGGACTTTGACCGGGCTTGACGTAAGCTTATTGCCGCGTCCGGCTGGACGATCGGGCTGGGTAAAGACGCCAACAACCTGATGCTCAGAAGCAAGTAGCGCGTCTAAATGACGCGCTGCAAAGTCAGGTGTACCGGCAAAGATAATTTTGAGCGGTGCAGACACAGTTTAACCTTCAATGAGCACTTAATCTTCGCGTGCGTTTAGGCGGGCCAATTTTTCCAGTTTCTGTTTGATACGCTGACGTTTCAGTGGCGACAGATAATCAATGAAAAGTTTGCCATCGAGATGATCGATTTCATGCTGGATGCAAATCGCCAGCAGACCGTCGGTTTCCAGCTCGAAGCTTTTGCCGTCACGATCCTGCGCACGCACTTTGACCCACTCTGCGCGCGGCACAAAAGCACGTTGCTCAGGAATGGAAAGGCAGCCTTCTTCAATACCGGTTTCACCGCTTTTTTCCAGCAGTTCCGGATTAATCAGCACCAAACGCTCGTCACGGTTTTCAGAAACATCAATAACAATGATGCGCTGATGAATATCGACTTGGGTCGCCGCTAAGCCAATACCTTCTTCGGCGTACATGGTTTCAAACATGTCGTCGACAATACGCTGCACGTCTGCGTTTACGGTTGCCACCGGCGCAGCGATTTTGCGAAGGCGATCATCAGGGAAATGTAATACCTGCAAAACTGACATAAATATCCAGATCTGTATGCGTTGAAGAAAAGATTACTGCCTCATATTGTAGACTTTTTGATGTCTGATTGACAGCATTGCACCGCATGATAGCGCGGCTGACAGGGAGTGCAGCATGGAGAGAATTGAATGGATGCTCAGGCTGGCAAATGTGAAAGGCTTAAGCTCTGGAGTTGTCAGACATTTAGCTGAGGCATTGCAGGATAATGCTCAGGTTGATGACGATCTTTTACTGGATCAGGGATTAAACGAAACCCAGCGACAACAGTTTAAAGAGCTTTGTCCACGCCAGTTAGCACGAACACATCTATGGCTGGAGGATGAACAGCATCATGTAGTTACCTGTATCGACGAACATTATCCCTCGGCGTTAGCGGAAATCAGTCGACGTCCCTCATTGCTGTATGTCGCGGGAAATATGGACATCTTGCAGACGCCCCAACTCGGTGTCGTGGGCAGCCGTCACTGCACGCATTATGGTAAGCAATGGGGAAGCTGGTTTACGCAGCAATTAGCGCTAAGTGGATTGACCATCACCAGCGGCCTTGCACGCGGAATCGATGGCGTGGCGCATCGGGCCGCGTTAGAAGTGCAGGGCAAGACCGTTGCAGTATTAGGCAGCGGTCTGCAGCATATCTACCCTAAAAGTCATCAAGCGTTAGCACGTGAGATCATCGCTGGCGGTGGGGCACTGATCTCGGAATTCCCCCTTGATACGGCACCGCATGCGGTTAACTTTCCGCGGCGTAATCGCATCATCAGTGGTTTAAGTCTTGGCGTACTGGTAGTTGAAGCCACGTTAAAAAGCGGTTCGCTGGTGACGGCACGCTACGCTTTGGAACAAAATCGTAACGTTTATGCATTACCCGGCGCGCTAGGCAATCCGGGTAGTGAAGGTACGCACTGGCTTATCCAGCAAGGCGCGCTGCTGGTGGCGCATCCTAACAATATCCTTGAAGATTTACATTCAACGCTGCAATGGTTGCCTGATAGCAGTTCAGAAACAATATATTCACAACACAGTGACGATGTGCCATTGCCATTTGCAACTGTGTTGGCTAACGTAGGTGATGAGGTTACACCTGTTGACGTCGTCGCTGAACGTGCCGGCCAACCTGTGCCAGTTATCGCAGCTCACCTGCTGGAGCTGGAGTTAGCAGGATGGATCGCAGCTGTACCCGGCGGCTATGTCCGATTGAGGAGGGCATGCCATGTTCGACGTACTTATGTACTTGTTTGAGACGTATATCCACAACGAAGCTGAAATGCGCGTTGATCAGGATAAATTGACCGATGATTTAACCGATGCCGGTTTTCATCGTGAAGATATCTACAATGCGTTGAATTGGCTTGAGCGGTTAGCGGATTATCAGGAAGGCTTAGTTGCGCCAGTACTCATGGCAAACGATCCGCTCTCAATGCGAATCTATACCGAAGAGGAAAACCAGCGCTTAGATGCAGAATGTCGCGGTTTTATTTTGTTCCTGGAACAGGTCCAGGTGCTGAATATGGAAACGCGCGAGATGGTCATCGAACGTGTAATGGCCCTTGATACCCTCGAATTCGATCTTGAAGATCTCAAATGGGTGGTGTTGATGGTGCTATTTAACATCCCAGGATGTGAAAACGCCTATCAGCAAATGGAAGAACTGTTATTCGACGTCAATGAAGGTATGCTGCATTAATAATTTGCGATTGATGCAACCGGTAATATGAGTAAATCAGCACTATTTTCCGTGCCCAAACACGATCTCTGCCCCGCTTGCGGGGCAGAATTAGTCATACGTTCCGGCAAACACGGCCCTTTTCTGGGGTGTGTAAATTATCCAACCTGCGATTACATTCGCCCGCTGAAAAGTCAGGGAGATGGACACGTCGTTAAAGTGCTGGAAGGCCATGCATGCCCCCAGTGTGGCGCAGACAAAGTTCTGCGTCAGGGGCGATTTGGCATGTTCGTGGGTTGCAGTCACTACCCGGAATGTGATTACACCGAAACTATCGACAAGCCTGATGAAACAGCTATCGCCTGTCCGCAATGTCAGAGCGGTAAACTGGTACAGCGGCGCTCGCGCTATGGCAAAACCTTCTACTCTTGCGATCGCTATCCAGATTGCCAGTTTGTCCTTAACGCAGCGCCGGTTGAAGGCGTTTGCCCGCATTGCCAGTTCCCTTTATTAATAGAGAAGAAAACCGCACAAGGCATGAAGCGCTTCTGCGCCAGCAAACGCTGCGGTAAGCCCATCGTCCAGGACGCATCATCATCATGAAGCCAAGCCAGTATTCAGCGGGTAGTCTCGATTTTTGCATTGAGAGGCTACAGCAACAGGAAGTTATCGCCTATCCAACCGAAGCCGTATTTGGATTGGGCTGCGATCCCGACAGCGAGAATGCCGTAATGGCGCTTTTGGCGCTCAAGCAGCGTCCAGTCGAGAAGGGACTCATTTTGATTGCAGCCGATTACGCGCAGCTGGAACCTTATATCGCCGACCGTGAACTCTCTGTGCTGCAGCGCGAGCGTATGTTTGCCAGTTGGCCTGGCCCGGTAACCTATGTAGTGCCAGCTTCGCCACATACGCCGCGTTGGTTAACGGGGCGTTTTGACTCACTGGCCATTCGCGTTAGCGATCATCCTGACGTACAGGCTTTGTGTCGCGGTTTTGGTAAACCTCTGGTTTCGACCAGCGCCAATCTTTCCGGCGAACCGCCTTGTCGTAATGCGGAAGAGGTTGCTAAGCAATTTGGTCCGCAATTCACGGTCTTACATGCTGAAACGGGTGGGCGACTGAATCCTTCTGAAATCCGCGACGTTATTAGCGGTGAACTTATTCGTCAGGGCTAACGCATGGAAAATTTTGCCGTATTTGGTCACCCGATTGCGCATAGCAAATCTCCTTTCATTCATAGCTTGTTCGCTGAGCAAACCGGCATTGAGCATCAATATGGCAAGGAGTGCGCGCCACTTGAGGGTTTTCCTCAGTCGATCGCCGATTTTTTTGCGCATGGCGGCAAAGGTGCCAATGTCACGCTGCCTTTTAAACAGCAGGCGTGGGAATTTGCCGATGAGCTTAGCGAGCGTGCGGCATTGTCTGGTGCGGTTAATACGTTAAAGAAAGATGCGCAGGGCAAGATCTTCGGCGATAACACCGATGGCATCGGCTTGCTCAGCGATCTGGAACGACTGCAGATGATCCATCCAGGCGATCGAATTCTGCTGGTGGGCGCCGGTGGTGCTGCGCGTGGCGTAATCCTGCCGCTGCTCTCATTCGGATGTTCGCTGGTGGTAGTGAATCGCACCATGGCACGCGCCGAGCAGCTGGCAGAGATTTTCCAGCATAGCGGGAATATCAAAGCGGCCAGCTTTGAGCAATTAACGGATCAGCAATTTGATCTGATCATTAATGCGACCTCGAGCGGTGTTGATGGCAAAGTTCCAGCATTAGCCACATCGCTAATTAATGCGCAAACGCGGTGTTATGACATGTTTTATCAACAAGGTTTGACGCCATTCTTATTGTGGTGCCAGCAGCAGGGCGCGCAGCAGCTGGCGGATGGTGTTGGCATGTTAGTAGGGCAAGCCGCTCACGCTTTTCATTTATGGCATGGCGTGATGCCAGAGATCACGCCAGTGATAGCCAAACTAAAGCAGTCGATGCAGCAGAGGTAAGGCTGGCGATCAGGAATGAGATTGGCTTTCCTGAGCGAGATATTCATTCTTCCAACCGACATAGTTATTGGATGAGTAAAGCAGCCCGGCGATTTCCGCTTCACTGAGTGGGCGGACCTGCTTAACCGGGCTGCCTAAATACAGGTAGCCGCTCTCCAGTCGTTTACCTGGCGGCACCAAACTGCCAGCGCCAATCATCACATCATCTTCAACGATCACGCCGTCCAGCAGAATGGATCCCATACCAACCAGTACGCGATTGCCGATAGTACAGCCGTGCAGCATCGCTTTATGCCCTACCGTGACATCTTCGCCAACAATCAGCGGATAACCTTCCGGATTGCTGCTGGACTTGTGAGTGACGTGCAATACGCTGCCATCCTGAATATTGCTTCTTTTGCCTATCACCACTTTATTGACGTCACCACGAATCGCAACCAGCGGCCAGATGCTAACGTCATCGTCGAGTTGTACTTCACCCACCACCACGCTGCTGTTATCGATCATCACGCGATCGCCTTGTTGCGGGAAATGGTTCTTATAAGGTCGTAGGGCTGTGGACATGATCTTCTCCTTTTACGTTTTTATCCAAGCCTGCGGCTTAAAAGGCGGATAAACAAGATGATTTTTGAGCGGATCGCTCGCGATCGCAGCGAAAAGAGTGAAAACTCGCCAGTCGATTAAAAAGATCGAAAAAAGGGGTTGTGCAAAAAATTCGGATCCCTATAATGCGCCACCACTGAGACGGCAAAGCGGCAACGCAGACGGCTCGGCAGGGAGTGAAAAAATTCATCCCGCCGGATAAAAACGCTGAAAAAAGTGTTTGACTCCGAAGGAGAGTAGCGTAGTATACGCCACCTCGCGACAGACGGTTCAGCCGCTGTTCGCAACGCTCTTTAACAATTTATCAGACAATCTGTGTGGGCACTCGCAGGATTGATATCCGCGTCTCCGGACGCAAAAAAATATCAAAGCCTCACGAGTGAACACATAATGAAATTCATTATGACGTTTTACAGATGAGCATCGCTGAACTGGTTTCAGCAAATCAAACTTAAATTGAAGAGTTTGATCATGGCTCAGATTGAACGCTGGCGGCAGGCCTAACACATGCAAGTCGAACGGTAGCACAGAGAGCTTGCTCTCGGGTGACGAGTGGCGGACGGGTGAGTAATGTCTGGGAAACTGCCCGATGGAGGGGGATAACTACTGGAAACGGTAGCTAATACCGCATAACGTCGCAAGACCAAAGTGGGGGACCTTCGGGCCTCACACCATCGGATGTGCCCAGATGGGATTAGCTAGTAGGTGGGGTAATGGCTCACCTAGGCGACGATCCCTAGCTGGTCTGAGAGGATGACCAGCCACACTGGAACTGAGACACGGTCCAGACTCCTACGGGAGGCAGCAGTGGGGAATATTGCACAATGGGCGCAAGCCTGATGCAGCCATGCCGCGTGTATGAAGAAGGCCTTCGGGTTGTAAAGTACTTTCAGCGGGGAGGAAGGCGGTGAAGTTAATAGCTTCACCGATTGACGTTACCCGCAGAAGAAGCACCGGCTAACTCCGTGCCAGCAGCCGCGGTAATACGGAGGGTGCAAGCGTTAATCGGAATTACTGGGCGTAAAGCGCACGCAGGCGGTCTGTCAAGTCGGATGTGAAATCCCCGGGCTTAACCTGGGAACTGCATTCGAAACTGGCAGGCTGGAGTCTTGTAGAGGGGGGTAGAATTCCAGGTGTAGCGGTGAAATGCGTAGAGATCTGGAGGAATACCGGTGGCGAAGGCGGCCCCCTGGACAAAGACTGACGCTCAGGTGCGAAAGCGTGGGGAGCAAACAGGATTAGATACCCTGGTAGTCCACGCCGTAAACGATGTCGACTTGGAGGTTGTTCCCTTGAGGAGTGGCTTCCGGAGCTAACGCGTTAAGTCGACCGCCTGGGGAGTACGGCCGCAAGGTTAAAACTCAAATGAATTGACGGGGGCCCGCACAAGCGGTGGAGCATGTGGTTTAATTCGATGCAACGCGAAGAACCTTACCTACTCTTGACATCCAGAGAACTTAGCAGAGATGCTTTGGTGCCTTCGGGAACTCTGAGACAGGTGCTGCATGGCTGTCGTCAGCTCGTGTTGTGAAATGTTGGGTTAAGTCCCGCAACGAGCGCAACCCTTATCCTTTGTTGCCAGCGGTTCGGCCGGGAACTCAAAGGAGACTGCCAGTGATAAACTGGAGGAAGGTGGGGATGACGTCAAGTCATCATGGCCCTTACGAGTAGGGCTACACACGTGCTACAATGGCGCATACAAAGAGAAGCGACCTCGCGAGAGCAAGCGGACCTCATAAAGTGCGTCGTAGTCCGGATCGGAGTCTGCAACTCGACTCCGTGAAGTCGGAATCGCTAGTAATCGTAGATCAGAATGCTACGGTGAATACGTTCCCGGGCCTTGTACACACCGCCCGTCACACCATGGGAGTGGGTTGCAAAAGAAGTAGGTAGCTTAACCTTCGGGAGGGCGCTTACCACTTTGTGATTCATGACTGGGGTGAAGTCGTAACAAGGTAACCGTAGGGGAACCTGCGGTTGGATCACCTCCTTACCTGAAGATACCTTCCCGCGAAGTGCTCACACAGATTGTCTGATAGAAAGTAACGAGCAGAAAAAACCTCTACAGGCTTGTAGCTCAGGTGGTTAGAGCGCACCCCTGATAAGGGTGAGGTCGGTGGTTCAAGTCCACTCAGGCCTACCAAATTTCTTCTCATGCTGCGTTAAAGCGCCGCTCGTATAGTGAACTATACGTCGCGCCACTTTGCCTTGCCTGAAAAGAAATTACCGTTTGTCCAAAACGGAACTCCTGGTGAGTGGTAGTAGTGGTCTCTGCAGTAACTGTATGGGGCTATAGCTCAGCTGGGAGAGCGCCTGCCTTGCACGCAGGAGGTCAGCGGTTCGATCCCGCTTAGCTCCACCATTACAGTGACTCAAAACAATACTTCAGAGCAAACCGGAAACGGTGTGCTGCGAAGTATTATGCTCTTTAACAATCCGGAACAAGCTGAAAATTGAAACGACGTATCGTCTTCATTCTCCGTAATAAGAATGAAGCGGCGATATGTTCGAGTCTCTCAAATGCTTGCAGTCTGCACGCGTTGCAAAACGCCTGTGGGTTGTGAGGTTAAGCGACTAAGCGTACACGGTGGATGCCCTGGCAGTCAGAGGCGATGAAGGACGTGCTAATCTGCGTAAAGCGTCGGTAAGGTGATATGAACCGCTACAGCCGACGATGTCCGAATGGGGAAACCCGGTGCACCCAGTGCATCATCGCAACATGAATACATAGTGTTGCGAGGCGAACCCGGGGAACTGAAACATCTAAGTACCCGGAGGAAAAGAAATCAACCGAGATTCCCCCAGTAGCGGCGAGCGAACGGGGAACAGCCCAGAACCTGAATCAGTTTGTGCGTTAGTGGAAGCGTCTGGAAAGTCGCACGATACCGGGTGATAGTCCCGTACACGAAAGTGCACATTCTGTGAGTTCGAAGAGTAGGGCGGGACACGTGGTATCCTGTCTGAATATGGGGGGACCATCCTCCAAGGCTAAATACTCCTGACTGACCGATAGTGAACCAGTACCGTGAGGGAAAGGCGAAAAGAACCCCGGCGAGGGGAGTGAAACAGAACCTGAAACCGTGTACGTACAAGCAGTGGGAGCCTCTTTAATGGGGTGACTGCGTACCTTTTGTATAATGGGTCAGCGACTTATATTCTGTAGCAAGGTTAACCGTATAGGGGAGCCGCAGGGAAACCGAGTCTTAACTGGGCGTTAAGTTGCAGGGTATAGACCCGAAACCCGGTGATCTAGCCATGGGCAGGTTGAAGGTTGGGTAACACTAACTGGAGGACCGAACCGACTAATGTTGAAAAATTAGCGGATGACTTGTGGCTGGGGGTGAAAGGCCAATCAAACCGGGAGATAGCTGGTTCTCCCCGAAAGCTATTTAGGTAGCGCCTCGTGAACTCATCTCCGGGGGTAGAGCACTGTTTCGGCTAGGGGGCCATCCCGGCTTACCAACCCGATGCAAACTGCGAATACCGGAGAATGTTATCACGGGAGACACACGGCGGGTGCTAACGTCCGTCGTGAAGAGGGAAACAACCCAGACCGCCAGCTAAGGTCCCAAAGTCATGGTTAAGTGGGAAACGATGTGGGAAGGCACAGACAGCCAGGATGTTGGCTTAGAAGCAGCCATCATTTAAAGAAAGCGTAATAGCTCACTGGTCGAGTCGGCCTGCGCGGAAGATGTAACGGGGCTAAACCATGCACCGAAGCTGCGGCAGCGACACTATGTGTTGTTGGGTAGGGGAGCGTTCTGTAAGCCGTTGAAGGTGTGCTGTGAGGCATGCTGGAGGTATCAGAAGTGCGAATGCTGACATAAGTAACGATAAAGCGGGTGAAAAGCCCGCTCGCCGGAAGACCAAGGGTTCCTGTTCAACGTTAATCGGAGCAGGGTGAGTCGACCCCTAAGGCGAGGCTGAAAAGCGTAGTCGATGGGAAGCAGGTTAATATTCCTGCACTTGGTGTTACTGCGAAGGGGGGACGGAGAAGGCTAGGTTATCCGGGCGACGGTTGTCCCGGTTTAAGCGTGTAGGCTGATACCTTTGGTAAATCCGGGGTATCTTAAGGCTGAGGCGTGACGACGAGCCACCACGGTGGTGAAGTAACTGATGCCCTGCTTCCAGGAAAAGCCTCTAAGCTCCAGGTAACACGAAATCGTACCCCAAACCGACACAGGTGGTCAGGTAGAGAATACCAAGGCGCTTGAGAGAACTCGGGTGAAGGAACTAGGCAAAATGGTGCCGTAACTTCGGGAGAAGGCACGCTGTCATCAGGTGAAGTCCCTCGCGGATGGAGCTGAAGGCAGTCGAAGATACCAGCTGGCTGCAACTGTTTATTAAAAACACAGCACTGTGCAAACACGAAAGTGGACGTATACGGTGTGACGCCTGCCCGGTGCCGGAAGGTTAATTGATGGGGTTATCCGCAAGGAGAAGCTCTTGATCGAAGCCCCGGTAAACGGCGGCCGTAACTATAACGGTCCTAAGGTAGCGAAATTCCTTGTCGGGTAAGTTCCGACCTGCACGAATGGCGTAATGATGGCCAGGCTGTCTCCACCCGAGACTCAGTGAAATTGAAATCGCTGTGAAGATGCAGTGTACCCGCGGCAAGACGGAAAGACCCCGTGAACCTTTACTATAGCTTGACACTGAACATTGAGCCTTGATGTGTAGGATAGGTGGGAGGCTTTGAAGCGTGGACGCCAGTCTGCGTGGAGCCAACCTTGAAATACCACCCTTTAATGTTTGATGTTCTAACGTAGGCCCGTAATCCGGGCTGCGGACAGTGTCTGGTGGGTAGTTTGACTGGGGCGGTCTCCTCCCAAAGAGTAACGGAGGAGCACGAAGGTTGGCTAATCCTGGTCGGACATCAGGAGGTTAGTGCAATGGCATAAGCCAGCTTGACTGCGAGAGTGACGGCTCGAGCAGGTGCGAAAGCAGGTCATAGTGATCCGGTGGTTCTGAATGGAAGGGCCATCGCTCAACGGATAAAAGGTACTCCGGGGATAACAGGCTGATACCGCCCAAGAGTTCATATCGACGGCGGTGTTTGGCACCTCGATGTCGGCTCATCACATCCTGGGGCTGAAGTAGGTCCCAAGGGTACGGCTGTTCGCCGTTTAAAGTGGTACGCGAGCTGGGTTTAGAACGTCGTGAGACAGTTCGGTCCCTATCTGCCGTGGGCGCTGGAGAATTGAGGGGGGTTGCTCCTAGTACGAGAGGACCGGAGTGAACGCACCACTGGTGTTCGGGTTGTCATGCCAATGGCACTGCCCGGTAGCTAAGTGCGGAAAAGATAAGTGCTGAAAGCATCTAAGCACGAAACTTGCCCCGAGATGAGTTCTCCCTGACTCCTTGAGGGTCCTGAAGGGACGTTGAAGACTACGACGTTGATAGGCCGGATGTGTAAGCGCAGCGATGCGTTGAGCTAACCGGTACTAATGACCCGTGAGGCTTAACCTTACAACGCCAGAGGCGTTTTGGTCTGAGAGACCAGAGATTTTCAGCTTGTTTACGGACTGGTCTGCGGCGCCTGAGAGGGGGCTGCGGACGAAACAGAATTTGCCTGGCGGCTTTAGCGCGGTGGTCCCACCTGACCCCATGCCGAACTCAGAAGTGAAACGCCGTAGCGCCGATGGTAGTGTGGGGCCTCCCCATGCGAGAGTAGGGAACTGCCAGGCATCAAATTAAATTGTGCTGATATGGCTCAGTTGGTAGAGCGCACCCTTGGTAAGGGTGAGGTCCCCAGTTCGACTCTGGGTATCAGCACCAGTTTTAAAGCGTGAGTTCGGTAAATTACAGAATTTGCCTGGCGGCTTTAGCGCGGTGGTCCCACCTGACCCCATGCCGAACTCAGAAGTGAAACGCCGTAGCGCCGATGGTAGTGTGGGGTCTCCCCATGCGAGAGTAGGGAACTGCCAGGCATCAAACACAGAAGCCCTGAACGAAAGTTCAGGGCTTTTTTGTATGCATCGGAAACCTTCCGTTGCCACTCACAAACCTAATCCAATTCAAATTGCAGTTATAAAAAAGCCCCTGCTTTTTAGCAGAGGCGTTTCTTAATCTAACTCACTGGATATCAATGAATAACTTGCGACAGAAACGCACGTGTACGTTCTGATTTCGGGTTGGCAAAGAACTCCTGAGGCGGGGCTTCTTCGACAATTTCACCCCGATCCATGAAGATCACACGATCCGCCACCGTACGCGCAAATCCCATCTCATGGGTAACGCACAACATGGTCATGCCATCTTCTGCCAGGCCAATCATCGTATCGAGTACTTCTTTAACCATCTCGGGATCGAGCGCGGAGGTTGGCTCATCAAACAGCATAATTTTCGGCTTCATACAGAGTGAACGGGCGATCGCCACGCGCTGTTGCTGACCACCTGAAAGCTGGCCAGGAAATTTATGCGCATGCTCAGCAATGCGTACACGCTGAAGGTAATACATGGCCAGCTCTTCTGCTTCTTTCTTCGGCATTTTGCGTACCCAAATCGGTGCCAGCGTACAGTTTTGCAAAACGGTAAGATGTGGGAAAAGATTAAAGTGCTGGAAAACCATGCCGACTTCGGTTCTAACTAGTTCAATATTACGCACATCGTGATTGAGATGGATGCCATCCACCACGATGCGTCCTTGCTGATGTTCTTCGAGGTGATTGATACAACGAATAGTGGTCGATTTACCCGAACCGGACGGTCCGCACAGTACGATACGTTCGCGTGGTTTTACTTTTAAATTGATGTCTTTCAATACATGGAACTGACCGTACCATTTGTTAACGTTTTCGAGTGTAATCATCATGGCATCAGCCGCATTAGTCATAGTTTGTGTCATGTTAAGCCTCAGTGCGATGCACGCCCGGTGTGAAAACGCTTCTCCAGATACTGGCTATAGCGCGACATGCTAAAACAGAAAATCCAGTAAACCATGGCAGCAAATACATAGCCTTCCGTCGACATACCCAACCAGGTTGGGTCAACGGTGGCTTGCTGCACGCTACTGAAGAGATCGAATAAGCCGATGATGATCACCAGGCTGGTATCTTTAAACAGCGCAATGATGGTATTCACCAGGCCGGGAATGGTCATCTTGAGCGCCTGCGGTAAAATCACCAGCATCTGGGTTTTCCAGTAGCCCAGCGACAGAGATTCAGCGGCTTCATATTGGCCTTTTGGTAGCGCCTGCAAACCGCCGCGCACCACTTCCGCGACATACGCAGACTGGAACAAAATCACGCCAACCAACGCACGCACCAGTTTGTCGATGGTAGTACCTTCCGCCATAAACAGCGGCAGCATCACCGACGACATAAACAGCACGGTGATCAGCGGTACACCACGCCAGAACTCAATGAAGATGATCGAAAGTGTACGCACCACCGGCATTTCAGAGCGGCGTCCCAGCGCCAGTAAAATCCCCAACGGCAGCGCGCCGGCAATCCCCACTGAAGCGATGATCAGCGTTAATGTCAGGCCGCCCCACTGGCGAGTCTCTACGCGCTCTAAACCGAAATAACCACCGTACATCAGGAACCAAACCACAATCGGATAGACCACCGCCCAACAAGCGATGTAGCGACCGCGACGCGGCATTGATTTGATGAACATCGGAATAATCGAGAGCAAGCCGATGACCAGCGACAGGTTGATGCGCCAGCGCAGTTCATGCGGATAGAGTCCATACATAAACTGGCCAAAGCGTGCATGGATAAACACCCAACATGCGCCTTCTTTGGTACAGTCTGCGCGCGTCTCACCAATCCAGTTAGCCTGAAATACCAGCCAGTTCAGTGCCGGAGGAATCACGTTCCAGATAAGCCAGATGCTGAACAACGTCAGCAATGTATTCAGCCAGCTGGAGAACAGATTTTTGCGTGCCCAGAGCCAAGCCTTGCTAAGTGGATTGGTCGGAATCGGCGGTGTTTCATGTGTAGTAACAGACATAATGATCCCGTTCTCTTAACGCTCAACCAGCGCAATTTTGCGATTGTAGAGGTTCATCAGCAGTGAAATGATCAGGCTGATAATCAGGTAAACCGCCATGGTAATCGCGATGGTTTCTATCGCCTGACCGGTTTGGTTCAGCACGGTACCGGCAAACAGCGAAACCATATCTGGATAGCCGATAGCGGCCGCCAGCGATGAGTTTTTCACGATGTTGAGGTACTGGCTGGTGAGTGGCGGGATAATCACACGCATTGCCTGCGGAATGATCACCTGTCGCATGGTCACTGGATTAGGTAAACCGAGCGAACGTGCGGCTTCGCTTTGACCATGTGGCACCGACTGAATACCGGAACGAATCACTTCGGCGATGAACGACGAGGTATAAACCGACAGCGCGAGAGTCAACGCGGCGAGCTCAGGGATCATCACGAAACCGCCGCGGAAGTTAAATCCACGCAGTTCCGGCACATCCCAATGCATGGCAACGCCAAACAAGGTATGAGCAATCAGCGGCAGCAGAATCAGCAACCCAACCGCAGCCGGCCAGGTGCGACGCAGTTGGCCGGTTTTTAACTGATGCTTACGGTTGTAGCGGAACAGCGCCACGCAACCCAGCACCGCTAACGCCAGCGCGATCAGGAATGGCCATGTGCCAGGTGCGTACTCGGGCCACGGAATATACAAACCGCGATTGCTGACGAATGCCAAATCAAAAGCGTTGAGTGCCTGACGTGGGCCGGGCAGGTTACGCAGTACCGCGAAGTACCAGAAAAAGATCTGCAGCAGCGGCGGGATATTACGGAAGGTCTCGATATAAATGGTTGAAAGCTTGCGCAGCAGCCAGTTCTCAGACAAGCGAGCCAGGCCCACGGCAAAGCCAAGGATCGAAGCGAAAACAATACAGAGCGCGGAAACCAGCAGGGTGTTGGTCAACCCCACCATAAACACGCGCGCGTAGGTGTCGCCTTCGGTGTAATCGATCAGGTGCTGGACAATGCCGAAGCCGGCACTGCGATCCAGAAACCCGAATCCGGAAGTGATGCCACGATTGGCCAGATTGATTACGGTGTTGTGGATTAAATATCCCACCACAGCAAGCACGGCAACAATCGCGACGATCTGGTAAAGCCAGGCGCGAACCGTAGGATTACCGAACGAAAAATCCCTTTTTACGGTTGGGCGTTGCGACATGTTAAAACCTCAGTGAAGATTACGCGTGGGCACCGCAGGATGCGGTGCCCGACTGGCAGAATGGAATTAACGAACTGGCGGAGCGTACTGGATGCCGCCCGCATTCCACAGCGCATTCTGGCCGCGCTTAATTTTCAGTGCGCTGTCTTTACCGACGTTACGGTCGAACACTTCCTGATAGTTACCCACTTGTTTGATGATGTTGTAAGCCCACTTGTTATCGAGCTTCAGGTCTTTACCGAAATCACCTTCCGCGCCCAGCAGATGTGCCATATCCGGCGTAGTCGGTTTCGCTACCATGTCATCGACATTTTTAGAGCTGATACCCATCTCTTCCGCGTTCAGCATGGCATACAGCGACCACTTGACGATGGTGAACCAATCGTCATCACCGCGACGTACCACGGGGCCCAGCGGCTCTTTCGAGATCACTTCTGGCAGTACAATGAACTCGTCTGGCTTGCCAAGTTTGATACGCAGCGCATACAGCTGAGATTGGTCAGACGCGAGGGTGTCGCAACGGCCGCTGTCGAGCGCTTTAGCGGATTCGTCAGAGCGGTCGAAGGTCACTGGGGTGTACTGCATTTTATGGGTTTTGAAGTAATCAGCCACGTTCAGCTCGGTATCAGTACCGGCCTGAATACACACGGTGGCGCCATCCAACTCTTTAGCACTTTTCAGACCGGCTTTCTGGTGCGTCAGGAAGCCGATACCGTCGTAATAGTTCACGCCTGCAAACAGGAAGCCCATGCCGCCATCGCGTGATGAGGTCCATGTGGTGTTACGAGATAAGATGTCTACTTCGCCAGACTGCAGCGCGGTGAAGCGTTCTTTCGCGGTCAGCGGGGTGTATTTCACTTTAGTTGCGTCGCCAAATACTGCGGCAGCGGCTGCACGGCATACATCCACGTCAATACCGGTGAATTTGCCGTTAGAGTCAGCATAAGAGAACCCAGGCAGGCCGTCACTGATGCCGCACTGTATAAAACCTTTCTTCTTAATGGCATCCAGCGTGGTGCCAGCGTGCGCTTGTTGAGCAACGGCTAACAGCGAGGCTGCAGCGACCAGAGTGGAAAGCATCATCTTTTTCATAAAGCATCCTGTGTGGCGATATCGTGTGTTGTTATGTTTGCGCGCACTTTAATGTGCGCTGTTTTCTGTCTGTGGTGGTTAGCCATCCACAACTCTGCAAACCTGATGCCAGGTTTGCAGAATCCTGAATTCTCTGGAAAGATCTTTTAATAAACTGAAGCACTCAGAAGATTCTGGCTAATATGGCGCACCAAAAGGCAGCATGACGAGACGACACGATCACAAATAGTGCAAAAAGTTTCACTATATGGAAGCAGTGTGAGCTAACGCTCAGGAGTGGATGTATGAGTTTGCACGCTTACGGCCGAAGCGGTTGAGGATCACAGAGAAAGCGGGCTGAAGGGTGATGAAAGGATAAGTGAGCGCGTAATAAAGTGAGGGGAAATGCGTTGCTAAGAGGGATAGGATATCACTGCTGCAATTGCAACTATCGTTACCATTATCGCGCCAATTGTTTCATGCGTTTTTAACCTCAGGAAATTACCGGCAGCAGAAACAAAAACGCCAGCCGCAAGGCTGGCGTTATCGCAGCAACGAACAGATTAGTTCATGCCGTATTTTTTCAGCTTCTTACGCAGGGTACCGCGGTTGATACCCATCATCAGAGCTGCACGGGTCTGGTTGCCACGGGTGTACTGCATCACCATGTCCAACAGAGGCTGCTCGACTTCTGCCAATACCAGCTCATACAGATCACTCACATCCTGACCGTTCAGTTGAGCAAAATAGTTCTTCAGTGACTGTTTAACCGAATCACGCAGTGGCTTTTGGGTCACCTGATCCTGAGAGTTAACGGTAGAAACGGTGAGTACGTCAGAATTTACGCGTTGTTCGAACATAGTTCTTTCAGCTCTTTATTTCGTTTACGCAAGATTTTCGAAGTATGCCTCCAACGCCTCCAGCTGTTCGCTGGCATCCTCTATGGCGTTGAATGTGCGCCGAAACTGGTCATCAGGAGCACTTTCCTGCAAATACCAGGAAACGTGTTTTCGGGCAATACGGTATCCTTTGCGCTGACCGTAAAAGTCGTGCAGCTCCCGTATATGTCCAATCAGCATTTGCTTCACTTCAGCCAGCGGCTTCGGTGCCAGCAGCTCCCCTGTGTCCAGATAATGCTGGATTTCCCGGAAGATCCACGGTCTTCCCTGAGCGGCACGGCCAACCATAAGAGCATCGGCTCCGGTATAGTCGAGCACCGCTCTGGCTTTATGCGGGTCAGTAATGTCGCCATTCGCAATAATCGGAATGGAAACGCTCTGCTTAACTGTCCGAATGCTGTCGTATTCAGCAAATCCCTCAAACAAACAGGCGCGCGTGCGGCCATGAATGGTGAGAGCCTGAATGCCACAGCGTTCAGCCAATTGGGCAATCTCTACACAATTACGATTTTCTTTGTCCCAGCCGGTACGAATTTTCAGCGTAACCGGTACATCCACTGCATTAACCACCGCGGTGAGAATCGACTCCACCAGTTGCGGATGTTGTAGCAGCGCTGAACCTGCCATCTTACGATTCACTTTTTTGGCCGGGCAGCCCATGTTGATATCGATAATCTGCGCGCCAGACGCCACATTAATGCGCGCGGCAGCAGCCATCTCATCAGGATCGCAACCGGCAATTTGCACGGCGCGGATACCAGGCTCGTCACTATGCACCATGCGCAAACGGGATTTGTCACTGGCCCAAACTTCCGGGTTCGACGACAGCATCTCGGAGACAGTCATACCGGCGCCGTTCTCGTAACACAGGGTGCGAAATGGCTTATCGGATACTCCGGCCATAGGCGCAGCAATGAGTCGATTACGTAGCTGATGTTGTCCAATGCGCATGAAAAAAGAAGTGACCCTAACTGTTCGCAAGGCGGCGTATATTACGCATTTTTTAAAGAAGATGAAAGGCCAAACTTTGAACAATTCGCTCTCACAGAGCACGGAAATAGCGTTATCCAGTAAGGGATGAGTTATTAATCTTTATAATTCATGAGATTAAAAAAATATGCTGAAATTGTGTACAAAAATTTTTCTCAAAACATGACCGAAATCACAACATAAAAACCGCTTCTTCCAGTAATTAGCGAAAGAAATGACGCCATTATGATTATTAATTGAACTACTTAGTCACGTAGGGTTAGCGTCACTCCCCAGAAACCTACGTCGTGGAGGAGTGACAGATATAACCTCAGACATCAGGCTACTATTCAATAACCACGCGACCATTCAGCGGCTGTACTGGGCGACTGTTGCCATGCTCACCTAACCGTTTGGCGAACGTTTTAAGCTGTTCAGTTGATGCCGAAACAGTTTGCTTCATCACTAACCAGCGCACACCTTCAGTACAAGGTGGCGTCGTCAACGAACCGCTAAAGCGATAGTAGTTCTTTTGACCCGGAATCAAAGCGCTGAGATTGAGTGGCTGTTGCAGCGCCGCCTCTTTGTTAACTTCAGGTGGCAGCTCACGCAGGATCTCCGCCAGCGCAGGGTTTTCTGCCCCGGCTTCAAACATCACGCCAACCACCGCCAGATGTCCCTCTTCGCTGGCATGGACGAAATGCGCGGCCAGCGGAAAGCGTTTGCCATCAATCAGATTTTCGCTCGGCGTATGGAAGTGGAACTGACGCAACGTATAAGCTTCGCCATCCAGCGCGAGCGCATCGCCATCTTTGACGTTGATCTGGATGGTGTGACCGTTATTGATGATGGATTTTTGTTTGGCTTGAAAGCTCAACGTTAGCGGCGGTAATTGTCCATTCACCACCTTGCGGATATCGACAGGCGACTGGTTCACACCGCTTTTACAGGTGTGATAATCGGCGTGCAGATTGCCCCATTCATCTGGCGCTTCATAAGACCAGTTTGAGCTGTGAGCGTGCGCATACGATGCCATGCTTGTCAGCAGAGCGAATAAACAAAGTTTCTTTTTCATCATCCATTACTTTCAGCGATTTATCGAAGTGAAATGCCATCAAAGGCATTGCCAGCAGGGATAGCGCTATCGCCTGGAGCAGGATTGTAATGACTGAAATGTAAAGAAACGGCAAGGGTTGAGAAGGGCTGGCGCTTTGAGACGGGTCTCAGAAAAATAGTACGGCTTGCCAGTCAGTTAGCCCGACTGGCAAGCGGGCAGGTTAGCGGCGTACGCCGGTGATGCGGCACCACTCTTCTTTCTCTGCAACCGCGTCGAGCTCAAAACGCTCGGCGTAGGCTTCACACACGCTTTCAGCCTGGCTCGCTAACACGCCGGACAATCCAAGATGACCGCCGGCTTTCGGCAGCACGCTAATCAGCGGTGCCAGCTCACGCAGCGGACCGGCGAGGATGTTGGCGACCACCACGTCAGCCTGCAAGTTTTCCGGCTGCTGGTGGGGCAGATAGAGCGCCAGACGCTCAGAGACGCCATTACGCTCGGCGTTATCACGGCTGGCCTGAATCGCCTGCGGATCGATATCAATGCCGATCGCCTGCGCCGCGCCCAATTTCAGTGCAGCGATAGCGAGAATGCCGGAGCCACAGCCAAAGTCGATCACCGTTTTGCCCTGCAGATCCAGGCCATCAAGCCAGGTCAAACACATCGATGTGGTAGGATGCGTGCCGGTACCAAAGGCGAGGCCCGGATCCAGCATCACATTGACGGCATTTGGATCCGGCACATCGCGCCAGCTTGGGCAGATCCACAGACGCTCACCGAAACGCATCGGGTGGAAGTTATCCATCCATTCGCGCTCCCAGTCTTTATCTTCGATCTGCTCGATCTTATGGCGAAACGCGGATCCCAGCAGCGGATGCTGGCTTAACTCGGCCACCACATCGCTCATCTCGGTTTCAGCGTCGAACAGGCCGATGACATCGGTATCGCCCCACAGCAGTGTTTCGCCCGGCAGCGGCTCGTACACTGGATTGTCGTGCGTGTCCTGGAAAGTGACCGACACCGCGCCAACCTCCATCAGCGCATCGCTCAGGGTTTCGGCGTTTTCGCCGGTGCTGTTAATTTTGATTTGAATCCAAGGCATAGCGTTTCTCTTTATTCCAGTGCCGCGGCATGCGTTGCAGGCGTGCGGCCAAACAGATTGCCCACCAGGAAGGCCAGCAGGCTTAAGGTCAATGACGGAACGATGGGGTGGAAGCCCCACCACTCAATATTCAGGCTGGCAAGCAGCGTATAGCATCCCGCGCCGACCAGCATGCCGCTGATCGCACCGGTGGAGTTGGCGCGCTCCCAGTACAAACCCAGCACCAGCGGCCACAGAAATACCGCTTCAAGGCCACCAAATGCCAGCAGATTCAGCCAGATAATCATATCGGGCGGATTCCACGCTGCCAGCAATAGCAGCACACCGAGCACAAAAGTGATGGTGCCTGACAGCATGCGCAGGCGCGCTTCATTTTCACTGTGCTGCGGGGCAATGCGCAAATAGAGATCTTTGATCAGCGTAGCGGAGGATTGCAGCAGCTGCGCGTTGATGGTCGACATAATGGCCGCCATCGGCGCCGCAAGAAATACGCCCGCCGCCATGGGCGGTAACACGGTAATCATCAGCGTAGGAATCACGCGATCGGGGATGGTGAGATCGGGCAAAATCACGCGTCCCAGCGCACCGGCCAGATGCATACCAAGCATCAGGATCACCACTACAATGGTGCCGAGCACAATGCCACGATGCATGGCTTTGCTGTCTTTATACGAAATACAGCGCACCGCGGTGTGGGGCAGACCAATCACCCCAAAACACACCAGCACGGCAAATGAGCTGAGGAAGGTTGGGTTGATGACGTTGCCCACGCCTTCCGGTGAGGTCAGCTGCGGATCGATATCATGCAGTTTGGTCACTGCGGAGGCTAATCCGCCAGCGTGGTGAATCACTGCAAACAGCAGCAGGAAGGTGCCGATCAGCATTACCAAACCTTGCATCGCATCGTTCAGCACGCTGGCGCGGAAGCCACCGAAAGCGGTGTAGAGCGCGATGGTGCCGCCGAAGATCAGCAGGCCGGTGTCATAAGGAATGCCGGCCGCTGTTTCCAGCAGGCGCGCACCGCCGATGAACTGCACGGTCATCGCGCCGATAAATGCCACCAACAAACTGATGCTGGAGAGCCAAATCAGCAGCGTGCTGCCGTAGCGGCCATACAACATGTCGTTGAGCGTCACGGCGTTGTAGCGACGCGCCAGAATGGCGAATTTCTTGCCTAACACGCCAAGCGAAAGCCAGACGGCAGGCACCTGAATCATCGCCAGCAGCACCCAGCCAAGGCCATATTTATAGGCTGCGCCGGGGCCGCCAATGAACGAGCTGGCGCTGATATATGTGGTGGTGATGGTCATGGCCAGCACAAAGCCGCCCATCGAACGGCTGCCGAGGAAGTATTCGCTCAGGAAGTTGCCCTGACGCTGCTTGCGCATGGCAAACACCGACAGCGCGGCGATCAGCACCAGATAGGCCAACAGCGGAAGAATGATTTCAGAGTCCATCGTTATCCTCCAGCGACATGTCGCGGAACAGCACGCGCACCATCAGCCAGCACAACACAATAAACAGCAGCGGGGCGAACAGACACGAAAGCTCGAACCACCTTGGTAAGCCTAAGACGCCGATCTCATTGCCGCCCAGCCAGGCAGAAAGTCCCCAAACGGCAAGGTAGGCCAGCGTCAGATAAAGTGACCAGCGCGCCTCTTTGTTCGCTTGTAAAAAACGCCAATCCATTATGTAACCTCAAAGGCGACAAAAATGAAAAAGGCCGGAGTTAACCGGCCTCTGCTTTGCTCTGCACTGCAATTACTTCTCTTGCAGGCCGAGTTTTTTCTCCAGATAGTGGATGTTGGTGCCACCCTGCTGGAAGTTTTCGTCGGACATGATTTTCATCTGCAGCTCAATGTTGGTCTTGATGCCGTCGATGATCAGTTCCGCCAGCGCATTCTTCATGCGCGAGATTGCCACGTCACGGTTTTCACCGTAGGTAATCAGCTTACCAATCATGGAATCGTAGTACGGTGGCACACTGTAACCGGCATAGATATGCGATTCCCAACGTACACCAAAGCCGCCCGGCGCGTGGAAACGGGTGATCTTGCCTGGGCTTGGCAGGAAGGTGTTTGGATCTTCGGCGTTGATACGGCATTCAACCGCATGACCGCGAATCACCACGTCTTCCTGTTTGATCGACAGCGGCTGACCAGCAGCAATACGCAACTGCTCTTTGATCAGATCGACGCCGGTGATCATCTCAGTCACCGGATGCTCCACCTGAATACGGGTGTTCATCTCGATGAAGTAGAACTCACCGTTTTCGTACAGGAACTCGAAGGTACCTGCACCGCGATAGCCGATATCGATACAGGCTTTAGAGCAGCGCTCACCGATGTAGCGACGCAGTTCCGGCGTGATGCCTGGCGCTGGCGCTTCTTCGACGACTTTCTGGTGGCGACGCTGCATTGAGCAGTCACGTTCCGCCAGATAGATAGCGTTACCCTGGCCATCGGCCAGCACCTGAATCTCAATGTGGCGTGGATTCTCGAGATACTTCTCCATGTACACCATGTCGTTGTTGAAAGCCGCTTTGGCTTCCGCTTTCGTCATGTTGATGGATTGCTCAAGATCCTTGTCGCTGCGCACTACGCGCATACCGCGACCGCCGCCGCCGCCGGAGGCTTTGATGATCACCGGATAACCGATGCGCTTAGCGAAGGCACGGTTTTTTTCCATGTCGTCGGTCAGCGAGCCATCAGAACCTGGCACGGTGGGTACGCCTGCTTTCTTCATGGCGGTGATGGCAGACACTTTGTCGCCCATCAGGCGAATGGTGTCGGCTTTCGGGCCAATGAAGATAAAGCCTGAACGCTCAACCTGCTCGGCGAAATCGGCGTTCTCAGAGAGGAAGCCGTAACCCGGGTGGATCGCGACCGCGCCGGTAATTTCAGCGGCGGAGATCAGTGCCGGGATGTTCAGGTAGCTTTTGACTGAAGGTGGCGGGCCGATGCAGACGGTCTCGTCTGCCAGCAGCACGTGCTTCAGGTCACGGTCCGCGGTGGAGTGCACGGCAACAGTCTTAATGCCCAGCTCTTTGCAGGCACGCAGAATGCGCAGCGCGATCTCACCACGGTTAGCAATGACAATTTTATCCAGCATGCTTCGCCTCGTTATTCGATGATGACCAGCGGCTCGTCAAATTCAACCGGTTGGCCGCTTTCGACCAGAATCGCCTTCACAACGCCGGATTTGTCGGCTTCGATCTGGTTCATCATTTTCATCGCTTCAACGATGCACAGGGTATCGCCGGCATTCACTTTCTGGCCAACTTCAACGAAAGCTTTCGCGTCTGGGCTTGGCGTGCGATAGAAAGTGCCGACCATTGGTGAACGCACGATGTGGCCACTGATTTCTGGTTTAGCGGCTTCTGCTGCAACCGGTGCGGCAGGCGCCACCGCGGTAGACAACGCAGGCTGCTGCTGCATCATTGGCGCAGCATAAGCCTGCTGCATCATTGGGTAGCCGGCATTTGCAGGTGAACGGCTGATACGAACGGACTCTTCGCCCTCGGAGATTTCCAGCTCGGAGATGCCAGACTCTTCAACCAGTTCGATCAGTTTCTTAATTTTACGAATATCCATGAGTGTGGTTCCGTACTCTGTTTAATTGGAATGTGACAGGCGTTTTACTGCCGTTTGTAAAGCCCACGCGTATCCATCAGCGCCAAGTCCACAGATGACGCCGGCAGATACATCGGAAAGATAGGAGTGATGTCGGAACGGTTCGCGTGCATGCACGTTCGAGAGATGCACCTCAATAAAAGGAATGCTAACCGCCAACAGGGCATCACGCAGTGCAACGCTGGTATGCGTGAACGCAGCAGGATTGATGATGATGTAGTCCACGTTGCCGCGGGCTTCGTGAATACGGTCAATCAACTGAAACTCTGCGTTCGATTGCAAATGACTCAATTTCACATGGTGCTGATCGGCCTGTTGCGTCAGATCGCCGACGATTTGCGCCAGCGTAGTGTGACCATACTTATCAGGCTCGCGCGTTCCCAGTAGATTCAGGTTGGGACCGTTCAAAAGCAGTATGTGAAATTTGTGCGCCATCTTGCTGCTATCTCCTGCAATCAGTAAGGCATCGCGTAAAATACCGCGACATCTTGCGTTTGTCACCCTTGCGGATGAAAAACCAGACTTCGCTTGCAATAAAGCCGGGCATTATATCCGTTTCGTCGACATTCGCAGCAAAATACTGGTCTTATCTGCGAAGTTGATCGAATGCGGCCCGAAGGCCACACTTTTTAACAGATCTCGCGGGAGGAACACAACCGTGCGGGGATTATCTGGGGAGAAGTTTACGCAACTTATTGTAACGCCACGCTAACAGCGCAATGGCCAGCACGGCGTAGATCACCGGCTGCGGGGAGAGCACTTTCACTGACCAGATATAGTGAATCGGCACGAGGATCGCGACCAGATAGACGCCGTTATGCAGCGTTTGCCAGCGACGCCCCAGTTTGCGCTGCATGCGCTGGAATGAGGTGATGGCGAGGGCGCAGAGAATAATCCAGCTGATCATCCCCAGTAACAAATAAGGACGCGAAACCAGCTCGCTGCCGAGTAAACGCAGATGATCGTAGCCAAGTTCCAGCAGGTAGTAGCTGGTAAGGTGCAAACTGGCCCAGGCGAAACACCACACGCCGAGCAGGCGGCGAGTGCGAATCAGCAGCGGCTGTTTCAGGTAGCGTGTCAGCGGGCTGACCAGCAGCGTGGCGAGCAGCAACTTTAGCGCCATTCTGCCGGTAAAATGCTGGATATCTTTGGCCGGATCAGCGCTCAGCCAGCCCTGACTCGCTGCCATAAACAGATACACAAACGGCAGAAAAGCCGCCAGATGCAGCACGACTTTCAACACAGTGATGTGACGTAAAGAGAGGCGCACTCAATAGTTCTCCCGTAAATCCAGGCCGCGATACAGTGACGCCACCTCTTTCGCGTAGCCGTTGAACAGCAGCGTAGGTTGGCGATCAACCTTCAGAATGCCGCCCGCGCCGATAAAGCGCTCGGTTGCCTGCGACCAGCGCGGATGATTCACATGCGGGTTCACATTGGCGTAAAAACCATACTCATTGGCGGCGATCTGGCTCCAGGTCGTTGGCGGGCGATCGTGCGTCAGCGTAATCTTCACAATCGATTTAATCCCTTTGAAGCCATATTTCCACGGCACCGTCAGGCGAATCGGTGCGCCATTCTGCGGCGGCAGCGCTTTGCCATACACGCCGGTACTCAGCAGCGTCAGCGGATGCATCGCTTCATCAAGACGCAAGCCTTCCACATAGGGATAATCCAGCCCGCCGCCGATAAAGCGATCTTTCTGACCCGGCATTTGGTCGGGTGCGTACAGCGTTTCAAACGCCACAAAGCGCGCATTGCTGGTGGGTTCAGCCAGTTTGAGCAGCTTGTTGAGTTCAAAACCGACCCACGGAATCACCATCGACCAGGCTTCGACACAGCGCATGCGGTAGATGCGCTGCTCCATGGCAAAACGCTTGAAGATGTCATCCATATCCAGCGTGATCGGTTTGGCAACTTCGCCTTCGATACGCAGCTTCCACGGATCGGTTTTCAGCGTGCCAGCGTTGGCAGCAGGATCGGCTTTATCAAGGCCAAATTCATAGAAGTTGTTATAACCTGACACCTTATCAAACGGCGTGAGCGGCAAATCGGCCTGCCATTCAGCCGGTTTAGTGAAATCTAAATCACGGCCAGCGGGCGCGGGCGGGCGATCATTGCCTTTAAACCAGCTCAGCACATCGGCTTGCGCGGTGCCGGGTAAACTGGCTGCTGCTGCGCCTAATCCCAACGCTTTCAGCACCTGACGGCGGCGCATATTAAAGACGCTTTCTGGCGTGACGTCGGCTTCTGTGAGCAAGTGCTTCAGGTTCATGACGTTCTCCTGTGAATAGTAAATTATGACCAGCATGCTCAACTTCAGTGTCAGGCGCGAACTTGCGGGGAAAAATGTGAAATTTCCTGGCGCATCGCCCTCTTTGAGAATAGGACGAAAAAGCCCATAGCAAAGTCAGGCCATCACGGTTTAACGCTATACTCGCGCCGTAGCGCTTATCATGCTGTGTTATGTGCGATTTTGATGCCAGTCTGGCGCTGAATCACACCTTGATTTGTGCTATTTTGCTCAGGTTTGCGCCAGGGGTAAGCGTGGCGCCGACGGATTAACACCGTTCATAACCGCAGTGATGCAGGCACAGGGATGCGATTAACAACTAAATTTTCTGCGTTTATTACCTTATTAAGTTTACTGGCGATGATATTGATGCTGGTGGGCTGCGCTTTTAGTTTTATCTGGCTATCGCAGCAGCGCGTAGAAACGCGGATGCAAACGCTGGCGACTGAAGTGGATAAAGCACTGGCTTCACAATCGCCGCAGGAAATCACGCAGTGGCTGACGCGCATGATGCCGGTGGTCAATGCCGAACAGGTGCAACTGCTGAACGGCGATACGTTAGTGTTCAGTTTAGCCCGCCATGAAAATCCGATGTTAGAAGATGAGCCTAATCGCTTTGTGCAGTTCGATTTGCCCCTGACGCATTCGCCGGGCCTCGAACTGCGCGTAGTGGCGCTGGATCCGGCCAAAACCCTGTTTCGCTCCTTTACCGGCACTTATACGCTGGTGGTCCTGTTTACGGTCGTCGCGATCATGTGCGTGCTGCTGGTCATGACCAATCGCTGGCTCAAGCGGCGCTGGCAGGATATGGAACAGTTAGAAGCGCGCGCCGATCGCATTCTGACCGGTGAACGTCATTCGCAGGGTGACCATGCGGCGGAATGGCCGCCGAAAGCCAGTCGCGCCATCGATGCGCTGCTGGGCGATCTGCAGGAAGCGGGCGAGCAGCGTTTACGCATCGATACCTTAATTCGCACCTTTGCGGCGCAAGATCCGCGTACCGGCCTGAACAATCGTTTGTTCTTTGATAACCAATTGGCGACGTTGCTGGAAGATCAGGAAGATGTCGGCACGCACGGCGTGGTGATGATGGTGCGTCTGCCGGACCTCGATATGCTGCACGAAACCCTCGGCCCAACGCTGGTGGAAGAGTATCTGTTTGATTTGATTAATATGCTGTCGACCTTTGTGCTGCGCTATCCGGGCGCGCTGCTGGCGCGATATTTCCGCAGTGATTTCGCCGTCTTGCTGCCGCATCGCACTTTAAAAGAAGCCAACAGCATTGCCGATCAACTGATTAATGCCGTCGATTCACTGCCGCCGATGCGCATGGTCGATCGTGATGATTTGATCCACATCGGCATCAGCGCGTGGCGCAGCGGTCAGAGCGTGTCGCAGGTGATGGAAAATGTGGAGATGGCTACGCGGCGTGCGGCATTGCAGGGCGGTAATAGCTGGTCGGTTGGCGAAGGCAATACGCTGGATATGGGGCGCGGCAGTGTGCGCTGGCGGACCTTGCTGGAGAACACGCTCAATCGTGGTGGTCCGCGACTGTACCAAAAGCCGGCGGTGTTGCTGGATGGAAAAGTCCATCATCGTGAATTACTGACGCGTGTGTTTGATGGCGACAAAGAAGTGGTGTCGGCTGAGTTTATGCCGCTGGTATTGCAGCTGGGTATGACTGACAGCTGGGATCGTCAACTGGTGACGCGCATCGCGGCGCTTTCGGAAGTGTGGCCGGATGAAACTCTGGCACTTCCCGTGAATATTGATTCGCTGTTGCAGCGGCCTTTTCAGCGCTGGCTGCAAAAACTGCTGCTACAGTGCAGCAAATCGCAAAGAAAACGTTTTTTATTTGAACTTGCTGAGGCCGACGTTTGTCAACACATCAGCCGTTTAGTGCCGGTTTTTCACATGTTAACCGCATTTGGCTGTCGCATTGCGGTGGATCAGGCTGGTTTGACGGTGGTGAGCAGCGCTTATATCAAACAATTCCCGATAGAAGTGATTAAACTTGCGCCGGGTTTGGTACGCAATATTGAACGACGCACCGAGAACCAGCTGTTTGTGCAGAGCTTGCTGGAAGTGTGTAAGTCATCGCCAACTCAAGTTTTCGCCGCGGGTGTGCGAACACGCGCGGAGTGGCAAACGCTGTCGGGATTAGGTGTTTCGGGCGGGCAGGGCGATTTCTTTGCGCCTTCGTTGCCGGTCAACAGTAATGTAAAGAAACATTCGCAACGTTATCGAATTTAGACCTTCAGCGCGCGAAGTGCAGGCTGATGGCTGTTTTTATCGCTTATTAGTGCCGGAGCGCGCGATGCTGGCGGCTGGAAATGTTAGATTTTATGTCGAAATTCGCCGGCTAGCGCCGGGGCAATTTAGGTTAAAACGGCGTATTAACGCCATTTAACTGCGGCAAAAGACCCTACGATCAGGCCAAAAAAGTATTCAGCGTATTTTTTCACCGAAGCCGAACGTTTTTGCGCCTTGTAGCGGCTTCGCGTGGTTGGTAAAGTAGGCGGATTTTATTTTCCGCCCCCAGCTTGCAGGATTATCCCTTAGTATGTTTAAAAAATTTCGTGGCATGTTTTCCAATGACTTGTCCATTGACCTGGGTACCGCGAATACCCTGATTTACGTGAAAGGACAAGGCATCGTGTTAAACGAGCCTTCTGTGGTTGCCATTCGTCAGGATCGTGCCGGCTCCCCAAAGAGCGTAGCGGCTGTCGGTCATGACGCTAAGCAGATGCTGGGCCGTACGCCGGGCAACATCGCTGCTATCCGTCCTATGAAAGATGGCGTTATCGCCGACTTCTTCGTTACCGAAAAAATGCTGCAGCACTTCATTAAGCAAGTGCATAGCAATAGCTTTATGCGTCCAAGCCCGCGTGTGCTGGTCTGCGTACCGGTGGGTGCGACCCAGGTTGAGCGTCGCGCCATCCGTGAATCTGCACAGGGTGCAGGCGCACGCGAAGTGTTCCTGATTGAAGAGCCAATGGCGGCGGCGATTGGTGCAGGTCTGCCGGTTTCTGAAGCAACCGGTTCTATGGTGGTGGATATCGGTGGTGGTACCACTGAAGTAGCAGTGATCTCGCTGAACGGCGTGGTTTACTCCTCTTCTGTGCGTATTGGTGGTGACCGCTTCGATGAAGCTATCATTAATTATGTTCGCCGCAACTACGGTTCACTGATTGGTGAAGCGACTGCAGAGCGTATCAAGCATGGTATCGGTTCTGCTTATCCGGGCGATGAAGTACACGAGATTGAAGTTCGCGGCCGTAACCTGGCAGAAGGTGTGCCACGTGGCTTTACCCTGAACTCGAACGAGATTCTTGAAGCGCTGCAGGAACCGCTGACCGGTATCGTGAGCGCGGTGATGGTTGCACTGGAACAGTGCCCGCCAGAGCTGGCCTCTGACATCTCCGAGCGCGGTATGGTGCTGACCGGAGGTGGCGCATTGCTGCGTAACCTCGATCGCCTGCTGATGGAAGAGACCGGTATTCCGGTAGTCGTGGCAGAAGATCCGCTGACCTGCGTAGCACGCGGCGGTGGTAAAGCGTTGGAAATGATCGACATGCATGGCGGCGATTTGTTCAGCGAGGAGTAATTCCTCAACGGCTGAGGCCCTGGTCAAATTGCGCAGGGAATAGCGCCTATGCTGACGCTGCTGCTGCAACGCACGACGGCGAAATGCGTCCAGCCCTGAGGCGTTGGTGATTTAGGCTAACGCTTCTTCCCTGATGTCGAGGAACACGCAGAATTTATGAAGCCGATTTTTAGCAGGGGACCTTCCCTGCAGTTGCGCCTCTTTCTGGCAGTCATTGTGGCTATCGCGATTATTATCGCCGATAGCCGCGTGAGCTCCTTTTCCCAGATCCGCAACTACCTGGACACATCGGTCAGTCCATTTTATTTTTTGGCCAACGGGCCAAGACAACTTCTTGATGGCGTTTCCGAAACCCTGGCGTCACGTCAGCAATTGGAACTGGAAAATAAAGCACTGCGCCGTGAGCTCTTCCTGAAAAACAGTGACTTGCTGATGCTGGGGCAATATAAGCAGGAAAACGCGCGTCTGCGCGAACTGCTTGGCTCGCCGCTGCGCCAGGATGAGCACAAGATGGTAACGCAGGTGATCTCCACCGGCACCGATCCTTATACCGATCAGGTGGTTATCGACAAAGGCAGCGTAAACGGCGTTTACGAAGGCCAGCCGGTGATCAGTGATAAAGGTGTAGTCGGTCAGGTGGTCGCGGTCGGTCAGGTGACCAGTCGCGTACTGCTGATTTGCGACGCGTCGCATGCGTTGCCGATTCAGGTGCTGCGTAATGATATTCGTGTTATAGCCGCCGGTAATGGCTGCAGCGAAGATCTGCAGCTGGAGCATCTACCGGGCAACACCGATATTCGCGTGGGCGATGTGTTAGTCACGTCTGGCCTGGGCGGCCGCTTCCCGGAAGGTTATCCGGTTGGCGTGGTCTCTTCGGTGAAAGTCGATACACAGCGCGCTTACACGGTGATTCAGGCGCGTCCAGCCGCTGGCTTACAGCGATTGCGCTATCTGCTGCTGCTGTGGGGTGCGGATCGCAACGGCGTCGCACCGATGGCACCGGACGAAGTGCATCGCGTGGCCAACGAACGTTTAATGCAGATGATGCCGCAGGTGCTGCCGCCAGCAGGCGAAATGGGCCCACCGGCACCGGATACTTTGCAGTCTTCGCAGCAAATGGGGCCACCGCAACCCGCTAACAGCAGTCGTTCGCAAGGGAATTCTGCGAACACACGCGGAGGCCAGCCTTGAGTCGATATCGCAGCCAGGGCCGATGGGTTATCTGGCTGTCCTTTCTGATTGCCCTCATCCTGCAAATCATGCCGTGGCCGGAACAGATCTATATGTTCCGGCCATCATGGCTATTGCTGATCCTCATTTATTGGGTGCTGGCGCTGCCGCATCGGGTGAATGTTGGCACCGGTTTTTGTCTTGGTGCCATTATGGATCTGGTGGCGGGTTCAACGCTGGGCGTGCGCGCATTAGCCTTTAGCATCATCGCGTATCTGGTGGCCTTTAAATTTCAGTTATTCCGAAACTTAGCGTTGTGGCAGCAGGCATTAATGGTTATGGTGCTGTCCCTTGCGGTGGATGTGATTGTTTTCTGGGCAGAATTCCTGGTGATCAACGTCTCTTTCCGCCCGGAAATCTTCTGGAGTAGCGTGGTCGACGGCGTCCTGTGGCCCTGGCTATTCTTATTGATGAGAAAGATTCGCCGTCAATTCGCTGTTCAGTAAGGAATACTATGATAAGCCTGTACCTCGCATCCGGTTCACCGCGTCGACGTGAGCTGTTAACGCAGCTTGGTCTGCAATTTGAACGCCTGATTACCCACGTAGAAGAGCAGCGTCAGCCTGAAGAAGCGGCTGACGCTTACGTGCGTCGTCTGGCGTCGGATAAGGCGCGCGCGGGCGTCGCGGTGGCACCGCAGGATCTGCCGGTGCTGGGTGCTGATACCATCGTGGTGCTGAACGGTGAAGTACTGGAAAAACCGCAGGATGCCGCGCACGCCGCCGCGATGCTGAGCAAGCTGTCGGGACAAACTCATCAGGTGATGACCGCGGTGGCGCTGGCCGATACGCAGCGTGAGCTGGATTGTCTGGTGACCACGGACGTGACCTTCCGCACGATGACGGCGGAGGAAATTTCGCACTATATTGCCAGTGGCGAGCCGATGGATAAAGCCGGCGCGTACGGAATTCAGGGCCTTGGCGGCAATTTTGTCCGCAAGATTAATGGAAGTTATCACGCCGTGGTGGGATTGCCGCTGGTTGAGACCGGTGAGCTGCTGAGTCATTTTCAGTCACTGCGGGCGTTAAGGGGACAAGATGACGGCTGAACTGCTGGTAAATGTGACACCTTCAGAAACCCGTGTTGCCTATATTGATGGCGGCATTCTGCAGGAAATCCACATTGAGCGTGAAGCACGACGTGGCATCGTGGGCAACATCTATAAAGGACGCGTCAGTCGCGTCTTACCTGGCATGCAGGCGGCCTTTGTCGATATCGGCATGGAAAAAGCCGCCTTTCTGCACGCTTCCGACATCATGCCGCACACCGAGTGCGTGGCGGGTGATGAGAAGAAAAATTTTGTAGTGCGCGACATTGGCGAGCTGGTGCGTCCCGGCCAGGATCTGATGGTGCAGGTGGTGAAAGATCCGCTGGGCACTAAAGGCGCGCGCCTCACCACCGACATTACTTTGCCCTCGCGCTATCTGGTGTTTATGCCTGGCGCGTCACACGTCGGCGTCTCGCAGCGTATTGAGAGCGAAGCCGAGCGTGAACGACTGAAAACGGTGGTTGCAGCGCACTGTGACGATCTCGGCGGCTTTATTATTCGTACCGCTGCGGAAGGCATTGGTTCAGAAGAGTTGTCGCAGGATGCCGCTTTCCTGAAACGTTTGTGGACCAAAGTCAGCGAGCGTAAAAAGCGTAATCAGACGCGCTGTCTGCTGTACGGTGAGCTGGCGTTAGCGCAGCGCGTACTGCGAGATTTCGCCGGTGCCGCGCTGGATCGCATTCGCGTGGATTCACGATTGACCTGCGATTTGCTGGTGGAATTCACCAGCGAATATATTCCGGAAATGGCCAGCAAGCTGGAGCTTTACAGCGGCAAACAGCCGATTTTTGATCTGTTCGACGTTGAGAACGAAATCCAGCGTTCGCTGGAGCGTAAGGTCGAGCTGAAGTCCGGCGGCTATCTGATTATCGATCAAACCGAAGCCATGACCACGGTGGATATCAACACCGGCGCGTTTGTCGGACACCGCAATCTCGACGAGACCATCTTCAACACCAACATTGAAGCGACGCAAGCGATCGCGCGTCAGCTGCGACTGCGCAACCTCGGCGGCATCATCATTATCGATTTCATCGACATGAGTAACGACGAGCATCGCCGCCGCGTGCTGCATTCGCTGGAGAGCGCGCTGAGCAAAGATCGGGTGAAAACCGGCATCAATGGTTTCTCGGCGCTCGGTTTGGTGGAGATGACGCGTAAACGCACGCGTGAAAGTATTGAACATGTGCTGTGCGCCGATTGCCCGGTGTGTAAAGGGCGCGGCACCTTGAAAACGGTGGAAACCGTCTGCTATGAGATCATGCGTGAAATTGTGCGCGTGCATCACGCCTACGATTCCGACCGTTTCCTGGTGTACGTTTCCCCGGCGGTGGGCGACGCGCTGAAGGGCGAAGAGTCACACGCGCTGGCGGAAGTGGAGATTTTCGTCGGGAAACAGGTCAAAGTTCATGTTGAACCGCTCTATACCCAAGAGCAGTTTGATGTCGTCATGATGTGATTTTGAGGTTGAGTTCCGCAAGCCAACGGACAGCAAGGAGAGGTGTGTGAGGCGGTTGCCGAGGATTTTGTTACTGCTGCTCGCCGCAATCATCGTAATTGTGGCGCTGCTGGTCAGCGGGTTGCGCCTCGTGATGCCGCACCTCAACAGTTATTGCAGCGATATTCTGCAGACGATCTCACGCGTCAGCGGCGTCACGGTGACGGCCAGCGAACTGCAGGGCAAATGGGAGAATTTTGGCCCGACGCTGCAGATGCGCAATCTCAACGTCGCGATGCAGGAAGATGGGCAACTGACCATCGGCCGCGTCAATCTGGCGCTCAATGTGTGGCAATCGCTGCTGCACTGGCGCTGGCAATTCCGCGATCTCACCTTCTGGCAGCTGCATCTCGAAACCAACCATCCGCTGTTCACCAGTGACGAACAGAAGAACAGCTTCAAACCGGCGCAAATTAACGATCTGTTTTTGCGTCAGTTCGATCACTTCGATCTGCGCGACAGCAGCATCCGTTTTCTGACGCCGTCCGGCCAGCATGCTGAACTGGCGATTCCACGCCTTACCTGGCTGAACGAAAATACCCGTCACCGCGCCGAGGGCGAAGTGAGCCTCTCCAGTTTTACCGGCCAGCATGGCGTGGTGCAGGTGAGGCTCGATCTCAACGACAGCAACGGTTTACTCAGCGATGGCCGCATCTGGATGCAGGCCGATGATGTGGATGTGCGACCGTGGATTGGTCCGTGGCTGCGTGATAACACCAGCCTTGAAAGCGCGCGCTTCAGTCTGGCCGCGTGGGCGAATTTGCGCGATGGCGATCTCTACGCCGGTGATTTGCTGTTGAGCAAAGGTGGCGCGCGCTGGCGCGGCGAGCAGGGCGATCATCAATTAGAGGTTGATGGCTTAACCGCGCACTTGTCGCGCTACCAGAATGGCTGGAGCCTTTCGGTACCGCAAACCCGCTTGAGAACGGATGGCATCGCATGGGCGCCAGGACATTTTTCCCTGCTGTGGAAGCCGGAAGATAAGCAGATGCTCGGCGCCAACAGTGCGCCGGAGATGCGCGTGCGTGCCACGCAGCTGGATTTAGAACGTCTGGCGCCCGTCGTTCCGCTGTTTGCACCGCTTTCCCCAACCTTGCTGGATAACTGGCGTGCGCTACAGCCGCGCGGCCACATTGATGCGCTGGCGCTGGATATCCCGCTGCAGCAGCCTGAGCAAACGCGTTTGCAGGTGAAATGGCGCGATCTCGCCTGGCAACAGTGGGAATTACTGCCGGGTATCAGCAATCTCAGCGGGAGCGCCAGCGGTAGCTTAAACAACGGCTTGCTGGATGTGGCGATGGGCCAGGCGGAAGTACCGTACGGCGATATGTTCCAGGCTCCGCTGCAGATTAAACAGATCACTGGCCAGCTCAACTGGCTGCGCGATGCTAACGGCTTAACGCTGGATGGACATCAGCTGGATGTGCAGGCCCGTTCGCTGTGGGCACGCGGCGATTTCCGCTACCAGCAGAATTTGGGTAGCGCGCCGCGCCTCGATATTCTCGCCGGAATTCGCGTTACCGATGCTGGCGATGCGTGGCGTTATTTCCCGCAGCAGCTGATGGGCCACGATCTTACTCACTATCTCAGTGACGCGATTAAAGGCGGGCAGGTGGATAACGCCACGCTGCTGTTTGCTGGCGATCCCTCGCTGTTCCCGTTCAAACACAATGACGGCATGTTTGAAGTTTGGGTTCCGCTGCGCAATGCCACCTTCCAGTTCCAGCCCGGCTGGCCAGCGCTGGAAAACCTCGACATCAATCTCGACTTCCTCAACAACGGTTTGTGGATGAAAGCCGATAAAACCAGGCTCGGCGAGGTTGATGCGCGCAACGTCAGCGCGGTGATCCCGGATTACCTAAAAGAGAAGTTGATCATCGATGGCGATATCAGCGGCGAAGGCAAAAAAATCGCTGACTATTTCGAGCAAACACCGCTGAAACCGACGCTCGGCGCGGCGCTGCAGGAGCTACAGATTGGCGGCAATGTGCGCGGCACGTTGAATCTTGATATTCCACTGGATGGCGAGCAGGTGCACGCCAGCGGCAATGTGATGCTGAACAACAACAGCCTGCATATCAAGCCGTTAAATACCACGCTGAACAATCTCACCGGCCGCTTCCGTTACAATAACGGCAATCTGGAGAGTGAAGAGCTGCAGGCCAACTGGTTCGGACAGCCAACCGGCGTGAGTTTCAGCACGAAAGAGAATCCCAATGATTTTGGCGTGAACGTCAAACTGCTGGGCGATTGGCAGCCAGGTAAACTCAAGGTGCTGCCGGATGCCATCACGCGTCAGTTAAACGGTTCTTTACCGTGGCAGGGCAATGTGGATATCACGCTGCCGCATAAAGGCGGCGCAACCTACAAAGTGGCACTGCAAGGCGAGGGCAAAGCAGTAAGCAGTCACTTACCAGCACCGCTGGATAAAGCGGCTGGTGAAGCGATGCCGATTACCATCAACGCGGATGGCGATCTGAAAGGCTTTACCTTGAGCGGCAGCGTGCGCGAGCGCCATCGTTTCAATAGCCGCTGGATTCTGGAGCCGCAGCTGCGCGTTGATCGCGGGATCTGGCTGAATGATGCGAAAAGCACACCGAAGCTGCCCGAGAAGCGCGGCATGGAGCTGAATCTCCCGCCGCTGGATGGCGAAGCCTGGATGGGGATGATGGCTGGCGCGGGCAGTGCGCGTAACGCTCAGGGCGAGCCGGAAGTGGGCGGCGCGGCGCTGCCGGGCGACTTTATTCTGCGCACACCGGCGCTGACGCTTGGTGGTCAGCAATGGCACGACGTTAACGCTACCGTTACGCAGGGGCCAGCCGGCAATACCCACTTGCAGCTGGAGAGCCGTGAAGCACGTGGCAGTTTGCAGACGGCGCAGCGCTCTCCATGGCAGATCAACCTGAGCTATCTTTACTACAATCCTGAATGGGCTGAGAAAAGCGATGGAAAATCATCGCCGTTTGGCGGCAACAGCAGCAACATCAACTTCAGCAGCTGGCCAGCGTTGCAGCTCAACTGTGATGAGTGCTGGATTCGCGGACAGAAGTTTGGCCATATGCAGGCGAAGCTACAGCCGCAAGGCGATACGTTAGCACTTACTAACGCCTCGATTGATTCTGGCAGCTCAAAATTGAACGTGACGGGTGAATGGGTGAATAAACCCGGCGATCAGCGCACTTCGCTGAAGGGCAGCCTGAGCGGCGACAACATCAATGACGCGGCTAACTGGTTTGGCATGAATACGCCGCTGCGCGATGCACCGTTTAAACTCGATTACGATCTGCACTGGCGTTCTGCGCCGTGGCAGCCATCGGAAGAGACGCTAAGCGGTACGCTGAAAACCCACTTTGGCAAAGGTCAGATCGCCGATGTGAACACCGGCCGCGCCGGGCAGTTGCTGCGTCTGTTTAGCTTTGATGCCTTGCTACGGAAGATGCGCTTCGATTTCAGCGACACCTTTAGTGACGGTTTCTATTTCGATTCGATCAACGGCACCGCGTGGATTGAAAACGGTGTGATGCGTACCGATAACCTGCTGGTGGATGGCCTGGAAGCGGATATCGCCATGAAGGGCAACATCGATTTGGTGAAGCGTCAGATCGACATGGAAGCGGTGGTCGCCCCGGAAATCTCCGCGTCGGTTGGCGTCGCCACTGCATTCGTCATCAATCCGGTGGTCGGTGCTGCGGTCTTCGCCGCCAGCAAAGTGCTGGGACCGCTGTGGAATAAGATTTCACTGTTGCGCTACCACATCAGCGGACCGCTGGATAAGCCGGAAATCAATGAAGTACTGCGCAAACCGCGCGAAGACGAGAAGAAGTGAATTTGACGCCGTCGGGTAATTGCCGCAGGCTATGACTATCCGAGCACATAATGAGTGAGAAACGATGACTCTGAATCTGGTAAGTGAGCAGTTGCTAACTGCGAACAGCATTAATCAGCAGGACCTTTATTCCCTGTTAGGGCAGCTTTCAGAACGTCGTCTGGATTATGCCGATCTCTATTTCCAGTCCAGTTTCCACGAATCCTGGGTGCTGGAAGACAAAATTATTAAAGATGGTTCTTACCATATCGATCAGGGCGTGGGCGTCCGCGCCGTGAGCGGTGAGAAAACCGGTTTCGCCTACGCTGACCAGATTTCCCTGAATGCACTGCGTCAGTCGTCTGAAGCGGCGCGCAGCATTGTGCGTGAACAAGGCAACGGCAAAGCGCATACCTTATCGGCGGTGCTGAACCGTTCGTTGTATGCGCCCGTTAATCCGCTGGATAGCCTGACGCGCGAAGACAAAATTGCCCTGCTGCACCGTGTTGATAAAGTGGCGCGTGCTGCCGATCCACGTGTGCAGGAAGTGAATGCCAGCTTGAGCGGTGTTTACGAACAGGTGCTGGTAGCCGCAACTGACGGCACGCTGGCCGCAGATATTCGTCCGCTGGTGCGTCTTTCCATCAGCGTGCAAGTGGAAGATCAGGGTAAACGCGAACGTGGCTCAAGCGGCGGCGGTGCGCGTACCGGTTATGAATTCTTCCTCGCTGATGAGAGCGGTGATGTGCGTGCCGATGCCTGGGCGCGCGAAGCGGTGCGCATGGCGCTGGTCAATCTCTCCGCCGTGGCGGCACCCGCTGGCATGTTGCCGGTGGTGCTGGGCGCAGGTTGGCCGGGTGTGCTGCTGCACGAAGCAGTTGGACATGGTCTGGAAGGTGACTTCAACCGTCGTGCGACATCGGTATTCAGCGGCAAAATGGGCCAGTTGGTGGCTTCAGAGCTGTGTACCGTGGTTGACGATGGCACCATTGAAGGTCTGCGCGGTTCGCTGGCGGTCGATGATGAAGGCGTGCCGGGCCAGTACAACATGCTGATCGAAAATGGCGTGCTGAAAGGCTACATGCAGGACAAGCTGAATGCGCGCCTAATGGGCGTCAATCCAACTGGCAATGGTCGCCGTGAATCTTACGCGCACCTGCCAATGCCGCGCATGACCAACACTTACATGCTGGCAGGCAAATCGACGCCGCAAGATATCATCGAAAGCGTAGAGTACGGCATTTACGCGCCAAACTTCGGCGGCGGCCAGGTTGATATTACGTCCGGCAAGTTCGTGTTCTCCACCTCAGAAGCTTATCTGATCGAGAACGGCAAAGTGACGACGCCCGTGAAAGGCGCCACGCTGATTGGCTCCGGCATCGAAGCGATGCAGCAGATCTCGATGGTCGGCAACGATCTGGCGCTGGATAAAGGCGTCGGCGTATGCGGTAAAGAGGGACAAAGCGTACCGGTTGGCGTGGGTCAGCCAACGCTGAAGCTGGATAAAATCACCGTAGGTGGTACCGCCTAACGTTGTCAGGTCGCCATGTATGGCGAACTGAACATCTGCCCTCAACCTTTCCGATGCTGCTGATACTGCTGCGCTACCTGCCTGAAATACTCGGTCAGATAATCAATGCACACCTGCACTTTCAGCGGCAGCTTGTCTTTCTCAGTATAGAGCGCATAGACCGGGCGCGGCTCCGAGTGATATTGCGGGAACAGAATATCGATCTCCCCCGCATTGATCTCATCAATCACCCACATCAACGGCACATAGGCGATACCGCAACCTGCTTTCAGCCAGCGGATCAGCGTCTGCGAATCGTTGGTGACGAAACGGCCCTGTGGCGTAAGGCGGGTAACCAATCCTTCCGGCGCAACCAGTTCAAAAGTGTTATCCGGCCGCACGCTATATTCCAGCCACGAAAAATTATCGATCTCGCTGGGTTTTTCCGGCGTGCCATGCTGCGCCAGATAGCTCTTCGCCGCGCACACCACCATCGGCATTGCACCCAGCCGACGCGAGAACAAGTTCGAATCCTGCAGCGCGCCCACGCGCACCACCAAATCCAAACCGTTGGCAATCAAATCGGGAGCAGGAATGCCCGTCACCAGATTGACGCCCAAACCCGGATATTCGCGTAACATTTCGCTGGTCATCGCTGATAACACATTCTGCGCCATCGTCGATGAGCAGCCGATCCGTAGAATACCGATCGGCGTGTTGTTAAAGGCGTACAGCTGCTCGTGTACCTGCGACGCCTCCGCCAGCATGCGGCGACAGCCCTGAAAATAGATCTTTCCGGCTTCAGTCAGGCCAATGCTGCGCGTGCTGCGATTAAGCAATTTAACCTGTAACTCATCTTCCAGTTTGGCGACAATCTGGCTGATAGACGAAACGCTAAGCTGTAGCTGGCGCGCCGCGGCGGTAAATGAACCCAATTCAACCACTTTGGCGAAAATGGACATGCTTTTAAGTCGATCCATTGTTTACTCTGGCTAAAAAGTGATTTAGCTCACAATATGTAGAAAACGTATAGTCAAGCGCGTTACTATACGCGCGCTGGGTCTCTTCACTGCACCTGAACACGGCTGTGTTAGCCCGATGATACGCTATGATTAGCTCAACGCGGCCTGAATGTTGCCATCAGTTTATCCGTCATCCCCTGATCGTAAACCCAACGTGCTACACGGCACGTGGGCAGGTATCGGTGCAATCCGGCAAGGTCGAACTAAGGATCCGAAATGAGTGTGCTTCCGGTATTTGTCGTATTCGGGCTGAGTTTTCCGCCCATCTTCATTGAACTACTGGTTTCACTGGCGCTGTTCTGGCTGGTGAAACGCGTGCTAACGCCTAGCGGGATCTACGATCTGGTTTGGCATCCGGCACTGTTTAACACTGCGCTGTATTGCTGCGTGTTTTACCTTGTATCCCGTTTATTCGTCTGAGGTTTTTTAAGTGAAAGCGCTAATAAGAAAAATCGCGCGATACGCGATTACACTCCTGCTGGTTGTCATCGCCATCGTGATCATCTTCCGCGCCTGGGTGTTCTACACCGAATCACCGTGGACGCGTGATGCCAAATTCTCTGCCGATGTGGTGGCGATCTCGCCTGACGTCACCGGCATCATCACTGACGTGCCGGTGCACGACAACCAGCTGGTGAAAAAAGGCGACACGCTGTTTGTGGTTGACCGTCCGCGCTACCAAAAAGCGCTGGACGAAGCCCAGGCGGATGTCGAGTATTACCAGGCGTTAGTGAGTGAAAAACGCCGTGAAGCCAGTCGCCGCAATCAGTTGGGTACCAGCGCCATGTCGCGTGAAGCGATTGAGCAATCCAATAATGATCTGCAAACCAGCGAGCATCAGCTGGCGAAGTCTGTGGCCACGCGCGACCTGGCGGTGATCGACCTCGATCGCACCACTATCAAAGCGCCATCTGACGGCTGGGTCACCAACCTCAATGTCTATCAGGGCGAATTCATCACGCGCGGCTCGGTAGCCGTGGCGCTGGTGCAACAGCACTCCTTCTATGTGCTGGCCTATATGGAAGAGACCAAGCTGGATGGCGTGCGTCCGGGCTTCCGCGCGCAAATCACGCCGTTGGGGAGCAACGCGGTACTGCGCGGCACCGTTGACAGCATCGCGGCGGGCGTAACCAACAGCAGCAGCACCAGCGACAGCAAAGGCATGGCAACCATCGACTCGAATCTGGAGTGGGTGCGTCTGGCGCAGCGTGTGCCGGTGCGTATTCGTCTCGACGAGCAACCGGGCAACCGCTTCCCGGCGGGGACCACGGCGACGGTGGTGATCACCGGTGCGCAGGATCGCGAAACCAAAGTCTCGCCGCTGGCACAGTTGTTCAATCGCCTGCGTGAGTTTGGTTAAGCGAGGGCGATATGATTGAGTTTTTGCGTTTCCCGGTGAAGCTCACCTTCGCGCTGGTTGCGGCGTTGATGATTGGCTTTCACTTCAATCTGGAAACGCCGCGTTGGGCGGTAATGACCGCCGGCATCGTGGCCGGTGGTACCGCCTTTGCTGCGGGGGGCGATCCCTATTCTGGCGCGCTGCGCTATCGCGGCATTCTGCGCATCATCGGTACTTTTATTGGCTGTATCGCCGCGCTCACCATCATGATTGCCACGGTGCGCGCGCCGGTGGTGATGCTGCTGCTGTGCTGTATGTGGGCCGGCATGTGCGTGTGGCTCTCTTCGCTGATCAAAGTCGAAAACTCCTATGCGTTGGGCCTTGCCGGTTACACCGCGCTGATCATCGTGGTGACGGCGGATGCCAGCGGCGGCTTAACGCTGGCTCCGCAGTACGCGGTTGAGCGCTGCAGTGAAATCGTCATCGGTATTCTGTGTGCCATCCTCGCCGACATGCTGTTCTCGCCGCGTTCGATCAAAAAAGTGATTGAGCAGGAAGTGGATGCGCTGCTGGTGGCGCACTACAAATTGCTGCAGCTGTGCGTCGCGCATGAAGACAAAGAGGAAGTGGACAAGGCCTGGAGCGCGTTAGTGCGTCGCACCACGGCACTCAACGGCATGCGCGGCCAGCTGATGATGGAATCCTCACGCTGGAAAAACTCCAGCCGCCGCCTGCAAATGCTCAACACCTTATCGCTGACGCTGATCACGCAGGCCGCCGAAACTTTCCTGATTCAAAACTCGCGTCCGGAATACATTCCACCGCACTATCGTTTGCTGATCGAAAAAGAGGTCAACAGCGTCAACGATGTGCATAAGCGCATGAAGGTGATGCGTCGCCTGATTGGCGTGAGCAGCAAAACCGTGCCGGTGACGCTAGCGAGTTGGGTCGGCGCGGCCACTGAATATCTGCTGCTGATTAACGGCATTAAAAGTAATAGCCGCATCACCCCGCTGGAAGAGAGCATTCTGCAGCGCGAGGTAGTGATTCAGGCGCGTTCTGCGGAAACCCATCACGCGATGATCAACGGTATACGTACCTTCGTCGCCACCGCGCTGGGATCGCTGTTCTGGCTGTATACCGGCTGGACATCAGGCAGCGGCTGCATGGTGATGCTGGCGGTGATCACCGCGCTGGCGATGCGTATGCCAAATCCGTTGATGATGGCGAAAGACTTCCTTTACGGCATGACGGTTGCGGTGCCGCTCGGCGCGCTCTACTTCATCTTTATTCTGCCCGCGACCCAGCAAAGTGCGCTGCTGTTGTGTATCGCCATCGGCGCGCTGGGTTTTATCGGTGGCATCTTCGTGCAGCGTCGTCAGTTGGGTACGCTGGGGGCGTTGATTGGTACCATCAACGTGCTGGTGCTGGATAACCCGATGAAGTTCGAGTTCAACGTATTCCTTGATAACGTGTTGGGCCAGGTGATTGGCTGCTTTGTAGCGATGATGGTGATTCTGCTGATTCGCGATAAATCCAAAGAGCGTACCGGACGTAAACTGCTGAATCGCTTTATGTATGCCGCAGTTGCTGCGCTGACCACTAATCAGGCGCGTCGTCGTGAAAACCACTTGCCGGCGCTGTATCAGCAACTGTTTTTGTTGCTCAACCTGTTCCCCGGCGATATCGATAAATACCGTATCGCGCTGACGCTGATTATCGGCCATCAACGCCTGCGCAATGCCGAAGTGCCGGTGAATGCAGATCTCTCGGCCTATCACCGCCAGCTGCGCTACACCGCCGACCGCATTATCTCCGCGACCAGCGATGATAAGCGGCGCTATTACTTCGAGCGGCTGCTGAAGGAGCTGGATGTGTATCAGGAAAAGCTGCAGCACTATGCTGCGCCTGATAACGTCACCGAGCCGGTGAAACGTCTGGCGCTGATGCTGGATAAGTATCAGAACACCTTAATACAAATCTGAAACTGGCCGCTGCAACCTGCAGCGGCCTTTTAGATCCCACGCTGACACAAAAACCTCTGATATTGGCATCTATACTTTCCTGACAGGACGCAAACTGACAGGAGAAAACCGATGTCCACTTCCCTGCAACAACACGAATTATTCAAGACCGGCTATTTTGCTGATGGTCAATGGCATAACGCCAGCGCCACCTTTGAGGTGACCAATCCTGCCACCGGCGAAGTTATCGCTAACGTGGCGAAAGCCGGCCAGCAAGAAACCGAACAGGCGATTGCCGCTGCGCAGCGTGCGTTTCCCGCCTGGCGCGATAAAACCGCCAAGGCGCGTGCCGAAATCCTCTATCGCTGGTATCAGCTGATCATCGAGAACAAAAGCTGGCTCGGCCAGTTGATGACGGCCGAGCAGGGTAAACCGCTTAAAGAAGCCGAAGGTGAAGTGGAATACGCCGCCAGCTTTATTCAGTGGTTTGCCGAGCAGGCGAAACGCGCCAACGGTGAAATCATCCCGCCGGCTAAACCGGGCTCGCGCATTCTGGCGACGCGCGAACCAATTGGTGTGGTCGCGGCGATCACGCCGTGGAATTTCCCGATGGCGATGCTGACGCGCAAACTTGGCCCCGCATTGGCCGCAGGCTGTACCGGCATCATCAAACCCGCTAACAACACACCGCTGAGCGCCTTCGCGTTGCTGGCGCTGGCGCAGAAAGCTGGTGTGCCTGATGGCGTACTCAATGCAGTGGCGGGCGATACGCATGCCATTAGCGACGCGATTATGGCCAGCAAGGCGGTGCGCAAAATCTCCTTTACTGGTTCCACCGCGGTGGGCAAAACGCTGATGCGTAATGCGGCTGAAACCATGAAAAAGGTCTCGATGGAGTTAGGCGGCAACGCGCCTTATATCGTGTTTGATGATGCCGATATTGATGCGGCAGTGCAGGGCGCGATTGCCAACAAATTCCGCAATGCCGGACAGGTGTGCGTCAGCGTCAACCGTTTCTATGTGCATAACGCGGTCTACGATCGCTTCGTTAGTCAACTGGCCGATGCGGTGGGCAAACTAAAAGTCGGAAATGGCGTGGAAGAAGGCGTGATCGTTGGCCCGCTGATTGAGCCGTCCGCGCTGGAGAAAGTGGAAGAGCACGTCAAAGATGCATTGAGTAAAGGCGGCAAATTGCTGGTCGGCGGCGAACGTCATCCTCTTGGCGGCAACTTCTGGCAACCAACGGTGATTGGCGAAGCGCATGAAGAGATGAAGCTGGCGCAGGAAGAGACGTTTGGTCCGGTTGCGGCTTGCTTCCGCTTTGACGATGAAGCCGAGGTGATTGCGCGCGCCAACAACACCGAATTTGGCCTGGCGGCTTACTTCTACACGCAGAATCTGCAACGGGTGTTCCGCGTCTCAGCGGCGCTGGAAGCGGGCATGATCGGCATTAACGAATGCGCGGTATCCACTGAGCTGGCACCGTTTGGCGGCGTGAAAGAGTCTGGACTGGGACGCGAAGGATCGGTGTTGGGGATGGAAGAGTATCTGGAAGTTAAAGCGTTGCACCTCGGCGGACTCAGCTAGCCGCAACAACCAAGAGGGCGTCATGATGAGAACCGAGCGTTTCGATTTCGACGAGATTGTCGATCAAGCCCATTTTTATCGACAGTTTAGCGATCGTTTTGCGTTAGCCGATCTCGCCATCAACGATCTTGACGATCTTTGGGGTGCGATTGTCGGTGAGCAACTGCCGTTGCCGCTGGAGATTGAATTTGTAAATCTGGGGAAAGGGCAGAAACGCCGGTATGGCGCATTAATCCTGCTATTTGATGAAGCAGAAGAGGAGCTGGAAGGCCAGCTCCGCTTCAATATAAAGTAAAAAGGGCCCCGGCGAGCGGGGCCAAAGGGTTCGTCTTAATTGACGAGGAATTACTTATACAGCTCAGCTGTCACGTGGTAGCTGTCGCCGGTTTTCGCTTCAATCACTTTGTAAGCGCTGGCACCTTGCTCATCCGCTTTCTGAGAAAGCTCGGCACGATAGTCCATTGGCGAACCGCCGGTTCCGCTGATTGAAATGGTGCTGCCGGTAGGTTGCAGATTCTGCGCCTGTTGTTCGGTGACCAGTTGTGCTGCAGAAGCACCAAAGGCGAACAGGGAAAGCAGGGTAGCAGTTGCGATGGTTGTTTTGATTTTCATAATTTTCTCCTCGTTTAATCAACAACCTGCGGCAGAAAAGGGGTGGCGGGTCGTCGATCTATTGCCTGGCGCCATCAAGGCACCGGACGTTCAATTAGTGATTATTTGTACAGTTCAGCAGTTACGTGGAAAGTATCGCCACGGTTGCTTTCGATGATGCGGTAATGGCTGGCACCCTGCGCATCGGCTTTCTGTGACAGTTCCTGACGCACGTTGGTCTGGTCGCCGTCAACACCGCTCACGCTGATGGTTTGGTTCAGAGATTGCAGCTGTTCAGCTTGTTGGTTTGAAACCAGGCTGGCGGCATTCGCGCCAAAAGAAAGAACAGAAGCCAGGCCCAGTACTGCGATAGCTAATTTGGTTTTCATGATTCACTCTCCTGAAATGGGGGCCGGCAACCTGAGAGGCAAGAGCGTCTCAAACGGGTCGCCGTTCACATTGCTTTTTAAGCCAATAACTTATTTGTACAGCTCAGCGGTTGCGTGGTAGCTGTCACCGGTATTCGCCTCAACCACGCGATAGGCTTTAGCACCTTGCTGGTCGGCTTTATCGTTTAACTGCTGACGGATATCCATTGGAGAACCGCCCACGCCGCTGACGCTGATGGTGCCCGCAGGTTGCAGATTCGCTGCCTGTTCGGCATTAATAGAATCTGCTGCAAAAGCACCAAATGACAGGGCAGAGAGAACACTTAAAGTCGCGATAGTAGTTTTAACGTTCATGATAATTTTCCTCGTCGTCTGTTTTTATCTTTTTCTTTCGTGTGATTTGCATCACGAAAACAAGTATAGATCTAATCACCCATGAAATTAATACCGAGCTAATAATGTTTGGTTGTAATTCTTTATCCTTATGGCACTTTTTTAGAACCTGAAGTTATAAAAAACGCCTGGATCTTAACCAGAGGTGGTTATTTCACCGTAAAAACAATGATCTACATCAAATTATCTTTTAGTGCGAAAGATCGTGGTTGATCTCGCTGGCTGATACAGATAGAGAAGGGAAAGACACTGAGCACAATGTGTAAAGCAGCGTAAAATAGCGCATAAGGTTAAAGGGGCACAAAGGTCGTACCAATGATAGCGGCTGAAAAGAACCGACAGGCATATGGATAACTTATTATTTACAAAGGGATTTGTAACAGAATGGTTACGAATGAAGCGCAAAGGGCAAGATTACCGGCAGAGGAACTGCCGGTATGCAGCAGGGTTTTATAGCTCTTGTTCGAATAAAACCAGGATCGCGTCGTACAGCTGTTTTACCGAGAAGGTGCGCGCGGGAGTAATAAAGATGGTGTCATCACCGGCAATGGTGCCGAGAATGCCTTCCGCTTTGCCCAGCGAATCCAGCAGGCGCGCAATCAGCTGCGCCGCGCCCGGACTGGTGTGAATCACCACTAACGCATCGTTGTAATCGATATCCAGCACCAGATTCTTCAGCGGGCTGGTGGTGGTGGGCACGCCGAGTTCAGCAGGCAGGCAGTAAACCATCTCCATCTTGGCGTTGCGCGTGCGCACCGCGCCAAACTTGGTCAGCATGCGAGAAACTTTGGACTGATTAATATTCTCGAAGCCGTCTTCCTGCAGCGCCTGCACGATTTCGCCCTGGGAGCTGAATTTCTCTTCCTTCAATAAGGCTTTAAACGCCTTAATCAAGTCGTCTTGTTTCGATGGGTTTCGCATAAGCTACCAATTAAAAAGGGGTTGCAGAGGGCAACAGGCCCACGGCAGATAAATTATTATGCATTTAGATGAATTTTTATGCAATAAGTCTGGTAAGAGAATCGCGGTAATGACCTGCGGGGCGGGCATCATAACAGAATATGATGTTGCACCAAAATCGCGGGTGGACGCGCAAAGCGAAGGTTGCGAAGTTGTTATATTATTGAAGTGGTAACAACAATATCGATGATCATTGCCGTCCATTGTCTTCTGGCTGCGAATGAATCATTCAGGCGACTTCTGAAGTGGAGATGTCTCGGGAGCCGATTGCGGCGTAGTGTTTAGTGCGCGACAGGTTTAGTCGCTATCGCCTGAGAAGTTGATTAAACTCGTAACCTGATGGATTTTCGGCATATCTCTGCCCCACCTTAATAAGGAGTTCAGGATGAAAGTTGCCGTTCTCGGTGCCGCTGGTGGTATTGGCCAGGCGCTCGCACTGCTGCTCAAAACGCAATTACCCGCAGGCTCAGCTCTCTCACTTTACGATATCGCCCCGGTAACGCCCGGTGTGGCGGTCGATCTCAGTCATATTCCAACGGCAGTCACCGTGGAAGGGTTTAGCGGTGAAGATGCTACGCCTGCGCTGCATGGTGCTGATGTGGTGCTGATTTCCGCGGGTGTGGCACGTAAGCCGGGCATGGATCGCGCCGACCTGTTTAACGTCAACGCCGGTATCGTGCGTAACCTGATCGAGCAGGTTGCCAGTACCGCGCCAAAAGCGCTGATTGGCGTCATCACCAATCCGGTGAATACCACGGTGGCGATTGCGGCCGAAGTGCTGAAAAAAGCCGGCGTGTATGACAAGAATCGCCTGTTTGGCGTTTCCACCCTCGATATCATCCGTGCCAATACCTTTGTCGCGGCGCTAAAAGGCAAGCAGCCTAACGAGATTGAAGTGCCGGTGGTGGGCGGGCATTCCGGCGTAACGATTCTGCCGCTGCTGTCGCAGGTGGAAGGCGTGAGCTTCAGCGAGCAGGAAGTGGCGGATCTCACCAAACGTATTCAGAATGCGGGCACCGAAGTGGTGGAAGCCAAAGCCGGTGGCGGATCGGCGACGCTGTCGATGGGACAGGCAGCGGCCCGTTTTGGCCTGTCATTGATTCGTGCCCTGCAAGGCGAAGCCAACGTGGTGGAGTGCGCGTATGTGGAAGGCGATGGCGAATATGCCCGCTTCTTCTCGCAGCCGCTGCTGCTGGGCAAAAACGGCATCGTTGAACGCCGTCCGCTGGGCACGCTAAGTGCCTTTGAACAGCAGGCGCTAAACGGCATGCTGGAAACGCTGAAGAAAGATATCTCGCAGGGCGAAGAGTTTGTGAAGTGATAAACTCCGAGCGGCAATAAAAAACGCCCGGCATCTGCCGGGCGTTTTGTTTTATAATCCGCCAGATTTGAAGGTCTTATTGGCGGGCGCACCGTTAGTCGCGGGGTTTTGCTTTCCTAACGTCTCCATGCGTACCTGGAATGGTGGGAACGGCATCTCAATGCCGTGCTCCTCAAAGCCGCGCAGAATCAGCTGATGCAGTTCATGGCGCAGCGGCATGCGATGCCCCATCTCCGCCGCATGCACGCGCAGTTCAAACAGCTGAATACCTTGCTGCAGATCGACCAGGAACACATCCGGCGCCGGCATATCGAGCACGTAGGTGCAGCGATCGGCCGCTTGCTTAAGAATGTTGGTCACTTCATCACTGTTGACTCTGGCGGGCGCTGGAATCGTCAGCACCACACGCGTCACTGAATCCGACAGCGACCAGTTCACGAACTGCTCAGTAATGAAAGCCTTATTCGGCACGATGATCTCTTTGCGGTCCCAATCGGTGATGGTGGTGGCACGCGTGTTGATGCGCGTAATGCTGCCCGTCAGGTCGCGAATGGTCACGGTATCGCCAATACGGATCGGTTTCTCAAACAGGATAATCAGGCCGGAGATAAAGTTAGCGAAAATCTCCTGCATCCCGAAGCCCAACCCCAGACCCAACGCAGCAACCAGCCACTGCAGCTTCGACCACTCAATGCCCATCATTGAGAAGCCAATCAAGCCGCCAATCAGCATCAAAGCATACTTGGTCAAAGTGGTAATGGCGTAACCGGTGCCCGGCGCCAAACTGAGATGCTGCAACAGCGCCAGCTCCAGCAGCGCGGGCATGTTACGCACCAACTGCGTGGTGATGATCAGCACCAGAATCGCAATCAACACCGCACCCAGCGTAATCGCCTGCACGCTGTCCACACCCTGAATGGTGGTGCTGGCATTCCACAGCGGAATGTTATCAAGGAAGCTAAACGCCGAGTGGATTTCTGACCACAGCACAATCACCGAAACCAGCGCAATCAGCGTCAGGATTGAACGCACCAGACGCAGCGACTGTGCGCTGATCTCATCAAGATCAATGCTTGGCTCATCGATTTCGATGGTGTCGGCATTCGCTGGCGTTGATTGCTCTTTCTCTTCTTCGCTGCGCGCGCGGTTGGCCAGCATATCGGCACGACGCTGACGTGCACGGTCAAAGGCGATGCGGCGGCGCTGAATCAGCATCCAGCGGCGGATGATGTGATACACCACCAGCAGGAAGAACCAGATGCCCACCGAGGTTTCCAGACGCGCCAGCAGCGCCTGCGCGGTGGCGAGATAACCGATGCAGGAGGCGAGGGCAGCCACCAGCGGCAGGGCGATCATCAGGTTCCACAAAATGCGGTTTACGAAGTTATCGCCGTTGCCCTCCTTATCCAGATAGAGCGGAATACCGGCGCGTTTCAGGCTAACGGTAACGATACTCAGCGCGCCACAAATCAGGATGAAGCACACGCGTCCCAGCGTGCCGGAGAATTGCGGATCGTCGAGATTGGCAAAGGCGATCAGCAGCATGATCAGCGGCACAATCAGCCCCACCGACAGCGAGTAATAGCGCATGGCACGCGCCACGCGCGCTTGCGGCCAACGGAAATGCACCACAAACAAGCCATCGGGACGTGCAAACGCGGCGCTGATCATAAAGGCCCACAGTAGCGGCAGCGTGGCGGTGATGCCATCGCCAATCGCCACGGCGAACGGATAAGGCCAGGCATGCTGTAAACCGTAACCGAGCGCGGCCCACAATACCGGTAGCGGCACCGCCACCAGAATTGACCAAAATACCGTGCGCAGCGTCAGGCTGAAGCGATCCTGCGTCACTTTGCCGACGCGGCTGGCGGAGCGCTCCATAAAGGCGTTGTAGTGACGACGCGAGCTGATGCTGAAGCCAACCAGCAGAATCGCACCAATAATCGGTAACACGGTTTCGCGATTGGTAAACATCATCGCCAGCGCTTTGCCGAGTTGGCCGGCGGTATCCAGCGACAACAGACGCTTGAGATCCTGCGCCATCTCCACCGGGAAATTCAGGCCGATGGTATTAACGTCAGCGGTCCAGAACAGATAGCGATGCGTCGCATCTTTAACTTCGGCTAAGGCATCCTGCAGCTGCGTATTGGAAACTTTGAGCTTAGTGATTTCCAGAATCAGCGTATCGCAACCGGAAATCAGTGAGTTCAGCAGTTCGCGCTGGGTTTTAAGTTGCGCTTCGAGGATGCGTACCTGATCGCTGCTGAACGGCGTGCCGTCATCCTGTTTGGCTTTACGCAGTTCCTGCTGGCGCTCCAGCAGATCCTCATAATGCAGACGCTGCACCCGCAGCTGGCCCATTTCGCTGTCGATCTGCTGAGATTTCGGCATCTCTGGCAGACGGGCAACCTGCGCACGCAAGGCTTCGCCCAACAGATTGGACGCCCCCAGCCATTGCGACTGCTCACGCAGCGTGCTCAGCGCCTGACGCACCTGCAAGGTCTGATTGGTGGCGAGACGCTGCTGCGAAGCGACTAAATCCATGCGCTGCGCTTGCTGATTAAGGTCTGCGGAGAGTTCGCGGTTAACGCGGAACTGATCGCTGATCGAACTCGGCAGATCGCCGCTGTTTTCCGCCAACTGCTCGGTGCGCTCCAGCGCCAGTTCAGCTTCGCGCTGGCGCTGATTGTTGAGCTGATTGCGCAGCGCCTGCAGATAGTTATCCAGTTGAGTCGCTTTGCGCTGATGCACCTCAGCGCGCATACGCGCCAGTTCCTGACGGTTATTCGCCGAAAGCTGCGCCAGCTCTAACTCGTCCACGCGCGCTTTGTTGGCGGCGTTTTCCGCCTGACGCGCGTAAATCTGCGCCTGCGCCAGCGGCGTAGTCGCCGTCGAAGCGCTCTGCGCGCGACGATCGCTTTCGGTCATCGCCCGGCGTGCATCGGTTTGCTGCTGCGGCAGCTGCGACAGTGAATCGCTGATCTCGCGCGCGCGATCCTGCTCCTGCTGCGCCTGGCGGCCTTCCTCCAGCAGCTGGCTGCTGACCTGCAACAGCTCCTGATCCAGCTCGGCGCTGCTCATATTGCTGCGCACTGCCTTACTGCTGTCCGTCAGCGTGGCGATCTGCTGACGTAATTCGCGCGCCAGCCGCGGGAAATCATCAATCACCTGCTGATACTGCTTCGCGCGCTCCAGCGACTCATCGCGCTCGTTGAGGAAATTAATCGCCGATTCGAGCGCCTGCACCTGCTCGGTTTGCGCGGGTGAGCTTTTCGCCGATTTAGCCGCATCCAGTTCCTGCTTTAGCTGGCTGGATTGCGGAACGGTGGCTGCAAATACAGAACTGCTGAGCACAAGGCTCAGCAGCAAGGAGAGGAAAACACGCACGGGAGAGATTCCGGGTTATTTGCTAAGTGAGACGCTGTCGCCAGGCTGAGGCAGGGCGATGGCCAGCGGCTGACCGAGGCGGGTTTTGCTTTCGGCTTCAAGGCTTTCTGCCAGCTTCACGCGATTCGGCGCGAACAGGTTGATCACCGTTGAACCCAACTTGAAGCGACCCATTTCCTGGCCTTTCAGCAGCACCACCGCACCATCATGATCGGCAGACGGATAGCGCCAGCGTTTAATTACCCCTTCGCGCGGTGGCGTAATGGTGCCCGCCCACACGGTTTCGATGCTACCCACAATGGTGGCACCGACAAGGATCTGCACCATCGGGCCATGATCGGTATCGAATACGCAGATCACGCGCTCGTTACGCGCAAAAAGATTCGGAATGTTACGTGCGGTCAGCGGGTTGACGGAGTAGAGATCGCCCGGCACATAGATCATTTCGCGCAGGATGCCGTTACACGGCATATGCACGCGGTGATAATCGCGCGGGGCGAGATAAGTGGTAACAAACTCGCCGTCATGAAACTGATCCGCCAGATCGTCGTTACCGGCCAGCAGCGCCTGCAGGCTGTAAGTGTGGCCTTTGGCCTGGAAGATCTGATCGCCGGCAATGCGGCCCAGTTGGCTGATCGCGCCATCGGCGGGCAGCGCCAGTAAAGAGGCATCAGTATCGATCGGACGCGCGCCCTCTTTTAACGGACGCACGAAGAAATCATTGAAGGTGCGGTAGCTGCCGGTATGTGGCTTGCTGGCTTCCGCCATATCCACTTTGTAGTACCAGACAAATAGGTCGATGACCGCTTTAGTGAGCCAGCCACCACGGCGGCTGGCACCCCAACCGGCGAGTTCGGTGAGGCCTTTTTTAGGCAAAATATGATTCAGGCCGAGTTTAAAACGATCAAACACCGTTGCCTCCTGGCTTAATTACGTGTCGTTAACAAAAAAGGGGGCGGATTGTAGCAGCGCCCCAGCGCGTTGGCGAATGTGCCGTTGTACTGCTTAATCTGCGTCGGAGGAAAAGTTTTTACGCGTCTTTACCTGCGCCATACTTTCCAGAATTCGGTGGTAGTTATCGAAGCGGGAGATATCAATCTTGCCCTCTTCTACCGCTTCGCGAATGGCACAGCCAGGATCGGTATCGTGCTTACAGTCGCGGAAACGGCAACCGCCAAGGAATTCACGGAATTCGACAAAGCCGCGCGTCACTTGTTCCGGCTCCAGATGCCATAAACCAAACTCACGCACGCCCGGTGAATCGATCACATCGCCGCCCGCCGGGAAGTGGTAGAGGCGTGACGCGGTGGTGGTGTGCTGACCTAATCCAGAAACGTTCGACACATCGTTGGTCAGAATTTCAGCCGCTACCTCCAGGCCAAGCAGGTTATTCAGCAGGCTCGATTTACCCACGCCAGATTGGCCGGCAAAGATGCTGACGCGGCCGGTTAAGGCGCTTTCCAGTTCAACCAGGCCATCTTTGGCGTGGCTGGAAACCATCAAGACGCGATAACCAATGTTGCGATAAATCTCCATCTGCTCATCAACAAACGCGCGGCCTTCGGCATCTAAAAGGTCGGTTTTGTTGAGCACCAGCAGCGGTTCCACGCCAAGGGTTTCGCTGGCGACCAGGTAACGATCAATGATGTTGAGTGACAGCTCTGGCAGGATCGCCGAAACGATAATGATCTGATCAATGTTGGCGGCGATCGGTTTCACGCCGTCATAGAAGTCTGGGCGCGTTAGCACCGTCTTACGTTCGTGTACCGCTTCGACGATCCCTTTGCCGCCGCCAATAGCAGCGCGCCATAAAACGCGATCGCCAGTGACCAGCGAGCGAATGGTGCGGCGGATGTTACAGCGATGTACAACGCCTTCGCTATCTTCCACGTCTGCGTGCATGCCGAAACGGCTGATCACCACGCCATCAGCTGCTTCTCCAAACAGACTATCATCCGGCTCCGGCTTATCGCTCCGTTGCTGCAGACGACGCTGATGGTTGGCGCTTACGCGACGTTGTTGACCTTTCGACAGTTTGTTTTTACTCACGCATCCTCTCACGGCTTTCGCCAGGTTTCGCCCTGCTGGGCAAAACGTCTATGATACACCTGAAATGAGTTTAATGACGACTTTGGCAACAGGCGGGAAACGCATGACAGCTGGAAATGAAAACAATCTGATTTGGATCGACCTCGAAATGACCGGATTGGATCCGGAACGCGATCGCATTATTGAGATCGCTACCATCGTGACCGATGCCAACCTTAACATCCTGGCAGAAGGCCCGGTGTTCGCGGTGCATCAATCTGACGATCAGTTGGCGTTGATGGATGACTGGAACGTGCGTACGCACACCAATAGCGGATTGGTGGCGCGCGTCAAAGCCAGCGAGCACGATGACCGTGCGGCGGAACTGGCCACCATCGAGTTCCTGAAACAGTGGGTGCCGGCGAACACCTCGCCGATTTGCGGCAACAGTATTGGTCAGGATCGTCGCTTCCTGTTTAAGTACATGCCTGAACTGGAAGCCTATTTCCACTATCGCTATCTTGATGTCAGCACGCTGAAAGAGCTGGCGCGCCGCTGGAAACCAGATATCTTGCCAGGTTTTAAAAAGTCCGGTAGCCATCAGGCGCTGGATGATATTCGCGAGTCCGTCGCCGAGTTGGCGTACTATCGCGAGCACTTCCTGCAGCTTTAACCGCCGCGGGTGCGCAGGAAATCATCAGGTTGTCGATAAAAGCAGCGAACGCGCGGAAAGCGCAAAATTTTGCTTTTAGACTCTTGCGACTGAAAGGATTTCTCGTATAATGCGCACCCCGTACCGGTGAAGAATTTCATGTGGAACGGAGAAGTAAAGTAGTACGGCGAAGTTCAGAATCGAGTAGTTGAGTTGGGTACAAGGCGGCAACTGAGCGAATATCTGGGAGCTTACTTCAGTAAGTGACCTGATTGAGTGAAGGAAGCCAACGCAGTAACCAATACAAATACGATGATTATGCGGGAATAGCTCAGTTGGTAGAGCACGACCTTGCCAAGGTCGGGGTCGCGAGTTCGAGTCTCGTTTCCCGCTCCAAACTTTCGTTGAGTAGTAAACCTCTAATGCGGGAATAGCTCAGTTGGTAGAGCACGACCTTGCCAAGGTCGGGGTCGCGAGTTCGAGTCTCGTTTCCCGCTCCAGAGTTTGTAGTAAACCATCCAAATCACGGATTTAGTCGTTAGCGTGATTGTTGTGACAAAAATACGAAGAGTCAGAATCGAGTATTTTAGTTTGCAACAAGGCGGCAACTGAACGAATCCCTGGGAGCTTACATGAGTAAGTGACCTGGGTGAGTGAAGGCAGCCAACGCAGTAGCAGACTAAAATACGAAGATTATGCGGGAATAGCTCAGTTGGTAGAGCACGACCTTGCCAAGGTCGGGGTCGCGAGTTCGAGTCTCGTTTCCCGCTCCAGATTTTCATATTCACTAATGTTATTTGCCCTTAGGCGCAATCAGAATTAAAACTGCTGCAGATCTTTTTTGATCGCATGCGACACCGTTTTTTTCTGGAAATTTTGCACGCCTCGCTAGCAGCGATAATGCTTGTTGTCTGATGCAGTTATCTTACAGGTTATCCACAATGCGCCTGCAAGCTTCTGACGGCGTTTTCCCCGTTGTTTAAAACTGTTTTGAACAGAGTTATCCACAAGCTCTGGAAAAACCCCTGCGCGCTAAATACGACGTGAATATTTACAATAATCGCTTAATTGATTGATTTGTAAGTGGTTATAACTATTTCAGACTGTGATCTTGCCCTTAAGACGAAATTACGATCTCCGTCACGATTCAGTGGGAAAATTTTATTCACAGCATGTGGAAAAGCGTTTTATCCTGTGCGACTGCTCAATCACGCATCACGTTGCAGGCCTTTTTCGACCGCGCGCACCAGCCGCTGTTTCTTCGCTGGCTGCACTTCTACCGCTTGCGCCGCGCGTTTCTGCAACTGCTGTGCAATCGCCCATTCAATATGCTCATCAAGCAGGGGATGTTCGCCGCTGCGCAATGCTAATGCCGCCATATTTTCTTCTGCCCAGGGCGCATTGCCCAATGCTACCGCAATATTTCGCAACCAGCGCAAATGCCCAATACGCCGAATCGCTGAACCTTCGGTGATACGCAGAAATTTGGCTTCATCCCATTTGAACAGATCGGTGAGCGGCGGCGCATGCAGCACCGCGCGCGGCGAGAAATCATCTTCATCGGTTAACTGGCCGTAACGATTCCACGGGCAGATCAGCTGGCAATCATCGCAGCCATAAATTCGATTACCAATCAGCGGACGGAACTCTTCAGGAATTGGGCCTTCCAACTCGATGGTGAGATAGGAGATGCAGCGACGCGCATCGACCACGTAAGGTTCGACGATAGCGGAAGTGGGGCAGATAGTGATACAGGCGACACAGCGTCCACACTGCTCCTCCTGTGGATGATCGACCGGTAACGGCAGATCAATCAGCAGTTCGCCGAGGAAGAACCACGAACCCGCTTCACGGTTGAGGATCAGCGAATGTTTGCCGGTCCAGCCTAAACCGGCTTTAGCGGCAATCGGGCGTTCCAGAATCGGTGCGGAATCGACGAACGGACGAAAATTGAGTTCGCCACAGTGCGCCTGGATCATTTCTCCGAGCTTTTTCAGTCGATTGCGCAATACTTTGTGATAGTCGCGGCCCAGCGCATAGCGGCTTACATAGCCCAGCTGCGGATTTTTTAAGGTGCTGGCAAAGGCGGCTTTAGCTGGAAGGTAATTCATGCGTACGCTAATCACGCGCAGCGTGCCAGGTAGCAGCTCATGCGGCCGCGCACGCATCATGCCGTGGCGCGCCATCCAATCCATCTCGCCGTGATATTGCTTATCCAGCCACGCCTGCAGTTTGGGCTCTTCGGCGCTCAGATCGGTATCGCAAATACCCACCTGCTGGAAGCCGAGGTCGCGTCCCCACTGTTTAATTTGTTCAGCGAGCTGTTGAAGATCGAGAGGATATGACATGAGAAACCAGGCAATTGAAGCAAACGCGCGCAGTTTAACACACTCTGTCTGGCCTGCGCAGGCGATGGCGCAACTGGAACGCGATGCCGCCGATAGCCTGGGCTTAACGCTGTTTGAGCTGATGCAACGTGCGGGCCAGGCCAGCTATGAATTAGGCCGCCAGCTGTGGCCGCAGGCGCAGCATTGGTTGATCCTGTGCGGGCACGGCAACAATGGCGGCGATGGTTATGTGGTGGCGCGACTGGCGCAGGCAGCAGGATTGAACGTGACGCTGCTGGCGTGCGCGGGCAGTAGAGCCCTGCCAGAAGAGGCGCAGCAGGCGCAAGACGCATGGCTGGCGGCGGGCGGTGTGATTCACGCGGCGGATGCGCCCTGGCCGGAGCAGGTTGAGGTGATTGTCGATGCGCTGCTCGGCACCGGCCTGAATCGCGCGCCCGCCGATCCCTACGATCGCCTGATCGCACTCATCAACGCGCATGCCGCACCGGTGCTGGCGATCGATATTCCCTCTGGTTTGCTGGCGGCTAATGGCACGGCGCCGGGCGAAACGGTCATCGCCGATCACACGTTGAGCATGATTACGCTGAAACCCGGCCAACTGACCGGCAAGGCGCGCGATTACGTTGGCGTTCTGCACAACCATGAGTTGGGCTTGTCGGCATATCTTGCCGCTGAGCAGGCACCGATTTCACGCTATGACGCCGGGAATTTAACGCGCTGGCTGAAACCACGTCGCGCTACTTCACATAAAGGTGATCAGGGGCGGCTATTGGTGGTCGGCGGTGACAGCGGCACGGCGGGCGCGATTCGCATGACCGGTGAAGCCGCCCTGCGAACCGGCGCCGGACTTGTGCGCGTGCTGACACATGAAGATAATATTGGTCCGATTCTCACCGCGCGACCGGAGTTAATGGTTGATGCGCTGAGCGATGAACGGCTGGATCAGGCGCTGGAGTGGGCGGATGTGATCGCCGTTGGACCGGGGCTCGGCCAGCGCGATTGGGCTCAGAAGGCACTGAAAAAGATCGCGGTCAGTGAAAAGCCGATGCTTTGGGATGCGGATGCGCTTAACCTGCTGGCAATCAAGCAGGATAACCGTCAGAATCGCATCATTACGCCGCATCCCGGCGAAGCTGCGCGCTTGCTGGGGGTGAAAACCAGCGAGATTGAGAGTGACCGCTTACACGCTGCGCGCGCCCTGGCGAAACGCTACGGCGGCGTGGTGGTTCTGAAAGGCGCGGGCACGGTGATTGCCAGCGCGGCGGGTGACATCGCTATTGCCGATGTGGGCAACGCGGGCATGGCGTCTGGCGGCATGGGCGATGTGCTGAGCGGGATTATTGCCGCTCTGCTCGGCCAGAAACTGACATTACTTGATGCAGCCTGCGCAGGCTGTGTCGCGCATGGGGCAACAGCCGATGCCGTCGCGCGTCAGCGCGGTACTCGCGGCATGTTAGCCACTGATTTGTTCGAGCTGCTGTGGCAGTTTGTTAATCCAGAGATGATCCAACAATAAAGCATGAAGACCTGTGTTATCCCTTTGCCCGATGAGGCGGCAACCCTGAATCTGGGTGCGCAATTGGCGCGCGTCTGCAACAGCGCGCTGGTGATCTATCTTTATGGCGATTTGGGTGCCGGTAAGACCACCTTTAGCCGTGGTTTTCTGCAGGCGCTCGGCCATCAAGGCAATGTAAAAAGCCCAACGTATACGCTGGTCGAGCCCTACGAGCTCGGCTCTCGCACGCTGTACCATTTCGATCTCTATCGTCTTGCCGATCCCGAAGAGTTGGAGTTCATGGGCATCCGCGACTATTTCACCGGCGATGCGCTCTGTCTGGTGGAGTGGCCGCAGCAGGGCACCAGCGTGCTGCCTGAACCCGATTTAGCGCTGACGTTGCGCTACGTGGATGCGGCGCGTGAAGCCGAAATAAGCGCGGTTTCCGCCACGGGCGAAGCGCTGTTAACCCAATTCCAGCAAGGCAGGGATCCGGCATGATGTCACGGATGAAAATCATTGTACTGAGCTTGCTGTGCCTGTTTTCTGCCTCGGCGTTGTCTGCCACGTTATCAGATATCAAAGTCGAAAATGGCGATAGCCAGGCCACCGTCACCCTGAGCTTTAACGGTCAGCCCGTGTATGGCTTTTTTCCGCTGCACAATCCCAATCGTGTAGTGCTGGATATTCGTCAAAGCGGCGCGATTAAAGGATTGCCGCTCAATTTTAGCGGCGAAAATATTGTGCAGCGCATTCGCCATAGCCAGCCGAAGGATAAGCAAAGCCTGCGTTTGGTATTCGAACTGACGCAGCCCGCGCAGACGCGCGCCAGCACGCAGCGCGATGGCAGTAATTATCGCGTGGTGTTCACCATTCGTGGGACGCAGCCAGCGAAGCGCCCGGCCGCTGCCGCGCCTGTTACTACCGCGCGTGAAAGCCAGCCGAGCAGCAGCAGCCAGGGCAATCCGTTCAACGCCAATCAGGTGACAGCGGTGACCAGCAGCAATACCACCGTGCGTCCCGGCAACTCGGTTAGTCGCAACGATGTGGTAATTGTGGCGATTGATGCCGGGCACGGCGGTCAGGATCCCGGCGCATCCGGCCAGCACGGTTTGCACGAGAAAAATGTCACCATCTCAATTGCGCGTAAGTTGAAAGCGCTGATGGATCAGGATCCGATGTTCAAACCGGTGCTGACGCGTAACGGCGACTATTTCATCTCGGTAATGGGCCGCTCAGAAGTGGCGCGTAAAGAGAACGCGAACCTGCTGGTATCCATTCATGCCGACGCCGCGCCAAATCATTCGGCCACCGGCGCATCGGTTTGGGTGCTGTCTAACCGCCGCGCCAATAACGAAATGGCGAACTGGCTGGAACAGAAAGAGAAACAATCTGAGCTGCTGGGCGGCGCAGGGGATCTGCTGGCGAACAGCCAGGCCGATCCCTATCTTAGCCAGGCAGTGCTGGATTTGCAGTTTGGTCATTCACAGCGTGTAGGTTATGACGTCGCCGTCAAAGTCCTGCAGCAGTTGCGCGGTATTACGCCGCTGCATAAGCGTCTGCCGGAACATGCCAGCCTTGGCGTTTTACGTTCCCCGGATATTCCCTCTTTACTGGTCGAAACCGGCTTTATTAGTAATGCCGCGGAGGAGCGGCTGCTTGGCAGCAGCGCGTATCAGGAGAAGATTGCTCAGTCGATTTATAAAGGCCTGCGCAATTATTTCCTTACGCATCCGCTGCAATCGATCCCAAAGGAGGAAAACCGGCCGCTGGACAGCGCACCAGCGGTTAGCGTCGCCAGCAACCCGGCGACCGGTACGGTGCAATATACCGGCGCAACGCAGCGTCATACCGTCACGCGTGGCGAAACGCTGTCGGGCATCGCGGCAAAATATGGCGTGAGCATGGCGACGTTACGTGAGATGAATAGCCTGAAGCGCGATGTGGTTTGGGTGGGACAGCGCCTGAAGGTGCCCGCGAAATCCAGCGTCAGCGTGGCGGCGAGTCGTCCAACCCGGCATAAAGTGGTGCGCGGTGATTCCCTCACGGCGATTGCCGCGCACTATGGCGTGAGCTCAAAAGCCATCATGCAGGCGAATAATATGAAGTCGAGCAATGTGATGCTGGGGCAAAACTTAAAAATTCCGCAATCCTGATTGTTGGCTCCCCGTGAGCCAACCAGCCAGAAGGATCACCACCATGCCAATACAGATTTTACCGCCGCAGTTGGCGAACCAGATTGCCGCAGGCGAAGTGGTTGAGCGCCCGGCGTCGGTCGTAAAAGAGCTGGTGGAAAACAGCCTTGATGCCGGCGCCACGCGCATTGACGTCGATATTGAGAAAGGTGGCGCGAAGCTCATCCGCATTCGCGACAACGGCTGCGGCATCGCCAAAGCCGAGCTTGCAATGGCATTGGCGCGGCATGCGACCAGCAAAATTGCTTCGCTTGATGACCTTGAGGCGATCATGAGCCTCGGCTTTCGTGGCGAAGCGCTCGCCAGTATCAGTTCCGTTTCTCGTTTAACGCTGACTTCACGCACCGCCGACCAAAGCGAAGCCTGGCAAGCCTACGCGGAAGGGCGCGACATGGATGTGACGGTGAAACCGGCTGCGCATCCGGTGGGCACCTCGCTGGAAGTGCTCGACCTGTTCTATAACACGCCCGCTCGCCGCAAATTCATGCGCACTGAAAAGACCGAGTTTACCCATATCGATGAGGTGATTCGTCGTATTGCGCTGGCACGCTTTGACGTCGCTATTTCGCTTAGCCACAACGGTAAGTTAATGCGTCAGTATCGCGCGGTCAGTGAAGATGCGCAGCGGGAGCGGCGTTTAGGGGCCATTTGCGGCACCACGTTTATGCAGCACGCTTTACGCATTGAGTGGCAGCACGATGATTTAGCGCTGCGCGGTTGGGTCGCCGATCCTCACGGTTCGCGCCAGGTTACCGATCTGCAATATTGCTACGTCAACGGACGCATGATGCGCGACAAGCTCATCAATCACGCGATTCGTCAGGCTTATCAAACGCAGCTTGGTGACGATCAGCAGCCAGCTTACGTGCTCTATCTGGAGATCGACCCGCATCAGGTGGATGTCAACGTCCATCCGGCTAAGCACGAGGTGCGTTTTCATCAGTCGCGTCTGGTACATGATTTTATCTGGCAAGGCGTGATGAGTGCGCTGCAAGCCAGCCGCGCGCCGGAATTGCCCATCGCCCACGCCGAAGAACCTGCGCCGAAGTGGCAGCCAGAAAACCGTCAGGCGGCAGGCGCGAACCACTTTGCACAACCCAGCAACACGCCACGCAGCGGCGGGGCTTCTGCGGCCGCGAATGCGAATTGGCAGAATAAAGAGCCGGTTTACAGTGCGCGTGAAGGTAATGCCTATAAGCAGTTGATGAAAACGCCGATGGTAGAAACGCCGCGCGCGGCGCCAGTTCCTGCCGTGGCTCCGGTGCGTTTGCCGGAAAAGCGTGAAGCGCCGCTGGCCGCTCATGCGCAAAGTTTTGGCCGCGTGTTAAGCGTTTTGCAGGATCGTTATGCGCTGCTGGAACGTGGTAGCGCATTGCAATTGTTATCGCTGGCCGTGGCGGCGCGCTGGCTAAAACAGGCCCAGCTTGAACCAGGGGAAGAGGGTTTAAAACCGCAGCCGCTCCTGATCCCGGTGCGCCTGAAAATTGCTGCGCCCGAGCTGGCTGCCATCGCCGATCATGCCGCGCTGCTGAGCCAGATGGGCATTGATTTACAACGAGAAGGGCAGCACGTGACGTTGCGCGCGGTGCCTTTACCGTTACGAACACAAAATTTACAAATCTTGATTCCAGAACTGTTAGGCTACCTGGCCCGGCAGCAAGAGGTTTCTGCATCCACGTTGGCCCCATGGCTGGCGCGTCGAGATGATGCAGAAGACACTCACTGGAATCACTCGCAGGCGATTGCACTGCTGGCAGAGCTGGAAAGGCTTTGTCCGCAACTGCTGAAGTCGCCGCCTTCAGGTCTGTTACAGACCATTGAGATTGAGAGCGCGCTAAACGCGTTGAAGCATGAGTGAACTAAACCAGGCTAGCCGGCCAAAGGCAATTTTTTTGATGGGGCCTACCGCCTCCGGTAAGACGGCATTAGCGATTTCGCTGCGTCAGCAACTTCCGGTGGAACTTATTAGCGTTGACTCTGCCTTAATCTATCGCGGGATGGATATTGGCACGGCGAAACCGTCGGCAGAAGAGTTAGCACTGGCGCCCCATCGTTTGCTGGACATTCGCGATCCGGCGGAAGCGTATTCCGCCGCAGAATTTCGTCGCGATGCGTTGGCAGAAATGGCGGATATCACCCGGAAGGGGAAGATTCCGTTGCTTGTTGGTGGAACCATGCTCTACTTCAAGGCATTACTTGAAGGATTGTCGCCGTTGCCCTCGGCCGATCCCGAGGTGCGTCAGCGAATAGAGCAAATGGCGGCGGAGAAAGGGTGGGAAGCCTTGCACCGTCAGCTGTGTGAAATCGATCCGGTCGCCGGTAGTCGTATTCATCCGAATGATCCGCAGAGACTTTCGCGAGCACTGGAAGTTTTTTTTATTTCGGGTAAAACTTTAACGGAACTGACAAAAACCTCCGGCGAAGCGTTACCCTACGACGTGTACCAGTTTGCTATCGCACCTGCGAGTCGTGAACTGATACATCAACGCATTGCGTTGCGTTACGACCAGATGCTAGCGTCAGGATTTGAAGCGGAGGCTCGTGCACTGTTTGCGCGAGGTGATTTGCATACGGACATGCCTTCCATTCGTTGTGTCGGTTATCGCCAGATGTGGTCTTATTTGTCAGGTGAAATCGATTACGACGAAATGGTTTATCGGGGAATTTGCGCCACTCGGCAGCTCGCTAAACGCCAGATGACCTGGTTACGTGGCTGGCCTGAAGTACACTGGTTAAACAGTGATGAGCCAGAGTTAGCGCGTAATGCGGTGCTTAAGGTAGTTAGTGCGTAGCAGGGATGATTGTGTACAATTGGTCCGTTATCGTGCGCAAATTTTTACGCAGTTTTTCTGAACCACGGTTCTTAAAGCAACAAACAACAAGCATATAAGGAAAAGATAGAATGGCTAAGGGGCAATCTTTACAAGACCCGTTTTTGAACGCATTGCGTCGTGAACGTGTACCGGTTTCGATCTATTTGGTGAATGGTATTAAGCTGCAAGGGCAAATTGAATCCTTTGATCAGTTCGTCATTCTGTTAAAAAACACGGTCAGCCAGATGGTGTATAAGCACGCCATCTCTACAGTGGTTCCTTCTCGTCCAGTGTCGCACCATAGCAATAACGCGGGCGGCAGCGGTGGTAGCAGCAACTATCATCACAGCGGAAGCAATCAAAGCGCTCAGTCGCAGCCACAACAAGACGGCGATAACGCAGAATAATTTTGCGCTGCCGTAAAGCCAGGGCTGGAGAACGAGCACGTTTTCCTGTCCTGGTTATTTTATTTTAGCGAGGTTATAGCTTGTTTGACCGTTATGATGCCGGTGAGCAGGCCGTACTGGTACACATCTGGTTCTCCCAAGACAAAGAGCTGGAAGATTTGCAGGAGTTTGAAACTCTTGTCTCTTCTGCGGGCGTTGAAGCGCTGCAAGTCATTACGGGCAGCCGTAAAGCGCCACATCCCAAATATTTTGTCGGTGAAGGAAAGGCAGTTGAAATTGCCGATGCGGTAAAAGCGAGTGGAGCATCGGTCGTTTTATTCGATCATGCCTTAACTCCTGCTCAGGAACGTAATCTTGAACGGCTGTGCGAATGTCGCGTAATCGATCGCACCGGCTTAATTCTCGATATATTCGCCCAGCGCGCCCGCACCCATGAGGGTAAATTGCAGGTCGAGCTGGCACAACTACGCCATTTAGCAACCCGTTTGGTTCGCGGATGGACACACCTTGAACGCCAGAAAGGCGGTATCGGTTTACGTGGTCCGGGTGAAACTCAGCTGGAAACGGACCGACGCTTGCTGCGTGGCCGTATCAGTCAGATTCTCTCCCGTCTTGAACGCGTCGAAAAACAGCGCGATCAGGGCAGACAAGCGCGTGCCAAAGCTGACGTGCCAACCGTTTCGCTGGTGGGTTACACCAACGCCGGTAAATCCACTCTGTTCAACGCGATTACCTCTGCGGATGTGTACGTAGCGGATCAACTGTTCGCGACACTTGATCCGACATTGCGTCGTCTGAATGTGGCGGATGTGGGTGAAGTGGTTTTAGCAGACACCGTTGGTTTTATCCGTCATTTGCCGCACGACTTAGTCGCGGCGTTTAAAGCCACGCTGCAGGAAACGCGTCAGGCGACATTGCTGCTGCATGTGATTGACGCCGCCGATTTGCGTGTGAATGACAACATTGATGCAGTAAATGAAGTTCTGGAAGAGATTGAAGCTGACGAAATTCCGGCGCTGTTGATCATGAACAAAATCGATATGCTGGAGGATTTTGTGCCGCGTATCGATCGCAACGAAGAGAACCAGCCGATTCGTGTGTGGTTATCTGCACAGAGCGGCGTGGGTCTGCCGTTGCTGTGGCAGGCGCTCTCTGAGCGTTTAGCCGGTGAAATTGCGCAGTACGATTTACGTCTGCCGCCGGAAGCGGGCCGTTTGCGCAGTCGTTTTTATCAGTTGCATGCTATAGAAAAAGAATGGAATGAAGATGATGGCTGTGTGAGTTTGCACGTGCGTATGCCGATCGTTGATTGGCGTCGTCTGTGTAAACAAGAGCCGTCGCTAGCCAGTTATATTGTTTGAAATTGCCCAAACGCCTTTACTCAATATCTTTTAGATTGTCGTCATTATCGTTGCAGGCCGTATGTGCAGGATTTACCCGAATATTTCGGATTCCAGCAAGGCGGCAACTGAGTGAATCCCCAGGAGCTTACATCAGTAAGTGACTGGGGTGAACGAAGGCAGCCAACGAAGCTGCAATCCGAAAGATGAAGGGTAAAAAACGTAAATACAATAAATGGAGTAGAAACATGGCGTGGAATCAGCCCGGAAATAACGGACAGGACCGCGACCCGTGGGGAAGCAGCAATAATCAAGGCGGCAACTCTGGGGGAAATAAAGGAGGTCGCGATCAGGGACCACCTGATCTGGATGATATCTTCCGAAAGTTGAGTAAAAAACTCGGCGGACTGGGCGGTGGCAAACAGAATGACAATGGCCAGCGCAGCGGCGGTAGCGGTGGCAAAGTGGTTGGCATTGTTGCCGCAGCGGCAGTCGTTATCTGGGCGGCTAGCGGTTTCTACACTATCAAAGAAGCGGAACGTGGCGTCGTCACGCGCTTTGGCAAATTTAGCCATCTGGTTGAGCCAGGCCTCAACTGGAAACCGACTTTCGTCGATCAGGTTCGCGCCGTTAACGTAGAAGCCGTACGTGAACTGGCGGCGTCTGGCGTGATGTTGACGTCGGATGAAAACGTAGTGCGCGTTGAGATGAACGTGCAGTACCGCGTGACCGATCCTGAGCGTTATCTGTATGCCGTGACCAGCGCCGACGACAGCCTGCGTCAGGCCACCGACAGCGCCTTGCGTGGCGTGATTGGTCGCTCAACTATGGACCGCATCCTGACGGAAGGTCGTACCGTGGTACGTAGCGAAACTCAGCGTGAGCTTGACGAGACCATCCGTCCGTACAACATGGGAATTACCCTGCTGGACGTAAACTTCCAGGCGGCACGCCCACCAGAAGAAGTAAAAGCCGCGTTTGATGATGCGATTGCCGCGCGTGAAAACCGTGAACAGTATGTTCGTGAAGCTGAAGCTTATTCGAACGAAGTTCAGCCGCGTGCTAATGGTCAGGCGCAACGTATCCTCGAAGAGGGTCGTGCTTACAAAGAACGTACGGTGTTAGAAGCGCAGGGTGAAGTGGCGCGTTTTGCTCGCTTGCTGCCTGAATATAAAGCTGCACCAGAAATCACGAAAGAGCGTCTCTATATTGAAACCATGGAACGTGTGCTGAGTCATACCCGCAAGGTATTGATCAGCGATCGTGGTAATAATTTGACAGTCCTGCCATTGGATCAACTGATGCGCGGTGGTCAGGCATCTGGCCAGGGCGGTCAGAAAATGACGAATTTAATGAAGTCTCCTTCGTCGTCCGATAGTAATGCGAGCCGTGGAGATTCTTCATCTTACAGTCCAGACAGCATCATGGATCAGCGTCGCGCCAACGCGCTGCGCAACGATACCCAGCGCCAGGGGAGGGAGTAATCGATGCGTAAGCCAATCATCGCCGTAATTATTGTAGTGCTGGTGGTGCTTTACGCGTCACTGTTCGTGGTGCAGGAAGGCCAACGCGGCATCGTGCTGCGCTTTGGTAAGGTTCTGCGTGATGACGAAAACAAACCGCTGGTGTACGCACCGGGTCTGCATTTCAAAATTCCGTTTATCGAAACCATGAAATCACTGGATGCGCGCATTCAGACCATGGATAACCAGGCTGACCGCTTTGTTACCAAAGAGAAGAAAGACCTGATCGTTGATTCTTACATCAAGTGGCGCATCAGTGACTTCAGCCGTTACTACCTGGCAACCGGTGGTGGCGACGTTTCTCAGGCAGAAGTGCTGCTGAAACGTAAGTTCAGTGACCGTCTGCGTTCTGAAATGGGTCGTCTGGATGTGAAAGACATCGTGACTGATTCACGTGGCCGTTTAACCACCGACGTGCGTGATGCCCTGAACACCGGCAGCGCTGGCAATGATGATGACGTTCAGACGCCAGCAGCGGATGATGCGATTGCGAGTGCGGCAGCACGTGTAGAACGTGAAACCAACAGCAGTGAGCCGGCACCAAACCCGAACAGCATGGCTGCGTTAGGTATTGAAGTTGTCGACGTGCGCATCAAGCAGATCAACCTGCCGACTGAAGTGTCTGACGCGATCTACAACCGTATGCGCGCCGAGCGTGAAGCGGTAGCGCGTAGTCAGCGTTCACAAGGTCAGGAAGAGGCAGAGAAACTGCGTGCACAGGCCGATTATCAGGTTACGCGCACGCTGGCAGAAGCACAGCGTGAAGCGCTGATTTCGCGCGGTGAAGGTGATGGTGAAGCGGCAAAACTGTTTGCTGATGCCTTCAGCCAGGACCCGGATTTCTATGCCTTTATCCGCAGCCTGCGCGCCTATGAGAATAGCTTCTCAGACAACCAGGATGTGCTGGTGCTGAGCCCGGATAGCGATTTCTTCCGCTATATGAAAGCGCCCTCTAACGCCACGCGTTAAGAACTGATATAAAGTCCAGGCCGACAATGTTGTCGGCCTTTTTTTTGGGAAAAAATCATGAATTCAACCATCTGGATGGCGCTGGCTTTGGTTTTGGTGCTGGAAGGACTTGGACCGATGTTTATGCCACGTGCGTGGCGGCGGATGATTCTGGCGATGACGCAGTTGCCCGATCGTCTCTTACATCGTTTTGGTGGCGGTTTAGTGGTGGCCGGCGTGGTGATTTACGCCATGATCAGCATGCATGCGCGTTAATCAGCCTGAAATTATGTGAGGCCGCCCGACTCAATTGTGTCTGTTGGCCGCTGTTCCCCCAACATGTTGTGAGCTGAGCAAAACTCAGGCAAAAAACAGCGCAATCGTATGCTAAAAGTGCTGAAAGAGTAAAAGTCAGGTGGTAGAATCCATTTTTAAGCAATCGGTGATTTTGAAAAAATGGGTAAGAACGTCGTCGTACTGGGCACCCAATGGGGTGACGAAGGTAAAGGTAAGATCGTAGACCTTCTGACAGAGCGCGCGAATTACGTCGTGCGTTACCAAGGTGGCCATAATGCAGGCCATACACTTGTCATCAACGGTGAAAAAACCGTCCTCCACTTAATTCCATCTGGCATCCTGCGTGAAAACGTCACCAGCATCATTGGTAACGGCGTTGTCCTGTCGCCTGAAGCGCTGATGAAAGAGATGAAAGGTCTGGAAGAGCGCGGTGTGCCGGTACGTGAACGTCTGTTGATCTCTGAAGCCTGCCCATTGATTCTGCAGTACCACGTAGCAATGGATGTGGCGCGCGAAAAAGCGCGTGGCGCTAAAGCTATCGGCACCACCGGTCGCGGTATCGGTCCTGCCTATGAAGATAAAGTGGCACGTCGCGGTCTGCGCGTGAGCGATCTCTTCAACAAAGAAACCTTTGCGGTGAAGCTGAAAGAGATCGTCGATTTCTACAACTTCCAGTTGGTTAACTATTACAAAACCGACGCAGTTGACTACGAAAAAGTGCTGAGTGATACGCTGGCGGTGGCCGATATCATTACCAGCATGGTGGTTGATGTGTCTGATCTGCTGGACGGCGCGCGCAAGCGTGGCGACCTGATCATGTTTGAAGGTGCGCAGGGTACGCTGCTGGATATCGACCACGGTACCTATCCATACGTGACCTCATCAAACACCACCGCAGGTGGCGTAGCGACGGGTTCAGGTATTGGTCCACGCTATGTTGATTACGTGCTGGGTATCGTGAAAGCCTACTCAACGCGCGTGGGTGCCGGTCCATTCCCGACCGAACTGTTCGATGAAACCGGTGAGTTCCTGTGTAAACAAGGTAACGAGTTCGGCGCGACCACCGGACGTCGTCGTCGTACCGGCTGGCTGGATGCGGTTGCCGTTCGCCGTGCCGTACAGATCAACTCCCTTTCAGGTTTCTGCATGACCAAACTGGACGTGCTGGATGGCCTGAAAGAAGTGAAAATCTGTGTGGCTTATCGCATGCCAGATGGCCGCGAAATGACCACCACGCCGCTGGCAGCTGAAGGCTGGGAAGGCATTGAGCCGATTTACGAAACCATGCCAGGCTGGAGCGAGACCACATTCGGCGTCAAGACGCTGGAAGGTCTGCCACAAGCTGCACGTGACTACATCAAACGTGTAGAAGAAGTGACCGGTGTGCCGATTGATATTATTTCTACCGGCCCAGACCGCAGTGAGACCATGATTCTGCGCGACCCGTTCGACGCATAATCTCCTCAGGCCGGACTCTGTCCGGCCTTTGTATTTCTAATCTTTGACTCCACTCACTCTATTTTTTCTTGCAAATATCGATACTTGCCGGAAAAAAACGCACCGGCCACCACGCTCTGGTTTATCATCATATTTAAACATCACGCCGACCGGCGCATAACCATAACGTTCGATGATTCACTGAGGTATATGTGCAGCTAACAAGTTTTACCGATTATGGTCTGCGTGCCCTGATTTACATGGCGACGTTACCGGAAGGTAAGCAGACCAACATTACCGAAGTCACCGATACCTACGGGGTGTCGCGTAACCATATGGTTAAAATCATCAATCAACTTAGCCGGGCTGGCTTTGTCGCCGCAACACGCGGTAAAAACGGCGGAATTCGTTTAGGCATGGACCCGGAAAAAATCGTCATTGGCGATGTGGTGCGAAGAATGGAGCCATTGCAGCTCGTGAACTGCGACGAGTGTGTGATCACGCCAGCCTGTCGTTTGCGTAAAGCATTGCACGATGCGGTCCAGCTATTCCTCAAGGAACTGGACAAGTATACGCTGGCCGATTTGGTCAAAGATAACGATTCGCTGTACCAACTTTTATTGTCCGAACCGCCGGTGGCAATCCAAATTAAATGACATCGGAGGAACCGTAATGTCAAAAGATCCTTATCAGGATAGAGAAGCTGAAAAATACGAAAACCCAATTCCAAGCCGCGAATTTATTCTGGCACTGCTGGAAAAACGCGAAAAGCCGACCAGCCGCGATGACATCGCGCAGGAATTGAATATCACCAGCGAAGAGCAGCTGGAAGCGCTGCGTCGTCGTCTGCGCGCCATGGAGCGCGATGGCCAGCTGGTGTTTACTCGCCGTCAATGTTACGCCCTGCCAGAACGTCTTGATCTGCTTCGCGGTAAAGTGATTGGCCATCGCGATGGCTATGGCTTCCTGCGCGTAGAAGGTCAGAAAGATGATTTCTATCTCTCTGCTGAGCAGATGAAATTCTGCCTGCACGGCGACGTGATTCTGGCGCAGCCAGGCAGCGCCGATCGTAAAGGTCGTCGTGAAGCGCGCGTGGTGCGCGTGCTTGAGCCACGTAACAGCCAGATCGTCGGCCGCTACTTTACCGATGCAGGTACCGGTTTTGTGGTGCCGGATGACAGCCGCCTGAGTTTCGACATCCTGATCCCGCAAGAAGAAACGCTTAACGCGCGTATGGGTTCAGTGGTGGTGGTTGAAATCACCCAACGTGCGACGCGTCGCACCAAAGCGATCGGCAAAGTGACCGAGCTGCTGGGTGACGATATGGGCACCAGCCTTGCGGTCGATATGGCGGTGCGCACCCATGAAATCCCGCACACATGGCCGGAAGAAGTTGAGAAGCAGATCGCTAAGCTGAAAGAAGAAGTACCGGAAGAAGCGAAGCTGGGACGTGTTGATTTACGTAAGTTGCCGCTGGTCACCATTGATGGTGAAGATGCGCGTGACTTTGATGATGCGGTTTTCTGCGAGAAGAAACGCGGCGGCGGCTGGCGTTTATGGGTGGCGATTGCCGACGTCAGCTATTACGTGCGTCCGGGCACGCCGCTGGACGATGAAGCGCATCAGCGCGGCACCTCGGTCTATTTCCCGTCGCAGGTTATCCCGATGCTGCCGGAGATTCTCTCCAACGGCTTGTGCTCGCTGAATCCGCAGGTTGATCGTTTGTGCATGGTGTGTGAGATGACCATCTCCTCCAGCGGCAAACTTACCGGTTTCAAACACTATGAAGCGGTGATGAATTCCCATGCGCGACTGACCTACAACAAAGTGTGGAACATTCTGCAAGGTGATGCCGATCTGCGTGAACAATACGCGGCGCAGGTTCCCCATCTGCACGAGTTGCACAACATGTATCAGGTGCTGGAAACCGCGCGTGAGCAGCGTGGCGGCATTTCGTTTGAGACCGATGAACCCAAGTTCATCTTCAACGCCGAGCGTCGCATTGAGCGCGTTGAGCGCACCTCACGCAATGATGCGCATAAGCTGATTGAAGAGTGTATGATTCTCGCCAACATCGCCTCAGCGCGTTTTGTTGAGAAAAATGAAGAGCCTGCGCTGTTCCGCGATCACGATCGTCCAAGCGAAGACAGCATCAAAAGCTTCCGTACCGTACTGAACGAGCTGGGCTTAAGCCTGCCGGGTGGCACTAAGCCACACCCGACCGATTATGCCGCCTTGCTGAAGCAAGTGGCCGATCGCCCAGACGCAGAAATGCTGCAAACCATGCTGCTGCGTTCGATGAAACAGGCGGTTTACGATCCTGAGAACCGGGGTCACTTCGGCCTGGCGCTGGCGTCGTATGCGCACTTCACCTCGCCGATTCGCCGCTATCCGGATTTGCTGTTGCATCGCGCCATCAAATATCTGCTGGCAAAAGAGCGCGGCGAAGTGGACGGCATCACCACGCCGACCGGCGGCTATCACTACGACATGCAGCAGATGCTGCAGCTGGGCCAACACTGTTCACTGACCGAGCGCCGTGCTGATGAAGCCACGCGCGATGTTGCCGATTGGCTGAAGTGTGACTTCATGCAGGATCAGGTTGGCAACGTGTTCAACGGCGTGATCTCCAGCGTGACCGGCTTTGGTTTCTTCGTACGTCTTAACGAACTGTTTATCGATGGTTTGGTGCACGTCTCCTCGCTGGATAACGACTATTATCGCTTCGATGCGGTGGGTCAGCGTCTGATTGGTGAATCCGGCGGCCGTACTTATCGTCTGGGCGATGCGGTGGAAGTGCGGGTTGAAGCCGTGCATATGGACGAGCGTAAAATCGACTTCGCGCTGATCTCCAGCAAGCGTGTACCGCGCGGCGAAGGCAAAACCGAACGTGAGCGTGAGAAACGCGGCGGCAAGCCGCCAGCCAAGCGTCGTCGTGATGCCGGCAAGAAGGGCACTTTCGAACCTGATTCAGCGTTCCGCGGCGAAAAGAAAAAGCCTGCTGTTGCTGAAAAACCGGCTAAAACCGAGAAAAAAGGCAAAAAAGTCTCCGAGAAAACCCGTAAAATCGCCGCCGCCACCAAGTCTAAGCGCGCGTCGAAGAAGCAGCCTGACGAAGCCTGATAGTTTGGTCGCCTTGCAGGGCGACCTGACGAAACCGTTGTAGGGTGCGCATTCATGCGCACCTGAATCTCCGTATTCAACGATCTAAATCCAACCTTGAGCAAAGTAATGAGTGAAATAATTTTTGGTATTCATAGCGTGCAGGCGCTGCTGGAGCGCGATCCTCAGCGTTTTCAGGAAGTCTTTATCCTTAAAGGCCGCGACGATCGTCGCCTGCAGCCGCTGATCCTCGCACTGGAAGCTCAGGGAATCCCGGTGCAGGTGGCGAACCGTCAATGGCTCGATAGCCAGGTTGAAGGCGGCGTGCATCAGGGCATCGTGGCGCGCGTGAAGCCAGGCAAGCAGTATCAGGAGGGTGATTTACCGGATCTGCTGCAGAGCCTTGAGAAGCCGTTCCTGCTGGTGCTGGATGGCGTTACCGATCCGCACAACCTCGGTGCTTGCCTGCGTAGCGCGGATGCCGCGGGCGTGCATGCGGTCATCGTGCCAAAAGACCGTGCAGCACCGTTGAATGCCACCGCGAAGAAGGTGGCCAGCGGCGCAGCGGAAAACGTGCCGTTGATTCGCGTCACCAACCTGGCGCGCACCTTGCGCTTGCTGCAGGAATACCACGTCTGGGTGGTTGGTACCGCAGGCGAAGCCGATCACACCGTTTACCAAAGCAAAATGACCGGCCCAATGGCGCTGGTGATGGGCGCGGAAGGTGAAGGTATGCGTCGTTTAACGCGTGAGCATTGCGATGAGCTGATCAGCATCCCAATGGCAGGCAGCGTCTCGTCACTCAACGTGTCAGTTGCCACCGGCGTGTGCTTGTTCGAAGCCGTTCGTCAGCGTCAGGCGTGATCCCCGCCGCAAAAAATTTTCCAGGCCAGGCATAACTGCACATCCTCTTCATACTTGAAAAATGAGTATGAGGAGGACGTTATATGATTTGGACCACTCACACCGTATTTAATCAGCCCCATCCACTCAGTAACAGCAATCTGTTCACGCGCGATATCGCCCTGTGCGAGGCCGTTGCACGCGAAGGTGCCAGCTGGGATCGCGAATGGCTGGCTTCCGTCGGCTTGCAACTTGGCAGCGCCGAATCCCTTGAACTAGGCCGCTTAGCTAACGTCGAAGCGCCTGAACTGCTGCGCTACAACGCGCGCGGTGAACGCCTCGACGAAGTGCGTTTTCATCCCGCCTGGCATCTGCTGATGCAGGGATTATGCGCCAGTCGGATTCACAATCTCAGCTGGCAGCCCGACGTTCAGCCACAGGCGATGGTGGCGCGTGCCGCACGATTTATCCTGCATGCCCAAGTGGAAGCCGGCTCGCTCTGTCCGGTGACGATGACGCACGCCGCCATTCCGCTGCTGCAAAATCATCTGCCTGAACCCTACGCTGACTGGCGCGAAGCGCTGCTCAGCGATCGGTACGATGCGCATCATCTGCCGGGCAATAAGAAACGCGGCCTGCTGATTGGCATGGGCATGACGGAAAAACAGGGCGGCACCGATGTGTTGAGCAACACCACACGCGCCGAACCGCTCGGCGTGCGCGGGGCGGGCGAAGCGTATCGCATCACCGGCCATAAATGGTTTTTCTCGGTCCCGCAAAGCGATGCGCATCTGATTCTGGCGCAAACGTCACAGGGATTGAGTTGCTTCTTCCTGCCACGCTTGCTGCCGGACGGCACGCGCAACGCCATTCGCATCGAACGCCTTAAAGACAAGCTCGGCAATCGCTCCAACGCCAGTGCGGAGGTGGAATTTCAGGACGCTATCGGCTGGCTGATGGGCGAAGAGGGCGAAGGTGTGCGGCTGATCCTCAAGATGGGCGGCATGACGCGCTTCGACTGCGCGCTGGGCAGCCACGGACAGATGCGCCGTGCGCTGTCGATTGCCGTGCATCATGCGCAGCAGCGTCAGGTGATGGGCAAGAACCTTATCGATCAACCACTGATGCGCGCGGTGCTGGCGCAACAGGCGCTACAGCTGGAAGGGCAAACCGCACTGCTGCTGCGGCTGGCGCGCGCCTGGTCAACACCGGCCAGCGAACATGAGCGCTTATACGCACGCCTGTTCACACCCGCCGCCAAATATGTGATCTGCCAGGCGGGCATGCCTTTTGTGGCAGAAGCGATGGAAGTGTTGGGCGGCATTGGCTATTGCGAAGAGAGCGAGCTGCCGCGTCTTTATCGTGAGATGCCAGTGAATAGCATCTGGGAAGGCGCCGGCAATGTGATGTGCCTGGATGTCCTGCGGGTGCTCGGACGTCACGCCGAGGTGATGACCATGCTGCATGATGAGTTTGAGGCGGTGAAGGGCAGTAATCGTCACTTTGATCGCCGCTGGCGGCAATTACGCTTGCAGCTCGCGAACCCGCGCGAAGGGCAGGCACGCGAAATTACGCGCGAATTACTGCAGCTGGCGAGTGCCGCGATTTTGCTGAAAGTGGCAGAGCCGCCGCTGGCCGATGGCTGGTGTCAGCAGCAGCTTGATCTGCGCGGCACACGGGCATTAAGCGACGATCTCTGCGCGCGCTTACTGTTGCGCTGCAGCGCCGGTTGACGGCGCGCCATACAGAGTGGCAGTGGCGTACCAGAAGCTGGGAAGGGTGGTTTCATCCAGCATCAGAATTTGATAGTAAACCGCACCCGCCTGATTGGCTTTCGCGGCAATAGCGCGCTGCGCATCATCCGGCGAGCCGCGTGTGGTGGTGGTGATAGTGCCGAGCTTCGGCAGGCCAATACTCTGCGCGCGTGAAATTTCCTGCGCGTGCTGCATGGGCGGCGGCGGAGCTTGTGGCGTGGTGGTGAAAGCGGCGCAGCCGCTGAGCAGCAGCGTTAAGGCCAAATAGAGAGTACGCATAGCAACTCCTGAAGCAGGAAGATGGCTCAAGTGTAAGCCATCTTCCTGTGGCTTTTAGTCCTTCAGATGAAAAATGCTCACCAGCTGCGTCAGATGATGCCCTTTCTTACTCAGATGATTGGCGGTGGTTTCTGACTGGTTAATCATATCGCTGCTTTGATGCGTGGCCTGGCTGATGTGATTCATCGCCAGGTTCACCTGACCAATGCCCGCCGCCTGTTCCTGCGCGGCAATATTGATCTCACCCATTAGCGTTTTAACCTGCTCGATGTGATTGACGATATGGCTCATTGCATCGCGCGTCTGCTCAGATAACGTATGGCCGGCCGCCACTTTATCGATGGAGCTGGCAATCAACCCATCAATCTCTTTGGCTGCCGTAGCACTTCGCTGTGCCAGCGCGCGCACTTCCGCCGCGACCACCGCAAAGCCTTTACCGTGTTCACCGGCGCGAGCGGCTTCAACCGCGGCATTAAGCGCCAGAATGTTGGTCTGGAAGGCGATCGACTCAATCACATGGGTGATATCGGCGATGCTCTGCGACGCCACGCGAATCTCCGACATGGTTTCCACCGAACGTGCCACGGTGCTGCCGCCGTGATTCACGGTATTAGCCGCTTCACCGACCAGCGCCATCGCCTGCCGCACGTTGGCAGCGGTTTGTGCCACGGTGGCACCAAACTGCTCCATGCTGGCCGAGGTTTCCTCCACGCTGCTGGCCTGACGGCCAATCTGCTCGCTGATGATGGAGCTGCTGGCGGCGATGGTATCGGTGCCGCTGCTGATTTCCCGCGCCGCCGAACGTACCTGACTAACGACTTTCTCCAGTCCATCGCCAATGCCGTTGATCGCGCTGACCAGCTGACCAATCTCATCACGACGTGAAGAGTCGAGATGTGCCTGTAGATTACCAGCGGCGTACTGTTCTGCCAGATGGATCACCTGCTGCAGCGGACGCGTGATGGCGCGGCGGCTGTACCACATAAAGCCAATGGCAAACGCGATCACCAGCGCCAGGCCAATCGCCATAAACAGGTTACGGCTGTGCGTGATTGGCGCCAGCAGGCTGGCACGGCTCACTTCACCGGCGATGATCCAGTTCCAGCCCGGCAGCTGCTGCCACGCCAGCAGTTTGGTTTCGCCATCCAGCTCAATCGCCACTAATCCCTTCGGCTGGCTAAGCAGTTGCTGCTGCGTGGCGTTATCCCAGCGCGGCAGTTTGCCTTCAGCGTGACGATCAAACAGATATTGGCCCTGGCTGCTGCCCGGCGTCCCATTCAACACCGAGAAGGTGCCGCTGTCACCAAGATGGCGCGCCAGCACTTTGTCACGCATCAGCGCGTACTGCGCGTCGATCTGTACCCCGACGAACAGAATAGCGATCACCGCGCCGCTGCTATCCTGCACCGGCTGATACTGCGTAATGTAACGATGGCCAAACAGCGTCGCCAGGCCGCGATAGACCGTGCCCTGATTGACGCTGCGCCAGGCGGCGCTGCTGCGATCCAGTTTGGTGCCCACCGCGCGGCTGCCATCCTCTTTTTTCAGCGAGGTGGCGATGCGGATGTAATCTTCGCCGTCACGCACGAAGATGGTGGATACCGCACCAGTACGATCGAGAAAATCATCAACCGCGATCTGATCGAGGTTGAGGGTTTTCAATCCCGCTCGCAGCGTTGGCGTGCTGAATTCACCTACCTGCACACGTTCGCTGTCGTCACGACTAAAACGTTTTGGCAGGAAGCTTTGGAACAGTTTGGTGTAATTTGCCACCTCTTCCGACAGCGTGGCGTTGAACATGGTGGCCATTTCATTAATGCCTTGCACCTGATTCTGCATATCATCGGTTGCCAGCTGCTCCAGCTGACGTGCCGCGTTATGGCTCAGGGTCAAGGTCAGCGTAAATAGCACAATTGCCACGCTCAAAGACGTCAATACAGACAGCTTGATTCCGAGACCCATGGCGCTGAGAGAAAGACGCTTCATAAAGTACCTTTTGAGATTATTGAAGGGGTACAAGATCAACGGCAAAGTGGGCTAAATGTTTAGGGCAGAAATTATTCAAACTTAATGTGAAGTGGCTCGCATTTTGTCAGGCAGCACTTACACTGAGTCCAGTGATAATCATTCTCAATGGAGGCGGTATGATCGAGTTGGCAACGGAGCATCTGGCAGGCATTGAATGTATCCACGCATCACCGGCCGGGCAGCGCCAGGCGCGCTTGCCGACGGTGTTGTTCTATCACGGTTTTACCTCATCGAAAGAGGTTTACAGCTACTTTGCCGTGGCGCTGGCGCAGGCAGGTTTCCGCGTGATCATGCCCGATGCGGACATGCACGGCGCACGTTACAACGGTGATACCGACGCGCGGATGACCCACTTCTGGGAGATCCTTAAACAGAACATCGATGAAGTGCCGTTGCTGGAAAAGGCGCTGCGCGATAACGACTGGATTGCGGATGAGCGTTTTGCCGTGGCGGGCGCCTCGATGGGCGGCATGACCGCGCTGGGCGCGATGGCACGCTATCCACAGATTCACAGCGTGGCGTGTTTGATGGGTTCCGGCTATTTCATGCAGCTGAGTCATACGCTGTTTCCGCCGCTGGTGGCGCGCACGCCAGAGCAGAAAGAGGCTTTTGCCGCGCGTTTAGCACCGCTGGCGCCTTACGATCCCAGCGAACAGCTGGAGAAACTGGCGAATCGACCTTTGTTGTTGTGGCACGGCGAAGCGGATGAAGTGGTGCCCTTTGCTGAAACGGCGCGTTTGCAGAAAGCCTTAGGCGAGGCAGAACTCGATCACCATGTGACCACGCTATCTGAAAAAAACATCGGCCATAAAATCACGCCTGCGGCCCTGACGGCGCTGGTCAGTTTCTTTAAACATCATTTATAAAAATGCGGGGTGGCGTGATTGGCGCCAGCCCGTTTAGGTTGCCGAATCAGAGTTGTGATGACAACCGTTCGGCGGCGCTGGTATTGGCACTGACTGGGTTACTGCTTGCAGGCGCATCCAGCCGATTGACGTAGACATAGCCTGATGCCGCGTTGCTGCTGTGACTTCTCATCTGCTGCGCGAAGTCAGCGGAGCTGGCAAGAGCGGGTGTAGACAGGAAGAGACCCAGTAAAGTGGCGAAAATGATCTTTTTCATTATCGACTCCTCACTCCAGGGATTGCACTCTCAGACGCGGCGAAAAGCGGAATTCGTTGCGCCTGTAAACAGTGTAGTTCTTAACCAATTTGCCGCCAGATCGTCCCTTTGAACGCCTTCTTCAGAGAATTTGATAAAACCTTCTCTAACTCACTGATGCATTTCACTTAGCACGAAAAGCCGCATCAGCTGGCACGATAGTCGCCATTTGATGAATTGTGCGCTTGAGTTTCCGCAAGGACGCCAGTATGATTACGCGTCAATTTTTCAGCTGCATTCAGAGGTGTGTTTCATTTTTTAAATGATTCGCAACCTATAACGTTCCTTGCTTCCGTGGGCCGCAGCTGACCCTGACAGGAGGCTGAATAATCCGTAAGGAGCTATCGATGCGTCATTACGAAATCGTATTTATGGTCCACCCTGACCAGAGCGAACAGGTTCCAGGTATGATCGAGCGTTACACTGGTGCTATCACCGGTGCACAGGGCACGATTCACCGTCTGGAAGACTGGGGCCGCCGTCAGCTGGCTTACCCAATCAACAAACTGCACAAAGCTCACTATGTTCTGATGAACGTAGAAGCGCCGCAGGAAGTGATTGACGAGCTGGAAACTAACTTCCGCTTCAACGACGCCGTTATCCGCAGCATGGTTATGCGCGTTAAGCACGCGGTAACTGAAGCATCTCCGATGGTTAAAGCTAAAGATGAGCGTCGTGATCGCCGCGAAGACTTTGCTAACGAATCGGCTGATGACTCAGATGCTGGGGATTCTGAAGAGTAATCCGACATGACGGCAAATCGACTGCGCCTGTCTGGCACTGTGTGCAAGACGCCGGTTCGAAAAGTCAGTCCGTCAGGGATTCCTCATTGCCAGTTCGTGCTTGAGCATCGTTCTGTGCAAGAGGAAGCCGGTTTCCACCGGCAAGCCTGGTGTCAAATGCCGGTGATTATCAGCGGCAGCACCCATCAGGTGATTACTCAACATATAACGGTCGGCACGCAACTCACTCTCGAAGGCTTTATTAGCTGCCATCAGGCACGCAATGGTCAGAGCAGAATGGTGTTACATGCCGAGCAGATTGATTTGATAGATTCTGGAGACTAGCCAAATGGCACGTTATTTCCGTCGTCGCAAGTTCTGCCGTTTCACCGCGGAAGGCGTTGTAGAGATTGATTACAAAGATATCGCTACACTGAAAAACTACATTACCGAAAGCGGTAAAATTGTCCCGAGCCGTATTACCGGTACTCGTGCAAAATACCAGCGCCAGCTCGCTCGTTGCATCAAGCGCGCTCGCTACCTGTCCCTGCTTCCGTACACTGATCGTCATCAGTAATCGGTAGTTGTCCATTAACGACTTTAAGAGGATAAGGTAATGCAAGTTATTCTGCTTGATAAAGTAGCAAACCTGGGCAGCCTGGGTGATCAGGTTAACGTTAAAGCGGGCTACGCTCGTAACTTCCTGGTTCCACAGGGTAAAGCTGTTCCTGCTACCAAGAAAAACGTTGAGTTCTTCGAAACACGTCGCGCTGAACTGGAAGCCAAACTGGCTGACGTTCTGGCTGCCGCTAACGCACGTGCAGAGAAAATCAACGCACTGGGCAACGTAACCATCGCGTCTAAATCAGGCGACGCTGGTAAGCTGTTCGGTTCCATCGGTACCCGTGACATCGCTGATGCAGTAACTGCAGCTGGCGTTGAAGTGGCTAAAAGCGAAGTTCGTCTTCCAGAAGGCGTACTGCGCACCACCGGTGAGCACGAAGTTGACTTCCAGATCCATAGCGAAGTCTTCGCTAAACTGGTTGTGAATGTAGTTGCTGAGTAATTGTTACTCTAAATAATTCAAGGTGCAGGAAGGCGGCAAGGGAATGAATCCCCTGAGCTTACTTCGGTAAGTGACAGGGGTGAATGAGCGTAGCCAACGCATCTGTAACTTGGATTATGACGAGTATACTCAGTAATGCGAAAACGCCGGCCATGTGCCGGCGTTTTTGTTTCTGCGATTTACTGAGCGCGGATAAAGCTGCCATCTGGCTGGCGCGTAAACAGCACCGGACCGTTACTGCCATCCACCGTTAAACCGGTTACTACGCCTTGCGCGTTCTGACGAATCTTCACCTGCTGACCATTTTGTAACGCACTCAGCGGCTGCCCATCACCTTCGACTCGCGCCATGGCAAACACATCATTCACCGGTAAATTATTGTCGCGGAACAGCTGCGCCAGCGTCTGGCCTGATGCCACATTATAGGTGCGCCACTCGCCCTGCGAATCGGTTTTCGCCGGCGTGTTCTGCTGTTGATTATTATCGTAAATCTCCGCCTGCATCGGCACTTCTTTAGCGCCAGTGTCCGCCGGACGCTCAACCGGATATTGCGGCGTGCTGCTCGGCCAGAGAAACGCCAGCACCAGCACCAGCAGGGCAATGACGATGCCGCGACGATGCAAAGCGGGTAGCGGATCCATCCAGCGCACATCATCCAGCAAATGCCAGACGCGCTGAAGTGCGGCGGGAACGCGGGAAGGGTGATCGGAAGCCATTCGTGAATCCTCCTCGCTGGCGGCCTGGCGCGGAATGCGCGGCAGCCAACGTTGCAACCAAGGTAATAAAGTACGCGGTGCGCGCGTCCTGCGACGTCGTGGGGCGATCTGGCCCATGTATTCTCTCTTGTTCCGACGGTGGCGGGTGAAAACCTCGCCACAGCTATAGTATGAGCAATGCTGACAGGAAGTGCCTGGCAGCATTGAAAAATTTGACCGCTGTATTGTTTCCGTTTCGCCGGGAAATGTCATCTGCGGCGCGTGAGATTTTACGCCAGCCGCCCGCGCTGGTATGCTGCCGGTTCTATTTTTCTCCGGGATTAAGGAATCAAGATGACGACCCCTTCATTCGACAGCGTCGAATCACAAGCAAGTTACGGTATCGGTTTACAGGTAGGCCAGCAGCTGCAAGAGTCTGGACTGCAGGGTCTGCAGCCAGAAGCACTGCTCGCCGGCCTGCGCGACGCGCTGGAAGGGAACTCACCGGCCGTCCCGGTTGACGTGGTACATCGCGCACTGCGTGAAGTGCACGAGCGCGCTGAAGGCGTGCGTCGTGAGCGTGTAGAAGCGATGGCGGCAGAAGGTCAGACTTTCCTTGAGCAGAACGCACAACGCGAAGGCGTAAGCAGCACCGAAACCGGTCTGCAGTTCAGTGTCATCACGCAGGGCGAAGGTCCAATTCCTTCACGTCAGGATCGTGTGCGCGTGCATTACACCGGCAAACTGATCGATGGCACGGTATTCGACAGCTCAGTCGCGCGTGGCGAACCCGCAGAATTCCCGGTTAGCGGCGTAATCGCCGGTTGGATCGAAGCGCTGACGCTGATGCCAGTCGGTTCCAAGTGGGAACTGGCGATTCCACACAACCTCGCTTACGGCGAACGCGGTGCTGGTGCTTCCATCCCGCCATTCAGCACCCTGATCTTTGAAGTTGAGCTGCTGGAAATTCTGTAAGTAGCCAAGTTGATTCTCAAAACCGGCACGCGATCGTGCCGGTTTTTTTATATCTGTAGAACAAGCTGGTTTTAAATTAATCAGCGCATATAATGTGCGAATCGAACGATTCACACGAAAGGTGCGGTATGTATTCACTTTCCGCCAACGAAGCCAAAACCCAATTTGGCGATATGCTGCTGAAAGCGCAGCGTGAGCCGGTCCAGATTAGCCGTAACGGAAAGCCGGTAGCAGTGGTCATCTCCGCTGAGGAGTATCAGGCGATAGAGGCCATGAAGCAGCAATTTCTGCAGGAAAAAATTGCCCGAGCCAGAAATGATATTGCCAACGCACAACTGACCGATGGTGAAACCTTTTTCGACCAATTGCTGGGTTAAATGGCTAATTATCAGCTTACGGATGAAGCGCGGCAGGATCTTGTCGATATTCGCCGGTTCACTATGCAGAACTGGGGCGATGCGCAATCAAAAATCTATTTAAGGCGTTTGCAGGAGACGTTACGCACGCTGGCAGAAATGCCGACATTGGGAAAAAGCAGAGCGCTGGATGTTGCAGAAGGTGTACTCAGCTTTCCCTATGTCAGTCACATGGTTTATTACCAGCCAGGCCAGAAAGGCATTATTATTTTGGCGGTATTACATCAGAGCAGGGTGCCAGCTACGCATCTGGCAACCCGCTTATAACAACTATTTCTTCTGCAAATCCACCTGCCACAACGCAAAACCTATCTCGTCGCTGCCCACCGCTTTCATCGGGTAATCGGCGTGCTGTTCGATAAACTTCGTCGCTTTCGCACCAGGCGCGGTTTCAAAACGGATATCCAGCGGCGTGGTGCTGTTAATCGGCGCTAAACGCCAGTTGTGATCGGCCTGCGGTTTCACTTCGCCATGCACTTTGGTTTCGCTGCTGATATAGGCGGCAACCACCGAGCGATTCTCATCCGGCGACGCGAAGGCGACATACTTATCGCCGGTGCCGGCAAACTTGCCGCCATAAGCGCGATAGTTATTGGTGGCGACCAGGAAACTGGCCTGAGGATCAATAGGTTTGCCTTGCCAGCTGAGATCCTTAATGCGCGAAGCCCCCTTGTTAATCAGCGAGCACTCTGCGTCATAGCGCGCCGGCTGCGTGACATCGATTTGATACTGCACGCCATCGATTACATCGAAGTTATAGGTACGGAAATCCCAGTTAATCAGCGCTTGCGGTTTGCTGCTGTGCGGATCGATTTGATTAAACTGCGCGGCTGAACACTCCAGCCACTCTTTCACCTGTGCACCGCTGACTTTCATCACCACCAGCGTATTGGGGTAGAGATAGAGATCGGCGGCGTTACGGAAAGTGAGGTTACCTTTCTCCACTTCGACATAGCTGGCGGGATCGTTTTTGCGGCCGCCAGCTTTAAACGGCGCGGCGGCGGAGAGCACCGGCAAGCGGCCAAGATCAGGATCGCCCTGAATAAAGTGCTCGACGTAAGCGCGCTGCGCGTTGTTAACGATCTGCACCGTGGGATCGTCCTGCACCAGCGACAAGTAGCTGTACATCACGTCGGCGGATTTACCGATCGGTTTGGCAACAAAATCGCGCGTGGCGCGGTGATCCTGCTCCAGCACTTTCACCAGATCGGCATCTTCGGCAGCCAGCGATTTTTTCGCCGCGCTGTTATAAATTGGACGTGCCTCGGCTTTGCCCTGCGCAACCTGCCATTTGCCGCCCTCGTTATTCAGCACCAGATCGACCACACCCAGATGATCGCCCCACATACCGGGCATCACCGCCGGAATACCGTTAAGTGTGCCTTGGGCGATATCAGCGCCTTTAATTGCCGCAAACTCTTTGCTCGGGAAGACCGCGTGAGCGTGACCGAACATGATGGCGTTGATGCCAGCAACCTGGCTGAGGTAATAGACCGAATTTTCGGCCATGGCATGATAGGGTTCACTGCTCAAACCGGAGTGCGGAATAGCGATGATTATTTCAGCACCTTTTGCGCGCATTTCCGGCACATAGCGCTTCGCTGTTTCAGTGATGTCATCAACCCGCACTTTTCCCTGCAGATTGTTGCGATCCCAAACCATAATCTGCGGGGGAACGAAGCCGATGTAACCAATTTTCAGCGTATGCGGCTTACCGTCACGGTCTGTAACGGTGGTTTCCTTGATTAAGTAGGGCGTAAACAGTGGTTTTCCGCTCTTTTCATCGATAATGTTGGCGTTGACGTAAGGGAAACGCGCGCCGGCCAGCGCTTTTTGCAGATAAGGTAAACCGTAATTGAACTCATGATTACCGAGGTTTCCGACCGCGTAATCCAGCGTATTCATCGCTTTATATACCGGATGAACTTCGCCCGGTTTTAGCCCTTTCGCCGCCATGTAATCGCCCAGCGGACTGCCCTGAATAATATCGCCGTTATCGACCAGCACGCTGTTCTTCGCTTGCGCGCGGGCCTGCTGAATTAAGGTGGCGGTGCGTACCAGGCCAAATTTCTCCGTCGGCGTATCTTTGTAATAATCGAAATCCATCATATTGCTGTGCAGATCGGTGGTTTCCAGAATGCGCAGATCCACCGTAGCAGCCTGTACCGTGGCGGCAGTTATACAGAGTGCCAATAACGACATGCTCGCTTTGAACATCGCTTGCTCCTTGTTCGGTCCAATGGGCCTCTCAAAATAATGTAAAACCATGACGAATTATCATTTCAATTTGTGATGAAGCTCGGACTTTCATCCAATATCTCCCGCCGGGCCGCGCTAAAAGCGCATTCAGCATCCCGCCATAGCCGCCGATGATGAACTATGGTATTGATATTCAAATAGATTGCCGTAGCAGACAGCACAGTCGCAGGCTGTTGAATGACAACTGCTAAAATAAGGACAGATTGGCGGTTGGTGTCTGACAGGCAGAATCAGCGGAAAAGAGGTAAAGAATGTTAGATAAAATTTGTCAGCTGGCGCGTGATGCGGGCGATGCCATTATGCAGGTATATAACGGCGCAGAGCCGGTTGACGTGACCCGTAAGTCGGATGATTCTCCCGTTACCGCGGCCGATCTCGCGGCGCATCGCGTGATTGTGCAAGGTCTGACGGCGCTTTCGCCGGGGGTGCCGGTGCTATCTGAAGAGGATCCCCCGAGCTGGGACGTGCGTCAGCACTGGCAGAAATACTGGCTGGTCGATCCGCTCGATGGCACCAAAGAGTTCATCAAGCGCAACGGCGAGTTTACAGTCAACATTGCGCTGATCGAAAATGGCAAACCGGTATTGGGCGTGGTTTATGCGCCCGTGCTGGGCGTGATGTACTCGGCGGCTGAGGGTAAAGCCTGGAAAGAAGAGAACGGCCAGCAGACGCAGATTCATGCGCGTGAAGCGCGTCCACCATTAGTGGTGGTTAGCCGTTCGCATTTTGAGAGCGATACCGAGTTGCAGGAGTATTTGCACCAGCTCGGCGAGCATCAAACCACCGCGATTGGTTCATCGCTGAAGTTCTGTCTGGTAGCTGAAGGCAGCGCGCAACTCTATCCGCGCTTCGGGCCCACTAACATCTGGGATACCGGCGCAGGCCATGCGGTGGCGATTGCGGCTGGTGCGCATGTGCATGACTGGCAGGGGAAAACGCTGGATTACACGCCGCGAGAATCTTTCCTTAATCCCGGTTTCCGCGTTTCGCTGTTTTAAGATTTCATCGGGTCGCCATTGACGGCGACCTCCACTTACTTCTGCAACAACTCGTGAATTAACTTCATCGCCTGCTGCACTTCGTCCTGCGTCAGCGGACCATCTTTGACGTAGCGCACATGTGCGGTGTTATCCAGCACCACAATCGCGGATCCGCCTTTCTCCAGCTGCCAGGCCTGACGCGCGCTGCCGTTGCTATCGACGATAAACTGCGACCATGGGAACTGCTGCTTATTGCTCTCAAGGCTGCTGCGCACGAACATGCCGGTGCCCGGAATCGCATCGTCGGTATTGACGATAGTAGTGGTTTGATAACGATCGTGCGGCAGATGCGCAGCTTTGATGGCTTCAATTAACGCCGCATTCTGCTCTTTAGCAGAAGAGCGCCCGGCAATATGCAGGATAACGCGAACTTTTCCGCTTAGCTGCGCGCTATTCCAGGATTTGTAGCTAAACTTATCTTCATCTTGTTGATAAACCAGCTCTCCTTTGTCGTTAACGCCAACGGCTGGCACGCGTTCACCCAGTTTGAAGGCATGTGCCGCAGCCAGGCCCGGCAGCAAGAGTGCCAGTGCTATCACAGTGTGTCTCAAACGCATTTATTACTCTCCTTGGTGATCCGACCAGTTGTTCATGTTCCTGCAATATTAGGCGTGGATGATGCGTCTGTCGCAATGAGTTAACAGGTTTGCAACCTATGCCACAATTCCATAATGAGTGAAGGTTTATACTGGGTTTAGTGAGGCTGATAACAGAGTATTCTGTAATGATGTGTCAATTCAGTAAATAATTCACCTTTTCGGAACACGGCTAAGAAAGGATGCTCTATAGTTATGCCTCATTTGCGCTTCACGGGTTCGTACCAAATTTGGTGACGACGGAGCGTATTAAACATTTTAGGAGTTAAACAGCATGAAGATCTTCCAGCGCTATAATCCGCTGCAAATTGCGAAATATGTCAAAACGCTATTTAGAGGAAGGTTGTACATCAAGGACGTGGGCGCGTTCGAGTTTGATAAGGGCAAAGTGATGTTGCCGCGTGTCAAAGATAAACAGCATCTTAGCGTGATGTCAGAAATCAATCGCCAGGTGCTGCGGCTGCAAGCCGAGTACAACTAAGTAAGCATAAGAAAGGGCGCCGATGGCGCCCTCAGTTTTTAGTGCGGTTGTTGGCTTGTCGCCATCAATTGCGATCCTGGGACGACTCAGATTCATCCACCGTATTTTTGTTCACATTCAGCACCGGCGGGCGTTCATCAATACGCGTAACCAGCAGCTGGTCGATACGGTAGCTATCAATATCCACCACTTCAAACTTGTAGCCGGAAAACTTCACAAAGTCGGTACGCTTCGGAATCTTGCGCAGCATGTACATCATGAAGCCGCCGATGGTTTCATAATTGCCAGACTGCGGGAAATCATCGATATCCAGCACGCGCATCACGTCATCAATTGGCGTGCCGCCTTCGACCAGCCATGAGTTCTCATCGCGCGCGACAATCTGCTCTTCCTGACCTTGACCCACCAAATCGCCCATCAACGTGGTCATCACATCATTCAGCGTAATGATGCCCACCACCAGCGCGTATTCGTTCATGATCACCGCGAAGTCTTCACCAGCGGTTTTGAAGCTCTCCAGCGCTTCAGAAAGCGTCAGCGTATCCGGCACAATCAGCGCTGAACGAATCTGTACGCCGCTGTTCAGCGTCAGGCTTTGATTGCCGAGTACACGCAGCAGCAGCTCTTTGGAATCGACATAGCCGACGATGTGGTCGATATCGCCATCGCAGACGATGAATTTCGAGTGCGGATGCTGGGCGATTTTGGTTTTCAGCGTAGTTTCATCTTCGTGCAAATCGAACCACACCACGTTCTCGCGCGAGGTCATTGATGACGGCACGGTACGCGATTCCAGCTCAAACACGTTCTCAATCAGCTCATGTTCCTGCTTACGCAGCACGCCCGCCAGCGCACCGGCTTCCACCACCGCATAGATATCGTCGGAGGTGATGTCGTCTTTACGCACCATCGGCAGTTTGAACAGACGGAAGAAGACGTTCGCCAGGCCGTTGAACAGCCACACCAGCGGACGTAGCACCACCAGGCAGAAGCGCATCGGGTTGATGATGCGCAGCGCTACGGCTTCCGGTGCAATCATGCCGACGCGTTTTGGCGTCAGGTCAGCAAACAGAATGAACAAGCTGGTCACGATGGTGAAGGAGCAGATAAAACTGAGCTGTTCAGCCAATTCGGGTGCCATGATGCGGCTGAATAAGCTATTAAAGGCGGGCGAAAACGCCGCATCGCCGACGATACCGCCGAGGATCGCCACGGCATTCAGGCCAATCTGCACTACGGTGAAGAACATGCCAGGTTGTTCCTGCATCTTCAGCACGCGCTGGGCATTGATATTGCCTTCGTCAGCCAGCAGCTTCAGTTTGATCTTACGGGCGGCGGCCAGCGAGATCTCCGAAAGGGAGAAAAATGAACTGATGACTATCAGTAAAAGAATGACAAGTAAGCTATCGAGCATAAAAGGTCCGTTGGGTTAATCACTTGTCATTTTTGGCCTGGGCAGCGCGGGAATGGGCGTACGTCCGGTACTTGCCAGTCAAACAGGCTATCCGTGCCAAAAATGTCTGCGCCATTTCGACAAGATAAGGTTAACGTCGGGGCAGAAAGGGTGCAGGCGAGGCCTGCTGGTCGCTGATTATAGCAGCAGCGCTTATCATGCCGCTATAGGCGCGCATCAGGGGGTCGGATTAATCTGAGTGAACGTCATTCGCGAGCTTAAGAATCGCCTTGGTTGTTGTATCGTTTAGCACATTTACCCACAATAGGTCACAATTTGGCTTAGTCGCTGAATTTGCGCCAGTGGGGGGAAAAGAGCGGCTATGCTGATGGGTACACGCGCGCTGGCGATACCCTTCCAGAGAATAAACGCCCCTGCGGAATAGGGGCCGGCATTATTAACAGGAGTACGTGTGCCACGATTTCATATTTATTGTTTGGCCAGCCTGTTGCTTGCTGCACCTGCCGTTGAGGCAGCCAAAGTGCGCTTGCAGCTGGACGGTCTTAGCGGGGATTTGCAAAAGAACGTCAGGGCACGCTTGTCCACCATCGGCAGTGACGAGGTGTCGAACGACGGCCGTTTCCGCGCGCGCGTTGCGGAAGCGATCAAAGAAGGCCTGCGGGCGCTGGGTTATTACGAACCGGAGATCGATTTTGAATCGCGCCCGGCACCGCTGCAAGGTGGTCGTCCGGTATTGATCGCACACGTTAAGCCCGGCGAACCGGTCAAGATCGGCGGCAGCACCATTGTGATCGAAGGTGAAGCCCGCACCGACAAGGATTACCAAGCCTGGGTCAAACAGGGCACGCCGAAAGTCGGTACACAGCTGAATCACGGCGCCTATGACAAATTTAAAAACGGCTTCTCCAGCCTGGCATTGCGTAATGGTTACTTCGACGGTGACTTTAAGCAAAGCCAGCTTGGCGTTTCGGTTGAACGGCGCGAAGCCTTCTGGGACATCAATTACGATAGCGGCCCGCGCTACCGTTTCGGTGATGTCGGTTTCCAGGGCTCGCAAATCGACGAAGCCTATCTGCAAAATCTGGTGCCGTTCAAAAAGGGCGATTACTACAGCTCGCGCGATCTGGCCGAACTTAACCGCCGTTTGTCGGCGACCGGCTGGTTCAACTCGGTGGTGGTCGCGCCTGAGTTTGATAAAGGTCGTCAAAGCAAAGTGCTGCCGCTGAATGCGGTGGTATCGCCACGCGTGGAAAACACCATTGAAACCGGCGTCGGTTACTCCACCGATGTCGGGCCGCGCATTAAAGGCACGTGGAAAAAACCGTGGATTAACAGCAGCGGCCACAGCCTGGCCGCCAGCGCCTACGTTTCTGCGCCGGAGCAGCAGCTCGATCTCAGCTACAAAGTCCCGCTGCTGAAAAGTCCGCTGGAGCAGTATTACACCTTCTCCGGCGGTGTGAAGCGTACCGATCTCAACGACACCAAAGCCGATACCACCACGCTGGCGATGTCGCGAAACTGGGACAGCAGCAGCGGCTGGCAGAAGGCAATCAACCTGCGCTGGAGCCTCGATCACTTTACCCAGGCCAGCGTGACCAACACCACTATGCTGCTCTATCCGGGCGTTAGCCTGAACCGCACCCGTTCGCGCGGCGGTCTGATGCCAACGTGGGGCGATTCGCAGCGCTACTCGGTCGACGTGTCGGATACCACATGGGGTTCGGACGTTGATTTCGTCATCATGCAGGCGCAAAACGTCTGGATTCGCACGCTCGCCGATAAGCATCGCTTTGTGGCGCGCGGCAATGTGGGCTGGATCGAAACCAACGACTTCGACAAAGTGCCGCCGGATCTGCGCTTCTTCGCCGGTGGCGATCGCAGCATTCGCGGCTACAAATACAAAGACGTATCGCCACGTGATGATAACGGCAAGCTGACCGGCGCCTCGAAAATGGCCACCGGCTCGCTTGAATATCAATACAACGTGACCGGCAAATGGTGGGGCGCGGTGTTCGTCGATTCCGGTGAAGCGGTCAACGACATCAAGCAGAGCAACCTGAAAACCGGCGCCGGCTTCGGCGTGCGCTGGTCTTCTCCGGTCGGGCCGATCAAGTTTGATATCGCGCGGCCGATTGGCGACGACAAGGAGCATGGATTGCAATTTTATGTAGGATTGGGGCCTGAACTATGAAGCTGTGGAAAAAGGTCCTGATTGGCATCGGTATTTTTCTGGTGCTGCTGTTGGGCAGCATCGCGTTTCTGGTGGGCACCACGCCGGGTTTGCATCTGCTGCTGAAAGGCGCCGATCGCTGGGTGCCAGGTTTGTCGATCAAACAGGTGGAAGGTGGCTGGCGCGATCTAACGCTAAGCGGCGTGAAGTATGAAATGCCGGGCGTCAGTGTGGATGCCGGACGTTTCCACCTGGCGCTGAATCTCAACTGCCTGCTGCATTCGTCGGTGTGTGTCAATGACATCGCGCTGCAGGATGTCAGCGTGGTGGTCGATAGCAAAAAAATGGCACCGGCCAGCGCCCCGCCGCCGGAAGAGGAGAGCGGCAGCACCAATCTCAGCACGCCGTATCCCATCACGCTCAGCAAAGTCGGGCTGCATAACATCAACGTTAAAGTGGATGACACCGCAATTTCCCTGCTCGACTTTACCAGCGGCCTACAGTGGCAGGATCGCGCACTGACGCTGACGCCAACCCATATCCAAAGCCTGCTGATTGCGCTGCCGAAAGCGGCCAAGGTGGTTGATGAGCAGGTGGTGCAGCCAAAAGTGCAGCAGCCGCAGCCGGATGAACAGCCGCTGGGCGAAACGCTGCAGGCGATGTTCGCTAAGCCGCTATTACCAGAGATGCCAGACTTCCAGCTGCCGCTGGATATCACCGTGCAGGAACTGTTGGGCGAACAGCTGCGCATCACCGGCGATACCGACATCTCAATCACGCGTCTGCTGTTAAAAGCCAAAACCGCCGATCGTCATCTCCAGCTGGAAACCTTTGATGTCGATTCGCCGCAAGGGCAGGTGAACGCCAGCGGTGAAGCGACGTTGGCCGATAACTGGCCGGTAAATTTTGCGCTGAACGGCACGCTCAATCTCGACCCAATCAAGGGCGAGAAGATCAAAATGAACCTTGCAGGCGCGATGCGTGACGAGCTGAAGCTCGGGCTGAATCTTTCCGGTCCGGTGCGTGCGCAGCTGGATGCGACCACGCAGCCTGCGGTCGCTGGTTTGCCGCTGGCGCTAAAACTCACCAGCCCGCAGCTGCGCTGGCCGCTCACCGGCGCGGTGCAGTATCAGGCGGATAATCTCGATTATCAGTTCAAAGGCAAAGCCACCGATTACGTGATGTCGCTGCGCACTGCGGTGAAAGGCGAAGGCGTGCCGCCTGCCACCATTGCGCTGGACGGCAAAGGCAACGAGCAGCAGTTCAATCTTGATAAGCTGCGCGTGGCGGCGCTGCAGGGCAATATCGATCTGACGGCGCTGGTGGACTGGAGCAAAGCCATCAGCTGGCGCAGCGAATTGACGCTGTCCGGCATCAACACCGCCAAACAGTATCCGGATTGGCCAGCGAAGCTGGAGGGCAAAATTGCCACGCGCGGCAGCTTGTACGGCGGAACCTGGCAGCTCAGCGTGCCGCAGCTGGAGCTGAAAGGAAACGTTAAGCAGAACGCGGTGAGCGCCAAAGGTACGTTGACCGGCAACAGCTACAACCAGTGGAAAGTGCCCGGCCTTAACATTGCGCTGGGTCGCAACCATCTGGACGTGAAGGGCGAGCTGGGCGACACGCTCAATCTCGACGCTAACATCGATGCGCCAAAGCTGGATAACGCGCTGCCGGGCCTGGGCGGCGTCGCCAAAGGTACCATCAAAGCACGCGGCACCTTACAAGCGCCGCAGCTGCTGGCCGATCTCACGGCTACCGGTTTGCGCTGGCAGCAGCTGCAGATCCGTCGCGTGGCGTTACAGGGCGATGTGAAATCCAGCGATCAGATCGCCGGTAAGCTGCAACTGCGCGTGGAACAATTGCAGCAGGATGCGCTGAAAGTGAACCTGTTAACGCTGAACGCCGACGGCAACGAAAAGCAGCATCAGCTGAAGCTCGAGGTACAGGGCGAACCGGTTTCCGGTCAGCTGGCGCTGAACGGCAGCTTTGATCGCAAAACCCAGCGCTGGCAGGGCAATCTCAACAACACGCGTTTCGACACGCCGGTAGGCGAATGGCGACTGACGCGGGCGATGGCGATTGATTACCTCAACAGCAAGCAGACCGCCACCATTGGGCCGCACTGCTGGCAGAACCCGAACGCGCAGCTGTGCGTACCGGAACCGATTGAAGCCGGTGCCAGCGGACATGCGCATGTGGTGCTCAATCGCTTCGATCTGGCGATGATCAAACCGTTCCTCACCGATGCCACCAAACTGAACGGCGTGTTCAGTGGTGATGCGCGCGTTAACTGGACCGCCGACGGCGCGCTGCCAACCGGCACCTTAGCGCTGAAAGGCAGCGGCGTGAAAGTGGAGCAAGACGTGCAGGGCAACAGTTTGCCTATCGCCTTCGACACGCTGAACCTGAATGCGGCGCTGCGTAACGGTCGCGCACAGCTTGACTGGCTGATCCATATCGTCAACAACGGCCAGCTGAGCGGCAATGTGCAGATCGCCGATCCTGAGAATCGGCGTCAGCTGTCGGGCAACATCGGCATCAGCAATATTTCGCTGGCAATGCTGAATCCGGCGCTGATGCAGGGCGAGAAGATCAAAGGCAACCTGAACAGCAACCTGCGTCTTGGCGGCACGCTGCAGCAGCCGCAGGTGTTTGGTCAGTTGGGGCTGAGCGATGTGGATGTCGACGGCAGCTTTATGCCGGTCGATCTCACCGCCGCCAACCTTAACATGGTGTTCAACGGCATGAGCTCAACGCTCAATGGCATGATTCAGACGGCGCAGGGCAATCTTAACCTGAGCGGCAACGCAGACTGGAGCCAGCTGGATAACTGGCGCGCGCGCGTGGCGGCGCAAGGTAGCCGTATCCGCGTTACCGTGCCGCCAATGGTGCGCATGGATGTCTCGCCGGATCTGGTGTTTGCAGCCACGCCGGCCGCGTTCAGCCTCGACGGCAAAGTGGATATTCCGTGGGCGCGCATTACCGTGCAGGAAGTGCCGGAAAGCGCCACCGGCGTCTCCTCTGATGAAGTGATGCTGGATCAAAATCTCAAGCCGATTCAGCCGAAAACGGCGGCGATTCCGATCAACAGCAATCTGGTGATCCACGTCGGTAATGATGTGCGGCTCTCGGCGTTTGGCCTAAAAGCCAGGCTGAATGGCGATCTCAAACTGGTGCAGGATAAAAACGGCCTCGGCTTGAATGGCCAGATCAACATCCCATCCGGCCGCTTCCACGCTTATGGTCAGGATCTGCTGGTGCGTAAAGGTGAGCTGCAATTCGCCGGACCGCCGGACCAGCCTTACGTCAATCTCGAGGCGATCCGTAATCCTGAGGCCACTGAAGACGATGTCACCGCCGGATTACGGGTAACCGGGCTGGCGGATGAGCCGAAAGTGGAAGTGTTCTCCGATCCGGCGATGTCACAGCAGGAAGCGCTTTCTTACCTGTTACGTGGTCAGGGACTCAACAGCGATGGCGACAGCAACGCATTAACTTCCGCGCTGGTGGGATTGGGGGTTGCGCAAAGTGGTCAGGTTGTGGGTAAAATCGGCGAGACCTTCGGTGTCAGTAATCTCGCGGTTGATACCGCTGGCGTAGGCGATAGCCAGCAGGTGCAGGTGAGTGGTTACGTGTTGCCGGGTCTACAAGTAAAATACGGTGTTGGCATATTTGATTCACTGGCGACCTTAACCTTGCGTTATCGCCTGATGCCCAAACTCTATTTAGAAGCCGTGTCGGGTCTCGATCAGGCACTGGATCTGCTCTATCAGTTTGAGTTTTAGCAATGCGAATAATTGTCTATGGCAGTTTACGGCGCAAACAGGGAAACAGTCATTGGATGACGAATGCGCAGTGGCTCGGCGACCATCAGATTGTGGGGTTTGATCTCTACAATCTGGGTCACTATCCGGGCGTGGTGGAAGGAGAAGGCAGCGTTTATTGCGAGGTGTATCGCATTGACGCCAGCACGCTCGGCGAACTTGATGCCTTGCGCACCAAAAATGGCGAATACAAACGCCAGCTTATTCAGACGCCTTACGGCAGTGCCTGGCTGTATGTCTATCAGCGTTCAGTCGCGGGTCGCACGCATATCGCGAGCGGTGACTGGTTAAGGCGAGATGGCGAAACAGAGGCATAAATAAAAACACCGTCCATTGGACGGTGTTTTTTTATGCGTGGCAGAAAAGAATCTTATTTCTTCTGCGCACGCTCGTAAGAGGCGATGATTTCAGCTTTGGCCGCTTCTGCGTTGTCCCAGCCATCAACCTTCACCCATTTGCCTTTTTCCAGATCTTTGTAGTGCTCGAAGAAGTGGGTGATCTGCGCTTTCAGCAGTTCTGGCAGGTCGTTCACATCTTTGATGTGATCGTACTCTTTGCTCAGCTTGGTGTGCGGCACCGCAACCAGTTTGGCATCTTCGCCAGACTCGTCGGTCATTTTCAGCACGCCGACGGGACGGCAGCGGATCACTGAGCCCGGTACCAGCGGATAAGGGGTTGGCACCAGCACGTCAACCGGGTCACCATCCAGAGACAGGGTGTGGTTGATGTAGCCGTAGTTGCACGGATAGAACATGGCGGTAGACATGAAACGGTCTACAAACAGGGCGCCAGACTCTTTGTCGACTTCATATTTGATCGGATCGGCGTTAGCCGGGATCTCAATGACAACGTAGATATCTTCTGGCAACTCTTTACCTGCAGGCACCTGGTTCAAACTCATCTGGCTTTCCTTCATTAGTCATATGTTGAGTGACGGCTATTATAGCCAACTGACTCTGAAAGTATGCCCCCTTTTTGGCGTTTCGGAATGCTCCAACCCGCTACTTCGCCGTGACAAACAGCGAGACGATCCCCGCCGCAATCAGTGGTCCAACCGGCACACCACGGAAGAAGGCCACGCCAATCACCGTACCAATCAACAGCCCACCAATCACCGACGGCTGCACGCTCATAAAGTTCACGCCGCGTCCGCCCAGCCAGGCAACGAAAACCCCCACCACAATCGCGATAATCGATTGCCAGTTGGCGAACGATTTCAACAGCGAAGAAGCCGGCAGCGTACCGCTGGCCAGCGGCGCCATCACCGCAACGGTGAGGATGATGATGCCAATCTGAATGCCCTGTTTTTCCACATAGGGAAAGAATTGCGACAGCGGGGTGAGCTTGATCGCCAGCAGGATCAGAATCGAGATGGTAACGGCGCTGTTATGAACGAAATAGCTGAGGACGGCGAGGCAAACAAGAATAATGGTGGAGGCATAAGCAGCCATGGTTTCTCCCTGCAGATTAATGGGCGCGCTGGCCGATGCCAGCGCTAAGCGTATTAAACGCTTACATTAATCAACAATCGTCGGGGTTGGCGCAACTGCCTTTGTTAATTGATTGCAACATCAGCGCCTGATTACGCACCAGACTGACGCCCTGCGCACCAACTGACAGCGCGGCCATCGTGCCCTGGCTGCTAACAAAATAGCTGCGGCTGGCATCCAGCCAACTGTCGCGATAGGTCAGCCACGCGCGCTGGGCGCTGCGCAATTTGTCTTTAGGTGCGCCGGTTAATTTTTTCATCGCTTGGGTGTACTGCGCGTTCATCTCTTTATCCCAGGCTTTATTGGCGGTGCCGTAGCATTGAGACATGCCGGCGGTGCTGGATTCCTTATTCAGACACTGATCGAGCTGCTGATCGATAGGGTTTTGTTGCGCCGCCGCAAAACCACTGACCAACAAACACGCCATCGGGAGCCATTTTTTCATCGTTTCATTCCTTAAATTTTGCTGGGGCAGAGTTCAGTAAAAATGAAGTCTGGATGATCGTCAGCCAGTTGACCATCAACAATGGATAAAGTTTCCGCGATCAACTGCCGATAATCTTTCCGTTTTAGGGCCAGCGGATTTCTGCCTTTTCTTGCAAACGGGGATAATCATGTTCAAACAGCTATCAATTCGTACTGCATTACTCACGCTTTTGGCTTTTATGACGCTGCTGCTGCTGGCAGTCAGCGCGATGGGCATCTCTGCCATCAACGCAGGCAATCAATCACTGGATGCCATTAACCGCATTCAGGGAATTGAACTGAACAGTTTGTACCAAAGCAATGCCGACCTCATGCGCGCGCGCGGCAGCGCCGCATTGGCCGTGCGCAAAATCGAAATCGGATTACTGGAGGACGGCGCCAGCGTCACCAAACAAGCTGAGGAGGATGTCACCAGTTCCCAGCGTCATCTGAAAGCCTTTATTGATGCCGGGACGGTAACGGCTCAGGGTAAAATCCTCGCCGATGCCGTGGCTACTTCGTTCGCTGCCTATCATAAGGGCGCCATCGTGCCGATGATGGATGCGTTGCAAAAGCAGTATACCGACGAATATTACCAGGTTTTGGAAGGCAACCTCTCAACGCTGGCAAGCAACTACGCGAAAGCCGTGCATGATTTTGCCGTTTATGCTGATGAAGTCTCAGCTACACGTCTGGCGCAAGCTGCACACAATGAGTGGCAGATGAAAATCATGATTGGCGTGGCGATGGCGTTGACGCTATTGCTGATCGTCATTGCCTGGCAACTGCTGCGTCGTCTGCTGCTGCGTCCACTTGATGGCGCGATTGTGCATCTGGAGCAAATTGCGGCCGGCGATTTATCCCAGCCGCTGCCCGCAGCAGGAAAGAGTGAATTAGGCCGTCTCAATCAGGCGCTGGCGAATATGCAGCTGGCGCTCAGCAGTTCGGTCAGTCAGGTGCGCGAAGCCAGCTTGCAGATTGACGTGGGAAGCCGCGAGTTAGCGGCGGGCACCGTGCATCTCTCGCAGCGTACCGAAGAGTCCGCCGCTTCGCTGGAGCAAACCGCGGCCAGCATGGAACAGCTTACCGCCACCGTGCGTCTCAATGCCAGCAACGCCAAAGAGGCCAATCAGCTCGCCAGCAATGTCTCCGACAGTGCCGATCGCGGTGCCGAAGTGGTCGGCTACGTGATGGAGAAGATGCAGGAGATCACCCAAAGCGCCAATCGCATTGGCGACATCCTCAGCGTGATTGATGGCATTGCCTTCCAGACCAACATCCTGGCACTGAACGCTGCGGTTGAAGCCGCGCGAGCCGGTGAACAAGGGCGCGGTTTTGCCGTGGTCGCTAATGAAGTGCGCACGCTGGCTGGTCGCAGCGCCACCGCCGCCAAAGAGATCCGCGAGCTCATCGCAGAATCGCAGACGCGGGTGCAAGAGGGCAGCGATATGGCCACGCGCGCCGGTGAAACCATGGATGAGATCTCCAGCGAAGTGATGCGCGTGACTACGCTGATGAAAGAGATCTCCATTGCTTCGGAAGAGCAGAGTCGCGGTATTGAGCAGGTAAATCAGGCGGTGACGCAAATGGATGAAGCCGCGCAGCAGAACGCCGCGTTAGTCGAAGAAGCCAGCGCTGCCACCCAATCGCTGGAAGCGCAGTCGCAGCAGTTGCAGGATTCGATGGCGCAATTCCGCGTAGTCGCGGCGCTGCCTTCGTAGGCAGCAACAAAAAAGCCCGCACGGAGGCGGGCTTTGCACAGCGGGAAAAGACTTAGGCTGAATGGTCGTCAGGATATTCACGGATAAAGCGTTCAACGTCGCCCACCATTGCGTCGTTGCCGCAGAAGAACGGGCAGCGCTGATGCAGCGTTTCTGGCTGGATGTCGAGGATGCGATTGGCACCATCGCTGGCTTTACCGCCCGCTTGCTCCGCCAGGAAGGCCATTGGGTTGCATTCGTACAGCAGACGCAGCTTGCCTTTCGGGTGGCTGGCGGTGCTTGGATAGAGATAGATGCCGCCTTTCAGCAGGTTACGGTGGAAGTCGGCCACCAGTGAACCAATGTAGCGCGAGGTATACGGGCGCTTGGTGGCGATATCTTCTTCCTGGCAGAACTTCAGGTATTTCTTCACACCCTGCGGGAAGCGAATGTAGTTACCTTCGTTGATCGAGTAGGTGTAACCCTTCTCCGGGAAGGTCATGCGCTCGTGGCTCAGGCAGAATACGCCGAGCGACGGATCGTAAGTAAACGCATGCACGCCCACGCCGGTGGTGTAAACCATCATGGTCGAAGAACCGTAAACCACGTAACCCGCGGCAACCTGCTTGTTGCCCGGCTGCATGAAGTCGGCTTCGGTGATTGGCGTGCCCGGCTCGCTGATGCGATGGTAGATAGAGAAAATGGTGCCGACGGAAACGTTAACGTCGATGTTTGAAGAACCGTCCAGCGGATCCATTAATACAACGTATTTGCCATTCTCAGAGCCTTCAAAGATGACGAACTCGTCTTCTTCTTCCGACGCGATACCGGCCACCACGCCGCGTGCTTTCAGGGCGGCTTTCAGCTTTTCGTTGGCAAACAGATCAAGCTTCATCTGCTGCTCACCCTGCACGTTTTCCACGCCGCTGGCACCCAGAATATCCACCAGACCCGCTTTGTTGATGTCGCGGTGGATAATTTTAGCGCCAAGCTTAATGGAAGAAATCAGCGCCGTCAGTTCACCTGTGGCGTGTGGAAAGTCGTGTTGCTTCTCGACGATGAATTCGCCTAACGTTTTCATAACACATTCCCTGCATCTACGATGGAGTGGCAGCAGCTGTAACAAGCTACCAACGTATGAGCGCAGTTTAGCCGATTGAACTTTAAAAACCATAGTCCTAATCCGTTTCTTCCCTCTCAACTCGGCGTTACACTGTGCGCCGAACTTTTGAGTAATGGATCTCTTTATGCGTATTCACATCCTCGGGATTTGTGGCACTTTCATGGGCGGACTGGCGATGCTGGCGCGCTCGCTGGGACACGAAGTGACCGGCTCAGACGCCAATGTCTATCCGCCGATGAGCACGTTGCTGGAACAGCAAGGCATTGAATTGACTGAAGGTTACGATGCCAGCCAGCTCGATCCGCAACCGGATCTGGTGATCATTGGTAACGCGATGACGCGCGGCAATCCTTGTGTCGAAGCGGTACTGGAACGCAACATTCCCTACCTCTCCGGCCCGCAATGGCTGCACGATTTCGTCCTGCGCGATCGTTGGGTGCTGGCGGTGGCGGGAACCCACGGCAAAACCACCACAGCCGGCATGGCAGCGTGGATTCTCGAGGCCTGCGGCCTGGAACCGGGCTTTATCATCGGTGGTGTGCCAGGAAACTTCGAGGTTTCGGCAAAATTAGGAAAAAGTCCATTCTTCGTCATCGAAGCGGATGAGTACGACAGCGCGTTCTTCGACAAGCGTTCCAAGTTTGTGCATTACTGCCCGCGCACGCTGATCCTCAACAACCTCGAATTCGATCACGCGGATATCTTTGACGATCTGCGCGCCATCCAGAAGCAGTTCCATCATTTGATCCGTATCGTGCCGGGCCAGGGCAAGATCCTGCTGCCGGAGCACGACAACAACATCAAGCAAGTGATGGCGATGGGCTGCTGGAGCGAGCAGGAAACGGTGGGCGATAACGGTCACTGGCAGGCGAAAAAGTTGACGCCGGACTCTTCACATTGGGAGATCTGGCTCGACGGCGAGAAAGTCGGCGAAGTGAACTGGGCGCTGGTGGGCGAGCACAACATGCATAATGGCCTGATGGCGATTGCGGCGGCGCGTCATGTTGGGGTGAAACCGGTGGATGCCGGTGAAGCGTTGAGCAGCTTCATCAATGCGCGTCGTCGTCTCGAACTGCGCGGTGAAGTGAACGCCATCAAGGTGTACGACGATTTCGCTCACCATCCTACCGCGATTCTCGCCACGCTGGCGGCGCTGCGCAGCAAAGTGGGCGGCACCGCACGCATTCTGGCGGTGCTGGAGCCGCGCTCAAATACCATGAAGATGGGGGTGAGCAAGAACGAGTTAGCGCCATCGCTGGGCCGCGCAGACGAAGTGTTCCTGTTCCAGCCGCACCATATTCCGTGGCAGGTTTCCGATGTCGCTGAGGCGTGCATTCAGCCAGCGCAGTGGAGCGCGGATATCGATACGCTGGTGGAAATGGTGGCGAAGAAAGCCCAGCCAGGCGATTCGATCCTGGTGATGAGTAACGGCGGATTTGGTGGTATTCACCAGAAACTGCTGGAGCGGTTAGGGCGGTGATGGTGCGGGTTTTCCCCTCACCCTGGCCCTCTCCCGCAAGCGGGCGAGGGAATGTTTAGGTGGAGCTCGGTCAGCCCCTTCTCCCGCTTGCGGGAGAAGGGGCTGAGGGGAAAACCGCAGAAAACTTACGCTTCTGCCAACTCACGTAGATACTGGAAAATCAGGCGGGCAGATTTTGGCGGCTTATTCGCGGCTTTCTCTTTCTGCGCGTTACGGATCATGCTGCGCAGTTGCTGACGATCGGCGTGCGGATAGAGGTTAAACACTTCAGCGACCGCGTCATCACCTTGCTCGATCAAACGATCGCGCAAAATCTCCAGCTTATGGAACAGTGCAACCTGCTGGTTGTGACGATTCTTCAGCTTATCCAGCGCCTGGCGAATCGGATCTTCATCGCGTGAACGCAGCATCTTACCGATCAGCTGCAGCTGACGGCGACGGCCTTCTTTCTTGATGCGCTGCGCCAGTTCAATCGCGTCGCGCAATTGTTCGTCGAGTGGGATCTTGTCGAGGGAATTTTTCCCCAGCTCAACCAGCTCGGCACCAAGGCGTTTTAGCTCTTCGGCATCGCGTTTAATTTCGCTTTTGCTGACCCAGATAATCTCTTCATCTTCTTCGTCATTATTATCCGGCACATCGTCGAGCCAGTCTTCGGGCTGCTTAGTCATCTCTTGGCTCCCAAAAAAAAGAGGCTAATCCTACCAGTTTATCGGGCGACTGCGAAATTGTTCTCTGAGTCTGATAGACTCAAACAATTCATACTTAAGATTAGACGGCAGGTCGATGAACGTATCTACTCAGGTTGCAGAACAACGTAAAGTGTTGGAACAGGCTGTCGCGCAGGCGTTGGAACTGGCAAAAGCCAGCACCGATGGCGCTGAAGTGGCGGTCACGAAAACCACCGGCATCGGCGTCAGTACCCGCTATGGCGAAGTGGAAAACGTCGAATTCAACAGCGATGGTGCGCTCGGCATCACCGTCTACCATCAAAACCGAAAAGGCAGCGCTTCCTCCACCGATCTCAGCCCGGATGCGATCAAACGCACCGTGCAGGCGGCGATCGACATTGCGCGCTACACCTCGGTGGATCCATTTGGCGCACCGGCCGATCCCGATCTGCTGGCGTTTGACGCGCCGGATCTCGATCTCTACCATCCGTGGGAGATCGATGCCGATCGCGCTATCGAACTGGCCGCTCAGGCGGAACAAGCGTCGTTGCAGGCCGACAAGCGCATCACCAACACCGAAGGCGGCAGCTTCAACAGCCACGTTGGTATCAAAGTCTTTGGTAACAGCCACGGCATGTTGCAGAGCTACTGCTCCAGCCGCCATTCGCTCTCCAGCTGTGTGATAGCCGAGCAGGACGGCAATATGGAGCGCGATTACGCGTATACCATTGGCCGCGCTTTTGACGATCTGAAAAGCCCGGAATGGGTTGGCGCCGAGTGCGCCCGCCGCACGCTGTCGCGTCTGGCACCGCGCAAGCTTTCGACCATGAAAGCGCCGGTGATCTTCGCGCCAGAAGTGGCGACCGGTTTGTTTGGTCATCTGGTGGGCATGATCAGCGGCAGCAGCGTATACCGCAAATCGACCTTCCTGCTTGATTCGCTCGGTAAGCAGATTCTGCCCGAGTGGCTGACCATTGAAGAGCATCCGCACCTGCTGAAAGGCCTGGCATCCACGCCGTTCGACAGCGAAGGCGTGCGCACCCAATCGCGTGACATCATTAAAGATGGCGTGCTGCAGAACTGGCTGTTGACCAGCTACTCGGCGCGCAAGCTCGGCTTGCAGAGCACCGGCCACGCAGGCGGCATCCATAACTGGCGTATTGCCGGTCAGGGCCACAGCTTTGACGACCTGCTGAAGCAGATGGGCACCGGTTTAGTGGTAACCGAGATGATGGGCTCTAGCATCAACGGCATGACCGGCGACTATTCACGCGGCGCATCCGGATTCTGGGTGGAAAACGGTGAGATTCAATATCCTGTGAGCGAGATCACAATCGCTGGTAACCTCAAGGAGATGTGGCTCAATATGGTGACCGTCGGTAACGACATTGAAACCCGCAGCAATATACAATGCGGTTCGGTGCTGCTGCCGGAGATGAAAATCGCCGGACAATAAGAGTCATCGCTTTTTGAAAGCAGCCCGCAAGGCTGCTTTTTTTTTGGCCCGACAATAATAAAAGGACATACCAATGCGTAATAAGCATGTGATTGCAGTGTTGTCGTTATCGCTGTTGTTCTCCTCGGCTAGCGTGTTTGCAGCCGATTTAGAAAAAGATATGGATACGCTCAAGGATGGTCTGAGCGTGGTGAAGAAAACCTCTGACGCGCAGGAGATGCATACCGCGTTGGGTAAGATGCGCCAGGCGGCAACGGATGCTAAGCAATCCACGCCGGAAAAACTGGAAGGTCAGGCGGCCGATAGCGCGCAGATCAAGGATTATCACGCCGGTCTGGATTCGCTGATTGCCCAGATCGATGTGGTTGATCAGCTGGCGCAAGCCAACAAGCTGGACGAAGCCAAGGCCGAAGCGAAGAAACTGGAAGATATTCGCAACGCCAACCATAAGAAATTCCGCTGATAACCCGGCCAGCCCCGTGGCTGGCCTTATTCCTCTTTGCCTTATCTCCGCTTTAATCCGCATAACTCCATCAATCCTCGCATTTTGTGACCGCTTTCGCACACTTCGTGCGTCCTGAGATCTGGCGCACACTCGCCCGCGGGATTTCCACTTTGAGGTGGAAAAGTTGCGACTCAACAGCCTGAAGGCGAAAGCGTACTTTCTTATCAACGAGAAATATCTGTAATTGTCCGCTGTAAACAGGAGTAACAAGGTGAGGAGTGAAGCTGTCCCGCTGAAACAGAGCACGCCGGAAGCGATCCAGGCGCTGGCGGATAAGGTGTTAAGCCAAATTGCAGCGATCTACGCCGCACATCACATCGAAGCCAACGCCGTGCAGCAGCAGATGCTGGCTTCGCATGTCCGGGCGATGGCATCGCGCTCTTTAACGGGTGAAGCGCTACCGGAAGTAGAAGCTGAGCTGTTTGAAGATATCTCGCCGGAAACCATGGCGCTGGCGCAGCAGGTGGTGGATCTGTTTGGCAATCTGCCCAAAGAGGAAGCCTGGTTGTTGTCCGTCCATATCGAAGTGGCGAAATCGAACGAAGCATAAATTGCGAGGAATTGAACATGGTAACTGTAGTGATTGGCGATCGTCTGGGTAAAGGTCAGAAAGTAGCAGCGGGCATCGAGAAAGCCGGTGGTCGTGCGGTGGTGGTGCCAGGCGTGGCAGCCGACATGAAGCTGGGCGACGTGATGAAAGCGGAAAACGCCGACTTCGGTATCTCCTTCTGCGGCAGCGGCGGTGCCGGTGCGATTACCGCGCAGAACAAATATGGCTACAAAGCCAAACACGGGATGCGTTCGATTGACGAAGGCGTTACCGCCATCAATGAAGGTGCCACTGTGCTGGGCTTCGGCTTTATGGATAAAGAAGAGCTGGGTGAGCGTCTGGTGCAGGCCTGGACTAAAAAACACGGCAGCTAAGTATGAAACAGCAATACGAGACGCAGGTAACGGTGCAGGGCAAAGGCGACAGTAAAGCAAAAGCCTTTGCCGATGCGCTCAGCAAGGTGCAGCAGCAAGTGCTGCGCACCAGCCAAAAGATTCTGTTGCGCATTGAACCCATAGATGTGCGGGTGCTGCGCGCGCAGGAGAGCGTGCGCAAGGAAAAATTCTTGTTCTTCTTCCTCGCGCGTGAGCGACGGAATTACAGCGTTGAGCTGGACATTACCGTTAGCGTCACTGTGATCGACACCGACAAGGTGGATTTCATAGCGACTTAATAAAAACGACAACAAGGGTACGACGACATGTTTTTAATCATTTTGTTTAAGTCGTTAATCATTGGCGGATTGGTTGGCGTCGGGGTGGGAGCGGGCGCAGCGCGCATGTTCCACGCACCGACCACACAAGGTATGGGCGCGTTCCGTACCTTGGGAGAACTCAATTCCTGTGAAGGCGATCCGGCATCGCACTTCTCCTTTGGTCTCGGCTTCTTCTTTAACGCCTGGGCATCATCCGTGGCAGCGGGTTCCTTCACGCAGGACGTCGATCACCGCATTTTGCCGAACTGGGGCGCGGCGGCACTGATGGTGAAAAACCGCAACGTGGCGGAAACGCTGCACAACCCGAAACGCATGGCGATTGCCTGCGGCATCATCGGCATGATTGTGGTGGCCTTCCTTAACAGCACGGCGTCTGCGGTTCCGGCGGCGCTGCAGGTTACCGCAGTAAAAGTGCTGGTGCCGGCGGCTAACCTGCTGGTGAATACCGTGATGCCAGTGATCTTCTGGCTGGCAGCGATTGATGCCGGTAAGAAATCCGGCTTCTGGGCCACCATTTTTGGCGGTCTGGCGCAGCTGATCATGGGTAACGCCGTACCGGGTTTGGTGCTGGGCATCCTGATCGGTAAAGGTGTGGAAGAGAGCGGCTGGAACAAAGTCACCAAGGTGATGATGTTTGCCATCGTGCTGCTGTTTGCCTTGAGCGGCTTCTTCCGCGGTTTCGATCTGAAACTGCTGCAATCCTTCCAGCTGGGTATTCCGGGCTGGCTGGATATGATCCACAACAGCGTCAGCGGCAAATAAGGAGCCATCAGCATGAACGAGAACGAAAACAAAGGGTTCTGGTACGCCGACTGGTCTTTCCCGATTTTTGTTGGCCTGCTCTCCTCCGGCGTATTTGCCGGTACGCACATGTATTACCTGTACGGCATCGGTGCGTTTAACGAAGTGGCATTTGTCTCGATGCTGCGCTCAGGTATGGAAACCGGCGTGTATGGCGCGGTGGCGGCGTTTGGTGCCAGCTTCCTGTTTGCACGCATTATCGAAGGTTCGCTAGTGGGGATTCTCGATATTGGCGGCGCGATCCAGACCGGCGTCGGCCTCGGCGTGCCTGCGCTGCTGCTCGGTGCTGGCATTGTGTTCCCGGTCGCCAACTTTGCCGCATCGCTGGCTACGGGTTTGGTGGTGGGCTTAGCGATAGGTTATCTGATCATCCTGGCGCGTAAGTTCACCATCAACCAGAGCGACTCAACCTACGGCGCAGACGTGATGATGGGCGCGGGTAACGCATCGGGCCGTTTCCTCGGGCCGCTGATTATCCTTTCTGCCATGGCGGCGTCGATTCCTATTGGTCTCGGTTCGCTGGTGGGGGCGCTGCTGTTCTACCTGTGGAATAAGCCTATTACCGGCGGCGCGATTTTGGGCGCGATGGTGTTGGGTGCGATGTTCCCAATCTCACTCTGATACTGATGTGCGGCCATATGGCTGCACATATCCGTAGCGGCGCCATTTATTGCGCGATAAATCACGCCGCTACGAAATGAGCGTTTGTATGTGAGGAGTAAGCATGTTTGATCTGATTCTGCGCCGCGCACGTCTGTGCGACGAACAGCTGGTGGATATTGCCATCCAGCACGGCAAAATTGCCGCCGTCGGCGAGGTGAGCGGCCCGGCACAGCAGGAGCGCGATCTCGCCGGACGTTACTATGTCAGCGCTGGCTGGATTGATAGCCACGTGCACTGTTATCCCCAATCCCCGATTTATCACGACGACGCCGACACCATTGGCATGGCGCAAGGCGTCACCACGGTGGTGGATGCCGGCAGCACCGGCGCTGACGACATCGACGACTTTTATCAGCTCACGCGTTCGGCTACCACCGAAGTACGCGCGCTGATCAACATTTCACGCACCGGCATTGTGACGCAAAACGAGCTGGCCGATATGGCGCAGATTGATGGCGATGCGGTGGTGCAAGCGGTGAAACGCCGTCCCGACTTTATCGTTGGCCTGAAAGCGCGCATGAGCAGCAGCGTGGTGGGCGAGAACGGCATTCAGCCGCTGGTGCGTGCCAAGGCGATTCAGCAGGCAGCCGGAAACTTGCCGCTGATGGTGCACATTGGCAACAATCCGCCCGTGCTGGAAGAGATCGCCGATCTGCTGACCTCCGGCGACATCATTACCCACTGCTTTAACGGCAAGCCGAACCGTATCTTGTCACCGCAGGGCGAACTGAAAGCAGCGGTGAAAAATGCCATCGCGCGCGGCGTGAAGCTGGATATCGGCCACGGCGGCGCCAGCTTCAGTTTTGAGGTGGCGCGTCAGGCGATTGCGCAGGGCATTCTGCCCGACACCATCAGCTCCGACATTTACTGTCGTAACCGCATCAACGGCCCGGTGCATAGCCTGGCGCACGTGATGTCGAAATTCTTTAGCATTGGCATGACGCTGCCGCAAATCGTCGAGTGCGTCACCGTTAATGCCGCTGCTGGCTTGCGTCTGGCGGGCAAAGGGCGCTTGACCGCCGGTTATGACGCCGACCTGACCATTTTTACCGTCAAAGAGGAAGCCTGCCCGTTCGTTGATGCTGAAGGCGAACGGGTATTAGGTGAACAACATATTCTGCCGCTGGCCGTGGTTATCGCCGGTCACTGGCATCTGACTGATGAAGGGAAAGCGAATCATGTCTTCGATTTATGAAAAATATGACCTGAAACAGGTCATCAACGCCTCGGGCCGCATGACCATTCTCGGCGTCTCCACGCCGTCTGCGGATGTGGTGGATACCGTCAGCTATGGTCTGAATCACTATTTCGAGATGAAAGATCTGGTCAACAAGACCGGCGCTTACATCGCCAAACTGCTGGACGTGGAGAGCGCGGTGGTGGTGTCGTGCGCCTCAGCGGGCATTGCGCAGAGCGTGGCGGCGGTGATTGTTAAAGATAACGACTGGTTGCTGGAGAACCTGCACGCCGCACCGCTCAGCGTGCCGCACGATATCGTGGTGCCAAAAGGGCACAACGTGAACTTCGGCGCGCCGGTTGGCACGATGGTGGCGCTGGGCGGCGGGCGTTTGATCGAAGCCGGTTACAGCAATGAATGTTCGCCAGAGCAGTTGGCGGCGGCAATCACGCCGACCACAGCGGCGCTGATGTACATCAAATCGCACCACTGCGTGCAGAAAAGCCATCTTAGCGTGGAGCAGGCAGCGGTAGTGGCGCGCAAGCACGGCATTCCACTGATCGTTGATGCGGCAGCGGAAGAGGATTTGCAGTGTTACTACCAAATGGGCGCGGATCTGGTGATTTACAGCGGTGCTAAGGCGATTGAAGGGCCGACCAGCGGCTTAGTGATTGGTCGCACGCAATACGTTGAGTGGGTGAAGCGCCAGAGCAACGGCATTGGCCGCGCGATGAAAGTCGGCAAAGAGGGCATTCTCGGCCTGACGCAGGCGATTGAAAACTATCTGGTGCAGCCAAAAACCACCGGCGCCGAGATGGTGGCCAACATGACGCCTTTTATCGACAACCTCAACACGCTGAACGGCGTCACCGCCCGCGTGGTGTGGGATGCCGCCGGACGCGATATTGCGCGTGCCGAGATCAAGTTTGATGAAGCGGTCACCGGCTGGCCGACTGGCGAACTGGTGCAGGCGCTGAAAACCGGCGACATCGCCATCTATTTCCGTGGCTACAAAGCCAACGAAGGCATTATCGAAGCCGATGTGCGCAGCGTTAGCGCCGATCAGCTGCACATCATCTTTAGCGCTATTCAGGCGTTGATCAGCGGAGGAAAACGCGCATGAGTCTGAACCCGAATTTCTATCAGGATCGCCTGTGCCTTAACGTGCTGGCCGGTTCGAAGCAGAACGCAAAAGCGATCTGGCAGGCGGCTGAAGGTCATGTGCTGGTGGGCGTGCTGTCAAAAAACTACGCCAGCAATGAAGCGGCGATTGCCGATATGCGCGAGTATGCGGCGCTGATCGACAATGCGTTATCCGTGGGTTTGGGCGCGGGCGATCCCAACCAGTCGGCGATGGTGAGTGAGATCTCGGCGGTGCTGCAACCGCAGCACGTCAATCAGGTCTTCACCGGCGTGGCGACCAGCCGTGCACTGCTCGGCCAGACTCAAACCGTGGTGAATGGTTTGATTTCACCGACCGGCACGCCGGGCCTGGTGAAAATCTCCACCGGACCGCGCAGCTCGAAGAGCGCCGACGCGATTGTACCGATCGACAGCGCCATCGCCATGTTGCAGGACATGGGCGGCAGCTCGGTGAAATACTTTCCGATGGGCGGCCTGAAAGCGGTAAATGAGTATCGCGCGGTGGCGGAAGCCTGCGCGCGTCACGACTTCTGGCTGGAACCCACCGGCGGTATTGATCTCAATAACTTCGAAGAGATTGTGCGTATTGCGCTCGATGCGGGCGTCAGCAAAGTGATCCCGCACGTTTACAGTTCGATTATCGATAGCGCAAGCGGCGACACGCGCATTGACGATGTACGTCAGCTTCTGGCAACGTGCAAGAAACTGCTGTAACAAATGAGTGACAGGTGAGGCTCCGTGAGATTTCCCAATCAGCGTCTGACTCAGCTTTTCGCTGCGCTGCAAAATGAAACGCTGCCGCAGGATGAGCTGGCACGTCGCTTTTCCGTTTCAACGCGCACGGTGCGCACCGATATCACCGCGCTGAATGCGCTGCTGGAACAGCATGGCGCGCAGTTTGTGCTGGCGCGCGGCGCGGGATATCAACTCAAAATTGACGATGCGGCGCGCTTTGGCCGCTTACAGCAAGAGAGCGCGACGCCACTGCGCGTGCCGCGTACCTCACAGGAGCGCGTGCGCTATCTGCTGACGCGCTTTCTGACTGCGGCGTATTCGATCAAGCTGGAAGATCTGTCCGAAGAGTGGTTTGTCAGCCGCGCCACGCTGCAAAGCGATATGGCAGAAGTGCGCGAATGGCTGGGCCGCTATCACCTTAATATCGAAACCAAACCGCATTACGGCATGAAGCTGTTTGGCAGCGAGGCGGCGATCCGCACCTGCTTAACCGACCTGCTGTGGCAGATCGATCAGGAGACGCCGGACAGCCCGCTGCTGACGGTAGAAGCGCTGCACAGCGGCATTTTGGCGCAGCTCGAACCTTTGCTGCAACAGTGCTTCGCCCAGCACGCCATTCGCCTCAGTGATGAAGGCGACCGCTATCTGCAAATCTACTGCGCGGTGGCGGTACGACGCATCAGCGAAGGTTTCCCGCTCAACGATCCGGGTGCGGAAGATGTGGGCGAGGAAGTGCGCGAGGCGGCGCACGATCTGATTAACCTGATGCGTCCGCTGGTCGGCAAACCGATTTCACAGGCGGAAGAGAACTGGCTGCGGGTCAACATCGCCGCACGCCAGATTCAGGCGCTGGCACCGAGCACCATTAACGCTGACGACGCCGATGCGCTGGTCGATTACCTGCTGAATTACATCAACACCCATTACAACTATCGGCTGCAGCATGATGAGCAGCTGCGCGCCGATCTGCTCACCCATATCAAAACCATGATCACGCGGGTGCGCTACCAAATCCATATCCCCAATCCGCTGCTGAGCAACATCAAACAGCACTATCCAATGGCCTACGATGTGACGCTGGCGGCGGTGACCAACTGGGGTAAATACACCCCTTACACTATCAGTGAGAACGAGATCGGTTTCCTGGTGCTGCACATTGGTGTTGGGCTGGAGAGGCATTACGACGTCGGCTATCAGCGCCATCCACAGGTGCTGCTGGTGTGCGACAGCGGCAACTCCACGCTGCGCATGATTGAGGCGCTGCTGCTGCGCAAATACCCGCAATTGGTGGTGACGGCGCGGCTGTCACAGCGCGACTATGAACTGCGCGAGCATATCGATGAAGACTTCGTGATCTCCACCGCGCGGCTCAGCGAGAAGAATAAGCCGATTGCGGTGATGTCGCCATTCCCAACCGAGTTCCAGCTGGAGCAGCTCGGCAAGCTGGTGCTAGTGGATCGCACGCGCCCGTACATGCTGGAGAAGTACTTCGACGCGCAGCACTTTATGGTGCTGGATAAGCCGATGGCGCAGTCAGAGTTGTTTCGCCTGCTGTGCGATCAGCTGGAGAGCGAAGGTTTTGTCGATGCGGATTTCTATCCGTCGGTTGAGGAGCGCGAAGCGATTGTCAGCACCCTGCTCGGCGAAGGCATCGCGCTGCCGCATTCACTCGGACTGCTGGCGCAGAAAACCGTGGTCTACACGGTGCTGGCGCCGCATGGCGTGAGCTGGGGCGAGGAGACAGCATCGGTGATTTTCCTGCTGGCGATCAGCAAGAGTGAATACGAAGAGGCGATGGCGATTTACGATCTGTTCGTCACCTTCCTGCGCGAAAGAGCGATGACGCGGCTGCGCGATTGCGCGGATTTTGTCAGTTTTAAAGCGGTGGCGATCGATTGTTTGAGTCGGATGTAAGGGTTGTGCGTGCTGTCCCCCATCCCGGCCTTCCCCCGCAAGCGGGGGAAGGAGATGCAGCTTCATCACTAACATGTGGCAGCATCTTCCTCCCCCATTTATGGGGGAGGACCGAGGAGGGGGAAACCCCGCACAATCTACCCGCGCTTCGCCAGTAACCTCGGAATCTCACGCAAACACCAGGCTTTGGCTTCGCCCATGCTGTCGCGGCGCCACGCCATAATAATGTCCACTTCGCGCGTATACTCGGCGCTCACCACGCGTAAACGACCTTCGGCGATATCCTGCTCCACCATCGGATACGGCATGGTCGCCACACCCAAACCGGCCAGCAGCGCGCGGCGTTTATCATCCATGCTGCTTACCGTCAGACGCTGCTGCTTATCCAGCAACTGCACCGTCAGCACTGGGCGCTCGCGCGCGGTGTCCGCCACTGCGATGCCGCGATACTTCACGCGCGTCACTTCTGACAGCGGCTCAGCTTCCTGATGAATGGGATGATCCGGGCTGGCAACGTAGACGCTCATCGTGCTGTACAGCTTGCGGGTGTTGATTTCGGTTGAGGCGCGGAAGTGCATATCCGGGGCAATCACGATATCGGCGCGGCCCTGTTCCAGCCGCTCCCAGGCGCCGGCTAACACTTCCGTGATGAGAGAAATTTGCGTATTGGCTTTTTCTGACAGCTTCTCAACCAGCGGGAATAAACGCTCGGAAGGCACCAGCGCCTCGGCAACAATGGTGAGATGCGTTTCCCAACCGCGCGCCAGCGCTTCGGCATCGGTGGTGAGCTTATCGGCGGCCTCCAGCAGCACGCGGCCCCGTTCCAGCAGCATGCGGCCCACGTTGGTGAACTTGGTGCGGTGGCCGGAACGGTCAAACAGCACCACATCCAGCTCTTCTTCCAGCTTCTGCATGGTGTAACTCAGCGCGGAAGGGACGCGACCCAGTTCATCGGCCGCAGCGGCAAAGCTGCCACGACGGTCAATAGCATCCATCACACGTAAAGCTTCAAGGGTTAACGCGCGGTCTTTTGCCATGCCGATTCTCTGTCAGTAAATTTGAACATGCCAGGCAGATTAACTGGCTTACAATCCGGCGTCCAGACTTTTACCATAATCCCATCAAGCCTGCGGTCGGTTCTCACCGCAGCGCGTCGGAGGATTATCATGATGACAACCCGCTGCGCGTCCGCATGTGGCCAGGCCGATTTCGGTTGGTTGCAGGCGCGCTACAGCTTCTCATTTGGCCACTATTTCGATCCAAAATTAATGGGCTACGCGTCGCTGCGCGTACTCAACCAGGAAATTCTGGCCCCGGGCGCCGCATTCCAGCCGCGCAGTTATCCGCAGGTCGATGTGCTGAATCTGGTGCTGCAAGGTGAAGCCGAGTATCGCGACAGCGAAGGCAATCATCTGGTGGCGCGTGAAGGCGAGGCGATGCTGCTCTCTGCGCGTCAGGGCGTGAATTACAGTGAAATTAACATCAGCAAAGATCGCCCGTTAACCCGCATGCAACTGTGGCTGGCGGCCTGTCCGGAACGTGAAAACCCGCTGTTGCAGAAGCTCGACCTGCCGCAACAAACCAGCGTACTGATCGCCTCGCCCGATGGCGCGCAGGGCAGCCTGCAGCTGCGCCAGCAGGTTTGGGTGCATCAGGTGACGCTAGCGCCGGGCGAGCAGTACACGGTGAAATTGCACGGACCGCGCGCTTACCTGCAATCGATCCATGGTTCGCTGGATGTGCAGGCCAGCAGCGCCAACCAGCAGCCGCTAGGCTGCGGCGACGGCGCGTTTCTCAGCGATGAGAACCAGATTAGCCTGCAGGCCAGAACGCCGCTGCGCGCGCTGGTGATTGACCTTCCCGCCTAACCCTCACGCACAAAAAAGGGCGACCGAAGTCGCCCTGATGCTTTGCTGCAACGCTTATTTGAGAATGGTGAAGGCCGTAGTCACGTGCTTCACGCCGCTCACCCGGCTGGCAACATCGGCCGCCGCCTTCGCTTCTTCTGCAGTAACCAGTCCCAACAGGAACACTTCACCGTTTTCGGTGGTCACTTTCACGTTGGAGGATTTCACCTGATCGCTGCCCAGCAGCTGCGAGCGGATTTTGGTGGTGATCCAGGTATCCGATGACGAGGTGCCGAGGCTGACTTTCTGTCCATTACGGATTTCGTTATACACCTCGGTGGCTCCATCAACGCCCATGGCGATCTGTTTGGCACGGCTTGCCAGATCCGGGGTTGGCGACTGGCCGGTTAGCAGTACTTTGCCCTGATAAGCGGTGACAACCACGCGGGCCTGGTTTTTGATCTGTTCATCTTTTGCCAGTGCGTTCGAGACGCGCAGCTCCAGCGTACCGTCATCGACCTGCGTGCCCACGGTGCGCGGGTCAGTGGCGGTTTTGGTGGCGACGGCAGCGCCGCCGGCAACCACGGCAACACAACCTTGCAGCAACATGGCGGTTAAGAGAATGGCGACAGCGTTCAATGCTTTCATTTGAGCTCCTTCAGTCATTCCTGGTGTGGGAATAAAGTGTTATCAATCAAATCGCACAGGCAGTTCAGCGTCAGCATATGCATTTCCTGAATGCGCGCACTGCGATGTGATGGAATGCGAATTTCCACATCATGCGGACCGAGCAGGCCCGCCAGCTCACCGCCGTCGTGGCCGGTTAACGCAACGATGGTCATATCGCGGGTAACCGCAGCTTCAACCGCTTTGACGATATCGCGGGTGTTGCCACGGGTGGAAATGGCCAGCAGCACATCACCAGCCTGACCAAGCGCTCGAACCTGCTTGGCGTAGATTTCATCGTGCAGACGATCGTTACCAATCGCCGTCAGCATCACATTATCAGCGCTCAGCGCCAGCGCAGGCAGGCTAGGGCGCTCTGTCTCGAAACGGTTAATCATGCTGGCGGCAAAATGCTGAGCATTCGCCGACGACGCACCGTTACCGCAGCTAAGGATTTTGTTACCGTTCAGCAGCGACTGCACCAGCGTCATCGCGGCGCGGGAAATCGCATCGGGCAGCGCTTCGGCTGCGGCGATTTGGGTCTGAATACTTTCGGTAAAACACGCTTTAATTCTGTCCTGCACAAGACCACCTGGTTCTATCCATCGGCATTAAAGGCATCGGGCAGCCACTCCAGCTCACGCCCGGTAATGGCAATGATGTCAAAACGGCAATTCACCGTATCAAAACTGCCGCCACGCGCCAGCAACCAGAGCGCGGCGGCACGCAGCAGCTTTTGTTGTTTCTGGCGCGTTACGCTGGCGGCGGCACCGCCGTAGCGCGCATCGCGTCGATAGCGCACTTCAACAAATACCCAGCAATCGGCGTCGCGCATAATCAGGTCAATTTCCCCGCTGCGACAGCGTACATTGCTGGCAAACCACTGCAGCCCGGCGCGCTCCAGATAGCGACGCGCCAGTTGTTCCTGCTCAGCGCCAATGCGCTGGCGGTTTACTGCACCGGAACGATCTGTCCCTGACGATACTGGTTCCATGCCAACTTCCTGTTGATCACGCAATCCGTGTCGGCGTTCAGCTTGCCGGTGTTGCCATCAATGGCAAAGCCAGGCACCTGACGCATCTGGTTAAAGTTATTCGCCAGCGTCCAGGCATCAATGCCCATCGCGTAGAGGCGAACCAGCGAATAATCGTTGTTAAACGACTTCGCCGCCTGCTGCATTAAGCCCGGATTGCTACCGGACAGCAGCGGAATATCGCTGAACTGCAGGCCATCCATCTCCAGGCGGAAGTCCGGGCCTGCACCCGCCTGCGCACTGCGTGAGCTGGCGTAGAGTGCGGTGTTGTTGCGGCTGCTGGTGCGCATCGCAATCATCGGCTTGATGAGCTGCAGCTCATCCTGGCTGGCGACGATGTACACCGCATCCACGCTACCGCTGCTGGCATCGGCCGTTGGCACCGGTGCGCTGGTTTGCGGTGCAGGAATCGTCAGGCCAGCAATCGCCACGCTCTGCGATTGCGCGGGCTCAACGTTGAGCGGCGTGCCGCTTAACGCGATACCCGCACCGCTGTTGATGCCTTGCTTGAGTTCGCCGACGCCGCCAAAACGCTGCTGCAGTACGGTTGAGCCACCCAGCGTTTGCCACTCTTGCGCGAACGCTTTGCTGATACGGTCGCCATAACTGCTGCGCGGCACCAGCAATAATGGCTGGCGTTTGCCTTGCTCGTAGATATGGTGCGCGGCATCGCGTGCTTCGTCTTCAGGAGAAAGCGCAAAGTAACAAATATTCGGATGGTTCTGGATCTGTTCTGGCTCGTTCAGGGCCAACACGTTAAGCGGCGTGTTGCTATTGGCGACGGTTTCAACGTCATTTTTTAGAAGCGGGCCGACCACCAGCGTGGCGCCATCTTGCTGCGCCTGCTGCATCACCTGCGCAATCTGCTGGCTACTGGTGTCATACACTTTCACCTGCGCATTGCTGTTGCCCTGTGCGGCGGCGGGTTGTGCGGCTGGCTGTGACTGCTCGGTTTGCGGCGGTGTGTTACCTGCAACGGCGGGGCTGACCACGCTATTGGCGTCCGCTGGCGGCTGTGCGCTGGCATCGGCTGTATTAGCCTCAGGAGCGGCTTGCGGTGCCGGTGCATTGAGCACGCCATTGCGCGCATCGGTGAAGCCTTTCTGAATCGCATTGGCAAACACCTGCGCCTGGCCGTTAAGCGGCAGCAGCAGCGCGATGGTATTGGTCGACGCTTTGGTGAAGTTCTGCACCTGGCTGAGCTGGGTTGGCAGTGTCTTCGCGCCTGGGTTCTGCGGATAACGCGTCTGCCAGTCCTGAATCGCCGCTTTCAACATTTGTGGGTCCTGGCTGTTTGCGCGCCAGGTATTCAGCAGATCGAGCCAGCCCTGCAGGGTATTTTCATCAGCATTGATCACCAGGCTGTTGATCTGATCCTGGGTCATCTGCGTCAGCGCTTGCCAGGTTGCATCGATATTGCTTTGGTGATCGGCACCTTTCAGCAGCGGCTCCTGCGCTATATAGGCACGCAGCAGCGAGAGTGAAGGGCGATTCTGTGCCGCCGCGATTTGCAGCGCGTAGTAACGCACCTGCTGGTCCTGCGACAGGCCGCCGCTTTTCACCTGGCCCAGCAGCTGTTGCGCACCGGTGTAATCCTGCTGCCCAATCTGCATCTGCGCGCGCAGCAGCAGCAGTTCTTGCTGTTGCACTTCGCTTAACTGCTGCGACAATTGATTGAGCTGATTCGCCGCCTGCGGATACTTTCCTTCCTTCAACAGGGCACGGATGGCAAGTAATTGCCAGTCGGTCTTGCTATCATCGCTGCTTTGCTGCACCTGCTGCAGATAATAGTCAGACCGGCCAGTCGCAGGACCCTGAATATTGACGTTAGAGGTTTGTTGCGGTCCCTGACCACTACAGGCGGCTAAAATCAGCCCAGCGAGAAGAACAGGTACTAAGCGTCCTGCTTTATGACGTACGACTTTTGAAGGAAGCATACTGTATCCAGTGATGTTTTTTTCAAGATGCTCAATATTAAATCGGCAATTCGGATGAAACAATGAAACAACTCGATCGGGCAGAGATTTCTGCCAGCACGCTCTATATCGTTCCTACCCCGATCGGTAACCTGGGTGATATCACTCAACGAGCGTTGACGGTGCTCTCAAGCGTCGATCTAGTCGCAGCGGAAGATACACGTCATACCGGGCTGTTGCTACAACATTTCGCCATCAATGCGCGACTCTTCGCACTTCACGACCACAACGAACAGCAGAAAGCTGAGGTGCTGTTAGCTAAGCTGCAAGAGGGCCAGAGCATCGCGCTGGTCTCCGATGCCGGCACGCCGTTAATCAACGATCCCGGCTACCATTTGGTACGTCGCTGCCGTGAAGCTGGTGTGCGCGTGGTGCCGTTGCCAGGTGCCTGCGCGGCGATTACAGCATTAAGCGCGGCGGGGTTACCGTCCGATCGTTTCTGTTACGAAGGGTTTCTACCGGCCAAAAGCAAAGGACGTTGCGATGTGCTGCGCGCGCTGGGTGAAGAGCCGCGTACGCTGATTTTCTACGAATCGACCCATCGCCTGATCGATAGCCTGCAGGATATGGTCAGCGTGTGGGGCGGCGAGCGCTACGTGGTGCTGGCGCGTGAGATCACCAAAACGTGGGAATCTATTCAAGGCGCACCGGTCGGCGAGTTGCTGGCGTGGGTGCAGGAAGATGAAAATCGTCGTAAAGGCGAGATGGTGCTGATTGTTGAAGGCCATAAAGCGGATGAAGAAGCGCTGCCGGCGGAGGCGTTGCGCACGCTGGCGCTGCTGCAAAAAGAGCTGCCACTGAAGAAAGCCGCTGCGCTGACGGCGGAAATTCATGGGGTGAAGAAGAACGCGCTTTATAAGTACGCGCTGGAGCAGCAAGAGGCGTGACAAACGCTGGCAAATCGCCTATTATCCCGCGCCGAAGCTGACCAGACAGTCGCCGCTTTGTCGTCGTCCTCTTTCGGGGGGAGACGGGCAAAGGGGAGGAAAGTCCGGGCTCCATAGGGCAGGGTGCCAGGTAACGCCTGGGGGGCGCAAGCCTACGACCAGTGCAACAGAGAGCAAACCGCCGATGGCCCAGTAATGGGATCAGGTAAGGGTGAAAGGGTGCGGTAAGAGCGCACCGCGCGGCTGGCAACAGTTCGTGGCACGGTAAACTCCACCCGGAGCAAGGCCAAATAGGGGTTCACAAGGTACGGCCCGTACTGAACCCGGGTAGGCTGCTTGAGCCAGTGAGCGATTGCTGGCCTAGATGAATGACTGTCCACGACAGAACCCGGCTTATCGGTCAGTTTCGACTTTTTTAAACACAAAACCCGCTTCGGCGGGTTTTGTGTTTTCTGGGGCTTGTGCGCGCTGGCCCTCATCCTAACCTTCTCCCGCAGGCGGGAGAAGAGACCGATCGAGCGATCTTTCAAACCGCAATAAACAGTTCCCTCTCCCTCTGGGAGAGGGTTAGGGTGAGGGAATACACACACTTTTAATTAAACGCCTCCACGTAAAGAAATGAAAATCCCTGAAAACATTACTGCCGCTATGCCAGAATAAGCGCGTGTTTAACTACTGAGGACAAATTTAATCCACACTGACGAGAAGCAACAACGTGGATAAGTTGTAATTTTATGGACAAAATGTTTGCGTCAAATAAGGCTTCACTCTCCTCCTCTCTCTCTGAATCAAACTGCTCAATCTGCGATCAGCACTGGCGCTTCGCGCTTTAGTTCCGTTCTCTCCTATTCTGACTTTTTAATTTAACTTTGCTAACACGCCTATTTTCGCGTGGGTGGCGTTTATTTCTCGTTCAGGAGAGAAATCATGCTGTATTGGATTTTATTAGCGCTGGCGATCGCCGCGGAAATTATTGGCACCGTCTCAATGAAATGGGCCAGCGTAAACGGTGGCAACGCCGGTTATATTTTTATGCTGGTGATGATCGCACTTTCTTATATTTGTTTATCCTTCGCCATTAAACGTATTGCCCTTGGCGTGGCGTATGCCATGTGGGAAGGCATTGGCATTCTGTTTATTACGCTGTTTAGCGTGCTGTTGTTCGATGAAGCCTTATCCGCCATCAAAGTAGCCGGCCTGCTGACGCTGATCCTCGGCATTGTCCTGATCAAATCAGGCACGCTGAGCCGCAAGGAGCTGCGCCATGGCAACGTTTAACTGGCTGCATATCGCATGGCTGGCGCTGGCCATTGGCCTGGAGATCGTCGCCAATATCTTCCTGAAATACTCCAACGGTTTCCGCCGTCCACTGTTTGGCGTGTTATCGCTGGTGGCGGTGCTGGCGGCGTTCAGTGCGCTGGCGCAGGCGGTGAAAGGCATTGATTTGACGGTAGCCTACGCGTTATGGGGCGGGCTGGGATTGGTCGCCACCGTGGCGGCAGGCTGGATTCTGTTTGGCCAGCGTCTGAGTCGGGTTGGCTGGCTGGGCGTGGGATTGTTGTTGGTCGGTATGGTGCTGATTAAGTTTGCCTAAAGTCCCCTCTCCACGTTGGGAGAGGGTAAGAGCATCAACCCCGGCCGTGTGGCTCATCCCAGTCAAAGGCTGGACCCAGCGAGATCACGCCGCTTGGGTTGATGGTTTTGTGGCTGCAGTAGTAGTGATGGCGAATGTGCGGCAAATTAACCGTGTCAGCGATGCCTGGCATCTGATAGATATCGCGCAGGAAGCCGCTCAGATTACGGTAATCACTGATGCGGTGACGATCGCACTTAAAGTGGGTGACGTAGACCGGGTCGAAGCGCACCAGTGTGGTCCACAAGCGCAAATCGGCTTCGGTAAGTTGGTTGCCAGTGAGATAGCGGTGTTGGCCAAGAATCTGTTCGAGACGCGCTAACGAATGGAACAGCGCCGTTACCGATTCATCGTACGCCGCCTGCGAAGTGGCAAAACCGCTTTTATACACGCCATTGTTGACCGTGTCGTAAACCCAGCTGTTCACTTCATCAATTTTGTCGCGCAGCTCCGCCGGATAATAGTCACCCGCGCGGGCACCTTGCGCATCAAAAGCGCTGTTGAGCATGCGCATGATATCGGCGGATTCATTACTAACGATGGTTTGCTGGGTTTTATCCCACAGCACTGGCACGGTCACACGGCCGGAATAGTGCGCATCGGCGTGCAGATAGATCTGATAGAGAAACTCTTTTTGATACAACGCATCGCCGGTGGCATCAGGGAAACTGGCGTCAAAGGTCCAGCCGTTCTCCAGCATCAGCGGATGCACCACCGAAACCGAAATCATCTCCTCCAATCCCTTGAGTTTAAGCATTAACAGCGTGCGATGCGCCCACGGGCAGGCAAGCGAGACGTAAAGATGATAGCGACCACGCTCAGCGGCGAAGCCCGCTTTGCCGGTTGGACCGGCGCTACCATCGGCGGTAACCCAGTTACGCCAGACGGCTTCTGTGCGCTTGAAGCGGCCACCGGTTGACTTCGTATCGTACCAGGTATCATGCCAGACACCGTCAATCAGCTGTCCCATAAGCCCTCCATAATAAAAAGGGGCGAGGAAAATCCCCGCCCCTGCAATTCAGTATATGTGTTCTCTAACGCTTGTGCTGCTTAGCGTGCGGTTGCTGGCTGAACGCGCTGACGAATCAGTCGGTCAATGCTGTAAGCGCCTGGACCTACCAGACCCAACACCAGGAAGCCACCGGCGATGGAGAGGTTTTTCATGAACATCAGCTGGTTAACACCTTCCGCGAAGTTGCTGTGGAACAGGAACGCGGTCAGCAGAGTAAAGCCAGCGGTGAACAGGGCGGTAAAGCGCGTCAGGAAACCGAACAGAATCGCCAGGCCGCCACCGAACTCCAGCAGAATAACCAGCGGCAGCAGGAAGCCTGGGACGCCCATTGCCTGCATGTATTGTGCGGTACCGGCGTAACCGGTGATTTTGCCCCAGCCTGCGGTGATAAACAGAATGGTCATTAATACGCGTGCTACCAGCAGGCCTGAGTCTTCGAATTTTTTCATCATCTACTCCAACAAGGTTTTTGTTGCAGGTTGTTGGCCTGCGGGTTTTGAATCCCCTTGAACCGGTTGTTTCAGTTCACTGGGCTGATGGAGGGAGATGATAATCGCAGGTTGAAAGAGTTGTAAGCGAGATAAACTGTCAATGTTGTTCAGTAAATTTGAGGAGAGTAAAACCGAATCAATTCGATCCGGTTTTAGAGAGAGAAGCTAGCGGGTATTTAAAGTCGATTTGATCATGCGCCAGGTGCTCCAGACGCCGAAACCGCGCTTGGCCCAGCGCAGCAGACGATTGGGGCTGCGAATCGACCAAATGGCCAATGCACTGCTGCCAATCGCCAGATAACGACGCATGCCAATGATGGTTAACCAGCCGCGATCGTACTGCGCGGTGCTGGTCAGCCAGTCGCGGCTGTCGGCGCTGAGGTCAAGCCGCTGCTGCTGCACCTGATTGAGCAGTTCGTGAATGCGAGCTTCACGTTCGCGGCGGCTCATGAGCGATGCTCCTCCAGCAGTTTGCGATCGGTATCCAGCTCTTTACGCGTATGGCGCAACAACGTTGACTGACGCGATTTGTATAACGTCCACAAACCGAAGATGAGCGCCAGAGCAAATAGCACCGCCGTAGTGATGGCAATCGCCATCAGGCGATATTGTGCGTCCACCGCCCAGATGATCAACACCATCAGGCTCATGAGACCGAAAGCGGTAAACAGCATAGTAAGGCCCACCATCATCAGCATCTGAATCAGGTTGGCCTTTTCCTCTTCCAGTTCCACAATTGCCAGTCTGACGCGCGTCTCGACCATGCTAACCAGCGTGGTAACTACCCGTTGACCGATGTTAAAGACCCCTTTGCCGGGGCCGTGGCTTTGCTGACTATCACTCATCATTAACGCCGTGAGATTAAAATGCCGATGAGAATACCTACCGCTGCACCGATACCCACGCCGTGCCACGGATTGTCGCGCACGTATTCGTCCGCTTTTTCCGCTGCTTCACGCGTGGTTTGTGCAATACGTTCGCCGGAGTCGCCAAGACGTTCACGGGAGCTTTCAATAGCGCCGCGCGCTTTATGACGCAGTTTATCCAGCTCACCTTTGGATTTATCTGCTGAGCTGCTCAGCACTTCTTCCAGGGTATCAGCCAGATTTTTCAATTCAGCGCGCAGATGTTCAGATGTTGTTTCTTTAGCCATGGAAATCTCCTTTTACAGCATTGAGTTAAGTCCGATTAATAAGGTTCAGCTTCAAGCTTTTTCAGTTCGTGCTGCGCATCGAGCAGCTTACGTTCGCGCTTCTCAATTTTGTCCTTGTCGCCATCCTGACGCTCTTCTTTCAGCTCACGCTCACGTTCGGCGATTTTGTGCTTCTGCTCAGCGATGCGTTCGCTATGTGCAGATTTCAGCTTCTCATCGGTGCAGCCTGCGCGGACTTCGGTCAACGCGCGCTCCAGCCCGGTAACGCGGCGCTGGTTGTCGTGCTGTTTTGCCATATCGATCTCGCGTTGAATATCCTGCTCTTTTTGTTGGCAGAGCGATTCAGCCGCCAGCAGCGAACCCGAGAGTGAAAAAAGAATAGCACCTAGCAGTAATTGATGTTTCATCAGGTTGTGACCTTCCATTGTTGATGACCTGCCCGAGAGCAGACAGGAGAAGCTTCCCAGCATGTCTTAGGCTTACGCTATCTCTAAGGATAGACAGCAGACGAAAAAATTCAAAGAAGACGCGGGGATAGCGAGGATTAGCTCACCGCCTGGCTTAACGTCAGGCGGTGAAATTTAGCTAAAAATTGGGCGACTGGCGTCAGGATATTGCTGCGAAGCCTGCGGGCCAGCGGCGACGACAAAGCCTTGTGGCAACAGGCGCTTCAACACTTTTTGCGCCGCCAGGCTCTGTTCTTCATTCTCAAAATGAATCACCAGCGCATCGCCGGAGGGCGTAATACTTTTGATACGCACGCCCTGCGCAGAAAGTTGCTGATAAAGATAAAAACCATCGGGCAGATTGGTGCCGCTGTTGGCGACGCGGATCTGCACCACGGTTTCATGCTGCATCAAGGTCGGAACGAAACAGATCGCCAGCAGCGCCAACGCGCCACCCAGCGCCCAAGGCAGGAAACGCCTTGGGAATCCACGGAATGTGATCATGACTGTGAATTCCCGCTACGCGCAGACTGACGTTTACGCCAAATAACCACTAAAGAACCGACCAGGCCAACCACCAGCAGCACCAGCGGCAGCAGCATCAGGCACAACATCAGCTCATCTTCGTAACGACGGAAAATCGGCGTTTTACCCAGCGCGAAGCCCAGCACGGTAAGGATCAGCACCCACAGGAAGCCACTTACCCAGTTGAAGAACTGGAAGCGCGCATTACTCAGGCCAGAAAGCCCGGCGATGGTAGGGAGCAAGGTGCGAACGAAGGCAATAAAGCGACCCACCAGCAGTGCAGACAAGCCATGGCGATGGAACAATCGGTGGGCGCGTTGATGATATTGCGCGGGCAAGTGTGAAAGCCATTTTTGCACGGTAGGCGTATTACCGAGCCAGCGACCCTGAATGTAGCTCACCCAGCAGCCGAGGCTAGCGCCAGTGGTCAGAATCAGCAGCGTCAGCGGGAAACCCATGGTGCCTTTAGCAATCAAAACGCCGACCAAAATCAGTAAACTATCGCCCGGCAGAAAGGCGGCGGGCAGCAATCCATTTTCCAGAAACAGAATCATGAACAACACGCCATAAATGGCCCAAACCAACGTCGGGTCGGAGAGCATTTCGTAATCCTGCTGCCATAAGGCATGCAGCAATGCTTGCAAAATATCCATCAATCATTCCTGAACATCATTGTTAAACGTGCCCGTGAGGGGCTTAGGCGCAGACTGGCGTTGGTTATACATTTTAGATAAGCAGCCTGAGCAGGAGTTTCCGGATCCTTCCAGAATTGATTGTTAAATCAGCGACTTTTTAAAGCCCTGTCGCAAAGGGTAATAAAAGGGCGATAACTGTAACAAAAATAACGTTATCCAGACAGGGGAAAGTGCCTGCCGCACAGGAGTTTTACCTTTAGACGCAGGTGGTCAAAAGGAGCTTTACATGAGCTGACACTATTGCAGACTAACTGACTTTTTCAGCAACAAAACGCCTGAAAAATAAGCAGGATCAGCGTGGGTTTTCGCTACCTTCAGGCAGGATGACCGGATTTTCAGCAAACATGTAACGATCAACGTTAAATTCGAAATCATCGGTGGTGGCGTTAAACAGCATCTGCTTAGTATTTTCCAGATGTTGCCACATTGCCAGCTTACTGGCGGCGGGATCTTTGCGGATCAGGGCTTTGAGAATCTGGTCGTGATCGTCACACCAGCTGGTGATATTTTTGGCATCAATATGTTCGTGCAGCTTTAACCAGTAAGGATTGTGCAGACGGTGCAGCCACATCTTCTCGACAATCGCTGCTAAGGCGCTGTTCTGCGTCGATTGCGCAATGCGCACGTGAAACTCCATATCCCACGCCGAATCGCGCGAATGATCTTCCTGACGCGCTTTCTCCTGAATTGCCATCAATGCCACGATATCCTGGCGTGTCACCTGCGTGGCGGCAAACTCAGCCACGTTGCTTTCAATCAACTGGCGCGCCTGCAATAACTCGAAGGGGCCGAAATTAGCGAACTCCAGCTGGCTGGACGTTACCACGCGGTTCTGTTGCTGGCTGCTGATGACGTGAATGCCGGAACCTTTCCGCACCTCCACGTAACCTTCCACTTCCAGCATGATGATCGCTTCACGCACCACGGTACGGCTCACCTGCATCTCCTCCGCAATCAGACGCTCGGCAGGCAGTTTGTCGCCGACCCGATACTCGGCAGCTTCAATGCGGCGTTTGAGTTCGCTGGCGAGTTGTTGATAGAGGCGTCGTGATTCGGTCAGGTCCATTGCGCGGTCCGCTGTGGGAGAAAGTTGAGTTGTTATACCACTTCAGCCGCACAGAGGAAATGGGCTGGCCGATGCCAGCCCGGAAAGGTTAGGTGCGCACTGCAGCGGACTGCACCGCAGGCTGATCGTCGAGTTCAGAAACCGGCTGGTTTTTCAGCACCGTCCAGATAACCACCGCGCCTAGCAGATCAAACACCGCCAGCGCCGCGAACAGCGGGCTGAAGCCCAGCGTATCGGCCAGCGCACCGACCACCAACGCAAACAGGGTGCTCGCCGTCCAGGCCGCCATGCCGGTTAAGCCGTTGGCGGTAGCCACTTCGTTACGGCCAAATACATCCGAAGAGAGCGTGATCAGCGCGCCTGAAAGCGCCTGATGGGCAAAACCACCGACGCATAACAACCCAATCGCCACATACGGGCTGGTGAACAACCCGATGGTGCCTGGCGCAATCATTAACACCGCGCCCATGGTCACCACCAGTTTGCGTGAGACGATGAGATTGACGCCAAACCAGCGCTGAAACAGCGGCGGCAAGTAACCCCCGACGATGCAGCCGAGATCGGCGAACAACATCGGCATCCAGGCAAACATGGCGATCTCTTTCAAATTGAAGCCGTACACCTTAAACATAAATAACGGAATCCACGCGTTAAACGTTCCCCACGCGGGTTCGGCGAGGAAACGCGGCAGCGCAATGCCCCAGAACTGGCGATTGCGCAGGATCTGGCGTGCCGACATCTTCTTATTATTACCGGTTTGATGCTGCAACTCCTGGCCGGCAATGATGTAGTGACGCTCCTCATCGCTCAGCTTGGTTTGTTGTTTAGGATGCTTATAAAACACCAGCCAGCAGAGGGCCCACACCATGCTCAGCACGCCAGTAATAATGAACGCCATTTGCCAGCTGTGCGCCATGATCGCCCACACCACCAGCGGCGGCGCCAGCATTGCGCCAATTGACGAGCCCACGTTGAAATAGCCCACCGCCACCGAACGCTCTTTGGCAGGGAACCATTCGCTACTGGCTTTCAGGCCTGCGGGAATCATTGCTGCTTCGGCGGCACCCACCGCGCCGCGTGCCAGCGCAAAGCCGCCCCAGCTGCCCGCCATCGCGGTTGCCGCACAGAAGATTGCCCACAGCACGGCAAACACTGCATAACCAATTTTGGTGCCGAGCATGTCCAGCACATAACCGGCTACCGGCTGCATGATGGTGTAGCACGCCGAGTAGGCGGCGACGATATAAGAATATTGTTGCGTGGTGATACCCAACTGCGTTTCCAGCGTGGGCGCAGCGACGGCAATGGTATTGCGCGTCAGGTAACCGAGCACGGTGCCCAGCGTCACCAGCCCAATCATGTACCAGCGTAGCCCTTTGATCTTACGCATTATTAACCTCGTCCAGTCTGTCGTTGCGGTTTACCGCTGTAGTTATCTGGAGCGGGAAGACGTGAACAATGCTGTTCACTCCCGCAGTTCCTTGCCTGTGCCATTAATCCCGTTAGCAACGGAGCGAGAGGTTAACTTGTTATACCGCTTTAAAAGTTGAATGCCATCACATAAACCTTGCGGCCAGTGTGTGTTAGGGCGAAAGATCGTTAAAACAGCCATTTAACGCATTATCCGCAACAAAATCGTCCATATACCCACAGTGAAACTGTCATTATTGTGAGTCGGATCGCAAACAATTTTGCCTTTCGTTTAAATTGGTATGATAACTTTTAGTTAAAAGCCATCTGGCTACAAAATGAGGAAGCAGGTATGTCGCGTTTTATGAGTGAGGATTTTCTACTCGACACCGAGTTCGCCCGTCGTCTGTACCACGACTACGCTAAAGACCAGCCGATTTTCGACTATCACTGTCACTTACCGCCGCAGCAGATTGCCGATAATTACCGCTTCACCAACCTCTATGACATCTGGCTGAAAGGCGATCACTACAAATGGCGTGCGATGCGCGCTAACGGCGTGCCGGAAGCGTTATGCACCGGCGATGCCAGCGATCGTGAGAAATTTAACGCCTGGGCGCGTACCGTGCCGCATACCATCGGCAATCCGCTCTATCACTGGACGCACCTCGAATTGCGCCGCCCTTTTGGCATCACCGATGTGCTGCTGAATGAGCAGAGCGCAGATCGCATCTGGCAGCAGTGTAATGAACTGCTGGCGCAGGACGCCTTCAGCGCGCGCGGCATCATGCAGCAGATGAAGGTGAAAATGGTCGGCACCACCGACGATCCGCTCGACGATTTACAGCATCACCGCAAGCTGGCGCAGGACAGCAGCTTTGACGTCAAAGTGCTGCCGAGCTGGCGTCCGGACAAAGCCTTTAACATTGAGCTGGAGAGTTTCCTGCCGTGGATTCAGCGCTTAGCGCAGGTCGCGGATGTTAACGTGCAGCGCTTTGACGATCTGCGCCGCGCCTTAAGCCAGCGACTCGATCACTTCGCCGCGCATGGCTGCAAAATTTCCGATCACGCGCTGGATGTGGTGGTGTTTGCGGAAGCGGATGACGCCACGCTGGATGGCATTCTGGCGCGCCGACTGCAAGGTGAAGCGCCTTCCGCTGAAGAGACGGCCCAGTTTAAAACTGCTGTGCTGGTGTGGCTCGGCAGCGAATATGCGCGTCGCGGCTGGGCGCAGCAGTATCACATTGGCGCGCTGCGCAACGCCAATCGCCGCCAGTTCGATATCCTCGGGCCGGATGTAGGCTTCGATTCGATTAACGATGCGCCGTTGGCGATTCCGCTGGCGCGTCTGCTGGATGCGCAGAACCGCAATAACGCGCTGCCCAAAACCATTCTTTACTGCCTCAACCCGCGCGACAACGAAGTGCTGGCGACCATGGCAGGCAATTTCCAGGGTGAAGGCGAACCCGGCAAGATGCAGTTTGGTTCGGCGTGGTGGTTTAACGATCAGCTGGATGGCATGCAGCGGCAGATGACGCAACTGGCCCAAATCGGCCTGCTGAGCCGCTTCGTCGGCATGCTAACCGACAGCCGCAGCTTCCTCTCTTACACGCGTCATGAATATTTCCGTCGTCTACTGTGCCAGATGATAGGCAATTGGGTGGCGCGGGGCGAAGCGCCTGAAGACGAGGCGTTGTTAGGGCAGATGGTACAGAACATCAGTTTCAACAATGCGCGCGATTACTTCGGTATTGAGCTGGGAGCCTGATAATGCAGCGACTCAACCGTCACGATTTTCCTGGCGCGCACTACAGCGAGCGCGTTATCCAGTTTGGTGAAGGCAACTTCCTGCGCGCCTTTATCGACTGGCAGCTCGACTGGCTTAATCAGCATCACAATACCGATGCGGGCGTGGTGGTGGTGCGGCCGCGCAACCGCGTGGTGGAAGAGACACTGAATCAGCAAGATGGCTTATACACCACGCTGATTCGCGGACTCAATGCGGCGGGTGAGCAGGTGAGTGAAGCTCGCCTGATCCGCAGCGTGAATCGTGAAATCCAGCCGTATCAGCAGTTTGATGCGTTTCTCGCGCTGGCACGCGCACCGCAGATGCGCTTTGTCTTCTCCAATACCACAGAAGCCGGCATTGCCTTTGCGGAGCAGGATCGGCTGGACGACACGCCCGCCTCATCCTTCCCCGGCAAGCTGACGCAGCTGCTGTGGGCGCGCTTCAACCATTTTGCCGGTGCCAGCGATAAAGGTTGGCTGGTGGTGCCCTGTGAACTGATCGATTACAACGGCGACACGCTGCGCGAGCTGGTGCTGCGCTACAGCCAGCATTGGCAGCTGCCGCCGGCATTTGCCCGCTGGGTGCAGGATCACTGCGCGTTCTACAACACGCTGGTGGATCGCATTGTCACCGGTTATCCGGCGGATAGCGCGGCGATCGAAGCGTCATTAGGCTACGAAGATCGCTATCTGGTGGCGGGCGAAGTCTATTACCAGTTTGTGATTCAGGGACCAAATGCACTGGCGCAGGAGCTGCAGCTGCACGCGCTGGCACCGGAAGTGAAGCTGGTGGAGGACATCACACCGTACAAAGCGCAAAAGGTGGCGATCCTTAACGGCGCGCACACCGCGCTGGTGCCGGTGGCATTTCAGGCCGGGCTGGAGAGCGTGGGAGAGGCGATGGATGATGCGCAGATGGCTGGCTTTGTCGATGCGCTGCTGCGCGATGAGGTGATCCCCACGCTGGATCTGCCGCGCGACGAGCTGCACGCCTTTGCCGACGCGGTGCAGCGTCGCTTCCGCAATCCCTTTATCCGCCATGCGTTGCTCTCCATCGCCCTTAACGGCATGACCAAATTCCGCACCCGTTTGCTGCCGCAATTGTTGTTGTCGCAGCAGCAAAACGGGCAATGGCCTGTGCGGCTGACCTTCGCCTTTGCCGCGCTGCTGGCCTTTTATCGTGGTGCAGAGGGCAAACGTCACTGGCCGCTGCAGGACGACGAACAGTGGCTGCAGCGTTTCGCTGAACTGTGGTCAGCAGTAAATAACGATAAACAGACTCCAGAACAGTTGGTGCGCGCGGTACTCAGCGACGCCAATCACTGGGGCGAAGATCTCACTCAGCAGCCCGGATTAGTGGCTGCGGTCAGCCAACACCTGCAAAACATCATCGTCCACGGGATGCGGACGGCGTTGACACAACTGAGATAACGCTATGCAAGATGCCATTAGAATCCATTCACGCGACAACGTTGCTGTGGCGTTGCGCGATTTGCCAGCCAATACCCAGGTCGAAATCAATCAACAGGCGATCATCTTGCAGCAGGAGGTTGGACGCGGCCATAAGTTTGCGCTGCAGCCTTTAGCCACCGACGCGCTGGTGATCAAATACGGTTTGCCGATCGCGCATGCCACTCAGCCGATTGCGGCCGGCGAGATCATTCACTCCAGCAATGCGCGCACCAACCTAAGCGACGTGGATGAGTATGACTATCAACCCGATTTTCTCGATCTGCCGCCGCAAGCTGGCGATCGCGACGTGCAGATCTATCGTCGCGCCAGCGGGGAAGTGGGCATCCGTAATGAGTTATGGATCCTGCCCACCGTGGGCTGCGTCAACGGCATCGCGCGGCAAATCCTGACGCGCTTTATGAAAGAGACCAATGACGCCGAAGGCATTGACGGCGTGCATCTGTTCAGCCATCCGTTTGGCTGTTCGCAGCTTGGGCAGGATCACGAGAACACCCGCACCATGTTGCAGAACATGGTGCGCCATCCCAATGCCGGCGCGGTGCTGGTGATTGGGCTTGGCTGCGAGAACAATCAGGTTGATGTGTTTCGTGAAACGCTCGGTGGCTTCGATAGCGAACGCGTGCAGTTCATGGAGTGCCAGAAGCAGGATGATGAAGTGGAAGCGGGGCTGGAACGTCTGCACGAACTCTATGGTGCCATGCGCGCGGATCAGCGTCAGCCGGGCAAACTCAGCGAGCTAAAGTTTGGTCTGGAGTGCGGTGGTTCGGATGGTTTTTCCGGCATCACCGCCAATCCTATGCTGGGCTGTTTCTCCGACCAGATGATTGCCAACGGCGGCACCACGGTGCTGACCGAAGTGCCGGAGATGTTTGGCGCTGAGCGCATTTTGATGAGCCGCTGCCGCGATGAAGCCACCTTTGAAAAAACCGTGGCGATGATAAATGACTTCAAGCGCTACTTTATCGATCACCAGCAGCCGATCTATGAAAATCCATCACCCGGCAACAAAGCGGGCGGCATCACCACGCTGGAGGAGAAGTCGCTCGGCTGTACGCAGAAGGCCGGACAAAGTCAGGTGGTGGATGTGCTGAAGTACGGTGAGCGCCTGCATACACCGGGACTGAATCTGTTAAGTGCGCCGGGCAACGATGCGGTTGCAACCAGCGCGCTGGCGGGCGCTGGCTGTCATATGGTGCTGTTTACCACCGGACGCGGCACGCCGTACGGCGGTTTTGTGCCGACGGTGAAAATCGCCACCAATACGCAGCTCGCCGAGAAGAAGCCGCACTGGATCGATTTTAATGCCGGGCGTTTGCTTGAAGGAATGAGTATGGCGGAGATGCTGTCGGACTTCGTCGATATGATTGTGGCGATTGCCAATGGCCAACCCGCGCGCAACGAAACTAACGATTTTCGCGAGTTAGCCATCTTTAAAAGCGGTGTGACCTTGTAAAACCAGGTCGCCATGGATGGCGACCCATATTCAAAAACCTTACTTTACTCCGACTCTGACACCGTACGACGCGGCTGGCGCTCGGCTTCGGCCTGGCATACGGCCGCGGTAAACAGAATATCCGTCGAGGAGTTCAGCGCGGTCTCGGCGGAATCCTGCAGCACGCCAATAATAAAGCCCACCGCTACTACCTGCATCGCCAAATCATTTGGAATACCAAACATGTTGCAGGCTACCGGGATCAGCAGCAGCGAACCGCCGGCCACACCGGATGCGCCACAAGCACACAGTGACGCCACCAGACTCAACAGAATGGCGGTTGGAACATCCACCGCAATACCCAGCGTATGTACTGCCGCCAGCGTCAACACCGTGATGGTGATGGATGCGCCAGCCATGCTGATGGTGGCACCCAGCGGGATCGACACGGAATACGTGTCTTCATCCAGATTGAGACGTTTCGCCAGCGCCATATTGACCGGAATGTTAGCCGCTGAACTGCGGGTGAAGAACGCGGTGACGCCACTTTCACGCATGCAGGTAAACACCAGCGGATACGGGTTGCGGCGAATCTTCTGGAACACCAGCATTGGGTTGATTACCAGCGCCATAATCAGCATGCAGCCGAGCAGCAGCGCCAGCAGATTGGCGTATTCCCACAGCGCATCGAAACCGGTTGAGGCGAGAATGGAGGCCACCAGACCAAAAATCCCCAGCGGCGCACAGCGGATCACGCAGCGCACGACCCAGGTCGCGGCATTGGACGCGTCATTAAGAAACGCTTTGCTGCTTGGGCTGGCATGACGAAACGCCAGCCCCAATCCCAGCGCCCACACCAAAATACCGATGTAGTTGGCATTCATCAGCGCTTCAATCGGGTTCGACACCATGCTCATCAGCAAACCGTGCAGCACTTCGGTAATACCCGACGGCGGCGTAATTTGCGTGGCGCCGACGTTCATCGACAGCGTCTGAGGGAACAGATGGCTGAAGATCACCGCCACAACCGCAGCAAAGAACGTGCTGAGCAGATACAGCATGATAATCGGGCGGATATTGGTTTTCTGTCCCTGCTGATGGTTAGCAATCGAAGAGATCACCAGCACCAAAACCAGAAGCGGCGCGACGGCTTTTAGCGCACGCACGAACAGCTCACCCAGCAAGCCAACGGCCAGTGCGGCATCGCGTGAGAACCACGCCAGCGCCACGCCCGCCACCAGGCCGATCATGATTTGTTTTACCAGGCTTCCTGCGAACAGTGCGCCCAGACGTCCAATAAAGTTGTTTTGCATATCACAGTCTTTTTATATTCGCGGTCATGAGTATTGTGCGCGGTTCCACCACGCACAACGGTTTGCCCGGCGGAGTATAAGGAAAAGAGCTTATGAGGAAAGAGATAATTCTGTGCATGCGCAGCAGATCGGTTTTTTGATCTGCTGATGATGGGAAGTGTGACAGATATATAAAAGGTGAAGGTTGCCACTGGCGAAACAAAGCAGGGGCGATTAGCGCCCCTGCAGAAGATTATGGTGAGATCTTCTTCTGGTCGTTTCTGTGGTTTACCCAGGCGTTGATCAGCAGCGTACCGCCGAGAATTACACCCACCACCGTCAGCGAGATGCCGACGGGAATGTGATAGAACTCGACAATCAGCATTTTGATACCGATAAACACCAGCACAATCGCCAGGCCATATTTCAGCATCGAGAAACGTTCCGCGACGTTAGCCAGCAGGAAGTACATGGCGCGCAGGCCAAGAATCGCGAACAGGTTGGAAGTCAGCACAATGAACGGATCGGTGGTCACCGCGAAGATCGCGGGAATGCTGTCCACGGCGAAAATCACATCGCTTAGTTCAACCATGATCAGCACCAGCAGCAGCGGCGTAGCAAACAGCACACCGTTTTTGCGGGTGAAGAACTTCTCGCCGTCCAGACTATCGGTCATGCGCAGATGTTTGCGCAGCCAGCGTACCACCGGCTTGTCACCCACCGTGCTGTCATCTTCCTCTTTCGCCAGTGCCATTTTCAGGCCGGTAAACAGCAGGAAGGCGCCGAACACGTATAGGATCCAGCTGAACTGAGTAACCAAATAGCTGCCAGCGAAGATCATGATGGTACGCAGCACAATCGCGCCCAATACGCCATAAATCAGCACGCGGCGCTGCAGGTTGGCCGGTACAGCGAAGTAACTAAACAGCATCAGCCAGACAAAAACGTTATCCACCGCCAGCGCTTTCTCTAAAACGTAGCCAGTGAGGAAAGCGAGGGTTTGCGCGGTGGCGACTTCACGTCCGGCGGTACCGTCGAGATACCACCAGAAGGCGGCGCTGAACAGCAGTGAAACTGACACCCAAATCAGCGACCAGACCGCTGCTTGTTTGAATGACATGGTTTGTGCGCCACGGCGGCCCTGTAATAGCAGGTCGATCGCCAGCATGATGAGCACTACGACAGCGAAGCTGCCCCAAAGTAACGGTGTGCCAACTGAGTGCATAGTCGTATCCTTTTCCAGAAATAAAAAAGCGGCTGAAGTCAGAAGACGTCAGCCGCTTTGATCGTGCTGCAAGCAAACCTCGCCTTCCGGCAAGGTCTCACTTACAACTCAGAATAGATTCCGGGTTGCCTGACGACCGGATGCGTAACGCATATTGCGTGGCGCATCGTAATGACGATCAATCAGCGTAGAAGTTACTCCCCTTTGCAGCGCTAAACATACGGAGTTCGATAATCGCTTTCAAGAGGGCTCTGGAAATGTTTTGCAATATTTACACTTCAGTTTGATCCGCCGGGAATACCACGCCGGTCTGGCGACGGATTTCCGTGAGCAGTTGCGCCGTAATACGTGAGTTTTCTAACCCCGCATGCTCAACTTCACCGGCTTCCACCAATTTGGCGAAGGTTTCGGCTTCATACAGCATGGTATTGATGTGCTGCGGCTGCGTCAGGTTTTGGCTCTCGCCACCGCGCGGGATAAAGCGCAGTTGCTGGCACTCGGAGATCTTTTCAATCACCAGCGATCCCGCTTCGCCCTGAATTTCACTCGGGATCAGTGAGTCGCTGACCTTTGAGTGCAGCAGCGTGACATCAAAATCGCCGTAGCCCAGCACCACCACGCCATGCGCATCAACGCCACTTTCCAGCAGGGAAGCTTGCGCCTTGACCTGCTGTGGCGCACCCCACAAGGTGACAGCGGCGGCAAGGCAGTAAAAGCCGATATCCATCATCGAGCCATTCGACCAGCGAGGATTAAAGGTATTCGGGTTCTCACCATCCAGATAGCGCTGATAACGCGAGGAATACTGGCAGTAGTTGATCAAGGCTTTACGCAGTTTGCCCAATTGCGGCAGCGTTTTTTGCAGTTGCAGGAAGGTGGGCAGGCTGGCGGTTTTAAAGGCTTCGAACAGCACCACCTGATGCTGGCGCGCGCAGGCAATCATCGCCTCGGCTTCACGCAGGTTAGACGCCATCGGCTTCTCGCAAATCACATGCTTGCCATGTGACATAAACAGTATCGCCTGCTCACTGTGCAGCGCATTCGGACTGGCGATATACACCGCATCGATCTCACTGCTGGCGGCAAGCTCATCCAGAGAGGTGAAGGTCAGCTTACAGGGATAATCCACCACAAACGCGTCGGCCTGCTGCTGACTACGCGAATAGACGCCGCTCAGCTTCATCTTGCCGGTTTCATGCGCGGCGTCGATAAACTGGCGGGTAATCCAGTTGGTTCCCACGATGGCGAAACGAATCACGTGCTGCTCTCCTGCTAAAGTAAAACGGCAGAGTAACATGTTCATCTGAGCGCCAGGCAGGCGAAATTTGATCCTGAGATCCGCATTCCAATATGATGATGCCGCACAACTTTTTAACCGACTTAGCGGGGACGCGCGGGTGAGTGGAAGTAAACATGCTCTGAACTGGACCACATTACTGATCGCCATCCCCGTTGGATGTGTGGCCTCGCTGGTGACGCTGGCCTTTCGCGGCGTAATTGAATTGATCAACCATCTGCTGTTCAACAGTGACAGTGAAATCACCGTGGCGATGCATGTCTGGCCGTGGATCTTCTGGCCGCTGCTGGTGGGCGCGGGCGGCGTATTGGCCGGTTTTTTCCTGCGCTATGCGGTGGCGATTGAGAAACAGGAAACGGTGCAGACCGATTATCTGGAGGTGATCAACGCGCGGCTCGATGCGGTACCAACCAAAACCTCGCTGTTCCGTGCGCTGTCATCGATGGCCAGCATCGGCAGCGGCGCGTCGATAGGTAAAGAGGGGCCGATGGTGCAGCTATCGGCGCTGAGCGGCAGTTTAATCGGGCGCTGGCTGCCCAAATCGCTGAATCTGCGCAACAGCGATATCGTGGCGATGGCCGCTGCTGCCGGGCTTTCATCGGTGTATCACGCCCCTTTGGCGTCGGCGATATTTGTCGCGGAGATCGCTTTTGGCATCTCGGCGCTGCAACGCTTGATTCCGCTAATTGTCTCGTCGGCGGTGGCGGTGATGACCATGTGGTCGCTGGGTTTTCGCAGCGCGCTATATCCGTTATCCGAAGCGCTATTCCAGATGGATATCAGCAGTTTGCTGATGACGTTGCTGATTGGTTTTGTCGCCGGTATCGCCGGCTGGCTGCTGATCAAACTGATTGCGCGCAGCAAGGCGCTGTTTGGCCGCGTGCGTTCGCTGCCGCTGCGGCTCGGCGCCGGTGGATTAGCGGTGGGCTTTTTGGCGCTGATCTCCACCGATATTCTCGGTAACGGTTACGAAGTGATCGTGAAAATCATTGATGGCCAATATCTACTGATGGGATTACTGGGATTGCTGGTGCTAAAAACGCTGGCGACCACGCTGTCGGTGGGTTCCAACGCGGTGGGCGGGCTGTTTACCCCTTCCTTATTGATCGGCGCACTGCTCGGCGTGGCGCTGGCGCAAATGGGTGTGATGCTGCATTTACCGGTCGGCAATACTTTGCTGTATGCGGCCATCGGCATGGCGGCGGTGCTGGCGGCGGTCAGCCAGGCACCGTTAATGGCGATGCTGATGGTGCTTGAGATGACGCTGAATAGCAGCCTGTTGTTCCCGATTATGATCGCGTCAGTGCTGGCCTCAATGGTGGTGTATCGCCTGCAATCGTCCAGCACTTATCCGGTGGTGAGCAGCCATTTCAGTCGTTCCGAAGCCAAGTATGATTTCGATAACATGCGTGTCGATCAGTTGATCATTCCCGGCGCGGCGTTGCAGCCAGAAGAGTCAGTAGGGCAGGCGCTGGCGGTGAGCTCGCTCAAGCGGGAACGTTATGTCTATGTGATTAATAGTGAAGGGCAATTTCTCGGCGTGGTGTCGATACACGATATCTCACGCAAGGTGTTGTCGCAGGAGATCACGCTGCATTCGCCAGTCAGTAGCGTGATGGACAATAACTTTCCCTGCATTTATCAGAATCAAAGCATGCGCGAAGGTTGGGAAGCCTTTGCCCGCGTCACGCTTGAACGCCTGCCGGTGCTAAATAATCCGCAGGAGCGCCGTTTTATGGGCGCACTGACCAAAACCAGCCTGATCCAAAAAGCGCAGGAGTTTCTTTAAGCTGCGTTGCCGCGCATCGCCTGATCGGTCATCCACAAGCGGGCGTCAAATTCCAGCTGGTGATAATCCGGTTCCATGTGGCAGCAGAGTTGGTAAAACGCTTTGTCGTGCTCTTTCTCTTTCAGGTGTGCCAGCTCGTGCACCACGATCATGCGCAAAAACGCTTCCGGTGCGAGGCGGAAGAAAGTGGAGATGCGAATCTCCGCTTTGGCTTTTAGATTGCCGCCTTGCACGCGCGAAATCGCCGTGTGCAGCCCCAACGCGTGCTTCATCACCTTGATTTTATTGTCCCAAATCACTTTGCTCACCGGCGGTGCGCTGCGCATATAGCGGTTTTTCAGCGCCTGCGTGTAATCATAGAGCGCGCGGTCGCTGACGATATTGTGCGTATCGGGATAGCGTTGCTGGAGAAAGGCACCTAAGCGCTCATGTTCGATCAGCGTCTGAACCTGCTCGAGGATGTTTTCAGGGTAGCCCTGCAGATAGATTAATGACATTGGGATTCCCGGCGAAAGACAGTATACTGCGCCCCCTTTTTAGGGCGAAAATCGCGCAAAGTGTACCACGCCGGAGATTCCATGAGCCAACTTGAACTGACCAATCGCACGCTGACGCTGCACCGCTTCCCGCCAATGCGTGAGGAAAGCCCGCTACAGGCGTGGGATTCCGCCGATGAATACCTGTTGCAGCAAGCGCTGCCCGAGGGACCGGTTTTGGTGTTCAACGACAGCTTTGGTGCGCTGACTTGCGGGTTGGGTGCACGTCCGGTGTGGCACGTCAGCGATTCGCTGCTGAGCGAACAGGCGGCAAAACAGAACCTGCGACTCAATGATATGGATGAAGATCAGGTGCATTTTCTCGATAGCCTGGCGCCATTGCCGGCCGCACCGGCGGTGGTGATGATCAAAATTCCCAAAGCGCTGGCGCTGCTTGAGCATCAACTGCGTGCACTGCGCGAAGTGGTTACGCCGGACACGCTGATTCTGGCGGCGGCGAAAGCCAAAGATATTCACAACTCCACGCTGCAACTGTTCGAGCGCATTCTCGGCGAGAGCAAAACCTCGCTGGCGTGGAAAAAAGCGCGTCTGATTTACAGCCGCTTCACTGCGCCGCAATTAGCGGATCAGCCCGCCACCACCGTATGGCCGCTGGATGATTCTGAGTACCACATCCACAATCACGCCAACGTGTTTTCCCGCGCGTCGCTGGATGTGGGCGCACGCTTCTTTATGCAGCATCTGCCTTTTGACATTGAAGGGGAGATTCTCGATCTGGGTTGTGGCAATGGCGTGATTGGCTTGCTGGCCCTGGAACAGAACCCAAACGCGGACGTGCTGTTTTATGATGAATCCTACATGGCGGTGGCATCAAGCAAACTGAACGTGGAAGTGAACCGTCCGCAGGATGTGGCGCGCTGTCAGTTTCGCGTTAACAACGTGCTGAGTGGCTTCCCGTCCGATCGCCTGCACGCGGTGCTGTGCAATCCACCATTCCATCAGCAGCACGCGGTGACCGATCATCTGGCATGGCAAATGCTGCGTGATGCGAAACGCTGCCTGCAGTATGGCGGCGAGTTGCGCATCGTCGGCAACCGCCACCTCGGTTATCACGTCAAAATGAAAAAGCTGTTTGGCAACTGCGAGCTGGTGGCGTCCAACGCCAAGTTCGTGGTACTGCGTTCGGTCAAACTGCGCTAATTACACACTCAGCGCCAGTTCGGTCGCCTGAGCGATAGCGCGGCGAGCATCCAGCTCCTGCGCCACATCCGCACCCCCAATCACACGTACGGATTTGCCACGCGCGCTGAGCTGGTCCGCCAGCAGGCGCAGCGGTTCCTGCCCGGCACAAATCACCACGTTATCTATCGGCAGCGTCATCGCTTCGCCCTGATGGCGCAGATGTAATCCGGCGTCATCAATCTGCAAATATTCGACGTCGCCCCACATCTGCACGCCGTGCGCCTGCAAGCTGGCGCGGTGGATCCAGCCGGTGGTTTTCGCTAAGCCTGCGCCCGGCTTGCCGGATTTGCGCTGCAGCAGCCAGATTTGCCGATCGGCGGGCTGTGGCTGTGGCGCAATCAAACCACCTCGCGCCTGCAGGCTGCGATCGATGCCCCAGCTTTGGTAAAAATCGTCATGGCTGGTTTGATGCAGCAGAAACTCAGCGGTATCAAAACCAATGCCGCCCGCGCCGATAATCGCCACGCGTTTTCCCACCGGTTTTTTATCGCGTATCACATCAAGGTAGCTCAGCACGCTGGGATGATCGATGCCAGGAATCGTCAGCTGGCGCGGCAAGATACCGGTAGCGATAATCACTTCGTCAGCGGCTGCCAGTTCGTCAGCGCTGACGCGATGTTCCGTTTTAATCGTTACGCCTGCGGCAGCAAGTTGGTAACGGAAATAGCGCAACGTTTCACTGAATTCAGCTTTGCCGGGAATCTGTCGGGCGATATTAAACTGCCCACCAATTTGCGCATCGGCCTCGTAAAGCGTGACCTGATGGCCGCGCTGCGCCGCCTGCAGCGCGAACGCCATACCCGCGGGTCCCGCACCCACCACCGCCAGCTGTTTCGGTTGCTTGGTGGCAATCACCGGCATCAGCGTTTCGTGGCAGGCGCGCGGATTCACCAGACAAGAGGTGATTTTGCCAACAAAGATTTGATCGAGGCAGGCCTGATTACAGGCAATGCAGGTGTTGATGGCATCGGGCTGGCCGGTTTCGGCTTTACGGACGAAAGCCGCATCGGCGAGGAAAGGGCGCGCCATCGAGACCATATCAGTGATGCCATCACGCAAAAGCTGTTCAGCGACATCGGGATGGTTGATGCGATTGGTGGCGATGACCGGCACCGATACGCGCTCGCGCAGATGCTGCGTGACCCAGGCAAAACCAGCACGCGGCACGCAGGTGGCGATGGTGGGAATGCGCGCTTCATGCCAGCCAATGCCGCTGTTAAACAGCGTAACGCCGCACTGCTCCAGCGCTTGCGCCAGTGAAAGCGTCTCTTCCAGCGAGCTGCCGTTATTGACCAAATCGAGCATCGACAAGCGGAAGATAATGATGAAGTCGCTGCCGACGGCATCACGCACCGCTTGCGTCACCGCTAACGCAAAGCGCTGGCGTCGCGTCACATCGCCGCCCCAGTCATCCTCGCGCTGATTGGTGTGCGCCACCAGAAACTGGTTAATCAGATAACCTTCCGAGCCCATGATCTCCACGCCGTCATAGCCGGCCTGTTGCGCCAGTTTGGCGCAGTGCGCGAAGTCCTGAATGGTTTGCTGAATATCCGCATCGCTGAGCGCTTGGGGCGTAAAAGGATTGATCGGCGCCTGTAATGCCGATGGGGCAACCAGGTCACGCTGATAGCTGTAGCGCCCGGCATGCAGTATTTGCAGCGCGATTTTGCCGCCTTCTGCATGCACCGCATCGGTGATGATACGGTGCCAGTTGCACTGACTTTTCTGGTTGAGGATCGCTCCGCCTTGTGCCACCACGCCTTGCGGATTGGGCGCGATACCGCCAGTGACAATCAGCGCCACGCCTTCACGCGCTCGCTCAGCGTAAAAAGCGGCCAGACGCTCTGCGCCCTCAGCGTGTTCTTCCAGTCCGGTATGCATCGAACCCATCAGGAAACGATTTTTAAGCTGGGTGAAACCCAAATCCAGCGGGGCGAACAGGTGGGCATAATGCTCAGACATAATCACATACTCAGAGAGTGGTCGGATGAGTGAACTCTAGCGGGATTTTGCAGGGAAGGAAGTGTGTGGCGTTCAGCCTGTGAGAAGTATCAAAAAAAAGCAGGGCGGTAAGTCGCAGACGAAAGTATCGGACTTCTTTCGGCAGGCACGGGAAGAAACCTACTCGCCCTGTAATAGCATGAAGAAGGGGCTAATAAATTAGCTCTGTGGTTATTAATTCCTTTATAACTCAATCTTTTTAAAAACTGTCCGGGGTTAGGACAAGGCATATCATGCCACGCCATAACGTTATTAATCAGCAAGACTAGTCTTGATTTTTCTTTCAACAAGCCCCATTGCGACGTGCAAGTTCGATGATATCAACCAGGTTTTTTGACTCGAGTTTTTGGAATATCTTTGTTTTATAAGTGCTGATTGTTTTATTATTTAATCCCAATTCGCAAGCGATGGTTTTATTGGACTTCCCCTGTGCGAGCTGTCGCAAAATTAAATTTTCACGGTCAGTCAGGCGAGAAAGCATATCTTGCTCATTCGCATAACGCTGACGTTTATCCAGAATGTCGCCCGGTAGATAATTCACATTATTAGAAACGCAGCCAATGGCGGCGATCAGTGTTTGAATGGGATCGTAAGTTGACACGAACCCATTCGCACCCTGGCTAAGTGACTGTATAGAAAGGTGGTTATTGCCATCCTGACTAATCAGTATGACTTTCATCCACGTCTTTGATTTGACGATATCGCGTAAAAATGCGATGCCATTTTTTTCTTTAAAGTCAGGATCTAATATTAGTATGTCGATGTGGTGATGAATGATATCATCAATACCATCGTTAATTGTGTGCGCAGTAGTGACACAATTAAAGCCATTCATTAATAATAAAGCCTGCACGCCGGCGGCAACCAAACGATGCTCATCAACGATGAGGATTTTTGCATTAAACATATCTCTCCCTTTAACGGCACCGTAATGATGACGTTGACGGCCATTATGTCCGGCAGATTAATAGGGCGAACCGAGAAATGTCTCGATAAGATTATGATTCTATAAATCTTGATGATTTTTCAGGCGATGTTTCTCAAATTCTTGCAAGGATTCATTAACACGTTTCATTTCCTCGACAATCTGCTGAATTAACGCTTGCGGATCGCGGGCTTCCTCGCGGTGTTTCTCCAACTTGCGGCCCAGTTCAGTCAACGTTGGAGCATTTAGCATTGCTGCTCCTCCTTTTAATTTGTGACCCAGCTGTGACAGGGCGCTGGCATCATTGGTTTGCTGAAGTGATACCAACAACTCATCGTGGCTGGTTCGTATGCTGTTGAGTAACACCAGACAACCTTCACTATCCTGTTCGGCCAATTGTGTTAACAGCTGTGGGAAGGAGGAGATACTCGCTGCCGGCGGGGCCTGGATTTCGGGTTTTATGGCGCTGCGCCGGGTACAACGTGCAACCTGAGCAAGTAAGCTCTCTAAATCCAGCGGCTTGAAAAGACAATCGTTCATTCCCGCCTGAAGGCAGCGTTGCATAATATGCTGCTCAGCCGATGCAGTCAGGCCGAATAGCATGATCGGTGTTAACTGATGCTCATGCTCGTATAGACGCAGCGCTTCAGCGAACTGAAAGCCGTTCATGCCAGGCATATTACAGTCTGTGATGATGAGGTCGAAACGTAATGGATCCTGCTGCCATAACGTCAGTGCTTCTGCCGCACTTTCACTCACCATGACTTGATGGCCAGCCAGTTCAAGCTGTTTCCCAAGCAGTAATCGGTTGGGTGCATGATCGTCGATGATCATCACGGAGAGCTTGTCGGAGATCAGCGGCTGCGACAAATGAGGCTGTGTTTGATCCTGCGGTTCACCGGGCAAGGCACGGAAATAAAAAGAGAACACCGCGCCTTCCCCTGGCGCACTTTCCACAATCAGCTCACCATCCAGTAGATGCGCCAGATTACGACAAATGCTTAATCCTAATCCGGTGCCAATTTGCTGCTGCTGACGATCGCCCACCTGCACAAAAGGTTCGAAGATGGCGTGCTGTTGGTCTTCCGTCATGCCACAACCTTGATCGCTAACTTCGATCACGAATTCACAACCGTCCTCCTCCTGCGCAATGCCCTGCATGAGCACAACAGTGACAGTGCCGTAATCGGAAAACTTAATGGCGTTGCTCAATAGGTTGGAGAGAATTTGATTCAGCATCAATGGGTCTGTTTTCACCCAGTAAGCAGCAATATCCATCTCTACCCGCAGTTCAAGTCCCTTAATCTCTGCTTTATTACGGAATAGCGTAACCGCTTGATCGAGAACATCAGGAAGGTAGACCGTTTCTAACGTTGGTTGATAAAGGCCGGACTCGATTTTCGACAAATCGAGAATATCGCCAATCAATGACAGCAACGCGCGTGCCGAATGATACGCAACACGGATGTTCTCTGAGAGTGAATCAGCCGGTTGCAAGCGAGTTTCGAGCTCCAGTAAGCCAATCATGGCATGCAGTGGCGTGCGGATTTCATGGCTCATGCTGGCAAGAAATTCACTTTTGGAGCGGTTGGCTTTATCAGCCACATCTTTGGCGAGTTGTAACTCCTGCAGCAGCGCATTGCGTTCAGTGACATCCAGCCAGCCCCCAATAACACCTGCGACATCACCGTGCCGATCGCGAAACGGCAGCGTCCAGTGATAAAGCTGGAATGTCCGCTGTTCAAAATCCATGTGTATATCGCGCATGACGGCTTCGCCATCCAGTAAGGTTTTTTGATAGCCATCTTCAATACTGTGAATACTGGCGTTATTGCCAGTGAGAACGTCCGACAGTCGTTTACCGATGACATCTTCTCGCTGGAAATCCATAAAACGTAGGTAGGCATTGTTGCAATCCACTAATCGGGTTTGTTTATCGCGGATATACATGGCAACGGGCGAGTCATTGAAGAGTGTATGGGTGAAATTGAGCTGATTTTTCAATGCATTTTCAGCCTGAATACGCTGCTGAATAACCTTCCGCAGATGACGGTTCCACAGCAAAATAAGGGCTATTAATCCGGTCGAGACCGACACAATCAGCAAGATAACTTGTTTGTAACTCTGCCATGAAGCACTGAGGAACGGCATCTCTGACTGACGCCAATGTGCCAGCAACTTGAACATGGTTTCGGGAGGAATCGCGATCAAGGCTTTATTGAGAATGCTAATCAGCGTTTCATTACCGGGTTCAACACGCATGACAAAACGTGCCGGGTCTGCACCCAACGTGGTTTCAATAATCAGGTCATCTGCGTAATGGTTGTGGAGCAGATAATCCACAAAAATCTTTGGCAGCACTACCGCATCAATTTCATGCGCCTGCAATTCACGCAAGGCCTGCAAAGGATCATTGATATAGGCGAGGTTCAGATGGGGATAATGCAGAAGCATCCAATCCTTCATCTGCCGGTTGTTCAGCATGAGAGCCGAGCCAAAGGGAAAAGGATCCCGAGCCATAATATTCCGAGGGCGTTTATGGCGAATAATGACCCAGTGTGAAACCAGCCATGGGCGGGTTATTAACTGAGGGGGCATATCCGGGGTAAGCATCTCAAGCGCATACAGATGTGGAAAATGCTTATCGGTTTGGTTACGTCCACTTTCTTCCTGAACTTCTGAATTAAATGTAATGCCACTTTGGTTGGCTATCAGATCTAAAACATCAATGATCATGCCGCGAAACGGCATGCTCCCGTTGCGACTGCTGAGTGGAGCGAGGGTTTGCGGTAGTGCGGTGTTGATACGCGGGTGTGCCTGCAGCCATTTCTCCTCTTCATGCTTGAGTGCAAGCGGATTACGCTGCAGCACATGGTACGTATCCAGTTGCCAGCGCTTCGCTATCTGCATGCGAATAGAGAGAGGAATTTGTGTTAAGGAAAAATTAATCGCTTCGGCAAGTTGTGGATAACGCGGGCTAATGCCAAAGCTGAAATTCATTGGAATAGCGTGGTCATCTTTGGTTATATCCAGCGCATTTGCGAACATGAAGCGATTAAGGTGCGTAAGTGTGGCGGCATTGCCCCATACACGCTCTGTTTGGCCAAATACTGTTGCTGCGACAGCATCGTAGTAACCAGGAAAGCGAACTAAAAGGTCGCTCTTAAAAGTCTCTTCTAAATGTGCACGCATCAACGCTGAACCAGACCAGGCCATGCGATTGGGTTCATCAATTTTTAATGGAGCGTTCTGCCCAGACTTAAAACCGATCGCTGCATAATCCAGCATCCAGGGGTCGCTGGCGATCAAGGTTTGCGGCTCTGATACTGAGGGGGGTTCTACATAGATCGCTAATAGTTGCATTTCTCCGCTGGTTACGGCTTCCTGGGCCGCGCTATGGCTGGCGTAATAATGGATTTCTATTGTGGTATCCAGCATATTCTGAATCAGAGAGAGATAATCCGCACTCACGCCTTCGAATCGTCGCGTATCTATATCCATAAAAAGGGGCGGTTGTGGTTGCCCAGCGACAGCAACTTTGAGAACGTGATGACGAAACTCCGAAGAGATTGGTTCAGCCAGTTGTAAAGCAGGTTGAGCTACATCATATCGCGCCAGTAATTGCAGTTTTTTCTCTGATGCTATTAATGAACATGAAACTAAAGCCAGAAAAAATAAGGCCAACAAGCGAAAAGTAGTAAGATTAATTAGCACGCTGCCTTCTTAAGGTATCCATTAATATCTATTGGGACCAGGGATTATAAAGATATTATTATCTTTCGCTCGTTCTATTCTTTTACTGTTGAAATTTTGCGACCATTCTCAAATATTTGATTTTTAGCGAAAGAGAGAGGGTGATGACGATGTAACTATATGATGTTCATTTCTTAGCTTATTCAGTTAGTTAGATTGCTCCTTTTCTTTCAAGACAATTCTTATGTGGTCTTGTTAAGGAGTTAAGTCAGACTTTTCCCACTTTTACGTGAGCAGGCAAGTAAGAATCTATCACGGAAAAATATAAACCTAAAAGGGGTATATGAAAATGACCGCTATTAGGGTGACGCTATCGATTTAGAATTCTGATGTTGTGAAGGCTATTTTTCACAGCTGTTGTAATCGACACCATTTATTTATTGAAGCGGGTGTGATAGTCAGAATTGGACAAAGTTAATGCTGTAATAAAGGAATAAATAAATGGTATATGCACATAATAAACAAGTGCGTGTGGCTGTCCTTGATGATCACCCCATGGTTCGTACCGTTTTCGAGTTGTGTTTAAAACATGAGCCCGATATTCATTTGGTGGGAACCTGGGCTTCAAGTAATGAATTATTTAATCAGCTAAGAAGTACCGTAGTTGATGTGCTGGTACTGGATTTCCTGCTGGGTGAACGTGAACTGGATGGTTTGGCGCTGGTGAAGCAACTGCGTAATCATTATCCCCAGCAAAAAATTCTGATCTCTTCTTCAATGGAGAGTCCGGCCATCGTCAAAATGGTGTTAAGCGCAGGCGTGAAGGGCTTTATTGGTAAAAGCCACAATATGCAGGAAATTACCCATGCGATTCGTCAGGTGGCGCAGGGCCGTTTGTTCTTGTCTAAAGAAGTCGCTTACGAGGTTGAAAATCTCTATGTCATGAGCGAAGAGTCGCTGGATGACAGCCTCGATTTCAGCAGCAAAGGCAATATGTATGAGAAGGTGAAAACCCTCAGCCCGCGTGAAGTTGAAGTGGTGCGCTGTTTTCTCGATGGTTTGAGCGTGTCGCAAATTGCCGTGAAGTTTAAACGCAGTCGTAAAACCGTGAGCGGGCAGAAACAATCGGCGCTGAAAAAGCTCGGTTTACGTTCGGATTCTGAGCTGTTCAAATACAGCCATGACCTGATGTCAGGCTATTAATTCTCTTCACAGGCGGCCACTTACGGCCGCCTGTTTCCTCTTCGGCATCGCAGACTTCACGTTCCAGGTAACAGCTTTCCGTAACATGTCTTTAGGTGATGTTCATCACAGTTTTAAGCCGCATAACCCGGTCTGATGGCCCCCATTGCTACAGCACTTATGGGGACGTTATGAATATCGAAACGCAATCCGGCGTGATCACTGGAAAAAAACAAGTCAGCGTTGCGCAGCAGCAGGTGAAATGGGACGGCAAAGGTACGCTGGTGCGTATCACGCGTGGCGGCATTTGTGGATCCGATCTGCATTACTATCAGGAAGGCAAGGTCGGTAGTTTTGAGATCAAAATGCCGATGATCCTGGGCCACGAAGTGATTGGTTATGTGGTGGAGAGCGACAATCCAGCACTTAAACCCCAACAAAAAGTCGCGGTAAATCCCTCTAAGCCTTGCGGCGCGTGCAAATATTGCCAGCGCGATCAGGAAAACCAGTGCACCACCATGCGCTTCTTCGGCAGCGCCATGTATGTGCCGCACGTTGACGGCGGTTTTACCCAATACAAAGTGGTGGATAGCGCGCAATGCGTGCCGTTCCCGCAGGATGCTGATGAAACGGTCATGGTGTTCGCTGAGCCGCTGGCGGTGTGTATTCACGCCACGCAGCAGGCAGGTGATCTCACCGGCAAGCACGTGTTTATCTCAGGCGTGGGTCCGATTGGCTGCCTGATTGCGGCGGCGGCCAAAGCGCGCGGCGCGGCCTCCATTGTGTGCAGCGATATCAGCGAGCGTTCACTGGAGATGGCGCAGCAGATGGGCGCAAGCGAGGTGATTCATGCCGCCGACGGCGATTTCGCGCCCTATCTTGCCGACAAAGGCTATTTCGATGTGGCGTTTGAAGCCTCCGGCCATCCTTCTTCGCTGCAGCGCTGCCTCGATGTGGTGTGCGCCAAAGGTACGCTGGTGCAGGTTGGCATGGGCGGCACCATTCCCAATTTCCCGATCATGGCGCTGATTGCCAAAGAGATTAATCTGGTCGGTTCCTTCCGCTTTACTCATGAATTCAACACCGCCGTCGAATGGCTGGCCACCGGCGTGGTAAACCCGTTGCCGCTGTTCAGCGGTGAGTATGCCTTGCAGGATATCGATGCCGCGCTGCAGTTTGCCGGCGATAAAACCCGTGCCGCTAAAGTCCAGTTAACCTTTTAAGGAGCAGTGATGAGCCAGTTATTTTCCCTCGAAGGCAAGCGTGTGCTGCTGACCGGTTCGGCGCGCGGCATTGGATATCTGCTGGCGCGCGGCCTGGCGGAAGCCGGTGCTGACGTGATCGTCAACGCCACTACGCACGAAGGCGCAGAGAAGGGCGCGGCGCAGCTGCGTGAGTTGGGCTTACGCGCGCATGCCAAAGCGTTTGATGTCACGCAATCGGCGCAGGTGAAACAGGCGGTAGATGAGATCGAAGCGGAGTGGGGCGCGATTGATGTGCTGGTGAATAATGCTGGCATCCAGCGTCGTCGGCCGTTCCTTGAATTCCCGGAGCAGGACTGGAATGACGTTATCGCGGTCAACCAGACCGCCGTATTCCTGGTTTCGCAAACTGTGGCGAAAAAAATGGTCGAGCGTCAGCAGGGTAAAATCATCAATATCGGTTCGATGCAGAGCGAATTAGGGCGCGACACCATCACGCCTTACGCGGCCTCCAAAGGCGCGGTGACTATGCTGACGCGCGGCATGTGCGTGGAGCTGGCGCGTCACAACATTCAGGTGAACGCCATTGCACCGGGCTATTTCGTCACGGAGATGACTCAGGCGCTGGCTGACGATCCTGCCTTTACCGGCTGGCTAACCAAGCGCACGCCAGCCGCTCGCTGGGGCAAACCGGAAGAGCTGATTGGCGCGGCAGTGTTCCTTGCTTCCGGTGCGTCGAACTTCGTTAACGGGCATCTGCTGTTCGTTGACGGTGGCATGCGCGTCGCCGTGTGATGACCGGGCGCGGCTGGCATTATCATCGGGCCGCGCCTAAACCTTAATCACCCCTCTGTATTCCTAAGGATAATAAAAATGCCAATAACCATCATTGTGCTGGGTGTGATACTGCTGCTGGTGTTGATGATTGTATTTAAGGTCAATGGCTTCATTGCTTTGGTGTTTGTCTCGGCGGTGGTCGGTATTGCCGAAGGCATGACGCCACTGAATGTAATGGCCTCGATCCAGAAAGGTATCGGCTCGACGCTGGGCGGATTAGCCATGATCCTCGGCTTCGGCGCCATGCTCGGGCGGCTGGTTTCCGATACCGGTGCCGCACAACGTGTTGCTACCACGCTGATCGCCGCTTTTGGTAAAGAGCGGCTGCAATGGGCGCTGGTGGTGACCGGACTGATCGTCGGCCTGGCGATGTTCTATGAGGTTGGCTTCGTGCTGTTGCTGCCGCTGGTGTTCACTATCGTGGCGGCTGCCGGTTTGCCGCTGTTGTACGTCGGCGTACCGATGGTCGCCGCGCTCTCGGTCACTCACTGCTTCCTGCCGCCGCATCCTGGCCCGACGGCGATTGCCACTATCTTTGGCGCTAATCTCGGTACCACGTTGCTCTACGGCATGATCATCACCATTCCAACGGTGATTATTGCCGGACCGATTTTCTCGAAGTTCCTTAAAAGCTTTGAGAAGTCACCGCCGGAAGGGCTCTACAACCCAAAAATCTTCACGGAAGAGGAGATGCCAGGCTTCGGCATCAGTATTTTTGCCGCAGTGATTCCGGTGGTGCTGATGGCGATTGCCGCCGTCTTCGAGTTGACCACGCCGAAAGAGAACGCGCTGCGTCAGTTCTTCGAATTCATCGGTAATCCGGCAGTGGCGCTGTTTATCGCGGTGGTGATAGCGGTGCTGACGTTGGGGCTGCGCAATGGCCGTAAGATGGAAGAAGTGATGGATATGTGCGGCGAGTCGATTGCCGCCATCGCCATGATCATCTTTATCATCGCGGGCGGCGGTGCATTTAAACAGGTGCTGGTGGATAGCGGCGTGGGTAACTACATCGCCGATATGATGAAGGGATCGTCACTGTCACCGCTGCTGATGTGCTGGACGGTTGCGGCAATGCTGCGCGTGGCGCTGGGTTCAGCCACGGTGGCGGCGATCACCACCGCCGGTATTGTGACGCCAATTATCGCGGCCACGCATGCCGATCCGGCCTTGATGGTACTGGCGGTGGGTTCCGGCAGCGTGATCGCTTCACACGTGAACGATCCCGGCTTCTGGCTGTTCAAGGGTTACTTCAACCTGAGCGTGGTGGAGACCCTGAAAACCTGGACGGTGATGGAGACGCTGATTTCGATTCTCGGTTTAGCCGGCGTGTTGGCGCTCAATGCCATAATTCACTGATCGATAAAGCTTCACAAGGACGTGAAGCTCTTAACCGCGCGTGCGGATCCACGAGAAGCGTGACTGATAGCCGCTGTCAAAATGGGTGTTGTAGCGATAGCTGGAACCCGCTTCCGCCATGCAGTAGGTACAGACGTTCAGCACTTCAATATGTTCCGCCACCACTCCCCGCTGTAACAACAAGCCTCGCGCCAGGTTAGGCAGATCAAACCAGATTCCATCCTGCTGGGCCCGCGCCTGCGGACGGATCGCTTGTGCGTTTTGCGGCTGCTGGGTGGAGTAGGGTAACGGCGGAAGATCGTGACGATCCTGCATCTGTGTCACCAGATCGTTACCCAGTTCATAGCAGCACGGCCCGATCGCTGGACCGATTACCACACGCAGCGTTTCACGGCTGGCGCCGCGCTCCAGCAGACGATCAATCGCGTTGTTCAATACGCCACCGAGCGTGCCTTTTAATCCGGCGTGCACCGCCGCAACCTGCTGTTGTTGCGGGTCGGCAAATAACACCGGCAGACAATCGGCGGTATACACCGCGACCGGCAGATGATCTTCGCCAATCAAGCCATCCGATTCGCAACGTTTAGGCGGGATGTTTTGGCTTGCCAGCAACACATTGGCGCTGTGACGCTGTTGACCATAAGCCGCCTCTGCCGGAACGGCCTGGCCAGCCGGCTGAAAGGCGTATTCCAGCCAGGAAAAGTCATCCAATAGTCTTGATCGTGGACCGCTGTGGGGGTGCTGTACCATAAGTGTCTCCTCTCACCAAACCGCTGCTTTCTGCTGCCCACAGCTTACGTTAACTGCTACATTTTTAAAGCTTTACAAAAACTGACCCTAATCACTTAAGGATGAAATGATGAAGAAAACCACCTTGCTGGCGGCATCCGGCTTAATGGCGCTGGCATTAACCGGTTGTGCGCAGCCTTCTAAACAGCAGGCTCAGCAGCAGCTCGGCCAGCAATCGGTGCTGGCAGTGAACTGGTTCCAGCAATCCGGCGAATATCAGGCATTAAGCTGGCAGGCGTTTAACAGCGCGCGCATGGCCTTCGATCAGGCGCCATCGCTGGCGGGTAAACCGAAAGCGGTTATCGTCGATTTAGATGAAACGATGATTGATAACAGCGCCTACAGCGCGTGGCAGGCGAAAAACGGCCAGCCCTTCTCGGGTAAAACCTGGTCAGCGTGGACGCAGGCGCGTCAGGCAACGGCCGTTCCGGGCGCAGTGGAGTTTGCCAACTACGTCAACAGCCACGGCGGCACTATGTTCTATATCTCCAACCGCGACCAAAAAGATTTTGCCGCAACGGTGGAGAACCTGAATAAGCTGGGCTTCAGCGGCGTGAGCGAGAAAACGGTGCGCTTGAGTACCGGTAATTCTAACAAGCAAGAGCGCTTCGACGCGGTGAAGAATGCCGGTTACAACGTGGTGCTGTATGTGGGCGACAACTTGAATGACTTTGGCGGTTCAACCTGGCATCAGGGAAATGCGCAGCGTCAGCAGTTCGTTAGCCTTAATCATCAGCGTTTTGGCACCCAATTCATCGTGTTACCGAACCCGCTGTATGGCGACTGGGAAAGTGGCATGGCGGAAAACTACAACAAACTCACGCCTGAGCAGCAACTGCAGGTGCGTGAAGCGCGTATGAAAGCGTGGAACGGTAAATAATTCGTCAGGTAAAATAGCGTCTGCTTAGGCAGGCGCATTCATGTCCTTTTCAGGTCCATCAATATTTACATAACTCCGTAACTATTATTCCCCTCACTGTTTTCCTGATCTCTTACTAAATTCATGGCAACTGAATAGCGAAATATCTCGTCTTATTTGCTAAATGGCAGTGAATCGCACTAATCATAAATTTTTTAATTAGGAATTCTCCCAGCTCATAAGGATTAAATTATAGCGTCGCTAAAATGGCATATAATTTTTGCGTGTATTGTTTTGTAATTGCACCGAAAATATCACATTTAAAATCGCTCTTATTTAATTGTTAATAATGCTTTTTATCGATCCTGCTCATCATTCCGCTCCTTGCATAAACTTACCTGATTCATACGTTTATTGAATTTGTGTTTACAAAAAGATTCGTTTTGTCGACGTCAGAAATATTCATGATGCAAGGTAATGCTTAAGCGTCTATAAACTATTTTTGTGAGGAAGTTCTGCTTTCATCCTCAATGGTTCTCCATAGCCGCGTTTAATGACGTCGCTATCTGCCTGAAAGCGATCTTTTTAAATGTTGAGAGAAGATTATTGTGATGACCCTGAAAACCTTATTAGTGATAAATCGTACTCTGGCTTTGCGGCGCCGCGCGCGGTTAATTCAGCCATCTGCAGAGGAATCAACGCCATGAATTTAAGCACGCTTCGTCAGGATATTCCGGCTGGTTTGGTGGTGTTTCTGGTCGCGCTGCCGCTCTGTCTTGGCATCGCGCAGGCGAGTGGATTGCCGCCCTTTGCGGGTCTGCTCACCGGCGTGATTGGTGGGTTGCTGGTGACTGCGCTGAGCCCCTCGCGTTTTGCGGTTAGTGGTCCGGCGGCGGGATTGGTAACGATTGTGGTCGCGTCGATCGCCACACTAGGTAGCTTTTCCGCCTTTCTCACCGCGCTGATTCTGGCGGGTGCGTTGCAGTGCCTGTTTGGCTTACTGCGTGCAGGACGTTTTATCGCCTTAGTGCCGAGCAGCGTGATTAAAGGCATGCTGGCGGCGATTGGTATTTTGCTGATTATGCAGCAAATTCCGGTAGCATTCGGCGCGGCGGGCGATGTTGAGCTGTTGTCGCTGGTAAAAGGGGAATTTCATTTTTCCAGCAGCGCGATGCTGGTTGCTGGCGTGGGATTGGCTATTTTATGGCTGTGGACCACGCCGCTGATCAAGTCAGTTAAAGTGCTGAGCTGGATGCCCGGTCCGCTGGTAGCGGTGCTGGTAGGCTGTGCGGCGACGGTGTTTGGGGATCGCCTGTTTCCAGCGTTAGCTGATGGCTTGCCGCGTATCGCGCTGCCCGCGTTCGACAGCATGTCGGCGCTGGTGGCTGAACTGGAAACGCCAGACTGGCAAGCGTGGCAGAATCCTGCAGTGTGGATGGTGGCGATCACGCTGGCGCTGGTCGCGAGCCTTGAAACGCTGCTCAGCCAGGAAGCGCTGAAGAAACTGCGTCCGCAACATCCTGCACCTTCACCCAACAAAGAGATGTTTGCGCAGGGCATTGGTAACCTGACCGCTGGTTTCCTTGGCGCGATGCCGATTACTGCAGTGATTGTGCGCAGTTCGGTGAACGTCAGCGTTGGCGCGCAAACCAAACTGTCGATTCTGATTCATGGTGTGCTGCTGTTAATCTGCGGCCTGTGGTTCAGTAATCTGCTTAACGCGATTCCCCTTGCCAGCCTTGCGGCGGTGCTGCTTTATACCGGCTATAAGCTGGCCACGCCGCGCCTGTTCATTGAGCAGATGCGCATGGGACCGCAGCAATATGTGCCATTCCTTGCCACCATTGGCGGCATTATTGTGTTTGGCATGCTGGCCGGCATCGGAATTGGCATCGCTACGCAAATCCTCTACAGCATCTATAAAAGCCATCGCAACGCCTTGCAGCTCACGCGACATGACGATCACTACGTTTTACGCCTGCAGCAAAATCTGACCTTTATGCACAATCCAAAGCTGCAGGGATTGCTGGCAGAGATCCCGGAAAACAGCGTGGTGATTGCTGAGCACGGCAATGCCCAATATATGGATCCCGACGTTAAAGCGGTGCTAAAAGACTTTGGTGAAAACGCACGTAAACGTGGCATTCGTCTGAGTCAATGGCCTGTTGCGGTGAAATAGCCATAAGTCTGTGCTGGAACAACCGTTTTTAAAACTAAAAATCGGATATCTCGGATAGCCGATTTTTTTATTTACAGGGCATAATTGCCACAAGTTTTATCCTTTGTCTCTGGCGTTTCTACAATGCCATTAGGCGCGACGCTGCTTTTTATGGCAGGTGAGCGCCGCCCAGCCGCAGAGTAGGATGACGAACACTTGCTTAATTACCGAATCATCGCACGGTTATTTCCGGTTTAATGCTTGCTGATGCTTAGGGTTGATGCCGGCACTTTCCAGGTTACAGGGTTCAGACGTATGCGCGTTATGCTGTTTGAAGAGAATAATTTTAAAAAGAATGCCCTCACGCTGTTTTTCATTACGCTGTTTTTCTGCTTTATCGGCAGCCATTTACGCATCCCCGAAGAGTTCTCACTATTCTGGCCGGTGAATGCGCTGGTGGCGGGATTAATAGTGAGGAATCCGTTTTTACACACTACCTCCAGCTATCTGGTGTGCTTCAGTGCGATGATTTTTAACGACACGGTATTTTCCGGCTGGGCGCTGCCAGCGTTTACCGTCAATTTTGCCAACATTCTGTTTATTCTCGTCGCGGTCAGCATGCTGATCAAACATCTGCAACGTCCTTCCGCCCACAGCCAGGTGTTCAATGCCATGCGCATTTTTCCCGCCTGTTTTCTTGGCGCGGCGGCTTGTGCAACCTGGGGCGCGTGGGCACAGGATATTGATTTCAATGCGCGCTTTATTGTGGCGTGGAGCGACTGGTTCAGCGAACAGTTCTCTACTTCGCTGATGCTGCTGCCGGTGATGCTGGCACGCCCGTTGCGAACGGTTTCACCGCACACCTTGCTGCATCCCGGCAAACTGCTGCCGCTGGCGGCGGTCATCCTGTCGCTGATCGTTGGGGCATTGATTGGCGGGGCCGGCAGCCTGACGTTCCCGGTTCCGGCGCTGATCTGGTGTGCCATCGTGTTGCCGATTCCATTGACCAGCTTAGTGATCCTGATAACCGGTATTACGGAGATTGTGCTGGTGTCGCATGGTGTGATGAACATCCAGGGTGACGATGCACTGCTGCCGATTAGCCATCTCACCTCGGCACGGCTTGGCGTCGCCACCGTTGCGCTCAGCCCGCTGCTGGTGGCGGTGAGCATGGATGCGATCCGCCAGTTAAATCATCGCCTTGCACTCCGCGCTAATTTTGATTTTCTCACCCAGTTGCTGTCCCGTTCCGGTCTGTATGAAAGCTTAAGAAATGAACCTTTCTCGCTACAACGGGAAGCTGGCGTTATTATGCTTGATGTCGACTATTTCAAAGCCATTAACGACAATTTTGGCCACGATGCCGGTGATTGCGTGCTGGAAGAGATTGCGCGGCGCATTCAGCGCGTGGTTGGCAATCGTGGCATGGTGTGTCGCTTTGGTGGCGAAGAGTTTGTGATGGTGATGTTCGATTGTAACCATAGCCAGCTTTACCAACTCGCCGAAACGGTACGTCAGGCGATGGTCAAAGAGAAGTTCTGGATTCAGGGCAACACGGTGACGGTAACTGCCAGTTTAGGTCTGGCGCGCGGCAGTGCGCAGAATGAACGTGAATGGCCAAGCGTGATCAATCGCTTAGTGTCAGCGGCGGATAAGAATCTTTATCTTTCCAAACGCAATGGCCGTAATCAAACCTCACCGGCGATGGAGCCGCGCAGCATGATGAATGACGTGGCCTGAGCCACGTCATGGCGATTCAAACGCTACTTTTCAGTTGGCTGGTTTGCTGGTGACGCTGCTGAGCCAGCTCAATCAGACGGGAAATCAGATCGCTGTAGCTCAAACCTGCTGCCTGCCATAACTTCGGATACATGCTGATATTGGTAAAACCTGGCAAGGTATTCACTTCATTGACAATGATCTCGCCGCTTTCCGTCAGGAACACGTCAACACGCGCCATGCCAAAACACTCCAGCGCTTGAAACGCAGTAATTGCCACCTGACGAATTGCCTCGCTGGCTTCATCGCTGATTGCCGCTGGCACCACCACTTGCGCACCGCTTTCGCTGATGTATTTGGTGTCGTATGAGTAGAAGGCATCATGCACCACCACTTCGCCGCACGGGCTGGCTTCTGGCGCATCGTTGCCCAGCACGGCACATTCAATCTCGCGCCCCTTAATCCCTTGCTCGATCAAGACTTTGCGATCAAACGTAAAGGCGAGATCCAGCGCGGCATCGAACGCTTCAGGGCTGTCGACTTTGCTCACGCCAACGGACGATCCCTGGTTAGCCGGTTTGATAAACAGCGGCAGGCCAAAGCGTGCAATCACGGCCTCAGCATCAATGTTCGCGCGCTGTGCCTGCGTCACGCTCAGCCAGGGGGCAACGTTCAGTCCAGCATCACGCAGCAGTCGCTTGGTAAAATCTTTGTCCATGCTGACGGCAGACCCGAGCACGTCAGAGCCGACAAACGGCAGATTCGCCATGCGTAATAAGCCCTGTAACGAACCATCTTCACCCAGCGTGCCGTGCACGATGGGGAAAATGACATCCAGCTGTGACAACGGCTGCGCCTGCTGACGGGTAATCAGCTGCTGGGAAGAACTGCCCGGAACCAGCGCGACATTTTCACCTGAACGATTAAGCGCAATCAGCTTCGGGTTCTCTGCGTTGAGCAAGAATCCCGAAGCATCATTGAGATGCCATTCACCCTGTTTATCAATTCCCAGCAACACCACCTCGTACTTGCTCTTATCGATGGCTTCGAGGATGTTTTTGGCCGATTGTAATGACACTTCATGCTCGGCCGATTTGCCGCCAAACACGATCCCTACGCGCTGTTTTACCATTGCTATTTGTCCGATTGCGATAAAGCGAGCCAGTAAGATAACACGCCCAGGACGAGCATCAACAGCCTTGCATTTTTCTGCGCCAGGCAGTGCAAAAAGCCCGCCTCCGTGCCTGCAATCACGAGTTTAAACAATTATTCCTAACCGTTTGAGACAAGTCTTGGACTGCTCAAAACCTGCCTTCTGTCAGAATTTTCCCAATTCAAACAGGTGCAACGGTGGGCAATGTGCTCACCGTTTTTTTGTCAGGTTTACAGGAGTCGGGAAATGGTCGACCAGAAGCAGGATGCTGTGGAGCAGGATGCGCGTTCTGTTGCTCGTATTGAAACCACGGTAGATGACACGCTGTTAAAAAGCGTGGCTTGGATCTGCAAACACTATAAACGCGAGAAAAGTGAAGAAGCGCTGGTGGCAGGTTTGCCAAAAGCGACATTGCTCTCACCATCACAGGCCATGACAGCGCTCGAAAACGCCGGCATTACCGGCGGCATGGTTGAGCGTCGTCTGCAGGATCTGCCGGAGCAGTTGATGCCGATGATTCTGCTGCGCAAAGGGGGCGGCGGTTGCATTGTGCTGTCGCGCCGCATTCACACTAATGAGGAAAATCAACGCGAATTGCGCTTCCAGCTGGTGATGCCAGAAGTCAGCGCTTCAGCCGTTGAGATGAATCTGGCCGAGCTGAATGAGATCTACGCGGGCTTCGCCGTCATGGCGAAACCCACTGCTGTGGTCGATGAGCGCGCCAGTGAAATGCTGCCGGAAGTAAAAGGCCATTGGCTGTTCACCACTCTGTGGCGCTATCGCCGCTATTACCGCAGTGCCGCGATTGCGGCGGTATTGATCAACGTTCTCGGTCTTTCCAGCATCTTCTTCACCATGAACGTCTATGACCGTGTGGTGCCGAACCAGGCATTCGTGACGCTGTGGTCACTGGCGATTGGCGTGACCATTGCGATGATCTTCGAAGCCGTTACCCGCTTCGTACGCGCGCATCTGCTGGATATGGCGGGTAAAAAGGCCGATTTAGTGCTCGGCAGTATGCTGTTCCGTCAGGCACTTTCTATCCAGATGGAACACAAACCCGCTTCCTCCGGTACCTTCGCCAACCAGATTCGTGAGTATGAATCGGTACGTGACTTCGTGGCATCTGCCACGCTGGCGGCGATTTCCGATCTTCCTTTCATTCTGATGTTTGTGGGTGTGATCTTCTTTATCAGCGGTCCGCTGGCGATCATTCCACTGATGATGATCCCATTGATCATCATCGTCAGTGCCGCGATCCAGTGGCCGCTGGCGCGCATTATGAAAGAGAACCTGCGTGACGCCTCACTCAAACAAGGCGTGCTGATTGAATCAGTTGAAGGTATGGAAACGCTGAAAGCAGTGGGCGGTGAAGCACACATGCAGCGTCGCTGGGAAAATTTCAGTGCACTGCAATCCGCTAACTCGATGAAATCAAAACGCTACTCAACGCTGGCAACCGGCGTGGTGACGTTCCTGCAGCAGTTTCAGACGGTGATGTTGGTGGTGGCCGGTGTTTATCTGATCAATGAAGGCACGTTCACCATGGGTGCGATGATCGCCACCGTGATGCTTGCCAGCCGCGCGACTGGCCCGCTCGGTCAGGTTATTGGCCTGGCTGTACGTTATCAGCAGGCAAAAGCGGCGCTAACGTCACTCAACAAGCTGATGGAGATGCCTATTGATCGTGACAGCAGCAAAACCTATCTCACCGATCCGCCGTTGAGTGGTGAGATCACGCTGACCAACGTCAACTTCTCCTATCCGGCACCGCCAATGAAGCCCAACCCGGAAATCCTCAAAGATATCTCGTTGAGCATTAAAGCCGGGGAACGCGTCGCGATTCTTGGCCGCATCGGTAGCGGTAAATCCACCTTATTACGTGTGATGGCGCGCCTTTACCAACCGGTGAAAGGTCAGCTTTCGGCCGATGGTCTGGATGTTAACCAGATTGATCCGGCGGACTGGCGCAAGGTTGTTGGCTTTGTCGGTCAGGATGCGCGTCTGTTCTACGGCACGCTGCGCGAAAACGTAATGATTGGGCGCCCGGACGCCACCGCCAATGAGCTGCTGCGCGTGCTGAATCTGACCGGTTTGGACCACGTTGCGGCACGCCATCCAAGTGGTATCAATTTAACGGTTGGCGAGGGCGGCGAAGGCTTGTCTGGCGGTCAGCGTCAGCTGGTTTCTCTGGCGCGAACGCTGCTTACCCGTCCTAAAGTGCTGCTGATGGATGAGCCAACCAGCGCCATGGATAGCATGACGGAAAACCAATTCCTCGCGCATTTACGTCGCGCCAGTGAAGGACACACGCTGATTGTGGTGACGCATCGTCCATCCATTCTGGCATTGGTCGATCGCATCATCGTGGTGGAAGAAGGCAAAGTGGTGGCGGATGGCCCGAAAGATCAGGTGCTTGCCGCTTTAGAAGGAAAAAATAAAGCCCGCAAACAGCCGCGTCAGGCGGTTGAACCGGCGGTACGTGCGCCAGCTCCCGCTAACGATTCAGCGCCGAAGCAAGCAGCAGCAGAGGAGGCCGCAGTATGAGCAAGTTAATGTCATGGCGTAAGAGCGAGAAAGGTATGTCCGCTGCTGATGCCGAATTTATGAATGACGTGCAGGCTTCTCTGCTGTCGCAGACCACGCCGGGTTCCAAGCTAGTGATGTGGATCATCATTGCGGTGTTAGTTGGTGGCCTTACCTGGGCCAATTACGCACGAGTCGAAGAGATCACTAAAGGCGATGGCAAGGTCATCTCACGCAGCCGTGAACAGGTTATTCAAAGCCTGGAAGGCGGCATTCTGGCAGAGATGAATGTGCGTGAAGGTACGGTTGTAGATCGCGGTGATGTGCTACTGAAAATTGACCCAACGCGTGCGCAATCCAGCTATCGCGAAGTACTGAGTAAAGTGGTGGGTCTGAAGGGCAGCATTGCACGCTTACGTGCTGAAGCTTATTCATTGCCACTGGCGTTTGATGAGCAGGTACAGAGCGATCCCGCCGTTGTGGCGCAGGAAACTAAAGCTTATGAATCGCGCAAACGTGCGCTAAGTGACAGCATCAACTCATTGCAACGCAGTTACGCACTTTCGATGCGCGAGATACATCTGGCTGAGCCGTTAGCGGCCAAAGGTCTCTTGTCGGAAGTCGAACTACTGCGTATGCAGCGTCAGGCCAATGACATTCAGGCGCAAATCGTCGAACGTCGTAACCGCTATCAATCAGATGCCCACACTGAGCTGGGACGCCTGGAATTAGAACTGAGCCAGGTTAGCGAAAACCTGATTGGCCGTGCCGATATTGTTGATCGCACCACGATCGTCGCACCGGTGCGCGGCACGGTGAAAAACGTACGCGTTAACACCATTGGCGGGGTTATTCAGCCGGGTGAGCACATCCTTGAAATCGTTCCGCTGGAAGAGCAGTTGCTGGTGGAGGGAAAAATCCGTCCGTCGGATGTCGCCTTCCTGCGTCCAGGCTTACCGGCCAAGGTGAAAATCACCGCCTATGACTTTGCCATTTACGGCGGGCTTGATGGGCACGTGGAGTATATCAGTCCGGATACCTTAAAAGACGATCAGAAAGCCGCCAGTGGACGCCCGGATGATACCTACTATCGCGTACTGATCCTGACGGATAAAAGCACGCTGCACGCCGGTAACAAAGATCTGCCGATCATTCCCGGCATGATCGCTACCGTTGAGGTGCGCACGGGTGAGAAAACCATTCTCGATTACCTGCTGAAGCCGGTCCTGAAAGCTAAAGAAGCATTCCGCGAGCGTTAATAATCATGAAAAATAATAACAAGATGCGCCATGCACAGGCGCGTCATCTCTCTCTGCTTGCCGTTTGTATTGCCGTTGTGATGGCGCCCGCGGTTAACGTGATGGCGGATTCCACCAGTGAGTTGATGATGTTTGCGGAAATGAGCGGCCAGCGTCCTGTCGCTCCTGCGGCAGCGCCGGTGCGAACGCAACGTTTGCAAGGTTCAATGGCGCCTGCATCTGCTCCAACGACACCTGCGGCAAAGGTTGCGCAACCAACGTTCACTGCGCCTGCGCCGCTGTTTGTTGAAAGACAGATACCGGAGATCGCGATTACTCCACGAGTTCAGCCGCCAGTTGCGCCAATCGTACCGGCCCCAATAGCAGAAGCGCCGCACCAGCGCGAAGCCGCCGAACGTCCTGCACAGATCAGCGCGAAAACCAGCCAGCATGCTGAAATTCAGGGCGGAGGTTTCCTGACGGAGGATCAGCGTCGCCCTGAACCACAGCCGTTTAACCCGATGCAACCGTCGCGAAATGTGGGTCAGCAGCAGGCGGCAGCAACGAAAACCTATGCTCCAGCTGAAAGCGCTAAGGCAGATTTTAGTTATGTTAGCCCTCCAGCAGCGACTATAGCGGCAGAAACGACTTCACCCGTTACGTTAAGCGGCGGAGTTAATGAAACAGTTGCCGAGAGTGAAATACGGCAAAAGTTTCTCTCAGCTGCGCGTATCACCTGGCGAATCAGCCCGGCGCTGAAGTCCTATATTGCTCAGGGTGATGCGGCTGAAGCCAGCGTGGATGAAGCGAAAGGTCAGCGCTGGCCACAAGTTGATGTAAGCGCCGCTTCGGCAACCAAAGAGTTTGGTGGTGGAACTAAAAATTATGAATACCAAGGGAATATGCCGTCTTTAGGTGTTTCAGTAGCGACTAATCTAATCGACTTTGGCCAAACCAGTCGCACCATTGAAAGTCGCGAAGAGCGCGTTAAGTCAGCCTTACAGTCGGTGCAGGCACAGCGAGAAGATTTGGCGATGCAGGTAAGTAACGCCTTGATTGAGTGGAATAAACAGCAGCACGTCATCGCCATCAGTAAGCAGTATTTGGCGCGTATGGCGGAGCTGACCAAAATGCTCAGCGGTATTGTTCAGTCAGATACTGGACGTCGCAGTGAACTGACGCAGGCAAAAGGGCGCTTACTGCAAGCGCAAAGCTACCTGGAAAATGCCGAGTCTCGCGCGCGGGATGTTGAAATCACTCTGAATCGCCTGATGGGCAACAACCGCGTGACGTTACCAGCCAGCGATAAGTGGGCGCTTTCCTTTGGTGATTTAAACCGCCAACTGACGAGTTTGGATGTCCATCCTCTGATCTTGCGCGCCAGCGCTGAGGAGCGAGCAGCATTCAAAGAGGCAGAGGCGATCAAAGCTTCTGGCCTGCCAAAGCTCAACTGGACGGTAAGCAAAAACACTCGTGAAGACCAGCTCGGACGACAACAGGCATGGCAAACCGGCCTGAACGTTAGCTGGGGCTTATTCCGCGGCGGTTCAACCAACGCCCAGGAAATTGCGGCGATTAAACGTGCCGAAGCGAGTCGTCAGCAGGTGCAGGAGCAACGCCGCGATCTGGAAAATCGTGTGCGTGCTGCCAACCAGAATGCCCACTCAACAGCGGAACGCGCCGTGCTGTATAAAAACCTGATTGTGGAATCCGATCGGATTCGTAAGGACTTCTTTGATCAGTGGTATCACTTAGGCCGCCGTTCATTGCTGGATGTATTGAGCGCAGAAAGCGATCTGTACAACAACCAGGTCAGTGAAGTCAGCAACCGTTTCGATAGCTATGCCGCCATTATCAGCGGATATGCTAACTCGGGCACGCTAAGTCGTTGGCTAACGACGGGGCGATAACAATTCCATACACCCGCTTCGGCGGGTTTTTTGTTTTAACCCAACGTAAACGAACGGGCTATTTGAGTTGGCAATGCTGCGTAAGTCACTTTAGAATCGCGGCGAATTTTTACCCAAGAGGAGAACGGCATTGGACACAAGTCCCAAACGATTACAGCAGGACCTCGCGGTAAGATAGCCTTCACGCTGTCTTAACTGCGCGTTAAGACGGTGAATTTCCTTCCAGAATCACCCCTTTTCATAAGCACAATGCGGCTGGTTCCCAGCGGTATTCGCACTGTCTGTAATCCATTTATTAATCTTTTGTTCCGCAAACAGAAAGCTGCGGATTGAGGTCTATCATGGATTGGAAAATCTTTTTACTGCGCGTCACCGTCGCGCTGGTTTTGGGTGCGCTGATCGGCAGTGAGCGCCAACTACGTCAACGCATGACCGGATTACGCACCAATGCGTTGGTGAGCACCGGCGCTTGTCTCTTCGTTCTGATGACACAAAGCGTGCCCGGCATCGCTACGGATGCGTCACGCGTTGCGGCTTATGTGGTTTCCGGTATCGGTTTCCTCGGCGGCGGAGTGATCATGCGCGATGGCTTGAACATCCGCGGATTGAATACCGCCGCCACCTTATGGTGCACCGCGGCCATTGGCGTGCTGTGCAGCATGGGATTGCTGCTGGAGGCGGCCCTCGGCTGCATGGTGATCCTGTGCGCGAATATACTGCTGCGTGAACTGGCCTTGGGTATCAACCGCCAAACCATCGTCTCAGCAGCCGAAGCGATGCAACACTATAAAGTACAAATCATCTGCCTCGCGCAGGATGAGGTTCAGGTTCGCAGCCTAATGCTGCACACGCTGGGCGGCAGCGGATTGCGCCTGCAATCACTGCACAGTGAGGATTTGGATCCGCCGCATCGCATGGAGGTGAATGCTGAGGTGATTGGCAATCCAACATTAACCGATCAGCTGGAAAGCCTGGTGAGCCGCATCAGTCTGGAAAAGGGCGTAAGTTCGGTGCGGTGGCAGGTGAATGAGTTGGAGCGTGATTGATATTTAGATGTGCTTTAGAAAACGTATCGCCATTTGATCGCCACTATGAATGACAAACAAAAAAGCCACCTCAAAAGGTGGCTTAACAGTATGATTTACATTATTAAATTTGGCGGCCCCTGCTGGGTTTGAACCAGCGACCAAGCGATTATGAGTCATAAAATTGGCATGTTTTTAATTGTTCGTCATTGTCTCTGTTCGTGTTTTTAATTGTCTATAATCAATCGGTTATGAAGTTATTTTTGTTTCTGATTGGTTCTCTCATTTCTCCATTGTACTATCCTTACCTGACCCGTTACCTGACCCGAAATGGGCGTCGGGTCAGGTAACGCTAATTCTTAGAAAGGTAAACTCATGGCCGCTAATCTTACCGAGACTGCTATACGTGGATTGAAGACAAAAAGCACGGCGTACTACGTGTGGAGCAACAGCGCTCAACGTGGTACTGGCAGGCTTGGCGTTAAGGTTCAGCCTTCAGGCAGCAAAGTTTTTTATTTCCGTTACTACGTTGAGAAAGGGAAGAAAGAGAAGTTCATCCAGTTGGGCATCTGGCCTGAGATGAAATTAGTGACGGCCAATGAGCTGGCGAAAAAGTATGGTGCCTGGCTTGTTGAAGGGAAAGAACCCCAGCAAGAGCTTGAGCAACAACGTCTGGCCGAGCAGCACATTATGCAGATCCATCGTTCTCAGGGATCGTTTGAAGAACTGGTGAATGGCTACGTTAACAAGATGAAGCTCGACAACAAGCGGACTTGGGCCGATGTCCTGAAGCGCCTTGAAAAAGAGTGCTATAAGGTTATCCCTCGTGAAACCAAAGCGAAGGATGTAACACCCCTTCAGATCAAAACCATCCTCTCAGGCATTATCCAGCGTGATGCGGTGGTCCATGCGAACCGCATTCGTTCCTATCTGATGGCGGCATTCAACTACGGACTTAAAGCCGATAACGATCCGATGAATACCAGCGAGGGCATTACGTTTGGGCTTGAAATTAATCCGGTATCGGCCATACCGAAGCAGTCCTCAGCGGAAAAAGTGGGTGATACATGGTTAACGATGGAAGAGCTGCGTTTTGTCATGGAGCAGTTCGCAGAGGCAACCAACGTTGGGCCGTTGATGCAGCACCTAATCCGCTTCTGTGTTTATACTGGCGGGCAGCGTCCATTTGAAATGATTGCCAGCCAATGGAGTGCGATTGACTGGCAGCAAAAGACGCTATTGGTCATAGCCGATGTATCGAAAAACAAGCGTGAGCACCTGATCCCGCTGACTGAATCGGCACTACAGGAATTAGCCTCAGTGAAAGAGCTGACTAAGGAAAGTAACAGTCCGTATATTTTCCCGCTATCAACCAACGGTGAGCGCCCGGTACGTACCGATAGCCTGGCCCGTTCCATCATGTATTTCCGTGCTTTTAATCCTGAGTTTAAAGTTTTCACGGCGCGAGATTTACGCCGGACCTGTAAAACGCTGATGGGGGAGGCGGGGATCAGTAAAGAGATCCGTGACCGCATTCAGAATCACGCTTTAAATGACGTCAGCTCGAAGCACTATGACCGCTATGATTATCTGACTGAAAAGCGCAAGGCGCTTGAGAGCTGGGAAGATCGGGTTAACAACTATCAACGGCAGCAGGAAAACAACGTTGTTAACTTGTTTGGGCAGAGGTAAGGGTTTGTCGAAATATGAGCTTAATTCAGCAGAAGAGCGGTATCAGCCGGGCTCTGGTGATCTGGTGCTTGCTAATAAGCTGGGGATCATTGATGAGCAGGAAATGGAGGCACTGGAGTCAGGCTTACTGCTGATGCTGTATGAGCATCTATTTATTGAGGGTCAGCCGCCTGAGGAGCTGACTTTTGAGCATATCAGCGGCTGGCATCGACAATGGCTGGGGAATGTGTACGACTGGGCAGGGAGGATGCGTAATGCCAACCTGACTAAGGACGGTTTCCAGTTTGCTGCTGCCGACAGGATTCCGCTTCTTCTTGATGGTTTCGAGAAGCAATTCCTCTCCCGCTCTGGTGAATTGAGAGCCCTGACTCGTCCGGAGCTGGTTAGTCACCTGGCTGAATGCCATGTGGAGTTTATTTTGATCCACCCATTCAGAGAAGGTAACGGGCGTCTGTCGAGACTGCTTTGCGATGTGTTGTCGGTTCTGGCGGGGAGGGGCTTACTGGATTACAGCCTGTGGGATGAGCACAAAGCGTTTTACTTCAGGGCAATACAGGCAGGCGTATCAGGGAACTACAGCCCTATGATGCAGCTGATGAGCGATATCTTGCCAGGCTAGCGGGCGAGGCCAACGGCTTTCGCCTGTGCTTGGTTGCGCTTAAGTTGCTGCTCAATTTTTTGCACAGAAACACCGGTTTCGATTGCAGTTGAGCTGGCAACGGCACGATAGATTTGGGCTTTTGTTATAGGCGTTTTCTTCATGATGCCGTGTTCTCTTAAGTTAACCCGGAAATTTTAGAGGGTAACGAGACTGCTTGCAAGGCATAGACTGAATTTCACTTTTCAGTTATATAAATCAATTTATAAAGCACGTATAGCGCAAGCAGCGAAGCGTCACACAGGACGACAAGTCGAATGACATTAAAGCAGCCCGATTTTTACCCTTTGTCAATGGCATCTGAAAAGTGCCATATAATGTCTGACAATGTACTGAATGATTGGCTTGATCATAAGGTTCCACTCTACATTCGGTTGGATGCTTTGCCATGCCAGATCGTCAGGTACCTTGGTGGAGGCCAATTTCTTCTTAAAGATTGGGAGAGAAAAATTAAATCAGGCATAGATTATTATCAGCATGAAAAAATGCCAGAGTTTAAAATAAGGCAGTTTTACCCGGAGAAAGATGCAGAAATTGAATCTCGACTTCTGGAAGGTGACTTGGGGATATGTCGTTATACCTACAATGGGCATGCACATGGTTACTGGCGGGTAAAGGCTACACCTGTAACCCGTTTCGCTGAAGGCCCTTATGTGTTGGTAGATATGGATACTGTCAGAGAAAATAATAATATCGCAGGTGCGATTGCTGTATATGGGAAAGATGACTGGGATTATTTGATATTCCAAAATAAAGTATACAGAGATAAATCAGAATTGTTTTTTGATGCGCAAGTGTTATTGCCAGAGAGTGAAGAATCTATGTCTGAAGAGAAGAAAACAAAACAAACCCGAATTTCAAGGTCAGAAAGAATAGCCCTGTATGTCATGCTGAAAGAACATTATCTTGATGGAAATAATGATGTCAATTATTCAAAAATGGCAGAAATGCTTACGGTGACGGCCAGAAAACATGGCTTCAGTAAAGCATTCAGTGATGACACTATTGCAGAATGGATAAAACGTTTCGAGGATAAAAAAGAATAAAAATTTAATACCCAACTTCACACTGGTGGAGAAATATTAGAAAACAGTAAAGCCGTTGTCACTCCATCAATGCGTAGCGCGTTCCTGACATTCGTGACATTCGTGACATTCGTGACATTCAGGCAACCGCTGTATCGTTGCCTGCGTCAAGGCTCCCAAGCCAGTTGTTCGTGTTCTACATGACCCATAGTAACCGCATTAAGCCCCGCAATAAGCGTTGATGCCTTAATAAGGTGTCCGCTGCTTTCATTCAGTTACCCATCTGCGACATGCTGCCTCCACTGAAACAAAGGAGGCAGTATGAGTACAAAATTTATTACACCCACTCCGGAAGCACGCCTGAAAATCCTGCGCAATTATGGGGAACAGGGCGATCGCCTGGTGCGTGAAAGGGAGCGTCAGCGCATAACGTCCATTTCCCGCTCTACCGCGTGGAAACTGGAACAGGTTGGTAAGTTTCCACAGCGTAAGTCTATCGGCCTGAAGTCCTGCGGATGGCTGTTAAGTGATCTGCTTTGTTGGATCAATGAGCGTTAGCATCGGACTTTTTTTGCATTCATTTTTTTGTTTTTTTCCTGAAAGCCCCGTGTTCATCCTGCTATTTCTGCCATTAATAGCGGAATAGCAATGCGAGGGGAATCGTTTTAAACGTTAACTGAATAAGAGGTATCTATGCTGTGTGGTCGTCCTTTCCCTGTGCACGTGTTCCCGCAGATCATCAGAAATGCGGTTTATGAAGTGGAACAGCATACGCAGGCTCCCCAGGCTTTGATTGCCGCATCGGTACTGGGGGTTATTTCGCTTGCCTGCCAGAACAGGATTGATGTGTGCCGACTGAATAATCTGTGCAGCCCAGTATCGCTTTTTGTACTGACGTTGGCGGAATCTGGCGAACGCAAAAGTACGGTGGACAAACTACTGATGAAGCCATTGTATCAACTGGAGGAAAAATGGTTTGAAAAATATACCCAAGACCTGATTATTTGGCGGAATGAACACACGGCTTTTAATATTGAAAAGAAAGCCCTGATGTCAAAACTGAAATCAGACATTCGCCGCAATAAAGATCACTCCACAACGAATGAACGGCTGAAAGCGCTGCTGGCGGCTCACCCGGAAGCACCAGTCAGGTTCAGGCAGATATTCAACGATGCCACACCAGCGGCGATAAAAAACTATCTCTGTGGGCGCTGGCGGTCTATAGGGCTTATGTCTGATGAAGCTGGCACCATTTTTAACGGCTACGCCCTGAATGAACTGCCTTTCATCAATAAAATGTGGGATGGTGCAATGTTTCCCGTAGAAAGAAAAAGCGAGCCAGATAAACTAATTAAAGATGCAAGAATGACACTGGCTCTGATGGTTCAGCCTGATGTTTTTAAAAACGGGTATCTTGAACGGAAAGGAGATATAGCTAAAGGAATTGGGTTTTTCGCCCGGTGTTTGATATGTCAGCCTGGTTCAACACAGGGCTACAGGCAGATTACCAGCCCGGTAGTCTCAAGTGAGCATCTGCCGGTCTTTCATCAACGACTGATGGAGATCGTTAACGAAAGCATTGCCAGAAATGATGCAAACGAGCGGAAGTGCCTGCGCTTCTCTCCCGAAGCTGAAAAACGCTGGCTCAATTTTTATAACAAAGTTGAGTCAGAAATGGGGTTGATTGGCTATTTGTCTGGCTTTAAGGATTACGCCTCTAAAACGGCGGAAAATATGGCAAGGATTGCCGCGCTTCTGCATGAATTTAATGTTGATGAAGGAGAGATATCCCTTACTGCCGTAGAAGCCGCAGTAGAGATAAGCGCATGGTATGTCGATGAGTATGTGCGAATTTTCTCTAAACCTCAGACGTTGCTGCTGGTAAGTTCAGAAGCGGATGAACTTTACTCGTGGATAAAAGATTATTGCTACAGGTGTGTGGTGCCGTATATCAGGAAGACAACCATCCTACAATATGGACCAAATAAGTTCAGAAACCGGAGCAAACTTAACGAACTGCTAAGCACACTTTACTCGCAAAACAAAATACGTGCAGAGAAAAGAGAGAAAACCCTTTTCATACAACCTGTAGATAATTTTATATAACGAACAGGTCAAAGATAAGACGGGGTAATTGCTTTATTAAACGCTCATCATTGCAACTAATTACAGAGTAATTTTTAATCAGTCATCGTAGGCTGTGGCTATCCTTTGTCTGAAATTCAGTGTCGGATAATTATTATATTGTCATTAGCAATGCCTGTATATACCACACTAATAAGACGTATGTAGTAATGCGATGACTGCTATGCATCAAGGAATAAACTATTTTGAATCTCTACGATAGCGAGTATGGAAGTCATGTTAAATTATACAAAGTAAGAATTCTTGAAGTTATTAACAAAGCAGTTAAAGAACACAGTCGTACATTAGTGATACGAGTGGATCTCCATGACCCGGTTATTCTGGATAATGGCGATACCATTTCCTGTATCGCGAATAATGATTCAGGTTCTATATCAAGATTTACTAATTCACTAAAAGCCAAACTGGCAGCAGATGAACAGCGCAAGAGTAAAGAAGGTAAACGGGTACACCCGAATACGCTCCGCTATGCGTGGGTGAGGGAATTTACCCAGAATGGGAAGCGTCATTTTCACGTATTTTTGTTTCTGAACAAGGATGCTTATTACCATCTGGGGGATTTCAATCTGGATGAAGATACGCTAAGAACCATGATTACCTCGGCATGGTGTAGCGCATTAAAACTGACTCCCGAAGAGGGGCAGCACTTGGTGCATTACCCTGCTAATAGTAAATATACCCTTAAGCGTGATGATATTCTCAATAATATTTATCCCGGCGATTTACTGAACCGGATTGATTATCTCACCAAAGTGAAAAGTAAGATCTTTGATGACGCGAACAGATCGTTTGGGTGTAGTAATAATTAATACCAATGAGTTTTAATGCCCTTCTCGCAACGAAAGGGCATTTTATTAATACAAAAATAATATGGCCCGAATTACGGTAAAAGAGGTAAGCCTAACTCTTTTAGAAATTCATTATGTTTTTGAGTTGCTGATTTGATCTGGTTTTCCAGAGAAACCAACTCAGCATGTACTGAAGTAAGTTTGATTTCTTCCTCAGCCTCAGCCGTACTTACATAGCGTGAGATGTTTAAATTAAAATCATTTTTTTCGATCTCTTCCATGCTAACGCGACGCGCGTAGCGTGGTTCTTCTTTACGTAACTTGTAAGTATCAATGATTTTTTTAATATGATCAGACGAAATCTGATTCTGCCGTTTACCCTTATCGAAGTGTTCGGCAGCATTGATGAATAATACGTCGTTAGGTTTTTTACACTTTTTCAGCACCAGAATACATACTGGAATACCAGTAGAGAAGAACAGATTTGCAGGCAGTCCAATTACCGTATCAATATGACCATCCTTCAGCAGCTTCGTGCGTATGCGTGCTTCGGCACCACTTCGGAAAAGTACACCATGAGGGAGGATAATGGCCATTACGCCATCTTCTTTTAAAAAATGGAATCCATGCAAAAGGAAGGCGAAGTCAGCAGCAGATTTAGGTGCCAGGCCGTGATTTTTAAAGCGCACATCATCAGCTAATGTTTCTTTAGGTTCCCAGCGATAGCTGAATGGCGGGTTGGCAACCACCGCATCGAATTTAGGCATTCTGGATGGATTGGTCTCGCGTAGCATATCCCAATCGTTGAGCAGGGTGTCACCGTGGAAAATACCAAACTCTGAATCTTTCACTCCATGCAGGAGCATGTTCATACGTGCCAGGTTGTAGGTGGTGATATTTTTCTCTTGCCCGTATATTTTCCCAATACCGTGCTGCCCCATGCGCTTGCGAATATTCAGGAGCAATGATCCTGACCCACAGGCAAAATCAAACACGCTGTCTAGGTGTGAACGTTGTCCAGTGGCAGGTTCCTGGCTATCCAACGTAACGATGGCAGATAAGATGTCTGAAATATGCTGAGGTGTGTAGAACTCCCCGGCTTTTTTACCTGAGCCCGCTGCAAATTGGCCGATCAGATATTCGTAAGCATCCCCCAACGTGTCGCTGTTGGTGGAGAACTGCTTCAACCCATCAGCAATCTCTTTGATTATCTTACAAAGACGGTCATTTCGCTCACCGTATGTTTTGCCAAGTTTTTCCGAGGCAAGGTTGATTTCCGAGAATAAACCCCGGAAGACACTAGCGAAAGATTCTTCCTCAATGTACTTAAAGCCTGCCTGTAATGTATTAAGCAGTTTCACGTGTTGGGTTCGTGCCATCTCGGCAATGCTCGTCCAAAGATACTGAGGTTCGATTACGTAATGCACTTTACGGCGCATTAGTTTCTCAAACTCAGGAACATCCTGCTCATTTTGTTCATACCATAGAGTCAGTGGTGGTTGATGCTCCCCCTCTTTCCGTTTGGGGTAGTCCACCCCAAGTTCTTTTTGAGCTGCGGCTTCATAATTATCCGATAGATACCGCAGGAATAAAAATGCCAGCATATAATCACGAAAATCATCCGCATTCATAGCGCCGCGTAGTTGATCAGCTATATTCCAGAGCGTTTTGCCCAGTTTTTGTTTTTCAAACTCAGTCATAGTTTTTCTTCACCTTCCTCAATCTGTTGAGGAAATAAATCAGGATTAAATGGATAGCGCTTCAGAAAATCATGCAAAATCTTTCTGAAATAAGTTTTATTTTCGTCGAGCATAGGCTGAGGCTCGAAAAGCGAATAGTTTCCATGGCTCAGAATATTGATGAGCCTCGAATGCAAAATTCTTTCAGGGTCATCAGCATCCTGCGCAATGCAGGCTGAGAAGTTTGAGAAACCATGGAAGCTGGCTGATTTTTCCAGAACCGAACGCAACATATTGAAATGATAGGTATATAACTCGCCTGTTTGCTCCGCTTTATATAACTCGCTCAGTATCGCAACATGATGAAAGAATGGTGTCGCACCTGTATAGGCCAGAGAATAACTACCATTAACCCTGGATCTTGATAAAAAGTAAGCTGCGACCTTTCTGGATTTACGAACATCAAGTTCATTGTGCATGACATTGAAGAATAATGGATGATGAGACGAGATCATCACTTTCAACGGGTTATCAGCCTTGTTCAATAGTTGCGCCAGATGGCTACCAACTGTGATGGCGTTATGCTCATCAAGTGAAGATATAGGATCGTCGATGTAGACATATTTTACCCACTGGTAAGCATCAGCACCATCAAGCGCTAATTGTACGATAGCTAAGAAGAAGCACCAAATGAAAATATTTTCTTCGCCTCGCGAAACCTTAATATTATCAATAAGTTGACCATCCAAAGTCCGTAAGAAGCGTATCGCCCATTCTTCTGTATCAATTCGAAAGTCGAAATCTGTATAACGCTGTAACAACGGCCGTATGCGGTTGTCCATTTCCAGCTCAAACAGTCCTTGAAAAAATCGCGAATCCCTGTTGAGCAGCAAGCGGCGATCCTCATCACCTTCCAGATCGTTGTTCCAATGGAACAGATCTTCGGTGAAGGCGTTGAAATATAAGGTATCGCTGGTCGTTTCGGTAATTGTAAGCGGCTGGCCCACATGATCACCAACCGAAAAAGGGCGGTAAATTGTTTTTTTACCTTCATCTTTAAACGCCATCGACAGTCGTGTCTTCCCTGTACCGTTATAGGCATAAAGCAAGATGACCTTTTTGTTTTCCAGTTCGCTGCGCAGATGAGCCGCTAGCATAGCAAGATCAGGAAAAACAGGTGGAGTATTCTGCCTCATCACTGTTCCTCATCCATAATCATCCAGGCCTTGCGGTAGATCGTACCTTCTTTACCTAAAGCTTCGCTCCAAACTTGCTCCGGTAGCTTCTCCAGACGTTGACGAATGGCAGGAAGCGAATCCTCCCGCGTTAATCGTAAGGCTTCAGCCAAACGTGGCGCAGCAAGGCGAGGAACTCCCAAAAGACGTAGTGAAACCGCCTCATCCGTGGCAACACCGTAGTAAACCTGCGATGGGAGATTAGATAACCGACCATGCTCATCATCATCCAGTTCCGCCGTGGTAATTGCCAACAAGGCATTCAGGCCCCATGACGTAGTATGGGTCAGATTGCCAAACAGGTTCTGTCCGCATTTGGTTAAGGCAGTAACAGCATCTGCATCATCCTCGCTGAAATATTGCTTCGCGATATGAGCAATATCTTCTCCATTTACCGTATTATGCAGACGAGTAGCCACTGGCCCTTGCAGAAATACACTAAGCGCATTGCTTTCCTGTACGCAGTAGCCCTGCCAAGAAATGCATTCTTGCTCAGACTGGTAAGCGGTCTGCCAAGTCATGCTGATACCTCATCCAGCACAGGGAATAACTGCTGCACCAGACCCTCTTTGTGGTTTTTCAGCGTCTCGATTTTTTGGGATTGGGCGGCGATGAGATCGTCAAGAGATGTAAGAAAATCAGCGATTACCTTTTGCTCCTCTGGTTTCGGAATAAGGAAAGTATATTTCTTTAATTGATTCCCATTTATTGAGTTAATGGTAGCCCCCAAGTCAGCAGCAACCTGATTCTCATACTCCTTAGTTTGAAAAAGTTGAATAATGAACTTTGCTGAACTTGACCTAAATATGGTCATAAATGCTCCATGCGTACATGGAGGCATTCCTTCAGGAATAATTGCATTTTTCCCAATCAGGGATTTTGAGCCATTTCGAACGCAAATCAAGATGTCATTTGGTAAAGATGGTTTGGCACCATTTATGTCCATTCGTACATAAACGTTGTCGCCTAAAACGATTCTGCCATCCTGAACATTTGATGAGCGTAAAACCAATAGGCCGTTTTCACGGACGTCATCAGGGCTGTATGTCAACCCAGAGACAAGCTCTCCTAACTGTTCAAGTGTTTTCCTCTCCCACTCTGCTGCATTGTGGAATTCATTGAAACGCAACCGGGGAACCGTTTCACCTTCACGAGGAAATAGCTGTTGCAACAGGCCTTTTTTATATTTTTTTAACGCATCCAGTTTACGGATTTGTGCTGTTAGCAAATCATCCAGCGAAGACAGGCAGTCGGCAATTTTTTTTTGTTCGGAAAGCGACTGCGAACCAGTTGGTAATGGTACGGGTACTTTCATTAAGTCATCATTATTGACTTGCAATGCACCATTAGCACGTGCACCAACAGCAACGCGATTCTTTAGCCATTTCCCATGCAAGTTGGCAATAAAAAGATTATTCAAAAAAGCTGGTATGACTAAGTTTGGGGCAGGGCGAAAACAAGTGAAAATACTGTTGGGAACAGCAGCATGCTCGTGTCCCAGGTAACATGCAATGTATCCCTGCGGGTATGCTTTTGTTGCACTCTTATTGTAAGCAAAATCGTTATGCTGTAGGAGTATGTAATTTTTTAAAGAATTACCTGCAATAGTTCTACCTAGTTTTTCCTGTTGGCTAATGAGGCCAACCCCAGATGTGATTGTATATGGAATACAATCATCATCTCCCACTCTCTCTGTTACAACTTTTGAAAGTTGGCCTAAATTATAGGAGGTCCATTTTTCTGCATTTCTAAACTCTGGGAAACGCAATTGTGGTACCAGCATATGTTTATCGCTCCTACTCATACCGCTTGCTCCTGAGTCATTACGTCCTTTGTTGAGAATATCAGCGCCCATATCTGGGCAAGATGCCATTCTGGCCTAGCAAGAGTATTAACTTCCACACACCTGAGTTTGCCCTCTGTGCTGGTATGCGAATCCAAATTTGTACTACTCCAACGCATGTAATTAGCATAAATGGCCGCCATTATTTCCCTTCCTCATAGGCTGATAGTCCCGTGATTTCACGCCCTTGTGACATTTTGTGCAGTAATGGTGTTAATTCTTCCATCAGCGCCAGTTCCTTATGCGTGCGTGCTTTCCAGCCCAGATTCAGCGGAGCCATCAATTCAGAAAGGCGTTCGCCGTCGAAGATACGTCTACGCAGAATCTCATCAACAAAAACTTGTAGGGCATCAGGTGCGAGTTCGTGTCGGTCGGCGATATCATTGAGTTCTTTCGCCTTCTTCTCTGCCTTGAAATGTTCAAAACCCGTTCGAATTTGTTTTTCGTTTAATGTTTCATTTACCGGCAGGCCACGGATGTACTCAGCAATATCTTCACGCTCGTCGATAAACTTGGCATCGGACTGGATTAGGCCAATGAGTTCTTCGCGATTCAGAGTGAGCTTACCTGGTTTCTGCTGAGTCAGATTAGCAATAAGACCCATGATAAAGTCGTAATCAATAACCGCAGAGGCAAAAAGTACAAATTCAAAATCGAGTTGTTGTACTTCTGGTGGCGTCTGGTCTTTGTCCTGTTGTTCCTTCAGGCGCTTGGCCGTTTCTAGATACACGCCCTTAAATCCCTGCAATTGATCTGTCGGCACGACCCTCTCAATCTGTTGCTTCTGCACTTCAGATAGATCGGTATACTGATCGAGCTGAGTTTTGAGTCTCTGAACATCTTTGAACAAGTTAACAAATTGCGCTCTAGCAACATCGCCTTTAAGGTTGGCGACTTCTTCCGGTGCATTAGTTAGTCCCTGTGATTGCATAAAGTCAGCTAGTTTTTGCGTGGCTGTTTGCAGATTCTCAATGACTTTAGGTGCAGGGTCTACCAGCCAAATTTCACGCGGGTTGTCGATTTTCTCACCGGAAAAGAGCGCGATGGCTCCTTCTACCGACTTTTGTTGCTGACGAAAATCGAGAACGTTGCCGTAGGGCTTCGTATCGTTGAGAACGCGATTAGTCCGTGAAAATGCCTGAATTAAGCCATGGTGTTTGAGATTTTTGTCCACGTACAGTGTATTGAGGAACTTGGAGTCAAATCCCGTAAGCAGCATGTCCACTACGATGGTTATGTCAATTTTTTGCGTGGCAGATAAGTCTGTATTGGGGTACTGCTGATCCTTAATGCGCGTTTGCACGTCCTGATAGTAAGAGTCAAATTCGCTTACGCGGTGATTGGTCCCGAAACAGGCATTGTAATCAGCAATGATACGGGTGAGTGCCGCTTTCTTGCCTTCCGGGTCTTGCTGGTTATCTTCTTTCTCCTGAGGCAGATCTTCCTGTATCTGCTGAACGTCTTTGTTACCTTCAGAAGGCGGGGAAAAAACACATGCTACGTTTAATGGCCGGAATTCAGCGTCTTTTTCTGCATTTTTTGTCTGAATACTGGCAAATAACTCAAAATATTCGATGGCATCGTTAATGCTGGCTGTCGCCAGGACAGCGTTAAATTTGCGTCCGTTGGTCGCAGAATCGTGCTTGGAAAGAATAGTTTCGATAACCTTGGATTTAGCGATGCCTTCACCGGGCTTAGGTGGGTTCTTTCCTTCGGGTTTGAAATAGTCTATGTGAAAGCGTAAGACGTTGCGATCTTCGATAGCATGAGTGATGGTGTACTGGTGCAAACACCGTTCGAATAAGTCGTCGGTGGTACGCAAGCTGGCTTGCTGAGCTTCGATTTGCTGGTAGCTGGCATTCTGCTCGAAGATAGGCGTCCCCGTGAAGCCAAAAAGCTGGGCATTGGGGAAAAATTCTTTTATAGCCTTATGGTTCTCACCAAATTGCGAGCGGTGGCATTCATCGAAGATGAACACGATACGGGCGTCTCGTAACGGCTCCAGACGTTCTTTGTAGTTACGTTTATTTGTGCCGTCTAGGGCAAGACCCAGCTTCTGGATAGTCGTGACAATAACCTTATCGGCATAGTCGTCAGACAAAAGTCGGCGAACCAGTGTTTCAGTGTTAGTGTTCTCTTCTACACAGCCTTCCTGAAAACGGTTAAATTCTTCGCGGGTCTGGCGATCCAGATCTTTACGATCCACCACAAAAAGGCATTTTTCGATGTCAGGATTATCCTTGAGCAAAGTGGACGCTTTGAACGAAGTCAGCGTCTTGCCCGAACCAGTGGTATGCCAAATGTAGCCGTTTCCGCAATTTTGATGAATGCACTCGACGATAGCCTTGACCGCATAAATTTGGTACGGGCGCATCATCAATAGCTTTTGTTCGCTGGCAACCAGAACCATATAACGGCTGATCATTTGCCCTAAGGTACACTTGGCTAAGAACTTGTCGGCGAAGATCTCTAGCTGGGTAATCTTTTTGTTATCTTCACTGGCGAACTGGTAGACCGGCAGGAATCGCTCATCGGCATTAAAACTGAAATGTCGCGCATTATTGTTAGCGAAGTACCAGGTATCATTACGATTGCTGACGATGAAGAGCTGGATGAAACACAGCAGTGTCTTACCGTAGCCATTGCCAGGCTCGGTTTTGTAATCCACGATTTGCTGCATGGCACGGCGTGGGCTAACGGACAGTGTTTTAAGCTCGATTTGCACCACAGGTACGCCGTTTATGAGAAGCATCACATCATAGCGGTGATGGCTGTTTTCGGTGTTAATGCGCAACTGGTTCACGACCTCGAAGTCGTTCTTACACCAGTCCCGAATGTTAACTAGGCTGAAGTTCAGCGGTGTTCCATCATCGCGCTCGAAGCTGTTGATATTTCGTAGTGTCTGAGCGGCATTGTATACATCAGGTGTAATAATAGTATCGAGCAAACGCTGGAACTCGCTATCGGTCAGATGCACTCTATTGAGAGCCTCAAACTTCACCCGGAAGTTTTTTTCGAGTGAAGCACGATCACGAATGTCAGGTCGGAGTGTGTATTTTAACTCAGCCAGCTTGGCGATAAGGTCCAGCTCAATTTGGTTTTCAGTCGTACTCATTTATCAATTCCTCGCCTCAATATCACATTATTTTATTACTGTTTTTATGGGATGAGGCATTAAAACGTGAGCTACTCAGTAGCGTTATTTTTAGATTGATCCGACGTTAGCCCGTGCGCCTTCGCATAATTCACAACCAAAATCTCAATCATTGAAGCGACAGAGCGACGCTCACGATTAGCAGCCAAGCGGAGAAGTTGTTTAATATCAGCAGATGTGCGTATAGAAAGTGTTTCGTCTTTAAGGCGTGTCATCAGTGGAGCCCTCAATACCAGAGCCTGTAAATGTAATGCATTTTGCATTGCAACTCTATAAATTCAAAGGGCTCTTGTTGAATGAAGATAATTACCGGTCCTGACATAATTCCAAATAATTTCAAATATATATTATTTTCCCGAACACCATTAACCATACGGCTAATCAATAGGTTAGCCGTTGTCATTATATTTTCTGTCCGGGAAAATCATGAGCAAACAAGAAGGCATCAACGCCATCAGCAAGGCGATGACCGCGCTGCCCGCGCAACTGTCTGACACCATCCTTAAACACATTCACTCGCTGACCGACTATGAGCCAGTGATCGGCATTATGGGTAAAACCGGTGCCGGGAAATCCAGTCTTTGTAACGCCCTGTTTGCCGGCGAAGTTTCGCCGGTCAGTGATGTCGCAGCGGGAACCCGTGAACCGCTCCGCTTTCGTTTACAGGCTGGCGAACGCTTTATGACTATCGTAGATCTGCCCGGTGTCGGTGAAAGCGAAAGCCGCGATGCGGAATATGCCGCAATGTATCGACAGCAACTGCCGCACCTCGATCTGGTATTGTGGCTGGTCAAGGCCGATGATCGGGCGCTGGCGGTGGACGAGCATTTTTACTGTCAGATAATTGGCGAGGATCACCGGCATAAGGTGATGTTTGTTATCAGCCAGTCTGACAAAATTGAACCGGTCAGCGGTAATACTAAAAGCCTGTCCATACCGCAACTACGTAGTATCCGCCGTAAGACTGAGATATTGAGCACCCTGTTTACACCCGTGCATCCGGTTTGCGCAGTGTCGGTACGGATGCAATACGGGATAACCCTAATGGCGGAGCGAATGATTCGATGTCTGCCCCGCGAGGCCAGCAGCCCGGTATCCGCGCGGCTCCAGCAACCTTTGCGTACTACACGGGTAAAGGAAACCGCACGTACTGACTTCAGCGAAGCAGTGGGAGATGTGCTTGATTCTATCGCCGCCATGCCTTTTGTTCCGCAGATAGCGCGTACCGTTCTTCGCTATGTGCGTAACGCCGTTGTATCTGTCGCCCATGTTGTATGGGATTTTTTCTTCTAAGCAGTAATCGCCAGAAATTCATACGGAAAGGCCCCGGCGCATATGCGTCGGGGCCTTTCGTTTATTATGCAAACAGGGGTTAATCATGGTTCGTCTCGCTTCACGTTTTGGTGCTGCCAACGTCATTCGCAAAGATCGCCCACTCACGCACGATGAGTTGTTCCGCACTGTGCCCAGTATTTTCAGTGAAACTAAACATGACTCCCGTAGCGATCGTTACACCTATATTCCCACGATCACTCTGCTGGACAATCTAAAGCGAGAAGGTTTCCAGCCTTACTTTGCCTGCCAGACGCGAGTCAGGGATCTTAGTAAGCGGGAACATACCAAGCACATGCTGCGACTGCGTCGGGAAGGGCAGATAACGGGCAATCAGGTGCCAGAGATCATTCTGCTTAATTCGCATGATGGATCCAGTTCCTATCAAATGTTGCCGGGCCTGTTCCGCGCAGTGTGCCAGAACGGACTTATTTGTGGTGAAACCTTTGGCGAGGTTCGCGTGCCCCACAAAGGTGATGTGGTCGAGCGGGTAATTGAAGGCGCGTATGAAGTGCTGGGCATCTTCGACCGTGTCGACGAAAAACGGGAGGAAATGCAGCAATTGATGCTTCCACCTCCTGCTCAGCAGGCGCTGGCAAAAGCGGCACTCATCTATCGGTTTGGTGATGCGCATCAGCCTGTCTCAGAGTCGCAAATATTATCGCCTCGACGCTGGCAGGACGAGAGTCCTGATCTCTGGACGACATACCAGCGCATCCAGGAAAACCTGATTAAAGGCGGCCTCAGAGGCAGAAACGCGCAGGGCAGAAACCAACAGACTCGCGCTGTTCGAGGCATTGATGGTGATGTGAAGCTTAATCGCGCACTCTGGGTGATGGCCGAAACTATGCTTGAACATGCTCAGGGACGCACGCCTGTTTAAGTTGGCAGAACAATTCACAAATTACGGACACACCCTGTCCGCATTATTTCTTGCCTGATTTGGTCAACGTCGGCAAGTTCCGCTGTATCCCGCCTGCAACCCCGCTTTTGCCAATCTCAAAATATTTTCTCGTGCGGTCATAACCTGTCCGACCTCGTCTTTAAAATAACCTCAATATTTCAGCATGTTAATTACGGAGATGACCTATGTGTCAGGCTGAACGTCGCTATGACAAACTTGCCGTAAGGTTATCGTTGATCATCAGTCGGCTGGTGGCCGGAGAGACGCTGAACCTGAGCAAACTGGCGGTTGAGTTCGGTGTTTCAGTGCGTACTCTGCGACGCGATTTCCGGGAGCGGCTGATTTATCTGGATCTTGAATATCACAACGGGAACTGCCGGTTGCTCACCGGAGACAACGTGGTCCGGCGCGAGCATATTGCGCTGGCTTTTGCCCGACAAAGTGGTGTGGCTGGATTATTTCCGGGACTCGATCACCGCCTGGTAAATACCCTGCTTGAAAGCGGTATTGAAGCGCCGTGCGTTGTCTGGCAACCCGCATCATCAATCGGTGAAGCACATCAGGGAATTTTTCAGCGCATAACTTCCGCCATCGCCGGGCGTCGTCGCATAACGCTGCTGACTGAAGGACAGCGTTGTGAGCAACTCGCGCCATATCGCCTTATCTCTCTCGAAGGCCGCTGGTATCTCACTGGCGAACTCAAGGGCCATATTTCGGTTTTTACCCTGACGGATATTCAAACCATCGCCGTCAGTAATGAAAACTTCACCATGAATGAGCCTTTGCTGACGTTGATTTCAGACTCTGAATTTATCAGGGCGCTTCCCCATTTTCGTTTCTTTCAGTCGTTACTCGCCGGACCTGATATCCGGTTAATACCTCACAAGGAAAATCAGCAATGAAACACTCCCCCATTAAGGCATTGATTGCCTCGTTAATGCTCACCGCGACATTTCAAACCAGTGCGGCAATAACCGGAACGGTTAAGGCCTGGCCCTATATGCAGTCTGCTGGCTGGACGTCAGCCGACGGGTACGATTTCGATAAGATGCACAACGCGCTGTATCAGGCCGAAATCATTGATAACTATCCGTGGACGAAACAATTTTTGCTGCGCGTTCGCGGCGGTGGTTCTTTCTATCTGGCGGATAAAAAGTCTAAAACGGTGCGGCATCTCATGATTAAGCCAGCAAGCGGTTTCAATTCTGATCTAACTTCTGTTTATCAAGGAACAGACAATGGTAAAGGATGCTTTATGGCAGTGGTAGATGGTAAAGCCCTGGCACTCAGCAAAGCGGAAGACCATATACTATACAGCTTTCCTCGAGTTACAAACGCAGATCAGGAACTTGCAAAAGTCAGAGAAAAGTTTAGGCCTGAAGTTGTCGCTGTTTTTCCGGACAACTGCGTTAACAAGCAGCAGGAAGCGGCTATGAATGCCAAACGTTCGTCTGATGAACGCGCACTGCAAGAGTGGGTCGCTAAAGAGAGCCTTAAAGAATTGTGCCGCAGGACGGGCAATTGCTAATCAGGGAGAAAGCCAATGGTTCATTTTCCAAAACTGCTGGTTGAAGTTGCCTTAACGGCTTCAGCGCTGCTGACGGGGTGCGACAACAATGATGATGGTGGTATTAAGACGATTTCTAAATACTACGATCTGACACCGCCACCTTTCAGCGATATCGTGTCGTCGAAAAGTGATATCGTCTACCAGTGGATCAAAAAAGATGCATTTGGTCAGGAACAGTATCGGGTAATAAAAACGGTGAAATCACCGGATGGCTGTAAATCAGGTAATTATTATTACATTGCCGATATGCGGGAAAAGACCGTTCAGCCACTCATGTCTGCGCTGTGTCTGTCCGATAACATTACGCTGAGCTTCAGAGAAGAAACCGACAACTATACCGGCGAAAAATCCGTCGTTTATTCCCATGATGGAAAAGAGATGGGGAAAATCTACATGCCTAAAAATCAGGAGGATAATCAGTGAGAAAGGGAAATATTGCTATTTTGACGACAATGCTGTTGTCGCTCACCAGCATTGCCGCCGCGTCGGCAGAAGATCAACGCTACATCAGCATCCGCAATACCGACAGTGTCTGGGTGCCCGGTGGCATATGCGCACTGCAGTTCCGGCTGGACAATGGCGGCGGCGCTCAGGGGTTCAATAAGCTTGCAGTGAGTATGCGGGTCAAAGATAAACAGGGAAACATCCTTGAAGAGGGTGTCATGGATGTCGAGCCGTTCGGCGACAGCGATGCAACGCGTTCTCAACATGCTTTTCTTGAAACCAACTGCAATGATGAAGCCATCTCAATTGAGATTGTGAAAGCCACAGAAGAAACCGACGGCAAAGAGATTAACCTGCCATTATCCACGTTTGATCCACAGTATTACCAGCCACTTGCGGTAAGCATTACTAAGTAATCCTCGCCACAACTCACGCACTAATTAACCGGCCCCCGCTGCACATGCAGCGGGGGCTTTCTTTTATTTGTCGCAAAAACAATTCACCGCTCAGGCGGTAACTTTTCGAAAGGAGCTTTTCATGATGAACGATGCCCCGGTTGTGAGCACTGCTGTAGCCGACGAGGATCGATTGCAGTTCTGGCCGAAATATTTCGGCTCCATAGCACGCTGGAGCAGCCTTGAGCCACAGGTTTTCGGCTGGATGGATCACCTGTGTGAAGACTACAACGGTGGGATCTGGAACTTTTTTACGCTGAGCAACGGCGGTGCCTTTATTGCGCCAGACTGCGACTCAGCATGGTCACTGTATAACGACATGAACGGCAACAGTGCGGAGATGAGCAGCGAGGCCGCTGGCATCGCCGTGTGTCTGCTGAACTGGAGTCATCACGCCTGCACAATAGAAAGCGAAGCGATGACGGACCACTACTATCGTCTGCGGGAATATGCGCTTAGCCATACTGAAAGCCGCGCCATTATGCGCATCATCGACTGAAGCCGGAGTTCGCAATGGAAAGTAACGTAATACCCAACTCCACACTGCCTCTAGCATCCCAGCTCACCGTTAAACGCGCCATCGCACTGATTGAAAATCACCTGCGTGAACCGGGCGTGGCGTTCACCTCTGCAATGGCCGCCCGCGACTGGCTGCGATTAAACCTGACAGGCCTGGAGCGTGAAGTGTTTATGGTTCTGCTGCTGGATAACCAGAATCGATTGCTGGCGCACGAAACGCTGTTCAGCGGTTCAATCAGCAGCACAGAAGTGCATCCTCGCGAGGTGGTCAAAGCGGCACTGCGACATAACGCAGCGGCAGCTATTCTTGCTCACAATCATCCATCTGGCCATGCAGAGCCCAGTGATACAGACAGGCGGGTTACCGAGCGGTTGAAAAAAGCGCTGGCACTGGTGGATGTTCGCCTGACGGATCACTTTGTGATTGGCAGTAAAGACATTGTGTCGTTTGCCGAACGTGGCTGGCTGTAATCAGGAGGATGTATGAATGAAAACGAATGGGGGCTGAAACGCAGTATCACTCCGCGCTTCGGTGCCCGGCTCGTGCAGGAAGGCAACCGGCTGCACTATCTGGCTGACAGGGCAGGAATAGTCGGTAAATTCAGCGAAGAACAAATTGACCGTATCAATCAGTCGTTCCCGCAAATGATCGGCATGCTCGAACATCTGCTGACCACCGGTGAACTCAATCCCCGCCAGCAGCACTGTATCACAATTTATCACAACAACCTGACCTGTGAAGCCGATACCCTCGGTTCACACGGCTACGTCTATATCTCGGTTTACCCGACACCTCAGTAAAACTCACTAAAGGAAAATCACTATGCCAACCTTCTCATCACATCCGGAGCGGGCGGCATCATGCTGCCTGTCACCCACAGCGCACTGGAGAATACTGCTTGTGTACCTGCTTGAAAAACTCTTCGGGCTGGAGTTAAACGACACGCCATTTTGCAGCGAGTCTGTCATCCAACAACACATTGAGGCAGGTGTTACCCTGGTCGATGCCATCAATTTCTTGGTAGAGAAATATGATCTGGTTCGTGTTGATACCAGCAGTGATGCCTGTACTGAGTCAGAAATCTTTCTGACTGCTGCCGATATCCTGAAGGCAAGTCACGCTACTGGATTAACGCAAAGCAACCTTAGCTAAGTCTTGCGTGCTGCTTTCCAGATTTACCTTCCTGCAGTTCTCTCCTTTTATCTGACAACGCATAATGCTTCTGCCATTAACGGCAGGGACATTTGCTTTTATGGAATTCTTTGCGATGCAAGCAGAATCTGAGGTGATTACCGAACATACTGAGCTGATTAACTCGACTAACATTGAGCGCATTGTCACCGGACGTAATGCAGCATTGGTGCAGATTGAACAGTTGATTCAGCAACTGAATATCATTTCCCAACTGACTGCCGGAATCGGTGGTGGCAATGCTGCCGAATGGGCAATGAAGTCAGGGCATCGCTATGACTGTTGGCTGATGGAAAAGCCCGAGAAAGCGATACCAGAAATTACCCGCAACATTGACCGTAGCATCTGGCGCGAACTGATGCTTAAATCTGGCATGCTCTCACTAATGGACGCTGAAGCCCGAGATCAGTGGAGCAACAATTTGGAAAAGGATGATTTTCCAGCCATCAACGAAAGCAACATTCTTAACACTTTTGAGTCGTTGCATAATAGTAAAAAGGCGGTTTTTGAGCGTGGCGTGATCAACGTGTTTAAAGGACTGTCGTGGGATTACAAATCCAATAGCCCATGTAGATTTGGCAGGAAAATAATCATTACAAGTCTTGTAACTCATCACCGGTGGGGGTTTGGCCTGAATTGGGGCTGGCAGCGTGATCGGTTGGTCGATCTTGAGCGAATGCTATACCTGCTGGACGGAAAACCAATTCCGGATAATCGCTCTGATATTTCTATTCAACTGATGGAGCATATCCAACAGAATTCGCAGGAGCAGGCGTATGAAAACGAAATGTTTTCCATTCGTTACTTTCAGAAAGGGACTGCGCACATCACTTTTAAGCGTCCAGACCTGACAGAAAAGATGAATGATATCGTGGCGAAGCACTATCCGGGGATGCTGGCAGCGCGCTGAAGAGGGTAGGGAGGTAATTCCTTACCTGACCCATTACCTGACCCGATTCGTATAAAACGAAAAAGGAGTCAGACGATTTCTCATCTAACTCCTTGTTTTATTTGGTGGCCCCTGCTGGGTTTGAACCAGCGACCAAGCGATTATGAGTCGCCTGCTCTAACCACTGAGCTAAGGGGCCAGCGGAGCGGGGATTATAGAGTATCTTGTTAGGGTGATCCAGAGTTCGCCATTTGGATGGTGAAAATTACAGCAATAGCTGACTCATTGATCTCAAAAGAAAATTCTATCGTCCCACGCTCTACGCTTATTAAGCGCCCAACCAGCATTGGTTTTTGAGACCAGGCTCATTCGAAAGTTTGCTTATGCTACAAATAGCGTGATGCAGGCTTGTTAAGCGAGATGAACGGCAATATGGCGATGCGTGCTTCTTCATAGCTCTGCCAAAGCTGCACATCTTCAACGGATGGGATGGTCACCAACTCGCCGGCATCAAGTCCACGTAGCGCAGCCGAGACTAAATCATCCACTTCCATCAGCATCTCAGCGGGAATTTCGTTAATGGATTTTCCTGCGCGCTCGAAGATCTCGGTACGCGTTAAGCCTGGCAACACCGCCTGCATACGCACACCGCTTTCGGCTAATTCACGATGCAAATTACGGGTCAGGGAAAGCACATACGCTTTGCTGGCGTTGTACGCGCCATTCGCCGATTCGCTCACTAGCGCTAGCACTGAAGCAATATTCACTATCGTACCATTGCGACGTGCACGAAACGCCTGCGCAGCAGTGTGGGCCAGCTGTGTCAGCGCCACGATATTTAACGTCAGCATTGTTTGAATTTTCGCGATGTCACCGTCGATGAATTCACCTTCAACCGTCATGCCCGCATTGTTTACCAGCAGAGTAATCGCTTTATTTTGCTGGATTTCGTGATCGACTCTTTGCAAATCATCATGGTTGGTGAGATCGGCCGCTAACACGCTGACTTCAACGCCATGTGATTCACACAAAGATTGCGCCAACAAATTGAGCCTGGCTGCATCGCGCGCCACCAGAATCAAGTTTGTGCCGCGTGCTGCCAGCTGTTTTGCATAGGTCGCGCCAATTCCGCTTGATGCGCCGGTGATTAAAGCCAGGTGTTGGGACATGGTGTATTCCTTTAAATGATGGTTATCATATTTACGAGGTTTAATATGACGATCATAATATTTGACGTCAAGCTAGAATATGATGGTTGTAATAATTACACTGATTGCTATCAACGATATCGGAGTCAATGAAGATGGAAAAGCTGAGCCATAAAGCGCGTACGCGACAGCGCATTCTGGATGAAGCCTCTGTGGTAATGCGCGAGAACGGCACGGAAAGCATTGGTGTCGCGGCGCTGATGAAGCGCGTGGGCTTAACGCACGGTGGCTTTTATGCCCACTTCGCCTCGCGCGAAGATTTAGTGCAAGCGGTGATCGCTGAGATGTTTGCCGATTCGGCGCGCCGCTTTGCGGATATCACCTCAATTAACGATCCCGCTGAACGACTGAGTCAGTTAATCGATAGCTATTTATCCGAGCATCATTGCAACACGCCGGGTGAAGGCTGTCCGCTGCCTGCGCTGGTGAGTGAAATGGCACATTTACCGGTTGAGGCGCGCACACTATTTTCCCAGCGGCGAGAAGCCATGCGGCAGCGCCTGGCGTTGACGCTACATGAACTTAACCATCCGCATGCGGATGACGCCGCGACCACCATGTTGGCTGAAATGGTTGGCGCGGTGGCAATGGCACGTGCTTGTCCGGACGACGAGGAAGCACGTACGATGCTGGCGAGCAGTCGTCGGTCGGTAAAACAACGCGCCGGACTGGAGATGGCATGAGCGAGCACGATATCCGCGACATTATTGCGCCTGATTTACAGGTACTGTTTTGTGGCATCAATCCGGGCAAATCGTCGGCGCACACCGGATTTCACTTTGCGCATCCCGGCAATCGCTTTTGGAAGGTGATTTACCAGGCCGGCTTTACGCGCGAGTTACTTAAGCCCGAGCAGGAGCAGCGGCTGCTGGAAACTGGCTGTGGCATCACCATGCTGGTGGAGCGTCCAACGGTGCAGGCTAACGAGTTGGACGGCGATGAATTACGCGACGGTGGTTCACGCCTGCAGCAAAAAATTCTGCACTATCAGCCGCGTGCGTTGGCGGTGTTGGGCAAGGATGCTTTTCAGAAAGCGTTTCGTCAGCGCAAAGTTGAGTGGGGCGAGCAGCCGCAAACGCTGGGTGAAACGCGTTTGTGGGTGCTGCCTAATCCAAGCGGGTTAAATCGTGCGACGCTGGAAGAGATGGCCGCATCCTATCGCCAACTGCATGATTGGCTGCAGAACAACGCGTGAAAGAGCTATTCTTCAGGCAATAAAAAACCCCGGCAAACCGGGGTTTTTTCGTCTCGACAACGATTAATCGTCGAGGAAGCTACGCAGTACTTCTGAGCGGCTTGGGTGACGCAGTTTACGCAGCGCCTTGGCTTCGATCTGACGAATACGTTCACGCGTTACATCAAACTGTTTGCCAACCTCTTCCAACGTGTGGTCGGTGTTCATATCGATACCGAAACGCATACGCAGAACTTTCGCTTCGCGCGCGGTCAGGCCAGCCAACACGTCGTGGGTCGCTGAGCGCAGGCTTTCCGAGGTTGCGGAATCCAGCGGCAGCTCCAGCGTGGTGTCTTCGATAAAATCGCCCAGATGCGAATCTTCATCATCACCAATCGGCGTCTCCATAGAGATCGGCTCTTTAGCGATTTTCAGCACTTTGCGGATCTTATCTTCAGGCATCAGCATACGTTCAGCCAGCTCTTCCGGCGTCGGTTCGCGACCCATCTCCTGCAGCATCTGACGCGAAATACGGTTGAGTTTGTTGATGGTCTCAATCATATGCACCGGAATACGGATGGTGCGCGCCTGGTCAGCGATAGAGCGGGTGATAGCCTGACGGATCCACCATGTGGCGTAAGTTGAGAACTTATAACCACGACGATATTCAAACTTATCAACGGCTTTCATCAGACCGATGTTGCCTTCCTGAATCAGATCGAGGAACTGCAGACCACGGTTGGTGTATTTCTTGGCGATAGAGATAACCAGACGTAAGTTTGCTTCAACCATCTCTTTCTTCGCACGGCGCGCTTTCGCTTCGCCGATAGACATGCGACGGTTAATGTCCTTCACCTGCTCGATGGTCAAGCCGGTTTCTTCTTCGATCTGCTGCAGTTTGTACAGCGAACGATTCACATCATCTTCAACTTCCAGCAGCTTCTCAGACCATGGCTTGTTCATCGCCAGCGCGGCTTTGAACCAGCTTGGGTTGGTTTCGTTGCCGGTGAATAGCGTGATGAAGTTTTTCTTCGGCATCTTGCACAGTTCAATACACAGCTTCATGATCAGGCGCTCTTGCGTACGCACGCGCTCCATCATTTCACGCATATTGTTTACCAGGTAATCGAACTGCTTCGGTACCAGGCGGAACTGCTTGAACACTTCAGAGAGATTCTGGATTTCGGCTACGGCGTCAGCATGGCTGCGACCTTTCGCTTTGATGACGGTACGCGTGGTTTCATACTGCGTACGCAGGTCGCCAAACTTCTCGCGTGCCAGTTCTGGATCGATAGAATTATCGTCGTCAGAGCTGTCGTCATCCTCTTCATCTTCTTCTTCATCGTCGTTACGATCTTCCTGAGATAACTCAGAACCCACGTGCGTGGCGGTCGGCGCGATATCTTCTTCCGCATTAGGATCGATGAAGCCGATGATCAAGTCAGACAGGCGATAGTCGCCCGCTTCAACGCGATCATACTGATCGAGTAGATAGGTGATCGCTTCCGGATATTCGGCTACAGAGCATTGGACCTGGTTGATACCGTCTTCGATGCGCTTAGCGATGTCAATTTCGCCTTCGCGCGTCAGCAGTTCAACGGTACCCATTTCGCGCATGTACATGCGCACCGGGTCGGTGGTACGGCCAATTTCAGATTCAACACTGGATAAAACCTGAGCGGCGGCTTCTGCGGCATCTTCGTCAGTATCGGAGCTGTTTTCATTCAGTATCAGATCATCAGCATCAGGCGCTTCTTCAACAACCTGAATACCCATGTCATTAATCATCTGGATGATGTCTTCGATCTGATCGGAGTCGACGATATCTTCCGGCAGATGGTCATTGACCTCAGCATAGGTCAAATAGCCTTGCTCCTTACCACGGGTGACAAGTAGCTTAAGCTGTGACTGCGGGTTTTGCTCCATAAGACGGTATCCACACTTCTGTTAATTAGATTGGTGTCGGTCGGCGCGAGCCAACTATAACAGTGAAGGCGTTGTGTTTTTGCCGCTGCCTACATCGCGGCCAGGGCTGAAGCCCATCTATAATCGGCACTTAAGCCGCTTGTGTTCTTTCCGAGGCTAACTTACTTGCCATTTTCAGTGCTGGCAGTGCTCGCAATCCTCACGTACTTCAGTACGCTCCGGTTGCTGTGCGCTGGCAGCACTGAAACTGGCTGCGACGTTGACGCCTCTAAATTTGTGCTGTGTGTTTCCGGCTTCGCTTATCGCGTCTATCATCCCGGAAATCACTGAACCAGAATGCTGTTTTTAACGTACTTGCAGTTCTGATCCCGTTAAAATCTTATTTTTTCGCTAATGCCTGGCTTAAAGCCCAGAATTCACGGCGTTCGACGGCGCTTAGGCCTTCAGTTCGCTCGCGTGCGATCAGCGCTTCAAGGCGCTGTTCGAGTGCGGAATCGTAAATGCTCGCCAGTGAATCCTGGAACACTTCTTCCGCCTCTTCATCCACTATCATGTGGTTCCAGGTGGCCAGTGTTTCAAGGGGCTGGCTAAAATTTGTTCCGCGATATAACTCTAGTAGCTGTCCGGTGGTCAGGCCAGGATTCTCTGTACAACGGCTGACTAACTCCACAAATAGCGGTAAACCCGCCATTTTTGACTGCTCCAGTCCATCCAGTGTAGGCACGATGGAGGCAAATTGCGGATTCTGCACTAATAACGCGATCAATACGCGCATGGTGGTGCGCTTCAACGGTGGGGCAGTTGGCAGCACTCCGCTTTCTGCCAGCTTCGGCATCAGCTTGTCTAACTGGTTATCGTCAAGAATCCCGAGTTTATTACCCAAGGTTTGACGCATATAAATGCGCAGCGTTTCACCGGGAATTTGACTAATCAGCGGTAACGCCAGTGTCGCCAGCTTGGTCTTGCCATCGCGTGTACTCAAATCCACTTGCGGCATCAGGCTGTCGAACAAAAACGTGGAGAGCGGTGTCGCCTGCTCCATCCGTGCTTCAAAGGCTGCTTTGCCCTCTTTGCGTACCAGCGTGTCCGGATCCTCGCCATCGGGCAAAAACATAAAGCGTAGCTGACGACCATCATTCATGTAAGGCAATGCGGTTTCGAGCGTACGCCATGCCGCTTCACGTCCGGCGCGATCGCCGTCGTAACAGCAAATCACGGTATCCGTTGAGCGGTAAAGCAGCTGAACGTGTTCAGCGGTAGTCGAAGTGCCCAACGAAGCTACGGCATAATCGATGCCAAACTGCGCCAGCGCCACCACGTCCATGTAACCTTCGACAACCAGCAAACGCGTGGGTTGCGGATGATTTTTTTGCGCTTCATAAAGTCCGTATAGCTGGCGGCCTTTATGGAAAATCGGTGTTTCCGGTGAGTTCAGATACTTCGGCGTATCGTTGCCCAGCACGCGGCCACCAAAACCAATCACGCGGCCACGCTTATCACGAATAGGGAACATCACACGATCGCGGAAGCGATCGTAGGTGCGGCCAGAGTCATTGCTGACCAACATGCCCGCTTCCATCAGCGATTCGCGATCGTCTTTCTGCTGCCCAAAGCGCTTCAGAGCATTATCCCAACCCGCAGGCGCATAGCCGATAGCGAAGTGATCGATCACTTCCTGACTAAGACCGCGCGTGGCGAGATAGTTCTGTGCAGATTGCGCTTGTGGATTACGCAGGCTCTGTTGATAGAAGCCGTTCAGGCCATCCAGCAACTGATAAAGACTTTGACGTTGATGGCGCTCCATCTGGCTAGGACCGTTGCCCGCTTCATACGGCACTTCTAAGCCATGAAGCGTGGCGAGCTCCTCAACGCTCTCAACAAATTCCAGACGATCGTGATTCATCAGGAAGTCGATGGCGTTGCCTTTGGCGCCACAGCCGAAGCAGTAATAGAACTGCTTCTCACCGCTTACGGTGAAAGAGGGGGTTTTCTCGTTATGAAAAGGACAGCACGCGTGATAGTTCTTACCCTGCTTTTTCAGCTTAACGCGGGCATCAATAATATCCACGATGTCCGTGCGGGCAAGTAAGTCGTTGATAAATATGCGTGGAATTCGTCCAGCCATAAGCCCCGATTTTTCAGCTCATAAACGACAACAAGCCGCGCTTCCTTTCGGAAAGCACGGCCTTTTACTTGACTCTGTCTGCGTTTATCACGCGGCGGAAGCAAGCTTCCGCAAGAAATTAGTACAGACGAGTGCGGCGTGCGTTTTCGCGAGCCAGTTTCTTGGCATGACGCTTAACTGCAGATGCTTTAGCGCGCTTACGCTCAGTGGTAGGCTTCTCGTAGAACTCACGGCTACGAACTTCTGCCAAAACACCTGCTTTCTCGCATGAACGCTTAAAGCGACGCAGTGCTACGTCGAACGGCTCGTTTTCACGTACTTTAATTACCGGCATGTAACTCTTACCTCGATAAAATTCGGTTTTTGCTGCTGACTGCGGCGCCAGCACATTTCAAAATGGTGCAGCATTTTACTCCAGCCGCGGCCGACTTGTAAAGCACCATGTATAATTTAGAACCAACAGGGGCATATGCCATCGCGGCTGCCGGTTTTTTCAGGCCGTGGAGTATAGCGCACTCTTTGTGCGACAGAAAAACACTTTTTCAGGGGCAAAGTCTCTGGCGTGAGAATTGCCTGTGTTACACTGCGCGCCGCACGAAGAGGGTGATAAAAGCTATGCGAGTTCTGGGTATTGAAACGTCCTGCGATGAAACCGGCATCGCGATTTACGACGATGCGTCCGGTCTGCTGGCAAATCAACTATATAGCCAGGTGAAACTGCATGCCGATTACGGCGGCGTGGTGCCGGAACTGGCATCGCGTGACCACGTCCGTAAAACCGTGCCGCTGATTCAGGCGGCACTGAAAGAAGCGGGCCTTGAGCCACAACAGATTGACGGCGTCGCCTACACCGCCGGGCCCGGATTGGTGGGCGCGCTGCTGGTTGGCGCCACCATTGGCCGAGCGTTGGCGTTCGCCTGGAATGTGCCGGCGGTGCCGGTGCATCATATGGAAGGGCATCTTCTGGCGCCGATGCTGGAAGAGAATCCGCCGGAATTCCCGTTTGTCGCGCTGCTGGTTTCCGGCGGGCATACGCAATTGATCAGCGTGACCGGCATTGGTGAATACACCTTATTGGGCGAATCGATTGACGATGCGGCTGGCGAAGCGTTCGATAAAACCGCCAAGCTGCTGGGGCTGGATTATCCCGGCGGACCGATGCTGTCGCGTATGGCGCAGCAAGGCACGCCAAACCGTTTCCGCTTCCCGCGGCCAATGACCGATCGTCCGGGGCTGGATTTCAGCTTCTCCGGCCTGAAAACCTTTGCGGCGAATACCATTCGCGAGAATCAGGGCGACGAGCAAGCTCGCGCGGATATCGCCCGCGCATTTGAAGATGCGGTGGTTGATACCTTAATGATTAAGTGCAAACGCGCGCTTGAGCAAACTGGCTTTAAACGTTTGGTGATTGCGGGTGGCGTCAGCGCCAACCGCACGTTGCGTGAGCGCATGGCCGAGATGATGAAAAAGCGTGGCGGCGAGATGTTTTACGCACGCCCTGAGTTTTGCACCGATAACGGCGCGATGATTGCTTACGCGGGCATGGTGCGCCTCAAAGGCGGCACCAGCGGTGGACTCAGCGTCAGCGTGCGGCCGCGCTGGCCGCTGGCAGAATTGCCCGCCATATAAAAAAACCGGCCTTGCGCCGGTTTTTTTATTTCTTCTTATTCCGTTTCCAGATCTTATTTTCCTGGCCGCGCCACAGGCGCTGGATGTTGTCGTGGTGCCGCAACAGAATCAAACACGAGAGCATCGAAACGGGGAAAGTGAATTGCGGTTTGAACCACCACACGTAAAACGGTGCGATCAGCGCGCTGACAATCGCGCCAAGTGATGAATAGCCGCTTAGCAGCACCGTCAGCAGCCAGGTGCCGGTCATCAATCCCGTCAAATCCCAGCCAATCGGTGCAATCGCACCAAAGGCCGTCGCCACGCCTTTACCGCCGCGAAAACGAAAGAACACCGGATAGATGTGGCCCAGACAGGCGGCAATCGCCGTGAGGCCGAGATAGAGCGGGGCAACGTGCAGCAGATAAGCGATCCACACCGGCAGCATGCCTTTTGCCACATCGAAGATCAGCACTGCGGCAGCGGCGGCTTTGCCACCAATGCGCAAAACGTTGGTCGCGCCAGGATTGCCTGAGCCTTGCGAGCGCGGATCGGGTAAACCAGCCAGTTTACAGACCAGTATCGCACTGGAAATCGAGCCGCAAAGATACGCGAAAATAATCATACCAAGCGCGATAGCACTCATAGCGTCGTACCGTTCCTTTTGGGTCGTTTTGTTCTCGATAAGCGTGGATAATACGCATAATCCGCCGGAAGTGGTATCCGGCTTAGCCAAAAACAGAGACTGACATCATGGATATCGTATTTATCGAGCAGCTTACCGTGTTCACAACTATTGGCGTTTACGACTGGGAACAGGGCATGCAGCAGAAGCTGGTGCTCGATGTCGAAATGGCGTGGGACAACCGTCAAGCCGCCGCCAGCGACGATGTAAATGATTGTCTGAGCTACGCCGATGTCACGGAAGTGATCCTCAATCATCTGCATGGCCAGCGTTTCGCCCTGGTCGAAAGGGCAGCAGAAGAAATCGCCGATCTGTTGATGAATCGTTTCAAAACCCCCGGCGTGCGCATAAAGGTAGGCAAACCGGGTGCTGTAGCGCAGGCGGCCAGCGTTGGCGTGCGTATTGAGCGCGGGACTATTCCGAAATAAATCTTCCGTGATTGCCATCACAATGAAACCAAACCAAATTATGGTGTGTCTCACTTGAGGCCGTTGCGCTAACCAGCAGGAAGTGACCGAATTTCTTAAGGTTTCCTTCAGCGTGACGCAGGCATAATTTCAGGCGGTAGCCCTTTGCGACCGCCTTTTTACTGTTTAAAACGGATAGAGGAAATATTTTGATGGCAGACATTCACCAGCTTTGGGTAGCTGCAATCCTGGGGGTCGTAGAAGGCCTCACGGAATTCCTGCCGGTCTCTTCCACGGGCCACATGATTATTGTTGGCCATCTGTTGGGTTTTGAAGGCCAGACCGCTGAAACCTTCGAAGTGGTGATCCAGCTCGGTTCAATTCTGGCTGTGGTCGTGATGTTCTGGCGCCGCCTGTTTGGTTTGATCGGCATTCACTTCGGTGAGGTCAAACATGAAGGCGTGGGTACGGGCAAATTAACCCTGATTCATATTCTGTTGGGTATGGTGCCTGCGGTGGTGATTGGTTTACTGCTGCACGACCAAATCAAAACGCTGTTTAACCCGATCAACGTGATGTATGCGCTGGTGGTCGGCGGTGTGCTGCTGCTGGTGGCGGAATACTTCAAGCCGAAGCAGCCGAAAGCGGTTGGCGTTGACGATATCACCTACCGTCAGGCATTTATGATTGGCTGCTTCCAGTGTCTGGCGCTGTGGCCGGGCTTCTCGCGCTCAGGTGCGACGATTTCTGGCGGTATGCTGATGGGCGTGAGCCGTTATGCGGCGTCAGAGTTCTCGTTCATTCTGGCGGTGCCGATGATGATTGGCGCCACCGGACTGGATCTCTACAAGAGCCTCGGCTTCCTGACGACGCAGGATTTCCCAATGTTTGCCGTCGGTTTTGTAACGGCTTTCGTCGTGGCGCTGCTGGCGATCAAGGTGTTCCTTGAGCTGATCAAGCGTATCTCGTTCGTCTCTTTCGCTATCTACCGCTTCATTGTTGCGGCCGTGGTTTACGCGATCTTTATGTAAGTTGCCCCGCGCGGCTGGTTACACTGGCCGCGCGTTAATCAATTGCGCCTGCAGCACCGCCACACGCCGACGCGTCAACTCTTCCCGCACTTCCGCCCCTTTAAAACCTGCTGCCACCACATCTTTGGTTGGCACCGCTTGCGCCAGCGCAAACGCCTGACGCAAATAGTCGCCTTGCGGATAAGTCATGCTTTCCAGACCCGCGCGCCCGCGCGCATCCGCTTCGCTGGTCAGCGCCATCTTCTCCACGCGATCGGGCTTGCGCCAGGCATCAATTCGATCAAAAAGCGCGATTAACGCGTCAGCTGGCTGGCGCTCAATGGTGTGCACCACGTCATGGAATTCGGTCACCACTAACGCCAAATCACGCACCTGATTCGGCACGCGCAGGCGCTGGCACAGCGCTTCAACAATCGGCACGCCCGCGAGGCCATGACCATGATGACTCGGCCATTTTTCTGCTGGCGTCAGCGCCTTACCGACATCGTGGAACAGCGTAGCGAAACGCACATCAAGCTGATCCGAGAGCGCAGCGGACATCGCCAGCGTCATCAGCGCATGGATGCCGGTATCAATCTCGGGATGCCATTTGATCGGGGCCGGAATGCCATAAAGATTATCGATTTCCGGGAACAGCACCTGCAGCGCGCCGCAATCACGTAATACCTGGAAATAGACCTGTGGATTGCGCGTCAGCAGCGCTTTCTCCGTCTCTTTCCACACCCGTTCTGCGGTGAGGTGCGCCAGTTCGCCGCTGACCGCCATTTCGCGCATCAGCGCCTGGGTTTCATCAGCAATACGGAAATTCAGATGGGCAAAGCGGGCGGCGAAACGCGCCACGCGCAGTACACGCAGCGGATCTTCGTTAAAGGCGCTGGAAACATGGCGCAGCTGGCGTTTCGCCAGGTCGCGCTGACCGCCATACGGATCAATCAGCTCACCGCTGTCGCTTTGGGCGATGGCATTGATGGTGAGATCGCGGCGCTGCAAATCTTGCTCGAGCGTGACATCCGGCGCGAACTGCGTCACAAAGCCGGTGTAACCGTTGCCGCTTTTGCGTTCCGTACGCGCCAGCGCATACTCTTCACGGCTTCGCGGATGCAAAAAAACCGGAAAATCCCGGCCAACCTGCTGATAACCTTCCGCCAGCATCGCATCTGGCGTCGCGCCTACAACAACCCAATCTCTATCTTTTACCGGCAAACGCAGTAAGGCATCGCGCACTGCGCCACCGACCAGAAACGTCTTCACTCAACCACTCCAGAGGCAGATCAAAAATTGCGTGCTGAACACGCTTGTTACTTTATTGTTGCATACTTTGGCTAAATATCGGGCACGCCAAAAAGGGCATCTTACGATCCCCTTAAATAAAAGAACAAATCTGCGTGGCGCGTTAGTTCATCCAGCGATCGTTTTTCTTACGACGCGGCACCATATGCGGCAGCAACAGACCCAACAGCAGACCAACGCCCAGCACGCCGCCGCCATACATAAACCACTGCATGATGATGGTGCGCTGCTTGTCATCCAGTTGCACATTGGCGGCGCTGACTTTCTTCTGCGCGACAATCAGCTCATTTTTCAGCTTCTGATTCTCCGCTTTCAGGCCATCAATGGTGCCGTCGCTGTTGGCGACTTTGTTCTGCATCTCAGAAGTGCGCTGATTCCAGCTGTTGTCAATATTCGCTAGCTTGGCCGTCAGATCTTTAACCTGCTGCTCCAGTTGCGGTACGCGGGTACGCAGGCTAGGACTGGCGCTCAGTTGCGACAGTGGAATCCAGTTAGTTTTGCCTTCTGCATCACGAATCTGACCATATTGAGAGTCGTTATTGGTCTGCAGCAAGGTCACTTCCTCTCCGGCGTTCAGCTTACCGATCAGGCGATATTGATCGCCCGGACCGCTGCGCACCCAAGTGGATAATTCATCGGAGATGTAGCGTTTTTCGTCAGCAGCATGAGCAGGTGTGATGGCGCTGAAAGCCAGCAAAGAAAGGGCAGCAAGTGTGATTTTTTTCATTCGATGTCGTTTTTTCTTAATGGCGTAAAATTACCGGCACAGTCTGGAGACGCTTCTCAAAAATCTGAATGAGAACTATCCTGGTCTCAATCCGGTGCGAAAAGGGTCGTAAAAGCACAAGAAAGCGGAGACAGCGGGCTTCCGGTGCATTACTCTTCGCCAGATTAAACTCGTAAGTGCCAGCAGCGTATTGAATAAAAAATTATGACCATCGAAATCGAATTAAAGTTCATTGCTACACCGCAAGCCGCCGAAAAACTGGCGGAAAAGCTTGCCGCGTGGCCACATCAGCACTTCGCCGCGCGCGAGCTGACCAATATCTATTATGAAACCGACGACAACCAACTGCGTCGCTGGGACATGGGCCTGCGCATTCGTGGCGTTGACCAACGCTATGAAATGACGCTGAAAGCGGCCGGTAAAACCGTCGGCGGTCTGCATCAGCGTCCGGAATACAATGTTGATCTCACGGAGCCGCAGCTGGATATCGCGCGCCTGCCAGCCGAGATTTGGCCGCAGGGCACCGATATTGCTGCACTGCAATCGCGCCTGCAGCCGCTGTTCAGCACTCATTTCCAGCGCGAAGCCTGGTTGGTGCAATTTGGCGACAGCGAAATTGAAGTGGCGTTTGACCGCGGCGAAGTCGCTGCCGGTGAATTTAGCGAACCGCTTTATGAAGTCGAGCTGGAGCTTAAAAGTGGTCAACGCGATGACATGCTGAAGTTCGCTGAAGCGCTGGTTACGATGGGCGGCTTACGTCTCGGCAGCCTGAGCAAAGCCGCGCGCGGCTATCAGCTGGCGCAGGGTAACTTACCGCGCCCCATCCGTACGTTGCCATTGCAGAAAATCGCCGCGAAAGCGTCGGTTGAGCAGGGCATGATCAACGCAATGACTGCGGCATTGAATCATTGGCAATATCACGAAGAAGTGTGGCTGCGTGGTAATAATGATGCCAAAGCAGCGGTAATTGATGCGCTGGAAACGCTGCGTCAGGCGTTCTCACTGTTTGGTGCGTTGGTGCCACGCAAAGCCAGCAGCGATCTGCGCCAGAAATTAACCCGTCAGGAAGAGTTGCTGGCCGATGATGAGAACAATGCTGAAGCTACCTGCTTTTCGTTAACTTCGGTTGAGGCTCAGTTAGCACTTACTCACTGGCTGGTCGAGTCGCAGTGGCAAAAATGGCTCGACGACAAGAGCAAAAGCAAGCTGCAGGGATCGTTCAAGCGCTTCAGCGATATTATGCTAAGTCGTATTGCCGCCGATCTCAGAGAAACATTCGTTGATGTTCAACTGTTTAATGAGTTCCAGGATAAAGCGACGCGCCTGAATCGCCAGCTGTTGGCGGTGAACCTGCTGGCGGGTGCTTATCCGGCCGAAGAGGTGAATGTTTGGCTGGACGGTTGGCTGGAGTTACAGCATGCGATTCGAGAGAAGCAGGAGCGTGGCTTAATGCATCTGGTTAACCTGGCCGTGCGCCCCGCACCTTTCTGGCTCAATAGCGGAATCAAACGCTAACGAAAAATCCAATCAGGGAGAGAAGATGTTGTTACCGTTACCGGCGCTCATGCAGGCGCAGTTGGCTAATGTGGCAGAGCGACTTAATTTGCCATCCTCAGCGTTCACGCCAGAACAGGCGGGCGCGCTGACCTTTAGTGACTTTATCCTCGATAACCTGCAGCAGCATCCCGAATGGTGGCAGCATCTGCAACAGCAAGCGCCTGCGCCAGATGAGTGGCAGCAATATGCCCGCTGGCTGAATGACGTGCTGCACTCGGTTGAAAATGAAACCTCCCTGATGCGTGAACTGCGTTTGTTCCGTCGTCATATGCTGGTACGCATCGCCTGGATGCAGGCGCTGCAACACGCCACTACCGAACAAAGTTTGCAGCAACTCAGCACGCTGGCGGAAATCCTCATCGCTGCCGCGCGCGACTGGGTTTGGCAGGATTGCAGCCGCGACTTTGGTACGCCATGCAATGAAGCGGGTGAAGCCCAGCCGATGCTGATTCTCGGCATGGGTAAACTCGGCGGCTGTGAACTCAACTTCTCTTCTGATATCGATCTGATTTTTGCCTGGCCGGAAAACGGCGTAACCCAAGGTGGACGGCGCGAGCTCGACAATGCGCAATTCTTCACGCGCATGGGGCAGCGGCTGATCAAAGTGCTCGATCAACCAACGGTGGATGGATTTGTCTATCGCGTGGACATGCGTCTGCGTCCGTTTGGTGATAGCGGTCCGCTGGTGCTGAGTTTCGCGGCACTGGAAGATTATTATCAGGAGCAAGGCCGCGACTGGGAACGCTATGCGATGGTCAAAGCCCGGCTGATGGGCGACGATCATGGCCACTGGAGCCAGGAATTGCAGCAAATGCTGCGGCCGTTCGTCTATCGCCGCTATATCGATTTCAGCGTGATTCAATCGCTGCGTAACATGAAGGGCATGATCGCGCGCGAGGTGCGTCGACGCGGCCTGAAAGACAACATTAAGCTCGGCGCCGGTGGCATTCGTGAAACGGAATTCATTGTGCAGGTGTTCCAGCTGATTCGCGGTGGACGTGAGCGCTCACTACAATTGCGCTCTTTGCTCCCTACGCTCAAAGCGATTGGTGAGCTGGCTTTGTTAAGTCAGAAACAGGTCGATCATCTACGTGAAGCCTATTTGTTCCTGCGTCGGCTGGAAAACCTGCTGCAAAGCATTAATGACGAGCAAACGCAAACGCTGCCAGAGAACGAGCTCGACCGCCAGCGCTTAGCCTGGGCGATGGGCGCGGCAGACTGGACCGCGCTGATGGCGCAGCTTGAGCTGCAAATGGCCGGTGTGCGCGCCATCTTTGACGAGCTGATTGGCGACGATGCACCGGATGTCGACGATCAGCCGCAGTTGGCTGAGTTTGCCGGGCTGTGGCAGGACGCGCTGGAAGAGGGCGATCTCATCCCGGTGGTACCGCAATTGGACGATGCGCAGCGTCACGCGCTTTACAACGCGTTGAACAACTTCCGCCAGGATGTGAGCCGCCGTACTATTGGTCCGCGCGGTCGTCTGGCGCTCGACCAGTTGATGCCGCGTCTGCTCAGTGAAGTTTGTCCGCGCGAAGATGCCGATGTGCTGCTGAATCGTCTGACGCCGTTGTTGCTGGGCGTGCTGACGCGCAGCACTTATCTGGAATTACTCACCGAATATCACGGCGCGCTGCGTCATCTGATTCGTCTGTGTGCCGCGTCACCAATGGTTGCCAGCCAATTGGCGCGCTATCCGCTGCTGCTGGATGAGTTACTCGATCCCGCAACGCTGTATCAACCTACCGCAACCGACGCTTACCGCGACGAACTGCGCCAATATCTGCTGCGTATTCCCACCGATGACGAAGAGCAGCAGTTGGAAGCATTGCGCCAGTTTAAACAGGCGCAGCATCTGCGCATCGCCGCTGCCGATATTGCTGAAACGCTACCCGTAATGAAAGTGAGCGATCACTTAACCTGGCTGGCAGAAGCGATTATTGAATCCGTGGTGCAGCAAGCCTGGCAGATGATGGTGCAGCGATATGGTCGTCCATCGCATTTGACTAGCGACAGTGAGCGCGGTTTTGCGGTTGTCGGTTATGGCAAGCTGGGTGGTTGGGAGCTGGGTTACAGCTCTGACCTTGATTTGGTGTTCCTGCATGATTGTCCGGATGATGCGGAAACCGATGGCGAGCGCGTCATTGATGGTCGCCAGTTCTATCTGCGCCTGGCGCAGCGTGTAATGCATCTGTTTAGCACGCGCACGTCGTCCGGCATTTTGTATGAAGTGGATGCGCGTCTGCGTCCTTCTGGCGCGGCGGGTATGCTGGTCAGTACTTTTTCCGCTTTCAACGAATACCAGCGCAGCGAAGCATGGACCTGGGAACATCAGGCGCTGGTGCGCGCGCGCATCGTGTTTGGCGAACCTGCGCTCTGTGAACGCTTTGATGAAATCCGCCGTAACGTTCTTTGCCTGCCGCGAGACGTTGAGACGTTGCAAAAAGAAGTGCGTGAAATGCGCGAAAAAATGCGGGCGCATCTCAGCAACAAACAGAAAGGTCGCTGGGAAATTAAGACCGATGAGGGCGGTATCACCGACATTGAATTCATCGCGCAATACCTTGTCTTAAGCTACGCGGCCGATCAGCCAGCGTTGACGCGTTGGTCGGATAATGTCCGCATTTTCGAATTGATGGCGCGTCATGGCATTATGCCGGATGAAGAGGCGCAGGCTTTGACGCATGCGTACGTCACGCTGCGTGATGCGCTGCACCATCTGGCATTGCAGGAATTACCGGGCCATGTGGCGCCTGAAGCCTTTGTCGCTGAACGCGCGGTGGTCAACAACAGTTGGCAGCGTTGGTTAAGCGGTATCCAATCTGACAGCGCGGAACAGTGAGCCTGATGGCTTATGTGGTAATATCCCGCGCATTATTTTGACCGTGTTGGAGTCTCTGAATGAAAGTAACACTGCCCACTTTTGGCAAGGCCACTGTGCTGGTCGTCGGCGATGTGATGTTAGATCGCTATTGGTATGGCCCAACCAGCCGTATTTCCCCGGAAGCGCCGGTGCCGGTGGTGAAAGTGGATACCATTGAAGAGCGTCCAGGCGGCGCGGCAAACGTCGCCATGAACATTGCTGCGCTCGGTGCAGCATCACGGCTGATTGGCTTGACCGGCGCCGATGATGCCGCGCGCGTGTTGAGCGAAACCCTGCAAAAGGTCAACGTCGACTGTGATTTTGTGGCGGTACAAAGCCATCCAACCATCACCAAATTGCGCGTGCTTTCGCGCAATCAGCAGCTGATTCGCCTCGATTTCGAAGAGGGTTTTGAGGAGATTGATCCGCAGCCGATTCACGATCGTATGCGTCAATCGCTGACGCAAGCGGGTGCGCTGGTGCTGTCTGACTACGCCAAAGGCGCGCTGAACAGCGTGCAGACCATGATTCAATTAGCGCGTGAAGCTAAAGTGCCGGTACTGATTGATCCTAAAGGCACTGATTTTGAACGTTATCGCGGTGCAACGCTGCTGACGCCGAATTTGTCTGAATTCGAAGCGGTTGTGGGTAAATGCAAAAGCGTGGAAGAGATTGTCAGTCGTGGCATGCAGTTAATCGCGGATTATGAGCTTTCCGCGCTGCTGGTAACCCGTTCTGAAAACGGTATGACGCTGCTGCAGCCGGGCAAAGCGCCGCTGCATCTGCCTACGCAGGCGCAGGAAGTGTATGACGTGACCGGTGCGGGCGATACGGTGATTGGCGTGCTAGCCGCAGTGCTGGCGGCTGGCGACAGCCTGGAAGAAGCCTGTTTCCTGGCGAATGCTGCGGCTGGCGTCGTCGTCGGTAAGCTCGGTACTTCCACTGTCAGCACTGTTGAGCTGGAAAATGCCATTCACGCCCGTCCGGAAACGGGATTTGGTGTGATGACCGAAGCGGAGCTGAAAGCCGCTGTTGCGCTGGCGCGTCAGCGTGGTGAGAAAGTGGTAATGACCAACGGCGTGTTCGACATCCTGCACGCTGGCCATGTTTCTTATCTGGCGAACGCGCGCAAGCTGGGCGATCGCCTGATTGTGGCCGTTAACAGTGATGCCTCGACGAAGCGTCTGAAAGGCGAAACGCGTCCGGTCAATCCGCAAGAAAACCGTATGATTGTGCTGGGTGCGCTGGAAGCGGTGGATTGGGTGGTGCTGTTTGAAGAGGATACGCCACAACGTCTGATTGCGGGAGTGCTGCCAGATCTGCTGGTAAAAGGCGGCGACTACAAGCCGGAAGATATCGCGGGTAGCAAAGAAGTGTGGGCAAACGGTGGTGACGTGCGCGTATTAAACTTCGAAGATGGCATCTCAACCAGCAACATCATCAAAACGATTCGCAGTCATTAAGTGTGAATGGGCGGGAGGAAAACTCCCGCCCATTAGCTTACTGCGGAGTATCAATTTTCCCAGCGGGATCTGGCGTGATGATCGCCGGCGCGGGTGCCGCTGGACTTTCACTTTCTAACTTCGCCAGGCGCTGTTCCAGCGCAGCTAATTTCTCGCGCGTGCGCAGCAGTACCTGCGTCTGCACATCAAACTCTTCACGATTAACCAGGTCCATGCGCGTCAACTGCGCCTGCAATACCTGACGGATTTTCTTTTCGACATCATCGCCAAAATCGCGAATCCCTTTCGGCATCGCTTCATGTACCTGGCGAGCCAGTTGTTCAATTTTTTTCGTGTCGATCATGATTATTTCCTGGTTACGGTGGCCGATAGCTGCGCGTGTTCGGACTCAATAGCTATTAAGTGTAATGCCTGAAACGAAAAGGTTAAACCTGAAATCCGCAACGCAGGAAATGCAAAAGCATTTGCACTTTTGTCGATTGCCCGACCAGATGATTGGCGTTATAGTTTGTTCGCTTATTCTCAGGGCGGGGCGAAATTCCCCACCGGCGGTAAATCAGCTCTCGCTGAAAGCCCGCGAGCGCTCTCACAGCAATGTGAGAGGTCAGCAGATCCGGTGTAATTCCGGAGCCGACGGTTAGAGTCCGGATGGGAGAGGGTAACGACATCAGCCGGGCTTTGCCCGCGTCACGTTTTTGCCATGTGTTTTGTACGCACTCCTAAGCACGCCCTGGTTCTGGTAACTCATATTTTATAAGGTTTTTTACCATGAATCAGACGCTTCTTTCTGAATTTGGCACGCCTGAACAGCGTGTAGAGCGCGCCATTGATGCGCTGCGCAACGGCCGCGGTGTAATGGTGCTCGACGATGAAAATCGTGAAAACGAAGGTGACATGATCTTCCCGGCAGAAACCATGACCGTTGAACAGATGGCATTAACCATCCGTCACGGCAGCGGTATTGTGTGCCTCTGCATCACCGAAGAGCGCCGTCAGCAGCTTGAGCTGCCAATGATGGTGGAAACTAACACCAGCGCTTACGGCACCGGTTTCACGGTGACAATTGAAGCTGCAAGCGGTGTGACCACCGGCGTTTCTGCCGCCGATCGTATTACCACCATTCGCGCTGCGGTGGCAGATGGCGCTAAGCCTTCAGACCTTAACCGTCCGGGCCATGTTTTCCCGCTGCGTGCGCGTGAAGGCGGTGTTCTGTCGCGTGGTGGACACACTGAAGCGACTATCGATCTGGTGACGCTGGCGGGATTTAAACCTGCAGGCGTATTGTGCGAATTAACCAATGATGATGGCAGCATGGCGCACGCGCCAGAAGCGATCGCGTTTGCAAAGCAACATGATATGCCGGTCGTCACCATTGAAGATTTGGTGGCGTATCGCCGTCAGCGTGAAACGCGTCACGCCAGTTAACTGAATTAATACAGAAAAAAGAGGCCGGATTGATATCTATCTGGCCTCTTTTTTTTGTTTTAACGATTGGCATAAAACACGTGATTGCCAATTACTACTGTACGCTGAAAAGTATGACGCCAGGCCGGTTTAGCATGATGTGCATGGAAAAAGGTCGCGCCTTTCGTTACGTCCTGTAATTCCCCTTCAACAATCTTCTGTGCCAGCTTTCTGGCGCGTTGCCAGCTTTTATCTTCATGTGGTGGATAACGATAAGGATGCTTTTTGAGAGACGTCCAGGAGAACTGCTTAGGTGCATACACCACAGGACAGATCTCTTTGACATCCCAATTGGCCCGGTTCATGGTCACCGTACCAACGGCTATTTGTCCTTTAATCGGTTCGCCACGCGCTTCATGGTAGATATTCATCGCCAGGCACAATATTGCTCCCTGAATTAACATAAATTCCAACTCATCTTTCTAAAACCGAGGGGAGTTTAAGAAGTAGATTGATTGGATGTAACAAGACTGGTCTCGCTCGGTCTTAGGTGCGGGCTATATCACTGATATCTAAAAGGCTCGCGTGCAATATTGAGACCTAACCTGTGTCGAATTTATCCGCCCTATATCATTCAAATTCTCTGACAGAGATCATCATACTTATCAGCGTTAATCCCCTGGTGAAAGCGCGTATCGTAGCGGTTAACAAAGCGACACTTCGTCAAAGGATTAATCATGAGCACTACACGCATGCCTGCGCTGTTCCTTGGTCACGGCAGCCCGATGAACGTACTGGAAGATAATCGTTATACCCAAACCTGGCAGCAATTGGGCGCAACCTTGCCGCGTCCACGTGCGATTCTCGCGGTTTCGGCGCACTGGTACACACGCGGCACGGCGGTGACGGCGATGAATAATCCGCGCACTATCCATGATTTTGGTGGTTTCCCGCAGGCGCTATTTGATGTGCGCTATCCCGCGCCGGGATCGCCAGAACTGGCTCAGCAAGTGATGAATTTACTGGCTCCGAACGCCGTTCATGCCGATCAGGAGTGGGGTTTTGATCATGGTTCCTGGGGGGTGCTGGCAAAAATGTATCCCGATGCCGACATCCCAGTGGTGCAACTGAGTATCGACGGCACTAAACCTGCTGAATGGCACTACGCCTTGGGGCAAAAGCTGGCGTCATTACGAGATGAGGGTGTGATGATCGTGGCCAGCGGTAACGTGGTGCACAATCTGCGTATGCTGCGCTGGCAGGGCGCAGAAACCGCGTATCCGTGGGCGGAGAGCTTTAATCAGTTTGTACGTGAGAATCTGGATTTCCACGGTGAGGCAGCAGATCACCCATTGGTGAACTTTATGCAGCATCCGGATGCACAGCTTTCGAACCCAACGCCTGAACACTATCTACCGCTGCTCTATATTCTTGGCGCGCGTGCCGCTGATGAAGCGATCAGCATTCCTGTGGAAGGGATGGAGTTGGGGGCGATCAGCATGATGTCAGTGCAGATTGGCTAATGCGCAAGGCCGCCCGAAGAGTGCGGGCGGCACAGCCTTTACTCAACAAAGGTATGCGGATAGAAGCGCGACAGATCCTGCGTGATCAAGGCACGATCTTCGCGTAAGCCGATGCCCGCAGGTTGATCGTCAATCAGCCAGCTACCGATCAAGGTATAGCTATCACCGAATTTCGGTAGCTGATAGAACTGCTGGATAATCATGCCTTCTTCGCCATACGGACCATCGGCGCGGGCGATCTCCTGACCGTTTTCAATGATACGAATATTGGCCCCTTCGCGTGAAAACAGCGGTTTCACCACGTACTTATCCATCTGCGGCGCGTTCTTATCATCGGCAAAGTAAGCGGGCAGCAAATTGGGATGATTAGGGAACATTTCCCACAGCAGCGGTAACAGCGCTTTATTGGAAATGATGCTTTTCCAGGCCGGCTCCAGCCAACGCACGCCCGCATCCGCCAGCTTGGTAGAAAACACTTCGCGCAGCATGAATTCCCACGGATAGAGCTTAAACAGATTGCTGATGACCTGATCGTTTACGTCGGTAAACTGGCCTCTTTCACCCAATCCAATCTCGTCAATATAGAGAAACTCGCTCGGCAATCCGGCTTCAGTGGCGCAGTCCTGCAGATATTGCACCGTGGCGCGATCTTCCTCAGTATCACGGCAGCAGGAGAAGTGTAGCCAGTTGAAACCGAACTGCTGATGCAGCGTGGCGAAGCGCTCAATCAGCTTCTCTTGCAGGCTGTTGAACTGGTCGCTGCCCTGCGGCAGATTGCCCGCTTTGACCTGGTCTTCCAGCCAAATCCACTGAAAGAAGGCGGCTTCATACAGCGAGGTTGGTGTATCAGCGTTGTTTTCCAGCAGCTTAGCGTCACCTTTGCCATCCCATGCCAGATCGAGGCGCGAATAGAGCGAAGGCTGGCGCAACTTCCAGGAATCACGCACAAAGTCCCAGGTGTGCTTAGGAATACAGAAACGGGTGAGCAGCTCGTCACTGTTCACCACTTTTTCCACCGCCTGCAAACACATCTGGTGCAGTTCGGCGGTGGTATCCTCAAGCTGTTCAACCTGCGCTAGCGTGAATTGGTAGTACGCATCTTCACACCAGTAAGGTTCGCCATACATGGTGTGAAACTGAAAACCATACTCCGCGGCTTTTTCACGCCAGTCTGGACGTTCGGGGATTGCAATACGTTGCATGCTGCGGCTTAGCCTCCCAGCGAGCGGCTGCCGGTGCCAGAAGCACTGCTGCGCTGCATGGTGTTTTGTTTTGCCACGCTGTCACCAAAGCCGCCACGCGTAATGGTGGAAGTGGTCGCGGGTTTCGGCGCCATTGCTGTTTTCGGCACGTTGATGGTGCGGCCCGATGTGGCATTACCGTAGTTTTTACCCGCAGCATCAACAAATTTACCGTTTGCCGGGCTGTTCGGATTTTTTGGCGAGAACAGGGGCTGCTGGGCAAACCCTGCGCCGCCGCTCATCATACGTCCCATCATGTAACCGGCCATCAACGGCATCCAGAAGCTACCGCTTTGCTGAGCTTCAGCATTGTTTGCGGTGGTACCTACACCCGCTTGTGCAGGCGTTTGCTGGCATTGGTTTTCACCAAACTCAGCCACACAATCTTCGCGTGTAGCGTATTTTGGCGCGGTACGTTCGGCTTCTTTCTGTGCGTTGTTATACGCAGTGGTACATTGCGCGCTCTGGCCTGGATTGGCTTTGGCGCAATCATCCGCGTTTTGATAGAGCGACACCGTTTCGTCACTCTGCTCGCAGCCTGCCAGCATAAACACTGCGCTAACGGCAAAGGCGACTGGCGTTAAGTGGCGTGCCTGCCAGCTTTTACGAAAAGCGGCATGGCGAATATTTTTCGTCCGTTTCATTATTTTCATCCTGTGCCCAAAGGTGGGGTAAGGATAGGGGATGAGCGGTGGAAAATGAAGCGCGAAGCCAGATGGGGAAAGGATCTTTACGTAGCTATACGATTGAATGCGAAAGGGGCCGCATACGGCCCCCTTGGGGAATTAATTACCGAATGGATTTCCGCTGCTGCGTGCGGCAGCTGGACGGGCTTGTGCGGCGGCTGAAGGCGATGAAGCTTTCGGACCGTTATCCACACGCGCGGCCTGCTGGTTATTCTCCGGCGCCACCACTTCAGGTGTCGTGGTGATCTCTTTGCCCAGCGTGCTGTTCAGCTGCTGCAGATCCTGCTCGTTCAGCGTACCCAGCGCATATTTGATATTCAGCTGGTTGATCAGATAGCTATAACGCGCATCAGAAAGCTGCTGTTTAGCATTGAACAGCGTGGTGGTCGCATCCAGCACATCAACGATGGTACGCGTACCGACCTGATACCCGGCTTCCATCGCATCCAGTGAGCTTTGTGCAGAGACAACGGCTTGCTTATAAGCATCAATGCTGCTGATAGAGGCATTCACGTTATTGAATGATGAACGTACCGTCTGAACCGCACTACGATGTGCGCCTTCCAGCTGTTCGCTGGCCGCGACATAGTTGTACTGCGCTTGTTTCACCTGCGAGGTGACCGAGCCGCCGCTGTAAAGTGGCATGGTGAAGCTCAAGCCAACCTGGTTAGAACCGGTGATGGAATCGGTACTACCGGTACTTTGATTAGCGCGGCTGCCGCCATATTTGCTATTCGACATACCGGTTGAGGCAGTCAAATCCAGCGTCGGCATGTGGCCGGTTTCGGCTGAACGAATCTGCTCACGCGCCAGATCCTGGCTCAGTCGCGCAGAGAGCAAGGTCAGGTTGCGGCTTTCCGCTTCTTTCAGCAGGCTGGCCACAGCATCTGGACGCGCGGTTTTGAAACGATCGATATTCAATGAAGCCAGCGACAGATAATCCATGCCGGTAATCTGACGCAGCGATTCCACCGCATTATCGAGGTTGTTACGTGCGGTCACTTCGTTAGCCAGCACGGTGTCATACTGTGCACGGGCGTTTTGCACGTCAGTAATCGCGACCAAACCCACGTTAAAGCGCTGCGTGGTTTGATCCAGTTCGCGGTAGATAGATTGTTTCTGTGCTTCGGTGTAAGAAAGCGTGTCGATTGCCTTTAACACGTTAAAATAGGCAGTCGCCGTGTTAAGAATCAGGTCTTGCTGAGCAACCTGATAGGTAACATCCTGAATACCAGCCTGTTTTTCCTGCAGCGACAGCGCACGCCATTTCGACATATCGAAAATAGTTTGAGTTAATTGCAGAGAGGCGCTGGTCGTGTTGGAATGAAGTCCGCTGCTGTCACGGTAGCCATTGTCATATTTGTAATCTGCGCCCAAGCCTAACTGCGGCAATAAAGGACTACGCGCTTCATTGATTTTCTCAAATGCAGCGTCGCGGTTAGCGGCAGAAGATCGCAGATCGGGGTTGCTAAGGCGCGCCTGCTGATAGACCTGCAACAGGTTTTCTGCCTGGCTGGCAAGGCTGAATCCGCCCAGAGTCAGCCCAATAAAAAGTGGGAGCAGTTTTTTCATTTGCATTCCTTTTGTTGCAGCAAAATGCACTGGTAGTGCTGCAGGTAAGCCAAAAAAATAATCGCCGATTCTACAGAGGCGGCGTCAGAGATAAGTTGGCTGAACGTGCCTTCTTCCCCTAATTTACGTAAATAATTCAAAAAGAACCACTCGGACGGAGCGGTAGACTTGGCTTTTCTTTGCTCCATCCCAATCTGCATAAGGAATCAGACGATGGCGAGTGAAAAAAAATCCCCTGTGACTTTCACAAAAAACGATGTAGAAATTATTGCACGCGAAACGCGTTACGATGGTTTTTTTTCCATCGTCAGCTACCGTTTCCGCCACCGTCGTTTTAATGGCGAAATGAGTGGTGAAGTGGTGCGCGAAGTTTTTGAGCGCGGACACGCCGCCGTGCTGCTACCCTATGATCCCTTGCGCGATGAAGTGGTACTGATCGAACAGATCCGCATTCCCGCTTTTGATTCCAGCCCAACGCCCTGGCTGCTGGAAATGGTGGCTGGCATCATCGAACCTGGCGAAACACCAGAAGATGTCGCACGACGTGAGGCGGTAGAAGAGGCTGGCCTTAAGGTTGGCCGCGTCAAACCGATAGTGAATTACTTAGCCAGCCCCGGCGGAACGTCTGAACGTTTATCGGTGCTGGTGGGCGAAGTGGATGCCAGCCTGGCAGAGGGAAATCACGGGCTGGAGGAAGAGAATGAGGATATTCTTGTCCATGTGGTGAGCCGCGAACAGGCTTATCGCTGGGTGGAAGAGGGGATTATTGATAACGCGGCATCTGTCATCGCCTTGCAATGGCTGGCGTTGCACCATGAAAAACTACGACAAGAGTGGAAGCTAAAATGAAACAGCGCTATACCCCTGACTTTCCCGAAATGATGCGCCTGTGCGAAACCAATTTCGCCCAGCTGCGTCGCCTGCTGCCGCGTAATGACGAGGCAGGCGCATCGGTGATTTATCAGGTGAATGGCGCCAGCTATCAGCTCACCATCGAAGAATCGACGCGGTACACCACGCTGGTGGAAGTGCGTCAGGTGGCGCCCGCAGTGAGTTACTGGAGCCTGCCTTCTATGTCGGTGCGGCTCTACCATGATGCGATGGTCGCTGAAGTGTGTTCCACTAAACAGATCTACCGATTTAAAGCGCGCTATGATTATCCTAATAAAAAACTGCATCAGCGCGATGAAAAACATCAGATTAACCAGTTCCTTGCGGATTGGTTGCGTTACTGCTTAGCGCACGGCGCTGTGGCAGTACCGGTTTGCTGATAGCGTAAAAAACGCAACGATGGCGTGGTGATTAAGGAAACGCTTTGGATAGCCTGCTAACTCTTCCTGCGCAAGATGGGTCTGATATCAGGATTTTACAAATCACGGATACCCATCTTTTTGCCGGAAAACATCAATCGCTGCTTGGGGTAAATACCTGGTCGAGTTTTGATGCGGTACTGGATGCTATTGAAGTACAACAGCGTCAGTATGATCTGATTATCGCCACTGGCGATCTCGCTCAGGATCACACCGTCGAAGCTTACCAACACTTTGTAGCAGGCATTAATCGTCTGCCAAAACCTTGCGTCTGGCTGCCGGGAAATCACGATTTTCAGCCGGCAATGGTGGATACGCTGGCCGACGCGGGCATCAAATCTGACAAGCACGTTCTTTTGGGCGATCACTGGCAACTGGTGCTGCTCGATAGCCAGGTATTTGGTGTGCCACACGGCATGTTGAGTGAATATCAGCTGGAGTGGCTACACTCCGCACTTAGCAAGTACCCAGAACGCCACACTTTGGTACTTCTGCATCATCACCCGCTGGCTTCCGGATGTACCTGGTTAGATCAGCACAGCTTGCGCAATCCGCATCAGCTGGAAGCGGTACTGCAGCACTTCCCACGCGTACGCAATCTGGTGTGCGGCCATATTCATCAGGAGCTGGATCTCGACTGGCATGGTCGCCGCGTGATGGCTTCACCATCAACCTGCGTCCAGTTCAAACCGCATTGCACTAACTTCACCATTGATACGCTGGCGCCGGGCTGGCGTTGGCTTACCTTGCAGCCCGACGGCACGCTGCAGACCGAAGTGAACCGCCTGCAAAGTGACATGTTCCGCCCCGATCTTGATTCCGAGGGCTACTAAGCAATGGCGGCGCTGATTTATCTGCATGGCTTCAACAGTTCCCCGCAATCGGCGAAAGCCACGCAGCTGCAGCAGTGGCTCAACGAACAGCATCCGCATATCAATGTGATGGTGCCACAACTACCGACGTTTCCGTCTGAAGCCGCCAGCATGCTGGAAGATCTGGTGATGCAATATGCCGGTGAACCGCTGGGATTGGTGGGATCGTCGCTGGGCGGCTATTTTGCTACCTGGCTGTCGCAGTGTTTTATGTTGCCAGCGGTGGTGGTTAATCCCGCCGTACGGCCGTTTGAGCTGCTGGTGGATTACCTCGGCGAAAACCGTAATCCCTACACCGGCCAGCAATATGTGTTAGAGTCTCGCCACATTTACGATCTGAAAGTAATGCAGATTGACCCTCTTGAAGCGCCCGATTTACTCTGGCTGCTGCAACAAACCGGCGATGAGATACTCGATTATCGCCAGGCGCTGGAGTATTACAGCGCATGCCGCCAGACGGTTGAAGAGGGCGGCAATCATGCCTATATCGGATTCGAACGCCATTTCGCACAGATCGTTGATTTTCTGGGATTAAACGCCCAGTGACCTTGCGAAGTGGGGCCATTTTCCTATTGCTAATCAGACATTTACGATGAGCCAATCAAGCTATAATGCCGATGCCATTGAGGTCCTGACCGGCCTTGAACCGGTGCGTCGTCGTCCGGGGATGTACACCGATACCACGCGCCCGAACCACCTGGGCCAGGAGGTGATCGATAACAGCGTCGATGAGGCGCTGGCCGGTCACGCTAAACGCGTGGAAGTCATTCTTCATGCCGACCAGTCGCTGGAAGTTATTGATGATGGTCGTGGCATGCCAGTGGATATCCATCCGGAAGAAGGCGTGCCAGCGGTTGAGCTGATTCTTTGTCGCCTGCATGCGGGCGGCAAATTCTCCAACAAAAACTATCAGTTCTCAGGCGGCTTGCACGGCGTCGGAATCTCGGTGGTTAACGCCTTGTCGAAGCGTGTGGAAGTTACCGTGCGACGTAACGGCGAAATCTACCAGATTGCCTTCGAAAATGGCGACAAGGTGCAGGATCTTACGGTTACCGGCACCGTCGGTAAACGCAATACCGGTACCAGCGTGCACTTCTGGCCAGATGAAAGCTTCTTTGATAGCCCGCGTTTCTCGGTTTCCCGTTTATCACATCTGTTAAAAGCCAAAGCCGTGCTTTGTCCGGGCGTTGAAATTGTTTTTAAAGACAAGGTCAACGACACCGAACAAACCTGGATGTATCAGGATGGCCTGACCGATTACCTGTGTGAAGCGGTTGACGGCTTACCCACGCTGCCGGAAAAACCCTTTGTGGGCAGTTTTGCTGGCGATGTGGAAGCGGTGGATTGGGCGCTGCTATGGCTGCCGGAAGGCGGAGAGCTGCTAACAGAAAGCTACGTTAACCTGATCCCAACCATGCAAGGCGGTACGCACGTTAACGGCTTGCGTCAGGGCTTGCTGGATGCCATGCGCGAGTTTTGCGAATACCGCAATATTTTGCCGCGCGGCGTGAAGCTGTCGGCAGAAGATATCTGGGATCGCTGCGCGTACGTGCTGTCGGTGAAGATGCAGGATCCACAGTTTGCCGGGCAGACTAAAGAGCGCCTGTCGTCGCGTCAGTGTGCGGCATTCGTCTCAGCGGTGGTCAAAGATGCCTTCAGCCTGTGGCTGAATCAAAACGTGCAGGCGGCTGAAATGCTGGCCGAGCTGGCAATCTCCAGCGCGCAGCGCCGCATGCGCGCCGCGAAGAAAGTAGTGCGTAAAAAACTCACCAGCGGCCCGGCGCTGCCGGGCAAACTGGCTGACTGCACCGCACAAGATTTGAACAAAACCGAGCTGTTCCTCGTCGAAGGGGATTCTGCGGGCGGATCCGCCAAGCAAGCGCGCGATCGTGATTATCAGGCGATCATGCCGCTGAAAGGTAAGATCCTTAATACCTGGGAAGTCTCTTCGGACGAAGTGCTGGCCTCACAGGAAGTGCATGATATTTCAGTGGCGATCGGTATCGATCCTGACAGCGAAGATCTGAGCCAGCTGCGTTACGGCAAAATCTGTATCCTCGCGGATGCGGACTCCGATGGTCTGCACATTGCCACGCTGCTGTGTGCGCTGTTTGTGAAGCATTTCCGTACGTTGGTGCAACACGGCCATGTGTATGTTGCGATGCCGCCGCTGTATCGCATCGATCTCGGTAAAGAAGTCTATTACGCCCTGGATGAAGACGAGAAAGAGGGCGTGCTGGACCAGTTGAAGCGCAAGAAAGGTAAGCCGAATGTGCAACGTTTCAAGGGCTTGGGTGAAATGAATCCGCTGCAGCTGCGCGAAACCACGCTTGATCCGAATACGCGTCGTCTGGTGCAATTGACGATCAGCGATGAGGATGTCGATCAAACCCTACGCGTGATGGACATGCTGCTGGCGAAGAAACGCTCGGAAGACCGCCGCAACTGGCTGCAAGAGAAAGGCGATTTAGCCGACCTCGAAGTGTAAAAAAACAGGGACGCCGCGGCGTCCCTGTTTTATTGCTGCTGTAATGCCTGTTTAATCCGCGTAATAACCGTGCTCCACTCTTCATCCTGCCCGCGCCCAAACAATCTCATTTGCGGATACCACGGCGATTCATCGCGATTTTCCAACCAGCGCCAGTCTCGCGCCCAGGCGGGAAGTAATACCCAGCAAGGTATCCCCATCGCCCCTGCTAAGTGGATCACCGACGTATCTACCCCAATCACCAAATCCAGTTGTGAAATGACCGCGGCGGTATCCTGATAATCAGTGAATTGGGCACCAAGCGGCTGTATGTGTGGGAAGTCAGCGATTTCCTCTTCACCAGCACCTTTTTGCAAGCTAACCCAGTTGATATCAGGCAGGTCAAATAAAGGTGCAAACTGTGAAAGGTGCGCAAGCGATCGTTGGCTATCATTCTTATGCCCGCTGGCGCCTTTCCATACGATACCAATTTTTTTCCCGTTCCCCTTAATCGGCCATCTCGCCTGTTGTTCTGCAGAGCTAAACAGATAGGGATGATGCGCGCTGAAGGGCTGTGTTGAGTCGAGGAAGTGCTGCGGTAAATCCAGTAGAGAGCACCAGTAATCTGCCGGTGGCAACGTGTGTTGTACATCTTCCCGTGTCAGATAATTATCGAGGTGCGGCAGCGTAACCATCAATGATTTTAAGGACTTGCTACCCAGCATGATCACTTTTATCGCATGCTTTTCAGTTTTAACGCGTGTGAGATAACGACAGAATTGAATTTCGTCCCCCATGCCTTGCTCGGTCCTTACCAACAGCGTTTTACCGCGCAGATCCTCTCCTTGCCAGTAGCGAATAGGGAGTTTCGGTAAGGTAAAGAAGCGATCGGGATTATCGGACGCATAACGCGCCTGATAGTTAGACCAGCCAGCAGCGAAGTTGCCTTGTTGTAGCTGAACCATGCCGAGCGAATTTCGGCAACGTTGATCGGCGTCACGCACTTGCAGCACTTGCTGCATCTGACTTTCTGCTTCTTGTAGCTGGCCCATGTGCGCTAGCAACGTACTTATGCCATAGCGGGCTTCGGTATAATCAGGCTGGCTCTGCAGCGCCAATCGATACTGATCTAAAGCAAGGTGATAGCGCTGCTGTTTATGCAGCAAAATAGCGTAGTTATTATGACAGGCGGCATAGCCCATATGTGATTGCAGCGCAGACTGATAACAGGCTTCCGCCTCGCTCCAGCACCCGGCGTCATAATGGGTTAGGCCAAGACCGTTGAGTAATCCCGCATCTTTTGGCGCAAGTTTTAGCGCCCGCTGATAATAGCGCTGCGCCGTATCCAGATCGCCGTTGCGCCGGGCAAGCCGTGCGGCTTCATGAAGGAACCAGCCATCGTAGGGAGCAAGCGTCAGGTGCGCCCGAATCTTACGCCAGGCTTCTTCCTGTCGCCCTTGCTGCAGCAACTGGGTTACCGCTTGTTGCTGACGTAAATCGTTAGCCACCCGAGGTTTATGGCGCATTGTGATATCCTGCCGCTAATAAAGTGGCGTAATTTAAGCCAAAAGTGTCAGAAACCGCGCTAAGACAGGTCTCGATCTTTAAGGATGGGAATTTGAAAATAACACTGGAAGAGTTACGCGCCTGGGTTGCGGTGGTGGATACCGGATCAATCACATCAGCTGCGAAGCAGTTAGATCAAACCAGCTCTGGCGTGAGCCGTGCGCTTAGCCGGCTGGAAGGTAAGCTGCAAACCACCTTAATGCATCGCACCACGCGTCGCCTGGCATTGACCGAAGAGGGGCTGATTTTTCTCGATCATGCGCGGCAGATTCTGGCGTCGGTTGAACAGGCGGAAGAACTGATCGCGCAGCGCCGGGACATTCCTTCTGGACGCTTACGCGTCAATGCCAATACGCCTTTTACCCTGCACGTCATTGTGCCGCTGGTGGCGGAGTTTCGTCAGCGCTACCCGCTGATTCAGCTGGAATTAAACACCGACGATATTGTGATCGATCTGCTGGAGCAGCAAACGGACATCGCCATTCGCATCGGCGAGCTGCGCGATTCGACGCTGCGTGCGCGTGTGCTCGGAAGCAGCGCCATACGCCTGTTAGCCAGCCCAGATTATCTGGAAAAGTTTGGTGTACCGGAAAACGTTGATGCACTGGCGAACCATCAGCTGTTGGGGTTCAGTCAACTTGATGTACACAACGTCTGGCCGGTTTGGCAGCGCGAAGGCGAGTTCCTGCGCATCAAACCTACGCTGTCCGCCTCCAGTGGTGAAACATTGCGTCAACTGGCTTTAGCTGGGCAAGGTATCGTACGTTTATCCGATTTTGTCAGCCGTGAAGATCGCGACAGTGGGCGTCTGGTACAGGTTTTAGCAACGGAAACCCGTGAACAGCGTTTACCCATCCACGCGGTCTATTATCGCAATCAATCCCTTACCTCGCGCATTACCTGTTTTCTGAGTTTTTTACGCGAAAAAATTCAGGAAAATCATCTGTTATAGTCTTGTTCCTGCTCAATAATTTACCCTTCATCTTCATATCTTTATTTATAAAAACGCTTTAATTCATATAGTTAATTAACTAATAACTTTTCTGTCAATGTTAGGAAATTTTTTCTTTCCTAACGGGACGTTTCTTATGTCTCGGAAATCTCTCTTTCCCGATTATGTCGCTCACTTTGAGCCCGCACAGGTGGGTTAAGCCAGGGAGATTGCTGCGTTTGTACGCAATCGCACAATCAAAATCTAATGTACGGAAGGGATTAAACATGAACGTTTCGCCCGTGAGTGTTGCGGTTATTGATAAAAAAACAATAACGAAAGCGGAAGCATTGCGTGTAGGTAAAGACGGTAAAGCTGCAAAAGTTCAGGCTATTACCAACGGCAAATATTTGCTGACCCAAGGTAATGACGGCGTTGCACCAGAAAACATTACCGTTAAGCGTGTCGGGAAAGATCTGCTGGTGATGCTGGAAGGATCCGACGCCAGCGAACCCGATCTGATTATCGAAGACTTTTTTGCTAAATCAGGTGCTTTAGTTGGTAAAGCTGAAGATGGCGCGATGCATGAATACGTCGCTACCGATGGTAATGCCGATCATGATGCTGTCGCATTGGCTGATGGCGAAACCACCGCATTAGCGCTTGGAGAGAGCACGGTTGATACCGATTCTGGTTTCATGCTGGCCTCGGGATTTGAATGGTCTCCGGCGTTGATCGCTTTAGGCGGATTGGCGGCTATCGCTGCGGCCGCCGGCCTGGGCTACGTGGCAGCCAAAGAGCAATATCAGGATAAAAACGCTCACGAAAACGGTAGCAGCGATCAAAATGGTGGAGACAACGGGAAGGGCGGTGATGACGGCGGTAAAGGTGGCGGCGACAGCGGCGGCGGCAATGTAAACGTCCCGGTAGTTAACGGCCTGTATGACGACGTAGGCAGCATTACCGGATTGATCGCGAAAGGCGGCCGTACCGATGACACCACGCCGACACTGAACGGCACGGGCACCAAAGGGAATGTCATTGAAATTTGGGATGGCAGCACAAAAATTGGTGAAACCACGGTTGGTGAAAACGGCACATGGTCCTTTACACCCGGTAAAGCATTGGGCGCCGGTAGCCACAGCATCACCACACGTGAACGCAATGAAAGTGGCGTAGTAGGCGATTCAAGCGAGGCCTGGAGCTTCGTTATCGATCTGACCGCCCCTGCCAAGGGCACTATTGGTAGCATGGTGGATGACAGCGTAAATCCGCCGAAAGAGATCGTGAAAGATGGCATCACCAAAGACAACACGCCGACGCTGGCGGGTAAGGCCGAAGCGGGCGCTACCGTTGAAATCTGGAAAGATGGCCAGCTGCTGGGCACTGCCAAAGTAGACAGCGAGGGTAACTGGACCTACACCAGCCCGACGCTGTCAGAGGGTAAACATGATTTCAGCATCGTCGTCGTAGATGAAGTCGGGAATAAATCGCTGCCTTCCGAAGCCTGGATTATCGAGGTTGATACCGTAGCACCAGAAAATAAAGGCATTGGTGCCATCGCTGATGATGAAGGTAAGTTGATTGAAAATGGTGGCGAAACGCAAGACAGCACACCAACCTTCTCTGGCGTCGGTGAAAAAGGCGACATCATTAAAATCATTGATAACGGCCAGGTTATCGGCAGCACCGTTGTCGATGACGAAGGAAAGTGGCAATTCACCCCAGAAAAAGCCATTGGTAATGGCGATCATGAATTCCAGATTATTGAAGTGGATCCAGCAGGTAATGAATCTGCGCCTTCAGAAAAAGTCATTATCGAAATTAACGATCCGAATAACCCTATTGATCCCGGCAAGGAAGTGATTCCGAATCCCGATGTACCGGTAACTGGCGCGGTTGACGACGTGTATCGTGATGAAATGTTGGATAACGGCGAAAAGTATTTCATCGGCAAACAGCCTATTGCTAACGGCGATGCGGTGAATGATTCAACGATTTTTGTGGGTGGAACCGGCAACGCGGGCGATATCGTTTATATCTGGCTCAGTGGGAGCAGTAACCATTATTACCTCTCCTCTGTCGTAGATGAGAACGGGAAGTGGAGTATCGCCACGCCAGAGTTATCTGATGATGTTTACAAGATTGAAGCGGCATTTAAAAATGCTGAAGGCGTAGTAACAGCCAAAACCGAAGCTTTTGAAGTTGAGATCGATACGATTCCACCGGAACCCATCGATCCGGGCGATCTCTTCCCTGATTTACTCAGCCATGTTGAATTATCTGAGCTGCTCTCGGCAAACGGTGACACGTTATTCAATGAAGCGCAGGAAGAATCTGCATTACTCAATAATATTGATGAAAGCATTTTAAGTAATATGGTTTTCGATGCGGATATTAAGAGTTCTGCAGTGGACGGCGTGATGTCTCTCGATATTACAGCTTTGAAGGATTTAGATATTCATTATTTATCTGAATAATTATCACATCATTGCGATTAATAGAATAAAAACAGGCGTCGTCTGGCGCCTGTTTTCTGGAGTTATAATGAAACTTAAAAAATATGCTATTGCCACGGTGCTTGCGTCATTGTCCATCAGCGCAACTCTCCAAGCGCAATCGAATTTTGGCAAAGCCTGGCAATCCATGCCGGCAGCGGCCTCAGAGCAAACCCGCATCGTTTATTATCGAGCTACAGACGATAATAATAATAAAGCAGCACACATCTATGTTGATGGCGAATTCCAAACGGCATTATTAACCGGCGGCTACACGGTGTTTTGCCTGAAACCGGGTGTACATTCGTTGGGAAGTTATATCGATGATGCGCCAGGTTATCAGGGCAAGCAGCAACAACCATGGCGCGATAATCTGGCGGCGGGCAAAACCTATTATATCATTGCCAGCCTTGACGGTTCCGGCCGTCCTCTGGTGATGGATAGCGAACAGGCTCAGCAGCAATTAGTGGGAACACGTCAGCAAACTCATTTGCTTTCCCGCGCTTCAGCGGTGGTGCCGTGCAAGGCTGGAACTACACAGTCTTATGATAATTATGAGTTTTCATCGGATTTGCTGTTTAATTTTGGTAGCGCGAACAGTGCCGATATTTCCGCTCAGGGTCATAGCGCCATTCAACAATTTGCAACCTTGTTGAAAAGCAAAAATAAAGCCGATCAGCGCATTATCGTCACCGGCTTTACCGATCCAATTGGGGAGGAGGAAAGCAACATCAAGTTAGGCCAACGCCGCGCGGATGCAATCAAGAAATTATTGGTTAATAACGGGCTCGCGAGTGATTATATTCAATCGCAAAGTATGGGTGAAAGCCAGGTCACTGCGCAGTGCGCGGCCTCCCTGAAGCAGCAGAAAGCATGCTATCAAGGCGAACGTCGTGTAATTATCAGTGTAGAGAATAAATAGTTTTATCACTTTCTAAAAATTAACCAATGGTCTGATTTTTTATAATTTAGGCCATTTTTTTCAACTTCACTTTACAATTAATGATTCTATTAAAAACCATTAATTAAGACATGTCCTGTGTTGGTTATTTCACTAACTGGTCGAGAATGCTTGCGTTCCGGGAGGAAACCGGAACACGAATCTAAATATTTAAAGGAATATATTCATGGCGAATAACAGCATTAATGAAATTAAAGAAATGAAAATCAGTACTATTACCGACAAAAAATTTGGTTGGAAAGATAAACAAGTCGATCTAAAAGATGCCGGTGGTCGTGTTGAGATTCTTATTGATGGTGTGGTTTACAAAGCACCTATCGATGAAAATGGTAAGTGGTCATTTACACCGCCAACGGGCTGGGACGAAGGCTTACATACCGTGCAGTTGATCACCATCGATAAAGCGGGTAACCGTGCACCACCAACGTCCTTCATTGTAAATCTGGATACCCAAGCTCCAGAAGCGCCAGAAATCTGGCGTGTGGTAGATAACACCGGTAGTAATAAAGGTAATTTGAATCCGGGCGAAATTACCGATGAACACAAGCCTGTCATTTCAGGCGTAGCGGAGCCGGACGCGATCGTTTACCTGTATGACAACGGTGGAAAAGATCCGATTGCTTCAGTCAAAGCTAATAGCATGGGGGCATGGACCATTACTCCAGAATTGGCTGATGGCGAACACAGCCTGACCGTAGTGGCTAAGGATGCTGGCAAACATGAAAGCCCAGTCTCAGCGCCATTCATTGTGAAAGTTGAAGCGGGCGCAGTAGTGATGGCCGAAGGCCCAACTGCAGAGTCGCAGCCGTCTGAGGATGCGACTGCAAATACCAATAATTTTGGTACTCATGGTAATGCTATTGAAAAATATACCAATAAAAGCTTTATCGAGATATCACCTAAAGTCGAACCTTTCGCACAGGTTCAAATTACGCTGAACAATGAAGTGTATCTTGTTACCGCAGATAAGGATGGCAATTTACATTTCAAGTCTGATGAACTGCCAGATGGGACCTACTACTATCAGACGCGTGTTCGCGATAGCGCTAATAACTGGGGGCCCGCTACCTCAATCATTCTGCATGTCGAAGCAGGCGCTCCGGAAGCACCACAGATCCTGCGCGTCATTGACGACGAAGGTAATGTTGATCACTTAACTTCGGGTCAATACACCGATGATAAAAATCCAACGCTGTCAGGCGTGGCTAAACCGGGATCGCTGGTCTTCATTTACGGCGTTGATTCAGCACCGATCGGCAGCGTGACCGCTGGCGGTGATGGACGTTGGACCTTCACACCGGAACTGACCACGGATGATACCTATATCTTCAACGTAGCGTATCAGGATCGCTACGGTCGTATGAGTCCGAAATCAGACAACTTCATCCTGAAACTGGATGCTACTGCACCTGAAGCGCCTTCACTGGAAGGTGTTTACGATGACGTAGGCCGCGTAACCGGTCAGCTGAAATCAGGCGATACCACTGACGACACCACTCTGTCGCTGTCGGGTAAAGCGGATGCCGGCTCCATTGTACGTATCTGGGATGGCGAAAAATTAGTTGCAACCGTTATTGCCAACTCACGTGGTCAATGGTCTTACGAACTGGATGTGGCCGAAGGCAAACATGCGCTGCGCGTAGATTCCGTCTCCAAAGGTGGTGCTGCTTCTACTCCATCAGAAGAGTTCATTGTGATTGTTGATACCCAAACGCTGCCTCCGGCACAGATTGAAGAGATTGTCGCCAACAACGGTGCAGAAGAGCGTCCACTGGTGAGCGGTGATGCAACCAACGATGACACCCCAGTGCTGCGCGGTTCAGGTGAAGAGGGTGAAATTGTTTATGTTTACGATAAAGACAAAGTCATTGGTTCTGCTGCCGTAGGCAAAGATGGCAAATGGGAAATCGAGCTTGATCCACTGAAAGAAGGTTCTCATGAGCTGAAGATCAAAGTCGAAGATCCAAAAACTGGCAAAAGTTCAGACTTCTCAGATCCGGTCACCATCGTGGTGGATTTAACTGCACCTGAAAAACCGGTCGCTCCGGGCATTATCGACAACACCGGTGATGAGCAGGGCGTCATCCAGCCAGGCACGCCAACTGACGAAACCCAGCCGGAGTTCACCGGTGGCGGTGCAACGCCGGGTGACGTTGTAGAAATCATCATCATTGATAAAGACGGCAAAGAGCAGGTCATTGGTAGCGGCGTCGTTGACGAGAAAGGTGATTGGACAGTCACCCCAACCGATCCAATCGGTGATGGTGATTACGACGTGGTGGTTGAAATTACCGATCCGGCGGGCAACACCTCTGATCGTTCCGATCCAATTGAACTGATTATCGATACCAAAGTGCCGGACGAAATCACGGACTTCGAATTGTGGGATGACGTGGGCGTCATCACTGGTCAGATCCTTGATGGCGGCATCACTGATGACAAATCACCAACCGTACGCGGTACCGGTGAAAACGGTTCTAAAGTCATTATCTATGATGGCGAAAAACAGATCGGTTCAGCAACCGTAGTTGATGGTAAATGGAGTATTGATCTGCCTGCCCTGACGGAAGGTGCGCATAATATCCGCGTTCAACCTGTCAGCGCTTCAGGTGTGAAAGGCCCTATCAATGACGGCATCAACTTTGATGTGGATCTGACCGCGCCACAGGCTGGTACTTACACCGGTGGTACATTCCTTGATGTAGAAGGCTTTACCCGCCTGATCGGGTCGGATATTAATGGTCAGGTTATGACGCTGAACGGTACCGGTAAAGAAGACGGCACCGTAGTGGTGGTCTATGGCGATGCGGCGCGTACCGAAATTATTGGCAGCGCGGTGGTGACCAACGGCAAATGGACGCTGGATACCGATGAACTGGCTGAAGGCAGCTACCATATCTCCTTCGGTTATCGTGATGCGGCGGGCAATGAAGTGGCCGGTGCAGAATCGTTCGACGTTAACGTTGACATTACGCCACCAGAACCTATCGATCCAGGCGACATGTTCCCAGACTCATTCAACGAAGCGCTGATGAGCATGTCACTGTCGGATATTCTGTCCATGAGTGAAGACTCATTGTTCATTGACAATGGTAAAACGCAGTTGATGATTTCGGATTCTGCTCAGGAAGTGACCTTGCAAGACATCCTGCCGGAAGGTGAAGACGTAAATAACTGGAGCCAGGCAAATGGCACCGTAACCGTGGCAGGCGTTGAATATAACGTTTACCAGAACAACGGTGGCGATGCTGAAGTGATGGTTCCACAGCACCTGCTGCAGGAACAACAGCACTAATTTCTGATTAGCTGCGAAACAAAAGCCCCGATCGAAAGACCGGGGCTTTTTTATGCATGATGATGAATGAGAAAAAATCGGCTTACTTAGCCGGTTCAAGCACCAGGATCTTCACATCAACCACTTCATCTTTAATCAACGCGCGATGTGCATCCATGTGTGGCATCTGCTGATGCTGCTCCAGATGACGCAGTGATTCCCACAGCTCCAGCATGAAAATGGAATCGGGTGAATTCTGTTTCCAAGGCACTTGCGCCTGATGATCAACTAATGCGTCATATTGATGACAGCCATCTTCTTCCAGCACGGTAGGAATCAGCTGGTTAATCGCATCCAAAACCACCTGACGACGGCCCGGTTTGACACAAATCTCTGCAACGACGGTTAACATAGTGCTTCCTCTTTTCCCTGGGTGCTTACAGTTAAGCAAAGATCTGGCTGAGATGAGTCCGATAACGTTCAATATCGCGCGGTACGTCCGGCATTTTAATCACATCGTTACAGATAAAGGTCGGCAAACCTTCCATACCGAGGAACTGGTTAGCTTTATGGAAGTGCAGATACAAACCGTCCACGCCCACGCCTTCAAAGAATTGCTCAGGATCGTTAAAGGCTTCCAGCGGCGCGTTCCAGGTCAGTGACAACATGTATTTTTTACCCTGAATCAGGCCGCCTGAACCGTATTTCTTACCGGCATCGCTACGTGTGCGACCATCGCTGGCATACAGTGAACCGTGACCTTCAGTGAAGACATCATCGATGTACTTTTTCACCGTCCACGGCTCGCCCATCCACCAGCCCGGCATCTGATAAATCACCACATCGCTGTCGAGGTACTTCCGCACTTCTTCTGCTACGTTGTAATCGCTATCGGCGATTGTCACCTGCACTTGATGGCCAAGGTCGCGCAGCTGGCTGGCTGCAACGTCAGTTAAGGTATGGTTCAGTTCGCCTTTCGAATGGGCGAAGGTTTTGCCGCCATCGATAATTAAAAAGTTCATCTAATCCGCTCCGTTTCTCGTTGATGCCGCACACTCTACGCGCGCGCAGGAGCGAGAAAAATGCGTGATTGATCACAACACTTTTGCTAATAAAGCAATAATGCGCAGGGCTATGAAACAATCTGTGAGCAAACCAACATCAACTCCTATTAAGAAGAAACCATGAAAACCGCGATACTGAGTGCATTACTTCTGGTGACGGGCGCTGCTCAGGCGCAATCCCATCTCGATGACATCCGCACAAGTAAAACCTTAAAAGTCTGTACCACCGGTGATTACAAGCCTTACAGCTATCTGCGCAGCGATGGGCAATATGAAGGATTGGATATCAGCATGGCGCAATCGCTGGCGACCAGCCTGGGTGCAAAAGTGCAGTGGGTGCCAACCACATGGAAAACCCTGAGCGATGATTTTGTGGCCAGGCAGTGTGATATCGCATTGGGCGGCGTATCGGTCACCCTCAAGCGTCAGCAGATCGCCTGGTTTGCCCAGCCGCTCGGTGTCGATGGAAAAATTCCACTGGTGCGCTGTGCTGATAAAGCGAAATATCAGACGGTTGAACAGATTAACAAGGCGAGCGTGCGCGTGATCGAACCGGCAGGCGGCACCAACGAAGCCTTCGTGCACAGCCATCTGCCGCAGGCAACGCTGCAGCTGGCTGACAACGTGGGGATTTTCCAGCAGTTGGTGGATAACAAAGCAGATGTGATGATCACCGATGCGTCTGAAGCGCTGTTCCAGCAGCAGCATTATCCCACGCTGTGCGCCATCAATCCGGACAAACCGATGCAGTACGGCGAGAAGGCCTACATGATCCCGCGCGATGATATGAGCTGGAAGTTGTATGTCGATCAGTGGCTGCATCTCAGCACCGCCACCGGCGAATACGCCCAGATTACGAAGAAATGGTTAGGCGCGAAGTAGGGACGCCATTCCTGGCGATCTGAGTTTCTGGTGCGCCATAACGCGCACCAGATAACAGAACTCAACGATACAAACTCGCCTTACCCAACCCGCCAAACAGATTCATTTTGTAGCGAATGACTTCCTTCGCCGCCGCAATCGCATCGGGATAAATCACATTCGGATCCCACCAGGTTTCGCGTGCCAGAATCTCGCGCAGCTTAGCGAAATAGGCGAACTTCATGTCGCTGGAAATATTGATTTTGCCCACGCCCAGCGTCACCGCTTCCGCGATCTCGGCATCCGGATTTGCTGAACCGCCGTGCAGCACCAGCGGAATAGTGGTGCGCTGCGCAATGTCTCTGAGGATATGCATCTGCAGCTCAGGCTTCATATCTTTCGGGTAGATGCCGTGCGCGGTGCCAATCGCTACCGCCAGCGTATCTACACCGGTGCGCTGCACGAAATCCTCTGCCTGCGCCGGTTCGGTGTAGATCACTTTACTCACGCCGCCTTCCACTGAAGTGCCGGTATCGCCGATGGTGCCGAGTTCACCTTCCACCGAAACGCCCACCGCATGCGCCAGTTTCACCACTTCTTTGGTCAGCGCTACGTTCTCTTCATAAGGCAGCAATGAACCATCGATCATCACTGAGGTAAAGCCGCATTGAATAGCGCGCAGCACCTGAGCAATGGACGCACCGTGATCGAGGTGGATGGTGAACGGCACTTTGCTTTTCAGCGTGCGTTCGCGCACATAGCCAAAGAACTCATCAGTGACAAACTCCAGCTCGCTTGGATGGATGGAAATGATCGCCGGCGTATGGGTAGCTTCAGCTTCTTCAACTACCGCGCGGATAAAGCAGCTGTCGGCCACGTTAAAAGCGCCAATCGCGTAACGGTGTTCACGAGTCGGTGCCAACATCTCTTTCATTGAAATCAACATGTTAATATTTCCTCAGCGTGATGTTTACCGGAGCCGACGCATGCGCCGACCCGATAGTGGATATGAATGTGAAATTGATAATGCGACCTTGTGTCGCCATTCATGGCGAACACTAACCAACCTGATGACTAAACCTTGCCCGCCGATCCCGACCAGCTTAGGTACTCCGCCACCACTTCGCGGCAGGCGGACTCCATCAGCCCAAGCACATCGGCTAACTCAGCGTGAGGATGCTGCTTCAAGGCCTGTTCCACCGCCATTTTTCCGGCATCAAACACCGCCGCGCCGACGTTGATCTTGGCAACGCCAAACTCACTAACGCGGCGAATATCCTCAGCGGGCGTGCCCGATCCGCCGTGCAGCGCCAGCGGTCGCGAAGAAACCGCCTGCAACTCCTGCAAGCGCTGAAAGTCGATCTTTGGCTTCACGCCCGCCGGATAGAGCCCGTGCGCGGTACCGACCGAAATCGCCAGCAAATCAATGTGGGTTTGCTCGATAAACGGCAGCACATCGGCCACCTGCGTCATCTTCACTGAGGCATCAGCCAGTTCGTAGGTTGGCGCATCGGCAATATGTCCTAGCTCGCCCTCGACGCACACGCCGGCGGTATGCGCCATCTTCACCACGGCGGCGGTCTGGCGAATGTTCTCGGCGAGCGGTTCAGAAGAGGCATCGATCATTAAGCCGGTAAAACCGGCGCGAAACGCCTGACCAATCAGCGGAAAGGCTTTGCCGTGATCGAGTGCCAGCGCCACCGGCACGCTGGCAGTCTCGGCCAGCGCACGCACTAACGGCACCGCGACAGCAGGCGGGAAGTGCGCGCTGTGTCCCTGATAAACGTTGAGGATCAGCGGAGCGCGCTGCTGCTCGGCGGCCTGAATGGCGGCGCGCGCGGTTTCAAGGTTGAAGCAGTTGATCGCTAACACCGCATAGCGCTGTTGGGCGGCGGCCTGAATCAGGTCGTTCATCATGGCAAACATGGTGGCTCCTTATTCCAGAGTGAATTTGATCTCTTCATCGCGGACGCCGGGGGCTTCCACGTCATCGAACTCTTCATCCGCCTGCGTCACCGGCTTTTTCAATACCGACAGCATCACGCCGCACACCGTGGTGCCGATGCCGAGTGCCAAACAGAACAGCCAGGGTTTAGTGAACAGCGGCACCACAAACATGCCGCCGTGCGGCACCGGTGCGCCGACGCCCCACACCATAATCAGCCCACCGGCGATGGCGGAGGCCACCACGCAGCTGCCGACCACGCGGAACAGGTCGCGCGCTGCAATTGGAATCACGCCTTCGGTAATCATGCAGATGCCCATCGGGAAGGCGGCTTTTAGCGCCTCTTTTTCCGCTTTGGTATATTTGTTGCGGCTCAGCAGATAAGAGAGCGTGATGCCGAACGGCGGAATCATTGAGCCGACAAACTTCACCGCTTCCGGTCCGTAAATGCCATCAACCAGCATGCCGTCGGCGAACAGCGACATGGTTTTATTCACCGGACCGCCGAAGTCGAAGGTGGCCATCGCGCCGAGGATCGCGCCCATCACAAATTTCGAACCGCCTTGCATCGACTCCAGCAAGGCAATCAGCGCCTTCTGCAGCCAGACAATCGGCTGGCCGATGAAGGTCATCATCAGCAGCCCGGCGATAATGGTGCTCAGCACCGGCAGCACCATAATCGGCATCAAGCCCTGCATCGATTTCGGCAACTTAATGGTGCGGCGCAGCAACAGCACGGTGTAACCGACCAGGAAGCCACCGAAGATGCCGCCGATAAAGCCTGTGCCGATCTGCCCGCAGATAAAACCGACGATCAGGCCAGGCGCGAAGCCGGGACGATCGGCAATCGAGTAAGCAATCGCCGCGCTGATCAGCGGCACAATCAGCCCCATGCCCCAACCGCCGATCTGATTCAGCATCCACGCGAGGGTGCCGGTCTGTTTACCGACATCCGGCCCGCCGATCACCTGGCCGAGCGCGATGCAGATCCCGGCGGCGACGATCAGCGGGATCATCCACGAGATCCCGGTAAGTAAATGCCCTTTGATCTCCTGGCCGTACTGACGTTTGTTGTCACTCATGATGGATCTCCTCAGGCGCGCGCCAGTGAATCCGCCACTTTTTCGAGGAATTTCACCGGTGATTTGATCACTACTTCGGTTTTCACTCGCACAATGGGTTTGCCCTGAAAGCGCTCCTCGCCTTTGATCTTCACGTCAACGGCGAGGATCACCACGTCCGCAGCGGCGATATCTTGCTGCGTCAGCGCCGTTTCGGTGCCGATGGTGCCCTGAGTTTCAACGTGGATGGTGTGGCCCAGCGCGTGGGCCCCTTTAATCAGTTTTTCGCGCGCAATGTAGGTATGCGCGATGCCTGCCGTGCAGGCCGCTACACAGACGATATTCATGTGTCACCTCAGAGAGTTAGGGTGTTAACAGAGGTCGGTTTCGGCGTACTGACTAAACAGCCGGATGATATTGCTGGCATCGTTTTCCACCAGCAGTTGGGCTATCACCTCATCATCGGCCAGCGCACTGGCCACCTGCGACAACAGGCGAATATGGGTGGTGTTCTGATCTTCCAGTCGCACCGCGAACAGGATGATGCAGCGCACCTGGCTGCCATCGAGCGTTTCCCACGGAATGTCGTGTTGGGTGCGGCCGATGGCGAGCGTGGTTTGTTTCACCGCGGCGGATTTACCGTGCGGGATGGCGATATGATTTTCGAAGCCGGTGGAACCTTCAGCTTCCCGCAGCCAGACATCTTCAATAAAGGCAGCGCGGTCGCTGATGGCGCCGTCGTGGTAGAGCAAATCGGTGAGCTCATGAATCGCTTGCTCTTTGGTGGTGGCGGTCAGCGCCAGGTTAACGCGGCGTGGCGTCAGAATGCGCGAAATATCCATGATCAATCCTCATTCAATTAATGTTCAGCCAAAGCGCAGGAGGCGCCGTCGGGCAGCTGGCTGCCAATCATGGCGTCAGTCACCCGCCGAATATCGTCATCGTTAAAAAAGGCGCTGACATACACCGCCGGAACCGCTCCGGCGTTGAGGTGAATAGTAGTAATCACCAAATCCACCGTTTCTCGCTGGCAAAACTCCGCGTGATTACTGGCGGAAACCACGCCGACGATCTCCCAATCCGGGAAGGCGCGCAGAATGCGACTCTTCAAAAGATGCGAGGTTCCCACGCCGCTGGAGCACACCACCAGAATGCGTTTGTGGGCGATTTGTCGCTCCAGCGCGGCCTGGAAATGCACGCACAGATAACCTATTTCGTCATCCGCCACCGATGAAAGTCCCTGGCTGCGCGCGGTTAATTGCATCGCCTGTTGCGTTAATGAAAATATTTCCTTCATCTCCTGCTGAATATCCTCCAGCAGCGGATTACGAATGTGAATATGATATTTGAGTCGATTTAATAATGGCTTTATATGAACTAATAACCCTTCAAATAATAATCGGTCCTGCGCTAAGTCCTGCTGAATAAATGACGCGAAGCGATCGATTAATTCACAGGTTATTTTCACTGATTCAGCGGTGGAAAATTGATTATGCAGCGGGGCATTATCTCCACGCTCTTCCACCACAATGCCGGACGAGACAATATATTGATAAATAAAACCCACTTCATCGGCGGGCAATGCGCAGCACATGCGCTGTTCAATCTGCACCACCATATTTTGGGCAATCTTCAGAATGCGCTGGTCAAGATCCTGCGCGCTGGTCAGGGTTTCCAGCGCCAGCGCGTTACCTTGCGCCATGCGATGCATCATGATCAGAATATGGGTGCAGAGATTGAGGTACCACGCGTCGCCCAACGGATAACTCAGTTGCTGCTCCATTTGCTGCAGCAGCGCCTGCACAAAAGCCACATCCTCGTCGCCAAAATAGTGCACCAGCGCTTGCTGGCTGCCGGGATCGAGGCGTGGTAGCAGCGGCGTGCCGGCGACGTTTTGCTGCATCACATCATTAATTAGCGACACCATCGCCTGGCGCAGCGTCTGCTCATTGCCTTCGATGTGGGTGCCGCCGGGGCCGCGCTGCAGCACCAAACCCAGCGGCTGCAGCCACTCTTCGATCACCTTCAGGTCATTCACAATCGACGCATGACTAATAAAGTAGCGTTCCGACAATTTACTGATTGAAGTTGCGCGTGGCGCATCGCTCAGCAGCTGCGAGGCAATTTTCACCCGTCGGCTGTTGTGGCTCAGCGCATCCGAACTGCTTTCGTCGCCGTTAAGCTGCTGCTCCAGTTGCAGACGCTGCTGCAGATCGTCTACCCGCAGACGTATGCCGCGTCCCGGCATTTTTTCCAGCTGCAGCGACCAGTCGCGAAGCCAACTCTCCAGCCATTGCAAATCGCGCTGGATGGTTTTCTCCGACACGCCAAGCTGTAAAGCTAATTCTTTTGTCGGCTGCGGTGCGGCATGATGCAGCAGCAATTTTACTAATCGGTGTTGTCGCGAAGTCAGTATTTGCATTCGTTCACCCTTATTTTGGCAAAACGTTTATGGCTAATTGGTGGTTATATTTATTCCATGCCAGAAATCAGACGCGCAAAAATGTGGGGCTTGTGGAGTATGAATTTAGGAGAGTAATCACTAAGCAACAATACTAAATGTTGTCCTGGCTTGCGGACACCATTAATACGCTAATTGCCTCGCGATATTAATTGCGAAGTTGCTCACAGATTATTGCCGATATTCACTGTGACATGGCTCCCATTCCGTTTTAATTTTCCAACCAATATCACGCTATTTAATGCAAGACGATTCTGTTTGCTGAACGGGCTTCTCTGTGACTAAACCGCACGAATAAGGTAATATCCTCGCCAAATGACCGCCGGATGTCCCGCCGTTGCGGGCCACGAAGTGAGGATGCGAGCTGAATGAGCGAATTGACGCAGGATGGTGCAGAGCGTCTTGCCCTGCACACGTTTACCGAAAACGCGTACCTGAACTACTCCATGTACGTGATCATGGACCGCGCGCTGCCGTACATCGGCGATGGCCTCAAGCCAGTGCAGCGCCGTATTGTGTATGCCATGTCGGAATTGGGTCTCAATTCCAATGCTAAATTCAAAAAATCGGCGCGTACCGTTGGTGACGTGCTGGGTAAATACCATCCGCACGGCGACAGCGCCTGTTATGAAGCGATGGTGTTGATGGCGCAGCCGTTCTCCTACCGCTATCCGCTGGTGGATGGCCAGGGAAACTGGGGTGCGCCGGATGATCCAAAATCCTTCGCCGCGATGCGTTACACCGAATCGCGCCTGTCTAAATACGCTGAAATCCTGCTGGGTGAACTCGGTCAGGGCACGTCCGATTACATCCCGAACTTCGACGGCACCCTGCAGGAGCCGAAGATGTTGCCGGCGCGTCTGCCCAACATTCTGCTCAACGGCACCACCGGCATCGCCGTGGGGATGGCGACCGACATTCCGCCGCATAACCTGCGCGAAGTAGCGGAAGCAGCGGTCAAGCTGATCGACAACCCGAAAACCACGCTGAATGAGCTGCTGGATATTGTGCAAGGTCCGGATTACCCGACCGAAGCGGAGATCATCACGCCACGCAGCGAAATCCGTAAGATTTATCAGAGCGGTCGCGGTTCGATTCGTCAGCGTGCGGTGTGGAAAAAAGAAGATGGTGATGTGGTGATCACCGCGTTGCCGCATCAGGTGTCGGGCGCACGCGTGCTGGAGCAGATCGCTAACCAGATGCGCAATAAAAAGCTGCCGATGGTGGAAGATCTGCGTGATGAGTCCAACCACGAAAACCCGACGCGTTTAGTGATTGTGCCGCGCTCCAATCGCGTGGATCTCGAGCAAGTGATGAATCACCTGTTTGCCACCACCGATCTGGAAAAAAGCTACCGCGTTAACCTGAATATGATCGGACTGGATAACCGTCCGGCGGTGAAAAACCTGCTGGAAATCCTCTCTGAATGGCTGGTGTATCGCCGCGATACCGTGACGCGCCGCCTCAACTATCGTTTAGATCGCGTGCTGCGTCGCCTGCATATCCTTGAAGGTATGCTGGTGGCGTTCCTCAATATTGATGAAGTGATCCACATCATCCGTACCGAGGATGAGCCGAAGCCGGTGCTGATGTCGCGTTTTGACATCAGCGAAACCCAGGCCGAAGCGATTCTCGAACTGAAACTGCGCCATCTCGCCAAACTGGAAGAGATGAAGATTCGCGGCGAGCAGGCGGATTTGGAAAAAGAGCGCGATCAGCTGCAGGCGATTCTGGCGTCCGAGCGTAAGATGAGCAATTTGCTGAAGAAAGAGCTGCTGGCCGATAGCCAAACCTACGGCGACGATCGCCGTTCGCCGCTGCACGAGCGCGAAGAAGCCAAAGCGCTGAGCGAAACCGAGCTGGTGAGCGCTGAGCCGGTGACCATCGTGCTGTCGCAAATGGGCTGGGTGCGCAGCGCCAAAGGTCACGATATCGATCCGGCGGGCTTAAGCTACAAAGCGGGCGACAGCTATCTGGCCGCCGCACGCGGCAAGAGCAATCAGCCGGTGGCCTTTATCGACTCCACCGGACGCAGCTACACGCTGGATCCGACCTCATTGCCGTCCGCGCGCGGACAGGGCGAGCCGCTCACCGGCAAACTGACGCCACCGCCGGGCGCGGTGATTGAGCAGGTGCTGATGGAGCCCGACGATCAGAAGCTGTTGATGGCCTCTGACGCCGGTTACGGTTTCATCTGTACCTTTGCCGATCTGGTGTCGCGCAACCGTGCCGGTAAAGCGCTGCTGACGCTGCCGGAAAACGCCAAAGTGATGACGCCAATGGCGGTACATTCGGGCGATGATATGCTGCTGGCAATTACCCAGGCCGGACGCATGTTGATGTTCCCGGTTGGCGATCTGCCGCAGATGTCGAAAGGCAAAGGCAACAAGATCATTTCGATTCCTGCAGCGGAAGCCGCGGCGGGCACCGACAAACTACAATGGTTGCTGATTCTGCCGCCGGGCGCGTCAATCACCGTATATGTCGGTAAACGTAAGCTGATCATGCGTGATGAAGATCTGCAGAAAGTGCGTGCCGAGCGCGGTCGTCGCGGCAGCGTGGCGCGTGGCCTGCAACGCATCGATAGCGTAGAAGTGAATGCACCAGCGCGTCCGAAAGCCGACGCGAGTGAAGAGTAACGCTGTAATTCAGGCGATGGAATGCCCCATTTGAGGAATCTATGTTACTAATTTTACGAGCAATTATTGTTATTGTTTATTCGATTCTGGTCAGTATTGTTGGCTGTATCTGGTGTCTGTTTTCACCGCGTAATCCGCGTCACGTCGCAACCTTCGGCCATCTGCTCGGTCGTCTGTCGACGGTGTTTGGTCTCAAAGTGGAACTGCGTAAACCGGTGGAAGCCGCGCATTATGGCAACGCGATCTATATCGCTAACCACCAGAACAACTACGACATGATCACGGCGGCTAAAATCGTGCAGCCGACCACCGTGACCGTGGGCAAGAAAAGCCTGCTGTGGATTCCGTTTTTTGGCCAGCTCTACTGGCTGACCGGTAACCTGCTGATTGACCGTGATAACCGCTCCAAAGCGCACGGCACCATCGGTGAGTTGGTGGAGCAGTTCAACAAAAAGCGCATTTCGTTCTGGATGTTTCCGGAAGGGACGCGCAGCCGCGGTCGTGGTTTGCTGCCGTTCAAAACCGGTGCGTTTCATGCAGCGGTAGCAGCCGGTGTGCCAATCATCCCGATTGTGGTTTCCAACACCCACGACAAGATCAAGCTGAACCGCTGGAACAACGGTTTGGTGATTGTGGAGATGTTGCCGCCGGTCGATACCTCGCAGTTTGCCACCACCTCGGTGCGTAAGCTCGCCACGCACTGCCGTGAATTAATGTCGACTAAACTGGAAGAATTGAACGCCGAAGTCGCCGAACGCGAAAAAAACGGTAAACTCTGAGCAGCCAAAATGGGGCAGGTGATCATCTGCCCCGTTCTCAAGCCACACAGCAACTCATCATTAATTAGAACAACATGGACACGGCGTCCTCACGCCACGCTCAAAAGGTCTGAAGTTTTATGTCTTGCAGCAGACGTCAGTTTATTCAGCTTTCTGCCGGTGTCGCACTGGCTTCCGGTGCTATGCCTTTCGCCGCCCGCGCCGCCGCGCCATTGGGCGATACGCCACTTCCTATTCCACCGCTGATTGAATCACGTCGCGGTCAGCCGCTGTTTCTCACCTTGCAGCGCAGCCATTGGTCTTTCAGCGGCAACAGCAACAAAGTGCCGGTGTGGGGCTTTAACGGCATGTATCTCGGCCCAACGGTGCGCGTTTATAGCGGCGACGATGTGAAGCTGATTTACAGCAACCGCCTCAACGAACCGGTATCGATGACCGTCAGCGGTTTGCAGGTGCCGGGCGCGTTAATGGGCGGTGCGCCGCGCATGATGTCGGCCGGAGCTGATTGGGCGCCGGTGCTGCCGATTCGTCAGGGCGCGGGCACATTGTGGTATCACGCCAATACGCCAAATCGCATGGCGCCGCACGTCTACAACGGACTCGCCGGCATGTGGCTGGTGGAAGATGACGTCAGTAAATCGCTGCCGCTGCCGAAGCATTATGGCGTCGATGATTTCCCGCTGATTATTCAGGACAAGCGCCTCGATAACTTCGCCACGCCGGTTTATAACCCGCCCTCCAGCGGCGGTTTTATGGGCGACGTGCTGCTGGTGAACGGCGTGCAAAATCCCTATGTCGAAGTGTCGCGCGGCTGGGTGCGTTTGCGTTTGCTGAACGGCTCGAACGCGCGCCGCTTCGATCTCACCTTCTCCGATAATCGTCCCTTTACGGTGATCGCCAGCGATCAGGGCTTCCTGCCTGCGCCGGTGGCGGTGCAGCTGCTGACGCTGGCTCCCGGCGAACGTCGTGAAGTGCTGGTGGATATGTCGCAGGGCGATGAAGTCTCGATCATGGCCGGAACGGCGGCGGGTTTGATGGATCGCCTGCGCGGATTGTTTGAGCCGTCATCGATTCTGACCAATACGCTGGTGCTGAGCTTACGCCCAACCGGCTTGTTGCCGCTGGTGACTGACAATCTGCCGATGCGTTTGCTGGCGGATCAGATTCTTGATGGCGTGGCGGTGCGTACGCGCGAATTCCGCATTGGTGACAGCGAGCCGGGCATTAACGGCGTGTTGTGGGACATGAACCGCATTGATACCACCGTGCAGCAGGGCACCTTTGAGCGCTGGATTATCCACGCCGATCGCCCGCAATCGCTGCATATTCAGGGCGTGATGTTCCTGATTAAGAACGTCAATGGCGCGCAGCCGATGGGCGAAGATCGCGGCTGGAAAGATACCGTTTGGGTGGATGGCAGCGTGGAGCTGCTGGTGAGCTTCCCGCAGAGTTCGTCGGATCACTTCCCGTTTGTCTATTACAGCCAGACGTTAGAGATGGCGGATCGCGGGACGGCGGGGCAGTTATTGGTGAATTCAGCGTCTTAATGCCCTCACCCCAGCCCTCTCCCGCAAGCGGGCGAGGGAGCAGATCGAGCAAAACGCACCTTACGGTTCCCTTTCCCGCAAGCGGGCGAGGGAGCAGATCGAGCAAAACGCACCTTACGGTTCCCTCTCCCGCAAGCGGGCGAAGGAGCAGATCGAGCAAAAGGCACCTTACGGTTCCCTCTCCCGCCTGCGGGAGAGGGTTAGGGTGAGGGGAAACGCGCGCCATTCTACCCGTTAAACGCCTCCGGATCCGGTCCCAAACGGTTACCGCTATCCAGCTTACTGATCTCACTCACTTCAGTTTTATCCAACCTAAAATCAAACACCTGGAAATTCTCACGAATACGTTCCGGGGTAATCGACTTCGGAATCACCACCAGGCCGCTATCCAGATGCCAGCGAATCACGATTTGTGCCGGCGTCTTGCTATATTTTTTCGCCAGCTCGCGGATAATCTCCTGATCAAACACGCCTTTACCGCCTTGTGCCAGCGGGCTCCAGGATTCGGTTTGAATCTGGTGCAGCGCGTTCCATGCATGCAGCGTGCGCTGTTGCAGCATCGGATGCAGCTCGATCTGGTTCACCACCGGCGACACGCCGGTTTCATCGATCAAACGCTTCAGATGCGCCTCGTGGAAGTTACATACGCCGATGCTCTTGGTTAAGCCCTGTTGCTGCAGCTCAATCAAGCCTTTCCAGGCTTCAACGTAGTTATCTTTTTCCGGGCACGGCCAGTGCATGAGATACAAATCCACCTGCTCTAACTGCAACTTCTTCAGGCTGGTTTCCATTGCCTGTTGCCAGTTGGTCTGGTCGTCGTTCCACAGCTTGGTGGTGATAAAAATCTCATCGCGCGCCACGTCGGTCTCTTGCAGCGCTTGCCCAACCGCTTCCTCATTTTTGTAGATAGCGGCGGTATCGATGGAGCGATAGCCGACTTTCAGGGCTTCCAGGATGGCGTTGCGCGCATCCTCAATGCTCGCTTGCCACACGCCGAGGCCAAGCTGCGGCATCATGTTGCCGTCGCGCAATTTAATAATGGGTTGATCTGCCATAATTGCTCCTTATCTGTTGCAGGGACTTACCGTAGAAAAGATGTGCTTAAGTCTAGTCAACAAACCTCACCTCAGGATCATTGTGGCAAGCGGGCGGCACTTTTGCCTGATAGATTTCTGCAAGAATCTTGCCTGATTCTCCAGAATGATGGAGCTTTGTACAGCCTTACGGCAAACTGACTTTTTTGCTGCTTGAGAGAGATGCATGCCAAACGACGCCCTTTGCCGCCAGCTAGCGCAGCGCGTAGTTGCGCTGATGAGTGACCTGCATAAGCCGCTGTGCACGGTAGAAAATGTCAAATTGATCTATGCCTGCGAAACCTTGCCGCGTACGCCGATGATGTATCAACCCGGCATCGTGATTCTGTTTCAGGGGCGTAAAACCGGCTATCTCGGCAGCACCGTTTTCCACTACGACGCCACCAAATATCTGATGCTCACCGTACCGCTGCCGGTGGAGTGCGAAACCGAAGCCACGCTGGCGGAGCCGCTGGCCGGCATGTGTTTGAGCGTGGATGTCGCCAGCCTGCAGGATTTGCTGATGGATATCGGCGATGACGAGCAGTTCCAGCCGCAGGCACAAACTTCCGGCATCCATTCGGTGTTCATGAGCGAAGAGATGCTGTGTGCGGCCGAACGCTTGCTGGATGTGATGAATAACCCGCGCGACGCCCGCGTGCTGGGGCCGCAGCTGGTTCGCGAGATCATCTATTACGTGCTAACCGGACCGATTGGCGGCGCGCTGCTGTCGCTGGTCAATCGGCAGACGCAGTTCAGCCAGATTGCGCGCGCGCTGCGTCGCATCGAAAACCACTTCGCGGAGAGTTTGAGCGTCGACATGCTGGCCGCTGAAGTGAACATGAGCGTTTCGGCGTTTCATCATAACTTCAAAGCGGTAACGCAAACCTCGCCGCTGCAATACCTTAAGCGCTATCGCCTGCATCAGGCGCGCCTGATGATGCTGCAGGATGGCATGAAAGCCAGCGCGGCGGCGGTGCGCGTCGGTTATGAAAGCCCATCGCAGTTTTCGCGTGAGTTTAAGCGCTATTTCGGCGTGACGCCGGGAGAAGAGGCGAGCCGCGTGCGTCAAACTTTACCGTTTGACGCCGCGTCGTAATCAGGAGAGTTTCTGGCGGCGTTTTTTCCAAATCACCACAATGCTGCCGGCCAGGCCGATAAACAGCAGCGCGATCGGCAGAATCATCAGGATCGCCATCACCTGATCTTCATGGCGCTTGATAAAGGGCACATGGCTGATGCCGTAGCCCAGCGTCACCACAATCCCAACCCACAACAAGCCGCTCAGCCAGTTAAACAGCTGGAAGCGGCCATTGTTTAAGCCGGAAATCCCGGCCATGGTCGGCAGTAAGGTGCGCACAAAGGCCAGGAAGCGGCCAACCAGCAGCGCCATCAAACCGTGGCGGTTAAACATATTCCACGCGCGCTGATGATATTGCGCGGGCAGATGCAGCAACCAGCTTTTCACCAGTTTGGTGTTGCCGAGCCAGCGTCCTTGCAGATAGCTGAGCCAGCAGCCAAGGCTGGCCGCCGTGGTCAAAATCACAATGGTCGGCACGAAATCCATCACACCTTTGGCGACCATCGCGCCCGCCAGTAACAGCAGGCTATCGCCCGGCAGGAATGACGCGGGCAGCAAACCGTTTTCCAGAAACAGCGTTAAAAACATCACGCCGTAGACAATCCAAACCACATCCGGATTGCCGAGCGCGGCAAAATCCTGATGCCAAAGCGCCTGGACAATCTCATGTAAAACACCCATCAGCTATTCCATCGAGTCACAAGGAGTCTAATTTTAACCTTCTGTGGCATCGCATACGTTGATCTCTCATCGCCGCCACAGCGTGGTTTATCTTCTGTTTAACTTCTTAAACGTGCAAAACCGGCTTTAAGGTCAGCCAGCAAGTCATCGACATGTTCGAGGCCGATATGCAGACGCACTAAAGTGCCGTCAAAATCCACGCCGCCCGCCGGACGAATCGCCGCCAGCTCTTCAGGCTGGTTCGCCAGAATCAGGGATTCATAGCCGCCCCACGAATACGCCATGCTGAAATGGTGGAAGTGATCGAGGTAATTTGCCAGCTGCTCACGGCTCAGTTTTTCATGCAGGATGAACGAGAACAAACCGCTGCTGCCGCTGAAATCGCGCTGCCAGAATGCGTGGCCTTTACACTGCGCCAGCGCCGGATGATTAACGCGCGCCACTTCCGGCTGCGTGGCCAGCCATTCCGCCACCTGCAATCCGCTCTCTTCGTGCTGACGCAGACGTGTGCCCAACGTACGAATGCCGCGGCTCGCCATATAAGCGGTATCAGCATCGACCATCTGGCCCATCAGATAGGAGTTCTCGCGCAGCTGCGGCCAGCAACGCTCATTTGCTACCGCCGTGCCAATCATCGCGTCGCTGTGACCAATGATGTATTTGGTGCCGGCCTGAATCGAAATATCGATGCCATGCTCCAGCGCGTTAAACAACACGCCCGCCGCCCAGGTGTTATCGATCATGATGATCGCCTCCGGCGCTTTGGCGCGCACGGCGGCAACAATCGCGGGAATATCCTGCACTTCCATGGTGATCGACGCCGGTGATTCCAGGAACACCACGCGCGTATTCGGCTGCACCAGTTCGCCAATTTCGCTGCCGATGCAGTGATCGAAATAGGTGGTGGTGACGTTCAGCTTACTGAGAATTTTCGAGCAGAAATCCTGCGTCGGTTCGTAGACCGCGCCGCTCACCAGAATATGGTCGCCGGCTGCGACAAAGGACAAAATGGCATTAGAGACCGCCGCCGCGCCGCACGGATAGAGCGCGCAACCTGCGCCGCCTTCCAGCTCGGTCATGGCGTCTTGCAGCGAGAAATGGGTGAGGGTGCCGCGACGACCATAAAACAGCTCGCCTGACGCGCGGCCAGCGGTAGCACGTTTCTTATCGGCGACCGTGTCAAAAACCAGGGATGAAGCGCGCTGAATTACGCTGTTAACTGAGCCTTGCGTGTAACGTTTACTGCGTCCCGCGCTGACAAGCGTGGTGTCTATTTTTTTCGTTGCCATCACTGCCTTTCCTGACATTTCCCACAAAACATTCACGTTACCACGAATCAGTGTAGCGGGTTGAGCCTGATTGCGGATTATCAGAGTGAGGCCAGTATTGCGCATAACATCCGCTAACTTGTGGAAATCGCGGGCATCTTTGCTTTGTAAATAGTAATGAGAACCACTATCACTTCGGTGGTATTTTTTGCTATGATCCGCGCTTCAATCGTGAACTGTGCAACAGAAGTTGGAGATGCAGCGTGGTAGCCAGTGATTTGATGCAAACGGATCTTTCCGTTTGGGGCATGTATCAGCATGCCGATATCGTGGTAAAGATTGTGATGATTGGCCTGTTACTGGCTTCGGTTGTCACCTGGGCAATTTTCTTCGGTAAGTTTGCTGAGCTGAGCGGGGCGAAACGTCGCCTGAAACGCGAGCAGCAAGCGCTGGGCGAAGCCCGCTCATTAAACGATGCTTACCGTGCTGCTGAAAACTTCAAAAGCAACAGCCACAGCGCTGTGCTGCTAAACGACGCGCAGAATGAGCTGGAGCTCTCCGCTGGTACTGAAGATCTGGATGGCATCAAAGAGCGCACCAGCTTCCGTCTCGAACGCCGCGTGGCTGCATTTAGCCGTCATGCCGGTCGCGGTAATGGATTCCTCGCCACCATCGGTTCCGTTGCGCCGTTTATCGGTCTGTTCGGTACCGTTTGGGGCATCATGAACAGCTTCATCGGCATAGCGAAAACGCAAACCACTAACCTCGCAGTCGTCGCGCCGGGCATCGCCGAAGCGCTGCTGGCTACCGCGATTGGTCTGGTGGCGGCAATTCCCGCCGTGGTTATCTACAACGTCTTCGCGCGTATGATTGCCAGCTACAAAGCGTCGCTGGGCGATGTCGCCGCGCAGGTGATGTTGCTGCAGAGCCGCGATCTGGATCTCGGCAACGTGGATACCGCGAAAGAAGCCAACCGTCCAGCGGCGGCACAGAAACTGCGCGTAGGATAAGTATTATGGCGATGCGTTTAAACGATGACTCGGTCGGCGATGGCGAAATGCACGAAATCAACGTGACGCCGTTTATCGACGTCATGTTAGTTCTGCTGATCATCTTTATGGTCGCCGCGCCATTAGCTACCGTCGATGTGCGCGTTAACCTGCCAGCATCGACCAGCGCGCCGCAGCCGCGTCCGGAAAAACCGGTTTATCTCTCCATCAAGGAAGATAAGCAGATCTTCATCGGAAACGATGCGGTCACCAAAGAGACGCTGGTGAATGCGCTGACGGCACAAACCGAAGGCAAGAAAGACACCACCATCTTCTTCCAGGCGGATAAATCGGTGGATTACGCCACCCTAATGGAAGTGATGGATCAGCTGCGTGAAGCCGGTTATCTGAAGATTGGTTTGATGGGCATGGAAACGGTGAAGAAGTAACGTCACTCCACTTAGCCTTGCCGTAAAGGTCGCTCCCGTAGCGGCCTTTTTTAATGCCTGCACGCAATTTGTTAATTTATTGTTACTATTGGTCGTATTTTTGTAAACTGCAATGGTGAAGAAGATCACGTTTATTCCTGGCCCGGCACGATACAACGGAAGAAAAACCAGGAAGGACAATATGAGCGCGAGTCACTCTTTACAAAAGTCGCCGCAAAGCGGTGCCAAAACCATCTTTAGCGTTACCAGCGGTAACTTCCTTGAGATGTACGATTTCATGGTGTTTGGCTATTACGCCACGGCGATCGCCAAAACCTTTTTCCCCGGCGATGATCCCTTTGCCTCTCTCATGCTGACGCTGATGACCTTCGGCGCAGGCTTCCTGATGCGCCCGCTCGGCGCGATTATTCTTGGTGCTTACATCGACCATCATGGCCGTCGTAAAGGCTTGCTGTTAACGCTCGGCTTGATGGCGATTGGTACCTTAACCATCGCGCTGGTGCCCGGATACGCCACGCTCGGTGCCGCCGCACCGATCCTGATTTTGCTCGGTCGTTTATTGCAGGGCTTCTCGGCGGGCGTTGAGCTGGGCGGCGTCTCGGTGTATCTGGCGGAAGTGGCGCCGAAAGGGCGCAAAGGCTTCTATGTCAGCTGGCAATCGGGCAGCCAGCAGGTTGCGGTGATCTTCGCCGCGCTGCTCGGTTTGGGCCTGAACCATCTGCTGGCGAAAGACGCCGTCACCGAATGGGGCTGGCGTATTCCGTTCGTGGTGGGATGTATGATCGTGCCGTTCCTGTTCTATATCCGCCGCATGCTGGAAGAGACCGAAGCCTTCAGCCAGCGTAAACATCATCCCTCAATGCGTCAGATTATGCGTTCGGTCGGGCAGAACTGGGCGCTGGTGCTGGCAGGGATGTTGATGGTGGTTACCACCACCGTAATGTTCTACATGATCACCGCCTTTACCCCGACGTTCGGCAAAACCGTGCTGATGATGAGTGACAAACAGAGCTTCCTGGTGACGCTGTTTGTCGGCATCTCCAACCTGTTTTGGCTGCCGGTGATGGGATCGTTGTCGGATCGCATTGGTCGTCGTCCGCTGCTGATTGTCTGCACCCTCTTGATGATTTTAACTACCTGGCCGGTGCTGCATTGGCTGGTGGGAGCGCCGACCTTCTCCCATCTGGTTGAGGCCGAGCTGTGGCTGTCGTTCCTGTATGCCAGTTATAACGGCGCGATGGTGGTGTATCTGGCTGAGATCATGCCGGCAGAAGTGCGCGCTTCGGGTTTCTCACTGGCCTACAGCCTGGCCACCGCGCTATTTGGCGGTTTTACGCCAGCGGTGTCGAGCTATCTGATTCATGCGACAGGCGATAAAGCGATGCCGGGCGTGTGGCTCTCTTTTGCGGCGGTGTGCGGATTGGTCGGCACGCTGCTGATTGGCCGCATGGTGAAGCAATATCAAGCGCAACACCGTTCCCCTCACCCTAACCCTCTCCCGCAAGCGGGAGAGGGAATGTTTAGGTAACGGCGCGATCAGCTCCTTCTCCCGCCTGCGGGAGAAGGCTGGGATGAGGGACTGCGCGCACCCCGCTAAAACGACACATCCACCACCACGCTATCGGTATAATTCCCCGCCGCGGGCGTATTCTGCGTGGTCAAAATCTGCGCCGTATAGGTAAAGTTGCGCGTCACGGTATCCGCATTCAACGATGTCGAGGTGGTGCTGCTCCAGCGATCGGTGCCGGTCGGTCCCCAGCGCGATGTGGTGGTGGTGCCTTTGTAGATGTCATACGCCAGCCGGTTAGTTCCGCTCGCCATCTGCCGCGTGGTGCCGCTGTAGTAACTGCCGTTGCTCAAGCCCACGGTATAAGTGCTGCCCTTCGAACACACCACGTTAATCGTCTGCTGCACCGTTGAGAAACTGCCCACCAAAGGCGCGCTGCCAAAACTGACGTTGGGCGCAGTGATGGTGGTGCAATCGTTGGTCACCACTAGATTCACGGTAATCGGCATCGCCGTACCCGTGCTGCTCTGTACCGTTCCCACACACAATCCTCCCACGTTTAACCCGGCGCACACCGTATAACTCACGGTAATGGTAATGGTGGTGGTATAGGTGCCGGCGGCGATCACCTGGCCGGGTACGGTGCGGAAGTAGAGCGGAATATTGAAGTTAAGGGTGTTTCCCAACGCCAGCAGCGAGGCGGAACTCCAGCGATAGCTGCCGCCCTGCTGTAATTCGGTGGCGCAGGCGCTGTCGATACACAGCTGAATCGGAATGTTATCGGTGCCGCCGCTGGCGGTTTTCAACACGGCGCGCGTGCCGCTGAGGTTTGAGGCGGTGGTAAAGGCATAGGTGATGTTATCGGAGCCCAGCAGCGAAAGCGTACCCGAACCGCAGTTGACGTTAGTGGTGCTTGAGGTGTTATTCACCGTTGAAGCGACGGAAAACGTGGTAACCGATCCGAACGTGGCGGCGGGGGCCGATAAGCTACACAACGCATAGCTGGTTCCCGGCAGTAAAAACAGCGCCAGCAGGAGCAGAAGCTTTCTCATGGTGAAATCCCTGACGGTGAATTATCCACGCTGCTCACCGCAGAGCCTTGCGGCGGCGGTGGCAGCGGGCAGGTAAGCGGTCCGTAAGTTTCCAGCGCTTTTGGCTGCCCGTCGGCGATAGCCAGTTGCGTATCGCAGCTGCGTCCATCCGGCGTCACCACATGAATCGGGTTATTAGCACCGAGATCTTCCATCCACACAATGCCGTCCCAGCCGACATATTCGGTGGCCTGATTCGGACGTAACACCTGGCTGGAAATCGGCAGCGGCTGATGATGGCTGTCATGCAGTACCACGCTGGCGGCGCGCAGACGCTCCACCGGGAAGTTGAGCAGATAGCCGCTCTTACGCTTCACCGCAAAGCGCTGTTCAACTTTCGGCGCAGTGCGATCGGCGGGCAGGTCCAGCGTATCGATGTCGTATTTGGCGCCGTAATAGCTGCTGATCGATGGCACCAGCAGATAGCCTTGTTTATCGGTGCGGCCCATCGTCTGGTTCTCATAACGCACCGTTACGTCCGGATAATCGGTTTTCACTACCACGAAGGCATCGTTAATGTCGTTGGCAGCGAACACGCGGTTATCCATCAATACCACCGAGCCGGTAAAATCGGCCCATTGCGTGGTGTTGTCGTTATCGCCGTAGAAACCGGCTGAGGTATCAATTTTGTTATTGCGATAACGCAGACTGCCCTGACGATAATCGCCGCTGTCGCTGCCCTGATTAGCCCAGGCCGCATCCCAGGAGAAGCCACCGTCGGTTGGCATCGCGCGCGACACATACAGACGCTGGCTGTTATTGCCCTCCTGATCGCGTTCCGTGCTTACCGAGGCGCTGCTCTGTTCGCCGAAAGGGATGATCAGCGAAATGGCGCCGCTCCAGTTGCCCTGATCCTGATCGCGGCTGGCGGAGATATACAGGCTGCTGTTGCCCCACAGATTTTTACTCCACGACAGATTCAATAAACGCGTGCGGTCACCGTTGCCGCCGGAGATATCAAAATAAGCCAGGCCAAGGCTGCCGTAGTCACTCAGCGACACGCTGGCGGTGTATTGCGCGCTGCGTCGCGCCAGCGAGTAACTGGTGTTCGCGCTGTCGCCACGGCTGCCGACCAACGCGAGATTCCCGAAATCGGCGCTGCGAATGATGTGCTGGGTTCCCAGGCTGAACCAACTATTGTTGTACTGATAGCCCCAGCTGTATTGCGTGCCGGGATTACCGTCCATCTGGCTCTGCGCCAGCGCGCCATTCACCACGCCAAAACTGCCCAGTTTCAGCAATCCACCCGCGCCGCCCATCGCCACGCTGTCGCTGCCTTCCGCATGGCTCTCCAGCGTCAGCCAGTCGTTCAGCCCGTAGCGATAGGAGCCGCTGGCTGCCGCCGCACCGTAATCAAAATTGTTGATGCCGTAGTTTTCGCGAATGGCACCGGCGGAGAATGAATAATCGGATAACCCGGTTTTCAGCAAGCTGCTGGAGACGTAAAACGGCAGTGTGGTGGTGACTTGTCGGCCCACCGCATCGGTGGTGGTGATCACTGCATCGCCGGCGCCGTTAACGAAAGGGACATTGGTGAGCGACCACGGGCCCGGTTGCACGTCGGCCTGGGTGCTGCGATAGCCGTTGATAAACAGATCGACCGAAGAGGGCACCGCCGCCTGGCCGGAAAAGGCGGGCAGCGGATAGGTCACCAGATCCGGCCGTACGCTGAAGTCGCGGCCAATCTGCACGCCACCCAGCCGCACGCTGTTGCTCCAGCTCAGCGCATCAGTAACCAAATCCCCGGCGCGCCAACTGATCGCTGCGTTCTCGTTTTCATTACTGAACCACGTATCGTAGCGGATATAGCCTTCCTGCTGACCGGCAACGCCACCTTCCAGTTGCTGCACGTAAACGCCGTTGGTAGAAAACTGACCAGCCGGGCCAAACAAGCGCAGTTCGTTCCAGCTGGAGAGGCGCGAACCGGCGTTATCGGTACGGGTGGCGTAAAAGTCATAGTTGAGCAGCGCGCCATTGCTGGCGCGACCGGGAAAGCGCGGTGCATGCTGTAACTGGCCAATGGTTTGACCCGGCAGCCAGGCGGGTGGCACCGTCAATAACAGGCGCTGGCGTCGTTCGTCATACTCCACTTTCGCTCCGCTGAGTTGATTGACATCGATCTGCTGGCCTTGCAGTTTCTCGGCCGGAATACCGGCGCGTTGCAAATCGCCGCGTCGCAACCAGAAATCACCATTCTTACGTTCAACCGGCACGATGTCGCCACGTTCGCCCTGATTCACCACCAGTTCCAGCATGTATTGCTGACCGCTGGCGTTATTCTCCAGCGCAGGCGGCGGTGGCAGTTCGGAGAAGGTCTCCGCGCTGCTACTCATCGGACTGATACAAAGCACGCTGGCGACGGCCAGCGCGCAGGGATGCGGCGTAAACTTCATCAACGCGCGGCCGCGCTGCTCCAGTGACCTTTATTCATTTCGGCCGACAGCTCACCGCTCACGCTGCGGGTTAACGGCCAGCGATGGCTGCTGTTGGCCAGCACATAGCCAAACAAGCCGTTGCCCATTTTGCGTCCGCCAATGGTGACGTTACTTAAGCGCGCGTGGCCATTACCGCGATTAGTCAGCTCCAGCCAGCGTTTGCCGCCGCTGTTCACTTCCTGCCAGCTCAGCTGCGGTTTTGCCGTGTCGCGCGTCACGCCGCTGCCGTAGATGAACAGCGGCACCGAATAGCGCATCTGGAAAGTGAGTCCGGCCTGATTTTCGCCTGGCGTGCGCGGTGTAGGGATCTCATCCAGCACCACGCGAAAGGCCACTTCACGTCCGGCTTCAGGTGGCGTTTGCTTAATTAAACGCACCAGTTGCTTCTGTCCTGGCTCGAGGCGCACCATCGGCGGGCTCGCCACCACTTGCTGCTGGGTTTGATACTGCTCCTGGCCGTTAACCTGCTGCCAGCTGAAGATGCGCACCTGCATCAGGGTGGTGGCATTGCCACGATTCTCCAGCCACAGCTCGCTGGCTTTATCTTCCGGATCAATCGCCGGATCGATCGGCCACACCATCAGCGAATTGGCGGCGTGCACCGCAGGCGTTAGGGCCACAAATAACAACAGGATCAGGGCGCGCAGGTTAATCATCATTCCTCCTTTTGATTGACGCCATCACCAACTCAGCGTGACGGTTAAAGTGTCGGTATAGGTCCCGGCGCGCGTGGGGCCGGGCAGCGTTAATAAGCCGTAAATCGGCAACGTGATGTTGTTGGCATTGCTGTAGCTCAGCGCCATTGGGCTATTCACCGGAATAGCCGTGGTGTGTGCCGCATTGGTATACAGGCTGTACGCCACGGTATTGGTGTTACTGGTGTGTTTGAGATTGCGCGTGGAGGTGTAATTACTGCCGCCGTTGATGCTCATACTCACGGCGGTGCCTGGCGTGCAGGCGAGCGTGATAGTGGTGCTTTGCACATAGCTGGCGCTGACGCTGCTTGCGGCCACGCCAGATTGGGTACCAAAATTAAGCGTGCCAAATACCCCGGTATTGGTTCCGGAGACAACACAGCCTGCCACTACTGATGCTGAAACCTGAAACGTTGCGGTCGGCAACCCCCAGGCGGAGACGCTCCCTATCAGCAGGGCAAGGCCGCCTGCACTGTGCACCCACCGCTGCACCACGGCCTCCCTGATTATCCTTTCCCTCAGTAATTCACCGCCACGTTGATGGTGTCGGTGTAGGTCCCTGCCGGAATCAAGGGGTTAAACCCGCCGCCCACAACCTGACCATAAATGGCGTAGTTGGTCCCGAGTGTAGGATCGGTGGTACCACTGGCAGCGATGTTGGTGTTGTTGGCGATGGCGGTAGTGAATGCGGCGTCGCTATACAGCGTATAGGCAATGCCTTGCGTATTGTTGGAGCCGAGGATCAGGTAGCGTGGCTGGCCACTCACCGTTCCGTAAACGGTCGCCGGTGCAGCGTTGCTGCTGGTGACCTGCACGTTGAAAGTTTGTCCGGTGGTGCAGCGAACAAAGATGCCGTTACCTGCTGCGCCAACCAGGGTGGCATTGAGCGTATCAAAAGTGGCTGCGCTGCTACCAAAGTTCAGGGTACCGAAGTTCACTCCCGCCGTGGCCGATTGACCGTTCACCAAACAACCGGTGGTCAGCGTCAACGTCGCATTGATGGTTCCCGTTGTGGTGGCGGCAAAAACAGCATGAGGTGCCAGTGCGGCGCTTAGGCTAGACGCCACAAGAAAAAGCTTGAGTTTCATAATCATTCCTTACTGATTATCCAAGGTCAGTGCTTTTTCACCTGGTCATACATTTATGGAAATACATCCGAAATCAAACAAGAGCCGCAATGGACTCGACAGCGTAAGCGCCTGCCGCCTAAGAAAATTCCTGGATGGCGGATTAATGATTTATATCAGTTTTCTTTACTATAGATCAGCAAATTGGCCCTTGTATGCAGATGGTTCAATTTTTCCCTAATCAATTCACGCTTTTCGCCGATAACTCAGTAATCACAAGGGGTAGCGAGCGGTTAAAAAAACCAAATAGACGATGATTTCACCCTCTACCGCGCGCTTCGGTTCAATGTTATGTTCGTGCATTAATCAGATATTATTAATTTTTTGCTTAACGACTGACGATGAAAATAAAAAAAATCCGCACGACAACTCCAGATTTTCCTGGACCAGTTCTGTATTGAACTGCGCCGCAGGGGGACATTAATTGCCCTTGATCGGCGCTTTATCATCCTTGTTCTAATTTGACGACACCGCACCCGCTCCGCAGCGGGTGGAGTTTAGGAGCGCACATGCTGCTGGTTACCTGGGATAGCGTTCTGGTTACCGTTTCACTGATCGTGGCCTTCATTGCCGCGTTCACCGCCTTAGATACCGCCGGGCGCGTGGCCGTTTCACGCGGTTATCTGGCAACACTGTGGTTGATCGGCGGGGGCACCGCGATGGGCATCGGCGTGTGGGCAATGCACTTTATTGGCATGCTGGCGATGATGATGCCGATGACCATGCGCTACAACGTAGAGCTGACCGCCATCTCATTGCTGGTGGCGATTATCAGCGCCATCTTCGCCTTTGCGCAGGGCGTGCAGGGCAGTCATCTCACCCGACGCCGCTTAATTCGCGGCACCCTTATCATGGGAAGCGGCATCATTGTCATGCACTACCTCGGCATGAACGCGCTGATGATTGCCACCCCGATTTACTGGAATCTGCCGCTGGTGACGCTCTCGGTGCTGATTGCCTACGCAGCATCAGGTGCGGCGTTGTGGCTGGCGTTTCATCTGCGCCAGGGCGAAAGCCTGCTGCTGCTGCGTGCCTGCGCGGCACTGGTGATGGGCATTGCGATTGCCGGCATGCATTACACCGGCATGGCGGCAGCAGAATTCGTTATGCCGGTGAGCATGCAACATCACGGCGCCAGCGAAGAGGGAATGGCGGTGTGGGTCACGATTATCACGCTGAGCATTCTGGGGCTGATGTTGCTGATATCGATGCTGGATGCGCAACTGCGTGCCGCGCGTCTCGCTGCCAAACTCAAGCGCGCCAACAGCGAGCTGCGCCAGCTGGCGATGCATGACAACCTCACCGCGCTGCCAAATCGCGTGATGCTGGAGCAGCAACTCACCACGGCGATCAAGCAGGCGACGCTGCAGGATGAAAACTTCGCGCTGATGTTCATGGATCTCGATGGTTTCAAAGCCATTAACGACACATGGGGCCATCACGTTGGCGACCGCTTGCTGATCGCGGTAGCCGATCGTTTGCGCGATGAACTGAGTGAGGAGATTCTTTTGGCGCGTCTGGGCGGCGATGAATTCGTCATACTGTGCCCGCAATTTCATCTGCATCAGGCCACCAAACTGGCGCAGCGTTTGGTTCAAATCATTGATGCGCCTTTCGAACTTGATCGCTATTCGCTGCGCGTCTCGCTCAGCGTCGGTATCGTTATCTTCCCGCTGCATGGTCGCAGCCAGCAGGAGCTGATGTTCAACGCCGACTCCGCCATGTATCACACCAAACACAGCGGGCGTAACGGCTGGTGCCTGTTTGAACCGGCGATGAGCGCGGTGGCGCAGCATCAGTTGGCGCTGGCTAACGATCTGTGGAACGCGCTGGAGTATCAGGAGATGCGCCTGTTCTATCAGCCAAAATTCCGCGCGGGTGGCACCGTATTGATGGGCTTCGAGGCGCTGCTGCGCTGGCAGCATCCGCGTCGCGGCCTGCTGATGCCCGATATGTTCCTGGCGCGCGCCGAGAAAACCGGGCAAATTGTCGCGCTGGGTAACTGGGTGATCAATGAAGCCTGCCGCCAGCTGAAGCAGTGGCACGATGAAGGTAACGGCGACTGGACGGTATCGGTCAATCTCTCGGCGCTGCAGTTCCAGCAGCGTGATTTAATTGAGAGCGTGCGCCAGGCATTGCAGCGCCATCAAATCCCTGACGGGGCGTTGATGCTGGAAATTACCGAGAACATTGCGATGCGCGATCCGCAGTTCAGCCAGCAGCGCATTGCCGAACTGCATCGTCTTGGGGTGAAAGTGGCGATTGATAACTTCGGCATCGGCTACGCCAACTTGCTGCACTTGAAACACCTTGAAGCTAGCGAGTTGAAAATCGACCGCGCCTTTATCAACAGTTTGCGCGCCGGCAGCGAAGACGCCACGGTGGTCACTGCGATGTTGACGCTGGCACAAACGCTTAACCTGCGCATGGTGGCGGAAGGGGTCGAAACCGAGGAGCAGCAGCGTTTGCTCACCGGGTTAGGCTTCGACACGCTGCAAGGTTATCTGCTCGGCAAGCCCACGCCAGCCGATCGCATCGGTGAATTTACCGCTGCGCTTGCGGCGCCGCTGGCCTTTAGCGATAACGTGGTGCCGCTGGCGGGCGCGCAATAAACAATTTTTAGTTTCTTCCCCATCGGAAGGTTTCATCGTTCAAAAACTCATATCGGCAGTTACGCTGCCGATAATTCCTACAATAAAACCAATAGACCGCACTTTTTTAACAACAACACCACAGCTGACTTACACCGGCTTTTACTTGGGAAATCACTATGTTAGTGACTTCGTACGATTCGTTTACCGTCATCGTCTCGATTCTGGTAGCGATGCTGGCCTCGTTTACTGCGCTTGATATGGCAGGGCGCGTGGCTTCCTCAACTGGCAAGGTGGCGCTGGTTTGGTTATTCGGCGGTGGATTCGCTATGGGCGTGGGCATCTGGGCGATGCACTTCATTGGCATGCTGTCGATGAGCCTCGATATGGTCATGAGCTATGATCCTACGCTCACCGTCACCTCCATGGTGGTGGCGGTATTAGCCTCGGTTTTTGCGCTGTGGCTGGTGTGCTCAACGCCCACTTTGCCGTGGCTGCGACTGTGTGGAGGCGCTGTGGTGCTGGGTTCCGGCGTTGTAGCAATGCACTACACCGGCATGGCGGCGCTGATGTTTACGCCCGGCATCACCTGGAATTGGGGTTGGGTGGCGGCATCGGTGGCGATTGCGCTGGTGGCCTCAGGCGCCGCGCTCTGGCTGGCGTTTAACCTGCGCGAAGGTCACGGCCGCGTCACCGCGCTGCGGTTAGGCGCCTCCGTGGTGATGGGCTGTGCGATTGCCGGCATGCACTACACCGGCATGGCGGCGGCCAATTTCCCGATGCACAGCCATGCGACGCACATGGGCGTAAACAGCAACTGGCTGGCGGTGGTGGTGACGGTGGTGACGCTAGCGATCCTCGGCATTACTTTGCTGGTCTCAATGCTCGATGCACGTCTGCAAGCGCGCACCTCGATCCTTGCCCACTCGCTGGCGGAAGCCAACCGTGAGCTGGCACAGCTGGCGCTACACGATAACCTGACGCGTCTGCCCAACCGTATTTTGTTGGAAGATCGTCTGGAGCAAGCCCTCAATAAAGCCAACCGTGAGAAAACGCAGTTTGCGCTGATGTTTATGGATCTGGATGGATTCAAAGCGGTAAATGACGCTTTTGGCCATCACGTGGGCGACAACCTGCTGATTGGCGTGACCGAGCGCATGACCGAACAGATGAAAGGGCACTACACGCTGGCGCGCATGGGCGGCGACGAGTTTGTGCTGCTGCTGGAAATTGATGAACCCAATGATGCCGCAGCGGTTGCTGATACGCTGGTGAAAGCGGTGGATCGCCCATTCGATATCTCGCGCTATGAGCTGGTGGTGTCGCTGAGTATTGGAATTGCGGTTTACCCTGGTGACGGCAAAGATGATCGCGAGCTGATGTTCAATGCCGATGCCGCCATGTATCACACCAAGAACAACGGCCGCAACGGTTACACCTTCTTCCAGCCGTCAATGAACACGCTGGCGCAGTCGCAATTGCAGCTGAACAACGATCTATGGCAAGCGCTGGATAACGAAGAGTTACGCCTGTTCTATCAGCCCAAATATTGCGCGCCGAGCGGCCCGATCCTTGGCTTTGAAGCGCTGCTGCGCTGGCAGCATCCTTCACGCGGTCTGCTGGCGCCGGACGCCTTCCTGCCTATGGCGGAAAAGACCGGCATGATCATTAACATCGGCAACTGGGTGATCAACGAAGCCTGTCGCCAGCTGCGTGCCTGGCATCTGCAGGGCCATCCGCACTGGTCGGTGGCGGTCAATTTGTCGGCTGTACAATTTGAGCAAAGCAATCTGGTGGAAACCGTTACCGAGGCGCTGACGCAGCACCAGATTCCGGCTGAACTTTTGACGCTGGAAGTGACCGAAACCACGGCGATGCGCGATCCGGAAGAGAGCGTGCGTATCCTCACCGAACTCACCAATATGGGCGTAAAAGCCTCGATTGATGATTTCGGCACCGGTTACTCCAGCTTGTTGTATCTCAAGCGGTTACCGGCCAGCGAGCTGAAAATCGATCGCGCTTTTGTTAATGAACTGCAGGCGCATTCGGAAGATGCCACCATCGTCTCCGCCATTGTCGCGCTGGCGCAGTCGTTGCATCTGAAAGTGGTCGCCGAAGGGGTAGAAACCCAGGATCAACAGGCGTTCCTCACCGGTTTAGGCTGCGATACCTTGCAGGGCTATTTGCTGGGCAAACCGGTGCCACCGGAACGCATTGGCGAGCTGCCGAATTTTTATCAAGAAGAGTTAGCGCTGGAGCAGGTGCCTTAACGCCTTCATTCCCTCTCCCGCTTGCGGGAGAGGGTTAGGGTGAGGGAAACTAGCCGCCAAATCCTCTACATCGGAGTTCGGGTGGCGAAATATCAGCAGTTGGTCGAGCAGCTTCGCACGCAAATCGAGGCGCGCATCTGGCCGCCGGGCGAAAAACTGCCGTCGCTACGTCAGCAGGCGGAGCAGAGCGGGTTGAGCCTGATGACGGTGATGCACGCCTATGAAGTGCTGGAGAGTCAGGGCTGGATCGTCTCAAAGCCGCAATCCGGCTATTACGTGGCGCCGCGCGCCGCCGAAAGCCGTCCGCGACTGCCCACGCAAGAGATCGGCAAAACCGATCAGGCGGATACCAACAGCTTCGTGTTCGACGTGCTGCAAGCCACGCGCAATCCCGCCATCATGCCGTTTGGCTCAGCCTTTCCCGATCCCGAACTCTTCCCGCAGCGCCAGCTGATGCGCTCGCTGGTAAAAGTCTCACACAACTTAAAGCCCACCGATGCGCTCAACAACCTGCCGCCAGGCAATGAAGCGCTGCGCAAAATTCTCGCCCAGCGCTACGCACAGCAGGGCATCACGCTGTCGCCGGATGACATCGTCATCACCAATGGCGCAATGGAGGCGCTCAATCTCAGCCTGCAAGCCGTCACCGAACCCGGTGATTGGGTGATCCTCGAAAACCCGTCGTTTTATGGTGCGCTCCAGGCGATTGAACGCCTCAAGCTGAACGCGATTGCCATCGCCAGCGATGTCGAACACGGTATGGATTTGCAGGAGCTGGAGCAGGCCTTGCAGCGCTGGCCGGTGAAAGCCTGCTGGCTGATGACCAACCGGCAAAATCCGCTCGGCTTTACCCTGAGCGCTGAGCGCAAGCAGCAGTTGGTGGAACTGCTGGCGCGCTACAACGTGGCGATGATTGAAGACGATGTGTACGGCGATCTGTATGAAGGCCATGACAAACCGCTGCCGGCTAAAGCTTTTGATCTTGATGGCAACGTGCTGCACTGCGGCAGTTTCTCGAAGAATCTGGTGGCGGGATTTCGTGTCGGTTGGGTCGCGGCCGGACGTCATGCGCAGCGCGTGCAGCGTATTCAGTTGATGAGCACGCTCTCGACCAGCGCGCCGATGCAGCTGGCACTGGCCGATTTCCTCAGCACGCGCAGCTACGATACGCATTTAAAGAAGCTAAGGCAGACGCTGGCTAAACGTAAGCAGCTGGCGCAACAGGCGCTGCGCCGGGTATTACCTGCTGAGGCCAGCATCAGCGATACGCCGGGCGGTTATTTTCTCTGGGTTGCGCTGCCGGCGCAGATCAATACCACTGAGCTGTATCATTTGGCCTTGCAGCAGGGCATCAGCATCGCGCCCGGCCAGCTGTTTTCCAGCCGCGAGGGCTTTAGCCACTGTTTCCGCTTCAACACCGCCTGGCCGTGGGATGAACGCGCCGAAGCGGCGGTAGAGACGTTGGGAAAACTGATTGCCGAGCTAAACGCTTAAACCTGGGCCGCCTGCTGGTGGCCCCAGGTGAGATAGTAGACGTCATAGAAATCCACTTCACCTTTCTGCTTCATCAGGCGATCAATGCCGCTGCGCACGCGATCCGGCGTGTGCGGATTATCGAGAATTTTGTCCAGCGCCTGCTGCGAAACCGGCTGCACGTAATACCATTCGCCGTTGTAGCACACGCGCAAATCCAGCGTATCGATATCTTCGAAGCGATATTTCGGGTTGATATCCATCAGCATCAGCACGCTCATCACCACCACAAACACCGTGGCAAACCAGAAAGCTGGCCAGCCGAGCATGTCGGTTGAAAAGATCAGCGCCACGCACAGCGCGTAGCACAGATACATGATGGCCCAGAGCCCCGGATGGGTTTTGAGGAAGGAAAAGCTAAAGCGCGGCAAATTATCACGCTGTCCTTCGCGGTTCAGCGTGGCGATTTCGTCGAGCAGGATTTGTTTGATCGCGTCCATTGTTCACCTCTAATTATCACTGCCTGCCAGTAAAGCACATAACAGTGAAGCGAATTAGAGACAGATTCGCTGTGTTTTTTTATAACAGTTGCGAGGGGCCGGTGTTTCCCTCACCCTAACCCTCTCCCGCAAGCGGGCGAGGGAACCGATTGAGCCCGTTCTAACTACCCTTTCTACTTGTGGGAAAGGGCCGGGGTGAGGGCATCAAGCCGCAGAGTAATAAATCAAGAAACCTGACCCACAATCTGCAAATTCGCATCATCGGGCACTTCGTTGTACGACAACACATTCAACCCATTGGCAAACAGACGGGCGTAGCGCGCAATCAGCGGGCGCAATTGCGGTGTTACCAGCAGCACCTGCGTCAGGTTCTGCGCTTTCAACTGCTCCACCATCACCGGCAGCGTGCTCTGCAGCTGCGTCAGAATATTCGGATCAACCGGGAAGCTATCCAGCGCCACTTTACCGGCTTGCTGTGCCTGATTCAGCGCCGCCAGCAGCAGATTCTCCAGGCTGTTTTCCAGCGTATAAGCCGACAGCGGTTTGTTGTCCGGCGCAATCGCCGCCACCATGGCGCGACGCAGGGCATAGCGTACATCGGAAGTCAGCAGGATCGGATCTTTGGTGATCGCCGCGCTCTCCAGCAACGTCGTCGCGATGGTGGTGATGTCTTTCAGCGACACCTGATCGTTCAGCAGCAGACGATACACCTTCAGCTGCAAGCTGTAGTTCACCGCCGCATTCACATCTTCCGACAGCTTAGGCGCCACATTCGCCAGACGCTGATGCAGCTGGGTAATGTCATCGTAGTTAAACAGCTCCGGCAGATTCTCGCGCACCACTTTATTCACATGGGTGGCCACCACGCTGGCGCAATCCACCACCTGATAACCCAGGTTCAGCGCTTTGGCTTTCTGCTCGGGCAGAATCCACGTCACCGCCATACCGTAGGCCGGATCGGTATCTAATACGCCATCGATTTCGCCGTACTGTTCCGGCGTCGGGATCGCCATCAGACGATCGGCATGCACTTCGCCGACGGCGGTGCGCACGCCATTGATCTTGATCGCGTACTGTGCCGGCTTGAGGTGGAAATCTTCGCGCAGCGCAATCTCCGGCAGCAGTACGCCGCTGGTTTCCGACACCACTTGCCGCACGCCACGCATACGCAGCGTCAGCGGTGCACCTTTGCCTTTATCCACCAGCGTCACCAGCTTGTAGCCAAGATTCAGCCCGATCGGCTCAACCATCGGGATAGTGTCCCAACCGATGGCGGGCTGATCGTCCGGCTGCGTCAGCGCCTGGTTGATCGCTTCCATAGCGTGATGATCTTGCGTCGGCGCTTTGATTTTCTGGCTTTGACGCCACGCAGCGAACAGTAGCAGGCCGGTAAATACCAGGAACACCAGATGCGGCATGCCCGGCACCACCGCCAGCACAAACATCACGGCCGCAGCGGTATACAGCGTACCTGGCTTAGCCAGCAGTTGAGACTTAATGTCATCGCCCATGTCCGCACCATCGCTGATGCGCGTCACGATAATCGCCGCCGCCGTTGAGAGCAGCAGTGAAGGAATTTGTCCGACCAGGCCATCACCGATGGTCAGCAGGACATATTGTTCGAACGCTTGTCCTGCCGGTAAACCGTACTTGAACACGCCAATCAAAATACCGCCAACCACGTTAATCAGCAGGATCATGATGCCGGCGATGGCGTCGCCGCGTACGAATTTGGACGCGCCATCCATTGCACCGTAGAAGTCGGCTTCGTTTGCCACATCCTGGCGACGCGTGCGCGCCTGTTCCTGATTGATTAACCCGGCATTGAGATCGGCATCGATCGCCATCTGTTTGCCTGGCAACGCATCAAGCGTAAAGCGCGCCGAGACTTCAGATATACGTTCGGCACCTTTGGTGACCACCACAAAGTTGATCATCAAACGCGGCGGCAAAAAGGCACACCATGCGCATCATGGCGGCGCGTGGAAAGTGGCCTTTGCGGACTTCACGTTGGCGATGATGGCGCTGTTTATGGTGCTGTGGATCATGGGCGCGGTGAGTGAAGAGGAGCGTAAAGAGATCGTCGCGCAATTGAACGGCACGTCGGTTTTTGATGGCACCAATTTCAATCCTTTTGACGTTGAGAACTCCGGCGGATCGGCGATTATCGGCGAAACCATGGCAATTTCCCCGCCGACGCAAACAGCGACTGTCAGCCAAGGTAAGGCTGACATCAGTTTGAACGCCGGCAGCAAGCCACAGGAAGATTTAGACAGCGTGCTGTCACGCTCGGATGCGGAGTTGGTGTTGTTACACAACCAGCTGCAACGGATGATCAACAGCTATAACGCGCAAAATTACCTGATGCTGGAAACCTTGCCACAAGGGCTGCGCATTCTGATTCAGGACGATCAGGATCGCATGATGTTCCCACGCGGTAGCGCGGTACTAACGCCATTCTTCCAGAAACTGCTGACCGAGCTCGGCCCGGTGTTTAACCGCATCGACAACAAAATCATGATCAGCGGCCACACCGATGCCGCGCAGTACAGCGGCAACGCCGCCTACAACAACTGGAATCTGTCTGGCGATCGTGCGCTGGCGGCACGCCGCGCGCTGGAGCGTGGCGGGCTGGAGAGTGCGCGCGTATTGCAGGTTAATGCCATGGCGTCACGCATGCCGCGCGATCATGACGATCCCATGAGTGCGCGTAATCGCCGCATCGAAATTCTGGTGTTAACCGATGCCGCTGCAGAAACTCTGTTCCAGTTTTATGGCCGCGAAGGGGAGAACGTTGTGAAACCTATCGCTGAGCGCCTGCGATAACCTGTCAGTGCCTTTGAATCGCTTTTTTTGATTCGGCCGGTGGCGAAATCCACCGGTTTTTTTTGTCTTAAATTCGTGCCGCTTTGCGGCCAGGTGCGCATAAATGCGCGCCAGTTATGGCGACCCTCATTCACCCGCACGAGATGTTAATTATGTTGCTAATAAATTTGGCTTTAGTTAGCTAAATCATTCTTTTTTGTGAATTTTGTTGGTGGGCGCACATTGCAATGCCACTTTGGTAAGCCACAATTAAGCATCGTGATTAACCGGAGAAAGAGTATGACTGCCAACCACTCCAGCCTGCTGTTACTGATGTCTTTCGCCGCCGGCACCTTTTCCGCTGGATCCTCCAGCAATCCGCAACATCTGATGCTGTCGCTGCCGTCGGGCGGCGTGCCCAATAGCCCGCTGCCGCTGATCATCTGGCCCGGCATTGTGCCGTATGACGATGAAAATCCGACGGAAGACAGCGCCGCCTGGTTTGAAAAAACCTTTACCCGCAACGGCTGGCCCGCCGCATGGCGTGCGCCGATCTTCCCTTATACGCATTACCATCCGAACACCCATGAAGTGCTGGGTGTTGCGGCTGGCTGGGCGGAAGTGCTATTCGGCGGCGACAGCGGTCGCATGGTGACGCTGCGTGAAGGCGATGCGGTACTGATCCCGGCGGGCGTCGGCCACAAACAGGTGTTTGCCTCAGAGGATTTTTTCACCGTTGGCGCCTATCCTGAAGGCATGTCCCCGGAAACCGTGCGTGATGAGCCGTCGCGTTTACGTGCGTCGAAGGAGAAGATCCAGCAGGTGCCGCTGCCATCCCGCGATCCTTTTACCGGTGGCGAAGGCGCGATGACGGAGATCTGGCTGCCAATCGCGCAGCAGCTAATGCACCAGTAAAGTGCAAAACAGCCATTTTCGTTGACGCGGCGCGTGTGCCTGCCGGGGCAAGCCTCTGGCACAGTTTGTGCAGGAGAGAGTGAGGTCCTCTGACAAGCGCCGGGTAAATCATGAAAGAAAGCTACCAGATAGCATCACAATTCTATGATGAGATGTGGCTGAGCGATGGCCAACACCGCGCTCACTACCAGCAATACTGGGAATGGTTACAACAGGCGGACAAAGAGGCCGTGGCGCGCAAACGTGAAGAAGCGGAACTGCTGTTTCATCGCGTCGGCATCACCTTCAACGTCTACGGTGATGACGGCGGCGCGGAACGTTTAATTCCTTTCGACAGCGTGCCGCGCATCATACCTGCCAGCGAGTGGGCGATGCTCGATCGCGGCATTCGCCAGCGGGTACAAGCCCTTAACGCCTTCCTGCACGACATCTACCATCAGCAACTGATCCTCAAAGCCGGCATCGTGCCCGCTGAACAGGTGCTGGTGAACGATCAATATCAGCCCTGTATGCAAGGCGTCGATCTGCATCGCCACATCTACGCGCACATTGTTGGGGTAGACATGGTGCGCAATAACGACGGCGAATATTACGTACTCGAGGATAATCTGCGCACGCCGTCTGGCGTCTCCTACATGCTGGAGAACCGCAAGATGATGATGCGCCTCTATCCGGAACTGTTCGCCGGGCAGCACATCGCGCCGGTAGAGCGTTATCCTTCGCATCTGCTGCAAACCCTGCGGGAAAGCTCGCCGGTCAACGATCCGGTGGTGGTGGTGCTGACGCCGGGCCGCTTTAACAGCGCCTACTTCGAGCACAGCTTCCTCGCGCAGCAGATGGGCGTTGAGCTGGTGGAGAGCGCCGATCTGTTCGTCAAAGATGGCGCGGTGATGATGCGTACCACCGCCGGGCCGTGCAAAGTCGATGTGATCTATCGTCGCGTTGATGATGCCTTCCTTGATCCACTGGCGTTCCGCCCGGATTCGATGCTTGGCGTGCCGGGCTTGTTGTCGGTGTATCGATCCGGCAACGTGGTGCTGGCGAACGCGATCGGCACCGGCGTCGCCGATGACAAATCGATCTATCCCTACGTACCGGACATGATCCGTTTCTATCTCGATGAGGATCCGATCCTCAATAACGTACCCACCTGGCAATGCCGCAAACCGCAGGATCTCACCTACGTGCTGGCCAACCTGGCGAAAATGGTGGTGAAAGAGGTGCACGGCGCGGGCGGTTACGGCATGTTGATTGGCCCGGTGGCGAGCCAGCAGGAGCTGAGTGATTTCCGCGATCGCCTCAAAGCGCGCCCGGAAAACTACATCGCGCAGGACACGCTATCGCTCTCCACGTGTCCAACCTTTATCGATAACGGCCTCGCGCCGCGCCACATCGATCTGCGCCCGTTTGCGCTGTGCGGCGCGGATATTCGTCTGGTGCCCGGCGGCTTAACCCGCGTGGCGCTGAATGAAGGTTCGCTGGTGGTGAACTCGTCGCAGGGCGGTGGCACCAAGGACACGTGGGTTCTGGAGGATGACGCATCATGCTAAGCCGCACGGCCAGTGGCCTTTATTGGATGGCGCGCTATCTTGAGCGCGCAGAACAACTTGCTCGCGTGTTGGATGTGACCAACCGTTTGTCGTTAATGCCAGTGCGCGGTGACCAGGGCGACGATCTGCTGCTGCCGCTTAATCTCACCGGCACGCGTGAACTGTTTGAAACCCTCAACGGCCGCTTCACCATGCCGCAGCTGTTCAACTTTTTCGCCCTCGACGATCGCAATCCGTGCAGCATTTTCAGCTGCTGGCATGAGGCGTGGAACAACGCGCATGCGGTGCGCGGCAGTTTGTCGTCGGAAGTGTGGGAGAGCATCAACTCGACGTGGATTGAGATGCGCAATACGCGGCGGCGCGGTATTACCAGCGCCAACGCCGATAGCTTTTTCGATTGGGTAAAAGAGCGCTCGCACCTGTTTCGTGGCGCGATGTTCGGCACCTTGCTGCGCGGTGATGCCATGAGTTTTATCCGCATCGGCACACTGATGGAGCGCAGCGACGGCACCGCGCGTTTGCTGAGCGTCAATCAGCAACTGCTGGAACAACAGTCCGATTCGGTGCGCGAATATTATCGCCTCGACACCTTGCTGCGCGCGGTGTCGGCGCGTGAAGCCTACAACGCCATCTTTAAGCAGCAGCTGTTGCCGGATCTGGTGAATGAGATGCTGATCCTGCGCAGTGAAAGTCCGCGATCGCTGCACTCCTGTATTGATGAGATCGCTACCCAGCTCGAGCAGATCGGCAGCAGCGGCGAAGATCGTCCGCGTTATCTGATCACCGTGCTGCTGGCGGAAATCAGGTTTAGTACCTGGGAAAGCCTGACGCAGGAAGGGTTAACGCACTGGCTCAATGCATTCCTGACGCGCCTGAACGCGCTGGCAGACAGCATCAATCACACCTATCTGGAGGCGAAATGAGACTGAACATCGAGCACAAAACCCGTTACGCCTATGAGCAGCAGGTGACACTCAGCACCCAGTATCTGCGTTTGACGCCGCAAAATTCGGTGCATCAGCAAATTATCTCGTGGGATTTGGAGCTGCCCTGCGCAGCCACCTGCACGCAGGATGCTTACGGCAACGTGATGCATGTGCTAACGCTGGATACGCCGCATCAGCAGCTTGATATCGCCGCGCGCGGTGTGGTGGAGATCCTTGATGCCGGCGAGTGGGCACCCGATCCGGAGTGCGCCTTGTCGCCGCTGGTGTTTCTGCGCGCCACGCCGCTGACGCTGCCCAATCCCGAGATCCGCGAGTTTGCCCAGCGCTACTGGCGGCCGGAAAAGCCGCTCGCCAGCCTGGAAAAGTTGATGGATGAATTGCTGCTGAAGATGCCGTATCGTCCCGGCAGCACCCAGGTAACTGATACCGCCGCGAAAGTATTTGCCGCAGGCAGCGGCGTTTGCCAGGATCACAGCCACGTGTTTCTCGCCTGCTGTCGCACTCTGGGAATTCCGGCGCGCTATGTAAGCGGCTATCTCTATACTGAAAACGTTGAGCACGTCGCCACTCACGCCTGGGTTGAAGCCTGGCTGGATGGCAGTTGGCACAGCTTTGATATCACCAATAATACCCGCAGCACGCGCCAGCATTTACGTCTGGCGGTTGGTGTGGATTATCTTGATGCCTGTCCGGTGCGCGGTATGCGGCTGGGCGGCGGCGGTGAAGATATGCTGGCGGTGGCTGCGGTGCTTCAGGTGCATGCGCAGCAGTAATCAGAACAGGCGTAACTATGACTTATTGTGTGGCAATGCGTTTATCGTCAGGGATGATTTTTGTCTCTGATTCGCGGACCAATGCGGGCGTCGATCATATTTCCTCATTCCGTAAACTGCATGTGTTTCAGGTCGATGATGAACGCACGCTGGTGCTGCAAAGCGCTGGCAATCTGGCTACCACGCAGAGCGTGCTGAGCCTGCTGCGACGGCATAACGGCGATAACGATCAACCCAATTTGCTGAATGGACGATCGCTGTATGACATTGCGCTGATGGTGGGTGAAACGCTGCGCGAGGTGATCAAGCGCGATGGCGAGGAGTTTGGCGGCACGCTGCTGCTGGGGGGACAGATTCGTGGCGAGGAGCCGCGTCTGTTCCAGATCTATCCGCAGGGCAATTTCATCGAAGCCAGCGTTGATACGCCTTATTTCCAGATTGGTGAGAGCAAGTACGGCAAACCGATTATTGATCGCGTGCTGCGCTATGAAACGCCGCTCAGTCAGGCGATGCAATGTGCGTTGATTTCAATGGATTCCACGTTAGCGAGTAATATTTCGGTGGGATTACCGCTGGATGTGATGGTCTATCGCACCGACAGTTTCAGCGATAGCGAGCAATATCACATCACCGAACAGCATCCCTATTTTTCACAAATTCGTCAGCTGTGGAGCAAAGGATTGTTGAGCGTGTTTTCGCAGCTGCCACCGTTAAAACTCTAATTGAGTGGGGTCGCCATTCATGGCGACCCGATCTTTCACACCAACTCATTCAATTTTGCTGTCATATTAATGCCACTAATCCCTTTTAAACCTAATTTACGCAGGATTTTTATTTTATAGGTACTCACCGTTTTACTACTGAGTTGTAATTGTGAGGCGATCTCTTTATTTGTCATTCCCGACGCCAGTTTCACCAATACCATCAGTTCCCGGCGCGTCAGGCTCATCAATTTTTCACTCTCAATTAACTCGTTTACCTCGGCCGCTTCCTCCGTTACCGGATAAAAACGCTTACCACATTCCACCTCTTTTATTGCGGTAAGGAGAGTGTCTAAATTGCCGCGTTTACACACATAGCCTTCCACGCCTAATTGCAAGCAACATCGTTGATAAAAAAGGCTTTCTGAAGCGGTATAAACAATGATTTTGAGGTCTGGCAACGCGCGCTTGATGTCCGTAATCAACGGAATGCCAGCGCGCCCAGGCATGGTGAGATCGAGCAGCAAAACGTCCGGACGTGTCCTATGCAGCTCGGTAATTAACAGATCGCTTTTATTAGCAGTGCCAGCGATGGCGTAGTGATATGACTGCAGTAATGCCTGAATGCCCGTACAGATTAACGGATGGTCATCAACAATAAATACCGAATGAATCATATGTGTAGCCCAGAGGAAAAAATAAAAAATAAACGCAAAGTTAAAACACCCTTTAACAAACTATTTAACTGGTGTGACCAGATTAATTCACGCTGCTTAACAATAAGCTTTAAGTCATGTCTTGAATTTGGGGTTTTAAGGTGAGTTTTTGTTTTTTATGCGCAAGAACAATGCAAGTGGCTGCTTTTTAGGCTCTCACGACGCTGCAGTCATAAATCTGAAAACAAGCCGTTTTAACGTCGAGGCGATAAACCGCTGCGTGTAAAAGGTGAATGATGTTTTCCGTTGATCAGCTTCTCGATACCTACTGGCCAGGTCATCAACCGGCAAACTGGCAGAAAAGCGCCCTGAAATGGGCCGTTCGCGAACATGAATTCCAGGCGTTTGCCGCCCGCTATCGTCACCTGAAAGGCGTGGATATGGTGGAGCAGGTACTGGAGCATCTTGATGTGCGCTGTGAACTGAGCGAGCGCGATTTGGAGCAGATACCCACGCGTGGCCCGGTGGTGATTGTTGCCAACCATCCGCTCGGTGCGCTGGATGGTTTAGCATTGCTGGAGGCGGTTTCGCAGGTGCGACGCGATGTGAAAATTGTCGCCAACCGCATGTTGATGATGCTGGAGCCGATCAACAACATGATGTTGCCGGTGGATAACATGGGCAACCGTACCAGCCGCGAACAGCTAACGCGCATGCAGCAGCATCTCGATAATCAGGGCGTGCTGATTATCTTCCCGGCGGGTGAAGTGTCGCGCCTTTCCAGCCGAGGCGTGCGCGATCGTCACTGGCATCACAGCTTCTTACGCCTCGCGGCCCGCGCTCGCGCGCCCATCGTGCCGGTGCACGTGGTGGGGCGCAACAGCCTGGCATTTTACGCCGCCGCAAAAATTGCCTCGCCGCTCGCGTTACTGATGCTGGTACGCGAAATGTTTCGTCAGCGCGGTTCGCGCATTAAGTTGCACATCGGCGAACAGATCCCGTTTGCCAACTGGCATGATGGCCACACGCCGGGCAAAGAGCTGGCGAAGCGGCTGCGCAAACATCTGTATCGCATTGGTCAGGGACGACGCGGCTTGTTTCAGACCGAAGCGGCGATTGCGCGGCCGGAAGATCGCGCCGAACTGAAAAAAGCGCTGATGGAGAGCGAGCGACTCGGCACGCTGCCGGATGGCAAGCAGATCTACCTGTGGCGACGCAACGGTGCCAGCTGGGTGCCGCTGCTGCGTGAGCTCGGGCGCTTACGGGAAGTGGCATTCCGCGCGGTGGGTGAGGGCAGCGGGCGTCGTCGCGACCTCGACAAATACGATGACGATTACTATCACCTGATTCTGTGGGACGACGATGCGCTGGAGATCGTCGGTGCCTATCGCTTTATTCCGGGCGCCGAGCAGCTGGAGCGTCGTGGGCTGGAAGGCATCTACAGCGATAGCCTGTTCCACTACGACGAGCGCATGTTGCCGATCATCAATCAGGGGCTGGAGCTGGGCCGCAGTTTTATTCAGCCTGCCTATTGGGGCAAACGCGGCCTCGATTATCTGTGGATGGGCATTGGTGCCTACATCGCTAAATATCCCGAAACCCGCTACTTATTTGGTCCGGTCTCGATCTCGGGCGGCATGCCGCTGGCGGCGCGCGATCTGCTGGTGGCGTTCTATCGTCTCTATTTCCCTACCGAACTGCCGCTGGCGACTTCACGCCGCCCTTATCCAGCCTCGTTACCGGAAGTGCTGGCGCAGTTCACCGGCGATAATTACAGCGAAGATTTACGCCGGTTGAAACATCTGCTGGCGAATCTCGGCACCGCCATTCCCACGCTCTACAAACAATATTCCGAGGTGTGCGAGCCGGGCGGCGTGCAGTTTATCGATTTCGGCAGCGATCCCGATTTCAATAACTGTATTGATGGCTTAGTGCTGGTGGATCTCACGCGAGTGAAGCCCGCGCGCTATGAGCGTTATATCGGCATGCATCTGTGAATCGCGTCATGCCGCTTAGTTAAGCACGGAGCGGCTTTCGTTCGCCTTGAACCTGGGCAGTTGCAGCACTTCGGTGCGGCGACCGAGCAGAGGACGCCTGGCCGCGCCCTCTGCACTCCCGGGCCTTGCGCCAGCCCAACCCGCCGCTTCGCGGTGCCTTCACTCATTCACGATTCCTGACGGACCGGCGGCGATTCGCTCCTGCTCAGCGCCGCCTCTCGCCGCATCTCTGCGGCTCGCCCTGGAATCTCTCATTCGTTCAGCGGGTTAGGATGTCGCCCCAACACCCGCGCTGCAGCAGTGGTGCGTATTCTTAACTCAAAATCGCTATGAATCCCCTGGGATTGCCATTCATGGCAACCAGATGCGCATAAATGCAGACTCTCGAAAAACCAAGCCAGGCATTCTGATACTGCTGGATGCTTAGCGGGCGATACCCCTGCGATGTCAGCGCGCTGCTTATCAGACAAGCATTACGCCATTTAGGGCGACCAGCCTCAATGTCATGGAATCGTCATCACAGTGTCGTAGGGTCTTAGCCGGACTGTTAGCGAAAGGCCAGAAACATGGCATCAATCACACTGCGCGGGCTGCGCAAATCCTTTGCGGCGCAGCCGGTATTGCAAGACATCTCGCTGCAGATTGCGCAGGGGGAATTTATCGCCGTATTAGGCCCGTCGGGCTGTGGCAAAACCACCTTGCTGCGCCTGCTGGCCGGTTTTGAAACCGCCGATGCCGGAGAGATCCACGTGGGCGAACGCTGCTTCGCTGCGCCGGGCGTGCATCTGCCGCCGGAAGATCGTCAGCTTGGCGTGGTGTTCCAGAGCTACGCACTGTGGCCGCATATGACGGTGGCGGAAAATGTTTCCTACAGCCTGAAAGTGAACGGCGTCGCGCGTGCCGAGCGCGAGCGCCGCACGCAGCAGGCGCTGGAGCTGGTGGGATTGGAAGCGTTCGCCGCCCGTCGTCCCGCCGATCTCTCCGGCGGTCAGCGTCAGCGCGTGGCGCTGGCGCGCTGTTTAGTGGCGCAACCGACCTTAGTTCTGCTCGATGAGCCGCTCGCCAACCTCGATGTCCACCTGCGCGCCACCATGGAAGAGGAGTTCCGCCGCTTCCATCATCACAGTCACGCCACCTTGCTCTACATCACCCACGATCAGCATGAAGCGATGGCGCTGGCCGATCGCATCGTGGTGATGGATGCCGGCCGTGTGATGCAGTTCGCCACGCCGCAAACGCTGTGGCGCGAACCGGCGAACGCCATGGTCGCGCGCTTTATTGACGACGGCAAAGTGCTGCCGATCAGCGATATCGAACCGCTCGGCGAGGGCCGCGCTTATGCCACGCTGTGCGGCCTGCGCGTGTCGTTACGCTGCGCGCCGCATCAGCGCCCGCAGCCGCAGGCGCAAGCCAGTTTTCACGCAGTCGATTTCCACTTAGCCGCGCCGGGCGAACCGCAGTTTGCTGCACGCGTGCAGCGGGTGATCTATCGCGGCGGCCACCATCAGCTCAACGTGACGCCGCTGGCCGCGCCCGAATGCAGCATCACGCTGCTGCTGGCCGATCAGCCTTTACCCGTTGTCGACGCCACTGTGGGGGTGGCGCTGCGTGACGGCTGGATTCTTCCTTATTAACCTCTTCAACCTTCAGGGAAATGCTATGCGTACGACGTTAAACGTGTTGATGTTAGCCAGTGGATTCGTGATCTCTGCCGCCAGCTTTGCCGACGAGGCGCCAGCAGGGAAATTGGTGGTTTATACCTCGCAGGCACCCGAAATTGCCCAGCAAACCATGGATGCGTTTAAAGCCGCCTATCCCAATGTGCAGGTCGAGTGGACGCGCAACGGCACCACGCAGTTAATGAACGTGCTGCGCACCGAAATGATGAGCGGCGAAGCCAGGCCGGATGTGCTGCTGATTGCCGACGCCATCAACCTCGGCGCGCTGAAAAACGAAAACCGTCTCTACAGCTACAGCGATGCGCCGCTTAGCCACATCAATCCATCGTTTTACGACAAAGACAAAACCTTCTTCGGCACCAAAATCATCGCCACGGTAATTGCCTACAACACCCAGCATGCGCAGCCGATTGATAGCTGGAACGCGCTGGCGGTGGAAGCCAACAAAGGGCAGATTGCGGTACCAAGCCCGCTTTACTCCGGCGCGGCGCTCTACAAGCTGCACACCGATATCAACACGCCGTCGATTGGCTGGAGCTTCTACAAGAAGCTAGCGGCCATCGGCATCGCGCCCCAGGGCGGCAACGGTCCGGCGCTGAAGGCGGTCGCCAGCGGGCTGGATAAGTACGGCATCATCACCGACGCCGACGTGATTCTGGCGAAGAAAAAGGGTTCACCGGTGGATCTGGTCTATCCCAAAGAGGGCGTGTCGTATGTCACCGAACCGGTTGCCATCATGAAAACCGCGCACAACCTGCCGGCCGCCAAAGCCTTCGTTAACTTTATGCTTTCCGAGCCAGGCCAGAAGCTGGTGGTCGAGCAGGGCAACCGTCCGGTGGATGATCGCGTCTCAGCACCGGCAGGCTTCACGCCGATCAATAAAATCAAGCTGCTGTCGCCGGACGTGGCGAAAGCGATCAAAGAAGATGCGGCAGTGCGCGATCGGTTCAGCGCACTGTTTGGTGGCTAAGCATGAGCGTGTTGAGCAACGAATGGCGCAATGTGGCGCGCAAAGCGCCGCGCGTTAACAGCGAACGGCTGATTCTGGCGCTGCTGGTGCTGCTGATTGGTTTGCTGTCGGTGGCGCCGCTGATGCGGCTGGTGTGGACCGCCATTGCGCCCAGCGGCGTGCCGGATATCGCACGCTTAACGCGCCTGCTGGCGAGCGATCGCGTGTTGATCGCCAGCGCCAATACGTTGCTCATCGCGCTCAGTTCTACTTTGATTTCCGTGGTGCTCGGCACCGCCGCTGCGTGGCTGGTGGCGCTTAGCGATCTGCGCGCCAAAACCGCGTGGGTGTTTGCGTTTATCCTGCCGCTGATGATTCCGCCGCAGGTGACGGCGCTGGCCTGGCTGCAGGCGCTGGCTCCGAGCAGTCCGCTGGCGCTGATGTTCGCCACGCTGGAGTTGCCGTGGTTTGCGCCCGGCGAGCAGCCGCTCTACACCTTAACCGGCATTGTGCTGCTGCTCGGCACGCACAATGCGCCGTTGGTGTTCCTCACCGTGCGCGCCGGTTTGCGTCGTTTGCCCGCCGATTTGGTGGAAGCGGCGCAGGCCAGCGGTGCGTCACGCGCGCGCATCCTGTTCACCATTGTGCTGCCGCTGGCGCGCCCGGCAATTTTTGCCGGTGCCGCGCTGACCTTCGTTGCGGCGGCGGGCAACTTCGGTATTCAGGCGATGCTGGGGATTCCGGCGCGCGTGCCAACGCTGATCACGCTGGTGTATCAACAGTTGAACGGCATTGGTGCGAGCGCGCTGCCAAACACCGCGGTGTATGCGTTATTGATTGCGGTGATTACGCTGGCGGGCATGGCGGCCAGCGCCTGGTTGGGCGGACGCCATGATGTGCGCGTCAACGGTGCACCGCGCCTGTGGCAGCAATCGCTGGGGCGCGGGCGTATGGCGGTTGAGGGCGTCGCCTGGCTGTGGATGGCGCTGACCTTGCTGTTGCCGCTCAGCGCGCTGTTGATCACCGCGCTCACCAGCGGTTTTGGCCAGGCGCTGAGCTGGCAAACGCTGACGCTGGAGAACTTCTGCGCCGCGTTGTGGGGTTATCCGGCGGTGCGACAGGCGTTTCTCACCAGCCTCGGATTGACCACGCTGGCGGCGCTGATTTTAACGGTTTGCGCGCTGTTTCTCGCCTACTTCCTCAGCTGGCGGCGAACTCCATTAGTGCGCGGATTGTGGCTGGCGAGTGAACTGACCTACGCGCTGCCGGGCATTGTCACCGGCGTGGCGGCGATGTTGTTCTTCCTGCGTCCGCTGCCGATCGTCAATGTCTCGCTGTATGGCACTGTGTGGATCATCCTTGCCGCCTATCTGGCGAACTTCCTCGCGCTGGTGCTGCGCCCAACGCTGGCCGGATTCGCCCAGCTGGAACCGGCATTAGATGAAGCGGCACGTTTGTGCGGCGCCGGTTTTCTGCGCCGCATGCGCGACATCTTATTGCCACTGGCGGCACCTTCGGCGCTGGCGGGCAGCGTGCTGGTGTTTCTCACCGCGCTGAATGAAATCCAGGTTTCGGTGCTGCTGGTCACCTCGCAAACGCAAACCATCGGACCGACCATCGTATTCCTTGATGAAGGCGGATCCGCGTCGCTGGCGGCGGCGGTGGGCTGCCTGATGATTGTGGTGGTTTGCTTATTAATGGCGGTCGCCACACGCCTGACGCGACGCTTGCCGCACGGCATTTTACCGTGGCAAGCGTAACGCCAGCCTGCCGTCAACGTATGATGATTTGTGAAGTATCCTACTGAACATTTTCTCGCCACTGCCGATAACTTACCTACCAACATTTGTCTGCGGATGAATAGCGCTTGTCAGCGCTGCGTATTTGCGCTTAAGTCTGCATGATAATTAAGAATTTTCTTAATTTTTCAACGATACCAGCCCAGCAATAGGCGAATAACAATGAATAATAACTCTGACGTCATGTACCGACTTTTGGTACAGAGCGTGGTGGATTACGCCATTTACATGCTCAAACCCGATGGCACGGTGGCGAACTGGAATAGCGGCGCGCAGCGCGCCAAAGGTTACACGCCCGATGAAATCGTAGGGAAGAATTTTGCGCTGTTCTACAGCGAAGCCGATCGTAAAAACGGCGCGCCGCAGCGCGGACTGGCGACCGCAACAGCAACCGGGCGCTTTGAAACCGAAGGCTGGCGTTACCGTAAAGATGGCAGCGCGTTTTGGGCGCATGTGGTGATCGACGCCATCCGCGATGAGTTTGGTGAGCTGCTGGGTTTTGCCAAAATCACCCGTGACTGCACCGAGCAGCAAGAGCAGCAGCGCAAACAGCGCGAGCAGGAACAGCGCTTTCGCATGCTGGTGGAAGGCGTCAGTGATTACGCCATCTATATGCTCGACTTGGACGGCAACGTGGAAAACTGGAACGTAGGCGCACAGCGCGCGAAAGGCTACGTTGCCGAAGAGATTGTTGGACAGCACTTCTCACGCTTCTACAGCGCCCAGGATCGTAAAAACCATATCCCGGAAAAAAATCTCACCACCGCCTTCAAAACCGGTCGTTTCGAAGACGAAGGCTACCGGTACCGCAAAGATGGCAGCGCATTTTGGGCACATGTCATCATTGACGCGATTCGTGATGATGCCGGCAAGCTGATTGGCTACGCCAAAATCACCCGCGACTGCACCGAACAACAGGCGCTGCTGCGTAAACAACACGAGCAGGAGAAGAACTTCCGTCTGCTGGTGGAAGGCGTGCGCGATTACGCCATCTATATGCTGGATGTGCAGGGCCGCGTGGTGAACTGGAACAACGGTGCACAGCGCGCTAAAGGTTATCTGGCTGACGAGATTGTCGGTCAGCACTTCTCGGTGTTTTACAGTTCAGCGGAACGTCATGCCAATGCGCCCGAAGCTAACCTCGGCATTGCGTTGAAAACCGGGCGTTTTGAAGATGAAGGCTGGCGCTACCGCAAAGATGGCTCGGCATTTTGGGCCCACGTTGTTATCGAAGCGATTCATGATGAAAGCGGCAAACTGATCGGTTTCGCCAAAATTACCCGCGATATCACCGAACGGCGTGAGAACGAGCAGCAGCTGCTGCGCGCACGGGATCTGGCGCAGTCGCAGAGCGCGAAAATGTCGGAGCTGTCGGGTTTTCTCGACACCATCATCAGCAATATTCCCTCGTGCGTGATCGTTGAAGATGCCATCAGTCGTGAAATCCTGATGGTGAATGACAAAGCTGAGCAGCTGTTTGGCATTAACAAAGCGCTGATCATGCACAAGCGCCCGCACGAATGTATGTCGGCGGAGCTGGGTGATTACTTCAACAGCCTGGCGGATGTGGCGCTGCGCAGCGAAGGCATCCACTCGCGTGAACAACTGCTGCTGACGGCGGGCGGCGAGCGCATTCTGCATACGCGTGCCACCACCATCAGCGGCAAAGATATGCGTCAGAACTACGTGATGCTGATTGTCGAGGACGTGACCGATCAGCGCGAAGCCGATGCGCGTATTCGTCATATGGCGCATCACGACAATCTCACCAGCCTGCCGAACCGCGTGCTGTTCCGCCAGAAGCTGAGTGAAGCGTTGCGCGTCGATAGTCAGAACCACCAGGTCAGCGCCACGCTGTGTCTCGATCTCGATAACTTCAAAAACGTCAACGATGCACTCGGCCACCAGATTGGTGATGACCTGCTGCGCGTGGTGGCGAAACGCCTGCGCAGCGCGCTGCGCGATCACGATACGCTGGCGCGCATTGGCGGCGATGAGTTTGCCATCGTGTTACCCAATGTTCGTGCTGCCGATGAAGCGGCGGTGGTAGCGCAGCGGCTAATCGAGGCGATTCGTCCGCCGATCAACGTTGAAGGGCATAATCTGTCGGTGGGCTTGAGCGTTGGCATCGCGCTCACCTCGCAGGCCACCAACACGCCGGAGCATATGCTGCGCTGCGCCGATATGGCGCTGTACGAAGCCAAACGTAATGGCCGCAATCGCTTCGAACACTTCACCATTGAGATGGACAATCAGGCGCGCAGCCGTCGCGTGATTGAGAACGATCTGCGTGATGCGATTTCTGGTCGTCAGCTTAAGCTTTACTATCAGCCGATTACCAACGAGCAGGGCATCATCGGCTATGAAGCGCTGATGCGCTGGCATCACCCGATCAAAGGGCTGATCATGCCGAACGATTTCATCCCGATCGCTGAAGAGACCGGTTTGATTCACATGCTCGGCGCCTATGCGCTGTATGAAGCCTGCCGCGAAGCGCAGAGCTGGAACACCGAACAATCGGTGTCGGTGAACCTGTCGCCGCTGCAGTTTAAAAACAGCTCGCTGGTGTCGGTGGTGGAAGGTGCGCTGCGGGAATCCGGGCTGGCGCCGCATCGGCTGGAAGTGGAGATCACCGAATCGGTGCTGCTGGACGACACGCTCGGTAATATCCGCACCTTGCAGAGTTTGAAAACGCTTGGCGTGCAGATTGCGCTGGATGATTTCGGCACCGGCTACTCGTCGCTCAGTTATCTGCGTTCATTCCCGTTCGACAAAATCAAAATCGATAAGTCGTTCATCAACGATATGGGCGACAGCCGCGAGGCGCTGGCGATTATCCGCGCCATTACCGGCATGAGCCGCAGCCTCGATATTCAGATTACTGCTGAAGGCGTGGAGAACGGCGAGCAGTTTGCGAAGCTGCGCGAAGAGGGGTGTACGCTATTCCAGGGCTATTTCTTTGGCCGTCCGCAGCCGTCGGAGTTGCGGTTGAAAGAGTTGGAATAGGCATAAAAAAACGCCCGACATGTCGGGCGTTCTCAATTTTTGCTGTGTGTAATCTTTATTATTATGCGCCGTGGCCGTCGACGGACATGTGGCCGAGATCTTTGTCCACCAGGAACAGGCCTTCGCCTTTGTTGCCGACCATCGCCAGTTTATCCAGCACGGTTTTGAACAGCTTCTCTTCTTCATGCTGCTCGGCAACGTACCACTGCAGGAAGTTGAACGTTGAGTAATCCTGGGTGGTTAAGGCGGTGTGCACCAGCTCGTTGATTTTTTTGGTAATCAGCTGCTCATGTTTCAGCGCTTCTTCCAGCACGTCGTTGAGTGAATTCCAGCTAATCGCCGGCGCCGCAATGCTGCCCAGCACCGGCAAAGCGCCGGCATCGCTGACGTAATCGAACAGCTTCTGCATGTGCTGCATCTCTTCGCGAGAATGCATTTTCAGGAATGAGGCGGCACCTTCATAGCCTTTATCGCAGCACCAGGCGCTCATCTGCAGATAGAGGTTGGCAGAGAAGAATTCGAGGTTCAGTTGGTCGTTTAAACGCGAGGTCATTTCAGCAGTTAACATGGCTGAGTCCTTTTTAATTTGTCAGGTGAAGTACGGCGAATTATGCATCAATCTATACTTTTTTGTGAAGGGTTTTTCGCAAAAAGGTTGAATTTATCTTATTGATTGTAAATGGAATTATTCCACATGTTGAATGCGAGGAGTTCTCATTTTTGACTAATTTTCATTCACGCTGGATTGATTATAGCTGCGCATCGGGCGATGCTGAGGCTTGCCTTTACTTGTCAGGAGCTTAGCGGTGTCGAACGTCTTAGAGCATTACCATTTTCTGCATGAAATTCCCGAACTGGGTTTTCAGGAATTCAAAACCTCTGCTTATATTGCCGAACAGCTGGAAAGCGCCGGAATTAAGGTGACGCGCGGCATCAATAACACCACTGGCATGGTGGCGGAAATCGACAGCGGCGTGCCCGGTCCGGTGCTGGCACTGCGTGCGGATATGGATGCGCTCGGCCACATCATTGATGGCGTAGCCTGTGCGCGTCACACCTGCGGCCACGATGGCCATTCGTCGGTGGTGCTGACGGCAGCGCAAGAGCTGATGAAAGAGGGCGCGATCAAGAAAGGGCGGCTCAAGCTGCTGTTCCAGCCGGCGGAAGAGCTCGGTGCGGGTGCGTTGGCGATGATTGAGGGCGGCGCGCTGGAGGATGTGGAGATGATTCTCGGCTTCCATGTGCGTCCGCTGGAAGAGTGTCATGTGGGACAGGCGACGCCAGCGGTGATCTACTCTGCCTGCAGCACGCTGGAAGCCACCATCAAAGGTGCACCGGCGCATGCGGCGCGTCCGCATTTGGGCGTCAACGCGCTGGATGCGGCGGTACAAGCGGTACAGGCCGTCAACGCCATCCATCTGCCGCCGGGTTTGACCTGGAGCGTGAAAGCTACACGCTTTCTGTGCGATGCGGGCGTGACCAACTCGGTGCCGGATGAGGCGCGCGTGGTGTGGGATCTGCGTTCGCAGGAAAACGCGCCAATGGCGGTGCTGAAAGAGAAAGTCACGCTGGCGATTCAGCACAGCGTGGCGGCGCTGGGTGCCACGGCGGACGTGGTGGTGCTAAAAGAGATGCCGGCGGCAGAAATTCATGAGGAAGCCACGGCGGTGATTCGCGCGGCGATTGTCGACGTGCTGGGCGAAGCCGGTTTGCTGGATACCAAAACCACGCCGGGCAGCGAAGATTTCTTCTATTACCCGGTGAAAAACCCGCAGGTTAAAGCCGGTTTCTGGGGATTGGGAACCAATCTGGTGCCGGGTTTACATCATCCTGAGATGCGCTTTGAGCTGAGCTCGCTGGAGATTGGCGTGAAGATCTTCAAGGCGGCAGTGGTGCGGGTGTTGGGGTGATTAGAGGGTTAGGGTGAGGGCCATTAAGGGCACCGATTCCCCCTTTCTGCGAAATATTGTATGCTATGCCGCCTCAATGCTGACGGGATTCAGGACTGCCGCCAATGTAGATCGCGCACCTCTTGCTGTGAACCGACGCCACTGCGTCGCCATTGGCCGCGTTATCCTGCGGAATGACCCCGAAACGATTTATTCGCAGCGCGCTGTCCGCGTGTTGCCCTTGAAGAAGAATTCACTCAATGTCTAATGCCTCCTTTTTAGAAGAAGTGGCGCGCCGCCGTACCTTTGCGATCATCTCGCATCCGGACGCCGGTAAAACCACAATCACCGAAAAAGTGCTGCTGTTCGGACAGGCGATTCAAACCGCCGGTACCGTCAAAGGCCGCGGCTCCAACCAGCACGCGAAATCGGACTGGATGGAGATGGAGAAACAACGTGGTATCTCCATCACCACCTCGGTGATGCAGTTCCCGTATCGCGACAGCCTCGTGAACCTGCTGGATACGCCAGGACACGAAGACTTCTCTGAAGATACTTACCGTACGCTGACGGCGGTTGACTGCTGTTTGATGGTGATCGACGCCGCGAAAGGTGTTGAAGATCGCACCCGCAAGCTGATGGAAGTGACGCGCCTGCGCGATACGCCAATCATCACCTTTATGAACAAACTCGACCGTGACATCCGCGATCCCATGGAGCTGCTGGATGAAGTGGAGAGTGAGCTGAAGATCGCCTGCGCACCTATTACCTGGCCGATTGGCTGCGGCAAGTTGTTCAAAGGGGTATATCACCTCTACAACGACGAAACTTACCTGTATCAAACCGGTAAAGGCCACACCATTCAGGAAGTGCGCATTGTTAAAGGGCTGGCGAATCCAGAACTGGATGCCGCAGTAGGCGAAGATCTGGCACAGCAGCTGCGCGATGAGCTGGAGCTGGTGCAGGGCGCTTCGCACGAGTTCGATCAGGAGCTGTTCCTGAGTGGCGAAATCACGCCGGTGTTCTTCGGTACCGCGCTGGGTAACTTCGGCGTTGATCATATGCTGGATGGCCTGGTTAGCTGGGCGCCGCGTCCAATGCCGCGCAACACCGACGCGCGTTTGGTGGAAGCAAAGGAAGAGAAATTCAGCGGCTTCGTGTTTAAGATCCAGGCAAACATGGACCCTAAGCACCGCGACCGCGTCGCCTTTATGCGTGTGGTATCCGGCAAGTACGAAAAAGGCATGAAGCTGCGTCAGGTGCGTACCGGTAAAGATGTGGTGATTTCCGATGCACTGACCTTTATGGCCGGCGACCGTTCGCACGTAGAAGAAGCCTATCCGGGCGACATCATTGGTCTGCACAACCACGGCACCATTCAGATTGGCGACACCTTTACGCAGGGTGAAAACATGAAGTTCACCGGCATTCCGAACTTCGCGCCAGAGCTGTTCCGCCGTATCCGTCTGCGCGATCCGCTGAAGCAGAAACAGCTGCTGAAAGGGCTGGTTCAGCTGTCGGAAGAGGGCGCGGTGCAGGTGTTCCGACCGGTACACAACAACGATCTGATTGTGGGCGCGGTCGGTGTGCTGCAGTTCGAAGTGGTGGTCGCGCGCCTGAAAAGCGAATACAACGTTGAAGCGATCTACGAAGCCATTAACGTCTCAACCGCTCGCTGGGTTGAGTGTGATGATGCGAAGAAATTCGACGATTTCCAGCGTAAAAACGAAGTAAACCTGGCGCTCGATGGCGGTGATAACCTCACGTATATCGCGCCAACCATGGTGAACCTCAACATCACTCAGGAACGCTATCCTGACGTGAGATTCCGCAAAACGCGCGAGCACTAATCGCCGTTACCAGCAGGGCCTGTGATTTTCACTGGCCCTGTTTTGTTTGTTACAGACTCCTCCTAATTCCGCTGTTTTTTTCTCTTTTTGGCGATATATCAACCACAAGAGCCAGCAAAAGCTGTAATCCCTACTACTATTATCCTGTCGGACGAGAAAAGAGACCTTTCGGGTTTCATTACGTCCAGTAACTCAGCAACGCCGTTCGTTGCTGGCGCATCCGCGATAACGGATGAGTTAACTGATAGAAGGATGATATCGATGAATAAGACTAAGATTGCTAAAACCCTGATTGCTGCCCTGGCTGGTTCTGCTCTGCTGAGCGGTGCGGCATTTGCAGATGAATCACTGTCGCAGAAAGCACAGCAAACCTCCGACAGCGCGGGTGCGAAGATCGATAGCTCTATGAAAAAAGTCGATGGTTATATGGATGACAGCGGCATCACGGCTAAAGCCAAAGCGGCGCTGGTGGATGATGACGCAATTAAAAGCACGGATATCTCCGTCAAAACGCACGATGGCGTGGTGACACTGAGCGGCTTCGTAGCTTCTCAGGATCAGGCTGAAAAAGCCGTCGCGCTGGTGCAGAAAGTCGAAGGTGTGAAATCCGTCAGCGACAAACTACACGTTAAAGACAGCAAAAATGCTTCTCTGAAAGGTTATGCGGGCGATACCGCAACCACCAGCGAAATTAAAGCTAAGCTTTTAGCAGATGATATCGTGCCATCACGCAACGTTAAGGTGGAAACCACCGACGGTGTGGTGCAGTTATCAGGGGAAGTGGCGAATCAGGCACAGTCCGATCGTGCTGAGAAGATCGCCAAAGCCATTGAAGGCGTGAAAAGCGTGAAGAATGACCTGAAGGTGAAATCTTAACGCGAGCGACTCGGCACCAGCAGGTGCCGTTTCGTAATAAAAACAAAGGTGTAAATAAGCAGTTCGATTTTCACAATGGTAAAGGAGAGGCTTATGTTTCGTTGGGGTATTATCTTTCTGGTCATCGCTCTGATTGCTGCGGCATTAGGTTTCGGCGGTCTGGCGGGTACGGCAGCATGGGCAGCTAAAATTGTCTTCATTGTCGGTATTATTCTGTTCCTCGTGAGCCTGTTTACCGGGCGCAAACGACCCTGACTACTTGCGTCTCAATAGACGCTAACCCGCGAGTCACCTAAAGCGGAGACCGGTCTTGTGCGGCATACTACGAAGCCGCAACGATTGCAGAAGCAATTGGTCAGGGAACGACAATGACTGGTTCTCCGGGATGCTGCTTCGGCGACTCCCTCAGAGCAAGCAACACTGAGGGACATCCATTGGGCACACGTATACCGTTGACATTAGGTTCATTCGAACCGCTGGCTTTAACTCCTTTCAAATCAAATAAAATTGCCCTGGTGTGCGAAGGCGGCGGTCAGCGCGGCATCTTTACCGCAGGCGTGCTGGACGAATTTCAACGCGCAGGCTTCAATCCTTTTCAACTGTTACTCGGCACCTCGGCCGGGGCGCAAAACCTCTCGGCATTTGTCTGTGGCCAGCCTGGCTACGCGCGACGCGTGATCTCCCGTTACACCACCAGCAAACTGTTTTTTGATCCGCTACGATTAGTGCGCGGCGGGCATCTTATCGATCTCGATTGGCTGATCGATATCACCAAACAGGAATTCCCGCTGGCGCTCAACACCGCCGAAGGGCTGTTTGCCAAAGGCAGCGAATTCTATATGTGCGCCTGCCGCAGCGACGATTACCGCGCCGAGTACTTCAACCCGATCAGCACCAACTGGCACGACATCCTAAAAGCGTCCAGCGCGATCCCCGGTTTTTACCGCAGCGGCGTGCAGATGGACGGCGTGAGCTATCTTGACGGCGGCATCAGCGATGCCATTCCGGTACGCGAAGCTGCGCGCCGTGGCGCGGATACCATTGTGGTGATCCGCACCGTGCCGTCGCAGGTGTCCTACACGCCGAAGTGGTTTAAACGCATGGAACGCTTTTTGTCCGACAGCGCATTGCAGCCGATGATCAACATCCTGCATCAGCATGAAGAGAGCTATCGCGAAATTCAGCAGTTCATCGAGCAGCCGCCGGATAATCTGCGCATCATCGAAATCTGTCCGCCGAAACCGCTGGCGAGCATGGCGCTTGGCAGCCGCTTGTCATCGCTGAATCAGGATTACCATTTAGGCCGCCGCAGCGGGCGCTATTTCCTCGCCACGCTTGGTCAATGGCTAAGCGATGCTGAGCCGCTGGTGCGTTCAACCACGGTTACGCCGCCGGCAGCGGTGGCGAATGCGCCTGACAATCGCCCGCTGATTACGCCCGCGCTGGCGGAAAACGATGCCGATTTTGATAAAGGCTCGCTGGCATGAGGTTTATCGACACGCATTGCCACTTCGATTTCCCGCCGTTCGTTGATGATGCGCACGCCAGCATTGCACGCGCTGCGCAAGCCGGCGTGGAACGCATCATTGTACCGAGCGTGGATGCCAGCCGTTTCGCGCTTGTGACGCAACTGGCGCAGCAGCATCCGGCGCTATATGCCGCGCTGGGTCTGCATCCAATCAATATTGCTGAGCATCAGGAAGATGCGCACCTTGATGAATTAGCGCGCTGGCTGAAAAAGCCGGATAGCAAGCGTGTGGCGATCGGCGAGATCGGCCTCGATCTTTATATGGACGATGCGCAATTTGCCAAACAGACGCGGCTGCTCGATAAGCAGCTCAAGCTGGCGAAGCAATACGATCTGCCGGTGATCCTGCACTCGCGCCGCACCCACGATCAATTAGCGCTGCATTTACGTCGTCACGATCTGCCACGTCGCGGCGTGGTACACGGTTTTGCGGGTAGCCAGCAGCAGGCGGAGCGCTTTATTCAGCTTGGCTATGCCATTGGCGTTGGCGGCACTATCACCTATGAACGCGCCAGTAAAACCCGCAACACCATCGCCAACCTGCCGCTCAAGGCGTTATTACTTGAAACCGACGCGCCCGATATGCCGCTGCACGGTTTTCAGGGCCAGCCCAATCGTCCGGAGCGGGCGCGCAATGTGTTTGACGTGCTGTGTCAGTTACGCAGCGAATCCCCTGAAGCGATCGCCGATGCGCTTTGGCATAACAGCCAGCAGCTGTTCGCCTTGCCTGCCTGATTCTCACCCGACAGATTCTGCATTTACGCTGCCTTACGCCTGATTAGCTACATTGATAAAGCTGAGAGTACACTTTTGCGTCCCTTTTTGTGATAATAATAACAATGGCCATCACGGCGCATTCCCGCCTGGTTAGCGATTATTTGTGATAATAATCACTAAATAATTGTATTTAAATGACAGGTTTTCTTTTTCGTGTGACGTGAAGCGCAATTCATTGTCACGGTAGTTGTTAGAATTATCACATTCCCCGGTGGGTTGTGCCCGCCGATCTGAATTTTGGAGAGCATCATGACCGACCTGAAAGCAGCAGCACAGCGCGCATTGCAACTGATGGATTTAACCACCCTGAACGAAGACGACACCGACGAGAAGGTGATCGCGCTGTGCCGTCAGGCGAAATCCCCAGCCGGTAACACCGCTGCCATCTGCATCTATCCGCGTTTCATCCCGGCAGCGCGTAAAGCGCTGCGCGAGCAGGGCACGCCGGAAATCCGCATCGCCACCGTCACCAACTTCCCGCACGGCAACGATGACGTTGAGATCGCGCTGGCCGAAACCCGCGCGGCCATCGCCTACGGCGCTGACGAAGTGGATGTGGTGTTCCCGTATCGTGCGCTGATTGCCGGCAACCGCGATATCGGTTTCGAGCTGGTAAAAGCCTGTAAAGAAGCCTGCGCGGCGGCGAACGTGCTGCTGAAAGTGATCATCGAAAGCGGCGAGCTGAAAGACGAAGCGCTGATTCGTGCCGCTTCGGAAATCGCTATCGATGCGGGTGCCGATTTCATCAAAACCTCCACCGGTAAAGTGCCGGTCAACGCGACGCCAGAAGTGGCGGCGATCATGATGCAAGTGATCCGCGACAAAGGCGTGAAGCAGCAGGTTGGTTTCAAACCGGCGGGCGGCGTGCGCACTGCAGAAGACGCGGCGCTTTATCTGCAGCTGGCGGACGACATTCTGGGTGAAGGCTGGGCGGATGCGCGTCATTTCCGCTTCGGTGCCTCCAGCCTGCTGGCAAGCCTGCTGAATACGCTGGGCCACGAAACCGCGACCAGCAAAGCCGGTTATTAATCTCTTTCGCTGATGGTTCTGCGATTCGTAGCGGCGCGATTTATCGCGCTGGTTTTTACGCTTCAGCCCCGACTTAACATCGCGCGATAAATCGCGCCGCTACGGCAGGTGCAAGCTGCCGTATCATTTCAATTTCTATCCCTTCAGGGAGGCAACCGTGTTCCTGCCACAAGAAATTATTCGTAAAAAACGCGACGGCCAGGCGCTGAGTGAAGCGGAGATTCGCTTCTTCATCAACGGCGTGCGCGACAACAGCGTTTCGGAAGGTCAAATTGCCGCATTGGCGATGACCATCTATTTCCATGATATGACGCTCGACGAGCGCGTGGCGCTGACTATGGCGATGCGCGACTCCGGCACGGTGCTGAACTGGAAATCGCTGAATCTCAACGGCCCGATTGTCGATAAACACTCCACCGGCGGCGTTGGCGATGTCACTTCGCTGATGCTCGGCCCGATGGTAGCAGCGTGCGGCGGTTATGTGCCGATGATCTCCGGGCGCGGCCTTGGCCACACTGGCGGTACGCTGGATAAACTGGAAGCGATTCCGGGCTTTGATATCTTCCCGAGCGACGATCGTTTTCGGCAGATCATTAAAGACGTCGGCATCGCGATTATCGGTCAGACCAACTCGCTGGCGCCGGCCGACAAACGTTTTTACGCCACGCGCGATATCACCGCCACCGTGGACTCCATTCCGCTGATCACCGCGTCGATCCTCGCCAAAAAACTGGCGGAAGGATTGGATGCGCTGGTGATGGACGTGAAAGTGGGCTCCGGCGCCTTTATGCCGACCTTCGAAGCCTCAGAAAATCTGGCACAGGCGATTGTTGGCGTCGCCAATGGCGCAGGTTGTAAAACCACCGCGCTGCTCACCGACATGAATCAGGTGCTGGCTTCTACCGCCGGTAATGCGCTGGAAGTGCGTGAAGCGGTGCAGTTCCTGACAGGCGAGGCGCGCAATCCGCGCTTGCTGGAAGTGACGATGGCGCTGTGCGCGGAAATGCTGGTCTCCGGCAAACTGGCTGAGAATGACGCCGATGCGCGCCAAAAGCTGCAGCAGGTGCTGGATAACGGCAAAGCCGCTGAAGTGTTTGCCCGCATGGTGGCGGCGCAAAAAGGTCCGGTGGATTTCATCGAGCGCATGGACAGCTATCTGCCAGCGCCAACCCTGAGCAAAGCGGTATACGCCGATGGCGCGGGTATCGTCAGCGCGATGGATACGCGTGCGCTCGGCATGGCGGTGGTTGCGCTCGGCGGGGGCCGCCAGCGCGCCAGCGACAGCATTGATTACAGCGTGGGCTTGAGCGACGTGACCACGCTCGGCACGCAGATTGACGCGCAGCGTCCGCTGGCAATTATCCACGCCGCGTCGGAAGCGCAGTGGCAGCAGGCCGCCGCCGCCGTTAAAGCAGCCATCACGCTGAGCGACACTGCGCCAGCGATCACGCCGGTAGTTTATCGTCGCATTAGCGAATAACTGGCGCTTCTTCGTGCCAGGCAGCGGCCGTTCGGGTATACTGATCTGATCGCTTTTTTTTGACTTGTCATCGCGCATTGCGCAGGAGACTTGCATGAAACGTGCTTTTATTATGGTTCTCGACTCCTTCGGGATCGGCTCCAGCAAAGACGCCGATAAATTCGGTGATGAAGGATCGGACACGCTCGGCCATATCGCCGAAGCCTGTTTCGAAGGCCGCGCCAATGAAGGTCGCGAAGGCCCGCTGCACTTACCTAACCTGACCAAACTGGGCCTCGGCAAAGCGGCTGAGCTCTCTACCGGTCGTTTCCCGCCAGGCCTCGATCCCAACGCGGAAATCATCGGTGCGTATGCTTACGCCAGCGAATTGTCGTCCGGTAAAGATACGCCGTCGGGCCACTGGGAAATCGCTGGCGTGCCGGTGCTGTTTGATTGGGGCTACTTCAGCGATAAAGAGAACAGCTTCCCGCAGGCGCTGCTGGATACTCTGGTGAAACGTGCCGATCTACCGGGATATCTCGGTAATTGTCACTCATCGGGCACGGTGATCCTCGACCAGCTCGGCGAAGAGCACATGAAAACCGGCAAGCCGATTTTCTACACCTCGGCGGATTCGGTTTTCCAGATTGCCTGCCATGAAGAGACCTTTGGCCTTGACCGTCTGTACGAACTGTGTGAAATCGCCCGTGAGGAGCTGACCAATGGTGGCTACAACATCGGTCGCGTGATTGCGCGTCCGTTCGTGGGCGACAAAGCGGGTAACTTCGAGCGTACCGGCAACCGTCATGATCTGGCGGTGGAGCCGCCTTCAGCGACCATGCTGAAAAAACTGGTTGATGAGAAGGGCGGTGAAGTGATTTCGGTGGGTAAAATTGCCGATATCTACGCCGAGCAGGGCATCACGCAGAAAGTCAAAGCCACCGGCTTAGACGCGCTGTTCAACGCTACCATCGAGCAGATGAAGAAAGCGCCAGATACTTCGATTGTGTTCACTAACTTCGTTGATTTTGACTCAACGTGGGGACATCGTCGCGATATCGCCGGTTATGCGGGCGGACTGGAGTTGTTCGATCGTCGTTTGCCAGAGCTGATGGAATTGGTGAAAGAGGGCGACATTCTGATCCTCACCGCCGATCACGGCTGCGATCCAAGCTGGAAAGGCACCGAGCACACGCGTGAGCACATTCCGATTCTGATCTACGGCCCGAATGTGAAGCCAGGATCGCTGGGATACCGCGATACCTTCGCGGATATCGGCCAGACCATCGCAAAATATTTTGGCCTGTCCAGCATGGACTACGGCAAGAGCATGCTGTAAAACAGCGCCCCAAATTTAATAAGGAAAATAACCATGGCAACGCCTCATATTAATGCAGAAATGGGTGATTTCGCGGACGTCGTGCTGATGCCAGGCGATCCGCTGCGCGCAAAGCACATTGCGGAAACCTTCCTCGAAGATGTGGTGGAAGTGAACAACGTGCGCGGCATGCTGGGTTACACCGGGACTTATAAAGGCCGCAAGATTTCGGTGATGGGTCACGGCATGGGCATTCCATCCTGCTCGATCTACACCAAAGAGCTGATCACCGATTTCGGCGTGAAGAAGATTATCCGTGTTGGTTCTTGCGGCGCAGTGCGCGCAGACGTGAAACTGCGTGACGTGGTGATTGGTATGGGTGCCTGCACCGATTCCAAAGTGAACCGCATGCGCTTCAAGGATCACGACTTCGCGGCGATTGCTGACTTCGACATGGTGCGTAACGCCGTTGATGCCGCGAAAGCGCTGGGCGTTGATGCGCGCGTGGGTAACATCTTCTCCGCCGATCTGTTCTATACGCCAGATCCGCAGATGTTCGACGTGATGGAGAAGTACGGCATTCTGGGTGTGGAGATGGAAGCGGCGGGTATTTACGGCGTGGCAGCAGAGTTTGGTGCGAAAGCGCTGACCATCTGTACCGTGTCGGACCACATCCGCACCCACGAGCAGACCACGGCGGCTGAGCGTCAGACCACCTTCAACGATATGATTAAGATCGCGCTGGAGTCAGTGCTGCTGGGCGATTGATTTTTTCCCTCACCCTAACCCTCTCCCGCACGCGGGAGAGGGGATTGATCGAGCTCACATATGGCAGCGTCTCCCTCTCCCCGGGGTGAGGGCACCATCCCGTAAACATCTGACACACTTTTACCCAGGCTTGTGCATCTTCGTGCTGGCTCTGAAACAATCTCTGCTTATCATTAGCGTGATAACAAAGAGATTAAGCCCACCTGATGAATTTCCGTAATTTCGAAGCAGAAGAAAAGCTGTTTGCCCGCCGTGCGATTGTCGCTTTTGCCCTGGTTGTCATCTGCTTTACCATTTTAGGCATCAACCTGTATCGCCTGCAGGTCGATCAGCACAGCTATTACCAGACGCGTTCCAACGAAAACGACATCAAAATGATCCCCATCGCGCCCACGCGTGGATTGATCTTCGATCGCAACGGCATTCCGCTGGTGCGCAACGTCAGCTGGTATGACATTCACATCACACCGTACAAAATCGACAATATGCAGGAAACGCTGAAAGAGCTGACGCCGATTGTCGATCTTACGCCGGAAGAGATTGAAACCTTCGAGCATGAACTCAAACAGAACAGCCGCTACAAGCCGGTTGAACTGAAAGCGGAACTGACTGACGAAGAAGTCGCGCGCTTCGCCGTCAATCAATTCCGCTTTAGCGGCGTCACCGTCGATACCTATCAGGACCGTGAATATCCTTACGGTGCCGACCTGGCGCACGTACTTGGCTATGTTTCGAAAATCAACGATAACGACTACAAACGCCTGAACGCAGAAGGCGTTGGCGAGAACTACGCGGCTGACCACAACATCGGTAAGCAGGGCATTGAAGGCTATTATGAATCGCTGCTGCACGGCAAAACCGGCTATCAGGAAGTGGAAGTGGATAACCACGGCCGCATCGTGCGCGTGCTAAAAGAGGTGCCGCCGGTGGCCGGTCAGAACATCACGCTGACGCTCGATCTGCATCTGCAGCAGTACGTCGAGAGCCAGCTAGCCGGGCAACGTGCGGCGGCGCTGATTGAAGATCCGCACGACGGCAGCGTGTTAGCGATGGTTTCCGCGCCGAGCTACGATCCCAATCCGTTCGTCAAAGGCATCAGCTACAAAGCCTATAAAGCCCTGCTGCAGGATAAAGACCTGCCGCTGATCAACCGCGTTACGCAAGGCTTGTATCCACCGGCGTCCACCGTGAAGCCTTATATGGCGATGTCGGCGCTGCTGACCAAAGTCATCACGCCGAGCTTTACCCTATTTGGCGCGCCGACCTGGACGCTGCCGGGCACCGATCGTAAATATCGCGACTGGAAAAAAACCGGTCACGGCATGCTGGACGTCACTAAAGCCATCGAAGAGTCGGCGGACAGCTTCTTCTATCAGGTGGCGTTTATGATGGGCATTGATCGCATCCACACCATGCTGAGCCAGTTTGGCTACGGCAAATCGACCGGCATCGATCTTAACGAAGAGTACGCTGGATTGCTGCCGAGCCGCGAATGGAAGCAGAAGGTGCACAAACACGTGTGGTATCAGGGCGATACCGTTTCAGTGGGCATTGGGCAAGGTTATTGGGTGGCGACGCCGATTCAGATGGTGAAAGCGATGGTGGCGCTTATCAACAACGGGCGTGTGATCAATCCCCATCTGCTGGAGAAATCACAACGCGGCAAGGAGGTGCAGCTCTACCAGGCAAAACTACCGCAGCCGCAGATTGGCGATGCTAAATCGCCGTATTGGTCGCTGGTGCGCCACGCCATGTTCGGTATGGCGAATGCGCCGAACGGCACCGGCTACAAATACTTTCACACCGCGCCGTACGGCATTGCGGCGAAATCCGGCACCTCGCAGGTATTCAGTCTGAAACAGAATCAGGTGTATAACGCCAAAATGACGCCGATGCGCCTGCGCGACCACATCTTCTACACCGCGTTTGCGCCGTTTAACGATCCCAAAGTGGCGGTGGCGTTGATACTGGAAAACGGCGGCAACGAAGGCGTCACGGCGGCGCCGCTGATGCGCAATATTCTCGACCACATTTTTATGCCGGAAGCCACACCGCCGCCGGTGGCGACGGCGGCGCACTAAACCATGCGGCCTTGGCAGGTTATTGTCATGCCGCCTGGTTTGTGGGGTCGCGGTGCATTGCGACCTGCAACGCATCACTCCTCTCGCAATGTCGCGGTAACATGCCCAATCGCGCGCACCACTTCGCTGGAACTGTCACGAATATCCGCCATCATGCCGCCAGCTTCTTTCGCCAACCCCACGCCCTGATCGGCGCGTTTCAGGTTGGAGGCGATACCTTTCAGCGCTTTCTCCGCCAGCGTATGGTTCTGCTGCACCATGTTCTCAATTTCGGTGGTGGCGCGGTTGATGTTGGCAGCCAGCGTGCGCACTTCATTGGCCACCACGGCAAAGCTGCGACCATGCTGACCGGCACGCGCCGCTTCCACCGCGGCGTTCAGCGCCAGCAGGTTGGTTTGATCGGCAATCCGGCGAATACTCTCAACAATGGCGCCAATGCGATCCGACGACTGACTCAGATCGTTGATATCACCAGAAATGCCGTGCAGCTCGCCCGCCAAATCATTCATGGTCTGCACGCTGTTCTCAATCACCGTGGCGCCAAGGCGCGTGCTTTCGCTGGTTTGCAGCGCGGTTTGATACGCCTGCTGCGCCGCGTCGCGCTCTTGCTGATTCTTCTCCACCTGCGCGGTGACATCGGTAGCGAACTTCACCACTTTGTACAGCTCGCCGGTTTCGTTAAACACCGGGTTGTAAGTGGCGCGCAGCCACACCGTTTGGCCGCGCTTATTCACGCGCTGGAACTGGCCGGAGATAAATTCGCCCTGATTCAGCTTGTGCCAGAAGCGGCGATATTCGTCGCTGTTGCGCATCTCCGGCGGGCAGAACTGGCTGTGATGCACGCCGATCACTTCTGACGCGTTATAGCCCATGGTTTTCAGGAAGTTGTCGTTGGTCATCAACACTTCGCCCTTGAGATTGAAGGCAATCACCGCCATCGAACGCTCAATCGCAGTGGTCATGGCGCGCTGCTCTTGCGCATCCATGATGCGCGCGGTGATATCGCTCGCCAGCTTGACGATTTTAATCACGCGGCCGCTGCGATCCTGCACCGGCACGTAATTCGCCTCCAGCCAGATAGGACGGCTGTGTTTTGCCACGCGCAGGAATTTATCGCTGAAGCCTTCGCCGCGATTTAGGCGTCGCCAGAAGTCGCGGTATTGCGGTGAGTTGAGCATATCGGCGGTGCAGAACATGCTGTGATGCTGACCAACAATCTCTTTGAGCGTGTAACCCATGCGCTCGAGAAACAGCTCATTGGCGGTAAGGATCTTACCTTCTGGGGTGAATTCGACCATGGCGATGGCATCTTGTAATGAACTGAGCGTTGCCTTGCTGTGACCGCGTTTTTGCCACGCAAGGCGTGACAATATTCCTGATGTAATAGTGCTGAACATGGTGGACCTTATTATTGGTATCGGTTGTCAGCAAGGTTATCGGCACAAGCGACTAAAAATTCACCTATACCAGCGATAGGCGAATGAATTTTTACCGGTTGGTCTGAAGGTTGCTGTAAAAGGCATCAGTCAGCTGATTTTTGCCGAAAAGCGTTTGACGGTGCCGCGCGAGTAGGGTTTAATGCGCCCCGTTGCCCGGATAGCTCAGTCGGTAGAGCAGGGGATTGAAAATCCCCGTGTCCGTGGTTCGATTCCGCGTCCGGGCACCAACATTCTGAAAACCCAGCTTATGGCTGGGTTTTTGCTTTTCTGGGTTTCATCACTCTTCATACAACCTTGCGACGATTACGGCTCGATGCGGTGCTTGAGTCTCTGTATCTCTAAAGCAGGAAAGGTTGTTCTAAGCGGTTGGACGCTCGTTCCAAGCATCGGTGTACTGGATGTTGCCATCCACAATTCGCCACGTGATTTTTTCATACTGCAAACTGACGCTTTCCGTATGGTTTAGTTTGTCATTGCCTGCAAGCTTCACATTTGCCACGCCGCAGTTAACGCCGGTGACTTTCACGTTTTCCATCAGCACTGTGTAATAGCAAACCTCCTGGCCAGCATCGCTAATGTTATAGAAGCGAAGTTCAGCGCTTTTTAGCGTCTGCCCGGTGGCTGCTGCCTTGTACAGATAAGGCGTGGAGCTATCCACTTCTTTCTCAATCATCATTGATGAATGCTGGCGCGTACCGGTGATCCTACCGTTAGATCCGTCCACTGGCAGGTTAATGTCGTGGCTCATGCCGATAATTTCAATGCTGCCTTCACGGTCGTGAACATCGACAGATCCTCGAATATCTGCGCCACCATCATCTTTAAGCCACATATACGGAGGGATTGGTATTTTACTTGCTCCTTATTTTTTTGATTAACTTCATGGTTATTAAGTAAACAGCCGTGGTGATGGACATCACGATGACAACATCAATGTAGAAATAGGCGTCGTAGAGAGTTTCAATGTTGGATTCGCCGCTTATTAACACGGCAACCTTTCGTGCGAAATTCTGTGAGATGTACGTTTCAGCGCCACCGAGCGATCTGCCCACAGCCAGCGTTACTAGTATGAAGAAAACGCATTTTGCGGCCCTACGGGCAAGTGTTTGAGCCATTGGCAACAACCTCAATTAATCCTCGGGCCATCAGCGAAGGCTTGCCTGGCACGGGCACCATTAATGTGTTCATAAACGCCTGGCGGATACGCGCATAATCGGAGTTGTGGGGGATGGTGATGCAACCTTCTGACACGGTTCCCGGATGAAGCCGGAATAATTCGCGGCGCACGCCCTCATACCATGTTTCATCGTCAATGGCTGCATCCTCCCGATAGAGTGCAAACCATTCACTTCGGCCAAAGGCCACGCCTTTCGTGTACTTGTTCCAGGCGTCCTGTAATTCCGCCTTTCGCTTACCAAAGAAACCACCCGCGCCGCGATCGACAACCCAGTATTTCCCGGGTGGCAATGGGCCGTCACCCGAAGCTGCGCCGCATCCACCTCGATTTCGATAAGCGCCGTTACCAGAAAACGCCATGAAAACGCCGACGCCATAGATGTTTAATGGTGCGTAATCCGCGCCGTTCAGAATAAGTGTTCCATTCAATGCCATCGTTCCCTCATTAACCATGTAATAACCGTGGGTGATAGTAACAATGAATGGAATATAGTGCCAAAAATTGTTAGGGCTTCTTATGGGTTGATCTAACGTTTTGAACTAATGTTTTTTTTGAATGGCGTAGTTTTTATTTTTTTATTTAATATAAAACAGTTGGATATAAGTATTTATCTCTAAAATTTGTTTGATAAAATCAGCACTGCCAATTGAATTATTGATAAGCCTGTAAAAAGGTTAACTCCAGAAATCAGTCTAAACACAGCAGCTATGTCCAAATAAAGAATCGCTTGTCACCCACAACCATCCTTCATAAATTCTCTTGCACCCCAACCAAATTATCGTAGGCCGCAGAGATGAGTGAGTTCATTACAGAAGAGTGGAACAAAGAGGGTTATCTCATCAGCACGGACGAAAATAAACTGGACCTCGCCGCCATACACCGTTATCTCACCACTTCGACATGGGCAGCAGGTATTGATGAAGAGACGGTTAATGCTTCGATACAAAACAGCCTTAACTTTGGTCTTTACCATCAGGGCGAACAAATTGGTTTTGCGCGGCTCATCACGGATTACGCCACCTTCGCTTATCTGTGCGATGTTTATGTGCTCGACGCGTATCAGGGAAACGGCCTGGCACGCTGGTTGATGGCGTGCATTCATGCGCATCCGGTTTTTGCGCGGCTGCGCAGAATTACGCTGTTCACCAGCACGGCGCCGTGGCTGTATGAAAAGTTTGGCTATCAACCGGTTAACCAGCCGAATTACGCGTGGACGATTACCCGGCCTGATATCTACAAAAATAAAGCGTGATAAATCTCACAGCGCCAGCTGAATCGCCTGCACCTCATCCTCCTGCTGCGCCGGCCGCGCGCAGCAGATCAGCACTTCATCATCCGCCACTTGCGCGCTCGGTGGCGTTGGGTAAGTCACCGCGCCTTGCAGCAGTTTGGTTTTACAGCTGCCGCAATGTCCGGCGCGACAGCTGTACGCTGGGCTCAGGCCACGCGCTTCAGCCAGCTCAAGCAGCGAACCGGTATCCGGCGTCCAACGCGCCTCTTTCAGTGAATCCATGAACTTCACCGGCACCGATTGGGTTGCTATCGGCAACAGCGGTTTTGCTTCTTTAACAATATCGTTGGTGCGCTGCAGCGACGACGGCCCAAAGGCTTCGGCGTGAATGCGATCGTCGGCGATATTCAAGGCGCGCAGCCCGTCGTACAGCGCCTGGGTAAATTGCGGCGGACCGCACAGATAGAAGTCGTAATCGTTAAACGGCAGCACCCGCGAGAGCAGCGCCATATCGATGCGGCCGGCAAAATCGTAATCAACATCCGGTAGTGCATCCGCCGTCTGGCTCAGCACGCGCACCAGTTTCACCGCGCCGTGCGCCGCCGCCAGCAACTGGTCGAGTTCGCGCACAAAAGGGCGCTCGGCTTTGCTGCGCGCCGACTGGAACAGAAACGTAGGGCTCAGGCGCTGTTTGCGCGCTCCTTCGTATATCAGATGGCGCAGCATCGCCAGCATCGGCGTGATGCCCACGCCAGCGGCAAGCAGCACCGCCGGACGCGGTTCGCTGGCGTCGAGAGTAAAATCACCCGCCGGCGCACGCGCTTCCAGCGTATCTCCGGTGTGGAGATGATCGTGCAGGTAGCACGAAACCACGCCTTCACGCTTGACGCTGATGCGGTAAAAATTCTCCGATGGCGCGACCGAAAGCGTGTAGGCGCGCATCAGCGGCTTATCCGTACCGGGCAACTGCAGGCGAATCGGCAGATGTTGACCGGCCAGATGCGGCAACAGACCCGCGCCATCATCCGGCACTAAATGAAACGAGCGGATCGTGGCGCTCTCATCCACCACCTTAATCACCTTGAACGGACGCCAGCGCGAAGCCAGATCTGCTGCACGCAGGCGTTCGGCGGCGGCTTGCCAGTCGCCGGTCATCAGCGAACTGGGTGCGACGCCATCCGGCGGCGTTAACCAGCGTAAGGCGAGGGCGGCACGACGACGCACGATACGGCGCGGGCGAAACGTCCACAGCCGCTCGGCACCCTGAAAAGCGGCGATCTCGGGCGAGTCGAGAATCACTTCGGCATCGCCGCTCAGTTGCAGCGTGTCGCCGCTGGCGTAATCAACAAACAGCAATCCCGCTTTGCCATTATGGTGAATGTTGCCCAGCGTGGAGAAAAACAGATTGCCGTTGAAGTCGGGAATGGTCAGCAGGCCATCTTCACTGACGCGCACGAAACCCGGTTTGCCGCCGCGATGCGAGGCATCAACCTGGCGTTCGGCATAGGTGGCGACGTAGAAGGTATCCGCCGCGCCGATGCTGGCGCGCGCGGCATCATCCAGCGCGCTCAGGGTTTCCACCTCACCGCGATAAGGTTCAGCGGGAGGATGTGCAAAGTGAAAGTCACGCAGCTGGATATAGCGCGGGCAGTTGCCAAAACTCTGTTCCACCTGCACGCGAAAACCAGCGCCAATCGCCTGCAGCACGCCGTTCATGCGGTTACGTCGCCGCGTATGCAGTTCGATGCCCAGCAGCCCAATCGGCGCGCCATCCTGCATGCCCGCCGCCGCGGGATCGCCTTGATGCGGACGCGCCTCGATATCCAGCGTGGTGGCATTGGGCGAGAAGATAAAACCGGGTTGGCCTTCCAGCAGCGTGGCCCACGCATCGCCGTGCGCATCCACGCTGCCCGCCACAATAAACGGCAGCTGCGCGTAGAAGTCGCGGTGTTGATCGGGCATGTGATCGCGGATCACGCGCTGGCCGACGTCCGCCATGCGCTCCGCCACACCCGCCTGTTGCTGAAGCGCAATTTCACCCTGATGCCAAACCGGTAGTTTCTTGCTCATGATGGTGGACTCAGGCGATGCTGCGCAGGCCAGCCGCAGTTTGAGGGAAGGGCACAAAGCCCGGCAGCGCTTCGATGCGACGCAACAGCGCGTTCACCGCCGGATAGCCGGAGAGATCGACATTGCCTTCTGGCGCACCCACGATATAGCTGTACTGCGCAACGTCGGCAATAGTCGGGCGATCGCCAACCAGCCATTCACGGCCTTCAAGATGCTGCTCAATGCGTGACAGCACCAGATGCGCGCGGGCAATCACCTCTTCAGGATTGAACGGGCGGCCAAACACGGTAATCAAACGCGCCGCGGCCGGACCAAAGGCGATATCTCCAGCTGCCACGGTGAGCCAGCGCTGTACCGCCGCCGCGCCCAGCGCATCTTCCGGCAGCCATTCGCTGCGACCGCTTTTCTTCGCCAGATAGACCAGAATGGCGTTGGAATCGGCAATAAACACGCCGTCATCTTCCAGCACCGGCACCTGACCAAACGGATTCATGGCGAGGAATTCCGGCGTTTTGTTTTCGCCAGATTTGAGATCAACATCGATGACTTCATGCGGTAAATCCAGCAGCGACAGGAACAGACGTGCGCGGTGAGCATGACCAGAAAGCGGGAAGTGATAGAGTTTCATGTTGCGGTTCCTTAGGTGTTGCTCGGGATAATCCCGAGCCTTGCCATAAGGTTCGCATAGACAATTTAGCGGCAGAATAGCCGGGTTAGCGAAGTCATTGTTGCGAAAAATGGAAGAATCGTGCCGGAGCTACTTCTTAGCTTCCACGCCTGGCGTAGCGGAGCGAATCAAATACTGTTCGGTCACGTCCGGCAAATGCGTCAAGGTCCAGTCGGCCATGGCGATTTCCTGCTCGCGGATGCGCGAGAAGATATCGGCACTTTCGTGATCGTTGAGATGCTGCGCCGCCGCAATCAGTGAGGTGTAGCTGGCAATCTCAAGGTGCTCAAACACGTGGCCGCTGATCGCGCCTTTCACCACTTCATCTTCCACCATCACGCCGCCAATCGACTGACCGAAAGCGGAGATTTTGCCGGCGAGATCTTTCAATACCGATTGAGAAGTGGAGTAGCGATCGATCACGCTCTGCACCAGCGTCTGATGTTCACGGGTCTCAACAATATGCTGTTCGATACGCAGTTTAAGGTCGGGATAGTGTTCAAGGCGCGAGGCCATTTTTTCCAGCATGCTTTCAGCCTGTTTTTCCATGGCATGGGCATCTTTTACCCAATCGAGAAAGTGCTCTTCGCTGTTGTGGCTCATAATATTTTCCTGACAAATAAATAAAAGGAGATTGCGGCTGTTGCCGAATTACCGGCCAGCCGCAATAACGTTATGCGGGAGATTTATCGACGACTCGACGGCTTTTTTTACCGCCTTTTCGTCCCGCTTCAATCGCACGCTCTGGATTATTACGAAAATTGCCGCCGCTTAATTGGCCGCCTTTTTTACCCGCTTCGCGGGCTCTTTCCGGGTCCATGGCAAAATTGCCAGAACCGCCACGTGGTGTTGTCATAATGAATACCTCAGATAAAGGGGATAACGCATATTTCATTTGCTACTTAAGGTTAGCCCTAAAAGCCAAACGTACAACCAATTGCAATTAGGAATTATCCTAAGAGGGTTGAAATCGTTAAGTTATTTTACATACTTAAAATAATTTGATTTGGCAAAAAAGATAATTAAAGCTTCGCGATTAATGGGTGAGAGAAAATAATTGACCGCTGCGCTTATAACTTTTTTCTCTTCCAACGTGATGAAATAAATTAACATTCCTGATGCTTTTATTTATTTCTCAGACAGAGAGTGGCGACCAGATCATTAGCCATAATCTTAAAAGGGGTTTAATAAATATAAATGCTAATAAAAAGGGATTATTTTAAGCGAAGCGCACTATTTCTGCTTTTTAACCATAAATAGTGCGTTGGGATTATTTTACCAGCACCTGCGCACCGGCGTTTTTCTCCAGTCGCGTTACGTCAAATAGCGACAGCAGCACCAACAGCGCCACACCGGCAAAGGCGATATGAATATCGCTTTGCGCAATTTCGCTATGCTCCTGCCACAACATGGATGCGCGCAGGAACAGCGCCGCCAGCGCAATACCCGCGCTCATGCTGAACTGGAAGAAGATGCTGAACACCACCGAGGCATCGCTCATCTTGTTTTGCGGCACATCGGCGAAGCCCAAGCTGTTGTAGCAGCTGAACTGCAGCGAGCGCGACAGCCCGCCAACAAACAGAATCGCGGCAATCGCGAAGTAGCCCAGCGACGGAGTGAGCAGCAAGCAGCCGAGCATCGCCGCAAGGCTGATCATGCCATTGAACATCAGCACGCGACGAAAGCCCCAGCGCTTCATCAACCAGGTTGTCGCTGGCTTCATCGCCAGGTTTCCGGCAAATACCCACAGCACCATCGCACCGGCCTGCGCCGCGCTCCAGCCAAAGCCAAGCTGAAACAGCAACGGCAGCAAATAGGGCACCGCGTTGATTGAGGCGCGGAAGAACGAGCCGCCAATCACCGCATTACGGAAGGTGGCAATTTTCATCGCGCTAAACGGCAGCAGCGGCTGCGCATGGCGGAAGCTGTGACGATACGCCAGCCAGCTGCACAGCATGCCCAGCAGCAGCAACGGAATGCCAAAACTGAGATGCATCTGCCCGAGCGCTTCCAGCGCGATAATTAATGAGGTGCAGGCGGTGGCGGTAAGCACAAAGCCGCGCACATCAAATGGCCGCCGCCGTTCGGCTTTGAACTGTGGCACCAGATAAGCGGTGGCGATGATAGCAAGGATGCCGAGCGGAATATTGAGCCAGAAAATCCACGGCCAATGGCCGTAAGTGACAATCAATCCGCCCAGCGGCGGGCCGAGCACCGGCGCAATCAAACCCGGCCAGGTAATAAAGGCGATGGTTTTCACCATCTCCTTTTTCTCCGTGACGCGCAGCACTACCATGCGACCGACCGGCACCATCATCGCGCCGCCAATGCCTTGCAGAATGCGGCTCAGCGTGAACATCACAAGCGTGTCGCTTAAGCCACACAGGATTGAGGCGAGGGTGAAAATCAGGATCGCGCTAGCGAATACCGTACGTGCGCCAACGCGCTCCGCCAGCCAGCCGCTCATGGGAATGAACACCGCCACCGCCAGTAAATAGGCGCTGACGCCAATGTTTAGCGCCACCGGGCTGGAAGCGAAGTCGCGCGCCATCTGCGGAATCGCGGTGGTGATCACCGTGGCATCGAGGTTTTCCATAAAGAAGGTCACGGCGACCAGCAACGCTAACAGCAGGGTGCGATGGGAATTCGGTCTGGCTTCTCTGCCTGAGTCGATCATGCGAGGTCCTGCGAAAACAGAAGGATGCAAAGACTTTTAATGAAAAGCGCGGCAGGTGCAAATCAAAATCACAGAATGCATAAGTCTTAGCGGCGCAATTCATTGCGCGATAAATCGCGCCGCTAAGCAATGTGCGATGACAGGATGCGCACTGGATAAAATCAGATGGCTTCTGCCACGGTAGCTTTCGCCTCAATAAACTCCACCACCGCACGCGTTACCTCAGCGGTATTCGCCATGCCGCCGACATCCGGCGTTAAAATGCCCTGGGCGCAGACATATTCAATACCTTGCATAATCAGCGCCGCTGCGTCGCGTTCGCCGAGATGCTCCAGCATCTGTACCGCCGTCCAGAACGTGGCGATCGGATTGGCGATGCCTTTGCCGGTGATATCAAACGCTGAGCCGTGGATCGGCTCGAACATGGAGGGGAAGCGGCGCTCCGGATCGATATTGGCGGTAGGCGCGACACCCAAACTGCCCGCCAGCGCGCCGGCCAGATCCGACAGAATATCGGCGTGCAGATTGGTGGCGACGATGGTATCGAGGCTCTGCGGATGCAGCGTCATGCGATGCGTCATCGCATCCACCAGCATTTTGTCCCACTGCACGTCCGGGAACTCCTGCGCGACTTCAGCGGCAATCTCATCCCACATCACCATGCCGTGACGCTGGGCGTTGGATTTGGTCACCACCGTCAGCAGCTTGCGTGGGCGTGACTGCGCCAGTTTGAAGGCATAACGCATTATGCGCGTCACGCCAACGCGGGTGAAGATCGCCACTTCGGTACCGACTTCTTCCGGCAAACCACGATGCGCGCGCCCACCATTACCGGAATATTCGCCTTCTGAGTTTTCCCGCACAATCACCCAGTCGAGATCGCCGGGGCCGCGATTGCGCAGCGGCGAGGTGACGCCCGGCAGAATTTTGGTCGGACGCACGTTGGCGTACTGGTCAAAGCCCTGACAAATCGGCAAACGCAAACCCCACAGCGTGATGTGATCCGGCACGTCGGGCGCGCCGACCGCACCAAAGTAAATCGCATCAAAGGTCTTCAGCGTTTGCAGGCCATCTTCTGGCATCATTACGCCGTGTTGCTTGTAGTAATCCGAGCCCCAGTCAAAGGTTTGCACCGTAAACGTCAGCTGCGGATCGTGACGCGTCAAGGCGTGCAGCACGGCTACGCCAGCAGAGATCACTTCCGGGCCAATACCATCCGCAGGAATCGCGGCAATTGAGTAGTTACGCATGATGTTTCTCCAGTTAGGTCAATGTGTATGAGGATGAGCAAGCTCTGCGGGATGCGGTGTTTTGCCGCGGGCAGAGAGAATCAGAACTACAATCGCCGATAGCACCAGCAGCCCGGCAACAAAATAGAGTCCCCACGTATAGCTGCCGGTTTGCTGACGGATCACGCCAATCATCATCGGGCCGACAAAGCCGCCAAGGTTGCCGATAGAGTTGATGGTGGCGATGCCCGCCGCTGCAGCCGGGCCGCTCAGGAACAAAGTCGGCATGCTCCACAGCGGCGGTTTGGAGGCGCTGATGCCGACGGTGACCAGCGTCAGGGCGATAATCACCGTAAACAGCGTGCTGACGTTCCCGGCATAAATCAGTCCGGCAGCCGCCAGCAAACAGGCACCGATAACATGCCAGTTGCGCTCTTTGGTGCGGTCCGAATGGCGCGCCCACAGAATCATGCCGATCACGCCCAGTACCGCCGGGAAGGCGTTGAGGAAACCAATTTCTATTGAGGACGCGCCGAAGCTGCGGATGATTTGCGGTGACCAAATGCCCAACGTGTACAAGCCTGCGGATGTGCCGAAATAGACCAGCGCCAGCGCTAACACACGCTTATCGGCCAGTCCGCGCCAGGCGCTGCTGTGGCTTTGATTGGCCGCGCGCGCCTGTTCTTCGGCCTGCATGGTCTTTTCCAGCCACGCCCGTTCTTCATCGGTGAGCCACTTGGCTTTCGCCGGGCGATCGGTGAGGTAAAACAGCACCACGATGCCGAACAGCAGTGCCGGTATCGCTTCCAGCACAAACATCCATTGCCAACCGGCATAGCCAAGCAGGCCATGCATCTCCAGTAATGCGGCGGAAATGGGCGAACCTAACGCAGTGGAAAGTGGGGCCGCAGCCATAAAGATGGCGGTAACCTGCGCACGTTTCGCCGCCGGGAACCAGTAACTGAGATAGAGGATGATGCCGGGGAAGAAACCGGCTTCTGCCACGCCAAGCAGAAAGCGCAGCAGGTAGAAGCTGGTGGTGCCCTGCACAAATGCCATGCAGCCGGACACCAATCCCCATGTGATCATGACGCGCGCAATCCAGATGCGGGCGCCGACTTTATGCAGAATTAAATTCGACGGAACTTCAAACAGAAAATAACCGAGGAAAAAGATTCCAGCGCCAAAGCCAAATACCGTGGGCGAGAAACCTAAATCCTGATTCATAGTTAATGCAGCAAAACCAATATTGACGCGATCGAGAAAAGCGATGAAGTAGAGCAGCATGATGAAGGGCACAATGCGTAACGTCACTTTACGCATCACCCTTTTTTCGAGGTGAGAGTTCATATTAAAGTGCTCCAGATTGTGTAGGGTGGTGTTATTTTTTTGTAATCGAGTTCAGTATGCAGTTTTGCTTTGGCTTATCATCAGATGTGGATTATATAAACTATTTGCATAATCAACGGGTGAGGGGAATGTGGATATAAATCAATTGCGTTGCTTTGTTGCGGTCGGTAAAGAACTGCATTTTGGCCGCGCCGCACAAAAGATGGAAATGATGCCTGCGTCACTTTCTCGCTTCATTCGTTTACTGGAAGAGGACCTCGGCGTGCGTCTGTTAAATCGATCGACGCGTAATGTTTCATTAACTGCCGAAGGCGCGCTCTTTTTTGACGACGCCAGCAAATTAATCGATCAATTTGATGCGCTGGCGAAACGTTTTAAAGTGGGATTAAAAGATGAACGCCGCACATTACGTATTGGTGCGATTGATAGTGCCGCGCGTGGATTAGTTCCGGCGTTACTTAATTTATTTGTTCCGCTGCATCCGCACAGCGATATTCATATTATTGAAGACAAAACCATTAATTTAATTCCGAAATTAAAGTCGGGTTGGCTGGATATGATTTTTATTCGCGAGCCGCAAAGTATTGATGCGTCATTAGCGGTGCGCTTTATCACGCGCGAAAGCTGCGTGCTGGCGGTGCCGATTCAGCATGTGCTGGCGGATCGTGAACGGGTGGCGGTGGCTGATTTTCAACACGAAGCGATGATCATTCCAGACCGGCGCACACGCCCGCACAGTCACGATCTCACCATGAGCCTGTTTAAACTGGCGGGATTCACGCCGCACATCGCGCAGTTTGCTGAAGAGAAGCAAACCATCCTGAGCCTGGTTGCTGCGGGGCTGGGATTGGCGGTGGTGCCCGCCTCGTATCGCACCATGAACAGCGACAGCGTTAGCTATATTGCGCTGGATCTGCCGGAGCAGATTAAAGGATTGCCATTGAGCATTGCCTGGCAGAAGGGCAACGAAGATCGGTTTCTGCGCGAGATGCTGCGCCTGTTGCATGAGCATCAACGTGAGCTGACGGAGAAGTTGTGATTTCCCTCACCCTAACCCTCTCCCAGAGGGAGAGGAAACTGGCCGCTGCGGAGTCTAACAATTCCCTCTCCCGCTTGCGGGAGAGGGCCAGGGTGAGGGGCAAAGCGCACTTTCCACCCTGTGGCTAATTCCCACCACTCTCTCTATGATGGAAACTTTCCCGCGCCAATGTCGGGAACGATCAATGAGTTAGGGAAAAATCACGCGATGACCATTTTAAACGACCTGGATTTGCGGCAGCTGGAAGCCTTCTCGGCGGTGATCTCTGCCGGTAGCGTCACGGCGGCGGCGAAGGCGCTCAATCGCTCGCAGCCGGCGGTGTCGCGTTTGATTCAGGAGCTGGAACAATCGCTGGGTTATCCGCTGTTTATCCGCAACGGGCCGCGCATTCATCCTTCGGAAGAGGCGCTGCAGCTGCATCAATACGTGCAGAAAGCGCTGCTCTCGCTGCAGCAGATTCGCTTGCGCGCGCAGGAGATCGCCCATCAGCAGCATCGTCCGCTGAGCATCGCCGCCACGCCGGCATTGGCGGCGGGTTTGCTGCCGCAGGCGCTGGCCGCGCTGAATCTGCAGAACAAAGTGCAGATCATCAGCGAATCCGCAGTGCAGACGGCACATGCGGTGATCACTGCCGAAGCCGATCTCGGTTTATGCAGTTTGCCGCTGGAGCATCACGCGGTAGAGCTGCACTGGATTGGCCAGTCGCAATGCGTGGTGGCGCTGCCAGAGCATGACGAGCTGGCGGCGCAATCTCAGCTGTCGTTGAGCAGCCTGGCGGGACGCCGTTTGATCGCACCGTGGAGCCCGCAGCGGTTGCGCGGGCGCTACGAAAAGGCGCTGAAAATGGTCAAAACGCCGCTGCACGAAACCATCGAAACCAACTCCTCCGCCAATATTCTTGGCTGCGTGCGCGCCGGGCTGGGCGTGGCGATTCTCGAACCGGTCACCGGTTGGGGCATGCCGCTGGCCGGTGTGGCGATCCGTCCAATTGAGGAGGATATTCCCTACTACTTTGGCGTGATCACGCCGCAGGGAAGACAGATTTCAGCTGCCGCGCAGGCGCTGGTTGAGGCGTTAGCCAGCGCGGCCGCCGATTTGCTGCCGGGTTTTGAGCGTCTGCCCGCCAGCGAGCATCCGCGTATTATGCGGTTAATTAATCAGGATTAAATATCTCACCCCAATCGTATTTTTTAGCGGTGCGATAAATCGCGCCGCTACGGAATGTACGTAATTTCAGTCATCAGCCTGCGTATGAAAATCTTCTTTTAAAAGCCTTATAACATTTCCGGCATAAGATATAAGAAATCCATTGGTCAAAAGCTGAGCGCGATTATTGACTCTGTTTTAGGGCAAGAGGATTATGCGAAACCTTAGCTCTTACTATGTGATTTATTGATTAATGACCATTAACTATGTGTTATCAGGATAATGGAAATGCACAATCACTTACGCGATTTGGTGGTTTCGTCCGCACCCTGGCCGCCGCTTATTTCTGGGAAAACATGTATGACTTATGCCGCCGATGGCCTTGCCGCGCTGGAAGCTCAGCTTCAGCAGGATCTGGAATATCTTGAACTGCCCGCTAAATCCTGGGTGCCCGAGCGCACGCAGGATGGCGCACCCGTGCGTGACGTGGTGGTGATCGGCGCGGGCATGTGCGGGCTGGCGGCGGTGGCGAAATTGCAGTTCAGCGGCATCAGCAATGTGGTGGCGTATGACGCCGCACCCGCCGGGCTGGAAGGTCCGTGGGTGACCTTTGCGCGCATGGAAACGCTGCGTTCACCGAAATCTCTACAAGGCCCGGCGCTCGGCATGGCGCAACTGACGTTCCGCGCGTGGTTCACCGCGCAGTGGGGCAAAGAAGCCTGGCAAGCGCTGGATAAAATTCCCAAAGCGCAGTGGATGGATTATCTGATTTGGTATCGCAAGGTGCTGAATCTGCCGGTGCGCAACAATGTGCGCGTCACCCACATTGGCTTTGCTGGCGATCTGATTGCGCTCGATGTAAGCGGTGCCGAAACCGGCCGCATATACACTCGCCGCTTGGTGCTGGCCACCGGACGTTCTGGTCTTGGCGGCTTCGCCGTGCCGGATTTCCTGCAAGGTATTAGCCGCCAGTTCTGGGCGCACTCCGCCGACGACATTGATTTCGCTGCCCTGCAGGGCAAACGCATCGCGGTGATTGGCGCAGGTGCATCGTCAATGGATAACGCCGCCACCGCGCTGGAAAACGGCGCGGGCGCGGTGGATCTGCTGATTCGTCGCAAGCAGATGCCGCGCATCAACAAAATGACCGGCATCGGCAGTCAGGGCGTGGTGCACGGCATGCATCAGCTGCCGGACGCGTGGAAGTGGAAGTTTGTCGATTACACCGCCACCACGCAAACGCCGCCGCCGCGCTCCTCGACGCTGCGCGTATCGCGTCATGCCAATGCTCGCTTCTTGCTTAATTGCGGCATCAAAGCGGTTAAGCAAGAGGCCGATGGGCTGCTGATCGAAACCACGCAAGGCGCGCTGCGCTACGACTACCTCATTGCGGCTACCGGCTTTAGTAACGATTTCCACGACCGCCCGGAGTTTGCCGCGCTCGCGCCACATATCCGCAGCTGGCGCGACGGACGTTATCAGCCCGAAATGGGCGCGCCGCGAGCCAATCTGCTGGAAGCGCCGGATCTCGGCCCCGCCTTTGAATTCCGCGAACTGACACCAGGCGCATGCCCGCTGTTGGCGCACATTCACTGCTTCAACGATGCCGCGATGCTGACGCACGGCAAAGTCTCCGGCGATATCCCGGCGGTGAGCGCCGGTGCCGATCGTCTGGTGCGCGGCATTACCGCTTCGCTGTTTGCCGAAGACGTCGAGCAGCATTACGCCAACTTACAGGCTTTTGACACCCCTGAATTGCAGGGCGATGAATGGGTGGATTCTACGCCCTTACTCAACCAGGAGAACGCGCAGTGAGTGACGCAATTGATCACGCAGTCGGTTTAAACGCTGAAGATGCGCTGTACGGCACGCGCCGCCTGCGCCCGGAATTTGTTGACGGCGCGGAGCAGTGCCGCATCTCGGTGCTGGCACCCAACGACGATCAGGGCTTAGCGCCGGATGTGCGTTTAGCGCTGGCGCAGCGCATGGCGCAGCTGAATAACGATGCCGCGCTGCAACAGGATTATCAGACGCAGCTGGCGGCGTTGCAGCCGTCAGAGGCGCTGCTGGCGCTGGCGGCAGGCGCCGCCGATCTGCCAGAACCGCTGGCGACCATCGCGCGCCACGCCGATCTCATTACCCAGCAGCCAATGCACGCCACCGAGCAGCACATTCGCCTGCTGGAGCAAGCCGGATTGAGCAATCCGCAGATTGTGGCGCTCTCCGAGCTGATCGCTTTTATTAACTTCCAGACGCGCGTCGCGGCCGGATTACGTTTGTTGAGGTCTGCATGATTCCATCGGTTAATCTCAAGCCGCTGCACTGGCATCCGTATATCGCGCCGGTCGAGGTAGAAGAGGCCACGCCCGCGCAGCTCGATGCGATGAAAGTGACGCCATCCAATAAGAAGATCTCCGAATATGTGCGCACGTTAGCACACGATCCCGACAGCTACGTGGCGCGTACCGTGCTGTTCAACGCCATCATGTATGTCGATGGCGGGCTGGATCGCGCGGATCGTGAACTCGGCGCGCTGGGCGCGTCGATCGTCAATGGCTGCAAATATTGCGCGGTGGTGCACGCGCGTCGCCATGCGCAGCTGGCCGAAAGTGATGCGGTGGTGAGCGCCATCTATTTTAATCGTGCGGATGTGCTCGGCGAGCGTGATGCGGCGATCTACCGTTTTGCCCGTCGCCTGTCGGTGACGCCGTCAGAAGCCAACGCCGAAGATATGGCGGCACTGCGCGCGGTCGGCATGAACGATCAGGAGATTATCGATCTGATCCACGCCATCGCCATTTTTGGCTGGGCCAACCGTCTGATGCATGTGCTTGGCCATGCTGACCTGCACAAATAAGGGCTGCTGCATGTTAGAACTCAACGATATTACGCTCTCTTACGGCAGCACGCCGATCCTGAAAGGTGTCGATCTGTCGGTGAAACGCGGCGATGTGGTGTCGATCATCGGGCCAAGCGGCACCGGCAAAACCACGCTGCTGCGCTGCATTAACTATCTGGCGAAACCGGCGTCGGGCACCATTCAGCTCGATCAGATCCGCATGGATTATCAGTCACCGGATAAAGCGGCGATCCAGGCGATCCGCCTGCGCACCGCGATGGTGTTTCAGCAGTTCAACGTGTTCAAAAACATGACGGTGCTGGAAAACGTGATGGATCCGCTGATCGTCATTCAACGCAAAAGCAAACAGCAAGCGCGCGATATCGCCGTGCAGGAGCTGGAGCGCGTCGGATTGGGCGCCAAACTCGATCACTATCCGTCGCAGCTTTCCGGCGGTCAGCTGCAGCGTACCGGCATCGCCCGCGCGCTGGCGGTGCGTCCTGATGTGATGTTGTTTGATGAACCGACCTCATCGCTCGATCCGGAGCTGGTGGGCGAGGTGCTGAAAGTGATTAAAGATGTGGCGTCCTCCGGCATTACCTCGCTGCTGGTGACGCACGAAATGCAGTTCGCCAAAAGTATCTCGAACCGCATCGTCTTTATGGATCAGGGCGTGGTGGCCGCGCAGGGCAGCCCGACTGAGATGTTTGATAATCCAACCCTGCCGCGACTTGCTCAGTTCCTCAATTCAGAACGCGTATTCTAATAATTAAAGGAATCAACGACATGCCTGCAATCAAAACCACTTTACGTCGCCTGGCCGCGCCTGGCATCATCGCGCTGGCACTCATCAGCGGTAACAGCTTCGCCGACGCGGTGCGCACTATCAAAATCGCCACTGCGGCGGAGTCTAAACCGCTGTCGTGGGGCGCGATTGGTCACGAGCCGCAGGGCTACGAGCCGGACGTGCTGAAAGCCATCAACGCTAAACTGCCGCAGTACAAATTTGTGATGGAAGGTGCGGCGGATATCGCCCAGGAAACGGGCCTCGCCACCGGCAAATATGACATGGCGACCGGCGGTTATTACAAAGCGCCAACGCGCAGCAAACAGTTCCTGATTCCGGATGCACCGATCGGTGCCAGCCTGATGAAAATCTATAGCCGCAGCGATAGCACCATCAACAGCATGAAAGATCTGGTCGGCAAGAAGATTGTGCCGGTTACCGCAGGCGGCGGCGTTTACAAATTTGTGACGCAGTGGCAGCAGGACAACCCGAACGACAAAGTTGAGATCAAAGCTTCGAGCGCAGGCGTGCCTTATCCGGATCGTCTGAAAGAGGTGCAGCGTGGCAAATATGATGCGCTGATCCTGCCTTCGAACCTCGGCGAGCAAACGGTGATCGACAACCAGAAACTGGCGATCAAAGCCAGCGAGCCGGTTGCCATCAACAACACTTACGTGCTGATTCACCGTTCAGCCGAGAACCAGGCGCTGAACGATGACATCAACAAAACGCTGCAACAGCTGAAAGCGGACGGCACGCTGGATAAGCTGGCGCAGAAGTGGTTTGGCGAAGACGTCACGAAGTACATGAAGTAAGGATTCACTAAAGCTGCGCCCGGTGCTGAGCCGGGCGTTGCTTCATTGTTAGCAGGAGTGTTTCACCGTGAATCTGACTTCGATGATTCCCGAGCTGCTCTCGGCGCTGCCGTTGACGCTTGGCATAATGTTTGTCGCGATGATCGTCGGGTTCTTCCTGGCGCTGATCGCCACCGTGTTCCGCGTGCGCCGCATCCCGGTTATCAGCCAGTTTGTGGATTTGTACGTCTCGTACGCGCGCAGCGTGCCGGTGGTGCTGCAGCTGTTTGTCGCGTTTTATGGCTTGCCGCTGGTGGCCGAGCAGTTTGGCTTCAGCGATTTTGTCACCGCCAACATCGCGGCGATGATTGGCCTGAGCCTGTATCACGGCGGTTATCTGTCGGAAGTGATGCGCCCGGCGTTTCTCGCCGTGGAGAGCGGCCAGCATGACGCCGCCGACAGCATGGGCTACAGCTTCCGCCAGAAAATGCTGCGTATTGTCGGTCCGCAAGCGGTGCACTATGCGCTGCCGGGTTACGGCAATGCGATTATCTATCTGATTCATAACGTGGCGCTGGTGATGTACATCGGTGCGGCGGATGTGATGGCGACTGCGCATCTGATCATGGAACGCGACTACAACCAATATCAGTTCGGCACTTATCTGGTGCTGGCGGTGCTCTATTCGCTGCTGTGCGGCGTGGCCTGGTTGATTATCCGTTTCTTCGAACAACGTCACGCGAAGTACAGCTCGAAAACTGCTGCACGCGTCAAATTCACCAGCGTCTGATAAGGGAGAGAAACCATGTTTGATCTTGAGGTTTTACTGCCGGACTTCTGGAGCATTCTCGATGCGGTGCCGGTGACGCTGCTGATGGCGGTGACGGTGTTTATCTGTTCAACGCTGCTCGGCGGGCTGTTTGCCTTTGTTGAACATCGCCGCCTTCCGGTGCTGCGTCAGTTGGTGATCGCCTACAAAATTGCTTTCAAAGGCGTGCCGATGGTGGTGGTGATTTTCCTCGCCTATTACGGTTTGCCGCCGGCGCTGGATTTCGTTGCCACGCTGATTGGCGTGAAAGTGAATGCGCACTCGCTGCCGAACTGGGTGATCATCATCGTCGCCCTGAGCGCCTGTGTTGCAGCGTTTCAGGCGGAAGTGTGGAAGGGCGCGCTCAACTCCTTTGATAGCGGACAATCGGATGCAGCGCTGTCGCTCGGTTACAGCGGCGGCCAGCTGTTCCGCCGCGTGATGTTCCCGCAGATTATCGTGGCGGCGATTCCCGATCTGGCCAACGCCTTTATGGTGATCATGAAAGCGCTGTCGCTGGCGTTTGCCATCGAAGTGGTGGATATCTTCGCCCAGGCGCAACTGACCGCGGCGCTGAATTTCTACTACCTCGAAGCCTTCCTGGTGGCGGTGGTGTTTTACATGGTGATTGCCTATGTGGTGACCAAGATCGCCGATAAGATTGAGGCGAGATTGCGGGTACGGACCTGACCAAATCCGCGCGATAAATCGCGCCGCTACGATCAAGTGCGCCCAACCGTAGCGGCGCACTTTATTGTGCAAAGAAGCCATCGCCAAATCACTTTCACTCTGCAAGTTACTTGCAAAATGAAAGTCACTCTGCAACAGTATCCGCCATCAAACCGATGCGGGATAGCCAACCTTGAAAAACCAAACGCTCCACAACATGCCTTGTCCCATCGCGCGCAGCCTTGGGCGCATTGGCGATGGCTGGAGCATACTGATTATGCGCGATGCGCTGGCCGGTTTTACGCGCTTCGATGAGTTCCAGAAAAGCAGCGGTGTAGCGCCCAACATATTGTCGCGGCGGCTGAAAGAGCTGGTGGACGATGGCTTGCTGGAGAAGGTGTGTTACAGCACCAGCCCGGCGCGCTTCGAATATCACCTGACGGCCGTCGGTCGCGATTTTCGCGGCGTGATTCTGGCGCTCACCGAGTGGGGCAGCACGCATTTCTCGCCGGAAGGTCGCCAGATGCAGCTGGTGGAAAGCGCTACGCAGCGTCCGGTGAAGATGCAGCTGGTCGATAGCGAAAACGGTCAGCCGCTAACGCTGGATAACTATCAGATGGTGCCCGGCCCGGCAGCGGAGCCGATGATGCACTATCGCCATGATTATCTGCAGAAAAAACGCGCTGGAGATAACACCCAGAAATTTGCGCCGCCGCCGCTGCACCAGCCGCAGTCATAACGGCAACGCGCAAGTATCCGCAGATTAAGGAATAATAAATGAAACGAATTGTCATTACCGGCATGGGGCTGGTATCGCCGCTGGGCTGCGGCACGGAAGCGGTTTGGCAGTCGCTGCTGGCGGGAAAATCGGGCATCAGCGCCTTGCCGCCAGAGATGGTGCAGGATATCGCCTGCAAAGTGGCGGGACAGGTGCCGACGCTGGAGCAGGATCCCCAGCACGGTTTTAATCCCGACGGGATTATCGCCGCCAAAGATCGCAAGAAAATGGATCGCTTTATCGAGTTCGCGCTGGTGGCAGCGCATGAAGCGCTGACGCAAGCCAACTGGTTCCCGCAGGACAGTGCGCAACAGCAGCGCACCGCCACGGTGATCGCCACCGGCATCGGCGGCTTTAACGAAATCGCCAACGCGGTTGAAACCACCGCCGAGCGTGGGCCGCGTCGCTTGTCGCCTTTTACCATTCCTTCGTTTCTCGCCAATCTGGCCGCCGGACACGTTTCGATTGCACACGGTTTTCGTGGGCCAATTGGCGCGCCGGTAACCGCGTGCGCGGCGGGTGCGCAGGCGATTGGTGATGCGGCGCGCTTGATTCGCAGCGGCGAAGCGGATATTGCGCTGTGCGGCGGCACCGAAGCGGCGATCCATCGCGTGAGCCTGGCCGGATTTGCCGCAGCGAAAGCGATGTCGGGCGGCTTTAACGATCGTCCAGAGCAGGCTTCGCGTCCGTTTGATCGCGACCGCGACGGTTTTGTGATGGGCGAGGGCGCGGGATTGCTGGTGATTGAATCGCTGGAACATGCGCAGGCGCGCGGCGCGACACCGCTGGCGGAGCTGGTAGGTTACGGCACCAGCGCAGATGCTTACCATCTCACCGCCGGCCCGGAAAATGGTGAAGGGGCACGCCGGGCAATGGAAACCGCGCTGGCGCAGGCGGGCATTACGGCGAGCGAGGTGCAGCATATCAATGCGCATGCTACGTCGACGCCGGTCGGCGACAGGGGCGAACTGGCAGCAATTAGCTCGCTGTTCGCTGGCAGCGAGGTAGCGATCACCTCCACTAAATCGGCCACCGGACATCTGCTCGGTGCGGCGGGCGGTGTGGAAGCGATCTTCTCGATTCTGGCGCTGCGCGATCAGGTTGTTCCGCCGACGCTCAATCTGCAGCATCCGGATGAAGCGGCTGTTGGGCTGAATCTGGTGGCGCTGAAACCACAGCCGACGGTGATGACCTATGCGCTATCCAACGGTTTTGGCTTTGGCGGCGTGAATGCCAGTTTGTTGTTTAAAGCCTGGCAATAGGTTTCCTATAATGGGCCAACGATAGCGCGCAGGAATTGCCCCTTTGAGCACGGAAAATGAAACCCAGCAGCTGGCGGAAGAGCTCCGTCAGCTGGTCAGCCACTTGGTACGTAACGTCCGCGTCAGCACCGCGACCGTGCGCACCTCGCAATATGAAACCTTAGATCTGCTCGACAGCCACGACGCGCTTTCTATCGCCGATCTCGCGCGGCTGCGCGGCGTGAAACATCAAAGTATGCGCTTGGTGGTAAATGAGCTGGAGGCGCAAGATTTGGTGCTGCGACAAAAAAGCGCGCAGGACGCGCGGGCGCAGGTGATTGTGCTGAGCGATCAGGCGCGCGCTGCGTTGGCGGCCGCACGTCAACAGCGTGCCGACTGGCTTGCGGCGCGCATCAATGAAACACTCGACCAGCAGGATCGCGACGATCTGCAAAAAGGGCTGGCTGCGTTACGCAAATTGCTTTAACTGCGTCATCACCGCCGCCAGCGTGTTCATGCCCCAATGCTCCGCGTATTTTCCCTCTTCAATTCGCACCATATCGATCACCGCGATCGTTACAGGTAAACCGGTGGGCGCGATGCCCATCAGCGATCCGCTGTGAACGCCGGTTATTGTTTTGCGCGTGGTGACCCAATCGCGCTCGGCGATTTGATCTTCAATGTGCACCTGAAGATGGGAGAAAGCAGGGCGCAGGATCTGATCGAAGGTGTGCCAAAGACTTTCGCGATCGCTGGGCGCGCCGGCTGGCGCAGAGCGGTTAATGAAGTTTTCGCCGACGAGTTGATCGAAAGCCTGGCGATCGCCTTCGGCAATCACCTGCTGATTGAATCGACGCACAACGGCTTTGTTATGTTCTGACATGGTGATTCCCCGCTGAATATGTACAGTTTGACTGTATATATTTAACGGCAAGTGGGGAAGGCGAGTTTGTCAGGTTGTGCGGTGATTATGGTGCGCGCTGATGCCCTCACCCCGGCCCTCTCCCTGTACAGTCCGGGGACATGGTAGACAGGTGTTCGGGGACATGGTGAACACTTTTTAACATCCTTTACCCATGGTGATCGACTTTTTCTTCAGGTCGATCACCCCCCACTTTTGTGCTGTACCACCATACCTCGTAGCACCCGTCTTCCTGCATCTCCTTCAGGCCAACGTGCTCTCCCCTGAACGCCTTGCCTGCCTTCAGACTCAGGCCTTTTATACTCAGCTTCCCACTGATATCTACCTTCCTGACCATCACGCCCTCGTCGTATTCCGCTGACGTTACGCTGGCGCTGTACTGCCGAGCCGATGGCTGATAGCGCGACGCCGGCACCGCCATATCCAGCGCCTCATGCGGGCGTTCAAGGTTATAAACCGTCCGCCAGTGATCGAAGGCGCGCTGCAGCTCACCGTCGTCCGCGAACCACTTCCCCTGCAGCACTTCAGCCTTCAGGCTGCGGTGAAAGCGCTCCAGCTTGCCCTGCGTCTGCGGATGATAAGGCCGGGAGTGCCCCACCCGGATACCCTGTCGCATAAGCCACAGCTCGACGGCCGTCCAGGTCCCGGTAGTGTCGCCCCACGGTGAACCGTTATCCATCGTCATCCGGTCCGGCAGGCCGTAACGTTCAAAGACTCTGACCAGCTGCTTCTGCACCGTCTCACGCCGCTCATCAGCGCAGTGTACGAGGCAAAGCGAGAAGCGGGAGTGATCGTCAAGGAGGGTAAGCGGGTGGCAGCGGCCGCCGCCAAAGGGAAAATGCCCCTTGAAATCCATCTGCCAGAGCTGGTTCGGGGCCGCATGTTCAAACCGGCCCGTGGCCGGGACACCCGGAGCTGAGCCCGGCAGCAGGTCGTGGCGGGCCATCAGGCTGTGGACGGTGCTGAAGGCGGGCATGCGGTGTCCGCGGTCTTCGAGCCAGCGCTTTATCTTGCGCGCGCCCCAGTGCTGATGAAGTTCATGCGCCATACGAAGCAGGTCAGTGATGTCGTCAGACGAGCGGTTGGGAGAGTGATGGGGTATGCAGGGGCGGTCCTGAAGACCGGATTCTCCCTCTTCAGCCCAGCGGCGAAGCCACTTGTAGGCAGTGGCGGAAGAAATGCCGTAGTGACGGCAGAGTGCGCGGATGTTCGCCCCGTCTTGCGAGGCGAACAGAACAAACTCTTTACGTAATGACATGGTATCTCTCGCATCCCAGGACATAAGCGACTCCATAAACGGGTTCTTATGCCTTAGTTGTAAGTGTCTACCATGTCCCCGAACAAGTGTTCACAATGTCCCCGGACTGTACACTCCCACGGGGAGAGGGAGCAAAAAGTTCCTCTCCCGCTTGCGGGAGAGGGCTAGGGTGAGGGACAAAGCGCACCCAACTCAGCGCTTACCCAGCGCTTCCCACAATCCCAGCAGATAGGTGGTGCCTAGCGCGCGGTCGTACAAACCGTAGCCCGGACGGCCGGTTTCGCCCCAGATAAAGCGGCCGTGATCCGAACGGATGTAGCCATCGAAGCCGTTGTCATGCATTGATTGCAGCACTTTATACATATCCAGCGAACCGTATTCGGTTGGGTGCGCGCATTCGTAGAAATCTTTATCCTGGATAATCTTGATGTTACGCACATGGGCGAACGGAATACGTTTGCGGCGCGAGAACTCCGCCAGAATGGCGTACACATCATTACTCGGATCTTCGGCAATCGATCCGGTACACAGCGTGATGCCGTTAGCCTCGGAATCGACCACGTTACAGATCCAGTCGAGATCGTCGCGGTTCTTCACCACGCGCGGCAGGCCGAAGATCGAATACGGTGGATCGTCCGGGTGGATCGCCATCTTCACGCCCACTTCTTCACATACCGGGATCACCGCTTTCAGAAAGTAAGCGAGGTTTTCACGCAGCTTAGCGTCATCAACATCTTTGTATTGGGCAAACAGATCCTGCACTTTTGCCAGACGCTCCGGTTCCCAGCCCGGCAGGGCGAAACCATTGGCGTTGCCCAGCACTTCCTGCACCACTTCGTCGAGGCTCTTATCAATGCCTTTCTTCTCGAACGCCATGGTGAGCGAGCCGTCTGGCAGCACGTAGTTCATGTCGGTCTTCATCCAGTCGAACACCGGCATGAAGTTGTAGCAAATCACTTTCACACCCGCTTCGGCCAGGTTACGGATGCTCTGCTGATAATTTTCGATGTAACGATCGCGGCTTGGCAGACCGATTTTAATGTCGTCGTGAATGTTGACGCTTTCGATCACTTCCACGGTCAGCCCGGCGGCATGCACCTGCTCAACCAGCGCGTTAATTTTCTCTTTCGGCCAGGTTTCACCTACCGGCACGTCATACAGCGCGCCCACGACGCCGCGCACGCCCGGCACCTGACGAATATATTCCAGCGAAACTTTATCTTCTTTCGGACCAAACCAGCGCATTGTCAGTTGCATAATGTCATCCACCGTTATCGTGTCTGTGATAACTGATAAACTACCATTCTAGTAAACATCATGACAGCGCAGCGCGGCCAATAAGCCTTGATCCGCGTCACAGAACACAATTTATGCATCAGTGATGCAGCACAATTTCACCGAAATGCTCTTTGTATTTAAATAATTCCAAATCAGATCGCAGACCCAATTTACGCAGTGCAGTCTGTTTTTGCCCGCTGATGGTTTTACGGCTGCGCGCATATTTTCCGGCGATTTGCGTAATACTTAATCCATCCAGATAGCAACGGATCACCTCGATCTCACGTGGGCTGAGATTGCGCAGCAGCAGCGTGATATCTTCGCCAGTTTGACGCGGCAATAAATAGTCATGCATTTCCCTATCGCTTTCCTGAAACTTATCCATCTCCAGCAGCATATCGGCGGTGAGAAAACGCTTGTTACGGCATACCTGATGCAGGGCGGAAATCAGCACTTCCTGATCTTCACTTTTACCCACAAAGCCATGCACACCCGCTTTTAACAGCAGTTGCACTATTGCCGGTTTTTCTACTGCCGAGGAGATCAGGATTTTCAAATCGGGATAACGCGCGCGCAGCTGTTTCACCATCTGCAGGCCGTCGAGTTCGTCTTCGCCAAGCATGTAGTCCAGCACCAGCACGTCCACTGAATGACGCTGCAAAAATGCCATCAGCTGCTGGCGTTGCGAAAAGGCGCCAGCCAGCTCCAGCAGCGCTTCCTGCGCCAGACGATACTGAATTGCTTTGCCGATCAGGGGATGATCGTCTAATACGGCAACCTGCCAGATTGCATCTTGTTTCATGGTTTCACCTCATTATCAGGATTATTTTTTAGTGCGTGGAGGAAGATCGCTTCCAGTTCGGCCACTGCTGTAGCGACTGCGGGAATCAGCTGCTGCAGGAACGCACTCTCTCGTTGTTCGGCTGCCTGCTCGGCGGCGAGGCAACTCTGTTGTAGGCTTTCAGCGCGCAGTAATTTGGCGCTGCCAAGTAATTGATGTGCAGCGTGGTGTGCACCAGGGAAGTCCTCCGCCATGGCAGCTTGCTCCAGTTGTGCAAGATCGCGCGCATTTTGCTGCTGAGCGGTGGTGACCAGATCGCGCCAGGCTTGCGGATCATTGGCTGCGAGGTTTTCCAGGGTAAGCAGGGTTTCATTGCGCACACTGCTGGCAGCGCTGCCAGTGACCACTCGCAGCAGCTGGGTGCGCTCCAGCGGTTTAAACAGGCAACCATCCATGCCAGCCTGCGTCGCGAGTTGTGCAACACGCTCTTCTGCCATCGCCGTCAGGCCATAAATCGGGACTGCGCGGCGATTCATTAGCTTCTCCTCAATACGTAACTGGCGGGTAAATTCAAAGCCATCCATGCCTGGCATATTGCAATCGGTGATCACACGATCAACGTCATGTTCGCGCCACAGTGCCAGCGCCGTTTCACCGTCTTCTGCCACCAACACATGATGCCCGGCGTAACGCAACTGTTGTGCCAGCAGCAGGCGATTGGTGGCGTTGTCATCCACAACCAGCATTCTTAAGGATGCGTGCACAACGTCATCAACTGGCTCAGCTTCTGCTTCAGTCAGCGTGGCGGGCTGGGCGATGAAGCGCAGCATAAACACGCTGCCCTCATCGGGCTCGCTCTCTACATGCAGCTCGGTTCCCAGCATCACCGCCAGACGGCGACAGATATTGAGACCCAGTCCGGTGCCACTGACGCGATTAGTGCCCTGATCCACCTGAACAAAGGGCTCGAAAATCGCCTTTTGCTGTTCTGGCGTGAGACCCACCCCACTGTCGCAGACTTCCAGTACGTATTCGGGTTTAGTGATATCTGCCTGGTAAAGCGCCACTTCAACTTCACCCCGCGCGGTAAACTTAATGGCATTGCTGACCAGGTTCGCCAGGATCTGCTTCAACGCCACGGGATCGAACAGCACGCTGTCCTGATCGATATCCAGCATGACATTGAGCGCCAGCCCTTTATTTAGCGCCACCTGACGGAATAGCGCTTCAGTGTCGTAAACCACATCGCTCAGTGACATCGGCATGTGGCGAATGCTGAAATGACCGGATTCGATTTTCGCCAGGTCGAGAATATCGCCGACCAGCGAGAGCAGTGAACGAGAAGATTCCCACGCCAAATCGATATTCTTTTGCCGCTGCGCTTCGTCGCTCTGACCTAAATGTTCAATCTCCAACAGGCCAATCAGTGCCGCCAACGGCGTGCGGATTTCATGGCTCATATGTGAAAGGAAAGTACTTTTCGCCTCGCTGGAGCGCAGTGCCGCACGCTTCGCTTTACGCACGTCTTCTAACAACGTTTCGATCGTGTGCAGTTGGTTACTGATTTCACGCTCGTGCTGGCGCTGCCTCGCCAGCGACGATTTCAGCAGATGGTTGCGCCACAGGAAAAACAGCAGGCAAATGCCGGCCACCGCAGCAATACGCAGCACGTAACTGCGATAGCTCTGCCAGGACGTGCTGGTGGCGGGCGGCGTGTACTTGATCCAGCGCTCCATCAGTGACTGCATGGTTGGCTGCGGAATATCGGACAGCGCTTTATTCAGGATGGAATTCAGATGCTCATCCGCCACATTGGTGGCCATCGCCATGCGAAACATCGGCAACGGTGCGACAAACGCCACTTTGAAGCGATCGTTGAAGTGGTTATTTAGCAAATATTGCGCCGATTCGTAGGGCACGATAAAGCCGTCAACCTCTTTGTCCTGCAGCTGCCCGAGGGAGTCGAGCGAAACCGCATTTTCACTAAAATCGATGGTTGGCCAGCGGCGACGCAGATCAAAGCGATAGTAAGAACGCTCGTAGATGCCGATGCGTTTCCCTGTCATCTCATCGAAACTGTGCCAGTTACTGTCGCTGCGGGTCATCACCACCCAAGGCGAATAGACATAAGATCGCGTGTATTGAATCTGCGGGCTCTGCTTTGACGCGCCGTCACTCACCACAATCAGGGAATTGCGTTGATTAACCAGCGCATCGCGCATGTTGCTCAAGCCCCGCATTGGGTTGTAATGAAAACGAATACCGGTGCGTTGCGAGATGAGATTTAACAAATCAACGCTGAGTCCGGCGACACGCTGTTTGCTGTCGAGAAAGGTGAAAGGCAGATGTGTAGGGTCGTAATTCACCGTGATGTCGCGGTGCTCCGCCAGCCATTTTGCTTCGGCTTCGCTAAGGTCCAAAGGATGATTCTTCACCACCGACCGGTAATCAAGCCCCCAGGCTTCGGCAATTTGTACTGCATTACGTAGCGGGATATTTTTAAGAATTTCATTAATGGCGTCGATCAGCTCAGCATTGTCCGCGCGGGCGGCAAAGCGTGCATCCACATCGTTCATGTAAGGCGTGCTATGGCCTTCAATGATGTTCTGCAAGCCGCGCTGCGACAAATAGCGCTGCGTGGCGGAGTTACTCCAGAACACCATGTCCTCATTGAAAGCGGTATCGGTATAGGCCCAGAGCGGCGGTGAGGCGGGCGCTAATGTGGCTTCGGGATAGCGTTTATGCAGCAGCGCTTTCAGTTCGTCGTCACCGTAGTACATCAGGCGATAGCGGCTGTCATTCAGCTGACGATCAAATTTTGCCTGGCGGCGGCTAATCAACACGCTTTGCGCCAGCGAATAGGGAATACTCAGCGCCAGTTTGGTTTCATGATTAGCAGCCTGCGGGTAGTAAGGAATTAAATCGACTTGCTTGTTATTGAGCGCGGTAACCAGATCAAGACGGGTGTTATAGCGCTTAACTTCGACCGGGCGATTCAGTGTTTTCGCGATGATGGCCAGATAATCGGCGGACAGTCCTTCAAAGGTGTCCTCTTCGAATTCAACCGAATAGGGCGGTAACGTATGGCTCCAAACGCCGACGCGCAGCACCGGATGACGTTTTAGCCACTGTTGTCCCTCTGCATTCAGCGTCACTTCAGGGGAAACCAGACCGTAACGCGGCGTGAATTTTAACGTAGTGGCGCTCCAGGCCGACAGGCAAAAGCCCAACAAAAAAATCATGCTAAAAATGCGTTTGCCCACGAATTGATTCTCAGTTTTCTTTGCTGCTTTAGGCACTGCCGTGCGGCGGTGCGGCCCTCTGGCTGCGCTTTAATGCGCCAGTGACCCTTCACAGCGGCACGAAACTCAACGGTTATTAAATGCTTTTTAAGAAATTTCTTACGTATGTAGGCGGGGCTTACTACAGACTGGTACTTAAGTAAGTTAAGTCAGCTGTTTTGACAGGAAACTTTCGACGTAACTCCTGAAGTTTCTCCAATTTGCCGCTGCTAATCGGCTTTTCATTTGTTTTATTTACAGAAACTTCCCGGCAGGCAAAATAGCGCTTATTTCCTCTCCTTCAGCCAACCATGTCAGAAGAAGCGCTGCGTCAGCAGATTCAGAACCTGAAAAAACATAATGCGCGGTTAAAGCGTATAGCGCATGACGCGCGTAATAAGCTGAGTGCAGCGCTGGATGGAACCGGTTTATGTTTGTGGCAGCTGGATATTCCCAGCGGCAAGCTGGTGATTTTTAATCGTCGCTGGGGGGCGATGCTGGGTTTTCAGCCGAAAGAGACCAAAGCGCAGTTCGATGTGTGGCGCGAACGCCTGCATCCGGATGACGCCGACGAAGTGCTCAAAGCTTTTTACGATCACATTGAAGGGCGCGCGCCTTATTACGAAGCGCTGCACCGTATGCTGGGCAAAAACGACAACATTAAATGGGTGCTGGATCGCGGACGCGTTACCGAATGGGACGCAGCGGGCAATCCGCTCAAAGTCACCGGCACGCACATCGATATGACCAAAGAGAAGCAGTACGAAGCGCAGCTCTCATCGCTGGCGCATCACGATCCGCTAACCGGACTGACTAATCGCCATGCGCTCAATACGCAGTTCAGCAGGATGAAAGCGCAGGGCCCGCTATGCGTGGCGTTTATCGATCTCGATAACTTCAAACACGTCAACGATACCTTGGGACATCGCAGTGGTGATGAGGTGTTGATTCAACTGAGCCAGCGCATCATCGACGTGGTGCCGCCAAACGTGGTGATTGGCCGACTCGGCGGCGACGAGTTTGTGCTGCTGATGCCGTTCCTGATCGACTATCCGAAAGTGCGCATTATGATGCAGGCGGTGCTGGATGCTGCGCTGACGCCGTTTGATATTGATAATGGACATGCGCAGATTGGTGCGTCGATTGGCATTGCGCAGGTACAGGAACGCGACAGCTTTGATGAAGCGCTGACGCGGGCCGATGGGGCGATGTATCAGATTAAGAAAGATGGTAAGCAGGGGTTTGGGTTGGCGGGGTAGTTTTTACCCTCACCCTAACCCTCTCCCGCAGGCGGGAGAGGGGGCCGATCGAGCGAATACGTGTGGATATGTGGCAGCGTTTCCCTCTCCTCAGGCCGATCGAGCTTACATATGGCAGCGTTTCCCTCTCCCAGTGAGAGAGGGCCAGGGTGAAGGCATCAAGCCGCACCAATCTCAATCCGCCAGCAAATGCCCATACATGGTCATCAATCTGCGGGTGACGCCATTAGTCCAGCCGAAGCCGTCCTGCAGCGGATACTCGCCACCACCACCCGGACGGGCGCGATCGCCGCTGATGTCATATTTCTCCACCAGCTTATGATGCAGTGAATAGAAATTATTTACCGTATTCAGCCAGTTAACGGCAATTTCTGTCGCCAGCGTCTCTTCACCGTAGTGATTCAAACCGACCACCGCCATCCACTGCAACGGCGCCCAGGCATTGGGTTTATCCCATTGTTCGCCGCTCTCCACCATTGAGGTTAACAAGCCGCCTTGCGTCAGTAACAGATGACGCAGCGCAACGGCCTGCAGGTGCGCCTGCTCGGGCGAGGCGAGGCCGAGGAACAGCGGCACCACCGCAGCAGCGGTGAAGGCGCCAAAGCGTTCGCGACGCCAGTCGTAATCGCGGTACACCCCGGCAGTGTTATCCCACAGATAGCGATGAATCGCCTGCTTACGCGCATCGGCTTTTTTCTGCCACGCCAGCGCCGTTAACTCTTCACCTTTAGCGTGCGACAGCGTCGAAATCATCAGCTCCAGCTTGTAGAGGAACGCGTTGAGATCGATCGGAATAAATTGCGTGGTGCGGATGCTCGCCAGACGCTGCGGATCGCGCAGCCAGCGTGAAGAGTAATCCCAGCCCGATGCGGCACCGGCACGCAGATCGCGATAAACCTCGTTGGCCGGACGACCTGATTTCTTCGCGGTTTCAATATCTTCCAGCCACGACTCATCGCGCGGCGTGTCGCGATCGTCCCAGTAACGGTTGAGCAGCGAACCATCTGGCATGCGCACCACGTGGCGATAGGCCTGATGCGGCATCAGCTCACCCGCGCCGTCCATCCAGAACTGGTACTCTTTCATCAGTTGATCGAGATAGCGTTTCGCACCGCGAATGCCATCTTCTTCAAACAGTTCCACCATCAGCGCAAACACCGGCGGCTGCGAACGGCTGAGGTAGTAAGTACGGTTGCCGTTCGGCACGTGACCGTAGTTATCAATCAGCCAGGCGAAGTTATCCGCCATATGACGCAGCAGATCGTCGCGGCCGGCATCGGCGAGGCCGAGCATGCTGAAGTAGGAGTCCCAGTAATAGGTTTCTCCAAATCGGCCGCCGGGCACCACGTAAGGTTTCGGCAACGGCAGCAGCGATGAGTGCGCTAAATGTTGCTGTGGCATTTTGGTTAACACCGGCCACAGATCGTCAATATGTTCGGTTAAGGTTTTATCTGGATTAGAAACATAAAAACTCTCATTCACCTGAGGTGAATAAAAATGTTCGTGCACGAATGCTTCCAGATCAAAATCCGCTGCGCGTTTACGGCGACGAAAACGGATTAAAATATCCAGCGGATCGAATTTTGGTGCGCAGTCCGGAAACGTTTTGCTGTCAGCAAATATGTGCGATGTCTGTACCTGCTCAAACAGTTCCATGTAGCGATCGGCAGGCGTCAGCGCATCCGGCGCGGGCAAACCTTCAATCAGCTCGGGTTCCGGCTCCGAATCCTGCATACCTTCGCGAACGAACTCGTGAGGATTATATTGATACTCCAGTTCAGCATCAGCGCGTCGATCCTCGAAAGCGTTATATTGCTGTTGGTTAGTATTAATAGCAGCCTCCTGGTAAATTCTTGAATGCGTAAAGAACAAATTATAGAGCTCTGAACGGGCGAAACAACAATGCGATTTATCTATGAACGTAATAAATCATGTCGATGGATCCGGTATTTTTATGATTTTTCAGTGATTACAACGGACTATATTTCAGGAAATGAAAGCGGCTTTTAGGATGGATGTTTAAATAGCTGCACAGAAATATCTGTATTTAAGAAAATCGCTAAAATTTGCGCAAAAAAGCGTGGGATGGCTTGATCAATTTATGGCAAACGCAGCGGAGATTGAGCTGTATTTCCCTCACCCTAACCCTCTCCCGCAGGCGGGAGAGGGAACCGATAGAGCTAAAATGTGGCAGCGACTCCCTCTCCCCGTGGGAGAGGGCCGGGGTGAGGGCATCAGGCCGCACCTTACTTCTGCAACGCCGCCTTTATCACGTCCGCATACGGCGTAGTGGGGCGACCAATCAGTTTGCTTAGCGTATGGCTATCGTCAAACAAACCGCCTTTTTCGGCGCCGGCATCTGAATCTGCCAGCATCTCTGACAAGCCATCCGGCAAACCGGCACCTTTCAGCGCGGCGGCAAATTCGGCTTGTGGCAGGTTGATGTAATCCACTTGCTCGCCAGACTGTTTAGCAATCTCTGCGCTGAACTGCGCCAGCGTGTAGCTGTCGTCGCCAGCCAGTTCATACACCTTGCCCGCCTGATCGTCACGGCTGATCACTTCGGCCGCTGCCGCCGCATAGTCAGCGCGCGCCGCGGAAGCGATGCGACCTTCGCCGACCGCACCAATAAAGGCATGATGCGCCAGCGCGGGCGCAATACTCGCGGCGTAGTTTTCGGTGTACCAGCCGTTGCGCAGCAGCGCGAAAGGAATGCCCGAGGCTTTCAGTTGGGCTTCAGTCGCACGATGCTCAACGCCTAAACCCAACGGCGAGGTATCGGCATGCAGTAAGCTGGTGTAGGCGATAAAGCCAACGCCAGCGGCTTTTGCCGCATCGATCACCGCCTTGTGCTGCACTTCACGCTGGCCGACTTCACTGGAAGAGATCAGCAGCAGCTTATCGACACCTGCGAAGGCGCTTTGCAGCGTTTCCGGTTGGCTGTAATCCGCCGCACGCAGTGTTACGCCCAGCCCCTGCAGATCGGCCGCTTTCTCGGGCGAACGCACCGCCGCAATGATTTCGCTAGCCGGCACTTTTTTCAATAACGCGTTAATCACCAGACGGCCCAGTTGGCCGGTGGCACCTGTAATCGCAATCATGTTGTTCTCCTGTTGAACTGGTATGAAAACAGCCTAAGCGATAAACTAACTTTTAGTAAGTACTTACAGATTTGTTAGTTTGGAGAAGCTGAGTTAAATGTCTGAAAAGTTGAGTGAAAAATTTACGCGCGGTGAGTTGCTTAACGTGAATTGCCCGTCACGCGACGTTTTGAAGCGCATTACCAGCCGCTGGAGCGTACTGATTTTGCTGGCGCTGCGCGAAGAAACCCTGCGTTTTAGCGAGCTGCGCCGCAAGATTGGCGGCGTCAGCGAACGTATGCTGGCGCAGACGCTGCGCCATATGGAAGAGGATGGTTTTGTGGAACGCATTGCCTATGACGTGGTGCCACCGCACGTTGAGTATCGTTTGACGTCGTTAGGCCGCGAAGTGGAAGGGCAGGTGACTGGACTGGCGGATTGGCTGGAGAGCAATGTGCATCGGATTTTGAAGGCGCATTGAGAAGGGCCGCCATTTATGGCGACCGCCGCACCCTCAAGCGCGTAAATACTTCTCAAACCAACCCAGCGTGCGGCTCCATGCTAATTCGGCGGCGGTTTTGTCATAACGCGGCGTCGAATCATTGTGGAAGCCATGATTCACACCGGGATAAACATAGCCTTCATAGATTTTGTGATTGGCTTTCAACGCCTCTTCATAGGCTGGCCAACCTTCGTTGATGCCTTTATCCAGCGCGGCGTAGTGCAGCAACAGCGGCGCTTTGATGCGTGGCACATCTTCCGCTTTAGGCTGACGGCCGTAGAACGGTACCGCGCAGGCCAAATCAGGGAACGCGACGGCCGCCGCATTGGCTACGCCGCCGCCGTAGCAGAAGCCGGTGATACCCACTTTGCCGGTGCCCTCTTCGTGGTGCATCAGGAAATCAATCGCGGCGAAGAAGTCATTCATCAACTTGGTGGGGTCGACTTTGGCCTGCATCACTTTGCCTTCATCATCATTCCCCGGATAACCGCCCAGCGAGCTCAAACCATCGGGTGCCAGCGCGATGTAACCGGCTTTCGCTATCCGTCGCGCCACGTCTTCGATATAGGGATTGAGGCCACGATTCTCGTGCACCACTGCCACCGCAGGCACTTTGCCGGATGCATTGGCCGGTCGCACCAGATAGCCGCGCACCTCGCCGTGACCTTGCGGTGACGGATAGTGAATGTATTCCGGTTTGATCGCCGGATCGGTAAATTCCACCTGCTGCGCCAGCGCATAATTGGGGCTCATGGCGCTGAGCAGCGTGGCGCCGGTCATGCCAGCGATGGTGAATTTCGCCGCCATCGCAATAAATTCACGTTTGCTGATTTTGCCGTGGGCGTAGTAATCGTAAAGCTCGAGCAGTTCCTGAGGGAAATCCTGTGCAGTAAGACGGGCCATAACCTCTCCTTCGCTGTTTAACTGGTTGATTACTGCTCTAAAAAAGCACAGCTTGTCGCCGCTGGCAAATACCATGCCGCAGCAGGTTAACGTCACTGCGTTTACATCACCTGTTTAATAAACAGCAGAAATATATCTTTTTGTTCTAAAAATATTAGCTTTTAATTAACAATTCTGATCATTCTGCGCTGTCCGGAAATATTTACATGCTCAACGTATTTACCGTAAATAACGCCATTTTTTCTTCGCACTAAAAAATAAATAAATGAAGTGCTTACCTGATAAGCACAGCGGGAATAGGCGGAAAACAATAACAATATTGTCACAATGAATGAGGGTGTTTAACCTTAACGTCGTGATTTTTAAAGTATTAGTTTCTGCTGAAAACAATGATCGAAATCAAAAAACACTGTTATAGTTTTACCGACTTCCCCTGTATCTTTTTGTTCGCACCACTTCCTTTTACATTGGCGCGACATTTCTTTAAGCACGGCGAAATAACCGCTGCGCTCTGCTTGTTAATTATAAGTAAAAATTCGGTGTAATTTGTGGCAATGAGGTAAGCAATGTTTGGATTAGACGCCTTTCATCTGGCCAGGATTCAGTTCGCATTTACTGTTTCCTTCCATATTATCTTTCCAGCCATCACCATCGGTCTCGCCAGTTTCCTGGCGGTGCTTGAAGGGATGTGGCTGAAAACCCGTAACGAGACCTATCGCGATCTCTACCATTTCTGGTCAAAAGCGTTTGCCGTTAACTTCGGCATGGGCGTGGTATCCGGATTGGTGATGGCGTACCAGTTCGGTACTAACTGGAGCGGTTTCTCACAGTTTGCTGGCAGTATCACCGGCCCGCTGCTCACCTATGAAGTGTTAACCGCCTTCTTCCTTGAAGCGGGCTTCCTTGGCGTAATGCTGTTTGGCTGGAACCGCGTCGGTCCAGGCTTGCACTTCTTTGCAACCTGCATGGTCGCGCTCGGCACCATCTTCTCCACCTTCTGGATTCTGGCGTCAAACAGCTGGATGCATACGCCGCAGGGCTATATCATCCAGAACGGCATCGTGGTACCGGAAGATTGGCTGAAAATTATCTTCAACCCCTCGTTCCCTTATCGCTTGTTCCACATGTCGGTCGGTGCCTTCCTGGCCAGCGCCTTCTTTGTCGGCGCGTCGGGCGCATGGCATTTACTGCGCGGTAACGACAATCCAGCGATTCGTAAGATGTTCTCGATGGCGCTGTGGATGGCGCTGATCGTGGCACCGATTCAGGCGATGATCGGTGATGCGCACGGCCTGAACACCCTTGAGCATCAGCCTGCGAAAATCGCGGCAATTGAAGGACACTGGGAAAACAAGCCGGGTGAAGCCACGCCGCTGATTCTGTTTGGTGTGCCGGATATGGAGCAGGAGCGCACCAAGTACGCACTGGAAATCCCGTACCTCGGCAGCCTGATTCTGACGCACAGCCTGGAGAAGCAAATTCCTGCGCTGAAGAGCTTCCCGAAAGAGGACCGTCCAAACTCCACCATCATCTTCTGGTCATTCCGCGTGATGGTGGCGCTGGGCCTGCTGATGATTACGCTCGGCGTGGTGTCTTTGTGGCTGCGTTTCAAAGGCCGTTTGTATCACTCGCGTCCGTTCCTATGGTTCACGCTGCTGATGGGTCCATCGGGTTTGATCGCCATTCTGGCCGGTTGGTTTACCACCGAGATTGGGCGTCAGCCGTGGGTGGTATATGGCGTGCAGCGCACCATTGATGCGGTCTCGGCGCATGGCGATATGCACATGAGCATCAGCCTGCTGGCGTTCATTCTGGTCTACTCGTCGGTGTTTGGTGTCGGTTACCTCTACATGATGCGTCTGATCAAAGAGGGTCCGGTGACCGGCGAAGGTAAAGAGGTTGATCACGGTGGTCCGGGTCAGCATTACACGCCAGCGCGTCCGTTGTCGGCGGCCAAAACCCATAGCGAAAAGAGTGGGGAGCACTAAGATGATCGACTTTTCAATTATCTGGTTTGCCATCATCGTGTTTGGCACCTTGATGTACATCGTGATGGATGGTTTCGATCTCGGCATTGGCTTGCTGTTGCCGTTCAATAAAGATCCCATCGAACGCGACATGATGGTTAATACCGTTGCCCCGGTTTGGGATGGCAACGAAACCTGGCTGGTGCTGGGCGGCGCGGCGCTGTATGGCGCGTTCCCGCTGGCCTACTCGGTGCTGCTGGATGCGCTGTCGATTCCTTTGACGGCGATGCTGATTGGCCTGATCTTCCGTGGCGTAGCGTTTGAGTTCCGCTTTAAAGCCACGCTAGAACACCGTGCATTCTGGGATAAGTCATTCATTGCCGGTTCACTGCTGGCCACCTTCAGTCAGGGCGTGGCCGTGGGCGCTATTCTGAATGGTTTCCCGGTGGTGGGCCGTGAATATGCGGGTTCAGCGATGAGCTGGTTAGCGCCGTTCCCGCTGTTCTGCGGCGTCGGTCTGGTCATCGCCTATGCACTGCTGGGTTGTACCTGGCTGATCATGAAAACCGAACACGATCTGCATCGTAAGATGTCTGCGCTGGCGACGCCGCTGACGCTGACGTTGCTGCTGGTGGTGGGCATTATCAGTATCTGGACGCCGCTGACGCACGCGGATATCGCGCAGCGCTGGTTCTCGCGTCCGAACCTGTTCTGGTTCCTGCCGGTTCCGGTACTGGTGGTGCTGTGTTCGTGGGGGATTGTGCGCGCCATCAAACGTGAAGCGCATTACTCGCCGTTCATCCTGACATTGGCGCTGATTTTCCTTGGCTTCTCGGGCCTCGGTATCAGCATCTGGCCGAACATCATTCCACCGTCGATCACCATTTGGCAGGCGGCGTCTCCGGCGAGCAGCCAGGCGTTTATGCTGGTGGGCGGCTTGCTGATTATTCCGGTAATTCTGGGTTACACCTTCTGGAGTTACTACGTGTTCCGCGGAAAAATCAAAGCCGACGAAGGATACCATTGATATGAAAACCGAGGTCAGCAACATGAAAACTCACTCTGAAACGAAGATTCCGTGGTGGAAGCAGGTGATGTGGCTGGTAGTCATTTACGGCGCAAGCGTGCTGGCACTCGGTGTGGTGGCATCACTGTTTCGTATGATGATGACGGCAGCGGGCATGCGTTCGCACTGAGCCCGCGCACCGCTTCAATCTGTTGATATCACCGTAAGGTCGTCATTCGTGACGACCTTTTTCTTTTCGTGCGCGATAAAAACGTTAGTAACCTAAGCAATTAATGCTTTTCCCGCTGCGCTACCTTTACTCTTCCTTACGTTGGTAATACGTTTTTGTTATATTTATGTGACGAATAACGCAAATTCATGACGTTAACCACCTCATTCGACTATCAAAATCATGCTCAGCCTGAATGTAAAAAAACAGTACATCAACGATCTGGTGGACTGGATAGAAGCGAACCTGACCGACGAGCTCAACATCGATCTGATTACCCTGAAATCCGGTTACTCCAAATGGCACATGCAGCGCATGTTCAAAGAGATGACCGGACAAACGCTGGCGTCCTACACGCGCAAACGTCGTCTGACCATGGCGGCGATGGCGCTGCGTCTGACCAGCATGCCGCTGATCGATATTGCGGTGCGCTTTGGTTTTGATAATCAGCAGAATTTTACCCGTGTGTTTAAAAGTCACTTCTCGATGACGCCGGGTGCTTATCGTCGCATTCCGGAAATGCTGATGAAGGATTTCCACAGCCGCATCTCCACGCAGCGTGAGTGGGTCAATGCGCGTCTGGCGCAGAAGCCGGAGATTCAGCTGTGTGGCGAAGTGATTGAGTGGGAATGCCGTTTCGGGGAATACATCGATCATCAAAATCATGTGGTGGCGCAGCATACGCGCGATTTCATCGCTTTTGCCGGTCAGCATGTGAACCGCGGCTGGCTGGGCTTTCAGTTTAGTCCGGGCGTGCATTCTGCCGACCAGCAACACATCAGCCTGTTCCAGGCGCTGGAGAGTCAATACGCCGATGTGCTGCCGTGTAACGTGCAGAACTGGACCGGCGAGAGGGGTTTGTATGCGGAGATTGACTGGCACGGCGCGCCGGAAGAGATCAACGCATTCACCGCGGAGATTTACTACAACCATTTGCCAGCGCTGGGCGTGGCACGCCGTACGGGCAAAGATTTGCTTAAGCTGGATCTGAAATACAGCACGCCCGATCTGCTGCAAGGCACCTTCTATATTCCGGTGACGGATAAGTAATGCATAATTCGTGCGGTAAACCGTGACAAACCGCACGATTTTATAAACTCACTGACGTAATGAGCGTAAAATTCTTCATCGAAACCTGATTGGCCGCGTAAATCACCAGCCGCCATACATCAGGCTGGATAATCACCTGCATTTCTGGTCCATTCCGGGCCGCTATAGTGAACAGACAAAAAAATTATGCGACTTCTACCGTTGTTCCTCATGACAGCGCTTGTAGCGTTTTCTTCGCTGGCAAGTGCACAAATGGCTGAGCCTTTTTCACCGCCGGGCGGACTGCATCCGCATCAACCGCACTGTGCGCAGCATGAAATCCTGGGCGACAATGTGCTGCCGAAACATAGCCAGGATGATGGCAGTTTCGTGACCTGCGGCAATCACCAGGCGTAATCCGGCTTTAAAATCCGTGACCGCTGCAATCTAAGCGCGGTCTCGGCAGTCAAACGCATTTATGTATTGCGTAGTAAATTGCGCCGCTACACTTTCTGCTTGTCATTTGCACCTTATCCCTCACTGCTCTTCATCGTAGCGGCGCGATTTATCGCGCTGTTTTAACGTGCCAATTTTCCAATAGCATTTTTCGGCATTGCGTCGAAGATATATCATAACTATTCTCTCCCCATCAGATGAGAATGACTTTCACTATCTTTTAGGGAGACACCACTTGCAAACTCACCCTTCCGAACGCGCGCCACGTCGTGTGCGCAATGAACTGCGTTTCCGCCACATCAGCGTGGTCAGCAAGACGCTGATTGCCGGTGAATTCTGGCGCATTGTTTTCAACGGCAGCGATCTGGCCGGCTTCAACTCGCCATCGTTTGACGATCACATCAAAGTGTTCTTCCCGGAACATGCCGGTGCAGAGTTGGCGCTGCCGCAGATCACCGATGAAGGCATCGTTTGGCCGAATGGTGTGCGTCCTGCCGCGCGTGATTACACGCCGCTGGAATTTAACGGCGTCGATTCTCTGACCATCGATTTCTACATCCACGATGGCGGCGTTGCCAGCAGCTGGGCAAACCAAGCCAAAGTGGGCGATCAAATCGCGATGGGCGGCCCGCGCGGTTCGTTGGTGATACCGGCGGATTACGCCTGCCAGATTTACGTCTGTGATGAGACCGGTCTGCCCGCCTTTAAACGTCGTTACAGCGAAATCCAGGCGCAGGAAATTCACCTGCTGGCCTATGCCGATGAAGCCACCGGCCGCGATTATCTCGGTGATCTGCCAAATGTGCAGGTGAGCTGGTTGGGCAGCGGCACCATGCAAGCCGATAACCTGGCACCGATTAAGGCGCAGCTGGATAGGATTGCGCTGCCTGCCACTGAATACTTCATCTGGCTGACGGGCGAGGGCGAAGCGGTGAAACTGCTGAGCGATTACTTCACCCAGGGACGCGGTGCACATACCGATTTCGTGCGCGCCGTAGCCTATTGGCATCAAAAATAACGCCAACGCCGCGCGCGCTGCCGCCTGTGTTGAATTTTGCCAGGCGGCAGACTACTATCAACCTCCCTTAATTAGCGCTCAGGAAGGCAATGAAACAGCAGCGGGATTTTCCATGGCAGTCCGATCACGCACAGCGCACCGTCTGTGCAGGCGCACGCAAGAAGCGTCGGGAGCGGATGCTGGATGCCAGCGATATCCGCCTGTTAATGCTGCACTTTCTCGCCATGAGCTCTGCGCACGGTTATGAGTTGATCAAATCGGTTGAAGAGCTCTCCAAAGGGGAATATTCACCCAGCCCCGGCATTATCTATCCCAACCTGACGCTGCTCGAAGAGATGGATGCGATTCGCGTGGTCGATGCGCAGGCATCGCGTAAAGCCTATGCGCTGAATGAAGGCGGCGAGGCGCTGCTGGCGGAGAATCGTGACAACGTGAATGCGATTATCGAGCGATTAACCTCGCTGGCGATTCTGGTGAATAACCGCAGCATTCCGCAGGTTGAACAGGCGATTCATCTGATCAAATACACCTTGAATCATCGTCTGGCGCAGGAAGATATTTCGGATGAGGCGCTGGAGATAGTGATCAGCGCGCTGAAGGAAGCGGCGGAAAAAATCGCTAAAAGTTAGCAGGTCGCCATGAATGACGACCTTAGGTGCGCGTACATCCGTTTATTCCGATAATGCACGAACCCCAAATCAACTCTTCTTCTTATCCACATGCCCCAACGCGCGATCCGGCCAGCAGACGTCGCGCACGCGCTGCTTCAGCGCTGCCGCATCCGGGAATCCGCCTTCCTGCTTACGCTCCCAAATCACCTGACCATCAATGGTAATCTCAAACACGCCGCCGGTTCCCGGCTGTAGCGTTACCGCGCTTAAATCCTCGGCAAAGGTATGCAGCAACTCCTGCGCCATCCAGGCGGAACGCAGCAGCCAGTTACATTGTGTGCAGTAATGAATGGTAATCGCTGGTTTCTGTGACATAACGTGTCTCATTTAGATAATGAAGTTAACAAAATGTGCGGTCCAAGATACATCTTAGCTTACTGCTAGTTGATAATGATTACCACTTGCATTACATTCCTTTCGACATCATTTATTACAAAAAATAAGTCCATAATTTTTACGGTCTTTTAACCAAGGTCCGTACTTTCCGGCAGCAAGCAAGTGAGCGAATACTAACAATTAACCAGGTATTTCGCGCATGTCTTCACTCTTTCAGGGAACAGCCCAGCAACGTCTTTCCAAAGTTGCCATCTTATCTTCAGCTATTCATGCCGCTTGCAGCTTTGCCGCCAGCGATAGCACCAGCAATGAACCGGTTCTCACCGTCACCGCGCCAAAACAGCAGGCCGGCAATAAAACCACCATCACAGCACAAGAGCTGCAAAAACGCGGTGCGAACGATTTCGGTTCGATCATGCGTTATGAGCCGCTGATCAGCGCCACCGGATCCAGCGGCGGATCCTCTGCCGGTAAAAGCGGTTTCGACCGCGCGGGTTACACCGGTTACAACATTCGTGGTCTGGAGAGTAATCGCGTCGGCATGGATATCGACGGCATTCCGATTCCCGATGCCACCGGCCGCCCTTACGTCAGCCGCACCGGCAACAACACCTTTGGTATTGGCCGCGATTACATCGATCCCTACCTGTTCGGCAGCGTTGAAATTGAGAAGGGCGCCACGGCGGTGGATCAGCCGAATACCTCGATTGGCGGTAACGTCTCGTTCCACAATAAAACCGCTGACGATTACCTTAGCAGCGACAAAAATACTTATTTCGGTTACCAGAGCGATTACGACTCATCGAATCGCAGCTGGCACAACGGCATCACCGCCGCTGCTGGCGATGACGAGCTGCGCGGCCTGTTTGTTTACAGCCGTCGCGATGGCCAGGAAACCCGCAACAACAGCGACGTGAAACAGGCTTATCCGGCCAACTGGCACTCTGACGCCTTTATGACGTCCGGGATCTGGCAGCCGAACGATCAGCACAAGCTGAGCGCTACCTTTGATTACTACCACAAAACCAACCACAGCCATTACGATACCTGGGACACCAGCGGCAACACCGTTTGGGGCACCGCGCAGCAGCAGAGCGATACGCGCCGCTGGGGCATCAATCTGGCGGATGAGTGGACGCCGTACAACGACTTTATCGATACGCTGACCACGCGCCTTTACTGGCAGCAAACTCAGGCGCACGACAATACCTATCTGCCGACCAGCGCCAGCCAGTACGGCTTTGTCTATTCCGATTTCAACGTCGATAGCTATGGCTTCGACACGCGCGGCACCAAAACGCTGGGCCGCCACGAGCTGAGTGCCGGTGTCAATGCGCGCCTCGACAACAGCGAGCGTCCGTTCCGCCAGGAGCCAGCGCCGAGCGCCTTTAGCGCCATCACCCAACCGCAGTCTGACAGCCGCACTTTTGCGGTGGCAGGATACCTGCAAGATAAGATCAATTTCGATCTTGATAGCCACAACTTCGCGGTCATCCCCGGCGTGCGCGTGATGTATCAAAGCACTAAGCCGAAAAATCTCGGCGATCTCACCACCGGCAGCACGGTGCTGACCGAAGAGCAGGTTGATGCGCTGTATGGCAAAACTAACTCCGATACGCAGGTGCTGCCATCGCTGACTTTCCAGTACGATTTAACGCCATCGCTGACCACCTATCTGCAATACAAACGCGGCGTGCAGTTCCCCACCACCAGCCAGCTGTATGGCTCATGGAACCTGGGTTCCAGCTATGCGGGTAGCGCGCAATATGCGCTGATTGGTAACACCGATCTCAAAACCGAAACCAGCAACAACTTTGAGTGGGGCCTGAAAGGCCAGGCGACAGAAGGTGTAACGGTCAACACCTCGGTGTTCTATAACCAGTACAAAAACTTCATCGCCTACACCCGCTATCGCCGCGCCACCAATCCGGAGATGTTCGTCAACGTTCCGAGCAACATCTACACCAGCTATCAGGCTGAAAACCGCGATAAGGCCTACATTTATGGTGCTGAGATATCCACCAAAGTGAATTACGGCACCTGGTTCCCGCAGGTCGATGGCCTGAGCAGCACCTTTGCGCTGGGCTATAACGAAGGTAAATCCAAGTCCAGCTACGCCGGTGACAAGTACATCGATCTCGATAGCGTCGCGCCATTGAAAGCGATTGTTGGCCTGGCGTGGGATGACAAAGCGCGCGGCTACGGCGCCGCGCTGACCGCCACCTTCGTGAAAGGCAAGCAGGCCACGGCGACCAACCGCGAAAGCTACACCAACACCGGCACGGCGATCACCGATTCCACCACGGAATATATGCGCGTGCCGGGTTACGGCATGGTGGATGCAACGGCTTACTGGCAGGCGACGAAAAACGTCAAGCTGAGCGGCGGTATCTACAACATTACCGATCGCAAATACTGGGATTACACCAGCAGCCGCACGCTGACCAGCAGCAACGCCCAGGAACGCAACGACATCAACCTGGCGGTGATGCCAGGCCGCACCTTCCAGTTGGGTGTGAACGTCGATTTCTAATCCCTTTTCGCCCTGCGGCAGCGCAGGGCATTTTCATGGAGCAAGGCAATGAACTCACGTTACGATCACTATCTGGCGCTGAAAGGCGAGCATCCGAAAAAGTACGCGCGCGATCTCGCCGCGCTGATGGGCATTGGCGAAGCGCAGCTGTGTGAAGCGCGTGTCGGCCAGGATGCAAAGGCGTTAAAAGCTGATTTCCCTGCGCTGCTGGCAGCACTGGCGGCGGTAGGTGAAACCAAAAGCATCACCCGCAATGAATATGCGGTTCACGAGCAGGTGGGCAAATATGAAAACCTGCACCTCGGCGAACACGCCGGACTAATTCTCAACCCGCGCGCGCTCGATCAGCGTCTGTTCCCGCATCAGTGGCACAGCGCGTTCTTCCTGCGTGAGCAGAGCGCCCACGGTGAACGTCAAAGCATTCAGATTTTTGATCGCCACGCTGATGCGGTGCTGAAAATCTACACCACTGAAAATACCGATCGCCCCGCGTGGGATGCGCTGATTGCGGCGTTTGTGCTGGAGAACGCGGCGGTGTTAGATCCTCAGCCCGCCAGCGCGTCGCAATACAGCAGGGCGGTTGATGCCAGCAAAGTGGAAGCCGAATGGCGCGCCATCACCGATGTGCATCAGTTCTTTGGTCTGCTGAAGCGCCACAACATCTCGCGACCGCAGGCGTTTCGCGCGGTGGCGGACGATCTGGCGCGTCAGGTGAGTAATGACTCGCTGGCGCAGCTGCTGGATCTGGCGCAGCAGGATGGCAACGAAATCATGATTTTTATCGGCAACCGTGGCTGCACGCAGATCTTCACCGGCGCGGTGCAGAAGCTGATGCCGATGGATAATTGGATCAACATCTTCAATCCCTCCTTCACGCTGCATTTGATGGCGGATCACATCAGCGAAAGCTGGGTGACGCGCAAACCGAGCGGCGACGGCTTTGTCACCAGCCTGGAACTGTTTGCCGCCGACGGCACGCAGATCGCGCAGTTGTACGGTCAGCGCAGCGAAGGCACGCCGGAGCAGGCGCGCTGGCGCGAGCAGGTGATGTCGCTGGAGGCGTTAGCATGAGAAAACTTCTGTTGCTGCTAACTGCGCTGGCGCTGCCCGCTGTTGCGGCCGAGCGGGTGATCTCGATTGGCGGTGACGTCACGCAAATTATCTATGCCTTGGATGCGCAGCAGGATCTGGTAGCGCGTGACAGCACCAGCCAGCATCCGGCGCAGGCCAACAAGCTGCCGGATGTCGGTTATATGCGGCAGTTGAATGCCGAAGGGATTCTGGCGCTGAAACCGACGCTGGTGCTGAGCAGCGAGCTGGCAAAACCGTCGCTGGTGCTGCAGCAAGTGGCGCAAGCTGGCGTAAAAGTGGTGGATGTCACCGGCAAAAACAGCCTCGACGCCATCGCGGAAAAAATCGCTACCATCGGCAAGGCGCTGCATCGTGAAGAGGAAGCCAACGCGCTGATCGAGAAGGTCAACAAGCAGCGCGCGCAGATCCCACAAAAACCGTTGCCGATCAAAGTGCTGTTTATCATGGCGCACGGCGGTATGCGCACTCAGGCGGCGGGCGCACAAACTGGCGCGGACGGCGCGATTCGCAGCGCGGGTCTGATCAATGCGATGGCGGCGGTGCCGCACTATCAGCAGCTGTCGCAGGAAGGTGTGATTGCGGCGGCACCGGATTTGATCGTGGTGGGTGAAGATGGCCTGCGTACGCTGGGCGGCGAAGAGAAAGTGTGGTCGCTGCCAGGTTTGGCACTGACGCCAGCCGGTCAGCATCGCGCGTTGTTGGTGGTGGATGAGATGGCGCTGCTGAGCTTTGGCCTTGATACGCCGGGCGCGATTATCAAACTGCGCCACGCAGCCGAAGCGGCTTCCCCGTCATACTTCAAGCCGCAGGCGCGTTAGCTGCGTGTTCTCACCCCAGTCACTTACTTGTGTAAGCTCCTGGGGATTCGAACACTTGCTGCCTTCCTGCACCTTGAATTATTTAGGGGAAAAATATGGCAACTACATCCGTGATGCGCTGGCTCGGTTTGATGGCCATCAGCACGCTGATATTAATGCTGATGGCGGCCAACTTCGGCGCGATGCCGCTTTCAATGCGCACTTTGTTGCGTGCGCCGCTCAGCGATATGGCGTGGCAAATCTGGATCAACATCCGCCTGCCGCGCGTGCTGCTGGCGGTGCTGCTCGGCATGGCGCTGGCGGTGTCCGGCGCGGTGATGCAGGGATTGTTTCGCAATCCGCTGGCCGATCCCGGTTTGCTCGGCATCAGCAGCGGAGCGGGTTTAGCGGTGGCGATATCGATCGTTATCCCGCTCGGCTTGCCGCCGCTGCTGGCGCTGTGGCTGCCAACACTCGCGGCCTTTGTGGGCAGTTTGGTGGTGACGCTACTGATCTTCAGCTTTAGCCGTCTGGCGCTGGGCAATTTGTCGCGCTTGCTGCTGGTCGGGATCGCCATCAACGCCTTATGCGGTGCGGCGGTCGGCGTGCTGTCGTGGCTGAGTAACGATCAGCAGTTGCGTCAGTTGGCGTTGTGGGGCATGGGCAGTTTGAGCGCGGCGCAGTGGCCGAGCCTGGCGGTGTGCGCGGTGCTGATTCTGCCGGCGCTGATAGCGATTCAGCTGCGCGCGCGTCGTCTCAATTTGCTGCAACTCGGCGAAGAGGATGCACATTACATGGGCATCGACGTTAAGCGCACGCAGCGTCAGCTGCTGGTGTTGAGCGCGTTGCTGGTAGGCACCGCCGTGGCGGTGAGTGGCATTATCGGCTTTGTCGGTTTAGTGGTGCCGCACCTGATGCGTTTCTGTCTCGGCAGCGATCATCGCTGGATGCTGCCCGGTTCGGCGCTGGCGGGCGCGATTTTGCTGCTGCTGGCCGATACGCTGGCGCGCACCGTGGTGGTGCCAGCGGAAATGCCGGTTGGCCTGTTAACCAGCCTACTGGGCGGCCCGTGGTTTCTCTGGCTGATTCTGCGTGAGCAAAGGGGGATGAATGAGTGACTGCATGCAGGCACGCGGGCTGCGATTTAGCCACGGCTCACGCGCGTTGATCGACGACGTTTCCCTGACTTTGCAGCCTGGCGAAATGATCGCGCTGATCGGCCCCAACGGCGCGGGGAAATCCACGCTGCTGCGCTTGCTGACCGGCTTTCTCACGCCGCAAGCGGGCGAGTGCTGGCTCGGCGATCGTCCGCTAAACAGTTGGCCGCGGGAACCGCTGGCGCAGCGCCGCGCGGTGATGCGTCAGCAAAATAGCGTCGGTTTTCCGCTGCCCGCCGCCGATGTGGTGGCGATGGGCCGCGCGCCCTGGCCGCGCGCTCAATCCAAAGCGGTGATCGACGAGGTGATGCACATTACCGGCAGCCTTGAGCTGGCACAGCGCGATTATCGATCGCTTTCCGGTGGGGAACAGCAGCGCGTGCAGCTGGCGCGCGTGCTGGCTCAGCTGTGGCACGATGACGGGCCACGCGGCTGGCTGTTTCTCGACGAACCCACTTCCGCGCTGGATCTGTTCTGGCAGCAGCACAGTTTGCGTTTGCTGCATCGCCTGACGCGCAACGGACGCTTCAGCGTCTGCACCGTGCTGCACGATCTTAACCTCGCGTCGCTGTGGTCGGATCGCGTGCTGTTACTGCATCAGGGCAAGCTGGTGGCGGAAGGCGCACCCAATGAGGTGATGACTGAACACACGCTGACGCGCTGGTATCAGGCGGAGTTGGATGTGGTGATGCAAGATGAGAAGGGCAGACCGCAGATTCAACTGCGTGCCTGAAACCGTAGCGGCGCGATTTATCGCGCTCTGTGAAAAGACGCGCCATAAATTGCGCCGCTACGTAATGTGCGATTATCTGCAATCGACGATCAATCTGCCGCGTACTTTACCGGCCAGCAGCTGTTCGGCACCTTCGCGCGCTTCGCTCAGCGGAATCATCTTGGTTAACTGCTGTAGCAGGTCGCCATCCACCAGTTCCGCCAGGCGCTGCCACGCCTGCTGCCGCAGCGGTTTTGCACACATCACGCTATCCACGCCCGCCAGCACCACGCCGCGCAAAATGAACGGCGCGACGCTGGTCGGCAGATCCAAACCTTGCGCCATGCCGCACGCGGCTACCACGCCATCGCGCTTGATGCCCGCTAACACATTGGCCAGCGTGTGGCTGCCGACGCTATCAATCGCCGCCGCCCAGCGCTCTTTCGCCAGCGGTTTGCCCGGCTCGCTCAGCTCTGCGCGATCGATAATCGACGTCGCGCCCAGCGTGTTGATCAGGTAATCGCTGTCGCTGGCGCGACCGCTGGAAGCCACTACTTCATAGCCAAGCCGCGCCAGCAGGCTAACGGCAAAGCTGCCAACGCCGCCACTCGCGCCAGTGACTAAAACCGGGCCGTGCTGCGGCGTGATGCCCTGTTTTTCCAGCGCCAGCACGCACAACATGGCGGTGAAGCCCGCGGTGCCAATTGCCATGGTTTGTAGCGGGCTCAGTGCGGCCGGCACTTGTACCAGCCAGTCGCCCGAGACGCTGGCTTTCTGCGCCAGCCCGCCCCAATGCTTTTCGCCTACGCCCCAGCCAGTGAGCAGCGCCACGTCGTCCTGCTGCCATTCGGCATGGCGGCTGCTGATCACCCGACCAACAAAGTCGATGCCCGGCACCATCGGGAATTGCCGCACAATCGGGCCTTTGTTGCAGATGGCGAGCGCGTCTTTGTAGTTGAGCGTGGAGTAGCTTACTTCGAGGGTGACATCCTGATCGGGCAGTTGTTTTTCTGACAGATCTTTCAGGGATGTGCGATATCCCTGTTCATCATTTTCAATGACCAATGCCTTGAACATGCAGCCTCCGGCTGGTTGAGGAAAGTGGGGGTATAGTACTCCTTTTTTGCCCTCACCCTAACCCTCTCCCACAGGTGGGGCAGGGAACTGATCCAGCATACCTTAACTCTCGCTCGGACGGCGCCCTCGCCCGCTTGCGGGAGAGGGCTGGGGTGAGGGGCCAGCGCAGCGGTTGTTCCGGCAAAAAAAAGATGACATGATTGCGCCCCAGTTAGTGTTCAACTCCCAGATTGACTTCGCCGAGGAAACCTCCTCATTGCTGTGCCATCGGCACCCACTCATCCTCTCTCAGGGATTTGTGTTATGAACCCATTGAAAATTGCTGCCAGCGTTGCTGTAGCGCCAACCCTTAGTCTTAACACTGCGCGCGACGTGGTGACGCTGGACAATACCGACTTTACCGATGTCGCTGCGGTCGTGATCACCTTGTCGGACACGCGCAGTGGCGTGCTGACACTATTGCGCAAGGTCGGCTTTAATCTGCCGGTGTTTGTCGCCAATGCGTTCGATGAAGAAGTGCTGAAGCTGCCGGGCATCACCGGCGAAATTAACGGTGCGCCAGAAGAGTGGGACGCGCTGGAGGACGCCGCGCAGGCGTATGAAGCCGAGTTGCTGCCGCCATTTTTCGACACGCTCACGCGCTACGTCGATATGCAGAACAGCACGTTTGCCTGCCCGGGACATCAGGGTGGTGCCTTCTTCCGTAAACATCCGGCGGGACGTCAGTTCTATGAGTTCTACGGCGAGAACGTCTTCCGTTCGGATATGTGCAACGCCGACGTCAAGCTCGGCGATCTGCTGATCCACGAAGGCTCAGCCAAAGATGCGCAGAAGTTCGCGGCGAAAGTGTTTAACGCCGACAAAACCTACTTCGTGCTTAACGGCACCTCCAGCGCCAATAAAGTGGTCACCAACGCGCTGCTGACGCGCGGCGATCTGGTGCTGTTTGACCGCAATAACCACAAATCCAACCATCATGGCGCACTGATTCAGGCGGGCGCCACGCCGGTGTATCTGGAAGCGGCGCGTAATCCGTTTGGCTTTATCGGCGGCATTGATGCGCACTGTTTTGACGATGCTTATCTGCGTGATCAAATTGCCAAAGTGGCGCCCGATCGTGCCAACGATCAACGTCCATTCCGCCTGGCGATTATTCAGCTCGGCACTTACGATGGCACGGTGTACAACGCGCGTCAGGTGGTCGATCGCATCGGACATCTGTGCGATTACATCCTGTTTGATTCAGCGTGGGTGGGTTACGAGCAGTTTATTCCGCTGATGGCCGGCTGTTCACCGCTGACGCTGGAGTTGAACGAGAACGATCCGGGCATTTTTGTCACGCAGTCGGTACACAAGCAGCTGGCCGGTTTCTCACAGACGTCGCAAATCCATAAGAAAGACAATCACATCCGTGGGCAGCAGCGTTTCTGTCCGCACAAACGCCTCAACAATGCGTTTATGCTGCACGCCTCAACCAGCCCGTTCTATCCGCTGTTTGCCGCGCTGGATATCAACGCCCGCATGCACAAAGGCGAGGCGGGACGCAGCATGTGGCACGAGTGCGTCACCATCGGCATTGATGCGCGTAAAGCGATTCTGGAACGTTGCGAAATGATTCAGCCGTTCCTGCCGGAGAAAGTGCACGGCAAGCTGTGGCAAGCGGCGGAAACGGAAGCCATCGCCGTCGATCCGGCATACTTCAGCCTTGAACCGGGCGCAAAGTGGCACGGTTTTGAGGGTTACGCGCAGCAACAGTATCTTGTAGATCCCTGCAAGCTGCTGCTCACCACCACGGGGATTGATGCCGCCAGCGGCGAGTACACCAGCTTCGGCATTCCAGCGACCATTCTGGCCAACTATCTGCGCGAGAACGGCATCGTGCCGGAGAAGTGCGACCTCAACTCGATTCTGTTCCTGCTGACGCCAGCAGAAACGCCTGAGAAGATGGCGCATCTGGTGGCGATGCTGGTGCAGTTTGAGCAGCACGTGCGCGAGGATGCGCTGCTAGCGGAAGTGCTGCCGAGCGTGTATCGCAAGAATATTGAGCGTTACAAAGGCTACACGCTGCGCCGCTTGTGTCAGGAGATGCACGATCTCTACGTCAGTTTTGACGTTAAGGATCTGCAGAAAGCGATGTTCCGTTCAGCCTGCTTCCCGCCGGTGCAAGTGAATCCGCAGGATGCACATCAGGCTTATATTCGTGGTGAAGTGGAGCTGGTAAAGATTGCCGATGCTGAAGGGCGCATAGCGGCCGAAGGCGCGTTGCCATATCCGCCCGGCGTGTTGTGCGTGGTGCCAGGCGAAGTGTGGGGCGGCGCGGTACAGCGCTATTTCCTCGCGCTGGAAGAGGGCATCAATCTGCTGCCGGGCTTCTCGCCAGAGCTGCAAGGGGTTTACACCGAAGAAGATGAGCACGGGCATAAGCATCTGGTGGCGAATATGATGGTGAGCTGATTGCACTTGTCCTCACCCTAACCCTCTCCCGCACGCGGGAGAGGGAATGTTTAGAGGGCGCTCATTGTTACGTACGTGCTGGATCGGCCCCTTCTCCCGCGAGCGGGAGAAGGTTGGGATGAGGGACAAACCGCACCAGCTTAAAATCGTCGATAACTGCGCTGCGCCTGGCTCACTTTGTACAGATAACGCCGTGATTCTGCCGATGGATGGTTGGTGGTCAGCGTCTGGTAAACTTCCGTCGGCGACATACTATTTATTGACGAGAACGCGCGATCCTTATCGCTGGAGAACACGCGTAGCACGCTGCCCGCGCCGCCGTTGTACGCGGTGATCACCGCATAACGCCGTGATGTCGGATCCTGAATCCCACCTAAATAACTTCTCTGCAGCAGCGACAAATACGCGGTGCCCGCATCAATATTATTCTCAGGATCAAGCAGATAGCTGCGGCTCGGTTTGCCACCTTTGCCCTTCATACGGAACACATCAACACCGGCGGTATGCTGCACCACCTGCATTAATCCCAGCGCATCAGCGTGGCTCACCGCATACGGGTTGAAGCTCGATTCAATCTGCATAATCGCCAGAATCAGTGACGCATCCACGCCATATTGTTCAGCGGCTTTACGCACCATTGGCAGATATTTGTGCGCACGTTTGTCGAGGTGGTTTGGCACCATCGGAATGGTAACCGACCAGATGACGTGCAATCCGGAGGTGCGTTTCTGCAGTTTGTTTTGAATCAGATAATCAGCAAAGCTGCCGGCGCGGCCCTGCCAGCGGATCGGCTGGCCGGTATTATCCAGCACCTGGCCGTACAGCAGCGGCTCTTTACTGATTTGAATATCGTTGGCATCGGAGTAGAGATCGACATTGCCCGGATCTTCGCCAATCAACAGCGTGGTGATGATCGCCTGACGCAGGCTGGCCATCGGATCGGTGCCGGAAATGGTCTCAATGGTGATGCTACCGCTGTCAAAGTTGATGTGACTGCGGGTGTAATAACCGTCGCTATATTTGACGTAATCTTTCGGTCCGGCGATCAGAACTTCATTGATTCCCCAAATGTTTTCAATATTGTGGGCAAACTGGCCCATCAAAATATCGAAACCGTTGGTGTCCTTGACCCACTCTTCATGAAACTGCGATTTTTTTTGTCCGGAGCAGGAGACCAAAAGTGGTGCAATCACCAAGAGCGCTATCAGTTTTTTATTCATTGTTAATGCGTGCCTGAATCGAAAAAGAGGGCCTCAAAGGGAAGCCCTGAACGGTTATTTTTCTGGCGGGGTGTAACCTTCAATGTGCACATCTTTGCCTTCGAACAGGAAATTGATCATCTCCTTCTCCAGCACTTTGCGATCTTCCGGGTTCATCATGCTCAATTTCTTCTCATTGATCAGCATGGTTTGCTTGGACATCCACTGCTGCCAGGCCTCTTTGGAGATCTCATTAAAGATGCGCTTACCCAATTCGCCAGGATAGAGCTGAAAGTCCTGACCTTCAGCGTCGCGTTGCAGATAAGTACAAAAAATGGTGCGGCTCATTACTCTTCCTCTTCGGTCACGTCTGCTCGACGCGTAAGCTGCTGGGGATGGCGCAATTCATGCAGCAAGCGCTCAACCGGCGCCGCCAAACCCACTGACGGTGGTTGCGCTAAGTTATACCAGAGACCGCCCGCTTCATCCATCAGCGACCCAGCGGAAGGCTTTGCGAGCCACATAGGCACAATATCTAAGTGGAAATGGCTGAAGGTGTGGCGGAATGCGGTGAGCTGCTGCGGTTTAACATGAATGCCGCGCTCAGTTAGCCAGTCAGTTAGCGCTTGCTCACTTGTAAACTGCGGGAAGCAGAACAGTCCGCCCCACAGGCCAACCGGCGGGCGCTGCTCTAACCACACGTCATCGTCATCCTGCATCATCAGCATCCAGCCGCTACGTTCTGGCAAGGTCTGTTTGGGTTTCTTACCGGGATACTCCGCCCAGCTGTTGTTGGCATAAGCAACGCATCTGCTATTAAGCGGGCAGATTTCGCATTTAGGGCGTGAGCGAGTACATACTAATGCGCCAAGGTCCATCATCGCCTGATTGAACTGGCTGACGCCTGCCGCTGGCGTCACTTCTTCGCTGATCTGCCATAGCCGTTTTTCAACCTCCTTTTTACCCGGCCAGCCGCCCACCGCGTAGCAGCGCGCCAGCACGCGTTTTACGTTGCCATCCAGAATTGGGAAGTGCAGACCGAGCGACAGCGATAACACCGCGCCCGCGGTAGAACGGCCAATGCCCGGCAGCGCCGCGACATCGTCGAAGTTTCGCGGGAACTCGCCGCCGTGCTTCTCCACCACCTGTTTCGCGGCTTTGTGCAGATTGCGCGCGCGCGCGTAATAGCCGAGACCGGTCCACAGATGCAGCACTTCGTCCAGCGGTGCCGCTGCCAGATCGGCCACCGTCGGGAAGCGCGCCATAAAGCGTTCAAAATAGGGAATGACGGTAGCAACCTGGGTTTGCTGCAGCATCACTTCAGAGAGCCATACCTTGTACGGCGTTTTCTCCTGCTGCCACGGCAGGGTTTTGCGACCAAAGCGCTGATACCAATCCAGCACTTGTTGCGCGAACGTCGGCGCTTGCATCATAAGAAGGAAATTTTCCGTGTTTACTCTACAATCAGGCAGGAATTCCAGCACAGAGACCTCAGGGTGTAAACCGGAACATTGCAAAGGCTTGCTTCTGCTTCCTAACTTTGCATAATGCCCGTTTCCCAGAACAGGCTAACCAGCAGGCTTCAACATGATTAATGACGTCATCACCCCAGAATTTGATGAGAACGGGCGGCCATTACGCCGTATCCGCAGTTTTGTGCGCCGTCAGGGGCGCTTAACGAAAGGACAGCAGCTCGCGCTCGATAATTTATGGCCGGAGATGGGCGTGGAGTTCCAGCAGGAGCCGCTGGATCTGGTGACGCTGTTTGGCCGTGACGCGCCGGTAGTGCTGGAGATCGGTTTCGGCATGGGCGCCTCGCTGGTGACCATGGCGCAGAACAATCCACATCAGAATTTCCTTGGCCTGGAAGTGCATGCGCCGGGCGTGGGTGCTTGCCTGGCGTCGGCGAAGGAAGCGGGCGTGGAGAACCTGCGCGTAATGTGTCACGACGCGGTAGAAGTGCTGCAGAAGATGATTCCGGATAACTCGCTGCGCATGGTGCAGCTGTTCTTCCCGGATCCGTGGCACAAAGCGCGCCATAACAAACGTCGCATCGTACAGGTGCCGTTTGCTGAGCTGGTGATGCGCAAATTGAAGCTGGGCGGCGTGTTCCATATGGCGACCGATTGGGAAGCCTACGCCGAACATATGTTGGAAGTGATGAGCAGCATCGACGGATATAAAAATCAGTCGGAAAGTAACAATTACGTGCCGCGTCCTGAAACGCGTCCGTTAACCAAGTTTGAGCAGCGCGGGCAGCGACTGGGCCATGGCGTGTGGGATCTGATGTTTGAGAGGGTGAAATAATGGCCGTACAGCGTAGCCGTCGTTTGCGTAAAAAACTGCATATTGATGAGTTTCAGGAATTAGGCTTCTCCGTCGCCTGGCGTTTCGCCGAAGGCACCACCGAGGAGCAAATCGACGCCACTGTTGATCAGTTCATTAATGAAGTGATCGCGCCGAACGGTCTGGCGTATGACGGCAGCGGTTATCTGGTGTGGGAAGGTCTGGTGTGCTTGCAGGAAACCGGCAAATGCACCGACGAGCACCGCGAACTGGTGCGTAAGTGGCTGGAAGCTCATAACCTGACGGATGTGCAGGTGACTGAACTCTTCGACGTTTGGTGGGACTAAAGATCGTATCGGGCTAGCTTACTTGCCCTTGTTGCACCGGGCAGTGCTCGCATTCCTCACGTACTTATGTACGCTCCGGATGCTGCGCGCTGGCCGCCACAAAAATGGCTGCGACGCTCAACGCCCGACCTTTCAGCGCGTAAAAAAGGGAGATTTCATGGTTCGTAAGGTACTTATCGCCGCGCTGCTGCTGGCGGCAACTCAGGCTCAGGCTGCATACGAATGCAGCGTCAAGCCACAGGATGATGTGATCATTAAACCGCAGAGCGTGCAGGTGGTGGGAACCAACGGCAACCTCGAAATCACTCCGCAGGGTGACGTGCAGTTTAATGGCCAGAAGGTCAACGTTGATAACGCCGCGCGCCAGAAAGCCATCGACTACCAGACCGCGCTGCGTCGCGATTTGCCGTGGATCGATAGCGGCGCAACCTCGCGTCTGGAACGCAGCCGCGTGGCGCTGGATAAAGTGATTGTCGAAAAGCTCGGCGCGAACAGCAATGTGCGTAACCGTCTCACTAAACTGGATGGCCAGCTCAAGCAACAAATGAACCGCATTATTGAGCATCGTCCCGACGGACTGACGTTCCATCATCAGGCTATCGATCAGGTGCGCGCGGAAGGCGAGAAGCTGGTGCAGAGCACGCTAGGCGGCATCATGCAGGATAGTCTCAACGAAATGGGCAGCAGCCAGGCGGCGAGTGGCAGCAATCCACTGCAGGCCATTATGGGCAACCTTGGCGGTTTACAACAGTCGGTGCAGGCGGAGTGGAATAAGCAGGAGCAGGATTTCCAGAACTTCGGCCATGAAGTATGCAACCGCGTAACCGTGCTGGAAGAGCAGCGCAAAGGACTGATGCAGAACGTTAAAAGCTAATGATTTGCTTCAGCTAACAAAGCCAGCCCAGTCCCGGCTGGCTTTTTGCTTTTAAGATGCACTGCATTTAAGAACCTTAGATTCGGGACGAATCTGATAACCGTAAAAACACCAAAATAATAAAGATGAAAGTGAGTTAGCAACTCATTGAAATTATTTATTTTTAAGGAGTTTTTATGTTATTTTTTAACGCCTCTGCTTCCAGTAATACCCCTTCACCTCACACCGTGCATATTCAATCCGACTGGTATAACGATGCGCAGAAGCGATGGGAAGGCAGTGCGCATTCGCCAGATACCGTTGCAGTCATCATCATGGTCAATGGTAAAAACCCAACAAGTGTGCCAGTGAGTGGCGGCCGTTTTTCCTGGACGCCTTCTCAACCGTTGCCTGACGGTGAACATGTGCTGACCTTTGTTGCCGTTGATCGCGCTAATAACCAAAGTGATATCGTTTCGGTCAATTACAACATTGATACTATCGCGCCTGACAAGCCGCAAATTACTGCAATCGAAGACTATGCAGCGGGTGGAATACATAACGGCAATAGCATTAAGCGACATGGTTACACCAACGACGCAAATCCTGTCGTGCGTGGCGAGGCAGAAGCAAATAGCCTGGTATACATCTACAACAAAAACAGCAAAACGCCCCTGGCTTCGGTAACCGCTAATCAGCATGGTAAATGGGAGGTGGAAGTGAACCTGCCTAACGACGGTGCATATGAGTTGAGTGCCGTGGCAGAAGACCGGGCAAATAATCGCAGCCAGCCGTCGCTAAAATGGCCATTTCAGCTTGATACCGAGAAACCGGATAGCGCCACCATCAATTACTTTGAGGATGATGTTGGTTTGTATCGCGGACAGTTTGATCTCATCCGGGCTACTGACGATCGCCGCCCTGAGCTGTACGGCACTGGCGACCCTAATGAATATGTACGCGTTCAATACGCCAGCAAAAACGGCAATTGGGTAACAACCGCGACCGTTGCGGTAGACAGTGATGGCACCTGGCTGTGGACTCCACCGCAAAATCTCTCCGATGGCGAATGGAATTTTCGCGTACGTAACATTGATCATGCTGGCAACGTCAGTAAATGGAGCAGCACCGTCACGCTGCTGATTGATACCACAACAATTCAGCCCCTCATTATGCAGGTGCTCGATGATAGGGGACCGATTGAATCGGTATTGCCAGGGCAAAATACCGACGATGCACGTCTGGATTTTATCGGTAAGGCCGAAGTTAACAGCCTGGTGATTCTGTATCAGGATGGTACGGCGGTGGGATCGGCTTATGCAAATAGTCAGGGTGACTGGAGAATGACTCCGCAGCAAGATATGCGTGCAGGGCTGAATAATTTTGGTGTGAAGGCGATAGATGAAGCTGGGAATGAAAGTGCCTACTCTGCAAATTATCCGGTGAGATTCATCCCGTCACCCCAATATGAAGCCAATTATGAAAGTGAATCAAGAGATGATGGGAATGGGACGAGCTATTTGCCCATCCCAGGAGAACGCCACATTTATGATGTCGCGAGCTGGTTAAATACTTATCCGTCTCATTATCTGGTGAAAGCGGCAAATATTATTTTTTCGGGTGAAAACCAGATAATTGATTTTGCTGCGCTAAGTGCACGTGTGGAAGGTTTGCAGAAAATAGATATAAGTGGCAAAGGTAATAATCTGCTTAATCTCGATCTGCACTCGTTACTGAATGAAGGCGGTGAGGGGCTATTTATTAACGACGATAGTCAGCAATTGATGATTGATGGCGACATGGGCGATCGCATCACGCTTGATCGCACGCAATTCAGCGACGGCTGGTTAACTTCGCAGAATAAAGTCCAGATCGGCGGGGAAAACTGGACACTCTTAACCCATAGCCAGGCGCATTACACACTGTTAGTGAATCAGGAAATTGAAATTACTTACGGCTAATACGCGAAAAAAATGCCCGGTATAAGCCGGGCATTTTTCATTACTCTTCCGTCAGGAACAGTTCCAGCAGCGAGTTCAGGAACAGTTTGCCTTTCTCAGTGATCTGCCAGCTCTCCGTGGTTTCCTCCACGTATCCTGCACTTATCGCCGCATCAATTTGCGGGCGAATCACTTGCTCATCCATGCCGGTATAGCGGCGGAAATCGGCGCGCGGTGCGGCTTCCAGCAGACGAAAACGGTTCATAAAGAACTCGAACGGTTTGTCGTTCTCGGCCACATCGTGCTGCTTATCGAGATAGTTGCCTTTCATAAAGCCGCGCGGATGACGGGTTTTCACCGTGCGCACGATGCGACCATCGGCTTGCGTCAGCTTACCGTGGGCACCACAGCCAATGCCGAGGTAATCCCCGAAGCGCCAATAGTTGAGATTGTGCTCGCAGCGATAACCCGGTTTGGCATATGCCGAGGTTTCATATTGCTGATAACCTGCGGCGCTCAGCAGTTGATGACCTTGCTCAAAAATATCCCACAGCGCATCGTCATCCGGCAGTTTTGGCGGGCGCGAACCGAATAATGTGTTCGGCTCAATCGTCAGCTGATACCAGGATAGATGCGGCGGATTAAGCGCAATCGCCTGGCGCAGATCATCCAGCGCTTCCTCCAGTGACTGATCCGGCAAGCCGTGCATCAGGTCGAGGTTAAAACTGCGCAGGCCTAATCCTTCCGCCAGCTGTGCGGCGCGCACGGCTTCTTCCGGCCCGTGAATGCGGCCTAAACGCTCAAGCTTCTGTGGACTGAAACTCTGCACGCCAATCGAAATACGGTTAATACCGGCTTTCTGGTAGGCGCTAAAGCGATCGGCTTCAACGGTGCCTGGATTGGCTTCCATGGTGATTTCCGCATCGGCCGCCAGCGGCAAACGCGCACGCACGCCGTCCATCAGCATCTGCATCGCATTGCTGCTCAACAGGCTTGGCGTGCCGCCGCCGATGAAAATCGTGCGCACTTCACGGCCGCCGGTCAGCGGTAAATCCTGTTCGAGATCGTTGAGCAGGTGCTGCACATACTCAATGTGCGGCACCTCGCCTTTTAACGCGTGAGAGTTGAAATCACAGTACGGACACTTCTGCACGCACCACGGAATATGGATGTACAGGCTTAATGGCGGCAACGTAGGTGAAAACTCAGGCATTGCGCATCGCTTCCAGCAGCAGCGTCAGTGCTTTACCACGGTGAGAGACGGCGCGCTTTTCGTCTTTACTCAGCTCTGCCGCCGTTTTACCCAATTCAGGGACATAGAAGATGGGATCGTAACCAAAACCGCCTGCGCCCGCTGCCGCGCGGGTGATTTCCCCAGCCCAGCTACCGTGGAACACCAGCGGCGTGGGATCGGCAGCGTGACGCAGGTAAACCAGCACGCAGTGGAACTGAGCCTGACGTTTGCCATCCGGCACGTTTTCCAATGCCACCAGCAGCTTATCCAGATTTTGCTGGTCGCTGGCATCAACACCCGCATAGCGCGCGGAGTAGATCCCCGGCGCGCCGCCCAGCGCATTGACCGCCAGACCGGAATCGTCGGCAATCGCCGGTAAACCGGTAATCTCAGCCGCATGACGCGCCTTCAGGATGGCGTTTTCGATGAAGGTCAGGCCGGTTTCTTCCGCCGACTCAACGCCGAGTTCGGTTTGCGCCACGATATCAAGTCCGAAGGCCGCTAACAGATCGGCCAGTTCGCGGACTTTGCCGGGATTTCCGGTCGCGAGTACAACTTTTTGCATAACAGTTCCAGATAGACGAATTACAGCAAATACCAGAGACCTGGGAACAGGTCCATGCCGAGGAAATTCAGCGCGTACAGCACCAGAATCACAATCATGGCAGAGAAATCGATACCGCCCATCGCCGGCAGAATACGGCGAATCGGTGACATCAGCGGTTCAGTCAGCTGCATCAGAACCTGATCCACCGGGCCGCGACCCTGGCTGATCCAGCTCATCAGCGAACGAATGATGATCACCCAGAACACCAGATAACCGGCGGACTTCACCAGCGACAGCAGGCCAACCAGCAGGTTGGTGGGATCAACGGAGAACACGCCGACCTGAATCAGCAGCAGGATCGGATATTTCAGCGTGGTCAGCACAAAGGCCAGCAGCAGCGATGCGGTATCAATCGGGCCAATGGCCGGAATGACGCGGCGCAGCGGCTTGATAATCGGTTGGGTGATCTTCACGACAAACTGCGCCAGCGGGTTGTAGAAGTCACAGCGCGACCACTGCATCCAGATGCGCAGCAGCAGCACCATCACGTACAAATCGATCAGCGTTTTGACTAAAAACGTCAGTGTTAACATGAGGTTCCTCAATTATTGTTGTGAAGGTCGCGCATAATCCCGCGCGCCAAAAACGGCGGTGCCAATACGCACCATGGTGCTGCCCGCGGCGATTGCCGCGTCCATATCGTCGCTCATTCCCAGAGAAAGCGTATCGACGTCAGGATAGTCCTGTTTTAAGGTTTGAAACGCGGCGGCCATCTGCTGACACACCGCCAGTTGCCGTGCGTATTCTGACTCTGGCGCCGGAATCGCCATCAGCCCACGCAAGCGCAAATTCGGCAGTGCGGCGATCTGCTGCGCCAGCTCCGGCAACGCCTCCAGCATGATGCCAGATTTGCTGTTCTCGTCACTGATATTTACCTGAATTAACACGTTGAGCGGCGGCAACGACGCCGGGCGCTGATCGTTCAGACGCTGCGCGATGCGCTGGCGGTCCACGGTGTGGCACCAGGCGAAGTTTTCCGCCACCAGACGGCTTTTATTGGATTGCAGCGGGCCGATAAAGTGCCATTGCAAATCAGGATGTGCGGCCAGCTCAGCCACTTTTTCAACCCCTTCCTGCACGTAATTCTCACCGAACGCGTGTTGTCCAGCGGCAATGGCTTCTGCGACCGCGCTCGCAGGTTTGGTTTTGCTCACTGCAAGCAGCGTAATTTCTTCTGGCGCGCGGCCGCAACGTGCGGCGGCGGCGGCGATACGCTCACGCACTTGCTGTAAGTTGTGCTCAATGGAAGTCATAGTCAGGAGAAGCTAAATGGAGTTGGATGAAATAGTGGCCCTTAGTGTAAAGCATAACGCCGCCGATCTGCACCTTTGCAGCGGACATTTGCCGCACTGGCGGCGACAAGGCGTGCTGGAGCCGATTCCGCAGCAGAGCGCGCTGGATGGCGGCTGGCTGGAAGCCTTTATGCAGCAGTGGCTCACGGCGTCGCAGCAGGCCGAGCTGGAGGAGAACGGCCACGTTGACTTCGCGATTACGCTTGCCAGCGGCATACGGCTGCGCGCCAACCTGTTTATGCAGCGTCACGGCTTATCGCTGGCGCTACGGCTGATTGCCAGCCAGGCGCCCGATCTCAGCAGCCTGCATCTGCCCGAGGTGGTGAGCCAGCTGTTACAGCTGGAAGAGGGACTGATTTTAATTACCGGCGCCACCGGCAGCGGCAAATCGACCACGCTGGCGGCAATGGTGGATTGTCTGAATCGTCAGCAGGCGCGGCACATTCTGACGCTGGAAGATCCGATTGAGTTTGTGCATCGCAGCCAGCGCTCGCTGATTCAACAGCGCGAAGTAGGTGCGCACTGCGCCTCGTTTCAACACGGGCTGAAAGCCGCGCTGCGTGAAGATCCTGATGTGATTCTGCTCGGCGAACTGCGCGACAGCGAAACCATCCGCCTGGCGCTCACTGCAGCAGAAACCGGGCATCTGGTGCTGGCTACGCTCCATACGCGCGGCGCAACCCAGGCGGTTGATCGGCTGGTGGATGTCTTTCCCGCCGAGGAGAAAAACCTGGTGCGCACTCAATTAGCGGGCAGCCTGAAAGCGGTGCTGGCGCAACGTTTAGTGCCGGCAAAAGCGGGCGGGCGGATTGGCTTGTTTGAAGTGTTGGTGGCGACGCCAGCGGTGGCAAACCTGATCCGCGAAGGCAAGATGCATCAGTTGCCTGGCGTGTTGCAAACCGGCGCGCAGGCTGGCATGCAAACTTTTGCGCAGAGCGAGCAGGGGCGTCAGGCGGCGGGGATGATTTGAAGAGATCCAGTTACGCCATCAGAGGCGGAAAACCAACCCATTGTAGCGGCGCGATTCATCGCGCATGTTTATGCCGCTGTCCTGCTCATCCGTGGCAATGCGCAATAAATGCGCCGCTACGCCATGTGCCAGATCTGGATGGCTTTAATGCGTATCAAACCAATCTTCGAGGATAATCACCGCGGATTGGGAATCAACCTGGCCTTTCTGCAACGCGCGAAAGCCGCCGCGTTCAAACAGATCGGCACGCGCTTCAACGGTGCTCAGGCGCTCGTCCTGCAGCTCGACGCGTACGCCAAAACGACCATGCAGGCGATTGGCGAACTTACGTGCGCGCGCAGTAAGTTCCTGTTCGGTGCCATCCATATTCAGCGGCAAGCCCACCACCACATAATTGGGCTGCCACTCTTTCAGCAGCTTTTCGATCAGCTTCCAGTCCGGCGTGCCATCCTGCGCTTTTAGCGCCGTCAACGCGCGCGCGGTGCCCGTTAATTGCTGACCGACAGCAACGCCGATGCTTTTGGTGCCGAAATCGAAGCTCAGTAAAGTTTCACTGGCCATCAGGCGTGCCCTGCATCGGTGGCAATGTTGTGAATATCGACGCCCAATCCGCGTGCCGCTTCACGCCAGCGTTCAGCGATGGGCGTCTGGAACAGAATATTGGTGTTAGCGGGCGAGGTGAGCCAGGCATTCTCCAGCAACTCCTCTTCCAGCTGACCTTTCTCCCAGGCGCAATAACCCAGCGCCACCAGCACGTTATCGGGCTGTGAAGTGGTGCCGATCGCTTCCAGCACATCACGTGAGGTGGTGATTACCGTGGTGTCTGAAATACGAATGCTCGAGGAGTAAATGCGCTGCGCCGAGTGCAGTATGAAACCACGATCTTCCGCCAGCGGACCACCGGCAAACACTGGCTTGTCCAGTTTGATGGCAGGATCGCGTTCGGATGGGCTAATTTTAAGCTTTTTAAGGATGCCTTCGACCGTCAGGTTGTCCATTGGCTTATTAACGATCAAACCCATGGCGCCATCTTCATTGTGCTCGCAGATATAGACTACCGAGCGTTTGAACAGTGGGTCCTGCAGCGACGGCATCGCAATTAGAAAATGATGCTGTAAATTCATTATCACTCGTATACCAAAAATAACCGGCGCAGCCGCGGCAGCGCCGGTTTTGGGTGTTCACGGAGTGGAGACTCCGACGGCATCAGCCCAGGCGTTTCTCAATGGCATCCATCAGCATGCCAGTGATCGATATCGGGAACGCGGCCTCGATTTCACGTACGCAGGTTGGGCTGGTCACGTTAACTTCAGTCAGTTTATCACCGATAATATCCAGGCCGACAAAAATCAGCCCTTTGGCTTTCAGCGTTGGGCCAACGCGACGCGCAATTTCCCAGTCGCTGTCGCTCAGCGGACGCGCTTCACCACGGCCACCGGCTGCCAGATTACCGCGCGTTTCGCCGCCTTGCGGAATGCGCGCCAGGCAGTAAGGCACAGGTTCGCCATCCACCACCAACACGCGTTTGTCGCCGTCTTTGATCGCCGGCAGATAGTTCTGCGCCATGCAGAAGTACTGACCGTGATTAGTCAGGGTTTCGGTGATCACGCCGAAGTTGGGATCGTCCTGTTTCACGCGGAAGATCGAGGCGCCGCCCATGCCGTCCAGCGGCTTAAGGATCACGTCGCCATGCTCCTGCCAGAAGGCGCGCAGCTGCTCTTTATTACGCGTGACCAGCGTATCTGGCGTCAGGTCGGCGAACCATGCGGTATACAGCTTCTCGTTGCAGTCGCGCAGGCTCTGCGGTTTGTTCACGATCAGCGTACCTTGCTCTTCTGCGCGTTCCAGCAGGTATGTGGCATAGATAAATTCGGTGTCGAACGGCGGATCTTTACGCATCAGCACCACGTTAAGATCGGCCAGCGGGATATTCTGCTCGCTGCCAAACGTGTACCAGTTGTCGTAGTTCTGCTCAACGCTCAGCAGACGCGTGCGCGCGTAAGTCACACCGCCGCGCAGGGAGAGATCGCCCATCTCCATGTAATGAATTTCGTAACCACGGCGCTGTGCTTCCAGCAACATGGCGAAGCTGGTGTCTTTTTTAATATTGATGGACGAAATCGGGTCCATAACGATGCCAAGCTTAATCATTATTCTCTCCTAAATGGGGAAGCATTTACCCCGAAAGCGTTGTGCTGTGAAGTTACGTTCGAACCCGAAAGTATCGCTTAACCGAGGTCACCAAACCTCACCTGAAGTGCCGTAATGGCGGTGAGTGCGGTGGTTTCGGTGCGCAACACGCGGGGTCCAAGCAGAATATCGGTAAAACCCTGCTGCGCGGTCATGGCAATTTCATCGGCGGTTAAGCCACCTTCCGGCCCAATCAGCAAGCGCAGGCGCTCTACCGGCTGCGGCAGCGTGTTGATGCTGTGGCTGGCGCGCGGATGCAAATTGAGCTTCAAACCGTCTTCGGCTTCCGCGCACCAGGCTTGCAATGTCATCGGCTCGCGAATTTCCGGCACACGATTACGGCCGCACTGTTCACAGGCGGCAATCGCGATTTTCTGCCATTGCTGAATTTTTTTTGCCAGCCGCTCGGCGTCCAGCTTTACGCCGCAGCGTTCAGAAAACAAGGGCGTAATCACATTCACGCCAAGTTCGATCGATTTCTGGATAGTGAATTCCATTTTTTCACCGCGCGACATCACCTGACCGAGATGTAAATGCAGCGGGGATTCACGGTCATCAGCCTGGCTGGCAAGGACCCTTACTTTTACACGCTTTTTATCAGCCTGGGTGATTTCGGCGCTAAAAGTCAGATTACTGCCATCAAACAGCTCAATTTGCTGACCGGCCGTCATGCGCAGCACGCGTCCAACATGGTTAGCGGCATCCTCATCGAGGAAGACTTCACTGTTAACTTCGAGAGATTCGGGATGATAAATGCGAGGTATACGCATGCGGTTCCTGCCAGCGTTATGCCGTGTCAGCGGACACGGCGCAATCGAAAAAAGCTAGTGTAGGGTAGCGCTTTTAGCGCTGGCAAGCCTGCTGTACGTAGGAATTGTGATTTCCCTGCACTTTGGCGATGCGATTGTCGCGCTCACACTCCCAGCTCGTCACCGGATATTGCTTATCCCACGCGGTAAACAGCTGGGTTTGCTGACGCGACAGGCGCAGGTGATATTGGTCGCGCATATAGAAGTAAGTGCGGGCAATGGCGCCACGCGCACGCTCCGGCGGCTGCGCCAGTTTCTGCTTAAAATCGATCTTCATGCTGCATTGACCGTACTGCTGTTCGCCGCCGTTCCATTGGCTGTACTGGAAATTATTACGGTCGCCGTTCACTTCACCAATCGCCGGCTGCAGGTTATGCAGATCGCTCTCAATGCGGCGGTAATCGGCATCTTTGCTGCAGCTTTTGCGGCCGCCGTTTTGCCAGCACTGACGCTGATGGCCGAACTCCCACGCGGGCATCACATGTTCCCACTCAATGCGTTCGGCGCGATTGGCGTTCTTACGCACGCTGTAGCCGCAACTGCTTAGATCCGGTACGCCCTTTTTGCCGTGCCAGCTGATTTTGCAGCCGCAGTAAAAGTCGGCGGGCGCATCTGCGTTGATCTGCGCGGCATAGGCTTTGGCCTGACTAAAATTGTTTTGATGATAGTGAGTGAAACTGAGGCTGTAAGCGCTAAGTGGGGCAACTAACAAGGTAAGTAACAGCAACGTTTTGCGAGACATATTCCAAAAATTAACCTGGTCCTGAAAAAGGGCGGCAGGGTAACAGAATGATGACGCACGGGATATGAGATTAGGCTAGGTTGCTGAACTAATTCGATAAATACTCACCGGGTTGCAGCAGGGATTTGCAGTGCACACAGCGATATTCGCTTTCTCCGCGCAGCACACGATTATGGCGCCGTACGGTGAGCTGATGCTGCTGACAGCGGCAGCGATAGGGGAAGGTGTTGCTGCGCACCGAGGCGATTTCAAACTGGTGGGTGCGGCGCGCAGGCACGCCGAGCACGCTCTCCATCATCCATTTCCACTCTTTGCCGTGCGGCGGCACGCGACCAAAGGTTTTCCACACCAGCAGATGCGCCAGTTCGTGCGGCACCACTTCATCAACGAATGCCTGCTGATTCTCCAGCAGCAGCACCGGATTGATGCGGATTTCCCACTTCTCCAGCCATGCGGTGCCCGCAGCGGTGCCGCGCTGCTGATAAACCAGCGAGGGCTCATCAAAGCGGCGTTCCAGCTTTTCGTTGGCCTGCTGTAAATAGTGGCGCAGCGAGCGCATAACGGCTTGTTGTAAGGCGATGGGAAGGCGCGGTGTTTTCATGGAGGGCAGCATAAAAGGTTGCCGGAACGATCTCAAATAAAAAGGGCTGCCAATTGGCAGCCCTTGCATTCGCTCATCGGGATTACTTCTGACCGATATCGCGCAGTTTTTTGCCGGACATCAGGTTGCGCTCGATGTGCTCCAGCGAAACGTTTTTGGTCTCTGGAATCAGCGCCAGCGTCAGCAGAATGAAGAACACGTTCAGACCGGCGTAAACCCAGAAGGTTGGCGCGTTGCCCAGCGTATTCAGCATGGTCAGGAAGGTAGCACCGACAATCATGTTGGCAATCCAGTTGGTCGCGGTGGACACCGTGATACCGAAGTCGCGGCCTTTCAGCGGCTGAATCTCGGAACACAGTACCCAAATCAGCGGGCCAGCAGACATCGCAAAACCAATGATGAACATCAGCAGCATCGCCACCGCGAAGTATTGCGCTTCTTGAGAATGGATGCCGATGTGCAGCATGGTGCCGAGAATGCCCATACCCAGCGCCATCACCAGGAAGCCCAGCAGCAGCGTAGGTTTACGGCCCCAGCGATCCACCAGACCGATAGCAATAAAGGTCGCCAATACGTTCACCAGACCAACAATCACCGTGCCCCACATTTGTTGCGTGGTGTTGGCAAAGCCAGCGATTTCGAAGATCTTCGGTGCGTAGTACATGATGACGTTCATGCCGGTGAACTGCTGCATCACCTGCAACAGCACGCCAAGGAACACTGCGCGGCGGAAGTTGCTGTTGCTCTGGAACAGCTGCCAGCCCGACTGTTTAATTTTCAGGCTTTCACGGATTTCATCCAGTTCACGTTTTGCTTGCTCGCTGGTATCACGCAGACGCGATAATACGCGCTCAGCACTGCGGAAATCACCTTTAGCCGCCAGCCAGCGTGGGCTGTTGGGCAGGAAGAAGACGCCAACCAGCAGCAGTACCGCAGGAATAGTGATGATGCCCAGCATCCAGCGCCATGCGCCAGCGTCGCTGAACGCGGTATCGGAGAGATACGCCGCCAGAATACCGATGGTAATCATCAGCTGATACAGCGAAATCATACTTCCGCGAATCTTCTCTGGTGCGATTTCCGAGAGATACAGCGGCGCGGTGTAAGAGGCAACACCCACGGCCAGGCCAAGCACCACACGCGCGGCGATCAGCATTTCCGGGCTGGTTGCACCCGCAGACCACAGTGAACCGATAACGAAAAGAATCGCACCGGCCATCAGGCTCTTTTTACGACCCAGACGCGATGACATCCAGCCGCTGCCGACAGCACCGACGGCAGCACCAAACATCATTGAGCTGACGATCCACTCTTGCTGGTGGGCAGTGACGTTAAAGTCTTTCGCGATGAAAGGCAGAGCACCGGCGATAACACCGATATCCAGACCAAACAGCAAGCCGGCCAGCGCCGCTAAGAAGCAGACAAACAAGGTCATGACCTTATTTGAAGTTCTGCTCTTGTGATTATTACCAGGCATGAAGCCTCCAAAGTTTATCCATCGTTGTTGTTATCAATGTTATGAAACCTGTCGGCGGAAAAAAGTGAGTAAGATCACATCAGTGTAATCGGTTACACACGCTGAAACCCTGCAATCCAGCATTTTCCGCCCGAAATAGTTACGTAACCAGTAAGGTATAGCACCCTTTAAGTTTCTGACATCGCACTAAATACCGGCTATCAGACGACGCTGAAAATAACGCATTTTCAGAGTAATAACTACGCTGAAAAATCTCTAAATTGCCGATTGATAAAGGATTTCAAAATGTAATCGTTATCACTAAGTTGTAAGCGAGGTGAAAGAAGTGTAGACGGCGGAGAAAAATGTGCCTGACGATGCAAAGGCATAAAAAAAAGCCCGCCAAGAGCGAGCTTCAATGTCAAATCGTGCAGCGTCTCCCTCTCACGTGGGAGAGGGCCGGGGTGAGGGCATCAGCCCGCAGAGGAGTCTGTTACTTCAAACCCGCCGCTTCGCGCAGCTGCGCGGCTTTGTCAGTCTGCTCCCACGGGAAGTGCTCACGACCAAAGTGACCGTATGCTGCGGTCTCTTTGTAGATCGGTTTCAGCAGATCCATCATCTGAATCAGGCCGTATGGACGCAGGTCGAAGAACTCGCGCACCAGCAGCGTCAGCTGCTCGGTGGAGACTTTCTCGGTACCGAAAGTTTCGACCATGATCGAGGTTGGCTCAGCCACGCCGATGGCGTAAGAAACCTGGATTTCACAACGGTCAGCCAGGCCAGCCGCGACGATGTTCTTCGCCACATAACGTGCAGCGTAAGCGGCAGAACGGTCGACTTTTGACGGATCCTTACCTGAGAACGCGCCGCCACCGTGACGCGCCATGCCGCCGTAAGTATCAACGATAATTTTACGACCGGTCAGACCGCAGTCGCCCATTGGACCACCGATGACAAAACGGCCAGTTGGGTTGATGTGGTATTTGGTGCTGGCGGTGATCCACTCAGTCGGCAGAACCGGCTTGATGATCTCTTCCATCACCGCTTCACGCAGATCGGCGGTGGTCACATCTTCAGCATGCTGGGTCGAGAGTACAACTGCATCGATACCGACAATTTTGCCGTCATCGTACTGGAAGGTAATCTGGCTTTTTGCATCCGGACGCAGCCACGGCAGTGAACCACTTTTACGCACTTCAGCCTGACGCTGCACCAGACGGTGCGCGTAGGTGACCGGCGCTGGCATCAGCACATCGGTTTCGTTGCTGGCGTAGCCGAACATCAGGCCCTGATCGCCCGCGCCTTGTTCCAGCGGATCGGTACGGTCAACGCCCTGATTGATGTCTGGAGATTGCTTACCAATCGCGCTCAGCACTGCGCAAGAGTTCGCATCAAAGCCCATATCGGAATGGACATAGCCGATTTCACGTACGGTATTGCGGGTGATCTCTTCGATATCCACCCATGCGCTGGTGGTGATTTCACCACCCACCAGCACCATACCGGTCTTCACGTAAGTTTCGCAGGCCACGCGCGCTTTAGGATCCTGCTCAAGGATCGCATCCAGCACGGCATCGGAAATTTGGTCAGCGATTTTATCAGGATGTCCTTCTGATACGGACTCAGATGTAAAAAGGTGTTTAGCCATTCTGTTCTTTACCTTAAAAATGGTTTGAATACGACTGCATAGCGTAAGCGGGATCAGACCGACTCGACGCCCCTTCAGGCAAAGCCGCAAGCAGTGGCAGCGAGAGCATTAACTCACACCGCCTGAATGTTAATCAGTTTAGATGGAAAACCATCTGGACGGCTATTCTAGGTTACTCAGTGAGCACTTTTCCAGTGCTTTTTCCGATCCCGCATTTTCCGCAACATCCTAAGTGGAATCATTTCCTGACACCGCGCGCAGTTACTGACAAAGATTTTGCAATTTACCCCGCGTGGCTGTATAAAACGCCGCTGCTGTCGACCACAGCCGCAAAGGATGACGCCGCCGTGCGTCGCGCTGTCAGATGCCATTTAATCTGACCTTCACCCAAGCCGTTTCTCGCATGCTTTAAGCAGGCGATGGAGGTGATTAAAGTAATGAACCACTCTTTCTCTCGCTTTGGTTCACTGCGCTGTTCCGGCGCGCTGGCACTCCTTTCACACTCCAAACCCGTTCTTTTCTCTTATCGACGTTGTGTTCATTCTCCCGACACGCGCGCCGGTTAACATTTCTCTGCATCTATTACTCTATTTCGCTGTCTACTGACCGTGGAAGTCTCAGGCTATTTGCCCCGACTTTGGCGCGGTGTTTTACACTTAGAGTCAGCATTGCACAGTGCAACCTTACAGAGGCAGCAAGCAGGATGAGGCAATTTTTACCTGGCGCCACCATGACAAAACTCGGTAACAAATTCATATTTCAACGGAAAATTGAGGTTCGCGATGTCTGACGACATGAAGAATATCAAGGGTTCGTCAGCTGGCGAACAAGGTGTACTCCGCTCCATGCAGGAGGTGGCGATGAACGATCAGGAAGCGAGCAGAATGCTGCGTACCTACAACATTGCCTGGTGGGGAAACAACTATTACGACGTCAACGAGCTGGGGCACATCAGCGTGTGTCCCGATCCGGATCAGCCGGAAGTGCGCGTTGACTTAGCGAAGCTGGTGAAAGAGCGCGAAGCCGACGGTCAACGTCTGCCGGCGCTGTTCTGCTTCCCGCAGATTCTCCAGCATCGTCTGCGTTCGATTAATGCCGCCTTCAAACGCGCGCGTGAATCTTACGGCTATAAAGGTGATTACTTCCTGGTTTACCCAATCAAGGTGAATCAGCATAAGCGCGTGATTGAGTCGCTGGTCAACTCTGGCGAACCGCTAGGCTTGGAAGCCGGTTCGAAAGCCGAGCTGATGGCTGTGCTGGCCCACGCCGGCAAAACCCGTTCGGTGATTGTCTGCAACGGCTATAAAGACCGCGAATACATTCGTCTGGCGCTGATCGGTGAAAAGCTCGGCCACAAAGTCTATCTGGTGATCGAGAAGATGACCGAGGTGCGTCTGGTGCTGGAAGAGGCCGAGCGTCTGAATGTGATTCCACGTCTCGGTATCCGTGCGCGTCTGGCGTCGCAGGGCTCAGGCAAGTGGCAGTCAAGCGGCGGTGAAAAATCGAAGTTTGGTCTGGCAGCATCGCAGGTGTTACAGCTGGTCGATATCATGCGCAAAGCGGGCCGTCTCGATAGCCTGCAACTGCTGCACTTCCATCTCGGTTCGCAAATGTCCAACATCCGCGACATCGCGACCGGCGTGCGTGAGTCGGCGCGTTTCTACGTGGAGCTGGCGAAGCTGGGCGTTAACATCAAATGCTTCGATGTGGGCGGCGGTTTGGGCGTGGATTATGAAGGAACCCGCTCGCAGTCAGACTGCTCGGTCAACTACGGTCTGAACGAATACGCCAACAACGTGATTTGGGCGATTGGCGATGCCTGTGAAGAGAACGGGCTGGAACATCCAACCGTGATCACCGAGTCAGGTCGTGCGGTGACGGCGCACCACACCGTGCTGGTGTCCAACATCATTGGTGTTGAGCGTAACGAGTTCAGCACGCCGGTGGCACCGGATGCCGATTCACCGCGTCCGATTCAGAGCCTGTGGGATACGTGGCAGGAGATGCACGAACCCGACGTGCGTCGTTCGCTGCGCGAATGGCTGCACGATAGCCAAATGGATCTGTTCGACATCCATACCGGTTATTCATCAGGCACCTACGATCTCGGCCAGCGCGCCTGGGCAGAGCAGCTTTATCTGAGCATCTGCCACTACATTCAGCAGCATCTCGATCCCAGCAACCGCGCGCATCGCCCGATCATTGATGAGCTGCAGGAGCGCATGGCGGATAAGATTTACGTCAACTTCTCGCTGTTCCAGTCAATGCCGGATGCGTGGGGTATCGATCAGCTGTTCCCGGTGCTGCCGCTGGAAGGGCTGAATAAAATGCCGAAGCGTCGCGCGGTGTTGCTCGACATCACCTGTGACTCCGATGGCACCATCGATCACTACGTCGATGGCGATGGCATTGCCACCACCATGCCGATGCCGGAATACGACATCGACAATCCACCGATGCTCGGCTTTTTTATGGTGGGCGCGTATCAGGAAATTCTCGGCAACATGCATAACCTGTTCGGTGATACCGAAGCGGTTGATGTGTTTGCGTTCCCGGATGGCAGCGTGGAAGTTCAGCTGTCGGATGAGGGCGATACCGTAGCGGATATGCTTGAGTACGTGCAGCTGAATCCTAACGATTTGATGACGCTGTTCCGCGATCAGGTAACGCAACAAACGGATATAGATGAAGAGCTGCGCGCGCAATTCTTGTCTGAATTCGAGAGTGGCTTGTACGGTTATACCTATTTAGAAGATGAGTAATTAATTGCTCTTAAACCGAGCTCGCAAGGGCTCGGTTTTCGCTTTTCCTGCTATATCCGCGCCTGGCAACAATAATTTAATTTGATTTGTGAAGACGATCACCTTTGGCTTATTTGTAACCCGCCACGTAAATCCCACATTTACCTCCCCAAATGCTATCTCCTTCTTTTCTCTAATAAAGCGAGTCGGCAACGCTGATTATTTTCTTAATATCCTTACCTTACTTACTGATTCATCATGGATTAAGCAGTTATTCTGTTATGTATTCTTTGCAATGCATAATAAAAATTTAAACATTAATATTTTAATAGTCACTATGGAAATTAGTGGTTATTGGCGCTTTTTGGAATCATAGATGCCAGATAAAACATTTTGCAATTTGAGTTAAGGAGAGCCATCAAATCGTGCAGAATCTTTTTTTATCATTATTTTTCAATTCGATAATGTTTTTACAGATCTATTAAAGTAAAAGATAAGTTAAATTAGATTAAGAATTTTCTGAGCTTTTGTGAATTTTAGAGAAATTTACTTACGTTATTGATTGATTTAAACGATTGAAGTTACCTAAAGTGTTTACTGAAATCTATTTCTCAAAGTGTAAGTAGTACGTTAACCTTCAGTTAAGACATTAAGTTTTATCAATGTTTACCTTACTTCTTACATGAGAAATCCTGACATTTTAAGGCTATCAGGCAGTTGCAGTAAGGATATGAAATGAGCAATCAACCGAAGACAGTGTTCTTGTTGGAGCCGGTTTACGATTTATCCGGCCAGGTGATTGCCAGGGAATTGTTAACGCGTCTTGCAGACGACGCAGATATCAATAATAAGCGTAACCCTGAAAGGGATGTTGGGTTCTTCAGTCAGCTTTCTGCTGACGTTAAATGGCAGTTATTCCTCCACCAGATCGAAAAACTTATTCAGCTATACCAGAAAGGGTTCGACCAGATTGTCAGTGTCAATGTTGATAGAGATATCGTAGCCAGCATTTTTAAAGATGCTGAAATGCAAGAAAAACTGGCTCAACTGACGCTGTTGCGTCTGGAAATATCAGCATTCTTCACCGCGCGATTTAATAGCGCCGATCTGTTGATTTTAAAAGGTGTCGCGAAAGTGACGCCGGCCCCTTTATGGCTCGATGACTTTGGTCCGGGTTATTCCAACCTTTCCATGTTTGATAGCGGAATATTTGAAATCGTCAAGATTGACAAAGAATTTTTTTGGCAATTTGGCGACGGTCGCACCTTTGACATTCTGCTCGACCATCTCAACGAATTATGCAACGGCGTCATCGTTGAGGGTGTTGAAAATCAACAACAGGTCGACCTGCTGTCGCATAAAGCAATTTATGGCATGCAGGGCTATTTGTGGCAGAGCGTCTATCTCGATGATTTATTAGCTTAATCCTGAAATTATTGAGTTGGTTTCATCCCTCGGGGAAGTGAAAAAATGTCAAAGCCTGGGCTTTATGCGTTTCACGTCATGTGTGCCCGGCCGCTTGAGAACAAATATATTTTTCCCGTGGTGATTTTAAGAAATAAAACCAATCAGTTATCAGGATGGCGGCTAAACAAAACTCAACGCGATTTCATTCTTAGCCTGTATGAAATCGATCAAGAGAAGAAGTGAATAATCGTCGCGATTATTCGCTGTAAAAGCCGGTGTCTGCTGATGCCGGGCGTGATTATGGAAACTGCGGGATCTCGATAACATGAATAATATCTCAGTAACCCCAAAAGGTGGGACCGTTGCTTCTGAGCTGAGTGGAAATCAAGTTAATTTGACCGCTCCGAGTTTGGTGAAGCTGCATCTTAATCAGTCTGATATTAAGTCTTTCACACGCAATGGTAATGATTTAGTCGTCACCACGAAGTCTGGTGAAGTGGTTGTTATTCATAATTTTTACAGCCCGAATGGCGATAGCGATCTGGTTCTGCAGGACGATCGCGGCGCCATGTGGTGGGTTGAAGATCCCGGTACAGAAGGTTTCCAGTACGTTTCAATCGACAGCACCGAAGGGCTGTTAGCGGAAAACACCACCAATAACGGCACCTTTGCTGCCTTTGGTATCGGTGGTGCGGCCCTGGCGGGCTTAGGTGCGCTGTTTGCCGGTTCAGGTGGTGGTGGCGGTAATGCCTCGCCGACCAATCCCGATGACGGTAACAACGGCGGCAATCCCACCAACCCAACTAATCCTACCAACCCAACCAATCCCACCGATCCCGGTGAAAACGACACTACGCCGCCAACCGCCATCACGGATTTGGTGATCAACGACGCCGTAGGTCCGTATCAGGGCGCGATTGGCGCGGGTGCCATTACCGATGACAACACACCCACGCTGAGCGGCACCGCTGAAGCGGGCGCGATTGTCAGCATTTACGATGGCAGCACGCTGCTCGGCACTGTCACCGTTGGCGCTGATGGCCGCTGGAGCTTTACCACGCCAGCGCTGGCGGAGGGTCAGCATAGTTTGACCGCTACCGTCACCGACGCGGCGGGGAACACCAGCCCAGCGACCAATCCGGTGGATTTCACCGTGGATACCGTGGCGCCCGCAACGGTTGGCGACCTGAGCGTCATTAACAACAGCGGCTCGACTGCGCAGCCCATCACCAACGGCGGCGCGACCAAAGACACCACGCCAGTGCTGAGCGGAACGGCGGAAGCGGGCTCGATTATCACCATCCGCGATGGCGATACGGTGCTCGGCAGTGTCACCGTGGGCAGCAACGGCACATGGAGCTTTACCAGCCCAACGCTGGGCGAGGGCAGCCATACGTTGAGCATCACCGCCACCGATGCGGCGGGCAATGTCAGCACGCCAGCGACCATCACCTTCACCGTGGATACGCAAGCGCCAGCAGCAGTCATCGACCTGCAGGTTAACGATAATTCAGGCGGCAGCGGCGGCACAGTAAATAACGGTGGGACGACCGATGACAACACGCCGACGCTTACCGGCAGCGGTGAAGTGGGCGCGATTGTCAGCGTTTATGATGGGCAAACGCTGCTGGGTACGGCGGTCGTGGGTTCCGATGGCAGCTGGAGTTACACCACCAGCGCCCTGAGTAACGGCAGCCATAGCCTGACGGTGACCGTGACCGATGCGGCTGGCAACGTCAGCGCGCCATCAGCCCCTTATGAAATCACCGTGCAGGCCGCTATTCCGCCGGCCACAACGTCGCTGGAAATCACCGATGACTCCGGCAACACGCTGGTGCAACTCAGCAACGGCGCCAGCACTCAGGATAACACGCCAACGCTGAGCGGCCTGGCGACGGCGGGTGCGCTGATCACGCTGTATAACGGCACCTCGGTGCTGGGTAGCGTGGTTGCGGGCAGCGATGGTCAGTGGACCTTTACCCCAACTGCGTTGGCTGACGGTGCCTACGCGCTGCACGCCACCGTCGATAACAACGCGGGCAGCGTGACGCAAACGCCAACTATCACCATCACGGTGGATACCGTCGCACCTGCTGCGGCCGGTGGCGTAACGCTGAGCGATAACGATGGCAGCACGCTACAACCGATTGCCGCCGGTGGCGCGACCAATAACACCACGCCGGTGCTGAGCGGCACCGCTGAACCGGGTAGCACCGTCATCGTGCGTGATGGCGATAGCGTGCTCGGCACGGCAATCGTGGGCAGCAATGGGTCATGGAGCTTCACTGCGCCGACCTTAACCGAAGGCGGTCACAGCCTGACCGCCACGGTCACCGACGCGGCAGGTAATGTGGGTCCAACCTCGACGCCGATCGCCTTCACCGTGGATACTCAGGCACCTGCGGGTGCCAGCAATGTGGTGATCAGCGATAACGTCGGTGCTGCAACCGGCCCAATCACCGCGGGCGGCACCACCGACGACAGCACACCCACGCTATCCGGTAACGGTGAAGCCAACGCCATCGTCAAAATTTATGATGGCAGCACGCTGCTCGGCAGCGTCACCGTTGGCAACGACGGCACCTGGAGCTTTACCACGCCAACGTTGAGCAACGGTAGCCATTCGCTCAGCGTAACGGTGACCGATGCGGCAGGTAACGTCAGCCCGGCGACAACCGGTGTTGGCTTCACCGTCAACGCTGGCGTACCGCCAACCACCAGCACGCTGGAAATCACCGATGACAGCGGCAGCACACTTCGCCTGTTGCCAGAAGGTTCCAGCACGCAGGACACCACGCCAACCTTGAGCGGTCTGGCCTCGGCGGGCGCGCTCATCGAGTTATATAACGGCACCACGCTGCTCGGCAGCACCGTCGCGGGTGCGGATGGGCAATGGAGCTTTACGCCAGCTACCGCGCTGGCTGACGGGACTTATGCCTTCCACGCCACGGCCACTGATACCAATGGCAATGTGACTGATTCCGGCACCCTTAACATCACTATTGATAACACCGCGCCGGCAGCGGCTGGCGACTTGCAATTGAGCGATAACAGCGGCAGCACTGTGGTACCCATTGCCTCTGGCGGCACCAGCAATGACAACACGCCAACCTTGAGCGGCACCGCAGAACCGGGCAGCACCGTTACCGTGCTGGATGGCACCAACGTGATCGGCAGCGCAACGGTGGGCAGCGACGGCAGCTGGAGCTTCACCTCGCCAACCCTGAGTGACGGCAACCACAGCTTGACCACCACCGTCACCGATCCGGCTGGCAACACCGGTCCGGCGTCGCCAGCCGTTACTTTAACAGTGGATACCACGCCGCCAGCCGTTATTGCCGATCTGGTGATCGAAGATAGCGTCGGCGCGGTTCAAGGGCCGTTAACGTCCGGCGATACCACCGATGACCGCGCACCAACCCTGAGCGGCACCGGCGAGCCGAATGCCACCATCAGTATTTACGATGGCACCACGCTGCTGGGTAACACCACCGTGGACACCGACGGCACATGGCGTTTCACCACGCCAGCGTTGAGCAATGGCAGCCATACCCTCACCGTCACCGCCACGGACAGCGCCGGTAACGTCGGCCCAGCCAGTCCGCCGATTGTGATCAACGTTGATGCGGCTATTCCGCCAGCCACATCGTCGCTGGAAGTGACGGATGAAAACGGCAATACCGTGGGTCAGCTGACTGACGGCGGCAGCACCAACAATGACAGCCCGGTATTAACCGGTTTGGCGGGGCCCGGCAATATCATAACCCTGTATGACGGCACCACCGTGCTGGGCAGCACCACGGCGGGCAGTAACGGTCAGTGGATTTTCTATGTCACCGGTTTAGGCAATGGTCCGCATGCGTTGCACGGCACCATTACCGATGCCAACGGCAACGTCACTGATACCGCAACCATTAACATCACCGTGGATACCATCGCGCCCGATGCCGCAACCGACGTGGAACTCACCAACGATGCGGGCAGCATTACGCAGCCAGTTACCGCCGGCGGGGCCAGCAATGATGCGACACCAGTCTTAAGCGGCAGCGCGGAAGCGGGCAGCACCGTTACTATCCTTGATGGCACCACCGTGTTGGGTACCGTGACGGTCGGCAGCGACGGTAACTGGAGCTTTACCACACCGAAGCTGGCGGAGGGCAATCACAGCCTGAGCACCACCGTGACCGATGCGGCGGGCAATGTTAGCCCGGCGACCACACCGATCGCCTTCAGCGTAGATACCACCGCGCCAGCGCCGGTCAGCGGTTTGGTGGTCAATGATAACGTCGGCGGCAGCACCGGTCCGTTGACTTCGGGCACCATCACCGACGACAGCACGCCAACCCTGAGCGGCACCGCCGAAGCGGGATCGGTGGTGCGCGTCTATGACGGCACCACGCTACTGGGCTCAGCGACAGCGGGCAGCGACGGCAGCTGGAGCTTCACGCCAGATGCCGCGCTGACTAACGGCCAACACAGCCTGACCACCACCGTCACCGATGCGGCAGGCAATGTTAGCCCGTCGTCGCCGGTATTTACCCTCAATGTCGATGCTGGCGTTCCGGCGACCAGCAGCCTGCTGGTGGTGACCGACGACAGCGGCAGCACGCTGGTTGAACTGCCAAACAACTCCAGCACTAACGACACCACGCCGATTCTTAGCGGCCAGGCGGGCGCGGGCGATCTGATCACGCTGTATAACGGCACCACCCTCATTGGCAGCACGGTCGCGGGTAGCGATGGGCAGTGGAACTTCACACCTGCGGCGCTGGCCGATGCCACTTACGCTTTCCATGCGGTCGCCACTAACGCGACGACCGGCGTGGAGACCGATTCGCCAACCATCAACATCACCATTGATACCGTGGTGCCCACCGCGCCAACCGGCGTGGCGCTGGAAGATGGTGCGGGTGTGCCGATCCCGGAAGGCAGCAGCACCAACACCAACACGCCAACCTTGAGCGGCAGCGGTGAAGCGGGCAGTACGGTCACCATCTCGGATGGCACCACCGTGCTCGGCACCACCACGGTGGGCAACGATGGCAGCTGGAGTTACACCACGCCACCGCTGAGCGATGGTGATCATAGCCTGACCTCAACCGTTACCGATGCCGCTGGCAATACCGGCCCGGCTTCTACGCCGGTGACGGTGACCATCGATACCCAGCCGCCTGCCGCAGCGGGCAATGTGCAGTTCACCAACGACGACGGCACGCCGCTGGCTTCAGGTAGCACCACCGGCGACACCACGCCAACCCTGAACGGCACCGCCGAACCGGGCAGCACCGTGACGGTGAGCGATGGCACTACGGTGCTGGGCACCGCAATCACCGGCATCGACGGCAACTGGAGCTTTACACCAACCGATCCGCTGACTGAAGGGCAGCACAATCTCACCACCACCGTCACCGATACGGCCGGTAACGTCGGCCCTGCGTCGTCGGTGGTGATTGTGATTGTGGATACCACGCCACCGGCAGCGGCGACCGATTTGCAACTGAGCAACGATGGCAGCGGCACGCTGGTGCCGGTCGCGGATGGCGGCACCACCAACGATGTCACGCCGGTGTTGAGCGGTCGTGCGGAGCCGGGCAGCGTCGTGACGGTGTCTGATGGCAGCACGGCGTTGGGTTCGGTGACCGTCGGCAACGATGGCAACTGGAGCTTTACCTCTCCGGCGCTCGGCGATGGCTCACACAGCCTGACCACCACCGTGACCGATGCGGCGGGCAATACCGGCGCGGCCAGCGCGCCATTGACCTTCACCATCGATACCACGGCACCGCCAGCACCGGGCGGTGTGCAGCTGAGTAACGACAGCAGCGGCACGTCTGTTCCTATTCCCTCAGGTGCGGCAACCAATGATGCAACGCCAGTATTGAGCGGCACCGCAGCAGCGGGCAGCACCATTACCGTTTCTGATGGCGCTACCGTACTCGGTACCGTCACTGTCGGCAGCGGCGGAACATGGAGCTTCACCACGCCAGCGCTGAACGAGGGCAATCACAGCCTGACCGCCACCGTTACCAGTCCGGCGGGCAACACCGGTGCGCCCTCTGCGCCCATTGTGGTCACCGTGGATATCACGCCACCTGCGGCGGCAACGGGTCTGCAACTCAGCAACAACGAAGGAACTACGCCGGTACCGATTGCTGCTGGCGGCACCACTAATGACACCACACCTGCGCTGAGCGGCATCGCAGAAGCGGGCAGCATCGTCACGGTGAGTGATGGCACGACCGTGATCGGCAGCGCAGCCGTTGGCAGTGATGGCAGCTGGAGCGTGATCCCAACCGCACCGTTGACGGCGGGAGAGCACACGCTTACTGCGACCGTCACCGATCCGGCCGGTAACGTTGGCCCGGCATCGGCCCCCATCGTCGTCAATATCGACACCGCCCAACCGCCAGTCGCAGATGATCTTGAGCTGAACAATGACAACGGCGGCACGCCAGTTCCGATTGCGTCCGGCGGCGCGACCAATGACACCACGCCGGTGCTCAGCGGTAGCGCAGCGGCGGGCAGCACCGTCACCGTACTGGATGGCACCACCGTGCTCGGCACCGTTGTGGTTGGCAGCGGCGGCAGCTGGAGCTTCAGCACACCGGCGTTGAGCGAAGGCGCGCACAGCCTGACCACCACCGTCACCAGCGCATCGGGTAACGTCAGCGATCCGTCTGCGCCGATTAACTTCACCGTGGATACGCAGCCACCGGCAACCTCAACCGGTCTGCAACTGAGTAACGATGGCGGTACGGCGATTGCCGCTGGCGGTATCACCAACGACAGCACGCCCGTGTTGCGCGGCAGCGCCGAAGCGGGCAGCACCATCACCGTACTGGATGGCACCACCGTGCTGGGCACTGCCACGGCGGACACCGACGGCAACTGGAGCTTTACGCCAACGATCGCGCTGGGCGAGGGCGCACACAGCCTGACCACCACCGTCACCGATGCGGCGGGCAACAGCAGCGGCGCATCCACGCCGGTTACCTTTACCGTGGATACCACACCGCCAGCCGCCGCTACCGATCTGCAGCTCAGCAATAACAACAGCGGCACGGCGATTCCTGTTGATACCGGCGGTCGCACCAACGACACCACGCCAGTGTTGAGCGGCAGTGCCGAAGCGGGCAGCGTCGTCACCGTGCGTGATGGCACCGAGGTACTGGGCAGCACCACCGTCGGCACCGATGGCAAATGGAGCTTCACTCCGGCCAATCCGCTGGACGAGGGCGCGCACAGCCTGACCGCTACCGTCACCGATCCGGCCGGTAACGTCGGCCCGGCCTCTACGCCGTACGCGGTCACTATCGATACCACCGCGCCGCCAGCCGTGATTACGGTGGTACTCAGTAACGATCAGGGCAGCACGCCAACGCCAATCGTCTCGGGCGGAGCCACTAACGACACCACGCCGGTGCTGAGCGGTACCGCCGAGGCGGACAACATCATCATCGTGCGTGACGGCACCACCGTGCTGGGCTCGACGATTGTTGGCACCGATGGAACCTGGAGCTTCACTTCACCAGCGCTGAGCCAGGGCGCGCACAGCCTGACGGCAACCGTCACTGACGCCGCAGGCAACAGCAGCGCTCCGTCTACGGCAATCGCCTTTATCGTCGATACCGAGGCACCGAATGCGGCGACAGGGCTGCAACTGAGCAATGATTCCGGCCAAACGTCGGTACCGATTGCTGCAGGCGGCGCTACCAACGACACCACACCGGTGTTGAGCGGCAGCGCTGAAGCAGGCAGCATCGTGATTGTTTCTGACGGCAGCAACGTGCTGGGCTCGGTTGTGGTCGGCAGCGGCGGCAGCTGGAGCTTCACTTCGCCGGAGCTGGGCGAGGGCGATCACAGCCTGACCACCACGGTGACCGATGCTGCAGGTAACGTCAGTTCGCCGTCCGCGGCCCTGAACTTCAGTATTGATACCACGCCGCCAGTGGCGCCGGGCGCGATCGCGCTGAACAACAACAACGGCAGTTCACCGGTTACGATTGCGGCAGGCAGCACCACCAACGATGCCACACCGGCGATCAGCGGTACCGCTGCAGCCGGCAGCACCGTGACCGTGCTGGATGGCGCTACCGTGCTGGGCACCGCGATTGTTGGCAGTAACGGACAGTGGAGCTTCACCACGCCAACGTTGGGTGAAGGTGCGCACAGCCTGACGGCGACCGTCACCGATCCTGCGGGTAACGTCGGTCCTGCCTCCGCAGCAATCGCCTTTAACGTTGATACCGTTGCGCCTGTTGCGGCAACCGGACTGGTGCTGAACAACGACAACGGCGGTTCGCCGGTGCCGATTGCTAACAACGGCACCACCAACGACAACACGCCATTCCTCACCGGTACCGCCGAAGCGGGTAGCACGGTGATTATCCGTGACGGCACAACCATCATCGGTAGCGCTTCGGTGGGCAGCAACGGCCAGTGGAGCTTCACCTCACCCACGCTGGATGAGGGCGCGCACAGCCTGAGCACCACCGTGGTGGATGCGGCGGGAAATGTGAGTACAGCGTCACCGGCGATTGATTTTACCGTCGACAGCGTGGTTCCAGCGCCAGCCACGCTGGTGGTGAACAATGACAACAGCGGGACGCCCGTACTGGTGCCGAACGGCGCCACCACCAGCGACAACACGCCGTTGCTGAGTGGCACAGCGGAAGCGGGCAGCCTGGTCACTCTTTATGATGGCACCACCGTGATCGGCTCGACCACCGCAACGGCGGGCGGAACCTGGAGCTTCAGCTCACCGACCTTAACTGAGGGTTCGCATACGCTGACCGCCACCGTAACCGACGAGGTCGGCAACGTCAGTTCGCCATCCTCGACCTTTACCGTGGTGGTGGATGCCACCGCACCGCAACCGGCTGACGATCTGCTGCTGCAAAATAACAATGGTGGCTCACCGGTGACCATTGCCGATGGCGGCATTACCAATGACAGCACGCCAGCCATCAGCGGCACGGCGGAAGCCAACGCGATCGTTCGCGTTTATGACGGCACCACCTTAGTGGGTTCAGCCGTAGCAGGCAGCAACGGCGCATGGAGCATCACCACCAGCGCGCTGACTGACGCCACCCATACGCTGAATGTCACCGTGACCGATGCGGCGGGCAACGTGAGCGCCAATGCCTCGGTATCATTGACGGTGGACACCTCTACGCCGGCAGCGGTGTCGAGCTTCGCTATTTACAATAATGCGGCCACTACCACCGTGCAGGTGGCGGATGACGGTGACTCCAACGACAACACGCCTTTGCTGAGCGGAACCGGTGTAGCGGGCACCATCATCAACATCTACGAGGGCAGCGATCTTCTTGGCACCACCACGGTAGGCGACAACGGCGAGTGGCGCTTTGAAACTGCGGCTTTAGATGATGGCCAGCACAGCTTCACCGTTTCAGTCACCAACGCTGCGGGCACCACGGGCCCGGAAGCGATACCGATTACGATTAATATTGATACGGCTGCACCGGCAACGGTCAGCAATCTTGTCGTAACAGACGATGAGGGGGGCAGCACCGGTCCGTTGCTGTCGGGTGACACCACCGATGACAGCACGCCAACGCTGAGCGGCTCCGCTGAAGCGGGCAGCCGAGTGTCGGTTTACGATGGCACCACGCTGCTGGGCACTGTGATCGCTACTGGCGGCATATGGAGCTTCACGCCGGGCAGCGCGCTCTCTAACGGCGAGCATAACTTCACCTTCACAGTGACCGATGTAGCAGGCAACGTCAGCGCGGCAAGCAGCCCGGCGTTTACGCTGAATATCGCAGCGGATCTGCCGCCAGCGGTCAGTACGCTGGTGATCACCGACGATAGCGGCAATTCACTGGTTACCGTGAATGACGGCGCCAATATCAAGGACGGTACGCCGGTATTAACCGGCGCGGCAGATGTGGGGGATGTGATTACCATTCACGATGGTGCAACGGTGTTGGGTAGCGTTACCGTCGGTGCGACCGGACAGTGGACCTTCACGCCAACGCTGAATGATGGACCGCACGGCATCTATGTCACCACGGTCAATTCAGTGGGTAATCCGGGCGCAAACTCGCCAACGGTGAATTTCACTATTGATACCGTGGCACCGCTTGCAGCAACTAACCTCTCTGCCGCTAATAACAACGACGGCGTAACCGTGCCCATTGCTAACAATGGCGCCACCAATGACAGTACCCCGCGGCTCGCAGGTCTCGCGGAAGCCAACGGCATTGTTACGATTTATGACGGCAACACGGTTATCGGCTCAACGGTCGCCAATGGTAGCGGTGAGTGGGACTTCACGTCGCCAACGCTGAGTCAGGGCGGACATGCGCTGAGCGTCACCGTGACGGATGCGGCGGGTAACGTCGGTCCGCGCTCTGATGTCGTGAACCTCACTGTCGATACCGTGGCACCCAACGCCTCGACGCTGGTGGTCACCAACGACGTCACCAGCACGGTGGTGCCAAATGGCGGTTCGACCAACGACAGCACGCCAACGCTGAGCGGTACCGCGGAAGTGGGCAGTGTGATCACCGTTTACGATGGTACGACCTTGCTCGGTTCGGTTGCTGCCGGAACAGGCGGAGCATGGAGCTTTATTTCACCGGTACTGGGCGAAGGCAGCCATTCGCTCACCGTGCGCGTGACAGATGCCGCCGGTAACACTAGCGCGGCATCCAGCACGGCAACGGTGACTGTGGATACCGTCGTACCAACGGCGGTGAGCGGTTTGACTGCTGCCAACAACAACGGCAGTTCGCCGGTGACCATTGCTGCGGGGGGTAGCACCAATGACAACACGCCAGCACTGAGCGGTACGGCAGATGCAGGCAGCGTGGTGGTGATCCGTGATGGCACCGACGTTATCGGTTCTGTCACCGCAGGCAGCAACGGCGCATGGAGCTTCACGTCACCCACGCTGGCTGATGGTCTGCATACCCTGAACGTGACGGCGACCGATCTCGCCGGTAACGTCAGCCCGAATGCGGCGATCAGCTTCACTGTGACCACAGCAGCACCAACGCCAGTCACCGATCTGGTGGTTTCTGACAACGTAGGTGCAACACAAGGGGCACTCACCAGCGGTGCGGCGACCGATGACAACACGCCAACGCTGAGCGGTAATGCTACCGCTGGCAACATCGTGATTATCTCGGAAGGCACCACGGTGCTGGGTTCTGTGGTGGCGGGCAGCAATGGTGCGTGGAGCCTTACCACAGCCGCATTGAGCGACGGATCGCATCCGTTGAGCGTGACGGTACGCGATGCAGCCGGTAACACCAGCGCGGCAACCAACTTCACGGTCAATGTCGATACGGTGGCGCCAGCCAACGCAACCTTGTTAATCACTAATGATCTCACCAGCACCACGGTGCCGAATGGTGGTGCAACCAACGACAGCACGCCAACGCTGAGCGGTACGGCGGAAGCCGGCAGCCGCGTGTCGATTTACGATGGCAGCTCCCTGCTGGGTACGGCGGTGGCAGGCAGCAACGGCGCATGGACCTTCACAACCGATGTGCTGACGCAAGGCGCTCATCCACTGAGCGTCACGGTCACCGATGCGGCGGGTAACGTCAGCGGCAGCACCTCGGCCACGGTGATTATCGATACCGTCGCGCCGGGGGCGGTAACCGGTCTGGCCGCGGCCAACAACAACGGCAGCACGCCGGTGGCGATTGCCAATAACGGCAGCACCAATGACAACACGCCAGCGCTGAGCGGTACGGCAGAAGCGGGCAGTCTGGTGATTATCCGCGATGGCACCTCGATTATCGGTTCTGTTACCGCAGGCACTAACGGCGCATGGAGCTTCACCACGCCAACGCTGGCGGAGGGGCCGCACACCTTCAACGTCACGGCGACGGATGCAGCGGGCAACGTCAGCCCGAATGCGACGCTTGCCCTGACGGTGGACACCGTGGCACCTGCGCCCGTCACGGACCTGGTGATCAACGACGATGTGGGCGGCATTCAGGGGCCGCTGGCGAACGGTGCGGTGACCGATGATGCCACGCCAACGCTGAGTGGTACGGCAGAAGCGAATGCGATTGTCACTATCTACGACGACACCACGGTGCTGGGTTCAGTGGTGGCTGGCGCGGGCGGTGCATGGACCTTTACTACTGCTACGCTAGGCAACGGTGTGCATCCGCTGAGCGTGACGGTGAAAGATGCGGCGGGTAACACCAGTGCCGCCACCACGCCGGTTTCCATCACGGTAGACACCGTGGCGCCAACGGCTTCAACGCTGGTGATCACCAACGACATCACCAGCACCACGGTGCCGAGCGGTGGTGCCACCAACGACAACACCCCAACGCTGAGCGGTGTAGCGGAAGCGGGCAGCCGCGTGTCGATTTATGATGGCGCGACGTTGCTGGGGACGGCGATTGCGAATGGCACAGGCGCATGGACCTTTACCACCGGCGTGCTCACCACCGGCACGCATCCACTCAGCGTCACGGTCACCGACGCGGCCGGTAACGTCAGCGGTAGCACCTCGGCCTCGGTAACCATCGATACCACGCCGCCAGCGGCAGTCACCAATCTGGTGGCCGCCAACAACAACGGCAGTACGGCGGTGACCATTCCGAACAACGGCGTGACCAACGACAATACGCCGCTGTTGACCGGTTCCGGCGAGATTGGCGCGAAGATCAGCGTCTACGATGGCACCACGCTGCTGGGCACCACCACGGTGGGCAGCGGTGGCACATGGAGCTTCGTCTCGGCGGTGCTGAGCAACGGTGTACATACGCTGAACGTCACGGCAACCGATGCGGCGGGTAACGTGAGCCCGAACGCCTCAACCACCCTGACGATTGATACCGTGGCGCCGAATCCGGTGACCAATCTGGTGATCAATGATGACGTCGGCACTCTTCAGGGGCCGCTGGCGAACGGTGCCTTTACCGATGACGCCACGCCAACCCTGAGCGGCACGGCGGAAGCCAACGCGATTGTGACCATCTACGACGGTACCACCATGATTGGTTCCACCACCGCCAATGGTTCAGGTGCATGGAGCTTCACCACCGCGACCCTGAGCAACGGTAGCCATCCGCTGAGCGTGACGGTGACCGATGCCGCGGGTAACACCAGTGCGGCATCGGCGACGGTTTCCATTACGGTGGATACCGTGGCTCCAGCGGCGTCAACGCTGGTGATCACCAATGATGTCACCAGTACCGTGGTGCCGAGCGGCGGTGCTACCAACGACACCACGCCAACGTTGAGCGGCGTGGCGGAAGCGGGCAGCCGCGTCTCGATCTACGATGGTGGCACCTTGTTAGGCACGGCGATTGCGGGTAGCACTGGCGCATGGACCTTCACCACCGCCGCGCTCACGCAGGGCACGCATCCATTGAGCGTGACGGTAACGGACACGGCCGGTAACGTCAGCGGGACTACGTCGGCGTCGGTCATTATCGATACCACGCCGCCAGCGGCGGTCACCAACCTGGTCGCTGCCAATAACAACGGCAGCACGGCGGTGACCATTCCGAATAACGGCATCACCAACGACAGCACGCCGCTGTTGACCGGTAACGGCGAAGTCGGGGCACGAATCAGCGTGTACGACGGCACCACACTGCTGGGCACCACCACGGTGGGCAGCGGTGGCACATGGAGCTTCGTCTCGACTGCGCTGAGCAACGGCACCCATACGCTGAACGTGACGGCAACCGATGCGGCGGGCAACGTCAGCCCGAACGCCTCGACCACGCTGCGCATCGACACTGTGGCACCAACGGCCAGTACGCTCACCATTACCGACGACGCCGGCAGCACGCCGGTGACGCTGACCAATGGCGCGTACACCCGTGACACCACGCCAGTGCTGAACGGCACGGCGGAAGTGGGCGCGATTGTCACCATCTACGATGGCACCACCGCGCTGGGTTCAGTAACGGTTGGCGCCGGTGGCAGCTGGACTTACACCCCCAGCGCACTGGCGAACGGTGCGCATCCGTTGAGCGTAACGGTGACCGATTCGGCGGGTAACGTCAGCATCGGTAACACGGCGGTGACGGTGAACGTCGATACTGTGCCGCCTGCGGCGGTAAGTGGCCTGGCAATCAACGGTGCCGGTACCACGGTCACCGGTAGCGGTGAAGTGGGGGCAACGGTAACGGTACGTGATGCGGGCGGTAACGCGCTGGGTACAACGACGGTAGGCAGCGGCGGTTCATGGTCGGTGAGCCTGAGTACGGCGCAAACCACCGGTGCTTCGCTGTCGGTGATTCAGACTGACCGCGCAGGCAACGTATCGACCAGCACCCCGCTGACCGGTGCGATTCAAATCGTGGCAGCGAATGATGTCAACGAAGTGGATTACACCACCCAAATCGGCACCATCACCAATGCCAATACCAGTTCGACCAGCGTCGCATTGCTGAGCGTTAACCTCGGCAGCGTGCTGGGTGTGGGAGTATTGAGCAGCACTAACGCCTATATGTTTAACGTTGGCGCAGGGGATACGCGCACGGTGACATTACACGCCTCGGCCACCAGCCTGGCGGCGCTGACATCGACTTATACCTTGTACCTCTATCAACAGCAGGCGAACGGCACCTGGGCGCTGAAATCCAGCAACGCCAACTACATCACCACGGTTCTGACCATTGGTACACAAACCGGTGGCAACGTGACTTACAGCAACCTCGGTACAGGTAACTATGCCGTGCTGTTGGGCACCAGCACCGGTGTTGGTGTGTTGCCATCGACTACCGTCACCACCACGTCGGATATTACGACGCTGGCGTTGACCGTGGCGGCAACTGTCACCGGCAACCTGTTGACCAACGATACCAGCTCCGTCGCCGGTACGGTGCCGAACGGTACGGTGGTCACCCAGGTGACTGGCAATGCGATTGCCGCCACCGGTAACACGGTGATCACCAGCAGCTACGGTACGCTGACCATCGATTCGCACGGTAACTACACCTATACGCTGAAGGCGGGACTGGATGCCGATCTGGTACCAGCCACCGACGTCTTCACCTATTCGGTGCGTGATGCCAGCGGCGCGGTGACCTCGGCCAGCCTGACGGTGAACCTGCACAACGGTGCATCCACCAGCACGCTGCTGGCGACCAGCAGTCTGGTGGCCGAAGCCACCAATGACCACGACGCCAGCGGCAGCATCTACGGTTCAGCATCGGGCACGCACACCGGAACCTTGAGTATCACTAATGAACACGGCGATATCACCACGGTTCACAGCGTGGGTACGACGTCGATTGCCGGCGACTTTGGTGTGCTGAGTATTGCCGCCAACGGTAACTACACCTATTCACTGAATGCGGGCGTGGATGGACAATCCATTACCCATAAAGAGGTGTTCAGTTACACCCTGGCGGCGAGCGATGGCACCATCACCACGCAGTTGTTCACCATTGAGCTGCATCCAACCATCACAGGAACCACGGGGGCTGACACGCTAACCGGCGGTGCCTACGACGACACCATCACCAGCGGTGCCGGCGCAGATACGTTGGTGTATCACTTACTGGCGAGTGCGGATGCTACCGGCGGTAACGGTCACGATACCTGGACCGACTTCAATGTCGCGCAAGGCGACAAAATTGACGTCAGTAACTTGCTTATCGGCTGGAATGATTCCACAAGTAATATTAATGATTTCGTGAAAGTGGATCATACTTCAGATGGCAATACGGTGCTCTCCATTGACCGTGATGGTACCGGTACGGGTTACAGCACCACTCAGCTGATTACGCTGGAAGGCGTGAACGTTTCTCTGGAGGAGCTGCTGCAACAACCGCACCAAAACCATACGGCGTAATCGCTCTGTGATGCAGGGATGCAGTTAGGGCACAGGGATGTGCCCCTTTCTCTTTATTGACTGGTGGACTATCGATGGAACTGATGCACTCAGGCGCAACTTTTCGCCGTTCGTTTAAGCTCAGCGTTCTCTGTGCGGGCATGGCTTTACTTTACAGTTCTCAACTTTTAGCGGCCAGTGACGCGTTAACCCGGGCGGGGCACATCACCTCAGCAGGTTTAGCGCAACAGCAAGAACTGCCTTCATTAACCGGTGAAGTGGCGGAACCCGCCCTCGCCAACGTCCCCGACTTTCTCACCATCAACCAGGCGGTGCAGCGCGCCGTTCAGTGGCATCCCGATATCGCTCAGGCAGTAGGAAAAATGCTGGAGCAGGCTAATCAGGTTGATGTGGCGAAAGCCAAATACTATCCACAAATCAGTGCCGGCATGAACAACGGCTACAGCAATGCTTACAGCGAAAAGGGCTTCAGCCCGTCGTTTGTGCTGTCGGTTTCACAGATGTTGTATGACTTCGGCAAGGTCAGCAGTTCAGTGCGTTCCGCCGAAGCGGGCGTGGCGCAGGAGCAGGCCAACGTGCTGGTGAGCATTGATACCGTGGCGCACGATACCGCCGCGGCGCTGGTGGAAGTGCAGGGTTATCAGCAACTGGTCAAAATTGCGCGTGAGCAGCTCACGGCGTTGAGTAAGATTGGCGATCTGGCGCGCCAGCGTAATGAAGAAGGCGCGGCGTCGCTTTCGGATGCCACCCAAACCGATGCGCGTATCGAAGGCGCGCGTACCACCCTAACGCAGTATCAAGCCAACCTCGACCGCTGGCGCGCCACGCTGGCAACCTATCTTGGCTGGCCGCTGGTGAAAAAGGTCAGCGACGATTTTCCCACCAAACTCACCCAGTCCTGTCAGGTGGCGAAAGCCGATGACAAGCTCAATCCGTCGGTGCTGGCGGCCTGGGCGCAGGCCAATCAGGCGCAGGCCAAGCTCGATAATGCTAACGCGCAAAACATGCCAACCATCTCGCTGGAACCGCAGGTGACGCATTATCTCAATAATCACTATTCCGGCAGCGAATCGCTGGATCGCACCCAATATTCGGCGTTTGTGAAAGTGGAAATGCCGCTCTATCAGGGCGGCGGCATCACCGCCAGCCGGGACGCGGCCGCCAATGCATTGCAGGCCGCCAATGCGGCCGTCAACTCGGCGCGACTTAAAGCGCGTCAGCAGTTGAGTGAGTCGCAGAACGCGTCGCAAAGCCTGGCACTCAGCCTGGCGATTATGGGACGGCAACAGACGCTGGGCGAGAAAACCCAGTCGCTCTATCAGGATCAGTATCTGCAACTCGGCACGCGTCCGCTGCTGGACGTGCTTAACGCCGAGCAGGAAGTGTTCCAGACCCGTTTCACATTGCAGCAAACCATCAGCCAGTTACGCTCACTGCAGCTCGATTGCCTCTACAGCACCGGGCATATGCGGTCGGCGTTTGCTTTGAATAATCAGCGGATCCAGTCCGTGGAGATCCAGCCATGACGCAATTACAGATTCCCGACGCGCCTGATAGCGCGTCAGGGGGAAACGTGCCCTTACACGGATGGGCCACCGCAATCATCCTGATTGCCAGCCATTATCGCTTGCCCTGTTCGCCGGGCATGATCATGGCCGCTGCCGAATGGCAGGGCAAACAGTCGCGCGATAAAGCGTTACGCCATCTGGCGCGCCAGGCCGGTTTATCGCTGCAATTATATGAAGAGAATAAGTGGGAGATCACCAGTTGGCTCTTACCGCTGGCGATCGAGCTGGCCGACGGTCAGGTGGGCGTTATTACCCAGTTTGATGGCGACGATGAAGTGCGGGTGCATTTTGCCGGTGATGAACAGCCAGCACCAATTGCGCTGGAGACGTTGCTGCCGGAAATCCGCTTTGCCGCCGCGCTGCGTCCGGTTACCGCCGCCAAAGATAGCCGCGTCGATCGCTATCTCGCCACGGTAAAACCGGATTGGCTGCGCCGTCTGGTGCTGCACGATCTGCGGCCGTACGGCTACGTGATGCTCGGATCCTTCCTGATCAACCTGCTGGCGCTGGTCGGTATTATCTTCTCGATGCAGGTGTACGATCGGGTGATTCCGGCGCAGTCCTATCCCACGCTGTATGTGCTGTATATCGGCGTGATCATCTCGGTGGTGTTCACTTATATTCTGCGCGTTGGACGCGATCACGTGACCGATCTGCTGGGCAAGCGTGCCGATATGCGCGTCTCCGATCGGGTATTTGGTCACGCACTGCGGCTGCGTAACAGCGCGGTGCCGCGCTCGACCGGCACCTTTATCTCGCAGTTGCGCGAGCTGGAGGCGATCCGCGAAATGGTCACGTCCACCACGGTCACCTCGATTGTCGATATGCCGTTCTTCCTGCTGTTCATGCTGGTGATGGCGATTATCGCGCCGCAGCTGGCGTGGATTGCGCCGGTGGCGGTGCTGCTGATGATCCTGCCGGGCGTGCTGAGCCAGAAGAAGCTGGCGAAGCTGGCGCAGCAGAACCTAAAAGAGTCGACGCTGCGAAATGCGGTGCTGGTGGAGAGCGTGCAAGGGCTGGAAGATATCAAGCTGATGCAGGCGGAAGATCGCTTCCTGCAACAGTGGAACAGCTACATTCGTATTACCGCGCAATCCGGCGTGGAGATGCGCAAAGTGATGCACTCGCTGATTACCTGGGGCGTGACGGTGCAGGGTTTGGTATACGCCAGCGTGATTGTGATCGGTGCGCCGATGGTAATCAACGGCGATATTACCACCGGTGCGATTGTGGCGGCATCGCTGCTCTCTTCACGCATGATCGCGCCGATGGCGACGCTGTGCGGCGTGCTGGCGCGCTGGCAGCAGGTGAAAGCGGCGAAAGGCAGCCTTGATGCGCTGATGAATTTGCCGGTGGAAAACAGCAAAGACGAAACGCGGATTCACACGCCGGTGCTGTTTGGTCACTACCAGTTTACCGACGCGATGTTCCGTTACTACACCGATTCAATGAACATCGCGCTGCGCATTAAAAGCCTGACCATCAAACCGGGCGAGCGTATTGCGGTGCTGGGACGCAACGGTTCGGGTAAATCGACCTTGCTGCAGGCGATGATTGGCGGCATCGATCTGGTCGGCGGTGAACTGCGGCTGGATAACCTCAGCCTGCCGCACATTGATGTGGCCGATGTGCGGCGTAACGTTGGCCTGCTGACGCAAAATGCGCGGCTGTTCCACGGCACGCTGCGGGAAAATCTCACCATGGGCGCGGCGCACGCCACCGATGATGCCATCTTTGGCGCGCTTACCGTCAGCGGCGGCGCGGATTTCATTCGTCGGCTGCCGCTCGGCCTCGACCATCCGGTCATGGAAGGCGGCGTTGGGCTTTCGGGCGGACAGCGTCAGTCGCTGCTGCTGGCGCGTATGCTGCTGCGCGATCCCAACATCATCCTGCTGGATGAACCGACGGCGGCGCTCGACGATCACACCGAGAAAGAGTTTATCGAACGTCTCGGTCAGTGGCTCAACGGGCGCACCTTGATCGTGGCGACGCACCGTGCGGCGATCCTCACGCTAGTGGATCGTGTGCTGGTGCTGAAAGAGGGACAACTGGTGATGGACAGCCCGAAAGAGAACGCCTTGCCAACACCGCGTACTAACGGCAGCCTGCCGGAGGCGCAATCATGATCAAACAATTACCGGCAAGACTGCGCTTAGTGACGGCGGCAGAAGTGGATTCCTCCGACGATCTGCTCGGCGAGCTGCGATCCGAAACCCATTACACCGGCGCGGTGCGGCTGATCGTCATCAGCACCGCACTGATCCTCGTTACCGTGATCTGGGCTTGGTTTGGCGTGCTGGATGAAGTCTCAACCGGCACCGGCAAAGTGATTCCCAGCTCGCGCGATCAGGTGCTGCAATCGCTGGAAGGCGGCATCCTCACCGAGCTGTATGTGCACGAAGGCGATCAGGTGCAGGCCGGGCAAGTGGTGGCGCGCCTCGATGCCACGCGCTCGCAATCCAACGTCGGAGAAAGTGCGGCACGCTATCGTGCGGCATTGGCTGCCGCCGCGCGTCTCAATGCGGAAGTGAACGATCAGCCGCTGAGTTTCCCGGCAGAGTTGAATAAGTTCCCCGATCTGATGGCGTCAGAAACGCGGCTGTATAAAACCCGCCGCGCACAGCTCACGGATGCGACTGCGCAGTTTAAAGAGTCGCTGGCGCTGGCTAACCGCGAGCTGGCCATCACGCAGCGTCTGGCCAAAACCGGTGCCGCCAGTAGCGTGGAAGTGCTGCGTTTGCAGCGCGATAAATCAGATCTGGAGCTGAAACTCACCGATATGCGTTCGCAATATTACGTGCAGGCGCGTGAGGAGCTGGCGAAAGCCAACGCCGAAGCCGACAGCATGGCGCAAGTGGTGAAAGGGCGTGAAGACACGGTGACGCGACTGACCATCCGTTCGCCGATGCGCGGCATCGTAAAAAACATCAAAGTCTCCACCGTGGGCGGCGTGGTCCCACCGAATGGCGAGCTGATGAACATTGTGCCGATGAACGATCGTCTGCTGATTGAAGCGCGTTTGTCACCGCGCGATATCGCCTTTATCCGTCCCGGCCAGCGGGCGGTGGTGAAGATCTCGGCGTATGACTACGCCATTTATGGCGGCCTGAACGGCGTGGTGGAGAGCATCTCGCCAGATACCATTCAGGATGAGGTGAAACCGGAAATTTACTATTACCGCGTGTTTATCCGCACCGATAACGACTATGTGCAGAATAAAGCCGGTAAGCGCTTCTCCATCAGTCCCGGCATGGTTTCTACCGTGGATATTAAAACCGGTGAGAAGACGGTGATGGATTATCTGATTAAGCCGTTTAACAAAGCGCAGGAGGCGATGCGGGAACGCTAATTGGAACGGTATAAGCGTTAGTTTAAAACCGCTGTTTTCCTCAGGAAACGGCGGTTTTTTATTTGGGTGATTGATGAGGGCACCATGAAGTTTTGGTAACTATTACACGAACCGTTAAATATCAAATCCCACACTTATATAATTAATTACAGCAAGAAATGTCTTGAGCTGGCTTGTTATTAGAGAAAAGGGTTTCCCGAAGTGAACGATAACAAGCCGTTTCTCAAAGGCGCTAAGTGCGCTTAACGCTAAGCTGAGCGCTTTGATACGTTACGCACATGAAATTATGAACAAATCAATGTGGTTTTATTTTCGAGCGCGGGAAGACGGACGCGGTACTTTTATTTAATGCGCTGCAATTTGTCACCAAAAAACATCCCGAAATATTGGATTTTCCTCGAGGGGCGGCAGGGTTATTAATGCGCAGAGCCGCAGGCCGAACCTCAATGATGTGCTACGGCACGCTTATGAATATTTGATGATTGCTCCATGTTAATAAAAGAGAATTCCACCTTATCAAAATTTGAAAAAAGATTAGGCGTTGTTTCTTTCGCCAATCTTAAACGGCACCTCGGAAAAGCGATCATTTTTCTCCCAATGACGTTGCTGATTATTTATCTGGCAATATTCAGTCAGCCGCGTTTTGTGAGCGAATCCAAAGTCGCGATTAAACGCTCAGATGATCTTGCCAGCAATAGCGTGAATTTTGGCTTGTTGTTAGGGGCGATTAATCCCAGTTCGGTGGAAGATGCACTCTACTTAAAGGAGTACATCAATTCGCCGGATATGCTGGCAGTGCTAGATAAACAACTTAATTTCCGTCAAGCCTTCAGCCAAAGCGGACTGGATTTCTTGCACCATCTGTCTCCTGATGAAACTGCCGAAAAATTCCTGCGTTATTATCGTGAACGTCTCAGCGTAACGTATGACGATAAAGCGGGATTGCTGGCTATTCGCACGCAAGGCTTTACGCCGGACTTTGCCCTTAACTTTAATAAAGCGGTGCTGAAAGAGTCCGAACGCTTTATTAATGAGTTGTCGCACCGTATTGCGCGTGATCAGCTGACCTTTGCGGAAAAGGAGATGGAAAAGTCCCGCTCACGCCTGAATAACAGTAAATCCGAGCTACTGGCGTATCAGAACAGCAACAATGTGCTGGATCCTGAAGCGCAAGCGTTAGCAGCCAGTTCACTGGTTAACACGCTGATGGGGCAGAAGATCCAGATGGAAGCGGAGCTGCGTACTCTGCTGACCTATCTGCGTGATGACGCTGCGCAAGTTGTCAGCGTACGTAACGCCATTGCCTCGATGCAGGCGCAGATCGATAACGAGAAAGGCAAAATCACCGCGCCGCAGGGCGACAAACTTAACCGCATGGCGGTGGAGTTTGAAGAGATTAGATCGCGTGTCGCCTTTGATAATGAGCTTTACAAGCTTGCGCTGACCTCTATCGAAAAAACACGCGTGGAAGCCGCTCGTAAACTGAAAGTGCTTTCGGTGATCAGTTCACCGCAGCAGCCGCAAGAGTCCACTTTCCCCAACATTCCGTATTTGATCGCCTGCTGGTTGCTGGTGTGCTGCTTAATGTTTGGCACCCTGAAACTGTTATTGGCGGTGATTGAAGATCATCGGGATTAATGCTGTCGCAGAATGAGTCTGTTATGAAAATTTTAAAATCATTTGTAATGATCGCAGCTTGCTTCACTGCGCAGGCCAGTGCGGCCTTAAATATTAACGCTGATGCAAACTTAACCGGCGTTAAAACACAATCTCTGCTCAATTCGGCACCGGCAAATATCAGCAGCAATAACAGCGGATTTGATGATACGCCTGTGCCAGCTGCGCCTGTGGTACTTAGCCGTATGTTTGGTGCTCAGCTGTTTAATGGCAATAGCGGAGATAACGGGGCAAGCGTAGGTTTCAATCCCGGCTATATCCTGAATCCAGGAGATAGCGTTCAGGTGCGTTTATGGGGCGCATTTACTTTTGACGGCGCGTTGCAGGTTGATCCCAAAGGCAACATTTTCCTGCCAAATGTGGGGCCGGTAAAAGTCGCTGGCATCAGTAACAGCCAGCTAAACGCGTTAATTACCAGCAAAGTGAAGCAGGTCTACCAAGCCAACGTCAGTGTGTATGCATCGCTATTACAGGCACAGCCTGTGAAAGTCTACGTCACCGGTTTTGTTCACAGCCCGGGTTTATATGGCGGCGTGACGTCGGATTCCCTATTGAACTATTTGATTAAAGCGGGCGGCGTTGATCCTGAACGTGGAAGTTACGTCGATATTTTAGTGAAACGTGGCAATAAAGTGCGATCCAATATCAACCTGTATGATTTTTTGCTTAACGGTAAATTGGGATTATCACAATTTGCCGATGGCGACACCATTGTGGTCGGGCCGCGTCAGCATACGTTCAATGTGCAAGGCGATGTATTCAATAGCTATAACTTTGAATTTCGCAACAGCACTATTCCTGTCACCGAAGCTTTGAGCTGGGCGCGAGTCAAACCGGGTGCGACGCATATTACTATTGTGCGCCAGCAAGGTTTAGCAAAGCGCAGCGAATATTATCCAATTCGCGAGGCGAACGGCCGCTTCCTGCAAGATGGTGACAGACTGATTGTGAGCACCGATCGCTATGCCAGCACGATTCAGGTCCGCGTTGAAGGCGCACACTCAGGTGAACACGCGATGGTACTGCCTTACGGATCCAACATGCAGGCGGTGTTGAAGCAGATTCGACCTAATAGTATGTCGCAGATGAGTGCCATCAAGCTGTATCGTCCCTCCGTGGCCTCCCGCCAGAAAGAGATGATGAACCTGGCGTTGCAGAAGTTAGAGGAAGCCTCGCTTTCTGCGCAATCATCCACCAAGGAGGAGGCTGGCCTCCGCTTCCAGGAAGCGCAATTGGTCAGCCGATTTGTGGCGAAAGCGCGTCAGGTCGTGCCAAAAGGTGAAGTCATTCTGAACGAGAAAAACCTCGCGGCCACCCTGCTGGAAGATGGTGATGTGATTAGCATTCCTCAGAAAACCTCACTGGTGCTGGTACATGGTGAAGTGCTGTTCCCGAATGCAGTGAGCTGGGAGCAAGGCTTACGCGCGAAAGATTACATCGCCAAAAGCGGTGGCTTTACGCAGAAGTCCGGTAATGCGCGCGTCATCGTTATTCGCCAGAACGGCGCGGCCGAAGACGCGGAAGATGTCGGTGCGCTGAATCCAGGTGATGAGTTAATGGTGCTGCCGAAGTATGAATCGAAGAGCATCGAAGTGACGCGTGGCATTTCCACCATCCTGTATCAATTAGCCGTTGCGGCGAAAGTGGTTCTTACGCTGTAAGGGTGCATCGTGATGATTGGTATATTCTCTTCGGGCATCTGGCGAATTCCATTTTTGCGTAATTTCCTGGCCCAGCCGTGCCAGAAATTATCGCTGCAACGGCCTGTCGCCGATGCCGTGACCACCATTGCAGTGTGGGGATATCGTCCCAATACACGTCAGCCGGTGGCGTGGGCGCGTAGTGTAGGAAAATCAGTGCTGCGACTGGAAGATGGCTATATCCGCTCGCTGGATCTTGGCGTAAATGGCGCGCCACCTTTTTCACTGGTGCTGGATAGATTGGGGATCTATTACGATGCTAACCGGCCCAGCGAGTTAGAGAAGATGATCCAGGAAAGAGAAGTTAATCAACGGCTTGCCGATGACGCCAAACGAGCAATGAGCATCATCGTTGAGCAAGATTTATCGAAATATAATCAGGCTCCGGCTTTTGTTGCAGGAGCATGTGCAACCAGAAATGTAGTATTAGTTATTGACCAAACGCTAGGTGACATGTCCGTAACCTATGGCAATGCGGGGCCGAATAATTTTGTCCTGATGTTAGAGGCGGCGATACGGGAAAATCCTGGTGCCGTGGTGTGGATAAAGGTCCATCCGGACGTACTACAAGGCAAGAAGTCGGGATATTACCACTCCTTTCAATCCACGCATCGTATACATCTCATGGCTGATGATGTGAGCCCACAATCTCTGTTGCGGCATGTCTCACGTGTCTATGTCATGACTTCGCAGTATGGATTTGAAGCATTAATGGCAGGTAAACCGGTGACGTGCTTTGGCCAACCCTGGTATGCCGGTTGGGGATTGACCGACGATCGCCATCCACAAGCTAAGCAGCTAAATGAACGGCGTGGCAACGCTACGCTTGAGCAACTGTTTGCGGCGGCCTACTTGCGCTATAGCCGCTATATCCACCCGTTGACCGGCGAGCCCGCAACGCTGTTTGATGTTTTGCATTGGATCCAATTGCAACGCAACTATCAGCTACCACGTATCGGACACCTTTGGGCGCCGGGTTTATCGATGTGGAAATACACCATCCTTAAACCGTTTTTGCGTACCGCTACCAATACGCTGAGTTTTTCAAAAAGTAATAAGCTGGCTACCGCGTGTGTGGTGTGGGGAATTGCTGGCGAGCAGCGTTGGTTGGAAAAAGCGCAAGCCCAACAATTACCTGTTTGGCGGATGGAAGATGGTTTTTTACGCTCTTCGGGCTTGGGTTCAGATCTTATGCCGCCGTTGTCCTTGGTATTGGATAAACGTGGTATTTATTACGATGCCACGCGACCCAGTGATTTAGAGATGTTGCTCAATGAAAGTGAATTAACCGATGCTCAATGTTCGCGGGCGAGGAAGGTTCATCATCGGCTCGTAAATAACAGAATCAGTAAATACAATCTTGGCGCTGATTTTACTTTGCCAGCCGATTCAAAAGGTAAACGCGTATTATTGGTGCCAGGCCAGGTAGAAAATGATGCATCTATTCAGACTGGCACCTTTACAATCTGTACTAATCGGGATTTGTTACGAACCGTACGGGAGCGTAATCCTGCGGCATACATTATTTACAAGCCACATCCAGATGTAGTAGTAGGCAACCGCAAAGGGCATATTACTGATAGAGAAATTAATCAATATGCTGATTATCAGGCGCTGGATGCAGACATTATTCAATGTATTCAGGTTTCCAATGAAGTACATACGATGACATCGCTTACAGGATTCGAAGCTTTATTGCATGGCAAACGCGTGTACTGCTACGGCATGCCATTCTATGCTGGATGGGGATTAACATATGACGAGCATGATTGTTTCCGCCGAGTGAAACAATTAGGCCTTTACGATTTGATCTATCAAGCATTAATTGCCTATCCGACTTACATTCATCCGTTACGACTGGATGCTATTTCAGTAGAAGAAGCCATTGAAATTCTCATCAATACGCCACGAGCAAATATGGTGATTGATAAAAATTGGCGAGACAGACTTATGCGGATGGGAAAAAAGTTATCAATGTTTATTAAGGTTAAATTAGCATTTTAAACCATGAGTGAAGCTATTAAAAAGCTGCTAAAAGGAAAGCAGTTCCTATTGTTGCAAGGGCCAATGGGACCTTTCTTTAATGACATGGCTTATTGGCTGGAGTCATTAGGGCGTGAAGCCGTGAATGTCGTATTCAACGGCGGCGACCGCTTCTATTGCCGTAAACGTAAATACCTCGCGTTCATGCAAACAGAAAAGGAGTTTTCGGCTTGGCTCAACCAAGTTAAGCGGGATTATGACTTTGATACGATTTTGTGCTTTGGCGATTGCCGGACGCTGCATAAGGTAGCGAAGGGCTGGGCGCATACGCAAGGGGTAAGATTTTTCGTATTCGAAGAAGGATATCTGCGACCAAATTTTATTACGCTCGAGGAGGGCGGTGTCAATGGCAACTCTTCATTGCCGCGCGATGCTGAGTTCTATCGACAGCTACTGGCGCAGCCAGCAGCGAAAATAGAGGCATGTTATCCATCTAAAATCCGCAGGATGGCGCATGCCAGTTGGTATTACTTCATTAGCTGGTATTATCGACATACCTTTGACCAATATTGTCACCATAAACCATTTTCACCTTGGCGCGAAGCCACATATTGGTTTCGTGCTGGGTGGCGCAAGACATTATATCAGTTTAAGCAGAGATATATACTTAATAGATTAACGATTGAGCTAGATCAGCGCTATTACCTGGCGATTTTACAAGTTTATAATGACAGCCAAATAGAGCATCATAGCCCTTATAATGATGTGCGGGATTATATCCTTGAGGTAATGTGCTCTTTTGCGCAGCATGCACCAGCGGATACTTATCTGGTGATTAAACATCATCCAATGGATTGCGGGCATCGCAATTACGCAGCGCTGATCAACGAGCTCTGCAAGCGTTTAAATATTATAGATAGAGTAGTTTATATTCATGATCTCCCTTTGCGGGAATTAATTTCACATGCTCAAGGTGTGGTAACGATTAACAGCACCGCAGGGATTTTAGCGTTGATGCATGGTAAGCGGCTAAAAGTGATGGGCGAGGCATTGTACGACATTCGAGGAGTAACGTTTCAGTCGGGATTGGATTTTTTTTGGCGGGATCAGTTTATTACAGATGATTATTTATTCAAAAATTTTATGTCACATTTGACCTGCCAGACGCAAGTTAATATCCATTATTACCAATGGAACGTTTTTTCGAGTAAAGTTTGGTGTGAATTAGAAGACGTGCAAAACTTTAAATGAGCTCAATTTCAGCGTTGTTAATTAACGCCATGCTGACACTCAGGCGCAGCATGGTTCGTCAATTACGGGTTCCCATTCAATATTTAGCCCATTTTAGTTTAGTAAGGTTCTGCTGGCAGGAAGTCCATAGGAATGAGTGTACGCTGCCACCTGACGTTTTCTCTGATTATTTTTGCAGGAATACCAACGGCTAAACTTCCTGGCGGAATGGTTTTTGTCACTAAAGCTTTTGAGCCAATTATACTATTCTTTCCAATCGTAATGCCTTTTTGAATTGTGACATTCTCACCCAGCCATACTGAATCCTCAATGACAATACATTTGGCAGGATTTATTCTTTCTCCAGTCATATCATCAATGATTGAATGCCAATCTGTCGTAGACATCGTTATGTCAGAGAAGAGGCAATCCTTGCCTATGGTGATTGATGCGCCTTCAGTAGCAACAATAAGTACATGACGATTCATTGCTGTTTGATCTCCGATTTCAATTTTAGATCCAGCACCAATAAAGTAACGTCCGCGAATGTAGGTTTTTTTACCAACTTTCCATTCACCGTTACCATTTTCCATATTAATAGATACATTATTTAATATGCATCCTTCGCTGAAAGTAATGCTGGAGTTCTTACCTGATTGAAAATTTAGACTGAAATCACCTAAAACTTTTTCGGGTTTACCTATAACAACATTTCCTGCTGCAATGAAGCTTGCAATCTGTTTCTCATAACTATCATTCATAACAACGTTGATCCTATTCATTTTAAGTGTTTTTCGATTGCAATCACTATAAAGAAGCTTTGTCATTCTTTTTACGTCATGACTTTACGAGATAAAAAATGATGATAGAAATTCATTTAATCTTTCACTGTAACCATCATGATTAAATTCATTAGAGCTAAAGTCATTTGCACAAAATGAATGTGGGAGATTATTGTCTTTTTTGCCATTAATAAGCGCTCGATAGAAACTGCCTGATGCAGGAGAACGGATATTAAAATAAAAACAGATGTCCAGATTCGGCGCGGATTTACCCAGAATATATTGATGATATGGAACGAGGAAGGTAGCAACATTTAAGTCATTCGTCGCTCTGAATTTGTTTCTGGAAAATGCAGCGATTTCATGTTGAAACATAGACGTACTTTCTTCAAAAACAGATTTAATCAAAGGTACATAAGTATGAGTCAGTGTATTGTCAAATCGAACAGCAAATTTTGATTCGAAGATATCGTTACAATTCTGACATGCTGATAAAGTTGCTGTTGTTCTTTCTTTCCCTGGAGAATATGAAGTGCTTTTGTTACCAACAAATAAACTCGCTATCCCATTTGACTTGAAGAAATGCTCAGGGTTGTTTTTTTGAGCAACAAAGAAGTCATCGTTAAAGTAAATAAAGTGTTCTGATAATCCCTTAATTTTGTATAGGTAAGCTTCAATTACATGTGAGTTAAATGTAGGCAAATATTGTTGTGGAATGATTTCGGAATGGTCAACTAATACCACTCTATCCTTGAGGCTATCTGGAATTAATGGTGTTTGATGGTCAGTGACTATAAATATCCTGTTTACCCACGGTATATTTTTTTCAATACTGAGTAGGGAGTAATAGAGTTCATTATGGTTACTGAATCTTGATTCTTCAGTTGCATAAAGTGCATATGATATATTTGCATTGCTGTGCAGCCTTTTTTTTTGCAACCATGCTGAATCATTTGCATCGACCCAGGTGTATACAACATCGATTTTGAAGTTAGGTTTGAAGGAAGATATTGAGTTTTGTAAAGCACTAACAATAATACCTTCTGTTGCATTGATTATATTGTTATGATTTAAGATTAAAGGGTGTCGTTTTAGTAGGTAGTCTCTCAAAAAGAGTATTGGTGCTCTTTTGAATTTCCTGATTTTTCTAAGAGAAATAGTTAGCATCTTATTGGGTTTCATTTTTAAAATTAATCCACCCTGTAAATTTTGAGAATGGACTAATTTATTTTTTTTATTTCAATGACTCAATTCCTGCTTCACGGATAAATAGTGTTCGTCACGTGAAACATGAGGAACAATCGTATCTAAAAACATAGCATAGTCATCGTTTTTATCATTCATCTTGTTGAATGTTACGGCGAGAGGACATCGTTTCGAGCCATGCACAGATTGTATCCAGATGAATTTTTCTTCATATCCTCTATCAAGCAGGGCAAACTGAATGGGTGATTTAATTATACTTTGCTCTCCCTTAGTCATAGTGTTAGAAATGGGTAAGAACTCGAATAAGTAATCGTGTGGGTTACTGACAGACTCAAGTATGTTGTTGTAATGACAAAGTTGCATATTATCAACGCAACAGAATTTTTCAGCGGGTGAAAAATTATAATCAAATTCACAGAAGTGTTCTGCGAAGGTGTTTTTTACTCGGTCGATGTTTCTTTTTTTATTCTTAATAAAAGTATAAGGAATACCCGTTGGAGATATAAAATCTTTATTCGTAACCTTCTTAAGGAATAGAAAGTTCAAATCTATAAATATAAATAATTCTCGTTTTGGACTGATGTTTCTTATCTTATTTTTGAAAGCCTCACTGTAGTTTTTAAAAACACTTATGTCACTGTTGTTGCTTATTATACTTTGGCTAATGTATGAGAGACTTTTAAAATTAGTGTACTTAATAATACTACGATACTGATACCTTACTAAGCTTTCTTTGAATTTTATTTTATCACTTATAGTGTCGATGACTATTAAATGAATGTTTAATTTTTCATTATCATATTTTAGTAATGGAGGCTCAGTGATTGTTTCAACCGTTGGCGTTGTGTTTACTGCATTAATTATTTCTTTTGATCTTCCACCCAGAATATTCTTAAAAGCATCCTTAACGAAAAGACCGGGGGTATTTAATAATTTTGATGTTTTAGTCATCATTCACACTCCTTTAATAGCTTATCCATAACTTTAGATATTTCGTATTTTTCAAGATAGGTTTTTCGACTGTTCTCTCCAAGTTGAATTAGTAAGTTCTCATCAGCCATAAGTCTTTCCATGTTCATGGCAAAGTGTTGTGTATCAAAACAGGGAGAAACTAAAGCGTTATATTCATTCACCAGGAAATCTTTAGGACCATAGCCTATATCATAACTAACCACAGGTTTGCTCATGCTAAAGCTTTCAATATAGACCATCCCAAAAGCTTCTTTAGCAGATGTGAGTGCGCAGAATGCACTATTGTAGATCTCTTCATAAACTAATGATGTCGGTGGATGAATGGTAACTTGTGATGTTAAACCTAGCGTTGCAATTTGATTGATAAGGTTTTCTTTTTCATCACCGTCACCAAAAATATCTAAAATCCAATCTGGGAATTTTTTTGCTATTTTTGCAAAAGATTCTATTAATAAATTGAATTGTTTTAACTCAATCAAACGACCAAAAGAAACAATTCTTTTCTTCTGAGTATCCCTACCCGATTGTGAAATTAGTGGAAACTTATCTTCGAGTCCATTTGGAATGGGGGTAACCTTACTAATTCCTTGAGCATTGTACTCTTCTTTTTGAAAAGAGGTGAGAGTAAGTACCTTGTAAGCTTTAGGATAGTTTCTTAACAAAGTTATCTGTATTTCTTTAGAGTGTGAGCTAAATTCACGATGTTCTTGAACAATGACTTTATTCGACTTATGGGCATGCTTGATGATATTCACACATAGGCCTGGGAATGTGCCTATAATTATTGCGTTCTTAATAGTTTTTAAAATGCTTACCAGTTTGAAGTCTGTCAACAAAGATAAGCCATTGTAAAGATCTTCTGATTTTTTAAAAATCTTTGAAGAATATTGAGCGAGGTGACTATCCAGCTTTGTGCGGAACTTGCCATTGCTGCGTGCGTCATTGAGATATTCAATACGTACACTGGGATCAAGTTGTAGCTTAGGTGTATCACTGGTGCGCCGCATTGAGATAATGGATACCTGATAGCCAACAGAAACCAGATAATTTGCCTGGTTTATAACTGTTTGTACTGTTCCACCTACGCCATAGATATTATAACAGCAGTAAACAATGTGCTGTTGTTTATCGGCAATCACGTTATCCAGAAATTTATTAGTTTTATTAAAATTTTCATAATCACGGATGACTTTAAGGAAATCCTTTCTGGCTCGATGTTTGATCTTGAAATCAATGCTTTTGTCTGAAAATAGGTCTTCAAGTTCATCAATAGTACGCACGACTGAACCGTTGAATTCATAGGGGGATTTTAAAAAATGACCTCGTTCAAACTTGTAATTATCATAGTCAAATTGTAGGAAAATAACCGGTGTTTTTATCAGGTTAAATTCAAAGGCAATTGATGAGTAATCTGTTATGCATACAGCCGTATCTTTTAATACTGCTGAAAAGTCATCATGCCCGACAAATGAAATAGCTCCATCAAAGAGTTTTTCTATCATTGGTTTAAGATGGAGTATCTTTTCATGCAAATAAAATGCGATGTTTAAATTTCTTTTATTTGCATAATCAATTATTCCTTGGCTGTTTTTAATCTGCTGGACTATGTCTAAAAATGGATTGTCATCGCCAGGTTTTGTCCACTCTTCACGCCAGGTAAAAAAGAATAATATGTTTTTTTCATTTTTCTTCTTCATTGGTAGTAGCTCATGTCGCGACAAGCCACTATTGATCACTCTTTTGTCGAGGAAACCAATATTCAGTATGAGTTTCTTTAGCGCCTGTAAATCATCGACCTCAACAGAATTTTTGTTAACGTAATAGCGCTGGAGTAGCAAGATGTAGAAATCTTCCAGGTTATTCCTGGAAAAAAAGTCATCGTAGTGTGGTATTTTGTATTTGATGGCTAATCTTTTTGTTTGGTTAATATCTTTTTGTGTTTGTAGTGTATTGATAACGATATTTTTTTCTGACTTCAACGAAGTGCTAAAATATCTTATTCTACCGTTGTAGTGACCTTTAAATATGAATATTCTCTTGTAAGAGATGATTCCGTGTTGAAGGTACACGATGGGAGCCCAGCCCTTTTCTAATGGTTTTTTATTAAAAGAGGGGAAAGTATCAAGATATCCGTCATTAAGCAGGAGGTAATCTGCATTAAAAAATATCTTATAATGCTTTTTGCTATCCTTAAGTATGATGTTTTTATTAAAAGGTAAAAGTTTTTCTATGTCGACATTCTGTTTGCTATATATGAAAAAAGTGTTTTTAAATCCTGACTTCATTCTATGCTGAAAATAACAAAAGCCATTATCACGGGCCTGCAACCCTCCTTTTTCTCCAATGAGTATCAACAAATCTTGATGTTCGATTCCCTTCATTTCTCTTACCTAAAATAGATTGTTGTAAAATGATCAGCGGTGTTATTTATATTGGAATAGTATTTTTGTTATTTTCACTTCTTAAGTAAGCTTCAATAGCATCATTTACCGAGTCATAATAATTGACATAATTATCCCTACCAATGAAAATAGCTGCGTCACAATACTCTTTGAGCGTACTTAAGCTATGCGACACCATCAAAAAACTCGCACTTTTATGTCGTTCCTGGAACATCTTTGAGCATTTTTCTTTGAAGCGCGCATCACCTACCGCGGTGACTTCATCCACAAGATAATAATCAAAATCAAAAGCCATGCTTAAACCAAAACTTAATCTTGATTTCATTCCGGATGAATAAGTTTTGATCGGCATATTGAAGTATTTACCCAATTCAGCAAATGACTCAACAAAATCTATTTTCTCTTTCATCTCATTATGTTTGGCATATAAACGCGCGACGAATTTAACGTTTTCCCTACCGCTAAGACTGCCCTGAAAACCGCCAGTAAGGCCAACCGGCCAGGAAATCGTTTTATTGGTAGTGATTGCGCCGCTATCAGGCCGGTCAATACCACCAATCATGCGCAATAATGTTGATTTACCTGCGCCATTTCGGCCAACCAACGCCACACTTTTTCCACTTGGAAGGGTGAGGTTCAAATCTTTAAACACGAAGTGCCGGCCTGATGAGGTGCGGTACGACTTTGTAAGATTTTCAATCTTAATCATGATGTCAGCATTGCCTCTTCACGGGTGCGATAGATGGCAAGCCCCAAAAATAATGTCGTTAGTGTGAGAATGGCGAGATAAACGAGGCTGACGCCTTCGCTACTATAGCCCGGCATCACTGCTGCTCGGCTGAGTTCCACCACATGCAGGAGGGGATTCCAGATTAGAAATGGCCAGTAATCTTTCGGCACTGCGTGCAGTGGAAACATTATTCCCGAGATGAAATAGAGCGGTTTAAGGAGAATTGGCAAAAGCTTCTGCGTTTCTGTGTAGGTTTTACCTATCACCATAAAAATGAGTCCAGCGCCACATGAGAAAATAATCAAAAGACTCCATGCACCCACTAATTGCAGTAGATTTGCCACAGAAAAATACTCCCCGGCAGCCCAAACAATCAACATCAGAAATATATAGACAGTTACGTAGATAATCGTCTCTAACATCGCCCTTGCTAAAACAGTATCGATGGGTTTAACCGGACGATAGTTAAATAAGCCTTGGTTCGCGTCAATTGCTCCAAGTGATCGAGTAGAGATATTAGAAAAAATGAAAAAGGGAATAATCCCATTAAGTAAGAATACAGGGAAGGAAATGTCTGGCATTGTCCTATGCATGATGAAGCCAAAAATGGCCATCAATATTAATAAATGGGCTGATGGTTCTAGTATCGCCCAGAGATACCCCAAACGGAACTTACCGAATCTGGTTCTTATCTCTCTAAAAAACAATGCGTTAATCGTGGCGCTTTGTACATTTAATCCACTTCTTGCCATTTAAAACTCACAGTATTCTTGATTAATAGATATGCTACCGCCCTTGGCTTAACAGTTACCAATGCGCTGAAGATAAGATAATAGATAATAAGCAGACTCGAATGGTCGCGTTGATTTGCCATCTACAGTTAGCTGATTAAATGGGTTGTTATTTGATTTGTATCGTATTTGCTACTTTTCAATCGATGAAATTATTGCCTGCCTTCCTATGAAGATAATTGAGAAAAGGCTCAATTTTCCTTATTCACTTTGCTCAAAACATTCTTGATTAAATTATTATCGTTTGTGGTTTCAAGCTCTCTCCAGCCGAAATGATTGACCTTGATTTTTCTGGAGGCTTACCACGTCAAAGCATTGATTGCACCCAACTTCAATCTTCGTAATAATCACGCCCATCTATCCCTTCCTCGTAGTATTTACGTTGAGGGGATTTTTTTCATCTATACCTAAACAGACCTATCGACTTACGGATCTTAAGAGGACCAGTTATGCATAACACCTTGGGCAATCAGTATGATAACTCATTGGTTTCTAACGCTTTTGGTTTCATGCGCTTCCCCCTCAACTTCCAGCCTTACGACAGTGACGCTGAGTGGGTGATCACCGGTGTTCCTTTCGATGCCGCGACCTCCGGTCGTCCAGGCAGCCGTTTAGGTCCGGGGGCAATCCGCCAGATTTCCACCAACCTGGCGTGGGAAGGCTGTCGCTGGCCGTGGGATTTCGATCTGCGCCAGCGTTTGAACGTGGTGGATTGCGGCGATCTGGTTTATGCCTTTGGCGATTCACAGGATCTCTCTGACAAACTGCAGGCGCACGCCGAGAAACTGCTAGCGAACGGTAAGCGCATGCTGACCTTTGGCGGTGACCACTACGTCACTCTGCCGCTGCTGCGTGCACACGCTAAGCACTTCGGCAAAATGGCGCTGGTGCATTTCGATGCGCACACCGATACCTATTCCAATGGTCCTACTTTCGATCACGGCACCATGTTCTTCACCGCGCCAAAAGAGGGTTTGATCGATCCGCAGCACTCTGTACAGATCGGTATTCGTACCGAGTTCGATAAGAGCTTGGGCTTCAACGTGCTGGATGCCGCGCAGGTCAACGATCGCAGCGTTGATGACATTCTGGCGGAAGTGAAGCGTACCGTTGGCGATCTGCCGGTGTATCTGACCTTTGATATCGATTGTCTGGATCCCGCCCATGCACCGGGCACCGGCACGCCAGTGATTGGCGGCTTGAGCAGCGATAAAGCCACCAAGCTGATTCGCGGTTTGCAGGGCATGAATATCGTCGGTATGGATCTGGTGGAAGTGGCGCCGGGCTACGATCACGCCGATCTGACCTCGCTGGCCGCAGCCACACTGGCGCTGGACATGCTGCACGTGCAGGCGGCAAATAAAGGTTAATCCTTTCTCCTGCGGCTACACTTATTGGCGGTTAATTAATCTGCGGAGGCGACTATGGGTTTACTGGACGATTTAGCTGGATCGCTGGGAAACAGCAACGGAAGCGGGCAGGGCAACCAGATGCAACAGCTGATGGCAATCTGGAACTGGGTGCAGGAACAGGGCGGCGTTGAAGTGCTGCTGCAGAAGTTTCAACAGGGCGGACTCGGGCAGGTGCTGAATAGCTGGCTTGGCAGCGGCAGTAACATGTCGATTGATGGCGGCGAGATTCAAAATGCGCTTGGCAATGATCAGCTGCAGTCGCTAGCGGATAAGCTCGGCACCGATGTACAGGGTGCGTCCGGTACGCTGGCTGCCTTATTGCCGCAGGTGATTGATAAGCTGTCGCCGCAGGGCCACATTAAGACGTCGAATACCCAGGATTTGGGTGCGATGGTGGATGGATTGTTTAAGCGTTGAAGATTGTTTGCTTTGATCTTTGCTTATGTCCCCCATCCCGGCCTTCCCCCATGAATGGGGGAAGGAGAAGCAGCTAAATGCAGCTTCCTCACTGACATGTGGCAGCATCTTCCTCCCCCATTCATGGGGGAGGACCGAGGAGGGGGACAGCAAGCACGATCTATTTCCCAGCCGCAATACGCTCACGAATATGCTGGGCGCGGGCTTCCGAATCCGGATGCGAATCAAACATCGAACTCTGTCTTCCTTGCTCCAGTTTCGCTAGCTTCTCAAAGCTGGTCGCTAATCCCATCGGATCAATGCCGCGCTTTTTCAGCAGGTCGAACGAGTAGTCATCGGCTTGTGTTTCCTGAGTTTGCGAGAATTGCGCATTCACCAGCTTCTCACCCATTTCACCCAATTGTGATTGTGACAGCGAGCCAATCACGCCGCCGACAGAAGCCGCAGCGGTGCGCGTTGCGGTGGTCGTCAGCGCCACCTGCATCGCTTTGCGCGTATGGCCCAGCGCGACGTGGCCCATTTCATGGCCCAGCACACCTTCGACTTCGTTATCGGTCATCATATCCATCAACCCGCTATAGACGCGGATACAACCGTTCGCCATCGCCCAGGCGTTAACGTCTTTGGTCTGATAAACCTTGTAGTTGGCAGGCACGCCGTTGATGTTGTCGCCTAGCGCCGCCGCGATTTTGTTCAGGCGCTGCTGGTATTCACTGTTAGCGGGCGCAACCTGATTGTCTTTATCCATCTGCGCACAGGATTGATCGCTCAACTCTTTTACCTGCGTATCGTTCAGCGCATAGGCCTGATAAGCCTGCGCACCCGATTGTAGCAGCGCATTGTTATCAAACCCCTCGCAGCCGCTCAGCAGCGAAGCCATTCCCAGAGCAACAATTGTGGCTCTCATTTTCATATCGGCATCCTTTGGGTAACAAGGTAAAGAAAACAAACACCTGAAACTGGCCCAGGTGTTTAAACGCTTTGGTTATAGCTCGCATGTTGTTCAATGACTAGCAGACAAGCCCGGAAATGCAAACGGTTACCCGTGATTTAGCACCCAGATGCATGTACTTTTGTCCTGATTTTCATGTACATTGATGTGCGACTTTTTTCTCGCTTCGCCTTATAACTGATTAATTACAATAAGTTAAGCGTGGCGGAGCATTAATCCGACCTGGAGTAGAAGATGCCCTCTCGTAAAGAGCTTGCCAACGCCATTCGCGCGTTAAGTATGGATGCAGTACAGAAAGCCAATTCGGGACATCCGGGTGCCCCAATGGGCATGGCGGACATTGCCGAAGTGCTGTGGCGTGACTTCCTGAACCATAACCCTACTAACCCGCTGTGGGCAGACCGCGACCGCTTTGTGCTGTCGAACGGTCACGGCTCAATGCTGATTTATAGCCTGCTGCACCTCACTGGCTACGATCTGCCAATGAGCGAGCTGCAGAACTTCCGTCAGCTGCACTCTAAAACTCCAGGCCACCCGGAATACGGCTACACCGCAGGCGTTGAAACCACCACCGGTCCGCTGGGTCAGGGCATCGCTAACGCAGTGGGTTTTGCCATTGCCGAGCGCACGCTGGCGGCGCAGTTCAACCGTCCGGGTCATGACATCGTAGACCATAACACCTACGTGTTTATGGGCGACGGCTGCATGATGGAAGGCATCTCACACGAAGTCTGCTCCATCGCCGGCACCCTGAAGCTGGGCAAACTGGTTGCCTTCTATGACGACAACGGCATCTCCATCGACGGTCACGTTGACGGCTGGTTCACCGACGACACCGCCAAACGCTTCGAAGCCTACGGCTGGCACGTGGTGCGCGGCGTGGACGGTCACGATGCGGACGCGATTAAGAAAGCGGTGGAAGAAGCCAAAGCGGTTTCCGACAAGCCTTCGCTGCTGATGTGCAAAACCGTGATTGGCTTCGGTTCGCCGAACAAAGCTGGTACGCACGACTCGCACGGCGCGCCGCTGGGTGCCGATGAAATCGCGCTGACCCGCAAGCAGCTGGGCTGGAACCACGGTCCGTTTGAAATCCCTTCAGACATCTACGCGCAGTGGGATGCCAAAGAAGCCGGTCAGGCGAAAGAGTCCGCATGGGACCAGAAGTTTGCCGCCTACGCCGCCGCACATCCGGAGCTGGCTGCCGAGTTTAAGCGCCGCGTGAACAATGAGCTGCCGGCGAACTGGGCCAGCGAGTCGCAGAAGTTCATTGAGCAGCTGCAGGCCAATCCGGCGAAAATTGCCAGCCGTAAGGCCTCGCAAAACGCCATCGAAGCCTTCGGCAAAATCCTGCCGGAATATCTGGGCGGCTCCGCTGACCTCGCGCCAAGCAACCTCACCATGTGGTCCGGCTCGAAGCCGATCAACGAAGACGCGGCGGGCAACTACATCCATTACGGCGTGCGCGAGTTCGGTATGACCGCCATCGCCAACGGTATCGCGCTGCACGGCGGCTTCCTGCCGTACACCGCCACCTTCCTGATGTTCGTCGAGTACGCGCGCAACGCCGCACGCATGGCCGCGCTGATGAAGATCCGTCAGATCATGGTATACACCCACGACTCGATTGGTCTGGGCGAAGATGGCCCGACGCACCAGCCGGTTGAGCAGATGGCCAGCCTGCGCGTGACGCCAAACATGAGCCTGTGGCGCCCGTGCGACCAGGTTGAGTCAGCGGTGGCGTGGAAGTACGCTATTGAACGCGTGGACGGCCCGTCGGCGCTGATCTTCTCGCGTCAGAACCTGGCGCAGCAGGATCGTAGCGCTGAGCAGCTGGCTAACGTGGCGCGCGGCGGTTACGTGCTGAAGGACAGCGAAGGTACGCCAGAGCTGATCCTGATCGCCACCGGTTCAGAAGTGGAACTGGCGGTGGCAGCGTTTGATCAGCTGACGGCGGAAGGCCGCAAGGTGCGCGTGGTGTCTATGCCATCCACCGACGCCTTCGACAAACAGGACGCGGCGTACCGTGAATCCGTGCTGCCGAAAGCGGTTGCTGCTCGCGTGGCGATTGAAGCGGGTATCGCGGATTACTGGTTCAAATACACCGGCCTGAACGGCGCGATCGTCGGTATGACCACCTTCGGTGAGTCGGCGCCTGCGGATCAGCTGTTCAGGGAGTTTGGCTTCACCGTTGAGAATGTGGTGAAAACGGCGAAATCTATTCTGTAACTTTGCGCAGTAAATTGCGCCGCTACCGGTTAAGCACAGCCTGTAGCGGCGCGATTCATCGCGTACACCTGCAATGCAGGCGTATCTAACCTGAAACGGTTCAATTATTCCTGCAGTAATAATCCGCCAGTGCAAAATTTGTGACGTAGATCCAATATTCAGCCACTCACTTGATCGCAATCATTCCCGTTATTCCTCTCTTGCATTACTCTAGCTGAACCGTTTCAGTTGTGAATAAAATCGTGCATCTCACTCGTGCGGGTAAGCAATAATTCCCTGTACAAAACGGTGTGAAACGCTCAGGCTAATCGGCACGTTTTTTCGGGTGTGGTTGAAGGTAGAGATGACCGTTCGCGTAGCAATAAATGGTTTTGGTCGTATCGGGCGTAATGTGTTGCGTGCCCTGTATGAAACCGGTCGCCGGGCTGAGATCACCGTGGTTGCCATTAACGAGTTGGCAGACGCCGCCGGTATGGCGCATCTGCTTAAGTACGACACCAGCCATGGACGTTTTGCCTTTGATGTGCGCCAGGAGCGCGATCAACTGTTTGTTGGCGACGACACCATTCGCATCCTGCATCAGGCTGAAATTGATGTGCTGCCGTGGCGCGAACTGAATGTGGATATCGTGCTGGATTGTACCGGCGTGTACGGTAGCCGCGCTGATGGCGAAGCCCATTTGGCGGCGGGCGCGAAGAAAGTGTTGTTCTCGCATCCGGGCGGCAACGATCTCGATGCCACAGTCGTATTCGGTGTTAACGAACAAGCTCTTAAACAAACTGACCGCATTGTCTCCAACGCATCCTGCACCACCAACTGCATTATTCCGGTGATCAAGTTGCTGGATGACGCCTTTGGCATTGAGTCGGGCACCGTGACCACCATTCACTCGGCAATGCACGATCAGCAGGTGATCGACGCCTATCACAGCGATCTGCGTCGTACCCGCGCCGCCAGCCAATCGATCATTCCGGTAGATACGCGTCTCGCTGCTGGCATTACCCGTATTTTTCCGAAATTTAACGATCGCTTTGAGGCGATTGCCGTGCGCGTGCCCACCATCAACGTGACAGCCATTGATCTGAGCGTGTCGGTGCGCGAAGCGGTGAAGGCGTGTGAGGTCAACGCGTTGCTGCAAAACGCGTCAGAAGGGGCGTTTCGTGGTATAGTTGACTATACGGAATTACCGTTAGTCTCAATAGATTTTAACCATGATCCGCACAGTGCCATAGTCGATGGCACGCAAACGCGGGTCAGTGGTCATCACCTTATCAAAACGCTGGTTTGGTGTGACAACGAATGGGGCTTTGCTAACCGCATGATCGACACCACGTTAGCAATGGCCGCAAGCGGTTTCAGGTAAGACGCGGACTGCGTCTGGCAAAACTTATGAGAATCAACGAGAGGGTTCACCATGTCTGTAATTAAGATGACCGATCTGGATCTTGCTGGTAAACGCGTTCTGATCCGTGCCGATCTCAACGTGCCAGTGAAAGAAGGGAAAGTGACGTCAGATGCACGTATTCGTGCTTCTCTGCCTACCATCGAAGCGGCGTTGAAACAGGGCGCGAAAGTGATGGTTACCTCTCACCTGGGTCGTCCGACCGAAGGTGAATACAACGAAGAGTTTTCCCTGCTGCCGGTTGTTAACTACCTGAAAGACAAACTGAACGGCACCAACGTTACTCTGGCAAAAGATTACCTCGACGGCGTTGAAGTCGGCGCGGGCGAATTGGTTGTGCTGGAAAACGTGCGCTTTAACAAAGGCGAGAAAAAAGACGAAGAAGGCCTGTCGAAGAAATATGCTGCACTGTGCGACGTGTTCGTGATGGATGCGTTCGGTACCGCGCACCGCGCACAGGCTTCTACCCACGGCGTGGGCAAATTTGCCCCAATCGCGTGTGCCGGTCCGCTGCTGTCAGCTGAGCTGGAAGCGCTAGGCAAAGTGATGAGTAATCCAGAGCGTCCGCTGGTTGCTGTGGTTGGCGGTTCTAAAGTGTCGACCAAATTTGATGTGCTGCAGTCGCTGGTGAAGATTGCTGACACCGTGATTGTCGGCGGCGGTATCGCGAATACCTTCGTGGCTATCGATAACAACGTCGGTAAATCACTGTACGAGCCAGACTTCGTCGAAGCGGCAAAAGGTCTGCGTGATCAGTTTGGTATCCCGGTTCCTACTGATTCTCGCGTAGGCACGGAATTCTCTGAAACTGCCCCGGCAACCGTGAAAAAGGTTTCCGAAGTGGCGGATAACGAAGAGATTATGGACTTCGGCGACGAAACCGCACAGGCGATGGCCGCGATTCTGAAAGGCGCGAAAACCATTCTGTGGAACGGTCCGGTTGGCGTGTTCGAGTTCCCGAACTTCCGTAAAGGTACCGAAATCGTGGCAAATGCAATCGCCGATAGCGATGCATTCTCAGTGGCAGGCGGCGGCGATACGCTGGCTGCAATCGATCTGTTCGGTATCGAAGATAAGATCTCTTACATCTCAACCGGCGGCGGCGCATTCCTCGAGTTCGTGGAAGGTAAAAAACTGCCAGCAGTTGCTATGCTGGAAGAGCGCGCGAAGCAGTAACTCTTTGGGGGCGACGCTTGGGCGTCGCCTGAAGGCTAGCCCTTTATGGGGCACACAAATCGCAATCCCTTCGGGGATGAACGGTAACGAAACGGGACACAAACATGTCTAAAATTTTTGATTTCGTAAAACCCGGCGTTGTCACTGGTGACGACGTTCAGAAAATTTTCCAGGTAGCGAAAGAGAACAAATTCGCTCTGCCAGCAGTTAACTGCGTCGGCACGGATTCTATTAACGCGGTATTGGAAGCTGCGGCCAAAGTGAAAGCGCCGGTCATCGTTCAGTTCTCCAATGGTGGTGCTGCCTTCATCGCCGGTAAAGGTTTCAAAACCGACAAGCCGCAGGGCGCGGCTATCTTCGGCGCTATCGCGGGTGCATACCATGTGCATCTGATGGCTGAACAGTACGGCGTGCCAGTAATCCTGCATACCGACCACTGCGCCAAGAAACTGCTGCCGTGGATCGACGGTCTGCTGGACGCGGGTGAAGAGCACTTCAAGAAAACCGGTAAGCCGCTGTTCTCTTCTCACATGATCGACCTGTCTGAAGAGTCACTGGAAGAGAACATCGAGATCTCTTCTAAGTATCTGGCGCGCATGGCCAAACTGGATATGACCCTGGAAATCGAACTGGGTTGTACCGGTGGCGAAGAAGACGGCGTGGACAATAGCCACATGGACGCTTCTGCGCTGTACACTCAGCCAGAAGACGTTGATTACGCTTACACCGAGCTGAGCAAAATCAGCCCACGTTTCACCATCGCTGCTTCATTCGGTAACGTGCACGGCGTGTACAAGCCAGGCAACGTGAAACTGACGCCGACCATCCTGCGTGATTCTCAGGAATACGTGACTAAAAAACACAACTTGCCGCATAACGCGCTGAACTTTGTGTTCCACGGTGGTTCAGGTTCTTCTGCTGCAGAAATCGAAGAGTCTATCGGCTACGGCGTAATTAAAATGAACATCGATACCGATACCCAGTGGGCAACATGGGACGGTATTCTGAAGTTCTACAAAGAAAACGAAGCATATCTGCAAGGCCAATTGGGCAACCCTAAAGGCGTGGATAGCCCGAACAAGAAATACTATGATCCACGCGTATGGCTGCGCTCAGCGCAGGCTTCCATGGTGACTCGCCTGGAGCAGGCTTTCAAAGAGCTTAACGCTGTCGACGTACTGTAATTTTTCCGTACAGTACAAAAAAGGCCCGCAAGGGCCTTTTTTTATGCGTCTCATCCAGAAAATCCCACGAATTCAGGCCATTTTTGGCGCTTCGCCTTATTTTTGTTTACCCTTGTATTCGGAGTGTCGGAGTCAATCTGGCAGTTTTTGGCAATTTCCCGCGGGAAACTCAACAACAGGGCTAACAAATGGAAGATTTACATGTCGTTGATGGCATTAATAGTGCTGGTGGATGGCTGATACGTAATCAGGCGTTGATCCTGAGCTATGCGGTCAATATTGTGGCGGCGATTATTACCATCATCATTGGTATGTTCATTGCGCGCATCGTCTCCAATGCGATTAACCGCGTTCTGCTGGCGCGTCATATTGATGCCACTGTGGCAGATTTCCTTTCTGCAATGGTGCGCTACGGAATTATCGCTTTTACCGTCATTGCTGCACTGGGACGCGTTGGCGTACAAACCGCCTCAGTGATTGCCGTACTGGGTGCTGCTGGCTTGGCTGTGGGTTTGGCGCTGCAAGGTTCGCTGTCCAACCTGGCTGCTGGCGTGCTGTTGGTGACCTTCCGCCCGTTCAAAACCGGTGAGTTTGTCGATCTCGGCGGCGTGATGGGTACCGTACAGAACGTGCAGATTTTCTCCACTACGCTGAAAAGCGCTGATGGCAAAATCGTGGTGGTACCTAACGGTAAAATTATCGCCGGCAATATCGTTAACTATTCACGTGAACCGATCCGTCGCAACGAGTTCATTATTGGTGTGGCTTACGATGCGGATGTCGATCAGGTTATTAGCCTGTTACGTGAAGTGGTTGATGCGGACGAGCGCGTACTGCAAGACCTCGGCGTACAGATCGGCCTAAATGAACTGGCGGCTTCATCGCTCAATTTTGTGGTGCGTTGCTGGAGTAAAAGCAGCGATCTGCAAAACGTCTATTGGGATCTGATGAAGAACTTCAAACGTACGCTGGACGCGAACGGCATCGGCATTCCTTACCCGCAGATGGATGTGCATCTGCATCAGGTGAAGAGCGAGCAACAACAGCCTGCACGCAGCGAATAATAGAGAAGGGCACCTGCGGGTGCCTTTTTTATTACACATTCTAATAGCCTATTAAATATTTCAATTTCCTCTAATATCTTCGCGTCACTATACTGCATCGCATCTCCCCAGTTATTAAGGTTATTTCCGTGTTATCTGTTTATTTACAAGGGCTTGCCCTTGGTGCTGCGCTGATTTTGCCGTTAGGCCCGCAAAATGCTTTTGTGATGAATCAGGGCATTAAGCGCCATTACCACTTGATGACCGCATCGCTGTGTACCCTTAGCGATATTGCGCTGATCTGTGGTGGGATTTTTGGCGGCAGCGCGTTGCTGAATCAATCGCCTCTCTTACTGATGCTGATCACTTGGGCGGGCGTGGCGTTTTTGCTGTGGTACGGTTGGGGCGCGCTGCGCGCTGCATGGCAAGGTGATGTGTCGCTGGCATCTGATGCGCAGATAAAGCAAGGTCGCTGGCGCATCATCGCTACTATTCTGGCGGTGACCTGGCTCAATCCGCACGTCTATCTCGACACCTTTGTGGTGCTCGGCAGCCTCGGTAGCCAGCTTCCGTCTGAAGACGCGCGTCGTTGGTTTGCATTTGGCACCGTGAGTGCCTCAATTATTTGGTTCTTCGGCCTGGCGCTGCTGGCCGCGTGGCTGTCGCCGCGGCTGCGCACCGTGCGGGCGCAGCGCATTATCAATTTGCTGGTCGGCGGTGTGATGTGGTTTATCGCCATTCAGCTGGCGCGTCAGGGCATTGCTGCACTCTAATGCAGATGTAATCCGTACAGTGCGGGCAGCGCGCCCGCACTGGCGAGCAACTCCAGTCGTATCTGGCTAAAACTCACGCCTTCTGGTACCAAGTGATGACACAGCGAGTGATGATTTTCCGTCACGTCTGCCAAAAGCATCTCATCCAGCCATAGGCGATAATGCGTGGTGCAGTGCGGCGTCACAGCCAGCGCGTGGCCCATTTGCACCGTTTCCATCGCATGGTCGAAGTCGTTGTCAAACAGCAAGGTAATGTGTTTCGCCTGCTGCGGTTCATTCCAATGCCAGCTGACGTTGGGATGAGTGTCATCCTGCGCCGGCACCCAGCAGTTAGTGTGCTGTTCCGGCCGCAGCTTGCCGTTGAGCAGATAGTCGCGGTGCCAAAGCTGCAGCGGCGTTTCCAGCGCAAAGGCCAGCAGGATTTGCTGTGGAGCCCGGCGCGGCAGCCAGAAATCAAACTCATCAACGCCGTAATCGCCATCGTTAATCTGGCGTGTGCGTTTCGCCACGCGCGGATTGAGACTGTTGAACACCATCATCACGCCCGGCAAACGCTGGCTGGTTAATGCAACCTCAATCGCAGCGTTCTCCTCAAAGGCGATAAACAGATAGCGATCGCAATCGGCGCGATAATCAAAGCTCAGTCGATAAGTGCCTTGCTCAGTAACCGTGATGCTTTGCGTGCTCAGTTGGCAGTCGCCGCAGGTATTGGCCGGATTAGCGCTGGTGAGCAGCGATACCTGTAATTTTTGCGCGTTGGCGGCGCGCAGCTGCACACTGATTGCCGGCAAGCGTTCGCCCGCTTTGAGCGGCAGCAGCAACGCACAGCGAGATTGCAGCGGCTGCCAATCGGCATCGGCGGGCAGGGCGCGCAACTCTAAGGTGCTGCTCACCGTGACATGCGCCTGGCGCGCTGGGTTGGCCAACGGATGTCGCGGGATAAACGCACCCTGACGCAGCAGATGCTGCTGCAGCTGCCCAACGCGCTCAGGCTGCGCCAGTTCGGCGGGCGTGATCTGCTGTTGCTGGCACAGCGCCGCCGCGCGGCCCACCACTTCGCCCAGCACGCCGCAGGTGCACATGACGCGTGCGCTGCCAAAGGCTACGTGCGTAGCGGAGATCAATCGGCCGGTGAGCAGCAGATTGTCCAGCGACTGGCTGTAGAGCGCGCGGAAGGGAATGGTGTAAGTCCCTTTGCTGTGGAACTGACGACAGCCATCGTGTTCGCTGTAGACGCCGTCGGCCGGATGCAGATCAATCGACCAGCCACCATACGCCACTGCATCATAGTGGTCGCGTTGTTCGATGATGTCCTGTTGGCACAGCATCGTCTCGCCGAGAAAACGCCGGCTCTCGCGCTTGCCGGGAATCAGGCCCACCCATTCGATGGTGAGGTTATCGGCATCGGGAAATTCACCGGAGTTTTTGATGTAATCCCACACGCCCCAGACAATTTTCCACAGTTCCCACTTGATGGTTTCGCTCTCATGCACGGTATCGAGCCGTCCGCCCCACTCCAGCCACCATAAATCGCAGCCGTTCAGCTCTGAACTCAGCCGTTTATAGCGCGGAATGGCGGTGATCTCTTTTAGTGCGAAAGAGGGCGCAACGAAGCGTACCGGTTGTGCCGTGCGCTTGGTGTAGAAGTAAATCGAATGTCCGAGCTTATGGCCGAAATTCTCGCCCGGCGCCATCTTCTCGCCAAACTCCTCCACGGATTCCGCGCCCACGCGATGCGCTGCACCGGCCAGATAGCCCAATACGCCATCGCCGCTGGCATCGATAAATTGTGTAGCCGAAACCCGATAACGCGTTTGATTAATGGCATTGAACGCCTGCACTGACAGCAAACGGCGGCCAGATTTTTCGATATCGGTCACCACCGTATTGAGCAGCAAAGTCACGCCGGGCTGCGCCTGTACGATGTCCAGCAGCACCATATCGAACAGTACCGGATTGCCCTCTTTATTGCGCCACAGGTTCTCCTCCATGATCTCGCCCATGATGCCGCCTTCGCGCGCCCAACGATTGTTATTGCCCATGTGTGAGGTCGCACCGTTGGCCCACAAGCGCACTTCGCTGGAAGCGTTGCCGCCCAGCACCGGGCGATCCTGAATCAGCACCACATCAAGGCCATCGCGTGCGGCGGCCAGCGCGGCACACACGCCCGCCAGTCCACCGCCGACGATCAGTAACTCCGCTTGTAGTCGTTGTTGCGGAAAGTGGCGCTCATTTTGCGTAGAGAAAGTCTGCATCATTTCATTCCTCTGACTCTAAGGCTAAGATTGGAGTTTGCCCGCCGCAGGTGATCTATGTCTTCTCAACCGAACCAAAGCCTGATTGACGGTATTCGCTGTCTGCAATATCTGGTGTCCAGTGATAAGGCCGTGGGTTGCCGTGAACTGGCGCGCCAGATGGGGATGAACAGCACGCGTGTGAATCGACTGCTGATGACCATGGCGTCGATTGGACTGACGACGCAGGATGAGCATCGACGCTATCTGCCTGGCCCCGGTATTCACGCGCTGGCGGCACAGGCGATTCGCGGATCTTCGCTGTTCGCGCAGGCGTTGCCGCAGCTGGAACGTCACGCGCCGCGCGATATCGTGGTGGCGCTGGGCGTGCTGTGGGAGGATCAGGTGATCTATATCTGGCACTCGGAACCCGGTGAACGCATCAACGCCAGCCAGGCGCTGGCCGGTTTCCGCATGCTGCCCGCGTGGCAATCGGTGATTGGCGTGTCGTTGCTGGCGGCGGAAAGTGACGAGGCGCTGCGCCCGCGTTTTAGCGAAGAACAGTGGCTGCAAATCGCGCCGCTGCTGGCGCGTAAGCGTGCTGAGGGTTACCTGATCTGGCACCGCGATGATGGCGAAATCAGTATGGCGCAGCCGATTGATCACAATCGCGCGGCATTGGCGTTCGCCAAAATCTGGCAGGACGATGAGGCGCACCTCGCGCAGCGCCTGCAACAGTTGCAATCGCTGGCGCAAACCGTGTTCACCCCGCGTTAACATGATCGATTTTCCCGACAATAAACAGGTAACTGCAGATGCCAATCGCGGCCAGCACGGCAATAAATGCCAGGGCTGGCGCGAAGTTATCGCCGTCGATTAACGCACCAATGGCAATCGGTACCACGATGGATGACAGCGCACCGGTAAAGTTAAATACCCCGCCCGCCAGACCAATCAAGTGGCGCGGCGCCAGCGCCGTGACAAACACCCAGGTAATGGTCGCCAGGCCGTTGCCGAAGAACGCCAGCGACATAAACAGAATAATCAGCGTGGAATCGTTGGTGTAATTGGCGCCAAGGATAAACAGCGTCAGGAACAGGCCAAGGATCACCGGTAGCTTGCGCGCCACGCTAGCGGAGATACCGCGACGTATCATGCGATCTGAGGCAAATCCGGCCAGCAGCACGCCACAGAAGGCGGCGAAGTAGGGCACCGAAGCAACGTAGCCGCTTTTGATGAAGCCCATGTGACGATACTCCACCAGATACGTCGGGAACCAGGTGAGGAAGAACCAGAAGGTGGCGGAAATGGTGAACTGGCCAATATAGATGCCGACCAATTTACGACTGCGGAACATCTGCGCCAAATCGCCCCAGCGCGCTATGGGCTGCTGCGAATGTTGTCGACTCTCCAGCAGCGCACCGTTGTCACGCAGATAGCTGAGCTCAGCTTTTGACACGCCTTGATGTTGATTCGGCTCGCGGTAGAGCCAATACCACACCAGCGCCCAAATCATCCCCGCAAGTCCGGTGATCAAAAACAGTCCGCGCCAGCCAAAAGCATCCTGCAGATGAAACAGCAGCGGCGTCATACACGCCAGGCCGACAAACTGCGCTGAGGAGTAAATGCCGATGGCACTGGCGCGCTCTTGCTCCGGAAACCAGCTGGAGATCACCCGGTTGTTGGAGGGCATCACCGGCGCTTCAAAAGCACCGACGCCGAGCCGCAGACCAAATAGCGCGCCAAAGCTGTTGGCAAGCGCGTGCAGCGCGGTGATCAGCGACCAGGCAAATAAACCGACGCCATAAACCACGCGCGCGCCAAGGCGATCGATGAGGAAGCCGCCGGGGATCTGTAGCGCAGCGTAGATCCAGCCAAAGGCGGAAAAGATCAATCCCATCTCCATGGGCGAGAAGCGCAATTCGCCAGCCATTGCCGTAGCGGCAACCGACAGGTTAGTGCGATCCATATAGTTGATAATGATGTTAATAAACACCAGACCGAGCATCAGAAAGCGCGTGCGTCCCGCGCGAGCGCTGGCAACGGTTTGGCTAAGTGGCTGTTCTGTCATTGGCAACTCTCCCGAACTCAGAGGTGTTTCTTTAATAGAAACGAATAAGTGTTTTATTGGCGAATCCGTACAGCTAAATTTGCGATCGCGGCTACGTTAAAAAGGAGATTGCTCGAACTTTTGAGCCGTTTACTAATCAGATAAGCACACATGTTAATGTGTTTTGGGTTTAGCCATAATGGCGACCTGCAAATTGAATCCCTCAAGGAGGACTTTCGTGAAACTGAAAGCACTGGCGCTGGCCGCCGTAATGAGCACGGGCGCACTGTCCGGTTTAGTTCAGGCAGGCGAATTGCCGAATGGACCGCATGTGGTGACTTCTGGACAGGCAAGCGTTGATGCCACGCCAGATCTCGCGACGCTCGCGATTGTGGTGAATGTTTCGTCGAAAGACGCGGCAGAAGCGAAGAAACAAGCTGATGACCGCGTGGCGCAATATTTCGATTTCCTGCAAAAGAACGGTATCGAGAAAAAAGATATTGATGCGGCAAACCTCAGCACGCAGCCAGAGTACGATTACACCAAAGAAGGTAAGTCGGTACTGAAAGGCTATCGTGCCGAGCGTCAGGTACAGGTAACGCTGCGCCAGCTGGACAAACTCAACGAGCTGTTGGATGGCGCGTTAAAATCTGGCCTGAATGAAATTCGTTCGGTCGAGTTAGGTGTGGCGAATCCGGACAGCTATAAAGAGAAGGCGCGTAAAGTGGCCATCGCTAATGCTACGCAGCAGGCTAACGCGCTGGCAGAAGGGTTTAACGCTAAGTTAGGTTCGGTTTACAGCATCCGCTATCACGTTGCGAACTATCAACCGATGCCGATGGCGCGCATGTATAAGGCCGCCGCAGTACAAGCTGATACCACCGCGCAGCAAACTTACGAGCAGCAGAGCATTCACTTTGACGACCAGGTAGATGTCGTCTTTGAAATCAAACCAAACACGCCGTAAGGTTTGATATCAGGTCGCCATGAAGGGCGACCTGATCTTTACGCTGGCAACACATCCTGACGCAGCACGCGATGTCCGTGCGCAATCAGCGCGTCGGTCACGCTGCGCATCAAACGACTTTCCGGCGCAAACCGGTGCCAGTACAGCATACGACGCTGATACAGGCCTGGCGTCAAATCCACCAGTTCACCTTGCGCTAACTCGCGCTCAATCTGCAGATGCGGAATCATACAGCACACCGAACCCTGACGCGCCAGCTGCACAAAGGCTTCTGACGAGTTAACGATGTGGCAAGGCACGCTGCCCGGCGACAGGTCAAAGTTCTGCTGTAAAAACGCCTGATGCATATCGTCCAGATGATCAAATGCCACCGCCGGCGCTTTCAGCAGCGCAGAGCGTGTTACGCCGTTCGGGAAATAGCGAGCAGCAAAATCAGGTGAGGCGCAGAAGAGATAATCGAGCGCACCCAGTTGATCCACCAGACAGCTTGGCAGCGGCTGCGGCTGAATACTCACCGCGCCGACCACTTCACCGCGACGTAGACGTTCCTGCGTGCGGGTTTCATCTTCTACCTGCAAATTCAGGCGCACTGGCGAATCGGCCAGCACGTCTTTCAGCGCGGGCAGCAGCCAGGTGGCCAGGCTGTCGGCGTTGACCGCCAGCGACAGCAACAGCGGCGTGGTTCCACCGTTATCATCACCCAGCCACTCCTCTTCCAGCAGTTCAACCTGATGCAACAACGCCAGTAACTTTTGTCCCTGCTCGGTCGGACGCGGCGGCACGGTGCGCACCAGCAGCGGCTGACCAAATAAATTTTCCAGCTGTTTAATACGCTGCGAAACCGCCGATTGGGTAATGCAGAGTTTTTGTGCCGCACGCTCAAAGCCGCGCTCGCGAATCACAGCATCCAGCGCCTGAAGCGTTCGATAATCCGGGCGTTTCATTGTTGTTCTCTCTCGTTCAGGGTGGACATTACTATGCCATAAAACTGTCAAATTGTGCTGCGGCGCATTTTTGCGGGCTGGCTTCCAAAGCGTTAAATCGGCTGTCTAACAGTCGCGCTTTTTTACAGCGCCTTGTTTTATACTACGCGCACTTCGATGTCGCACAGGTTTTAAACATACCATGACCCAGGATGAACTGAAAAAAGCGGTAGGTTGGGCAGCTCTGCAGTACGTAGAGCCCGGCTCCATTGTCGGCGTAGGCACGGGTTCAACAGCGGCGCATTTTATTGATGCACTCGGCACCATGAAGAATCAGATTGAAGGTGCGGTTTCCAGCTCGGAAGCCTCAACCGAGAAACTGAAAGCGCTGGGTATTCACATCTTCGATCTCAACGAAATTGATGAACTGTCGGTGTATGTTGATGGCGCCGATGAGATCAATCCGCAGATGCAGATGATCAAAGGCGGTGGCGCAGCGCTGACGCGTGAGAAAATCGTTGCGGCGGTGGCGAAGAAATTTGTCTGCATTGCCGATGCATCGAAAGAAGTTGATGTGCTGGGCCGTTTCCCGCTGCCGGTTGAAGTGATTCCGATGGCGCGTTCGTATGTGGCGCGTGAACTGGTCAAACTCGGCGGCTTGCCGGAGTATCGCCAGAACGTCATTACCGACAACGGCAACATTATTCTCGACGTGCATAATCTGCGTATTCTCGATCCCATCGAACTGGAAAAAACCATTAATGCGCTGCCGGGCGTAGTGACCGTTGGCCTGTTTGCGGGACGTGGTGCGGATGTCGCACTGATTGGTACCGCAGAAGGCGTGAAAACCATCGTAAAATGATCTGTCCGGCGCGCGTAATGCGCCGGTTATTTCCATCCGCAAAACATCTTTTCTCACCAGGCTGAAATTTGGTGACTTATGTCACAAAAGATTCATCAGCAGTAAGTTCGTACTTCGTCCATTAAGGATGTCACGATTTTGTACGGCATTGTGCTGTCTCCGCGTGGGCGCGTGCTGGCTCCCAGGCAATCGTTTGTATTGCTGCGCACGAAATTTTTGATATTTTGACAGAAGGCTACCTTATGGTAGTCCTCATTGAATTCTGAATAGGGTCGGGAAATGGCAAAGGTATCACTGGAAAAAGACAAGATTAAGTTCCTGCTGGTGGAAGGCGTTCACCAGAGTGCGCTGGAAAACCTGCGTGCAGCAGGCTACACCAACATCGAGTTTCACAAAGGGGCGCTGGATGCGGAGTCGCTGAAATCCTCCATCCGCGATGCGCACTTCATTGGTATCCGTTCCCGTACCCAACTGACTGAAGAGATCTTTGCTGCCGCTGAAAAGCTGGTAGCAGTCGGCTGCTTCTGTATCGGTACCAACCAGGTTGATCTCGGTGCAGCGGCGAAACGCGGTGTGCCGGTGTTCAACGCGCCGTTCTCCAACACCCGTTCTGTTGCAGAGCTGGTGATTGGCGAAATGCTACTGATGCTGCGTGGCATTCCGGAAGCCAACGCCAAAGCGCACCGTGGCATCTGGAATAAAGTCGCCAACGGTTCGTTTGAAGCACGCGGCAAGAAACTGGGCATCATCGGTTACGGTCACATCGGCATGCAGCTGGGTGTACTGGCAGAAAGCCTCGGTATGCATGTGTTCTTCTACGATATCGAAAGCAAGCTGCCGCTGGGTAACGCCACTCAGGTGCGTCATCTCTCCGATCTGCTCAACATGAGCGACGTGGTCAGCCTGCACGTTCCTGAAACGCAATCCACTCAGAACATGATTGGCGCGGAAGAGCTGGCGCTGATGAAGCCGGGCGCGCTGCTGATCAACGCCGCGCGCGGTACCGTGATCGATATTCCGGCGCTGTGTGATGCCCTGGCGAACAAACATCTGTCTGGTGCCGCTATCGACGTCTTCCCGGTCGAGCCTGCGACTAACAGCGACCCGTTTAACTCACCGCTGTGCGAGTTCGATAACGTGATCCTGACGCCGCACATTGGTGGTTCAACGCAGGAAGCGCAGGAAAACATCGGTATCGAAGTGGCTGGCAAGCTGGCGAAATACTCCGACAACGGTTCTACGCTGTCTGCGGTTAACTTCCCGGAAGTCTCACTGCCGATGCATGCGGCAAGTGCTAGCCGTCTGCTGCACATCCATGAAAACCGTCCGGGTGTGCTGACCGCTATCAACCAGATTTTTGCCGAGCAGGGCATCAACATCGCCGCGCAGTATCTGCAAACCACGCCAATTATGGGCTACGTGGTGATCGATATTGATGCTGAGCAGGATGCAGCGGATAAAGCGCTGCAGGCGATGAAGGCGATTCCGGGCACCATCCGCGCCCGTCTGCTGTACTGATTAAACAGGGCGCCATTGGCGCCCTTTGTTTTTCCTGCTCACGCTTCCCACTGCCATAGTTTCGATGGCGTCAGAATCGCGGGGAGCGGCACATCCCAGGCGGCGACCGGCAATGCTTCTACGCGCTGACAATCATGTGCGATGCCCACCGGAAGAAAACCATGCTGCTGCCAGTTTTGCAGCGTGCGATCGTAGAATCCGCCACCCATTCCCAAACGTTGGCCAGCATAGTCAAACGCCACCAGCGGCACCAGCATCACATCCAGCTGATCCAGCGTGGCCAGTTGCGTGATATCCAGCGGCGGTTCCGGGATGCGAAGTTTATTTGGCGCGAGTGGCGTTTCTGGCGTGTAACGGATAAACAGCAGATTGCCCGGCGAGAAGGGATGAAGCACCGGTAAGTAAACCTGCTTTTTTTGCTGCCAAAGTTTGGCGATTAGCGGGCGGGTGTTGATCTCTCCATCGACAGATAAAAACAGCGCAATGCGTTGGGCATTAGCGATCGGCGCAATGTTGATGGCGTGTTCAGCCAACTGATCGGCGGCTTGTTCCTGTTGCTCAGACGTGAGATTACGGCGCAAATGGCGCACATGCTGACGGATGTCTTGACGGTCGAGAAGGGAGGGCGCTGGCATGATATCTAAATACCCGGAATAATCGCTTCTTAAAAGCGATTATATCATGCGAACCGGGGAAACAGACTTGCTACTAAATGGAGATCTCCGAGATGCCGCCGCAGGCTGTAACCCTTGAACCCTTGGTTCAAGGTGAACATGCCGTCACAACTATTAGGCTTCTCGGACGAACCGAGCATGCGCACAAATTGTGGAGCGTCACATTCTGTTGGTATGAAATATCGGCTCAGGGGACTGGCCCGCTTGCAAACATCTCAGAGAAAATTTACTTCACCGTCACTATAGCATGAGGACCATGAAGCTTTATTCAAAATTAGGGCCCTGGCGGTCAGTTATGCGACCTTGCTCTACTAACGCTTGTTCAATGGTCTGCTGCAGCATGCGGATACGTTGTTCCATGTTTGCTGCATAGTCGCGCGTCTTACCTTTCTCTTGTGCCAACTCGTGGCAGATGTTTAACGCGGCGATGAACACCAGTTGCTCTGTATTGGTGACTCTAGTGCGAACTTTTAAATCTTGCAACCGTTGATTGAGATCCTCTGCGGCCAGATTCAGCGCATCTTGCTGTTCAGGCGGGCAATTCACTCTTAACGAACGACCAAAAATTTGAATATCTACTGGTTGTGCAGACATGCCACCATCCTAACTGATTACTTCGATCGCATCTCCCTTACCGGTCAATGGGTTGGGAGGTGCGAAACTATATATACCCGAGTTATAAGTTACAACCCCTTTTCTGGAAACCCAGAGGCACCTGGTGGTAGCATAACACGAACTTATTCTGCCAACGACGACCAAAGCTTATGTCTTTACAGAACGCAACGCCGAGTTACAACGCGCTGGCCGCGGCCCTTTCACAGCAGGGCGTGGGCATGACGCCAGCCGAAATGCATGGTCTCCTTTCCGGGATTCTGTGCGGCGGCAATCAGGATACCAGCTGGAAAACCATGGTTCACGATCTCACCAACGAAGGCATGGCGTTTTCGCAGAGCCTGTCTCAGCCGCTGCAGGCGCTGCATGAAAGCCTGGCGACCACGCTGGAAGACGAAGGTTTTATGTTCCAGCTGATGTTGCCGGAAGACGATGACATCACGGTATTCGATCGCGCGGATGCGCTGGCCGGTTGGGTAAACCACTTCCTGCTCGGTTTGGGTGTCACGCAACCGAAGCTGGAGAAAGTGACCGGCGAAACTGGCGAAGCGATTGACGATCTGCGCACCATCGCACAACTTGGCTATGACGAAGATGAGGATCAGGAAGAGCTGGAGCAGTCACTCGAAGAGGTGATTGAGTACGTGCGCGTTGCCGCTCTGCTGTGCCACGACACCTTCACGCGTCCGCATCAGCCAACGGCACCAGAAGTACAGAAACCTACGTTACATTAAGCGCGTCAATGCGGGTGCGTTGTGGCCCGTCTTCAACAGGGAGTGCAAACATGATTACCTTGGATACGTTTCAACAACGTCGTCAGGCGCTGATTGCCCGCATGGCGCCAGGCAGTGCGGCGTTAATTTTTGCTGCACCTGAAGTGACGCGCAGCAACGACACCGAATACAGCTTTCGTCAAAACAGCGACTTCTGGTACTTCACCGGTTTTAATGAACCGCAGGCGCTGCTGGTCTTAATCAAAAGTGATGATAAGCACAATCACAGCGTGCTGTTCAATCGCGTGCGTGACCTGACGGCCGAAATCTGGTTTGGTCGCCGCCTTGGCCAGGATGCCGCACCGGCGAAACTGGGAGTCGATCGCGCTTTGCCGTGGGATGACCTCGGCGAGCAGCTGCATCAACTGCTTAACGGCCTGGATGTGGTTTACCACGCGCAGGGCGAATACGCAGAAGCCGATCAGCTGGTGTTCAGCGCGCTGGACAAACTGCGTCGCGGCTTCCGTCAAAACCTTAGCGCGCCCGACACAGTTACCGACTGGCGTCCGTGGGTGCACGACATGCGCCTGTTCAAAAGCGCAGAAGAGATTGAGATTCTGCGCCGCGCCGGAAAAATCAGCGCGCTGGCGCACACGCGAGCGATGCAAGCCTGTCGTCCGGGCATGTTTGAATATCAGCTGGAAGGCGAAATTCATCACGAATTCAATCGCCATGGCGCGCGTTTCCCCTCGTACAACACCATTGTCGGTTCGGGCGAAAACGGCTGTATTCTGCACTACACCGAAAACGAATCGGAAATGCGCGATGGCGACTTAGTGCTGATTGACGCAGGCTGTGAATTCCACGGCTACGCGGGCGATATCACCCGCACCTTCCCGGTCAACGGCACCTTCAGCGAGCCGCAGCGCGCCATCTACGACATCGTGCTGGCTTCGCTCTACAAAGCGTTGTCGATGTTCCGTCCGGGCATCAGCATCCATGACGTTAACGACGAGGTGGTGCGCATAATGATTACCGGCCTGGTCGATCTCGGCATTCTGGATGGCAACATCGATACGCTGTTTGAAGAGCAGGCGCATCGTCCGTTCTTCATGCACGGTTTGAGTCACTGGCTGGGGCTGGATGTGCACGATGTCGGCCATTATGGCACGCCAAGCCGCGACCGCGTGCTAGAGCCGGGCATGGTGCTGACGGTTGAGCCTGGCTTGTATATCGCGCCAGATGCCAAAGTACCGCCACAATATCGCGGCATTGGCATTCGCATCGAAGATGACATCGTCATCACCGCCGACGGCAACGAAAATCTCACCGACAGCGTAGTCAAAGACGCTGACGCGATTGAAGCCTTGATGGCGGCGGCACGTCACGCATGAGCATTTTGATTGCCGGCGGCGGCATGACCGGTGCGACTCTGGCGCTGGCGATTTCACATCTGACGCAAGGCCAACTGCCGGTTACCCTGATTGAGCGCAGCCAGCCCGACAGCCGCGCGCATCCCGGTTTCGATGGACGGGCGATTGCCCTGGCGGCTGGCACCTGTCAGCAGTTAGCGGATATCGATCTGTGGCGCTCGCTGGCCGATTGCGCCACGCCCATCACCGATATTCACGTTTCCGATCGCGGTCATACCGGCTTTGTTTCGCTTAAAGCGCAAGATCATCAGTTGCCTGCGCTCGGTCAGGTGGTTGAACTGTTTGATGTCGGCCAGCGGCTGTTTCAACGCCTGCAAAAAGCGTCAGGCGTCACGCTGCGCTGCCCGGATCATGTAACTTCGGTAGCGCGTACGGCGGATAATGTGCAGGTGATGTTGAACAGCGGCGAACAGCTGGCAGGCGCATTACTGGTGGCCGCCGACGGTTCGCGTTCACCTTTAGGCGCGTCCTGCGGTATCACCTGGCAGCGCGACGATTATCAGCAGTTGGCGGTTATCGCCAACGTGTCGACGCAGTTGCCGCATCAGGGCCGCGCCTTTGAGCGCTTTACCGAATACGGCCCGCTGGCGCTGTTGCCGATGTCCGGCAACCGCATGTCGCTGGTGTGGTGCCACCCGCTTGAAGCGCAAGCAACGATTAAGCAGTGGGATGATGCGACCTTCCTGCAAGAACTGCAGCGCGCATTCGGCTGGCGTCTGGGGCGCTTCACGCATACCGGTCAACGCGAGCATTATCCGCTGGCGCTGCAAACCGCTGAACGTCAGGTGACACATCGTCTGGCGCTGGTGGGCAACGCGGCGCAAACGCTGCATCCAATCGCCGGACAAGGCTTCAACCTGGGTCTGCGTGATGTGATGTCGCTGGCGGAAACGCTGGCAGGCGCATATCGTCAGCAGCAAGATCCCGGCAGTTTCGCGGTATTACAGCATTTTGCCGCGCGACGTCAGCCCGATCGTGCCGCCACTGTTGGCGTCACTGACGGTTTAGTCCGACTGTTTGCTAACCGCTATGCGCCGTTGGTAGCAGGACGAAATCTTGGGCTGGTGGCGATGGACCATCTGCCTTGGCTACGAAATCCACTTGCCGCGCGCACGCTCGGCTGGGTTAAGCGTTAAGCACGAATTAAGGGGCAGCAATGCAAACTTTTGATGTGGCAATTGCCGGAGGCGGCATGGTGGGTTTGGCCGTCGCCTGCGGACTTCAAGGCAGCGGCTTACGCGTTGCCGTGCTGGAAAAAGCACCCGAGCCACAGTTTGATCCGGCGGCCAATGCGTCGATTCGCGTCTCCGCCATCAACGCTGCCAGTGAACGTCTGCTGCAAAAGCTCGATGTCTGGTCGAGCATTCTGGCGCTGCGCGCCAGCGCCTATCACGGCATGGAAGTGTGGGATCAGGACAGCTTTGGCTCAATCAGCTTTGATGACGAGCAGCAGGGTTTATCCCATCTTGGCCATATTATTGAAAACGAAGTGATTCATAGCGCGTTGTGGCAGCGTGCCAGTCAGAGCAGCGATATTACGCTGTTTGCCCCGGCGCAGCTGCAGCAAGTGGCGTTTGGCGACAACGAAGCCTTCATTACGTTGCAGGATGGCAGCATGATGAGCGCACGTTTGCTGGTGGCGGCCGACGGCGCCAATTCGTGGCTGCGCGATAAAGCGGATATCCCGCTGACTTTCTGGGATTACGAGCATCACGCGCTGGTGGCGAACATCCGCACCGATATGCCGCATGATGCGATTGCGCGTCAGGTGTTTCACGGCGACGGTATTCTGGCGTTCCTGCCGATGCAGGATCCACACTTATGCTCGATCGTCTGGTCGCTCGCGCCACAGGAAGCGGCACGCCTGCAATCGATGCCGGAAGCGCTATTTAATCAGCAGCTGTCGGTGGCGTTTGATATGCGTCTTGGCTTGTGTCAGGTCGAGAGTGAACGTAAAACCTTCCCGTTGACGGCACGTTATGCGCGTAACTTTGCCGCGCACCGTTTGGCGCTGGTCGGCGATGCCGCCCACACCATCCATCCGCTGGCCGGGCAGGGCGTAAATCTCGGCTTTATGGATGCGGCTGAATTAATTGGTGAAATTCGTCGATTGCATCAGGAAGGCAAAGACATTGGTCAGCATCTCTATCTGCGTCGCTATGAGCGCAGCCGCAAGCACAGTGCGGCGATGATGCTGGCGGGGATGCAGGGTTTTCGCGAGCTGTTTGCCGGCACCCATCCCGCGAAAAAGCTGCTGCGTGATGTTGGCCTCAAGCTCGCCGACACGTTACCTGGCGTTAAACCGCTGATGCTGAAACAGGCGATGGGGCTTAACGATCTACCCAGATGGATACGCTAATCATCTCAGCTAACGGCGCCCCATTGGGCGCCGTTTTTCTTTGCTGCACCCCAATGATGCAGCGATGCACCGCGATCGCGCCTCGTTTGATTTATTCTAATTTGACGCATTAATTCGCATTAGATTAATTCATGTCATAGCCCTGCGCATGCCGGACCATTTCTTAATCCTGTGGCGTGTATTCCCTCAATTTGCTGCATGAAAGTAATTTAGTCGTATTTTGTGCGAGGCTAATCACAATAATGCAGTGATTTATGCTGGGCGCTGTTCGATGATTTGATGAAAGGTGGTAGTGTTTCGCCCTCGTTTTCCTCATGGTTAATTGCCACATTAGGTGATAACTTCAGCACAAAGAGAACGTTTGCGTCAGCCTCATTAGGCGACGCAGGCGCGTCACACTCACTTGTCTTCACAGGATGGTTATGACTCAGCAAACGCCTCTATTCGAACAGCATCAGGCAAGCGGTGCACGCATGGTGGACTTCCACGGTTGGATGATGCCGCTGCATTACGGCTCGCAAATGGATGAGCATCACGCGGTGCGTAACGATGCCGGCATGTTTGATGTTTCCCACATGACCATCGTCGATCTGCACGGCGCACGCACCCGCGAATTCCTGCGCTATCTGCTGGCAAACGATGTCGCCAAGCTGACCCAGCCGGGCAAAGCCCTGTATACCGGCATGTTGAATGCCTCTGCTGGCGTCATTGATGATTTGATTGTTTACTTTATGAGCGAAGATTTCTTCCGTCTGGTGGTGAACTCCGCTACGCGAGAGAAAGATTTAGCCTGGATTAAACAGCATGCGCAGCCGTTTGGCGTTGAGCTGACCGAACGTGACGATCTGGCGCTGATTGCGGTGCAAGGTCCAAACGCGCAGCAGAAAGCACAAACGCTGTTGAGCGCCGCTCAGCGTGATGCCGTTGCCGGCATGAAACCCTTCTTTGGCGTGCAGGCCGAAAACCTGTTTATCGCTACCACCGGCTACACCGGCGAAGCGGGTTATGAGATTGCCATGCCAGCGACTGAAGCCGCCGCTTTCTGGCAGCAGCTGTTGGCCGCAGGCGTTAAACCGGCTGGACTCGGTGCGCGTGACACGCTGCGTCTGGAAGCGGGCATGAACCTGTACGGTCAGGAGATGGATGAGGGCGTTTCGCCGCTCGCCGCCAATATGGGCTGGACCATCAGCTGGGAACCTGCCGATCGCGATTTCATTGGCCGTGATGCCCTGCAAGCGCAGCGCGAGCACGGAACCGAAAAGCTGGTTGGCCTGGTGATGACCGAAAAAGGGGTGCTGCGTAACGGGTTAACGGTGCGCTTCACCGATCAACAAGGTCAGCCGCAGCAAGGTATTATTACCAGTGGTTCCTTCTCACCAACCCTGGGTTACAGCATCGCGCTGGCGCGTGTGCCAGCCGGCATTGGTGAGCAGGCGATTGTGGAAATCCGCAACCGTGAAATGCCAGTGAAAGTCACCAAACCGATTTTTGTTCGCGCCGGTAAGCCGGTTGCCCAGTAATTTTTTTTCAGGAGAAATGGCCAATGAGCAATGTGCCAAATGAATTGAAATACCGCGATAGCCACGAATGGGTCCGTAAAGAAGCCGACGGCACCTTCACTGTGGGTATCACCGAACACGCACAGGAACTGCTGGGCGATATGGTGTTTGTCGATCTGCCAGACGTCGGTGCCACCTTCTCGGCCGGTGATGACTGCGCCGTTGCGGAGTCGGTAAAAGCGGCTTCAGACATCTACGCGCCACTGAGCGGTGAGATTGTGGCGGTGAACGACAATCTGGGCGATTCGCCAGAGCTTGTGAACAGCGCGCCGTACGCCGATGGTTGGCTGTTCCGCATCAAAGCCAGCGACGAATCAGAACTCGACGCGATGCTGGATGCCGATGCCTATAAAGCCGCAATCGACGAGTAACCGGTAGTGGCAGAAGGTGGCGCGCTGCGTCGCCTTCTTTTTTATCTGCCTGATTTAACGCCATTTTTGTAACCCAGCCCGATTCAGGATTTACTGCAAATGACCCAGACTCTCAGCCAGCTTGAACACAACGGTGCTTTCATTGAGCGCCACATCGGTCCTACGCCGGAACAACAGGCCTTAATGCTGGAAGCGATTGGTGCCAGTTCGCTCTCCTCATTGATCAGTTCTATTGTGCCTGCCGACATCCAACTGCCAGGCCCGCCTGCAGTAGGCATTGCGGCGACCGAGCAGCAAGCGCTGGCAGAGCTGAAAGCCATTGCCAGTCAGAACCAACGCTACAAATCCTGGATCGGCATGGGCTACAGCGCGGTGATCACGCCGCCCGTCATCCTGCGCAATATGCTGGAAAATCCAGGCTGGTACACCGCGTATACGCCGTATCAGCCAGAAGTGTCGCAGGGCCGTCTTGAGGCGCTGCTCAACTTCCAAACTCTGACGCTGGATCTGACCGGTCTGGACATCGCTTCCGCATCACTGCTGGACGAAGCGACCGCTGCTGCCGAAGCAATGGCGATGGCCAGGCGCGTTAGCAAACTGAAAAGCGCCACCAAATTCTTCATCGCCGATGACATCCATCCACAGACGCTGGATGTGGTGCGCACCCGCGCAGAAACCTTTGGTTTTGAACTGATTATTGATCGTGCTGACAAGGCGCTGGATCACGACGATCTGTTCGGCGTGTTGCTGCAACAGGTGGGTACGCACGGTGAAGTGCACGATTACCGCTCACTGATTGCCGAGCTGAAAAGCCGCAAAGTGGTGGTGAGTGTCGCCGCAGACTTCATGGCACTGGTGCAGTTAGAGGCGCCAGGCAAGCAGGGCGCAGATATCGTCTTTGGTTCTGCCCAGCGTTTCGGCGTGCCGATGGGTTACGGCGGACCACACGCCGCGTTCTTCGCCAGTCGCGACGAGCACAAACGCTCAATGCCTGGCCGCATCATTGGTGTATCACGCGATGCCGCCGGGAACACCGCGCTGCGTATGGCGATGCAAACCCGCGAGCAACACATTCGTCGTGAGAAAGCCAACTCCAACATCTGTACATCGCAGGTGCTGCTGGCGAACATCGCCGGTCTCTACGCGGTGTATCACGGTCCGGTTGGCCTGAAACGCATTGCCTCACGTATTCACCGTCTGACCAGCATTCTGGCCGCGGGCCTGCAAAACGGTGGCCTGAAGCTGCGCCACAACAGCTGGTTCGATACGCTGACGGTTGAAGTGGCCGATAAAGCGGCGGTGCTGAACCGCGCGCAAAGCTTCGGCGTCAACCTGCGCAGCGATATCCACAATGCAGTTGGTATTACGCTGGATGAAACCACCGCCCGTGAAGATGTGCTGGCGCTGTTCGCCATTCTGTTGGGCGATGCGCACGGTCAGGACATTGATGCGCTGGATGCCGCTGTTGCTGCGGAAAACAGTGCGATTCCGGCTGGTCAGGTGCGTGAAAGCGCCTTCCTGACGCACCCGGTGTTCAACCGTCATCACAGCGAAACTGAGATGATGCGCTACATGCACAGCCTGGAGAAAAAAGATTTGGCGCTTAACCAGGCGATGATCCCACTCGGTTCGTGCACCATGAAACTTAACGCCGCGGCGGAGATGATTCCAATCACCTGGCCGGAATTTGCCGAACTGCATCCATTCTGCCCGGCTGAGCAGGCGTCGGGTTATCTGCAGATGATTGGCCAGTTGTCGCAATGGCTGGTGCAGTTGACTGGCTACGATGCGCTGTGCATGCAGCCCAACTCAGGTGCGCAGGGCGAATACGCCGGCCTGCTGGCGATTCGTCGTTACCACGAAAGTCGTAACGAAGGCGGCCGTAATGTTTGCCTGATCCCGAGCTCGGCGCACGGCACCAATCCGGCATCGGCGCAGATGGCGGGCATGTCAGTTGTGGTGGTGGCGTGTGATAAACAAGGCAACATCGATCTTGGCGATCTGCGTGAGAAAGCCGCGCAGGTGGGTGAGCAGCTGTCGTGCATCATGGTGACCTATCCGTCAACACACGGCGTTTATGAAGAAACCATTCGCGAGGTGTGCCAGATCGTGCATCAGCACGGCGGCCAGGTGTATCTCGACGGCGCCAACATGAATGCGCAGGTCGGTATCACCACGCCAGGTTACATCGGCGCGGATGTATCGCACCTTAACCTGCACAAAACCTTCTGTATCCCGCACGGCGGTGGCGGTCCGGGTATGGGCCCAATCGGCGTGAAAGCGCATCTGGCACCGTTCGTGCCAGGTCACAGCGTGGTGCAAATTGATGGCGTGCTGACACAGCAGGGCGCGGTATCTGCCGCACCGTTTGGTAGCGCATCGATTTTGCCAATCAGCTGGATGTATATCCGTATGATGGGCGCAGAAGGTCTGAAGCAAGCGAGTTCGGTGGCGATCCTGAACGCCAACTACATTGCCAGCCGTCTGCAATCGGCCTATCCGATTCTGTATGCCGGCCGCGATGGCCGCGTGGCGCACGAATGTATTCTCGACATTCGTCCGCTGAAAGAGCAGACCGGTATCAGCGAGCTGGATATTGCTAAGCGTCTGATCGATTACGGTTTCCACGCACCAACGATGTCATTCCCGGTTGCGGGAACGCTGATGGTTGAACCCACGGAATCGGAAAGCAAAATCGAGCTGGATCGCTTTATCGATGCGATGCTGGCTATTCGCATGGAAATCGATCGCGTTGCCGATGGCGAATGGCCGCTGGAAGATAACCCGCTGGTGAACGCACCGCACACGCAGACAGAAATCGTCGGCGACTGGGCGCATCCGTATACCCGTGAGCTGGCCGTATTCCCGGCCGGTAGCGCCAATAAATACTGGCCGACGGTGAAACGTCTGGATGATGTATTTGGCGATCGCAATGTCTTTTGTTCGTGTGTACCAATGAGCGAATACCAATAATTTAGCCGTCATACTTTGAGCCACAGCGGCGTTGGCTGCGCTCATTCACCCCGGTCACTTACTGATGTAAGCTCCCGGGGATGAATGAACTTGCCGCCTTGCTGTATCTCAAATTATTTAGGCTAAAGTTGCGGGTGATATTTATGAAAGGGCCGATTGTTCGGCCCTTTTTTGTGGAGGCAAAAATGGATCTGGCTTTGATTACCGGCGGTAGCCGCGGCATTGGACGCGCAACCGCATTATTGCTGGCGCAGGCGGGTTATCGCGTGGCGATCAACTATCGTCAGCGTGCAGCCGAAGCGGCAAGCGTGGTGGCAGAGATTGAAGCGCAGGGCGGCAGTGCGTTTGCGCTGCAGGCCGATATTGGCGATGAAGCGCAGGTCATACGTATGTTTGCCGAATTGGATCAGCAAAAGGGCGCGCTGCGAGTGCTGGTGAATAATGCCGGTATTTTGTTTACCCAATGTCGGGTGGAAGATCTGGATGCCGAACGTATTCAGCGCGTGTTCGCCACCAATGTCACCGGCACGTTCATCTGCTGTCGTGAGGCGGTAAAACGCATGGGCACGCATCATGGCGGCAAAGGGGGCGCCATCGTCAATGTGTCATCCGCTGCGTCACGTCTCGGTGCGCCAGGCGAATATGTGGATTACGCCGCCTCAAAAGGGGCGATGGATACGCTGACTAAAGGGTTGTCGCTGGAAGTGGCATCGCAAGGCATTCGCGTCAACAGCGTGCGTCCTGGCCTTATCTATACCGACATGCACGCCGATGGCGGCGAGCCGGGTCGGGTCGATCGCCTGGCGAGCGCATTGCCAATGGGACGCGGCGGCCAGGCAGAAGAGATTGCTGCAGCAATTGCCTGGCTAGCGAGCGATGCCGCGTCATACGTGACGGGCACCTTTATCGATGCGGCTGGCGGACGATGATCACCAAGCCGGTATCAATACCGACCCCATAAAACAGTATCCGTGCGGAGTGTCGCCATGCATGGCGACCGATTCATTCAAACCCTCGCCTGTCACACCCACTCACAGATTTATTTTAGCGTACATGTGTACTCTGAAAATTATCCCGGTTACTCTGGTTGCTCAGAAATAGCACACTCGCTTTTTCCGTTGTTCAGGAATCCCCTCATGGTACAAACCCCAGTTATTGCCCAGGGCTACTCATTGGCAGAAGAGATCGCCAATAGTATCAGCCACGGAATCGGCTGCATTTTCGGCATCATTGGCCTGGTGTTGATGTTGACACAAGCCGTTGAATCCCAAGCTAACGTTACCGCTATCACCAGTTACAGCCTGTACGGCGGCAGCATCATTCTGCTCTATCTCGCCTCAACGCTGTATCACGCCATTCCCCATCAAAAAGCCAAATACTGGCTGAAGAAATTTGACCACTGCGCTATTTATCTGTTGATTGCTGGCACTTACACGCCGTTCTTGCTGGTGGGGCTCAATTCGCCGCTGGCACAGGGCTTAATGGTGGTGATCTGGAGCCTGGCGCTGGCCGGTATCCTGTTTAAAATCGCCTTTGCCCACCGCTTTGAAGCGCTGTCGCTGGTGACCTATCTCGGTATGGGATGGTTGTCGCTGGTGGTGATTTATCAGCTGGCGATCAAACTGTCGCCGGGCGGGATTTGGCTGCTGGCTGCCGGTGGCATTGTCTATTCGCTAGGAGTGATATTCTACGTCTCGCGCCGTATTCCTTACAGTCACGCCATCTGGCACGGTTTTGTGCTCGGCGGCAGCGTGTTGCACTTCTGCGCGATTTATTTTTACGTGATGTAAGCTCAATCCAGGTCGCCGAAAATGGCGACCTTACGTGTTTAGTACGGACCCGGCCCGCAATTATTCGGTTAATGAATACGGCAGCGGCTGAATGGTCAATTTGCCACTTTCGTCGCCTTCCACGCGCAGTACGCTATCCGGCTCCAAATCATTATTCATCACCACCTGCACCCAAACGCTGCCGTCATCCAGCTGCACGCCGCTCAATACGGTGCCGGTGCGACGCCATTTATCGCCCATCTGCAGCTCCATCGAACCGCCAACCTCCGGCACTTTGCTGGCTTTACCTGCCAGCCAATAGAGTGCGCGTTTGTTCGCACCGCGGAATTTGGCGCGTGCCACCATCTCCTGGCCGGTGTAACACCCTTTTTTGAAGCTGATGGCATCCAGCGCCTGTAGGTTAGTGGCTTGTGGAATCAACTGCGCGCTGGTGGCGCTTTCAATCACCGGAATGCCCGCTTCAATATCCAGCGCCAGCCATTGCAGGCTGTCGTTGAACTGCGCTTCTCCCGCCAGTTTCTCTTTCAACGCATTCGCCTGTTCTGGCGTGGTCACCAGCAGGAAACGTTCGGCTGGCTGATCAAACCACAAAAGCGTGCTCTCACCTTGCTGTACTACCGGCGTTTCGGCATCCGGCAGTGTGCTGAATACGCCTGCCAGCGCGGCGCGCGCCTGGAAACCGGCAACGCCGAGCAGCACCGCTTCATCGTCAGCGACGAGGGTGACTTTGGCGAACACCGCGTATTTCTTCAGTTCGGTTAGCTGCTGCTCACGCAGGTTGCGACGCACCACGTAAGCGTAACCTTCGCTGCGATGGAACAGACGAATGTTGCTCCACATTTTGCCTTTGGCATCGCAGTGCGCGGCGGGACGATGCTGCGTCTCGCCCATCGCCGCGACATCCAGCGTCAACTGACCTTGCAGATAAGACGTGCTGTCGTTGCCTTGCACCTTAACCAGCGCCCATTCGTCGAGCGAAATCAGGGTTAAAGGCAGGCGTGACGATGCAGCAGGCTGGCGAGGTGGAAGGGTAAAAATCGACATGTCTCTTTCCTGATTAATGAGGTAATAGGTTGCAATGGTAAAAGAGCAGTGCGGCTTTGCAACCTGTTTACTGAATATGGCGCACAAATCGCGTGATACCCATTGCAAACTGGGGGATGTAACGCCGAGGTATTGCACAGGGTTAAGCACAGCGCCTGCAGCGAGAAAAAAAAGCAGGTACACTGAGCCCCACTGTTTTTAGTCATGGAACCTGAGACATGGAAATTAACGACAAAGCCCGCGTCCAATGGGCATGCCGTCGCGGCATGCTGGAGCTGGATATGGCTATCATGCCGTTTTTCAAATTTGAATATGATTCGCTGAACGACACCGATAAGCAGGTTTTTATCGCACTACTAAAGAGTGACGATCCCGATCTGTTCAACTGGTTGATGAATCACGGTGAACCGGTTGATCCCGAGTTCAAACGTATGGTGAAACTGATTCAGCAGCGTAACCGTGAACGCGGTCCGGTGGCAATGTGATCTGCGAGCGTCACGCAGTGCGCGCGCACTGAATGTGACGCTTTCTCTACTGTGCACCGGTTTGCTGCTGGCACTGGAGTGGCCTGACGCGTGGGCGTGGAGCAAAGCGCCGGTGTTAGTGCTGCTGCTGGCGGAGTGCTGGCGTAACGAGCGCCGTTTGGTTCAGCGCGTAGGTCATTTGGTGCTGGACGTGAAGGGCAATTGGCTGTGGCGCGGCGTGCGCTGGCGAGCGGAACGTAAGGCGGATTGGTTGCCGTATGGCGTTTTGCTGGTGCTGCGTAATCAGCAGGGAAAACGCTGGCGGCTGTGGTTAATGCATGACAACCTGCCGCCCGGTGAATGGCGCACGCTGCGCGCCTGCTGTTTTCTAAGGGATGGTCAAACGCTGCCTTAAAGCAGCGCTGCGGTTTCCGTCAGAATCTGTTCGCACCACTGCTCAATGCGCTCATCGCTCTGTTCGAACTGGTTAACATCGTCGAGCGCCAAACCGACAAACTGCGTGCCATCGGCGGTCAGCGGTTTTTTGCTGGTGAACTCATAGCCTTCCAGCGGCCAGTAACCCACAAACTGCACGCCCATCGGCTGCAGCAGTTCGTGCAGCATGCCCAGCGCATCAAGGAACCATTCGGCGTATTCGCCCTGATCGCCCATGCCGTACAGCGCCACGATTTTTCCGCGCAAATTCAGCGCCGGAATCTGTGGCCAAATCGCTTCCCAATCTTCCTGTAACTCACCGAAATCCCACGTCGGAATGCCGAGGATCAGCAAATCGTACTGCTCCATCAGCGACGGATCGTCATCTTTCAAATTGTGCAGCGTGACTAATTCTTCACCGATAAAGTCGCGAATCTTTTCCGCCGTCATCTCGGTGTAACAGGTGCTCGAACCATAAAACAAACCGATATTCATGCAATTAATGCTCTGTCTGAACCTGACTCGGGGGCAATTGTACCAGAAGCAGGCTACTTTCAGGCATAATGAGCACGATTTCACACGGGCGGAGAGTACAGTGCAGGACAGCGATCTGATCGAACAGTTTCTGGATGCGCTTTGGATTGAGCGTAATCTGGCGCAGAACACGCTCGCCTCTTACCGGCAGGATCTGCAAACGCTCACCGGCTGGCTGCATCACCACGATCGCACGCTATTAACGCTTGAAGCGCTTGATTTGCAGCAGTTTCTTGCCGAACGCGTTGAGGGCGGCTACAAAGCCACCAGCTCGGCGCGCACCCTCAGCGCCATTCGCCGCTTGTGCCAATATCTCTATCGGGAAAAAGTGCGCAGCGACGATCCCAGCGCGCTGCTGTCGGCACCGAAACTGCCGCAGCGTCTGCCGAAAGATCTCAGTGAAAACCAGGTCGAACGCTTACTGCAGGCACCGAGCATTGATGTGCCGCTCGAACTGCGCGACAAGGCGATGCTGGAGCTGCTGTACGCCACCGGTTTACGCGTAACGGAGTTGGTGGGTTTGACCATCAGCGATATCAGCCTGCGTCAGGGCGTGGTGCGCGTAATCGGTAAAGGCAACAAAGAGCGTCTTGTGCCGTTAGGTGAAGAAGCGGTTTACTGGATTGAATACTATATGGAACATGGTCGGCCGTGGCTGCTCAACGGGCAAACGCTGGACGTGATGTTTCCCAGCCAGCGCGCGCAGCAAATGACGCGGCAGACCTTCTGGCATCGCATTAAACACTATGCGACCCTTGCCGGTATCGATAGCGAAAAGCTGTCGCCGCACGTGCTGCGCCACGCATTTGCCACACATTTACTGAACCACGGCGCCGATTTACGCGTCGTACAGATGTTGCTGGGCCACAGCGACCTCTCGACCACCCAAATTTATACGCACGTCGCCACTGAGCGCCTGCGTCTGTTACATCAACAGCATCATCCGCGCGCTTGAGATGCGGTAACAAGGATTTAAGATGAAAAAGCAGCTAACGATGCTGGCTCTGCTGGTCAGTGCATTCACTGGATTGGCGCATGCCGATGACAACGCTATTCAGCAAACGCTGAAAAAACTGGGATTGCAGCAGGCTGAAATCCAGCCGTCCCCGCTGCCGGGTATTAAAACGGTGCTGACCGAAAGCGGCGTGCTTTACGTCTCCGAAGACGGCAAGCACATGATTCAGGGCCCGCTGTATGATGTCAGCGGCACCCAGCCGATCAACGTTACCAACCAGCTGCTGGACAAAAAAGTCACTGCGCTGGCGCCAGACATGATTGTCTATAAAGCGCCGAAAGAGCAGCACGTCATCACCGTGTTCACCGACATCACCTGCGGCTACTGCCGCAAGCTGCATGAGCAGATGGCCGACTACAACGCGCTCGGCATCACCGTGCGCTATCTGGCCTTCCCGCGTGAAGGTCTGAATGGTCAGGTAGAAAAAGCCATGCGCGCCATCTGGTGCAGCGCCGATCGTAACAAAGCTTTCGATGCAGCAATGAAAGGCGATGCGCCGCAGATGGATGCGCCAGCGACCTGCAAAATCAATATCGAGCAGCAGTACAAACTCGGCATCCTGTTTGGCATTCAGGGTACGCCAGCCATTCTTACGGATAGCGGCATGATGATTCCTGGCTATCAGGGACCGCAAGAGCTGAAGCAGGTGCTTGACGGCCAGAAGCGTGGCGGTTAACGCACAGTGATTCATTCTGTTGAATTGCGTCGGCGCGAAGCCGAGACCGAAGCCAGCTTACCCGCTGATTTGCCCCCTTTGCTGCGCCGCTTGTATCTGCGACGCGGCGTGAAAGAGGCGATGGAACTGGAGCGCGGCGCTAAACATCTGCTGCCGTGGCAAACGCTGGGCGGCATCGAAGCCGCCGTGACGTTGCTGCATCAGATGCTGCTGGCGGGCAAACGTATCGTGGTAGTGGGCGATTTCGATGCCGATGGCGCCACCAGCACCGCGTTAACCGTGCTGGCGCTGCGCAGCCTCGGCGGTAATGTGGATTATCTGGTGCCAAACCGTTTCGAAGATGGCTACGGTTTGAGTCCGGAAGTGGTCGAGCAGGCTAAAGCGCGCGGTGCGGAGATGATCCTCACCGTCGATAACGGCATCTCATCACATGCCGGAGTGGATACCGCGCATCAGCACGGCATTCCGGTGCTGGTTACCGATCACCACTTGCCGGGCGAAACCTTGCCCGCCGCCGAAGCGATTGTTAATCCGAACCTCAACGACAGCGAATTCCCCTCACGTTCGCTGGCGGGTGTTGGCGTGGCCTTCTATCTGATGCTGGCGCTGCGTGCGCATCTGCGTCAGCAAAACTGGTTTAGTGAGAGCCGCGCCGAGCCAAATCTGGCGGAGCTGCTAGATCTGGTGGCGCTGGGCACCGTGGCCGATGTGGTGCCGCTGGATGCCAACAACCGCATTCTGGTGTGGCAAGGTTTGAGCCGTATTCGCGCGGGCAAATGCCGTGCCGGGATTCGCGCGCTGCTGGAGATTGCCAACCGCGATGCGCGCCAACTCGCCGCCAGCGATCTCGGTTTTGCCGTGGGCCCGCGCCTGAATGCTGCCGGTCGTCTGGATGATATGTCAGTCGGCGTGGCGCTGCTGCTCACCGAAGATATTTCCCAGGCGCGCATGCTGGCGAATGAACTCGATGCGCTGAATCAGACGCGTAAAGAGATTGAGCAGGGCATGAAGAGCGAAGCGCTGGCGCTGTGCGATGAGCTGGAGCGTCAGCATACCGATCTGCCGCTTGGACTGGCGTTCTATCATCCCGAGTGGCATCAGGGCGTGGTGGGGATTCTGGCGTCGCGCCTGAAAGAGCGCTTCCATCGCCCGGTGATCGCCTTCGCCCCCGCCGGAGACGGCACGCTGAAAGGTTCGGGCCGCTCAATTGCGGGTTTGCATCTGCGAGATGCGCTGGAGCGTCTCGACACGCTTTTCCCAGGCTTAATGATCAAATTTGGTGGTCACGCCATGGCGGCCGGATTGTCACTGGAAACCGCGAAGTACGAGGAGTTCCGTGCGCGATTTGCCGCGTTGATTGATGAGTGGCTGGATGGCGAAGCGTTGCAGGGCGTGATTTGGTCGGACGGCGAACTGCATGCGCAGGAGTTTACCCTGCATACTGCCGAAATGCTGCGCGAGGCCGGTCCGTGGGGCCAGGCATTCCCGGAACCCGTGTTCGATGGCAAGTTCAAGCTGTTACAACAGCGGTTAGTGGGCGAGCGTCATTTGAAAGTGATGGTCGAGCCGCTCGGCGGCGGCCCGCTGTTGGATGGGATTGCCTTCAACGTGGATACCACGCTGTGGCCAGACAGCAGCGTGCGTCAGGTGCAGCTGGCCTATAAGCTGGATATCAACGAATACCGCGGCAATCGTTCGGTGCAATTGATCATCGATCACCTTTGGCCGCTGTAGTTCACTACCAAAACGCGCAATGCATCGCGCCGCTACCTGTGCACGTATCCGTAGCGGCGCGATCTATCGCGCTCAGTTGACCGATTAAACGTTTATCAGAAACTCACATCCACACCGCCGCGCAGCACTTTTTCGTCACCGCGATCGGCGAAGTGCTGATCGGCGCGCAGGAACAGGCGCGCGCGTGACGTCTGCGCCACATCCAACCGCACACCTAACCACTGCGAACGGCGATCAAGCTGCATGCCGGGAATCGTGAAACGGTTCTGGTCATCGCCAAATCCGCCCCAGCGCGCGCTGACATCCATCGACGGATTGTTGAATGCGTACTGATATTCGCCATAAAGACTCAGCATGCTCCACAATCCAGCCGACCAATCCTGCCGTGCGCTGATACTCAAACCGCTATAACCGTCGCTGCGTCGATAGCTGTCGCCGTCGCCGCTTAGACCAAACGCGCTGCCCTTATCCTCAAACGCACCGGTATCCAGCCCGGTTTCACGCCAGCCGAGATAGGGTTCGAGGCGATAATTCTCCTCAATTGTCCAGCGATAGCCGCTTTGCAGCGCCGCCTGCCAGCTGTTGCTGCTGGTGGTCGATGACACCGGCGAAGCTTCATCCAGCAACACCAGACGCTTTAACTCATCGCGACCATGTTGATAGCTGAGATTGCCCTGCAGATACCATGCTGGCGTCAAATCGTAGCGGCCATACAGCATCGCGCCTTGCAGGCGATTACGGCTGGTGCCGCCGCTTTGGTCGTAGGTTGAGTCGATCTGATTCTGCGTCCAGGCCACGCCCACACGCAGACCAGAAATACCCAAATCGCTATCCACGCCCAATGCGGTAAGCGTGTTGCGGTAATCGGTGCCGAGGTAGCCCGCCTGATCCAGTGAACCGCGCAGTTGACCGCTCTCCAGCCAGAAACCGTAACGATTGTCAGCGCTGGCATCGGCGATACGGTTACTCAACAGGCGGCTTTGATAATCCAGCGCGTTAAACAGTACCGCGTTGCTGGAAGCGTGCGCCTGACCGGAAAGTGAATTGATGGCGGCCTGCGCACTGCGGGCATCTGCCAGCGACTGAAACGCTCCTGCTGCGCCCAGCGCTGACTGCTGCGCACTGCTCAGTGAACCCTGTTGCTGCCAGCTGTCCGCTACGCTAAACGCCTGCTCCAGATTCGCGGCCGTTTGCTGAGTGCTGGCGCTGTTCATGCCCAGCGCTGCCGCTACTGCTGCGGTATTTTTACGCGTCAGCTGGCCAGTGACGCTGTTAGCGTTGTAGCTGACCGAACCATCAAGAAACACGCCAGTATTGACCTGGCTGAACTGACCGCTAACACCCGCATCGCTGGTCAGCAGCGTTTCCTGCTGTTTCACCACATAAGTTGATGAGGGGGGCGCGAGGTTCATCGTGCCGTCCAGCGTCGAGTGGCCCGCTACACGCAGCGGGCTGTTTAACGCGATATTGAGCACGCCATTACTGCGTTGCTGGTAATCGCCTTGCACCTGCAAACCGCCGTTGACCGTTCCCTGATTGAGTAAGCTGCCGCCAATCACACCGCTGCCACCTAAAGTGCCACTGCCGCTGACGTTGGCACTGCCAGCAATCGCACCCTCAATCAGCAACGTATTGGCGGCAACGCTGGTCTGGCCGAGGTAACTGTTGTTAGCGGTTAACCGTAGCACGCCGCCATTATTGGCGCCGTCGAGTATCAGGCCACGATCGCCGCTGATGGCATTCGAGAAGACATAGCTACCCGCATCCAGACTGGCGTGGAAATCATTGGCCCAGAACATTGCCGGACCGTTGAGCGCTTTCGCCTGGTTGAGATCGCCCCAGCCGAAGGTGTTGTTGTAAGGCCGCCCGTTGGCGCTATCCGCAGCGCCTGCGTAAGCATCGCTGCGATAAGTGGCGGTGGTCAGCAACGTTTGCTGCAGATTGTAACCGCTCATCCACGGAAAGCGCTGCAACACTTGCGAAGCGGCCGCAGCGGCGCGCGGCGCGGCAAACGAGGTGCCGTAGCTACGCGCATTTACCCAGGTACCATCGGCGTTCTGAAAGCGATAATCGGTGTATCCCGGTGCGCTCAGGCACCATGCCGCGGCGTTACCACAGGCATCAAACGGCCCGGTTAACGCCGCGCGGTTCGCCGTGTCGTATGAGGTGCTGTCCATCACGCCGGTAACGGCCAGCATATTCTTTTGCAACGCGCTGTCCTGATAAATCAACGGCAGCTGCGCGTTAGGGGACGGTGTTGCAGTGCCGCCATTGCCGGTGATCACCACCGCCAAACCGTTAGCCGCTGCAATCTCACGCATGCTTTGCACCAGCACCTGATAGTGCGGCTGCGCATCGGATAGCGCCTGTGCGGAGGTTAAGCGCTCGTTGGAGGCGTACGACATATTGAAAACCCGCACGCCCTGGCTCAGCAGGCCGCTCACCGCACGGGCGGTATCGTCGTATTGAAAGATATTGTTCTGCGATGCCTGCGCCACATACAGTGTGCTGCCCGGCGACAGGCCTAATAACGTCAGCGCCACCACGGTGCCGTGACCGTTAATGCTCTGATTATCATTCAAACTACTGCCGCCGCCGACGTAGCTGGTGAACTGCACGTTGGCATAATTGATTTCACTGCGATCGGGCGATAACCCTGAATCAATAATGCCGACTTTGCTGGCATTGCCTGAAGCGCTGGGCTGAGCTGGCGTGGGTGTCTCAGGGGTGCCGGTGGTGGGCGAGGTTGCCGCGCTACCGCCACCTCCGCCGCCGCCACCGCCTCCGCAGGCGGCAAGTAACAAAGGCATTAACAAGGCAAGCAGGCGCGGTGAAGTGCGCAAACCGGGAATAAACATCGATACTCCTTCATGTCTCTCAGGACATGTTGTGCCCGCTCACGTTTACGGGCGCTGATTACTGTGTCATTCCCTGTCGAAGCTGCGCATTCCTGGCGATCGTGGTGACAAACGGTCTGGACGTCAGTGATGTCCATCGGGGGGATAGTCACTGAGCAAAATGATAAAAGGGCGCTAATAAATCGATAGGCTGAATATCAGCTGCTTAATGGCGTTATTTGAGACGTGTCTGCTTTCTTGCAGGAAATTTCTCACAAGACAATTCTTAATGATTTATCGTTATAAATCATGATCTTTAATGACGTCATCTGGCGCCAATTGCCTAATTTTTGCAGGAAAATTCCTAAGAAGGTTTTGAAGGCGAGGTATTTGCGGAGGTGTTTGGGAAAGCGTAGCGGGTAAAGCTTTCCAGAAGGATAAGAACTTTTTTTCTTACGGCGGAGGCGCGCTCACTCAGGCGGCGTGCAATGCTACAAAGTGCGCACACTTTCGGGTAAACTAGCGCGTTAGTTTTTATCTCCTTTCACCGAATCGTCAAAAAAGACTGAAAAGCCATGTTTGAAATTAATCCGGTCAAAAATCGTATCCAGGACCTCACCGAGCGCAGCGACGTTCTTCGGGGGTATCTTTGACTACGATGCTAAGAAAGAACGCCTTGAAGAAGTAAACGCCGAGCTGGAGCAGCCTGACGTCTGGAACGAACCTGATCGCGCACAAGCGCTGGGCAAAGAACGCGCTTCACTGGAAGCGGTAGTGGAAACCTTAGATCACATGACGCAAGGCCTGGAAGATGTGCAGGGCCTGCTGGATCTGGCGGTGGAAGCTGACGACGAAGAGACTTTCAACGAAGCGGTTGCCGAGCTTGATGCACTGGAAGTGAAGCTGGGCGAACTGGAATTCCGTCGTATGTTCTCAGGTGAATATGACAGCGCCGACTGCTACATGGACATTCAGGCCGGTTCCGGCGGCACCGAAGCGCAGGATTGGGCCAGCATGCTGCTGCGCATGTATCTGCGCTGGGCGGAAGCCAAAGGTTATAAAACCGAAATTATCGAAGAGTCAGACGGTGAAGTGGCCGGAACCAAATCCGCCACCATTAAAATCATCGGCGACTACGCGTTTGGCTGGCTGCGTACCGAAACCGGCGTTCATCGCCTGGTGCGCAAAAGCCCGTTCGATTCCGGCGGCCGTCGTCACACCTCATTCAGTTCGGTGTTTATCTACCCGGAAGTGGATGACAACATCGATATCGATATCAATCCTGCCGATCTGCGTATCGACGTTTACCGCGCCTCCGGTGCGGGTGGCCAGCACGTTAACAAAACCGAGTCTGCGGTGCGTATTACCCACTTGCCGACCAACATTGTGGTGCAGTGCCAAAACGACCGTTCACAGCACAAGAACAAAGATCAGGCCTTCAAGCAGTTACGCGCCAAGCTGTACGAATATGAGATGCAGAAGAAAAACGCGGATAAGCAGGCAGCGGAAGATAACAAATCTGATATCGGCTGGGGCAGCCAGATCCGTTCTTATGTTCTCGACGATTCACGCATCAAGGATCTGCGTACCAGCGTAGAAACCCGCAACACCCAAGCGGTGCTGGATGGCGATATCGATCGTTTTATTGAAGCAAGTTTAAAAGCAGGGCTATAAGGAACCGACATGTCTGAACAACAACCGCAGAGCGCTGATGCCGCCCTTGAGTTAAACAACGAACTGAAAGCGCGTCGCGAAAAACTCAGCGCGCTGCGTGAAAAAGGCGTGGCGTTTCCTAACGATTTCCGCCGCGATACCACGTCCGATGTGCTGCACGCCAGCTATGACGCGAAAGAGAATGAAGAGCTGGAAGCGCTGGGCGTTGAAGTGAGCGTGGCCGGTCGTATGATGACGCGCCGCATCATGGGTAAAGCGTCATTCGCGACCCTGCAGGATGTCGGCGGCCAGATTCAGATCTACGTCTCACGCGACGATCTGCCAGAAGGCGTCTACAACGAGCAGTTCAAAAAGTGGGATCTCGGCGATATCCTCGGTGCGCGCGGTAAGCTGTTCAAAACCAAAACCGGTGAGCTGTCGATCCACATCACTGAGCTACGTCTGCTGACCAAAGCGCTGCGTCCGCTGCCGGACAAATTCCACGGCCTGGCCGATCAGGAAACCCGTTATCGTCAGCGTTATCTCGATCTGATCTCCAACGACGATTCGCGCAAAACCTTTAAAATTCGCTCACAAATCATGGCCGGCATTCGTCAGTTCATGGTTAACCGCGATTTTATGGAAGTGGAAACCCCGATGATGCAGGTGATTCCGGGCGGCGCGTCTGCGCGTCCGTTCATCACCCATCACAATGCGCTTGATATCGATATGTACCTGCGTATTGCGCCAGAGCTGTATCTGAAGCGTCTGGTGGTTGGCGGTTTTGATCGCGTGTTCGAGATCAACCGTAACTTCCGTAACGAAGGGATTTCGCCACGCCATAACCCAGAGTTCACCATGATGGAACTCTATATGGCGTATGCGGATTACAAAGATCTGATCGAACTGACCGAAAGCCTGTTCCGTACGCTGGCGCAGGATGTGCTGGGCACCACGGAAGTGCCGTATGGCGATCACAGCTTCGATTTCGGTAAGCCGTTCGAGAAGCTCACCATGCGTGAAGCGATCAAGAAATACCGTCCGGAAACCGACCTGAGCGATCTGGAAGACTTTGATAAAGCGGTAGCGATTGCCCAATCACTGCACATCAAAGTTGAGAAGAGCTGGGGCCTGGGCCGCGTCGTTACAGAGATCTTCGAAGAGACCGCTGAAGCGCACCTGATTCAGCCAACCTTCATCACCGAATACCCGGCTGAAGTATCACCGCTGGCGCGTCGTAACGACGAGAACCCGGAAATCACCGACCGCTTTGAGTTCTTCATCGGCGGCCGTGAAATCGGTAACGGCTTCTCAGAGCTCAACGATGCAGAAGATCAGGCTGAGCGTTTCCTGCAGCAGGTGAATGCGAAAGAGTCTGGCGATGATGAAGCGATGTTCTACGACGAAGACTACGTCACCGCGCTGGAGCACGGCCTGCCGCCAACCGCTGGTTTGGGTATTGGTATCGACCGTATGGTGATGCTGTTCACCAACAGCCACACCATCCGCGACGTGATCCTGTTCCCGGCACTGCGCCCGACCGGTAAGTAGTATTTCGCCGCAGTCCCCCATCCCGGTCCGTGCTCGCTGTCCCCCTCCTCGGTCCTCCCCCATGAATGGGGGAGGAAGATGCTGCAAAATGTGAGTTCTGAAGCTGCATGTGGCAGCATCTCCTTCCCCCGCTAGCGGGGGAAGGCCGGGATGGGGGACAGCCAGCACATTCCCCCCAATACAAAATTCCTGATGACAACCCGGCACGCTCTGTGCAGGATGGTTTTTTTCTTTTTCAGGGAATCAGCATGAGTGCAAAAGCGGCAACGTTAGAGGGCCGGATTCGTCAGCACTGGGATCAACTCTCCAGCCACGAGCAGCGACTTGCCGATGTGCTACTCGCCGCACCAGGCCAGTTAGCCATGAACACCGCCACCGAACTGGCACACAGCGCGGGCGTGTCCAAAGCCACCACCACGCGCTTCTTCCGCCATCTCGGCTATGAAAGTTATGAAGCCGCACGTCGCCAGGCGCGTGACATGCAAAGCAGCGGTTCACCGCTCTATCTGCAACCGGCACCCAGCGCGTCGCCGCTGGCGAGCATCATGCAGCAGCATCTGGAAAGAGAGATCGCCAACCTGGTCAACAGCTATCGCACGCTGGACAGCGAACAGCTGCAGCAGGCGGTCAGCGCCATCAGCCAGGCGCGACGCGTGGTGGTCATGGGTTGGCGCCACAGCCAAACCATCGCGCATCTGATCTATCGAGACCTGATCCATATTCACTCCGATGTGCGTCTGCTGCCGCGTCCCGGCGATTCGCTGGCGGAGCATATCGCGGCTCTGACCGCAGAGGATGTGGTGATCTGCGTCGGTCTGCGTCGTCGCATGCCCGCGCTGGAGGCGGCGATGAACGCGCTGGCCGAGCGCAACGTGCCGATGTTGTATATCGCCGACGTGCTCTCCGGCAAACCGGCGCGCCATGCGCAGTGGGTAATCCGCTGTCACACCGACAGCAGCCTGATTTTCGACAGCACCGCCGCGCTCTCTGGCGTGTGTAATCTGCTCTGTTCACTGGTGGCCCGGCAAATGGGTAAAGCCAGCAACGATCATCTCGCGCAAATCGAAGCGCTGCACCAATCCCTCGACGAACTGGAATAATGCGCCTTGCTGGCGCATTGTGCGCCAGAAAAATCACCAAAACGGTGCAATTCTGTCCAGTGCCCACCCATCCAATTATCCCCTTCTTACCGTGTGTGAAATCATAGAAATTAAAAATAAAAACAAAGAAACAAATGTTTCCATTTGATTATACTAAATAAAATATGGTTTTTATCAGGTTTCCCTGCATGGTAGTGAAAAAGCTGGCACAAAATATGCTCAGTAGAAAATGACATTTCACCAACACCAGGGAAACACCATAATGAAAAAAACAGCACTGCTGATTGCCGCACTTCTCTCCGTCGGCACTATGGCGCAGGCACAAGCCGATACGCTGGCCGACATCAAAAGCAGCGGCAAAATTACCGTCGGTATCGATCCAACCTTTCCTCCCTACGAATACACCAATGACAAAGGTGAGATCACCGGTTACAGCGTGGCGATCATGCAATCCTTTGCCAACGATCTCGGTGTGAAACTGGAGTTTCAGAAAACCGCCTTCAGCGGCATTCTGCCGGGCCTGATTTCGGGCTCTTTCAATGCCGAAGGTTCATCCCTGAACGTCACGGCGGAACGCGCGAAGAAAGTGCTGTTCACCGTGCCGTACAGCAAAACCGTCAACGGCGTGCTGGTGCGTGAAGCCGAGGCGAAATCCTTCAGCGGCAAAACCCTGAGTCCGGAAAGCTTGTCGGGTCTGCGCGGTGCGGTGAAAACCGCCAGCGTGCCAGAGCAGCTGTTGAAGGGCTTCAACGAACAGTTGAAGAAGGAGGGTAAAAAACCGATCACCATCATCAATGTCGATTCACTCGATCAAACCGTCAGCACCTTGATGACCAAACGCGCCGACTTCGTTTATGACGACATCTCGGTACTGGCGCCGGTAGCAAAAAAATATGCCGGCAAAGTGGCGCAGGTGGGCGAAGTCGGCCCGTCGCAGTGGATGGGTTGGGCGACTCGCAAAGAAGATGGCAGCCTGAACAAAGCCATTAGCGACCACATCCTCGCGATGCAGAAAGATGGCGAACTGACCAAACTGCAACAGCAGTATCTCGGCACTACCTTTACCGTGCCCGCCAGCGACTTCATTCCGCAGGAGTAATTATGTGCCAGTCCAACCTGACGGTGCCTGCCGGCTTTGGCAAAACCTTCCGCGTGCGCAAGGGCCAGTTTATTACCGTGATTGATAGCGAAGGGCAGCAGGCGGCCGATTTTGTCGCGGTGAATGCCGATGACCTGAACGAGAAGCTGTCGCCGGTGCACACGCGCCAACAGCTGCGCTCGCTGTTCTTTAAGCCGGGTGACGCGTTGTGGTCGAGTGAAAACCGCCCGATGCTGCGCATTCTTGCCGACAGCATCGGCATCCACGACGCCAACGTACCGGCCTGCGATCGCACCCGTTTCAGCATCGATTTCGGTGTCGAAGGGCATCGCAACTGCGTCGATAACCTGCTGGAGGGGATGAAGGCGTTTGGTGTCACCTACTTCTCGCTGCCGGAACCGTTCAACCTATTTCAGAACGGCCCGGTCACCGCCGATGGCCGCATGGAAGTGACCGATCCCAACAGCAAAGCGGGCGATAGCATCACCTTTGAAGCGCTGTGCGATCTGATCTGCGCGGTCTCATCCTGCCCGCAGGACATTATTCCCGGCAACGGCCTGCAGGTGACGCCAATCGACATCGTGGTCAGCGACCATTTTCACGCTCAGGAGATGAATCATGCTGTTAATGCGTGAAAGTTATGAAGAAACCGCCGTGCGCACGCTGGCTGAACCGGTGCAGGTTGCAGCGGGCAGCATCGGTTCGATTAGCGTGCTGCGCGGTCAGTTGCTGCGCATCACCGCTCAGGGCGACGGCGCGGTGGCTTCGCTGTTTGGCTTTAGCCTGGCCGATCCCGCCGTGTGGCTGTCGGTGCACCACACGCGGGTGTTTAGCAACAGCTACCTGCTCGGTTCCGGCATGCGTCTGGTGAACAACCGTCGTCGTCCGATGATGGTGCTGGGCAAAGACAGCGTGAAGCGTCACGACCTGCTGCTGCCGGCGTCCACCACGGCGTTTCTCGCTGAGCGCGGTTATCCGGGCGAAGGTTGCCTCGATGCGCTGCGCGGCGAGCTGGCGCGTCTGGGCATGGTGGTGCCGAAGCTGCCGGATCCCATCAATCTGTTTATGCACGTCAAGCTGACGCGTGAAGGCGAGATTCTGCCGGAAACCAACCTGACCCAAGCTGGCGACAGCATTACCTGTCGCGTGGTGATGGACATGCAGTTCATCGTCTCCGCCTGTAACACCGGCATTGAGGGCAACGATCGTCCCGCGCCGCTGCTGCTATCGGTGGCGGAAAACCTGCACGACTTTAACGCGGAGTAACGCATGGGGCTGGATCAACAGGTAGTGGCCGCGCTGCCGGAACTCGGACACGGCCTGCTGATGACGCTGGTGCTCACCGTGCTGGCGTCATTAGTCAGCGTGGTGATGGGGCAGCTCGGCTGCTTCCTGCAGCTGCGTCGTGCCTGGATCTGGCGCGCCATCGGGCGATGCTATGTCAGCGTGATGCGCGGAACGCCAGCGATTGTGCAGCTGTTTGTGGTGTTTTTCACCTTGCCGCGGCTGGGATTGGGCGGTCAGCCGATGCTGGCGGCGGTGATTGCCATTGGCCTCAACAGCGGCGCGTACGTGGCGGAAATCCTGCGCGTGAATCGCAGCCTGGTGACGCGCGGACAGCTGGAAGCGTCGCGCACGCTGGGTCTGAGCCGCCTGCTGACGTGGTGGTACGTCATCAATCCCCAAGTGATGCGCGCCAGTCTGCCGATGCTGGTGAATGAATTCACCATTCTGCTGAAAACCACGCCGCTGGCGTCGGTGGTGGCGCTCACTGAACTGACCTACGCCGGACAGATCGTCATCGCCCGCACCTACGAAGCCACGCAGGTGCTGCTGCTGGTGGCGGCCGGTTATCTGCTGATCGCCATGCCGTTAATTGCGGCGGCGCGTCGTTTAGAAGCGAAGCGGAGGTTGGCGTAATGGATTGGCAGGCAATTATCACCTCTTTGCCGTCACTCGGTGACGGCCTGCTCGCCACCTTGCAGCTTTGTCTGGTGGCGGCGCTCTGCTCGCTACTGTGGGGCGCGCTATTGGCCGTGCTGCTGATGCGTGCCTCGCGGTTCTGGCTGCGTTTGCTCAATTTTTACAGCGGCTTGACCCTCGCGTTGCCGCTGCTGGTGGTGATCTATCTGCTCTATTTTGTGTTGCCGGAATATGACATCACGCTGTCGTCGCCGGTGGTGGGCGTGCTGGCATTGACGCTCTACTACGCGCCTTACATTGCGCAGGTGATCCGCTCGGCTATTAATGCGCTGCCGCAAGGGCAGTGGGAAGCGTGCCGCGTATTGGGCCTGAGTCGCAGCGAACAACTGCGTGACGTGGTGCTGCCGCAAACGCTGCCGCAGATGCTGTCACCGCTGATCGGGCTGATGATCGGTTTGATTAAAGACTCCGCGCTGCTGTCGATTGTCTCGGTGCAGGAGTTTATGTACGCCGCCAAACAGGCGATTTCGGATACCTACGCGCCGCTGGAGATCTATCTCACGGTGGCGCTCTGTTACTGGCTGCTCAACAGCATTATCGACTGGCTGGCGCGCGGCCTTGAATCTCGCATGACGCGCTATCGTCGTGCCATGCAGCATTAATCAGGAGAACAACATGTCGGCTGAATTTCAGCATCGTGAAGCGATGACCATCCCGGCGCGCTACGGCAAAGCGGTGCGCCTGAAGAGAGGTGAAGCGGTGCAGGTGATTAACCTGCACGGCACGCAGGTGGTGGATTGCTGGGCGTACAACGCTGAGGATGTGAGTGAATATATGTGTATGGAGGCGACGCGCGTGTGGAATCAGCGTCTCAATCCCAAAGTGGGCGACAGCTTTATCACCAGCCAGCGCCACCCGATTTTGACGCTGGTGGCGGATACCTCGCCAGGCGTGCACGACACCTTTATGGCGGCCTGCGATGCGCGTCGTTATGAGCTGCTCGGCTGCACCGAACCGCATCGCAACTGCCATGACAATCTGTTTGAAGGCATGCGTGAGCTGGGCGTGACGCTGCCGCATGGCAATCTGGCCTCGTTTAATATCTTTATGAATATTCAGGTGCAGCCGGATGGCATCACGCTGAAGACGCTGCCGGTGGTGACGAAGCCGGGTGACTATATTGTGCTGCGCGCCGAGATGGACTGTTTTGTGGCGTTTTCCGCCTGTCCGCAGGATATCGTCAGCATTCAGGGGCAGGGCGACAACACCCCGCGCGATGCCGAGCTGCGTATTCTGACCAGCGGTTTCCCGCAGGTGCAGGTGCAGGGGGCGTGGGTTCCGGCTTGACTGTGCACGCTGTCCCCCATCCCGGCCTTCCCCCATGAATGGGGGAAGGAGACGCTGCCACATGCAGCTCCCCAACTATCATATTGCAGCATCTTCCTCCCCCATTTATGGGGGAGGACCGAGGAGGGGGACAGCCAGCACGATCTAAGACTTCACCACCCCATCCAGCCACGCCTGAAAGCGTGCGTACGGTACATACAGCGCCACATTCTTAAACAGCGTTTTGCCGCTTTTATTGTCATCAATCTGGCTGCTGTAACCGACAATCACCCCCGCCAGCGTATCATCGCTTGCGTTATACACCGCGCCGCCGGACATACCTTTCACCACGCCGGCATTGGCCGCCACCACCACACAGCTGGCTTTGTTCCAGTCATTCGCCAGCGTGGTATTGATCAGATTCTTGCCGCTTGACGCTACCGGCATCGCGGAAATAAAGCTGTAGCCATACAGATTCACGTCGTCGCCAATATGGCTATTGCGGAACGGCGGCGGCAAATTGGCTTCGCTGTTTTTATGGTACACCACGGCGATATCGCATTCGGGATGCCAGGCTTTCACCCGATAGAGTGAATACTTCGCCACGTGGGCCGCCGTCAGGCTGTATTCGGGCGTGAGAGGAATGGTGGTGCCAAGCGCACCAATGCCCAGCACCGTTGGAATGCCGGTGACGGTCATATCGACGCGTTTTGCTGCTTCTTTGCTGTATTCGTAATGCCCAACAGAGCAGCCGCTTAGGCAGCCAACCGTTAGCGCGATGAGCCATCGCATACGCTTTCCCCTCGATTTTTGACACCCCATAACCGGGCAATCCATTGAGGTATCGGCAGTGCGCGTCCATCCTTTACTGTTTGATTTTGCGTCAAAAGCTGACTCACTGTGATAACGATCACATCCTTTTCAAGCGTAGCGCGGAAACCTCCATCTGTCTCAATGGTTAGTCAGTGACATTTTCGCGCGCAGGGATTATTGCTGCGGGCGCAAAATAGTCTTGCGGCGCGCAGGGTGGTTGGCATGGAAGGGCTATGCTTTAATAACAATGTGACGCAGTTCAAATTTTAATAAGCGTCTGTTGTAACCGTACTGCGTTCGCAGTGCGGCCCGCCTGCAAAAAATTATTGGGAGAGTGTGTTATGCCTGTTGCATTACTGGCGCTGGCGCTGAGTGCGTTCGCCATCGGCACCACGGAATTCGTCATTATGGGATTGCTGCCCGAGGTGGCGGGTGATCTGCAAGTGACCATTCCTTCTGCGGGATGGCTGATCAGCGGCTACGCGCTGGGCGTCGCTATTGGCGCGCCGATCATGGCGTTGCTGACCGCCAAACTGCCGCGTAAACGTACTCTGATTCTGCTGATGATCATCTTCATCATCGGTAACGTGCTCTGTGCATTGGCCTACACCTACAACCTGCTGATGCTAGCGCGTGTGGTGACGGCGCTGTGTCACGGTGCGTTCTTCGGCATCGGTGCAGTGGTGGCGGCGAGCCTGGTCGCACCAGGTAAACAAGCTTCTGCCGTGGCGTTGATGTTCACCGGTTTGACGCTGGCCAACGTGCTCGGCGTGCCGCTCGGCACCTGGTTTGGTCAGATGTTTGGCTGGCGCGCCACCTTCTGGGGCGTGGCGATCATCGGCATCTTCGCCTTTATCGCGCTGATGGTGAGCCTGCCGACCAACAAAGAAGAGAAGCCGGTGCATCTGGCGAGTGAAATCAGCGCGCTGGCCAACGGCAAACTGTGGCTGTCGCTGCTGATGACGGTGTTCTTTGCGGCGGCGATGTTTGCGCTGTTTAGCTACATTGCCCCGTTGCTGCTGCAGGTGACCGGTATCTCGGATCGGGGTGTTAGCTGGACGCTGTTCCTGATTGGCGCGGGGCTGACCGTCGGTAACATCCTCGGCGGCAAGCTGGCCGACTGGAAAGTGTCGTTCAGCCTGATCCTCAGCTTTGTGCTGATTGCAGTGTTCTCGCTGCTGTTCAGCTGGACCAGCCATGCGCTGTGGCTGGCGGAAATCACGCTGTTCCTGTGGGCGATGGCGACCTTCGCCACCGTGCCGGGCTTGCAGATTAACGTGGTGCGCCACGGCAAAGATGCGCCGAATCTGGTCTCTACGCTGAATATCTCCGCCTTCAACGTCGGCAATGCGCTCGGCGCGTGGGTCGGTGGCGCGGTGATCGAGAAAGGGTACGGCCTGACGTCGGTGCCGGTTGCCGCTGCTGCGCTGGCCGCGGTCGGACTGGTGATCTGCCTGATCACCTTCCGCAAAGCGGGCGGGCAGGGCGAAGCGGTCAACGCTTAAGCCAGCCGCTCGGCAATACGTTGTGGAAACGCCGCCACGTGCCGTTGCAGGTGGTCGCAGAAGTGATCGACCAGCGCCGAAGCCGGTCGATGCTGCGGCCGCACTAAACTCACGGTGAAGGGCACGGCAATACTGAAGCGACGCATCACCACACCGCTGTCGGCGTAATCCAGCGCCGTCAGCGGATTCACAATCGAAATCCCCACGCCCGCGCGCACCATCGCGCACACTGACGCCGCGCTGTGCGTCTCCAGCACCAGACGACGCTCCACATTCTGCTCATGAAACAGGGAATCCAGCAGCTGGCGATAGCTATCGCTGCGCGACAGGCTGACGTAGTTTTCACCGTGGAAATCCTGCGGCGTCAGCACCTCGCGCTGACACAGCGGATGCTGTGGCGGCAGCACGCACACTTCGTCACAGGTCAGCAGCGGCAAGCGTTCGGTGCCCGCCGGTGCGTGTTGGGTTTCGGTCAGGCCGAGATCGTAACGCTGTGCCGACAGCCACTCTTCCAGCAACGGCGACTCCTGCGGAATGATATTCAGGCTAACCTGCGGATAGCGCTCAAGAAAGGGCTGCAGCAGCGGCGGCAACAGCGACTGAGAAAACACGGGCAGGCAGGCGATCGACAATTCACCCTGACGAAACTGGCGCAACCCTTCGGCGGCATCCATGATGCGATCCAGTCCGTACCACGAGCGCTGCACCTCTTCGTACAGCCGCAAGCCCTGCACCGTGGGCTGCAGGCGGCCGCGCACCCGTTCGAACAGCTGCAGGCCGAGCTGCTGCTCAAGGCGCGCCAGTTCGCGGCTCACCGTAGGCTGCGAAGTGTGCAGCAGCGTCGCGGCCTGCGTCAGGTTGCCGCTGGTCATCACCGCGTGAAAAATTTCGATATGTCGCCAGTTAATTTTTGCCATTGTCTCCTCCAGATAACCCATATCATATTTGTATAGACGTCGCTAAAACAGATATTTTTCTGAATTGATGCGCTGTGGCTAAATAGCCTCAATGACACAGGAGAATTGACATGCCACGCCCACTCAATAACACCGAAACCGCGTTAACTGCCGCCAACTTACTGCCGCTGGCGCAGCGTTATGCCGGCCCATTCTGGGCTTATGATGCGGCGATTATTCAGCAGCGCATTGCGCAGCTCGGCGCCTTCGACGTGGTGCGTTTTGCGCAGAAAGCCTGCTCCAACATCCACATTTTGCGTCTGATGCGTGCGGCGGGCGTCAAAGTCGATTCGGTATCGCTGGGTGAAATCGAACGTGCTATTGCCGCTGGTTATCAGCCAGGCGGCGAAGATATCGTCTTCACCGCCGATGTGTTTGATCAGCCAACCCTGACGCGTATCGCCGAGCTGAAAGTGCCGGTCAATGCCGGTTCGGTGGATATGCTGCATCAACTGGGCGAGCTGTCGCCGGGCCACGCGGTGTGGCTGCGCATCAATCCGGGTTTTGGTCACGGTCACAGCCAGAAAACCAACACCGGCGGTGAGAACAGTAAACACGGCATCTGGCACAGCGATCTGCCGCTGGCGCTGGCGGCGATTCAGCAGCACGGCCTGCGTCTGGTCGGCCTGCATATGCACATCGGTTCCGGCGTGGATTATGGCCATCTGCAGCAGGTGTGTGACGCGATGGTCGATCAGGTGGTGGCGTTTGGTCAGGATTTGGAAGCGATTTCTGCCGGTGGCGGTTTGTCGATTCCGTATCGTTTTGACGAAGAAGCCATTGATACCCAGCACTATTACGGCTTGTGGAACGACGCGCGCGAGCGTATCGCTGCGCACCTCGGTCACCCGGTGAAACTGGAGATTGAGCCAGGCCGCTTCCTGGTTGCTGAATCGGGCGTGCTGGTGTCACAGGTACGCGCGGTAAAAGAGATGGGCAGCCGTCACTTTGTGCTGGTCGATGCCGGGTTCAGCGATTTGATGCGTCCGTCAATGTACGGCAGCTATCACCACATTTCTCTGCTGCCGGTCGATGGCCGCGCGCTGGGCGACGCCACCGTGGAGAGCGTAGTGGCCGGTCCGCTGTGTGAATCGGGCGACGTGTTCACGCAGTTGGAAGGTGGCAAAGTAGAAACCCGTGCGCTGCCTGTGGCGCAGGTCGGCGATTATCTGGTGTTCCACGATACCGGCGCATACGGCGCGTCGATGTCGTCGAACTACAACAGCCGTCCACTGATTCCGGAAGTGCTGTTCGAGAATGGCGCGGCGCGTGAAATTCGTCGTGCGCAGACCATTCAGGAGCTGCTGGCGCTGGAGCTGATTTGATGAAGATCGTTGCGCTCAGCGAGGTGCCGCATCACGCCACGCAGATCACCGACTGGCTGTGGCAGGCGTTTGGTGACGGTACGTCGCGTGAGTTTTACCACAGCATTGTGCGCAGCAGCCTCAACGGCGCCGACTTTCCGGTGACCTTCGTGGCGCTTGACGGCGACATACCGCTCGGTACGGTGGGATTCTGGCGCTGCGATTTGATCAGCCGTCAGGATCTCACGCCGTGGGTGGCGGCGCTGTTTGTTGAGGAGTCCGCGCGCGGCAAGGGATTGAGCAAAGCGCTGCAGCAGCATGTGATCGATTTCGCGCAGCAGCGCGGTCATGACAAGCTGTGGTTATGGTCCACCTTTGGCGGCTATTACGAACGTTTTGGCTGGCAGTATCAATGCGACGCGCTGGATTTCCCGGATGTGCGGGTGAAGGTGTATTCGCGGGATTTGTGATGGGTGCGCGTTGTCCCTCATCCCAGCCTTCTCCTGCAAGCGGGAGAAGGAGCCGCCCGAGCAAGCTGTAAATCCGAGGTCCACTCCACCTAATCATTCCCTCTCCCGCTTGCGGGAGAGGGTGAGGGAAAGCGCGCACCAGGATTTAACCCGGCCCACTCACCGAATGCCGTCTTACCAGCGTGGGGCTAAACATATTGGTCACTTCCGGCATCTCGCTGCCATTGGCTAACGCCAGCGCCAGTTGCGCCGCCTGTTGCGCCATCGTGACAATCGGATAACGCACCGTCGTCAAACGCGGGCGCACATAGCGCGACACCAGCACATCATCGAAGCCAATCAGCGACATCTCTTCCGGCACGCGAATGCCGTTATCACTCAGCACCGCCAGCGCACCGGCGGCCATCGAATCGTTGTAACAGGCCACCGCCGTGAACTGCTTGCCGCGTCCCATCAATTCGGTCATCGCCTGCTCGCCGCCCACTTCGTCCGGTTCGCCCCACGCCACCAAACGGTCATTACACGGCAAACCGTGCTCTTTCAGCGCGTCGTAATAGCCTTGCAGACGATCTTCGGCATCGGAAATGGTGTGCGTGGAGCAGATAAAGGCGATTTGCGTATGGCCTTGCTGAATCAGATGACGCGTTGCCAGCCAGGCGCCGTAGCGGTCATCCAGCGCGATGCAGCGATGTTCAAAGCCTTTCAGCAGGCGATTCAGCAGCACCATGCCCGGCACTTGCTTCATCAGCATCTCTAAATCGTCGTCGGGGATTTTCTTAGCGTGTACCACTAAGGCGGCGCAGCGATGGCGCATCAGTTGCTCAATCGCCTGACGCTCTTTTTGCTCATTGTGGTAACCGTTACCAATCAGCAAAAAGTTGCCGGTCTGGCCCGCAACTTCATCCACCGCTTTGACCATCGCGCCAAAAAACGGATCGGAAACATCGCCCACCACTAAACCCAGGGTTTCGGTGGATTGCTGCGCCAGGGCGCGTGCGTTGGCGTTCGGGTGATACTGCAACTGCTCCATTGCCGCCGTAACGGCGAGGCGAGAACTCTCGCTGGCTTTGGGCGAATTATTGATGACGCGGGAGACGGTCGCAACCGACACCCCAGCCATACGGGCAACATCCTTAATGGTAGCCATGCGATTATCGACATCCGGGAAAACGTTTACACATGCCACCAGTGTTACGGAAAACCCACCCTGTAGCAACCCGGCAGAATGCCAGCGCTGTCGCAAAAGCACGGAAAATCAGGCGCTCACAGCCGCGCTTTAGCTCGGTTACAGGCTCATGTTATGCTGCCAGACACAATCACACCTGCCTGCCGGACCCAAAAACCATGAAAACTCGCGTGCCACACCTGGCGCACTGGGGCGCATTCACTGCCGTCACCGAAAACGATCGCCTGATTGGCTGTGAACCCTTCTTCGCCGATGCCGATCCCTCGCCGATGCTCAACACCATTCCTGAACTGGTCTATTCGGATAAGCGTATTCGCCAGCCGATGGTGCGCCGTTCATGGTTGAAGTCGCGTGAGAACAGCGATCGCACCTTGCGCGGTCGGGAAGATTTCGTGGCGGTGGATTGGGATACCGCGCTGGATTTAGTGGCGGAAGAGAATCGCCGCGTGCGCGATCGCTACGGCGCAGCGGGCATTTTCAACGGCTCTTACGGCTGGTCATCGGCGGGACGCGTCAACCACGCGCGCACGCTGATTCGTCGCTTCTATTTTCAGGGCGGCGGCGGCGTCGATCAGCAAGGTAACTACAGCTGGGGCGCGGCGCAGTTCTTCCTGCCGTACGTGATTGGCACCTACATGCCGCTCACCGGCCGCGTCACCGACTGGCCGGAAGTGGTGCAGCACGCCGACATCTTTATCGCCTTCGGCGGCCTGGCGCTGAAAAACGCGCAGGTGGCTTCCGGCGGCGCAGGGCAGCACAGCCTGAAACCGGCGCTGGAGCAGCTCAGTGCCAAAGGCACGCCAATTATTAACATCAGCCCAATGCGCGATGACTGCCCGGCGTTCGTCAATGCCGAGTGGATTCCTATTCGCCCGAACACCGACGTGGCGCTGATGCTGGCGCTGGGTTTTGAGATCACCAGGCGTAACGCGCTGGATGAAAGCTTCCTCGCCAGCCATTGCACCGGCTGGCCGCAGCTGCGCGGCTATCTGCTCGGTGAAAGCGATGGCATCGCCAAAACGCCTGAGTGGGCCAGCAGCATTACCGGCATTCCGGCGGCGCGCATTGCTTTGCTGGCGCAGCAGCTGATCGGCAAACGCAGCTTTATTACCTGCTCCTATTCGGTACAGCGCGCCCATCGCGGCGAGCAGCCGTACTGGATGATGATTGCGCTGTCGTCAATGCTCGGTCAGCCAGGCTTGCCGGGCGGCGGTTTCTCCTTTGGTCATGGCTCGATGAACAGCGTCGGCAATCCGCGTCAGGATGGCCCGGCACCCATGATGAGCACCGGCCCGAATCCGGGCAATTTGTCGATTCCAGTGGCGCGCATCAGCGACATGCTGCTCAATCCCGGCCAGCCGTACGCATTCCAGGGTGAAACCCAGCACTATCCGGATATCCATTTGGTGCACTGGGCGGGCGGCAATCCGTTCCATCATCATCAGCAGCTCAATCGTCTGGTGGAAGGCTGGCAGCGCCCGGATACCGTGATTGTGCAGGATATCGTCTGGACGCCGGCGGCGCAGATGGCGGATATCGTGTTGCCCGCGACCACCACGCTGGAGCGCAACGACATCGGCGGATCGTCGCGCGATCGCTTCGTGCTGGCAATGCATCAGGCGATCAAGCCGCAGCATCAGGCGCGCAATGATTTCGACATCTTCGCTGATATCGCCGATCGCCTCGGCTATCGTGATGTGTTCACCGAAGGGCGCAATGAGATGCAGTGGATTGAGCATCTGTATCAACAGTGCGCGGTAGCGCATGCGCGGCGTGATATTCCGTTCCCGGAGTTCGGGGAATTCTGGGAGCGCGGTTTTGTCGAGATTCCCGAAGGCGGCAAGCCGTTCGTGTTTATGGATGATTTCCGCGCTAACCCAGAAACGCATCCAATTCAAACCGCCAGCGGCAAGATTGAGCTGTTCTGCCAAACTATTGCCGATTATCAGCTGGAAGATTTCGCCGGACATCCCGAGTGGCGCGAGCCGCAAGAGTGGCTGGGCGCGCCGCTCAGTTCACAGTTCCCGCTGCATATGATCTCGATTCAGCCATCCGATCGTCTGCACAGCCAGATGGACGCCACCGCCACGGTGCAAGGCAACAAAACCGCCGGACATGAGACGCTATATATGCATCCGCAGGATGCGGCAACGCGTGATATTCAGGATGGCGATGAGATTGAGGTGAGCAATGCGCGCGGGCGCATGCTGGCCGGTGTGCGCCTGACCGACGGTGTAACGCCGGGCGTGGTGATCATCGCCACCGGCGCCTGGTTCGATCCTGGCTTTGGTCGCGCCTGGCAACCGTGGGATCGCGCCGGCAACCCGAATGTCCTGACATTGGATATCGGCACCTCGTCGTTAACGCAGGGTCCTAACGCCATGAGTTGCCTGGTGGAAATCAAAAAACATCTGATGTGAATGGGCAACGAATAATCTCATCGCTGGTTACATTTTGCCGGTAACTGTTGCGTTTAGGCGATGGTTTCCCAGCGTGCCACCTTGCTACAGTCAGGGTCCCAGAGGTATTGATGGGTGAACATCAAAAAGTTTTCTTGATTACACCGACCTGCGCAGATGCGCAGGTTTTTTTTGCTTAACGAATCGAAACACAGTTTTCCTGTCAACTCGCTTTACGTTTCTTTATAACTGCAAGCAATAAGCTTCAGATTCACTTACAGCAGCGGATTGCCATGCCTCAAATAAAAAAATTTCTGGGAAAAGACCAGATAAAAGCGCCCTTTAACCCGTTTCGTTTTCGCCTGATCTGCCTTGGCGTTTTCTGCTGTTTGGTGCTGTTGCTGATTTGCGTTGGTGACCTGCAGCTGATCAAGCATCCGATGCTGGAGCACGAAGCCGATCAGCGCTCGCTGCGTACCGTAACGTTGCCAACTAACCGTGGCACCTTGCTGGATCGTGACGGCCAGGCGTTAGCGCTGAGCGTTCCGGCACGTGACATCATCGCCGATCCAATGCGCGTGCTGGAGGCAAATCCCGATTTCACCAGCGCCAAATGGGCTTATCTGGCGGCCGCGCTCAATCAGCGTCCGGAAGATCTGCGCGCGGCCATCACCGCCAACCCGAAAAAACGCTTCCTCTATCTGGGCCGCAAAATCGAACTCGGCATCGCCAAAGATATCGCCGAGCTGAAACTCAAAGGTATCAGCTCGGTGTATAACGACAGCCGTTTCTATCCGATGAGTGAAGCAGCTGCGCCGCTGATTGGCATTGTAGGGGCCGACAGCAACGGCCTGAACGGCATCGAGAAGGGCTTCGACCATGTGCTGCAGGGCGATCCGGGCAAAGAAGTTTATCGTCAGGATGGTGAAGGCAACATCATTGCGATGATCGATTACCAGCCGCCACAGCAGCCGCCAACCGTGCAGCTCAGTATCGATAAGTTCGACCAATTCACGCTCTACAGCAAACTGCGCGACGGCGTGCTGCTTAACAAAGCGGATTCGGGTGCGGCGGTATTGGTGAAAATCGATACCGGCGAAATTCTGGCGATGGCCTCTTATCCGTCGTTCAACCCGAACAACTATGAAAATGCCACGCCGGCGCAGATGCGTAACTCGGCGATCAACGACAGTTACGAACCCGGCTCCACGGTGAAACCGCTGGTGGTGATGGAAGGGCTGGAACGCCATCTGGTGCGCGCCGATTCGGTGATCGATACCACGCCTTACAGCGTCAACGGCCACTTAATTCGCGACGTTGGTCACTGGCCGCGCCTCACCATGACCGGCATTTTGCAGAAATCGAGTGACATCGGCGTCTCGCACATTGCGCTGGCGATGCCCGCTGAAGCGCTGGTTAATACCTATCAGGCATTTGGCCTGGGTAAACCTACCGGGCTGGGATTGACCGGTGAAAGCGTGGGGTACTTCCCGCTGCACCGCGAGCGCTGGGCCGATATCGAACGCGCCACCTTTGCCTTTGGCTACGGCCTGCGCGTCACGCCGCTGCAGATTGCGCGTGAATACGCCACGCTTGGTTCGTACGGCGTTTATCGTCCATTGTCGATCACCAAAGTGACGCCGCCGGTGTTAGGCAAACAGGTGGCGAATCCGCAGGTGGTGCAAACCGTGGTGCATATGCTGGAGAGCGACGTACTGCCGGGCGGGACCGGGGTAAGAGCGGCGGTGCCGGGTTATCGTCTGGCGACCAAAACCGGTACCGCAGAGAAGATGGGCACCAGCGGCAAGTACGATGGCGGTTATATCAACTACACCGCCGGCATCGCGCCCGCCAGCCATCCGGAAGTGGCGCTGGTGGTAATGATCAACCATCCCACCGCGGGCGATCACTTTGGTGGCTCGGTGGCGGCACCGATCTTCGGCAACATCATGGGCCCGGTACTCAAGCACATGAACGTGGCACCCGATGCGATCTACAGTAAACCTTCTTCAGACAAATCTTAGTTAAATCAAAAGTGTAAGTGAGGTGTGGAGAATATTCACACCTCGTTTCACTTCCCCAAACACCGTTGCTTTTTGCACCTGTCTTTCACCGACTCAACGGTGCGAGTATGGAGATCCCAGAGGTATTGATGGGTGTGAAACAAGCTGCTTTGGCAGTACCCTGTTATTACACCGACCCACGCAGATGCGTGGGTTTTTTTTGCCTGTAATTTACGACCGTGCGAACTCGCTCACACCTCTTGTCTGAGTCTTAACACTTCCCCGGCAACATAAAAATATCGGGTTGTGTAACCTGTAGGTAACGCACCGCGATGTCGCATTCCATGGCGGTTCGCTAGCCCCTTACGGTGTTGGTAGCGCTTTAAGGGGCGATTTTTTATTGCGACTCGTTGAGGCCAACCCGCGATGCCAAAAACCAAAGACCGCACGCCAAAAGGCGAGGGCCGTTCTTCGGCGTTTCAGTTACGTATTCACCCGGAGCTGCACGAGCAGCTGCGCAGTGTGACCAACGACGACAACGTCACGCTGTCGTGCTGGTTAAAAGAGCTGGCGCGCCGCGAGCTGCGCCGCAGAGGCATCGAACCCAAAGGTTAAATCGGTGGTTATTGCGTGCACATAACCGTAGCGGCGCAATTCATTGCGCTCCGTTGACCTTTTTCCCGCTGTTATCTTGCGCAATAAATTGCGCCGCTACGAAATTTTCGATAATCGATTTCGGGGCTGAAAACCCGCAAAACGCTAAAAATCCCAACCCTTTATGGCACGAAAGGTTTACCATTTTCCTTTGGAAAATATATTTTACGCAACCTTAACAACCCCGCTTAACCCGCCTCCCTACAATGGCTTTTTGAGTCATTACCTTCGTGACTATTCCCTTCCTATCTTTTAGAGAACAACTATGCGCCTGAAACTTCTTTCTGCCAGCGTGGTGTTTTTACTGGCAGCCTGTGACCAGGGCGGAGCAAAGCCCGCCGCATCCGCCACCCCGCAAGTGGGCGTGGTCAACCTGAAAGCGCAACCCGTTACGCTTGTCAGCCAATTGCCAGGCCGCACCACGGCGGTGAGAACTGCGCAGGTGCGTCCGCAGGTGAGCGGCGTAATTGAAAAAATCCTGTTTACCGAGGGCGGTGAAGTAAAAGCCGGCCAGCCGCTGTATCAAATCGATCCTGCCACCTATAAAGCGGCCTACGACAAAGCCATGGCGACCTGGCAGAACGATGCGATGGTGGTGAAGCGCTATCAGCCGCTGGCCAACGCGCACGCCATCAGCCAGCAAACCTACGACGATGCGGTCGCCGCCGCGCGTGAAGCGCAGGCCGACGTGGAAACCGCCAAAGTGAATCTCGACTACACGCTGGTGAAAGCACCGATTTCCGGCCACATTAGCCGCTCGCTGTACACCGCCGGTGCGCTGGTCACCAACGGGCAAACCGATTATCTCGCCACCATCACTCAGCTTGATCCGATCTATGTCGATGTCAGCGAATCCTCCACCGATCTGCTGCGCCTGCGCCGCGCGCTGGCCGACGGCAAAATCGCCAAAGTGGCCGACAACACCGCCGCCGTGGGCTTGTCGCTGGAAGATAACAGCCAGTACGCCGAGCAGGGCAGGCTGGCGTTCTCGGAAGTGAACGTCGATACCGCCACCGGCACCGTGGTGCTACGCGCGGTGTTCCCGAACCCGAATAACGAACTGCTGCCGGGCATGTACGTGCATGCCAGCTTCCCGCAGGGCATTCAGCAGCAAGGCATTTTGCTGCCGCAAGAGTCGATCATGCATGACACCAAAGGTCAGCCATATGTCTTTGTGGTGAAAAGCGACAACACCATCGAGCAGCGTAGCATCCACACCGGCGAGATGATCAATGGAGAATGGCTGGTGACCTCGGGCCTGCAGCAAGGGGAAAACGTGGTGGTGAACAACCTGCAAAGCGTGCGCAGCGGGGTGAAAGTGACGACCAGCGCCGCCAACACCAACGACACGCCATCCGCCAATGCGGTGAGTCTTTCGATGACTGACGCAGCGGCGCAATAAGGGGGCGGCATGTCGAAGTTTTTTATAGAACGTCCAATCTTCGCCTGGGTTATCGCCATTATCGTGATGCTGGTCGGCGCGATTGCCGCCATCAGTTTGCCGGTCAATCAATATCCCAATATCTCCGCGCCAGCGGTCTCCATCTCGGTAACTTATCCGGGTGCCAGCGCCGAAACCACGCAAAACACCGTGGTGCAGGTCATTGAGCAGCAGCTGAACGGTCTGGATGGTTTGCGCTATCTGGAGTCGAGCAGCGCCTCGGACGGCAGCGCGCAGATCATCGCCACCTTTAATCAGGGCATCAATCCCGATATCGCCCAGGTTCAGGTGCAGGATCGCGTGTCGCTAGCGGAGTCGCAGCTGCCCACCGATGTCACCCAGCAAGGTATCCGCATCCGTAAGTACCAGAAAAACTTCATGATGGTGATCGGGCTGATCGCCAAAGACGGCAAGCTGACTAACGGCGATCTGGCCGACATGCTGGTGTCGAAACTGGAAGATCCGATCTCGCGTACGCCGGGCGTCGGCGACTTCATGGTGCTGGGATCCGAATACGCGATGCGCATCTGGCTCGATCCGGCCAAATTGTACAAATACAACCTGATGCCGAGCGATGTCACCACGGCGATTGATAACCAGAACGTGCAGGTGTCGTCCGGTTCACTCGGCGGTTTGCCGACCATTCAGGGCGCAAAAACCCAGGCGACGATCCTCGGCAAAACCCGTTTCACCACCGTGCAGCAGTTTGAGAATGTGCTGCTGAAGGTGAATAGCGACGGCTCGCAGGTGCGGCTGAAAGATGTGGCCAGCGTCGCGCTCGGGCCGCAAAGCTACGGCATCGATGCCACCATGAACGGCAAACCGGCCGCCGGTATCGCGTTGCGTCTGGCAACCGGTGCCAATGAACTGGATACCGCCAAGGCGGTGCGCCAAACCATCGCCGACCTGAAAGATTCGCTGCCGGATAACGTCGAGATTCAGTATCCGTACGACACCTCGCCGGTGGTCAGCGCCTCAATTGAAGAGGTGGTGAAAACGCTGATCGAAGCGGTGGTGCTGGTGTTCTTCGTGATGCTGATCTTCCTGCAAAACCTGCGCGCCACGCTGATCACCACGCTGGTGGTGCCGGTGGTGCTGCTGGGCACTTTTGGCATTCTTTCGGCGTTTGGTTACAGCATTAACACCCTCACCATGTTCGGCATGGTGCTGGCCATCGGGCTACTGGTGGATGACGCCATTGTGGTGGTGGAGAACGTTGAGCGCGTAATGCACGAAGAGCAACTCGACCCGAAAGCCGCCACCATTAAATCGATGCAGCAGATTCAGGGCGCGCTGTTTGGCATTGCGCTGGTGCTGTCGGCAGTGCTGCTGCCGATGGCGTTCTTCTCCGGATCGACCGGTGTGATTTACCGCCAGTTCTCGGTCACCATCGTCTCGGCGATGGCGCTGTCGGTGATCATGGCGCTGATCTTCACGCCTGCGCTGTGCGCCACCTTGCTGAAACCGGCAGCGGCGGAGCATAAAAGCACCGGATTCGCCGGTTGGTTTAACCGCAAGTTCGACAGCGGGGCGATGCACTACACCCACGGCGTCAGCAAAGTGATTTCCCGTCGCGGCCTGTTCCTGGTGATCTATCTGGTGATCGTCGGCGTGACGGGCTTTTTGTTCACCCGCGTACCAACCACCTTCCTGCCGGGTGAAGATCAGGGCTTGATGATGGTGCAGATCACGCTGCCGGTGAACTCGTCATCGCAGCGCACTCAGCAGGTGATCAACGATCTCAACGCCTATCTGCAACAGAACGAAGCGTCGGTGGTGACCACCACCTTTGGCGTGGCGGGCTTTAACTTTGCCGGTCGCGGCCAGAGCAACGCCATGGCTTTTGTGCGCCTGAAAGATTGGGGCGACCGCACGCACAGCGGGCAAAGCGTGCAGGATTTGGCGAACCGCGTGATGGCGCACTTTGCCAACTACCAGAACGCCAAAATCTTCGCCATGGTGCCGCCGGCGGTGATGGAGCTGGGCAACGCCACCGGTTTCGATCTCTATCTGCAGGATACCGGCGCGCACAGCCATCAGCAGATGATGGATGCCGCGCATCAGTTGATTACGTTGGCGAACAACGATCCGCATCTGGCGCAGGTACGTCTTAACGGGCTGGAAGATGAGCCGCAGTATCAGCTGGAGATCAATGATGAGAAGGCCAGCGCGCTCGGCCTGAGCATGACCGACATCAACAACACTTTGTCGGTGGCGTGGGGCTCCAGCTACATCGATCAGTTCATGTATAACGGCCGCGTGAAAGAGGTCTATCTGATGGGCAAAGCGGACTCGCGCGTCACACCGTCGGATCTCGACAAATGGTACTTCCGCAACAGCAGCGGCACCATGGTGCCATTCTCCGCCTTCGCCTCTGGCAAATGGGTGTACGGCTCGCCGCACTTTGAACGCTTTAACGGCTTAACCGCTGAGGAGATCCTCGGATCGCCCGCGCCGGGCCAGAGTACCGGTGAAGCGATGAAGGCGGTGGAACAGCTGGCGAAGCAGCTGCCGCACGGTTTCCGCGTGCAGTGGTACGGCATTTCGTATGAGGAGCAGGCATCTGGCAGTCAAACCACGCAGTTGTATCTGATCTCGATTCTGGTGGTGTTCCTGTGTCTGGCAGCGCTGTACGAGAGCTGGTCGATTCCGTTCTCGGTGATCATGGTGGTGCCGCTCGGCATCCTCGGCACCATTAGCGCGGTGCTGCTGCGCGGCCTGCAGAACGATGTTTTCTTCCAGGTTGGCCTGCTGACCACCGTGGGGCTGGCGGCGAAAAACGCCATCCTGATCGTGGAGTTCGCCAAAGAGCTGCATGAGCGCGAGGGCAAAACGCTGGTGGAAGCGGCGGTAGAAGCGGCGCGGCTGCGTATCCGTCCGATTATCATGACCTCAATGGCGTTTATTCTCGGCGTGCTGCCGCTGACCATATCCAACGGCGCGGGCGCAGGCAGCCAGCATTCGATTGGTACGGCGGTGGCGGGCGGTATGATCACCGCGACTTTCCTCGCCATCTTCTTTGTGCCGATGTTCTACGTGGTGGTTTCGCAGTTCTTTGCGCGTAAGAAACAAACATCCGCAGAGGTGGTTAAAAATGAACATGAATAACTTCCGTCTGGCGCTGTTGCCGCTCGCGCTGGCATTGGCCGGTTGTACGCTGGCACCGCACTATCAGCGCCCGGCGCTGCCGGTGGACGCTAAATACGATCAGGCGACGCCCGTCGGCAACGTCGCCGATTTACCGTGGCAGAACTTCTTCACCGATGCCACGCTGCGCAACCTGATCCAGCTGTCGCTCGACAACAACCGCGACCTGCGCGTGGCGGCGCTGAACGTGCAAGAGGCGCAGCAGGGCGTCACGGTGCAGCGCGCGGCGCTGATGCCGTCGATCAACGCCACGGCCAGCCAGACTTCGGCGCATGAACCGGCCAATCTCTACAACACCAAAACCAGCGGCGCAGTGACCTATCACGAGCTGAACAGCGGCTTGAGCGTCACTTCGTGGGAGCTGGATTTCTTTGGTCGCCTGCAAAGCCTGAGCGATCAGGCGCAGGAAACCTATCTGTCGAGCGCCGCCACCGAACGCGCCACGCGCATTTCACTGATCGCGGAAGTGGCGACGGCGTGGCTGACGCTGAGTTCGGATAACGATCTGCTGCATCTGGCGCAACACACCGCGCAAAGCCAGCAGGAATCGTATCGCCTGACCAAGCTCAGCTACGACGGCGGTGCCAGCAGCGATCAGGATCTGGCGCAGGCCGAAAGCACGGTGCGGGCGGCGCAGGCGGACGTGGCGAGTTACACGCGGCAGGTGCGGCAGGATGTCGATGCGCTGCGCTTGCTGGTCGGCACCGATCTGCCCGCCACGCTGCTGTCACACGCCACGCTGGACGCCAACTGGCACTTCCCGGCCACGCCTGCTGGCTTACCGTCGGATCTGCTGACGCGTCGCCCGGATATCATGGCGGCTGAGCACACGCTGAAGGCGGCCAATGCCAATATCGGCGCGGCGCGTGCCGCCTTCTTCCCGAGCATCACGCTGACCGCGTCCGGCGGCTCCACCAGCAGCTCGCTTGGCAGCCTGCTGGGCGGCGGCACCGGCGCATGGTCATTCATGCCATCGATTAACCTGCCGATTTTTGACGGTGGTAAAAACCAGGCCAACCTGAATATCGCGCATATCGAGAAACGCATTGAGATTGCTGACTATGAGAAGGCGATCCAGACCGCGTTTAAAGAGGTGAACGATGCGCTGGCCGGTCAGGATACCTGGCAGGATCAGCTGACGGCGCTGCAACAGGAGGTTGGCGCCAATCAGCGCGACTACGATTACTCCACATTGCGCTTCAAGCAAGGCGTCGACAATTATCTCAATGTGTTAGTGGCCCAGCGATCGCTTTACAGTGCGCAGCAGTCGCTGATCAGTGCGCATCTCGGCCAATTGAGCCAGAAAATCACCCTGTACAAGGCGTTAGGCGGCGGCTGGAAATCTTAATCACCTTAACGAAACCCTTACGGTTCGCGTATGGAATTCGCGCGGGCATTCAACCGATAATGCGCGTAGTGATGATTTCCCCTTGAAATAGTCCCCTGTTTTACAGGGGATTTTCCGTTTTCTGGCTAACCTGAAGATCCTGATGACTAACAACGCTTCCCGCTCCCCGTTTTCCCGCTGGCTGAAATGGCTCCTGTTGTTGCTTGTGCTGTTGATTGTGGCGGGCGTGATCTGGCGCGTGGTCGGTGGTCACGGCGGCATGCCGGGCGGCGGAAAACCGCCGGGCGCACGCGGCGGTCATCGCGGTGGCGCGGGCGGCCCGCCGGGCATGGCGATGATGATGGGCGGTGCCACGCTGGTACACAGCGGCGTCGCCAGCAGCGCGGATGTGCCGGAATATCTCAATGCGCTCGGCACGGTAATCCCCAATGCCAGCGTCACCGTCACCAGCCGTGTCGCCGGACAGCTGGAAAAAGTGTTCTTTACCGAAGGGCAGAAGGTCAGCGCCGGCCAGCTGCTGGCGCAGATCGATCCGCGCAGCTATCAGGCCACGCTGGCGCAGTATCAGGGCGATCTCAATCAGAATCAGGCGTTGCTGAAAAGCGCGCAGTTAACGCTGGTGCGTTATCAGAAACTGGCGGCGCAGGACTCGCTGTCGCGCCAGGATCTTGATACCCAAACCGCCACCGTCGGCCAGTACAAAGGCGCGGTCGCCGCTGATGAAGCGCAGATCGCCAGCGCCAAACTGGATATCGAGTATGCGCGCATCACCTCGCCAATCAGCGGACGCGTCGGTTTGCGTCTGGTCGATCCCGGTAATATGGTGCAAACCACCGATACCACTGGCATTGTGGTGGTGACGCAGATGCAGCCCGCCGCCGTGACCTTTAGCGTGCCGCAGGGCAACATTCCGCAGCTGACCAAAGCGCTGCACGGCGGGCAAAGTCTGCCCGCCACCGCCTTTGATCAGGACAACAGCCGCGCGCTGGCGCAGGGCGAGGTGAAGTTCATCAGCAACCAGATCGATACCGCGACCGGCACCATTGAGCTGAAAGCCACCTTCGCGAATGAAGACGAATCGCTGTTCGCTAACCAGTTCGTCAATCTGCGGCTGCAAACCAACATCCTGAAAAATGTCACGGTGATCCCGGCGCAGGCGCTGCAGCTGAGCAGCGACGGCAGCTTCGTGTTTGTCATCAACCAAGACAACACCGTGACGCGCAAAGCGGTCACCACCGGGCCAACGTTTGGTGAAGATCAGCAGGCGATCCTCAAAGGGGTGGAACAGGGCGATCGCCTGGTGACCGAAGGCATCGATCGCCTAACCAACGGCAGCAAAGTGCAGCTGGCGGATGAGCGCAAAACCACCGCGACTGCCGAGGCCAAATGAATCCGTCTCGCCTGTTTATCCAGCGTCCGGTCGCCACCATTTTGCTGATGGTCGGCGTGCTGATCGCCGGGATCTTCTCCTACCGTTTTCTCTCCACCTCGGCGCTGCCGCAGGTGGATTACCCGACCATTCAGGTCACCACGCTCTATCCCGGTGCCAGCCCGGATGTGATGGCGTCGTCCGTCACCTCGCCGCTGGAGCGCCAGCTGGGTCAAATGGCCGGGCTAAGCCAGATGACGTCAACCAGCTCAAGCGGATCGTCGATCGTCACGCTGAAGTTCAGCCTCGATCTGTCGCTGGATGTCGCCGAGCAGGAAGTGCAGGCGGCGATCAATGCTGCCAATAACTTGCTGCCGAGCGATCTGCCCAATCCGCCTACTTACAAAAAGGTCAATCCAGCCGATACCGCCGTGATTACGCTGGCGGTAAGTTCCGACACGCTGCCGCTGACGCAGGTGCAGGATCTGGTGAACACGCGCGTGGCGCTCAAGCTGTCGCAGATTAACGGCGTCGGCATGGTGACGCTGGCGGGCGGCCATCAACCGGCGATTCGCGTGCAGATGGACCCGAAAGCGCTGGCGGCGCATCAGCTGTCGCTGGAGGACGTCAACACGCTGATCGGCAACAGCAACGTGAACGGCTCGAAAGGCGGCTTCGACGGCAAATATCACTCGGTGACCATCGACGCCAACGATCAGCTGCGCACCGCCGATGAGTACGGCAATTTGATCATCACTTACCAAAACGGTGCGGCGCTGCGGCTGAAAGATATCGCGCATATCGAACAGGGACCGGAGAACAGCTTCCAGTCGGCGTGGGCCAACAACAGTCCGGCGATTGTGATCAGCGTGCAGCGCCAGCCGGGCGCCAACGTGATTCAGGTGGTGGACAGCATCAAAGCGCAGCTGCCGAAGCTGCAGGCGGCACTGCCGGACGGCGTGAAGATGAGCATCTTGTCGGATCGCACGCAAACCATTCGCGCCTCGATCAGCGACGTGCAGTTTGAGCTGATGCTGTCGGTGGCGCTGGTGGTGATGGTGACGTTCCTGTTCCTGCGCAACGTGGCGGCGACGCTGATTCCCAGCGTGGCGGTGCCGCTGTCGCTGATTGGTACCTTCGGCGTGATGTATCTGGCCGACTTCAGCCTGAATAATCTTTCGCTGATGGCGCTGACCATCGCCACCGGCTTCGTTATCGACGATGCGATTGTGGTGGTGGAGAACATTTCACGGCGGCTGGAAGAGGGCGAAACGCCGATGCAGGCGGCGCTGAAAGGCTCGCAGCAGATTGGCTTCACCATCATCTCGCTGACCTTCTCACTGATTGCCGTGCTGATCCCGCTGCTGTTTATGGGCGACGTGGTTGGGCGGTTGTTCCGCGAATTTGCCATCACGCTGGCGGTGTCGATTCTGGTGTCGATGGTGGTGTCACTAACCCTGACGCCGATGCTGTGCGCCTATCTGTTGCAGCACATTCCGCCGGAAAAACAGTCGCGCTTCTCGCGTAAAGGCGGCGAGTTGTTCGACAAGCTGGTGCGCGGCTATGACCGCATGCTGACGGTGGTGCTGAACCATCAGAAGCTGACGCTGCTGGTGGCGCTGGCGACCTTTGCGCTCACCGCGCTGCTGTATATCGCCATCCCAAAAGGCTTCTTCCCGACCCAGGATACCGGGCTGATTCAGGGCGTCACCGTGGCGTCGCAGGATGTGTCGTTTAGCGAGATGTCGAAGCGGCAGCAGGCGCTGGCGAAAGTGATTCTGCAAAATCCGTGGGTGGAGAGTTTGTCCTCAACCATCGGCATTGATGGCAGCAACACCAGCCTGAATAGCGGGCGCATCCAGATCAACCTCAAGTCGTTTGAACAGCGCGACGACAAAGCCGACGTGGTGATTAAACAGCTGCAACAGGCGGCGCAGCAGGTGGCGGGCATTCAGCTCTATCTGCAACCGGCGCAGGATTTGACCGTTAACGATCAGGTGTCGCCGAGCCAGTATCAGTTCACGCTGGATGATGCCGACAGCGAAAACCTGGTGCGCTGGACGCCAAAGATGGTCGCCGCCCTGCAGCAGCGTCCGGAGTTTAACGGCGTGGTGAGTAACCTGCAGGATCAGGGCCGCGTGGCCTATGTCGAGCTGAATCGCGATAAAGCGGCGCGCTACGGCATTACCGCCGCCGACGTCGATACCGCGCTGTACAACAGCTTCGGTCAGCGTCTGGTCTCCACCATCTTTACCCAGGCCAATCAGTATCGCGTGGTGCTGGAGGTGGCGCCGCAGTATCAGCAATCGCCCGCTTCGTTTGATGATGTCTATTTGCCGGTGACCAGCGCGAGCAGCAGCACTTCCACCACGGATGACACCACCACAACCACCACCGGCATGGTGAAGCTCACGTCCATCGCCACCATTCACCAGCGCACCGGTTCGCTGATGCACATGCGGCTCAATCAATTCCCGGCGGTGATGGTGTCGTTCAATCTCAATAAAGGCTATTCGCTGGAAGAGGGGCAGAAGGCGATTGCCGCAGTGACGCAGCAGCTGAATTTGCCGTCGAGCATCACCTTGCGTTATCAGGGCGAAACCTCGGCATTCCAGAGCGCCACCGGCAACACGCTGTGGCTGATTCTGGCGGCATTAATCACCATGTACGTGGTGCTCGGCATTCTGTACGAAAGCTTTATCCATCCGGTGACCATTCTCTCGACGCTGCCGTCGGCGGCGGTCGGCGCGCTGTTGACGCTGCTGCTGGCGGGCAGCGAGTTCAGCCTGATTGCGCTGATTGGCGTAATTCTGCTGATCGGTATCGTCAAGAAGAACGCGATTATGATGATCGACTTCGCACTGGAGGCGGAAAACAAGCAGCACATGAGCGCGCGGGACGCGATTCATCAGGCCTGTTTGCTGCGCTTCCGCCCGATTCTGATGACCACCATGGCGGCGCTGCTCGGTGCGCTGCCGCTGATGCTGGCGTCCGGTTCCGGTGCCGAGCTGCGCCAGCCGCTCGGTCTGGTGATTGTTGGCGGTTTGATCGTCAGCCAGGTGCTGACGCTGTTCTCCACGCCGGTAATTTACCTGTGGTTTGATGGCATTGCGCAGCGCGGCAAGCGCTACATGCAGCGCAAGCAGCAGCAGGCGCGGGGCGAGCGATGAACCTCACCCGGCTGTTTATCTTCCGCCCGGTTGCCACGTTACTGCTGACGCTGGCGATCCTGCTGCTGGGCGCGTTGGGCTATCGGCTGCTGCCGGTGGCGCCGCTGCCGCAGGTGGATTTCCCCACTATCATGGTGAGCGCCAGCCTGGCCGGTGCCAGCCCGGAAACCATGGCAGCCACCGTCGCTACGCCGCTGGAGCGTTCGCTGGGGCAGATTGCCGGCGTTACCGAGATGACCTCGACCAGTTCGCAGGGATCGACCAGCGTGATTTTGCAGTTTGACCTCGATCGCGACATCAACGGCGCAGCGCGTGACGTGCAGGCGGCGATCAACGCCGCACGCAGTTTGCTGCCGAGCGCGATGGAGTCGCTGCCGACCTATCGCAAAGCCAATCCATCGGATGCGCCGATTGTGATGCTGGCGCTGACGTCCGCCACGCGCACGCCGGGCGAACTCTACGATCTGGCCGAAAGCAAAATCGAGCAGGCAATGGGCCAGGTGAAAGGCGTGGGCGAAGTGTCGCTGATGGGCAGTGCCTTACCGGCGGTGCGTATCGATCTGCAGCCGCTGAAGCTGACGCAGTACGGCATTTCGCTTGATACGGTGCGCAGCGCCATCGCCAACAGCACCAGCAATAAGCCGAAAGGGATTTTGCAGGGCAGCAGCCAGTCGTGGGTGGTGGACAGCAACGGCCAGCTGGATAAAGCCGCGCAGTATCAGGATCTGATCGTTACGTATCAAGAGGGCAAAGCGGTGCGGCTGCATGATGTCGCCACCGTGTATGACTCGGTTGAAGATCAGTATCAGGCCGGTTTCCTCAACGCCATGCCATCGGTGATGGTGGGCATTAAGCGCCAGGCCGGTGCCAACATGCTCGACACCATTGATGCCATCAAAGCGCAGCTGCCGGCGCTGGAAAAAGATCTGCCCGCCGATACGCAACTGAAAGTGGTGGTGGATCGCTCGCCGACGGTGCGCGCCTCGCTGTATGACACCGAAGAGACGCTGCTGGTGGCGATGCTGCTGGTGATCGCCGTGGTGTTTGTGTTTCTGCGTAACGTGCAGGCGGTGATTATCCCGGCGCTGGCGCTGCCGGTCTCGCTGATTGGCACCTGCGCGGTGATGTATCTGCTGGGTTACAGCCTCGATAACCTGTCGCTGATGGCGCTGATTATCGCCACCGGCTTTGTCGTCGATGACGCGATTGTGGTGCTGGAAAACATCACGCGCCATATCGAAGAAGGGCTCAGTCCGCTGCGCGCGGCGCTGCGTGGCGCGCAGGAAGTGAGTTTTACCGTGCTGTCGATGACTATGTCGTTGATTGCGGTGTTCATCCCGTTTCTGCTGATGGGCAGCATCGTCGGACGCTTATTCCGCGAATTTGCCGTCACGCTGACGGTATCGCTGCTGATTTCAATGTTTGTCTCGCTGAGCCTGACGCCGATGCTGTGCGCGCGCCTGCTGAAGCCGAAAGCCAAAGTCACGCAACGCTCGCATCCGCTGTATCAGTTTATCGAAAACCAACTTAACGCATTGCTGGCGGCTTATTCGCGCGGGTTAACCTGGGTGATGGCGCACCAAAAGCTGACGATGTTCAGCCTGGTGCTGACCGTGCTGCTCAACCTGTTCCTGTTTTCCGTGGTGCAGAAAGGCTTTTTCCCCAATCAGGATACTGGCCTGCTGATGGGCGCGCTGCGTGCCGATCAGAACATCTCCTTCCAGGCGATGAAGCCGAAAATGCTGCAGTTCACCCACATCATCCAGTCCGATCCGGCGGTGGAGAGCGTGATGTCGTCGATGGGCAGCGGCATGTTCGGCTCGCGCAACAGCGCCAACTTCTTTGTGCGCCTCAAGGATTTTGACAAGCGCGATGCCACCGCCACCGAAGTGGCGAACCGCCTGAGTATGAAAACCAGCCATATCGCTGGCGCGCAGATGTTCCTGATGGCGGCGCAGGATCTGCACATCGGCGGACGCAGCGCCAACGCCACCTATCAATACAGTTTGCAGGCCGACGATCTCGATCTGCTACGTGAGTGGACGCCGAAAGTGCAGGCGGCGCTGGCGGCAATCCCGCAGCTGAACAGCGTCGATTCCGACTCGCAAACCGGCGGTCAGGAAGTGGTGATTAATATCGATCGTGACCGTGCGAAACGGTTGGGCGTGGATGTGCAGATGCTCGACACCCTGCTGAACAACGCTTTCAGCCAGCGTCAGGTAGCCACGCTCTATCACACGCTTAATCAGTATCATGTGGTGATGTCGCTGCAGGATAGCTACACGCGCGATCCGGCGATTTTGCAGCAGCTGTATGTGATTAACGACAGCGGCGATCGCGTGCCGCTCGCCGCATTCGCCAGCTTCAAGGGCGGCAACGCGCCGCTGTCGGTGGCGCATCAGGGCCAATCCGCCACCAGCACCGTGGCGTTTAACCTTAACGACGGCGTGTCGCTGGAGCAGGCGCAGGCGCTGATTAAGCAGGCGATGGCGCAGCTCGGTTTGCCCTCCAGTATTCAGGCCGGTTTTGCCGGCACCGCCGCCGCCTTCGCCCAGCTTACCGCCACCATGCCGTGGCTGATTATCGCGGCGCTGGCGGCGGTGTATATCGTGCTCGGCGTGCTGTATGAGAGTTACATCCATCCGCTCACCATTCTCTCAACGCTGCCGTCGGCGGGCGTGGGCGCGCTGTTGTTGCTGTTGCTGACCAACACGCAGCTGACGGTGATCGCGCTGATCGGCATCATCCTGCTGATTGGTATCGTGAAAAAGAACGCCATCATGATGATCGACTTTGCGATTCACGCCGAGCGCAGCCAAGGCATGACGCCGCAGCAGGCGATCACCCAAGCCTGCTTGATGCGTTTCCGGCCGATCATGATGACCACGCTGGCCGCCTTCTTTGGCGCGCTGCCGCTGGCGCTGGGCAGCGGCGGCGATGCCGACTTACGTAGCCCGCTCGGGCTGGCGATTGCCGGTGGTTTGGCGCTGAGCCAATTATTAACGCTGTTTACTACGCCGGTGGTTTATCTCTGGCTCGACCGTTTAAGCCGCGCCACGCAACGTCAGTGGCAGCGGTTGCGTCATGTGGAATCCCGATAGATGAAAATGTCTCTGAAAATTACGCCGTTGCTCACCGTGATGTTGCTGGCGGGCTGCGCGGTTGGCCCCGATTATCAGCGCCCGAGCATGGCGATGCCGACCCATTTCAAAGAAGCCAAAGGCTGGACGCAGGCGACGCCGCAGGATGCAAACAGCAAAGGTGAATGGTGGCAGGTGTATCATGATGCCACGCTGGCTAGTCTGCTGAAGCAGGTGAGCATCTCCAACCAGAACGTAGCCAGCTATGCCGCGCAGTACCGCGAAGCACAGGCGCTGGCTGGGCAATCACGCGCGGAGTTGTTGCCGTCGCTAGGCTACGACGCCAGCAGCACGCGCAGCGGCAGCCGCGCCAGCGGTCAACGCAGCGTCAGCAACAGCCATGCCGCCGATCTCAGCGCCAGCTGGGAGCTGGATGTGTGGGGCAAACTGCGACGCACGCTGGAGGAGAACCATGCCAGCGCCGAAGCCAGCAAAGCCGAGCTGGCGAATATCACCTTGAGCGCGCAGTCCGAACTGGCGCAGGACTATTTCCAGCTGCGCATCATCGACGAGAAAATCGCGCTCTATCAGCGCAGTATCGCGGCCTATCAACGTTATCTGACGGTGATTGAAAACAAATATGCGGCGGGCAGCGAATCACGCGCCACCTTAGCGCAGGCGCAGATGCAGCTGGAGAGCGCCCGCGCCTCGGCGCAGGATTACCAGTGGCAGCGTGCACAGATGGAGCACGCCATTGCGTTGCTGCTGGGTCGAGCTCCGGCGGATTTCTCCTTGCCGGTGGCGAAGCTGGAGGCCGCGCTGCCCGCGATCCCGAACAGCGTGCCGTCGCAGCTGTTGCAGCGCCGTCCCGATATCGCCTACGCCGAGCGCAACGTGGCGGCGGCGAATGCGGCGGTCGGCGTGGCGATTGCCGGTTACTATCCCGATTTGACGCTGAGCGCCAGCGGCGGCGTGAGTTCATCGGCGATCAACAGTTTGTTCTCGCTGCCCAATCGCGTCTGGTCTTTGGGGCCGGAGCTGAGCGGTACGCTGTTAGATTTCGGCGCCACCTCAGCGAAAGTCGAACAGGCACGCGCCGCCTATGATGCCAGCGTTGCCAGCTATCGCCAGTCGGTGCTGACCGGCATGGGCGAAGTGGAAGATTATCTGGTGCAGCTGAATACTTTGCAGGGCGAAATCGCCGCACAGCAGCGCGCCACCGACGCGGCGCAGGAATCGGCACGCGTGACGCGCAATCAGTATGATGCCGGAATGATCGACTATCTCGACGTCGCCACCACCGAAAACAGCAGCCTGAGCGCGCAGCAGAGTTTGCTGTCGCTGCAGAGCACGCAGTGGGTCAGCAGCGTCGGTCTGATCGCCGCGCTGGGCGGTGGCTGGCAGGCGGATACGCGGTAAAACCAGGTCGCCATGATGGCCCTTTGCCGCAGCTGACGCGCCAGCGCCTCTGGCAAATGTTGCCCTTTTCAGCAGCACACACTGAAGCTTCGGAGCAGGCCGGGGACGCTTTTGGGCCGGCAATCCGCAGCGCTGAACGAAGCGAGGAAGCCAGGAGAGCCCGCAGGACGCGGGCGAAAGGCGGAGCCGGGACAAGGAAGTCCCGTCTCCGCCGGTCCGTCAGGCAAACGAGCGAAGTGAAGGCACCGCGCTAGCGGCGCGAGGACCGCCGGACCACAAGTGGCCCCGGCCTGCACACTCATCGTTGGCTTAACTGACAAGCATTACGCCATGAATGGCGGCCCTACGACCGCTATTGCGTTTAAATCACCACGCCACTTGTCGAAAATCCCCAGATCCTGCATCGTAAGAGCCATTTTTACGATTGCTAAGGAGCTGGCATGCTACTCACTTTTTTCCGTTTCATGTTCCGCCTGCTGTGGCGTGTGGAACTGCGCGGCGACCTCGCGGCACTGCATAAAGAGAAAGTGCTGATCACCCCCAATCACACGTCGTTTCTGGATGGGGTATTACTGGCGCTGTTTCTGCCGATCAAACCGGTGTTCGCGGTCTATTCGTCGATCAGCGATCAATGGTTTATGCGTCTGCTGAAGCCGATCATCGACTTCGTTCCGCTCGATCCCACCAAGCCGATGTCGATCAAACATCTGGTGCGCATGATCAATCAGGGCCGTCCGGTGGTGATCTTCCCCGAAGGGCGCATCACCGTGACCGGATCGCTGATGAAGATCTACAGCGGCGCCGGCTTTGTGGCGGCGAAATCCGGTGCCACCGTGGTGCCGATGCGTATCGAAGGCGCGGAATATACGCCGTTTGGTCGTCTGGCGGGCGTGTTTAAACGGCGCCTGTTCCCGCGCATCACCTTAACGGTGCTGCCGCCAACGGTAATCCCAATGCCTGAAGCCAAACGCGCGCGCGATCGCCGCACGCTGGCGGGCGAGCACCTGCATCATGTGATGATGGAAGCCCGCATGGCAGTGCGTCCGCGTGAGACGCTGTTCGAGGCTTTCCTCAATGCGCGTCAGCGTTATGGCGCGATGAAGCCGTGTATCGAAGACGTCAACTTCAAACCGGATAGCTATACCGGTTTGCTGAAGAAAGCGCTTGGCGTGGGCCGCATTCTGGAGCGTTACAGCCAGCAAGGTGAATACGTCGGTCTGCTGCTGCCGAACGCCACGGTGACAGCGGCGGCAATTCTCGGTGCCTCGCTGCGCGGGCGCATTCCGGCGATGCTCAACTACACCGCAGGCGTGAATGGCATGCGTGCGGCGTTGACCGCATCGCAGGTGAAAACCGTGTTTACCTCGCGGCAGTTCCTCGAAAAAGGCAACCTGTGGCACTTGCCGCAGGGACTCAGCGAAGTGCAGTGGATCTATCTGGAAGATCTGAAAGATACCGTTACGCTGCAGGACAAATTGTGGATTGTGGCGCATCTGCTGATGCCGCGCCGTGCGCTGGTGGCGCAGCAGCCGGAAGATGCGGCGATGGTGCTGTTTACCTCCGGTTCGGAAGGCCATCCCAAAGGTGTGGTGCACTCGCATAAAAGTCTGCTGGCGAACGTTGAGCAGATTCGTACCGTGGCGGATTTCACCCCGCGTGACCGCTTTATGTCGGCGCTGCCGCTGTTCCATGCTTTCGGTTTAACCGTTGGCCTGTTTACCCCGTTGCTGACCGGCGCGCAGGTGTTTCTCTATCCAAGCCCGCTGCATTACCGCATCGTGCCGGAGCTGGTTTACGACCGTAACTGCACCGTGCTGTTTGGTACTTCAACCTTCCTTGGCAACTATGCGCGTTTCGCCAGCCCGTACGATTTTGCGCGTCTGCGCTATGTGGTGGCGGGCGCGGAGAAACTGCAGGAAGCGACGCGTCAGATCTACATGGAAAAATACGGCATCCGTATTCTCGAAGGCTACGGCGTGACGGAGTGCGCGCCGGTGGTGGCGATCAACGTGCCGATGGCGGCAAAAAATCACACCGTGGGCCGCATTCTGCCGGGCATGGATTCGCGTCTGATTTCGGTGCCGGGCATTGAGCAGGGCGGTCGCCTGCAGCTGCGCGGTCCAAACGTGATGAACGGGTATCTGCGCGTGGAAAATCCAGGCGTGCTGGAAGTCCCGGTCGCCGATAACGGCGAAGGCGAGATGGAAGCGGGCTGGTACGACACCGGCGATATCGTCAGCTTTGATGAAGGCGGTTTCTGCCAGATTCAGGGCCGTGCGAAACGCTTCGCCAAAATTGCCGGTGAGATGGTGTCGCTGGAGATTGTGGAGCAGATTGCGCTGAAAGCCTCTAACGAGAAGCAGCATGCGGCGTCGCTGCGTCCGGACGGTAATCGAGGCGAAGCGTTGGTGCTGTTTACTACCGACAGCGAGTTGGGCCGCGACACGCTGCTGAAAGCGGCGCGTGAAATTGGCGCGCCGGAACTGGCGGTGCCGCGCGATATCCGCGTGATGAAACAGCTACCGATGCTGGGTAGCGGCAAACCGGACTATGTCAGCCTGAAGCAGCTGGCGGAAGAGGAGCAGGCATGAGCCAGGCGTTAAATAACGATGCACCGCTGTTATCGCGCAACATGCTGGCGGTGATTGTGGCGCAGTTCTTCTCGGCATTTGGCGACAACGCGCTGTTGTTTGTGACGCTGGCGGTGCTGAAAAATCAGTTCTATCCGGACTGGAGTCAGCCGATCCTGCAAATGCTGTTTGTGGCCACTTACATTCTGCTCGCGCCGTTCGTGGGCCAGATGGCGGATAGCTTTGCCAAAGGTCGGGTAATGATGTTCGCTAACAGTCTTAAGCTGCTCGGCGCGCTGGTTATCTGTTTCGGCTTCAATCCGTTCCTCGGCTATACGCTGGTGGGGATTGGCGCGGCATCCTATTCGCCAGCCAAGTACGGCATCCTGACGGAGATCACCAGCGGTGAACGCCTGGTCAAAGCCAACGGCTTAATGGAAGGTTCGACCATTGCGGCGATTCTGCTGGGTTCGGTAGCGGGCGGTATTCTGGCGGACTGGAACCTGGTCGCCGCGCTGGTGGTGTGTGCCATGACCTATGCGATGGCGGTGGTGGCGAACATCTTTATTCCGCGCCTGACGGCGGCGCGTCCCGGCCAGAGCTGGCATTTTGGCGCCATGCTGCGCAGTTTCATCGCGGCCACTAAGCTGCTGTGGCGCAACGGCGAAACGCGCTTCTCGCTGCTCGGCACCAGCTTGTTCTGGGGCGCGGGCGTGACGCTGCGTTTCCTGCTGGTGCTGTGGGTGCCGGTGGCGCTCGGCATTAGCGATAACAAAACCCCGACCACGCTGAATGCCATGGTGGCGATTGGCATCGTGATTGGTGCGGCAGCGGCAGCGAAGCTGGTGACGCTGCAAACCGTGCGTCGCTGCATGCCAGCCGGTGTGCTGATTGGCGTGATGGTGGTGGTGTTCGCGTTGCAAACCAGCTTGCTCAATGCCTATCTGGTTTTGATGCTGATTGGTGCGCTGGGTGGTTTCTTCGTGGTACCGCTCAATGCGCTGCTGCAGGAGCGTGGCAAGGCGTCCGTGGGTTCGGGCAACGCGATTGCGGTGCAAAATCTCGGTGAGAATACCGCGATGTTACTAATGCTGGGATTCTATACCGTGGCGATTAAGCTGGGCGCGCCTGCGGTGGCGACCGGCGTCGGATTCGGCGCGATTTTCGCCGTGGCGATTGCGGTGTTGTGGTGGAAAGCGCGGAAGTAACAAAAGCATAGCGTCGTAGCGGGGCAATGTATTGCGCAATGGCGAATGCCGCACAAGTGGAAAAATGTGCGGCGTTTTTAAAGCGCGCGATAAATCGCGCCGCTACGGTGTGGTGCGATTTATGGCGCTGGATAGGTAAACTGGCGATGAATCGCTTCCAGTTCCTCTAACACCTCGGCATTCAGCGTCAGATTGAAACTCTCTACGTTAATCTTCAGCTGCTCCAGCGTGGTGGCGCCCAGCAAGGTGCTGGCGACAAACGGCTGTTGACGCACATACGCCAGCGCCATCTGCGACGGATCCATATTGTGCTTCTGCGCCAGCGCAACATAGGCTGCAATCGCCTGCTGAGACTGATCGCCGCTGTAGCGGGTAAAGCGACTAAACAGCGTATTGCGCGCACCGGCGGGTTTCGCACCGTTCAGGTATTTGCCACTCAACGTACCAAACGCCAGGCTGGAATACGCCAGCAACTCGACGCCTTCATGCTGGCTGATCTCCGCTAAACCGACCTCAAAACTGCGGTTCAGCAGGCTGTACGGGTTCTGGATGGTGACGATACGCGGCAGCTCATGCTTTTCAGCCAGCTGCAGATAACGCATCACGCCCCACGCGGTTTCGTTCGACACGCCAATGTAGCGAATCTTACCGGCGCGCACCTGTTCGGTCAGCGCTTCCAGCGTCTCCAGCAGCGTCACCGGCACGCTGGAATCGGTGTATTGATAACCCAGCTTGCCGAAGTAGTTGGTCTGACGCTGCGGCCAGTGAAGCTGATAGAGATCGAGATAATCGGTGTTCAGGCGTTTCAGGCTGGCATCCAGCGCTTCGCGGATGTTTTTGCGATCCAGCGCCTGGTTCGGGCGAATCGACGCATCCGCGCCGCGTACCGGACCGGCTACTTTGCTGGCGAGGATGATTTTGTCACGGCTGCCGCGCTTCTTCAGCCAGCTACCAATGTATTGTTCGGTTAATCCCTGGGTTTCCGGGCGCGGCGGCACCGGATACATTTCTGCGGTATCAATCAAATTGATGCCACTGCTAACCGCGTAATCAAGTTGTGCGTGGGCGTCGGCTTCGCTGTTCTGCTCACCAAACGTCATGGTTCCAAGCCCCAGCTGACTCACTTCCAGCGTGCTATGGGGAATACGGTGATAGTGCATGTGCCGGCATCCTTTTTTCATTATGAAAGGGAATGTTGTGTCCTTTGGGACTATAGCGTGTGAAGCGGCGCGGAAGGAAGAGGGGAAAGTTCGGGAAATCGCCTGCACAAGGGGAAAACGCGTGCAGGCAGGGCAATTTGGCACTTAACGCTCAATGATGGTTGAAACCTCGTCACCATTGATCTGCATCTGATGGCCTTGCTCATCGGTGTACTGTACCAATCCGGTCTCTTTATCGATGGCGGGTTTGCCATCTGTCATGATCATGCGGCCATCTTTGGTCGCCATGACGTAATCACTGCTACAACCACTCAATAACAGCGTCACCAAGGTTAAACCTACTGCACTCACCAACCCTTTCATTCTTATCTCCTTCTCGCGACTTCAACAGCAAAAGTGTAGTAATAAATGCTTTCGTCGTTAGGAGTAATCGCATCATTCCTAAAATTATCGGCAGCAATATGCATTTACAGTAAAAAATGTCGCGCCAAAAGCGGACCGGTGAAGCTTTTCTTCAGATAAAAGCCGCGCGGCAGCGTCATGATTGGCTCGCCGTGTTCGCCAATCGCTTCGGTCAACGCTTTGCTGTTGGCGGCTTTAGGGCGGATTTGCAGCCAGGCACCGTGACGTGCGGTGATGCGCTCCACCTGACCGAGCACAATCATATCCATCAACTCTTCCCAGTCTTCGCGCAGCTGTTGCTCCTCTTCTGCACTCGGATGCCACAGCAGCGGCGAACCGACGCGGCGCTCGGCCAGCGGCAAAGCACGATCGCCTTCGATCGGGATCCACAGCACCCGCGCCAGTTTGTGCCGCACATGGCTGGTTTGCCAGGTTACGCCGCTATTGCCGGTTAACGGCGCGACGCACACGAAGGTGGTTTCCAGCGGTTTGCCCTGCGCATCTACCGGAATCGTTTTCAGCTCAATGCCGAGATGGGCGAAATCCTGCTCGGCTTTGCTGCCAGCGCTGGCACCCAAATGCAGCTCTAACAGCATGCCAACCCAGCCTTTGTCGCGTTTCAAATCTGCCGGAATCGGCAGGTTAATCTGCGCCGCCAGCGCGGCAAAGGTCTGTCCCGCCAGCTGCTGTGCGCGCTGCAGTAATTCCGCTTCGTTTTCAGGTGGCGATGGCAATAACGGTGAGAAGTGCATGCTAAAACCTACATTGGTTAAAGAGTGAACAGTAAACGCGAGCCGGGTTTGTCCACATGGCAGTTAGTTGAATAAAGGTGATAATAGCATGATTCAGCATGCTTTTTTATTTCAATAGAATGGGACGATCCGGTGATATGGCCCGGTTATCCCAGCTTGTTATCGACAATGAACAGGTGTTGAACCTGGTTATCCACAGAAAAGTGGGGTAACACCCTTTTGGCCATACCCCTGTTTCCATTTACAGCCTTGACTTTCGCGTTTTGAACGCTTTTTTTCCTTTCTGTGACCAGGTTTAGGGCATTCTCTGTGGATAAAAACGTCGGTGATGGATCTTTAACCGATTGAAAAAACTGAGCGGAGTATAACTACGGATCCTGGTAACGATTTAACGGTTAATAAGTTATATCTCAATGAATATTATGATTTTTTTTAGTGTTGCTATGTTGGGTGATGAGATTTATCCGAAGGGGTTATTCAATTCATTCCCGTGTTCTGCACAAAGCTATCCACAGAAAAGGTGAATAAGATCGCCGATAAATTGGGGTATCTGTTTATAACTTGGCTAATCTCTGTGAGTTATCCTGTTTTTATTCCGCCTGCGGCCCGCTATCCAGTGGTTTACCGCCTGTAAGGAGTGTGAAACAATCAGGCTATTCAAATTTAGCTTTGAGGTAGTCCAGTGATCGATGATGATGGCTACCGCCCGAATGTTGGTATCGTAATCTGTAACAGGCAAGGACAAGTGTTGTGGGCCAGGCGCTTTGGACAGCACTCCTGGCAATTTCCTCAGGGAGGCATCAATCCGGGTGAAACTGCTGAACAGGCGATGTATCGCGAGCTGTTCGAAGAAGTGGGTTTACACCGCAAAGATGTTCGAATACTTGCTTCAACCCGAAACTGGTTACGCTACAAGTTGCCAAAACGTTTGGTGCGTTGGGACACAAAGCCGGTGTGTATCGGCCAGAAACAAAAGTGGTTTCTTCTGCAGTTGATGTGCAGTGACGCGGAAATCAATGTGCAGCACAGCAGCACACCCGAGTTTGATGGTTGGCGCTGGGTTAGCTTCTGGTATCCGGTACGTCAGGTGGTCTCTTTCAAGCGCGATGTATATCGCCGCGTAATGAAAGAATTCGCGGGCGTAGTGATGTCTATGCAGGAGAGTGCGGGGCAGCGTAATAACGCCGCCCAACGACGTAAAAGAGGATAGGCCACGCCCTTTATGCTCACTCAGTTACGCGAAATAGTAGAGAAAGTGGCGAGTGCTCCACGTCTGAATGAAGCACTCGACATTCTGGTAAACGAAATTTGCCTTGCGATGGAAACCGAGGTTTGCTCGGTTTATCTCGCCGATCACGATCGTCGTTGCTACTACCTGATGGCGACACGCGGGCTAAAAAAGCCGCGTGGTCGTACGGTCACGCTGGCGTTTGACGAAGGCATTGTTGGCCTCGTTGGACGCTTAGCCGAGCCGATCAACCTCGCCGACGCGCAGAGCCATCCCAGCTTCAAATACATTCCTTCTGTTAAAGAGGAGCGTTATCGCTCCTTCCTCGGCGTGCCGATTATCAGCCGCCGCCAGCTGCTTGGCGTGTTGGTTATCCAGCAGCGCGAACACCGTCAGTTTGATGAAAGCGAAGAGTCATTCCTCGTCACGCTCGCCACGCAAATGGCGGGATTGCTGTCGCAGTCGCAGCTCGGTCAACTGTTTGGTCAATTCCGTCAGACGCGGGTAAAAGCGATTGCCGCTGCGCCGGGCGTGGCGGTCGCGCCGGGTTGGGTGGATGAAACTCAGCCGCTGCTCGATCAGGTTTCCGCTGCGTCCACGCTTGACGTGCAGCGCGAACGCGAGCGCCTGGTGCTGGCGATGGGCGAGGCCGGCAACGAATTCCGCCGCTTCAGCAAACGCTTTGCTGCCAGCGTGCAGAAAGAGAGCGCGGCGATCTTCGATCTCTATTCGCACCTGCTTACCGATGCGCGGCTGAAAAAAGATCTGTTTGATGAGATCGAGCGCGGATCGGTCGCGGAGTGGGCGGTTAAAACGGTGATCGAGAAGTTCGCCGAGCAGTTCGCCAATTTGCAGGATCAATATCTACGCGAGCGCGCCGGCGATCTGCGCGTGCTCGGTCAACGTCTGCTGTTCCACCTCGATGATTCGCTGGTCGGCACCAATGCCTGGCCGGAACGCTTCGTGTTAGTCGCAGATGAACTCACCGCCACCACGCTGGCTGAATTGCCGCAGGAGCGTCTGGCGGGCGTGGTGGTGCGCGACGGTGCCGCCAACTCGCATGCGGCGATTTTGACGCGCGCGATGGGCATTCCCACCGTGATGGGCGCTGATATCCTGCCGGCGCAGCTTAACAAGCGCTTGCTGATTGTTGATGGTTATCGCGGCGAAGTGCTGATCGATCCGGAACCGGTGCTGGTGCAGGAGTATCAGCGTTTAATCAGCGAAGAGAACGCGCTGAGCAAAATGGCCGAAGGCGTGGTCGAGCAGCCCGGCGAGCTAAAAAGCGGTGAGCGCATTCAGGTGATGCTGAATGCCGGCCTCAGCCCGGAACACGAGCAGGCGCTGGATAACTGGGTGGATGGCATCGGTCTGTACCGCACCGAAATTCCGTTCATGCTGCACAACGGCTTCCCGTCCGAAGAGGAGCAGGTGGCGCAGTATCAGGGCATGTTGCAGCTGTTCTACGACAAACCGGTGACGCTGCGTACGCTGGATGTCGGCGCGGATAAGCAACTGCCGTACATGCCGATCAGTGAAGAGAATCCGTGCCTTGGCTGGCGTGGCATTCGCTTAACGCTCGATCAGCCGGAAATCTTCCTGGTGCAGGTGCGCGCCATGCTGCGTGCCAACGTGGCGTCTGGCAACCTGAGCATTCTGCTGCCGATGATCAGCCATATCGATGAGATCGATGATGCGCGTCGTCTGATCGATCGCGCTGGCCGCGAAGTGGAAGAGATGCTCGGCTATGTGATTCCCAAGCCGCGCATTGGCATCATGATTGAAGTGCCGTCGATGTTGTTTATGATCCCGCATCTGGCGGATCGCGTCGATTTTGTCTCGGTTGGCACCAACGATTTGACGCAATATCTGCTGGCGGTTGATCGCAACAACACGCGCGTGGCGAACCTGTATGATTCGCTGCATCCGGCGATGCTGCGGGCGCTGCACACTATTGCCAGCGAAGCCCGCCAGGCCAAGCTGGAGCTCTGTTTGTGTGGTGAAATGGCTGGCGATCCAATGTGTGTCGCGCTGTTAGTGGGCATGGGATATCACCATCTCAGCATGAACGGCAAGAACGTGCCGCGGGTGAAATATCTGCTGCGCCATCTCGATTTTGAAGAGGCGCAGAAGCTCAGCGAGCATGGACTGGCCGCGCATACCGCCTCGGAAGTGCGCCATCTGGTCTCCACCTTTATGGAGCGCCGTGGTTTAGGCGGTTTGATTCGCGGCGGGCGTTAACGGTTACAACTTCACAACCTGTAAAAAAAGTGGCTGTGCTATCATGCGCAGCCTTTTATTGTCCCGTTTCAGGGCAGAAAAATGATGGTGAAAGATGACTGACGGCTACATTTCGTTTCCCCAATTCGATCCGGTAATTTTTTCAATCGGACCGGTTTCGCTTCACTGGTACGGCTTGATGTATCTGGTGGGCTTTGTATTTGCCATGTGGCTGGCGACGCGACGCGCCAACAAACCTGGCAGCGGCTGGAAAAAAGAGGAAGTGGAAAACCTGCTGTATGCGGGCTTCCTCGGCGTATTCCTCGGTGGACGTATCGGCTATGTGTTGTTCTATAACCTGCCGCTGTTCCTTGAGAATCCGCTGTATCTGTTTAAGGTCTGGGATGGCGGCATGTCGTTCCACGGCGGCCTGATTGGTGTGATTGTGGTGATGCTGATTTTCGCACGCCGTACCAAGCGCACGTTCTTCCAGGTAGCGGATTTCATTGCACCGCTGATCCCGTTTGGTTTGGGTGCCGGTCGTCTCGGTAACTTCATCAACGGCGAACTGTGGGGCCGCGTGGCGCCCGATTTCAAATACGCGATGTTGTTCCCCGGTTCACGCAGCGAAGACATCGCGCTGGCAGCCAATAATCCGCAGTACCAGGAGTTGCTGAACACCTACGGCGTGCTGCCGCGTCATGCTTCGCAGCTGTATGAGCTGTGCCTCGAAGGCATTGTGCTGTTCATCATTCTTAACCTGTTCATTCGTAAGCCGCGCCCCATGGGCAGCGTCTCGGGCCTGTTCCTGATCGGCTACGGCGCATTCCGCATCATCGTGGAGTTCTTCCGTCAGCCGGATGCGCAGCTTGGCCTGTTTGAAGGCGGCGTCAGCATGGGACAGATTCTGTCGATCCCAATGATTCTGGCCGGTGTAATTATGATGATCTGGGCGTATCGTCGTCGCCCGCAGCAACAAACTCGTGAGGTAAAATGAAACAGTATCTGGACCTAATGCAACATGTGCTGAATGAAGGCGCAGAAAAGGCCGACCGTACCGGCACCGGCACGCTCTCCATCTTTGGCCACCAGATGCGTTTCAATTTGCAGGACGGTTTTCCGCTGGTCACCACCAAGAAAGTGCACCTGCGCTCCATCATTCATGAGCTGTTGTGGTTCCTGAAAGGTGAGACCAACATCGGTTACCTGAAAGAGAACAAGGTCACCATCTGGGACGAATGGGCCGATGAGAACGGCGATCTCGGCCCGGTCTACGGCAAGCAGTGGCGCAGCTGGGGCAGCGCCTCGGGTGAAGAGATTGATCAAATCAGTAAAGTGATTGAGCAGCTGAAGCGTGACCCCGATTCGCGTCGCATCATTGTCTCGGCGTGGAACGTGGGCGAGCTGGATCACATGGCTCTGGCGCCTTGCCACGCCTTCTTCCAGTTCTACGTGGCTAATGGCAAGCTCTCTTGCCAGCTCTATCAGCGCTCATGCGATATCTTCCTGGGGCTGCCATTCAACATCGCCAGCTATGCGCTGCTGGTGCATATGGTGGCGCAGCAATGCGATCTCGATGTGGGCGATTTTGTCTGGACCGGTGGCGATACGCATCTGTACAGCAACCATTTAGAGCAGGCGCGCCTGCAGTTAACGCGTGAGCCGCGCCCGTTACCGAAGCTGGTAATCAAGCGTAAACCGGCTTCTATCTTCGATTATCAGTTCGATGATTTCGAGATTGAAGGCTACGATCCGCATCCAGCGATTAAAGCGCCCGTCGCCATTTAACGCCACTCCCGCAAGGTCGCCATTCATGGCGACCACGCCCAAATCGCACCTTAATCCTGAATCTGTCTCACAAAACGCTGTATCTCTCTGCACCTCTCCTCGATTTTCTGCGCAACGTTTCCCAACGTCGATTTCTCTCCCTTGTTGAACTTCATGATGCTGGGCACATTACCCGCCATGAACAGAAACGATAACCACGGCTTCACTTTGCCCGAACTGTTATTGGTGATGGTGATCGCCGGCATACTTAGCGTCGGCGCGCTGCAGGGTTGGCAGCGCTGGCAGCAATATCAACAGCTGCGCGACAGCGTACTGCAACTGCAGGGATTTCTTCTGCGCTTGCGCGCCCATGCTAACTGGCACAACCGCGATCTCACGCTGTGGGTACAGAGCGGTGAAAACGGCTGTCTTGGGGCGGGACCTAAACCTGCAGAAGGCTGCGCACTGCCCTCGCGCTGGTTATTTAAACCGCCGCACGACAGCGTGCGCCTTGTCGGCATCAATGGTGACGTCGGTTTTTACGGTCGGCGTGATGTCGCGCGTCCTGGCAGCATCGATCTCGCCAGTGCGGCGGGACGCTGGCGCTTAATTATCTCCGCCAGAGCGCGCATCCGTGCCTGTCAGCCGGGAGAGAAAGGATGCGAATAGCGCAACGCGGATTCAGCCTGCTGGAGATGCTGATTGCCATGGCGATTGGCGCGGTACTGATGATCAGCGTCGGACGATTTTTACCGCTGCTGCTGGAGCAGAATCTGCGCCTGCAACAGCGCGTGCAGTTACAGCAGGAGCTGCAGCAGATCGCCAATACGCTGCAAAAAGCGCTGCGCCGAGCCGGCTATTGCCACGGCCAGTGCAGCGGTTCGGCGCTAACGATTGCCGCCAGCGGCAGCTGCGTTTTACTGCGCTGGGATGAGAACAGCAACGGGCGCTGGGAAGGCGTGGGCCACAGCGAAAGTGACTATTACGGCTATCGGCTGCGCAGCGGACAGCTTGAAATGCAGCGTGGCGTGGATGAGTGCAACAGCAGCGGCTGGGAGAAACTCTCCGATCCGGCGTTTCTCACCATCGATGCCTTCAAGCTTGAACGGCAGGGATCGCGTCTGGTGCTGCAACTGGCGGGACACGCTAACAGCCAAAGCGTAGAGCTGGCAAGCTGGATAGAAGGAATCAATCTGTGAAGCAGCGCGGCAATAGCACGCTGGGCATGGTGCTGATGATGTTACTGATGGGCGGATTGACGCTACACGCCACGCGAACGCAGCTCTCGCAAGGCATGGTGTTAGTGGCTGATGAGCAGCTGCACAGTCAGGATTTCTGGCAGGCGCAGGCGGCGTTAACGTGGGGCCGCGTGCAAAACTGGCCGCAGGCCACCGGCTGGCAATGTCAGCAATGGACAGCAGAGCAGTGGCAAAGCTGCCTGCTACGAATGGAGGATGACAATGCGTTGTTATCGGGACATGGAGAAGGGCGCGCGCTGTGGCTCTATCTTTGGGTATCCATCCCCAACACGCAACCCCAGCCGCAAGCGCATGGCTGGATCGATTACTGCCCGCTGTCGCAGCCGGCGCTGTGCCAGCCAGAAGCAGCAGGGCTTTAGCCTGGCGGAAACGCTGGTGGCGATGCTGTTGCTGGCGATGACCATCAGCACATTGCTGCAATATCATCGCGCGCTGGCGCTGGGGTTTAGCCAGCAGTGGCAGCAGCGTCAGGCGTGGCGCGTTGCCGGCCAGGCGCTGCTTGGCCGTGACGTTGAGGGATGGCAGAGTCAGCGCCAGCAGCAGAGCCTGGCGGGCGGCTGCACGCTGGAGCGCGTCACGGTTACGGGGCCACAGCAGCGTTCCGCCTCACTGGCGCAGCTCAATTGCCACTAGCGGTAGGCATCGCAGGTGATAAACGGTAGAGTGGCTCGGCTGCGTTGTTGTCTTGTGTTTAGGAGAAATATGTTCCGGGTCTATCACTCTAATCAGCTTGATCTGTTGAAAAATCTGGCAGGTATTCTGATTGAAAATCAACCGCTGACCGATCCGCTGGCGGCTGAACAGGTGCTGGTACAAAGCCCAGGCATGGCGCAGTGGCTGCAAATGGAACTGGCTAACAGTTTCGGCATTGCCGCCAACATTGATTTCCCGCTGCCTGCGAGCTTCATCTGGAGCATGTTCGTTAAGGTGCTGCCCGATATTCCTGAAGAGAGCGCCTTCACCAAGGCCAGCATGAGCTGGAAGCTGATGCATCGCTTGCCAACTTTGCTGGAGCAGGACGCTTTCCAGCCGCTGCGTCACTACCTCAATGATGACGACGACAAGCGCAAGCTGTATCAGCTCAGCGCCCGTGTTGCCGATCTGTTTGACCAATATCTGGTGTATCGCTCGGACTGGCTCAACAGCTGGGAGCGCGGTGAACGGATTGATGGCTTAGGCGAATCGCAGCAGTGGCAGGCGCTGCTGTGGTGCGATCTGGTTAACTTTACCGAAAGCCTGGGTCAACCGATGTGGCATCGCGCCAACCTCTATGCGCGCTTTATCCAAAAGCTGGAACAGGCGCAAATGCCGCCGCCGGGCTTGCCGCAGCGCGTATTTATTTGCGGTATCTCCGCGCTGCCGCCGGTTTATTTGCAGGCGTTAGAAGCGCTGGGCCGTCACATTGATATCCATCTGCTGTTCACCAATCCCTGCCGTCACTATTGGGGCGACATTCAGGATTATGCCTTTTTGGCGAAGCTGCAAAGCCGCCAGCGCCGCCGCATCCAGTCGGATGAGCTGCAGCCGCTGTTCCGCGATCCGGCTAGCGCGTCAGCATTGTTTAACGATATCGGCGAGCAGCAGCTGACCAATCCGCTGCTGGCGTCATGGGGCAAGCTGGGGCGCGATAACCTGTTTCTGCTGAGCCAGATGGAATCCGCCGCCAACGACATTGATGCCTTCGTCGAGGTGCCTCAAGACAATCTGCTGCACAGCGTGCAAGCGGATCTGCTCAATCTGGACGATAAAGCGATCATTGGCCTCAACGCCGGTGAGCTGGCGAACAGTGCCGAAAAACGGCTGCTTGATCCTGAAGATCGCTCGATCACGCTGCAGGTGTGCCACAGCGCACAGCGTGAAGTTGAAGTGCTGCAGGATCATCTGCTCACGCTGATGGAAGCCCATCCCGAACTCAAGCCGCGCGACATCATCGTGATGGTGGCGGATATCGACAGCTACGCACCTTTTATTCAGGCCGCTTTTGCCAGCGCGCCGAGCGAACGCTATTTGCCGTTCGCCATTTCCGACCGACGCGCCAGTCAGGCGCACCCGGCAATTCTGGCGCTGCTCAGCTTGCTGTCGCTGCCTGAAAGTCGCTTTGCCTCCGAAGATGTGCTGGCGCTGCTTGAGGTTCCCGCATTAGCGCAGCGCTTCTCGGTGGATGAAAGCGGGCTGCGCCTGCTGCGCCGCTGGGTGATGGAATCCGGCATTCGCTGGGGACTGGACGATGCCAGCGTGGAAGCGCTGGCGCTGCCGGTAACCGGACAACACACCTGGCGCTTCGGCCTGCAGCGTATGCTGCTCGGCTATGCGCTGGAGAGCCGCAACGGCGACTGGCAAGGGATCCTGCCGTATGACGAATCCAGCGGTTTGATCGCTGAGCTGGCGGGGCATCTGGCTGAACTGCTATCGCGACTCGAAGAGTGGCGTGCGCGTCTGGCAGAAGAGCGCACGTTAGCGGAGTGGCAGCCGCTGTGTCGTGAGCTGATTGAGTGCTTCTTTAGCGGAGACGCCGAAAGTGAAGCCGCGCTGCTGCTGGTGGAAACGCAGTGGAAACAGATTATCGAGCAGGGCATGCAGGCGGCGTATCAACAGCCGATTCCGGTTACGCTGCTGCGTGATGAACTGCGTTCACGCCTCGATCAACAGCGTATCAGCCAGCGTTTTCTCGCCGGTCCCATCAACTTCTGTACGCTGATGCCGATGCGTTCAATTCCCTTCAAAGTGGTGTGTTTGCTGGGTATGAACGATGGCGTCTATCCGCGCACCTTAGCACCGCTGGGTTTCGACCTGATGCAGCAACAGATGCGCAAAGGCGACCGTAGCCGCCGCGATGATGACCGCTATCTGTTCCTCGAAGCGCTGATCTCGGCGCAGCAGCAGCTCTATATCAGTTACATCGGCCGGGCGATTCAGGACAACACCGAGCGCTATCCATCGGTATTAGTGAGCGAGCTGGTGGATTACCTGGGGCAGAGCTTCCGTCTGCCGGGTGATGAAGCGCTTGAACCCGATATCAGCGAGCAGCGCGTGCGCGAACATCTGCAAAAGCTGCATAGCCGCATGCCGTTTGCCGCAGAGAACTTCCAGCCGGGCGCACACGGGCAAAGCTTTGCTGCGGAGTGGTTGCCCGCAGCCACCGGCAGCGGCGTGGCACAGCCGGATTTTGTGCAGCCCTTGCTGCCTGCACCGATAGAAACCTTGTCGCTGGAGCAACTGCTGCGTTTCTGGCGCCATCCGGTGCGCGCCTGGTTCCAGCAGCGCTTGGGGGTGGCTTTCTGGATGGAAGAGAGCGAGCTGCCCGACAGCGAACCGTTCGCGCCTGACAGCCTGGAACGCTACCAAATCAACGCCCAATTGCTGAATACGCTGGTCAACGGTGACGATCCGGCGCAGCTGTATGCGCGTCACCGCGCCGCTGGCAATCTGCCTTATGGCGCGTTCGGGGAACTTTTCTGGCAGAGCCAGACCGAAGAGATGCAGGAAGTGGCCGCCGAGGTGAGTGGTCAACGCCAGCCCGCTGAAAGTTGGGAAATCAATCTGACGATAGGCGCAGTGCAATTGACCGGCTGGCTGACGCAGGTGCAAGCTGATGGCCTGCTGCGCTGGCGTCCGGGCGTGCTGAACATGAACGATGGTCTGCTGCTATGGCTTGAACATCTGGTGTATTGCGCGTTGGGCGGCAGCGGTGAAAGCCGCATGTACGGCCGTAAACAGAGTCACTGGCGCTTCGCGGCGCTGCCTGCTGAACAGGCGCTGTCGCTTCTGCATGCGTATGTTGCGGGTTACCAGGCCGGATTAGTCGAGCCGCTGATGCTGCTGAATAAATCCGGCGGAGCCTGGCTGGAAGCCAGCTTTGATAGCAAGTCGCAGCAGTTGCTGGAAGACGAAGCCACGCAGAAAAAGGCACTTAACAAATTACTGCAAGCCTGGCAGGGTGGTTTCCAGGTGGAAGGCGAGGGCAGCGATCCCTATCAGCAACGCCTGAGTCGGTCTTTGGACGATGATGCCGTGCAGGCGATTACTGCCGCCGCACGCCAATGGTATTTGCCGGTGCGCCTGGCGCATCAAAATGATGAATAGCAAGGGAATACGGCCTCGTTTGAGGTTGTTCCTGACACGATAAGAAAGTTTGTCTATTTCACCGCTGGGCACACAGCCAGCGGAAAAGGGTAATGTAAGGGGTTTAAATGCGGATTTACGCACGCTGGATTGGAGCGCTGCTGCTGAGCACGTTAGCGCTGAATGCCTTTGCCGATACCGATCGCGGCTGGCAACCCATCAATGACACCATTCGTAAAAGCGATCACGATCCACGCCGTTATCAGGCGATTACGTTAAACAACGGTATGATCGTGCTGCTGGTCTCGGATGCCGAAGCGCCTAAATCGCTGGCGGCGCTGACCTTACCGATCGGTTCGCTGGATGATCCTAATCAGCAGCTGGGTCTGGCGCACTATCTCGAACACATGGTGTTAATGGGCTCAAAGCGTTATCCGCAGCCTGATAATCTCGCCGAATTCCTGAAAAAAAATGGTGGCAGCCACAATGCCAGCACCGCGTCGTATCGCACGGCGTTCTATCTGGAAGTGGAAAACAGCGCGTTGCAGCCCGCAGTTGATCGTCTGGCCGATGCGATTGCTGAACCGCTGCTCGATCCGGTTAATGCCGATCGTGAACGCCATGCGGTTAACGCAGAACTGACCATGGCTCGCTCACGCGATGGCTTGCGTATGGCACAGGTGGGTGCAGAAACTCTCAACCCTGCGCATCCCGGCTCGCGCTATTCCGGTGGCAACCTTGATACGTTGAGCGACAAGCCAGACAGCAAATTGCATCAGGCGCTGACCGATTTTTATCACAGCCACTACTCCGCCAATCTGATGAAGGCGGTGATTTACAGCAACAAACCGCTGCCAGAGATGGCCGACATTGCGGCAAAAACCTTTGGTCGTGTGGCTAATCATCAAACGACGGTGCCAGAGATTGACGTGCCGGTAGTGACCGACGCGCAGAAGGGCATCATTATCCATTACGTGCCCGCACAGCCGCGCAAGCAGTTGAAAATTGAGTTCCGCATCCCGAACAACAGCGGCCAGTTCCGCAGTAAAACCGATACGCTGATCAGCTACATTCTGGGCAATCGCAGCAAAAACACCCTCAACGACTGGCTGCAAAAGCAAGGGCTGGCGGATGGCGTCAGCGCCGGTGCAGACCCGATGACCGAGCGCAACAGCGGCGTCTTCGCTATCAGCGTGTCGTTAACCGACAAAGGTCTGGCGCAGCGCGATGAAGTGGTGGCTGCGGTGTTCAACTACCTTGATATGCTGCGCACCAAAGGCATCAGTAAAGAATACTTCGATGAAGTCTCCCACGTGCTGGCGCTGGATTTCCGCTACCCATCAATTACCCGTGATATGGATTACATCGAGTGGCTGGTAGATACCATGCTGCGGGTGCCGGTTGAACACACGCTGGATGCGCCTTATCTGGCCGATCAGTTCGATCCCGCGGCAATCAAAACGCGTCTCGACGAAATGACGCCGCAGAACGCGCGCATCTGGTACATCAGTCCGCAGGAGCCGCATAACAAAGAAGCCTACTTTGTGAATGCGCCCTATCAGGTGGACAAAATCAGCGACGCCCAAATTAGCGACTGGCAGCAACGTGCCGCGCAGCTTCAGCTGTCGATGCCCACGCTGAATCCCTATATTCCGTCGGATTTCGCCATCATCCCCTCCGATGGCAAAGCCTACGATCATCCGGTCGCACTGACTAATGGCGACAGCATGCGTATTTACTGGATGCCAAGTCAGCAGTTTGCCAGCGAACCGAAAGCCGCTATTACCTTAGCGCTGCGCAACAAATCGGCGATCAGCGATGCGCGCCAGCAGGTGCTGTTTGGGTTAAATGACTATCTCTCCAGCCTGGCGCTGGATGAATTGAATTCGCAGGCTTCGGTTGGCGGCATCAGTTTCTCCACCGGGGAAGATGATGGCATCGTGTTTAGCGCCAGCGGGTTTACCCAACGTCTGCCGGAATTGCTGAAGAAGCTGGTGGAGGGTTACGCCACCTTTACGCCGGACCAGCAGCAGCTGGAACAGGCCAAATCCTGGTATCTGGATCGACTGGAAGCGGCAGAGAAGGGCAAAGCGTTTGAGCAGGCGATTCAGCCGATGCAGATGTTGTCGCAGCTGCCTTACACCCAACGTGAAACGCGCCGCAATCTGGTGAAAGATATTACTCTGAAAGAGGTCACCGATTACCGCGATGCGCTGATTCATCATGCAACCCCGGAGATGATGGTGGTGGGCAATCTCTCTGCAGAGCGCGTGAAACAGCTCGGCGATGAGCTGCAGCAACAGTTGCACAGCGATGGCCACGGCTACTGGCACAGTGATTATGTGACGGTGGATAAAGCGATGAAGGCCAATCTGCAGAAAGCCGGCAGCAGCACTGATTCAGCGCTGGCCGCGCTGTATGTGCCGTTGGGCTACAGCGAATATCAAAGCATGGCCAACAGCACCATGCTGAGCCAGATCGTTCAACCCTGGTTCTACAACCAGTTGCGCACCGAAGAGCAGCTCGGCTATGCGGTGTTTGCTTACCAGATGCCGATCGGACGCCAGTGGGGCATCGGTTTCCTGCTGCAAAGTAACAGCAAGCAGCCAGCGTTTTTACTGCAACGCTTCCAGGCGTTTTATCCGCAGGCTGAACAGCGTCTGCGCAGCATGAAAGCAGAGGATTTCGCCCAGTATCAGCAGGCGCTGATCAACGATATGAAGCAGCGTCCGCAAACGCTGGATGAAGAGGCGAACCGCTTTAACCGTGACTTTAAACGTCAGAACTTTGCCTTCGATACGCGTGAAAAAGCGATTGAGCAAATTCAGCAACTAACGCCAGCCGGCCTGGCCGACTTCTTCCATCAGGCGGTTTTAGCGCAGCAAGGCATGGCGATGATTTCGCAGATCGGTGGCAACCATGATGGCGCGACCAAAGATGACTACGCCCAGCTGCCGGGCTGGACCACATGGGATGAGGTCCAGAAGCTGCAGCAGTCGTTGCCCGTGAAGAGTGATGCCCAATGAGTCTGCTACCTGAATCGCTCAATCCTCTGACGCTGCCGCTGCGCGGTGAGCGTCTGATTGAGGCCTCAGCCGGCACCGGCAAAACCTTCACCATCGGCCTGCTCTATCTAAGGCTGCTACTGGGATTGGGCGGACAACATGCTTATTCGCGCCCGTTGTCGGTAGAAGAGATTCTGGTCGTGACCTTTACCGAGGCCGCGACCGCTGAACTGCGCGGGCGTATACGCGCCAACATTCACGAGCTGCGGCTGGCCTGCCTGCGCGGCGTCAGCGGCAACCCGATGCTGATGCAGCTGCTGCAGGAGATTCCACAGCCCGCCGATGCGGCTTCGCTGCTGCTGGCCGCTGAACGACAGATGGATGAAGCCGCCATCTTCACCATCCACGGCTTCTGCCAGCGCATGCTGAATCTCAACGCCTTTGAGTCCGGCATGCTGTTTGAACAGCAGCTGATTGAGGATGAACAGCTGCTGCTGCGCCAGGCGACTGCCGATTTCTGGCGTCGTCACTGCTATCCGCTGACGCTGGATGTCGCGCGAGTGATTGTCAGCGAATGGAACGGCCCGGAGCAGTTGCTTTCCACCTTGCGTCCGTGGTTGCAGGGCGAATCGCCCAGCCTGCGTCTGCCGCCTACCGACAGTGAAACCCTGGCTTCGCGCCACAGCGAAAACCTGGCGCGTATCGCCGCGATGAAAGCGCAATGGCTGACGGTGGGTGACGAAGTGCTGACGCTGGTGGGGCAATCTGACGTGGATAAGCGCAGCTACAGCAGCAAGAATTTGCCGGTTTGGGTCAATAAAGTCAGCTTTTGGGCGCAGAGCGAAACGCTTGATTATCAGGTGCCCGCCGAACTGGCGCGCTTCGGTCAGCGCATGCTTGAAGAGAAGACCAAAAAGGGCAATCCGCCGCATCACAGTGTGTTTGACGCCATCGACACTTTCCTTGCTCAGCCGCTGTCGCTGCGCGATCTGGTGATTGCGCGTGCGCTGGTAGAGGTGCGCGCTGCGGTGCGCAAAGAGAAACGTCAGCAGGCACTATTGGGTTTTGATGACCTGCTGAGCCGACTCGACGAAGCACTGCAGCAGCCGAGCGGTAAGCAACTGGCTCAGGCGATTCGCCAGCGTTTCCCGGTGGCGTTGATTGATGAGTTCCAGGATACCGATCCGCTGCAATACCGTATTTTCCGCACGCTTTATATCAATCAGCCAGCGCATGCGCTGCTGTTGATTGGCGATCCCAAACAGGCGATTTACGCCTTTCGTGGCGCGGATATTTTTACCTATATCCGCGCGCGCAGTGAAGTCAGTGCGCACTACACGCTGGATACCAACTGGCGCTCGTCGCCTGCGATGGTCAACAGCGTTAACCAGCTATTTGCGCGCCTCGACGCGCCCTTCCTGTTCGCTGAGATCCCGTTCCAGCCGGTGCAGTTTGCGCCTCCCAACCAGCAACTGTCGGTCAGTATCGATCAGGTTGAGCAAGCGGCGTTACGCTTTTGGCTGCAGCCGGGCGAAGGCTGCAGCGTTGGGGATTATCAACAACGTATGGCGCAGCAGTGTGCGGCCGATATCAGTCGCTGGTTGCAGGCCGGGCAGCAGCAGCGCGCGATGCTGGGCAAAACGCCCAATTTGCGGCCGGTACAAGCCTCTGACATCACAGTGTTAGTGCGCAGCCGTAACGAAGCTAACCTGATTCGCGAAGCGCTCAATCTGCTCGGTATTCCGTCGGTTTACCTGTCGAATCGCGACAGCGTTTACACCACGCCGGAAGCTCGAGAGCTGTTATGGCTGTTGCAGGCGGTACTGGCACCGGAGCAGGAGCGCATGCTGCGTACCGCGCTGGCAACCTCGCTCTTTGCCTTTGATGCCTCGCAGCTGGATGCGCTGGATCAGGATGCGCGCGGCTGGGATGAACTGGTGGATACCTTTGCCCGCTGGCAGCTGGTGTGGCAGCAGCGTGGCGTCTTGCCGATGCTGCGCGAGATGATGCTGGAGCGTCAGCTGGCGGAAAATCTACTGGCATCGGAGAACGGCGAGCGTCGTCTGACGGATTTACTGCATCTCGGCGAACTGCTGCAGGAAGCGGCTGCGCAGCTGGATAGCCCACACGCGCTGGTGCGTCATCTGGCACAGCAGATCGCCCGCCCGGATAGCCAGTCTGCCAGCCAGCAACTGCGTCTGGAGAGCGATCGTCATCTGGTACAGATTGTCACCATCCACAAATCTAAAGGGCTGCAATATCCGCTAGTGTGGCTGCCATTCGCCGCCGGTTTTCGCGAGGCGGATACCGCGCTTTATCACGATCGTGAGAGCTTTAACGCGGTCCTGGATCTGCAAGCCGATGAAGAGAGCCTGGCGCTGGCCGAACAGGAGCGTCTGGCGGAGGATTTGCGCCTGCTCTACGTGGCGTTGACCCGTTCGATCTATCACTGCAGCGTCGGCGTGGCACCGCTGTTTCGCGGCACGCGTAAGAAAGAGGGCGAGAGCGATTTGCATAAAAGCGCGCTCGGTTTTCTGTTGCAGCGCGGTGTAGCGGCAACAGCCGAACAGCTCGGCGCGTTGCTGCATAACATGGACGCGGCGGGCACCGAGGTGGTGCTGGCCGAAGTTATGCAAGCCGAGCGCTGGCAGGTTGAGGCGGTCGCCGATAGCGAGTTGGGGGCGCGAAGCGTAACGCGCGTGCTGGCCGACCCGTGGCGCGTCACCAGTTATTCCGGTTTGCAGCAGCACAGTTCTCATCGTCTGCTTGAGGTGATGCCGAATTTCGATGTGGAAGCAGCCGGCGAAGAGGATCGGGAAGAGGAAGGGGAAGCGGCGCTCACGCCTCATCACTTCCCGCGCGGTGCCGCGCCGGGAACGTTTTTGCATGAGCTGTTCGAATCGCTGGATTTCCCGCAGCCGCCTTCCGAGGAGACGCTGGCGCAACATCTGCAGCAAAACGGCTATCCGCTGCACTGGCAGCCGATGCTCAGTGCGTGGATCAGGCGTGTATTGAGCACGCCACTTAACGCGCAGGGTATTGATCTGGCGCAGGTGCAAAGCAGCGATCGTTTGGTGGAGATGGCATTCTATCTGCCAATTGACAATGTGCTGACCGCGCGTGAACTGAGCGCGTTGATTGCTCAGGATGCGTTATCGGCGCAGGCTCCGCCGCTCGATTTCCGTCAGGTGCAGGGCATGCTGAAAGGCTTTATCGATTTGGTGTTCCGCTGGCAGGGCAAATATTACCTGCTGGATTATAAATCCAACTGGCTCGGTGACAGCCATGAAGCTTATACGCCGCAGGCAATGGCGCAGGCGATGATCGACCACCGCTACGATTTGCAGTACCAGCTCTATACGCTGGCGCTGCACCGCTATTTACAACATCGCGTGCCGGATTACGATTATGAGCAGCATTTCGGCGGCGTATTTTATCTCTTCCTGCGTGGCATGGACGGCAGCTCGCCAGACAACGGCGTGTTTCATACCCGTCCCACCTTCGACTTCATTTCACAACTGGATAGCCTGTTTCGCGGGCCGGGAGCGACAGCATGAGCGGTATGACCGCGCTTTTAGCACAGGCGGCTGAGCTGCGTTTGCTGCGTTCGCTTGATGTCCAGTTCGCTCAACTGCTGGCTGATGATGATCAACCGGCGCGTTTGCTGCTGGCGGCCTGCCTGAGCGCGGAAGCGGGAGATGGGCATGTCTGTTTGCCGTTATCACAGCTGAACCGCGACAACCTGTTTAAAGGGCGTCATGCGGAGCTGGCCCAGGCTATCTGGCAAGCGGCAGGCGAACCGCAGGATTGGCCGGCAATTTTAGCCGGCTGGTCGGCGCTGAGTAGCAGCGAGCAAGCGGCACCCATCGTGCTGAGCGAAGATCGTCTCTATCTGCATCGCCTTTGGCACAACGAAGGGCAGGTGGCACGCTTCTTTCAGTCACAGTCAACAGCACAGCCTTTTGCGCCTGAACGGGTCAGGGAAGTGCTGGATCAGCTGTTTGGCAGCGAGCCGGATAACTGGCAGAAGATTGCGGCTGCGGTGGCGCTGACGCAGAAAACTGCGGTGATCTCGGGCGGTCCCGGAACCGGAAAAACCACCACGGTGGCAAAACTGCTGGCGGCACTGATCCGTCTTAGCGAAGGCGCGTTACGTATTCAGTTGGCTGCGCCGACCGGCAAAGCGGCGGCGCGTCTCACCGAATCGCTGGGCAAGGCGCTGCAAAAGCTGCCTGTGAGCGAGGCGGAGCGGCAGCGCTTTCCGGCCGATGCCACCACGCTGCACCGCTTGTTAGGCGCGCAGCCGGAAACACAGCGCCTGCGCTATCACGCCGGCAATCCACTGCATCTGGATGTGCTGGTGGTGGATGAAGCCTCAATGGTCGATCTCGGCATGATGGCGAATTTGATTGCCGCATTGCCAGCGCAGGCGCGCGTGGTGTTCCTCGGCGATCGCGATCAGCTGGCATCGGTGGAAGCGGGCGCAGTGCTCGGTGATATCTGTCGCTGTGCCGAAGCCGGTTACAGCCCGATGCGCGCTGCGCAGCTGAGTGAGCTCACCGGCAGCGGGGTGGCGGGCATCGATGACAGCAGCGCACCCGCGGTACGCGACGCGATTTGCCTGCTGCGTAAAAGCTACCGCTTTGACGCCAACTCCGGCATTGGCCAACTGGCCGCAGCGGTTAACGCCGGTGATGCAAAGGCGGTTGAAGCCGCATTCAAGGCTGGTTTCAGCGATATCACCCGTCAACCTTTGCAGGATGCTGATGCGTATCAGGCGATGCTGACAGAGATTGCCGCTGGTTATCAGCCGTTCCTGAAACTCATTCGTCAACGCGCTGATCCTGCTGAGATTATCGCGGCGTTTGGCCGATATCAGCTGCTGTGCGCACTGCGTGAAGGGCCGTTTGGCGTGCAGGGATTGAATCAACGTATTGAGCAGAAGCTGATGCAGCTGCAGTTGATTCGTCGTCCAACCGGCGGCAGTCGCTGGTATCAGGGACGTCCGGTGATGGTGACGCGTAACGACAGCGCATTGGGCCTGTTTAACGGCGATATCGGCATTACGCTGTTTGATGAGGAAGGTCTGCTGAAGGTGTTCTTTCCGTTGCCGGATGGCAGCATCAAGGCGGTGCAACCGAGCCGCTTGCCGACGCACGATACCGCGTGGGCGATGACGGTGCATAAATCGCAGGGTTCGGAGTTTGACCACACGGCGTTGGTGATGCCGGCGCAGTTCCTGCCGGTGTTAACGCGCGAGCTGATTTATACCGCGATTACCCGCGCGCGTAAGCAGCTGACGTTGTACAGCGATGACGGCGTGTTCCGTCGTGCCGTGCAGTTGCGTACCCAGCGACGCAGCGGATTACTGGAGCGGTTGAGCGGGGAGTAATTAAATATCGATTCAGCACAATCCGTAACGGCGCAATGAATCGCGCATATCAATGGCGGCAGCTTGCCCATGCGGATATTGCGCAATAAATTGCGCCGCTGCGGTATGTGCAACTACGCAACGGCACAGTTAAATGATGCGACTACCCCAAATCCGCCATCAGCACCTTTGAACGGCGCTGATAGTTATACATCTGCTTCTTGCTCTCGGGCAGGGACTCAATATCCACCGGCGTAAAACCGCGCTCCTGGAACCAGTGAATGCTGCGCGTGGTTAACACAAACAGCTTCTTTAGCCCCATCTGACGTGCCTGCAGCGCCACGCGATCCAGCAACAGTTCGCCACGCGACGAGCTGCGATAATCCGGATGCACTGCCACACAAGCCATCTCACCAATCTGCTCGTCCGGGAACGGATAGAGCGCGGCACAGGCGATGGTTAAATTATCGCGCTGAATAATGGTGAACTTATCAATCTCCATCTCCAGCTGCTCGCGGGAACGACGCACCAGAATCCCTTGCTGCTCCAGCGGGCGAATCAGTTCGAGAATACCGCCGATATCGTTGATGTTGGCGCGACGAATCTGCTCGGCCGACTCCATCACAATCTGGGTACCGATACCGTCGCGCGAGAACAGTTCTTGCAGCAACGCACCATCTTCCTGATAGCTAATCAGGTGGCTGCGACGCACGCCGCTGCGGCAGGCTTTGACCGCACCACGTAAGAACCGCACGGTGCCAGAGAGGAAATCGCCGTCGCTCTCCATTTCGTCGATGCGCGCCTGGGCTTCGTTCGGGAACAATTCAGAAATAATCGCGCCTTCGCGATTGGTCACGCCCTGTTCGGAGCAGAAACCAATCATCTTCTCGGCCTTCAATTTAATTGCCAGCTGCGTCGCCACTTCTTCTGACGTCAGGTTAAAACTCTCGCCGGTTACAGAAACCGCTACCGGACCGAGCAGCACAATCGCATCGTTATCCAGCTGACGATGGATCGCTTCCTCATCAATACGACGAATACGCCCGCTGTGGCAGTAATCAACGCCATCATCCACCCCCAGCGGCTGCGCAATGATGAAGTTGCCGCTCACTACGTTAATGTGCGCGCCCTGCAGCGGCGTGTTGTTGAGGCTCATCGACAGACGCGCGGTGATATCCAGCTGTAAACGACCGGCGGCCTGCTTTACCAGCTCAAGTGATTGTGCATCCGTAACGCGCGTATGTTTGTGGTAAATCGGTTCAAGCTGTTGCTGGGCCATGCTGGCGTCAATCTGCGGACGCGCACCATAAACCACCACTAAGCGAATGCCGAGGCTATGCAGCAGACCGATGTCATTAACGATGCTTGAGAAGTTCTCATGCTCGATGGCTTCGCCACCCAACATGATGACAAACGTCTTGTCACGATGGGTATTTATATAGGGAACGGTGTGGCGAAAACCCTGAACCAGTTCTGTACTGCGTTCCTTCACGGCAAAGCCCTCTGTGCATGTTTATTCGTAATTTTCGTATTTTTATGCTCTTTTGCTCTTTATTGCAAGCGCCGGGCCTGACGTTACTTTACGATTTTCATGATGCAACACGCGCTAACAGACTGCATTATCTGGTTTTTCCGGCAAGACAAGACAATTCTCATCGAGTAAAGTTTTCACTTTCTTGCCATCGAGTGATGATTTTTTAGACATAACACAGCAGTTGGAGCGGCATGTCCGAAGCTTTTACACGACGACGATTATTACAGGGCGCTGGCGCATTATTAATGCTAAGCGTGACGCGTACCGGGCTGGCTGCCAGCCAGCATATTGTGGCGGTGCGCATCTGGCCCTCATCGACTTACTCCCGCGTAACCCTGGAATCAAACGTTCCCCTCAAGTACAAACAGTTCACGCTGGGGAGTCCCGATCGTCTGGTTATTGATATCGAAAATATGCACATCAACCCGGTCCTGAAAGGAGTCGATAAGCTGGTGCGCGTGGACGATCCCTATATCAAAACCGCACGCGTCGGTCAGTTTGACGCTAACACGGTGCGACTGGTGCTGGAACTCAAGCGTAGCATTGCGCCCAAGACATTTACTCTTGCGCCAGTGGCAGGTATCAAGCATCGCTTAGTGGTCGATCTCTATCCTAATCAACAAGCACGGGAAGAGGATCCGCTACTGGCGTTACTGCAGAATTACAATCAGGGCGATCTTGAACGCGATCAGCCGGTGCAGGCGGCGCTGCCGGGCAAAGCGGGGCGCGATCGACCGATTATCATCATGATCGATCCTGGCCATGGCGGTGAAGATCCCGGCGCGCATGGCAAATACAAAACGCGTGAGAAAGATATCGTGTTGAAGATCGGTCGCTATCTGAAGGCGCTGATCGACAAAGAGCGCAACATGAAAGCTTATATGACGCGCAATGAGGATGTGTTTATCCCGCTGCGTGTCCGCGTGGCGAAGGCGCGAAAGCAGCGTGCGGATCTGTTCATTTCGATCCATGCTGATGCCTTCACCAGTCGGGCCGCGCGCGGTTCGTCGGTGTTTGCCCTTTCGACCAGCGGCGCTACCTCAGCGGCGGCGCGCTTCCTCGCACAAACGCAGAATGAAGCCGATTTGATTGGCGGCGTCAGCATGAGCGGCGATCGTTATCTCGACCACACCATGTTCGACATGGTGCAGCGGCAAACCATCAGCGACAGCCTGAAGTTTGGTAAAGAAGTGCTGTCACGCATGGGACATATCAATCACCTGCACAAGCGCACCGTCGATCAGGCGGGATTTGCGGTGCTGAAAGCCCCGGATATTCCCTCGATTTTGGTGGAAACCGCATTTATCAGTAATGTCGAAGAGGAGCGCAAGCTGCGCACGTCGCGCTATCAGCATCAGGTGGCTGAGGCGATTCTGCATGGGATTAAGGCGTATTTTGATAAGGGTGCGGCACTAGCGCATCGCTGAGGAGGGCGGCAGCAATGCCGCTTTTTTCCGGACGCCAGAAACAAAAAAACACCCGTTAAGGTGTTTAAATGATTGGTTGCGGGGGCCGGATTTGAACCGACGACCTTCGGGTTATGAGCCCGACGAGCTACCAGGCTGCTCCACCCCGCGTCCGTCTGTCGCATTAAGCGACTTTTCACATTGTATTCTTCTTAAGACAATTGGTTGCGGGGGCCGGATTTGAACCGACGACCTTCGGGTTATGAGCCCGACGAGCTACCAGGCTGCTCCACCCCGCGTCCGACTGACGCGTTACACGACACTTCACATTGTCTCTTCATTTAAGAAGAATTGGTTGCGGGGGCCGGATTTGAACCGACGACCTTCGGGTTATGAGCCCGACGAGCTACCAGGCTGCTCCACCCCGCGTCCGTGGATGCGCACTATACTCTGGACGCGCGGCGATGCAACCCCTTTTTGAGACAAAACGTCAAATTTACAGTCAGTTGATGAATAAACTCGCCATTGGGTGAATTATTGTACAGATGTGAGCGTGACCGCTGATGGCAGATTTCATTCTCTCTGCCCCTTTGCTATCGTCGCCGGGCAAACAATCGATAAAAAGAGAAGGTTATGAAAGGACATTGGGCGAAGTATGCACTTACTGGCGCATTTATCGCGCTGTTAGCGGGCTGTAGTTCCAAACCGACCGACCGCGGTCAACAGTATATCGATGGCAAGCTGGAGCAACCGCTTGGGCTGGTCAACCAACCGAATGCTAAAGGGCGTCCGGTGAACGGCAAAGACTTTAGCGATCAGGTAGTGCAGATTCAAACCGCCTCATCCGGCCTGTTCGGGCGCAACAACGGTACTTACAGCGCAGTGCAAAACTGGCTGCTGTCCGGCGCAGATACGCGCCAGCTCAACCAGTTTGGTTTGAATGCTTATCAGATGGAAGGCACTGACAATTACGGCAACGTGCAGTTCACCGGTTACTACACGCCGGTTGTGGAAGCGCGTTATACCCGTCAGGGCGAGTTCCAGTATCCGATTTATCGTATGCCACCGCGTCCGCGTGGACAGAAACTGCCGAGCCGCGCTTCTATCTATAATGGTGGGCTCGACGATCGCTACATCATTGCCTACAGCAATTCGCTGATCGATAACTTCATGATGGATGTGCAGGGCAGCGGCTACGTTGATTTTGGTGATGGTCGTCCACTGCGCTTCTTTGGTTACGGCGGCAAAAATGGCTGGGCTTATCACAGTATTGGTAAAGAGCTGATCGATCGCGGTGAAGTGAAGCGCGAAGATATGTCGATGCAGGCGATTCGTCAGTGGGCGCAAGAGCATTCGCCACAGGAAGTGCGTTCGGTGCTGGAAACCAACCAATCCTTCGTCTTCTTCAAACCGGAAGAGTATGTGCCGGTGCGCGGTGCCAGCGCGGTGCCGCTGATTGCCAAGGCTTCCGTTGCCTCCGATCGTTCATTGATTCCGGCCGGAACCGTGCTGTTAGCCGAAGTGCCGCAGCTGAACGAGAAGGGCAAGTTTAATGGCAAATATGAGATGCGTCTGATGGTGGCGTTAGACGTGGGTGGCGCGATTAAAGGCCAGCACTTCGATATCTATCAGGGCGTTGGCCCGGATGCGGCGCATCTGGCCGGTTTCTACAACCATTATGGCCGCGTCTGGGTGCTAAAAGCCGCGCCGGGCACCGGTCAGCCGCTGTTTAGCAACCCACAAAATGGCAACAACGGTTCGCTGCTGTTAGGTTCTAATTAATGTCCCGTTTTCCCGGAAAGGTTTGGTTATGACAGTAGTAAGCGACGCCTGGCGACAACGTTTTGGCGGCACGGCGCGTCTCTATGGCCAGGACGCGCTGCAGCGTTTTGCCGACGCGCACTTTTGCGTGATTGGTATTGGCGGCGTGGGTTCGTGGGCAGCGGAAGCGCTAGCGCGCACCGGTATCGGTAAAATCACCCTGATTGATATGGACGATGTCTGCATCACCAATACCAACCGCCAGATTCACGCGCTGCAGGGCAAAGTGGGCCAGGCGAAAACCGAAGTGATGGCGGAACGTATGCGCGCCATCAATCCGGAATGCGAAGTGATCTGCATCGATGACTTCATCACGCCGGAGAATACCGCTGAACTGTTATCGGCGGGTTTTGACTACGTGATTGATGCGATTGACAGCGTGCGCCCCAAAGCCGCGTTGATCGCCTGGTGTCGTCGCAACAAGATCCCGCTAATAACCACCGGCGGCGCGGGCGGCCAGATCGATCCCACGCAGATCCAGGTGAGCGATCTGGCAAAAACCATTCAGGATCCGCTGGCGGCAAAGCTGCGTGAGAGATTGAAAGGGGATTTTGGCGTGGTGAAGAACAGTAAAGGCAAGCTCGGCATCGACTGCGTATTCTCGACGGAAGCGCTGATGTATCCGCAGCCGGACGGCAGCGTGTGCACTTCACGCTCCACCGCCGAAGGCCCGAAACGCATGGATTGTGCCGCCGGATTTGGCGCGGCGACCATGGTTACCGCCACGTTCGGGTTTGTGGCGGTTTCCCATGCATTGAAGAAGTTTCTGGCGAAGGCAGCGCGTCAAACGGCCTGAGCGTGCTGACGGGCAGCGCGTTGCACCGCATCCGCCAGCGCCTGTAAACCGCTGCTGCGCGACGCACTGAGCTGTGCGCGCAGACCTAACGTATCAAACAACGCCAGCGGATCTTGCTGCAGCAAGTCGGCTGGCGTTTTGCCTTCCACCGCCGTCAGTAACACCGCTAGCAATCCGCGCACGATGCGTCCTTCGCTGTCACCATAAAAGTGCAGCGTGCCGTTGTTCAGCAACTGGCTGCTTAGCCAGACGCGATTTTCACAGCCCGTGAGTTCGATATCTGGCGTCTTTAACTCTTCCGCTAACGCAGGCAGCTGGCGGCTGAGCTGGATCAGTTGACGATAGCGATCTTCCCACTGATGAAAATGGGTGAATTTTTCCGTCAGGCTGGCGGCGGTAATCAGATCGCCGAACGGATGCGGGGCGAGCAGGGTTGATGTCATGGGCTTATTCACTCAGTAAGTCTACGGCATGGCGCATGGCGCGCACCAGCGCATCCACGTCCTGCAAATTATTATAGGGGGCGAACGAGACACGCAGCGTGCCGGTGACGCCCAGCGCCGCCATCAGCGGCTGCGCACAGTGCTGCCCGGCGCGCAATGCGATGCCATGCTCGGCGAGCAGCGTAACGATATCGCTGTGGTGAATGCCGGCAATATCAAACGCCAGCAGGCTGGCATTGCCACAGCGGAAGCTGCGAAAACCGGGGATCTCGCTCAGTTGCTCCTCGGCGAGGCTCGCCAGTTGCTGGCTCCACATTTCGGCCTTTTTGCCATCATGTTGCGCCAGCCACTCTAGCGCGGCACTCAACCCCACCACGCCGGCAACATTAGGCGTTCCGGCTTCAAAACGCCACGGCACCGGCTGCGGTGTAAAACTGTCAAAATCGACCTGCGTCAGCATTTTGCCGCCGCCTTGCCATGGATCCATCGCTTCCAGCAGTTCCGCTTTGCCATACAGCACGCCAATGCCCATTGGGCCGTAAAGCTTATGGCCGGAAAAAGCATAGAAATCAATATCCAGCGCCTCTACATCCGGCGGACAATGCACCACACCTTGTGCGCCATCGACCATCACTTTGGCACCGACGTCATGGGCTAAACGGATCGCCTGCGCCAGATCCGGACAGCCGCCGGTGACGTTCGACATCTGACCAACGGCCAGCAATCGGGTACGTGAATTGAGCAGTGCTGGCAACAGCGTGATATCCGGCAAACGATCGTCGCCCAACGGCCATTTCACCACTTTTGCGCCCGCCGCTTTTGCCACCATCAGCCACGGCACCAGATTGGCATGGTGTTCGGCTTCGCTAACCACGATTTCATCGCCAGCCTGCAATCGCGGAGCCAGCCAACTGTTCGCCACCAGGTTGATCGCTTCGGTGGTGCCGCGCGTCCAGACAATCTGCCGATCGTCCGCAGCATTGAGCCAGCGCGCCACTAATCCGCGCGCCTGTTCGTATTTTTCCGTTAATGCGCGAGCGGCAGCGAACTGGCTGCGATGCACGGTGCCAGCGCTGAGGCTGTAGAACTGTGCGGTTGCGTCGATCACCGCCTGCGGCTTGAGCGCAGTAGCCGCGCTATCGAGGTAGATTCCGGCATCGCTCAGCGCGGGGAACTGCTGGCGGAAGGCGCCGGGAGAAAAAATGGTCATACTCAGCCCACTGTTAATCATGTTAGGACCAGGCTGAAAGCTGGCCCGTTGCCTGGCAAAGCTGGAAAAGCGCGTTATGCTAATTATTGCAAGGTTTGAACCGAAACCCGCATAACGCGTCGCTATTCATAGTCGATTTCACTGGCGCTACCTTTGGTGAGCGCATGCGGGTGGTTTAATGCAATTAATCTGCAAGGAGATAGAAGATGAATAAACTCACCGCAGTGCTGGCCGTGTGTACTCTGGCCTTTACCCTGTCCGCATGTTCCAGCAATTACGTAATGCACACTAACGATGGTCGCACCATCGTCGCCGATGGCAAACCTAAAGTTGATGACGAAACCGGTATGATCAGCTATCAGGATGCCAATGGCAACAAGCAGCAGATTAACCGCTCTGACGTCAAAGAGATGGTGGAGATGGGGCAGTAAGGCAAAAAAAAAGCACCGCAATTTGCGGTGCTATTTAAAATCACTATGGACAGACAGGGTAAATCTACAGGAATTAAAAGCTTGATCTGCAAGCGTCAGATCAAAATGCAAACACAACATCACGACCACAAGCCAAAAGCTCTCCAAAAGTCTGCGATCTCTCGCACGTTTCCAGAAATCTTTTCGTTCCGGCTCAGGAAGTGCGGCAACTATAGGTATTTGCTGGAGCTTCCTCAACGGACAAATTATAATGTCTCGGATTAAAAAAACTAATACGTAGCGACTTTGTATAAGTTGAAGTATTACCTTGTCAATCCGGATACGGAAAACCATGTCTAAACGCCTTCCGCCGCTTAATGCTTTACGCGTCTTCGATGCTGCTGCCCGTCATTTGAGCTTCACCAAAGCCGCTGAAGAGCTGTTTGTTACCCAGGCTGCTGTCAGCCATCAGATCAAATCTCTGGAAGATTTCCTCGGTCTAAAGCTGTTTCGCCGGAGGAATCGTTCGCTTTTACTGACGGAAGAGGGTCAAAGCTACTATTTAGATATTAAGGAGATTTTCTCCGCACTAAACGATGCGACGCGTAAATTACAGGCGCGCAGCGCTAAGGGTGCGCTGACCGTCAGTTTGCTGCCGAGTTTCGCCATTCAGTGGCTGGTTCCTCGCCTTTCCAGCTTTAATATGGCTTATCCGGGCATCGACGTGCGTATCCAGGCGGTGGACCGTGATGAGGAGAAATTGGCGGACGATGTCGACGTGGCGATTTTCTACGGTCGTGGCAATTGGCCAGGCCTGCGGGTTGAGAAATTGTATGCCGAATATTTGCTGCCAGTCTGCTCACCGATGTTGCTGACGGGTGATCATCCTCTCAAATCGCCGGCCGATTTGGCGCACTGCACGCTGCTGCATGATGCATCGCGCCGTGACTGGCAATCCTATACGCGTCAGCTGGGCGTGCAGCATATCAATGTGCAGCAGGGCCCAATCTTCAGCCACAGCGCCATGGTGTTGCAGGCGGCGATTCATGGTCAGGGCGTGGCGCTGGCGAATAATGTGATGGCGCAGAGTGAAATTGAAGCCGGTCGTCTGGTGTGTCCTTTTAATGACGTGTTGGTCAGTAAAAATGCTTTTTATCTGGTTTGTCATGACAGCCAGGCAGAACTGGGTAAAATAGCCGCCTTTCGTCAGTGGATCCTGGAAAAAGCGGCCAATGAACAAGAAAAATTCCGTTTTCGCTACGATCATTAATGCGTTGCTGGCTGCACAATGATGTGCGCATTACCTTGAGGATTGTTTGATGTCCAGTCGTGCCATGTTTGTTTTTGCTGCCATTAGCGGATTTATGCTGGTGGCGTTTGGTGCTTTCGGCGCGCATGTGCTGAGCAAATCGCTCGGCCCAGCCGAAATGGCGTGGATACATACCGGGCTTGAATATCAGGCGTATCACACGCTGGCGGTGATTGGCCTGGGTGCCGCTATGCTGCGTCGTGCCAACATCTGGTTTTACTGGAGTAGCGCCGCGATGGCGCTCGGTATCGTGTTGTTCAGTGGCAGCCTCTATTGTCTGGCGCTGTCGCACATGAAGTTTTGGGTTTTTGTTACGCCGGTGGGAGGCTTATGCTTCCTTATTGGCTGGTTCTTGATGTTGATTGGCGCACTGCGTCTGAAACGAAAGGCAGATCGCCATGAATAAAGTTTTACTCTATTGCCGTCCAGGATTTGAGAAAGAGTGCGCGGCAGAAATCAGCGCGAAAGCGGCTGAGCGCGAGATTTACGGCTTCCCGCGCGTCAAAGATGACTCAGGTTACGTGCTGTATGAGTGCTATCAGCAGCAAGATGCTGAAAAGCTGATCCAAACGCTGCCGTTTGCCGAACTGATCTTTGCGCGGCAGATGCTGGTGGTGGGAGAGCTACTGCGCGATCTGCCACCAGAAGACCGCATCACGCCGATTGTCGGCATGCTGACCGGTGTGGTGGAGAAGGGCGGTGAACTGCGGGTTGAAGTGCCGGATACCAATGAAGCGAAAGAGCTCACCAAGTTCTGCCGTAAATTAACCGTGCCGCTGCGTGCCAGCCTGCGTGAAAGCAAAATCCTGCTTAATTACGAAACGGCTAAGCGTCCGGTAGTGCACGTGTTCTTTATTGCGCCGGGCACCTGTTACGTCGGCTATTCGCTGCCGGAAAACAACTCGCCATTCTACATGGGCATTCCGCGCCTGAAATTCCCCTCCGATGCGCCGAGCCGTTCTACGCTCAAGCTGGAAGAGGCGTTTCACGTGTTTGTGCCTGCGGATGAGTGGGATGAGCGTTTAGCCAGCGGCATGTACGCCGTCGATCTCGGCGCTTGCCCCGGCGGCTGGACCTATCAACTGGTGAAACGCAGCATGTGGGTTTTTGCGGTAGATAACGGCCCGATGGCGCCAAGCCTGATGGACACCGGACAGGTGACGCACTGCCGCGAAGATGGTTTTAAATTCCGTCCGCCGCGTACCAATATCAGCTGGCTGGTGTGCGACATGGTGGAAAAACCGGTGCGCGTCGCTAGCCTGATGACCGAATGGCTGGTGAATGGCTGGTGCCGCGAGGCGATATTCAACCTCAAGCTGCCCATGAAAAAGCGCTACGAAGAAGTGACACAGAACCTGGCGATGATTGATGACGCGCTGAAAGCGCAGGGCATTAATGCCCAGATTCAGGCGCGCCAGCTTTATCACGACCGCGAAGAAGTCACCGTGCACGTACGCCGGTTGTGGGCAGCGGTGGGCGGCCGTCGCGACGAGCGCTAATCCTGCTTCATACTTTGCGCTACAGCGGTCCTGCTTCATACTTTGCACTACAGCGGCGTTGGCTGCGTTTGCTCGCCCCGGTCACATACTGATGTATGCTCCCGGGGACTCGCGCACTTGCCGCCTTGCTGTAGCACAAATTATTTCGCAGGATAACTGTTTTGCACAGTCGCCATTTATGGCGACGGCTGTTTCGTTTGAAATCTCAATGTATTGAGATTGCCTTGCAGTACCAAATCACGCTTTAACGTCGATACTTTGCGGCAAATTTCTGCCATTTCCCGCTGTTCCTGCAATTTTCCCTGCCATTTGCTCGGTACCTGGTCCCATTGCTGATAGATCGCATCCAGCGATCCAAACTGCATCAACAACTCGCGGGCGCTTTTCGGGCCAATGCCGGGCACGCCGGGAATTTTACTGCTGCTGATACCACACAATCCCCAATAGGCGGGCAACTGCGCGGGCGTTACGCCAAACTCTTGCTCGATAAAAGGCACATCCAGCCAGCGCTTCTGGAAATAGTCGCGAATACGAATGTTAGGTGCCAGCAGCTGGCAATAACCTTTATCGGTAGAAACAATCGTTGCTTGATGACCAGCGTCCGCCATTTTCACCGCCAGCGTGGCGGCGAGATCGTCGGCTTCGTCTAAATCAGCTACCCAGCAGTTGACGCCTGCTGCGCGGAAGGCGTCCTGCAGCGCGGGCATCTCCAGATGCAAATCCTCCGGCATCGGCGGGCGACCCGCTTTGTAATCCGGTAATAGCTGATGGCGCCAACCGGGCTGACGCTCATGGCTATCAAACACCGCCACCACGTGCGTGGGTTGTGTATGTCCCAATAACTGATGCAAGGCGGCAACGCAGCTGTCGCGGCACGGCGAACCCTGAACTGCGTGCAGACGGCGAATCAGATTGAGTGCATCAATGATAAGAAGATGAAGCGACATAGCGATAGCGGCAGCCCGCAGGCTGCCTTCCTGATGGGTTATTTGATGATTTCGTAGCAAGGCGTGTAGGCGCTGCCCGGCAGCTTCATGCGCTGCTGTGCGACAAAACCTTGCAACAGTTCGTCCATGCGGTGCATGAGATTGGCATCGCCGTGCAGTTTGTACGGGCCTTTCTCGCGAATTTCACGGATCCCGATCTCTTTGACGTTACCCGCCACAATGCCGGAGAAGGCGCGACGCAGATCGGCTGCCAGCAGCTCGGCGGGCTGATCCGGGAACAGCTTCAGGTTTGCCATATTCTCGTGCGTCGGCAGGAAGGGCACTTGCAATTCGGGTGCGATACGAATCGACCAGTTGAAGCTGTAGGCATCGCCGGTTTCGCGGCGATACTCTTTCACCTGCGGCATGGCTTTCTTCATCAGACGCGCCACTTCAGCGGCATCATCAATGATAATTTTGTAGTGCTTGCGTGCGGCTTCGCCCAGCGTATTGACGATGAAATCATCCAGCACGCGGAAGTAGTCGGCGCTCTCTTTGGGTCCGGTCAGAATCAGCGGCAATACCTGATCGCTGTTGTGCGGATTCATTAAAATACCCAACAAATACAGCAGCTCTTCTGCTGTGCCCACGCCGCCAGGGAAGATCACGATACCGTGGGCGATACGCACAAAGGCTTCAAGGCGTTTTTCGATATCCGGCATGATGATCAGCTCATTGACCAGCGGATTCGGTGGTTCGGCGGCAATGATTGAGGGCTCAGTCAGGCCGATAAAACGGCTGTCATGATAGCGCTGCTGCGCATGTCCCACCGCCGCACCTTTCATCGGTGCTTCCATGACGCCAGGTCCGCAACCGGTACAGATGTTGAGTTCGCGCAGGCCCATTTGCGTGCCGACGTTGCGGCAATATTGGTATTCCACCGCATTGATTGAGTGGCCGCCCCAACACACCACGGTATTCGGATATTCGCCGATGTGCAGTGCACGCGCGTTACGCAGAATCGAAAACACCTGATTGGTGATATGCGCAGAGTCTTCCGGCTCCTCGTTTTGGTAGCGTTCTGTTGCCGCCAGTTGTCCGTTTACAAAAAGAATGTCGCGCAGCACGGCAAACAAGTTTGCCTGCAGCGAACGAATAATCCGGCCATCAACAAATGCCTCTTCCGGCGGGTTGATCAGCTCCAGTTTCACACCGCGCTCACGGCGCAACACGTTGATGTCGAAGTTTTCAAAACGCGAAAGCAATTCCTGGCTGCTGTCGGTCTGGCTACCGGAGTTGAGTACCGCAAGAGAACAGTTACGAAACAGCTGATAAAGGTCGCTGCTAGCGGTGCGCTTCAGCATGTCGACTTCAAGCTGGGAGAGCAGATCCATCGAGCCAAGCGGGCTGATATGTGTAATCAAGAGAACTCCTTTACACGCAAATGCGTGGCTGATGACGCTGCGCTTAACTTATTAACGCAGCGACGAAAATCCCTGGTCGCGCATGCTTCGATCGCGCCTTCAACAGAGTAACGTTGTCCGCTGTGAATGCTCAAGGGGAACCGCGCATCCGTGCAGCGGCCTGCGAGGCGTCTCGCAAACTATTACTGGCGAACCAGGCGGGAAAATCCCGGAGAGAAGGGCACGTTACTGCGCCACGGATTGATATCCAGACCCCCGCGCCTTGTGTAGCGTGCATAAACGCTCAGGGCTTCTGGCTGACAAAAGCGCTGAACGTCGTTGAAAATGCGCTCAACGCACTGCTCATGAAACTCATTATGCTGACGGAATGAGATGAGATAACGCAGCAGCGCTTCACGATTAATACGCGGGCCTTTGTAGCGAATCATCACCGAGCCCCAATCGGGCTGATTGGTAATTAAGCAGTTCGATTTTAAGAGATGGCTAACCAGCGTTTCTTCAACAATTTCAAGGCCTGCAGCCTGCGCCAGATAATCCGCATTGAAGGCGTAATCGTGAATTTCGATATCCTGTTCATCAATCACTTCGCCACTGAAGTGGCCGATCGGCTGGCCTTCCACTTCGCTGAGACGAAACAGCGCCACGCTGACCTGACCCTTCGCGCAGGCGCTGAGATCACGCTCCAGCGTCTGACGCACTTCGCCCCAGTCGGCGAAAACGCTCTGATTAAAACTGTTAAGATAGAGCTTGAAACTCTTCGACTCGATCAGGTTTTGGCTATCGGCGCGCAGTACCACTTCGCCCACTGCGACCTGCGGAACGCCTTTGCTGTTGAGCCAGGAGAGTTCGTACAGCGTCCAGATATCTGCGCCAGTAAACGGCAGATTATCGGGATACAGCCCCAGCGGCTCACGGTTAAGGCTGCGCGGCACGGATTGCAGCAGCGTGTTATCGTAGCGATCAACATAAGCCGTGGGCTTACCTAAGGTCAGGCCGCTTAATGCCTGATCCCGGTTTTCAGAAGACATAACGGTTACCACTGAATTTCATCAAAGTGGTTAAGTGTAACCTAACACTTGCGAGAATATGAATGATGCAGCAAACCGTAGATGCTCTGCGTGAGTTTACCGCCCGCTACGTGGAACATTGGCAGCAACAAACCGGACATTTTCCCGCCAGCGCCGATCTGCTTGGCGTCCCCTCCGACTGCATTATCAGCACGCTGGATGACCGTGTGTTGTGGCAGCCCCAGCCGTTTACGTTACCGGCCACGCTTGAAGCGGTAGAGCGTGCGTTGGATCTGCAACTGCAACCAGAAATCAGTGCGTTTTACACCAGCCAGTTTGCAGGTGATATGACGGCAACCTTTGAACAGCAGCCGATTACCCTGCTGCAGGTATGGAGTGAAGCGGATTTCACTCGCCTGCAGGAAAACCTGATTGGTCACTTGGTTATGAAGCGCCGCTTAAGACAAGCGCCAACGCTGTTTATTGCCACCACCAACTCAGAGAATGAGGTGATTGCGCTGTGCAATCTTACCGGCGAGGTCATTATTGAGGAGCCTGGTACTAAAAAGCGTGAAGTCCTGGCGACATCGGTTGAGAATTTTCTTAATGCTTTACAACCGGTTACTCAGTGATTTGCAGATTTTTAGGCTGCGCTTTGTGAGAGATCTCTTACGTTAGGTGTGAGAGATCGCTAGATCATTGCGCAGACTTGCGGAAGCCCTAAATGTAAAAATATTGTGAATCATGAACTTATGGCATCAATCTGAAAATTCAGACAGGACTTAATCCATTAACGCTTCTTACTGGCTTGTTATTGCGATGGTTTCTGGGAGAATAGTCACCACTGGCAGGATGCTGGGGATTAAGAGACGTTCAGGATAATGTCAGCCATGAGGCAGGAACGTAACGGAGTTTACGGCACAAGGAAGGCTTCAGGACGAAGCAGGACACTCAGGATTGAGTATAAAGGACACCTCCAGGACGGAGAATGAGAGCCACGCGGAACGTGGCGGGCCAGGATGCTAAGGACCAATGTCATGATGACAAGCGACGGAAAGCGCAGGAAAAGTTGTCATGGATGAGCAGGGAGCACAGCAGTAGCTGGAATGCTGCAAACGAAAACCGGGAGCACTGTAATCACAGTGCTCCCTTTTTTTATGCCATTTTTACGCCGGGCGTGACTGATGGTATGCTTGCCGCCCAATTTTTCTCTGGAGGTGGCGCATGTCGTCGCAAATGATTTTTCAGCGCCTGCAGCAGGTCGAAGCGGTGATGCGTGAACACGGCCATTGGCAGTCACAATCCCCCGAGGCGGGCGCCTTCGCCAGTACCGAACCTTTCTGTCTTGATACCATGGAGCCGCTGCAATGGCTACAATGGGTGTTCATGCCACGTTTTTATGCGCTGCTCGAAAGCGGCGCGCCGTTGCCGCAGAATTTTGCCATCGCTCCCTATTATGAAGTCGCATTGCCAGCCGACACGCCGGGCTATGCGGTGCTATTGCTGACGCTCAACAAGTTTGATGCGCTGTTCCAGGAACCTTCCGCCTAATGCTCGAAATCCTTTATCAAGATGCGTGGCTGGTCGCGGTGAATAAGCCGGCCGGCTGGCTGGTGCATCGCAGCTGGCTCGATCGCAATGAAAAAGTGGTGGTGATGCAAACGGTGCGCGATCAGATTGGCCAGCATGTGTTCACTGTGCACCGCCTCGATCGCCCAACGTCCGGCGTGTTGCTGATGGCCTTATCGAGTGAAGTCGCCCATTTACTGACGCAGCAGTTTGAACAGCATCAGATGCAGAAAACCTATCATGCGGTGCTGCGCGGCTGGCTGGAAGGCGGCGCGACGCTGGATTATCCGCTGGTGGAAGAGCTGGATAAGATTGCCGACAAATTTGCCACCCAGGAACCTGTTGCCCAACCGGCGGTAACGGATTACCAGGCGCTGGCACACGTTGAGATGCCGGTCGCCATCAGCCGCTATAACACCGCGCGCTATACGCTGGTGGAGATGGCGCCGCACACCGGGCGTAAACATCAGCTGCGTCGCCACATGGTGCATCTGCGTCATCCGATTATTGGCGACAGCGCGCACGGCGATCTGCGCCAGAATCGCGGTGCGGCGGCACATTTTGGCCTCAATCGCCTGATGCTGCACGCCAGCGCGCTCAGCTTTACCCATCCCGTTACCGGCGAGGCCATAGTGATTCGCGCCGGGTTGGATCGCGTCTGGCAGCAGATGCTTGAGCAGTTTGGCTGGCAGGATCAGATCCCTGATGTTCCCAGGGTTGAGTTTGCCAATGATGCAGTCCAGGATAAGCCGACAGAATAAAGGAGCGGCAAGATGGCAAAGATTGGCATTTTTACAGGTACGGTTTACGGCAATGCGCTGCTGGTAGCTGAAGAAGCACAGACGGTGCTGGAAGAGCAGGGCCACGACGTGAAGGTGTTTGAAGATCCGTCGATGGCGGATTGGCAGGCATACAGCCAGGATGTGGTGCTGATTGTCACCTCAACCACCGGTCAGGGCGACTTCCCGGATAACATTGCCCGCCTGTATGTTGCAGTGCGTGATCAGCTGGGTTATCAACCAGAATTGCGTTATGGCGTGATTGGCTTGGGTGACAGCAGCTATGACAATTTCTGCGGTGCAGCTAAAACCTTTGATGCCACCTTGCAGGAGCAGAGCGCGCAGCGCATCGGCGAGGTGCTGTTGGTGGATGCGACGGAAGATCCGGAGCCCGAATCAGTGACCTCACCGTGGGTGGAGAGCTGGGGTAAGTTGCTGTAAGGACTTTTCCCTCACCCTAACCCTCTCCCGCCAGCGGGAGAGGGAATATTTAGAGGGTGCAGCCCGCACGGTTTGTTCCCTCTCCCGCGAAGTGGGAGAGGGCCAGGGTGAGGGCAATAACCATCACGTCACCGGCGCCGGATTAAACACCGCCAGCTGATTACGAATCCCCCAACGATCCGACCATGTCTGCTTGCGCCCGCTGGCAATCTCCAGAATCAACTCAAACAGTCGCCAACCGACCTGTTCAATACTCTCTTCGCCCGTTGCAATAGTTCCGGCATTAATATCCATCAAATCATGCCAGCGTTCGGCCAGCGCATTGCGCGTTGCCATCTTGATCACCGGAATGGCGGCCAAACCGTAAGGTGTGCCGCGCCCGGTAGTGAACACCTGCAAGGTAATGCCCGATGCCATCTGCTGCGTGCCACACACGAAATCGCTGGCTGGTGTGGCCGCATAAATCAGCCCGCGTTTGGTGGGGCGCTGTCCGGGCGACAACACTTCAACAATTGGGCTGCGACCTGACTTGGCAATCGAACCCAGCGCTTTCTCCACCACATTCGCCAGCCCGCCTTTTTTGTTGCCCGGCGAGGGATTGGCGCTGCGATCGGTTTGGCCCTGGCTGAGGTAATCGTCATACCACGCCATCTCTTCCAGCAGCCGTTTGCCGACCGCTTCATCCACCACGCGCGGCGTCAGCAGATGGATAGCATCCCGCACTTCGGTCACTTCCGAGAACATCACCGTTGCGCCGCAGCGCACCAGCAAATCAGAAGCAAATCCCACGGCGGGGTTCGCCGTTACGCCCGAGAAAGCGTCGCTGCCGCCGCACTGCGTGCCGATCACCAATTCCGATGCTGGACAGGTTTCGCGCTGACGTTGATTGAGCTTTTTCAGATGGCGTTCGGCGACCTGCAGGATTTCATCCACCATCGCGCCGAAGCCCACCAGCCGCTCATCCTGCAATCGCACAATGTCGTTGTCATCCAGCGAAATGGCCTGCACATCCGGTGTGCCGGTCAGCAGACGTTCGGGCTGTAACTTCTCGCAGCCGAGGCTGACGATCATCACTTCGCCACCAAAATTGGGATTCAGCGCCAGGTTATGAATGGTGCGAATCGGCACCACCGCGGCGGGCGCATTGATTGCCACGCCGCAACCGTACAGATGATTCAGCGCCACCACGCCATCGACATTGGGATAACGCGGCAGCAAATCACGCTCAATGATCTGCACTACATAATCCACCACGCCCGCCACGCAGTGAACGCTGGTGGTGATGCCGAGCAGGTTGCGCGTGCCCACGCTGCCATCTGCGTTGCGATAGCCTTCGAAGGTATAACCTTCCAGCGACGGCAGCGCGGGCGGCACATTGTTTGCCAACGGCAAACTGTTGAGTGGCGGCGCTTCGGGCAGCGCTACCAGTGATTCTTCAATCCAGCTACCTTGTGGGATGGGGCGCAGCGCGTAGCCAATCACTTCACCGTAGCGCAGGATCGCGCCTGCTTGCGGGATATCGCTGAGCGCGACTTTATGTCCCTGCGGCACATGCTCAGTCAGTTGCAGTCCGTCGTCGAACCGGGTGCCGGACGGTAACCCCTGATTGTTGACCACGATCGCCACGTTATCGGCATCGTGCACTTTGATATAGAGCGGTTTTTCTGTCAGAGGACGGTTCATTGCTCACCTTCCAGTTCGTCGCACCGTACGTAGCAGCGCGGTTTAAAATACGTCCATCACGTCATCGTTTTTTGCCAGCCTCAGTATATGCAGGGGTATTTGCCGTATGCATTGTGCAACTGACTGGCTTTAAGGAGATTTATCAGGGGAATTTGGTTCGTTTATCCAAACACAAGTGAAGGGACTCACAAACTGCCGTTATCCTGTACGTTAACCAGGCAAAATCAGGGAGCAAAAAAGCGTTCCGTGAGCCACGCCGCAGCGTTATGTGCAGATGCCATAAAATCATTCTCTTTCACCCTTAATCCTCATGCGTTCTTCCAGTGTTTCGCCGCCAGGCTGTTCCTATACTGATTCTCGTTCTTCAACGTTAGGTTATTCGTCACGACGCATCATCGTATTGCCAAATATAAAAATCGCCGTGTTTAACCCGACTTCATTCTGATACCCAACGCGATGTGTATGCAGTCAGAGTGGATGTAGCGTTCGCTATATTTCAGGAGTGCATCATGAATAGTTTCAGCCAGACAGCGGAAGCAGTGCAAAAGCGCACTAATGCCCGTTACTGGATTGTGGTGATGTTATTTATCGTCACCTCGTTCAACTACGGTGACCGCGCAACCATTTCGATTGCCGGTTCGGCGATGTCCAAAGAGATCGGCCTTGATTCGGTCGGCCTTGGCTATATCTTCTCCGCCTTTTCCTGGGCGTACGTGATTGGGCAGATTCCGGGCGGCTGGCTGCTCGACCGCTTCGGCTCAAAACGCGTCTACTTCTGGAGCATCTTCCTCTGGTCGCTGTTTACCTTGCTGCAAGGCTTCGTCGATCTGTTCAGCGGTTTTGGCATTATCATTTCGCTGTTCCTGTTGCGCTTCCTGGTCGGCCTGGCTGAAGCGCCATCCTTCCCCGGCAACAGCCGCATTGTTGCGGCCTGGTTCCCGGCGCAGGAGCGCGGCACCGCCGTGGCAATCTTTAACTCGGCGCAATACTTCGCCACGGTAATCTTCGCGCCGATCATGGGTTGGCTGGTCTCCGAAGTGGGCTGGGCGCACGTGTTCTGGTTCATGGGCGGATTGGGCATCATCCTCAGCTTTATCTGGCTGAAAGTGATCCACGATCCCACCGATCATCCGGGCGTCAACAAAGCCGAGCTGGAGTACATGGAGCAGGGCGGCGCACTGATCAACATGGACGTCAAAAAGGATGACCGCAAAGTGAGCTGGAGCGAGAAGTGGTTCCAGATCAAACAGCTGCTGACCTCACGCATGATGCTGGGCATCTATCTCGGCCAATACTGCGTCAACGCCTTAACCTACTTCTTTATTACCTGGTTCCCGGTGTATCTGGTGCAGGCGCGCGGCATGTCGATTCTGAAGGCCGGCTTTATTGCTTCGATCCCTGCGGTGTGTGGCTTCCTCGGCGGCGTATTGGGCGGCGTGATTTCTGATTACCTGATGCGTAAAACCGGTTCGCTGAACATCGCACGTAAAACGCCCATTGTGCTCGGTATGCTGCTCTCCATTTCAATGGTGATGTGTAACTACACTGACACGGAATGGGTGGTGGTGTTCTTCATGGCGCTGGCGTTCTTCGGCAAAGGCATTGGTGCGCTGGGTTGGGCAGTGATGGCAGATACCGCCCCGAAAGAGATCAGCGGTTTGAGCGGCGGTCTGTTCAACATGTTCGGTAACTTCTCCGGCATCGTCACGCCAATTGCTATCGGTTACATCATCGCCACCAGCGGATCTTTCGAAGGTGCGCTGATTTATGTCGGTATCCATGCCTTTGTCGCCGCATTTAGTTTCCTGGTGATTGCCGGCGATATCAAACGCGTTGAACTGAAAACCAGGCCATAAGGACGGAATATGACTACGCAAAGCACGCCGGTCATCACCGAAATGCAGGTGATTCCGGTTGCCGGTTACGACAGCATGCTGCTCAACATCGGTGGCGCGCACAGCGCCTGCTTCACCCGCAATATCGTGGTGCTCACGGATAGCGCGGGACACACCGGCGTCGGTGAAGCGCCGGGCGGTGAAACCATCTACCAAACGCTGGTTGAGGCGATTCCGCAGGTAAAAGGTCAGCAGGTTGCCCGCATGAATCGTCTGGTGCAGCAGGTGCACAAAGGCAATCAGTCGGCGGATTTCGATACCTTCGGCAAAGGCGCGTGGACCTTCGAGCTACGCGTCAATGCGGTGGCCGCGCTGGAAGCGGCGCTACTGGATTTACTCGGCCAATGTCTCGGCGTGCCGGTGGCGGAACTGCTCGGTCCGGGCCAGCAGCGCGATGAGGTCACGGTGCTCGGCTATCTGTTCTATCTCGGCGATCGTCGCAAAACCGATTTGCCGTATCTGACCGGCGAAAATGCCAGCCACGACTGGTATCACTTGCGTCATCAGGAGGCGTTGACGCCGGAATCAGTGGTGCGTCTGGCGGAAGCGGCGCAGGACAAATATGGCTTCAAAGATTTCAAACTCAAAGGCGGCGTGCTGCCGGGCGAGCAGGAGATTGAGTCGGCGGTGGCGCTAAAAAAACGCTTCCCCGATGCGCGCATCACCGTCGATCCCAACGGTGCCTGGACGCTGGATGAAGCCATTCGCTTGTGTAAAGGCATGGGCGATGTGCTGACCTACGCCGAAGATCCGTGCGGTGCCGAGCAGGGCTATTCCGGCCGCGAAGTCATGGCCGAATTCCGCCGTGCGACGGGGTTGCCGGTCGCCACCAACATGATCGCCACCAACTGGCGCGAGATGAACCACGCGGTGATGCTCAATTCCGTCGACATCCCGCTGGCCGATCCGCACTTCTGGACGCTGAGCGGCGCGGTACGCGTGGCGCAGCTGTGTGATGACTGGGGGCTGACGTGGGGCTGTCACTCCAATAACCACTTCGATATTTCACTGGCGATGTTCACCCACGTTGGCGCTGCTGCGCCGGGTAAACCGACCGCGATTGATACGCACTGGATTTGGCAGGAGGGCGATCAGCGCCTGACCAAAGAGCCGCTGCAGATCCGCAACGGCAAAATCGCCGTGCCGGATAAGCCGGGCCTCGGCGTCGAGCTGGATTGGGATCGCCTGCATCAGGCCAACGCGTTGTACAAATCACTGCCGGCGGGCGCACGTAATGACGCCACCGCGATGCAGTATCTGGTTCCCAATTGGGCATTCGACCGCAAGCGTCCAGCCTTTGGTCGCGGCTAATTTTAAGGAGCAGGAAATGAGTCAGACACCGAAAATAACATCGCTGCAGGTCATTCCGGTGGCCGGTCACGACAGCATGTTGCTTAACCTGAGTGGCGCGCATTCGCCGTTCTTTACCCGCAACATTGTCATCATTAAAGACAATGCCGGACACACCGGCGTCGGTGAGATTCCGGGCGGCGAAAAGATTCGTCAGACGCTGGAGGATGCGGCGGCGCTGGTGGTGCAGAAAACCGTTGGCGAATACAAGAACATCCTCAACCTGGTGCGCAGCACCTTTGCCGACCGCGATTCCAGCGGACGCGGCAACCAAACCTTTGATTTGCGTACCACCATTCACGTGGTTACTGGCATCGAAGCGGCGCTGCTCGATCTGCTGGGACAGCATTTGGGCGTGAACGTCGCCTCGTTGCTTGGCGATGGTCAGCAGCGCGACCGGGTAGAAATGCTCGGCTATCTGTTCTACGTCGGCGACCGCAAGAAAACGTCGCTGCCGTATCAGAGCCAGGAAAATGACAAATGTGATTGGTATCGCCTGCGCCACGAAGAAGCGCTGACGCCGGATACGGTGGTGCGCCTGGCGGAAGCGGCCTATGAAAAATATGGCTTTAACGATTTCAAACTGAAAGGCGGCGTGCTGCGCGGTGGCGAAGAGGCCGAAGCGGTGACGGCGCTGGCGAAGCGTTTCCCGCAGGCGCGTGTGACGCTTGATCCTAACGGCGCCTGGTCGCTCAACGAGGCGATTCTGCTCGGTAAGCAGCTGAAAGGTGTGCTGGCCTATGCGGAAGATCCGTGCGGCGCTGAGCAGGGCTATTCCGGTCGCGAAGTGATGGCGGAATTCCGCCGCGCCACCGGCATGCCGACCGCCACCAACATGATCGCCACCGACTGGCGTCAAATGGGCCACACGCTGTCGCTGCAGTCGGTCGATATCCCGTTGGCCGATCCGCACTTCTGGACGATGCAGGGTTCGGTGCGCGTGGCGCAGATGTGTCACGACTTCGGCCTGACGTGGGGCTCGCACTCTAACAACCACTTCGACATCTCGCTGGCGATGTTTACCCACGTTGCCGCCGCCGCACCGGGTGCGATTACCGCCATCGATACGCATTGGATTTGGCAGGAAGGCAATCAGCGCCTGACTAAAGAGCCGCTACAGATTAAAGGCGGCATGGTGCAGGTGCCGCAAAAACCGGGTCTCGGCGTCGAGCTGGATATGGATCAGGTGATGCAAGCCAACGCGCTGTATCAGAAACACGGTTTAGGCGCGCGCGACGATGCGCAAGCCATGCAGTTCCTCGTACCGAACTGGACCTTTGATAACAAGCGTCCGTGCCTGGTGCGCTAACTTTTCCGGCTCCCCGCGCGGGAGCCTGCTGTAACCGACAGGAGTGAAGACAATGAGCAATGCCTGGCCGAACCCTTTTCGTCGCCGTTTGCTGGCAGGAGAAACCCTGATTGGCAGCTGGTGCGCGCTGGCTAATCCCCTTACCACTGAAGTGCTGGGCCTGGCGGGCTTTGACTGGCTGGTGCTGGATGGCGAACACGCGCCGAATGACATCACCACCTTTGTGCCGCAGCTAATGGCACTGAAGGGCAGCCACAGCGCGCCGGTGGTGCGTCCGCCGTGCAACGAACCGATCATCATCAAGCGCTTGCTGGATATCGGCTTCTACAACTTCCTGGTGCCATTTGTGGAAACCGAGGAAGAAGCGATTCGCGCGGTGGCATCTACTCGCTATCCACCGGCGGGCATTCGCGGTGTGTCGGTTTCACACCGCAGCAACATGTACGGCACGCTGCCGGATTACAACAGCACCATTAACGACAACATCACGGTGCTGGTGCAGATCGAAACGCAACAGGCGGTGGACAACATCGATGCTATCGCCGCGGTGGAGGGGGTCGATGGCATCTTCGTTGGGCCGGGAGATCTCTCGGCCGCGCTCGGCTATCTGGGCCAGCCTGCGCATCCCGAAGTATTGAAAGTGATTAAACACGTCTTCGAACGCGCCAAAGCGGCGGGGAAACCGAGCGGCATTCTGGCGCCGGTGGAAGCCGATGCGCGCCGCTATCTGGAGTGGGGCGCCAGCTTTGTGGCGGTAGGCAGCGATCTGGGTGTGTTCCGTAACGCCACGCAGGCGCTGTGTGACAAATTTAAAAAATAACTGACTGAGAGGAAAGGCAATGAAAATTGGATTTATCGGCCTCGGCATCATGGGCAAACCGATGAGTAAAAACCTGGTGAAAGCCGGTTATTCGCTGGTGGTGCGCGACCATAATGTTAGTAACGAAGCAGAGCTGGTGGAGCTGGGCGCCACCGTAGCCAAGACGCCAAAAGAGGTGGCTGAACAGGTGGATGTGTTGATCACCATGGTACCGAACTCGCCACAGGTTAAAGAGGTGTGCCTCGGTGCTAACGGCATCATCGAAGGCGCGAAGCCGGGCCTGATCGTTATCGACATGAGTTCCATTGCGCCGTTGGCCAGCCGCGAAGTGCATGATGCGCTGGCGGCGAAAGGCATCAAAATGCTCGATGCGCCAGTCAGCGGCGGCGAGCCGAAAGCGATTGAAGGCACGCTGTCGGTGATGGTGGGCGGCGATAAAGCGGTGTTTGATCAGTGCTACGACATCATGAAAGCGATGGCGGGTTCGGTGGTCCACACCGGTGACATTGGCGCGGGGAATGTGACTAAGCTGGCAAATCAGGTGATTGTGGCGCTTAACATCGCGGCGATGTCAGAAGCGCTGTCGCTGGCGACCAAAGCGGGCGTTAATCCTGAGCTGGTTTATCAGGCGATTCGTGGTGGTCTGGCAGGCAGCACCGTGCTGGATGCCAAAGCGCCGATGGTGCTGGATCGTAACTTCAAACCGGGCTTCCGCATCGATCTGCATATCAAAGATCTGGCCAATGCGCTGGATACCTCGCACGAGATCGGTGCGCATCTGCCGCTGACTGCCGCAGTGATGGAGATGATGCAGGCGCTGAAAGTGGATGGACAGGGCACTTCCGACCATAGCGCGCTAGCCTGCTATTATGAAAAATTAGCGAAAGTTGAGATCACCCGGTAGTGCAATCGTCCGGCGTCTACGGATGTCGGGCGGCTCGCTGCCTTCGCAGGACGGATGTCCGTCATCAACCGCGCTGGATTGCCTATGAAAATTGTCATCGCACCGGATTCATATAAAGAGAGTTTATCCGCCCTGGAAGTGGCTTCGGCGATTGAAGCGGGATTCCGCGAGATCTTTCCCGAAGCTGAGTACGTGAAAATACCGGTTGCCGACGGTGGTGAAGGCACGGTTGAAGCGATGGTGGCGGCAACGCAGGGAAACATTGTCCGGCTGACGGTTACTGGACCGCTCGGCAAGCCAGTGGAGGCGTTCTACGGTTTGTCAGGTGATGAGCGTACCGCATTTATCGAAATGGCGGCAGCCAGCGGGCTGGAGTTAGTGCCCGCGGCACAGCGCGATCCGCTGATTACCACCTCGTTCGGCACCGGCGAGCTGATCAAAGATGCGCTCGATCGCGGTGTCGATCACTTCATTATCGGCATTGGCGGCAGCGCCACCAATGATGGCGGTTCCGGCATGATGCAAGCGCTGGGCGCACAACTGCTGGATGAGCACGGCAAGCAAATCGCCTATGGCGGCGGCGCATTACCGCAGCTGGCGCGCATCGATATCGAACAGCTGGATGCGCGTATTAAGCAGTGTCGCTTTGAAGTCGCCTGCGATGTCAGCAATCCGCTCACCGGTGATAAGGGCGCTTCGGCGATCTTCGGTCCGCAGAAAGGTGCGACGCCGGAACTGGTGCAGCAGCTGGACAAAGCACTGGAACATTACGCCACCCTGATTCATCGCGATCTGGATATTGATGTTTTACACATTGATGGCGGCGGCGCGGCGGGCGGCATGGGCGCGGCGCTGCATGCGTTTTGTCAGGCCGAGTTACGCAGCGGCATTGAGATTGTCACTGAAGCCTTGGGCCTGGCCGAGCAGGTGAAAGATGCCGATCTGGTGATTACCGGCGAAGGGCGCATTGATAGTCAAAGCATTAACGGCAAGGTGCCGATTGGTGTGGCAAAGGTCGCGAAGCAGTTTGATAAACCGGTGATTGGCATTGCCGGAAGTTTAACCGCGGATGTCGGCGTGGTGCACCAACATGGGCTGGATGCGGTGTTCAGCGTGCTGTTTAGCATCTGCTCATTGGATGACGCGCTGGCCAACGCGGCGCAGAACGTGCGCCTGACGGCGCGCAATGTGGCGGCGGTGATAAAGCTGGGGAAAGGGAGATAGTTTTCCCTCACCCTAATCCTCTGTACAGTCCGGGGACATGGTAGACAGGTGTTCGGGGACATGGTGAACACTTTTTAACATCCTTTACCCATGGTGATCGACTTTTTCTTCAGGTCGATCACCCCCACTTTTGTGCTGTACCACCATACCTCGTAGCACCCGTCTTCCTGCATCTCCTTCAGGCCAACGTGCTCTCCCCTGAACGCCTTGCCTGCCTTCAGACTCAGGCCTTTTATAGTCAGCTTCCCACTGATATCTACCTTCCTGACCATCACGCCCTCGTCGTATTCCGCTGACGTTACGCTGGCGCTGTACTGCCGAGCCGATGGCTGATAGCGCGACGCCGGCACCGCCATATCCAGCGCCTCATGCGGGCGTTCAAGGTTATAAACCGTCCGCCAGTGATCGAAGGCGCGCTGCAGCTCACCGTCGTCCGCGAACCACTTCCCCTGCAGCACTTCAGCCTTCAGGCTGCGGTGAAAGCGCTCCAGCTTGCCCTGCGTCTGCGGATGATAAGGCCGGGAGTGCCCCACCCGGATACCCTGTCGCATAAGCCACAGCTCGACGGCCGTCCAGGTCCCGGTAGTGTCGCCCCACGGTGAACCGTTATCCATCGTCATCCGGTCCGGCAGGCCGTAACGTTCAAAGACTCTGACCAGCTGCTTCTGCACCGTCTCACGCCGCTCATCAGCGCAGTGTACGAGGCAAAGCGAGAAGCGGGAGTGATCGTCAAGGAGGGTAAGCGGGTGGCAGCGGCCGCCGCCAAAGGGAAAATGCCCCTTGAAATCCATCTGCCAGAGCTGGTTCGGGGCCGCATGTTCAAACCGGCCCGTGGCCGGGACACCCGGAGCTGAGCCCGGCAGCAGGTCGTGGCGGGCCATCAGGCTGTGGACGGTGCTGAAGGCGGGCATGCGGTGTCCGCGGTCTTCGAGCCAGCGCTTTATCTTGCGCGCGCCCCAGTGCTGATGAAGTTCATGCGCCATACGAAGCAGGTCAGTGATGTCGTCAGACGAGCGGTTGGGAGAGTGATGGGGTATGCAGGGGCGGTCCTCAAGACCGGATTCTCCCTCTTCAGCCCAGCGGCGAAGCCACTTGTAGGCAGTGGCGGAAGAAATGCCGTAGTGACGGCAGAGTGCGCGGATGTTCGCCCCGTCTTGCGAGGCGAACAGAACAAACTCTTTACGTAATGACATGGTATCTCTCGCATCCCAGGACATAAGCGACTCCATAAACGGGTTCTTATGCCTTAGTTGTAAGTGTCTACCATGTCCCCGAACAAGTGTTCACAATGTCCCCGGACTGTACATCCTCTCCCAGAGGGGGAGGGAACCGATCGGAGAGATGGAATAAGTTTGCACGTAACTTCAGCATGCTCAGGGCAACTCCCTCGCCCGCTTGCGGGAGAGGGCTGGGGTGAGGGGAAAACCGCACCGCACTAACCCAACGCCAATAACTTCCTCGCTTCACGCGCCACGTTCGCCATCTCATCGCTCAACTCCAGCAGCTCCGGCTCCAGCGCGTCGATATCGCTCTCCTGATGCAAACTCTTCTCCAGCTGCTGACACAGCTGCTTCAGGCGCGGCACGCCGCTGTAGCTGGCGCTGCCGTGCAGCTTGTGGATAATCTCGCGCAATCCCACCACATCATTACTCGCCATTGCACTCTCTACGCGCTCTTCCACTTCCGGCAGGAAATCGAGCAGCATTTGCAGCAAATCGCGGGCTAAATCGGGTTTATTGGCGGCCTGACGTAGCGCCAGCGTCCAGTCCAGCGACGGCGCCACGTGCGGCTGTTGCGGCAGTGGCATGACCCGGTTCGGCGCGTAACGCTGCAGCAGTTGGCTGAGTTTATCCTCATCAATCGGCTTCGCCAGATAGTCATTCATGCCAGCGTTGATGAGCTGCGCACGTTCGCCATCCAGCGCATGCGCAGTAACGGCGACAATCGGTGTGGTGGCGTGCAGCGGCAGGCTGCGGATGATTTCGCTAGCGCGGATGCCATCGATATCCGGCATCTGAATGTCCATTAGAATCACGTCCAGCTTGTGCAGGCGCGCCTGACGAATCGCCTGCTCGGCGTTATCACACAGAATGATGTGCTGCACCTGCTCCTCCAGCAGTGCGCCAATCAGTTTCAGGTTGGCGGGATTGTCATCCACCGCCATTACCGTCAGCGGCTGACGTGCGCCGCGCGGCAGCGCATCGCTTTGCCAGTCATGTAAGTCCAGCAGCATCGGCAGCAAGCGCGTCAACGAAACCGGTTTGGCGATACACCCGGCAATGCCGCGCGCCCGTAAGTCATCGGCAAACAGCATCATTTCACTCGGCAGCGCCAGCAGCACCGAGTCGGCACGCGCATGCAGACGTTTAATCAATGCATCCGGCAACGTCGCAGGATGCGGCTCGGTGACCGGCAAACCCATCAGCAGCAGCGGGAAGTGCGTCTCGGGCATCTCTTCCAGGCTGGAGAAGTGCTGCACCTGCAGCGGCGTGATGCTTAGCATCTCCTGCACCGCTTTCGCCACCGCTGGATGTGGCTCGATATACGCCAGCGGTGTGGCGCGCAAATCGTCCAACATGCGCGGAATGGCTGGCGCATTGGGATTGAGATCGAGATGAATATGCACCCAGAAGGTTGAACCCTGATTCGGACGGCTGTGGAAGGCAATTTCGCCGCCCATTTCGCTCACCAGTTTCTGCGTAATCACCAACCCTAAACCGGTGCCGCCATGACGGCGCGTAATGCTGGCATCGGCCTGACGAAACGCCTGGAATAGCTGCGACTGCTGCTGTTCAGAGATACCGATGCCGGTGTCATGCACCTGAATCTCCAGCTCGACGCGCGTAGTGTTGATGCTGCGCAGCTCAACGCGCAAATCGATATGACCGTGCTCGGTGAACTTGATCGCGTTACCAATCAGGTTAATCATGATCTGCTGCAGGCGCAGCGGATCGCCAATCACATTATCCGGCACCTGTTTTTCCAGGCACACGGTAATTTCCAGCCCTTTGTCATGGGCGGACGGCGCCAGCAGCACCAGGGTTTCATCCAGCGTGGCGCGCAGCGGGAACGGGATCGACTCCAGCACCAGCTTGCCGGCTTCCAGTTTCGAGAAATCGAGCACGTCATTAATGATGCTCAGCAGGTTATTCGCCGAACGCTCGATGGTGCTCATGTAGTCGCGCTGGTTGGTGCTCAGCCCGGTTTTTAGCATCTGACGGGTAAAGCCAATTACGCCGTTCAGCGGCGTACGCAGCTCATGCGACATGTTGGCGAGGAATTCCGATTTGATGCGCGCCGCTTCCTGCGCGCGCTTCTTCGCCAGATCCAGCTCCACGTTCTGAATCTCCAGTTGCTCCAGCGTTTCACGCAGATCGTAAGTCGCCTGATCGATGTTTTGCTGCATCTCTTCGTGATAGGCGGTGAGCGACATCGCCATGGCGTTGATGCCGTTTTTCAGAATGCTCAGCTCGCCCAGCATGTAGCCATCGACGCGGCTGTCCAGCTGGCCACGACGAATGCGGTCCACGGTGGTAACCATATTGCGAATGGGACCGGTGACGTCGCGCATCAGGCGATAGGCAAACAGCATGGCGATGCACAGGCAGAACAGCAGCAGCAGCGTGGCGACAAATACTTCTTTGTACTGCTCCAGCCGCACTGATTGCAGATCCAGTTCGATCGCCACATAACCCAGCGGATTCCCGGCTGGTTTGGCATCTTCGCCCGGCAGCTCATCCACCGAATAGCGTTCAGAGATAATCGGCGTGCGCAGAATCATAATTGTGCCTTGCCGCTCCACCGAGACGCCATCTTCCAGCGTGGAGATGTCCTCTTTTTGCAGCAGCGCCAGATTCTGATTGTTATTCGAGGTGACGTAGACGTGATTGTTGTTGTCGAAAATGGTGATGGCACGGACAATATCGGAGTGGCGGCGATGCAGCAGACTGACTAACTCGCGAATCGCATCGCGGTTGTGCCACGTCATGCCGTATTCACTGGAGACCGCCAGCGGTTCGATGATGTTCGCTCCCGCGTCGTGCACCTGATGCTGTAATTCGTTGTAGCGGTGCACCACAAAGAAGGTACTGAGCAGCAGACCAATCATCAGCGTTGGCGCCAGTATCAAAATCATCATTCGCGCCCGCAGGCTGTATTTGGTCATAATTGTGGCCTGGCGACTCCTGGCATTTTTTCCCTGTGCGAGCACGGTTGGTGGCTGCACACCCAATTAACGTAGAGATTTCACAATACTATGGCGCAATTTTACTCCGCAAAACAGCGTGTGACGACGAAGGCTCGCATATCCGTCACCATTGAAGACCTCGATCCTTTCGGACAAGGTGTTGCGCGCCATAAAGGCAAGGCGATGTTTGTTAGCGGCGCGCTGCCCGGTGAACAGGCGGAAGTGACGGTGTTCGAGGATAAAAGCAAATACGCACGCGCCAAAGCCAACAAGATCATTAATCCCAGTCCACAGCGGGAAACACCGCGCTGCGTCCATTTTGGCGTGTGCGGCGGCTGCCAGCAGCAACATGCCTCGGTGGCTTTGCAGCAGGAGAGTAAAGCGCGCGCCTTGAGCCGCATGTTAAGCCGCGAAGCGCCGCTGCCGGTGAAGGTCGATGAGATCATCAGCGGCAGCGCGTGGGGCTACCGTCGCCGGGCGCGTTTAGGATTGCAGTGGCAGCCAAAACAGCAGCGTTTGCAAATGGGGTTCCGTCAGGCCGCCAGCAACGATCTGGTTGAACTGAAGCAATGCCCGGTTTTGGTGCCCGAACTTGAAGCGTTGCTGCAGCCGCTGCACCAGTGCCTCAGCGATTTACAGGCAGTTAAACGGTTAGGCCACGTAGAATTGGTGCTGGCGGATAATGGCCCGCTGATGGTACTGCGTCATCTTGATGCATTATCTGCAGGCGATCGCGCAAAACTGGAACGCTTTTCGCATGAGCAGCAACTGTCGCTCTATCTGGCTGATGGCAGTGAAAGTTTGCTGGCGCTGAATGCGCGCGAACCTTTTTATCACTCGTTGAATTTGCCACTATCCTTTAGCCCGCAGAATTTTATTCAGGTCAACGATGGTGTGAATCAGCAGATGGTCGCCAAAGCCATTCAATGGCTGGATTTGCAGCCAGAGGATCGTGTGTTGGATTTGTTCTGCGGCATGGGAAACTTTACCTTGCCATTAGGAAAGTTCGTACAAAATGTTGTAGGTGTGGAGGGCGTTGCAGCATTAGTGCAGCAGGCAGCGTATAATGCTGAGCAGACTAATCTCAAGAATGTTCGCTTTTTCCAGCATAACCTGGAGGAAGATGTATCGCGTCAGCCGTGGGCGACGCAGGGATTTAACAAGGTGTTACTGGATCCAGCGCGTGCTGGGGCCGCGGGCGTAATGGCGCATGTGGTTAAACTTGCGCCGCAACGTGTGGTCTATGTTTCCTGTAACCCTACAACGCTGGCGCGTGACAGTCAGACATTGCTGTCAGCGGGCTACCATTTGGAAAGGGTCGCGATGCTGGATATGTTTCCCCATACCAGTCATCTCGAATCCATGGTGCTGTTTAGCAAAGCATAAGCGATGTCCACATCGCTGTGGCAGGAGAGGATATGGTTGCGGTTAGAAGTGCGCATTTAAATACGGCGGGCGAATTTGCCCTCGACCAGTGGATCGCCAGTTTGAGTATCAACAATCCGCAATCCTGTCAGCGACTGGCGGATGCGTGGCGCTACTGTGAAGCCGAAACGCACAACCATCCTGATCAAGCTCTGCTGCTGTGGCGCGGTATTGAGATGGTGGAAATTCTCACCATGCTCAGCATGGACATTGACAGCCTGCGCGCGGCGCTGCTGTTCCCGCTCGCCAACGCCGATGTGGTGAGCGAAGAGGATCTCGAAAAAGCCTTTGGCAAAGAGATTGTGATGTTGGTGCACGGCGTGCGCGACATGGATGCCATTCGCCAGCTGAAAGCGATTCACAACGATTCGATGGCCTCCGAGCAGGTGGATAACGTGCGCCGCATGCTGCTGGCGATGGTGGAAGATTTTCGCTGCGTGGTTATCAAGCTGGCAGAACGTATCGCCCATCTGCGTGAAATGAAAGACGCGCCAGAAGATGAGCGCGTGCTCGCGGCGAAAGAGAGCACCAATATCTACGCGCCGCTGGCCAACCGCTTGGGTATCGGCCAGCTCAAATGGGAGCTGGAAGATTACTGCTTCCGCTATCTGCATCCCGATGAATACAAACGCATTGCTAAGCTGCTGCATGAACGCCGTATTGACCGCGAAGGCTACATTGAAAGCTTCGTTGCCAATCTGCGCGCCGAGATGCAGAAAGAGGGCGTGCGTGCTGAAGTGTATGGCCGTCCGAAACACATCTACAGCATCTGGCGCAAGATGCAGAAGAAGTCGTTAGCGTTCGATGAGCTGTTTGACGTGCGCGCGGTGCGTATCGTGGCGGAACGGCTGCAGGATTGCTACGGCGCGCTTGGTACGGTGCATACGCTTTTTCGCCATCTGCCGAGTGAGTTTGACGACTACGTTGCCAATCCCAAGCCTAACGGCTATCAATCGATTCATACCGTGGTGCTGGGTCCGCAGGGCAAAACGGTGGAAATCCAGATTCGTACGCGCCAGATGCATGAAGATGCCGAGCTGGGCGTCGCCGCACACTGGAAGTACAAAGAAGGTCCAACCTCCAGCAACGCGCGCGGCGCGGCGGGACATGAAGGGCGCATCGCCTGGCTGCGTAAGCTGATTAGCTGGCAGGAAGAGATGGCTGATTCCGGCGAAATGCTGGAAGAGGTGCGCAGCCAGGTATTCGACGACCGTGTGTATGTGTTTACCCCGAAAGGTGACGTGGTCGATCTGCCGGCGGGATCAACGCCGCTCGACTTCGCCTACCACATTCACAGCGATATCGGCCACCGCTGCATTGGCGCCAAAATCAGCGGCCGCATCGTGCCGTTTACCTATCAGTTGCAGATGGGCGATCAGATTGAAGTGATCACCCAGAAGCAGCCAAACCCAAGCCGCGACTGGCTGAACCCGAACCTCGGCTATATCACCACCAGCCGCGGACGCTCGAAAATTCATGCCTGGTTCCGCAAACAGGATCGTGACAAAAATATCATTGCTGGCCGTCAGATCCTCGAAAGCGAGCTAAATCAGATGGATATCAGCATGCGCGAAGCGGAAAAACTGCTGCTGCCGCGCTATAACGTCAGTTCGCAGGATGAGCTGCTGGCGATGATTGGCGGCGGCGATATTCGCCTCAATCAGATGGTGAATTTCCTGCAGGGCAAGCTCAACAAGCCGAGCGCCGAAGAGGAAGATCGCGAGGCGCTGCGCCTGCTGACGCAGAAGTCACATGCGCCGTCCGCGCGTAAAGAGAGCGGTCGCGTGGTGGTGGAAGGCGTGGGCAATCTGCTGCACCACATCGCCCGCTGCTGCCAGCCAATTCCAGGCGACGATATCGTGGGCTTTATCACCCAGGGGCGCGGCATCTCGATTCACCGCGCCGACTGCGACCAGTTAACCGAGCTGATTTCGCACGCACCGGAACGTATCGTTGATGCGGTGTGGGGCGAGGATTACTCCAGCGGTTATTCGCTGGTGGTACGCGTTACCGCCAACGATCGTAGCGGCCTGCTACGCGATATCACCACCATTCTGGCTAACGAGAAGGTCAATGTGCTCGGCGTCTCCAGCCGCAGTGACACCAAAAAGCAGCTGGCGACCATTGATATGGATATTGAGATCTATAACCAGCAAGTGCTTGGCCGCGTGCTGGCGCGCCTTAATCAGGTGCCGGATATTATCGACGCGCGCCGTTTGCATTGATTCAGAGCCGTTTGTCCCCCATCCCGACCTTCCCCCGTTCGCGGGGGAAGGAGACGCTGCCGTATGTGTAACCGGCGCAGTCTCTCCCAAAATTTTCCCAAAGGATCCTTTCATGACGCCCTTAAATCGCCTGCTCACCATCATGCAAACCTTGCGCGACCCGGAGCGCGGCTGCCCGTGGGATCGTCAGCAAACCTTCGCCTCGATCGCGCCTTACACGCTGGAAGAAACCTACGAAGTGATCGATGCCATCCAGCGTGAAGATTTTGCCGATCTGCGCGGTGAACTTGGCGATCTGCTGTTTCAGGTGGTGTTCTACGCGCAGATGGCCGATGAGCAGCAGCGCTTTAATTTCGATGACATCTGTAACGCCATCAGCGACAAACTTGAGCGTCGTCATCCGCACATTTTTGGCGATGTTCAGGCTGCAACCAGCGAAGAAGTGCTGAAAAACTGGGAAGCCATCAAGCACAGCGAACGCGCAGAAAAATCGCAGCACTCGGCGCTGGACGACATTCCTAAAGCGCTGCCGGCATTGATGCGCGCGCACAAAATTCAGAAGCGTTGCAGCTCGGTGGGCTTCGACTGGAACAATCTCGGCCCGGTGCTGGATAAAGTGCATGAAGAGATCGATGAGGTGATGCACGAAGCGCAGCAAGCGGTGGTGGATAACGCCAGGCTGGAAGAGGAAATCGGTGATTTGCTGTTCGCGACCGTCAATTTGTCGCGCCATCTAGGCAGCAAAGCGGAAATCGCATTGCAGAAAGCCAATGATAAATTTGAGCGCCGCTTCCGTGAAGTTGAAGCCATCATCGCCTCACAAGGGTTAGCCATGAGCGATGCGACCCTGGACCAAATGGAAGCCGCCTGGCAGCAGGTGAAAGTGAGCGAGAACAAACAGTAAGCGAATCTGGCGATTATTCCAGCGCTGCGCATAAATTCGCCGCTTGAGCTTACTCGATTCAGCCTTGCGGCGACTTTGTGACGTACATCAACATTTCGCACCATGCTATCCGCTATGTTACCGGCTTACCTGTGGAGGACGATGGTGTGATTCATCAATTGTGGCTTAAGACGACTTCAAGTATACTATTTTCCCGTCTTGGTTATTCCACCGTCTTTAAACCTAAACTCTCAGGTTCAGCATGACAACGAATTATATTTTTGTGACCGGCGGGGTTGTTTCCTCTCTGGGCAAAGGCATTGCCGCAGCCTCCCTCGCAGCCATCCTTGAAGCACGTGGTCTTAATGTGACCATCATGAAACTCGATCCGTACATCAACGTCGATCCGGGTACCATGAGCCCAACGCAGCACGGTGAAGTATTTGTTACCGATGATGGGGCCGAAACCGATCTGGATTTAGGTCACTACGAGCGCTTCATCCGCACTAAAATGTCGCGCCGTAACAACTTTACTACCGGTCGTATCTACTCAGAAGTGCTGCGCAAAGAGCGTCGCGGTGACTATCTGGGCGCCACGATTCAGGTTATTCCACACATCACCAACGCCATCAAAGAACGCATTATTGAAGGCGGCGAAGGTCATGACGTGGTTCTGGTCGAGATCGGCGGTACCGTGGGTGATATCGAATCTCTGCCGTTCCTCGAAGCGATTCGCCAGATGGCAGTCGATGTCGGTCGTGAACACACCATGTACATGCACCTGACGCTGGTGCCGTATATGGCGGCCGCAGGCGAAGTGAAAACCAAGCCAACCCAGCATTCAGTGAAAGAGCTGCTGTCGATCGGGATTCAGCCAGACGTGCTGATCTGCCGTTCTGACCGCGCGGTGCCAGCGAACGAACGCGCTAAAATCGCGCTGTTCTGTAACGTGCCAGAAAAAGCGGTTATTTCCCTGAAAGATGTGGATTCCATCTACAAGATTCCAGGCATGCTGAAATCGCAAGGTCTGGATGATTACATCTGCAAGCGTTTCAATCTGAACGCGCCGGAAGCGAACCTGGCCGAATGGGAACAGGTTATTTACGAAGAAGCCAATCCGGGCGGCGAAGTGACCATCGGTATGGTCGGCAAATATGTCGAACTGCCGGATGCGTACAAGTCAGTGATTGAGGCCTTGAAACACGGTGGCCTGAAAAATCGCGTTACCGTGAATATCAAATTGATCGACTCGCAGGATGTTGAAACGCGCGGTGTCGAATTACTGAAAGATCTGGATGCTATTCTGATCCCTGGCGGCTTCGGCTACCGCGGTGTGGAAGGCAAAATGATGACGGCGCAATACGCCCGTGAGAACAACGTGCCTTACCTGGGAATTTGCCTGGGCATGCAGGTTGCGCTGATGGAATTCGCCCGCAACGTTGCCGGTATGGAAGGCGCGAACTCTACGGAATTTGTGCCAGACTGTAAGTATCCGGTGGTTGCGCTTATCACCGAATGGCGTGACGAAGAGGGCAACGTTGAACAGCGTACTGAGCAGAGCGATCTGGGCGGCACCATGCGTCTGGGCAGCCAGCAGTGCCAGTTGACGCCGGAAAGCAAAGTGCGTCAGTTGTACGGTTCTGAAATCATTACCGAACGCCACCGTCATCGTTACGAAGTAAACAATATGTTGCTGAAGCCGATTGAAGCGGCGGGTCTGCATATTGCCGGTCGTTCTGGCGACGATCAGCTGGTTGAGATCATTGAGATCCCGAACCACCCGTGGTTTGTTGCCTGTCAGTTCCACCCGGAATTCACGTCGACCCCACGCGATGGTCATCCGCTGTTCGCTGGCTTTGTGAAAGCCGCGCAGGAACACCAGAAGCGTTTAGCGAAGTAAGTTTCACGAACAACGCGCGAACTTTTCGCGCGTTGTTTGTCTTAGGATTGACTAACTTGTACTGAGGAAAATCGAATGTCCAAAATCGTAAAAGTCATCGGTCGCGAAATCATCGACTCCCGTGGCAACCCAACTGTAGAAGCAGAAGTGCATCTGGAAGGCGGTTTCGTTGGTCTGGCTGCTGCGCCATCAGGTGCATCAACCGGTTCTCGCGAAGCTCTGGAGCTGCGTGACGGTGACAAATCTCGTTTCCTGGGCAAAGGCGTAACCAAAGCGGTTGCGGCTGTTAACGGTCCAATCGCTAACGCGGTAACCGGTAAAGATGCCAAAGACCAGGCGAACATCGATAAGATCATGATCGAGCTGGACGGTACTGAGAACAAATCTAACTTCGGTGCTAACGCCATTCTGGCGGTTTCACTGGCTGCTGCTAAAGCTGCTGCTGCCTCTAAAGGCCTGCCGCTGTACGCACACATCGCTGAACTGAACGGCACCCCAGGCAAATACTCTATGCCGCTGCCAATGATGAACATCATCAACGGTGGTGAGCACGCCGACAACAACGTCGACATCCAGGAATTCATGATTCAGCCGGTTGGCGCGCCAACCCTGAAAGAAGCGATCCGCATGGGTTCTGAAGTCTTCCATCACCTGGCGAAAGTGCTGAAGTCTAAAGGCATGAGCACTGCAGTTGGTGACGAAGGTGGCTACGCGCCAAACCTGGGTTCTAACGCCGAAGCGCTGGCTGTTATCGCTGAAGCGGTAAAAGCAGCAGGCTACGAACTGGGCAAAGACATCACCCTGGCGATGGACTGCGCAGCATCTGAATTCTACAAAGACGGCAAATATGTGCTGGCTGGCGAAGGCAACAAAGCCTTCTCTTCAGAAGAGTTCACCCACTTCCTGGAAGACCTGACCAAACAGTACCCAATCGTTTCTATCGAAGACGGTCTGGATGAATCTGACTGGACTGGTTTCGCCTACCAGACCAAAGTGCTGGGCGACAAAATCCAGCTGGTGGGTGACGATCTGTTCGTAACCAACACCAAGATCCTGAAAGAAGGTATCGATAAAGGCATCGCTAACTCCATCCTGATCAAATTCAACCAGATCGGTTCACTGACCGAAACTCTGGCTGCAATCAAGATGGCGAAAGATGCGGGTTATACCGCGGTGATTTCACACCGTTCAGGTGAAACCGAAGATGCAACCATCGCTGACCTGGCGGTAGGTACGGCGGCTGGCCAGATCAAAACCGGTTCTATGAGCCGTTCTGACCGTGTTGCTAAGTACAACCAGCTGATTCGTATCGAAGAAGCGCTGGGCAGCAAAGCACCGTTCAACGGTCTGAAAGAAGTTAAAGGCCAGGCGTAATCGCCTGAGTATGCTGCCTGCGGGCAGCATCGTCTGAATGAAGCCCCGCCTTGTGCGGGGCTTTTGCTTTTATTTGGCACGAAGCAACTGTGACCTGGCGCATAAGATCTGCCATAATCTGCGCCTCAAATTTTAGACGTGAGTAAATAATGTTCTACCCGATTAACGAAATGTTCCAGACGCTGCAGGGCGAAGGTTTTTACACCGGTGTTCCGGCGCTGTTCATCCGCTTACAAGGATGTCCGGTGGGCTGTAGCTGGTGTGATACCAAACATACCTGGGAAAAGCGGGCGGATCGGGAGACCTCGCTGGGTGATATTCTGGTCAAAACCGTGGAAAGCGATGCGTGGGGCAGCGCCGATGCGGCCATGTTGATCGACACCATCCAACGTCAGGGCTGGACCGCACGTCATGTGGTGATCACCGGCGGCGAACCGGCGATTTTTGATCTGCGCCCTTTGACGGAACAATTAGAAGCGGCGGGTTTTGCCTGCCAGATCGAAACCAGCGGCACGCACGACGTGCAGTGTTCCGACGCAACATGGGTGACGGTTTCACCCAAGGTGAACATGCGCGGTGGCTATGATGTTTTGCCGCAGGCACTGCAGCGTGCAGATGAGATTAAACATCCGGTGGCGCGTGAGCGTGATGTGGAAGCGTTAGATGCGTTGCTGGCAGGATTACACGACGATAAAAAGCGCATTGTGGCACTGCAACCGATCAGCCGTGGTGATGCGGCAACGAAACTCTGTATTGAAACCTGTATCGCCCGCAACTGGCGGCTTTCGATGCAGACGCACAAATACCTGAATATTGCCTGAGTTCTAAGGTCGCCATGCATGGCGACCTCACTCACGGTTACGGCTTCACTGACCTCAACCGCGATAAACGCAGCCAGCGGTGCAGGTCTCTTTAATCATTACCGCACTCAATTCCGGCAGAATCGGCTTCATCTGATCCCAAATCCATTTCGCCAGCACTTCACTGGTAGGATTCTCCAGACCCGGAATGTCATTCAGATAGTGATGATCGAGGCGTTCATACAGCGGCTTAAACTTCGCCTTCAGTTCGGCAAAATCCATCACCCAACCGGTATGCGCATCCACTTCGCCGGTAATTTCTAATCGAACCAGGAATGAATGGCCGTGCAAACGCCCACATTTATGGCCTTCCGGCACGTGAGGTAAGCGGTGGGCAGATTCAAACTGGAACTCTTTAAATAACGTGGTAGACATAATGGCTCTCAGACTTAAAAACCGCTGAAGTCTACCTGAATTGCAGATTTTTCGCACCCGCTGGCAAAGAAAAGGGCATTTTGCGCCATGCCGACAGCAAAACGCCTAATTAACTCATTGAATCATATCGCCTTCATTTACCACTTTTGCTGGTTAACTTTACCCGAAAAACCACTTAGTCATTTTGGTTATTTAATATGTCGAAGGCGTATTTAATCGTTAATATACAGCCCGGTAACCTACGCACTCTTTCGCAACATATTGATCCGGACTTCTGACACTGGAATTTTTAACGCAATGACGACTCAGGCACCAGGTTCACTGCTTCCGTTATCACCGGAGCAACTCGCGCGCTTACAGGCGGCGACCACGGATTTCAACACCACTCAGATGGCCTGGCTCTCCGGCTATTTCTGGGGCATGGTCAATCAGACGCCGGGTGCGGCTGCCGCGCCAGCGCCTGTGCAAACAGAAACCCCGACCATTACGCTGATCTCCGCCTCGCAGACCGGTAACGCGCGTCGCCTGGCTGAGCAACTGCGTGATGACCTGCTGGCTGCCAAGCTGAGCGTCAATCTGGTTAACGCCGGCGATTATAAATTCAAGCAGATCGGTCAGGAAAAGCTGCTGGTGGTGGTGACTTCCACGCAAGGCGAGGGCGAGCCGCCGGAAGAGGCCGTGGCGCTGCATAAATTCCTGCTGTCGAAGAAAGCGCCGAAGTTCGCAGGCACAGCGTTTGCGGTGTTCGGTCTCGGCGATACCTCTTATGAGTTTTTCAGCAAAGCCGGTAAAGACTTTGATGAACGTCTGGCTGAGCTGGGTGCAGAACGTCTGCTGGATCGTGTGGATGCCGATGTTGAATACAAAGAGCAGGCGAACGCCTGGCGTCAGCAGATCACCGAGATTCTGAAAGCGCGTGTGCCGAGCGAATCGCCAGCACAGGCCGCCATCACCGCGGCGGGCAGCGTTAATCTGGTCGACAGCAGCCCGTACACCAAAGAAGAGCCGCTGGTGGCCAGCCTGGCGGCCAACCAGAAGATCACCGGACGCGATTCGGATAAAGATGTGCGTCACATTGAGATCGACCTTGGCGATTCTGGCCTGCGCTATCAGCCGGGCGACGCACTCGGCGTGTGGTTTGAAAACGATGACGAGCTGGTGCAGGAACTGCTGCAGCTGGTGTGGCTGAAAGGTGACGAGCAGGTCGACGTGCAGGGCAAAACCCTGCCGCTGGCCGAGGCGCTGAAAACCCATTTCGAACTGACGGTCAACACGCCACAAATCGTCGAACAGTATGCCACGCTGTCCCGCAATGACGCGCTGCTGGCGCTGGCCGGTGATAAGCCGAAGCTGCAGAGTTATGCGCAGAGCTTCCCGATTGTCGATATGGTGCGTCAGGCACCGACCGAACTGAATGCCGAACAATTAACCGGCCTGCTGCGTCCGCTGACGCCGCGCCTCTACTCCATCGCCTCATCGCAGGCGGAGAACGAAACCGAAGTGCACATCACCGTAGGTGCGGTGCGCTTTGAAATCGACGGTCGTCAGCGCGGCGGCGGCGCCTCAACCTGGTTGGCGGATCGTATTGAGGAAGAAGGCGAAATTCGCGTCTTCATCGAGCACAACGATAACTTCCGTTTACCGGCTAACCCGGAAACGCCAGTGATCATGATTGGTCCGGGCACCGGCATCGCGCCGTTCCGCGCCTTTATGCAGCAGCGCGATAACGATGGCGCAGGCGGTAAAAACTGGCTGTTCTTCGGTAACCCGCATTTCACCGATGATTTCCTCTATCAGGTGGAGTGGCAGAAGTATGTCAAAGATGGCCTGCTGACCCATATTGATCTGGCATGGTCGCGCGATCAGGCCGAGAAGGTTTACGTACAAGATAAAATCCGCGCCAAAGGTGCGGAGGTGTGGAGCTGGTTACAGGAAGGCGCACACCTTTACGTCTGCGGCGACGCCAATCGTATGGCGAAAGACGTTGAGCAGGCATTACTGGATGTGGTGGTCGAACACGGCGGCATGGATCGTGAAACGGCTGACGAATTTTTAAGTGAGCTGCGCATTGAGCGCCGTTATCAGCGAGACGTTTACTAATGAGCGAAAAACATCCTGGACCGCTGGTCGTTGAAGGCAAGCTGGTCGACGCTGAGCGTCTGAAAAAACAGAGCAACTACCTGCGCGGCACCATCCTCGACGATCTCGACGATGGCCTGACCGGCGGCTTCACTGGCGACAACTTCCTGCTGATCCGTTTCCACGGTATGTACCAGCAGGATGACCGCGACATTCGTGCCGAGCGTGTAGCGCAGAAACTCGAACCGCGTCACGCTATGATGCTGCGTTGCCGTCTGCCGGGCGGCATCATCACGCCAACGCAGTGGCTGGCGATTGACAAATTCGCCACCGATAAAACCATTTATGGCAGCATCCGGTTGACCAACCGCCAGACCTTCCAGTTTCACGGCATTCTGAAGAAGAACGTCAAGCCGACGCACCAGATGCTGCACGAAGTCGGGCTGGATGCGCTGGCGACCGCCAACGACGTGAACCGTAACGTGCTGTGCACCTCGAATCCGGTGGAATCAGAGCTGCATCAGGAAGCGTACGAGTGGGCGAAAAAGCTGTCAGAGCATCTGCTGCCGCAAACCCGCGCTTACGCGGAAATCTGGTGGGACAAAGAGAAGGTCGCCACCACCGATAAAGAGCCGATTCTTGGCGAAACCTATCTGCCGCGTAAATTCAAAACCACGGTGGTGGTGCCGCCGCATAACGATGTCGATCTGCACGCCAATGACCTGAACTTCATCGCCATCGCCGAGCAGGGCAAGCTGATTGGCTTTAACCTGCTGGTGGGCGGTGGCTTGTCGATTGATCACGGCAACAAAGCAACGTATGCGCGCACCGCAAGCGAATTCGGCTTTCTGCCGGTCGAGAAGATCCTCGACGTGGCGGCTGCGGTGGTCACCACGCAGCGCGACTGGGGGAATCGTACCGATCGTAAAAATGCCAAGACCAAATACACGCTGGAACGCGTCGGTGTTGAAACCTTCAAAGCGGAAGTGGAAAAGCGTGCCGGTCTGACCTTCGAACCGATTCGTCCGTATGCGTTCACCTCGCGCGGCGATCGCGTTGGCTGGGTGAAAGGCATCGATGAGAAATGGCACCTGACGCTGTTCATTGAGAACGGCCGTCTGCTGGATTATCCTGGCCGTCCGCTGAAGCGCGGCATCGCCGAAATTGCCAAAATCCATCAGGGCGATTTCCGTCTGACGGCTAACCAGAACCTGATTGTGGCTGGCGTGCCGGAGAAGCAAAAAGCGCAGATCGAAGCCATCGCCCGTGAAAACGGTTTGATGGAAGCGGTCACGCCGCAGCGTGAGAACTCGATGGCGTGTGTGGCGTTCCCGACCTGTCCGCTGGCGATGGCCGAAGCCGAGCGCTTCCTGCCGTCGTTCGTGACCAAAGTGGAAGAGATCATGCATAAGCATGGTGTCGGCGAAGAGCACATAGTGTTACGCGTTACCGGTTGCCCAAATGGTTGTGGCCGTGCTTTGCTGGCGGAGTTAGGTCTGGTGGGCAAAGCGCCTGGCCGTTACAACTTACACATTGGCGGCAACCGTGAAGGTACGCGCATTCCGCGTATGTACCGCGAGAACATCAACGAAGGTGAAATCCTCGCCAGCATTGATGAGCTGGTGGCGCGCTGGGCAACCGAGCGTCAGGCCAACGAAGGCTTCGGCGACTTCGTGATTCGCACCGGCATTATTAAAGCCGTGGTTGATCCCGCCCGTGATTTCTGGGACTCGGAGGCAGTATGACGGTACTCGATCTCGCAGCACTGAATGGTTCATCAAAAGTTGACCGCATCATGGCGCTGGCGGAAAGCAACGTGCAGCTGGAGAAACTCTCCGCTGAACAACGCGTGGGCTGGGCATTAGAACAGCTGCCAGGCGCATTTGTGCTGTCATCCAGCTTTGGTATTCAGGCGGCGGTTTTGCTGCATATGGTGACGCAGCAGAAGCCGGACATTCCGGTGATCCTGACCGATACCGGTTATCTGTTCCCGGAAACTTACCGCTTTATTGATGAGCTGACCGACAAGCTCAATCTCAACCTGCAAATCTTCAGTGCGGAGACCTCAGCGGCATGGCAGGAAGCGCGTTACGGCAAACTGTGGGAGCAGGGCGTCGAAGGGATTGAGCAGTATAACCAGATCAACAAAGTGGAACCGATGAACCGCGCGCTGGAAACGCTGGGCGCGCAAACCTGGTTTGCTGGCCTGCGCCGCGATCAGTCTGGCAGTCGCGCCAGTTTGCCGGTGCTGGCGGTGCAGCGCGGCGTGTTCAAGATTCTGCCGATCATTGATTGGGATAACCGTCAGGTGCATCAGTATCTGACCCAACACGGATTGAAATACCATCCGCTGTGGGATGAAGGTTATCTGTCAGTGGGCGATACGCATACCACCAAAAAGTGGGAACCGGGCATGGCAGAGGAAGAGACACGCTTCTTCGGCCTGAAGCGCGAGTGCGGGTTGCATGAAGGTTGATTGGTAGGTGCTCGTTGTCCCCCGTCTTTGGTTTGTGCTCGCTTTCCCCCTCCTCTGTCCTCCCCCATAAATGGGGGAGGAAGATGCTGCCAGTTGGTGCTCGCTTTCCCCCTCCTCGGTCCTCCCCCATGAATGGGGGAGGAAGATGCTGCCATATGTGAGTTCTGAGAAGCTGCATGTGGCAGCGTCTCCTTCCCCCGCTAGCGGGGGAAGGCCGGGATGGGGGACAGCCAGCACAATCGAGTAGAGGATTGTCAGCACAATCAGACCCCCTGCAACCCCACAAACTCTTCCGCCGCACGCGTCACATTCACTTTCGTCACTTCATAATGCGCCACCGCCACAAACGGATCTTCCGCCAGGATGGTATCTAATCGCGCACGATCAATATCCTTCACCAACAGCACGCCGCCGGTGCGTGGATCTTTGCGTCCCGCCGCGATAAACACGCCGTTAGCGAAATAGCGATCCAGCCAGCTAATGTGCGGTTCCAGTAACGCTTCCACTTCTTCTACCGGACGAAAATAGTTTAGATATACCACGTACATAGGGAATCCTCAGGTTGTCGGATTAGCAAGCTCGGTCAGCAGCGGCAGCAGAATCTTCACGCTGTCACGCGTGCGCTGGGTGATGCGGCCAGGCAGCCAGTGGTCGAGGTAGTTGAGATTATCGCGCTCGGTTTGATGGCGCACATTGCCTTCCGGGAAGTGGCTGGAACGCGCGCGCTGCTGCTGCCCATCTTTGTTGCCCAGCGTCCAGTTGGCGGCGGTGACATCCATCAGTGGCATGCCGGCTTTGTCGAACGGATTGACGCCAGGATAATCGCGTGCGGTCATCGCGTGGCTGGCGGCGGAGATACCGTAACGGTGCGCCAACTGCACGGCACGCGCGCTGGTCTGTTTGCGTACCGCCGCTGGCGTATTGATGCCGCTGTTAAAGTAAAGATGATCACCGACAATCAGGCTATTCAGATCGATCACCAGCAGCGTGTTCTTCTTCTCCTGCGCGCTCATACGCGCCAGATAATCATCCATGCCGTGCAAACCCGCTTCACCGGCGCTCAGCGCCACAAAGCGCACGCCGTAGTGCAGCGGCGTTTTGCTTAGCGCCTGCGCCAGCTCCAGCATCACGCCAAGCCCGGAGGCATTGTCATCCACGCCCTGCAAACGCAGGCCGCCGAGATTGTTATCGGCTTCGTGGCGGCTGAGCGGCGTCCAGGTATCCAGATGCGTAACGATCAGGATCTCCTGCGGCACTTCACCGGCCCGCGCGGCAATCACCGACGTGGCCGTAACTTTGTGGGTGCGGCTCTCGCCCTTTTTCTCCAGCCAGCTATAGCTGGTTTTAAACTGGCGGGTATTACTCTGATATCCCAGCTGACTGAACTGCTGCTGCAGATAATCGGCAGTCAGCAACTCGGCGGGACTGCCGCTCATGCGGCCGGGGAAATAGGTGGCGATATGGCGAAGCTGCTGTTCGGCAAAATGCCCTGGCGCGCTGTTGCTCGCAGCCTGAACAAAGAAAGGCAAACCGCCCGCGAGCAGTGCAGCCAGCACAGTGCGGCGGAGAGTGGCAAACATAGTTAGCGTCCTTTTCTGACATCCGGTCATGCTAAAAAAATTCCGACTTAGTATGAAACTGTGACGACACTTGCACAATTTGATTTGCTCCGAAACACCAGCAATATCATTTGTTAAGCACAAAATGTTATCAGCAATCCTGGGTCGTTATTCCATTCGGTAACTACTCATTCCAATTCGTAATTTCATCTGCTGGAAGGGCGGGACGTATAGTCGCGTTAACTTATTGTAAAACTAGCAAGGTTAACGTGGATTATCTGCCTCTCTTTGCCGATCTCAAAAGCCGTCCGGTGCTGGTTGTCGGCGGTGGCGACATCGCGGCGCGCAAAATTGAACTGCTGCGGCGTGCCGGTGCGCGCGTGCTGGTCGCCGCGCGCGAACTCGGTCATGAGCTGCAGGCGCTGCTGGAAATTGAGGCGATTGAATGGATCGCTGAACGCTTTGATCCGGCGCAGCTGGATGGCGTGTTCCTCGTGATTGCCGCTACCGATGACAACGCGCTTAACGCGCATGTGTTCGATGCCGCCAATGCGCGCCACAAGCTGGTGAACGTGGTGGACGATCAGCCGAAGTGCAGCTTTATCTTCCCGTCGATTGTCGATCGTTCACCGCTGGTGGTGGCGATCTCCTCCAGTGGCACCGCGCCGGTGTTGGCGCGTCTGCTGCGTGAAAAAATTGAAGCGTTACTGCCGGCCAATCTCGGACAGATGGCGGAAGTGGCTGGGCAGTGGCGCGACAAGGTGAAGCAGCGCTATCACCGCATGTCTGACCGCCGTCGCTTCTGGGAGCGCGCCTTTAACGGTCTGTTCGCCAGCCAGATGGCGGCGGGTAACGTCCATGAAGCGCGGCGCACGCTGGATCACGAACTGGAAAACGATAGCGACAATCAGGGCGAAATTACGCTGGTAGGCGCCGGTCCAGGCGACAGCGGTTTGCTGACGCTGCGTGGCTTGCAGGTGATGCAGCTGGCCGATGTGGTGCTGTATGACCATCTGGTCAGCGACGAAGTGCTTGAGCTGGTGCGGCGCGATGCCGACCGCATCTGCGTCGGTAAACGCGCTGGTGCGCATTCGGTGCCGCAGGAAGAGACCAATCAGATGCTGGTGACGCTGGCGCAACAGGGTAAACGCGTAGTGCGCCTGAAAGGCGGCGATCCGTTTATTTTTGGCCGCGGTGGCGAAGAGCTGCAGGCGGCGCAGGCCGCGGGCATTCCGTTCCAGGTGGTGCCGGGCATCACCGCTGCAGCAGGCGCAACCGCCTATGCCGGTATTCCACTGACCCATCGCGACCACGCGCAGAGCGTGCTGTTTATTACCGGTCACTGTCGCGCGGATGGCGACGGCATTGATTGGCCGTCGCTGGCGCGCGCACGTCAAACCTTAGCGATTTATATGGGCACGGTGAAAGCGGCGGAAATCGCTGCCGGGCTTATCGAACATGGCCGCGCCGCCTCCACGCCGGTGGCGGTGATTGGGCGCGGCACGCGTCAGGATCAGCAGGTGCTGACCGGCACATTGGATCAACTGGAGGCGCTGGCTGCGGCCGCGCCCACGCCAGCACTGTTAGTGATTGGCGAAGTCGTAAATTTGCACGGGCAATTGGCCTGGTTCCAACATTCGGCACAGCAGGGGGCTCGCGAGTCCGCCGTTGTCAATTTGGCTTGAGGAAAAATTATGGACCAAAATCGACTTACTCATCTGCGCCAGCTGGAGGCAGAGAGTATCCATATCATCCGCGAGGTGGCGGCCGAGTTCAGCAATCCGGTGATGATGTACTCCATCGGTAAAGACTCCTCGGTAATGCTGCATCTGGCGCGTAAAGCCTTCTATCCGGGCACGCTGCCGTTTCCGCTGCTGCATGTTGATACCGGCTGGAAATTCCGTGAAATGTACGAGTTCCGCGATCGCACCGTGAAAGCGATGGGCGCTGAGCTGCTGGTGCATCGCAACCCGGAAGGCGTGGCGATGGGCATCAACCCATTCGTGCACGGCAGCGCCAAGCACACCGACATCATGAAAACCGAAGGCCTGAAGCAGGCGCTGAACAAATACGGTTTTGATGCGGCATTTGGCGGCGCACGTCGTGATGAAGAGAAGTCGCGCGCGAAAGAGCGTATCTACTCCTTCCGCGATCGCTTCCACCGCTGGGACCCGAAAAACCAGCGTCCTGAGCTGTGGCACAACTACAACGGCCAGATTAACAAAGGCGAAAGCATCCGCGTGTTCCCGCTCTCCAACTGGACCGAGTTGGATATCTGGCAGTACATCTTCCTCGAGAATATCGAGATCGTGCCGCTCTACCTCGCCGCGCCGCGTCCGGTGCTGGAGCGTGATGGCATGCTGATGATGATCGATGACGACCGTATCGATCTGCAGCCAGGTGAAGTGATCAAACAGCGCATGGTGCGTTTCCGCACGCTCGGCTGCTGGCCGCTGACCGGCGCAGTTGAATCAGAGGCGCAGACGCTGCCGGAAATTATTGAAGAGATGCTGGTCTCCACCACCAGTGAACGCCAGGGACGCGTGATTGACCGCGACCAGGCCGGTTCGATGGAAATGAAGAAACGTCAGGGTTATTTCTAAGGAGACGCAGATGAATACCGTTATTGCACAACAGATTGCCGATCAGGGCGGCGTAGAAGCCTGGCTGACCGCGCAACAACATAAAAGCCTGCTGCGTTTCCTGACCTGCGGTAGCGTCGACGACGGCAAAAGTACGCTGATTGGTCGCCTGCTGCACGACACGCGTCAAATTTATGAAGACCAGCTCTCCTCGCTGCACAACGACAGCAAACGTCACGGGACGCAGGGTGAGAAGCTGGATCTCGCGTTACTGGTTGATGGCTTGCAGGCCGAGCGCGAGCAGGGCATCACCATTGATGTGGCGTATCGCTATTTCTCCACGGAGAAGCGCAAATTTATTATTGCCGACACGCCAGGACACGAGCAGTACACCCGCAACATGGCGACCGGTGCATCGACCTGCGATTTGGCGATCCTGCTGATCGATGCGCGTAAAGGCGTGCTGGATCAGACGCGTCGTCACAGCTTTATCTCCACGCTGCTGGGCATTAAGCATCTGGTGGTCGCCATCAATAAGATGGATCTGGTGGAGTACAAGCAAGAGACCTTCGAGCAGATCAAACAGGATTACCTCGATTTCGCCGCGCAGCTGCCGGAAGACCTTGATATTCGCTTTGTGCCAATGTCGGCGCTGGAAGGCGATAACGTGGCAACGCCCAGCGTCACTATGCCTTGGTACAGCGGCCCAACGCTGCTCGACGTATTAGAAACCGTTGAATTGAACCGCGTGGTGGATCATCAGCCAATGCGTTTCCCGGTGCAGTATGTGAACCGTCCTAACCTCGATTTCCGTGGTTATGCCGGTACGCTGGCGTCGGGTGTGGTCAACGTCGGTCAGCGCGTGAAAGTGCTGCCATCGGGCGTGGAATCGACCATCTCGCGCATCGTCACCTTCGATGGCGACCTGCCTGAAGCGGGTGCCGGTGAAGCGATTACGCTGGTGCTGAAAGATGAGATCGACATCAGTCGTGGCGATCTGCTGGTGGATGCGGAAGCCGAGCTGCAAGCGGTGCAATCCGCCACCATTGACGTAGTGTGGATGGCGGAACAACCGCTGCAGCCGGGCCAAAGTTACGAAGTGAAGATCGCCGGTAAGAAAACCCGCGCGCGCGTCGAGAAAGTGATCCATCAGGTGGAGATCAACTCGCTGGAGAAGCGCACCGTGGAAAGCCTGCCGCTTAACGGGATCGGCCTGGTCGAACTGACCTTTGACGAACCGATGGTGCTGGACGCGTATCGCCAGAATCCGGTGACTGGCGGCATGATCTTTATCGATCGTCTGAGCAACGTGACGGTGGGCGCGGGCATGATTAATCAGCCGCTGACCGATGTGCGTACGCAATCAGGTCAGTTCAGCGATTTCGAGCTGGAGCTGAACGCGCTGGTGCGTCGTCACTTCCCACACTGGAACGCGCGCGATCTGCTGGGTGGCAAGTAATGGCGCAACACGATGAAAACGTGGTGTGGCACGATCATCCGGTAACGCGCGAGGAGCGCGAACAGCAGCACGGCCATCAAGGCGTGGTGCTGTGGTTCACCGGGCTTTCCGGCTCGGGGAAATCCACCGTGGCCGGCGCTCTGGAGCAGGCGCTGCATCGGGCCGGTGTGAACACCTATCTGCTGGATGGCGACAACGTGCGTCACGGTTTGTGCCGTGACCTCGGCTTCAGCGATGACGATCGTAAAGAGAACATTCGTCGTGTCGGCGAAGTGGCGAAACTGATGGTCGATGCCGGTTTAGTAGTGCTGACCGCATTTATCTCGCCGCATCGCGCGGAACGCAATATGGTGCGCGATCTGCTGGCTGAAGGGCAGTTCATCGAAGTGTTTGTCGATACGCCGTTGGCCGTGTGCGAAGCGCGCGATCCCAAAGGTTTATACAAAAAAGCCCGTGCCGGTGAGCTGCGCAATTTCACCGGTATCGATAGCGTTTACGAGGCGCCAGACGCCCCGGAAATCCACCTTGATGGCGAACAATTGGTTACAAAACTCGCCGGCCAATTGTTAGACCTGCTGCGTCACCGCGATATCATCAGATCCTGAACCGACAGCGGCAAATCCCTTTGGGTTTGCCGCGCTTAGCGTCAACAGGATCTCTATGCAGAACGTAACGCCCATGCTAGCCCGTAAAGATGAACGCACCCCGGACGAGTCTCGCTCATCACTGCCGGGCGGCGTGTTTGGCTTTCTCTCGTACTGGTGCGCACTGGCGATTCCGTTCATGCTTTACGGCTCCAACACGCTGTTCTTCTTCCTCTACACCTGGCCATTCTTCCTCGCGCTGCTGCCGGTTTCGGTACTGATTGGTATCGTGCTCAGCCTGATGATCCGCACTCATTTATTCTGGAGCGGGATCGCCACGGCGATTGTGGTGGTGTGCTTGTTCTGGCTGCTGTTCTCATTTCTCTCCGGTTGGTAACGCCCAGCTGATGTGCAAACGCATCGGCAGGTTACAAAACTTTACCTGCCGTCTCGCCTCCCACTCTGGCATTATTTGCACGGCTAAACGCCCGTGCGCGGCATTTTCGCCGCCGTAGTGGAGTCCAGCGTCAAGTTATGGGATGATTGGGCCGTTTTTCAGGGGGCGGGGATGGGAAAACTGACGTTACTGCTACTCGTGCTGCTGGGATGGCTTCAATATTCCCTGTGGCTGGGTAAGAACGGTATTCATGACTATACGCGCGTCAACGAAGACGTCGCGACACAACAGGCGAATAACGCCAAGCTTAAAGCGCGTAACGATCAGCTATTTGCCGAAATTGACGATCTCAATGGCGGCTCTGAAGCGATCGAAGAACGCGCACGTAATGAACTGGGCATGATTAAGCCCGGTGAGACTTTCTATCGTCTGGTGCCAGACCAGAACAAACGTAACGCGCAACAAGCTGCGCAAAATCAACAACGATAAGCCATGAACAAGCGCCCGATCCTTGCGGATGTGATTGCCGTGGTGCCCGCCGCAGGTGTGGGCAGCCGAATGCAGGCTGCCTGCCCAAAACAGTATCTGACCATTGGTCAATTCACCCTTCTTGAACACAGCGTCGCACGTCTGCTGGCACATCCTGCGGTAAAACAGGTGATTGTGCCGGTCAGCAATGATGATGGCTGGTTCGATTCACTGCCGCTGGCGCAGGATTCCCGTATTCTCCGCGTGACCGGTGGCGACACGCGCGCCGAATCAGTGCTGGCGGGCTTAAACGCCATTCAACACAGCGAATGGGTGCTAGTGCATGACGCTGCGCGTCCTTGCCTGCATCCGGACGATTTAGCACGTCTGCTGGCGGTACGTGAGTACAGCAAGGTTGGCGGAATTCTGGCGGCGCCGGTGCGCGACACCATGAAGCGCGCCGAACCGGGCAAAACCGCCATCGCTCACACCGTTGAACGCGAGGATTTATGGCACGCGTTAACGCCGCAATTTTTCCCGCATCAACTGCTCACCGCTTGCCTGACGCGCGCACTCCATGAAGGCGCTACCATTACCGATGAAGCGTCGGCGCTGGAGTATTGCGGTTATCACCCGGAATTGGTGAGTGGACGCAGCGACAATATTAAGGTGACGCGGCCAGAAGATCTGGCGCTGGCGGCCTTCTATCTTACCCAGATTCAGTTACAGGAGAGCGCATGATGCGTATCGGTCACGGTTTTGACGTTCACGCTTTTGGCGGCGAAGGTCCGTTAGTGATTGGCGGGGTGCGTATTCCCTTCGAACACGGTTTTATTGCCCATTCTGATGGTGATGTGGCGCTGCATGCGTTGACGGATGCCTTGCTCGGCGCGGTGGCGATGGGCGATATTGGCAAGTTGTTCCCGGATACCGATCCGGCGTTTAAAGGCGCTGACAGCCGCGGTTTGCTGCGCGAAGCCTGGCGTCGGATTCAGCTGAAAGGCTATCGCATCGGTAACGTCGATGTGACCATCATTGCGCAGGCACCGAAAATGTTGCCGCATGTGCCGCAGATGCGCGTCAATATCGCCGAAGATCTCGGTTGCCATATGGATGACGTCAACGTCAAAGCCACCACCACCGAAAAACTGGGCTTTACCGGGCGTGGCGAAGGCATTGCCTGTGAAGCGGTTGCGCTGCTGATAAAGGCCGATCAGGCATGAGTGAACTGCATTACCTGCACGGCGTGCCGACTGCCACCGGCGTCATCAAAGCCAATCCCGAAGATTTCGTGGTGATTGAAGATCTTGGCTATCCCTATGATGGCGAAGGTGAACAGCTGTTGGTGCGCATCCGTAAAATTGGCTGCAATACGCGCTTTGTCGCTGAAGCCATCGCCAAATTTCTCGGCGTGCCGGTGCGCGACCTTAGCTATGCCGGCATGAAAGATCGTCATGCAGTCACCGAGCAAACGCTCTGTTTCCGCGTACCGGGCAATGGCATGCCGAATCTGGCCGGATTCCAGCTGGAAGGCGTTGAAATCCTGCAGGTGATTCGCCACAAACGCAAACTGCGTACCGGCGCGCTGGCGGGCAATGCGTTCCGCTTAGTGGTGCGTCAGATCTCCGATCGCCGTGAAGTCGACGCACGTTTACAGCAGATTCAACAGCGCGGCGTGCCGAACTACTTTGGTGAGCAGCGCTTTGGTCGTGGCGGCAACAACCTGACGCAGGCGAAACAGTGGGCGAAAGAGACATTCCGTCCGCGCGATCGCAATATGAAAGGTTTGCTGTTGTCAGCGACCCGCAGCCATCTGTTTAATCAGGTGACCAGCGCGCGTTTGCAGCGTGATGGCGCACTGGATGTGGTGCAGGTGGGCGATGCGGTACAGCTGGCCGGTCGCGGCAGCTGGTTCGTGGCGCAGGCGGAAGAGTTGCCTGACGTGCAGCAGCGCATCGATAATCATCAACTGCGCATCACTGCGCCGCTGCCGGGTCGCGGTGATGCGGGTCCGCAAGGCGACGCGCTGCTTTTTGAGCAGCAGAGCCTGGCAGGCGCAGAAGAATTGATTACACTGCTTGAGCGCGAGCGGGTTGATGCCGCGCGTCGTGCAATGCTGGTGGTGCCAAAGGATCTGCGCTGGGAATGGTGGGACGATGTGACGCTGGAGATGCAGTTCTGGCTGCCTGCCGGCAGTTTTGCCACCAGCGTGGTGCGTGAGCTTCTCCAACAAGAAGGTAACGATGCGGATATTGCTGAGTAACGATGATGGAATCCATGCGCCGGGTATTCAGACGCTGGCGCGTGCTTTACGTGAGTTTGCCGAGGTGCAGGTTGTCGCGCCCGATCGCAATCGTAGCGGCGCATCAAACTCGCTCACGCTGGAGACGCCGCTGCGTACCTTTACACATGAAAACGGCGATATCGCGGTGCAGATGGGCACGCCGACCGACTGCGTGTTCCTCGGCGTGAACAAGCTGATGCAGCCGCGGCCCGACATCGTGGTTTCCGGCATCAACGCCGGTCCAAATCTTGGCGACGATGTGATTTACTCCGGTACCGTCGCTGCGGCAATGGAAGGGCGCCATCTTGGCTTGCCTGCGCTCGCTGTTTCACTCAATGGACATCAGCATTACGACACCGCCGCATCCATCACCTGTACGCTGTTACGTGCGCTGTCGCGCGCTCCGCTGCGTACCGGCCGTATTCTCAATATCAACGTGCCTGATTTGCCGTTAGCGGAGATCAAAGGTTTCCGCGTGACCCGCTGCGGCAGCCGCCATCCCGCCGATCAGGTTATCTGCACCGAAGACCCGCGCGGCCAGCCGCTTTACTGGATTGGCCCGCCGGGGCAAAAGCTGGATGCAGGCCCGGATACCGATTTCGCTGCGGTGGATGCGGGCTACGTTTCGTTGACCGCGCTGCATGTGGATTTGACCGCGCATGCGGCACAAGAAGTATTGAGTGACTGGCTAATCCAGGCAGAGGTAAAACTCGCATGGTGAATCGCCGCATCGAAACGCTATTGGAGCAGCTGCGCGCGCAGGGCATTCATGATGAACACCTGCTGAAAGCCATTGCCGATGTGCCTCGTGAGCGTTTTATCGATGAGGCGTTTGAACATAAAGCGTGGGAAAACGTTGCGCTGCCGATTGGCAACGGCCAGACCATTTCTCAGCCTTACATGGTGGCGCGCATGACCGCCTTGTTAGAGCTCACGCCGGAATCGCGCGTGCTGGAAATCGGCACCGGTTCTGGCTATCAGACCGCGATTCTGGCGCATCTGGTTAATCATGTTTATTCCGTCGAACGCATCAAGGGCTTGCAGTGGCAGGCTAAGCGTCGCCTCAAGCAACTCGATCTGCACAATATCTCTACCCGGCATGGCGATGGCTGGCAGGGCTGGGCGACGCGTGGTCCGTTTGATGCCATTATCGTGACCGCCGCACCGCCTGAAATTCCGACTTTGCTGATAGCGCAATTAGGTGACGGCGGCAAAATGGTGCTGCCGGTTGGCGAGGATCAGCAGGTATTGAAGCGTTTGCGTCGTCAGGGCGATGAATTGATTGAAGAAATCATCGAACCCGTGCGCTTTGTGCCGTTGGTTCAGGGCGATCTGGCCTAGGACAGCATTACGCAATTCTTCACAACTGTTACATGGCACGGCACAGTTGATATTGTTACTATCCTTGTTTATCAATGCTAAAAACCGTTTTTAACGTTACGCGCAGTGGATAATGCGGTTAACGCCGTTACACATTTATATTCAGGGTTGCCATCACGGGGGATCAGTGAGCATGGGAAGCACAGCATTTCAATTACGCCGTTTGGCGGCACTTTCATTGGTAGGTTTTTGGCTGGCGGGCTGTAGTTCTGGCGATAATACACAGGCACCCATTAGCCAGATTGGTGGTAATAGCGGCGATAGCAGTATGGCTTCAGCCCCAAGCGGCGGCATGATCTCTTCGCAAAACAGCGCTGTGCCCGCGATGCCACGTGGCGGAATGTTAAGCGGCGGCACACCATCGACACAACCGTCAGGTGGAATGGTAAGTGACAATAACAATGTGGCCACGGAAAATGGTCGCATTGTGTACAATCGCAATTATGGGAATATTCCTAAAGGTAGCTACGGTGGTGAAACTTATACCGTAAAACGTGGCGATACCCTGTTCTACATTGCCTGGATTACCGGCAACGATTTCCGCGATCTGGCACAGCGTAACAATATTGCAGCCCCGTATGGCTTGAACGCCGGGCAAACGCTGCAGGTTGGTAATGGTAACGGCCAGACCATTACCGGTGGAAACGCGATTACTGCCGCCGATGCAACGCAGGGCGGCGTGCCAGTTACACCGAGCCAGACGCAAATTAAATCCACCCCTGTTGCACAGCAACCTGTTATTACGTATTCTGATGATTCGGGTAATTCGTCGGGTAGCAAATTGCTGCCGTCGAAAGGAGCAAATAATGTGGCAACGACCACAGCTCCGGTTGTCGCACCACCTACAGTCAGCAGCACGACTAATAGCACAACTCCAGTGGGAAGCTGGCGTTGGCCGACTGATGGGAAGATCATCGATAACTTCTCCGCTGCGGAAGGCGGAAACAAAGGGGTCGATATCGCCGGTTCGCGTGGACAACCTGTTGTCGCCACAGCTTCGGGAAGAGTGGTGTACGCAGGCAACGCGCTCCGTGGGTACGGTAATTTAATCATCATCAAACACAATGATGACTACCTGAGCGCCTACGCCCATAACGACTCTATGCTGGTCCGGGAACAACAGGAAGTTAAGGCGGGGCAAAAAATCGCTACCATGGGTAGCACCGGTACCAGTTCAGTACGATTGCACTTTGAAATTCGTTACAAGGGGAAATCCGTAAACCCGTTGCGTTATTTACCGCAGCGATAATCCGGCAGAACCTTAGTTCTGCCCTTGGATCACGGGTAGGAGCCGCTAATGAACCAGAATACGCTGAAAGTTAACGATTTACATGAAGATGCGGAATTCGAGGAAAACAACGGAGCTGAGGTTTTTGATGAGAAGGCTCTCGTTGAGAACGAACCTGGTGATAACAACGACGTAGCGGAAGAAGAGCTGTTGTCACAGGGTGCGACGCAACGCGTTTTGGATGCGACGCAGCTTTACCTCGGAGAGATTGGTTATTCACCGCTGCTGACGGCAGAAGAAGAAGTCTTCTTTGCGCGCCGTGCACTGCGGGGTGACATTCCATCTCGCCGCCGCATGATTGAAAGTAACTTACGTTTGGTAGTAAAGATTGCCCGTCGTTATAGCAATCGTGGTCTGGCGCTGCTGGATCTGATTGAAGAGGGTAATCTCGGCTTGATTCGCGCCGTAGAGAAGTTTGACCCAGAACGTGGGTTCCGTTTCTCAACTTACGCCACGTGGTGGATTCGTCAGACAATTGAACGGGCGATTATGAATCAAACCCGTACCATCCGTCTGCCAATCCACATCGTTAAAGAGTTAAATGTTTACCTGCGTACCGCGCGTGAACTTTCGCACAAGCTTGATCATGAGCCAAGTGCTGAAGAGATTGCCGAGCAGCTAGACAAGCCTGTTGATGACGTGAGCCGTATGCTGCGTCTCAATGAGCGCATTACCTCGGTCGATACACCTTTGGGTGGCGATTCCGAAAAAGCGCTGCTGGATATCCTGGCCGATGAGAAAGACAACGGTCCGGAAGACACCACGCAAGACGATGATATGAAACAGAGCATCGTTAAGTGGTTGTTTGAACTGAATGCCAAGCAGCGTGAAGTGCTGGCGCGTCGTTTCGGCCTGTTAGGCTACGAAGCGGCAACGCTTGAAGATGTCGGTCGTGAAATCGGGTTGACCCGTGAACGCGTACGTCAGATTCAGGTGGAAGGACTACGTCGTCTGCGTGAGATTCTGCAGACGCAAGGTTTGAACATCGAAGCACTGTTTCGTGAATAACAGAATACGTGGTTAATACAAGAAGCGGTGGTGAAAACCACCGCTTTTTTATTGGTTAAAATAAACAGACAGCACTTTGTTAATTCATCGAAGTAAAATCTTTTAACGCTATCACTTAAATCCTCACCTAAATAGATAAACGTAAACTAAATCTATTAGATGTTAATTAAACATCTAATAAATGCTCAATTTATCTTGCTCTCATTTAGAGAATTGTAATGCTGCGCACGACTTTCTTTGCAATTTTGCCTTATTTCCTTTCTCCGTGTCACTCTGATAAAAGTTTTTAACACGGTGCTATGCCATTTTCTTGCTCGCTGTATCACCAGGATATTCAAGCAATGAATAACTAAAAGGGAGTGAGAAGAACAATGCGTGTGCAAAGCAGCAGTACAAAGTCACAATACTCCAGAGTGGTTTTTGGGATGCCAATATCTCTGCTATGGGGATATATTGCGATGGCCATCTTCATGACCGGCGATGGCATCGAACTGGCTCATCTCTCCCGATATCTCTACGATCTCGGCTATGGAGAAAAACAAGTTTCATTAGTTTTCACCGTTTATGCGTTAACGGCAGCAGTTTCAAGTTGGCTTTCCGGTGCCGTCAGTGAAATTTATGGTCCGAAGAAAATTATGCTCACCGGCGCTATTTGGTGGATGGTGTTACATGCCGTATTTGTTTATTTTGGCGTAAGTGAAAATAACTTTACCTTGATGTTGGTGAGTTATACGTTGCGCGGCTTCGCTTATCCGCTGTTTTTTTATGGATTCTATGTATTAGTGGTGCAGCGCACGCCTGAGCATCGACTTGCCTCCGCAACCGGCTGGATATGGTCGATGTTTACCATTGGTTATGGCATTACAGCTTCCTTCCTCTCCGGCCTTCTGGTGCCTGAAATTGGGTTCATCAATACGCTTTGGCTTTCACTGCTGTTTGCTGCGGTGGGCGGTGTAATTATATTGCTCATGGTAAAAAATAAGAATGAACATAATCTAAATAGTGACGGCGTCAGTCACAAAGAAAAATTACGCGAAATATCGCGTGGAATAACCTTGATCTTCGAAGACCGCAGTATGTTCTTTGCGCTGATAACACGCATCTTATGTAATGTGGCATTATTTGGCCTGCCGGTATTTATGCCGATCTATTTCACCCGTGAATTAGGATTTTCTACTAAAGAGTGGGCGACTATCTGGGGCGTATTTTTCCTGGTTCAACCAATAACCAATGTGCTTTGGGGCATTATTGGCGATCGTATTGGCTGGATTTTTCAGATGCGCTGGTTTGGTTTCTTCGGATGCACGATTACCACTGCCGCTTTCTATTTTTTACCCTCATTTTTCCCAGGTAATCTGGCGTTAGCCATTGTCTGCGCGCTGTTATTAGCCTTAACGCTCACCTCCTTTGTGCCAATGGGGGCAATTTTCCCGATGCTGGCGCCGCAGCATAAAGGCGCTGCGGTTTCGGTGCAAAATCTGGGGGGTGGTTTCGGTAATCTAATTGGTCCGGCGGTTGCCGCACTAATGTTCGGCCTGTCATTTGAAATCAAGCACGTGATTATTACTTTCTCCGTTCTCTATTTTGCTGGCGGCGTCATGACATTCTTTATTCGTGATCCCCAACCAAAAATAGAGCGTAACGCTCCTTTCAAGACCACGGCCAGCGAATCCGAATAAATACCCTCAATGAAAAGGACCACAACATGACAACACCATTTTCACTGCAAAATAAGGTCGCCATCGTCACCGGCGCCGCATCGGGAATTGGTTACGCCATTGCCCGCTGTTTAAGTGCTGCGGGTGCCCAAGTGGCGATGATCGATCGCGCAGAAGAGGTAAAAACGGTTGCCAGCAAGATGGACAACCCTGCGCGAGGTTACGTTTTCGATCTGGCTAATGTCGAAGCGCTTGGCGAACTGGTTGAGCAGATTCACCATGATTTTGGCCGCATTGACATCCTGGTCAATAACGCCGGTATTGGCATGCTGGAATCCGTGGGCGAAGTGCAACTCGCCAGCTGGAATACCACGATGTTGATTAACATGACCGCGCCATTCTTCCTCGCTCAGCATTGTGCCCGTTATATGAAAGAACACGGTTTTGGTCGCCTGATTAACATCGCCTCACAGGCCAGCGTCATTGCACTCAATGAGCACGCGGCATATTGCACCAGCAAATCAGGCATGGTGTCTTTCACGCGAGTGTTGGCAGCGGAGTTGGGACCGTTTGGTATTACCGCTAATGCCATTTCACCAACGGTGGTTGAGACGGAATTAGGTAAGCGTTACTGGCATGGGGAGAGAGCGGAGCAGATGAAATCAAAAATCCCATCACGACGTTTTGCCACACCAGACGAAGTCGCGAGTACGGTGCTGTATCTCAGCAGCAATGAAGCGGCAATGGTCAATGGCGAGAATTTAGTGATCGATGGGGGATATAGTGTGATTTAAAGCCGGGCGAGTTGATTAGTATGAGCCCGCTGAAATTGCTTAACACCAGGGAATTGTAAGAAAGAAAAAATGGCCCGCACAGAACGTTGCTTCTGGGCGGGCGAATAACTACACCAGCGTTTTCAAGCGATAGATCCATTCCAGCGCTTGCTTCGGCGTTAAGCTGTCTGGGTCCAGTGCCTCAAGCGCATCAACCGCCGGTGAGGTTTCTGCCACCAGCAACTGCATTTGCGAACCTTCCACTGTGGATGCGGCGGAGCTGCCAGATAACGCTTCCAGCTCCTTCAGCTTGTTACGCGCGCGCTTAATCACTTCCTTCGGCACGCCCGCCAGCGCCGCCACCGCGAGACCATAACTTTTGCTTGCTGCACCATCCTGCACGCTGTGCATAAAGGCGATGGTGTCTCCGTGTTCGACCGCATCCAGATGCACATTCACGACACCTTCCATTTTTTCCGGCAGCGTGGTCAGCTCGAAATAGTGGGTGGCAAACAGCGTCATGGCCTTAATGCGATTCGCCAAACTTTCAGCGCAGGCCCATGCCAGCGACAAACCATCATAAGTTGAGGTGCCGCGCCCGATTTCATCCATCAGTACCAGACTGTTTTCGGTAGCGTTATGCAGAATGTTGGCGGTTTCCGTCATCTCCACCATAAAGGTTGAGCGTCCGGAAGCCAGATCATCAGCAGCCCCGACGCGCGTGAAGATGCGATCGATAGGGCCGATGACGGTCTCTTCTGCTGGCACATAGCTGCCTATCCACGCCATCAGCGCGATCAACGCTGTCTGGCGCATGTAGGTACTTTTACCGCCCATATTGGGGCCGGTAATGATCAGCATGCGACGCTGCGGTGAGAGTGACAGCGGATTCGCGATAAACGGCTCTTTCAATACCTGCTCGACCACCGGATGGCGGCCTGCAGTAATACGGATGCCGGCTTTTTCTTGCAGCACCGGGCGGCAATAATTCAGCGTCCATGCACGTTCGGCCAGGTTCGCTAGCACGTCCAGCTCAGAGAGTGCAGCCGCACTGATTTGCAGGGCTTCAAGATGCGGTAGCAAGCGATCAAACAGCTCATCGTAGAGACCTTTCTCCAGCGCCAGCGCTTTGCCCTTCGACGTCAGGACCTTATCTTCATACTCTTTTAGTTCAGGAATGATATAGCGTTCAGCATTCTTCAGCGTCTGGCGGCGAACGTAATGAATCGGCACCAGATGGCTTTGACCACGGCTGACCTGAATGTAGTAGCCGTGAATCGCGTTAAAGCCGACTTTCAGCGTATCCAGCCCGAGTTTCTCGCGTTCTCGGATTTCCAGACGATCAAGATAATCGGTGGCACCATCGGCTAGCGCACGCCACTCGTCGAGTTCAGCGTTGTATCCCGGAGCGATCACGCCACCGTCGCGCACCAGCACTGGCGGCGATTCAATGATCGCCTGTTCCAGCAACTCACGCAGTTCGGTAAATTCGCCCATCTGAGAGCGCAGATTAATTAACTGCGTGGCCTCAACGCCCTCGAGTTGTTGGTTTAACTCGGGCAACTGCTGGAAGGCATGGCGCATACGTGCCAAATCGCGTGGGCGCGCGGTGCGCAGTGCCAGTCGCGCCAGAATACGCTCCAGATCGCCCACCTGGCGCAGCACCGGCTGCAGCTCCTGACTAAGTGATTGCAGTTCTGCGATAGACTCCTGACGCCGGGCAATGGTAGTGACATCGCGCAGCGGCATATGCAGCCAGCGTTTCAGCATACGGCTGCCCATCGGCGTGACGGTTTTATCCAGTATCGCCGCCAGCGTGTTCTCGATGCCGCCGGCCAGGTTTTGCGTTATCTCCAGGTTGCGGCGCGTAGCAGCATCCATGATCACGCTATCCTGCTGACGCTCCATGCTCAGCGAGCGAATATGCGGTAACGACGTGCGTTGCGTGTCTTTAACATATTGCAGCAGACATCCTGCAGCGCGTAGCGCCAGATGCGCCTGCTCAACGCCAAAACCACTTAAGTCGCGGGTGCCAAATTGCAGATTGAGCTGCTGGCGCGCCGTATCGATTTCATATTCCCACAGCGGGCGGCGACGCAGGCCACGGCGTTGATCGATCAACGTCATTGCCTGGAAATCTTCGGGATAGAGCAGTTCAGCCGGATTGGTGCGCTGCAGTTCTGCTGCCATCGTCTCCAGATCGCCGGGTTCACTCAGGCGGAAGCGGCCAGAACTGATGTCCAGCGTTGCATAACCAAAACCGCGCTGGCTCTGGAAGATGGCGGCGAGCAGGTTATCCTGGCGCTCTTGCAGCAACGCTTCATCGCTGATGGTGCCGGGTGTAACGATGCGCACCACTTTTCGCTCAACCGGGCCTTTGCTCAAGGCTGGGTCGCCAATCTGCTCACAGATCGCCACCGATTCGCCGAGCTGGATCAGTTTCGCCAGATAGCCTTCAACCGCATGGTAAGGCACGCCCGCCATCGGAATCGGTTCCCCAGCAGAGGCGCCGCGTTTAGTCAGAGAGATTTCCAGCAGTTGCGAGGCGCGTTTCGCGTCATCGTAAAACAGCTCGTAAAAATCGCCCATGCGATAAAACAGCAGGATGTCAGGATGATCGGCCTTCAGGCGCAGGTATTGCTGCATCATCGGCGTATGGCCACTAAAGTCCATTTGCTCTGCTCCTTTCATCTCATTCTCACTCAACATTCATTCTTTTAATTACCTGAGGCTGGGTCAATGCAGCCCGGAAGTGTCGTTATCACTTGGGCGGATAACGAAAGCGGGATATTACCATTTTTGCCGCGTAACCTTCATCCGCCAGCAGGGCTTTATGGCTGCCGACCATAACAAATTGCCGCAAACGGTAAAAAGCAAAATTTAATGAAAAAGGTAAAGTGTGGAGCGGTTTCGCAAATTCGCGTTGCAACCGGCTGAAACGGGCGGGAAACGGCTAAATTTTAAGATATTGCTCTGTATGTCACCCCGATGAACGATTACCATGAGTGCTTCCGGTTTCACCTGGCTTATGGATATCCAATGCGTTTTAAGGTTGCTCTTCTTCCGCTTATTACTCTGCTTGCTGCCTGCAGCAGTAAGCCTGCATCCCATCAGCAGCCCGCCGTTGTGCCTGCACCGAAAGGCGGTTTTTTGCTGGAACCTTCGCACGCGGTTCAACCGATGTTTGGCGATTTTGCGGGTAACCCCGCCGCTGAACAGTTCATTGATCAAATGGTGGCAAAACACGGTTTTAACCGTGAGCAATTGCATGCGGTTATCGGCCAGGCGAAGCGTCTGGATTACGTGCTGCGTCTGATGGACCAGCAAGCCCCGAGCTATACGCCGCCAACCGGACCGAATGGCGCGTGGATTCGCTATCGCAACAAGTTTATTACGCCGGATAACGTGCAGAACGGCGTGGCATTCTGGAATCAGTATCAGGATGCGCTACAGCGTGCGCAGCAGGTTTACGGCGTGCCGCCGGAAATCATTGTTGGCATTATCGGCGTTGAGACGCGCTGGGGCAGGGTAATGGGCAAAACGCGCTTGCTGGATGCGCTGGCAACCTTGTCATTTAGCTATCCGCGTCGTGCAGCTTACTTCAGCGGTGAGTTGGAGACCTTCCTGCTGATGGCGCGAACAGAGCAAGACGATCCGCTGGATCTGCGCGGCTCCTTTGCCGGTGCGATGGGTTATGGACAGTTCATGCCATCCTCTTATAAGCAATACGCAGTCGATTTTAATGGCGATGGTCATATCAACCTTTGGGATCCGGTTGATGCGATTGGTAGCGTTGCCAACTACTTCAAAGAACATGGCTGGCGTGCGGGCGAGAACGTTGCGGTGCCGGCCAGCGGGCAGGCTCCGGCATTGGAGAATGGCTTTAAAACCAAGTACCCGGTCAGCACCTTAGCCGCGAGTGGGTTAACGCCGCAGGGATCGCTGGACGGCAATACTCAGGTCAGTTTGCTGCGTTTGGATCTCGGCACCAGCTATCAATATTGGTATGGTCTGCCCAACTTCTATGCCATTACGCGCTATAACCACAGCACCCACTATGCAATGGCGGTGTGGCAGTTGGGTGAAGCCGTGGCTAAAGCACGTCAGGGCAGCCTGTTTTAATGCTGTCCATATAAAGTGTGAGGGTATAAGATGGCGCCCCATTTGCGGTGCCATCTTCACCGCATCCGACTTCTGAGGAGCGCTTATGAGTACCTTACCTGCCTGTCCTGTCTGCCACGCCGATTACACCTGGCAAGATGGCGAGAATCTGAATTGCCCATCTTGCGGCCATATCTGGACGGCAAACGCCGATGATGCATCGGACGGTTTGGTGGTACGCGATGCCAACGGCAACCTGTTAGCCGATGGCGACAGCGTCACTGTCGTTAAAGATCTTAAGGTTAAAGGCAGCTCTTCGACGTTGAAAATTGGTACCAAAGTCAAAAGCATTCGCCTGGTCGAAGGCGATCACAACATTGATTGCAAAATTGATGGTTTTGGCCAGATGAAACTCAAATCTGAGTTCGTCAAAAAGAATTAATTATGGGACGGCTTTGCGCCGTCCTGTTTGTTTCAACTCAGTAAACGATCCACTTCCTCGCACTGTTCCGCTGTTAGCTCGCCACCATAATTGCGCGAGTCGCTGCGCATTGAATCAAATCGACGTGCAACAGCCGTTTTTATGGTGGTAACAAAATCATCGCCGATAGTGTAAATCGCCATCAGTTTACCAATACGTTGCTGAATCTCACTGAGCTGCGCTACATCGCCCGCCCGCCAGGCCTGCATCGCACGGGCAAATAGCTCCGGTACAATATTGTTCAAGCCGGAAATCACACCTGAACCGCCAGCCAGTAGATTGGGCAACAGATATTCGTCATAGCCGGAAAGCACGGTGAAATCACTGCGCACCTGCTTCGTTTCTTCAATCATTGCGCGGTTGTGCGACAAGCAATCCATGGTGTCTTTGATGCCAATAAAGTTGGGCAGCTCTGCCGCCAGTTCTGCGACCAACGCAGGCGTTAAATCACAGCCGGTGCGTGCGGGGAAATTGTAGGCGAACCACTTGCCGCCCAGCTGTGTATCCAGCGCTTTGAAATAGCGCAGCAGCTGTTTATGTGTCTGCCCGTAATAGTAAGGAGGCAGCACCATTACAGCATCAAATCCGTTCTGCCAGGCCGCATCTGCCAGTTGCAGCATGTCCGCAATACAGGTGCTGGAGACATTTGCCACCATGGTCAGGGGCGAGAGTTGACGCGCCTCGCGGATCAGTAACAGGCGCTCCTGCTGCGAGAGCGAGGCAAATTCGCCAATACTGCCCATCAGCAGCAAGGTATCAATGCCTGATTGGCTCAGGCGAGAAAAATGGCGGCCAAGCGCATCAATATCGAGATTATTGTTGCTATCAAAGGGCGTTACTGACGGACACCATACGCCGGGCAATGCGGGTTGTGCAGACATATCAAGCTCCTTGGTTGGAAAATGAAACGTCGTTTTAACTTAATGCTATCTGCACAGGCTAACCAGCTAACGAGGGCAAAAAGGTGAGATATCGCACTTTTCTCTTTCTATAAACGCATGAAAAGCAGGTAGTGTTTAACCCCTCAGCCAAGACAGGAGCATTGCCATGCAAGACTGGAATCCACAGCTGTATCGCCAATTTGAATCAGAGCGAACCCGCCCGGCGCGCGAGCTATTGGAGCGCATTCCGCTCGATGATGTGCGCTTTGCCACCGATCTTGGTTGCGGACCCGGCAACAGCACCGAGCTACTGGCACAAGCCTGGCCGGAGGCGCAGATAACCGGCATTGACAGTTCTGCGGCAATGTTAGAACAGGCGCGCGAACGTCTCCCCAACTGCCATTTCCTGCAGGCCGATATTCGTCGCTGGCAGGCTGAACAGCCGCAGCAGGTTGTCTATGCCAACGCCTCGCTGCAGTGGCTGACCGAGCATCACACCTTGCTGCCGCATCTGGTTGATCAATTGGCCATCGGTGGCGCGCTAGCGATTCAGATGCCGGATAATCTTGAAGAACCATCGCACCGTCTGATGCGTGAAGTGGCGGCGAATGAAAAATGGCAGGCGCTGATTTCGCCACAAGCGGCGGATCGCAAACGTCTGCTAACCACCGATCGCTATTACGATCTGCTGACCGATGCGGGTTGTCAGGTTGATGTCTGGCGCACTACTTATTATCACCCGATGGCAGATGCGCAGGGCATCATTACCTGGTTGCGTGCCACCGGGCTGCGTCCTTTCCTCGCGGGGCTGGATGAAACGCAGCAGGCAGCATTTCTTCATGATTATCATCAGGCCCTCATTCCGGCTTACCCCGCACGCAGTAACGGCCAGGTTTTGTTAGCCTTCCCGCGTCTGTTTATGGTTGCAGTGAAAACAGGTTGAGGTATCTGGAATCCACTGCGCAGAAATGATGGCTGAAGGTTGAAAAGGGCTTTTCAGTGCACCATTTACTGCTAACGTGAAGCGCCACAACGGGAGAAGGCGATGAACGATGAACAGTTACAGCAGCTAAGCCACCGCATTGGCGAACAGCTGAAGAGACGTCAGGCCACGGTGACCGCTGCAGAATCCTGCACCGGCGGCTGGATTGCGAAAGTATTTACTGATATCAGCGGTAGCTCTGCCTGGTTTGAGCGCGGTTTCGTTACTTACAGCAATGAAGCTAAGCAGCAGATGGTCGGCGTACAGGAGACAACGTTGCAGCAGCATGGCGCCGTAAGTGAACAGACGGTGCGTGAGATGGCTACCGGTGCGGCTAAAGCGGCAGCGGCAGAATACGCCATCGCCGTAAGCGGTATTGCCGGTCCTGAAGGTGGCACGCCCGATAAACCGGTGGGCACCGTGTGGTTTGCGATTGTGGGTCCAGAGGGGCGCGTACTAGCGCAGCGCCAGATCTTTGCTGGCGACCGTGATGCGGTACGCCGTCAGTCAGTGGCTTGGGCGCTGCAAACGCTGCTTGATGAATTTCTGATAAATTAAAACTTGATACTGTATGACTATACAGTATAATTAGCTGCAACAGAACGAGCGACATACTTGATGTCGACTCACCCAGCATGATTAGGAGTGGAAATGGCGATCGACGAGAACAAACAGAAGGCTTTAGCTGCCGCACTGGGCCAGATTGAGAAGCAATTTGGTAAAGGCTCCATCATGCGCTTGGGTGAAGACCGCTCAATGGATGTCGAAACCATCTCTACCGGCTCACTGTCACTGGATATCGCGCTGGGCGCGGGTGGCTTGCCGATGGGCCGTATCGTTGAGATTTACGGACCGGAATCTTCGGGTAAAACCACGCTGACGCTGCAGGTCATTGCTTCTGCACAGCGTAAAGGTAAAACCTGTGCCTTTATCGATGCTGAGCACGCACTGGATCCGGTGTACGCGAAAAAACTGGGCGTTGATATCGATAACCTGCTGTGTTCACAGCCGGATACCGGTGAGCAAGCGCTGGAGATTTGTGATGCGCTGGCGCGTTCAGGCGCAGTTGACGTCATCATCGTCGACTCCGTGGCGGCGCTGACGCCGAAAGCGGAAATCGAAGGCGAGATTGGCGATTCGCACATGGGTCTGGCCGCTCGTATGATGAGCCAGGCAATGCGTAAGCTGGCGGGTAACCTGAAGCAGTCCAACACGCTGCTGATCTTCATCAACCAGATTCGTATGAAGATTGGTGTGATGTTCGGTAACCCGGAAACCACAACAGGCGGTAACGCACTGAAATTCTACGCTTCTGTTCGTCTGGATATCCGCCGTATCGGTGCGATTAAAGAGGGCGACGAAGTGGTAGGTAGCGAAACCCGCGTGAAAGTCGTGAAGAACAAAGTTGCGGCACCGTTTAAGCAGGCTGAATTCCAAATCATGTACGGCGAAGGTATCAACACCTTTGGCGAGCTGGTGGATCTTGGCGTGAAGCACAAACTGGTTGAGAAAGCCGGCGCGTGGTACAGCTACAACGGTGAGAAGATTGGTCAGGGTAAAGCTAACTCCACCAACTTCCTTAAAGAGAACCCGGCGATTGCGAATGAAATCGACAAGAAGCTGCGTGACTTACTGCTAAGTGGTGATGCCGCCGCCTCAGACACCGCGAAAATCTCCGCGGATGATCGCGAAGAAGCCAGCGAAACCAACGAAGATTTCTAAAATATTAACGGGAGCAGAAATGCTCCCGTTTTGCTTTTCCCCGCCAGCGCTTTTCCTCTCTGCCTTCTTGCTTTACTCTGCGACCCTGCACGACTGTTAGAACAAGGTTGATCCTATGTCATCATCACCATCTGCGGCACCGGTGCCAACATATTCCCGTTTACTCGACCGCGCTATGCGCATCCTTTCGCAGCGCGACCACAGTCGTGAAGAGCTGAAGCGTAAATTACAGCTCTCTTCCCAACGTGCGGCTTATCTGCAGCAGCAGGAAAATACGCCCATTCCCGACGAGTTACTGGAAAAAGTGCTCGACTGGTGTCAGGAAAGCGGTTGGCTCAACGATGAGCGCTTTACCGAACGCTTTATTCAAAGCCGTGCACGTAAAGGATATGGTCCACAGCGCGTGCGTATGGAATTGCAGCAAAAGGGCATTGGCCGTGAGGAGATCAATCAGGCGCTATTCGATACCGAAGTAGACTGGAGCCAGTGCGCAGCCGATCTTGCCAAACGCAAATTTGGCGAACCCTTACCGCAAACCTGGACTGAGAAAAGCAAGGTACAGCGTTTTTTAATGTCGAAAGGCTTTATGATGGAAGATATTCAGGCTGTTTTCAGAAATAGTGACGACTGAAAGGCGATGTGATTTTACTTCCCACTGAAGAAAATTTATCTTATTCCCACTTTTTGTTCCTCAGTCAGCGGCAGGCCGGATGGATAGGGTTTGCCAGCGAAAGGGAACGTTCGTTAGCGTGATTCCAGGAATTTTATGAGCAAGAGCACTGCTGAGATCCGTCAAGCGTTTCTCGACTTTTTTCATAGCAAGGGACATCAGGTTGTAGCCAGCAGCTCCCTCGTACCGAACAACGACCCGACTTTGCTGTTTACCAATGCCGGGATGGTCCAGTTTAAAGACGTTTTCCTCGGTCAGGATAAGCGCGACTATGCGCGTGCAACGACGTCGCAGCGCTGTGTGCGTGCCGGCGGCAAGCATAACGACCTCGAAAACGTGGGCTACACGGCACGTCACCACACCTTCTTTGAAATGTTGGGCAACTTCAGCTTTGGTGATTACTTCAAGAAAGAAGCGATCGCTTATGCATGGGAACTGCTGACGGGTGAGCAGTGGTTCAAGCTGCCTAAAGAGCGCCTGTGGGTGACCGTCTATGAAACAGACGATGAAGCCTTCGAAATCTGGGCTAACGATATTGGTGTGCCGCGCGAGCGCATTATCCGTATCGGTGACAACAAAGGCAGCGCTTTCGCATCAGACAACTTCTGGCAGATGGGCGACACCGGACCTTGCGGTCCATGTACCGAAATTTTCTTCGATCACGGCGATCATATCTGGGGCGGCCCACCGGGCAGCCCGGAAGAAGATGGCGATCGTTACATCGAGATCTGGAACATCGTCTTCATGCAGTTCAACCGTCAGGCCGACGGCACCATGGAGCCGCTGCCTAAACCGTCAGTGGATACCGGCATGGGTCTGGAGCGTATTGCTGCCGTGTTGCAGCACGTTAACTCCAACTATGAAATCGATCTGTTTGCCAAACTGATCAAATCAGTTGCGCAGGTAACTGGCGCAACCGATCTGGATAACAAGTCGCTGCGCGTTATCGCTGACCATATTCGCTCTTGTGCCTTCCTGATCGCCGATGGCGTAATCCCATCGAATGAAAACCGCGGCTATGTGCTGCGTCGCATTATTCGTCGCGCGGTACGTCACGGCAATATGCTGGGTGCGAAAGAAGCCTTCTTCTACAAGCTGGTTGCGCCACTGATTGAAGTGATGGGAGCTGCAGGCGAAGACCTGAAGCGTCAGCAGAAGCATGTTGAAAACGCGCTTAAAAACGAAGAAGAGCAGTTTGCCAAAACGCTGGAGCGTGGACTCGCGCTGCTGGATGAGGAATTGGCCAAGCTGCAGGGCGATACGCTTGATGGCGAAACGGTGTTCCGTCTGTACGACACCTTCGGTTTCCCGGCGGATTTGACCGCTGACGTGTGCCGTGAGCGCAATCTGAAGATTGATGAAGCGGGTTTTGAAGCCGCGATGGAGCAGCAGCGTCAGCGTGCGCGTGAAGCCAGCGGTTTTGGTGCCGACTATAACAATGTCATTCGCATTGATGCCGCAACCGACTTTAAAGGCTATGACCATCTGGAACTGAATGCGACAGTCGAAGCACTGTTCGTCGACGGTCAGCAAGTTGAGCAGATCAGCGCAGGTCAGGACGCGGTGGTCGTGCTGGACGAAACGCCGTTCTACGGCGAGTCAGGTGGACAGGTTGGCGATACTGGCGTGCTGGCTGGGCAGAATGCTGAATTTAGCGTTCAGGATACACAGAAGTATGGTAAAGCGATTGGTCATATCGGTAAGCTGAGCAACGGTCAGTTACGCGTTGGTGACCGTTTGCATGCGCAGGTTGATGAAACGCGTCGCGCGCGCATCCGTTTGAATCACTCCGCCACGCACTTACTGCATGCAGCACTGCGTCAGGTGTTGGGTGATCACGTAGGACAAAAAGGCTCGCTGGTTAACGATAAATATCTGCGTTTCGACTTCTCTCATTTTGAAGCCATGAAACCGCAGGAAATCCGTCAGGTCGAGGATATTGTTAACGCGCAGATTCGCCGCAACCTTGTCGTTGAGACCGAAATCATGGATCTCGATGATGCAAAACAGAAGGGCGCAATGGCGCTGTTTGGTGAGAAATACGATCAGCGCGTACGTGTGCTGACCATGGGCGATTTCTCTACCGAACTCTGTGGTGGTATTCACGCGCTGCGTACCGGTGATATTGGCCTGTTCCGCATTCAGTCTGAATCGGGCACTGCTGCAGGTGTACGCCGCATTGAAGCCGTAACCGGCGAAGGTGCGTTGGCACAAGTGAATGCGCAAAGCCAACAGTTGCTGGATGTGGCGCAATTGGTGAAAGCCAATAGCAGTAACCTGAATGAGAAAGTGCGCGGCTTAGTTGATCACGTCCGCGCGCTGGAAAAAGAGTTGCAGCAACTGCGCGATCAGCAAGCTGCGCAGGAAAGCGCGTCACTGAGCAGTAAGGCGATTGACGTTAAAGGCACGAAGTTGCTGGTCAGTGAACTGAGCAACGTTGAGCCGAAAATGTTGCGTACCATGGTTGACGATCTGAAGAACCAGTTAACGTCTGCCATTATCGTGCTGGCAACGGTTGATGATGGCAAAGTTTCATTGATTGCTGGCGTGACCAAAGATCTTACTGACCGTGTAAAAGCCGGCGAGCTGATTGGCGAACTGGCCTCTCAGGTTGGTGGTAAAGGCGGTGGTCGCCCAGATATGGCTCAGGCCGGCGGTACAAATCCGCAGGCGCTGGCTGGCGCGCTGGCAGGCGTGCAGGAATGGGTCAGTGACCGACTGTAACGTATAAAATTTCGCATTGTGATAAGCGCCAGAAGCCCGTTTTCTGGCGCTTTTTTAACGCGGTGCACACCAGGTAATGACAAAGTCCGGTTGATGTAGTGTATTTCGGCTAAACTAACTATCAGCAGAATGTATTGGCATGGCGAAGCACAATGGTGTATTTGTCATAGGCATTGTTCAGCGTTATATGATGGATACGGCCGGGAGACCGAACAAGCCCGACTCTTTTAATCTTTCAAGGAGCAAAGAATGCTTATTCTAACTCGTCGAGTTGGTGAAACCCTCATGATTGGCGATGAGGTGACTGTAACGGTGCTGGGTGTAAAAGGTAACCAGGTCCGCATTGGGGTTAACGCGCCTAAAGAAGTTTCGGTACATCGCGAAGAGATCTATCAGCGTATTCAAGCCGAAAAAACTCAAGCCTCGAGTTACTAACGGATTCAGCGCCTCGCTCATGAGCGAGGCGCTACCGGTTTTTCCTCTCCAGCCCCACACATCTTCCGCTTTTCGCTCTCTATTACCAATTCTCTTTAACGCCCATTTCTGTTCTCCAGCAGGCTTTCTTTGTTGATAAATCACTCTTTTTGTCGCTAAAGCATCCGAATTGAGTGTCATTTGTGCAATCAAACAAAAGGCTGGAAATAAATGTTTGACTTATAAGTCCGGGAAAGTAATATGTGCGCCACGCAGTGCCGATGAGCAGAAACAAGTTCAGAAGCACGGTTCGGAAGAACGCGTAAGGTGAGGTGGCCGAGAGGCTGAAGGCGCTCCCCTGCTAAGGGAGTATGCGGTCAAAAGCTGCATCCGGGGTTCGAATCCCCGCCTCACCGCCATTTCCGATGCATCCATAGCTCAGCTGGATAGAGTACTCGGCTACGAACCGAGCGGTCGGAGGTTCGAATCCTCCTGGATGCACCATTCGGAAAGGTGAAGTAAGAGTGAACGAGCAGTTCCTTTCATGGTGAGTTGTTAGCACCCTGCGTTGTACAAGAATTAACTCGATGCATCCATAGCTCAGCTGGATAGAGTACTCGGCTACGAACCGAGCGGTCGGAGGTTCGAATCCTCCTGGATGCACCATTCTTCGTATCATCCTCAGGTTGTTTCAGTTAGTCCATCGTAAGAAAACCTCAATGCATCCATAGCTCAGCTGGATAGAGTACTCGGCTACGAACCGAGCGGTCGGAGGTTCGAATCCTCCTGGATGCACCATTCCTCTTCAAACTTCTCAAAATTTTCTTCAGCAGTAACTCAATGCATCCATAGCTCAGCTGGATAGAGTACTCGGCTACGAACCGAGCGGTCGGAGGTTCGAATCCTTCTGGATGCACCATCTCTTCTTCGATACCTTTCTGTTTTTGACTCTCAGTTTCTGAATCCTGCAGCAATCAAATCAACTTGTAAAAAAATCGCTGAATTTACCGGCGTTTATCCACGGCATTGCACTCTGACCTTTTTCTGAAAACGAAAAAAACTAATGCTTTCAAAGCATTTGCGGTTAAGCGTGCCTGGCGACAACCTGAGCGCATTACGCTAAAGTAATGGCTCATTTTGTGGTGCTCGATGGAGTGACAATGTACGACCAATATGACGCCCTGATTTTCGATATGGACGGCACAATTCTGGATACTGAGCCGACACATCGAAAAGCCTGGCAGCAGGTGCTTGGCCGCTATGGTTTCACCATGGATGAAGAAAAAATGGTGGGCTTCAATGGCGCTCCAACCTGGCAACTGGCGCAGTTCATTCTTGAGCAGAACAATGCAACGCACGATCCGCATCTGCTGGCGGCGGAAAAAACCGCTGCACTGAAAGCGATGTTGCTGGATGACGTGCGTCCGCTGCCGTTGATGGACGTGGTAAAGGCTTATCATGGTCGCCGTCCGATGGCGGTGGGCACCGGCAGTGAACACAGCCTGGCAAAAGCCTTACTCGAAGAGTTAGGTGTTTACCACCTGTTTGATGCGGTGGTCGGAGCGGATGACGTACAGCGTCACAAGCCGCAGCCGGATACCTTTTTACGCTGCGCTGAATTAATGGGTATCGCGCCCGAGCGCTGTGTAGTGTTTGAGGATGCTGATTTCGGCGTACAAGCCGCCAAAGCAGCAGGCATGGACGTGGTTGATGTCCGTTTACTGTGAATGAATTTCTGACCTATGGATCGTTATTCGGCAGCAGCTTCCTGAGTGCGACTCTGTTACCGGGAAGCTCGGAAGCGGTGCTGGTTGCACTGCTGATCGCCAAAAAGGGTTCGGTTTATGGATTGTTATTGGCTGCATCAGTGGGAAACACGCTGGGTGGCCTGACCAACATTCTTCTTGGTCGCCTGATGCCGCCAAAAGGGCAAGGGCGATGGCACGACACAGCAATGACGTGGTTACACCGATTAGGACCTGCAGCACTGATTTTTAGCTGGCTGCCGGTAGTGGGCGACTTACTCTGCGTGCTTGCAGGTTGGTTGCGCTTTGCCTGGCTGCCTTCAGTGCTGTTCCTCGCCATTGGTAAAACGCTGCGTTATATCGTTATCGCGACCGCCACATTACAAACAATGCAATGGTGGCATTGATTCGCACAGATTCGAGGCTACGGCTAACATTATGCTGAACAAAAATAAATTATTAACACAGCGGGAGGTTAACGTGATCCCGGACGTATCTAAGGCACTTTCCTGGCTGGAGGCGCATCCTGACGCGTTAAAGGGTATCGGCCGTGGTATTGAGCGCGAATCATTACGCGTAAAACCCGATGGTCACCTGGCAACCACAGGACATCCTGAGTCACTCGGTTCAGCGCTCAAGCATGATTGGATCACCACCGATTTTGCCGAAACGCTGATGGAGTTCATCACGCCGGTTGATCAGAGCATCGATCGTTCACTGGCGTTTCTGCGCGATATTCACCGTCATGTGGCGCGTGAGTTAGGCGAGGAGCGCTTGTGGCCTTTCAGCATGCCGGGCTTCATTGATGACGTTGATAGCATCGAGCTGGCGCAGTATGGCAGCTCGAACATTGGCAAAATGAAAACGTTGTATCGTCAGGGGCTGAAGAATCGCTACAGCGCGCTGATGCAGATTATCTCTGGCGTGCACTACAACTTCTCGTTGCCGCTGTCGTTTTGGCAGGAGTGGGCGGATGTAAAAGATGCCGAAAGCGGTAAAGAGACCATCTCTGCCGGCTATCTGCGTCTGATTCGTAACTACTATCGTTTTGGCTGGGTCATTCCGTATCTGTTCGGTGCATCGCCAGCGATCTGCTCCTCTTTCCTGCAAGGGCGCGAGAGCAATCTGCCGTTTGAAGGTGATGGCAAGGGTACGCTGTGGCTGCCTCACGCCACCTCACTGCGCCTGAGCGATCTCGGTTATACCAACAAATCGCAGAGCGGTTTGGGTATCACTTTTAACTCGCTGGAAGGTTACGTTGCAGCGCTGAAAGCGGCGATTAAAACGCCGTCGGAAGAGTATGCCGCCATGGGCACCAAAGACGCCGATGGCAACTGGCTGCAGTTGAACACCAATGTGCTGCAAATTGAAAACGAGCTGTACGCGCCGATTCGTCCGAAACGCGTTACGCGTTCAGGCGAGGCACCATCTGATGCGCTGCTGCGCGGCGGTATTGAATACATTGAAGTGCGTTCGCTGGACATCAACCCATTCTCCGCGATTGGTGTGGATGCCGATCAGGCGCGCTTCCTCGATCTGTTCCTGATTTGGTGTACGCTGGCGGATGCGCCAGAAATGAGCGCGGATGAGCTGCTGTGTACGCGCAAAAACTGGAACCGCGTGGTGATGGAAGGGCGTAAGCCTGGCCAGGTCATTGCTGTAGGTTGCAGCGAAAAAGAACACACGCTGGTTGAAGTGGGTAAAGCGCTGTTTGCCGATCTGCGTCGCGTGGCGGAAGTGCTCGACAGCAATCACGGCAACACGCAATATCAACAGGTTTGCGATCAACTGGTGGCATCTTTCGACGATCCTGAGCTAACCTATTCGGCGCGCATCCTGCATGCGATCAAAGAAAACGGTTTGACCGGCGCGGGTGTGGCATTGGCAGAGCAATATCGTCATCTGCTGTGTGAAGAGTCGTTAGAGATTCTGACCGAAGAAGATTTTAGTCGTCAGGCGCTGGAGTCTGTGCAGGCACAAGAGAAGCTGGAACAGAGCGATACGCTGGATTTCGAAAGCTACCTTGCGGGTCGCGAAGGCTAGAAAAGAAAATGGCCACATCAATGTGGCCAAAATAAACATCTCTGTTGTCAGGGATGATGATAACAAATGCGCGTCTTTCATATATTCAGACGCTGGACGAACAGAAAAGTTTCATCGTTTTAAAAAAAATCTCAAAACAGGAGGTGACGTATGCCACTACTGGATAGTTTTACTGTTGACCATACCATCATGGGCGCACCTGCAGTACGCGTAGCAAAAACCATGAAAACTCCGCATGGCGATACCATCACCGTTTTCGACCTGCGTTTTTGCCGTCCGAATATTGATATTCTGACTGAGCGTGGCATCCATACGCTGGAGCACCTGTTTGCTGGCTTCATGCGTAATCATCTGAATGGTGATGGCGTTGAAATCGTCGACATCTCGCCAATGGGTTGCCGCACCGGCTTCTACATGAGTTTGATTGGTACGCCTGACGAGCAGCGTGTTGCGAAAGCCTGGAAAGGCGCGATGGAAGATGTTCTGAAAGTCAAAGAGCAGGGCCAGATTCCAGAGCTGAACGAATATCAGTGCGGCAGCTACAAACTGCACTCACTGGATGAAGCGCAGCAGATCGCGCGCAATGTGCTGGCGCACGACATCGGCGTGAACCGCAACGAAGATTTGAAGCTGCCAGCGGAAAAGCTGAAAGAGCTGCACATCTAGTTGAGACACCATGAAAAACGCCGCGATTATCGCGGCGTTTTTGTTTACAGGCTTCAGGAGCCGATGGAGGATTTCAGTGCGTGGTGTGGCGTAATGCGCACCTGCTTCACCATGTTGTCCTGCACATCAAGGATATCGATATCGTAGGCGCCAAGGGTGACGCGAGTATCGACCAGCGGAATCTCTTCCAGTGCTTCCAGCAGCATGCCGTTAATGGTGCGCGCATCCTCTTCCGGTAACGTCCAGTTAAAGGCTTTGTTGATTTCACGCACATTGGCGCTGCCTTCAATCAATACCGAACCATCATTTTGCGGCATGACTTCTTCGGCCAGCGACGGCGACATGGAGGTGGTGAAATCGCCGACGATCTCTTCCAGAATATCTTCGATCGTCACTAGGCCTTTAACATCGCCATATTCATCAACCACCATGCCGACTTTCTTTTTGTTACGCTGAAATTTAACCAGCTGCACGTTAAGCGGCGTGCCTTCCGGTACATAGTAAATCTCATCAGCAGCACGCAGCAGGCGATCTTTGTTAAACTCTTTCTTCTCGGTCATCATGCGCCAGGCTTCACGCACGCGCAGCATACCAACGCAGTCATCCAGCGAGTCACGGAACAGGACGATACGCCCATGCGGCGAATGACTCAGCTGGCGCTCAATCGATTTCCAGTCATCATTGACGTTGATGCCGACGATCTCATTGCGCGGCACCATGATGTCATCCACGCTGACTTTCTCCAGATCAAGCACTGACAGCAGCATGTCCTGATTACGCCGCGACATCAGCGAGCGCGATTCATGCACAATGGTGCGCAACTCTTCTTTGCTTAACGCCGAACTGATGGAACCGTCGGTTTTAATGCCCACCATGCGCATCAAAATGCGGGTAATGGTATTCAGCAGCCACACCAGCGGCAGCATCACATACTGCAGCGGAGCCAGTAACACGCTGCTGGGATAGGCCACTTTTTCTGGATAGAGCGCCGCGACCGTTTTCGGCAGCACCTCGGCAAAAACCAGCACGACAAAAGTCAGAATGCCGGTGGCAATCGCTACGCCAGCATCGCCATACAGGCGCATACCGACAATGGTGCCGAGTGCGGAGGCGAGAATATTAACGAGGTTGTTGCCGATTAAAACCAGACTGATCAGGCGGTCGGGACGACGCAGAAGTTTTTCTACCCGACGCGCACCGCGATTGCCGCTTTTGGCTTTATGGCGCAGTTTGTAGCGATTAAGCGTCATCATGCCGGTCTCTGAACCGGAGAAATAGGCAGAGACCAGCACCATGATGACCAGCGTAATGATCAGCGTGGTGGTTGAAACGTGTTCCAACACAAAATCCTTAGTGAGAGGTGAGCAGGTGCTGAAGCACGCGACTGCCGAAGTAGGCCATGGTTAGCAGCAATGCGCCGCCACAGTTAAACCACACGACGCGGCGTCCGCGCCAGCCTTCACGATAGTGTCCCCAAAGCAGAACGATGTAGACAAACCAGGCAATGATGGAGAGAACTGCTTTATCCACATTCTCAGCGCTAAACAGGTTATGCATGAAGAGCAAACCGGTGCACAGCACCAGCGTCAACAGCACAACGCCAATCTGCGTGATGTGGAACATTTTGCGCTCAATGCTGAGCAGCGGCGGCATATCCTGAGTGAAAGCCAGTTTCTTATTTTTCAACTGGTAATCAATCCACGCCAGCTGCAGCGCATACAGTGCCGCGATGATCAGCGTGGCATAGGCAAACAGCGACAGACCGATGTGAACCATCATGCCTGGCGTGGTTTCCAGATGCGTAATAAAGGCATTGGGCACAAAGGTGGCAAAGGCCAGATTAATCAATGCAAAGCTGTAAACAATCGGCAGCAGCAGCCAGCCACGATTGCGCGAGGCGACAATTGTCATGATGGCGCAGATCAGCAGGCTAACCAGCGAGCCGATATTAAGCAGGCTGAGGTTTTGCCCATTATCAACAGCAAAAATGCGCTGCTGCAGAGCAACGGCGTGCGCAATCAGCGCCACGCAGGCAGAAAGCACAGCAAAACGACGCCAGCCACCGTTGCGTTTAAGCAGGCTGGGAATGATCAATGCAAGGCTGAGGGAGTAGGCGAACAGCGCCACGATCGCGAAAACGAACATAGATCCTTTCAGGTATCGGTCAGATAAGGAAAAAAGCAGTATAGCGCCAGCGGCAGCAGGCTCCAAACGATCTGACGGTCAATTGCAGAGATCGCTTCGTCTTCGTGTTATAATCCGCCGCATTGTGTCGCCTATGGCGGCCTCGCTACGGTTCTAAGTGAGAGAGCATGTTTGATAATTTAACCGATCGTTTGTCGCAAACCCTGCGCAATATCAGCGGCCGCGGAAGGCTGACTGAAGACAACATCAAAGACACGCTGCGTGAAGTCCGCATGGCGCTGCTGGAAGCCGACGTTGCGCTGCCGGTAGTGCGTGAATTTATTAATCGCGTGAAAGAAGCCGCCGTTGGCCACGATGTGAACAAAAGCCTGACGCCAGGCCAGGAGTTCATCAAAATCGTGCGCAACGAACTGGTTGCGGCGATGGGCGCTGAAAATAATGCGCTCAATCTGAATGCTCAGCCGCCAGCCGTGGTGCTGATGGCAGGTTTGCAAGGTGCTGGTAAAACCACTAGCGTGGCGAAACTGGGTAAATTCTTGCGCGAGAAGCATAAGAAAAAAGTGCTGGTAGTTTCTGCTGACGTTTATCGCCCTGCGGCGATCAAACAGCTGGAAACCCTGGCTGGCCAGGTCGGCGTGGATTTCTGTCCGTCCGATCTGAGTCAAAAGCCGGTCGATATTGTTCAGAACGCGCTAAAACAAGCCAAAGTGCAATTCTACGATGTGCTGCTGGTGGATACCGCCGGTCGTTTACACGTCGATGAAGCGATGATGGACGAAATCAAACAGGTACACGCCGCGATAAATCCGGTGGAAACCCTGTTTGTGGTCGATGCCATGACCGGTCAGGATGCCGCCAATACCGCGAAAGCCTTCAACGAAGCGCTGCCGCTGACCGGTGTGATCCTGACTAAAGTCGATGGTGATGCGCGCGGTGGTGCGGCGCTGTCGATTCGTCACATTACCGGCAAGCCAATCAAATTTATGGGGATGGGCGAGAAGACCGAAGCGCTGGAAGCTTTCTATCCAGAGCGTATCGCGTCGCGCATTCTCGGCATGGGCGATGTTCTGTCGCTGATCGAAGATATCGAGAGCAAAGTTGACCGCGATCAGGCGGAGAAACTGGCGAAGAAACTGAAAACCGGCGACGGTTTTGATCTCAACGACTTCCTTGAGCAGTTGAAGCAGATGCGTAACATGGGCGGCATGGCGAGCCTGATGGGCAAACTGCCGGGCATGGGGCAACTGCCTGACAACGTGAAATCGCAGATGGATGATAAAGTGCTGGTCCGCATGGAAGCCATCATCAATTCGATGACGCGTAAAGAGCGTGAGAAGCCAGAAATTATCAAGGGGTCGCGCAAACGTCGTATTGCGTTGGGCTCAGGCATGCAGGTGCAAGATGTCAACCGACTGCTGAAACAGTTCGATGATATGCAGCGCATGATGAAGAAAATGAAGAAAGGCGGCATGGCCAAAATGATGCGTGGCATGAAAGGTATGATGCCGCCTGGATTCCCTGGACGCTAAGGCGGCCGTCATAAAGCCGGAAATTTGGCACGCTTAGGTTGCTTTTTGCGCCAAAATGAGTAAAATTTTCGGGCTTTTTATATCGCGCTCGGGCCCCGTTCCTCGATGGGGCCCGAGCGCTTTATTAACTAATGAGGATGTTATGGTAACAATTCGTTTGGCACGTCACGGCGCTAAAAAGCGTCCGTTCTATCAGGTCGTCGTCACTGACAGCCGCAATGCTCGTAACGGTCGTTTCATCGAGCGCGTAGGTTTCTTCAACCCGATCGCTTCTGGTCAGGCTGAAGGTCTGCGTCTGGATCTGGACCGTATTGAGCACTGGGTTGGCCAGGGCGCAACGCTTTCTGATCGCGTTAACGCGCTGATCAAAGAAGCAAAGAAAGCAGCTTAATCTGTCACGGTGGTGAGCATGAGCATTAAACCTGCCGGGCAGCCTCCCGTTAACCCGATTGTATTGGGAAAAATGGGCGCGGCTTACGGAATTCGGGGTTGGCTCAAAGTGTTTTCCTCCACTGAAGACGCTGAAAGCATCTTCGACTACCAACCTTGGTTCATCCATCGCGCCGGTAAATGGCAGCAGGTCGAACTCGAGGGCTGGAAGCACCACAATCAGGACCTGATCATCAAAGTCAAAGGCATTGACGATCGGGACGCTGCGGCACAGTTGACCAATTGCGAAATTACGGTCGACTCCACGCAGCTGCCAGCGCTGGAAGCAGGCGATTACTACTGGAAAGACCTTATGGGAATGAAAGTAGTGAACCTCGAAGGCTACGAGATGGGCAAAGTCATTGATTTGATGGAAACCGGATCGAACGACGTTCTCGTCGTTAAGGCAAACCTGAAGGATGCATTCGGTGCGCAAGAGCGGTTAATCCCGTTTCTTGATGAACAGGTTATCAAGAAAGTCGATCTCTCTACTGGCCTTATTGAAGTAGATTGGGATCCTGGTTTTTGATCTCCGGACAATCCGGTAACGTAACGGCGAACGCGATGTGGATTGGTGTTATTAGCCTGTTTCCAGAGATGTTTCGCGCTATTACCGAGTACGGGGTAACTGGCCGGGCAGTAAAAAATGGCCTGCTCGACATTCAAAGCTGGAGTCCTCGTGACTTCACGCATGACCGGCACCGTACCGTGGACGATCGTCCTTACGGCGGCGGACCGGGAATGTTGATGATGGTGCAACCCTTACGGGACGCCATCTCCGCAGCGAAAGCAGCGGCGGGAGAAGGTGCTAAGGTGATTTATCTTTCACCTCAGGGACGCAAACTGGACCAACAGGGCGTTTGCGAACTGGCGACCCATCAGAAGTTGATTCTGGTGTGTGGTCGCTACGAAGGGATAGATGAGCGCGTGATTCACACTGAGATTGATGAAGAGTGGTCAATCGGTGATTACGTGCTCAGTGGCGGTGAGCTGCCAGCCATGACGTTGATTGACTCGGTCGCGCGGTTTATTCCCGGCGTACTGGGAAAACAGGCGTCAGCCGATGAGGATTCGTTCTCGGATGGTTTGCTGGATTGCCCGCACTACACCCGACCTGAAGTGTTAGAAGGGATGGAAGTTCCGCCAGTTTTACTGTCGGGCAACCATGCCGATATTCGCCGCTGGCGCCTGAAACAGTCGTTAGGCCGTACCTGGCTAAGAAGACCTGAACTTCTGGAAAACCTGGCTCTGACTGAAGAGCAAGCACGGTTGCTAAATGAGTTCCAGCGTGAACATCAGCAGCAACAAAACGATGAGGCGGGAGAGTAATCTTCCCTCACTATCAGTTTACCCAGGATAAGAGATTTAATTATGAGCAACATTATCAAGCAACTTGAACAAGAGCAGATGAAGCAGGACGTACCTTCATTCCGTCCGGGTGATTCCGTGGAAGTGAAAGTATGGGTCGTAGAAGGTTCTAAGAAGCGTCTGCAGGCATTCGAGGGCGTGGTTATCGCTATTCGTAACCGCGGTCTGCATTCTGCATTCACTGTTCGTAAGATTTCTAACGGCGAAGGTGTTGAGCGTGTCTTCCAGACTCACTCTCCAGTAATTGACAGCATTGCTGTTAAACGTCGTGGTGCTGTGCGTAAAGCTAAACTGTATTACCTGCGTGAGCGTACCGGTAAGTCAGCTCGTATCAAAGAGCGTCTTGGCGCGTAAGCGACTTCTCAAAGTTAATAGCAAACAAGGGGTTGGCCATTTGGCCAGCCCCTTTTTTTATGGGCGTATAAGGGCGCAGGATCATCCCTAAGATGGAAAGTGTATGTTTCCTGAAAACAATGAAAATCAAAATGTTATACCAAACTTTTAGTTGAGAGCATCATCAGAACATAATCAGGTGTAACCTTTAGTTTACAGTGCCATCCTTTCACTATTTATGTTATTAGTATGATTCTAATGAATATTTAGATTTTTTCTGTGTTTTTTATTTGATGTGGTAATAAATGTGTACATAGGTGGATTGCAACCTGTACAGGGTGTGATAAAGTAAGCGCCATCCTCAGTGAGGATCCCAAACCGCATAAACGAGTAAAAAGGATCGCAATCATGCAAAAAGACGCGCTGAACAATGTGCATATCGCCGACGAACAAATTTTGATTACCCCGCAAGAGCTGAAAGCCAAATTCCCGCTCACTGCGGCGCAGGAAGCGCAAATTGCGTCTTCTCGCCAAACCATTGCCGACATTATTGCGGGCCGCGATCCGCGTCTGTTGGTGGTTTGTGGTCCTTGTTCGATTCACGATACTGAAGCCGCACTTGCCTATGCCCGTCAGTTGCAATCTCTCTCTGCACAGTTGAAGGATCAGCTGTACATCGTTATGCGCGTTTATTTTGAAAAACCTCGAACCACCGTCGGCTGGAAGGGGTTAATCAACGATCCTTACATGAACAACTCGTTTGATATGGAAGCTGGCCTGCATATCGCGCGTCAACTGCTGGTTAATCTCGTGGAGATGGGTTTACCGCTGGCGACCGAAGCGCTGGATCCGAATAGCCCGCAATATCTTGGCGATCTGTTTAGCTGGTCAGCGATTGGTGCGCGTACCACCGAATCACAAACCCACCGTGAAATGGCTTCAGGCCTTTCTATGCCGGTTGGTTTTAAAAATGGTACGGATGGCAGCCTGGGCACCGCGATTAACGCCATGCGCGCCGCCGCAATGCCGCACCGTTTTGTTGGCATCAATCAGGCCGGCCAGGTTTGCTTGCTGCAAACGCAGGGTAACCCAGATGGACATGTGATTCTGCGCGGCGGTAAAGCACCTAACTACGGTCCAGAAGATGTCGCTCAGTGTGAAAAAGAGATGCTGAAAGCGGGACTGCGTCCGGCCTTAATGATAGATTGCAGCCATGGTAATTCTAATAAAGACTATCGTCGCCAGCCTGGCGTAGCCGAATCGGCTATTGCGCAGATTAAAGATGGAAACCGTTCCATCATTGGCCTGATGTTGGAAAGCAACATTCATGAAGGCAACCAGTCTTCTGAACAGCCACGTAGCGAAATGAAATACGGTGTGTCCGTCACTGATGCCTGCATCAACTGGGAAACCACTGAAACATTGCTGCGTGAAATCCATCAGGATCTGCAGGGAGTGCTGTCGGCGCGTCTGTCACACGAGGTGTAATGAGTCATGGTGGCTGAACTGACCGCGCTACGCGATCAAATCGATGAAGTAGATAAAGCACTGCTTGGGTTACTGGCAAAACGACTGGAGCTGGTAGCCGAAGTAGGGGAAGTTAAAAGCCGCTACGGTTTGCCGATCTATGTTCCTGAGCGTGAGGCCAGCATGCTGGCTTCACGCCGCCAGGAAGCTGAAGCGCTCGGCGTGTCGCCGGACTTGATTGAAGATGTATTGCGTCGTTTGATGCGTGAATCCTATGCACATGAAAATGACAAAGGCTTCAAAACGCTGTGTCCGACGTTGCGTCCGGTGGTGATTGTAGGTGGCCGCGGCCAGATGGGGCGTCTTTTTGAAAAGATGCTGACGCTTTCTGGCTATCAGGTCCGCATTCTGGATAAAGGCGATTGGGAACGCTCTGACGAGCTGCTGAAAGATGCGGGCATGGTGATCATCAGTGTGCCAATTCATCTGACCGAGCAAATCATCGGTGAGCTGCCGAAATTGCCAGAAGACTGCATTCTGGTCGATCTGGCTTCGGTGAAGAATCGCCCACTACAGGCGATGCTGGCCGCGCACACCGGACCGGTTCTGGGCTTGCATCCGATGTTTGGCCCGGACAGCGGCAGCCTGGCAAAGCAGGTTGTGGTTTGGTGTGATGGCCGTCAGCCGGAAGCTTATCAGTGGTTTCTTGAGCAGATTCAGGTTTGGGGCGCGCGGCTGCATCGTATCAGTGCCGTTGAGCACGACCAGAATATGGCGTTTATTCAGGCACTGCGTCACTTTGCGACTTTCGCTTACGGTCTGCATCTGGCGGAAGAGAACGTTAATCTGGATCAGCTGCTGGCGCTATCTTCACCGATATACCGCCTTGAACTGGCAATGGTTGGACGTCTGTTTGCGCAGGATCCACAGCTTTACGCGGACATCATCATGTCCTCGGAGAGCAATCTGGCGCTGATTAAACGTTATTACCAGCGATTTGGCGATGCGATCAAACTGCTCGAGCAGGGCGATAAGCAAGCCTTTATCGATAGCTTTGAGCGCGTCGAACACTGGTTTGGTGATTACGCGAAACGCTTCTTGGTCGAAAGCAGAAGCATGCTGCGATCGGCGAACGATAGCCGGCAGTAAAAACAAAAGGCATCCTCACCGATGCCTTTTTGCTTAGAGACGCGGCTCAACCGGCACCACATTCTCGCCTGGATAGCAGCCAAGAACTTTTAATGAACGGGTTAAGCCGCTCAACTCGGTTAACGCCAACTGCATATTTTCTGACTGCAGATTGCCCTGCACATCAATATAAAACATCTCTTCCCACGGATTGCCGTTGATGGGACGGTTTTCCAGTTTGCTCATGATGAGGCCGTGGTTACGTAATACCATCAGCGCTTCCACCAATGCGCCTGCTTGTTGACCCGTTGCCATGATCAATGTTGTTTTCGCTGGAACCTGACCCGAAACTTCAATCGCTTTACGTGCCAGCACGATGAAGCGCGTGTGGTTCTGCTGTTGATTGGCCAGATTGCGCTCCAGCACCTGCAATCCATACAGCTCACCGCCCGCTTCGCTACCCAATGCGGCAACCTTTGGTGAATTCATCGCTGCCACTTTCTCCATCGCTGCAGCGGTGCTTTCGGTGTATTCGATTTTCCACTGCGGGAAACGATTAATGAACTGGCTGCACTGCTGGAATGGCTGAGGATGGCTATATACCGTTTCGATTTGCTGCAAATCGGTGCTGCCGTTGACCAGCACACAGTGCTCAATTGGAATGGTCAGTTCACCCACAATCGATAGCGTGGTTTGCTGAAGCAGATCGTAAACGTCGTTGATCGAACCAGAGCTGGTATTTTCAATCGGCATCACCGCGTAGTCCGCTTGTCCACTTTCCACCTGATGGATGATGTCATGAAATTTCAGGCAACCGATCTCAACCATTGAATCAAAATGCCGGGTAGCGTATTTGCGCGCCGCAAGATGTGAGTAGGAACCTTTCGGACCGAGGAATGCAATGCGCGGCGCGTGAGCATGTGGATGGTTGAGATTCTTTTGCAACAAGGCTTGCTGAGTAAGAACCGAATCCTCAATCACCAACTGAAACAGGCGAGTGATGTAATGCGCATCAAGCTGATGCTTCTTACCCAGTGAAATTAAGTTTTCCAGCAGAGCGCGTTCACGTTCAACGTCGCGGATAGGGCGATGCGTTGCCAGTTTAGCCTGCGCAACTTCAACGGCCAGTGTGCGACGCTCTGACAAAAGCGCTAAGAGTTTTTCATCAACGGCGCTGATTTTATCGCGTAATGCCAGCAGCGGATTTTCGGGATTCATAGGGCTCACCTGTAAAATGTCCAATAAAAAAGCCTCCCATTTGGGAGGCTTTGTTGTTCGTCTTCGCATTCATTTTCACATGACGAATCGCCTCCCAATCAGGGGAAGGTAAAAAAGAATGCGAAGAAGAACGGCAGATGTTTCATGGTTGTTTCCATAAATGAAGTGGCTTGAGAGTAACCGCAGTGATTTAAAGCTGTCAATAAAAAACGCGCCCGGAGGCGCGTTACTAAAGATGTTTGCTTATTCCGTAGGAAGAAAATCTTTCACACTGCTGTTGGCGCGACGGGCTTCGGGTTTGTGTTGCGCTTTATTGAGTTGTCGCTCCAGCTTGGCAATCAAGTCATTGATGGCCGTATACATATCATCATGTTTCGCGCTGGCAACCAGCGTTCCGTTAGGCGTATTTATGGTGGCATCAGCCACAAACTCCTTCGGCTCTTTCGATAACACAATGTGAGGGTTTATCAGATGTGTTTGCCATTTTTCCAGCTTGGCGAGACGCTCTTCAACGTGGTTACGGATGGCCTCGGTGATTTCCATTTGTTTGCTGGTAATGTTCAGAATCATAGTTAAACCTCTCTGTCATTTCCGTGTGGGTAGGTCCAGCATACCGCGGAAATTAAGAAAATGTGTGATCTAAATCACATTGAAATGTCACTTTTTGTCAATGCCGCTTAATTGTGAGAAAGGCCGGGAAAGTGGCGGGAAATACTTGAAGACGACTGGGGAAGGGCGCATGATTGACTGGATAACTGCAGCGATAAATCTGTAAAACTGCTGAATTATCCACAAAGTGACATAAAAAAAGCAGCCTCATGGGCTGCTTTTTTGTGGGTGTAATAATCAGGACTGATTATTTGCCGCAATGATTTTTGCCACTTTGTCGGCTTCAGCCGTCAACTGCAGCTGGCGGTAAGCATTCTCCATCAACGGCAACGCTTCATGGGTCGCCTCAGTATCCGGATAATCCTTCATCATTGTTTCCACGCGGTTAACAACAGCGACATAGGCACCGCGCTTGGTATAGAATTGCGCCACCGAGAGTTCATACTTCGCCAGGCGCTCTTTCAGGAATGCCAAACGTTTCTGCGCATCCGCAGCATATTGGCTGTTTGGATAACCGCGCAGTAATTGCGAGAAGTCACGGAAAGCATCACGAGCGTGCGTCGGATCACGATCGGAACGATCGATACCGAAGAAGCCCTGCAGTGCAGAATCATCCAGCGCCATATCCGTCAGACCTTTCATATAGATGACATAGTCGATATTCGGATGGGTTGGATTCAGACGCATAAAGCGAGAAATAGCGGCTTGCGCCAGTGGCAGATCGGCATTTTTGTAATACGCGTAGATCAAATCCAGCTGTACTTGCTGCGAGTAAGGGCCAAACGGATAGCGGTTATCCAGTGCTTCCAGTTGCTTAATCGCCGCTTTAAAGTTACCGTCCTGCAGCTTTTGCTGGGCCGTGGCGTAAATTTCAGACGGCGGGCTGTCCGGGACTGGATCTGATGAGCCAGAACAACCCACAAGCGCCAGGCTCAGGCTCAGTGTGGCAGCAGCCACCAGATGTTTCATACGCGTCATGACGAAATGATTATCCTCAAAGTGTTGTAGCAGAAGCTGTCCGTATAGCTCCCAGTTATGACCAGGTACGATAGCACATTATATTAAACGGCATCGCCGTGAAAACCCAACGTTAACGAAGAAGCTGTATATGGCACAACAAGTTCAACTCACCGCAACGGTGTCCGAAGCACAGCTTGGACAACGCTTAGATCAGACTTTGGCAGAATTGTTCCCTGATTATTCACGTTCTCGTATAAAAGAATGGATTCTTGAGCGCCGAGTCAGCGTCAACGGCACTATCATCGATAAACCAAAAGAAAAAGTTTTTGGCGGTGAGCATGTCTCGATTGATGCTGAGATCGAAGAAGAGCAACGCTGGGAAGCGCAAAATATCCCACTGAATATCGTCTATGAAGATGACGACATTCTGGTCATCAACAAACCTCGCGGTTTGGTGGTACATCCCGGCGCCGGTAATCCTGATGGCACAGTGCTTAACGCACTGCTTTATCACTATCCACCGATCGTTGATGTGCCTCGTGCAGGTATTGTTCATCGTCTGGATAAAGATACCACCGGTTTGATGGTGGTCGCGAAAACCGTTCCTGCGCAAACGCACCTGGTTGAAACGCTGCAGCTGCGCGAAATCACGCGTGAGTATGAAGCGGTGGCTATTGGCACCATGACTGCGGGCGGTACGGTGGATCAGCCTATGGCGCGCCACTCAACCAAACGTACGCACATGGCGGTGCACCCGATGGGTAAACCGGCAACCACGCACTATCGCATCATGGAGCACTTCCGTGCCCATACGCGTTTGCGTTTACGTCTCGAAACCGGTCGTACGCATCAGATTCGTGTGCATATGGCGCATATCAACCATCCGCTGGTGGGCGATCCGCTGTACGGTGGCCGTCCACGTCCGCCAAAAGGAGCATCTGAAGCTTTCATCACTACGCTACGGGGTTTTGATCGCCAGGCGCTGCATGCCACGATGTTACGTCTCTATCACCCAATCACCGGTATTGAGATGGAATGGCATGCGCCGTTGCCGCAGGATATGGTCGATTTAATTGATGCGCTGAAAGCCGATACCCTTGAATTCCGCGATCAGATGGATTGGCTATGAGTGAATGGATCATCCCGGATTGGCCTGCGCCGCAGCATGTTCGGGCATGTTCCACCACGCGTTACGGCGGCGTCAGCGCTGCTCCATGGGATTCGTTGAATCTTGGTGGGCATGTTGGCGACACTGAGGCGCATGTTGCTCAGAATCGTCAACGCCTGGTTGAACAACTGACGTTACCTGCAATGCCGCAATGGCTGGATCAGATCCATGGTCAAGTGGTTGCGCGTTTACCCGCCAGCGATCCGCTGCCGCGCGCTGATGCCGCAATCACGCGTGAAAGCGGGGTGGTTTGCGCAGTGATGACGGCGGATTGTTTGCCGGTGCTGTTCTGCAGCAAGGATGGCAGTGAAGTCGCGGCAGCACATGCCGGTTGGCGTGGACTCTGTAATGGCGTGCTGGAACAGACGTTGTCGCAGTTTCACTGCGCGCCAAATGACATTCATGCATGGCTTGGTCCGGCAATTGGGCCGCTGGCATTTGAAGTTGGCTCGGAAGTCAGAACGGCATTTATGGCGCATGATTCACAAGCGGAAGAGGCTTTCCGCCCGGCGGGTAACCAATACTTCGCCGATATTTGGCTGCTGGCGCGTCAGCGTCTGCAGGCCGCCGGCGTGCATTCCATCAGCGGTTCAACGCGATGTACCTTCCATGAGCGCGATGATTTTTTCTCCTACCGACGCGACGGAATCACCGGGCGTATGGCAACTTTGATTTGGCTGAGATAACCTTACGCCACAAGACGGTCCAGTTAGCGTATTTTTTGCTCACAACTCAGGTCATTAACCTTGAAAAATTTGAGGGATGACCTCATTTAATCTCCAGTAGCATTTTGACCTGTAATGGGAGGAATTATGCGTCTGGATCGTCTTACTAATAAATTTCAACTGGCACTTGCCGATGCACAGTCCCTTGCTCTGGGACATGACAATCAATTCATTGAACCCCTTCATTTGATGAGCGCATTGCTCAACCAGGAAGGCGGATCGGTGCGTCCGTTGCTCAGCGCAGCGGGTGCCGACGTGGCTGGCCTGCGTACCAGCATTGAACAAGCGATTAATCGACTACCTCAGGTTGAAGGCACGGACGGCGATGTGCAGCCATCCGCCGATCTGATTCGGGTACTCAATCTGTGCGACAAGCTGGCGCAAAAGCGCGGCGACAACTTTATATCATCTGAATTATTTGTATTGGCGGCCCTCGATTCACGTGGTTCGCTGGCTGATCTTTTGAAATCAGCTGGCGCGACTCCGGAAAAACTCTCTGCGGCCATCGAGCAAATACGGGGAGGAGACAGCGTGAACGATCAAGGGGCTGAAGATCAGCGTCAGGCATTAAAAAAATACACCATCGACCTTACAGAGCGTGCCGAACTCGGCAAGCTGGATCCGGTTATTGGTCGTGATGAAGAAATCCGCCGCACCATTCAGGTGTTGCAGCGTCGTACCAAAAATAACCCGGTGCTGATTGGTGAACCCGGCGTCGGTAAAACGGCTATCGCCGAAGGTTTAGCGCAGCGCATCATCAATGGCGAAGTACCGGAAGGGCTGAAAGGCCGTCGCGTGCTGGCTCTGGATATGGGTTCGCTGGTGGCGGGCGCCAAATATCGCGGTGAATTTGAAGAGCGCCTCAAAGGCGTGCTTAGCGATTTGGCGAAGCAGGAAGGCAACGTCATTCTGTTTATCGACGAACTGCATACCATGGTGGGCGCAGGTAAAGCCGATGGCGCCATGGATGCCGGCAACATGCTGAAACCCGCATTAGCGCGCGGTGAGTTGCACTGTGTCGGCGCAACTACGTTGAATGAGTATCGTCAGTTCATTGAGAAAGATGCGGCGCTGGAACGTCGTTTCCAGAAAGTCTTTGTTGCTGAGCCGAGTGTCGAAGATACCATTGCCATTCTGCGCGGACTGAAAGAACGCTATGAGCTGCACCATCACGTGCAGATCACCGATCCGGCGATTGTGGCTGCGGCGACGTTGTCGCATCGTTACATCTCCGATCGTCAGCTGCCGGATAAGGCCATCGACCTGATAGACGAAGCGGCCTCAAGCATTCGCTTACAGATGGATTCGAAGCCTGAGCCCCTTGATCGCCTTGAGCGACGCATCATCCAGTTGAAACTTGAGCAGCAGGCGCTGAAGAAAGAGTCTGATGACGCCAGCGTGAAGCGTCTGGAAATGCTGGAAAGTGAACTTGACCAGAAAGAGCGTGAATATGCTGAGCTGGAAGAGGAGTGGAAAGCGGAAAAAGCCTCATTAACCGGCACGCAAAACATTAAAGCCGAGCTGGAGCAAGCGCGCCTGACGATGGAGCAAGCGCGTCGCGTTGGCGACTTGGGTCAAATGTCTGAGCTGCAGTACGGTAAAATTCCGGAGCTGGAGAAACAGTTAGCCATCGCTACGCAGTCTGAAGGTAAAACCATGAAGCTGTTACGTAATCGCGTAACGGATGTGGAGATTGCCGATGTACTGGCGCGTTGGACCGGAATTCCTGTCGCACGCATGATGGAAGGCGAGCGCGACAAGTTGCTGCGTATGGAGCAGGATTTGCATTCACGCGTCATCGGCCAGAACGAAGCGGTAGAAGCGGTTTCGAATGCGATTCGTCGTAGTCGTGCCGGCTTGTCCGATCCGAATCGTCCAATTGGTTCCTTCCTGTTCCTCGGACCAACGGGAGTAGGGAAAACCGAATTGTGTAAAGCGCTGGCTAGCTTCCTGTTCGATAGCGATGACGCGATGGTGCGTATTGATATGTCCGAGTTTATGGAAAAACACTCGGTGTCGCGGCTGGTGGGTGCACCTCCGGGATATGTCGGCTATGAAGAGGGCGGTTATCTGACCGAAGCGGTACGTCGTCGGCCTTATTCGGTGATTCTGCTGGATGAAGTGGAGAAGGCGCATCCTGATGTGTTCAACATTCTGTTGCAGGTGCTGGATGATGGTCGCTTAACCGATGGACAGGGCCGTACGGTCGATTTCCGCAATACCGTGGTGATCATGACCTCGAACCTTGGTTCTGATCTCATTCAGGAACGTTTCGGTTCTCTGGATTATGCGGAGATGAAAGAGGTGGTGATGACGGTTGTGGGGCAGCATTTCCGCCCAGAGTTTATCAACCGCATCGATGACATGGTGGTGTTCCACCCATTGGGCGAAAAACACATTGCTTCAATTGCGCAGATTCAGCTGCAACGTTTGTATAAACGTCTTGAGGAGCGTGGCTATCAGCTGCATATCTCCGATGAGGCGCTCAAACTGCTCGGCGAGAATGGTTACGACCCGGTTTATGGTGCGCGTCCATTGAAACGTGCTATTCAGCAGCAGATTGAAAACCCGCTGGCTCAGCAAATTCTTTCTGGTGCCCTGGTTCCGGGAAGAACCATCGAAATGGATGTAAAAGACGATGTGATCGTTGCTCATCAGTAATCCCTTCCGATTTAAACGGGCCCGCGGGCCCGTTTTTTTTGCCTTTATGCAAGAATTAGCTGCTTTTTGCAACGTATAGCCTGGAAAGTGAGCGGTCGCGCAAAAACTTCAAATTAGCACTTGTCAGCTGAAATGAACTCCCTATAATGCGCCACCACTGAGACGGCAAAGCGGCAACGCAGACGACTAGGCAGGGAGTGAAGAAATTCATCCCGCCGGATGAAAACGCTGAAAAAAGTGTTTGACTCCGAAGGAGAGTAGCGTAGTATACGCCACCTCGCGACAGACGGTTCAGCCGCTGTTCGCAACGCTCTTTAACAATTTATCAGACAATCTGTGTGGGCACTCGCAGGATTGATATCCGCGTCTCCGGACGCAAAAAAATATCAAAGCCTCACGAGTGAACACATAATGAAATTCATTATGACGTTTTACAGATGAGCATCGCTGAACTGGTTTCAGCAAATCAAACTTAAATTGAAGAGTTTGATCATGGCTCAGATTGAACGCTGGCGGCAGGCCTAACACATGCAAGTCGAACGGTAGCACAGAGAGCTTGCTCTCGGGTGACGAGTGGCGGACGGGTGAGTAACGTCTGGGAAACTGCCCGATGGAGGGGGATAACTACTGGAAACGGTAGCTAATACCGCATAACGTCGCAAGACCAAAGTGGGGGACCTTCGGGCCTCACACCATCGGATGTGCCCAGATGGGATTAGCTAGTAGGTGGGGTAATGGCTCACCTAGGCGACGATCCCTAGCTGGTCTGAGAGGATGACCAGCCACACTGGAACTGAGACACGGTCCAGACTCCTACGGGAGGCAGCAGTGGGGAATATTGCACAATGGGCGCAAGCCTGATGCAGCCATGCCGCGTGTATGAAGAAGGCCTTCGGGTTGTAAAGTACTTTCAGCGGGGAGGAAGGCGGTGAAGTTAATAGCTTCACCGATTGACGTTACCCGCAGAAGAAGCACCGGCTAACTCCGTGCCAGCAGCCGCGGTAATACGGAGGGTGCAAGCGTTAATCGGAATTACTGGGCGTAAAGCGCACGCAGGCGGTCTGTCAAGTCGGATGTGAAATCCCCGGGCTTAACCTGGGAACTGCATTCGAAACTGGCAGGCTGGAGTCTTGTAGAGGGGGGTAGAATTCCAGGTGTAGCGGTGAAATGCGTAGAGATCTGGAGGAATACCGGTGGCGAAGGCGGCCCCCTGGACAAAGACTGACGCTCAGGTGCGAAAGCGTGGGGAGCAAACAGGATTAGATACCCTGGTAGTCCACGCCGTAAACGATGTCGACTTGGAGGTTGTTCCCTTGAGGAGTGGCTTCCGGAGCTAACGCGTTAAGTCGACCGCCTGGGGAGTACGGCCGCAAGGTTAAAACTCAAATGAATTGACGGGGGCCCGCACAAGCGGTGGAGCATGTGGTTTAATTCGATGCAACGCGAAGAACCTTACCTACTCTTGACATCCAGAGAACTTAGCAGAGATGCTTTGGTGCCTTCGGGAACTCTGAGACAGGTGCTGCATGGCTGTCGTCAGCTCGTGTTGTGAAATGTTGGGTTAAGTCCCGCAACGAGCGCAACCCTTATCCTTTGTTGCCAGCGGTTCGGCCGGGAACTCAAAGGAGACTGCCAGTGATAAACTGGAGGAAGGTGGGGATGACGTCAAGTCATCATGGCCCTTACGAGTAGGGCTACACACGTGCTACAATGGCGCATACAAAGAGAAGCGACCTCGCGAGAGCAAGCGGACCTCATAAAGTGCGTCGTAGTCCGGATCGGAGTCTGCAACTCGACTCCGTGAAGTCGGAATCGCTAGTAATCGTAGATCAGAATGCTACGGTGAATACGTTCCCGGGCCTTGTACACACCGCCCGTCACACCATGGGAGTGGGTTGCAAAAGAAGTAGGTAGCTTAACCTTCGGGAGGGCGCTTACCACTTTGTGATTCATGACTGGGGTGAAGTCGTAACAAGGTAACCGTAGGGGAACCTGCGGTTGGATCACCTCCTTACCTGAAGATACCTTCCCGCGAAGTGCTCACACAGATTGTCTGATAGAAAGTAACGAGCAGAAAAAACCTCTACAGGCTTGTAGCTCAGGTGGTTAGAGCGCACCCCTGATAAGGGTGAGGTCGGTGGTTCAAGTCCACTCAGGCCTACCAAATTTCTTCTCATGCTGCGTTAAAGCGCCGCTCGTATAGTGAACTATACGTCGCGCCACTTTGCCTTGCCTGAAAAGAAATTACCGTTTGTCAAAAACGGAACTCCTGGTGAGTGGTAGTAGTGGTCTCTGCAGTAACTGTATGGGGCTATAGCTCAGCTGGGAGAGCGCCTGCCTTGCACGCAGGAGGTCAGCGGTTCGATCCCGCTTAGCTCCACCATTACAGTGACTCAAAACAATACTTCAGAGCAAACCGGAAACGGTGTGCTGCGAAGTATTATGCTCTTTAACAATCCGGAACAAGCTGAAAATTGAAACGACGTATCGTCTTCATTCTCCGTAATAAGAATGAAGCGGCGATATGTTCGAGTCTCTCAAATGCTTGCAGTCTGCGCGCGTTGCAAAACGCCTGTGGGTTGTGAGGTTAAGCGACTAAGCGTACACGGTGGATGCCCTGGCAGTCAGAGGCGATGAAGGACGTGCTAATCTGCGTAAAGCGTCGGTAAGGTGATATGAACCGCTACAGCCGACGATGTCCGAATGGGGAAACCCGGTGCACCCAGTGCATCATCGCAACATGAATACATAGTGTTGCGAGGCGAACCCGGGGAACTGAAACATCTAAGTACCCGGAGGAAAAGAAATCAACCGAGATTCCCCCAGTAGCGGCGAGCGAACGGGGAACAGCCCAGAACCTGAATCAGTTTGTGCGTTAGTGGAAGCGTCTGGAAAGTCGCACGATACCGGGTGATAGTCCCGTACACGAAAGTGCACATTCTGTGAGTTCGAAGAGTAGGGCGGGACACGTGGTATCCTGTCTGAATATGGGGGGACCATCCTCCAAGGCTAAATACTCCTGACTGACCGATAGTGAACCAGTACCGTGAGGGAAAGGCGAAAAGAACCCCGGCGAGGGGAGTGAAACAGAACCTGAAACCGTGTACGTACAAGCAGTGGGAGCCTCTTTAATGGGGTGACTGCGTACCTTTTGTATAATGGGTCAGCGACTTATATTCTGTAGCAAGGTTAACCGTATAGGGGAGCCGCAGGGAAACCGAGTCTTAACTGGGCGTTAAGTTGCAGGGTATAGACCCGAAACCCGGTGATCTAGCCATGGGCAGGTTGAAGGTTGGGTAACACTAACTGGAGGACCGAACCGACTAATGTTGAAAAATTAGCGGATGACTTGTGGCTGGGGGTGAAAGGCCAATCAAACCGGGAGATAGCTGGTTCTCCCCGAAAGCTATTTAGGTAGCGCCTCGTGAACTCATCTCCGGGGGTAGAGCACTGTTTCGGCTAGGGGGCCATCCCGGCTTACCAACCCGATGCAAACTGCGAATACCGGAGAATGTTATCACGGGAGACACACGGCGGGTGCTAACGTCCGTCGTGAAGAGGGAAACAACCCAGACCGCCAGCTAAGGTCCCAAAGTCATGGTTAAGTGGGAAACGATGTGGGAAGGCACAGACAGCCAGGATGTTGGCTTAGAAGCAGCCATCATTTAAAGAAAGCGTAATAGCTCACTGGTCGAGTCGGCCTGCGCGGAAGATGTAACGGGGCTAAACCATGCACCGAAGCTGCGGCAGCGACACTATGTGTTGTTGGGTAGGGGAGCGTTCTGTAAGCCGTTGAAGGTGTGCTGTGAGGCATGCTGGAGGTATCAGAAGTGCGAATGCTGACATAAGTAACGATAAAGCGGGTGAAAAGCCCGCTCGCCGGAAGACCAAGGGTTCCTGTTCAACGTTAATCGGAGCAGGGTGAGTCGACCCCTAAGGCGAGGCTGAAAAGCGTAGTCGATGGGAAGCAGGTTAATATTCCTGCACTTGGTGTTACTGCGAAGGGGGGACGGAGAAGGCTAGGTTATCCGGGCGACGGTTGTCCCGGTTTAAGCGTGTAGGCTGATACCTTTGGTAAATCCGGGGTATCTTAAGGCTGAGGCGTGACGACGAGCCACCACGGTGGTGAAGTAACTGATGCCCTGCTTCCAGGAAAAGCCTCTAAGCTCCAGGTAACACGAAATCGTACCCCAAACCGACACAGGTGGTCAGGTAGAGAATACCAAGGCGCTTGAGAGAACTCGGGTGAAGGAACTAGGCAAAATGGTGCCGTAACTTCGGGAGAAGGCACGCTGTCATCAGGTGAAGTCCCTCGCGGATGGAGCTGAAGGCAGTCGAAGATACCAGCTGGCTGCAACTGTTTATTAAAAACACAGCACTGTGCAAACACGAAAGTGGACGTATACGGTGTGACGCCTGCCCGGTGCCGGAAGGTTAATTGATGGGGTTATCCGCAAGGAGAAGCTCTTGATCGAAGCCCCGGTAAACGGCGGCCGTAACTATAACGGTCCTAAGGTAGCGAAATTCCTTGTCGGGTAAGTTCCGACCTGCACGAATGGCGTAATGATGGCCAGGCTGTCTCCACCCGAGACTCAGTGAAATTGAAATCGCTGTGAAGATGCAGTGTACCCGCGGCAAGACGGAAAGACCCCGTGAACCTTTACTATAGCTTGACACTGAACATTGAGCCTTGATGTGTAGGATAGGTGGGAGGCTTTGAAGCGTGGACGCCAGTCTGCGTGGAGCCAACCTTGAAATACCACCCTTTAATGTTTGATGTTCTAACGTAGGCCCGTAATCCGGGCTGCGGACAGTGTCTGGTGGGTAGTTTGACTGGGGCGGTCTCCTCCCAAAGAGTAACGGAGGAGCACGAAGGTTGGCTAATCCTGGTCGGACATCAGGAGGTTAGTGCAATGGCATAAGCCAGCTTGACTGCGAGAGTGACGGCTCGAGCAGGTGCGAAAGCAGGTCATAGTGATCCGGTGGTTCTGAATGGAAGGGCCATCGCTCAACGGATAAAAGGTACTCCGGGGATAACAGGCTGATACCGCCCAAGAGTTCATATCGACGGCGGTGTTTGGCACCTCGATGTCGGCTCATCACATCCTGGGGCTGAAGTAGGTCCCAAGGGTACGGCTGTTCGCCGTTTAAAGTGGTACGCGAGCTGGGTTTAGAACGTCGTGAGACAGTTCGGTCCCTATCTGCCGTGGGCGCTGGAGAATTGAGGGGGGTTGCTCCTAGTACGAGAGGACCGGAGTGAACGCACCACTGGTGTTCGGGTTGTCATGCCAATGGCACTGCCCGGTAGCTAAGTGCGGAAAAGATAAGTGCTGAAAGCATCTAAGCACGAAACTTGCCCCGAGATGAGTTCTCCCTGACCCCTTGAGGGTCCTGAAGGGACGTTGAAGACTACGACGTTGATAGGCCGGATGTGTAAGCGCAGCGATGCGTTGAGCTAACCGGTACTAATGACCCGTGAGGCTTAACCTTACAACGCCAGAGGCGTTTTGGTCTGAGAGACCGGATTTTCAGCTTGTTTACGGATTAAAGAATCAGCGGAGGCGAATGTTATTCGTTTTTGCACAAAGAATTTGCCTGGCGGCTTTAGCGCGGTGGTCCCACCTGACCCCATGCCGAACTCAGAAGTGAAACGCCGTAGCGCCGATGGTAGTGTGGGGCCTCCCCATGCGAGAGTAGGGAACTGCCAGGCATCAAATAAGTAAAAAAGCCCCGGACGAAAGTCCGGGGCTTTTTTACGTCTGCATATAGCGAATTAAAGTCGGCAGATGGCTGAATTTGCATGAAAATCAGTAATAAATTGCACTAAAAACTTCGCGGCAATCACATTTTGCAATCCAGGAACAGAGACAATTCCCGCAACCAGTTAATAGATGCTTTACTCAATCCTTTGGCGCTAATTATTCGCAAGGAAAAGAGGTAAGCATGACTGATTCACAACAACAAAAAGTGGCTCTAACTGCAACGGCAGCTGACAGTAAAAAGCGCATCTGGTCGATTGTCGGCGCATCGTCTGGCAATTTAGTCGAATGGTTCGATTTCTACGTCTACTCCTTCTTCTCACTCTATTTTGCCCATGTATTCTTTCCAAGCGGTGATACCACCACCCAGTTGCTGCAAACAGCAGGCGTCTTCGCAGCTGGTTTTCTGATGCGCCCGATCGGCGGATGGTTATTTGGCTATATTGCCGATCGTCACGGTCGCAAAGCCTCAATGCTGATCTCAGTGTGCATGATGTGTCTGGGATCATTAGTGATCGCCTGTCTACCGGGCTACGGAGAAATTGGCCTTGCCGCGCCTGTCATTCTTCTGCTGGCGCGTATGTTTCAGGGATTATCGGTTGGTGGGGAATACGGTACCAGCGCCACTTATATGAGCGAAGTAGCACTGGAAGGACGAAAAGGATTTTATGCCTCTTTCCAATATGTGACGCTCATCGGCGGCCAACTGTTAGCGGTGCTTACCGTTGTAGTCTTACAGCAAATTCTCAGCGATGAAGAACTTCGCAGCTGGGGCTGGCGTATTCCGTTCTTCCTCGGGGCGGCGCTCGCTGTGGTGGCATTGTGGTTACGTCGTTCTCTCAACGAAACTTCAGAGAAAAAACACCGTGAACATCGTGACGCCGGCAGCATTACGGGATTACTGCGCAATCACACCCGTGCATTTCTGATGGTGCTGGGCTTTACCGCAGGCGGTTCGCTAAGCTTCTATACCTTCACCACCTACATGCAAAAATATCTGGTAAATACTGCCGGGATGGATGCGCGCAGTGCCAGTGGATTAATGACCGGTTGCTTATTGGTATTCATGTTGATTCAGCCGATAGTTGGCGCGCTGTCAGACAAGATTGGTCGTCGTGCCTCAATGATGATTTTTGGTGCCGGGGCAGCTATCTGTACGGTACCTATTCTGCTATTGCTGCAAAATGTGCAAAGCAGTTGGCTGGCATTTGCCTTGATCATGCTGGCGCTAATCATCACCAGTTTCTACACCGCTATCAGTGGCATTTTGAAAGCAGAGATGTTCCCGCCGGAAGTCCGCGCGCTGGGCGTTGGGCTTTCCTATGCGGTGGCGAATGCTATTTTTGGTGGTTCGGCAGAGTACGTAGCCTTACTGCTGAAAAGGGAAGGTATTGAAACCAGCTTCTTCTGGTATGTTTCGGCAATGGGCGCTTTAGCATTCCTGGTATCGCTGATGCTGCATCGCAAAGGGAAGGGGATTGCGCTGTAATTACTGACTGAGGTTCCACAGTGCGATACCGCTGGCGGCGCCGGCGACATCCCAGCTAAGATCTTTCCAACTCCAGCCGCTCCCCGCTGAGCGGCTGTCATATAACTCTTTCCCCACACCGAAACTCAACGAAAACAGAAAGCCGAAACGCAAATTCTGCCCGCGGCTGTGATTTTGATGCTGAGAAATCTCACTACCTGCGGCTGCCAGCACAGCAGAAGAGAAGTAGTGTTGCGCTTTGTCTTTGCCGGTCCAGTTATCCTGAGCGACATGCGCACATCCACTACACAGCAAAACCACGCAGAGGATAGGCGCACGCATCGGCTATAGCAGACGGCTAATCAAGCGATCGATGCGAATACGGCGCAGGCGACGAATCAGCTTGCGCACCTTTGCCGGATAATCGGAGATACTTTCCAGCTCGCGATAATGCTGCACCACGGAAGTATGCTCACGAATCAGCGCCAGCTCTTTTTCGCGCTGCTCGGCCAATTGATTCAACGGATCGTGAATCAGCACCGCATTTTCCAGATCCAGTCGCCACGCGCGTGGATTGAGGTTGTTACCGGTGATCATCATCCATTCGTCATCCACCCAAATGCCTTTCAGGTGATAACTGTTTTCGCCATCTTTCCACAAGCGTACCGTCAGCTGACCATTATTGACGTAATACTGCAAACGGCTCAGGAAGCGACGCAGGTTAATCTCATATAGATAAGGCAGCGCCCCGATAATCTTGAACGGCTGTTCTGGCGGGATGTAGAAGTCATTGGCCGTTTTGTCGCCAATGATGATTTCAACTTCTTTACCCTGACGCAGTAAATGAATCAGGTTACGCACCAGAATGGCCGGCAGGTTAAAATAGGGCGTACACAGCGTCAGCTTGCGCTCAGCGCAGGGCATCAAATGGAAAATGGTTTTGTTCAGCAGGCTACGTTTGCCCAAGCCAACCAGCGGCGTGACGGCAAGGCAATCATTATCTGCATTGCCGGTAAACTGATAGTTAAAGCTGCGCAGCTCCTGACGGAACTGACGTGTTTCATTTTTGATTTCCGGGCTGGAAGGGCGCTCAGTTTTATCGAGGCGGTTAACCGCATCGGAATCCTTGAGATTTTCGCAGATCCACGCATACATGGTATCGGTAAGCTGTGGATTGCGGATCAGCTGATAACGGTCATAACGGTATTTATCATGCTGATGTAAATAGACATCGTTCAGGCTCGCGCCGCTGTAGAGCAGCGTATCATCAATGATAAACCCTTTCAGATGCAGCACACCGAGCGCTTCGCGGGTGTTAACCGGAATGCCATAAACCGGAATAGCGATATCCGGGTGCTGAGTCGCCATTTCGCAATACCAGTCAGCGTTGGTCACGCCGCGAGCAGCGCCAATACGACCACGCTGCGCACGATGCCAGTCAACCAGAATACAGACATCCAGCTCCGGACGTGCCTGACGCGCTGCGTACAGCGCCTGCATTATTCCCCGACCGCCGTCATCATTCTCCAGATACAGCGCGGTGATACAGATACGCTTTTCTGCTGCGGCAATTTTCGTCAGCAGGGTTTCGCGAAACTCGGCAGGCGAGTAAAGCGTCGTCAGATCCGACACGGATTGTGACAGTTTAGGCAGCTGTGCGAGGTGTTGTTGGTGTTTATTACGTTTAAATTTAGACAACATCACAGTGCACTTCTTCTCTGTTCATTGCATGGCCTTTTGCCATCAAATCATGATCCTAACGGTAAATAATACCATCAACCGGCCTGTAGAGGAGGAATTTTACCTTTCTGTACAGGTTAGCTGATGACATCACCGAGCGGCAAATTCAGGCTGACAATGCCATCATCCAGTTGAATATTCACGCGAAAATTAAGTTTTCGCGCCAGCGTAATCATGCCGCTATTGTTTGGCATGGTGATACCGTTCAATTGTTGCAGGCCATGATCGCGCGTATAGCGAATCATCTTCTCCAGTAAGCACCTGCCCATGCCCAAGCCTTTCAGGTCAGACCGCACCAGCACGGAGAATTCAGCATCGATATTATCGGCATCGGAGATCGCACGTGTTACGCCAATGATCTCGTCGACGCCGTTGTGCTGCCGTACAGCGACAATCGCCATTTCGCGGTCATAATCAATTTGCGTCATATTCGCCAAATCTTCATGGGTGAATTCATTGATTTCACTGAAGTAACGATAGTAGAGATCTTCTTTCGTTACCTGGGCGATAAAGGCGCGCAGCTGCGGTTCATCTTCCGGCAGGATCGGGCGGAACAGGCAATATTGCCCATTTTTCAGCTGCACCTGCTCTTCAAGATGATGCGGGTAAGGACGAATCGCCAGCCGTGTTTCGTTATCACCATTGAAAGGCGCCAGCTGCAGCGTGACATCCAGCAGCGTGAATTCGTCAGCTGATGCCAGCAGCGGATGAATATCCAGGCGCTGAATCTCCGGACAATCGACCACCAGGTTTGAAACCTGCACTAACAGCTGGCTAAGCCCGGTGATATCCAGTGGTCGCAACGCACTACGGCTGCGGACTTTGCCGCTTTTCATCGCCTGAATCACCAGATAGCGCGCCAGCGTCATATTCAGCGGCGGCAAAGCCACGGCGGCTTGCTTGTCGGGCTGCCACTCCACGCCGCCTTCGCCCAGCAGGATGATAGGACCAAACAGCGGATCCTGTTCGACCACCACACGCAACTCCTGCGCTCCGGCGCGATTCGCCATACTCTGCACCAGCAAACCATCAATATGCGCCTGTGGATGGGTTTTACGCACGCGATCAAAAATGGCTTCAGCCGCTTGTTCCACCTCTGCGGCGCTGCGCAGATACAGCATTACGCCTTGTACCTCCGACTTATGCGGAATATCCGGCGAACGCAGCTTGAGCGCGACCGGATAGCCAATCTGATCGGCGATGCTGGCAGCCGCGGCGCTGTCGCTGGCAATCCAGGTGGGCAGCGTCGCCAGGCCATAAGCCTGCAACACCGGCTGCACTTCGTGGGTGTCCAGCGTAGTGATGCCTTTATCCAGCGCTTGCTGAATCAGCTGATGCGCCTGCGCGCTGTTCTGCGTCAAACCAATCGGCAGCGCGGGCGTCTCACGCAGTTGCTTCTGGTTGCGGCGATATTCCACCTGATGCATGAAAGCGGTAACGGTACCTTCCGGTGTGCGCCAGGTGGGAATGCCAGCCTGAGTAAACGCGCGTCGTGCACTCTGCGAAGAGTATTCGCCGCACCAGTTCGTCAGCAAAGTAACCTGCTTGCCACGCGGATGTTTGGCAACCGCAGCGATAATCTGCTCGGCAGTCTCGCTCGAAGGTGAAACGGCGCTTGGCGCATGAATGATCATCAGTGCATCAAGTTCATGGCTATCCAGCAGCCGTTCAATGCAGGCGACATAGCGCGCTGGTGTCGCGTCATCTTTCAAATCCAGCGGATTGCCGCGGCCAACGCCTTCTGGCAGCAGTGTGGCCAGCGCCTGCAAGGTTTCGTCACTTAGCGTCGCCAGCTTACCGTTGCGCGCATACAGTTCATCCAGGGCCAGCGCCGCCGGGGCCGCGCCGTTGCTGATGATCATCAGTCGATCACCGCGTAATGGACGCATATGGCTCAGCGACTCAACCGCCGTAAACAGTTCATGCGTATCCTGTACGCGCAGTAAACCGGCGCGCTGAATCGCCGCATCCCAGGCAGCGTCCAGTCCGCTGTGAGTACCGATCATCGCCTGCGCCTGATGGCTGCGACCACTTTTTATCACCAGAATCGGTTTATTACGCGAGGCGCTGCGCGAAGCGGAAACAAAGCGACGCGCATCGCTGAGGTGTTCGAGGTAGAGCAGAATAGCGCTGGTTTTACCGTCGCGCGCGAGGAAATCCAGCAGATCATCAACGTCGATATCCAGGCTATCACCCAAGGCGATAAACCATGAGAAACCGAGGTTACGCTGCTGCGCCCAGTCGAGAATGGTGTTAGAAACCGCGGCGGATTGCGAAATAAAAGCAATGCGACCTTTAGCAATCGGCACCGGCGAGAAGCTGGCATTCAACCCTTGCCACGGCGCCAGCAAACCTAAGCTGTTGGGCCCAAGCAGGCGAATTTGCCATTGACTGGCGCAGGCTTTCAGCTCTTCCAACTGGCTGGATGGCGCCGAGAGAATAATACAGGCCTTACAACCTTTTTCGCCCAGTTGTTGCAGCAGTTCGAGATTACGTTTGGCGTGGGTACAGATGATGGCGAGATCGGGCGCGAAGGGCAGGCTGGCGATATCCGGCCATGCCAGCACGCCGCTCACCGCTTTATACTTCGGCGTCACCGGCAATACCGGACCGCTAAATCCACCGGCCAGCAGGTTACGCATCATAAAGTAGCCGGCGCGCCCCGGTGTAATTGACGCACCGATTACCGCGATTGATTTAGGTCGTAACAGCGCTTCCAGTCCGCGTTGGCTCATCATCCGCTCCTGCTATCAAGATTGGCATGATTGTAAACGCTTTTTAGCGCGCGTGCCGATTCACCGATCGCAGGCTGAGAGCCAGCTTCAGATTCCGCTACTCAATGCTTCTTCCAGAGCATGAATCGGATGATGCGGTTTCCCCGCCAGATAAGCATGACGGAAGCGGGCGAAATAGTGCTGCAATTCTGCGGCGGCGGCGAGATCCCCGGCCTGTTCCAGCAGCGCGGCAGCAACTTCGGCGGTGCAGTGCTGGCCTTCGCCGTGGGCCTCGCGCAGCGTGTAGCGCGAGGGCGCAGACACGTTGAGCGACATCACCGGCAACGCATCCAGCCACGGACTTTTGCGGAACATCTTGCGCGCTTCCGTCCAAGTGCCGTCGAGCATAATAAACAGCGGCGGTTTGCCGGTGAGCGGCGGGCTAGTGAGCACTTCGCGATCGGCATCTGCGTAAGACGCCGGGAAAACCACCAGCGGCTGATAATGCGCGTTCTTCACCGCCGCCAGCAGCGCGGCATCCGGCTCGGTGCGTGACCAGCCAAACGCCTCGGTGTCCGGCAGCACATCGGCAATTAACCTTCCGGTATTGCTCGGCTTCATCGGCTCGGTATCGAACATCACCAGACAGAAGCGACTGCGCGCTTGCTGAGGCTGGATGGTGGCACACAGACAGTTTTTCTGCGGCAGCAGGCAGCGTTGGCAACGAATGACACGATTACCGCGCGCAAGAAACGGGCGCGTGGCGCGCGCTAAACGTTGCGCACGTAAGCGCAGAACGGCATTTTCAAACATAAATTCGCAGGCAGGAGAAAAAACGCCAGTGTAATGGAATTAGCCGGGAAAGGTAATAAGGAAGGCCAGCTCGCGGCTGGCCATCAGCGGTTTACAGCGATTCGTCGAGCCACTCGTTGAAGGGCGCTTTCGGCATTGCGCCGTTCAGCATGTCGACCATCTCGCCGTTCTTGAACAGCATAATAGTAGGAATGCTGCGAATGCGGAAACGCGAACTAAGCGCCGGTTCGGCTTCAGTATTCACTTTCACGAAGCGCACCTTGCCGCGACGCTCGTCGGCGACATCTTTAAACACCGGTGCGAAGTTAACGCACGGGCCGCACCACGGCGCCCAGAAGTCGATCACCACCGGCAGATCGTCTTGCAGATACTTATCCAACGTGGCTGCGGTCGCGTTGGCGACTTCACCGTTGAATAGCTCGCCGCCGCAACGACCACATTTTGCTCCATCAGCCATGCGCGACTCGGGCACGCGGTTGGTTGCCTGACAGGAGGCACAAACTGTATTCATATTTACCTCAACCCGGACCTGTAAATCTGATGATTGCCGGACATTATGAAAAGGTTGAGTGCTATGCTCAATCTGGATTGCCCAATAGGTTCAATAGTTGATAGCTAAGCACCGACACATCAGGTAATCTTCGCGCTCTCAATGCTGGAGGAACAGATGAACGACGAATTTAAAGGCAAAAGCGGCAAGGTAAAAGTGATGTACGTACGTGATGAGGAGAGTGGTCAAAAGCCGAATCCCCGTACCGGCAAAGGCGGCCGTCCTGCTGCGCGCCAGGAAGATAATCGTCGTTCTGGTCCTCGCAGCGGTGCACGTAATAATGAAGAAGGTGGCCGTAGCGGCGCACGCAGCTCGGCACCGCGCGGTGCGAGTAATACCGAACGCGGTCGCAGCTTTGGTCGTCGTGACGATCGTGGTGACGACAACCGCAGCTTCGGTGATTCGCCGTGGCGCACCGTTTCTCGTCCGTCGGTCGCGGATGATAGCCAACTGGATGATGTCGCGAATAAGCCGGTCATCGATCCCGAGCAGATTCGCCGTCAGCGTCAGGAAGAGACGCGCGTCTACGGTGAAAATGCCTGTCAGGCGCTGTTCCTGAGCCGTCCGGAAAGCATCGTGCGTGCCTGGTTTATTCAGAGCGTAACACCGCGTTTCCGTGAAACCCTGCGCTGGCTGGCGGCCAACCGCAAAGCCTATCATGTGGTTGAAGATGCTGAGCTGACCAAAGCTTCAGGTACTGAACACCACGGTGGCGTGTGCTTCATCATCAAAAAACGTATGGGCATGCCGGTTACCGAGTGGCTGACCAAGGCCCCCACCAAAGATTGCGTGCTGGCACTGGAAGATGTCAGCAACCCGCACAACCTTGGCGGCATTATGCGTAGCTGCGCGCACTTCGGTGTGAAAGGTTTGCTGGTGAATGATGCTTCGCTGCTGGAGTCAGGTGCGGCAGTACGTACCGCCGAAGGTGGCGCTGAACACGTACAGGCAATCAGCGGCGAAAGCTTTGCCGATGGCCTGGAAGCGTTCCGTAAAGCGGGTTACACCATCGTTACCACCTCAAGCCACGAAGGCACACCGCTGGCGAAAGCTGAGCTGCCTGCCAAAATGGTGCTGGTGTTGGGTCAGGAGAGCGAAGGTCTGTCAGACAGCGCTTTCCAGCAGGGCGATCTCAGCCTGTCGATTGGTGGCACCGGCAACGTTGAAAGCCTCAACGTGTCAGTGGCGACCGGTATTCTGCTCGCCGAATGGTGGCGTCAGAACGCATAAAAAAACGGGCCGCAAGGCCCGTTTTTGTTTGTCTCGCTTAGTGAGCACCACCGCCGCCACTGCCCGCACCAAATGGTGGACGCGCAAACCACACCAGCACCAGCAAGATCAAGAACACGCCCGCCGATGCCCAGAAGATCTCATTCGCCGAAATAATCAGACCCTGATTGGTAATTTGCTGCGCGATATATGCCGAGGCCTGCTGCTGGGTCATGCCCATGCTTTGCAACTGGTCATACATCTGCTGTGAATTGACGTTGTACGGATTCACCGACTCCGACAGATAGCTATGATGCATCGATTCACGGTTACTCCACATGGTGGTAGTAATCGAGGTACCGATGGAACCCGCCAGCGTACGCACGAAGTTCGACAGGCTTGATGCCGCCGCCATACGTTCTGGCGGTAAGCCTGACAGCGTAATGGTGGTGAGCGGCATAAAGAAGCACGCCACCGCAAAGCCCTGAATAAACTGCGGCCACGCTGATGCACCAAAATCCATCCCCGGCTCAAATGTGTAGGCGCGCCAGTAAAAACAGACGGCATACATGATGAAGCTAAAGGTCACCAGCTTACGCATATCCAGCTTGTGGGCGAAGCGGCCAATGATCGGCGACAGGATCACTGGCAGAATCCCCACCGGTGCCGACGCTAATCCGGCCCAGGTGGCGGTGTAGCCATATACCTCCTGTAACAGCTGCGGCAGCAACACTATCGAGCCGAAGTAAAGCATATAGGCCAGGCTGATCGACAAACAGCCGATGGTGAAGTTGCGCATCTTGAACAACGACAAATCGACTATCGGATGGTCGTCGGTGAGCTCCCACACCAGCAACACCAGCAGCGCCACCACGGCGACCACCATCAGCACAATGATCTCGGTTGAGCTAAACCAGTCGAGCTCTTTTCCGCGATCCAGCATCACCTGCAGCGAGCCAATGCCCACCACCAGCAGTACCAACCCCACCATATCGATCCGGCGGATTTCGGTTTTGGTTTCACGTCCACGCAGCGTTTGCAGCGTCAGTAACACCACCACCAAACCAATCGGCACGTTGATGAAGAAGATCCAGCCCCAGTGATAGTTATCGCTGATCCAGCCGCCGAGAATCGGACCGCAGATCGGTGCCACAATCACCGTCATCGCCCACAGCGAAAGCGCCACGCTGCGTTTCGCTGGCGGATAGTTGTTCAGCAGCAAACTCTGCGACAGCGGAATCAGCGGACCGGCAACCACGCCCTGAATGACGCGGAAGAAGATCAGCATCTCCAGGCTTTCGGACATGCCGCAAGCCCAGGACGCCAATACAAACAGGATGGTCGACCAGGTAAACAGCTTCACTTCACCGATGCGCTTGGCCAGCCAACCGGTTATCGGAATCGAGATGGCGTTTGCCACCCCGAAAGAGGTAATCACCCAGGTGCCCTGCGAGTTCGAGGCACCGAGGTTACCGGCGATGGTCGGAATCGCCACGTTAGCGATGGTGGAGTCGAGTACCTGCATGAACGTCGCCAGCGACAGGGCGATGGTCATCAGGACTAACGGCGCACCTTCAAGCGGTTTTTGTGCCATAACAGCCTCCCGCGGCGTTAGTCAGCGTTGGCACGAACGATGTCAGTAATCAGCTGGTTAACCGGCGCGAGGTCGATTGCCAACGCATTACTTTCATACGCGGCTTGCGAACGCACGGTGCTGGCCAGCGTGGCACCCTCTTTGTTTTGGGTATCCACTTTCACCAGCGTGGAGAGGCCGATACGCAGCGGATGTTCCGCCACTTGTTTCGGATCCAGCTCGATACGCACCGGCAGACGCTGGACCACTTTGATCCAGTTACCGGTGGCGTTCTGCGCAGGCAGCAGCGAGAAGGCGCTGCCGGTACCCATATCCAGACCCACCACTTTGCCGTGATACTCGACGTCATCGCCGTAGATATCACTGATCACCGTGGCTGATTGGCCGATACGGACACCTGCAAGCTGGGTCTCTTTGAAGTTTGCATCGATCCACAGATTTGTGGACGGCACCACCGCCAACAGCGGGGTGGTGGTGGAGATTTGCGAGCCAACCTGTACGCTGCGACGTGAAATGAAGCCATCAATCGGGCTACGAATTTCAGTACGCTGCAGCGCCAGCCAGGCATCGCGCAGCTCAGCCGCACTCTGCTGTACCGCGGGCTGATTTTCCAGCGAGGTATTCAGAATCATCGCCTGGTTAGCGTTGTATTGCTGCACTGCCACATCCAGCTGCGCTTTGGCTGTCGCCACGGCATCACGCGAGTGTTGCAGCTCTTCGCGGCCAATCAGATTAGACGCGCCCAGCGGCTCGCGGCGTTTCAGGTCAGCTTCGGCCTGTTCCAGCGCGGTTTGCTGCAGCTTGATGGTGGCTTGATACTGTTTGCCATTGATCATCAGCTGGTGGGTTTGACGCACGCTGGTGGCTAACGCGGTCTGCGCTTTTTCAAACGCCTGCTCGGCATCAGTTTTATCCAGCGACACCAGGACGTCGCCTTTCTTCACCACGTCGGTGTTATCAAACCACACTTTGTTTACGCTGCCAGAAACCTGCGCCATCACCTGCACCTGGTTACCTGCCACGTACGCATCATCGGTTTCCTGGAAGTGACGCAGCACCAAATACCAGTAAGCCAGATACGAAACACCAATAATTACAAACACGATAGCCAGCAGGATCAGCACACCTTTGCGCTTCTTCTTTTTATTCGCTGGCTGTTGCGGGCTTTGAGCTTCCGCTGTCGCACTCATGTCGTTCTCCACGTTTTCCATTTAGTCGGGATGTGCCGATCCTTCAACACGGTTGCCCGAGTCAAAAAAGCCAGCACTTAAGCGCTGGCCGGACAAAAGGGGATTAAAATAGCGATTTCGGAAGGTGATTGTGTCGCACTTCTTGCTATTAGCGCGACAGGGAAGCGATAACCTGATCTTCGTCCATTTTATCGAGACGGTTAAGTAACTTACGGGTAATCGATTCCAGCTGATCCTGCTCATTAGTGGAGAGCGAAGACCACAGGTATTGCAGGCTCTGATGCTGCGGTGGCAGCAGCTGGCGCAGGAATTCATTGCCTTTTTCGGTCAAATGCAGATGCAGGCAGCGACGGTCGTTCTCGCTTTCACGACGTTCGATCCAGCCGCGCTTCTCCAGCTCATCAGCGATACGCGTGGCATTGGTGCGTGAAGAGCCGAGGGCAGAACTCAGTTCTGAAGGCTGAATGCTCTGATTTTCCTGTGCATCAAGGGTAATCAGCGCCATGAATAAGGTCTCGTTAATTCCCTGCGCCTTCAACATTTTGTTGCGATTATCCAGCAGTTTACCCTGCATGTGCATGCACAAGCGGGTCAAAATGATCTCCTGCAGCGGAAAATCTTTATGGCGGTTAGCACGGATGTTAAGCATCTGTTCAATGGGAGTAAACGAACTTTCCATTTTAAAAAAACCTCTTAGTTGCAACTGGTATAGTAATGATGGTGACAGATTAAGCGTAGTCACAATTTCCGCAGGTGATTGTTAGCACGATCACATAGTCAACATCTGATATTCCAGGTTGTTCCTTAACCCTGGGCATTTTGCCCTGACATCCCACCTGAACATACAGGCAGCCGATGCCATCAATTCATCTCGGGAAACCTTTTTACAGATAAATAATTTCGCGAGAAAAAATAACTCTGGTGAATAACTGCGCTGCTAACCATAACAAACCCAATCATTAATGAATAGTATTGCTCAGCGGTTTAGAACCATCTTTACGATTTCTAAACACTTTTCGCGCGCCGCTTATCCACGTAAATCAAGGTGTTGATTAACATGCTCTTAACAACGCCCGCGCGAATGCGACACCAGCCTAAGTGATGGAATTTGATCGCTAAACGGGAAGCAGTCATAGCGTGCGGATAAGAGAGATAATCATTTGTAGGTAATAGTAACCGAAAAAATTATTTCAATGGTGTGTTAATTAACAGGACGTACCAGTGCGCTATAGCGCACGCTTCGCTTATCGGGGGAAAGGAAAAGGGGAGAGGCAGCCATTTGCCGTAGCGGCGCAATTTATTGCGCTGAGTTCCTGAAGTGGAATTATTCCATGAAAAACGGCGCGATAAATCGCGCCGCTACAATACCAACGCTAATGTAAATGCGTTACTTCGCTGCCGCCAGTGCGTCCTGAATCCACTTATCGAATTCCGCCTGGTGACCTTTGATCCAGCCATCAACGTGGCCATTGATATCGGCTTCAGAAGCATGGCCCGCATGCATCGCCGCATTCTCGGCGTTGATGTCGCCAATCGGCAGCTTCATCTCAGCAAAAAGCTTTGCCGCGGCCGGATTTTTCTCGGTCCAGGCTTTGTTGGCGACGATATGCATGGTGTTCACCGGGAAACCGTAGTTAGCCCCGTTCGCCAGCTTGGTATCGACTTTGCTCTGCTCGCCCGGCAGTGAAGAGAACGGTACCTGCAGCCATACCACATCTTTACCCGGCTTCAGCACGTCGCTGACCCAATACGGCGTCCAGGTGTAATAGAACACCGGTTTGCCCTGTTTAAAGCGCGTGATGGTATCGGCGATCATCGCCGAGTAGTTGCCCTGATTGTGCTCCACGGTGTTGCTCAGCTTGTAGGCATCAATCTGGTGATTAATCACCGCTTCACAGCCCCAGCCTGGCGTACAGCCGGTCAAATCCGCTTTGCCATCGCCATTGGTATCAAACAGTTTGGCGATCTTGGGATCTTTCAGCTGTTCAATATTGGTGATGTGATACTGCTCGGCGGTTTTCTTATCGATCAGGTAACCCTGAGCCGCGCCACCGACGTAAGTGCCCTGGCGATAAAACTTCGCATCGCCGCCCGCGGCTTTATACATATCGTCGTGCAGCGGTTGCCAGTTGGTGGCAATAAAGGTGGCATCACCGGCTGCGATGGTGGTGTACGCCACGTTGTAATCAATCTCGCTTGGCTTCTCAACGGTATAGCCGAGTTTCTCCAGCGCGCGGCTTACCAACAGCGTCTGGAAGGTCTCTTCAGAGATGGTACTCTGCGTCGGTTTAACGGTGATGCCTTTACCGGGCAGGTCGGCGGCGGACACGTGCGTCGCGGCGAACGTCGTCAGGACGGCGGCGATGAGAGCTGTCTTGCGCATAGTCATTCCTTATTTTACGTGTTACGTCGAAGACGGGCGGCCGCAGCGGACCGCCCATTGAAATCAGGCTTTTTTACTGAAAGGGCGCATCAGCAGACCGAGCGGGCCAGTGCTGTACCAGTGACGGCTGCCACGGCTGCGGCTGTCGCGGCCCATCGACTGCGTCAAGCGATCGAGGATAATGGCGAGGATCACGATGCCCACGCCGCCGACGGTGGCGAGGCCCATATCCAGGCGACCAATGCCGCGCAGCACCATCTGACCGAGACCGCCAACCGCGATCATCGAGGCGATCACCACCATCGACAGCGCCAGCATCAGCGTCTGGTTTACGCCAGCCATGATGGTCGGCATCGCCAGCGGCAGCTGCACTTTGAACAGCATCTGACGCGGGCTGGCACCGAAGGATTCACTCGCTTCAATCAGGTCGGCTGGTACCTGCTTAATCCCAAGAATGGTGAGGCGCACAATCGGCGGCAGCGCAAAGATAATGGTCACCACTACGCCCGGCACGTTGCCGATACCAAACAGCATGACGATGGGCACCAGATAGACGAAGGCTGGCGTGGTCTGCATCGCATCCAGCAGCGGACGAATAATGCGCGCGGCACGTTCACTGCGCGCCAGCCAGATGCCGAGCGGCAAGCCGATGATGATGCAGAACAGCAGGGCGGTTAGCACCAGCGCCAGCGTCACCATCGCCTGCGACCAGGCACCAATCGCGCCAATGGCAATCAACGAGACCAGCGTAGCAATGCCCATCGCCGGGCTGGCAATCTGCCAGGCGATCAGTGCGAACACCACAATCGCTACCGGCGCGGGCATGCCGAGCAGTAACTGCTGGAACGCGCTGAGGATGTAATCCACCGGCACGCGAATGCCCTGAAACACCGGACGGAAATGGCTGACCACCCAATCGATGCCTTCAGTCACCCAGCTATCAAGCGGAATCCAGGTTTTATGGAACGGGTCCATGAGGTTGAAATGTTCCGGCGCGGGAGCGGGTGCGCTGCTCAGCCAGTCGCTGCTGCTGGCAGCATTGCTGGCGGCATCGTGGCCACCGCTGCTGGCGGCGGAGGGATCGCCCCATGCATCGGCGCTGCCGGAGCTGCTATCTGCAGGCGCGGCACCGCCGCTCGCCCAGGGATCGCTGCTGCTGGCGGCGGGGCTGGTATCAGTGGTGGCAGGTTGCTGGGTGGTTTGGCTGGCGCTTTCCCACGGATTCGCTGTTTGTTCGCTCATGATTAGGCTCCTTCACGGTCTAAAGCACGCAACAGCATGCTTTTCGAAATGATACCGACGTACTGATTCTCTTCGCTGACTACCGGCACGGCGCAGGGCGCTTGTGCCACATGCGACAGCAGATCGTTCAGGGAGGTATCGGCAGGAACCGCTAAGGGCGTGTCGAGTAGCGCGCTATCCAGCCCTTCACCGGCCGCCAGCGCGGCTTTCAATGAATCGGTGGACACCACGCCAACAAACTTCTGTTTCTCCAGCACGTAGCCATATTCGCGATCTTCATCCTGCAGCAGCTTGATGGCGGATCGCGGACCAAAACCGGCGGCTTTGCGGATCAGAGAACCCGCACTGCGACGCGCAATATCTTTGGCGCTAAACACGTGACTAATATCGACGCCGCGGAAGAAGGTGCGCACATAATCATTGGCAGGATTATTGAGGATTTCATCCGGCGTCCCGACCTGCACCACTTCGCCGCCCTGCATAATGGCAATGCGGTCGCCAATACGCATCGCTTCATCGAGGTCGTGAGAAATAAATACAATGGTACGCTGATGTTTGGCCTGCAGTTTTACCAGTTCATCCTGCATTTCGGTACGAATCAACGGATCAAGTGCTGAGAAAGCTTCATCCATTAATAAAATATCAGGATTAATCGCCAATGCGCGGGCTAATCCAACGCGTTGACGCATACCGCCAGAAAGTTCATCGGGATAAGAGTGGGCGTAATTATCCAGGCCAACCTGACGCAATGCTTCCAGCGCTTTTTCCTGACGTTCGGCTAAAGGAATGCTGGCTAATTCCATGCCAAAGGCGGCATTATTTAGCACCGTCATGTGTGGCATCAGCGCGAAGGATTGAAATACCATACTGATCTTATTTCTGCGGACTTCACGCAGTTCTGATTCCGATATTTTGGCAATATCGACACCGTCTATGATTACCTGGCCGCGAGTGGGCTCGATCAGACGATTGAGAAGGCGAACCATGGTGGACTTACCTGAACCTGAAAGCCCCATGATGACGAAGATCTCGCCTTCTTCAATGGCCAGACTGGCATTTTTGACGCCAACAGAGAGGCCGGTTTTTGCCAGAATACTCTCTTTGCTTTCGCCTTTATCGATCAGCTTAAATGCCTTTTCGGGATTATCCCCAAATACTTTATATAAATTCTTTACTTCGAGTTTAATTGCCATGCAGTAATTAATTTCCCGGTTAAATGTTTAACTATTTCTTGTTGTGGTCCTGATTAAAATTAAGCGCCCTATACCCTAACATAGTGAAATTATCTGACAACCCTGAATGGCGATATTCGGCGGCGCGCGCAGCAGTCAATCGCTAAAATCGCCAGTGCTCACAAGGGATGCGCGTGGATTAATTTTTTGCATTTAAGATGTGAATTTATGTGCGTTTCAGTCCGTTTCTGGTGCAGAGTGGCCGAAAATCAATCCAAAAAGAAGAAATATAAGTGAAATAAATGGGTGAGAAGAGCGGAAATAAGATTGGTTTAAAAAATAATGATCACTGAATTAATACGCTAAATAATTCGCGTCACAGCAAGGCGACAAGCCCGCTCGACCCAGCAGCATAGTGAACTATGTGACTGGGAAGAGTGGGCGCAGTCAACGCTGCTGTGCCAAAAGTAGGTGCCTCCAGGCAGCGCGAAGTATGACGCGTATTAGAAATTCCAGTCTTCGTCTTCGGTTTCTACGGCTTTCCCCATTACGTAAGAGGATCCAGAACCTGAGAAGAAGTCGTGGTTTTCATCGGCGTTGGGCGACAGCGCGGACAAAATCGCCGGGTTCACGGCGGTCAGTTCGGCCGGGAACAGCGCTTCGTAGCCGAGGTTCATTAGCGCTTTATTGGCGTTGTAGTGCAGGAAGGTTTTCACCTCTTCCGCCCAACCGACTTCACCGTACAACGCTTCGGTATACACCACTTCGTTTTCGTACAGCGCCAGCAGCAAATCAATCGCAAACTGCTGCAACTCCTCGCGGCGGCCAGCATCGACGTTTTCCAGCGACTTTTGGTACTTATAGCCGATGTAGTAGCCGTGTACCGCTTCGTCGCGAATGATCAGGCGAATCAGATCTGCGGTGTTGGTCAGCTTGCCACGGCTTGACCAATACATCGGCAGCCAGAAACCGGAGTAGAACAGGAACGATTCAAGGAACACGCTGGCGATTTTCTTCTTGAGCGGATCCTCGGCGCGATAGTGCTCCAGCACAATCTTCGCCTTGTTCTGCAACGCTTCATTCTCTTCACTCCAGCGATACGCCGCATCGACATCTGCGGTATTACACAGCGTGGAGAATATCGAACTGTACGAACGCGCATGCACCGCTTCCATAAAGGAGACGTTCGACAGCACAGCTTCTTCGTGTGGCGTAATAGCATCTTCCATCAGGCCCGGCGCACCAATCACGTTCTGGATGGTGTCGAGCAGCGTCAATCCGGTAAACACCCGAATAGTCAGCTGCTGTTGCTGGTGGTCCAGCGACTGCCACGCTGGCAAATCGTTGGAGAGCGGCACTTTTTCCGGCAGCCAGAAATTACTGGTCAGTCGGTTCCACACTTCGAGGTCTTTTTCGTCCTGGATGCGGTTCCAGTTAATGGCTTGAATTTGTTTTAGTTGCATAGTTTTCATCACAGTGAGCAGGAGACGCAGCCCTGCACCTCGGTGCCTTGAAGCGCCATCTGGCGCAGACGAATGTAATAGAGCGTTTTGATGCCTTTTTTCCACGCGTAGATCTGCGCTTTGTTGATATCGCGCGTGGTGACGTCGTCGCGGAAGAACAGCGTCAGCGACAGGCCTTGATCGACGTGCTGCGTGGCTTCGGCGTAGGTATCAATAATCGCTTCCGGCCCAATGGAGTACGCATCCTGATAGAGGTCGAGATTGTCGTTGGTCATAAACGGCGCCGGATAGTAAACGCGGCCGGTTTTGCCCTCTTTACGGATCTCAATGCGCGACACAATCGGGTGAATGCTGGAGGTCGCATGGTTGATGTACGAGATCGAACCGGTGGGCGGAATCGCCTGCAGGTTCTGGTTGTACAGCCCATGTTGCATCACTGCTGCGCGCAGCGCTTGCCAGTCGGCCTGCGTTGGCAGAGTCAGTCCGGCATCGGCGAACAGTTTTGCCACGCGCGCGGTGCGCGGCAGCCAGCGCTGTTCGACATATTTATCGAAGTAACTGCCGCTGGCGTATTTCGACTCGGCGAAACCGTCGAAACTCTTCTGATGCTCCTGCGCCAGCAGATTCGAGGTGCGCACGGCGTGATAGGTGACGCAATAGAAGTAGAGATTGGTGAAATCCAGCGCCTCTTCTGAACCGTACGCCATGCCTTCGCGCGCCAGATAACCATGCAGGTTCATCTGACCGAGGCCAATCGCGTGCGAGCGGCGATTGCCTTCCGCCACCGAAGGCACCGAATTGATCTCACTCATCTCGGAAACGGCGGTCAGTGCACGCACGGCGGTTTCCACGGTTTGCGCCAGATTGCGCGAATCCATGGCATGCGCAATGTTGAGCGAGCCGAGGTTGCAGGAGATATCTTTGCCGACGCGACGATAGCTGAGATCGTCATTGAACTCGCTGGCGCTGTTAACCTGCAAAATCTCGGAACAGAGATTACTCATGTTGATGCGCCCGGCAATCGGGTTGCTGCGGTTCACGCTGTCTTCAAACATGATGTACGGGTAGCCGGATTCAAACTGAATCTCCGCCAGCGTCTGGAAGAAATCGCGCGGCTTGATGTAGGTTTTGGTGATGCGATCGTCCGCCAGCATCTCGTCGTAATGCTCGCTGATGCTGATGTCACCAAAGGCTTTGCCGTAGATGCGCTCGACATCGTAGGGCGAGAACAGCGCCATATCGCGATTCTCTTTCGCCAGTTGGAAGGTGATATCCGGGATCACCACGCCGAGCGACAGCGTTTTGATGCGGATCTTCTCGTCGGCGTTTTCGCGTTTGGTATCAAGGAAGCGGAAAATATCCGGGTGATGGGCATTTAGCCATACCGCGCCTGCGCCCTGACGCGCACCCAGCTGGTTAGCGTAGGAGAACGCATCTTCCAGCATCTTCATCACCGGAATCACGCCCGATGACTGGTTCTCAATGCGCTTAATCGGCGCACCCGATTCTCGCAGGTTGGAGAGCAGGAACGCCACGCCGCCGCCGCGTTTCGACAGTTGCAGCGCCGAATTCACCGCGCGACCAATCGATTCCATATTGTCTTCGATGCGCAACAGGAAACAGGAAACCAGCTCGCCGCGCTGCTGCTTACCGCAGTTAAGGAAGGTTGGCGTAGCGGGCTGGAAGCGACCGCTCAGCATTTCCGCCAGCAGCTCGCGCGCTAAGGTTTCATTGCCGCGTGCCAGCGTCAGCGCCACCATGCAGGCGCGCTGTTCGAAAGTTTCCAGATAGCGTTTGCCGTCGAAGGTTTTCAACGTGTAGCTGGTGTAAAACTTCCACGCACCGAGGAAGGTGTGAAAAGCGAAACCCGCCGCATCAGCTTCATCGTGCAGCTGGCATAGGAAATCGAAATCGTACTGATTTAGCACCTCGGCTTCGTAGTAGCCTTCGGCCACCAGATAGCGCAGGCGCTCGCCCGCCGAGGCAAACTGCACGGTGTTGGGTTGCACATGCTGCAGGAAGAACTGGCGCGTCGCTTCATGATCTTTGCTGAACTGGATGCGGCCATCGGCGTCATACAGGTTCAGCATCGCGTTGAGCGCGTGGTAATCAGTTAGCGAGCTATTTAGGGTGTCTGTCGTTGCCAAAATTGGGTCACTCCCGCTTTTACATTAGCGATATCGTCGGGGGTTCCCATCAGCTCAAAGCGGTAGAGATAGGGAACCTGACATTTCTGCGCAATGATGTCGCCCGCCAGGCAATAGCCTTCACCGAAGTTGCGGTTACCGGCAGCGATCACCCCGCGAATCCCGCGTCGGTTGGCATCATCATTGAGGAATTGAATCACTTGTCTCGGCACCGCACCGCGCGAACTGCCGCCGCCGTAGCTCGGCACCACTAAAATGTAGGGCTGTTCGATATGCAGGCGCTGCTTGCCGTCAACCGGAATGCGGCGGGCAGGCAGCCCAAGACGCGTGATGAATCGGTGCGTGTTTTCCGACTGGCTAGAGAAATAGACCAGTGGAAACATGGCTTATCCCCCGACGGCCGCGAGCTGGCGCAGGCTGGCAATTTTGTCGGGACGGAAGCCACTCCAGTGATCGTCTTGTGTCATCACCACTGGCACCTGGCGATAGCCGAGAGATTTGAGGTTGTCGATGGCTTCAGGTTGGGTATCAAGGTTGATCAGCTGATAGTCGATACCTTTGCGGTCCATGGCATTTTTTGTCGCATTGCACTGGACACAGTTGTCTTTGGTGTAAATAATAATGCGCATGATTCGTATTTCCCTTTGATTGCGGTCAGATTGCGAGATACGAAGCAAATTCCTGTTTGCATCGAACTTCGTCCTTGACGACATTGGGTAGTTAGTTGATGGGTTGAATACTAGATGTAGTGGGTAAAAGGGTCAAGCCCACCAGATATAGGGTTTTGTGATTTTGATCTTCGGATATTCGCTAAGGCCAGAGATCATGCGCCTTCCAGGCCGGAAAAATTTTTTGTAAAGGGAACGAGGTGTGAGAAGTGGTTGGATTTCGTGCGATTTGGCCCTCATCCCAGCCTTCTCCCGCAAGCGGGAGAAGGAGCCGATCCAGCATAGGTGTTACAGTTGAACGCCACCTAATCATTCCCTCTCCCGCCTACGGGAGAAGGCGCTAATCAAGCTAACTATTCCCTCTCCCGCCTGCGGGAGAGGGTTAGGGTGAGGGAAAGCGCGCACTATCTCGCGCCCACAAAAAAGCCCCGCATCAGCGAGGCTCATTGCGTCAACGAACACAGGCTTATCGGCGTGAAGACACCAGCAGCGCGCCAAGCACCAGGCCTATCGCCGCACCGACGCCCACGCCGTGCCACGGCTTGTCGTGGACATAGGCGTCAACCTGCGTACCCGCATCACGTGCCGCTTGCGATACGCGACTCTGTCCGCCGCTCAGTTTGGCACGCGTCTGCTTCAACAGCGCCTGCGCCTGGCTACGGGCATTATCAACTTCGTCTTTAGCTTCACTGCCATAAGATTTAAGTAACGCCTCTAGCGAATCGGCCAGTTCGTTTACATCCTGATTGATATCAATGTCATCGTTTTTTGCGCTTCGATTAAACATTTTTTAGCTCCCTTTGATTTAACACGTAATACTTAGTGTAGACGAAGCGTGATTAAACGCAGGGATGTGCCAGGCTTTAGGGAAAATTCCGAATGCCCATGCCATCCTGCTGCTGTAAGGTTGCGGGGCTGTGAGAAGAGAGGAGCAAGCATGTATTTACGACCAGATGAGGTAGCGCGCGTACTTGAGAAAGTGGGCTTCGAAATGGATACCCAAACGCCAAAAATTTACGGTTATCGTCGCGGCGAAAACTATGTGTACGTCAATCGCGAAGCGCGTATGGGACGGACCGCCTTAATCATTCACCCGACGCTGAAAGAGAAAAGCCAGAGCTTTGCTGAACCGGCTTCAGAGATGAAAACCTGCGATCACTACACGCAATTCCCACTCTACTTAATGGGCGATTCGCAGGAGCATTACGGCATTCCGCACGGCTTCAGCTCGCGCATTGCGCTTGAGCGTTATCTGCAAGGCGTATTTGGCGCCTGAACTTGCGCCCCGTTTCACGCGGGGCCGCAAACCCTGACTCAATCCTCTCCTTCTGCCCCGTTGCAAATCCGCACGCTGACGCGTATAACCTTGTGTCCATATAGATGTTCAGACGTCCATACGGATAAATATCATGCAAACTCAGGATACGCCTCCACAGGAAAACTTTAAGCGCACCATGAAGGTACGGCATCTGGTGATGCTGTCGCTGGGCGGTGTGATCGGAACCGGGCTGTTCTTCAATACCGGCTACATCATCTCAACCACCGGTGCAGCCGGCACCTTGCTGGCCTATCTGATTGGTGCGCTGGTGGTGTGGTTGGTGATGGTCTGTCTCGGCGAACTGGCCGTAGCGATGCCGGAAACCGGCGCGTTCCACGTCTATGCCGCGCGCTATCTCAGTCCGGCCACCGGTTATACCGTCGCCTGGCTTTACTGGCTCACCTGGACGGTGGCGCTGGGTTCCAGCCTGACCGCCGCCGGGTTCTGTATGCAGTATTGGTTCCCAAGCGTGCCGGTGTGGACGTGGTGTCTGGTGTTCTGCATCGCTATTTATCTGCTGAATATCGTCTCAACGCGCTTTTTTGCCGAAGGTGAATTCTGGTTCTCCATCATCAAAGTGATCACCATCATCGCCTTTATCATTCTCGGTGCGGGTGCGATCTTTGGTTTTATCCCGATGAAAGACGGCAGCGCTGCGCCGGGATTACACAATCTCACCGCTTCCGGCTGGCTGCCGCACGGCACGCTGCCGATTCTGATGACCATGGTAGCGGTCAACTTCGCTTTCTCGGGCACGGAATTGATCGGCATCGCCGCCGGTGAAACCGAGCAGCCACAAAAAGCGCTGCCGCTGGCGATCCGCACCACCGTCGCACGGTTGATCATCTTCTTTATCGGCACGGTATTTGTGCTGGCGGCGCTGATCCCGATGGATCAGGCCGGGATCGTCAAAAGCCCGTTTGTGCTGGTGTTTGAAAAGATCGGCATCCCGTACGCGGCGGATATTTTCAACTTCGTGATCCTCACCGCCATTCTCTCCGCCGCCAACTCCGGCCTGTATGCTTCTGGCCGCATGTTGTGGTCGCTGGCTAATGAGAAGACGCTGCCGCGCTGTTTTGCGCGCGTCAACCGTCGTGGCATTCCGGTGCTGGCGCTGACCGTGAGCATGATTGGCGGCTTGCTGGCGCTGTTCTCCAGTGTGATTGCGCCGGACACAGTGTTTGTGGCGCTGTCGGCGATTTCCGGTTTTGCCGTGGTGGCGGTGTGGCTCAGCATCTGCGCCTCACACTATGTGTTCCGTCGTCGCCATCTGCAGGCGGGCGGCAGCTTACAACAGCTGGCGTATCGCGCGCCGCTCTATCCGCTGACGCCGATTCTGGGCTTCCTGTTATGCCTGCTGGCGTGCGTCGGACTGGCATTCGATCCATCGCAGCGTATTGCGCTGTGGTGCGGCATTCCGTTTGTGCTGTTCTGCTATGCCGCATACCATGTCACGCAACGACGCAAGTCATCCCTTAAGGCTGAGGAGGCCAACGATGTCGCGTAATCCTATCGCGCAGGCTCTAACCCAAACTGACACGTTGATTCTGGATGGCGCGCTGGCGACCGAGCTGGAGGCGCGCGGCTGCAATCTGACCGATGCGCTGTGGTCGGCCAAAGTGCTGATGGAAAATCCTGAGCTGATTTATCAGGTGCATCACGACTACTTTGCTGCCGGCGCGCATGTGGCGATCACCGCCAGCTACCAAGCCACGCCGCAGGGTTTTGCCGTGCGCGGCTTAGATGAAGCGCAGGCGCTGGCACTGATCACCCAGAGCGTACAGCTGGCGCAGCGCGCGCGTGATGACTATCGCGCATCTTCCGCCAGCACCGCGCCCTTGCTGGTGGCCGGTTCGGTCGGGCCGTATGGCGCTTTTCTGGCCAATGGTGCGGAGTATCGCGGTGATTACGCGCTGCCGGAAGAGGAGATGAAAGCGTTCCACCGTCCGCGCGTGAAGGCGTTGCTGGAAGCGGGTGTCGATCTGCTGGCCTGTGAAACGTTGCCGTCTTTTACCGAAGCGCAGGCGCTGGTGAGTTTACTGGCTGAATTCCCTGCCAGCAGCGCGTGGTTCTCCTTTACCCTGCGCGATGCCGAACACATCAGCGACGGCACGCCGTTGAGTAAAGTGGCTGAGCTGGTGCATGCGGCACCGCAGGTGGTGGCGGTTGGCATCAACTGCGTGGCGCTGGAGAGCGTAACGCCCGCTCTGCGCCGCTTCCAGGCGCTGTGTGATAAGCCGCTGCTGGTCTATCCGAACTCCGGCGAGCAGTACGATGCCAGCAGCAAAACCTGGCACTCCGCGCCGTCGGGCTGCACGCTGCATGACAAATTCGCTGAATGGCAGCAGGCGGGCGCACGTCTGATTGGCGGCTGCTGCCGTACCACGCCGCAGGATATCGCGGCGATTGCTGCCTGTTGTCAACCGCAATAAAGCGCAGAAAATCATCAGTGATAGCGCGATTAAGCACAGAAGGGCAGTTTACACTGTCCTATCTGATGCTGAAGCGGACCTGCTATGAACCTGCGACCTCTTTTTCCTGCCTGTGCGCTGCTGCTGAGCGGCTGCGCCACCATTGTCGGCACTGAAACGCAACCGGTGAAAATCGACTCCCTGCCGCAAGGCGCGCGTTTCACCGTGCAGGATGAGACCGGCCGCGCAGTGGCGCAGGGCTATACGCCGCAAACCGTCGAGCTGGCGAAATCGACCGGGAATTACTTTGGTAAGAAGCACTATCAGGTGATGCTGGAGAGTCCGGGCTACGTGCCGTTAACCTTGCCGATCGAGGCCAATGCCAATCTGTGGTATTTGCTCGGCAATATTCCGCTGTTGGGCTTCCCCGGCTGGCTGCTGGTCGATCCCTTCTACGGCGGCATGTACGATCTCAAACCAGAACATCCACAGCCGAAGCTGAACGTCGTCGGCGCGCGGGGTTAATAAGCCCGCACCGATCGTAGCGGCGCAATTTATTGCGCAATCTTACCGCGAAAAAAAACAGCGCAATTAATTGCGCCGCTACAAATCATTCAACAGTTTGAGTTACTGCGCGGTAGGCTTCACCATCGCATTGGCGCTTTTATGCTGCGCCAGATGCTGCTGCTGGAAAATGCACATGCGGATGGTGTTACGGTATTCGCCGTTGATGAAAAATTCGTGCTTCAGTACGCCTTCCACCTCAAATCCCAGCTTGGTGTAGATATGCACCGCCTTCTTATTCTCTTCATCGACAATCAGATAGAGTTTGTAGAGATTCAGCACCGAAAAGCCGTAATCCATCGCCAACTTTGCCGCTTTGGTGGCTAAGCCTTTGCCCTGATGGGAAGGATCGATAATGATTTGAAACTCAGCGCGGCGATGCACGTGATTAATCTCGACCAACTCCACCAACCCGGCTTTGTGTCCATCATGCTCCACCACAAAGCGGCGCTCGGTCTGGTCATGGATATGTTTGTCATACAGATCCGAAAGCTCAACAAACGCTTCGTACGGTTCTTCAAACCAGTAACGCATCACGCTGGCGTTGTTATCTAATTGGTGCACAAAGCGTAAATCTTCCCGCTCCAGCGGACGTAACTTAACCGTCATACGGTGTTCCTTGTTGTTGAATGTTGCTCCACGATGCGGCCCTGCGCCATACGCGCCGCGCGATCGCACATGTGATCGATCACATCCGGATCGTGGCTGACCAGCACCATGGTTAAACCATCTTTTTGCTTTAGATCGTTGAGCAGGTTGAGGATCTCGGCCTGCACCGACATGTCCAGCGCCGAGGTCGGCTCATCCAGCAGCAGAATCTTGGGTTCCAGCAGCAGGGCGCGCACAATCGCCACGCGCTGACGCTGACCGCCTGAAAGCTGATGCGGATAGCGATCCGCCAGCGCCGGATCGAGCCCGACATGACAGAACCCGGCATTAATGCGGTCGTCGATGTTATCACGTTTGAGCATTTTCAGCGGTTCCGCCAGCGTGCGGCGCAGGCGATGGCGCGGATGCAGCGAAGCGTAGGGATCCTGAAACACCATCTGCACATCGCGGCGCAGCTGGCCGGTAAACGCTTTGCCGGGCTGCACGGCGGTGCCCGCCAGCGACATGCTGCCGCTCCAGTGCGGATTCAATCCCGCCAGCACCCACAGCAGCGACGACTTGCCGCAGCCGGACGGACCAACCAGACCAAAACACTCACCGGCCGCGACCTGCAGCGACACATCGTGCACCACGGTGCGCAGCTCGTAACCTTGCTTGTGCGAAACGCTGAGGTTCGCTAACTCAATCATAATTCTTCTCCAGCGCGGCACGATCCAGCACCGGCAAACGCTCGCCGTGCGTGGCTTTACTCGGACGACAGGCCCACAAGGTGCTGGTGTAAGGATGGCTGGCGTTGGAGAGTTCGGACGCCGGCAAGGTATCCAGCACGCGGCCCTGATACATCACCATCACACGTTCGCAGTGCTCGGAAACCTGTTGCAGATCGTGGCTGATCAGCAGCAAACCCATGTTGCGCTGCTCAACCAGACGACGAATCAGCGCCAGTACCTGATCGCGCATCGCGTGATCGAGCGCCGACGTAGGTTCATCGGCGATCAGCAGTTCAGGATCGGTGATCAGGGCGATCGCCAGCATCACGCGTTGCCCCATGCCGCCAGAAAGTTGATGCGGATAGCGTTTCATCAGCTGACGCGGGTCGGGCAAGCCCACCGCATCCAGCATCTCGCACACTTTCTCTTTACGTTCAGCGCCGCTCAATTTGTGGTGCAGCACCAGCGGTTCTTCCACCTGCCAGCCAATGGTGCGCGTGGGATTGAGCGCATATTTCGGATCCTGCATCACCATTGCCACTTTACTGCCGCGTAGCTGGATCCAGTCACGCTCGCGCAGGCTCAGCGCATCGGTGTCGACAATCTGCAAACGATCGGCCTGCAAGTGCAGCGAAGGTGACAGCAAGCCCATCAGCGTACGTGCGGTGAGTGATTTACCGGAACCGGATTCACCCACCAGCGCCACGCGCTCGCGGCCAATTTGGAAGCCAATGTTATCGACCAGCAGCGCATCATCGCTGCGAATCGTCAGGCCTTGTACATCAATTAACAGATCATTTGGCATGACGAGTATCCAGTCGGTCACGCAGGCCATCGCCTGTCAGGTTAAACGCCAGGCTGGCGAACAGAATCGCGCCGCCGGGTGCGGCGGCAACCCACCATTGGTCGAAGATCACTTTACTGCCTTCTGCCACCATCGAACCCCATTCGGCGGTAGGCGGTTGCACGCCCATGCCAAGGAAGCCGAGGCCCGCCGCTGAAAGAATGATTCCGCCGAGGCTTAGCGCGGCACGTACCACCGCCGTTGGCATACACAGCGGCAGAATGTGGCCAAACATCAGGCGTAAACCGGTGATGCCCTGCATGCGCGCGGCGGCGAGGTAATCACTGCGGCGCAGCGCCAGCGTTTCCGCGCGCGCCTGACGGGCAAACGGCGGCCAACTGGTGAGCGCCAGCGCCAGTGCGCCATTCATCAAGCCGGGGCCGAGCATAGCGACCAGCGCCAGCGCGATCACCAGATTCGGCAGTGACAGGAAGATATCGGTTATGCGCATCAACACGCGCTCGGTCCAGCCGCCCACGTAACCGGCGGTGATGCCGACCAGCAGGCCAACCGGAATGGTCAGCACCAGAATCAGTGACACCAGCAGCAGCGTGGGGCGCGCGCCATAAATTACGCGTGACAGCAGATCGCGGCCAAAGCCATCGGTGCCAAACCAGTGCAGCGCCGACGGCGCCTGCAAACGCTGGGAGATGATCTGCGCATTGGGATCAAAAGGCGCCAGCAATGGCGCGAACAATGCCATCGCCACCACAATCAGCACCAGCGTCAGGCCGATGGAAAGCGAGGTCACGCGCGCGCGGCGGCGGCGCGGACGCAGCGTTTCCAGTTCAGAGAGTTGTTGAGTCATCGGGTTCTCGGATCGGTTAACCAGGTCAGGGCATCGGCCAGCGCGTTGAGCAGAATAAAGCAGCTGCCAATCAGCAAGGTCGAGCCGAGAATCGCCGGTACATCGGAGGAAAACAGCGCGTTAGTCATGTAGCGACCAACGCCCGGCCAGGCAAATACCGTTTCGGTCAGTACCGAACCTTCCAGCAGCGTGGCGTAGGAGAGGGCGATAACGGTAATCAGCGTGCCCAGCACGTTGGGGAAAATATGACGCAGTAAAATGCGGCCACGGCTGGCACCTTTCGCACGCGCCAGCACAACATACTCTTTGCTGCTCTCTTCCAGCAGCGCCGCGCGCAGCAGGCGCGTAATGCCCGCCATCGCCAGCAGGCCGAGAATCACCACCGGCAGCCACAAGTGGGCGATCGCATTGCGGAACATCTCGGGATCACCGGACATCCAGCTATCAATCAGTACAAAGCCGGTTTTTGGCTCTAGCGTGTAGATCCAGATGTCATCAAGCTGGCCCGGTCCGGCGGACCAGTGCAGCACGGCATAAAACAGCAGCAAACCCAGCAAGCCGAGCCAGAACACCGGCACCGAGTAGCCGAGCAGCGAAACAAAACGCGCCACGTTATCGATGATGCTACCCGGCTTCCACGCCGCCAGCAGCGCTAAGGCAATGCCGAACACCGCGGCAAAAATCATCGCGCAGGTGGCCAGCTCAATGGTGGCCGGGAAGGTGCGTATCAGGTCGGCGCTGACCGGTTGATTGGTCAGATGCGATAAGCCGAGATCGCCGCGCGCCAAATGGCTGATATAGCGCCAGAACTGCACCAGCACCGGCTGATCAAGACCGAGATCGTGTCGCACCTGCGCGTAGGTGGCTTCGCTGGCGTGATCGCCTGCGATCTGTTGCACCGGATCGACTGGCGAAAGGTGCGACAGCATAAAAGTGAACGCTAACAAACCGACCAACGTCACCAGCAGCGAGAGCAGGCTGGTGACGATGTGGCTAACGCGTTGCCAAAGTGGCCGGGCGAACCCGGCCTGTGAAGCTGACACTGCCATTACTTAGAAACCTGCGAGTAATACACCATGTCCGGGTTGATGCCCTGCACATAGCCTTGCAGATTGTCGCGCAGCGCAATCAGGTTTTTCGCCTGCAAGCCAATCACGTACGGCGAGTTCTTCAGCACTTCACGCTGCATCGCCTGATAGAGTTCGACGCGCTTGTTGTTATCGCTCTCGGCGGTGGCGGCCAGCGTTTGCTTGTTCAGCTCCGGGATGTGCCAGTCAGAACGGTAAGCCACGGTTTTGCTGCCATCTTCCGGGTTGTAAGCGAAGGACGCGGCGTTGGTGTTGGGATCGAAATAGTCTGCGCCCCAGGCGTTGAGGGTGGCTTCATATTTGTGCGCCTTCACGCGGGTCGAGACTTCAGAGCTCAGGCCAGGTTGCACTTCCACCTTCACGCCGCCTTTGGCAAAGCTGCCCTGCAGCGCCTGCGCGATATCGAGGTAAGGCGGCTGGTTGCTGGTGGAAAGCGTGAAGCTGACGTTGGTCAGACCGGCTTTCTTCAGAATCGCTTTGGCTTTTTCAGGATCGTAAGTGTATGGCGTGTCGTTGATTGCGCCGAGGAAGCCTTTCGGCAGGAAGGTTTGATGCACATCGAACTGGCCTTTCAGCAGGTCGTTAGCGATACCTTTATAGTCGAATAGGTATCGAGCTGCTTCCCACAGCGCCGGGTTCTTCAGCACCGGGTTTTCACCGATGTTGAACTGGATGTAATAGAGAGAAGCCATCGGAATCGCTTCGGTCTTCACGCCCGCTTTGCCTTTCAGCGAGGCGATTTGATCCGCACCGAGGTTACGCGCGATATCCACATCGCCCTGCTCCAGCAGCAGACGACGTGCAGCCGGTTCCGGAACGTTTTTGATCAGGATATTTTTCAGTTTCGGAGCACCCGCTGGCGAAGTTGGATTCGCGCTCAGCAGAATCGCTTCGTGCAGCACCACTTTACGAATCTGATACGGGCCACTACCGGCAGAGTGAGTACCGAGCCACGCGTGGCCGAAGTCACCGTTCTTCGCGTTGGCCTGCGCGGTTTTCTCATCAACAATTGAAGAGACTGGCGCGGAGAGCAGGCTGAGCACATACGCCGGGCTGACGTTGGCGCTCCAGCTGATCTGTACGTGGTTCTCATCAACCTTTTTCAGGAAGGTATCGACGTTGTCTTTATTCCAGCCAAGTTGGGTAAGAATAAAGGAGGGATCGAGGTTGAGTTTCACCACGCGACCCAGTGAGAAGATCACATCCTCCGGACGCAGCGGATTGCCGCTGGCGAACTGAGCACCTTTGCGTAGTTCAAACGTCAGGCTGCGATTATCGCTGCCCGCTTGCCAGGACGTGGCCAGCGTTGGCTGCAAATCGGTTGGATTGGTGGGATCGGACTGAACCAGGCGCTGATAAATGTTAGTGAACGCTTGCACCGTGGTGAGCTCGAAGCCCTGCGCGGGATCGAAGCTGTCGGCATCATCGGTAGACTGGGCAATCACCAGCGTATCTTTCGGCGTCGCTGCCTGAACAGAGAAGGCGGCTACCAGCGATAACGCCAGCAGTGATGGAATAATTTTTTTCATGTTGTTTCCTTGCCTAAAAAAAGTAACGCGAGTTTACGAGAGCGCAGCAGTGAAGAATAGTCAATTTCAGGCTATGCATATGCATTAATGATCTAAGACGCATGGTTCAGTTATAAGGGAAAACCGCACAATCCGTAGCGGCGCAATTCATTGCGCAATGTGTGGATGGGCTTTGGGTGCAGGATCGTTAACGCAAAATCGCGCGATTAATCACGCCGCTACGGAATGTGCATGTGAGGTAATATCAACTCAACTGCAACGGAATATAAATGATGGGTGACTAACCGATAATTAACTTTACTTCGCTACTTGCCAGAATATAATGGCCGCAATTTCAAAGCAGGAGAGTTCAGTTGGACAGTCACCCTTTTAGTTGGCATCACAAGGCAAGCTGACGCGCGAACTTTTTTGTCGCTGCTTGCCAACACGGCGGGCAGCAATCCTCTCTTTTCTGATGATTGTTCCCTTTAAACGACATTGTAACGGGCCAAAGCCCGTGGGGATATCATCATGCACATGATTTTTAACACACTTTTCCCTCCGCCTCGATACGCGCGCTGAACTTCAGCGTGCTGATTGGCGCTGCACTTTAGACGGCTTTTCGCTGTTCGATTGCGTGGTGTTTACTTTCGTCTTTATTTATTACTCGTTATTTTGCGAGCGACTCTTTTCGTCTTTAATTTCCGGGAGGTGATATGGAAATTCCCGACAGGTTATTTTTAATTTAACAAACGCATTGCCGTTAATTTAATTTGTGTGCCTCGCACGCAGGGATTTTTATTGCCGTAATAAAGAGGAATGTCACTATGACTGACATGAAACTCAACCAGGACAAAAAAGCCTGGAACACCACGCGCCAGCCGCGTCAAAAAACACCGCGTTACCTGATTGAAGATGAAGCCGGTTTTACTGCCGACGAAACGCTGGTGCGTCTGCGCAGCGATGCGCTCGGCCTGAGTGAACGTGAAGCCGAGGCGCGCCTGAATGTATATGGCCGCAATCAGGTCGAACACGACAAAGCGCCACCGGCGTTGTTGCAGTTGCTGCAGGCATTCAACAATCCGTTTATCTATGTCCTGATGGCGCTGGCGCTGGTGAGCTTTTTCACTGATTTCTGGCTGCCGCTGCGCAACGGCGAGGAGACCGATCTGACCGGTGTCATCATCATTGTGACGATGGTAACGCTCAGCGGTTTGCTGCGCTTCTGGCAGGAGTTCCGTACCAATAAAGCGGCGCAGGCGCTGAAATCGATGGTGCGCACCACCGCCACGGTGCTGCGTCGTGAGTCAGCGCAGCAAGCGCCGCTCAAACAGGAAGTCGATATCGCCACGCTGGTACCGGGTGACATCATCTATCTGTCGGCGGGGGATTTGGTGCCAGCCGATGTACGGCTGCTGGATTCACGCGATCTGTTTATCAGCCAGGCGATTTTGACCGGCGAATCGTTACCGGTTGAGAAATATGACGTCACCGGCCACGTCACCAGCAAAAGCAGCGGTGCCAGCGAACAGGGCACATCGCTGCTGGAACTGGGCAGCGTCTGCCTGATGGGCACCAACGTGTCCAGCGGCAGCGCCAAAGCGGTGGTAGTGGCAACCGGCAGCGAAACTTACTTCGGTAGCCTGGCGAAATCGATTGTGGGTAATCGCTCACAAACCGCCTTTGACCGCGGCGTCAACAGCGTGAGCTGGCTGCTGATCCGCTTCATGTTGGTGATGGTACCGGTGGTGTTGCTGATTAATGGCCTAACCAAAGGCGACTGGCTGGATGCTTCACTGTTTGCGCTGGCGGTAGCGGTAGGTTTAACGCCGGAAATGTTGCCGATGATCGTCAGCTCCAACCTGGCGAAAGGCGCCATCGCCATGTCGCGGCGTAAAGTGATCGTCAAACGTCTGAATGCGATTCAAAACCTCGGCGCGATGGATATTCTCTGCACCGACAAAACCGGCACGCTGACGCAGGACAACATCATTCTGGAGCATCATCTGGATTGTGCTGGCGTGGAGAACTCACGCGTGCTGATGCTGAGCTGGCTTAACAGCCACTATCAAAGCGGCACGCTGAATCTGATGGATCGCGCCATTTTGCAGTACGGCAAAAACCGCGTCAGCGAAGCGGTAAGCGATACCTATATCAAAGTGGATGAGCTGCCGTTCGATTTCATTCGCCGTCGCGTCTCGGTGGTGGTGCGCGATCGTCGTCTCAATCAACAGATGCTGATCTGCAAAGGCGCGGTGGAAGAGATGCTGAGCATCGCGACTGCCGAGCGTGAAGGCAAACTGGTGCAGCCGCTGAACGAAACGCGTCGTGCAGAACTGCTGGCGCTGGCACATCAATACAATGAGCAGGGTTTCCGCGTGCTGCTGGTGGCGAGCCGCGTGCTGGCGGAGCCGGGTTTACAGCAGCCGCTGAGCGTGGCGGATGAGCAAGGCTTAACGGTAGAAGGGCTGCTGACCTTCCTCGATCCACCGAAAGAGAGCGCCGCCAAAGCCATCGGCGCGCTGCGCGACAATGGCGTTAGCGTCAAAGTGCTGACCGGCGATAATCCAGTGGTGACCGCGCGCATTTGCCAGCAGGTTGGCATCGACAGCGGCGCGATCGTCACCGGCGACCAAATTGCCCTGATGAGCGACGAGCAGTTGGCAGACGCCGCCGCACAGAGTGCGGTATTCGCTAAACTCACGCCGCTGCAGAAATCACGCATCCTGCGCGCGCTACAGCAACAGGGCCACACCGTTGGCTTCCTCGGCGACGGGATTAATGATGCGCCGGCGCTGCGTGATGCTGATGTCGGGATTTCCGTCGATAGCGCGGCGGACATCGCTAAAGAGTCCTCCGATATCATCCTGCTGGAAAAAGATTTGATGGTGCTGGAAGAGGGCGTAATGAAGGGACGCGAAACCTTCGGCAACATCATTAAGTATCTGAACATGACCGCCAGCTCGAACTTCGGCAACGTGTTCTCGGTGTTGGTGGCGAGCGCCTTTATTCCGTTCCTGCCGATGCTGGCGATTCATCTGCTGATTCAGAACCTGATGTACGATCTGTCTCAGCTGGCACTGCCGTGGGACAAAATGGACCGCGAGTTCCTGCGTAAGCCGCGTAAATGGGACGCGCGTAATATCAAACGCTTTATGCTGTGGATTGGGCCAACGTCGTCGATTTTCGATATCACCACCTTTGCGCTGATGTGGTACGTGTTCGCGGCGAATACGCCAGAAATGCAGTCGCTGTTCCAGTCCGGCTGGTTTATTGAAGGCTTGCTGTCGCAAACGCTGGTGGTGCACATGCTGCGCACGCAAAAGATTCCGTTTATCCAGAGCCGTGCGGCGCTGCCGGTGCTGCTGACCACTGCGTGTGTGATGATCGCCGGCATTCTGCTGCCGTTCTCACCGCTGGGTGCGATGGTGGGATTGGTGCCGCTGCCATGGTCTTACTTCCCATGGCTGGTGGCAACGCTGCTCGGTTATTGCGTGGTCGCGCAGGGCATGAAAATGCTCTACATCAAGCGCTTTGGCCAGTGGTTTTAAACACATGGAGGTGAAATGCGTAACCGCAATCTCAATAAGGTGGTGTTTCACCTGATAATGATGATGGTTGTCATGGTGGTGTTAACGCTGGTGTTTCGTTAATAAAAAAAGGGCAGGATTTCCTGCCCTTTTCTTTACTCTTCGTCGGGCTGGTAATACTGCACGCCGATCTCAATGCGCTCGCGGCCGCTAGCTACGCGATGGCGATTGCTGTCGCGCAGCGAATAGATGCAGCCGCAATACTCCTGCTGATAGAAACGTTCGCGCTTGCTGATCTCAATCATGCGTGACGAGCCGCCACCTTTCCGCCAGTTGAACTCCCAATAAAGCATATCGGGATAGTGCGCCGCCGCGCGCACGCCGCAATCGTTAATCTGCTGCATATTCTTCCAGCGCGAAATACCGAGTGAACTGGTGATTACCGGGAAACCGTTTTCATGTGCATACAGCGCGGTGCGTTCAAAGCGCATGTCGAAACACATGGTGCAGCGCACGCCACGTTCCGGTTCCCACTCCATGCCACGTGCCCGCTCAAACCAATTGTCTTTATCGTAATCGGCATCAACAAAGGGCACGCCAAACTGCTCGGCAAAGCGGATATTCTCCTCTTTACGCAGCTCATACTCTTTCAGCGGATGAATGTTTGGGTTGTAGAAGAAGATGGTGTAATCGATGCCGGAAGCCAGCATCGCTTCCATCACTTCGCCCGAGCAGGGCGCACAGCAGGAGTGCAACAGGACTTTGTTATGACCGTTGGGCAAGGGCAGCGGCTGGCGGGTAAAGGTGTCAGACATGAGCATTATTGGTTAATGGAGTGTTGGGTAAAGTCTAAGGGGATAGCGTTAAAGATGCAAAGTTGAGGAAAACAGGCAATAAAAAAGGCCGCAAACGCGGCCTCTGGATTGAGCGACGAACGTTATTCAGTCACTTTCTTTTTCAGATCGCTGGCACCTTCTTTGGTTTTATTCCAGCCTTTCTGCGTGCCTTCTTTGGTGGCATCCCAACCTTTCTCAGAACCTTCTTTGGTTTTGTTCCAGGCTTTCTGCGTACCTTCGCTGGCTTTGCTGGTCAGGTTATCGCTTTTGCCTTCTGCCGCATGCTTCGCTTTCAGCTGCTGCTCTTTACCTTCGTTCTGCGCCTGATGCAGTTTTTCTTTAGCGGTGTTCGCACCGGCCTGCGCGTTAGCGACAGTTTCATCAGTTGCATGTGTGGTCGCGGCAAAAGCCGAAGATGCCATCAGAATGGCTGACAGTGCAATAATAGTCTTTTTCATAATTCCCTCTTTCATGAAATATGTCGTCTCAGGTAATCATCCTGGCACAGGCCGGGATGGAAAGATTTAAGAATAAACCAGGAATGAAAAAGGTCTAGTTTCGCTGGCAAAATCACCAGTAGATAGCATTTTAGGTTGTTGCAGGAAGGGATAAGAGCCACCTGAGCGGTGGCTCTGCAATATTAATCTGCTATCTGTCTGGCGCAGCATAGCAGTGGCGCAACGTGCAACGGTTGCGTACCGAGGTTGGCAATCAGGGATTGAACGTTACGCTGGTAACGTTGTGGAATCCGGGTGGCAATAAACACGCGATAGTCGAGGCGTTTATCGCCAGCCTGCCAGAGCTGTGGAGCCGCCTCTACTCTTCGTCACGCTCTTTAGCGGCGCGCTGACGATCATAGAACTCATCTTCGGCGGCGATGATCTCATCCATCAATGAGTTCATATCCACTTCATGCACCTCTTCTACGAAGAGACCGGTGAGCGGCGTTTCTGGCGTCAGCTTTCCATCTTCATATAACTGCCAGATCTCTTTCGCATAGCGCGTTTGCAAAATCTGCGGAGCATATTGCCCGTAATAGGCGGTGATATTGTTCACATCGCGCTCAAACATCGATTCAGCGTGGTTGTTTGCCGCGGCATCAACCGCTTGTGGCAAGTCGATAATCACCGGTCCGTTGGCATCCTGCAGCACGTTGAATTCCGACAGGTCGCCATGAACAATGCCGGCGCACAGCATGCGCACGATATTGCGGATCATGGCATCGAAATCCTTCAAGGCGTTCTCTTCAGTCAGGAACACATCGCTCAGGCGTGGCGCAACCAGACCTTCTGCGTCTGTGACCAGCTCCATCAACAAAACGCCGTCGATGCAAATGTAGGGCTGCGGGACGCGTACGCCAGCATTCGCCAGGCGGAATAACGCATCAACTTCCGCGCTTTGCCAGGTCTCTTCTTGCTGCTTGCGCCCGAATTTCGACCCTTTTTGCATCGCACGTGAATTACGGCTGTTGCGGACTTTGCGCCCTTCCTGATAATGCACGGCCTGCTTGAAACTTCGTTGTGTGGCGTCCTTGTACACTTTCGCACACTGGATTTTGCCGCCCGTTAACACGGTATAAACGTCAGCTTCTTTGCCGCTTCTTAGTCTTTGTAGTACTTCATCTACCAGGCCATCATCGACGAGAGGCTGGAGTCGGTTTGGGATTTTCATGCGAGTCGCCTTGAAAGAGTCCAGATACAAAAAAGCCCGTAAGGCTTGCGCCATACGGGCTCTTAAGACTTCATCGAATGACTCTGGTAATCATCGATGGAGAATTTTGGTGGGCTGGCGGAGTCTGAATAAGGAATATAACTTAATGAAAATAAAATGTTTTATTCAATTCAAGTTTCCTTTGTATACCTAAACGTATACCAATTCAGGAAAGTAACAAGCCAAAACTCGAAATTGGACCATCTTATCTCATCAGCGAAATAGCTGATTTAATATACTCTTCATGAGGTTTGAACCTCGACATATGCCGCACACACACAACCGGAACCCGCTGGCTGTGGAATTTAGCATAAAAGGCGTATGTGGTGTAATACCCTTTAGGATGCGAATACTTCAATGTACCAGCCTCGCCAAAATGTTTGAGTAACAAACTGGCGGCGGACAGTGAAGTCAGCCCATTGCTATAAGCAATAATCACCTCTGGATTGCAAAGCTGCAGCGTTACATTTTCGAAGAAGCCCATAGAGTTTTTCACGAGTTGCTCAACGGATAGATTCTGCCTCAATGCTTCCTTTTGAATGGATGCTGCATTTTGGGAGCACATCATAATAGCGTTTGTGTAAACGACATCCTGCCAATCATAACCAAGCCCTACAGGGATTTGTTGCAACCTCTTCGCGAGGTGAGTTATTCCCCAGGCACCTTCGATTCCGTTCTGAACATTTGAGATGGTAGGGGACTCGAAATCTTTCTGAATGGATTGCGCGTTGGTAATGTGAGCATCTACGAGGGAACCATTGAATCCCATCATTATTACGCGCTTTCGATCTGGAGGAGATGCTAAAAGTTCAAAGGCACTGTCGTAAGGCCTTCCTGGTAAATCGCTTAAGGCAAAGTCTGCTAAACCATCTAAGATGAATTTTTTTGTGGCTTCCATTTGAATCCCTTCGATGAAAATCATCACTTCATAATACGTGAAAAAAGTTTTTTTTGGATTTATCCTTCACAATGTTCACCTTTTGTTTTTCTTAAACAAAAACATGGAATTAAGTGATGATTGTTCTATGAATGGTGAGCGGTATCATTCACCGCTGATGTAGCATGGCCGCAAAAAAACGGCCTCCGCCGGTTCAGGTTAGTCTTATTGCTGTTGGATCATCACATTTCGGCAGGCATTCGCTGCCATGCATCTCCAGCTTCGTGCGTCGCCACACCCTCCCGCATGATGCTCTCAAGCGACAAACCCAACATCTTCATACTTTGCGAATTTTTGTAGCGTTGGCCCCCAATATAGGTACCCGCGAAAATCGACTATTGAATCGACGTCTCGTTTGAGGCCTATGGCTTCATCCGAATTTTGCAGGACTGAAGCGTAACTCTTGCGTACTGTGGCAAGCTGAAATACTGCATGAGCTAACACATGATGACGGCAGGCTCTCCGCTGATTTTTCTTTTAGCTGCGTAGCGTGCGCTGATGTCGAACGTACACCAAAAAATGAATACGATGTGTCCGAATCGTCAGATCAGGCAATGAACTGATTACAAGATTTAATACCAGTAAAACGCCTAAAGGATGCTGTATTAGCCCTCGAGTACGTTATGAAAGCGAGTCCACAACAGCAGGCTGAATTTTTCGCCCGCTATTAGCCATAGCTTGAAAAAATACGGAAAGTATCGTGTTGTAGCTATTGTGGTTCATCGCGATGAAGCTACCCCACATCTTTTTGTATTTGTGGTGCTGTTGACAGATGACGGAAGGTTATCTGTAAAAGAGTTCTTTGGTGACCGTTCTAAAATGCGTGATGACCAGAGTTCTTATGCAGAGTCAGGGAAAAAGCTGAGATTGGAACGAGGCATAGAGGGAAGTCACACCACAAACCATACAGTTCTACACTATTACAAATCATTAAGCCGTGGAATGCTTAATTAGGTATCGATATCTCTGGAATCGCTGAAACGAAAGGTGTTACGGAAAGCTTCTTAACTAAAGAGGCAGAAAATTTGACTAGTGTAGTTAAGCGTTTGAGTAAGGCTGTGAATGATGGATTTACAGCCATTATCACTCTTGCCTAGTAGAGCCACCAGAACGAGAAAAGAATAAGATTAAGGGTGAACACTAAAAGTGTCTACACTGCGTTACTGAGCCGTTTAAGGGATTGAATCAAGACCAGATGTAGGAGATTTTTCAGATGTCTAAGATTTTCCAGCAAGAAAATCAAGAGCGCGAGCTAGAAAAACGAATTAAAATGAAATTTATGGACAATCTCGTGATTATGGTGACTTTGAACATTAGTTAATTATTATATATAGTACTTAATAGTGTAAGGTGATTCACAAGTTAAAAAATCAATAGTAATCGAAAGAGAGATTGGAACATTTATATGAGCATTATTTCAGAAAAGATATCATCGAGGATAAAAACATTAAAACAAGAGTTTGCTGTAAATAAAAATGTAGAACATCAGGGGGTGAAAGGTGGTTTGAATGAAGTAGAGTTGATAAAAATAATAAAAGACGTCATTCCAAGAAAGTATGAGATTTCAAGAGGTATTATTGAGAACTCACGTGGAGAGCAATCAAATGAAAGTGACGTTATTATTTATGATAATGAAATCTTACCGCCATATATAAACAATGATCTTGCCTTCGTTCCTATCGAAGCAGTTAGATATAACATTGAGGTTAAATCAACTTTAACAGCGAAAGAGCTAGAAACAACAATTGGAAAATTTAGAAGATTTCGATCAATTGGTGGAAAGTCTCCTACTGTTCTATTTGCATTTTCAAGTAATGCCAAGAAAAGCGAACTGAGCAGATATTATGATAACGATCCTGATTTTTTGGCAAACCCAGCCATTGGCGTACTCTGCATTTCTGATAAGTGTTACTACTACAAACATACAGAGATTAAGTATTTAAAAGACTATCTTAGCAATTCTGATATTCTTAAAAGTTTCATGGGTGATGATAATATGAAAATGTCAAATTTTACATATGTCATTCAAGACACTTTAAAAAATGATGATTTTCTATCTAGTTTAACGAGATCTCAATTTGCTTTATTATTGCAATCTTCTATTCAAGCCAACAAAATAATTTCCGATTTTGACACAAGAGAAATCACAATAAACGGCATTAATTTTAATGAAATAACTTTTAAAATACACCAGTGGATTGGAGTTGAGTGTAACGATAATGATGTTGAATTATCACTTTTTTCTGGAATATCAAACACATTATCTAAAGAATCATTTGGTAATTACTTACTTAACGAGAGGAAAGCAGATCCCAAGGTTTTTTCGATATGCTGTGAGGATATGTGGGGTAATTTAAGTTGTCAGAAATTTGATAAAAACGGTCTAGGTGACGAATTTAAAAATTTCAGCTTCAGTTTTGAAAGCTCAGCTGAGGAAAGTAAAATAACCTTTTACTTTAAACAAAACCCAACACAGAAAAAATAAAAATCGTACAAGACGGATACTGTCGTCCACCAGAAGGATTATACCATTTCGCCCTGTATGACGCTGGGGCCGCTTTTCAATACTCTTTTATTATTACTAGTAGTACCCTTCCTGATAAACTGGGGGTTCAGGCGATAAGTTTTGCTCCGCCCAATCCTCGGTCCTTATGTAAGATCCCGGTAGCAATACCATTCACTTTGAGAGTATATAGTAGTTCAAGGTCCGTTCCTCGCTTAAAGCGGACGTTGCCACGCGCGAATGTAGGCCGTGTGCCAGAAGCGGACATAATTGAGATTGGCGTATTTCCTTGATCATTGGCTGATTTAGCGCCGTCAATTGAACAGACACTGAACACCGGATATGTCGTTTTGAACTTTTGACTCTGATTTATCAGCATGACATTGGCACATGGAATAGTTCCCTCTATTACACTGAAGAGTAATTACTCATCGATAAGGCCATCGGGGATGGATAAGCGTTCTGGCGGTCAACGACGTGCTTTTGATACGGCGATAGAATGGCAGGACCGTAATGATATGGTCAGGCAAGCGCTACACATCAGTATTCCCTGGTTCACGTTTGTGAACGTCAGCTTTGCTTTGATAATTTTTTTTCGCAATGTCCTCATTAGCGGTTTTGACCGTTCAATCAGCAATCAGGCAGAAATACTTCCTCTCATCAATGGCATTGCGGTCGGCATCACTGCTTTATCCTGCTTACTGGCTTTGTTGATCTATCGTCTTCCCGCCAGATTTACATCTGTCAGCCTAGGTTTGCTGCTGGTTCTCAGTTTGATGTGGAGCTACTGTAGCTATAATTTCATCGTCTGGTGGCACCTGCCCTTTGCCTGGCCCCTCAGTGTGATTCTTATGCTCACCGCACTGGCCGCGCTCTATTATCACCCAACGGCTCTTTTGTTCTTCCTAACCCCGTTATGGTTAACCGCTCTGCTGGCAAGCATGCAACTTAATCAGGGCATCAGCGTGCGATTTTTGCTGGTCTGGCTCATCCTCACCACCATTCTGATTTATGGCCGCTATATCCTGCAGCGCTGGTTTGATGAAGCCTGGCGACGTTATCAGGAGAACAGGATGCTCATCGCGCGACTTGATGTCATGGCGCATCAGGATGCACTCACCGGAACAGCAAACCGGCGATCTTTGGAAAACTATTTGAAGGACGCTATCCACCAGAATTTGCCGTTTGCACTGATCATGCTCGATGTGGACTATTTCAAACGCTACAACGACCATTACGGCCATCAGGCCGGGGATGATTGTCTGGCAAAAGTCGCCGATGTGTTGAAATCGTCGGTTCGCACGCCCGCCGATCTGGTAGCCCGCTACGGAGGGGAAGAGTTTGTGGTGGTGCTGCCAACGGCCTCACTCGACGAAGCCGCTCTGGTGGCAGAACGTATACGGGCAAGCCTGCATGCAACTGCGCTGCCGCATCGCGCTTCCGAGGTCAGCAAAACGGTAACTGTGAGCATGGGCATCGCGGTTTCCGGCAGTAGTGATAGCGCGGCCGGCATTATTGCCCGCGCTGATGAAGCACTCTACCGGGCAAAACAGCAGGGACGAAATCGGTGGGTAAAGCAAAAACCGGCTTAACCTTCATCGCGGACATCCTTGTTCGCAGGAGGCGAAAACCAGTTTGACTTTGTCACAATCACTGGCTGATCCGGCTGACTGATGAAGTTAGGCGACATGATCTGCACGCCGAATTCATTGAACACATCCTGTATATGTCCGTGAAGAATACTTCTTACCCCGGCCAGCGATTCTCCCGCCTGAAGCCGGACCTGAAGTTCATAAGCCACATACCAGTCCTGCAGCGCCAGCTGGCGGACCACTGGGGTAATGCTGCGGTTAACTCCTTGTGTGCGACTGGCGGCCAGCTCCAGCATCGCTTCAACCTGACGCCAGGGCGTGTCATAACCAATGGTGACGCTGGTCGTCATATTGACGCCGTCGCCTTTCAAGGTGGCGCTCAGGTTTACGATTCTGCCGCTGACGACCACCGCGTTGGGAACCGTCACCTCGTAATTCTCGCGGGTCAGAATTTTCGTTGCCAGCATGCCCACCTCGCTGACGACGCCTTCATGCTCGGCAATCCTGATCACTTCGCCTTTTCGCAGCGCGCGGGAATAGGTCAGCACCAGGCCGCTCATGGCATGGTTCATTACGCCTGCCGAGCCCAGTGTCAGCATCAGTCCGAAGAAAACGCTAATCCCTTTGAATGCGAGCGAATTAGCGCCGGGTAAAAATGGATACGCCGCCGATAAGGCGAATAACCAGATGACAACGCTGATGAGTTTCCGGGTGACGCCAACGGTATCCGGATGCAGGCCCGGCAGGTGTAACTGCCCGGTCTCAACGCGTCTCAGCACCAGCCGTAGCAATCGCGTCACCAGCGCCGTGATCAGGAAGATGACAATAACAATCAGCATGCCCGGCAGCGCGGAAAGGATTGCCAGCCCGAGACGTTGCAGCAACCCTACCGCATAACCTCCCAGCTCCATGCCCCAAATCCGCGTCCAGGGAAAGAGCCGCAACACCCAACTGACCCAGATGTAAAATGCCACGAGGAAGGCCACGGTAAGTACAATGGCATACAGCCGTACCTCAATGGGACCAAGAAAAGTGCGCAGTGCACCCGGGAAACTTTTCCGCTGAGCACGTCTTGCGTCATATATCCGCTTCAGCCAGGCATAAGAGCGCAGGGCAAACAGGATAAACGCGATCAGCAGTAGCGCACCCACAAGGCTTTTACCCGCAGAGAGCAATAGATATTGCGATGAGTACTGCTCAGACAATGATTGCCTCAGCGTGTCCAGACGGAACCGGAGGCGCTCTGCGGCCTGTTCCAGCGTCAGATCGTCCCCTTCATCCAGATCGCCCTGCGCCAGTAACATAAAAGGTTTGCCGTTGACGGAAAAAAGCACAGCTGACTGTTGGTAGCGCGTCAATGTGTGCATCATTACCGGTTGAGCAAGGTCATTATCATCAAGCGTACGCAATATCGTCACGATGCGCTGGACGCGCTCCTCTGGCGTGGTCAGGCCAAACTTTGCCTGCAGCATCACCACAGGCTGATTAAGCAGATACAACGTCCGCGCTTTTTCCTGTGCCGAAGGCGCCTGACGCGGCTCCGCGCCCAGTGCGTTTTGGAAAGTGAAGAGCAGCAGGAAACCGCACAGACACATCACCGCTTTAATCATTTTTGCCTCCAAAGCCGTACATTGCCTGGCGGTAAATCCGTCCGTAAGGCAGCCATCAATGCGTATTATTGAAATTGCCAGGTATACGAAATCAGAAAGCGTTTGTCGGGATCGTCCAGATAGGTGTTGTTGTCCATAATGAACGTCAGAAGGTTTACTGAACTATGTTTATCAAATTTGTAACCAGCGCCGATCCCGCCAAAATAGCCCCGGTAATGTTCACCTTCCTCATTTTTTGACCCATAAGAGCCTGCCGCAAAGCCGATCATCGTCAGTTCAGAGGTCAGCGGTCGAAGGGTAAAGGCGCCCAGATAGCCGCTGCTACCGGAAGTGGTGATGGTGCTGAAACCATATTCGGAGGGAATACCATCAGCGAACTGAGGCGCTTTACAATCTGCTGGATTTCCGGTGCTGCAGCCGGTTATCTCACCGGTGTTGTAGGTATATCCAGCCATGGGGAATATCTGGAAACCGGCTGGCGCGAAGCCAAAATAGCTGAGAGGGATAAAGGTTCCGACGGAATAGTTAGTCTGGGAAGCGCCATTGGTATACTGGTTTTTACCAAAATTAAAGTTGACGATGCCTACCGGAAACAGCCATGACCCGCCCACACGCCACTCGCTGGCATCACTGTTAACGCGCGCGTTCAGTTTTTTTGCCTGATCCAGCGCGACCGAACCGGAGAAAGAGAGATTACTGTCGTCCATGTCGTAGGTATCTGACCATGAAACGCCAACTTTAGTGGTTACCTTTGTTGGATCATCATCAAGTTTGTCGCGATTATCATTAACTCCAGCACTATAAGCCGACTGACTTAAAATAAGCAGCCAGAGAGACCCGCTCCATACAATCCCATTATTTCGTGTCATTGCTACTCTCCGGCCAGCCAGTAAATAGTCAATCCGGGCATTTGACCTGGCTCAGGAAGGTCTGATACCGCTGTTGGTTGTTTTCGGTCAGCGCTTTTACGGCTGACAGCACGGCAGAGTTATCATGGGTGCTATCCAGAAAGTGAGTGCGTAATTGTTCATCGGATACCGTCGTCGGTATCTGACACTTGTGGCGCAGGTCATCGGTAATTTTCTGCTGCCTCAGTGCAAAGGCCAGATTTTCATAGGCCGAGTTAGCCTGGGCGACCATAGGTGACATCAACAGCGTCAAAACGATGGGTATCAGGTATTTCATATTTCCTCCCGGCCTGTTTCGGCCATAATTAGTAACCCGGCTAAGCCACTCACTGATTGCCTTGAGTCGCGGCACACTGCGCAGGGTCAAACACCGTTTTCCACTCTTTCTTCATATCGACGATGACCCAACCTTTTTGCGGTGCCAGTTTGAGCCCGCTAATAAGTTTGCCACTGGCGGGCGGATGCGCGTCGTAGGCATATTCACGCGCAGCATCGGTGTGATGAACCAGTAAACCAAAGGATTTGTACGTCGGATTAGCGGAAGTGTACTGAAGCATCGGCACATCGCCGTCGCTGTTACCGAAGGCACCGACCGGACGCCGCCCCATGAACAGATGGATGGCGACCGGTTTCATCGCTTCATCATCGTAAAACGCGCCGTTCATGGTTTTACGCAATTGCGTACCGTTGTCGGTCAGAGAGAACTCACTCAGCGAAAAGGAGCCGACCACCTGTTCAGGCGGGATGCCGTACATTTTTTCGGCCAGTACGCGCATAAAATCGATGCCGCCGCCGGACACAATCCAGGTTTTGAAGCCGTTAGCGCGCAGATAATCGAGCAGCTGGCGCATCGGCTGGTAGCCCAGTTGATCATAGCGACAGCCAAAACGTGCATGCCGGTGGCTATCGACCCAGTTACTGACGCGCTGGCTAAATTCTTCCGTCGTCATGCCGCTGTGCGTCAGCGCCATCAGCTGCATCAGCCCCTTTTTGCCAGCCTGCACCACGGTTTTCATATCCTCGTTAATCACTGCCTGCACCAACGCATCGCTTTTCCATTCCGGATGCTGTGGGGCGAGGCGTTTAATTTCATCAATAACGAATTGCAGCTGAAACGTCAGCGGCGCTTCCGGCCACAATGTGCCGTCATTATCAAACACCACATAACGTTGATTTACAGGGATGAAGTCTTTGCTATTCGCTGTGGTGGTTTCATGCACCCACGTCTCAATCGCCTGTTTGGCGTGACCCTCATTCCAGCTACTGAGCGGATCGTCTGCCGCAAAAGCCGAACCAAGATGAGCAGTAATCAGCAATGCCAGCAGGGGTTTTAATTTCATCATCTTTTCCTTTTGGTCGGAATGAGGTCAGGCAGCGGGACGGTCCGCCAGTATTCGCGCGTGCGATGGACCAGCCGTTGCAGGCTATGGCTAAGGGTGCGCCGGAAAAAGAAGCCCAGAAGAAGCAGCGCCAGTACCATCGCCGATCCCGCCAACAACGGCTTCCAGTGCGTCGGGGCGCGAGCTTTCAGCGTCTGTTCACTGCCAGCTGGACGCGCTGCCGCAATGGTGTAATGCGCACCGGGTAATTCGGCCAGTTGCCACTGATGCTGGCGCGTATCCCACCAACGTAAACGCAAAGGCGGGATCACCAGTTCGCCGGACTGAGAAGGCAGATAACGCAGCCGTTCTTCACGCTGAGCGCCGACAATCTCATCCCGCCCTTGCGTCAGGTTGCTATTGATCGGCGGCAAACGTTGCGCACCGGAACCGGGAATGGCATACAGCAGCTGCGGGATTTGCACCGCAATCACATCGGTGGCACGCAATGTCACCACGCGCTCAATCACGTCACCAACATGTAACTGCTTATCTTCTGTTGCGCGGTAAAGTTGCCATTGCTGCGAGAGTTCAAGAGTGCTGGCGGGTAAAAAACGGTCCGGCTGACGCACATCGGCAGGCCAGTTGACCGACTTCTGCAGGACCGGCAGCGACACCGTTTTTGGCGGCTGATTCGCTGAACGCATCACCACATCTGCGGCAGGAAAGCGAAGTGTGCCCTGATCCCACGCCATCACCTGACGTTCCATGCGGATGCCGCTCCAGCTGATACCGTCGCTATTGCGCGTAACCAGTTGGTTGGGCAGTGGCGTGTTTAGCAGGTTACCGTTCTCAATCACCATTTCCGGCCATTGCGGCGGCGGATTAAACCAGCTGTCCGTCCAGAAGGTCACAGCAATCGTGATCGGCTGTCCTGGCACCAGTTGTTCCGGGGCAATCAACTCACGCATCATGGTCATTTCGGCGCGCACCGGCAGGCTAAGTAGCAACAGCAGACAAAGCAGAAGTCGCTTCATGGTGCCTCCGCCGGCGCTGAGCGGTAGAGATTCTCCAGTAAACCGCCGGGCGAAAGGGTCAGATTGCTATACCACTGTTCAGCCGAGGGCGCGGCGGCGGCGATGGGCTTCATATCCAGCTGGTTCACCCCCTGATCGGGTTTGAGATCGTGCTTGATGGCGTCAGGGTCTTCATCTTTTTGCTCATGCTGATCGGCCTGCCGGTCGCGTTCTTTCTGCCGCAACTGCATGATGATACGGGAAATCTTCGCCCGATTCTCCTGAGCCATTGCCCATTCAGGCCGTAAACTCAGTGCCTGGTCGTAGCTGTTCAGCGCCTGCTGCCAGGATTTTTGCTGAGCGTAACAGTTGCCAATCCACAACAGACTTTCAGCCGTGGCGGGAACCTCACGAAAAGCCCCCAGCGCCTGGACGTAATCCTGGGCGTAATAGAAGGCGATGCCGCGTCGCAACGGATCCTGAAAACGCTGGGCGGCGGCATCATAGTTACCGTGATTGAAGGCGAATTGTCCCTGCACATCGGGGCGGACCCAGGCGTCCAGCAGTGCGGCTGAACTGCCAGGAGACCAGATAAATAACGGCAGCATCACGACAGCCAGACAGAGCAGCTGTTGCCGCCACAGCAGTAACAGCAGCAATACAGGAATGACCAGCAGATAGCCGCTGTTCTTCCACTGCAAATCCTGTCGGCTGTTCTGCTGCGCCGTCACGCTCTGCTGAATGTTACCGTTGACCGCGCGCAGATCATCATCTTCGGCAGATACCAGCGTCACCGGAATGCCGCCATCGCGAATTTGCTCGAAGCGCGCGACGTTAAGTCGCGTATCAATGCCCTGAGATGCCTGCGCTTCCGGCAATCTACCACCGTTGGCCGTGCCCGCCACCCAGATCTGCAGCGGCAGATTTTGCTGCCGCAGCCAGTCTGCGTCCTGTTGTGCGACACTATCAGCAACCAGTATCAGCGCACGTGGAGCGTCAGGCGTTGAAGGCAGATTTTTAAGCGCAAGGGCGACCGCCTGCCGCAGTCCTGATCCCTCGCCCTGCGGTACCAGCGTGGGCTGCTGTGCCGTCAGGAAGAGGTTATAAAAATCCGCATCATTGGTTAGTGGTGTGGTGAGCCAGGCATTTGCGCTGTAAACCACTAAACCAAAGTGGCTGCCGGGCAGCTGCGCCATCAGCGCGGCAATTTTCTGCTGCATACGCTGATGACGGTCAGGCGGCACATCCTGCGCCAGCATGCTGAGATCCTGCTGCATGATCACCATCACATTGTTTTCTGGCGTGAAGGCGGCAGGCAAGTCGCGTTGCCAGCTCGGACCGGCTAACGCCAAAACCCCTAAGGCAAACAGCCACGGCAGTACTTGTCGCGCCCGCACACGCTGGCCTTTGATCAACGCATCCGCAAACGGCTTTTCCATCACACGATGCCAGGCACTGCCTGAGCGCTGGGCCAAAAAATAGAGCAGCGGACAAAGCAGCAAACCCAGTAATCGCCAGGGATAAATGAAGTGGAAATCGCTCATGCGCGTCGCCTCATCATGGTGCTGCTAATGGCAAACAGCAGTAACACAAGTAACGCGAAGGCTAACGGCCAGATAAACAGCGGGCGATGCCAGGATAAACCCAGCGTTTTCACCTGTTCCGGCGTCTGCGCATCAATTTGCTGCCAGACCTGCGCCAGCGCATCGCGGTTGGTGGCGGCGCGCCACGCGTTACCGCCGGTGATATGAGCAATGTTTTCCAGCAGCGCCGTATCGACTTTATCCTCACCGCTGCTGTTGACATCACCAAAGGCGATGGTGTGCACCATAACGTGATGCGAGGCGGCGAGCTGTGCGGCGAGCGTGGGTTGCAGTTGAGAGGCGGTGTCGTTGCCATCTGTCAGCAGAATCGCCATTTTCGAGGCATCGGCTTCAAGGCTGTGGTCCAGCAGTTTCACCGCCACGCCCAGCGCATCGCCTATTGCCGTTTGCTGACCAACCATGCCCGGTGCGAGCTGGCTGATGCGCGACTGCAGCGCCTGCTTATCTTCGCTGATCGGCGCGAAAGGCCACGCCTGACTGGCAAAAATAACCAGACCGATACGATCATTTTTGCGCTGGCTGATAAAAGTACGCACCGTTTGCTGAACCGCTTGCAAGCGCGTCTGACCGTTCTCACCGTCGTTTTTTTCCATTGAGCCGGAAACATCGAGAATCAGCACAATATTGCGCATGGGTTTTATCAGCGTTTTTGGCGGCATCAGATATTCCGGCCGGGCAAGTGCAGTAATCATTAATATCCATACCGCCCAGAACAGCAGCCGATGTTGCCAGCTGGCTTGCGGTGCGGGTGCCGAGAGTTGCAGGGCTTCAGCCAGTTCAGGTAAAAAAGGGACCCGAACCTGTTCACTCACCGGCTGCTTTGCAGGAAACAGATAGTGAGTCAGCAACGGTAAAAACAGCAGCACGCCCGCCCACGGCCAGGCAAAATCAATGCGCGAAATAAACTCAGACATGAGGCAGCGTCTCCAGCCACTGGCGTAACTGCAGGGCAATACGCTGATTGATACTGCTTTCCAGCCGATTGTCCGGCTGACAATATCGACGACACATCAGCGTGCGCAATTCTTCGTCCAGCGATGTCTGCGCCAGAAGTTGTTCAGGCGTTTGCCACTGGCTGACCTGGGCGCGCGGGTGTTGCACCAGCAGCACCCGCTTAATCAGTGCAATCCAGCCGTCTACCTGCTGTTGCTCAAGCTGTTTTCTCGCTTCGCGGCGCCAGCGATTGCGACGAAAGCGGGCGAGCCCTACCAGCAGGGCAATCAACATCGCCAGCAACAACATCACGCCGAGCACCATCCAGCCTGCAGGCAACGGGAACCATGACGCGGCGGCGGGCAAAGCGGGATGTGCCAGTTCCGGCGTGCTAAATCCTTTTGCCAGCATGCACGTCCTCCTGTTGTAGCTGCGGCAGAACCGCCTCACCGGTAACCACGGTTTTTACCGTAATGCCCAGGCGCTGTAACCGGCGCTGCTGCTGCGACAGACGCTCGGTGACGCTCTGCTGAACCCGATCGCTGAGCTGTGAGGTGAGATTGAGTGTGGTGCTGACATCCTGGTAATAAGCCGCCAGCTGGCCGCGCGGCGGCAGGCGGCGATGAAGATCATCAAGCGTGACGTAGGCGGTAATTTCGCAGCGGCGGCGCAGATGAGCTAACACCGCATCACAGCGCGCATCAAGATCGTGAAAATCACTGATGATCCCCAGCCAGCTGCCGGAAGGCAGCAAACGGACGATACGTTGCAGCGCGTCTGACAGAGAGACGGTTTGGCGAGGGTGTTGCGCATAATGCGCGGGAAGCTGTGCATTGATGCGCTGAAGGTCAGTGAGGATCGGCATCAGGTTGCGTTTCGGCGCGCGGCAGGGATGCAGCGCCAGTTCATCATCGCCCAATATCGCGCAGCCCAGCCGATCACCATCATGCCAGCTTCGCCATGCCAGCAATCCGGCAATGTTTCCGGCGGCCACCGATTTCATCTGCATGCGGGTTCCGAAGTACATCTCCAGTCGCTGATCCACGAGGAGAAATACCGGGCGTTCCCGTTCCTCATTGTAAAGGCGAATCCATGGTGTACGCAGGCGGGCGGTGGCTTTCCAGTCAATCAACCTGACGTCATCGCCCGGCTGATAGCGGCGTAAGCTATCGAAATTCAGCCCACGTCCCTGCTGGCGGGATACGCGTTCACCGGTTAACGCGCCGGGTGGGATTTGCCCCGGCGGATTATCGAGTCGCTGAGCGTCACCTTCCAGCGCCATCAGATCGGCCATTTCCAGCGTCAGCGGCTGCGGCATCATGCCACCACTGCATTAAGAAGCATGGCGATTGCCTGATCGGCTGTGCAGTTGTCGGCGTTGGCCTGATAGCTCAGAAGCAGGCGATGGCGCAGCACGGCTGGGGCAATGCGTTGAATATCTTCAGGCAATACTGCATCACGACCATCCAGCCACGCGCAGGCGCGACCACAGCGATCAAGGGCCAGCGTGCCGCGCGGGCTGATGCCGAGGCTGATATAACTGGCAAAGGCATCGCTGACCTGATCGGGATGACGCGTCATCTCCACCAGATTGACGATGTACTGTTCTACCGTAGGCGCCACATATACGGAGGCAATTTCACGCCAGCAATCGGCGATGTTCTGTTGGCTGATCAGCAAGTCAGTTTCTGGTGTAGGAGCTTCATGCTGCGCTGCCTGGTATTTTGCCTGCTGCTCAGCACGCACCAGTTGCATGACCAGTTGCTCATTCTCTTTCGACGGATAATCGACAATCACTTTCATCAGAAAACGGTCAAGCTGGGCTTCGGGTAACGGCCAGGTGCCTTCCTGATCGACCGGGTTTTGTGTCGCCAGCACCATGAATATCCCCGGCAGCGGCCAGGTTTTGCCCGCAACGGTCACATGACGCTCTTCCATCGCCTCCAGCAGCGCCGACTGCACGCGCGCTGAGGCGCGGTTGATTTCATCGGCGAGGATAATGTTGCCGAATACCGGGCCGGGACGAAAACGAAACTGATCCTCTTCACGCGTGGCATTTTGCTGATAAATTTCGCTGCCGGTAATATCGGAAGGCAGCAGGTCAGGCGTGAACTGAATGCGACGGAATTCGCCTTCGATGTGACGCGCCAGTTCACGCACCGCACGGGTTTTCGCCAGACCCGGTAGGCCTTCCAGCAGCACATGCCCGTCACACAACAAGGCGACGATCAGCATCCGCACCAGCTCCTGCTGTCCAATCACCTGCTGATTCATACTGGCTTCCAGCGCCAGCAGCTTTTCACGATTATTCATTAGGCAGGTTCCACCGTCTGACGTTCCAGCAGCGTGACGATGCCTACCAGCATCGGCTGCGCATAATCAAAGAATGCTTTAATGCCGGGGCAGAGATAATTCATGCCCAGCTCGCCTTCTTCACTCCTGACGATGCGGTTTTTCGGGCATTCGCCATAACAGAGTTTCAGGTAAGGGCAGCGTTTGCAGGCAGCGGGCAGCGTATCGCGCTTACCTAAACCAAAGGCTTTTTGCCGCTCGGAAAAGGCCATGTGCGCCAGTTTGGTGCTCTGCACATTGCCTAACTTGTATTCGGGATAGACGTAGTGATCGCAGGAGAAGATGTCGCCGTTTTTCTCAATTGCCAGGCCTTTGCCGCAGAACTCTGAGGTGATGCATATCTGCGCCGGCATCCCCATGGTCTGCGCCACCGCCGTTTCAAACAGGTTGACCTGCACGCGGCCTAAATCGTTGTTCACCCACTCTTCGAACACCGCAATTAAGAAGCGTCCCCAGTCATCCGGATCGACAGACCAGTCGGTGACGATGGAGTCGAGGTCGCCGGGGCGCGCGCGGCGTGAACCGGTTACCGGAATGGTGTCGTCGTGCCAGAACTGCGGTGCCGTTTGCTTGAAATCAACCGGCTCAACGCAGGGATTGAACTGGATATAGGTGGCACCCAGTTCGCGCGTCAGAAAACGATAAACCTCAAGCGGGAAGCGCGCGTTGGTGCGGTTGACGGTAACCAGAGCGTTAAAGGGAACATGATGGCGCTTCAACGCAGCAACGCCCGCCATCACTTTTTCAAACGTGGGTTTACCGCTGCGCGTCACGCGGTAGCGATCGTGCAGTTCAGCCGGGCCATCAATCGAAATGCCGACCAGGAAATTGTGCTGACGAAGAAAGCGCGCCCAGTGGTCATTAATCAGAATACCGTTGGTCTGCAGATCGTTTTCAATGCGTTGCCCCGGTTTCTGATATTTCTTTTGCAGTACCACGATTTTTTCAAAGTACTCCAGCCCCATCAGCGTCGGTTCGCCGCCTTGCCAGGAGAAAACCACCTGCTCGCCATCCTGGCTGTCGATATATTGCCGGATGAAGGTCTCCAGCACCTCATCGCTCATACCGCTGTGTCTGTCCTGTTCCAGAAGCTGTTCTTTATGCAGGTAAAAGCAGTAGTTGCAGTCTATATTGCAACGCGACCCGGTCGGCTTTGCCATGACGTGAAAACGGCGGGTGTAAGCCGGTCCTTTGCCGCTGAACTTTTCCGCCGTAGGCAGCGGTTTAACCGGCAACGTTGTGCTGTATTTCATGAACGTCTCCTGAGTACCGGGTGAAGTAGTTCACCCGGTGTTGTGGTCAGAGCATCAGTTGGTGGCCGGACTGCCTTCCTCAATAAGTTTCGACACATCAGAGACGGTAAATGATCCCGGTTTCTGACGCGGCGGGAACTCTTTGAAGCTTTGCAGCATTTCAGTGGCGTATTTCTGCGCACCGCCCAGCAGGTACAAGCGATCATAGAACCAGTGGTTGTAATCCATACCGCTATCGCCTTTTTCAAGCGGGTCGATTTCCAGATTGAAAATCAACGGGATACGCATTTTGACAAACGGGTATTTCCACAAATCGAGCCCGGTATGTTCCTGAATCATGAAATGCGCCTTCCAGCGGCCGTAACGCATCGCCAGCAGATCCCCATCATCACTCCAGTAGAAGAACTCTTTGCGCGGGTCTTCCTGGGTTTTACCGGTCAAGTAGTCGAGTTGGTTATATCCGTCGAGATGGACCTTGTAGGTCATGGCGGTGGTTTTGTAGCCTTTCAGCAGTTGTTCCTTGATGTCCGGTACGCCGGCAGCAGCAACAAACGTTGGGAACCAGTCATTGCTGCCGAAAATATCGTTGATCATGGTGCCCGGCTTAATGTGTCCCGGCCATTTGACCATCGCCGGTACGCGGAATCCGCCCTCCCAGCCGGTGTTTTTCTCACCGCGGAACGGCGTCATACCCGCATCCGGCCAGGTGGCGATCATCGGACCGTTATCGGTGGTGTAAAGCACGATAGTGTTGTCTTCAATGCCAAGATCTTTAATTTTCTTCAGCACTTCACCCACGATTTTATCGTGCTCCACCATGCCGTCAGCATAATCGCCCAGCCCGGTTACACCTTTATCAGCGGCCTTGATGTGGGTTTTGTTATGCATGCGGGTGGTGTTGAACCAGGTAAAGAACGGCTTATTGGCTTTGACCTGACGCTCCATAAAGTCGTTGTTAGCCGCAAGGGTCTCTTCATCCACCGTTTCCATACGTTTGGTATTGAGCGGGCCGGTATCCTCAATTTTTCCATCTGCCGTAGATTTAATTACGCCGCGCGGACCGAACTGTTTCTTGAACTCAGGATCTTTTGGATAATCGGCATTCTCCGGCTCTTCTTCCGCATTCAGGTGATAGAGATTGCCCATAAACTCATCGAAACCGTGTGCGGTTGGCAGAAACTCATTACGGTCGCCGAGATGGTTTTTGCCGAACTGACCAGTGGCATAGCCCAGCTGTTTTAGCACGCTGGCGATGGTAGGATCTTCTTTCTGCAGTCCCTGCGGCGCGCCTGGCATACCGACTTTACTCATACCGGTGCGGAACGGCATCTGACCGGTGATAAATGAAGATCGTCCAGCGGTGGAACTCTGTTCAGCGTAATACGAGGTGAACTTCGCCCCTTCAGCGGCAATGCTGTCGATATTCGGTGTTTTATAGCCCATCGTTCCCTGATTGTAGGTACTGAGATTCCAGTAACCGATGTCATCTCCGAATATCACTACAATGTTGGGCTTTTGATTGTTCTGCTCCGGCGCCGTCGTGGTATTGCTGGCCGGGGCTGCATAAGCGCTGGTCGCACAGCAGGCGACAGACAACATCGAGGCGAGCAGCGATTTGCAAAATGGCACTTTTGACATTTCTGTGCTCCAGATAAGTGGACTCTCGTAGGAAAGGCATAGGTATCGCCCGCCCGGTCAAATCGTTCGACAGTAAGTTATGTGATGCGCCTCCTTAGTTGGCCGGGTCAGAAAGTCCGGCTGTAGTTGATGCCAAAGAAATAGAGAGCAGGATTGTCATAGCGTCCTTTGACCAGCGGCGATGCGACCTGTGACGAGTCAATGTGCGCGTATTCGAAGGCGGCGCCGATGCTGCTGTCAGGATCGAGTTGGTAACGCGCACCAACGCCCCAGCGCCAGGTATCGCCAGACGGCATCGTCAGAGAGGTATCCTGCTGGTTGCGGTAGAAGCTGCTGTCAAAGGCAACGCCGGTGTTTAACGTCCAGTCAGCAGAGAGTTTGAACTGGGTGCCGAGTGCGAGGTGCCAGGTATCACGCAGACGCCCGTTGTCGCCCACCTGATTGCCTGCCACGGTAATTTCGCTGTTGCTGTAATCACTCCAGTCTTGCCATCCCGCATCCCCCATAACAGCCCAGCGATCGTTCAACTGATGGAAAACGCTGAGCATGATTTGTTGGGGCGTATTGACGGTGGCTGCGATAGGCAACGTCCAGGAAGGAGAGTTATTCAGCTGGTCAAGACGGACCGTGTTGTTAACGTTGAAGTGATAATTGGTCCGGCTGCTATAGGTTAATCCGGCACGCGTTTGTGGGGTTAACTGCCATAACGCACCTATTTTGCCGTTGAGCGCCCAGTCATGATCGGATAGCTCATCGCCTCGGGCGCGCTTGATTTTCAGCAGGCCATAGTTGATGCCAACTCCCGCACCGAGAGAGAAGGCATCATTGATTTGCCAGGCCAGCGCGGGCATCAGCGTTACGGCCAGCAGCGTGCTGTCTTTAATCAGGTTGTCACCAGCCCAGTCACCGAAATGCAGGCCAAGTCCGTAGTTGCCATAAAATCCAACTCCGGCGCTGAAGGTTGGGCTGATACGTTGCGTGTAGAAAGCGCTGCCACCGGGAAACCAGCCAATGACATTCCCAGGGCTGTTACCGCTCAGTTGTGCATCGTCGTCCAGTCGGTAAGGCGCGTCGCCATATAATGCCTGCGCACCCAAAGTGAGCATTTTATCTGGCAACAGGGTCATGCCAGCAGGATTGGTAAAAAGCGTTGAGGCATCCTGCGCACGCGCCGCCTGACCTGCACCGGCAAGGCCTATATCATCAGTACCAATTTCATATAGATAAAGTCCACTCGCGCATGCAGAAGAAAGATTAAATAAAAAGGCCAGGGCTATTATTTTGCGCATGGAACTCTCTCTTAAACAGGGTTAAGAACATCCGGTCACATTAATCCATTAGTATTTCAACAATCCTCATGCCACTTAACTCAAGACTGCTCGTGGTATAGAAAGAAAATTGAATTATCTCTGGTAGCAAAATAAGAATCACCCGAAGCGGGGGAAGAGGTCGGGCATTATGAGAATTAAACATAACCCGAGGATAAGACGGTTTTATTTACATTTTGATATTTAACTTAGCCAAAGTTTGAATTTCAGCAACATGAATGTAAGGAATTAGTAAGTCGACTCGCAAATTTTTTGATGAAAATCAAATTTACACACTGATGAATGAGGTTAGTGGTAAATGCATCTTATTTCATTGAATCACAAAGGCTTTAAAATAGGAGGGGATCACTTTATAAATACATTGCTATAAAATTAAAATCATTGGAATCAAGGGGCTGTCGATCTGGTGTTCAATGGGTTTTTTTTCGGAATTTCGCCAATAAGATTATTCCTATTGGCGAAGGGTGGGTTTTAGAAAATTTAAAATGAAGAGGTTTTCCAAACCTTAACCACCATCCATGTATGGTGGGCTCTCAAGTCAGGCTATAAAACTCACATTCAGCATTAGAAGCGCCAGTTGGGTATTAATATTTTAATTATTTGCTTTTAACGGAATCCAGGCTAATCATTTTAGGGCGGTTAAAGAAGTCTGATATTTCAAATCACAAGGGTGAAATAATGAAAAAGATTTCGGTAAGTTTGATAGCTCTGGCCTTAACAACTGTGGTGTGTTCATCAGCTTTTGCTGCTAAGGAAATCACAAAAGAGGAAGCAAAGCAGTATGAGAAGGTAGGCGAAGTCAGCACGACAAAAGAATACACTGCGCCATCAGATGCTATGAAAGATATTTCACAGAAAGCAGATGAGTTAGGTGGCAAGTATTTCGTCATTACTTCTGGTAATGAAGGCGACAAAATTCGTGGCACTGCGACCGTTTATAAATAGTATTTTGTGATGCCCTGGAATACAGGGCATTATCTCTATTGTGAAAGACTTGGTGTGGTTATGAATTCATGACTACGGAAAGTTTAGCGTAGTACGTAGCAACCTTGCTTTAAAAAAACCGGCTTTCGCCGGTTCCGTTTATTCAGCTAATTAGGCGACGTCACACTTTGGTAACCAGTCGCTGCTGCTTTCCTCAGTCAGATCGAGATTGGTCTGCATCCCCAGCTTCGTGCGCCGCTTCAGATAATGATGCCCGTACTCACGCATAATGCTCTCCAGCGACAGACTGAACATCTTCATGCTGAGTGGATTCCTGTAGCCGTTCGCCTCCATGTAAGCCAGATAGGCGTGATAGAGATAACGTCTCGGCTGTAAGGGCCTGATGCTGGCGTTCCCCATGTAAAGCGAAGTAGGTTCCGGCGTGGTGAACAGATAGCCGCAGAAGTCCACCATCGGATCCGCGTCGCGCTTAATGCGCATCGCCTCATCGGAGTTCTGCTGCGACTGAAGCAACGCCCTTGCGTCCTGCGGCTGGCTGAACTGCTGCATCAGCTGGCGCACGATAACGGCCAGCTCGCCGCTGATTTTTTCCTTCAGCTGCGGATCGCGCTCGTTTGCCGGGATAATTTCCGGGAAGTGCAGAATAACCCGGCGGCGCGATACGCCGCCGCTGCGGTCGGTGAAGCGCATCGGATTGTTGTTTACCGCCAGAATCACCGCCGGAATGTGCGTTGAGTAAGCATCGCGGTATTTCGGGTCCACGGATACCGCGTCGCCGCCGGTGATCGCCTTGATGCCCGCGCCGTCGCCGCTCCACTTCTCCTGGTCGGGCAGAATTATCAGCGAGAAGCCAATCACCGCCGCACGCTCGCGCGATGACTCCAGCGTCTCGATGGTCGCGGACGTGGTGTTGTCCGTTCCGGCCAGCATGGTGGCGATTTCGGCCATGATACTTTTACCGCTGCCGCCGGGGCCCGTCACCTCCAGAAACAGCTGCCAGTCGTAGCGGTTCGCCAGCACCATAAACAGCGCGGCGAGAATAATATCGCGCTTTGCCGCGTCGCGTCCGGCGGCGCGGTCCAGCCACTGCCAGAAGTGCGGCGCGTGGGCCGCCAGCGTCTCGCCTTTAACCGGCGGGGTAAAGTCCACTTCGCTGACCGTGCGCAGCCAGAAGCGTTTGCTGTGCGGGCTGAAGCTGCCGGTACGGGTGTCCAGTACGCCGTTGCGGAAACCTATCAGGCGGCGCGCCGGGTCGGACTGCTGCGGCAGCATCAGCTTCAGCGTATCCACCACGCCTGAAATCTTGCCCGCCGAGAACGGCGCGCGCAGCCGCTGGAATAATTTCGCCACGTCGCGCTCAAACTGCTTCCCGGAAATGACCTTCCACGCGCCCGCCCTGTAGCGTGACAGGATTTCGCCGCTGGCATCCACCGCAAGCGCATTACGATAGTGCTCAGCAACGCGCTCCGCTTTTTCGCTGGCGCTCATCGCCGAAAACTCCGCTTCGCTCATCACGTCAAACGGGCTGGCGGTGGCGGGTGCGGCGGCCTCAGCAAGCGCCTGCTTCGTCGGGACGTCGCCGAGCTGCACAAAGGCGTCGTTCCAGTCGCCGAACACGGGCGGCAGCGCGACGACGGCGTTACTGGCATCGGCGGCCTTCTTCGCCTTATCCTGACCGTTGCCGTTAAGGTCGCGGTCGGCGGCTATCATCAGCTGCAGCGTGGCGTGCTTTTCCCGGGCAAGGCCAGCCAGAGAAAGGAGGTTGCCCGATGAGAGCGCAACCCACACCTCATCACCGGTCAGGTTGTGCACCGTCAGGCCGGTCGCGTAGCCCTCTGCAAGCCAGATGCGCTTTGCAGGCTTAGCGCTGCTGAGAACGTGGCAGGCGCCTTTCACCTGGCCGCCCTTGAGCGTGCGCTTCTCTCCGCTGGCATTGATAAGCTGTACGTTAACCAGCTGGCCGCTCATGTCGTGCAGGGGCACAACTAAATCGCCGGTACGGTAGGTCGTTAACGCCACCTTATGCGCCTTCGAAAGCGTAAGGCACGCCTGCTCTGGCAGGCCTTTACGGGACAGATAAGCGTTGCCCGCCGTTTCCTTTGCCGTGCTGACCAGCTGATGCGCCAGTGTAGACGCTGCGGCGCGTGATGCCTCGTCCGTTTCGGGACCGGCTGCCGCACTGATGCCGGCAGCCACCGGCGGCAGGTTGCCGGTCAGGTCGTTTACGCGCGCGGCGGCCTCTAAGAACGTAATGCTGAGCGCCTTTTTCACCAGGTCCATGCCGTCACCGGCTCCGCACTGATTACAAATCCACGTGCCGCGCCCGTCTATATCTTCGAAGCGAAAGCGGTCCGTTCCCTGACAGACCGGGCACGGCATGTGGCGGTTTTTGATTACCTTCACGCCCAGCGCGGGGAGTATGCGGGGCCAGTGGCCCCGGGCTGCGGTGGCCGCCTCTGATACGGTCATTTTCATCGTTCTGTTCTCCCTCAGTGCAGCACCGGCGCGTCTGTCATGCGCCCGCAGAGTTCATCCATCATCACCTGGCCGAGAAAGCTCAGGCGCGGGGCCGACTTCAGCGGCCCGGAGGACAGCAGGTCATCCAGCAGCGCGCAGGCAATTTCCTGCCCGCGCTGGCGCCCGTGCTGGCGCAGGTAAAAGCCCTCCAGCTCGGTTTCGATGACGTGCTCAAGGCGCGTCAGCGTCAGGCCGGGGTAGCGCTTCTGTTCATGGCAGATTGTCAGCCACGCGCAGGCGACGGCGCGGCGTGAAAGCGCGGCGCGCAGTTCAGGCGAAAGGGTGCGGTTTTTCATGATTCAGCCTCCGCGTTCATCCAGTTGTTCTGGCAGCGCGTCACCACGTCATCCAGCTGCTCGGTGATGAGAAAGACCAGCGAAGCCAGCTGCGCGCGCTGAGCGGGCTGCGGCAGTTCGTGGCACTCCTGAAAGGCGGTCATATCGCTGACGAAGCGCCCGGCGTTGCGGAGATGTTCAAGGCGTACCAGGTCGGCGTGAGAAATCGTGGCGTGAGTCATGCGCGCACCTCCCGGACCGGCAGGCGTGCGGCAAAGGACAGCACGTAGTCGCGGGCCAGCGAAAGGCGTGCGGCACGCTCATCGGCGGCAACGGTGCGGAGCATATGAATATGCTGCTGGCGCTCGCAGCGGCGGACGGCGGCAAAGACGAAAACAAACTGAGGGTATGGGGAATTAAGGACCGTAGCCATGATGGCAGTCTCCAATGTTAGTAGCGTACAGCTACCACCGGAAACGCCAATTTCACTGGTGGTAGCCCAGACGGGGTTGGCGTAACCGGCAACATTGGAAACCGGCGCTTCGTGAGAAGCCCCCGCCTGAGCCACCATTACGCGGAAGGTACAACGGATACAGAACCGTCGCCCGGAAAATGGGTGCATCAAGGCACAGACACAAAAAAAGACGCAAGGCGCGTCTGGTGTCGCCAACGTTATATTCAGGACGCCAATCCCGGCTGCCGATTTTGCGACAGCGGAATTACTGTACCAGGGAATGGCCCCGGCGCGCAAGCCGGAGGCAGGAGTTAAAAGTGACATCAGGCAACCTCAGAAGCTGGCGGGATGAATCTCGCCACGGGAAACAGTCCGGATACCGGAGGCCGGGACGCCTGTGCTTAGCAGGCTTAAGGCTGGCTGCGTTGTTCCGGAATGCTGCGTCTGTAGCGGTTTACCCTTCCCGGCGCCAGTCGCATGCACAGGCGGCATTGTAAGCGCGACAAAGGGTTGGCGTGATTTACCTGCAAGGTTTAAAAACCTCATGCGGTGCGCTCCTGACCGCGTGCTGCAATGCGATCACTCATCCAGACGCTGATTTCGCTGGCGAGCCATGCCACGTTCTTGCCGCCAAGCGACACCTGCGCCGGGAAGGCGTTACGGCTGATAAGGTCGTAAATGGTGGAGCGGGACAGGCCGCAGACATGCATGACTTCCGGCAGTCGCAGGAAGCGGTCGTTCAGCGCCGGGTTTGACGGTAAAGCCGGGGCCGCAGGAGCGGAGGAGTTTGCGGATAATACGGTGTGCATGAGCTACCTCTTATTGAGTCCGTGGTGATACGGACGGATACGTCCGGAGTCGGGTAGCTCTTTATTCTCAGCATATTTACTGCCAAAGCAACAAGGCGAAATGGTGTTGTAGCTGGCACAAATGGGTGAAAAATAACCGCCTCTTTTTCACACAGGTAAATAGTGGTCAATATAGACCAATAGTGCCGAGATGAATTATGCAAGTCGCTTTTAATGATTAATTCTTGTTGAATCAATCGAAATAAACACTCGAAAAGGTTTATCTGCATAAAAAGCTAGGTGAAGCATGGTGAACACTGGGTGAAGGGATAACCCTTAATTGTTCACCCTTTAATATACTGTATTTACTCTCTTTTTTATTGAGGTGAAGAATGGTGAAGGATATATATAAACATAAAAGTTGAACAAGGAGCCAGTATGTCACCTTGCCGCCAGCCAGATGAAGGTCATTGTGTCGGGGCCATCACACAACGCCATCCGATAGCTCGACTGTGCCAGCAACGGCACAATGCATTCACCGGAGCCGCCATTGGCTCTCCCCCTACAAAGAAAGCTAACGATAACGGATTTTATAAACCGTTAACTCCGGCCTGGACGGGGACTGGCGCTAAACAGAAGGATAAAACGTGATGGCAATGAAATGCCCTGAATGCAGCATGACCGCACACACGCGTACCAGCGAATATCAGACAGGTACGTTAAAAAAGACGTGGTATAAGTGTCGTAATATCGACTGTTCCTGCACGTTCACAACGCTGGAGAGCCTGGACACCATTATCATGAAACCGCAGAAGGTAACTGAAGACGTCCCTGAGAAAGAATCACCGCCACCACGGCAGACGCTGAACCGTTATGGATCAGCCAGCAGACTATCGAACCGCCAGAACGCCCCCGGCTGAGTTTTATCAGCCACACTTTACCGGCCATCGTGCCGGTTTTTTTCATCTCTTTTCTCTGGCAAGCCTGATTCGCATGAGTGCATGCCTATGCTGCATGAAAACGCATGAATAAATGCAGCTGAGTTTATGCAATTCAGGCCAGCAGTGGCGCGGCCTGAAGGGACTCATGCAGCCGCATGAAAACCGCTACATAAAGCGGGCAGGCGTGGCGGGGGTACGAGCGCGCGCAGGAAGGTCAGGTGTGTGAAAAATAGTTAGTATTTGATTTTAAGATAAGAGCATTTTTAAACTGCCCTCAAAAGCTCACGGGAACGCGTGGGTTAACCCACGCGCGTGGTAGAGCCTAAAATTTTTCAGTTGTATCAAAAAGTAAATCATTTAATGCAGGGATCGGTTTTCTTAATTCCATGATTGATCTATTAAATCTCTCTTTCATTCTAATTACGTGTAATTTTGATTTTTGATTTCTAGCTTCCGATTCTGCTTCTAAAATACATTTGTGAGTGTTTTTAAATACAAAAGCTCTAATGTCTCCATGCGAAATAAGCTTTATCATGTAATCGAAAGAGGCAGCCCAGCCGATCGAAGAGTCATTCTCAAGTATATTCCATATAAGATTATGTATTTCATTCGACTCGGATTTGTGAATATCTCTATTGCTATTGTGTGAGTCCTTAATAGCGCGAGATAGATATGTGCTGGCTTCAATAAGGTCATTTACCTTATCTGCGCCTCGCCTCAAAGAAGAACGAAATGCTAGGCTTTTAGCTAAATAATAGCACCATTTATATTCTTTGAATTTGTTTTTACTTAAAGCGAGCTTTGAAACTTCTATTTCACCAGTAGTTGAGGACATTGAGCTTTCGCAATTATACCAAAAGTCGAATAGTATTTCTTTGTCCTGACCATTGTCATAAGACTCTCTTAATAACTTCCTCGCTTCTTCATAATTTGGTTTGTCGCATTCCAAAATACATCGCGCATGTGCGAGGAGCAAATCAGGGTTTTTAGGTTGTCTTTGCAGTTCATTTGTAATTGTACTAATTGCTTCAGATTCACGTTTTGATTTCATCAAAGCTAAAGCTTGACTAATTGCTAGTCCAATACGTTTAACATTACCCTTTCTAGCTGATGTGTTTATACCTCGCCGTGAATTCGTAATATCCCTTTTTAATTTTAAGTAGTCTGTAGATAATTCGCTTTGTATTCCATTTATCAAAAGCTTGGTTGTATTAGAAATGGAGAAGCGATCTTCATTATCAATGAACTTTGGTGCATTAACTAAGAAAAGAGACTGTAGCTGTTGTAAGGCATCATTGAGCTTTATTTTTGCAAATCCACAAGCTTGTTCAAGTTCGGATTTTGAGCAGCTATCGAAATAGAAAATACATAATATAACTTTCTTAGCATCAAAATCTAAACTCATTATTTCTCTTAACAGCGCAGCGTTACGGGCATCTTCTCCGGCTTGGCCTTTCCATTCTAAAACTGCCGATTCAAAATTATCACCCAATTTACAAAGTCTGAGGATGGATTGCGTGAGTAGCGGAGATCCATCAGTAGCATTATAGATAAGTTCAATTTGTTTAGGTTTTGGAATGTTAAGTTTATATTTCTCAGATGATGACTTAATAAAATCATCATAATCTTTTCTCTCTAATCCTGTAATTGGAATGCAAGAATCATCTGAGTAGGAGAATCGATTGCGTGTGGTTATCAAGAATCGTATGTTATTCTGACCAAATTGTCGGCAAGCATCAACAATTAGTAGTTGATCGTTGTTTTGTAATGAATCGACGTTATCAACAATTATTAGACTTGGAAATACAGGTAAAGCAGCTCTAAGTTTTGTTTTTATTCCTTGAGTTGATGTGTTCTCTAAATCTTCAGTATCTAAAGCACAATAATCTGAAAGAGTAAGCAGGAAACTATTAAAGTCGTAAAAATCAGCTTGTCTTAAATCAAAATAGTCATTGCTAATGCCAGAAAATTGTTTCTCTTTAGCGCTAAGCCATACAATTCTCTCAAAACCAAAAGGTGGTGATTCAATGAACTCTTGACAAAATTTATAAGCTAAAGAAGTTTTTCCTTTACCCCCATCTCCTGCAAGTATTTTAGTGTATTCAAATGGATCTGATAACCATTCCCATAAGAGTGATAAGAAATTTTTACGTCCAAAAAAATCAGCACATATCATTTTCTTATCGGGAAGATTATGCTCAAGGCTAATATTTATTTTATTAACATTAGTAAAGATTAAATTTCTATCTGAGAAAAGAAATTGCCAATCTTCAGATAACGTTGCTTTTTTACATTCGTCGAGTTTTCTTAAAAACACATCACCCTCGCAAAATTCTAGCTTTGCAGAGTTATCAGTTTTATTTTTTTTTGCATTTTTAATGAATTTTGCGGGGGTGCCAATCTCTTTAGTTCGTTGTGGGATGTGTATCGCGGTAATTATAAAGCTCTGATTGTCATATGTAATTGTTGCCGCGCTAACGGTTATATCAATTGCAATGTCAAGGTTGTTATTTAATAATGTGCGTAGCTGTGCGGGGTTAACTTTATTTGAATCAAAGCTTACGGGCTTAAATTCACGATCCTTGATAGTTTCCTCAATTCCATATATTATGTACCCACCGTAGCTATTATAAAAGCTACTAATTTGCTTAATTACCTTGGAAAGAGATGTATCGTCAGAGTTGAGCTCATATTTAAAATCCCATAAAGCAGATTCTTTCCCTATAATCTCCCCATCTACATACAGGTATTTTAACAGCTCTTCGGCACAGGCACCTTGGATAATGCATTGATAAACGAACTTTTTAACTTCATTAACTCTATGCTTGTAATCCATCTAATTTCCTTTTTGATCTATAAAATTACCCCACCACTCCATCAATTTCTTTCTATGGCTGAGGTATGTAGAGCGATTATATGCACGGCGTACTTCGTTCTTATCACAATGCGCAAGTGCCGCCTCAATAATATCTGAATTGAAACCATTTTCGTTCATTGCTGTACTGGCGATAGCTCGGAAACCATGAGCTACTAATTTCCCACCAAATCCAATTCTCTTCAAAGCAGCATTTGCAGTCTGACTATTCATCGGTTTTTTTGGGTCATTTCTACTTGGAAATATAAACTCCCTATGAGAACTAATATTTTTCATTATTTCCAATATTTTCATAGCCTGGGAAGATAGCGGTACTACATGTGCTCTTCTGGCTTTCATACGCTCCATAGGAATTTCCCACAAATTTTCGTCGAAATCAATCTCTGACCAGCGGGCACCTGAAGCTTCAGAAGGGCGTACAACGGTTAATAACTGCCATTTAATAAGGCAGCGAGTAGAGATAGAAAGACCTGACGAATGAATGCATTGTAAGAGCATAGGTAGTTCTTCTGGGCGTAACGTGGGTAAATGCTTTTTTTTTGGCTTTTCAAAAGCCATACCAACTCCAGATGCTGGATTGGCATCAATTAAACCGGTATTAACAGCATATGTCATTATTTCGTTGATACGTTGCACCAATCTACGAACCGTCTCCAGTGCTCCGCGCGCCTTAATCGGCTCAAGAGCCTCAACTAACATTCTGGCTTTTATTTGTTGGACTGGGATATACCCGACCGCAGGGAACATATCTTTTTCCAAAGAACGCCAAATGTCTTTTGCGTAGTCAGGCGTGACGCTTTTACTTTTGAGCTGGAACCAATTAGCGGCCACTGTTGAGAAAATGCTATCTAAAGCAATTTGTTGCTGTTCCACTGCAACCTCTGCTTGTACTTGCGGATCGATCCCGTTGGCTAAGAGGGCAAGATAGTCTGCTCTCAAGCTGCGGGCATTCGTAAGTGAAAGAGCAGGGAAGGCCCCTAATCCGATCATTGTCCGTTGTTTCGTGACTGGACGTTGATAGCGGAAGCGCCAAAGCTTTTTGCCACTGGTTTTAATTACCAAAAAAAGCCCGTCGCCATCATGCAGAGTCATATCCTTATCATCTGCTTTGGCGCGTAGCACTTCTGTGTTGGTTAATGGACGCGTAGTCCTTGCCATGTCTATATTTCCTGCATGAATTGGTATACATAATTGGCATACATTCTAGCGTATACCAATTATCACCGGATTCAGGCGGATCGTCTCGGAAGGTTACAGACACAAAAAAGCCCGCAAGGCTTGTGCCGTGCGGGCTTCTAGGACTTCTACGGATGACTCTGGAATCATCTTCGAAGGATTTTGGTGGAGCTGGCGGGAGTTGAACCCGCGTCCGAAATTACTACACCGTCGGCACTACATGCTTAGTCAGTCTTTACATTCGCCGGCCAGCTGCGGACAGACACGCCACTGACAAACTAGCCTGATTAGATTTAGTGCTTCAACCCCAGGCAAGGCATCCACACGATCTCTTTTGGGTTTGACCTCTCTTGATCCCCGTCTTAAGAGCGGAAGCTAGGGAGGGAGGGCTTCAAAGCAGGTTATTAAGCTGCTAAAGCGTAGTTTTCGTCGTTTGCGACTATTTTTTTGCGGCTTTTTACGAGGCAAACCGCCCCTCGGCATGCTCCTAAGGCTTCACAATCCCGTCGAGTCCAGAATCAGCCCCAAGAAATTTCAATACTACAGACAAGTGACGCCAAAATCCAGCGCTTAACGCTTTGAATTCTTCATAATACGCGCTTTGTCCATCTTCCATTCGCGTTCTTTCACGTCGTCACGCTTGTCGTGCTCTTTCTTACCGCGCGCCACACCGATTTTCAGTTTGGCCCAGGCATTTTTCCAGTACATCGACAGCGCAACCACGGTAAAACCTTCGCGGTTGACGCGACCGTACAGCGAATCGAGTTCACGTTGTTTCAGCAGCAGCTTGCGGCTTCTCGTGGGATCACACACCACATGCGTTGAAGCAACCGCTAGCGGCTGGAAAGTAGAGCCGAACAGGTAAGCTTCACCATCGCGCAACAGAATGTAGCTATCGCTGATGTTAGCCTTACCGGCACGGAGTGATTTGACTTCCCATCCTTGCAACGACATACCCGCCTCGAACTCTTCTTCAATGAAGTATTCATGGCGTGCGCGTTTATTGAGGGCAATAGTGGCTGAACCGGGTTTGTTAACTTTTTTCTTTGTCATAGTGCGGCGTAGTCTACATCACTCAGTTTATGGGCGCATCCCCTGTCCTGCAGGGCGGTAAAAAACACTCCATTTTAGCACAGCAAGCAAAGCCGTGAATTTTTGTTTGGTGACTGAAAATGGTATTATTCAATGGTTTTGTGATGAACAGGAACCATTATGGCCCAGATTAGTCGTTCAGCGCTGGTCCCTTATAGCGCTGAACAGATGTACCGTCTTGTGAATGACGTGGATGCTTATCCTCAGTTTCTGCCGGGCTGCACCGGCAGTCGCGTGCTGGATAACAGCGGAGATCAAATGACCGCGGCCGTTGATGTCTCGAAAGCGGGCATCAGTAAAACTTTCACCACGCGCAACACGCTGATCAGCAACCAAAGCATATTGATGCAGTTGGTTGATGGCCCGTTTCGTAAATTGACCGGCGGCTGGCATTTCACTTCATTAGGGGATGATGCCTGCAAGGTTGAGTTGAACCTCGATTTTGAGTTCACCAATATGCTGGTAGAAATGGCGTTCGGCCGCATCTTTAAAGAGCTGGCAAATAGCATGGTGCAGGCGTTCAGTCAGCGCGCAAAAGAGGTTTATCGTGCCTGATATCAGCGTGGAAGTGGTTTACGCACTGCCAGACAAGCAGTATATGCGTGCCGTAACGCTTGAAGAAGGCGCAACCGTTGAGCAAGCGATCAAGGCTTCGGGGTTGCTGTCACTGCGTAAAGATATTGACCTGAACTCGAATAAGGTTGGGATTTATAGCCGCCCGGTAAAATTGGGTGATGCCGTCCAGGATGGTGATCGCATTGAGATCTATCGTCCGCTGATTGCCGACCCGAAAGAGTTACGGCGTCAACGCGCAGAGCGGTCAGCTGAGAAGAAATAGTCGGAATGTAAAAACGAAAAAAGGCGCTTAAGCGCCTTTTTTATTGCCGTTCACTTAGCCTTCTTTGCCTGAGAGCTTCGGCTTATTGTCGATGTTAGTCAGTGTTCCGTTGCTGTCAAAGGTCAGCGTCAGCGTTTGCTGTTTCACACCTTCATGGCCTGGTTCCTGGCGGAACACGTAATACCAAACGTTGCTGCCAAACGGATCGCGCATCATCGGCGTACCGAGCGTGTAGGCAACCTGCTGCTGCGTCATGCCGTTGTGAATTTTCGACACATCGTTGGCGACCAGGTAATTCCCCTGATTGATATCCGGACGATACACAACGCGCTCAAGGGTGGAACATCCAGCGGTCATCATCAACATTACTACTGCCGCGGCAGTCAGCGTTTTACAGCGCATCTATACATTCCTTTTCTGGGGCCAAACGCCTTTCAGCAGGCTATTTTTTTGCCATCAAATTCTGAACTCTGCCTGCGGCAGGCTTTATTACTCAGACGACATAACTGCCGATGATAATAAACCTTTTCGCTATTTGAAACCTCTACAGAGCAAGCATATGACCACCAGCCGGGAAAAAAGTGCGGTATCAGGCGGCTAAAAGTTCTTTAGCGTTGGCCAGCGTGTTGCGCGTCACCTCGCTGCCGCCCAGCAAACGCGCCAACTCTTGCAGACGCGCGCGTTTATCCAGCGGCTGCATATGCGTTTCTGTCATCGCACCATCGGTCTCTTTGCTGACGTAAAAGTGCTGATGACCGCAGCCGGCAACCTGCGGCAGGTGCGTGACACACATAACCTGTGTTGACTCGCCCAGCTGACGCAGCATTTGGCCGACAACAGCGGCGGTTGGGCCGCTGATGCCAACATCTACTTCATCGAAGATCATTGCCGGTGTTTCCATTTTCTGTGCGGTAATCACCTGAATCGCCAGAGCGATACGCGACAGCTCACCGCCGGAAGCCACTTTGCCCAGCGGCTGGAGCGGCTGGCCTGGGTTCGTCGTAACGCGGAAATCAATGCGCGTTGCGCCATCTGCGGTGAGTTGATCGGCATTGAACTCCAGCACAATGGCAAACTGGCCGTGCGGCATTGCCAGCGTGCGCATGCTTTGCGTAATCAGCTGGCTCAATTCTTGAGCGGAATGCTCGCGCAGTTGATGCAGATTTTCAGCGCTGACTAACGCGGCTTTGTGGTGGGCGACAACTTCAGACTGCAAAGTTTCCTGATCGCTCTCTTGTTGCGAAAGCAATTCCGCTTCATCCAGTAGCTGCTGATAAAGCACCGGCAAGGTTTCAGGTACGACATGGTGCTTACGTGCCAATGCAATCTGCCGTGACAGACGTTGCTCCAGCTCATGCAGGCGATTGGGATCGAGATCCAGACGTTCGCAGTAGTGACGCAGTTCATCGCTGGCTTCACTGAGTTGAATCGCGGCTTCCTCCAGCAGATTGAACACGCCGCTGACTTTATTATCCAGCGTCACCAGTTCGCCCAGCATGTGACGAGCGCTATAAAGAAGGCTCTGCAGGTTGGTGTCATCCCCATCGGCGAGAATTTGCAGCGCTTGCTGGCTGGTGGACAGCAACTGGCCGCTGTTCGCCAGGCGTTTGTACTCTTCATCAATCTGTTCAAATTCGCCCAGCTGCGGGGCAAATTCATTGAGTTCTTTCAACTGATACTGCAGTAGCTCGCGACGGGATTCACGCTCTTGCGAAAGCTGCTGATGTTGTGCCAGCGCACGGCAACTCTGATGCCAGCGCTGATAGTGCTGGCGCATTTCAGACAGCAAATCATCGTGGGCTGCATACGCATCCAGCAGATGTTTTTGGTGATCGGATTTGAGCAGCAACTGGTGAGCATGCTGGCCGTGAATCTGAATCAGCAACTGGCCCAGTTCACGCAACTGCGACAGCGGCACCGATGTGCCGTTGATAAAGCCACGCGAACGACCATCCGCGCTAATCACACGCCGCAGCAGACACTCATTGCCTTCATCCAGCTGATTCTCCACCAGCCAGCGTTGTGCGGAAGGCGAAGCTTTGAGCTGGAAACGGGCGCAGATATCAGCACGACTGGCACCCTGACGCACCATATCTGCCTCAGCGCGGCCGCCCAGACACAGGCCCAACGCATCGATGGCGATAGATTTACCTGCGCCGGTTTCACCCGTGATCGCCGTCATACCACGATGAAAGTCGATCTCCAGTTCACGAACGATAGCAAAGTTACTGATGGTCAATTGTGCCAGCATAGAATCACCTGTATGTAAAAACAGATATGGTTTTACGTACAGTATATCCTGGTTTTTTATACAGTAAAGTAGTCAGCGCTGATTTTCAGAACAATTTTTTAGACCAGCCCAGCTTTGAACTTAAGGTATTAAAATAGTTGTAATTTTTAGGATGGATAAGATTGAGATGATTGGCGCTACGGCGGATCAGGACATCTTCACCTTCCTGAATTGGCAAGGCAATCTGGCTGTCGCAACTGATCTCAAGATCGCTGCGCAGGGAAGAAAAACGCAGGCGGATGGTGCTGCTGCTGTTGATTACCAGCGGACGCGCAGAAAGCGTGTGCGGGAACATGGGCACCAGCGTAATCGCATCCAGCGACGGCGTCAGAATAGGGCCGCCCGCCGAAAGCGAATAGGCGGTGGAGCCGGTCGGCGTGGAGATAATCAAACCATCGGAACGCTGTGAAAAGGCAAACACCTCATCAATATAGACTTCGAATTCAATCATATGCGCAACTTTACCGGGATGCAGCACCACTTCATTAATGGCACTACCAATGCGCGGCGAGCACGCTTCTTTGCACACCTGCGCCTCCAGCAAGAAGCGGCTTTCGACGAAGTAATCGCCCTGCAGCACATCGTCCAGCTGCTGTTGCGCATTGTCCGGATCGAGATCGGTGAGAAAACCGAGGTTGCCACGGTTGATGCCAATCACTTTGATGTCATAGCGCGCCAGCACACGGGCAGCACCAAGCATGTTGCCATCGCCACCAACCACGACAGCTAAATCAGCGCGTTGACCAATATCCGCAAGGCTGCCGGTTTGGGCATTTTTCAAATCCAGTTCGCGCGCAATCTGCTGCTCGACAATCACCTCATAACCCTTTGCCGTTAGCCAGCGCCAGAGCATTTCATGGGTGGTTAACGCAGTAGGATGGCGCGGATGGCCGACAATCCCGATGCAGTTAAAGTGTTTGTTCATTTAGCGCGAGTTCCTTATAAGCCAAAACGGCCAGGCAATGTGATGGGTTTACTTGAAACCGTCAAACTGATCCCCATAATAAGCCAACCAGCGAGATGAATGTGCAAAACGCGGAGAAATTCATGAGTAGTAAAGAACAGAACACCCCAAACGAGCAAGTCTCAGACGAAATTCAACAGGATCAGCAGCACGTGGACGCAGAGACAACCGCTGAGGTGGATCCGCGTGATGAGCGTATCGCGCAACTGGAAGCCGAGTTAGCCGTGTCGCAAACCGGCGTGCGTGATGCACAGCTGCGTGCGCAGGCGGAGATCGAAAATATTCGTCGCCGTACTGAAATGGACGTGGAAAAAGCGCATAAATTTGCGCTGGAGAAATTTGCCAACGAGCTGCTGCCCGTGATCGATAGCCTGGAGCGCGCGCTGGAAGTGGCAGACAAAGAGAACGCTGAACTGGCTTCGATGATCGAAGGTATCGAGCTGACGCTGAAGTCGCTGCTGGGCGCGGTGCGTAAGTTTGGCGTGGAAGTGGTGGGCGAAACCAATGTGCCATTCAATCCAGAGATCCATCAGGCGATGTCGATGATGGAATCAGAAGATATGGCGCCAAATCACGTGCTGATGGTGATGCAGCGCGGTTACACCCTCAATGGTCGCCTGCTGCGTCCGGCTATGGTGGCAGTGACCAAAGCCAAAGGCTAATCTGTCGCTGTAATAACAACGGCCGCTTAATGCGGCCGTTTGTTTATTAAGGCAACACCGGCATCCAGTCAATCGGTGACTGGCCCGATTGACTGAGCAGCGCATTCGCCTGCGAGAAGTGTTTACTGCCAAAAAAGCCACGATGCGCGGAGAGCGGAGAAGGGTGCGGCGCTTTCAATACATGATGACGTTGCGTATCAATGATGCTGCCTTTCTTCTGCGCATGCAAACCCCACAGCAAGAAAATTACCCCTTCGCGATGCTGATTGATGGCGCTGATGACGTTATCGGTAAAGGTTTCCCAGCCAAAGCGCGCGTGCGAATGCGCCTTACTGGCTTCCACCGTTAACACGGTGTTTAACAGCATCACGCCTTGTGTTGCCCAGCTTTCGAGAAAACCGTGCGTAGGACGCACAAAGCCAGGCATATCTTGCTCCAGCTCTTTGTACATATTCAGTAATGATGGCGGGATCGCCACGCCGGGCAGAACGGAAAAAGCCAGACCATGCGCCTGATTCGGGCCGTGATAGGGATCCTGCCCCAAAATCACCACTTTGATATCGCCCAGTTCGGTCAGCCGAAAGGCATTAAACACATCCTTCTGCGGCGGATACACCGTTACGCCGGCAGCGCGTTCATTGGCCACCGCTTTCAGCGTTTCCACGAAGTAAGGTTTCTCTTTCTCTTCAGCCAGCACGTCGTGCCAGGTCAGCTTCTCAGCCATCGTTGACTCCCTGCAAAATAGTGCGCCTAGCTTAACGTGTCGGACTCAACAGCAGAAGGATAAAAATAATTTGAATATTTACGTAAAATTTTAATTGGCGAAGTTGTTATGAATCAATTTGTTAGGTTTTCAGCGTGTAATCGTGACTGGACGAAATTGATACAGGTCAAAACGGCGCATTTCCTGCAGTGATATACCACAGCATTCCAAAACCTTATGAACCTCGCTGCCCAGTTGCGACAGCGTAAAGCCCTGGAGACCTACTATGATTACCGGTATTCAAATTACTCAGGCAAATAATCCACAGCTGTTGAACTCATTCTGGCTGCTGGACGATGATAAAGCCGAAGCGCGCTGCCTGTGCGCCAAAGGGGATTTCGCAGAAGATCAGGTTGTTGCTATCAGCGATCTCGGCGAAATCGCTTACCGCGAAATTCCACTTGAGCAGAAACCGCAGGTGCGCATCGAAGGTGGTCAGCACCTGAACGTTAACGTGCTGCGCCGCGAAACGCTGGAAGATGCCGTCAATCATCCGGAAAAATATCCGCAGTTGACCATTCGCGTATCCGGCTATGCCGTGCGCTTTAACGCGCTGACGCCAGAGCAGCAGCGTGACGTGATTACACGTACATTCACCGAAAGCCTGTAATTGCAGCGCTGACGAAAAGACACACAGCAATACAAGCCGCGCCAATGTTGATTGGCGCGGCTTTTTTTATCTGGCGAGTTTAAAAGAACGGTTCTTCAGGGCGGATGATAGCGAAAGCGCGTTTTCGCTACGCTTAAAACAAAAAAATCGCCTCAAAAGAGGCGATTAATTACAACGAGTGCTGTTTTATTCCGCACCAGACTTTGGTGCATCGCTACCGCTTGGCTTGCGGCGTTTACCCACATTTTTGGTATCGCGATGACGTTGTTTGACGCGCGGTTTCTCTTGTTCTTTCTCTTTACGCTCTTGACGCTTCGCAAGTGCTTTTTTCGACGGTTTTCCCGTCACTTTAGCACTTGGCGCACGGCTTTCTGGACGCAGCTCATCAATCACACGCGCTTTTAACGGCTCGTTGATGTAACGGGTGATTTTGCCCAGCAGCACGTGATCGTGCGCTTCAACCAGCGAGATCGCGGTACCTTTACGGCCCGCACGCGCGGTACGACCGATACGGTGCAGATAGGTATCTGCGGTGCGCGGCAAATCGTAGTTAATCACGTGCGAGATATCGTCGATGTCGATACCGCGCGCAGCAACGTCGGTGGCAATCATCACCTTTACGCGGCCATCATTCATACGCTTGATGGCTTCGTTACGGTTGACCTGCACCATTTCGCCTTCGAGATAGCTGGTGCGGATGCCCGCTTCATGAAGCCAGGTAACCAGCTCATGCAGGCGCTCACGTTTGCGCACAAATACAATGACGCGCGTGGCATCTGGCTGTTTCAACAGGTGAATCAGCAGCTTATTCTTATGCTCTAAATTATCGGCGCGGTAATACCATTGCTGGATTTTTTTGCGTTCGCTTTTGCTTGGGTCGGCCTCAATAAACACAGGCTCGTTGAGCAAACGCTCGGCGAAGTCTTTGATGTGCTCACCTTCCAGCGTCGCCGAGAACAGCAGCGTCTGTTTGCGCCAGCGGGTTTCTGCGGCGATGGTTTCGATGTCCTGCGCAAAGCCCATATCGAGCATGCGGTCAGCTTCATCGAGAATCAGCGTTTCTACGGCGCGGCAGTCAAAGTTCTCTTCTTTGATGTACTGCAGCAAACGGCCGGTGGTCGCGACGACGATGTCCTGGTTTTCGCTGAATACTTCGGCATGGTTCATATACGCCACGCCCCCGGTGATGGTGGCGATATCCAGATGCGTGTGTTTAGCCAACTCGCGCGCGTGATCGGCAACCTGCATCGCCAGTTCGCGCGTTGGGGTGATGATCAGAATGCGTGGTGGGCCTGATTTCTTACGCGGGAAATCGAGCAAATGCTGTAAAGCGGGCAGCAAAAACGCTGCAGTTTTCCCCGTCCCGGTTGGAGCCGAACCCAGAACGTCACGGCCTTCCAGCGCGGCAGGAATGGTCTCGGCCTGAATAACAGTAGGGCGAGTGAAGCCTTTTTCCTGCAAAGCTTGTAGCAGGCTTTCGTCGAGTTCGAGTTCGGAGAATGTGGTTACGGTCATGGTCTACCTCAGTTTGGGGCGCTGATTATAGACAGAACGAATATAATCTTCATCTGTTTGTGTAGGTATTACCGGCGCAGATGAATTCCCATCGCCACCACGTTACACTTCCGGCAGTAAAAAATTCAATGGTAGTGAAGTATGTCTCAGGACCAGCCGCACGCGCGGCCGACGTTAAGAAAAGACGGTTTTACCTTTAAGCAATTTTTCGTGGCGCACGATCGCTGTGCGATGAAAGTCGGCACCGATGGCGTGTTAATCGGGGCCTGGGCGCCAGTAGCCGGCGCGCGTCGCATCCTCGATATTGGCTGCGGCAGTGGCTTGATTGCGCTGATGCTGGCGCAACGTACAGCAGATTCGGTAGAGATTGATGCCGTCGAACTGGAAGCCAGCGCAGCGCAGCAGGCGCAGGAAAATATGCAGGCTTCGCCGTGGGCGGATCGCATCCACGTCCACCATCAGGATATTGTCAGCTGGAGCGAACAGTGTGAAAAACGCTTCTCGCTCATCGTCAGTAATCCACCTTTTTTCGCGCCCGGTATGGCAAGCGGCAGTGTCGCGCGCGATACCGCGCGCAGCACCGCCACGCTCGACCATCTGACGCTGCTGCGTTGTGCCGCCCAGTTGATTGAAGAAGAAGGGCTATTTTGCGTGGTGCTGCCGGCTGAAGCTGGCGAAGCATTGATTTCACTGGCGCTGGCGGATGGCTGGCATTTGCGTTATCGCTACGATGTCGCCGCCTATGCGCAGCGCCCGCCGAATCGCGTGGTGTTAGGTTTTTCTCCCTCCGCCGGCGAAACCTTGCTGGAACGTCTCGCCATTCGTGATGAAGATAAAAGCTATTCAGCCGACTGGCTCAGCCTGGTGAAAGACTTTTACCTGTTCCGCTAGCTTCGGGCTGCAGGATGGTCGGTAACGCTTCATCCAGCAGATCGGGATTGTCGAGGGTAAAGTGTAACCCTCGGCTCTCCTTGCGCTCCAGCGCACAGCGCACCATCAGTTCGGCGACCTGCACCAGATTGCGCAGCTCGAGCAGATTGTTAGAGAGGCGGAAGTGCGCGTAGTACTCGTCAATCTCCTGTTGCAGCAAATTAATGCGCCGCAGTGCGCGCTCCAGACGCTTGGTAGTACGCACAATTCCCATGTAATCCCACATGAATAATCGCAGTTCATGCCAGTTATGCTGGATTACTACGCGCTCATCGGCATCATCAACGCGGCTTTCATCCCACGCGGGCAGATGTTCTACCGCCGCGATGTCCGGCAAGCGGGCGATCATATCTTCAGCCGCAGACCAACCGTAAACCAGGCACTCGAGCAGGGAGTTGGACGCCATGCGGTTTGCGCCATGTAAGCCGGTGTAACTCACTTCGCCAATCGCATACAGTCCGTCAACATCTGTACGGCCTTGCTGATCGACCATCACGCCGCCGCAAGTGTAATGCGCGGCTGGCACAATCGGAATCGGCTGTTTAGTGAGATCGAGGCCAAAGGTCAGCAATTTTTCGTAAATCATCGGGAAGTGCGCGCGCACAAAGCTTTCCGGCTGGTGGCTAATGTCGAGATACATGCAATCGACGCCCAGCCGTTTCATCTCATGGTCAATGGCGCGCGCCACAATATCGCGCGGCGCCAGCTCGGCACGCTCATCAAAGTCAGGCATAAAGCGAGTGCCGTCAGGACGCAACAGCCAGGCACCTTCACCGCGCAGCGCTTCAGTCAGCAGGAAGTTTTGCGCTTGTGGGTGGAATAAACAGGTGGGATGGAATTGATTAAATTCGAGGTTCGCTACGCGGCAACCGGCGCGCCATGCCATGGCAATGCCATCGCCAGAGGCCACGTCCGGATTGGTGGTGTACTGATAGACTTTTGCTGCGCCGCCGGTGGCTAACACCACGGCGCGCGCGCGGCAGGTTTCCACCTGTTCACGTTTACGGTTCCAGATCCACGCGCCAACTACGCGGCGCTTGCCGGGCAGGCCAAGCTTATCGGAAAGGATCAAATCCACCGCATTGGTGCGTTCAATAATGCGGATGTTAGGATGGCTCAGCGCCTGGCTTACCAGCGTGGTTTCCACCGCGCGGCCAGTGGCATCGGCGCTATGCAGAATGCGGCGATGGCTGTGCCCACCTTCGCGCGTGAGGTGGTAACGCGCTTCACCCTCAGCCTGCGGCTCTTTATCGAAGGCAACGCCGTTATCAATCAGCCACTGCACGCAGTGACGCGCGTTGCTGGCGATAAAGCTCACCGTATCGCGGTCGCACAAGCCGGCGCCCGCAACCAGCGTGTCTTCAACGTGTGATTCGATGCTGTCCGTTTCATCAAACACCGCCGCAATCCCGCCCTGCGCATACAGCGTTGAGCCCTCATTCACCTGCGCTTTACTCAGCACGGTAACCTGATAATGCGGCGCTAAGCGCAGCGCTAACGATAAACCTGCCGCACCGCTGCCGACGATGAGGACATCACACTGATATTCCGGGAGAGAAGTCATGATGTTTAATTTACTAAACAAAAGGTGGCTTGAGCATAAGCCGTGATGGGGGTGCTGTGAAGTATTTTGAACCAACTGCGCGGAAAAATTATTCAGCGGGTAGAGATAGTAGCGTGAATTCAGTGAGTTAACTCTGAAATTAGGCACAATGTGTTTTTTATATCAAACACTCTGAAAATTCAGGGAATAAAGGTGAAAATGACGGCGTCATAAGGTACTCTGCCAGCGATTATCGGTGCCGCAAAAGACACCACCAGCGTGGCAAGTCGCTACACTGAAAGACAATCAACAACAATGATGTCGTGGTTCCGATACGGAAAATTCTGGTCGTAGTGAACTTCGGGCCAAAGGGCCACTCTAAGCGCATGCTTGCTCAGAATAATGAGATGTGCTGGCAGTTCACTTACGCATAAAAAAGTTTTGGGGAGATATTACCTCGGATGAGCGAGCAGTTAACGGATCAGGTTCTCGTTGAGCGGGTTCAGAAGGGAGATCAAAAGTCCTTTAATTTACTGGTGATTCGATACCAGCATAAAGTGGCGAGCCTGGTTTCACGCTATGTTCCGTCAGGCGATGTGCCTGATGTGGTTCAGGAATCTTTTATTAAAGCGTATCGCGCACTGGAATCGTTCCGTGGCGACAGCGCCTTTTATACATGGCTGTACCGCATTGCGGTAAACACAGCGAAAAATTATCTGGTTGCTCAGGGGCGACGTCCTCCATCCAGTGATGTGGATGCTATCGATGCGGAAAATTTCGAAAGTGCGGGTGCACTGAAAGAAATTTCGAACCCTGAGAACTTAATGTTGTCTGAAGAACTGAAACAAATCGTCTTTCGTACCATTGAGGCGCTTCCCGAAGATCTTCGTATGGCCATTACCCTCAGGGAATTGGATGGTCTGAGTTACGAAGAGATTGCCGTCATCATGGATTGTCCGGTCGGTACCGTACGTTCGCGTATCTTCCGTGCACGAGAGGCTATTGATAATAAAGTTCAACCGCTTATCCAACGTCAGTGATAACGGCTACTGGAAGGGTACCAAGGCATGCAGAAAGAAAAACTTTCCGCTTTAATGGATGGTGAAACTTTAGATAACGAGCTGTTGGCATCGTTGTCGAAGGATGCGGATCTTCAGCACAGCTGGGAAGGCTACCATCTCATTCGCGACACCTTACGCGGTGATATCGGAGAAGTGCTGCATTTTGATATCTCCGCACGTGTGGCGGCGGCCATCGAAAACGAGCCGGCACGCAAAGTCACTCCGCTGATCCCTGAAGCGCAGCCTGAACCGTCACGCTACGAGAAGATGCCGTTCTGGCGTCGTGGTGGCAGTTGGGCGGCACAGCTGACGCAAGTTGGTGTGGCTGCGTGCGTCTCACTGGCGGTGATTGTCGGTGTTCAGCACTACAACAGCTCTCCAACCGGCAGCGCGACTGAAGCGTCCGATTCACCGGCATTCAACACCTTGCCGATGATGGGTAAAGCGTCTCCGGTCAGCTTAGGCGTGCCTTCTGAAGCCTTCGACACCAACAGCTCTAATCAGCAGGTGCAGGAACAGCGTCGCCGCGTGAATGCCATGCTGCAGGATTATGAACTGCAACGTCGTCTGCATGCCGATCAGGTTCAGTTTGAGAAAAACGATCCGCAACAGGCTCAGGCTAATGTTCCCGGAAATCAGTCGTTAGGAACTCAGCAGCAGTAATGAAGCAGCTTTGGTGTGCCGTTAGCCTGCTGGCAGGCAGCCTGTTTTGCTCATCTATCGCCTCGGCGCAGACCTCTGCGTCCGGGGCGTTGTTGCAACAGATGGAGCAGGCAAGCCAGAACCTCAACTACGAATTTGCCTACATCAATGTCTCGCGTCTCGGCATTGAATCTCTGCGTTATCGTCACGCGGTTATCGACAATCGTATCTTCGCCCAACTGTTGCAGATGGACGGGCCGCGCCGTGAAGTGATTCAGCGCGGGAACGACATCAGCTATTTCGAGCCGGGATTAGATCCCTTCTCGCTGCCGGGCAATCACATCATCGATGCTTTACCTGGTTTGATGTTCGCCGACTTCTCCCGTTTGGGTGAGGCCTACGATTTCATTCCGGTGGGCCGTTCGCGCATGGCCGATCAGATGTGCGAAGTGGTGCGCATCGTGTCACGTGATGGCACGCGTTACAGCTATGTCGTGTGGCTGGATGTGGACACTAAATTGCCGCTGCGTATCGATCTGCTTGATCGGGACGGTGAAACGCTGGAACAGTTCCGCGTCATCAGCTTTGCCGTCGATGAAGGCGTACGCAATCTGATGCAAGGGCTGGAGAAGGCCAACTTGCCGCCATCGCTGTCGTTACCGGCCGGTGACAAAGTGGAACTCAGCTGGCAGCCAAACTGGCTTCCGGCGGGCATGAAACTGATCTCGCAAAGTCGCCGCGATATCCCGTCGATGAACAAAACTGTCGAATCGCGCCTGTACAGCGATGGCCTGTTTAGCTTCGCCATCAACGTTACGCCAGCAGATAAAAGCAGCAGCGTGCAGGCATTGCGCACTGGACGTCGCACGGTGCAGACAGAAGTGCGCAATAATAACGAAATCACGGTGGTGGGCGAGTTACCGCCAGCCACTGCCAAACGTATTGCGGACAGCATAGATTCGGGTTCACCAAAATGATGAAAGAATGGGCCACCGTGGTGGCGTGGAAAGAAGGCATTGCCACTCTGCACACGGAAGCGAAAACGTCTTGTAACAGCTGCTCGGCGCGTAAAGGCTGCGGCAGCCATGCGCTTAATCAGCTGGGGCCGAAAAATGCCCACGTGATGACTATCGCCAGCGCGGAGCCGTTGCAACCCGGCCAGCGCATTGAGTTAGGCATCCGCGAAAGCAGCCTACTGGGTTCTGCCTTGCTGGTTTACATGACGCCGCTGTTTGGCCTGTTTTTAGTGGCTGGCATCTTCCAGATGCTGTTCGCCAGCGATCTGGCTGCGGCCTGTGGCGCGCTGTTGGGCGGCATTGGCGGCTTTATCGTGGCGAAAGGGGTATCCAAACTTTTCGGCGATCGCGAGGCTTTCCAGCCGGTGATTCTCAGCGTTGCGTTACCGCCTGATGCGTTGCGCGTGGAAAGCGAAGCTTGATCCCCGTCCAGGCCGCGTTTGATGCGGCCTTTCCCAATCAGCTTAACCGCTGAAATCTGTTGCGATTCCCCACAGTTCCATTCTTTAACGCGCGGCGTTAACAGTGTAATATGCGTCGTCATTAATGAGGCCGACAGGGTTCCGGGTTAAGCTCACTTTCCTGAATGTGTTCGTGCTCAAGTTTCCCACTGATTTTCTACGTGAAGATATTCATATAAATGAAGCACATACGAAATTTCTCCATCATCGCTCACATTGACCACGGCAAATCAACGCTCTCTGACCGTTTGATTCAAATTTGTGGTGGCCTGAGCGATCGTGAGATGGCGGCGCAGGTTCTGGATTCCATGGATCTGGAACGCGAGCGCGGCATTACCATCAAAGCGCAGAGCGTGACGCTCGATTACAAAGCGCAGGACGGTGAAACTTACCAGCTCAATTTTATCGATACTCCCGGTCACGTTGACTTCTCGTATGAAGTTTCCCGCTCGCTGGCGGCGTGTGAAGGAGCATTGCTGGTGGTCGATGCAGGGCAGGGCGTTGAAGCTCAGACGCTGGCAAACTGCTACACCGCAATGGAAATGGATCTGGAAGTGGTACCGGTATTGAACAAAATCGACCTGCCTGCCGCCGATCCAGAACGTGTAGCGGAAGAGATTGAAGATATCGTCGGCATTGACGCCACCGATGCGGTGCGTTGCTCGGCGAAAACCGGCGTCGGCGTACCCGACGTGCTGGAACGTCTGGTGCGTGACATCCCGCCGCCAGAAGGCGATCCGGAAGGCCCGCTGCAGGCGCTGATCATCGATTCCTGGTTCGATAACTACCTTGGCGTGGTATCGCTGATTCGTATTAAGAACGGCACGCTGCGTAAAGGTGACAAAGTTAAAGTCATGAGCTCCGGTCAAAGCTACAACGCTGACCGTCTCGGCATCTTCACGCCGAAGCGTGTTGATCGCAACGAGCTGAACTGCGGTGAAGTAGGCTGGCTGGTGTGTGCGATTAAAGACATCCTCGGCGCACCGGTGGGCGATACGCTAACCTTGCAGCGCAATCCGGCGGAGAAAGTGTTGCCTGGCTTCAAGAAAGTGAAGCCACAGGTTTACGCCGGTCTGTTCCCAATCAGTTCTGACGACTATGAAGCGTTCCGTGATGCGCTGGGCAAATTGAGCCTGAACGATGCGTCACTGTTCTACGAGCCAGAGAGCTCAACGGCGCTGGGCTTCGGTTTCCGCATCGGCTTCCTTGGTCTGCTGCACATGGAGATCATTCAGGAACGTCTGGAGCGTGAATACGATCTGGATCTGATCACCACTGCACCAACCGTAGTGTATGAAGTGGAAACCACCGACGGTGAAACTATCTATGTTGATAGCCCGTCGAAGCTGCCACCGCTGAATAATATTGCCGAGCTGCGTGAGCCGATTGCTGAGTGTCACATGCTGCTGCCGCAGGAGTTCCTCGGCAACGTCATTACGCTGTGTATTGAAAAACGTGGCGTGCAAACCAACATGGTTTACCACGGCAAGCAGGTTGCGCTGACGTATGAGATCCCGATGGCGGAAGTGGTTCTTGACTTCTTCGACCGTCTGAAATCAACCTCGCGCGGTTATGCTTCGCTGGATTACAACTTCAAACGTTTCCAGACCTCTGACATGGTGCGTGTCGACGTGATGATTAACTCAGAACGTGTTGATGCGCTGGCGCTGATTACTCACCGTGATAACTCACAATATCGTGGCCGCGACCTGGTGGAGAAGATGAAAGATCTGATCCCACGTCAGCAGTTCGATATTGCGATTCAGGCGGCAATCGGCAACCACATTATCGCTCGCTCAACGGTAAAACAGCTGCGTAAAAACGTCCTGGCGAAATGCTATGGCGGTGACGTGAGCCGTAAGAAGAAACTGTTGCAGAAGCAGAAAGACGGTAAGAAGCGAATGAAGCAGGTCGGCAACGTTGAGCTGCCGCAGGAAGCATTCCTTGCCATTCTGCATGTCGGTAAAGACAGCAAATAAGGATTTTTAATGGCTAACATGTTCGCCCTGGTTTTAGTGATCGCAACGCTGATCACTGGCGTTATCTGGTGTATCGATCGCTTTAAATGGGCACCGGCGCGTCGTGCGAAGCAGGCTGCCGCGCAAGCGCAGGCCGGCAACGCACTCGACAGTAAAACGCTGGCGAAAGTAGCCGCGCAGCCGGGTTGGGTTGAAACCACCGCATCGGTGTTCCCGGTGCTGGCGGTGGTGTTGATCGTGCGTTCGTTTATTTTTGAGCCGTTCCAGATTCCCTCGGGCTCAATGATGCCAACGCTGCTTATTGGTGACTTCATCCTCGTGGAGAAGTTTGCTTACGGTATTAAAGATCCGATTACCCAAACCACACTGATCCCAACTGGCCATCCGCAGCGCGGTGATGTCGCGGTATTCAAATACCCGAAAGATCCCAGCGTGGACTACATCAAGCGCGTGATTGGCTTGCCGGGCGATAAAGTGGTGTTTGATCCTTACAGCAAAACCCTGACCATCAATCCGGGTTGCAGCAGCGGCAGTTGCGACACGGCGCTGCCAGTGACTTACACTAACGTTGAGCCAAGCAACTTCATTCAAACCTTCAGCGGCTTTGATGGCAATGAAACCGGCAACGGCTTCTTCCAGGCGCCGCAGGGCGAAACCATGAAGGGCGGCCTGCGTCTCGGCACCCGCAAAGAGACATTGGGCAACGTAACGCACGATATCTTGCTGGTAAACGAAGCGCAAAGTCAGGCAAGCATGTATTATCAGCAGCCGGGCCAGCCGCAATCGACCTGGATTGTGCCGCAAGGGCAATATTTCATGATGGGTGATAACCGCGATAACAGCGCCGACAGCCGCTACTGGGGCTTTGTGCCCGAGAAGAATCTGGTCGGCAAAGCGGTGGCCATCTGGATGAGCTTCGAGAAACAAGAAGGACAGTGGCCGACCGGCGTGCGCTTTAGCCGCATTGGTGGGATTCACTAATTAGCTTCAAAAAAGGTTGGCCTCTCTTTCGGGAGGCCAGTGCACACGAAACAGACCAGGTTGGAACCTCAGCCCTGTTTCGTATGCAGTGATAGGCGCACAGAACAACTGGAATAGCATGAACCCCATCGTCATTAACAAGCTGCAGCGCAAACTGGGCTACACTTTTACTCATCCGGATTTATTGCAGCAGGCACTGACGCATCGTAGCGCCAGTAGCAAACACAATGAACGTCTTGAATTTCTTGGCGATTCTATTCTCAGCTACGTGATTGCCAATGCGCTCTATCACCGCTTCCCGCGTGTGGATGAAGGCGACATGAGCCGTATGCGTGCCACGCTGGTGCGCGGCAATACGCTGGCGGAGATGGCGCGAGAGTTCGACCTTGGCGAATGTTTACGCCTCGGTCCGGGCGAGCTGAAAAGCGGCGGTTTCCGTCGTGAATCGATCCTCGCGGATACCGTTGAAGCCTTAATTGGCGGCATCTTCCTCGATAGCAGCATTCAAACCGTCGAAAAGTTAATTCTCGACTGGTATCACTCACGACTGGAACAGATCAGTCCGGGCGATAAGCAAAAAGATCCGAAAACGCGCCTGCAGGAGTATTTGCAGGGACGTCATCTGCCGCTGCCGTCGTATTTGGTGGTGCAGGTGCGTGGCGAAGCCCACGATCAGGAATTCACCATTCACTGTCAGGTGAGTGGCATGGCAGAACCGGTGGTGGGCATTGGCTCCAGCCGCCGTAAAGCCGAGCAAGCAGCCGCCGAACAGGCGTTAATTAAGCTTGGCCTCGAATAAATAGTCACATTGCAGCGTCGAAAGCGGCGCTGCCCAAGTCAGGACTCGAATGAGCGAACTCGAAACATACAGCGGCTTTGTCGCGATTGTAGGCCGACCAAACGTCGGTAAATCCACTTTGCTGAACCAGTTGCTGGGGCAGAAAGTGTCGATCACGTCACGCAAGCCGCAAACCACGCGTCACCGTATTATGGGCATCCACACCGAAGGCGCTTATCAGGCGATCTACGTGGATACGCCAGGGCTGCACATGGAAGAGAAACGGGCGATCAACCGCCTGATGAACCGTGCCGCCAGCAGCTCCATTGGTGACGTTGAGCTGGTGATCTTTGTGGTTGAAGGCACGCGCTGGACACCAGACGACGAGATGGTGCTCAACAAGCTGCGTGATAACAAAGTTCCGGTGGTATTGGCGATCAATAAAGTCGACAACATCCAGGATAAGAGCATTCTGTTACCGCATCTGCAGTTCCTTAGCCAGCAGATGAACTTCCTTGAAATCGTCCCTATCTCAGCGGAAAGCGGCAAAAATGTCGACGCGATTGCGGCGATTGCGCGTAAATGCCTGCCAAAATCTGAGCATCATTTCCCGGAAGATTATGTCACCGACCGCTCGCAGCGCTTTATGGCGTCTGAGATCATCCGTGAAAAGTTAATGCGCTTCCTGGGTGCTGAACTGCCTTACTCCGTTACCGTCGAAATTGAGCAATTTGTTTCGAACGATCGCGGCGGCTACGACATCAATGGCCTGATCCTTGTTGAGCGCGAAGGCCAGAAGAAAATGGTCATCGGTAATAAAGGCGCCAAGATCAAAACCATCGGCATTGAATCGCGTAAAGACATGGAAGAGATGTTTGAAGCGAAAGTGCATCTCGAACTGTGGGTTAAAGTGAAATCGGGCTGGGCGGACGATGAACGTGCGCTGCGCAGCTTAGGTTACTCTGACGAAGGTTAAGTAATGGAAGGCTGGCAACGCGCCTTTGTGCTGCATAGTCGCCCTTACAGCGAAACCAGCCTACTCCTCGATCTGTTCAGCGAAAGCGAAGGGCGCGTCCGCGTCCTTGCTAAAGGCGCCCGCTCGCGCCGCTCCCAACTAAAAGGTGCACTGCAACCCTTTACGCCACTGCTGGTGCGCTGGGGTGGACGCGGTGATGTCAAAACGCTGCGCAATGCCGAAGCCGTTTCGCTGGCATTGCCGCTCAGCGGCATTACGCTCTATTGCGGGCTCTACGTCAACGAGCTGCTGTCGCGCGTGCTGGAGCAGCAAATTCCCTTCTCTGATATGTTCTTTGATTACCTGAATTGCATCCAAACGCTGGCGGCAGGCAACGGCTCGCCTGAACCGGCGCTGCGCCGCTTTGAGCTGGCGCTACTCGGGCATCTCGGTTACGGCGTGGATTTTCTGCACTGTGCCGGCAGCGGCGAAGAGGTGGCTGATGGCATGACCTACAGCTACCGGGAAGAGAAGGGTTTTATCGCCAGTTTGGTGGTCAATCAACGCAGCTTTACCGGCCGCCAGCTGCGTGCGTTGTGGGAGCGCGAATTTCCCGATGCCGATACTCTGCGCGCCGCCAAACGCTTTACGCGTATGGCGCTCAAACCCTATCTTGGCGGCAAACCGCTGAAGAGTCAGGAACTGTTTCGCCAGTTTGTGCCAAAAAAGAAACCCGATGTGGCAAACGACTAGCGCTGGTCGTACCGCCTGATATATTCAGCGCGGTACACTGCAAACACACTGAACACATTTAAGGATTGTCATGGCTGAGTTGCTGTTAGGCGTCAACATTGACCACATTGCCACCGTACGTAACGCACGTGGTACAAACTATCCCGATCCGGTGCAGGCCGCGTTTGTTGCTGAGCAGGCCGGCGCTGACGGCATTACCGTGCATCTGCGTGAAGATCGCCGTCACATCACCGATCGCGATGTACGCATTTTGCGTGACACCATCCAGACGCGCATGAATCTGGAGATGGCGGTAACGGACGAGATGATCGACATTGCCTGCGAAATCAAGCCGCACTTCGTTTGTCTGGTGCCGGAAAAGCGTCAGGAAGTGACCACCGAAGGCGGGCTGGATGTGGCGGGTCAGCAGGATAAAATCAATGCTGCGGTGCGCCTGTTAAGCGACGCCGGCATTCTGGTGTCACTGTTTATCGATGCCGATCACCGCCAGATTGAAGCGGCGGTTGCCAGCGGCGCGCCTTATATCGAAATTCACACCGGTGCCTATGCCGAAGCGCCCGAAGGTCTCGCGCGCCAGGCTGAGCTGTCGCGCATCCGCAAAGCCGCGACTTTCGCCGCCAGTCTGGGCCTGAAAGTCAATGCCGGCCACGGTTTGACTTACCACAATGTGCAGCCGATTGCTGAATTGCCGGAAATGCACGAGCTGAATATTGGCCATGCGATTATTGGTCGCGCGCTGTTCAGCGGTTTGGCCGATGCGGTCAGCGAAATGAAGCAGCTGATGCGGGAAGCGCGTCGCTAATGGCGATTCTCGGGCTCGGCAGCGATATCGTAGAGATCGAGCGCATTGCTGGCGTCATTGAGCGCTCCGGCGACCGTCTGGCGCGTCGCGTATTAAGCGAAGCCGAGTGGCAGCAATATCAGGCGCACCAGCAACCGGTGCGCTTTCTGGCTAAGCGTTTTGCGGTGAAAGAGGCGGCAGCGAAAGCGTTTGGCACCGGCATTCGCGGTGGCCTGGCCTTCAATCAGTTCGAAGTGTACAACGATGCGCTGGGCAAACCGGGATTACGTTTCTTTGAGCAGGCCAGGGTGATTGCCAGCCAGCTCGGCGTGAAGCATGTGCATGTGACGTTAGCGGATGAACGCCATTACGCCTGCGCAACGGTGATTATCGAGAACTAAGGGTGCAACACCACGAACTTCTCCCACAGCGCCTCGCGGCTTTCCGGGTGCTGTGGATCGGTAATGATGGTGTTATCAATCGGACAGACGCTTTGGCAGGTCGGCACATCATAATGGCCCACGCACTCGGTGCAGCGGTCGACATCAATTTCATAGATCGCGTCGCCTAAGCTGATTGCCTGGTTTGGGCATTCAGGTTCGCACATATCGCAATTGATGCATTTGGTGGTGATGAGCAAGGCCATAGCAGAAGTCCAATAACAGCAGAAAAGGCGCGGGTATTATACGCGCCTGATCTCATCAGACCAGCTTTTTCACCAACGCTTCGCTGTGGCGAATGTGGCTGGAGGCGCGTTCAGGATCGTTTTGTACCAGCGCCATAAACAGCAGATCGGTCAACGCCAGCTGCGCGCTGGTCGACGAGATCGCCGCACTGCGCGTGCTCTGCTCTTCCGCCACGGTGTAGAGGCAAACCGTGGCGCACTGCTGCAGAGCATTCGGCGTAAAGCCGGTAAAGGCCAGCACATCGGCACCGACCTGCGCCGCTTCCTGCGCCGCCAGATTGATTTCGCGACGTTCGCCAGTATAGGAAATCGCCAGCAGCACATCGCCCGGCGCCATCGCTTGCACGCTGGCGAGCAAAGCGTGCATATCCTGCTCCGCCACCGCATTGATGCCGATCTTCATCAGCTTCCACGAAAAATCTTTCGCCACTAAACCGGACGCGCCGATGCCAACCAGCAAAATCCGATTGGCATTTTTCAGCAGCTGCAAGGTTTGCAGCAGCTTCTCTTCGCTATTGATGTCCAGCGTGGCGCGGATCGCCGAGATCTTTTCGGTCAGCAGCTTTTCGCCGACCACTTTCAGCGGATCGTCGCTGAGAATATGGTTATGCACGGTAATCGCATCGCGATCGGCCATCGATTCGCTCAGCGCCAGCTTCAGCGCTGGAAACCCTTTGTAGCCCAGCTTCTGGGCAAACTTCACCACGCTGGACTGGCTAACGCCCGATTCCTCAGCGAGTTTTTGTGAACTGAGATGCCGTGCACGATCCGGCTGCGACAGCAAAAAATCCGCCAGCCGGCGCTCATTTAGCGCCAGTCGAGGGTAGAGCTGACGAATGCGCAGCAATGAACTCATGGTTCGATCCTTAATTCCTTTATCCGCAAACAGCGCGTAAACGCGAAGAATAAACTATTCAAATGGCATTGTAGTCACTGGAATTAAAAATAGCAGCTTTCGCCCTGAACGCCGAAGCTGGCTACACTGTAGTGCAGAAACCACGAAGGATAGAGAAGGAGTGCTGTTTGACAAAGGGTACACAACGACGCGTGGTGTTTTTCGATCTCGATGGCACGCTGCATCAGCAAGACATGTTTGGCACCTTTATGCGCTATCTGCTGCGACGTCAGCCGATCAATCTGCTGCTGGTGGTGCCGCTGTTACCGGTGATTGGTCTTGGCATGCTGATCAAAGGCCGCGCCGCACGCTGGCCAATGAGTTTATTACTGTGGGCGATTACTTTTGGCCACAGCGAAAAACGTCTGCGCCAACGCGAGGCTGAATTCGCTGAGTGGTTCCGCCAGCGTGTTACTGCGTTTCCGGTGGTGCAGCAGCGACTCACCGACTATCTCAGCAGCAGCGATGCCGATGTCTGGCTAATTACCGGTTCGCCGCAGTCGCTGGTAGAGCAAGTCTATTTCGACTCGGCCTTCCTGCCGCGCGTACAGCTGATTGCCAGCCAGATGAAACCGGGCCGCGGCGGACGTTTGCTGTCGATGCGCTGCCTCGGCCATGAAAAGGTGGCACAGCTGGAGGAGAAAATCGGCACGCCGCTGCAACTGTATAGCGGCTACAGCGACAGCAAACAGGACAACCCGCTGCTGTTCTTCTGTCAGCACCGCTGGCGCGTCACGCCGCGCGGTGAGCTGCAACAACTGGAATAACGCTTCGATTCCGGCAGCAGCATCGCTATAATGCGCCGCCTTTTACTGCCCGCAGGAGTTGCCCGGTGAACCCACAAACTGATGAATATTGGATGCGTTATGCGCTGGAACTGGCGAAGCGCGCGTGGGAGCAGGGCGAAGTGCCGGTTGGTGCGGTGCTGGTGCAGGGCGACAAGGTGATTGGCGAGGGCTGGAACCGGCCGATTGGCCAGCACGATCCTACCGCACATGCCGAGATCATGGCCCTGCGTCAGGGCGGCAAAGTACTGGAAAACTATCGTCTGCTGGATACCACGCTGTATGTCACGCTGGAACCCTGCGTGATGTGCGCCGGTGCGATGGTGCACGGCCGCATCACGCGGCTGGTGTACGGCGCTAAAGATGAGAAAACCGGCGCGGCCGGTTCACTGCTGGATGTGATTGGTCATCCCGGCATGAATCATCAAATTCAGATTGATTGCGGTGTGCTGGCGGAAGAGTGTGCCGGGATGCTGAGTGACTTTTTCCGCATGCGTCGCGAGCAGAAGAAGGCGCTGCGTCAGGCGCAGCGCACCGGCTAATTCATCGCAATTTTCGGTTCGACCGCCGGGTAACCGGCGCCTAACTCCGCTTCCAGTGCCGACTGCTGCGCTAAACGTTTCTCCTGCTCCTGCAAATATCCCACCAGGCTAATCTGATACTTACGGATATTCTCCACGTAGTTATAAGCTTCGTGGCCGCGCGCGTAGCCGTAGGTGGTTTGCGTGTAATAGCGCTTCTGGCTCAACATCGGCAAACGCAGCTTCACATCGGCCCAGCTGTCGGGATTGCCGCCCTGTTTCGCCGTCAGCTTGCGTACGTCCAGCATGTGCGCGTAACCCATGTTATATGCCGCCAGCGCGAACCAGATACGTTCATCTTCAGGAATCGTTTCCGGGACTTTCTCCATCATGCGCTTGAGATATTCGCTGCCGCCGCGAATGCTCTGTTCGGGATCGAGGCGATCGTTAACGTCAAGGCTGTCGGCGGTATTACGCGTCAACATCATCATGCCGCGCACGCCGGTTGGCGATGTGGCCTGCGGATTCCAGTGCGACTCCTGATAAGATATTGCCGCCAGTAAACGCCAATCCATGCTGGCGGAATATTTCTCAAACAGCGGTTTGATATCCGGCAGCGTGTTATCAATGGCGCGCAGGAAGGTGCGGGTATCAACGTAATCGAAGGTGCCAACGTGGCCGAGATACTTCTCTTCCAGCCGCGCCATCGTGCCTTCCTCGCCCATCTGGCTGTAGAAGTCGAGCATCGCCGCACTCAGGCTGTCGTCTTCGTTGCGCGGTAAATACCAGGTGACCGGCTCTTCGTCGGTCACATCAAACGCCACCGCCAGCTGCGGATGAATGCGCTGCAGCAGGCCGATGGTGACCGAATCGCCCACCGTGTAATCGAGTTTGCCGTCAGCAACCGCTTCAAGCAGCGCTTTCTGGCCCTGATCGGTGGAGATCGCCCAGTCGAGATCGGGATAGCTGTCAGCTTTGGCGGAACGTAAAGTTGACAGATATGCCGAACCGGACTGCACAATCAGGCGGCCTTTGAGATCGCCGAGATTCTTAGGGCGAGGCTTATCAATGCGGTACACCAGCTGCTGCGACACCGAATAGTAGCTCGGGCCACTTTGGTAGTGCGCGAGGCGCTCGCTGTTGTAGATCAAGCCGGCCGCCAGCAAATCCGCTTTACCGTCATCAAGGTCGTCAAACAGATCGCCGAGATTAGGACGCACCTCAACTTCCAGTTTCACGCCAAGGTAATCGGCGAAGCGCTTCGCCAGCTCGTAATCCATACCGGCTGGTGCATTGTTAATGGTGTAGTAAGTCAGCGGAGAGTTAACGGTACTGATGCGCAGCACTCCGCGTGATTTGATCTGTGATAGCGCGTCTGTTCCGCCCCCGTACCACGGGATTGAAGGCCACAATGCTAGCGCAAGTAGCACGGTGATCAGACCGATAAACAGATAGTTTATTTTTAGGCGTTTCAAATAGTTGTCTCGTAATGGCTCACAGGCCTCTGTCTTTTAAAGGCAGTATTTATGTTGTTTTAACTCCCAGAGCGAGGGGCATTTTGCGCAACAAAAAGGGGCAGGGCAACTTTTATAGCAAGAATTGTGCAAAATTCAGCCAAACGCCAGGTGCCAGAATTTATGCGCAAACGGTTTCGTAACCCGAGCTGTTTCTCTATAATACCGCCCGTTTTCCCCTGTTGCGCCCAATGAAGCGTCGCCCGGCACTTCAAAGACGAGAGATCTTTAATGATGGAAATTCTGCGTGGTTCGCCCGCTCTGTCGGCATTTCGTGTAAACAAACTGCTGACCCGCTTTCAGGACGCTCACCTTCCGGTGAGTGATATTTACGCCGAGTACGTCCATTTTGCCGATGTTAGTGCACCGCTCAGCGCGGATGAGCAAGCCCGCCTGCAACGCCTGCTGAAATACGGTCCTTCTCTCGCCGAACACGCGCCACAAGGGCGTCTGTTGCTGGTAACGCCGCGTCCCGGCACCATCTCACCGTGGTCATCGAAAGCCACCGACATCGCCCATAACTGCGATCTGCCACAGGTCTTGCGTCTTGAGCGCGGTATGGCCTTCTATGTGCAGGCACCTGAGCTCACGGAAGCACAATGGCAGCAGCTGGCGAGCCTGTTGCATGACCGCATGATGGAAACGGTGTTCGCTGATCTCAACGATGCGCAGCAGCTGTTTGCTCACCATCAGCCGCAGCCGCTGAAAAGCGTTGATGTGCTGGGCGCAGGCCGCAGCGCGCTGGAGCAGGCCAACACCACGCTGGGTCTGGCGCTGGCTGATGATGAGATCGATTACCTGCTTGATGCCTTTACTAAGCTGGGCCGCAATCCAAACGACATCGAGCTCTACATGTTTGCGCAGGCAAACTCCGAGCACTGTCGTCACAAGATCTTCAATGCCGACTGGATTATCGACGGCGAAAAGCAGCCAAAGTCGCTGTTTAAAATGATCAAGAACACCTTTGAACACAATCCTGAGCACGTGCTGTCTGCCTATAAAGACAACGCTGCGGTAATGGAAGGTTCTGAGGTTGGCCGCTTCTACGCCGATGCGCAGAAGGGCGAATATGAATTCCATCAGGAAGCCGCACATATCCTGATGAAAGTCGAAACCCATAACCACCCAACCGCCATTTCACCGTGGCCGGGTGCCGCGACCGGTTCCGGTGGCGAAATTCGTGACGAAGGCGCAACCGGACGTGGCGCGAAGCCCAAAGCCGGTCTGGTCGGTTTCTCGGTATCGAACCTGCGTATTCCGGGCTTTGAACAGCCGTGGGAAGAGGATTTCGGTAAGCCGGATCGCATCGTCACCGCGCTGGATATCATGACCGAAGGTCCATTGGGCGGCGCGGCGTTCAACAACGAATTTGGTCGTCCAGCCCTCAACGGCTACTTCCGTACCTACGAAGAGCGCGTCAACAGCCACAATGGCGTGGAGCTGCGCGGCTATCACAAGCCCATCATGCTGGCGGGCGGCATCGGTAATATCCGTGCCGATCACGTGCAGAAAGGCGAGATCGTGGTCGGCGCCAAGCTGATCGTGCTGGGTGGCCCGGCTATGAACATCGGTCTGGGCGGCGGCGCGGCATCGTCAATGGCATCAGGCCAATCGGATGCCGATCTCGACTTTGCGTCAGTACAGCGCGACAACCCAGAGATGGAACGTCGTTGCCAGGAAGTGATCGACCGCTGCTGGCAGCTGGGCGAAGCCAACCCGATTCTGTTCATCCACGACGTCGGCGCGGGCGGCCTTTCGAACGCCATGCCAGAGCTGGTGAGCGACGGTAATCGTGGCGGTAACTTCAACCTGCGCGACATCCTCAGCGATGAGCCAGGCATGAGTCCGCTGGAAGTATGGTGTAACGAGTCGCAGGAACGTTATGTGCTGGCGGTCGCGCCGGAGAAACTGGCGCTGTTCGACGAGCTGTGCCAGCGTGAACGCGCGCCTTATGCGGTCATCGGTGAAGCCACCGAAGAGCTGCATCTGAACCTCGCCGACAGCCATTTCGACAACAAGCCAATCGACATGCCGCTCGACGTGCTGCTGGGCAAAACACCGAAAATGACGCGTGATGTTGCCAGCCAGCAGGCCAACGGCGAAGCGCTGCAGCGTGACGGGATTAGCGTAGCGGATGCGGTGAATCGTGTGCTGCACCTGCCGACCGTGGCGGAAAAAACCTTCCTGATCACCATTGGTGACCGCAGCGTAACCGGCATGGTCGCGCGCGATCAGATGGTAGGACCGTGGCAGATTCCGGTCGCGAACTGCGCCGTCACCACCGCCAGCCTCGATAGCTATCACGGTGAAGCCTTCTCGCTTGGTGAACGTGCACCCGTCGCATTGCTCGACTTCGCGGCTTCAGGTCGCCTCGCCGTCGGTGAAGCGCTGACCAACATCGCCGCAACCTCCATTGGTTCGCTGCAACGCGTTAAGCTCTCTGCGAACTGGATGGCCGCCGCCGGTCATCCAGGCGAAGACGCGGGCTTGTACGCGGCGGTTAAAGCGGTCGGCGAAGAGTTGTGTCCCGCGCTGGGTATCACCATTCCGGTAGGCAAAGACTCGATGTCGATGAAAACCCGCTGGCAGCAAGGCACTGAGCAGCGCGAAATGACCTCGCCGCTGTCGCTGGTGATCACCGCCTTTGCGCGCGTGGAAGATGTGCGTCGCACCGTGACGCCGCAGTTGCAGGCGGATCAAGACAACCTGCTGCTGCTGGTGGATCTCGGCAACGGCGCGAACACCCTTGGCGCGACTGCGCTGTCGCAGGTTTATCGTCAGCTGGGCGATAAGCCTGCCGACGTGCGTGATGCTACGCAGCTGGCGGGCTTCTTCAACGCCATTCAGGCGCTGGTGGCCGAGCAGAAACTGCTGGCTTACCACGACCGTTCTGACGGCGGCCTGCTGGTCACGCTGGCGGAGATGGCCTTCACCGGTCACTGCGGTATCGAAGCCGATATCGCCGCGCTGGGCAGCGATGCGTTAGCCGCATTGTTCACCGAAGAGCTGGGCGCGGTGCTGCAGATCAACGCAGCGGATCGTGCAGCCGTCGAGAAGGTGTTCGCTGACCACGGTCTGAGCGCTAACCTGCACGTGATTGGTAAAGCCCTGCCAGGCGATCGCTTCGTGATCCGCTCTGGCGACAGCGCGGTGTACAGCGAAAGCCGTAGCACGCTGCGTACCTGGTGGGCAGAAACCACCTGGCAGATGCAGCGTCTGCGTGATAACCCAGCCTGTGCCGATCAGGAGCATGAAGCGAAGAAAGACGATAACGACCCAGGTCTGAACGTCCATCTGACCTTCAAACCAGAAGAAGATGTTGCGGCACCTATGATTGCGACGGGCGCACGTCCGCGTGTGGCAGTGCTGCGTGAGCAGGGCGTTAACTCACACGTAGAGATGGCCGCCGCCTTCCATCGTGCGGGCTTTACTGCAGTTGACGTGCATATGAGCGATCTGCTGGCGGGCCGTCGCGGTCTGGAAGAGTTCCAGGCGCTGGTCGCCTGCGGTGGCTTCTCGTACGGTGACGTGCTGGGCGCGGGTGAAGGCTGGGCGAAATCCATCCTGTTCAACGGTCGCGTGCGTGATGAGTTCGAAAACTTCTTCCATCGTCCACAAACGCTGGCACTTGGCGTGTGTAACGGTTGTCAGATGATGTCGAACCTGCGCGAGCTGATTCCAGGAAGCGAGCTGTGGCCACGCTTTGTGCGCAACCAGTCCGAGCGTTTCGAAGCGCGTTTCAGCCTGGTTGAAGTAGCGGCGAGCCCATCGCTGCTGCTGGATGGCATGGTCGGATCGCATATGCCAATCGCGGTATCGCACGGTGAAGGTTTTGTCGAAGTGCGTGACGGCGCGCATCTGGCACAGCTGGAGAGCAAAGGTTTGGTGGCGCTGCGCTTCGTCGATAACTTCGGCAAAGTGACAGAAAGCTATCCGGCTAACCCGAACGGATCGCCTAACGGCATCACTGCGGTAACCAACGAGAGCGGACGCGTCACCATTATGATGCCGCACCCAGAGCGTGTGTTCCGTACCGTGAGCAACTCCTGGCATCCGGCAGAGTGGGGCGAAGACAGCCCGTGGATGCGTATCTTCCGCAACGCGCGTAAGCAGTTGGGATAACAAAACAAAGGCCGCTAAACAGCGGCCTTTTTTATTCTGCGCGTTTTGCAGGTCCGCCATTCATGGCGACCTTACTAAAATCCGCATAATCTCTAAACTGTCGGAAAATAACGACAATCCCGCCAATACGTTGTCGTCAAAAGGTGACATTTAACTGATTGATTTATATAGCAAGTAAATTACCACGACAAACACGTTGCTAATCAGCGACACTTTTCACAGACCGTCCGGTCCGCTTTTCTCTGGGAGAGTGCTTCGTCTCTGGCATTCCTCTGATAATAAACGCTATTTATTTATTGGCACGATACTTGCTATACTCCCTACGTGGCTCATTCACCTGTTTATGATTGCCCCGCTTCAGCGGCTGAGCTCATAAAAACCGAATGACGCACCAAACGGAGCCTGTCGTCCACCTCACCGATAATCGTTTGCTTTGCAACGTTATCAAACATCGGACGCAACGTTGAGTTAGGCTCCACCTATTTTGCAAGCGATGCTGCGGCGTCGCTCTCACGGCAGGCCAAAAGGCCTGCCGTTTTCATATCTGGCCTTTCTTCCGTTTTGATACTTCGCTAGCATGCCTGCAGCTCACATTTAAGGAAGCGCGGTTGTGATGAAATGGCGTCTGTTTCCCCGATCCCTGCGGCAGTTAGTGTTAATGGCTTTCCTGCTGGTACTGCTACCGTTACTGGTGCTGGCGTGGCAAGCGTGGGAAAGTCTTTCGGCGTTAAGCAACCAGGCGGCGGATACCAACCGCAATACCTTTACCGATGTGCGTCGCAGCGAAGCGATGGCGCGTACCGCGCTGGAGCTGGAGCGCAGCTACCGCCAATATTGCGTGCTCGGCGATGCGTCGCTGGCGAAGCTGTATCAAACGCAGTGGACGCGCTACGGCCAAATGCTCAGCAGTCACGCTGCCAGTTTGCCCGATCTGCCTTCCTTCAAAGTGCTGCAAACCACCTTGCCTTCGCTGCAGCAACTGCAGTGCGATAACGGCAATCCTGAGGCGCAAGCCGCCAGCGCGCTGGAGCGTTTTTCCGATACCAACACGCAAATGGTGCAGGCAACGCGTGAAGTGGTATTTTCGCGCGGCTTACAGCTGCAGCGTGAAATCGCCGATCGCGGTCAGTTTTTTGGCTGGCAGGCGCTGATTCTGTTCCTGATTAGCCTGGTGCTGGTTTTGCTGTTCACGGGGATGATCATCGGTCCGGTGAAGCGGGTTGAACGCATGATTAATCGATTGGGCGAAGGTAAGGCGCTGGGCGATAGCGGCAGTTTCCGTGGTCCGCGTGAGATCCGTTCGTTGGGGCAGCGCATCGTCTGGCTGAGTGAGCGGTTAAGCTGGCTGGAAGAGCAGCGCCACGAATTTTTGCGCCACCTGTCGCATGAGCTGAAAACGCCGCTTGCCAGTCTGCGTGAAGGCACAGAACTGCTGGCCGATCAGGTCGCTGGACCACTGAATGCCGAGCAGCAGGAAGTGGTGGCGATTCTCGATACCAGCAGCCGTCATTTACAGCGGCTAATTGAGCAGTTGCTCGATTACAACCGCAAGCTGGCCGATGGACCGATGGCGCTGAAGCCCGTGGCGCTAAATGAGATCATTGATTCGGTGGTAAAAGTGCACTCGTTGCCAGCCAATGCGCGTGAGATGACCACCCACGTTGATCTGCAAGTGCATCATTGTCTGGCGGAAGCGACGCTGCTGCAGCGGGTGATCGATAACCTCTATTCGAACGCCGTGAACTACGGCAGCGAATCCGGTAACATCTGGCTGCAGAGCCAGCAGAAGGGCAACCAGGTGTGGATTGAGGTGGCAAACACCGGCACACCGATTCCGGCTGAAGAGCAGGCGATGATTTTTGAGCCCTTTTATCAGGGCAGCCAACAGCGCAAAGGGCCGGTCAAAGGCAGCGGGCTGGGCTTAAGCATCGCCAAAGATTGTCTGCGCAGGATGCACGGCGATCTGCAGTTGGTAACGCGCAAGGATGCGGATGTCTGTTTTCGTATCATTCTGACGACCAGCGCCGGGAATGCCTGATTAATGAAACTAACCCTATTCAAACTTGTGGCCAGTGCAGTGCTGGTTTTCGGCCTCAGCGCCTGCCAGGCACCGTCACAAGATCGTACGCAGCATAATGGCGTTAGCGTGCCTGAACCGGAGGTACGCCTGCCGGATTATCTGGCGACCGATTGCCAAAACGTGTGGCAAATCGAAACGCCAGCCGCCGCAGGCAATCCGCTCTATTGGCAGCGCGCCATGGATTGCGCCGAGCGCTTATCGCCGGCCGAAGCGCGTGCAGAAGCGCGTCGCTGGCCGGTGCAGGGCTGGGCGCGCGCCTTCAAGCAGGGCATCTTGCTCGCGAACGGTAACGTCACGCCAGTTGAGCGCCGTGATTTCGTCACTACCTTAGATGGTTACAGCGCGGCTTATCCTGCATCGGTGCGTCCGCTGCTCCAGCTGTGGCGCAGCAATCAGGCGGCCCAACTGGAGCTGAGCGAAGCGCGTGGACGCTACGCCGCTTTGCAGCAGAGTAATGACGCGGAGATGGATAACCTGCGCCAGCAGCAAACCAAAATGCGTCAGTCGCTGGCCGATACCCAACGCAAGTTAGAGCGTTTAACCGACATTGAACGCCAGCTGTCGTCGCGTAAAGCGCCTGATAGCAGCGACACATCGCACGGCGGCAGCGATGTGCAAAGTGAGGATCAGTAACCATGAAACAAGCCGCGCGTTTATTGCTGGTGGATGATGATCCGGGCTTATTGAAACTGCTCGGCATGCGTCTGAGCAGCGAAGGCTATCAGGTGGCGACGGCCGCCAGCGGGCCGGAAGCCCTGCGCCATCTGCAGAAAGAGAAGGTCGATTTGGTGATCAGCGACCTGCGCATGGACGAAATGGATGGTCTGGCGCTGTTCGGCGAAGTGCAGAAACGTCATGCGGGCTTGCCGGTGATCATTCTCACCGCGCACGGTTCGATCCCGGAAGCGGTATCCGCCACGCAACAAGGCGTGTTCAGTTTTCTGACCAAACCGGTCGATCGTGACGCTTTGTATAAAGCAATAGATGAAGCGCTGGCCCAGCGCGCACCGATCAGCGATGACGGTTGGCGCGAAGCGATTGTGACGCGCAATCCGCAGATGCTGCGGTTGCTGGAGCAGTCGCACATGGTGGCGCAATCTGACGTCAGCGTATTGATTAACGGCCAAAGTGGCACCGGTAAAGAGGTGCTGGCGCAGGCGATTCACGCCGCCAGCCCGCGCGCCACCAAGACGTTCATCGCCATCAACTGTGGTGCGCTGCCGGAACAACTTTTAGAGTCCGAACTGTTTGGCCACGCTAAAGGCGCCTTTACCGGCGCGGTCAGCGCACGTGAAGGTCTGTTCCAGGCGGCGGAAGGCGGCACGCTGTTTCTTGATGAGATTGGCGACATGCCACAGGCGCTGCAGGTGAAACTGCTGCGTGTGCTGCAGGAGCGCAAAGTGCGGCCGTTAGGCAGCAACCGCGATCTGGATATCAACGTGCGGATTATTTCCGCGACGCATCGCGATTTGCCCAAAGCGATGGAGAAGAAGAGTTTCCGCGAAGATCTTTACTATCGTCTTAACGTGGTGAATCTGAAAATTCCCGCGCTGCACGAGCGCGCTGAAGATATCCCGCTGCTGGCGAATCATCTGCTGCGCCAATCCGCCGATCGCCATAAACCTTTCGTGCGTAGCTTTTCGGTTGATGCGATGAAGCGGCTGGTCAGCGCCGCCTGGCCGGGCAATGTACGTCAGCTGGTCAACGTGATTGAACAGTGCGTCGCCTTGAGTACCGCGCCGGTCATCGGTGATGCCCTGGTTGAACAGGCGCTGGCGGGGGAAAATACCGCGCTGCCGACTTTCGTCGAAGCACGAAATCAGTTTGAGCTGAACTATCTGCGTAAACTGCTGCAGATGACCAAAGGAAATGTCACCAACGCTGCGCGTCTGGCTGGACGTAACCGCACTGAATTCTATAAGCTGCTGTCGCGCCATGAATTGGACGCCAGCGAATTTAAAGAGTAGCTTGCTGCGGCAGCGTCAGGAACAATTATACTAACGGTATCCGTCCATCATGGAGGGAGTAAAAAAGGATCTGTCATGAAAAAGATCGATGCAATTATCAAACCATTCAAACTCGATGATGTACGTGAAGCCTTAGCTGAAGTAGGCATCACCGGGATGACCGTCAGTGAAGTGAAAGGCTTTGGTCGCCAGAAAGGTCACACTGAGCTGTATCGCGGCGCTGAGTACATGGTCGATTTTCTGCCAAAAGTGAAAATCGAAATGGTGGTAGGTGACGATATCGTCGATACCTGCGTAGAAACCATTATGAAAACCGCGCAGACCGGCAAAATCGGCGACGGCAAAATCTTCGTCTTTGACGTGGCGCGCGTAGTGCGTATCCGTACCGGTGAAGAGGACGAAGAGGCGATTTAAGCCCCTTCGCGCATTGCCTGTAAAAGCCTGCCTTGCGCAGGCTTTTTTGTTTTACAGCACCTTGTGCGGGCCAAATACTTCGTAGTGGATGCGATCGGCATTGATGCCGGCATCGACCAGTTGACGTGCGACAAACTGCATAAACGGTAGCGGGCCACAGATCCAGAATTGACGATCGGCCTGGTTCAGCGCGGAGGACACGCTCGCCAAATCCATCAAGCCCTGCGCGTCGTAACGCCCGGCATCGGCACTTTCTGGTTGCCGATACCAAACGTGGCTGGTGAAGTTTGGCAGGCGTGCGCCAAGGGATTTCACCTCTTCAGCAAACGCATGCTGCGAACCGGCTTCCGCGGCGTGCAGCCAGTTAACCGCCGCCGCATGTTGCTGCTGCGCCAGAGTAGCCAGCATCGCCAGCATTGGGGTTTGGCCGACGCCAGCAGAGATCAGCGTAATCGGCGTAGCGGCTTCAGCCTGCAGGATGAAATCACCGGCTGGTGCCGCGCATTGCACGATATCGCCCACCTGCGCACGGTCATGTAGCCAGCCCGACACGCTGCCCAGCGCTTCGCGTTTAACCGCGATGCGATAAAATTGCCCATTTGGCTGGTGCGTCAGCGAATACTGGCGATGCTGAATATTTTCACAGCCTGCCGGTTGTAGGCTGATGGCCAGATACTGCCCTGGCAGAAAGGTTGCCACCGGCTTACCGTCGTTTGGCACTAGTTCAAAACTCTTGATCACCGAACTCTCCTGATTGATAGCGCGAATACGAAAATCACGCGCACCGCGCCAGCCGCCGGTTTTCTCTTCGGAGGCCGAATAGATGGCTTCTTCACGCTGGATAAACACATCAGCCAGCACGCCGTACGCTTTGCCCCATGCGGTCAGCACTTCTTCACCCGGATGCAGTAGCTCATCAATTGTCGCCAGCAGATTTTCACCCACAATCGCATACTGCTCGGGCTGAATGTTCAGGCTGGCATGCTTCTGCGCGATTTTCTCCACCGCCGGCAACAGTACGGCCAAATTTTCCAGGTTGCTGCCATAAGCCACTATGGCGTTGAACAACGCTTCCCGCTGATTGCCGCTGCGCTGATTGTTCATGTTGAACACGTTTTTCAGTTCAGGATGTTGCGTCAGTAAACGTTGGTAGAAATGGCCGGTCAGCTGCGGTCCAACCTGGGCAATGGCGGGCAAGGTCGATTTGATGGTAGCGATGGTTTGCGCGTCGAGCATGGTGAAATCCTCAGAGTGAATTTAAACATGTATTTTAAATGCATCTTATGAGTAATCGAAGCGCCTGTAAATCCCTTGTTGTGATTAAGGATTAAGCAAGAAAGGTGCGGGCTGGCGCGCAAAGCTGAAATTCTTTCGCCATGAAAGTGAGCAAATTTCGTGATTTTCTGGCTTGCAAAAAAGCGTAAAAAACCCGTTCCAGCGCCATGCCAATCGTTTGCGCAAAAAGAGGGGATTGACGCTACCGTCACCTGTCAAAACCGTTTACACTGTTCGCCTTCGCCCCCTAGCCGGGGCCTAAACTGCCGTTAAAAAGTTAGCTGAGTCAGGAGAGTCCGGATGTTAAAGCGTGATATGAACATTGCCGATTATGATGCCGCGTTGTGGCAGGCTATGGAGCAAGAGAAAGTGCGTCAGGAAGAGCACATTGAACTGATTGCTTCTGAAAACTACACCAGCCCACGCGTAATGCAGGCCCAAGGTTCACAGCTCACCAACAAATATGCCGAAGGCTATCCGGGCAAACGCTATTACGGCGGATGTGAATACGTCGATATCGTTGAGCAACTGGCGATCGATCGCGCTAAAGAGCTGTTCGGCGCAGATTTCGCTAACGTACAGCCGCACTCCGGTTCTCAGGCCAACTTCGCGGTTTACACCGCGCTGCTGCAGCCAGGCGACACCATTCTGGGTATGAACCTGGCGCACGGTGGTCACCTGACGCACGGTTCCCCGGTAAACCTGTCGGGTAAGCTGTACAACGTTATCCCTTACGGCATCGATGAAACCGGCAAAATCAACTACGAAGAACTGGCTGAGCTGGCACAAACCCACAAGCCAAAAATGATCGTCGGCGGCTTCTCTGCTTACTCTGGCGTGTGCGACTGGGCCAAAATGCGTGAAATCGCAGACAGCGTTGGCGCCTACCTGTTCGTCGATATGGCACACGTTGCGGGCCTGATCGCCGCAGACGTCTATCCGAACCCGGTTCCTCATGCCCACATCGTGACTTCAACCACCCATAAAACCCTGGCGGGTCCGCGCGGCGGCCTGATCCTGGCGAAAAACGGTGACGAAGAGCTGTATAAAAAACTGAACTCCGCGGTGTTCCCGGGTGGTCAGGGCGGTCCTCTGATGCACGTGATCGCCGGTAAAGCGGTGGCGTTCAAAGAAGCGATGGAGCCAGAGTTCAAGACTTATCAGCAGCAGGTGGCTAAGAACGCGAAAGCGATGGTGGAAGTTCTGCTGGAGCGCGGTTACAACATCGTTTCCGGTGGCACACACAACCACTTGTTCCTGATCGATCTGGTCAGCAAAAACCTGACCGGTAAAGAAGCCGATGCCGCTCTGGGCCGCGCCAACATTACCGTGAACAAAAACAGCGTACCAAACGATCCGAAGAGCCCGTTTGTGACCTCTGGCGTGCGTATCGGTACCCCAGCGGTGACGCGTCGTGGCTTCAAAGATGCTGACGTTCGCGAGCTGGCTGGCTGGATCGCTGACGTGCTGGACAACATCAACGACGAAGCGACCATCGAACGTACCAAACAGAAAGTGCTGGAAATCTGCAGCCGTCTGCCGGTGTACGCGTAAGCTTTACGCTTCTCGATGCAGTGCAAAAAAGGATGGTGCAAGCCATCCTTTTTTATTGCCGTCGCAGCAGTGCTCTGACAAAGTAGCGCCCACTCGTGCTGCTCAGCAGCATTTTTGCTGGAGGGAATATGGCAATCGGCTCCGCCAAATGGCTCGGTTTGGGCTACTTCACTTACTTCTTCTGTTACGGCATTTACCTTCCTTTCTGGAGCGTGTGGCTCAAAGGCACCGGACTTGATGCAGAAAAAATCGGTCTGCTGCTGGGGTGCGGCATGGTGGCGCGCTTTGTCGGCAGTTTGCTGATTGCCTCGCAGGTAAAAAATCCCTCACAGCTGATCACTGCGCTGCGCTTGCTGGCGCTGATGACGTGCCTGTTCGCTATCGGTTATTGGCTGGGACAACAGTGGATGTGGCTGCTGTTCGTGATGATCGGCTTCAACCTGTTTTTCTCACCGCTGGTGCCGCTGAGTGATGCGCTGGCCGCCACCTGGACGCAGCAAATTGGTCTGACATATGGCCCGGTTCGTTTGTGGGGCTCGCTGGCGTTTGTCATCAGCTCTGCCTTAACCGGCATGCTAGTCACGGCGTTCTCATCGCAGGCGATTCTGGTGCTGCTGTCACTGGGCGCGATCGGCATGTTAGGTGGGATGATGTTAACGCCAGCGACGAAGCCGCAGGGCAGTGAACGTCAGACGTCAACCGATGGTGGCTGGCAGGCATGGCGTGATTTGCTGCGCGAAAATGCGGTGTGGCGTTTCATGTTATGCGTGACATTGTTGCAGGGCGCGCATGCGGCTTACTACAGCTTCAGCGCGATCTGGTGGCAGGAGAGCGGTTATTCCGCGTCGATTATTGGCTACTTGTGGTCGCTGGGCGTGGTGGCTGAAATCATCATTTTTGCTCTCAGCAGCCGACTGTTTCGCCGCTGGAGTGCGCGCGATCTCCTGCTGTTATCGGGTGTGTGCGCCATTATTCGCTGGACAATGCTGGGCTCCAGCACCGCGTTGCCGTTGCTGATCGTGGCGCAAATTCTGCACTGCGGCAGCTTTACCGTCTGCCATTTAGCGGCGATGCGGTTTATTGCCGCGCGCAAAGGCGCGGAAGTGATTCGTCTGCAATCGATCTATTCGGCGCTGGCCATGGGCGGCGGTATTGCGGTGATGACTATGATTTGCGGCGTGCTGTTTACGCATCTGCAAGGACATCTGTTCTGGGTGATGGCGTTAGTGGCGCTGCCGGCGCTGTTCCTGCGTCCGCGCGCCGCTTAACTCTCCAGCAACTGGAGAATACGCTGCTGCTGATGACGACTCAGCGGCAGCTCCGCCTGAATTAGCGGCGGTGAGAACAGCGGCAATGAAATGGCATACGGCGTAATCACCAGCGCGATATCGCGCGGCGCGCCTTCACGCTGAAAATGCACGACGTCTTGATAGCTGATGTTGATCGGTAGCAGCGTCATTTCCCGCAGCTGCTGCTCCAGCAACTGCTCCAGCGCCGCATCCGCGCCCGTCAGCAGCAGCACTTGCTTTTCCTGCAATGCACTCTCCTGCATCAGCCAGGCACCAAATAACACCGCCACCAGACTTATCTCTTCAGCACTAAAGCGCGTGGCAAAGTTACGGCTGAAATGCTCAAGTGCACGTTCCGTGGTGCGCAGCAGACGCGGGTAGAGCCGTGCGACATCCAGCGCCACGCTGTTATCGATGCCGATGGCAAAATGACTGCGATCCAGCGCCTGCGCCAGATGCGTAAAGAGTTGCTGAGTGAGTTCGGCGCGATTTCTGAAGGTGGTTTGTGCCAACTGCTCAAAGCGCGCAATCAGCGCTTCCACGGACTGCATCAGCTTTACTGCCTGCGGATGCTCCAGCTGCGTAGCGGTTGGCGCGTGAATCAGGCTAAATAGCAGCGTCCAGAAGTCGGTCTCGCTTACATCCGGCGCTAAGTGGCAGCGCTTCTGCCAGTGATGGATGACGTCGTCGGCGGCAGCACGTTCGACTTTTTCCGCCAGCCACGCGCGCTGTCCGTCATTGAACAAGGCGTTTTGGCGCTGGCACAGCGCATACTTCATGAAGATTTGCAGAAACAGGCGGTCGCGCGGGCTGAAGTCGCGCGCCAGACGCAGGCTGCAGTGCTGAATCAGCGCCTGCAAGTTGGTTTCATCCCACAGCGCTTTCTCGATTTTCAGGACTTTCAGGCGCTGACGCAGCACCGGGGCAAAATGCTCGCAGACAAAATCCTGCGACAAACGCAGCGCGCGTCGCAGCCAGTGGATCAGGCACAGCCGCCTGTCCAGTTCCGTCCCGTGTATGCGAAAGCTGCCATCGACCATCTGGTGTAGCTCCAGTTGATGGTAACGCTGTATCTCCTCTCCCACATCCGCGATATCCTGTCGGGCGACAACAGGCGCCACGCCATTCAACTGGCAGAGCTTTTCAAGCGTCAACGCGGGAGCGGGCAGAAATAGCAGCAGTAACAGATGACAACGACGCTGGGAACGGCTGAAGAGTGGTGCAGAGGAGGGTGCAGAACTCATCAATGGTTTATCCGCAGGTCACTTTTGAGCTAAGAATAGCTAACTCCACGCGGTAACCTTGCACTTTGTCGTGACTTTTGTTCAGAGCTTTAGGGCGGGTCACAATTTTTCTGGGCCACTCTACACTTCACTTTAAAATTGTTACTTTATAACACATGAAAATTGCACTCATTACGTTTACGCTGTTGTTCAGCACCGCAGCCTGGTCACATCCGCATAGCTTTATTGACATGAAAACCGAGTTCATCAGTGACAACCAACATCTTAGCGGCATGAAAATGGTGTGGACCATGGATGAGATAACCTCCGCCGATCTGTTGTACGACGCAGGTAAAGCCAAGCCCGGTGATGTGGTGTGGAAAAAGCTGGCGGCGCAGGTGATGGCAAATGTGCTCGGTCAGCACTATTTCACCGAAGTGTGGCAGGACAGAAATCGGGTTAAGTTTCTCAATCTGCCGAAAGAGTACAACTTATCGCGCAACGGCAACAAAGCGGTGCTGGAGTTTATCGTGCCGTTTGGCGAGCCGCAGTTATTGAGCGCGAAGCAGTATCGCATTCAGACTTTTGATCCCAGCTACTTTGTTGATATGTATTACGATAATCCACAGGCATTAACCATGGACGACACCGTTAAATCGCATTGCCAGATCGATCTGCATACGCCGAAACCGGATGACTCGCTGAAGCAATATGCGCTGTCGCTGGATAAAGCCGATGCGCCGCCAGAGGATATGGATCTTGGCCAGCAATTCGCCCAAACGGTGACACTGACATGTCACTGATTTCGCTTCCCTCCCGTTCACGTCGTTTATGGCCGCTGTGGCTGATGGCGGCGTTATTGCTGCTAGCGGGCGTGCTGCTGTGGCAGCACTGGTCGCAGATTTTGCTGCAAAGCGTGCTGTGGCAAAAAATCCTCAATCGCGAAATGACGCAGCTTTTGCAGCAGGTGGCTGAACAACCGCAGCAGGCGGGCGTGACGCTGATGCTGTTCAGCCTCGCTTACGGCGTGCTGCATGCGCTGGGGCCGGGACACGGCAAAGTGGTGATCACTACCTTTCTTGCCACCCATCCGGCAAAGTTGAAAACCAGCATGAAGCTAACGTTGCTGGCTGCTTTGCTGCAGGGCGGCGTGGCGATTGGTTTGGTGACGCTAATGCTGGTGGTACTGCAAACCTCGTCGCGTCAGATGCATCTCGGCAGTTACTGGCTGGAGAAGGGCAGTTATCTGTTAGTCGTCGCGCTGGGTATTTGGGTCGGTTGGCGTGCATTGCGGTCGCTGCGCCAGCAATGGCGTCCTCAGCCAAAGTTGCAGATCCACGCTATTCGCCCAGCGCATCAGCACGATGAACACTGCGGCTGCGGACATGCGCATCTGCCCAGCGCTGCGCAGATGGATCAGGCAGTTAGCGCTAAAACGCAGGCGCTGGTGGTGTTTTCCATGGGGCTGCGGCCATGTTCCGGCGCCATCATGATGCTGCTGTTTGCCAAAGTGATTAACGTGTATGCGTGGGGCGTCGCCTCTGCCGTGGCGATGGCGTTGGGCACTGCTCTGACGGTTTCGGCGCTCGGCTTGTTAGTGCAGCGCTCCCGTCTGCTGGCTCAGCGCTTAGGGCAGGCCGGCGGTAATCATCCTGTGACCAGACTGCTGGTGCCGCTGCTCGCCATGTTAGGTAGCGTGCTGTTAATCGTTGCGGGCGTTGCATTATGGCAAAGTACCTCGCCGGGCATCGGCGGTGGAATTCGTCCTTTCTGACATTAAGGATATTTGGGTAGTGTAAATATTCCACTGTTGCAAGTATTCTCCCCCTCAACAGTTAATTAAATATCTCCGCTTAGCGCGCTGGTGAAAATAGATTTCTCTGTCTAAGCTCAATTACACCAGTCAATATCCTGGTGGATTAGCAATTATAAAATTTCAGCGAAATATTCTGCGAGGAGAAAACGATGCCTGAAACTCGGATTAATAATGGCAGCGTAGATACGGTGCACGACGTGCATGGCGGCCTACCATTAAAACGTATTTCATGGAGCGCAGTATTTGCCGGCGTTATCGCTGCGCTAATCATTCATATTTTATTGGGGATATTGGGTACAGCGATTGGTGCAACAACCATCGATCCACAACAGGAACAAAATCCGCTGCAGCATCTGGGAACCGGCGCGTTAATCTGGACCGGCGTGAGTATGCTGATTGCCATGGGCGTAGGTAGCTACGTTGCGGGGCGTCTGGCGCAGCGCGAAGGGGCGATGCATGGTTTGTTGATGTTTGGTGTTAGCACCATTTTGACATTATGGCTCGCGATTACCCTGGCAACTGGCGTTATTGGCGGTGCGTTTAATATTTTAGGCGCCGGCGTAAATGCTGTTGGTAATGGAATTTCCGCAGCGGCGCCATCACTGACCAATATGGCAAAAGAGAAGCTGCAGGAAAGTAATATCAATTTAGATGATTTAAAAAACGAATTACAAACTACGCTGCGTCAAACCGGCAAGACAGAATTACAACCTGAGAATCTGCAAAAGGATGTAAATAACGAAGCCAATAACGCGCAAAATCAAGCAGAGCAAACGGCACAAAATCCACAGAATGCTGATAATGATCTGGCTAATTGGTTGAAAGGCGTTATGAATCGTCACTCAGATACATTGCAAGCTGCCGATCGTGATGCGCTGAAAAATATTATCAAAGCGCGCACCGGTAAAAGCGATCAAGAGGTTGAGCAGATTGTAACTCAAACCGAGGAGAGCTATAAAAAAGCCGTGCAACAGTATCAGGAGTTGAAACAGCAGGCGGAGCAAAAAGCCCGTGAAGTGGCTGAGCAAGCGGCGGCCGCAACGGCGAAAGCGAGCTGGTTCACCTTCTTTATGCTGGTGATTGAAGCAGTACTGGCAGCATTGCTGGGGCGCGTGGGTCGCAGGACGCAACCGCGTCAGGTATTAAGCCACGAACGTCGGTAACAAAAAAAGGCGGCTGATTCAGCCGCCTTCTCGCTTCTAGCGCTTCAGCGCCTCACTCAACTCTTCACGCATCGATGCCAGCATCGCTTTCACTACGCGTGGGTTACCCGCAACGATGTTACCTGACATCACGTAACCGTGGTTGCCGGTAAAGTCAGTCACCAGGCCGCCCGCTTCACGAACCAGCAGCTCGCCCGCCGCAAAATCCCACGGCTTCAGGCCAATCTCAAAGAAACCATCAACGCGACCTGCAGCGGTGTAAGCCAGATCCAGCGCCGCCGAACCGGTGCGACGGAAATCAGCGCACTGGGTGAACAGTTTGCCAACGATGTTGATGTAAGGCGTTGCGTGCTGCTTCAACTTGAACGGGAAGCCGGTCGCCAGGATGGTGCCATCCAGATCGCGCGCCGTGCTGCCGCGCAGGCGATAGCCATTCAGCTGTGCGCCCTGGCCGCGTACGGCGGTGAAGAGTTCGTTGCGCATTGGATCGTAAACCACAGCCACTTCGGTGCGGCCTTTGATGCGCACAGCGATAGAAACGGAGAAGTGTGGTAAACGTTTGATGAAGTTGGTGGTGCCATCCAGCGGATCGATTACCCATTGAATGTCTTGATCTTCGCCCGCCAGCTCACCGCTTTCTTCGGTGATGATGGTGTGTTTCGGGTACGATTTACGAATTACTTCGATAATCAGACGTTCTGCGTCACGGTCAACATTGGTAACGAAGTCGTTGCTGCCTTTCTGGCTGGCTTCGACAGCGTCCGGGGTTTCATAATTCTTGGCAATTAAATTTCCGGCCTTGCGCGCGGCGCGCACGGCTATGTTGAGCATCGGATGCATCGGTATCTCTCGCTGGATGTTAAAGAACGGGGAAAACGGCGCGGAGTATATCAGCGTGTTCAGCAAATGTCCTCTTTTTATGTTAGGATGCGCGCCATCATTTCCCTGACCGCCTCTAATTATGCTGCAGAATATCCGAATCGTATTGGTAGAAACGTCGCACACCGGCAACATGGGCTCCGTCGCACGCGCGATGAAAACCATGGGCTTAACCAACCTTTATCTGGTCAATCCGCTGGTGAAACCAGATTCACAGGCCATTTCCCTCGCCGCCGGTGCCAGCGATGTCATTGGTAATGCGCGCATTGTCGATACCATGGATGAAGCCATTGCCGGTTGTAGTTTGGTGGTTGGCACCAGCGCACGTTCACGTTCACTGCCGTGGCCCATGTTGGATTCACGCGAGTGCGGCATTAAAAGCGTGGAAGAGGGGCAGCAGGCGCCGGTGGCGTTGGTGTTTGGCCGCGAGCGCGTGGGCCTGACTAACGAAGAGTTGCAGAAATGCCACTATCACGTCGCGATTCAGGCGAACCCGGAATACAGCTCACTGAATCTGGCGATGGCGGTGCAGATTATCGCTTACGAAGTGCGCATGGCTTGGCTGGACGCGCAGGAAAAAGCCGCGCCGACGGAAGAGCCGGTCGAATCACCGTATCCGCTGGTTGACGATCTGGAGCGCTTCTATCAGCACATCGAACAGATGATGCTGAACAGCGGCTTTATCCGTGAAGGCACGCCAAGCCAGGTGATGAGCAAGCTGCGTCGTTTATATACGCGTGCGCGGCCCGAACGCGACGAACTAAACATCCTGCGCGGCATGATGGCATCATTCGAAAAGCGCAAAGGTAATGTGGATAATAGTTGAGTAAAACAGTTGGTTAAATAGTTGAGCAATTTACTTGGTTAAATAGTTGACCGTTTTACTCAGGAATGTCAGACTGGCGTCAATTCTTCAGATAACCCGCCGATAACCGGACGGACGCTTACGAGGTTGTATGCTATGAGACTGACATCCAAAGGACGTTATGCCGTAACCGCTATGCTGGACGTTGCACTGCACTCCAATGAGGGCCCGGTGCCGCTAGCTGACATTTCTGAGCGTCAGGGCATCTCATTGTCCTATCTGGAGCAGTTATTCTCACGTCTGCGTAAGCATGGCTTAGTGGCTAGCGTTCGTGGTCCAGGCGGCGGTTATCTGTTAGGCAAAGATTCAAGCGCGATTGCTGTGGGCGCGGTTATTACCGCCGTTGACGAATCTGTCGATGCCACCAAATGCCAGGGCAAAGAGGGCTGCCAGGGCGGCGAGCGTTGCCTGACCCACGTTTTGTGGCGTGATCTGAGTGAGCGCATCAGCGACTTCCTCAACAACATCACGCTGGCGGAACTGGTGAATAATCAGGAAATCCTCGAAGTGGCCGATCGTCAGAATACCGTCGACAATCGTCGTTTCCAGCAGCATCGTGTGCAAGAAACCATCAACGTTAATCTGCGCGCTTAATCAGTTCTCCTTCGGCCTTTCCTGTTCATACGGGCGAGGCCGAATGTGCTATAAAGACGTATGATTTTTTATACGGAGTTTTAGCGCAATGAAATTACCGATTTACCTGGATTACGCAGCCACTACGCCTGCGGATCCGCGTGTTGCCACCAAAATGATGCAGTTCCTCACAATGGATGGCACTTTCGGTAACCCCGCGTCCCGTTCCCACCGTTTTGGCTGGCAGGCTGAAGAAGCTGTTGATGTGGCTCGCAATCAAGTTGCTGAGCTGGTCAATGCCGATCCCCGTGAAATCGTTTTTACCTCCGGCGCGACCGAAGCGGACAACCTTGCGATCAAAGGTGCCGCGCAATTCCATCAGGCGCGCGGCAAACACATTATTACCAGCCAAACCGAACACAAAGCGGTGCTCGACAGTTGCCAGCAACTGGCGCACGAAGGCTTTGATGTCACCTTCTTACAGCCGGGCAGCGACGGTATCGTTACGCCGCAGATGCTCGAATCTGCACTGCGCGACGACACGGTGCTGGTGTCGCTGATGCACGTCAATAATGAAACCGGTGTGATTCAGGACATCGCCGCACTCGGCGCGCTGTGCCGTGCGCGTGACATCCTGTTTCACGTTGATGCCACGCAAAGCGTCGGCAAATTGCCGATTGACGTCACTGAACTGCCGGTGGATTTGATGTCGTTCTCAGCGCACAAGCTGTATGGACCGAAAGGCATCGGCGCGCTGTGGGTGCGTCGTAAACCGCGTCTGCAAATCGATGCACAGATGCACGGTGGCGGTCACGAGCGCGGCATGCGTTCGGGCACGTTGCCGGTGCATCAGATTGTCGGCATGGGCGAAGCCTACCGGATTGCGCGTGAAGAGATGAGCAGCGAAATGGCGCGCCTGGCCGAGCTGCGCCAGCGTCTGTGGCGCGGTATTAGTCAATTGGGTAACGTGAACCTCAACGGTTCGCTGGAGCAGGGCGCTCCGAATATCCTCAATATTAGTTTTGCCCACGTCGATGGCGAATCGCTGATTATGGCGCTGAAAGATTTGGCGCTGTCATCCGGTTCCGCCTGTACCTCGGCCAGTCTCGAACCTTCCTATGTGCTGCGCGCGATGGGCGTTGAGCAGGAGCTGGCACACAGCTCGCTGCGTTTTTCGCTCGGGCGCTTCACCAGCGCAGAGGAAATTGAGTACGCTATCGAGCTGGTCAACAAAGCGGTAACACGTCTGCGGGCACTTTCGCCTGCGGCAAACGCCCGCTAATTCATGCACCCCTTGCGCCGGTTCTGGCGCAAGGTGACACCTAACGCAAACGGAGCCACGCGATGACAACACAACCGATGATAATTACGCTCAGCTCCCAGGCCGCCGATGCGCGCTGGGGTGACAAAGCGCTGCTGAGCAGCAACGAAAGTGGCATGACCGTTCACCTGACTGGCGCAGACGCGCTGATGAGCATCCAGCGCGCGGGGCGCAAGCTGGACGGCCAGGGCATTCGTCACGTCTCGCTGCAGGGCGAAGGCTGGGATGTGGAAAAGTGCTGGGCGTTCTGGCAAGGCTACCGCAGCCCGAAAGGCAAACGTCAGGTCGAGTGGCCGGAATTCAATGAGGACGATCAGGCTGAATTTGCACGTCGTCTGAAGATTGTTGACTGGGTGCGCGACACCATCAACCTGCCGGCGGAAGATCTTAGCCCGGAACAGCTGGCGCACAACGCGGTTGATCTGATCAACGAAGTGGGCGGCAAAGCAGTCAGCTATCGCATCACCAAAGGTGACGATTTGCGTGTTCAGGGTTACGCCGGTATCCACACCGTGGGCCGCGGCTCCACGCGCGCACCGGTGTTGCTGGCGCTGGATTTCAATCCAACTGGCGATGAAGATGCGCCGGTTTACGCCTGTCTGGTCGGTAAAGGCATCACCTTTGATACCGGCGGTTACAGCCTGAAGCAGAGCGCTTTCATGGACTCAATGAAGTCTGATATGGGCGGCGCGGCAACGCTGACTGGCGCACTGGCGCTGGCGATTTCACGCGGTCTGAATAAGCGCGTGAAGCTGTATCTATGCTGCGCAGACAACATGGTCAGCGGCAACGCCTTCCGTCTGGGCGACATCATTCGCTATCGCAACGGTAAAACCGTGGAAGTGATGAACACCGATGCGGAAGGTCGTCTGGTATTGGCCGATGGCCTGATCGATGCCAGCGAGCAAAATCCTGAACTGCTGATCGATGCGGCAACGCTGACCGGCGCGGCGAAAACCGCGCTGGGTAACGATTATCACGCGCTGTTTACCTTTGACGATGTGCTGGCGGAATCGCTGCTTGGCAGCGCGACCGGCGAAAACGAAGCATTTTGGCGTCTGCCGCTGGCCGAGTTCCATCGCAGCCATCTGCCTTCGAACTTTGCCGATCTGAATAACATCGCCAGCCCGTCACATGCGGCGGGTGCCAGCAGTGCGGCGGCGTTCCTGTCGCATTTCGTCAGCAAATATCAGCAAGGCTGGCTGCACATTGACTGCTCCGCGACGTACCGCAAAAGCGCGGTGGATCAGTGGTCCGCGGGTGCGACCGGTTTGGGTGTACGCACCGTCGCCAATCTGTTACTGAAATAATCCTCATCACGGCAGGTGCAAGCTTGCCGTCTTTTTTGGAATACGACAAATGAGTAACCGTCTTGAAGAGGTGCTGAAGCTGGCGGCTACTGAGCCTGCGCACCGTCCGGAATTTTTCCAGCTGCTGCTGGAAGCCGATGTGTGGGTGCCAGGCGAAAGTCCCGCCGAACAGTTTGATGCGACTTCGCCGGTCGAATTACAGCATTGGGAAAAAGAGGGTGGCGGCAGCGTGATCCCGTTCTTCACCTCGGAAGAGGCGATGGGCGAGGCCATCAAAGATGAACAGCCTTACCTGCGCATGCCGGTGCGCACGCTGTTTGAAATCACGCAAGGCGAAACGCTGTTCCTCAATCCGAAACTGCCTGCGGGTAAAGAGTTTTCGCCGGGTGAAATCGCCCATTTGATTGGCGAAGAGGGCAGTGCGCTGAGCCAGCAAACCGTGCTGGAAGGCGGTCATGCGTTGCTGTTGTCCGAAGTGGCCGAGCCGCCAGCGCAGATGATTGATTCGTTAACGCAACTGTTTGCCAAGTACAAACAGGTACGCCGTGCTTACATCGCCAGCATTCGTGAAAGCGCTAGCGCAGCACCGAACCTGCTGATTGGTATCGAAGCTGATAGCGATATCGATGAGATTATTCAGGCGGCGGGCGGTGTAGCGACGGATACGCTTGCGGATGATGCGCCCATTGATATCTGTGAAGTGGTTAATGAAGATCGCGGCGTGAGCCACTTCTTTACTGCCCACATCACGCCGTTCTATGAACGTCGCTGGGGCAGTTTCCTGCGCGATTTTAAGGGCAGTCAGCGGATTATATAATGCGCGGTCGCCATTGATGGCGACCTGCTATCACTTCTCGATCGGTAAATCGTCGCGGCTGCCCCATTCGCCCCACGAACCGTCGTACAGCGTCACATCCCGCACACCCAGCGAGGTGAGCGCCAGAATCACCACCACCGCCGTGACACCCGAACCGCAGCTGGCAATCACCGGCTGATCCAGTTTTACCCCCGCCTGAGCAAACAGATCGCGCAGTTCCGCTGCCGGTTTCAATTCACCATTTACCACTAAACTGTTCCACGGCACGTTCAGGCTGTTGGGAATATGCCCGCGCAGCAAGCCCGGACGCGGTTCATCCACTTCGGCGTTAAAACGGTTCGCCGCACGGGCATCGACAATCTGCGCACCGCCTTCGTGGCTGATCAGCAGCACATCGGTCAGACGTTTCACCTGTGCGCTATCATAAGTCGCTTCGAATTCACCCTCCGGCAAACTAACCGGTCCGGTGGCGACATCGAAACCGGCTGCCTTCCAGCCCTGTAATCCTCCGGCCAGAATCGACACGTTTTCGCAGCCAAAGGCGCGCAGCATCCACCACGCACGCGGAGCCGAAAACAGGTTGCCTTCGTCATACACCACCAGATGTTTGTCCTGGCTGACGCCCAATTCGCGCATTGCCACCGCAAAGGATTCGGCGCGGGGCATCATGTGTGGATAAGCACTGGTGTGATCGGACAAGGCTTCAATATTGAAGAACGGCGCATTCGGCAGATGACCAGCCAGATATTCAGCCTGCACATCACGTACGGCTTCCTGGCCAGGCGGTAACATGCGGGCATCAAGCACCTGCAATGTTTCCTCGATGTAATGTTCTTTCAACCAATCAGCGGACACAAACATGGCTGTCATAGCAACCTCTTCTCAGCAAACGGGAAACGACCAGTCTCCGGGAATGTGAACGCTATCTCAAGGGTGTGATTGCTAAAGTTGGCGGGTTGATGTGAAATTGCGCGGAATGACGTTTTCTTAACTTCTGGGACTGGTGAGGGAATTACCATGGCAAAACGTTTTAACCGGCTGCTGCTCAGCGCGCTGTTCGGTGCTGGATTACTGGGCGGCGGGACCTTGACGATACACGCGGAGGAAGCGGCAACCGCAACAGCAACGCAGAAATCGCTGTCAGTTATCGATCTCTCCGAGCTGCAACTCGACGGCGCCGCCGCGCTGGTGTTGACCTTCAACACGCCGCTTGAAGCGAAGCAGGATTTCGCTGCGCGCGTGCAGATTATCGATGAGAAAAGCGGCAAGGTTGATGGCGGCTGGGAGCTGGCGCCAAACGGTAAAGCGTTGCGTTTTCGTCATCCTGAACCGTCGCGCAAGTTGACGGTTAACGTCGATGCCGCTCTCAAAGCGGCCGATGGCAGCACCTTATCGAAATCGTTTAGCCAATCGCTCACCACGCGCGATATCCAGCCGATGGTGGGTTTTGCCAGTCGCGGATCGCTGCTGCCGCTGCGTCTGACGCAGGGATTGCCGGTGCTGGCGCTGAATGTGAATAACGTCGACGTCGATTTCTTCCGCGTGAAAAACGCCTCGCTGGCCGATTTTCTAGCGCAGTGGAATTACGGCAACAATATGTCGTACTGGGAATCACGCGAGCTGCTGAAAAATGCCGATCTGGTTTACGGCGCCCGCTTCGATCTTAATCCGGCACGCAACACGCGCGAGAAAATGCAGCTGCCGCTGGGCGATGTCGATGCGCTGAAGCAGCCGGGCGTTTATCTGGCGGTGATGAAACAGGCCGGAACCTACAACTACACGCAACCGGCGACACTGTTTACGTTGAGCGACATCGGTTTGTCGCTGCACCAATTCCCTGAACAGCTGGAACTGTTTGCCCAAAGCCTGACCAATGGCGCGCCGCTTGGTGACGTTAGCGTGCAGCTGCTGGATGAAAAAGGCAAACAACTCGCCAGTGGCACCAGCGACAGCAACGGTCATTTGCGCTTACCGGCGAATGCTAAAGGCAAGCTGCTGCTGGCGACACAAAAGGACCAAACCTCGCTGATCGATCTTAATCGTCCGGCGCTGGATCTGGCGGAGTTCCCGATTGATGGACCGCAAGGCTACGACAAACAGTTGTTCGTATTTGGTCCGCGCGATCTCTATCGTCCGGGTGAAACGGTGATCGTCAACGCGCTGCTGCGTGATGCAGATGGCAAACCGTTGCCGCCGCAGCCGGTGAAAGCCGACGTGGTGCAGCCGAATGGCGAAGTGTCGCAGACCTTTGTCTGGCAGCCAGAGAACGGCGTCTATCAACATCGCTTCGCGATACCGGCTGCGGCGATGACCGGCGAATGGACGCTGCGCATCAACAGTGGCGACAACCAGCCGCGCAGCTGGCCGTTCCACGTCGAAGACTTCCTGCCGGAGCGCATGGCGCTGGATTTGACCAACAGCGCGCAGCCGTTGGCGCCGGATGACGACGTCACCTTTGCTGTTGAAGGCCGCTATCTGTACGGCGCGCCGGCTGCGGGTAACGAGCTGCAAGGGCAGCTGTTCCTGCGTCCCGCGCGTGATGCGGTTGCCGCGCTGCCTGGCTATCAATTTGGTGACATCACTGAAGAGCTGAAACGTTCGCTCGATGATGTGGATGAGAAGCTGGATGAGAGCGGCAAGCTGCAGCTTAACGTTGAGAGCAGCTGGAAAGAGAGCCATTCGCCGCTCAATCTGATTCTGCAAGCCAGCCTGCTGGAAACCGGCGGCCGTCCGGTGACGCGCCGCGCGACTCAGGCGATTTGGCCGGCAGCGGCGCTGCCCGGCATCCGTCCGCTGTTTAGCAGTGAATCGGTATATGACTATCGCAGCGATCGTTATCACGATGAGCCGACCGTGGCAGAAAACAGCCTCGCGGAATTCGACGTGGTCTACGCCAATCCGCAGGGCGAAAAACTGGCGGCGTCAGATCTTGATGTGCGCCTGATCCACGAACGCCGCGACTATTACTGGAGCTTCTCTGATAGCGAAGGCTGGTAATCGCGCTTCGATCAAAAGGATCTGCAGGAGGATCAGCAGCGCATCTCTATTACAGCGGGCGGCAGCCAAAAAGTGAGTTTCCCGGTGGAGTGGGGCGCCTATCGCCTGGAAGTGCATGCCGGCGACAACATTATTAGCAGCGTACGCTTCCAGGCCGGATATGGGTGGCAGGACAATACCAACGGCACCGGCGCGCTGCGTCCGGATCAGGTCAAACTGAAAATTGATAAAACCGCCTATCAGGCGGGCGACACCGCGCATGTGCAGGTGGAATCGCCTGCTGCCGGTAAAGGCTATCTGATGGTGGAATCCAGCAGCGGCACGCTGTGGTGGCAACCGCTGGAGGTTCCGGCGGGCGGCGCAACCATTGATGTACCGATTAGCGACAGCTGGAAGCGACACGATCTCTATCTCAGCGCCATCGTGGTGCGCGACGGCGACAAGGCCAGCGGCGTCACGCCGAAACGCGCGGTGGGGTTACTGCATCTGCCGATGGCGACCGAAGCGCGCCGCCTCAGCTTAGCGCTCGACGCGCCGGATAAAATCCGTCCTGAGCAGACGCTAAAAGTGCAGGTCAAAGCCAGCCGTGAAGGTGGCGCATTACCGAAGCAGGTTCAGGTATTACTCTCGGCGGTGGACAGCGGTGTGCTTAACATCACTGACTACAAAACCCCGAATCCGTGGGAAGCGTTCTTTGGCCGCAAGCGCTATAACGCCGATCAATACGATGTGTTTGGTCAACTGATTGAAGGCGGTGGCAAACTGGCCGCGCTGCGCTTTGGTGGTGACGCCGACGATGCGGATGCGCTGTCGCGCGGCGGCAAAAAACCGGTCACTGATGTGCAGATCGTGGCGCAGCAGTTGCAGCCCGTAACGCTGGATGCCAATGGCGAAGGCACGCTGGAACTGCCGATTCCGGCGTTTAATGGCGAACTGCGTTTGATGGCGCAGGTGTGGAGCGACGACAGCTTCGGGTCGGCCGATCGTAAGCTGGTGGTTGCCGCGCCATTGATCAGTGAACTGGCGACGCCGCGCTTCCTGGCCAACGGCGATCAATCTACGCTGGCGCTGGATCTCACTAACCTCACCGATCAACCGCAAACGCTGAAAATCAACGTCAGCGCCAGCGGCCAGATCGCCGTGAACGGCAACATCCCTGCCAGCGTGCAGCTGGCGCAAGGCGCGCGCACCACCTTGCAAATTCCAGTCAAAGCGCTGGGCGGCTTCGGTGAAGGCGAGGTACAGGTCAAGGTTTCCGGCATGAGTTTGCCGGGTGAAACGCTGGCGGCGAGCGAGCGTAAATGGAAAATTGGTGTACGTCCGGCGTATCCGGCCCAAACGCTGAGTTTCGATAACGTGATGCAAACCGGCCAGAACTGGCAGGTGATGGCCAGCGCCTTCAATGGCTTGCAGCAGGATACCTTGAGCGGACAGCTGTCGCTCAGCAACCGTCCGCCGTTGAATATCGCCAGCTATATCCGTTCGCTGTATGCCTATCCTTATGGTTGCCTTGAACAGACCGCCAGCGGCATTTGGCCGTCGGTGTTCACCAATCATGCGCAGCTGACGGCGATGGGCATCAAAACCAGCAACGATGAAGCGCGTCGCGCCTCAATTGATACCGGTATCGCGCGTCTTGCCGGCATGCAGCGCGGCAACGGCAGCTTTGGTTTGTGGAGCAAGGAGAGTCAGGAAGAGTTCTGGCTGACGGCTTACGTCACCGATTTCCTGCTGCGCGCCAGCGAAGCCGGGTACAGCGTGCCGGATGGCGTGATTACCCGTGCCGACGAACGTCTGCTGCGCTATCTGCAGGATCCCGCGCAGATCGAAACCAGCTGGAGCAGCGATGCCGATGGCTTGCGTTTCAGCGTGCAGGCTTATGCCGGATTGGTGCTGGCACGTCAGCAGCAGGCTCCGCTCGGTGCGTTGCGTGCGCTGTATGAAAAACGCGATCGGGCTAAATCGGGCCTGGCGATGGTGCAGCTTGGCGTGGCATTGAAGCTGATGGGCGATCAACAGCGCGCACAACTGGCGCTGGCGCAGGGCATTGGCCTGGAACGTAAACCCAACAGCTGGCTCGGCGATTACGGCAGCCCGGTGCGCGATCGCGCGCTGATTCTGTCGCTGCTGACAGAAAACCAGCTGCTGCCGGAGATGCAAGGTCCGTTGCTGATCGATCTGGCGAAAGCCGTACACGGACAGCGCTGGTTCTCGACTCAGGAAAACAACGCCTTGTTCCTCGCCGCCCGCACCTTGCAGCAGCATAAAGGCGAAAGCTGGCAGGCGACACTGCAGGGTAAAGCGGAACCGCTCAGCAGTGATCAGCCGCTCAATATTGGCATGACGGAAGATCAGCTGCGTCAGGGCGTGTCGGTGAAAAGCGACAACGCATCGCCGCTTTACGGCACGCTGAATGTGGTGGGGTATCCGCGCACCGCACCGTCGCCGATGAGCAACGTGCTGCAGATCAGTCGTGAGTACTTCACGCTGGAGGGTAAGCCGGCGGATCTCACCAACCTGAAAAGTGGCGAGCTGCTGGTGGTGCGGCTTAAAGTCGCGGCCAGCGAGCGCGTCAGTGATGCGCTGGTGGTGGATCTGCTGCCTGCCGGACTGGAGCTGGAAAACCAGAACCTGAGCGACAGCAGCGCCAGTTTAGGCGACAGTGCCGATGCGCTGAAAGAGAGCATGATGGATATGCAACAAGCCAACATCAAGCACATCGAATTCCGTGACGACCGCTTTGTCGCCGCGCTGGCGCTCGATGGCTACACGCCGGGCACGCTGCTGTATCTGGCGCGTGCGGTGACGCCGGGCAGCTATCGCCTGCCGCCGCCGCAGGTGGAATCGATGTATGTGCCGGAATGGCGCGCGATTGGCAGCACGCCGGAAAAACTCAATGTGCGTTAAGCATTGATGTCTGGAAGTAAGCGACTAAAGCGGTGGCGCTGGCTGCCGCTTTTTTTACTGCTGCTGCTGGCCGCGCTGTGGCTACTGGATCGCCTTACACCGCTACCGCTGCATGAGTTACAGCCGGCGCGCGTGGTGGTGGCTGAGGACGGTACGCCGCTGTGGCGCTTTGCTGACCCGCAAGGCATTTGGCGCTATCCGGTGACGCTGGAGGATGTCTCGCCAGCCTATATTGAGGCGCTGCTGACCTACGAAGATCGCTGGTTCTGGCATCATCCCGGCATCAATCCGATGGCGATTGTGCGTGCAGTCGGGCAGAACGTGTTGCATCACGGCGTGGTTTCCGGCGGTAGCACGCTGACTATGCAGGTGGCGCGGCTTATCGATCCGCAACCGCGCACCTTGCGCGGAAAAGTGGTGCAGGCGTGGCGCGCGCTGCAGCTCGAATATCATCTCTCTAAACGCGACATCCTCACGCTCTATCTCAATCGCACCCCTTTTGGCGGCACGGTTGAGGGCGTTGGCGCGGCGAGCTGGATGTGGCTGGGGAAACCGCCGTCCCAGCTCACCCAAGGTGAAGCGGCGCTGCTGGCGGTGTTGCCACAGGCGCCGAGCCGCCTGCGTCCGGACCGCTGGCCACAGCGCGCCGAAGCCGCACGCAATAAAGTGCTGGATCGCCTCGCGCAATATCACGTCTGGTCAGCGCAGGATGTCGCCGATATCAAACAAGAAGCAGTGTGGCTGCCGCCGCGCCAGATGCCGCAACGTGCGCCGCTGCTGGCCCGCCGCCTATTGTCGCTGTCACCCGACAACAAAATCACCTCAACCATTGATGTGTCGCTGCAGCGCGAACTGGAGAATCTGGCGACGTCGCTGAAAAACAACTTACCGCCGCGCACCTCGCTGGCGCTGCTGGTGGTGGATCACCAAAACATGAAAGTGCGCGGCTATGTCGGATCGGTGGATTTCAATGACGACAGCCGTTTTGGTCATGTCGATATGATCTCCAGCGTGCGATCGCCGGGATCGGTGCTGAAGCCTTTTGTCTATGGCATGGCGCTGGATGATGGGCTGATTCATGGCGAATCACTGCTGCAGGATGTGCCGCGCCGCTTCGGTGACTATCGTCCCGGCAACTTTGACTCGGGCTTTCACGGGCCGGTGAGCGCCAGCGCTGCGCTGGAGCGGTCGCTCAATCTCCCGGCGGTGCAGTTGCTGGATGCGCTGGGGCCAAAAAGTGTCGCCGCGCGCTTGCGTAACGTGGAATTGAATCTGCGCTTTCCCGCTGGCGCAGAGCCCAATCTGTCGCTAGTGCTGGGCGGCACCGGCGCGCGCATGGATGAGATTGTGGCGGCCTACAGCGCCTTTGCCCGTCACGGCAATGCGGCGCAGTTGCGCTGGCTGACGACACAGCCGCTGCAGGAAAGGCCGCTGTTGTCGCCGGGCGCGGCATGGATTGTGCGGCGCATTCTGGCTGGCGCGGCGCAACCTCCGGCCAGCGGCGCGGTGGCGGAGATTGCGCCTTTGGCGTGGAAAACCGGTACCAGTTACGGCTACCGTGATGCATGGACGATTGGCATCACGCCGCGCTATCTGATTGGCGTGTGGGTTGGGCGGCCGGATGCCACGCCGGTCGCCGGGCAATTTGGTTTTGCCTCGGCGGTGCCGGTGATGAATCAGGTCAATAATGTGCTGGCGGGACATATGCCGGTGAGCGGTGCGCCGCGCGATCCGCGTCCGCTTTCGGTCAGCGCCATGAGCATTTGCTGGCCTGGCGGTCAGCCATTGCCTCCCGGCGACGAAAACTGTCGCCAGCGTCGTCAGAGTTGGGTGCTGAATCAAACTGTGCCACCGACGCTGCTGGCGCCGGGGCAGGAAGGCGTCAATGGCTTGCGTCAGCGCTACTGGCAGAACAGCCGGGGATGGCGTGTGGCGGCCGATTGCCCGGATGCACAAAGTAGGGAGCGCCTGATGTGGCCGCTGCCGCTTGAACCCTGGCTGCCGGTTGCTGAACGCCGTGCGCAGCGCTTGCCGCCGATCGATCCCGCTTGTCCGCCGCGCAATCAGGGCAATGCGCCGCCGATGGTGATTACTGGTGTGATCAACGGCCAGCGCGTACAGCCTCTGCCGGGTAAAGTGGTGCTGGTGATGCCGGTTGCGGTGCAGGGCGGGCAAGGTGAGCAGCGCTGGTGGTTCTTAAACGGAGAGCCGCTTGAGCGGGACGCGAGTAATAAGAGTGCGGCGCTGGTGCTGGATGAGCCGGGCAGTTATCAATTGGTGGTGATGGATGAAGCGGGGCAACTCTCATCGGTGTCATTTATCCGCGGTTAAGTGCATGGATATGGCATACTTTTTGCCTGCGCGCCCCGACAAAAATCAATTATTTTCAATAATTCCGCAAATCGCTAATAGGCAACGCGCTGCGATATCCCTATAATCGGCGCGTTTTCTTACCGGGAGGAGCTCCCGGATTCTTCAGGATGCTAACTAGAGGTCAACATGGCAATCGAACGTACTTTCTCAATCGTGAAACCAAACGCCGTCGCTAAGAACGTGATTGGTGCAATTTATAACCGTTTTGAAAGCGCGGGCTTCAAAATCGTTGGCGCAAAAATGCTGCACCTGACCAAAGAGCAGGCTGAAGGCTTCTACGCTGAGCACAAAGGCCGTCCATTCTTTGATGGTCTGGTTGAATTCATGACTTCTGGTCCGGTTGTGGTTTCTGTACTGGAAGGCGAAAACGCCGTTCAGCGTCACCGCGATTTGATGGGTGCAACTAACCCAGACAACGCGCTGGCAGGGACTCTGCGTGCAGATTACGCGGACAGCTTCACCGAGAACGCGACCCACGGTTCTGACTCTGCTGAATCTGCAGCACGCGAAATCGCGTACTTCTTCGCAGAAAACGAAGTCTGCCCACGCACTCGCTAAGTGCGTTGATGGCCTGAGCGGACACCCGTCTTTACAGCTGTTCAACCTCTGTGAAACGGTTCCCCTGGCATCATGCAGCAGATGTAGTACAATTATGCGCCCTTGTTGAGCCAGCCTCAGCGAGGGCGCTGTTTTTTTCCTACTATTAACCAGAGCCGTAACGTGTAACAACGAGGCCAGAGAACATTATGTCCGAACAGATTGTGACGCCGTCGTCCGCTTCCCCCGTGGTTGTTTCCCCAAAAAACGAAAAAATTAACCTGCTGGATCTTAATCGTCAGCAGATGCGCGAATTCTTTCTTGAGATGGGCGAAAAGCCGTTCCGTGCCGATCAGGTCATGAAGTGGATGTACCACTACTGCTGCGATGATTTCGAGCAGATGACCGACATCAACAAAGTGCTGCGCGGTAAGCTGATGCAGCGCGCTGAAATCCGTGCGCCGGAAGTAGCGGAAGAGATGCGTTCCACCGATGGCACCATTAAATGGGCGATTCGCGTGGGCGACCAGCTGGTTGAAACCGTCTACATCCCGGAAGCGGATCGCGCAACCCTGTGCGTTTCTTCACAGGTAGGCTGTGCGCTGGAGTGCAAATTCTGTTCGACGGCGCAGCAGGGCTTTAACCGCAACCTGCGCGTATCAGAAATTATCGGCCAGGTATGGCGCGCCGCGAAAATCATCGGTGCCGCGAAAATTACCGGTCAGCGCCCGATCACCAACGTGGTGATGATGGGCATGGGCGAACCGCTGCTGAATCTGAACAACGTGGTGCCGGCGATGGATATCATGCTGGACGACTTCGGTTTCGGCCTGTCAAAACGTCGCGTTACGCTGTCAACCTCTGGCGTGGTGCCGGCGCTGGATAAGCTGGGCGATATGATCGACGTAGCGCTGGCGATTTCACTGCACGCGCCGAACGATGCGATTCGTGATGAGATCGTGCCGATCAACAAAAAGTACAACATCGAGACTTTCCTTGCGGCGGTCAAACGCTACATCGGCAAGTCCAACGCCAATCAGGGCCGTGTGACCATCGAGTATGTGATGTTGGATCACGTCAATGACAGCACCGACAACGCGCATGAACTGGCGGCACTGCTGAAAGAGACGCCGTGCAAAATCAACCTGATTCCGTGGAACCCGTTCCCGGGCGCGCCGTATGGCCGTAGCTCCAATAGCCGTATCGATCGCTTCTCCAAAGTGCTAATGGATTACGGTTTCACCACCATCGTGCGTAAAACCCGTGGTGATGATATCGACGCCGCTTGTGGTCAGCTGGCGGGCGATGTGATTGACCGTACCAAGCGTACGCTGCGTAAGAAAATGGCGGGCGAAGCCATCTCTGTGAAGGCGCTCTGAAAGCCAGCGCCTGCTGATATTCAGCGGGCGTAACTCATGTCAGTCTCTCCGCATATTTTTCATGGAGAGACTGAAATGCATAAAGGATTACCCGCCGCGATTCTGGCTGGCTTTGTTGTAACCGGTTGTGTCAATCATCCTGCAAAGCAGAGTGCAGCGGATATCCGTCTGCAGCTCGGATTGCATTATCTGGCGGTGAAGGATTATGCCGCTGCACAGCGCAATTTATTGCGTGCTCAGCAGGCAGCGCCGAAAGATTATCGCGTGCCGTTGGCCCTGGCCCGTGTGGCGCAGGCGCAGCTGAACAGCGCACAAACCCGCTGGCACTATCAGCAGGCGCAGCAGTTAGCGCCGCTGAATGGTTATGTGGCTAACAATTACGGTGCGTTTCTCTGCGGTTTAAGGCAGTATGACGAAGCGCATCAACAGTTTAAGCTGGCAATTGAGGCGCAGGAAATCGATGCTCGTCAGGATGCATTCCTGTTTTCGGGCTATTGTTACCTGCAGGCTGATGAGAGTGCCTCAGCGCGCGAGCAGTTAGGTTACGCGCTGGATGCCGCACCGGAGCAGGGCAGTCAACTGCTGAGGGAAGTGGAAAGGCGGCTTGAACAGCAGGAACAGCAGTCGGTTCCGCTGCTTTTAGAAGTGTACCACCAGCGTTTGCCCGCAACGGCAGAGAGCCTGTGGTTACAGATACGTTTCGCCGCGCAACAGGGAAACGCTGCTGACGTTACACGTTATGGCGACCGGTTGGCGCGAAGTTTTCCACAATCGATACAGTACCAGCGTTATTTAGCTAATGAATACTGAAGCCACTCAAGAGAATTCTGCAGTACATTCCACAGGTGAACGCCTGCGTCTGGCCCGTGAGCAGATGGGGCTGACCCAGCAAAACGTCGCTGAACGCCTGTGCCTGAAACTTACTACCGTGCGTGATATTGAAGAGGATAAGTCACCTGCTGATTTGGCTTCGACATTCCTGCGCGGTTACATTCGCTCCTATGCCCGTCTGGTGCATGTGCCGGAAGATGACCTGCTGCCGATGATGGCAAAACAGGCTCCGGTGCGCGCTGCCAGGATCGAGCCGATGCAGAGCTTCTCATTGGGTAAGCGTCGTAAAAAGCGCGATGGCTGGCTGATGATCTTCACCTGGTTGGTGGTTTTCGTCGTAGTCGGTTTGACCGGTGCGTGGTGGTGGCAAAACCATAAAGCGTCACAGGCTGACTTGGTGTCGATGGCCGATCAAAACGGCAGCGGCGACAATAGCCAGTCCATTCCATTGGGCGACAACAGCACCGACAGCAATACCGATGCGGACACTAACGCTGCCGGTACGCCAGTCGATAACGGTGCTGGCGCAGCGGCCACGCCTGAAAGCAACGCCGACGCACCTGCGTCGAGCATGAGCAACAATGCGCAAACCACCGGCAGCGACAACGCCGTGGTTTCGCCAAGCCAGGCTCCGATTGATACAGCGCCGCCAGCAGCGACCTCTCCGGCGCCAGCAAACAGTGTTCCTGCTGGTCAAATGCCTACCGCGAATGCGGCAGTCAGCCAACCGGCAGGCGATCCGAATGCCATCGTAATGAACTTCAAAGCCGACTGCTGGCTGGAAGTCAGCGATGCGACCGGCAAGAAGTTGTTCAGCGGTTTGCAACGTAGCGGCGGTAAGCTGAGTTTGTCCGGAACGGCTCCGTATCGTCTGAAAATTGGCGCACCGGGTGCGGTTGACGTGCAATATCAGAATCAGCCCGTTGATTTAAGTCGTTTTATCCGTAATAACCAGGTTGCCCGTCTGACGCTGGGTGCGCAATAACGCGCAGCGCGCTTTCCGGGTAATTGTGGAGAGAGAATATGCATAACGAAGCACCCATCATCCGTCGCAAATCAACACGGATTTACGTCGGCAAGGTGCCAGTTGGCGATGGTGCGCCCATCGCCGTTCAGTCAATGACCAACACCCGCACCACTGACGTGGACGCCACTGTTAACCAGATTCGCCAGCTTGAGCGCGTCGGGGTTGATATCGTGCGCGTCTCCGTTCCCACTATGGATGCGGCTGAAGCCTTCAAACTGATTAAGCAACAGGTCAACGTGCCGCTGGTCGCGGACATTCACTTTGACTATCGCATCGCACTGAAAGTCGCTGAATATGGCGTGGATTGTCTGCGTATCAATCCAGGCAACATCGGCAACAATGAGCGTATTCGCCAGGTGGTGGATTGTGCGCGTCATTACAATATTCCGATCCGTATCGGCGTTAATGCCGGTTCGCTGGAAAAAGATCTGCAGGAAAAATATGGCGAGCCAACGCCGCAGGCGCTGCTCGAATCCGCGATGCGCCATGTGGATCACCTCGATCGCCTCAATTTTGATCAGTTCAAAGTGAGCGTCAAAGCCTCTGACGTCTTCCTTGCCGTTGAATCTTATCGTTTGCTGGCGAAAGCCATCGATCAGCCGCTGCACCTCGGTATCACCGAAGCGGGCGGCGCGCGTGCGGGTTCCGTGAAATCGGCGATCGGTTTAGGTTTACTGCTGGCCGAAGGCATCGGCGATACGCTGCGTATTTCGCTGGCGGCCGATCCGGTTGAAGAAGTGAAAGTCGGCTACGATATCCTCAAATCTCTGCGCATCCGCTCCCGCGGCATCAACTTTATTGCCTGCCCGACCTGTTCGCGTCAGGAGTTTGATGTCATCGGTACGGTCAATGCGCTGGAAGAGCGGCTGGAAGACATCATCACACCGATGGATATTTCCATTATCGGTTGCGTGGTGAACGGTCCGGGTGAAGCGACAGTTTCTACCCTCGGCGTGACCGGCGGAGCCAAGAAAAGCGGCTTCTACGAAGATGGTGTGCGCCAGCGCGATCGTCTCGATAACAACGACATGATCGACCAGCTGGAAGCGCGTATTCGCGCTAAAGCCAGCATGCTGGATGAAAGCCGCCGTATCAACGTGCAGCAGCTGGAAAAATAATCGTGGTGCGCGCCTGTCGCGTGCCAGTTTGTGATTGAACCTGTGCGGTTTCATCCTCATAAGGTATGATGCCGCTCAGGTTTTTTTGTCTTAAGAGATTCTAACGTGGCGAAGAATATTCAAGCGATTCGCGGGATGAACGATTACCTGCCGGCGGATACCGCGATTTGGCAGCGTATTGAAGGCACCCTTAAGCAGGTGCTGGCCAGTTATGGTTACAGTGAAATCCGTCTGCCAATCGTTGAGCACACCCCGTTGTTCAGCCGCGCAATCGGTGAAGTCACCGACGTGGTTGAGAAAGAGATGTACACCTTTGAAGACCGCAACGGCGAAAGCCTGACGCTGCGTCCGGAAGGCACAGCAGGTTGCGTGCGCGCCGGTATCGAGCACGGTCTGCTGTACAATCAGGAACAGCGTCTGTGGTACACCGGCCCGATGTTCCGCTACGAGCGCCCGCAGAAAGGTCGTTATCGCCAGTTCCATCAGATGGGTGTCGAAGTCTTCGGCCTGCAAGGCCCGGACGTAGATGCTGAGCTGATCATGATGACCGCGCGCTGGTGGAAAGCGTTGGGTATTGCCGAGCATGTTGAGCTGGAGCTGAACTCTATCGGTTCGCTGGACGCGCGTGCCAACTATCGCAGCGCGCTGGTGGCATTCCTTGAGCAACATCAGGACGTACTCGACGAAGATTGCAAACGCCGCATGTACACCAATCCACTGCGCGTGCTCGACAGCAAAAATCCTGACATCCAGAAACTGTTAAACGATGCGCCAACGCTGGGCGAATTCCTTGATGAGGAGTCGCGCGAGCACTTCAGCGGCCTGTGTGCCTTGCTGGACGACGCGGGCATTAGCTATCGCATTAACCAGCGCCTGGTGCGCGGCCTCGATTACTATAACCGTACCGTGTTTGAATGGGTGACCAGCAGCCTCGGTTCGCAGGGCACCGTGTGCGGCGGCGGACGTTACGATGGTTTAGTTGAACAGCTGGGTGGACGTGCCACGCCAGCGGTTGGTTTTGCCATGGGTATGGAGCGTCTGGTGTTGCTGGTGCAAGCAGTTAATCCAGAATTTGAACCGACGCGCATTGTTGATGTCTATGTTATCGCTTCGGGGCAGGGCGTTCAGTCCGCCGCGATGCAACTGGCGGAAAAACTGCGTGATGCTGATCCGGCACTGAAGATGATGACCAACTTTGGTGGCGGTAACTTCAAGAAGCAGTTTGCCCGTGCAGACAAGTGGGGCGCACGCATTGCGCTGGTGCTGGGCGAAGATGAAGTGAAAGCGGGCCAGGTTGTGGTGAAAGACCTGCGTACCGGCGATCAACAGACGCTGGCTCAGAGCGACGCCGCTGCGACGTTGCGCACGCTGCTGCAGTAAGCGCAGCACTGCAACAGCCATTTTAAAGAGAGGGATTGCGTGGAAGTTTACAGCAACGAAAACGAACAAGTTGACGCGCTGCGTCAGTTCTTTGCCAACAATGGCAAATTCCTGGCCGTTGGCGTAATCATCGGTATCGCTGCGCTGGGTGGCTGGCGTTTCTGGTCCAGTCATCAGGAAGGCACCGATAAAGCGGCATCAGCAGAATATCAACAACTGACCAGCGCGATGCAGGCGGACAAGCCTGATTCGCTGGAAGCGGTCGCCACTTTCGCCAGCGAAAACAACAACACCTATGGTGCGTTGGCTTCGTTGGATCTGGCTAAGCAGTATGTTGAAACCAATCAGCTCGATAAAGCTATCACTCTGTTACAGAGTGGGCTGAAAGATACCAAAGATGCCAACCTGCAGGCGGTGATTAACCTGCGTCTGGCTCGCATTCAGTTGCAGCAAAGTCAGGCCGATGCCGCACTTTCTACCCTTAACAATGTTAAAGGTGATGGCTGGACAGCCATTGTGGCGGACATTCGTGGCGAAGCACTGCTGAGCAAAGGCGATAAGCAGGGCGCGCGTGATGCCTGGAGCAAAGGTGCTGAATCGCAGGCCTCTCCTGCGCTGAAGCAAATGCTGCAGATGAAGATGAATAACTTAAGTTAAGCCAGTCAAGAGAGCGCACATGGAATTACGTAAATACCTGCTGCCAGGGCTGATTTCAGTCACTCTGCTCAGCGGTTGCTCGCTGTTCAGCGGCGAAGAAGATGTAGTGAAAATGGCCCCGCTGCCTAAAGTGGAAAACCAGTTTACGCCGCAGACCGCGTGGAGCACCTCGGTTGGCGATGGCGTTGGTGATTTCTATTCCAATCTGCATCCAGCCTGGCTGGACGGTACCGTGTATGCTGCGGATCGTTTTGGTGTGGTTAAAGCGCTTGATGCCAGCAATGGTAAAGAGAAATGGAAAGTCGATCTCTCTGAGAAAACCGGCTTCTTCTCGAAAAACATCTCGGCACTGCTCTCTGGCGGCGTCACCGCCAGCGGCGATCGCATCTACATCGGTAGCGAACGTGGTCAGGTATTTGCGTTGAATACCAGCGATGGTGGCATTGCCTGGCAGACCAAGGTCGCCGGTGAAGCGCTGTCGCGTCCGGTGGTGAGCGACGGTTTAGTGCTGGTTCACACCAGCAACGGTATGTTGCAAGGCCTTGATCAAAGCACTGGCGTGATCAAATGGACCGTTAACCTTGATATGCCTGCGCTGTCACTGCGCGGTGAATCAGCCCCGACCGTGGCCTTTGGTGGCGCAATTGTGGGTGGCGATAATGGCCGCGTGAGCGCAGTCATCGTCAATCAAGGTCAGCTGATTTGGCAGCAGCGTATTTCGCAGCCAAGCGGCGCCACGGAAATCGATCGCCTGAGCGACGTCGATACTACGCCAGTCGTGGTAAACGGTGTGGTTTATGCGCTGGCGTATAACGGTAACCTCACCGCGCTGGAACTGCGTTCTGGTCAGGTGCTGTGGAAACGTGAGATTGGCGGCGTGAAAGACATGGTGGTGGATGCGGGTCGTATCTACCTGGTCGATCAGGATGACCGCGTGATTGCCCTGAATGCTGACGGTGGCGTAGCCATCTGGCGTCAAAGCGATCTGCTGCATCGTAATCTGACCTCGCCGGTGCTGTTCAACGGTTATCTGGTTGTCGGTGATAGCGAAGGTTATCTGCACTGGATTAACACCCTTGACGGCCGCTTCGTGGCGCAGCAGAAACTGGACAGCGATGGCTTCCAGACTGAACCGGTTGTTGCCGGTGACAAGCTGCTGATCCAGGCGAAAGGCGGAGAAGTTTACGCCATCACCCGTTAAGGATTTGGCTCTGCGGGAACGCGTTTCCCGCTCGCTTACACGGCTCCTGATTCGTCAGGGGCCGTTTCGTTTTTAGTCAGGCATGGTATTCTTTGCGCCTTCAGCCTGACGCCTGGCGTCAAATGTCGTTATAATCACGCCATTCGGGCGAATTATTTTAAAAACTGAGGCAAGTGTTATGGTACCTGTGGTCGCGCTGGTTGGGCGTCCCAATGTGGGAAAATCTACGCTATTTAACCGTTTAACACGCACACGTGATGCGCTGGTGGCGGATTTTCCTGGACTGACTCGCGATCGCAAATATGGTCGCGCCGAAGTGGAAGGGCGCGAATTCATTGTTATTGATACCGGCGGTATTGATGGCACCGAAGAGGGCGTAGAAAACCGCATGGCGGAGCAGTCGCTGCTGGCGATTGAAGAAGCCGATGTGGTGCTGTTTATGGTGGATGCGCGCGCGGGCGTGATGCCGGCGGATCAGCAAATCGCCAATCATCTGCGTGCCCGTGAGAAAGCCACCTTTGTTGTCGCCAACAAAACTGACGGTATCGACCCGGAAGCGGCGGTGCTCGATTTCTATGCGCTGGGCTTAGGCGAGATTCACGCCATTGCAGCTTCGCATGGCCGCGGCGTTAACAGCCTGTTGGAAACCGCACTGTTGCCGTGGATGGAAGAAATCGTTCCAGAAGTCGAGCTCACTGAAGAAGAAGAGAACGCCGCCTATTGGGCCGATTTAGAAGAAGAGAGTGAGAAGGCGCTGGAGGAAGAGGAAGAAGAAGATTTCGACCCAACCACACTGCCGATCAAACTCGCTATCGTTGGCCGCCCGAACGTGGGTAAGTCAACGCTAACTAACCGCATTCTTGGCGAAGACCGTGTCGTGGTCTTCGACATGCCGGGCACCACGCGCGACAGCATCTATATTCCGATGGAACGTGACGGACGTGAGTATGTCCTGATTGATACCGCTGGCGTACGTAAGCGCGGTAAAATCACCGAAACCGTCGAAAAATTCTCAGTTATCAAAACGTTGCAAGCTATCGAAGATGCTAACGTGGTAATGCTGGTGATTGATGCGCGTGCCGGAATCTCCGATCAGGATCTCTCGCTGCTCGGCTTTATCCTGAACAGTGGGCGCTCACTGGTGATCGTGGTCAATAAGTGGGATGGCATGACGCAGGAAGCCAGAGATGAAGTCAAAGAGATGTTGGACTTCCGCCTGGGCTTTATCGATTTTGCGCGCATCCACTTTATTTCCGCCCTGCACGGCAGCGGCGTCGGCAACCTGTTCGAATCGGTGACCGAAGCGTACGACTGCTCTACCAAACGTGTGGGCACCGCAATGCTGACGCGCATTATGACCATGGCCGCCGACGATCACCAACCGCCGTTGGTGCGGGGTCGCCGCGTGAAGCTGAAGTATGCGCACGCCGGTGGTTATAACCCGCCAATCGTGGTGATTCACGGCAACCAGGTGAAAGATCTGGCTGATTCCTATAAGCGTTACCTGATGAACTACTTCCGTCGTTCACTCAACGTTATGGGTACGCCGATTCGCATTCAGTTCAAAGAAGGCGATAACCCGTACGCGGGCAAACGCAACCTGTTGACGCCAACGCAGCAGCGTAAACGTCAGCGTCTGATGTCGCATCTGAAGAAGAACAAGCGTTAAGATGAGAAGGGCCCAGCAGGGCCCTTTTTTTTCACCTGTAACTTGTAGTGGCGCCATTTATGGCGACCGCCATCCAAAGCGCAGAGGATAATGGATGAACTTTTCCTGCCCAACCTGTCAGCAACCACTCACTCTCAGTGAAACCGGTTTTGACTGCCCCAATTGTGAACGTCATTTCGATCGTATCGCCTTATGCCCGGATTGCCATCAGCCGTTACAAGTGCTGAAAGCCTGTGGCGCTGTCGACTACTTTTGTCAGCACGGCGACGGTCTCATCTCGAAAAAGCGCGTCGAATTTACGCCTGACTTCATCGCAGATTAAAAACTCCGGATTCCACGCCTAGAGTTATTAACAAGTTACGCCTGGATTTGTAGCAAAAATGCTATTAACCAGTGACTGCCGCGTTATGGATATTCACTTTTTATTGTACCAGGTGGTACAATCCTGCCGCCTTGTCGCGAGAATCACTCTCACCTACGTTGTGTCCTCGCTCACAAGCGCCGAATCACGGGCATTGCACCCGTATCAATAGATATAAAATAAAGCGTAACGGAATAGTTCCTGTCTCCCGCTGCGGCTGGGGCCTTGTCATCGGCTGCCACAGATTTATCGGCGCCAGCGCTTTATTTTTTCAGGAGAGTTTTTGTTATGGCAGAAAATTCCGCTCGTCCCGGCAAAGGGCTGAGCATCTGGTCCGTACTGTTTGGCCTGGTCTTGCTGGCAATCGGCTTGTTCTTCGCAATCGGCGGCGGCAAGCTGGTCGCGCTGGGCGGCAGCTGGTACTTCCTCATCGCCGGTATCGTTATGTTGCTGGCGGCCATTCAGTTCTTCCGTCGCAAATCATCCGCCGTCACCCTGTTTATTCTGGTGTTTGCTGGCACGCTGATTTGGTCACTGTTTGATGCAGGCCTGCATTTCTGGCCGCTGGTCTCGCGCTTGATGGTGCCGGCCGGCTTGATGCTGTTTGCATTCCTCACCTGGCCAGCCCTGCGTAAAAGCGAAGGCAAAAGCTCCCTGGCAAAAGTCTCTTATGTGCTGTCTGCGGTGATCGTGGTGGGCATGGTGGCGACTTTCGTGCAGATGTTCCAGCCGCATCCTACCGTGGCATTTGACGGTAAACAGCTGCCGCTGATTCCGGTCGATAAATCAAAACCTCAGCAAGACTGGAGCAGCTACGGCCGTACGCCGGGTGGCGACCGCTTCGCTGCCATCGATCAGATTACCCGCGACAACGTGAAAGAACTGCAGGTTGCCTGGACTTTCCACACTGGCGATACGCCAATCAGCCCAACCGGTAACGGTGCGGAAGATCAGCAAACCCCGCTGCAGGTGGGCAACACGCTGTTCCTGTGCACCCCGCATAACAATGTGATTGCGGTTGCCGCAGACAGCGGTAAGGAAATCTGGAAACGCGAAATCAACGCGCAGGCAGAAGTGTGGAACCGCTGCCGTGGCTTAGCCTATTTCGATGCGACTAAACCCCTGCAGCAGCCAACCGAGCCGGGTTCAACGCCGGTTACTGCCGCTGTGCTGCCTGCTGGCGATACCTGTCAGCGTCGTATTCTGATGAACACCATTGATGCGCGTCTGATTGCTATCAACGCCGACAACGGTGAGCTGTGCGACACCTTCGGTACGCACGGTGTGGTTGACCTGAAAACCGGTCTGGGCAGTGCGCCAGATCCGCAATATCAGCTGACGTCACCGCCAGCGATGGCCGGTACCACCGTAGTTGTGGGTGGTCGTGTCGCCGATAACGTACAGACCGACATGCCTGGCGGCGTGCTGCGTGGTTTTGACGTCATCACCGGTCAGATGCGTTGGGCGTTTGACCCAGGCAATGACGACCCCAATGCGGTGCTGATGCCGGGTAAAAATTACACCCGCAGTACGCCAAACTCGTGGGCACCAATGTCTTACGATCCGGCAATGAACACCGTGTTCCTGCCGATGGGTAGCTCGTCAGTGGACCTGTGGGGTGCGAATCGTACCAAACTGGATCACACTTACGGCGCATCAATCCTGGCGTTGGATGCCACCACCGGTAAGCAGAAGTGGGTTTATCAGACCGTGCATAACGATCTGTGGGACTTCGACCTGCCAATGCAGCCGAGCCTGGTCGACTTCCCGATGAAGGATGGCACCAACAAGCCAGCCGTCGTTATCGGCGCGAAAACCGGCATGATCTGGGTGCTGGACCGCCTGACTGGCAAGCCTTTGACCAAAGTTGAAGAGCTGCCGATGCCGCAGGGTCACATCCCGAACGAGCAGTACACCAAAACTCAGCCGCACTCTGTGGAAATGCCAAATATCGGCAACCAGAAAATGACGGAGTCGGATATGTGGGGTGCAACACCGTTTGATCAGCTGGCGTGTCGTATTGCCTTTAAAGGCATGCGTTACGATGGTCTGTTCACCGTGCCGGATACCGATAAATCCCTCAGCTTCCCAGGTTCACTAGGTGGTATGAACTGGGGCGGTATCTCGTTTGACCCGAACAACCAGTACATGTTCGTTAACGACATGCGTCTGGGCCTGTGGGTACAGATGATCCCACAAGACACCAGCAAAACGGCGGCCAGCAACGGCGGTGAAGCCATCAACACCGGTATGGGTGCGGTTCCGCTGAAAGGTACACCGTACGCGGTGAACAAAAACCGCTTCATGTCGCCGCTGGGCATTCCGTGCCAGGCTCCGCCGTTCGGTACGCTGTCAGCGATTGATATGAAAACCCGTCAGATTGTGTGGCAGGTGCCGGTGGGTACGGTAGAAGATACCGGTCCGTTTGGTATCAAAATGCGCGCGAAAATGCCAATTGGTATGCCGACCTTAGGCGGCACGCTGGCAACGCAGGGTGGCCTGGTGTTCATCGCGGGTACGCAGGATTACTATCTGCGCGCTTTCGATAGCTCAACCGGTAAAGAAGTGTGGAAAGCACGTCTGCCAGTCGGCAGCCAGGGCGGTCCAATCAGCTATGTTTCGCCGAAAACCGGCAAACAGTACATCCTGATCTCCGCAGGCGGTGCACGTCAGTCGCCAGACCGTGGTGATTACGTGATTGCTTACGCGCTGCCAGACAGCAAGTAAGTTAAAAAAGGAGAAAGGCCGACATCATGATGTCGGCCTTTTTTTTATCACCCTCCGTGGCACATCTCTTCCTTTAAGGCACCTTAATTACTGCTGCTTAGAAGGGCGACGGCTTTTTTGACCTCCTTTTCTTCCAGCTTCCCTGGCTCTTTCAGGATCGTTTCTGAAATTACCCCCACTGACTTTGCCGCCAGCGCTACCGGCTTCCCTGGCGCGCTCCGGGTCCTCTGCAAAGTTCCCGGCACCACCTCGTTGCTTTTTTTGTGTCATAGCAGAGACCTCATCTAAGGGTGTTTTCTTCGACGTGGACTAGCTAGCCACATAATGAGTATAGTCAATCAGTTACGCTCTGCCTTGAGAGATCTCCGATAACCTATTCACCGTCTCGCCACAGCGATTGCAGCTCGGGGGGCGCCAGTTGTTCGGGAATTAAAATCACGAAACTTCCCGCTTCGCGATGGGTAGCATAGGTGATTTGAATGCGGTAGTAGCGCTGATCGCCACGACCGACATTTGCCGCCTGATCTTCCGTTTCCCCCAACGGCATTGCCTGTTCCAGTACTTCGCAGACGCGCTGCTTTTGCGGTTCCGGCAGTTCCCCCAGCGCAAAGCGCCGTTCGCCGCGCAGTTTAGGGATAAAAGCGATTCCGCCTTCCCGCGCCAGCTCAATGATTGCGTCATCGGTCAGTTGGATGTCCATGTTACGCCTACCTGCTGCCAGGCGGATTGGATCTTTTCCGCCACTGAGCTATTGAATCGTTGATTAGCGTGCTGCACGGTAAAGCGCGCGAAGGTGCTGAAATCGGCATCCTGCGGCAGCGTTTTGTCGCACAGCGTGTCGTACCACGCTTGACCGGCCTGTTCCCACGCAAAGCCGCCCAGCGCTTTAGCGGCGAGGTAAAAGGCGCGATTGGGAATGCCGGAATTGAGGTGCACGCCGCCGTTGTCGTCACGCGTTTCGATGTAGTGCGCCATATCGGCCGGTTGCGGATCTTTACCCAGCACCGGATCATCGTAAGCCGTTCCCGGTGACGACATCGAGCGCAATCCGCGCCCGTTGATGCCCTGCGCCAGTAAACCTTCGCCGATAATCCAGTCGGCCTGATCGGCGCTCTGCTTGAGGTGAAATTGCTTCACCAGCGAACCAAACACGTCAGACATCGATTCATTCAGCGCGCCTGCCTGCTGGAAATAGATCAATCCCGCTTCGGTTTCTGTCACGCCGTGCGTCAGCTCGTGCGCCACCACATCCAGCGCGATAGTGAAGCGATTGAAAATCTCGCCGTCACCGTCACCAAACACCATCTGCTGCCCGTTCCAGAAGGCGTTCTGATACTCCTTGCCGTAATGCACGGTGCCATCGAGCTTGAGGCCTTTATTGTCCAGCGAGTTGCGTTGGTAGATTTGCCAGAAGAAATCGTAGGTAATGCCGAGATAGTTCCAGGCTTCTTCGGCTGCAACATCACCATTTCCCGGCTGGCCTTCTTCGCGCACCAACGTGCCGGGCAGATTTTGCGTTCCTTCGGCGTCATAGATAGCACGCAGCACCGTGCCTGGCTGAGCGGTGGCGGTGCTTGCTGGTTTAGCGTTATGTTCGCCCATCAAGTGCTGGACGTGGGTGAGGGTGCGGCGCGCGTAGTCTTGTTGCGCGCCGGAGCAGTTATCAATGATATTGCGCAGAATGTAGGGAGGAATAACGCTGTAAGACATAAAAAAACTCCTGGCCGTTTAGGTACATGCCAGAAGTATAGTTTTCCCGCTATGAACGCGCTTTGCGGCTCCGGGATTTCTGCGGTTCGAGTGCGGTAACCTGGCTTTCCACCCAGCCATCGTCCAGCCGGGTGCGCAGCAAGTCGCCTTTGCTCAGCTGTTGGGTTTTCTTCACCACCTGACCTTGGGTGTCGGTGGTTACGCTGAAGCCACGCGCCAGCGTCGCCAGCGGGCTCACGCCTTCCAGCTGTGCCGCCAGCGTGCCAAAGCGCTGACGATTGTGATTGAGCTGCTTCTCCATGCCCTGCTGTAAGCGATAGTGCCATTGCTGGAGCTGCTGCTGAGCGCGCAGAATACGTCCCTGCGGCTGCTGGGCGTTAAGGCGTTGCAGCAGGCGATCCTGCTGACGATTGGCCACACGCATGCGCTGGTCCATTGCTTCACCGAGACGGCGCTGCAGCTGTAAGAGCGCGGTTTGCTGGCGTGCCAGACGCAGCTGTGGATGCTGCTGCTGCAAGCGGTGCTGAATGCGCGTGAAGCGACGCTGCTGCTGAGCCAGATAGAAATCCATCGCCATCTCCATGCGCTGCTGCTGCGACTGCAAACGACGCAACAGTTCAAGCTGATTACGGCTCACCAGTTCTGCCGCAGCAGACGGCGTCGGCGCACGTAAATCCGCTACGAAGTCAGCGATAGTGACATCGGTTTCATGCCCAACGGCGCTGACAATCGGCAGGCGGCTGGCAAAAATCGCCCGCGCCACGCGCTCGTCATTGAAGCTCCACAAATCTTCCAGCGAACCGCCGCCACGACCGACAATCAGCACATCACACTCATCGCGCTGGTTAGCCAGCTCAATGGCACGCACAATGCCAGCCGGCGCATCCACACCTTGCACCGCGGTGGGATAGATAATCACCGGCAGTGAAGGATCGCGTCGATGCAGCACGCGCAGCACGTCGTGCAGCGCCGCGCCGGTGGCGGAGGTAATCACGCCCACCTGACGCGCCGGATCCGGCAGCGGCTGTTTGAACTGTTGATCGAATAAGCCTTCCGCGGCTAAACGCGCTTTCAGCTGCTCGAATTGCTGCTGCAGCAAGCCTTCACCGGCCGGATGCATGCTTTCGATAATCAGCTGATAATCGCCGCGCGGCTCATACAGCGTGATGCTGGCGCGCACTAACACTTGCTGGCCATGTTGCGGACGGAAGGTGACGCGACGATTGCTGTTGCGGAACATCGCGCAGCGCACTTGTGCGCCATCATCCTTCAACGTGAAGTACCAATGACCGGAAGAGGGCTGAGTGAAATTTGAAATTTCAGCGCTGAGCCACACCAGGCCCATCTCATTTTCCAGCAGTTGGCGCACCGTGGTGTTCAGGCGGCTGACGGTAAAAATATTGGCGGTTGGCGGTAGCGACATGTGATGTAGATCAAATTTTAAATCAGAGGGTTAATCAACTGATACTACATTGCTTGCCCCGAGGATCAAGACATTTTCTGAAAAAACACTGGAGGCAATCGGTTTCGGCCTGTATAATGCCGCGGCAATATTTTATCTGTTTTAATCGCCCCTAGGTGGAGATATTGCAATGTTAAGAATCGCTAAAGAAGCCCTCACATTTGATGACGTTCTGCTCGTTCCCGCTCACTCCACTGTCTTACCGAACACCGCTGATCTCAGCACTCAACTGACGAAAAACATCCGTCTGAACATCCCCATGCTCTCCGCTGCAATGGACACCGTGACCGAAGCCGGTCTGGCAATTGCGCTGGCGCAGGAAGGTGGTTTGGGCTTTATTCACAAAAACATGTCAATTGAGCGCCAGGCGGATGAAGTTCGTAAGGTGAAAAAACACGAAAGCGGCGTCGTTACCGATCCACAAACCGTGCTGCCAACTACCGCGCTGGCGGCGGTGAAAGAGCTGACCGAACGTAACGGCTTCGCCGGCTACCCGGTCGTGAACACCGACAACGAGCTGGTGGGCATCATCACGGGCCGTGACGTGCGTTTTGTTACCGACCTGACCTTACCGGTTTCAGCGGTGATGACCCCGAAAGAGCGTCTGGTAACGGTGAAAGAGGGTGAAGCACGCGAAGTTGTGCTGCACAAAATGCATGAAAAACGTGTTGAGAAAGCGCTGGTTGTTGATGACAGCTTCCACCTGCTGGGCATGATCACCGTTAAAGACTTCCAAAAAGCCGAACGTAAACCTAACGCGTGTAAAGATGCGGAAGGCCGTCTGCGCGTGGGCGCTGCGGTTGGTGCCGGTGCGGGCAATGAAGAGCGCGTTGATGCGCTGGTTGCTGCCGGTGTTGACGTGCTGCTGATTGACTCATCACACGGTCACTCTGAAGGCGTGCTGCAGCGTATTCGTGAAACCCGTGCAAAATACCCGAACCTGGAAATCATCGGCGGCAACGTTGCCACCGGCGCAGGCGCATTGGCGCTGGCGCAGGCCGGCGTGAGCGCGGTGAAAGTGGGGATCGGTCCTGGCTCAATCTGTACCACGCGTATCGTCACTGGTGTTGGCGTGCCACAGATCACCGCGGTTTCTGATGCGGTTGCCGCGCTGGAAGGCACCGGCATTCCGGTTATCGCTGATGGCGGTATCCGCTTCTCTGGCGACATCGCTAAAGCGATTGCAGCAGGCGCAGCGGCCGTCATGGTCGGTTCTATGCTGGCTGGTACCGAAGAGTCTCCGGGCGAAATCGAGCTGTATCAGGGCCGTTCGTTCAAGTCTTATCGCGGTATGGGTTCACTGGGCGCGATGTCCAAAGGCTCTTCAGATCGTTACTTCCAGAGCGATAACGCCGCTGACAAACTGGTACCGGAAGGTATCGAAGGCCGCGTTGCCTACAAAGGCCGCCTGAAAGAGATCGTGCACCAGCAGATGGGCGGCTTGCGCTCTTGCATGGGCCTGACGGGTTGCCAGACCATTGACGATCTGCGCACCAAAGCGGAGTTCGTGCGTATTAGCGGCGCGGGCATCAATGAAAGCCACGTGCATGACGTGACCATCACCAAAGAGTCACCAAACTACCGCATGGGTTCATAATCCCATAAAATTTAGCGCCCGGCACCCGCCGGGCGCTTTTATTATTAAGTCCATCCCAATGGAAACGCCTCAATGACGACTGAAAATATTCATAAACATCGCATTTTGATCCTCGATTTTGGTTCTCAGTATACGCAGCTGGTTGCGCGCCGCGTGCGTGAGCTGGGTGTCTACTGCGAACTCTGGGCGTGGGATGTCACCGAAGAGCAAATTCGCCAGTTTAACCCGAACGGCATCATTCTCTCTGGCGGTCCGGAGAGCACCACCGAGCTGAATAGCCCGCGTGCGCCGGAATACGTGTTTAACGCGGGTGTGCCAGTGTTGGGCGTCTGCTACGGCATGCAGACCATGGCGATGCAGTTGGGCGGCAAGGTTGAAGGCTCTAACGAGCGCGAATTTGGTTATGCGCAGGTTGAAGTGCTGACTCAGAGCGCGCTGGTGCGTGACATCGAAGATGCGATTAGCGCAGCAGGTAAACCGCTGCTGGACGTTTGGATGAGCCACGGCGACAAAGTCACCGCCATCCCAGCCGGTTTCGAAACCGTTGCCAGCACCGAAACCTGTCCGTTTGCCATCATGGCTAACGAAGAGAAGAAATTCTACGGCGTGCAGTTCCACCCGGAAGTGACGCACACGCGTCAGGGCCTGCGCATGCTTGAGCGTTTCATTCGTGACATCTGCGGCTGTGAAGCGCTGTGGACGCCAGCCAAAATCATCGAAGATGCGGTTGAGCGTATTCGTCAGCAGGTTGGCGATGACAAAGTGATTCTCGGTCTGTCTGGCGGCGTGGACTCTTCTGTGACCGCGATGCTGCTGCATCGCGCCATCGGCGAGCGTCTGACCTGCGTGTTCGTGGATAACGGCCTGCTGCGTCTGAATGAAGCTGAGCAGGTGCTGGAAATGTTCGGTGACCACTTCGGTCTGAACATCGTGCACGTTGCGGCAGAAGCGCGCTTCCTTGATGCGCTGGCGGGCGAGAACGATCCCGAAGCCAAACGTAAAATCATCGGCCGCGTATTCGTAGAGGTGTTTGACGAGCAGGCGCTGCGTCTGGAAGACGTGAAGTGGCTGGCACAAGGCACCATCTATCCTGACGTGATCGAATCGGCGGCTTCTGCCACCGGTAAAGCGCACGTGATCAAATCGCACCACAACGTGGGCGGTTTGCCGAAAGAGATGAAGATGGGCCTGGTTGAGCCGCTGAAAGAGCTGTTCAAAGACGAAGTGCGTAAAATCGGTCTGGAACTCGGCCTGCCGTACGACATGCTGTATCGTCATCCGTTCCCAGGTCCAGGTTTGGGCGTGCGCGTGCTGGGCGAAGTGAAGAAAGAGTACTGCGACCTGCTGCGCCGTGCAGACGCTATCTTCATCGAAGAGCTGCATAAAGCTGACTTGTACAACAAAGTCAGCCAGGCGTTCACCGTGTTCCTGCCAGTACGTTCTGTTGGCGTGATGGGCGATGGTCGTAAATATGATTGGGTTGTTTCACTGCGTGCGGTGGAAACCATCGACTTTATGACAGCGCACTGGGCGCACCTGCCGTACGATTTCCTCGGCCGCGTCTCTAACCGCATCATCAACGAAGTTAACGGCATTTCCCGCGTGGTTTATGATATTTCAGGTAAACCACCTGCGACGATTGAGTGGGAATAAATCCTGCTTTGATTACTGCGTAAAAACGAAGCCCGCTTAATTGCGGGCTTTTTTTCAAACCTTCTGATGGCAAATCATGCGGCTAAATGTATCGCATAGTTCGTGAATACAAACGGCCCCGTTTCGATGCAAGATAGCGAGTAATTTTTACTCATCAGGATGCCGTCGATGTTGCCTTTCAAAGCCGTACTGATCTCTTTTCTTTGCATCATCTTGCTTTCATTAGGCGCGAGCTTGGCGCAGGCAACGCGAAGCGGTGAGCTCACCTCTGAACGCGGTGGCTGGGCATCCGCAAGGCGCGATTCGGCCGGTATCGCACCAGATCCGCAGCGTTATGCGGCAGAAGCTATCGTGCAGGTTTATGCTGCGCCGACTTATGGCTGGAAGGGCGCGGTGGCGGTGCATCCGTGGATTATCTTCAAGCGCGCCGGTGAAACCCGCTATAACCGTTACGAAGTGATTAGCTGGGGCAGCGGCGATAAAGTGCGTCGTAACAGCAATCTTCCCGATGGTTATTGGTACGGTGCGAAGCCGCGTCTGCTGGTTGACCATCGCGGCAGTAGCGCAGAAGCGATGATTCCGCAGATCGAAGCGGCCATTAAATCCTATCCCTGGCCGACCACGTATCACGCCTGGCCGGGACCCAACAGCAATACTTTTATGGCGCATATCGGCCGCGAGGTTCCGGCGTTGAAGTTGGATCTACCGGCTAACGCGCTCGGCAAAGATTATCGCTCGCTGCTTAATCCGGTAGGTTTACCACCTTCAGGTCGCGGCGTGCAGCTTTCCCTGCTGGGCGTGTTGGGTGTGACGGTTGGCGCGGAAGAGGGGCTGGAAGTGAACTTGCTGGGATTAAACATGGGGCTGGATTTCACACCATTTAGGCTGCGTCTGCCGTTTATCGGCGGCATCGGTCAGAATAATGTGCAGCGAGACAATCCCTAAAAATGGCCCCGATTTGGGGCCATTTTTTTAACAGACGCCGAAATCGCCGTCTTCGTGATACAGATTCACGCTATCGGCTCTGACTTCAATTTCACGCTTGATGTGATCGTCAACGCGAGCGCACCACAGCATATCGCCTTCCACGCGCAGCACCTGCATCTTTGGGCCACCGGTCTTAGACTGCACAAAATCATCCACGTTAAACATGCTTCTTCTCCTTCAGGTCAGTGATAACAACAGAGTCTATATGCACTTCAGGCGCTGTGCGCTTGATTTTGTGCGCTGTCTTCCAGCACAAAACTGAATCAAAGCGCGTTGAGACCGTTCTGGTTATTTTCTGCAGCATTCGCCGCTGAAATAGTACCGAAACACTTCGCGGTTGTCAGTTGACAACTTATTGCGGTGAGCATAAGGTAGCCAGCGATGTCAGAGAGGAAGCGGCATCCGCATAAAGCGGTCGAAGGAGCTTTGCGATATGCAGAAGCGAGAGGTTGGAAGATTGCAGTTGGCGGTCACCATGCGTGGGGCAAGATGTACTGCCCAGATAATTCGACAGAGTGTCGATGTGGGGATTACTGCATTACCTGCATCTGGAGTACGCCAAAAAATCCTGAAACGCATGCCAAACTGTTACGGCGCGTGGTGGATAACTGCAGTGAAAACCCTCAGCGGGTTAAGTGACGAGGAGTGAAACATGGAATTTGAGTTTACGCTGCGTTTTCAGCTCAATGATGAGAGCGACATCGATGAAGTGATCGAACGGCTCGGCTCGCAAGGCTGCACTGATGCGTTAATTGGCGCGGGTGTGGCGGGAAAATTAAGCATGACGTTCTGCCGCGAAGACAGCACTGCACAGGACGCGGTGCGCAGCGCGCTGGAGGATGTTTTTCAGGCATTGCCAGATGCGGAACTGATTGAAGCCGCGCCAGATTTAGTCGGGCTGACGGATATCGCAGAGTTGATAGGTGTTTCGCGGCAGAACATGCGCAAGCTGATGCTCAGCCATAGCCCGCAGTTTCCGCGTCCGATTCATGATGGAAAAACAGCCATATGGCATTTAATCGATGTGCTGGAGTGGTTAAATCAGCGTGGTTCAACGCGGGTCAATCCAGCAATGAGTGAACTGGCGCGCGCAACGTTGCAACTCAATTTACAGCAGATGCTGCAACGTTACGCACACTGTTTAAAGCCTTAATGATGCAGCAAAAATATCGTCGCCAGACCAAGGAAGATAAAGAATCCGCCGGTATCGGTGATCGCGGTGATCAGCACGCTGGAGCCAACGGCGGGATCGCGTTTCATCCTGGTCATGATTAACGGAATCAGCACGCCCATCAGCGCGGCCAGCAGCAGGTTCAGCACCATCGCCAGCATCATCACGCCGCCGAGTTGCAGGTTGTCGTACATCAGCCAGGTGACGCCGCCCATAATGCCGCCCCAGAACAGGCCGTTAATCAATGCCACGCCGAGTTCACGCATGATCAGGAACGAGAAGTTACCCGGTTCAACCTGATGCAGCGCCAGCGCACGCACAATCATGGTAATGGTTTGATTGCCGGTGTTGCCGCCGATGCCGGCGACAATTGGCATCAGCGCCGCCAGCGCAACCAGCTGCGATATGGTGGCTTCGAACAGGCCAATCACGCGCGAAGCGACAAATGCAGTACACAGGTTAACCGCCAACCACGCCCAGCGTTTGCCCACCGCTTTGCGCACCGGCGCAAACACGTCTTCGCCCTGGCTGATCCCCCCCATTTTACGGATGTTGCTTTCGTTCTCTTCGTTCACCAAATCGACCACGTCTTCAATGGTGATACGGCCAATCAGTTTGCCTTGAGCATCGGTGACCGCAGCGGAGATCAGGTTATAACGTTCAAACGCGCTGGCGGCGTCTTCCGCTTTATCGTTGAGCTGAAACGTGGTGGGATGCGAATTCATCACTTCTGCGACCAGCATCTTCGGTTTGTTGAGCAGAATATCAGTGAGCGTTAACTCACCTACCAGTTGATTTTGTTCGTCGGTGATAAAGATCTTATCGGTGCCGTTAGGCATTTTTTTGCCTTTACGCAGATAGCGCTGCACCGTGGCTAAGGTCACGTCAGAGCGCACCGTCAGGATATTGAAATCCATGATCTGCCCGACGCGATCGCGATCCAGCTCGATCACGCTCATCAGCCGCGCGCGCAGGCTTGGTTCAAGGGTAGTGAGCAGACGTCCGGTTAAATCGCGCGGCAGGTAGCGCGCCAGATATACCTGATCGTCGATATCCAGCGGCTCGATGGCGTGCAGAATATCGCGATCAGACATTTCTTCCGTCAGGCTGGCCCAAACGGTTTCTGAAGCCTCAACCAGAACGTGACCGCGCTGCGCCGTCGGCACTAAACGCCACAGCGCCTGACGCTCTTCTTCCGGCAAGGCTTCGAGGATGTCGGCTAAATCCGCGGCGTGCAATTGCTGCAGCTCAAGCTCTAATTCATGACGCCAGTCGGTGATATCACGCAGTTCGGCGGCATTCAGATCGACGGATTTATCCAGCAGAACATCAACCAGATCGTGCTCGTTGAGCAGCAGGTTGAGAATGTGATGACGGGTTTCAGCTAATTTTTGTGAATGCGAAGCAGACATAACGCGTTCCTTGTGTCTGTAAAGTCAGCTCACAGTGTAGCGCGTTGCGGGTAACAGGACGTAAAAAGCAGCATTGTCTCAAAGGACAATGTTTAGCAGCGACAGCCAACCCGCAGATTATTTAGCGCGAATCACTGGTGCTCAGCGTGACCGGTTCAGGGATGGCTTTCTTTTGCTGATGATGCTCGATGGCACCGGGAATGATGAAAAGCAGGCGGCCAAACAAAATTAAGAAGCTGACCAGTAAAACAATGCGGGTCATGGTGCCAGTTTTGGGACGTCTTCGTGCAGAGATAGCGCTGTTCACGCGGGGTGGTTCCTGTAAATGCCCGATGGGCGGAGGCAATATTTAGTCACACTTAGATCGCTAAAGCAATCGCTGTGTGAAAAATGAGCGAAAAAGGTTCAGCGCACTGATCGACATCAGACAATCGAATGGCCGCACAAAGCGGCCGTTAATTCAGTAACTGGCTTTCTGCGCCAGCAGCGTGGCGAAACGGGTTTTAATGCGGTTACCGTTTTCATCACGACGATGCAGTTCACCGACCTCTTCGTTGTACTTCACAATATGCCAGTTGCGGTAATAGTGGCTGAGTTCACCGGATTTAAACGCAAATGGGAAGTTTTGCGTATTGGGATAATCATCGGTATCCATCGCCGCCACAATCAGGTTGTAGCCATATTTACGCGTGCTGGCCTGCATATCGGCAATCAGCTGCGGAATGGTTGCCGGCTGCAGGAACATCATCACCACGGTCGACAGCACAAACTGATAGCTGCCGTTGAAGCGCACGCTATTCAGATCGCACAGCTCGGTGTGAATGTTCTGTAGATTCTCTTCCGCGATGATGCTGTTCAGGCGCTCCAGACTGGCGGGATTGCTGTCCCAGGCCGTCACGTCAAAGCCATGCTGATTGAGAAACAGACTATTGCGGCCCTGGCCGCAGCCCAAATCCAGTGCTTTCCCTACTTCAAGATGAGGCAGGGCCGCCAGCACTTCAGAATGGGTCGACGTGAGACCGTATTTTTCAGCGTAATAGTTATCGGGGCGTGTAGTCATAACCAGATTGCGGGCCAGCTGCCCGCATTACTCCTCTTCTTCCAGCATTAGTTTCCAGCCGGTGACATCATTCCAGTAAGCTTGCTCGCGCTCCAGATCCAGCTGCACCAACGTATTCTGGCTCAGGAAGCCGGCAGGGAAGGTCAGCGTCCAGTGGCCGTCGTCGGTGCTGAGCTTAAGCGAATCCGGTTTGGTGGTCGCCTGGCGCTGATTATTCAGCAGCGTGCCAAGACGCAGCAGGAATACCATCGGCAGAAACTGTTTCTTTTTAAACAAGGTGAAACGCGGCATCTCATCCTGCTTCACCGCTTTGCGGTGATAACGTACCAGCGTGGCCAACAGCATCTGTTGATCCTGATTAAAGCCCGGCATGTTGGAGTTCTGCAGGATGTAAGCCGAATGGCGCTGCATACCGCTGTGATTGATGGTCAATCCCACTTCATGCAGCAGCGCAGCCCATTTCAGCAGCGCCGACAGTTGTGGATTGGCTTGCTTGGGATTCTGCTCCTGCCACTGCAAATAGAGCTTCTCGGTGGTTTCCAGCACGCGACGCGCCTGATCGCTATCAATCGCATAGTGATTTGCCAGACTTTGCGCGGTGCGGCTGCGAATGTCCTGATGACGGAAACGGCCTTCCATCTCATACAGCACGCCTTCACGCAGTGCGCCGTCAGAGAGACGCAGCTCGCGAATCGCTAACGCATCAAACACGCCACACAAAATTGCTAAGCCCGGTACAAATACCGCCTTACGCTCTTCCGACAAGCCCGGCAGGCTCAGCGCATTAAACGACTTATGCTTCAGCACTTCGCTGGTCAGCAATTCCAGCGTTTCTGGCGTAATCAGCTTCTCTTTTTCGCCCATCGCTAGCAGCACTTCGCAGGCCGCTTTAATGGAGCCCGACGCGCCTAGCGCATATTGCCAGCCGTGCAAACGATATTGCCACGCCATGGTTTCCAGCTTTTGCGCAGCGGAGAGGCGCGCGCGGCGGAAGTTTTCTGGCGTAATTTCGCCTTTGGGGAAGAAGAGATTGGCGAAGCTGACGCAGCCCATGCGGCGGCTCTCTACCAGTTGCGGCTCAAAGTCTTCCCCAATCACCAGTTCGGTGGAGCCGCCGCCGATATCGATCACCAGCTTGCGGCCTTTTTCCGGCTGCGTGTGCTCCACGCCCATAAAAATCAGACGCGCTTCTTCGTTGCCGGAGATCACTTCGATCGGATAGGGAATCACCTCGGCCGCGCGCTGCAGAAACTTTTCCGCATTGCTGGCGATACGCAGCGTGTGCGTGCCGACGATCGTCACGTTGGCGGAACTGAAGCCCTGCAAACGTTCGGCGAACAACGCCAGACAGCTCAGCCCGCGCTCAATCGCTTCTTCGCTCAGGCGATTGTGCGCATCCAGCCCATCGGCCAGATGCACGCGCTGTTTCAGGCGTCCCAGCACTTGCAAAGCGCCATCCACCACGCGGGCAATGACCATATGGAAGCTGTTCGAGCCGAGGTCGATTGCCGCGAATTCCTGAGGTTTCGGCGTACTTTTATGTGAGATTGGCATAGGCGTTATTCGGGTTGTTCCAGTTTCTTGATGTAGTCATAAATGGCCAGTTGCGAACGCACCTTTTTACGGTTGCCGCGCGGCACATAACGATTACTCAGCTCTTTATCGACGATGCGGGCTTTCACCGTATCACTAAACAGAATGGCGATGATGTCCAATATGCGCTGCTTCACGCGGGGATCAAGAATCGCCACGGCTACTTCAATGCGGTGGTCTATGTTACGCGTCATCCAGTCCGCGGAAGAGAGGAACACCTTTTTCTCGCCGCCGTTCTCAAAAATATAGACGCGGTCGTGTTCGAGATAGCGGTCAACGATGCTGGTAATGCGAATATTTTCACTGATGCCCGGTAAATCAGGAATCAGCGAACACATGCCGCGCACCAGCAGATTCACTTTCACGCCTGCCGACGAGGCGGCGTAAAGTCGATCAACTAAACCATTATCCACCAGGTTGTTGATCTTCAACGTAATGCCAGCAGGATTGCCTTGCTGCGCGTTGGCGATCTCGGCATCAATGAACTTATACAGCACGTCACGCGAGTTCTGCGGTGACACCAGCAAATGCTCGAAAGTGACCGGACGATACGGATTCTCAATGAAGTTGAACACGCGACGCACTTCATTGGTGATGCGCGCATCGGCGGTCAGCAATGAATAGTCAGTATAAATGCGCGCGGTTTTTTCGTTGAAGTTCCCGGTACCGATATGCGCATAACGCACCACTTCTTCGCCTTCACGGCGCGAAATCAGGAACAGCTTGGCGTGAATTTTCAGTCCCGGCGCGGAGAAGATCACATGCACGCCCGCTTCGGTCAGGCGTTTCGCCCAGCGGATGTTGGCCTCTTCATCGAAGCGCGCCTGCAGTTCCACCACCACCGTGACTTTCTTACCGTTATAGGCGGCGTGAATCATCGCATCCATAATGCGCGAGTTTTTCGCTACGCGGTAAATATTGATCTTAATTGCCAGCACGTTCGGGTCGAACGAGGCCTGACGCAGCAGCTCCAGCACATGTTCAAAGGTGTGATACGGGTAGTAGAGCAGCACATCGCGATTGCGGATGGCGTCGAAACCGTTGCGGAAGCCGTCAAAGCCGATGTGGCGAATCTGCGGCAGCGGACGGTTTTCCAGATTGCTTTTACCAACGTTCGGGAAGCCGATGAAATCTTTAAAGTTATGGTAGCGGCCGCCGGGCACAATCGAATCGTAGTTCGAAATCGACAGCTTATGGCGCAGCATTTCCACCATCGCATCCGGCATATCGCGCTGATAAACAAAACGAACCGGCTCGGCATTGAGACGCTGCTTCAGGCTCGACGACATCAGCTCCAGCAGGCTCGATTCCATCTCTGTAACCAGATCGTATTCGGCGTCGCGCGTCATCTTCATCGAATAGGCGTTCAGCGTATCGTAATCGAAGAAGCCTTTGAAAATTTCATCGAGGCAATAGCGCAGGATGTTATCCAGCAGAATCATTGGCTTGCGCCGGCGTGGCGACTCAGCCGGCAAGTTTATAAAGCGCGGCACTTTATCCGACGGGATCTCCAGCAGCGCATAACGAATATCGTCGCCGCGAATGATCTCCACCGCCAGATAGGTGTAATCGTCTTTCAGGAATTCGATCAGATCGGTGTCATGGTTAATCAGAATCGGCGTAACGTGCTGGCGTAATTGATGTTTGAAGTAGTAGCGCAGCCACTCTTGCTGATTCGGTGACAGTTGACGTTCGTTAATCAGGAAGATCTGATTACGCGCCATTTCCAGCAGCAGATCGTTGTAGAGCGCATCAAACTCCTGATCCGATTTCTGCACCCGCAGCTGAATTTTCTTTAACAGATGCCGCAAAGAGGTCGGTTTGCCTTGCTCTTCGCTGATCAGAATTCGCCGCTTGAGATCGGCAAAGCGCACTTTATAGAACTCTTCGAGGTTATTGGAGTAAATCCCGAGGAAGCGCATGCGTTCAATCAGCGGATTACTTTTATCCGAGGCTTCCTGTAACACACGTTCATTGAAGCTTAACCAGCTTAATTCTTTTTCTATATACAGCTTATCCTGACCCATTCTGACTCCGAGATGCTGATGCTGGACGGAATGTCCGGCGGAAAAGACGCAAAAATGCGTTACCGCTCAGTGTCCGTCACCATTATGGCGAGAGTATGGCAGGCTTGTCCAACGTCAAAGGTTGTCTTATCAATCAGCTACGGGCAACATAGCGACTTGTTTCCACCGGTAACCTGGCCTGCATGAGCATAAATCGTATTCCCGTCCACTTTAGCGACCGTCGTCGACGCGCCACTGATAATTTAGTGCGCCGCGTCGTCACAGCTTGCGGCGTGGGAATTTTGCTGCTGATGTTACTGCTGTTCTTCTGGTTGATCTGGGTGGTGTTGCCGCTGTTTAGCGCGCCGGGAATGCATGCCACCACCAATATTCAGCTGTGGGACAAAGCCCCAATGCTGGCGATGGGCAGCGACGGCCATTTAGGCTGGCGCATCAGCCGCAACGAAGCGCGCTTTATTCCGCTTGATGGTCAACCTGCCGCTCCCGCACTGGCGCTGAATGGCAAACCCGATGCGGCGATCGCAAGCTTTGATAACCGCAGCGTGCTGCTCAATATGCAGGGCGAACTGCTGTTAATGCAACCGGTTATCCGCAACGGCAGCGGCGAATGGGGCTTCCCGCTCGGCGATCGTCCACTGCGCTTACCGCAAGGCCCGGTCAGTAACATGGCGCTGACCGCTCTCAACGACCATCAATGGTTGATCGCGGCGCAAACCGCAGCCGGCATCAGCCTGCTGACGCTGGAAAATCAGCAAAAAGTGAATCAGATCCTGTTGCCCCAGCAGCAGGCCGATCATCTGCTGCTATCACCGGATGGCTCTTTGCTCTACGCCAGCAGCGGGCGCTTACTGCGCGTGTGGCAAATCACATCTGATGGCGCACAGTTACGTGAAACGCAAACCCTCAATCTGCCGCCGCAAAGCCTGCATATGCTGGCCGGTGGACGCACCTTGCTGATTCAGGATGCGCAAGGCGTACAGCAATGGTTCGCTATCGCCAGTAATAATGGGCCGCGCTTACGACAGATTCACACCTTCAACGGCAGCCAGCAGGCGCGCGGAATAACGCCGGAGCCGCAGCGCCGCGTGTTTGCCACTTACGATGCGCAGGGCACGGTTCAGCTGTTCGCCAGCAAGCAGCAGGGCGCGATTTTAACGCGTCAGCTGGCACCGGGCATTCAGGCACTGGCCTTCGCGCCGCACGGTGATGCCTTGATCATTGAACGCGCCGGGGAGTGGCAACAGTTTGCGCTGGATAACCCGTGGCCGGACTTCACCTGGCGCAACCTGTGGCAAAAAATCTGGTACGAAAACTATCCGCAGGCCGATTGGGTATGGCAATCCACCGCGGCGGGCGACAGCTATCAAGCCAAGTTCAGCCTGATGCCGCTGGTACTGGGCACGCTGAAAGCCGCCAGTCTGGCGCTGCTGTTTGCCACGCCGCTGGCGCTGGCCGCCGCGATGTATACCGCCTGGTTTATGTCGCCGGGTTTACGTCGCTGGGTGAAACCGGCGATCGAAATGATGGGCGCGCTGCCCAGCGTGGTGATTGGTTTAATCGCTGGCGTGTGGCTGGCACCGCACATCAGCACCGCGCTGGTTGGCGTGCTGCTGCTGCCGCCGGTGTTGGCCGCGACCTTATTATTGTGCGGCGTGCTGAGTCCGCGTTTGCCGGCCAGCTGGCGACGTCCTGGTTTTGAAGTGATTCTGCTGCTGCCGCTACTGTTAGTGGTGACCTTGCTGACGCTGTGGCTGCCGACGCTGTTCTGGCCGGAGATTGGCGAGCGTTTAGCGCATTACGAACAGCGCAACTTATTAGTTGCTGCGCTGGCGATGGGTTTTGCACTGGTGCCGCTGATTTTCACCCTATCGGAAGATGCGCTGTTCAGCGTGCCGGGCGCGCTGGGGCAGGGCTCGCTGGCGCTGGGCGCCACGCCGTGGCAAACCCTGACGCGTGTGGTGCTGCCGGGTGCCTCCGCGGGCATCTTCGCCGCCTTGATGATTGGCTTTGGCCGCGCCGTCGGCGAGACGATGATTGTGCTGATGGCCACTGGCAACACGCCGGTTAGCGAAGGCGGCTTATTTGCTGGCCTGCGTGCGCTCTCCGCCAACATTGCCATTGAGATGCCCGAAGCCGCAGCGGGCAGCGCGCATTACCGCATTCTGTTCCTCAGTGCGTTGTTGCTGTTGATCTTCACCTTGGTGATCAACACCATCGCCGAGTTGATTCGTCAGCGCTTGCGCCAACGCTACAGCCAGCATGAGGGCCACGGATGACGGCGATAAAACAAAACGATCGCTGGCGCTGGCTCACCGCCGGCGCCGTCGCGGTTTGCCTGCTGGCGTTTACCTTGCTGATTGGTTTGCTCGGCTGGCAGGGCGTGCGTGCCTTCTGGGCGCAGCCGGTCGATCAATATCAGTTCCAGCCGCCGCAAGGCAGCCCGGTGATGGTGCTGGGTGAAACCTTGCAAAAGCAGCAGCAGGGCGAACAGTGGCGCTATGTGGTGAAAACCGGCAACCGTGACTTTGCCGCGCCGGATTTCCGCGTGCTCTACAGTCAGGGCGAGGCGAAAACCCGTCGTCCTGCTGATGTGTTGGTGCTGCAGCGCCGCAACGGCGGTAACGCCTATGGCTGGCTGGTGGAGCTGCGCCAGGATAACGAAGTCATGACCGCTCAAAGCCGCGATGCCTTGCTGCATCAGCGTTTGCAGCAGGTACATGAGCAGCTGCGCCAGGCGAGTAACATCCGCCGCATTGAGATGGCGCGCCTTAATGCACAGCTGGAAAGCCTGCAGCAGCAGGCCGATGAGCAGCAGCGTAACGGCCGCTTCAGCCTGGAAGTGCAGTCTGAGTTTGATGCCAATCGCACGGCGTTACAGCGCCGCTTTAACGCGCTGGCGCAGCAGTTAACCCATCTGCAGCACGAAAGTCAGCGCGATACGCTGGTGCTGCGCGATGTGAACGGCGTGGATCACACCATCCCATTGGCGCAGGTGGTGGATGCGTGGTATCCGAATGCCATGACCTTAACCAACAAAACGCTGCACTTCTTCGGTCAGATTTGGCTATTCGTCAGCGATTCACCGACTTCCGGTGGCGGCGAAAGCGGGGCGTTTCCGGCAATTTTTGGCACTGTGCTGATGGTGCTGTTGATGTCGATCATCGTCATGCCGCTCGGCGTCATCGCAGCGGTATGGCTGCACGAATACGCCGGACGCAATGCGCTGACGCGGCTGGTGCGCATCGCGGTGGTAAATCTTGCGGGCGTGCCGTCAATTGTCTACGGCGTGTTTGGCCTCGGTTTCTTTGTCTGGCTGATTGGCGGCACCCTCGACCAGCTGTTTTTCTCCAGCGCCTTACCCAATCCTACTTTTGGTACGCCGGGCTTGCTGTGGGCCGCGCTGACGCTGGCGCTGCTGACGCTGCCGGTGGTGATCGTTGCCACCGAAGAGGGATTGTCGCGCATTCCGGATAATCTGCGTCAGGGATCGCTGGCGCTGGGCGCAACGCAGGCGGAAACGCTGTGGCGCGTGGTGCTGCCGCTGGCGGTACCGGCCATGCTCACCGGCTTGATTCTGGCGGTGGCGCGTGCGGCTGGAGAAACCGCGCCGCTGATGCTGGTGGGCGTGGTGAAGATGGTGCCTGAGCTGCCGGTTGATGCGGTGTTCCCTTATCTGCACCTCGATCGCAAATTCATGCACCTCGGTTTTCAGATCTACGATTTGGCGTTCCAGAGCCCTAACATCGATGCTGATCGACCGCTGGTTTACGCCACCGCTTTGCTGCTGGTGGTGATCATCCTGTCGCTCAATCTGCTGGCGATGGCGTTGCGCCATCGGCTGCGTGAGCGTTACCGGATTATGACGCACTAAAAAGGTTTCTGATGACGCCCGATTACGACATTGCCCTTAGCGTTAATCAGCTGTCGCTGTGGTATGGCGAACGCCAGGCGCTGAATAACATTGATCTGCAGATTCCGAAGAACCGCATCACGGCGTTGATTGGTCCTTCCGGCTGTGGCAAATCGACGCTGCTGCGCTGTTTCAATCGCATGAATGATGTGATCGATCGCTGCCGCATTGAAGGCGAGATTCTGCTCGGTGATTACGCGGTGATGCAGGCGAATCAGGATCTTCCCGCGCTGCGTCGCCGCATTGGCATGGTGTTCCAGCGGCCGAATCCGTTTCCTAAATCGATCTACGAAAACGTGGTATACGGTCTGCGCTTGCAGGGCGTGCGCGATCGTCGCGTACTAAATGAAGCCTGTGAGCGTGCGCTGCGCGCGGCGGCGTTGTGGGGCGAAGTGAAAGATCAGTTGGGGCAGAACGCGTTAACGCTCTCTAACGGCCAGCAGCAGCGTTTGGTGATTGCGCGCGCCATTGCCATCGAGCCGGAAGTGTTGCTGCTGGATGAGCCCACTTCGGCACTTGATCCGATCTCAACGCTGGTGATCGAGGAGTTGATGACCACGCTGAAGCAGCATTTCACGCTGGTGCTGGTGACGCACAATATGCAGCAGGCGGCACGCGTGTCGGATTACACCGCGTTTATGCATAACGGACAGTTGGTAGAGTTTGACGAAACCGACAGAATCTTCACCTCACCGAAAGCGCGGCGAACCGAAGATTATATTACGGGACGGTTTGGTTAAAAAAGTCTGCGATTTGTAGCGGCGCAATTTATTGCGCCATGCCCGGATGGGCACGATGTTGCCATCGAAATGCGCGATAAATCGCGCCGCTACGGAATGTGCACAACACTCAATCGTTAGCATAGCCTTGCGTCGGTAATAACTGACCATCCAGCCACGCTTTACCTTCACGCATCTGCAAACGCCCATCAACAAACCAGCTGATCACCAGCGGATAGATCGCGTGTTCCTGATGCTGCACGCGCGCGCTGATCTCGTCTTCGCTGTCGCCAGCAAACACCGGCACGCGCGCCTGCAAAATAATCGGTCCGCCATCCAGCTCGTCAGTGACAAAATGCACTGAGGTGCCATGCTCCTCGTCGCCGTTTTCCAGCGCCTGACGATGTGTGTGTAAGCCCGGATATTTCGGCAACAGCGACGGATGAATATTCACCAGACGATCGTGATAGTGCGCGACAAAAGCGCTGCTGAGGATGCGCATATAACCGGCCAGCACCACCAGATCTGGCGCGTAAGCATCAATCTCCTGCATCAGCTGGCGATCAAAGGCTTCGCGGTCGGCAAAATCACTGGCGGCTAACGCATGTGACGGGACATTGGCTTCCCGCGCGCGCGTTAAACCAAACGCGCTGGCTTTATTACTGAAAACGGCAGCGACGCTGCCGTTTATACGCCCGCTTGCGCAGGCGTCGAGGATGGACTGAAGATTGCTTCCGTTGCCGGAGATCAGTACAACCAGTTTTTTCATGGATTGATAACCACACGCTCTTCGGAATCAGACGCTTTAATCACACCGATTTTCCACGCTTTTTCGCCCGCGTCGGTCATCAGCTGTACCGCTTTATCGGCTTCTGCCGGGCTCAGCGCAATCACCATGCCCACGCCGCAGTTAAAGGTGCGGTACATTTCGTGACGGCTAACGTTGCCTGCCTGCTGCAACCAGCTGAACACTGACGGCCACTGCCAGCTGCTCTCTTCCAGCACCGCCTGGGTGTTATCTGGCAACACGCGCGGGATGTTTTCCCAGAAGCCGCCGCCGGTCAGATGCGAAATCGCATGCACATCAACCTGTTCGATCAGGCTAAGGATGTTTTTCACATAGATGCGGGTTGGCGCCAGCAGGTGATCGGCCAGTGATTTGCCATCCAGCTGTTTGGTGGCCGGATCGGTCTGGCTGACTTCAAGAATCTTGCGCACCAGTGAATAACCGTTCGAGTGTGGGCCGCTGGAACCCAGCGCGATCAGCACGTCGCCGTCCTGCACTTTCGAACCGTCAATGATCTCTGATTTTTCCACCACGCCGACGCAGAAACCCGCCACGTCGTAATCTTCGCCGTGGTACATGCCCGGCATTTCAGCGGTTTCACCGCCGACCAGCGCACAACCCGACTGCAAGCAACCTTCGGCGATGCCGGTGATCACCGATGACGCGGTATCCACATCCAGCTTGCCGGTCGCGTAATAATCGAGGAAGAACAGCGGCTCAGCACCCTGAACAATCAGGTCGTTCACACACATCGCGACCAGATCAATGCCGATGCTGTCGTGGCGTTTGAGATCCATCGCCAGACGCAGCTTGGTGCCGACGCCATCGGTTCCGGAGACCAGCACCGGCTCGCGGTACTTCTGCGGCAGCGCACAGAGCGCGCCGAATCCGCCCAATCCACCCATGACTTCCGGGCGGCGGGTTTTTTTCACTACGCCTTTAATACGGTCAACCAGATCGTTACCAGCATCGATATCAACACCGGCGTCTTTGTAGCTGAGAGAGGTTTTGTCGGTCACTGCGGAATCCCCACGCGAGTTGCGGTTGGTGGCAAAAATTAAGCGCGGCAATTCTAACAGCGCAGGCAAACGTTTGCGAGTCCCATCTCATGCTGCCTTTGCATCGCCTCAGATTTTCGCCAATCCTTAGATGACGCAGGCTATTGACCGATGACAAGTGGCGCAGCAGCGAAAAGGCGGTATAATCCGGCGATTTTTTTTAGCTCAACTCAATTCCGGGAGAACAATCATGAAGATCGTGGAAGTCAAACACCCGCTGGTCAAACATAAACTGGGCCTGATGCGTGAGCATGATATCAGCACCAAGCGTTTCCGCGAGCTGGCCTCGGAAGTGGGCAGCTTGCTGACCTATGAAGCCACCGCCGATCTGGAAACCGAGCGCGTCACCATCGAAGGCTGGAATGGTCCGGTTGAAATCGATCAGATCAAAGGTAAAAAAATCACCGTGGTTCCGATTCTGCGTGCGGGTCTTGGCATGATGGAAGGCGTGCTTGAGCACGTTCCCAGCGCGCGCATCAGCGTGGTTGGCGTGTATCGTGATGAAGAGACGCTGGAGCCGGTTCCTTATTTCCAGAAGCTGGTTTCGAACATCGAAGAGCGCCTGGCGCTGGTGGTCGACCCGATGCTGGCAACCGGCGGTTCGATGATCGCCACCATCGATCTGCTGAAAAAAGCCGGTTGTACCAGCATTAAAGTGCTGGTGCTGGTGGCCGCACCTGAAGGTATTGCCGCGCTGGAGAAAGCGCATCCGGATGTGGAGCTTTACACCGCATCTATCGATCAGGGATTGAACGAGAAGGGCTACATCATTCCTGGACTCGGTGATGCCGGGGACAAGATTTTCGGAACCAAATAAAAGAAACCAGCCGGCCAGAGAGTCGGCTTTTTTTTGGCAGAAACACAACATTGTCATCCTCGAGTTCTTCGAGCCAGGGCAAGGCGGCAAACGAGTTCATCCCGATGAGCTTACTTAAGTAAGTGATTCGGGTGAACGAGAGCAGCCAACGCAGCCATGGCTCGAAGAACGAAGAGGATAGGGGATAATAATGACTCGTCGTGCTATTGGTGTGGGCGAACGTCCGCCACTGTTGCAAACTATTCCGCTCAGCTTGCAGCATCTGTTCGCCATGTTCGGCGCAACCGTGCTGGTGCCGATTCTGTTCCACATCAACCCGGCCACGGTGTTGCTGTTTAACGGCGTCGGAACGCTGCTCTATCTGTTTATCTGTAAAGGAAAAATCCCCGCTTATCTCGGATCGAGCTTTGCCTTTATTTCGCCGGTGCTGCTGCTGTTGCCGCTGGGTTATGAAGTGGCGCTGGGCGGTTTTATTCTCTGCGGTTTGCTGTTCTGTATGGTGGCGCTGATCGTCAAGAAAGCCGGTACCGGCTGGCTGGACGTGATGTTCCCACCGGCAGCGATGGGCGCGATTGTCGCGGTTATCGGTCTGGAACTGGCGGGCGTGGCGGCGAATATGGCCGGCTTACTGCCTGCTGACGGCACATCGCCAGACAGCAAAACCGTAATCATCTCGATGGTGACGCTGGCGGTCACCGTGTTTGGTTCGGTGCTGTTCCGTGGTTTCCTCGCCATCATCCCGATTTTAGTCGGCGTGTTGGTCGGCTATGCGCTCTCTTACGCGATGGGCATTGTGGACTGGACCGCGGTGGAAAATGCGCCGTGGTTTGCGCTGCCAACCTTCTACACGCCGCGTTTTGAATGGGTGGCGATGCTGACTATTCTGCCAGCCGCGCTGGTGGTGATTGCCGAGCACGTGGGTCACTTGGTGGTCACCGCGAATATCGTGAAGAAAGATCTGATCCGCGATCCGGGTCTGCACCGCTCGATGTTCGCTAACGGTTTATCCACCATGATCTCCGGTTTCTTCGGCTCCACGCCGAACACCACTTACGGCGAGAACATCGGTGTAATGGCGATTACCCGTGTGTACAGCACCTGGGTAATTGGCGGCGCGGCGATCTTTGCCATTCTGCTTTCGTGCGTCGGCAAGCTGGCGGCGGCGATTCAGGCGGTTCCTGTGCCGGTGATGGGCGGCGTATCGCTGCTGCTGTACGGCGTAATTGGCGCGTCCGGTATTCGTGTGCTGATCGAGTCTAAAGTGGATTACAACAAAGCGCAGAACCTGATCCTGACCTCGGTGATCCTGATCATCGGCGTGAGCGGTGCCAAAGTGCATATCGGCGCGGCCGAGCTGAAAGGCATGGCGTTGGCGACTATTGTAGGCGTCAGCCTGGCGCTGATCTTCCGTTTAATCAGCGTATTGCGCCCGGAAGAGGTGGTGCTGGACGCTGAAGAGAAGCGCGAAAGTTAAGGCTGCAAGCCGGGCAGGGAAGCCCGGTTCATCTCCGGCAAAGATCGTGATAAACTTGCGCGGTTTTCTGCCCGCTCATCCGTTGAGGTACTTCTGAACACGCCGGCACAGCTCTCATTGCCACTCTATTTACCCGATGATGAAACCTTCGCCAGTTTCTGGCCGGGGGAAAACACGTCTCTGCTGGCGGCGCTGCAAGGCGCACTCTCTCAGCAACACGGTAGCTATCTCTATTTCTGGTCGCGCGAAGGCGGTGGCCGCAGTCATCTGCTGCATGCCGCCTGTGCGGAACTCTCAGCGCGCGGCGAAGCGGTGGGCTATGTGCCGCTGGATAAGCGCACCTGGTTTGTGCCGGAAGTACTGGAAGGCATGGAGAATCTGGCGCTGGTGTGCATCGATAATATCGAGTGTATCGCGGGCGATCCGGAGTGGGAAATGGCGATCTTTGATCTCTACAACCGCATTCTGGAAATCGGTAAAACGCGTTTGCTGATAACCGGCGATCGACCGCCGCGCCAGCTCAATCTTGGCTTACCGGATCTGGCTTCACGTCTCGACTGGGGACAGATTTACCGTTTGCAGCCGCTATCGGATGACGACAAATTACAGGCGATGCAGCTGCGTGCCGGATTGCGTGGTTTTGAGTTGCCGGAAGATGTCGGGCGCTTCCTGTTGAAACGCCTCGACCGTGAGATGCGCACGCTGTTTGATACGCTGGATCGTCTCGATCGCGCCTCCATCAGCGCCCAGCGCAAACTCACCATTCCTTTTGTTAAAGAAGCGCTGGAGCTTTAGATAATCTCCAGCACCGCTTCGGGTGGACGACCAATACGCGCCTGTTCGCCCTTGATCACAATCGGGCGTTCGATCAGTTTCGGATGATCCACCATCGCTTGCAGCAGATGAGACTCGCTTAACGCGCTATCCGCTAAAGCCAACTCTTGATACAAGTCCTCTTTACGCCGCATCAGTTCGCGCGCGCTGTGCATGCCGAGCTGTTTCAACAGACGTTTTAGCGTGGGGACATCGGGCGGCGTCTCAAGATAAAGCACCACATCGGGCTCGATACCTCGCTCCTGCAACAGCACCAGCGTTTCGCGGCTCTTGCTGCAGCGCGGGTTGTGATAAATGCTGACCATCTTCTTATCCTTTTTGATAAACCTTAAAACGCTTCTGCAGTTCACGGAACTGGTCGATACGTGCGTCATAGCGCGCTTGTTTCAGGCTGCCGAGCGGCACCTGCGCGCTGGCGCTGCTCAAGGTGGAGATCGCCTGATCGAGCTGGCCGTTGAGCGCCAAACCTTCCGCGCGCGCCGAAAGTTCTTCATCGCGCAAACCCTGTGCCGCAGAGGCCTGCGCCAGCAGATCAAAGGCGTTAACATCGTCTGGATGGGCAAAGGTGTAGCGATTGAGGATGCGGCTGGCGTTGGCGGGCTGCTTCGCTTCAACATAGGCATTAGCCAGATTCAACTGCAACACCGGATTGCTGTTGCTGCCTTTGGCGCTGCTGAGCATGGCGATCGCCTGCTGCGGCTGATTCAGGCCGATGTCGATGTCGGTCATGATATCAAGGAACCAGACGTTATCCGGCTGCTTCGCCAGCAGCGGGGCGATCACCCGTTTGGCGCTATCAAAGCTTTTGGCCTGCAGGAACTGTATCGCTTTGCCGTACTGTGCCGCCTGCTGCTCGCGCACGTTGCCTTTGGCGTATTCGTTCAGCAGGTCATCAGTTAGCTGATTGCGGCCAGTGGCGTACATGCCGAGCGAGCGCACTTTCGCCATGTAGAAATCCTGCGACGATTGCACCACCACCGGACGCATCTGGTTGGCGCGGTTACGCGCATCGGCAAGTCGGCTGTCGGGTAACGGGTGCGTCAGCAAAATTTCCGGCGGCTTGGAGGAGAAGCGGCTCTGATCCGCCAGCTTCTGCAAGAAAGTCGGCATCGCTTGCGGATCGAATCCGGCGCGTTGCAGCACCTGAATACCGATGCGGTCGGCTTCCTGCTCGTTGCCCTGGGTAAAGCTGATAATGCCTTGCTGCGCACCCGCCAGCGTACCGGTCAACGCCGCCATGCCGGCTTGCGGGCTGGCCATTGCCAGCAGAATCGATCCCAATGCGCCGACCCAGGTCAACGGCGCAGTGCGTCGCTGCTCTTCCATGGCGCGTGCCAGATGGCGCTGCGTGACGTGCGAGATTTCGTGCGCCATCACCGACGCCAGCTGGCTTTCGTTATCGGTATAGCGGAACAGCGATGAATGCAGCACCACGTTGCCGCCAAAGAAGGCGAAGGCGTTGAGTTCGTCGTTCTGGATCAAAAAGAAGTGGAACGGCGTCCGCACCGAGTTGGCATGCGCCACCAGTCGCTGACCAAGCTCGTTAATGTATTGATTCAACAGCGGGTCGTTGATCAGAGGCGCACTGGCGCGCAGCTGGCGCACGTAGAAATCGCCCATCTGCAGTTCCTGATTAATCGAAAGCGTTGAACCTGCTGTGGTGCCCATGTCGGGCAGCGTATCACTAACGTCAGCGCGCGCACTCAGCGCAGGCGTCAGCAGCAGCGTAGGAATAAGGGCCGCCAGCACTGATTTTTTCAACCGGTTAAACATGCCTTGATCCTGTAAAAGTCACCCGAAATTGGACAGGTAAGTGGTTCAAATGTTCTGCACTATTTTTCCCTTTGCGGAACGCGCTCTATCTTAACCAGACTGCGGCGACAAGCAAACGATGAAGATTCATGAGCTTTAAATGAAAAAAGGGTTACAGCATGACGAAATTGCAGCAAAAAATTGAATAGCACGCCGCGATTTAAACAGGCTTCTTTATCCGCAGAAGTTAAAGTTACGTAAAGTTGCTCAAAATTATTGAATTTGGCATGAACTTTTCCAGGTTTACTCTGAAAAGCGGCGGTAAATCAGCGGTGTTGGCCCGCTTTATCCATCAGTGTTTTTAATCGTGAAGACGACACGCAGAGCATGCTACACAGTTATCATCGGACGGATTTTAAACGCACGTAAACTTACTCCCTCTGTATTAGGATCACAATTTCACGGCCACGCATTTCTCAACTTCTGCCAAAGCGACAATCGAAACCCTTTTTCAATTAACCTTGCTAATTATTTTTCACGCAATGAAAACGCCGGACAGCCCGTCACTACAGGACTTTTGCCTTGCTCACGCTGTGGTATAGATAAGGCACTTTATTCAAACGGACTGTGAATTGACGCGCAGTGTAAGCCGGAGAGTTTTTATGCGTTCTGTAGTTTCATACGCCCTTATCGCAATTGTCGGTGGCTTTGTTGGCGCCACCGTGAGTAAAGGTGATGACCTGTATCAGCGTGTTGTCAGCCATTTCTCCTCTGCACCCACCGATCCCGACGGCTTCTGGAGCACGCCCGCCGTCGACGGCTACGGCAAAATCCATTACGAACCGGATGCGGCTTTCAAACCGGTGGTCGGTTTAAGCAACAAAGTGGTGTTTCAAATTACCCGCAGTGAAGGGGAGATGACGCGCCCAAATCTTGGACTGGAGCGCGTAGCGCGCGTGGTCAATCTCTATATCGCTTCGGGCGTGCCCGCTGACGACCTGCACTTTGTGGTATCGGTCACCGGTGATGCCACGCCAGCGATGCTGGATAACGCGCATTTCCAGCAGTTCTACCAGGCGGACAACCCCAATCTGGCGCTGATCGGCGCACTGAATAAGTTGGGCGTGAAGGTTTCCGTATGCGATCAGTCGGTGGCGTTCCATCACTTCCCGAGAGCGTGGATTGACCCATCGGTGATTCATGCACTCTCCAGCCCGACCACCGTGTCGACGCTGGAAAATCAAGGTTATGCACTCTTACAGATGTAAATTTCAGGCACAGGAGAAGTGAAATGCGTCCAGCATCCTATATCGTTATTGCGGCTCTGGCAGGGTTTGTCGGCGGCAATGTATTACAGCTCCCCGATTTGGTCGACAAGGTTAGCGACAAATTTGCTGACAAGAAAAGTGAACCGGCGGATTTCTGGAGCACGCCGGCGATCGAAGGTTACGGCAAAATCCACTTTGTGAATGTGCCGGACTACAATCCGGCCACCACGCCAGGGTTGAGCAATAAAATCGTCTTCCAGATCAACCGTAATGAAGGCGATGTGCGTCAGCCGAACCTTGGGCTGGAGCGCGTGGCACGCGTCACCAATCTCTATTACGCGGCGGGCGTGCCGCTCGATCAGCTGAAATTTGTGGTGTCGATTAACAGCGATGCGGTTCCTGCGGCATTGAATAATGAGCAATTCCGCAAAACCTACGGCACCGATAACCCCAATCTCAAGCTGATTGATGAGCTGAAAAAAGCCGGCGTGAAGGTGACCATTTGCGATCAGTCGGTGGCTTTCCATCAGCTGGAGCGCAACTGGATCGACACGCGCGTCACTCACACGCTGTCGAGCGGCACCACCGTGGCGTCGCTGCAGAACGAAGGTTACGCCTTCCTGATGCTCTGATTTCTGCCTGACAGCAGTTCGCGCTGCTGTCATCCCGCTGTCATTTATCCGCGATGTTGCTGTCACAGTTCGCCGCTACTTTAAGCGCCAATGAGATCGATCTCATTGGCACTTTACGAGGCGAACATGTCCGATTTAATCAGCGTGGCCAAACTGGCTGGCGTTTCTCGCGCTACCGCCGCCCGCGCATTCTCTGATCCGCATCTGCTGCGAGCTGACACGCTGGAAAAGGTGTTGAGCGCCTCTGAGCAGCTCGGCTTTCGCCCCAATCACATTGCTCGCCAACTGCGTACCCAAAGTTCAACCACCTTCGGCGTGCTGCTGCCGTCGCTGCTGAATCCGATTTTCGCCCGTCAACTGCAAGCGATGGAGCGTCAGGCGCGTGCCGCCGGTTACGGTCTGCTGGTGGCAACCAGCGATTATCAGCCCGAGCGGGAAGCGGCGATGGTGGAGCACATGCTGAACCAGCGCGTTGCCGGTTTGGTTCTCACCGTCGCCGACGCCGATAACAGCGCCATCCTGCATACGCTGCATCAAGCCAGCATGCCGTTTGTTCTGACGCATAACGTGCCGCAAGCCACGCACTGGCCCGCGATTTGCGTCGATAACCGCCAGGCGATGCAGCAAGCCACCGAACATCTGCTGCAGCTCGGCCATCGCCACATCGGTATGGTGGCCGGTCCCATGCTGCAATCGGATCGCGCCCGTCTGCGCTATCAGGGCTATTGCGATGCCATGCAGCAGGCCGGATTGCGCGCGCTGCCGGTACTCGAAATGCCCAGCCATACCCAATCTGATTTCGCGCTGCTGCAGCCGCAACTGAGTGGCGACACGCCGCTCAGCGCGGTGATCTGCACCAACGATCTGCTCGCCATCAGCCTGATTGGTGCTGCGGCGCGCGCCGGAGTGCGCATTCCGCAGCAGCTGTCGGTGATGGGTTTTGATGGCATCGATATCGGCGAGCACATCGCGCCGTCGCTGGCGAGCGTAAGTCAGCCAGCTGACATGCTCGGCGCCGGGGCGATCGACATGCTGTTACAACAAGCCAGCCACGGCACGCGCGTGCTGCCACATCGATTAAGGCTCGGGGCCAGTATCGCCGCGCCAGCAACCTCTTTTTCTTCCATTGCCACTATCAGGGAACCATCATGAAAAAAGTCACAATGATTGCCGGGGCGCTCGCACTGACCGCCGGTTCGCTGTTCAGTTCGCTGGCGCAGGCCGCCGATACGGCGATTTGCTACAACTGTCCTCCCGAATGGGCGGACTGGGGAACCCAGCTTAACGCCATTGCTAAAGACACTGGCATTCAGGTGCCGCAGGACAATAAAAACTCCGGCCAGGCGCTGGCGCAGCTGGTGGCGGAGCAGGGTAATCCGGTGGCAGATGTGGTGTATTACGGCGTCAGTTTTGGCATCCAGGCGGATAGCGCCGGTGTCATCAGCGCCTATAAGCCCGCGCATTGGGACGAGATCCCAGCGGGAATGAAAGATCCCGACGGCAAATGGGTGGCGCTGCACTCCGGCACCATGGGCTTTATGGTTAACCTTGATGCGCTGGGCGGCGCGCCGGTGCCGCAATCCTGGGACGATCTGCTGAAGCCTGAATACAAAGGCATGATCGGCTACCTCGATCCGGCTAGCGCCTTTGTCGGTTACGTGGCGGCCGTGGCGGTCAACCAGGCGAAGGGCGGCAACATGCAGGACTTCACACCCGCGCTGACATGGTTCAAAAAACTCCAGGCTAACCAGCCGATCGTACCGAAGCAGACCGCCTACGCGCGCCTGATCTCCGGTGAGATTCCGATCCTGCTCGACTACGACTTCAACGCCTACCGCGCCAAATATAAAGATCACGCCAATGTCGCCTTTGTGATCCCGAAAGAGGGCACGGTTACGGTGCCGTATGTCATCAGCCTGGTGAAGAACGCGCCGCACGCAGACAACGGCAAGAAAGTGATCGACTACGTGTTGTCGGATAAAGGTCAGGCGATTTGGGCGAATGCCTTCCTGCGTCCGGTACGCACCTCGGCGATGTCCGCTGACGCTAAGAAATTCTTCCTGCCAGACAGCGATTATGCGCGTGCGCAAACCGTGAACTATCAGCAGATGGCCGATGCGCAGAAGGCCTTCTCGGCGAAATACCTGAGCGAGATGCGTTAATGTCGATGGCTGACACGCTGGCGGCCTCGCGCCGCCAGACACCTACGCAACCGGGCAGCCGCTGGCTGTGGCTGACGCTGCCCGCGCTGCTGTTCTTCTGTGCTTTCTGGCTGCTGCCGTTTGCCCGCCTGCTGCAAATCGGCATGCAGAACGATCGCAGCACCCAGCACAGCGGTTACTGGACGGTGATCACGCAGCCGCACTATCTGCTGAGCCTGCTGAACACCGTGCTGCTGTCGCTGGCGGTGACGCTGGTGACGTTACTCATCGCCGCTATCGTCGGCTGCTTTCTGGCGCGCCAGCGCTTTGCCGGGCGCGGCACCTTGCTGGCGTTGCTGACCTTTCCGCTGGCGTTTCCCGGCGTGGTGGTGGGTTTTCTGGTGGTGATGCTGGCTGGACGTCAGGGATTGCTGGCGCAAATCAGCATGAGTTTGCTGCATGAACGCTGGACGCTGGCCTATTCGCTGGCGGGTCTGTTTATCGGTTACCTCTATTTCTCGCTGCCGCGCGCCATCGTCACGCTGGTAGCAGCCAGTGAAAAACTCGATCGCTCGCTGGAAGAAGCGGCGCGTTCGCTCGGTGCCAGCCAGTGGCGCATCACCTGGGACGTGATTATGCCCGGCCTGCAACCGGCGCTGCTCTCTACCGGCGCGCTGTGCTTCGCTACCAGCATGGGCGCTTTTGGCACCGCCTTTACGCTCGGCACCGATTTGGCGGTGCTACCACTGACCATTTACGGCGAGTTCACCAATTACGCCAACTTCGCCACCGCCGCCGCGCTGTCAGTGTTGATGGGTGGATTCGCCTGGCTGGCACTGATGCTGGCGCGCCGTCTGGCGCAGGCTAAGGAGGCGCAATCATGAAACGTCGTGGACTGTTTAGCCTGCAACTGCTGATCACCGCCATCACCGCGCTGTTTATGATCGTGCCGGTGGTGCTGTCGATGCTGGCGGGCGTCACCAATAACTATTTCATCGGCCTGCGCAGCGGCTTCACGCTGAAGTGGGTGGAGCAAGTGTGGCAGATGTACGCCGATACTTTCTGGCTGTCGCTGCTGATCGCGCTGTTCTGCCTGCTGGTTACCTTGGTGATTGGCGTTCCCGCTGCGTGGGGATTGCTGAAAGCGCCGGGCCGCTGGGCGGCGCGTATTGAAGAGTGCTTGATGCTGCCGGTGGCGCTGCCCGGTCTGGCAACCGCGCTCGGCATCATTCTGCTCTACGGCCAGTTTTCCGGCTTGCGTGATAGCTGGCTGTTCATCCTGATTGGTCACGTGCTGTTTACCTTGCCGTTTATGATGCGGCCGGTGCTGGCGGTGATGCAGGCGGTGGATATGCCGCGCCTGGAAGAAGCATCGGCCAGCCTCGGCGCCAGCTTGTGGCAGCGCTTCTTTACCGTGGTGGTGCCGAACTGCCGCAACGGCATTCTTGCTGGCGCGTTTATGGTGATCACGCTGTCGGTGGGGGAATTCAACATTACATGGATGCTGCACACGCCGCTGACCAAAACCTTGCCGGTTGGCCTTGCCGACAGCTATGCCTCAATGCGGCTGGAAGTGGGTTCCGCCTACACGCTGATTTTCATTCTGATGATTCTGCCGCTGCTGCTGATGCTCAATGCCGTGAATCACTGGCTTAACCGCGCGGTTTCGCGCCAACACAAGGAGGCAGCATGAACCCTGCGGCCGTTACCGTGACGCTGCGCGGCTGCGCACGTCATTTTAATCATCATCAGGCGCTGCAACCGCTCGATCTCACAGTGCATGCCGGCGAAACGCTGGTGCTGCTGGGGCCGTCCGGCTGCGGCAAAACCACCACGCTGCGCATTATCAGCGGGCTGGAGAGCTGCGATGTCGGCGGCGAAGTGTGGTTTGACGATCGCAACGTTACCGCTTTACCGATTGAAAAACGCAACGTCGGCATGGTGTTCCAGAACTACGCGCTGTTCCCGAATCTCAATGTGGCCGGGAACGTAGCGTACGGCCTGAAAGTGCAGGGCGTGGCGCGTGCCGAACGGGAAGCGCGCGTACAGGAGATGCTGGCGCTGGTGGATCTCACCGCGCTGGCGCAGCGTAGCATCGATAAACTCTCCGGCGGCCAGAAGCAGCGTGTGGCGCTGGCGCGCGCGTTAGCCGCGCAGCCCAAAGTGCTGCTGTTTGATGAGCCGCTGGCGGCGCTGGATGCGCGCCTGCGCGATCGTCTGCGTCTGGAGATCGGCGCGCTACTGAAGAAGCTGGCGATCACCGCCGTTTACGTGACGCACGATCAGCAGGAAGCGATGGCGCTCGGCGACCGTATTGCGGTGATGGAGCAGGGACGTTTGGTGCAGATCGATACGCCGCAGAAAATTTATCAGCATCCGGCGTCAAAATTTGTCGCCGATTTTGTGGGTGCGATTAACTGCGTAGATGTGGATACGCGCGGCCATCCGCAGCGCTTTTGCCGCCCGGAAGATGTGCTGCTGGCCAGCGATGAGCGTTATCCGCGCCAGGGTTTTATTGTTGCCAGCACCTTTCTGGGCGCGTCGCAGCGGTTGATGATCGACATCGGGCTGGCGACGCCCATTCAGGTGGATCGCCACGCGCGTGAAGCCTGGCATGCCGGACAAGCGGTGAGCTGGACGCTGGCGCAGGACGCCGCGCTGCAGTTTTCTTAATTGGCCCGGTTGCCATAAATGGCGACCGCCGCGCTTAAACATCCAAAGGAAAAAATTCGTGTCTGAAGCAATGACGCTCATCGCGCAAATCAGCGATTTACACATCAAGGCCAACGGCCGTTTATCCTACAAAAAAGTCGACACTCAAGCCGCGCTACTGCGGGTGATTGAGACGCTAAACCGCCTTGCGCCGCGCCCCGACATGGTGGTGATTACCGGCGATCTGGTCGATTTCGGCACCGCGGCAGAGTATCAAACGTTAAAGCAGGCGCTGCGCCAACTGCAGCTGCCGTTTCTGCTGATGCCGGGTAACCACGACGATCGCCAAGCGCTGCGTGCGGCGTTTCCGGATCATCACTATCTGCAGCACGGAGCAACCCTGAACTGGCAGATGCAGGTGAAAGGCGTGCAGCTGCTGGCGCTCGATTCCAGCGTGCCGCAGCAGCCGTGGGGCTATGTGGATGAAGCGCAGCTGTGCTGGCTTGATGAGCAGTTGCAGCGCCAGCCGCAGTTGCCGACGCTGGTGATGCTGCATCATCCGCCGTTTCTGTGCGGCATCGAACATATGGATAACCAGCCGCTGCGCAATCCGGCGGCGCTGGCGGCGATTATCCAGCGCCATCCACAGGTGGAACGCGTGCTGAGCGGCCATCTGCACCGCTCGGTGCAGGCGCGTTTTGCCGGTACGCTGGCGTGCGTGGCGCCGGGTGTATCGCATCAGGTGGCGTTTGATCTCGCGGAAAATGCACCGGCGAATTTTATGCTGGAGCCGCCCGGTTTTCTGCTGCATCGCTGGCATGCGCAGCAGGGCATGAGCACGCATTTGTGTGCTATCGGCGATTATCCCGGTCCGTGGCCGTTTTACGATGCCAACGGTTTGATCGATTAGCGCCAGCGTAGAGAAAGAATTGTGTGTGGCTGACAGGATGCTTCGTGCTCAATTTGCGTTGTGGGTGTACAATCGCCCGTTAGCTCACCAGGGCAAGTGCATCCAACTATAACAAGACTGTCAGGCACACATATCGATGAATCTATTCACTAAGGTCGGTGCGCTATGCTAACGCGCCTGCGGCCAAAAACTGACCTGCGCACGCTGATCGCGCTGTTGGCGATCACCAGCATCGTCATCACACTTGCCAACACGCTGTACGCCACCTGGCGCGTACAACGTATGGTCCTGATCGAAAGCACCCTCGAAGCCAATCGCGCTTACGCCACTAAACTGGCGGCGACGACGGAGGTCTTCTTTCAGCTGGCTCAGTCGCAGCTGCACTACAGCGCGACGCAGCTGGGCAATGATTTTGATGATGCCGATTTGACGCAGCAGGAAGTCAATCGCCTGCGTGAGCAAACTAACAGCTTCAACTCGGTGGCGGTGGTGGACAGTAACGGCATCGTGAAAGCCATTTCACCCGAATCGCTGATGCTGAAAGGCATGCAGCTCACCAGCCAGGCTTCGCGTGAAGCGCTGGCGCAGCGTCAGCCGATGGTCAGCAAACCCAGCATCTCCGCCGCCAATAATCTGATTGTGTTTGTCTCCTGGCCGATCTGGAGCAAAGACGGACGTTACCTTGGCTACGTTGGCGGCACCATCTATCTGAAGAAGAAAAGCATCCTCAACGCGCTGCTCGGCGAGCAGTTCTATCGCGATGGCACGCATGTTTACGTGCTGGATCGCAATAATCAGGTGCTGTACCACCAGAATACCCAGCTGATTGGTAAAAGCGTACCGGGCATCGTTAGCGATCGCCAGCGCGAGGAGAAAACCAACGGTGAAGTGCAACTGACGGAAGAGAACGTGCCTAAGCTGGCCGGTTACGCCATCGTGCCCACCACCGGCTGGATGGTGGTGGCGTTGAAACCCACCGATGTGACGCTGGCGCCGCTCACCGGCTTGCTGCTGAAAGTGTTGAAAAACTCGGTGCCATTTGCGCTGCTGACCTTGCTGGTGGCGGTGATTCTGGCGCGTCTGATTGCGCTGCCGCTGTGGCAACTGGCGCGCAAAGCCAGCCAGATGGATTCCCAGGGCGTGTCGAACGAGATTGGCGGCATTCGCGCCTGGTATTTCGAAGCGGCGCAGGTCAAACGCGCGCTGCTCACAGGTATTGGTTTAGTGCAGGATAAGATTGGGCGCCTGAAATCGGAAGTGCAGAGCGATCCTATGACCAATCTGCTTAACCGTCGAGGCCTGAGCGCAGTGCTCGACTACTTCGCCACCATGCGCCAACCGTTCTCGGTGCTGGCGCTGGATATCGATCATTTCAAACGGGTCAACGATACCTTCGGTCATGATGTCGGCGATGAGGTGATTAAACATGTGGCGCGAACCTTACGCAGCAGCGCCCGTCAAACCGATGTGGTGTGCCGTAACGGCGGGGAAGAGTTCCTGATGTTGCTGCCTGCGACGTCGGTGGAAGACGCTCGCATTCTGGCCGAGCGCGTGCGCATCAGCATTGCAGAAAACTGGATTGATCAGGTTGGCAATGTCACGCTGTCGGTGGGCATCGCCGACTGGCAGCCGGAAAGTGGTTCGCAGGAGCAGAGCCTCAAGCAAGCCGATGCCGCGCTTTATCAGGCGAAAAATGCCGGACGTAACTGCGTGATGATCTCCGGTCAGGATGCGTTGGTCAGCAGCATTACGCATTAACGCTCCGGGTGCGGCCTGCGCACCCGTTTATCTCAGGCTGACTTCAGATAATCCAGCACGATGTCGTGGTGATTGGAGGTTTTGAAATCGTCGAACACTTTCTCAACTTTGCCGTTGGCATCAATCAGAAAGCTGATGCGGTGAATGCCGTCATAGGTTTTGCCCATAAAGGTTTTCTCGCCCCAGACGCCAAACTGCTCGCACACCTGATGATCTTCATCCGATAACAGCGTGAAGTTCAGCAGCTCTTTATCGGCAAAGCGTGACAGCTTTTCCGCTTTGTCGGTGCTGATACCCAGCACAACAACGCCCTCAGTTTTCAACGCATCCATGTTGTCGCGCAGACCGCAAGCCTGCACGGTGCAACCCGGCGTCATGGCTTTCGGATAGAAATAGACCAGAACGCGCTGTCCCTGGAAGTCGGCCAAATTTACTTGTTCGCCGTCTTGATCGGGCAAACTAAATTTCGGTGCGGTATCACCGGCTTTCAGTGGATTCATCACAACTCTCCATTTTTTTACATGCTGTGGGTAATACACCATCAAGAGCAAAAGTGCCAGGTGGTGTTTACCGTCAGGGTTATTTCACCACACGGTTTGCCGCAGCGGCAGAGTGTGTGGCGAAATAACCCGGAGCCTGATTAAACGGTGCTGTTAGCATCGTCGGTGACACTATAAAGACGAATTGAGCCTTGTGCATGCAGTTCTTCGCACAGCTGATTGAAAGCCTGCTCGATGGGCGCACTGAATTGATTGGCTGGGCTGTGCGCCGTTATTTGAATATAGAGCGTCGGTGCCACGCCATCCTGCGCCGGTTTAATTCTGGACACCAGTTCGGCAATGTTCATCTGATGTTTATCGAACAGATCGGTGAAGCGCTCAATGATATGCGGTGAATCCGGCACTTCAATCTGCACCCACACGGTGGCGGGCATCGGTGGCGTGGCGCGCGCATTGGTGCGCTTCATTACAATCAGCAACTCCAGCTCGGCACCTTTCATCGGCAGCGTCGATTCAATCAGGGTTATCGCGTTCCAGCTACCGGACAGCAGCATAATAAAAGTGAACTCATCGCCCAGCATCGCTAAACGGCTGTCCTCGATATTGCAGCCGCAGCTGCTAACGTGACGGGTGATGGTATTGACGATACCCGGACGATCAACGCCCAGTGCGGTGATCACCAGATGGTGAGGCTGTGACTGCGACAAAATGGCATTTCCTGTACGTTCGCTAATAACTATAAGGTAAACATAAAAAAAACTGCTGACAAGCGCGGGAATGGCGTGGCTCGCTTGCTTTTCTTTCAATGTAAAACGTAACATGAGGCACTTGTTTGTCGAGGGGATAGCCCATGTTCACCGGAAGTATTGTTGCGCTCATTACGCCAATGAATGAAAAAGGTAATGTCTGCCGCGAAAGTTTGAAAAAACTGATTGATTATCATGTTGCCAGCGGCACCGCGGCGATTGTTTCTGTTGGCACCACCGGCGAATCAGCCACGCTCAGCCATGACGAGCACGGTGATGTGGTTATGCAAACCCTGGAACTGGCGGATGGCCGTATTCCGGTTATCGCCGGCACCGGCGCAAATGCCACGGCTGAAGGCATCTCTCTGACCAAACGCTTTACCGGCAGCGGTGTGGTGGGCTGTTTAACGGTCACGCCTTATTACAACCGTCCGACGCAGGAAGGTCTGTTCCAGCACTTTAAAGCTATTGCGGAAAGTACCGATCTGCCGCAGATGCTGTATAACGTTCCTTCGCGTACCGGTTGCGACATGCTGCCGGAAACCGTCGCGCGCTTGGCCGAAATTAAAAATATTATCGGAATCAAAGAGGCCACCGGGAACTTATCGCGTGTCTCACAGATCCAAGAGCTGGTTAATGATGAGTTCATCATCGTCAGCGGCGATGACGCTACGGCGCTGGACTCCATGCAACTGGGCGGCAAAGGCGTAATTTCGGTCACGGCTAACATTGCAGCGCGTGAAATGGTTGAACTCTGTGCCTTAGCGCAACAGGGCAAATTCGCCGAAGCGCGTCGCCTGAATCAGCGTCTGATGCACCTGCACCAGACGCTTTTCTGTGAACCCAATCCAATCCCGGTGAAATGGGCAGCAAAACAGCTAGGATTAATCGCGGATGACACGCTGCGCTTGCCAATGACGCCACTGACCGAAGCTGGTCAGACGAAAACGGCGCAAGCGTTGATTAAAGCGGGTCTGCGATAATTTAGGGAGAATCAATGAGTTATTCAGTTAAGCGCTCGACGCTGGCAACGGTAGTGGGCCTTTCCACCCTGATGCTGCTCACAGCGTGTTCCAACGATCAGCGTTATAAGCGCCAGGTCAGCGGGGATGAATCTTACCTGCAGGCGCCTGAGCTGCATGATTTAAAAGCCCCCGCGGGCATGATTCTGCCGTTGCAGAATGGGGATTACGATGTTCCGCACAGCGTGGCGAAAGGCGCGGTTGGTAAAGAGCTGGATATTCGTCCGCCAGCCCAGCCGCTGGCGCTGCTGAACGGCACGCGTGCGCAGTTCACCGGTAATACGGGCGTGCTGGCCGTGGAAAGCAGTCGCGGTTCTATCTGGTCGCAGGTTGTGGGTGTGATTCAGTCTTACAAGTTCCCGATTGCCCAGCGTGATGACGCTTCGCAACAGCTGACCACCGATTGGGTGCAGTGGAACCGTGCTGACGAAGATAACCAGTATCGCGGTCGCTATCAGATCAGCGTGCAGAATCAGAGCTATCAGCAAGTGCTGACCGTACGTTTGCTGGAACTGCAGCAGTCTGGTCAAGCCGTTACTTCTCCGGCACAGATTCAACGCTATACCGGGCAGATGTTGAACGACATCAGCACCGGTCTGGATAAAGTCGATTCTGCCAGCCAGGATGCGGCGGCCAACCGTGCCACCGGACAGATTGATGTGCAGAGCGGCGCGGATGACACCGGTTTACCGCTGTTGATTCTGCGCGCACCGTTTAACGTCACCTGGCAGCGTTTGCCAGCGGCGCTGAAACGCGTGGGCATGGAAATCACGGATGACAACCGTTCGCAGGGCAGCCTGAAAGTGACCTACAAACAGCCGGGCAGCGGCGTGTGGGATCAGATTGGCGCCAAAGATCCAGAACTGCCAAACGGCGATTACAAGTTGCAGGTTGGCGATCTGGATAACCGCAGCAGTCTGCAGTTCATCGATCCGAAAGGTCACGTGCTAACCCAGGCGCAGAACGACGCGCTGGTGCAGGTGATTCAAGGCGCGCTGAAATAAATTGCCAAAGGGCCGGAGATTTCCGGCCTTTTTGTTTTGATTTGGCATATACACAAATCCTTCAAGCTGCAGATGCGTTGGCTGCTCTCGTTCACCCGAATCACTTACTTGAGTAAGCTCATCGGGATTCATTCGTTTGCCGCCTTCCTGCATCTCGAATGATTTTGTGTATAATAGCGCCCGGCGAAGTAAACGATTGCGTCACGCAATCGGCGCGCGGTGAAACACCGCTGAACACGGGTTCTTTCATGTTTGGAGTTAACAAGATGCAAAAGCGAGCTGAGTTGTATCGCGGTAAAGCGAAAACCGTATACAGCACCGATAATCCGGATCTGCTGGTACTTGAATTCCGCAACGATACGTCAGCAGGAGACGGTGCACGAATCGAGCAGTTTGATCGCAAAGGAATGGTAAACAACAAGTTTAACCATTTCATCATGACCAAATTGCAGGAAGCGGGCATTCCGACCCAGATGGAAGCGCTGCTGTCAGATAACGAAGCGCTGGTGAAAAAGCTGGAGATGGTGCCGGTGGAGTGCGTGGTGCGCAACCGAGCGGCAGGATCGCTGGTAAAACGTCTGGGTGTGGAAGAGGGCATTGTGCTCAATCCACCGCTGTTTGATCTCTTCCTGAAAGATGACGCCAAACACGACCCGATGGTCAACGAATCCTATTGCGAAACCTTCGGCTGGGTGAGCAAAGCGAATCTGGCGCGCATGCAAGAGCTGACCTTCAAAGCCAATGATGTGCTGAGCAAACTGTTTGATGACGCAGGTTTGATCCTGGTCGACTTCAAGCTGGAGTTTGGTCTGTTCAACGGCGAAGTGGTGCTGGGTGATGAGTTCTCGCCAGATGGCGCGCGTCTGTGGGACAAAAACACCATGGATAAAATGGACAAAGACCGTTTCCGTCAGAGCCTTGGCGGCCTGGTTGAAGCGTACGAAGAAGTTGCACAGCGTTTGGGTGTGAAGCTGGATTAAGTCCTGTTTGCACCGGCCCGTAGCGGCGCGATTTATCGCGCTCTTTTACGGTCGGTGCACCTTCCAGACATTGCGCGATAAATCGCGCCCCTACAAATTCCTTCCTCCTTTATCACACCGTTTCTCTCATTCTTACCGTGCTGTCACTACAACACTGGTGCTTACCGCTGCCGCCAACTAAAATCATGCCAAACATGTTTAAAGGAGTTAGACCATGCGCTGGCAAGGGCGTCGTGAAAGCGACAATGTAGAAGATCGACGCAATGATTCACCTGGCCTTGGCGGCGGCGGGGGACGGCAAATCCGCATTCCACGCGGCAAAGGCGGCCTTATCTTGCTGGTGGTGGTCGCTGTTGCCGGCTATTACGGCTACGACCTCACCGCATTATTGGAAGGCGGCGGCAGTGTCGCGCCAACGTCGCAGCAGCGTCAGGCAAACACCGCGCAGAGCAACGAAGATGCCAAATTCACCTCGGTGATTCTGGCGACCACCGAAGATACCTGGAGCAAGCTGTTCCAGCAGATGAACAAACAGTATGTGCCGCCGAAGCTGGTGATGTATCGCGGGGCGACGCGCACCAACTGCGGCACCGGCCAATCGGCGATGGGGCCGTTTTACTGTCCTGCCGATCAAACCGTGTATATCGATTTGTCATTCTACGATGACATGAAAACCAAACTCGGTGCCGGTGGCGACTTTGCGCAAGGCTACGTGATTGCGCATGAAGTGGGGCATCACGTACAAAAGCTGCTGGGCATTGAACCAAAAGTGCGTCAGATGCAGCAGGGCGCGAGCCAGGCGCAGGCGAATCAGCTGTCGGTGAAAATGGAGCTGCAGGCGGATTGCTTCGCCGGCGTTTGGGGCCATTACATGGAGCAGCAAAACGTTCTGGAAGTGGGCGATCTGCAGGAAGCACTCAACGCGGCTGAAGCGATTGGCGACGATCGTCTGCAGCAGAAAGGTCAGGGCCGCGTAGTGCCGGATAGCTTCACCCATGGCACCTCTCAGCAGCGTTACACCTGGCTGAAACGCGGTTTTGATAGCGGCGATCCTGGCCAGTGCAACACCTTCGCTAGCAAGTGATCCCCATAGTTGAACTGACGGCGGCGATGCAGCGTGCAGGCATTCGCCGCCTTTGCGTGATAGCGGGTGATGCGGAGTGGGCGCAGCAGCAGGCCACAGGTTGGCACACCGCGCTGCCCGGCGACTGGCTGACGGTGAGCGACAGCACCGATTTCTCGCACGCCGTTGCGCCCGCTGCCTTACGCACCTTGTTGGGACGTGAGTTTCAGCATGCGATATTTGATGCCCGCCGCGGTTTTCACGCCGAAGCTTTTGCAGCACTGGCCGGAACCTTACGCGCGGGCAGCTGGTTATTGCTGTTAACGCCTGATTGGGAACGCTGGCCCAATCAGACCGATGCCGACAGCCTGCGCTGGGCGGATGTCGCTGAACCGATTGCCACGCCGCATTTTATCCACCATCTGCAATCGCTGATGCGGCAAGACGCGCAGGTGATGTTGCAACGTCAGCATCAAGCGGTGCGTTATCCGGTGGAAGCGCATCTGCCCGACTGGCGCTGTCAGGCACCGCAGCAGCAGGCGCAAATCCTTGAACAGCTTGAAGCGATGCCGCCGGGCGTGGCAGTGATCACCGCCGCGCGCGGTCGCGGCAAATCGGCGTTGGCCGGCATGCTGGCGCAGCGCAATCAACACTGTTTAGTCACGGCACCGGCCAAAGTCTCCACGGCGGTGCTGGCAGAATTTGCTGGTGAGCATTTCAGTTTCATGGCACCCGATGCCGTTCTCGCGCAGGAAGCGACGCCTCAGGCGCAGTGGCTGATTGTCGATGAAGCGGCCGCCATTCCCGCGCCCATCCTGCAACAGCTGGTGCAACGTTTCCCGCGCGTGCTGCTTATCACCACCGTGCAAGGTTATGAAGGCACCGGACGCGGCTTTATGCTGCGCTTCTGCGCCACCTTGCCGGATGTGCGCCTCTTCCAGCTCGACGAGCCGTTGCGCTGGTCGCCGAACGATCCGCTGGAGCAGTGGCTCAGCCAGGCGTTGCTGTTTGAAGAGGCGCAGGAGAGCCGCGCAAGCGATGAGATCGCCATTTATCCGGCAACGCCGGAACACAACATAACGGCGCTGGAAGCGGGCTATCGCCTGCTTGCCAGTGCGCACTATCGCACTTCGCCACTGGATTTACGGCGCATGCTGGATGCGCCTGGCATGCGCTTTTGGTTGGCGGGTGCAGCCGAACAGGTAACCGGCGCGTTGTGGCTGGTGGAAGAGGGCGGATTGGATCAGCCATTGGCCGACGCGGTGTGGGCCGGTCATCGTCGGCCGCGTGGCAATCTGGTGGCGCAATCGCTGGCGGCCCATGCCGGTTTCGTGCAGGCGGCGACGCTGCGCTCACTGCGCATTAGCCGGATTGCGGTGCAGGCGTCACAGCGTCAGCGTGGGATCGGCAAAGCGCTGGTGGCCACCGCACGACAGCAGGCGCAGAATTGTGATTATCTCTCGGTGAGTTTTGGCTACACCGAATCTTTGTGGCGCTTCTGGCGCGCCTGCGGTTTTACGCTGGTGCGGATTGGCTCGCAGCGCGAAGCCAGCAGCGGCTGCTATGCCGCGATGGCGCTGCTGGCAATCTCTGCGGCAGGTGAAGCGCTACAACAGCAGGCAGCGCAGCGCCTGGCGCGTGATTGGCTGTGGCTGCAAGCGATTATAGATTTACCGTTAACGCTGGTAAGCGATGCCAGCCAGCAGCTAAACGAGGATGACTGGGCGCTGCTGGCCGGTTTTGCCTGGGCACAGCGCCCGTTCGAAGCCAGCTACGCGGCGCTACAGCGGCTGGTGCGCCAGTCTCCTTCACCGTTGTTGAATGCCATCCTGCTGCAAAAACAGACGCTAACCGATGCCGCGCAACATGCCGGTCTCAGCGGGCGTAAAGCCTTGATAAACCAGCTGCGATCGGAAGCTGGCGCAGCACTGATTCGCCTCAATCCCGACGCGGCGCAGCGGCTGCGTTCATTGCAATAAATCCATTATCTCGTTCAAATTTTCCCGATATCTCTGTGCCAGCAGCGGCGTATAGTGATTTGAGGAGGATCTTATGGCACTACGATATGTAATTGTTCAGCAACCCAGCAGTGCAGCACAGCTGTTTCTGCTGTATCACGGCATCAACGACAACCCGGATTCGATGGCGCATATTGGTAGCTGGTTCGCGAAAGCGTTCCCGCAAGCGCTGGTGGTGTCGGTCGGAGCACCTTACGCGGGCAGCGTGCCGCAAGGACGTCAGTGGTTTGCCGATATTCCGCCGCACGATCGTTCGGAACAGCAGGGCGTGGATGCGATCATGCCTGAGTTCGTGGCATCGGTGCGTCACTGGCAGCAAGAGAGCGGCGTGCGTGCCGAAGCCACGGCGCTGGTGGGCTTTTCCCAGGGCGGCATTATGGTGCTGGAAGGCATGAAAGCGCAGCCGGATTTGGCGGGACGCGCGATTGTGTTCAGCGGCCGCTATGCCACGTTGCCGTTGCGGGCCAGCACGCGTAACACCATTCATCTGATTCATGGCGATTACGACGAACAGATCCCGCTACTGCACGCTGAAGAGGCGAAGCAACGTCTGATTTCGTTGGGCGGCGATGTCACGCTGGATGTGGTGGAAGATTTACCGCACGCGATTAACGATCGCAGCATGGAGCTGGCGCTGAATCATCTGCGTTATACCGTGCCGCGTCGTTACTTCGATGAGGCGCTAAGCGGTGCGAAGCCGGGCGATGATGATGTGGTGATGATGATGTAGCAGGATGCGTAACGGCGCGAGTTATCGCGCCGTTCGCGATATGACGATTATTTCTTTTTCGGCCAGTCGTCCTCGTCATCCCATTTATCGTTGAAATCACGATGCGGCGGTAACGTCGGTTTGTTGTCCATGAATTTTTTATGGTCGATACGTTTTAGGTCTTTGTAAACGTTCATCAAAATACCAACCATCAGCAGGATCACCAGGATCCACCAGTACTCTTTAATGAATTCCATCCCCTTTCTCCTTTCGCGCTTAGGCGATCAGCTGTTCCATGATGCGCTGATACATACGGCTCAGCATCTGCAAATCTGACGCTTTCACGCACTCATTGATCTTATGAATGGTGGCGTTCACCGGGCCCAGTTCCACCACCTGCGCACCCATGCGCGCAATGAAGCGCCCATCGGAGGTGCCGCCGGTAGTCAGCAACTGCGGCTTAATTTCATTATAGTGCGCCACAGCGTTCACCACGGCATCCACCAGCTTACCGCGTGATGTCAGGAATGGCTGGCCGGAAACATTCCACTCCAGCGTATAGCGCAGCTGATGACGATCGAGCAGTTCCGCCACGCGATCTTTAATCATCTGATCGGTCAACTGCGTGCTGAAACGGAAGTTGAACTGCACAAAGAATTCGCCAGGAATTACGTTGTTGCTGCCGGTTCCGGCCTGCACGTTGGCGATCTGCATGCTGGTCGGTGGGAAGAATTCGTTGCCTTCATCCCACACGGTTTCTACCAGCTCATTCAGCGCCGGCATGGCGCGATGCACCGGATTATCCGCCAGATGCGGATAGGCTACGTGGCCCTGCACGCCATGAATAGTGAGATTCGCGGTCATCGAGCCGCGACGGCCATTCTTCACCACGTCACCCACAATCTCGGTGCTCGATGGTTCGCCGACCAGGCAATAATCCATGCGTTCGTTGCGCGCCATCAAGCGCTCAACCACTTTCACCGTTCCGTTAACCGCGCTGGCTTCTTCATCGGAGGTAATCAGAAACGCCAGACGACCTTTATGCTGCGGATTAGCGGCCACAAAGCGTTCCGCTGCCACCACCATCGCCGCCAGCGAACCTTTCATATCGGCGGCACCGCGGCCAAACAGCATGCCGTCGCGGATGCTGGGTTCAAACGGCGGGCTGATCCAGCGGTTGGCGTCGCCCGGCGGCACCACATCGGTATGACCGGCAAACGCCAGCGTTTCGCCCTGGCCGCGCGTCGCCCAAAAGTTCAGCGTATCGCCAATGTGCATTGGCTCAACCGTGAAGCCGATGGCTTCCAGACGCGCAATCAGCAGCGCCTGACAACCGGCATCATCCGGGCTGAGTGACGGGCGACGGATAAGCTGCTGAGCCAGCTCAATAACCGGACAGAACATGTTATGACTTCTCCTGGATAAAGGCGGAATAAAGGGAATCTTTGAAGCCGACCAGCAGATCGCCATTCGGCGCGGCTAACACCGGACGCTTGATGATGGCAGGCTGCGCCAGCATCACCGCTTTGGCGCTGGCGGCATCGTTTACCGCGTCGCGTTCGGCTTCCGGCAGCTTGCGCCACGTGGTACCGCGCGTATTCAGCAGCGCCTCATAACCGAGTTGATCGATAAACGATTGCAGCAGCGCGTCGTCAATGCCCTCCACGCGATAGTCGTGAAAACAGTAGTCGATACCGGAAGACGCCAAATAGTTGCGTGCTTTTTTAATCGTGTCGCAATTTTTAATTCCGTACATCACCCACTGCGCTGTCATCGCTTATTCCCGTTGAGTAAAAAATAAAGCGCGAGTTTACCACAGCGCTCTAAGGGCTGTGAGCGCTGACAGTGAAAGCCGGCCTTATTCACCCATTTTTCATGACCCTTAAGCCGTTATAAATTTTATTACTTAGGGCCAGGAAGCGCTTTCACTTACGCACTTAATAATTGCCTGCGACATCATTAAGCCACTAAGGATTATCCTAAACGCAGATTTCTGCTACCCGATTTAAGTCAGCCATTTTTCCTGCCGCATTATAGAGTTGCTGAAATGTGCGTCAGTACACAATTTCAAAAGATTGAAGCTTTTCTACGCTTTTGCCGATAGTGATAACAGGTGGAAACGTATTCACCACCAGAAAAAAACGGCGTAGAATTGCCGCTACAATAAGAGAGGGTTTTATGGTCGACACCGAAATGGGAAACTGGAAAGAATTCATCGAAGCGATGTTACGTAAGTAACGCGTGAAGAGAAAAGCAGGGCACTTCCCAACTTGCTGTAATTCTTACCACACACAACAATAAAGCCGCCATGGATGTTCATGGCGGCTTTTTTATTCATTTAACCGCGCGCGATGAATCACGCCGCGACAAGTGTGTGCACTTGATATGCGCGGAACCTGATGTCCGCACAAGCCTTAGCGGCGCAATGGCCTGCTTAATCGTGCGGCTTCTCTTTCAGCGGGAAGCGGCGGCGTACCACCACAAAGAACAGCGGCACAAAGAAAATCGCCAGCACGGTGGCAGAAATCATCCCGCCCATCACGCCGGTACCCACCGCGTGCTGGCTACCGGAACCGGCACCGCTGCTGATGGCCATCGGCAGCACGCCGAAGATAAACGCCAGCGAAGTCATCAGAATCGGGCGCAGACGCTGACGCGAGGCTTCCAGCGTCGACTCCATCAGCTCGCGGCCTTTACTGTTGATCTCATTGGCGAACTCGACAATCAAAATGGCATTCTTCGCCGACAAGCCAATCACCGTGAGCAAGCCCACCTGGAAATAGACATCGTTCTCCAGCCCGCGCATCCAGGTTGCCACCAGCGCGCCCACCACGCCGAGCGGCACCACCAGCATCACTGAGAATGGAATCGACCAGCTCTCATACAACGCCGCCAGACACAGGAACACCACCAGCAGCGAAATCGCATACAGCGCCGGCGCCTGAGAACCGGACAAACGTTCCTGATAGGAGGCGCCGGTCCACTGGAAGCCTACGCCCAGCGGCAGCTGCCCAACCAGTTTCTCCATCTCGTCCATTGCGGTACCGCTGCTGACGCCGTTCGCCGCTTCACCGACAATCTCTAGCGCAGAGTAACCGTTGTAGCGCTCCAGACGCGGTGAACCGGTTTGCCAATGGCTGGTGGCGAAGGCAGAGAAGGGCACCATGCTGCCGCTGTTGTTACGCACATACCACTTATTCACGTCTTCCGGCAGCATGCGGAACTCTGCCGCCGCCTGCACGTAGACTTTCTTCACGCGACCGCGATCGAGGAAGTCATTAACGTAGGTTGAGCCCCACGCGGTGGTTAAGGTGTCATTGATGGTGTCCAGCGACACACCAAGCGCCTGCGCTTTGCGCTGGTCGACATCAATCTGCAACTGCGGACTGTCATCGAGGCCGTTGTGACGTACCCGCGACAGCGCCGGATTGCTGTCAGCCATCTCCAGTAACTTATCGCGCATTGCCATTAGTCGCGTGTGGCCGATGCCACCGTGATCCTGCAACTCCATATCGAAGCCCGACGAACTGCCCATGCCGGTAATCGCGGGCGGGCTGCTGGCGATAACGCGCGCTTCGTTGATCGTGTGGAAGGCTTTTGTCGCACGCTCGATGATGGCGAAAGAGGTGCGATCGCTGCCCGGACGCTCCTCCCAATCTTTCAAGCGAACGAACAGGCGCGCGACGTTTTGACCGTTACCGCCAGGACCCGCTCCGATGGTGGAGAACACCGAAACCACATTGTCTTTCTCCTGGGTCATATAATAATTTTCGACCTTCGCCACCACGTCCGAGGTTTGTTGCAGCGTCGAACCGGCCGGCAATTGCACCTGCGTTAGGAACACGCCGCGATCTTCCAGCGGCAGGAACGAGGTGGGCAGACGAATAAACAGGAACGCCATCACGCCGATAATCGCCAGATAGAGCAGCAGCCAGCGGCCGCCTTTACGCAGAATTTTGGCGACGCCGCGCTCGTAACGTTCTGCGCTGGCGTTGAAGGTGCGGTTAAACCAGCCGAAGAAGCCACGACGACCGTGATGATGGCCTTGCTCCAGTGGTTTCAGCAGCGTGGAACAGAGCGCGGGCGTCAGAATCATCGCCACCAATACCGACAGCACCATCGCCGAAACGATAGTGATCGAAAACTGGCGATAGATGGCGCCGACGGTGCCGCCGAAGAACGCCATCGGCACAAACACCGCCGACAGCACCAGCGCAATGCCAACCAGCGCGCCCTGAATCTGTCCCATCGACTTACGCGTGGCTGCGCGCGGCGACAGACCTTCCTCGCTCATGATGCGCTCGACGTTTTCCACCACCACGATAGCGTCATCCACCAGCAAGCCGATGGCGAGCACCATGGCGAACATCGTCAGGGTGTTGATGCTGTAGCCGAAGGCGTAGAGCACCGCAAAGGTGCCGAGCAGCACCACCGGCACGGCGATAGTTGGAATTAGCGTGGCACGAAAGTTTTGCAGGAACAGATACATCACAAGGAACACCAGCAGGATCGCTTCCAGCAGGGTCTTCACCACGTCTTTAATCGAGGCCTTAACAAACGGCGTGGTTTCGTAAGCGACTTTGGCTTCCAGCCCGTGAGGGAAGTAGTGCGACAGCTCAGCAATACGCTCACGCACCAGTTTGTCGGTGTTCATCTCATTGGCACCGGAAGCCAGCTTAATGCCGAGCCCCGAGGCCGCCTGACCATTATAGCGGCTGAGGAAGTCATATTTTTCCGCGCCCATCGCCACATCCGCCACATCGCCGAGCGTCACCACCGAGCCGTCGCTGTTGGTTTTCAGCGTCACCGCTTTGAACTGCGCCGGGGTTTGCAGCATCGACTGCGCATTCACCGTGGCGTTGAGCGCTTGCTTGTCCACCGACGGCAATCCGCCTACCTGACCCACCGCCACCTGCGCATTTTGCGATTCAATCGCGCTCACCACGTCTTCGGTGGTCAGCGCGTAGGCAATCAGCTTGTTGGGATCGAGCCAGATCCGCATCGCATATTGCGAGCCGTAAGCATCCACCTGGCCGACACCATCAACACGGCTGAGCGGATCCTGAATGTTACTGGCGACGTAATCTGAAATATCCTGTTTGTCCATGCTTCCGTCGGTAGAGACGAAGGCAATCATCAGGATATTGCTGTCACCGGTTTTATTCACCGTCACACCTTGTGACTGTACCGCCGCAGGCAATTTACGCAGCGCACTTTGCAATTGGTTTTGCACCTGCTGGCGCGCTTCGTCGGGGTTGGTGCCAGCGGTAAAGGTGAGGGTGATCTGGGCCTGGCCGGTGTTGCTGCTGTTGGAGGACATGTACATCAAATTATCGATGCCGGTCATGTTCTGTTCGATAACTTGCGTAACGGTGTTTTCCAGCGTTTCCGCGGATGCGCCGGGATAGTTGGCGGTGATACGCACGTTAGGCGGCGCGAGGTCGGGATATTGCTCAACCGGTAGCGAGACGATCGCCAGCGTACCGCACAGGCAGAGCAGAATAGACAGAACCCAGGCAAAAATGGGCCGGTCGATAAAGAAATTCGACATGAAACCGACACTCCTCAACTGCGTATTTTTTACTTTTATTATGATGAGCGCGATGCGCGGACGGCGTCACGCTGGCGGAGTGCAAACTGCTCTCTCGAAAGACTCCTGCTGCAGACACTCTACGCGGCACAAATTAGAGAATCGTGAGTAAATTATGGAGAAAGTGTAAATATAGTGACGGTTTTTTGTGCGCGACTACAGATGTCGGCTTTCGAGCCACAGTACCGTAGCGGCAACGCGCGAACGGACATCCAGCTTGCGCAGCAGGTTGCGAATGTGCACTTTTACCGTCTCTTCGGAGATATGCAAGGTGGCAGCAATTTCCTTATTCGATAAGCCACGCGCCACTTCCTGCAGTACATCCAGTTCGCGTTCGGTGAGCTGTTTGAACGGGTTTGACGTCGGCTGGCGCGTCGCCAGATAATCGGCCACCACCTCGCTAAACACGTTTTCACCTTTAGCGCCGCGTATCACTTGCGCCAGCAGTAGTTCGGGTTCGCTGTCCTTGAGCAGATAGCCATCGGCACCGGCATCCACCATCGCATAAATATCACTGCGCGCATCGGAAACCGTCAGCACCAAAATGCGTGCGGCGATGCCTTCATTACGCAGCGCTTTCAGCGTGTCCAGTCCGGACATGCCTTTCATGTTGAGATCCAGCAGAATGACATCCGGCGACAAACGGCGTGCTTCGGCCAGCGCTTCAGTGCCATTATTGGCTTCCGCTACCACGTCCAGCCGGGGCTCCAGCGCCAGCAACTGGCGAATACCACGGCGCATCAGTGGATGATCGTCAACGATCATAATAGTCAGGGAAGGGTTAGCCATAATATCTCCAGTATCAAAGGCAACTTTCTTTCATTAACGCATCTGCCGTAGCGGCGCAGTTTATTGCGCGATAAATCGCGCCGCTACAGCAGGTGCGCTCTATAATCTGTCAGCTCAACCGGTGCGTCGGGCGCGGTGGAAAACGCAGCGTGACGCGCGTGCCTTGCGCCTGCGGGGTGATCATCAGCGTGCCGGATAATCGCGCGGCGCGCTCCGCCATGATGGTGAGACCATAATGTCCTGGCGGCTCTTCGAGGCTGCTGATGCCGCAGCCATCGTCTTCGATGGTCAGTAAGTGGTCCTCATCAGCGACACGCTGATAGTGAATCTGAATATTATGCGCCTGCGCATGGCGAATCGCGTTGAGCAGCGCTTCGCGCGCAATCTGCAGCACATGCACTTGCTGCTGCGCATCCAGCATCTGCAAGCCGGGCTGATAATCGAAGTCGATTGCCGCCTGCGATTGCTCCTGCAGCGGCGCAATCATCGCCTGCATCGCCTGCACCAAATCAGCCTGTTCGATGGTCAGACGGAAGGTGGTCAGCAGTTCGCGCAACTGCTGATAGGCTTCGGCCAGCGCGCGATCGAAATCAGCGATAATCGCCAGCGCCTGCGGTTGCGACCCATCGACATTGCGTCGCAGCAGCGCCAGCTGGATGCGCAGGAAAGAGAGCGACTGCGCCAGCGAATCGTGCAGTTCGCGCGCAATGGTGGCGCGCTCTTCTATTAATAGCATCTGCTGATACTGCTTTTGCGTCTGCCAAATCCACAGTGCGCGCGCCAGCATGTTCGCCAGGCTCTGCATCAGTTCGTCGGCGGGCGGTGCGCGGTGGGTTTGCCAGCACAGTTCGCCCAGCCGCTGCTCTTCCTGCATCAACGGCAAACGCTGCCAGCTCACCTCATCCGCCGCCACACCGGCCTGAAACTCAATCCCTTCGCTGATAATTTTCAGCACCGTCAGCGCTTCACGGCGCTGTACCAGACGCAGCAATCCCTGAAACAGTTCGGGATTGGGTGGGCTGCTGGTGAGAATTTGTGAGCTTTCATACAGTAGAGAAAGTGTGCGATTGGCCTGGGTGAGATCTTCGGTTTTATCACGCACCGCGCACTCCAGCAGGCGATAGTGCGAATGCAGCCGTTCGGCCATGGTAGTAAAAGCCTGCGCCAGCACGCCCAGTTCATTCGGCTGTTGCACCGGCAGCGGCGGAAAAGCGAAATTCGCCTGCTCAACATATTGGCTGGCGGTCACCAGCGCGTTGAGCGGTCGCACCACGTTGCGGCGGATAAAGCGAATCGTCCACAACGCCAGCGCCACAATCGCCAGAAAACCGAACAGGCTGCTGGCGGCCACCAGATGCATCTTCAGTTCAGCATAATGCTGTAATGCCAGCACGAAGCGGTCGATCTCGCTGACGTAGCCCGCGACACGCTGCTGGTAGATTTGTGCCCGCTTGGGCTGCAACGTTTCCTGCAGCATCGGCCAGCTGTGACGCAGATAGCGATAGCGGCTACTCACTTCAAGCGGTACCCACGCGCGCTCCAGATGCTGCAGCGCCGGGGATTCCAGCGTTTGCCGGTAAAGTTGGATGTGATGATTCAACTGCTGCGGATCGCGCGTGCTGTCCCACGCCAGACGATATATCTGCATGCGCAGCGATCCGGCGACATTCACCGCTTCGGCATCGCGCAGGCTGCTGGAAAGCGTCATCAGCGCCAGCCCGGTGGTCAACAGCGACAGCAGCACAATCACGCTGAGTGCGCGCGCAATGGTACGAGTAACGGGACGTTTCACAATCACAGTAATAACCCTTGTAAGAGCGGGGGATTATAGGGCAGCCGTGCGGTGACGGCGAGTGAGATCTCGTCACATCAGGTTACTTTTAACAGAGAAAACCCTTTCTCTTTACCTTTCTCTAAATAACCCGCGCTAAGCTGGCGAATTATTAAACGGCTTTACGGCTTGCTCAACCTGGTTTTCATTCCCTGCGTGATAATAAGTCCTGTAACGCTTAACCCTTAACGGAAGACAACAGGAGCATCACATGAAGAGACGTTATGCCGTTCTGACTGCTGCACTGCTTGCCACCGCAAGTTTCTCGACGCTGGCGGCCCAGCCCGTAAGCGCCACGCAAGCGCAAAACCTGCAAAGCGCGGGCACCGTTTCCATCAGCGGCGTACGCGGCTCGCTGGATGATGCAACGCGCCATCTGTCGCAAAAAGCGCAAGAGGAAGGTGCCAGCGGCTATCGTGTTATTGGTGTACAAACTCCGGGCGACTCCAGCCTGTGGAGCGGCACCGCAGAGATTTATCGTTAATTCCCTCCAGTAGTTATCCCTGTAGCCATCCCTTTACCGGTCAGCCCTCTGGCCGGTTTTTTTGTGCACCGCGACGGATTATTACAATTCATCTTGTGCAGCCTGGCGGTATTTTTTGCTTCGTTCTTGCAGAACGGGTAGGATTCATCGCCGTAAATTCCCAGCCCGCCACGCGACATCGTTCCGCCGCTGTGACACCGGGTTTTTACCCCATTTCGCACCGCCATACGCAATCGTTTGGTTACGCGGTGATTGATGGTCAGGACAAACAGGATAGCTATGAAATCAACTAAAAAAACCGCAGCCGAACAACGCGCTGCGAAAAGACGCTGGCTCAACTCGCACGACAGCGGTTACCACAAAGCAATGGGTAACCGCCAGGTACAAATGATCGCCATCGGCGGTGCTATCGGTACCGGTCTGTTCCTCGGTGCTGGCGCGCGCCTGCAAATGGCCGGTCCTGCACTGGCGCTGGTTTATCTGGTGTGCGGTATCTTCTCCTTCTTTATCCTCCGAGCGTTGGGCGAACTGGTGTTACATCGTCCTTCCAGCGGCAGCTTTGTTTCTTATGCGCGTGAATTCCTTGGGGAAAAAGCGTCTTACGTTGCGGGCTGGATGTATTTCGTTAACTGGGCGATGACCGGTATCGTCGATATCACCGCAGTCGCGCTTTATATGCACTATTGGGGCGCGTTTGGCGATGTGCCGCAGTGGGTGTTTGCGCTAGGCGCGCTGGCGATTGTCGGCACCATGAACATGATCGGCGTGAAGTGGTTCGCCGAGATGGAGTTCTGGTTCGCGCTGGTGAAAGTGCTGGCTATCGTGGTGTTCCTGATTGTCGGCGTGGTGTTCCTCGGCAGCGGTAAACCGCTGGACGGCAATACCACCGGCTTCCATCTGATCACCGATAACGGCGGTTTCTTCCCGCACGGCTTGCTGCCAGCGCTGGTGTTGGTGCAGGGCGTCGTGTTCGCCTTCGCCTCGATTGAGCTGGTAGGTACCGCAGCAGGCGAATGTAAAGATCCCAAGACCATGCTGCCAAAAGCCATCAACAGCGTGATCTGGCGTATCGGCCTGTTCTACGTCGGTTCCGTGGTGCTGCTGGTACTGCTGCTGCCGTGGAATGCCTATCAGGCGGGGCAAAGTCCGTTCGTGACCTTCTTCTCCAAACTGGGCGTGCCTTATATCGGTAGCGTAATGAACATCGTGGTGCTGAGCGCCGCGCTGTCGAGCCTCAACTCGGGTCTCTATTCCACCGGCCGTATTCTGCGCTCCATGTCGATGGGCGGTTCTGCGCCACAGTTTATGTCGAAGATGAGCAAGCAGCAGGTGCCGTATGCCGGCATTCTGGTCACCGTTGCCGTTTACATCATCGGCGTGGTGCTGAACTACTATGTGCCGTCGCAGGTGTTTGAAATCGTTCTGAACGTGGCGTCACTCGGCATCATCTCGTCGTGGGCCTTTATCGTGGTGTGCCAGATGCGTCTGCGCAAAGCGATCAAAGAGGGCAAAGCCGAAGATGTCAGCTTTAAGCTACCGTGGGCGCCGTTCACCTCCTGGTTGACGCTGCTGTTCCTGGTGAGCGTGCTGGTGCTGATGGCGTTCGACTATCCGAACGGCACTTACACCATCGCCTCGATTCCCCTGATTGCCGTGGTGCTCGTGCTGGGTTGGTTTGGCGTGCGCAAACGCGTTAATGCCGAAGCGATGAAAGAGCACGAACATCATGCTGACGACCAGGATGATGTATCGCCGAAACTGGCGGACGATAACGCGCGTTAATCGTAGCGATTCTCATCTTACGGGGGCCTTTTGGCCCCCGTTTTTATTTCAATTCCCCTTCACTTGATCCCACGTCGGGATTTACCCCTTTGGGGTGATATAGCCCTCTTTAGCGTCAGGTTATTTTACGCACCATCTCTCTTTCCCCCGTTTAAGGTGAACCGATGGCGCTGTCGCGACGTGAACTCTTTACCGGGCAGCGCGTAGCGTCTGCTGACGGCATCGCTTTGCCATGGTGGCGGGGAGAGAAGGGTTGTGATGGCTGCGGCACATGCGTCTCGGCCTGCGAAACCCACATCATCCGCCTGGCTGCCGGTGAAGTGCCGCACCTCGATTTTCTGCAGGGTGAATGCACGTTTTGCGCCGCGTGCGTGGACGCTTGCCCGCAGCCGCTATTCCACGCGCGTGAAACCGAGCCGTTTCCACAGCGCATTCGCATCGACAACCGCTGCATCACCTTCCTTGGCGTGAACTGCCGCAGCTGTCAGGAGAGTTGTGAACAGCAAGCCATCCGTTTCCAGCTGATGCCGAACGGCATCGCACAGCCTGAAACCCTTCCGCAGCATTGCACCGGTTGCGGCGCCTGCATCGCGCCTTGCCCGGTCTCAGCCACAGGATTACATCATGAACCATGAAAACAGTTGGCACGTCTGCGGCCTGGTGATTCAGGCACGGCCGGCGTCGATTCCCGCCGTAAAAAGTGCGCTGCTGGCCTTTGCCGATTGCGACATCGCCGCGGAAGACGCCGCGCGCGGCACGCTGGCGGTGACGCTGGGTGCCGCGGATAGCGCCGCGCTGCTGCGCAATATTGAAGAGAGCCGCAACATCGCTGGCGTGTTGGCGGTATCGCTGGTGTATCACCAGCAAGACGAAATTGAAGAACCTTGTAAGGAAGCATCATGAGCATAAGTCGTCGTGATTTTATGAAGGCCAATGCGGCGGCTGCTGCTGCAACGGCTGCAGGACTCACCATTCCCACCGTCGCCAAAGCCGCGACCTCATTGGCTGCGCCAATTCGCTGGGAAAAAGCGCCGTGCCGATTCTGCGGCACCGGCTGTGGCGTGCTGGTTGGCACCCAGGATGGCCGCGTAGTGGCGTCGCAGGGCGATCCGCAGGCAGAAGTGAACCGCGGTCTGAACTGTATCAAAGGCTATTTCCTGCCGAAGATCATGTACGGGAAAGATCGTCTGACCCAGCCGCTGCTGCGCATGACCGACGGTAAATATGCCAAAGAGGGCGAGTTCACCCCGGTCAGCTGGGATCAAGCCTTCGACATCATGGAAGAGAAGTTCAAAGCGGCGCTGAAAGCCAACGGCCCGGATTCGGTCGGCATGTTCGGTTCCGGTCAGTGGACGGTGTGGGAAGGTTATGCGGCCTCCAAGCTGATGAAAGCCGGTTTCCGCACCAACAACCTCGATCCCAATGCGCGTCACTGCATGGCTTCAGCGGTGGTTGGCTTTATGCGCACCTTCGGCATGGACGAACCGATGGGCTGCTACGACGACATCGAGCAGGCCGACGCTTTTGTGCTGTGGGGCTCCAACATGGCGGAGATGCATCCGATTCTCTGGTCACGTATCACCGCGCGTCGTCTCAGCAGTGAGAATGTCAAAGTGGCGGTGCTTTCCACCTATCGTCATCGCAGTTTTGAGCTGGCCGACAACGCGATGGTGTTCACACCGCAGAGCGATCTGGCGATCCTCAACTTCATCGCCAACTACATTATTCAGAACAACAAGGTCGATAAAACCTTCCTGCAGAATCACGTTACGCTACGCAAAGGTGTGACCGACATCGGTTACGGTTTGCGCCCCACCGATCCGCGTCAGGCTTCAGCGAAGAACCCGGACAGCGGCGAATCCACGCCGATGAGCTTTGACGAATTTGCGAAGTTTGTCTCTGAGTACACGGTGGAAAAAGCCAGCGCAATGAGCGGTGTGGAGAAAGATCAACTCATCGCCCTCGCCGAGCTGTATGCCGATCCGAAAGTCAACGTGGTGTCGTACTGGACCATGGGCTTCAACCAGCATACGCGCGGTGTGTGGGCTAATAACCTGTGCTACAACCTGCACTTATTGACCGGCAAAATTTCACGTCCGGGCACCGGTCCGTTCTCGCTCACCGGCCAGCCATCGGCGTGCGGTACGGCGCGTGAAGTCGGCACCTTCTCGCACCGTTTACCGGCGGACATGGTGGTTAATAATGACAAACACCGCGCTACCGCCGAGAAGCTGTGGAAGCTGCCGCAGGGCACGGTGCCGGCCAAAATTGGTTTGCACGCCGTGGCGCAGGATCGCGCGCTGAAAGATGGCAAGCTCAACGCCTACTGGGTGATGTGTAACAACAACATGCAGGCCGGTCCCAACCTGACGCAGGAGCGTATGCCGGGCTGGCGCGATGAGCGCAACTTCATCGTGGTTTCCGATCCCTATCCCACCGTCAGCGCCTTGTCGGCTGACCTGATTCTGCCCACTGCGATGTGGGTGGAGAAAGAGGGCGCGTATGGCAATGCCGAGCGTCGCACTCAGTTCTGGCATCAGCAGGTGAAAGCGCCGGGCGACGCAAAATCCGATCTGTGGCAGCTGGTGAATTTCTCCAAACGTTTCAAGGTAGCGGAAGTGTGGCCGGAAGCGCTGCTGGCGCAGAATCCGGAGCTGCGCGACAAAACGCTGTTTGATGTGCTGTACGCCAATGGCCAGGTCAACCAATTCCCACTGAGTGAAGTGGCAGATGATCAGTTGAATGATGAAGCGCGCGAGTTTGGTTTCTACATCCAGAAAGGCTTGTTCGAGGAGTACGCCAGCTTTGGTCGCGGTCACGGCCACGATCTTGCGCCGTTCGATGCTTACCATCAGGCGCGCGGCCTGCGCTGGCCGGTGGTGGATGGCAAAGAGACGCGCTGGCGCTATCGCGAAGGTTACGACAGCTACGTCAAAGCCGGTGAAGGCGTGCGTTTCTACGGCAAGCCGGATGGTAAAGCCACCATTTTCGCGCTGCCCTACGAAGCGCCAGCCGAATCGCCGGATGAAGAGTACGACCTGTGGTTCTGTACCGGTCGCGTGCTGGAACACTGGCACACCGGCACCATGACGCGTCGCGTGCCGGAGCTGCACCGCGCAGTGCCGCAGGCGCTACTCTATATACATCCGCTGGATGCCAAAGAGCGCAATTTCCGTCGCGGCGAGAAAGTCCGCGTGGTGTCGCGTCGTGGCGAAACCCTTGCCACCGTGGAAACGCGCGGTCGCAATCAGCCGCCCAAAGGTCTGGTATTTATGCCGTTCTTTGATGCGGGCGTGCTGGCCAACAACGTCACGCTGGACGCCACCGATCCGCTGTCGAAGCAGACCGATTACAAAAAATGCGCCGTCAAGCTGGTTAAAATTTAAGGCAGGATGCAATGAAACCCTTAATCACACTTGTTACTTTAGCCGCCCTGATACTGGGCGGCACGGTTTACGCCCACAACGGCGTCGATCTCAATCAGTCACCGGAAGTGACGGCCACGCAGCAGGGCACCATTCATCAGCCCAAAGAGCAGAGCCGCAAGCCGTTGAACTACGTGAATCAGCCGCCGGTGATCCCGCATAGCGTCGATGGCTATCAGGTGACGAAAAACGTGAACCGTTGTCTGCAGTGTCACGGCACGCAGAGCTATCTCACCACCGGCGCGCCACGCGTTAGCCCAACGCACTTCACCGATCGCGATGGACTGGTGAGCAGCACCGTGTCGCCGCGTCGCTACTTCTGCCTGCAGTGTCACGTACCGCAAACCGATGCCAAACCGGTGGTGGAAAACACCTTCAAACCGGCTGACGGCTTCGGTAAGTGAGGACATGATGAAAGAGAAACTTCTGCGCATCTGGCGCTGGTGGCGGCGTCCGAGCCGTCTGGCGCTCGGTACGCTACTGACTCTGGGCTTTGCTGGCGGCATCATTTTCTGGGGCGGCTTCAACACCGCAATGGAGATGACCAACCGCGAGCAGTTCTGTATCGGCTGCCATGAGATGCGTAATAACGTCTATCAGGAATATATGCAGACGGTGCACTACAACAACCGCAGCGGCGTGCGCGCCACCTGTCCGGATTGTCACGTGCCGCACGAGTGGGGCCCGAAAATGCTGCGTAAGATCCAGGCGAGCAAAGAGGTGTATGCCAAGATTTTCGGCATCATTGATACGCCGCAAAAGTTCGAGGATCATCGCATCAAGCTGGCGCAAAACGAGTGGCGCAGGATGAAAAACAATAATTCGCAGGAGTGTCGTAACTGCCACAACTTCGATTATATGGATTTCACCGCGCAGAAAACCGTCGCCGCGAAGATGCACAGCAAAGCAGTTGAGGAAGGGAAAACCTGTATCGATTGCCACAAAGGTATCGCGCACCATCTGCCCGATATGAAAGACCAACCCAACGGTTTTTGAGGCCTAACAACGCGGCATAAATTGGCGTAATGCCGATCACTACCGCAGCGCATCAAACCACTGCACAATCCGTAGCGGCGCGATTTAACGCGCAACCCATTGCGCCGCTACAATCTGTGCACTGAGTCAGGAGCGCCCATCACGGCGACCGGCCTCACAATTCAGATAGTTTTCCCCACCGCTTCGGCCTATCATCTCAGGCTCCCTCAATTTAGCAGTGGAGCGGTTATGTCGTTAAAGATCAACATCATCAAAGACAAGTTGCTGTCAGAAAACTGGTTTGTGCTGCGCAACTTCACCTACGAACTCACCCGCAACAACGGCGAAGTCGTGCGCCATAAGCGAGAAGTGTACGATCGCGGAAACGGTGCCACCATCCTGCTGTACAACACTGAAAAAAATAGCGTGCTGCTGGTGCGTCAGTTCCGCATTGCCACTTATGTCAATGGCAATGAAAGTGGCGAACTGATTGAGACCTGCGCCGGGCTGCTGGATGACGACTCGCCGGAAGATTGCATCCGCAAAGAAGCGATAGAAGAGACCGGCTATCAGGTGGGTAAGGTCGATAAAGTTTTTGAAGCCTACATGTCGCCGGGCGGCGTGACTGAACTGATCCACTTCTTCGCCGCGGAATACAGCGATGCACAGCGCGCCAACAAGGGCGGTGGCGTTGAGGATGAAGAGATTACCGTGCTGGAGCTGAGTTTCCCGGAGGCGCTGGCGATGGTGAAAGATGGCCGCATTCGTGACGGTAAAGCCATTATGCTGCTGCAGCATGCGCAGATCGCCGGTTGGTTGCAGGCGTAGTTTTGACCGTAGCGGCGCAATTTATTGCGCTCTTTTGACCTTTTCATCGAGGTGAAAATGCGCAATAAATTGCGCCGCTACAGCAATGTGTGGCCATCTTGCCTTACACACACTCTCCCAACGTTTCCGGGACACATTGCGGATACGCCTGCAGTCTTGCCAGTGCTTCGGCATACGAAGGCATCGAGTGCGCTGCACCGGAGCGTTCCACACACAGCGAAGCATAAGCTGAAGCAAACAGCGCCGCCTGTGGCAGTTCATCGCCGGAAGCCAGCCGCGCCGCCAGTGCGCCATTAAACGCATCGCCCGCGCCGGTGGTATCCAGCGGCTGAGCCGGAAACAGCGGAATACGCAGCGGTGGCTGGTCAGCTACTGACAGCAACGCACCGCAAACCCCCAACGTAATAATCACCTGACGCGCCCCTTTGCGATGCAGCTTCTCTGCCGCTTGCTGCGCGCTGGCGAAGTCGGTGACCTTCACGCCGGTCAGCTGCATCGCTTCGGTACTGTTAGGTGTCAGCAAATCCACTTTTGCCAGCAGCGCATCGGTGACTTTTTGCCAGGGCGCGGGATTCATAATCACAAAGGTGCCGCCGGCGCGCGCGTTGTCGATCATGCGCTGGATGGCGCTGAGATTATTCTCCAGCTGCACCAGCAGAATATCGGCTGCCGCAACGGTGGGTTGGCAGCGCGTCACCTCGGCGGCCGTTACGGTGGTGTTCGCGCCGGGATAGACCGAAATCATGTTCTCGGCATCGTCCCCGGCGACATAAATCAGCGCATTGCCGGTCGGTTTCTCCTTGCAGGTAAACAAGGTGATGGCATCGAAACCGGTCTTTTCCAGATGGCGACGCGCAAACATGCCGAAGTCATCATTACCAATCTTACCGATATAGTGCACGCGCGCGCCGGCGCGCAGCGCGGCCGTCGCCTGATTCGCGCCTTTGCCGCCCGGTCCCATCATGCTGGTATGGGCGGTGAGCGATTCGCCCGGCATCGGAAAGCGGTTCATTACCGCGACTACGTCGAGGTTGAACGAGCCAAACACACACACTTTTCCTTTCATCATACACTCCTGAACAGACGTTCGGCGGCTAAACAGGCACCGCGACAACCGGTGTGGTCGGTGGATTGGCTAAACACGATCTTCAAACCCTCACGCGTGGCGGGTGGACGAAGATGCTGCTGAATCTGGCTGCGCAGCTGTGCCAGCGGGAAGTCCGCCATCGCCAGCACGCCGCCGCCCAGAATCAGGTATTCCGGATCGAGTATGTTCATCTCGGTGGCAATCAGTTGCGCCAGCCGCTGTACAAAAGCCTGCAGCTCCGGATGCTCACGATGCTGGGTAAACAGCGCCGACATGTTGGTTTCCGGCACATGGGTGCTCGCCCAGCGACTCAGCCAATGGCCCGACGTCACGGTTTCCGCACAGCCACGATTGCCGCACGGGCAGGGCAGATCGTTGCCGGCAACAGGCACATGACCAAGCTCACCCGCGCCACCGTGTTGACCATGATAAAACTGGCCGTTAAGCCACAGGCTGTTGCCCATGCCGGTGCCGGGATACAAACCCACCGCGCTGTCTGGCAGCTGCTCCAGCTGCAGTAAATCCCACAGCATCAGATGATTAACATCTTTGTCCATCGCCACCGGTACGCCAAGGCGTTCGGTGAGCCGCGCGGCAACCGGTTGCTGGTCCAGCGCCTGAATAAACGGCAGCGAAATCACCTGCTGGCGGTCACGGCTGAGAATGCCGGGTAATCCGAGCATCACGCCGCTAACCGGCTGCTGCTCCAGCGTTTCGCTGATTAACTGGCCCAACGCGTAAAGTGCATCAGGCTGCTGCGCCCAGCTGGCCGTCGGCACTTTACGGAAGCTCGACCAAACGCGCTCCTCTTCCATCAGCTGCAGACGTGTGCCGGTGCCGCCAATGTCGATACCGAGCCAGCATTTTTTCATGCGGATACCTGCGCCAATCCCTGAGCCTCATCAATGCTTTCGCGCATCATATTCCAGGCGGTTTCCAGGTCGTCGTGAATATTGAACAGGCCGGAGGTGCCGACAATCAGCACTTCTGCGCCCGCACCGACCAGCGTGTTATAAGTGCGTGTATTGCAGGAACCGTCGATCTCAATCAGATATTGATAGCCGTTGGCCTGCTTCAGCGCTTTCAGCTCTTGCACCTTCTGCACCATTTCCGGAATAAACGGTTGTCCGGCGTAGCCGGGATCCACCGTCATCACGGTGATCTTATCCACCAAATGAATGTAGTGGTGGATAAAGGAGACCGGCGTAGCGGGGTTAAGCACCACACCCACTTTCTTGCCGAAGCTGCGGATCATATTAATCACCCGGAATGCATCGCGGTTGATGGTTTCGGCGTGCGGGCAGATGTAATCGGCACCCGCTTTGGCAATCACTTCTATGAAATCGGTAGGCTGCTCGACCATCAAATGCACATCCAGCGCCACTTTGGTGAACGGGCGAATCTGCTCAATAAAGAACGGCGACAGCGTGATATTTTTCACGTAGTGACCATCCATAATGTCGATATGCAGGAAGTCGGCGCGGGAGTCCAGCACGGCGAGCTGGTGCTTGATCTCCATCAGATTCATACACATCAACGACGGGGAGACTTGAATACGCATCATACTTCCTTTTTTTCGGTCAAAGGGTTAAGCGCCGCCGCCAGTTTGCTGAGCTTGACGGCACGATGTTCGTTAAAGCGAGTTTTGAATTGTTTGAAGGCCAACACCACAATCAGCACCGCGCCCCACATTGCCAGGCTAACGTGCTGGCTGATGTTCATCAGGTTGAAGCCGGTGGAGAGCACTTGCAGGGCGATCAGCGCCAGCACCACGCCGGTCACGCGACCAAAGCCGCCATTCGGGTCGGTGCCGCCAAGGATAATGGCCAGCACCGTCAGCAGCAGATACGCATCGCCGTAACCCATACGCGCCGAGTTGAAGCGCGCCATCATGATCAAACCGGCCAACACGCACAGCAGGCTGGAGATGACGTACACCAGAATCACCATGCGATGCGTATTGATGCCGCTAAACCAGGTGGCGTTGATGTTGCTGCCGCCCATATAGATGCATTTACCGGCGCGGGTTTTGCCGAGGAACAGCGCCAGCAGCGCGGCGGCAAACAGGAACACCCACAGCGGCAGCGGAACGCCGAGCAGCGTGTTGGAACCGAGCGCCTGCACCACCGACGGCATGCCGCTGACGGCCGCGCCTTTGGTCAGCCAGATGCCGATGCCGTTCAGCGTCATCATGGTCGCCAGCGTCACCAGAATCGGGTGCGCACCGATGCGCGTTACCATCACGCCGGTAATCACGCCAATCAGCGCGGCAATCAGCATCGCGCCGATGATGGCGATGAACAGCCACAACAGTTGCATACCGGTTCCCGCATCGGCGGGCAGGGCGCGCATCAGCGTCCAGGCGATAAACAGCGCCGTCAGGTTGGCGGTGGCGATGATTGCCAGATTCAGTCCGCCGCTGAGAATGGCGATAAACATCGCCAGCGTCAGCAAGCCCAGCTCGGGCAGCTGAAATGCCATACTCATAAAGGTCGAATCAGTGAGAAAGCGGCCCGGCAACATGACGGTAAAGATCGCCAGCGCCAGCGCGATTAACAGCATCAGGCCGATATTGGTGCCGTCCGGACGCAGAGCAGAGAGTGATTTCATGTTGATGCGGCTCCCGTTAGACGAAACTGACATCAGTTTCTTTACGTTTTTTGTAGTGAGTCACGGCGATAGCCACCATGATCACGCCGCCCACCACGATGTTCATGAAGTAGTTGGAGACGCCAATCAGGTTGAGGCCGTTCTTCAGGATGGCGATAAGAAAGACACCCATCAGCGTGCCGCTCACCGTGCCTTTGCCGCCCATCAGGCTGGCACCGCCCAGCACCGTGGCGGCCAGCACATCCAGCTCGCCGCCGACCAGCGCATTTGGCACCACTTCGCCCATGCGATAGACCTGCACCAAGCCGCCAATCGCCGCCATGGCACCCAGCCAGCCATAGGCGAAGACATGAATCAGACCGACGCGAATACCGATGCGGCGCGCCGATTCCGCATCGCCGCCCACCGCATACAGTTGGCGACCGAGATTGGTTTTGTTCAGCAGCAGCGCGGTGAGTCCGGCAATCACCAGCATGGTCACCAGCGGCAAGCCAATCTGGAAGCTGTTACCTTGCCAGGTGAATGGCAGCACGCTGCGCAGCGTGATCCACCAGTCCGGCAGCGAATAGAGGCTTTTGCCGCCGGTTACCCACATCAACATGCCAAACAGCAGCGACTGCATGCTGATGGTGATGATGATCGAGACGACGCGCAGCGTGGTGATCAGCAGGGCGTTGATCACGCCAAACAGCGTGCCGCACACCACCGCCAGCAGGATGCTGAGCAGGGCGTTATCAAACTGGAACTGCACAAACAGCGAGGCGATCAGGTATTGCACCACCGACGCCACCGCAGCAAAGGAGATATCGATGCCGCCGGTCACCAGCACCACAAACAGGCCGAGGGCAAAGATGCCGGTCACGGCGTAGCTTTCTGCCAGATCCAGCAGGTTTTGCACCGTCAGGAACTGATCGCTGGCGGCAGAGAAAAACACAATGAACGCCAGCAAAACCCAGGCCAGCCAGCCCTGGCTGGAGCTCGGACGTAAACGAGAAAAATCAGGCATTGATCACCTCCGCCAGCTGCTGTTGCTCAACGGTATCGGGTTGGTATTCGGCATGAACGGTGCCATCACGGAAGTGCAGGATGCGGTCGCAGTTGTACCAAACCTCCGGCACTTCGTCGGAAATCAGGATGATCGACAAACCCTCTTTCGCCAGCAGATGAATCAGCTGATAGATGCTGGCTTTAGCGCCGACATCCACGCCAACGGTGGGCGAATCGAGAATCAGAATGCGCGGCTGGGTCAGCACCCATTTCGCCAGCACGATTTTCTGCTGGTTGCCGCCGGAGAGCGTGGAAATCGCCAGATTGGGATCGGCAACACGCACGCCAAGCTGCTGAATCCACTGCAGGATCAGCTTGTTCTTGCGGTATTCATCAATCAGGTGGAAACGGTTTTGCAGCTTGTCGAGGATCGGCAGCACCATGTTGTCGGCCACCGATTGTTGCTGCACCAAACCCAGGGTTAAGCGATCTTCGGAGACGTAGCCGATGCCGGCTTTGATCGCATCTTCGTGCCCACGGAATCGCACCGGTTTGCTGTCGAGCCAGATCTTGCCGCTGTCCGGTTTGGTCATGCCAAACAGCGACAGCGCCAGTTCGGTGCGGCCCGAGCCTAAAAGGCCGCACAGGCCCAGCACTTCGCCCTGATAGAGTTTGAAATTAACGTCATGGTATTGTCCGGCGCGCGTGAGTTTTTCGACTTCGAGGATCAGGCGATCGTCATGGCGCGTCGGCGTTTTCAGCTGATAGTCGAGCTTCAGGCCGGTCATCAGTTCGGTCAGATGGTGCGGCGTCATCGCTTTGGCGGGCCAGCAGCCCATTTTGCGGCCGTCGCGGATCACCGTCACGCGATCTGAGATCTCCAGCACTTCATCCAGTCGATGGCTGACAAACACCACGCAGATGTTTTTGTCTTTCAGGTAACGCACGGTGCGCAGCAGCTGATTCACTTCGGTGCGCGTCAGCGACGCCGTCGGCTCATCCATGATCACCAGCCGCGCATCGGCGACCAGCGCGCGGCAGATCGCCACTTGCTGACGCTGCGCAATTGACAGCGACGCCACTTTCTCATCGAGATCGAGTTCAAACTTCAGTTCATCAATGATGCGCTGCGCGGTTTCACGCAGTTTGGCTTTGCGATGCCAGCCGAGCAGGCTATTCAGGTTGTGCTCGAAGGCGATGTTTTCCGCCACGCTGAGGTTGGGGAACAGCGACAGATCCTGATAAATCACCTGGATGCCAAAGTCACGCGCCTGGCGAGTGGTCAGACGCGGAAAGCTCGGGCCGTCGCCCAGCGTGATGCGGCTGCCGCTATCCGGGGCGTGCACCCCGGAAATGACTTTGATTAAGGTGCTCTTGCCACAGCCGTTGGTGCCAGCGAGACAGTGCACTTCGCCAGCCAGTAAGGTCAGCGAGATATCGCTCAGTGCGCGGTTGCCACCAAATGTTTTCGACAGGTTGTCGAGCGCAATCAGCGTCTGTGGGATCACCTCATTCATCATTACAGCCCCATTTTCACCAGTTTTGGCAGGTTCTCTTTGTCCAGGCTTTCGGTGTTGTTGCCGAGGATGGTGTGGGTCGCCTCGTCAACTTTCACTTTGCCCAAACCCTCGATGGTCATTCCGTCGGTGATTGGCTCTTTCTTCTGCATCATGTCGGCGATACGTACGAACACTTCGCCTGCGGTTTGTGGATTCCAGATGTAGCCGCCTTTGATCGCGCCACGCTGCACCAGCGATGCGCCCTGGCCAGGACTAAAGGCGCCAATTACGCAGACCTGATCGATCTTGTTACGGTTCATCACCGCGCGACCGGCGCCAATCGGACCTTGTGAACCAAAGGCCATAATTCCTTTCAAATCCGGATACTTGGACATCAGTTCGTTAGTGGTGCGAATCGAGTCATCCAGCGATTCGCCGACGCCAAACTTGTCGGTGACCATCTGCATCTTCGGATAGTGTTCTTTCTGATAATTCAGCGCGGCGTCGGTCCACTGCTGGTGCAACGGCACGGTCAGGCTGCCGACGTACATGGCGTATTTGCCCTCTTCATGCATGCATTTCGCCAGCGCTTTCATATGGTTGATGCCGTGCGTCGGCGCATCCACCAGTTCGAAGTCCCAGTTAGCGCCTTTCTGATCCGGCGATTCGTGGGTGATCACTTCAATGCCAGCATCACGGGCGCGCTTCAGCACCGGTTCCAGCACTTTCGGGTCATTCGGCACCACGCCAATGATGTCGACCTTCTGGGCAATCAAATCTTCGATAGCGCGCACCTGCAGAGCCGGATCGGCCGCCGTTGGTCCCACCATCCAGGCGTCAATGCCGCGTTTCGCCGCTTCACTCTTGATGCCCGCTTCCATGGCGTTGAACCACGGAATACCGCCAATTTTCACCACGATGCCCATGCGTAATTTGTCAGCAGCCTGCGCGCCGGAGGCGGCAAACAGGGCGAGCAGAGAACAGGCGATAAGATGTTTTTTCATAAAGACTCCGATTTAATTTTTTATTAGCTGCATAGAATGGCTGCGCTGGGAGCAATCAATAATATTGACGCCGTTCCACGCTAATTCTTGTTCCAGCTCTTTGTCTTTTAATTGGTCAGTAATGAGAAAGTCCACATCGCGATAATGACAAATACGCGCGAATGAGGGCCGCAGGAATTTACTTCCGTCCAGCAGCAGATGTTTTCTTTCCGCTGCTAATAACATTTGCTGTTTTAAATGTGCGTTGTTTTCGTTACCTTCACGTAAATAACCGTCATTGCCTAAACTGCTACAGGAGAAAAAGATCTTATTGATCTGAAATTCTCTAAGCGGTTGCTCGGCGACGACGCCGTGGAAATCTTCATAACGGTCAGAATATTCTCCCCCCAGACAGATGGTGCGGATGCTGCCGCGCGCCGCAAGGGTTTGCACAATCCTGATGGAATTGGTTAATACCGTTAATTCAATATCCGGCAGCTGTCGCGCTAAATACCAGCAAGTGGTGCTGCTATCGAGTAATATACAATCGCCGGGGCTAATGAAATCGAGTGCGCGTTTGGCAATAGCCATTTTTGCATCAACATGTTCATTGACTCTCTGGCGGAAAGATAATTCATACTCGTTAACACCTCGCGTATTTCCCTGAATGTTGGCGGCCTGTCGTTTTGCTGGTACCGCACCACCGTGACTGCGTTGTAACAGACCACGTTTCTCCAGCTGCGTTAAATCACGCCGAATAGTTTCTTGTGAAACCTGACATAACGTGACTAATTCAGCGACAATGACCCGACCATTTAAATTTAATTCGTCAATAATTCGCTGCTGTCTTTCAATCGGCAACATAACTAACCTCCGATGGCTATAAATTACTGGATAGCGCATTTAGAAAGTGTGGGCTGCGCACGAGTCCACAGTCACCAAAACGCCTTAGCTGATTAAAGTGATCTGGATCTGTCTTATATGTAAATGAGATGTCTGGTTATCAAAATTAAGTGATATGTCTCACATAAATAAGCCTAATGGCGCGAAATCCGCGTTCTACGCGCGTTGCAAATCCAAAACATGGATTTAACCTAACATGACCGCTTATGACCGTTTGTGTGTATTTGACCGTTTTGTGATGAGTTAACAAGAGTCCGACGAATCCGATTGAGCAGTAATCGGTCAAAACGGATGATGAGCGCTTGCCCCATCCAGTACCCGTTCGCCACAGGTGACGGCTTTTTCAGCGGTTAACCTCGCTTTTAGGGCCGGCTCACAGTTTAGGCCTGCTGACAGCGTTCCCGTTGCGCTATTATTTTCTTTCCAGGAATTTGGGGACCGATTTTTTGATGTCGTATTGGATGAAGTTACTGCTTTTATTGCCCTTTCTTTTTGTCGCGTGCGTTCAGGCTCAGCCACTGCAAAAGTCATTTTCTGACTGGCAACTGACCTGTAACAACGCGGCTTTTTGCGTGGCACGCAGTTTTCCCGGTGACAACGGCTTAGTGATGACGCTCTCACGTCATGCTGGCGTCAACGATCGTCCCTTGCTGCGTATTGATTACGGCAGCGCCTACAGCGGTGAGCTGCCGGGCGGCCCGCTCAAGGATAACCTGCTACTCGATCAACGCCGTCTCACACCAGACCTTAAACACTGGACGGTGGAACCGCATCATCTGGCGACCAGTAATGCTATCGCCATCGACGAGTTTCTGGCGCAGACGCTGGATGCGCAAAATCTGCAGCTGACCTATAAAGCCAACGCCACCATTCCGCTCAGCGGCATGAAGGCGGCATTACTGTTGATGGATGACGTGCAGGGCCGCGTCAACGGTGCCAGCGCCTGGGTGAAGCGTGGCGACCGCGTGCAGTGGGATGTGCCGCCGCAGCCAGCGTTACCGGCGTTACCTTCGCCATTACCGCCGCCGCCGCCGCTGACGCAGGAAGAGACCAGCGGTTTAATTGATTTTGGTACCTGGCGGGTGAATACCGATAACTGCTCGCTCGATCCACTGCGGCGTGAAGTGAGCGTGTCGCCGCTGACCGACAGCAAAGCGCTACTGCTGATCAGCTGCGAAACCGGTGCGTATAACGTGATCGATCTGGCCTTTGAAGTGACGCGCACGCAGCCTTATGTGTCGCGCGGGCTGAGCTTAACGCTGCCGTTTACGCCGCCGTCACGCGGGGATAATCAGCTGGAGTTGGTGAACGCGGAATTTGATGCCAGCCATGGATTGCTCTACACCTTCAGTAAAGGACGTGGTTTGGGGGATTGCGGCGTGGCAACGCGCTGGCAGTATGACGGCAATGAGTTTGTGCTGGCGGAGTATGCGGAAGAGAAGACCTGCGATGCGTGGCACAGCAGTGAGGATTGGCCAACACTCTGGGTCACTGAATCGCAAAATCCGGTGCAGTCGCGTTAATACCACGTGCAGCATTAAATCATTGCACATTCCGTAGCGGCGCGATTTATCGCGCAATGAATTGCGCCGCTACAGCCTGCACCACAACCCAGTTAGCGGATGGCTTGCACCGTCATCGGTGAACCCGACTGATTACCCACCAGCTCGGTCAGCATATTATTCACGCCATCACTCATCGGGGTGAAACGCGTTAACGGCGAGCGAGTCACCACCACAAACACGCCGACGTTGTGCTGCGGCACCATCGCCATATAGGTAATGAAGCCGCCGCCGCCACCGGTTTTCTGAATAATCCCCGGACGACCTTCCTTCGGCCCCATATAGACCCAACCCATGCCCAGCGCATCGGCGCGGCCCGGCACATCCATGCCTTCCACTTTGGTTAGCTGGTCACGACGATAAATCAGCGTTTGCAGGCGATCAATTTGCGGCGTGCGGTGATTCACCGCCGAGTTAAGGAACTGCTGCATCCAGCGGCCCATATCGTCTGGCGTTGAGTAAACGCCGCCGCTACCGATGGCCGCCAGCGTGTTGTTACACGGACTGGCACCTTTCTCAGCAATCATCAGACGCTGACACTGATCCGGTGACGGCGTAAAGGTGGTGTCTTTCATGCCCAGCGGACGCGTTATCAACTGCTGGAACAGTGCTGGATAGGGCATGCCCGCCGCTTTGGCGAGCGCATCGCTCAGCAGATCAAAGCCCAGGTTGGAATAGGCGGCATTGGTGCCTGGCGCGGCCTTTAATGCCGCTCCGCTCAGCCACTGCCAGCGATCGGACTTGGTCGGCCAGACAAACACCGGACGATGCGGTTTACCGCCAGGCTGTTCGCGCGGCAGGCCGCTGGTGTGGGTGGAGAGGTCAATCAGGCGAATCGGCTGGCCGTTATAGCTTGGCACGCGCGCGCCAGGCGGCGCGTATTTGCTCAGCGGATCGTCAAGACGCAGTTGACCGCGTTCGGCCATCTTCACCATCACTTCGCTGGTCATCAGCTTGCTGAGCGAGGCAATACGAATCACCGAATCGGGCTGCGGACGCACGTTGTTGCCGGGGCGCGTATCACCAAAGCTGGCGAAAACCCGCTGATTGCCATCAATCGCCACCAGCGCCATGCCGGTTGCGCCGCTGCCATAGAAAATGTGCTCGGCGTAGCGATCAACAATTTGCGATGCCAACAGCGGATCGGGCGACGACTGCGCCATGCTTTTTAATGGAAGCACTGTAACCATTAAGGCCAGTAAAAAAGGAGTACGTTTTTTCAACGGGAAAGCGTCCGCTATAAGAATCGGAGGAAAGCTTATAGTAATCAGTTTGCGCGAGGCGTGAAGGGGGCAGGGCGGATTTTTTTCTGTTTCAGGCTGTGATCAAAAAATGGCCCTTACGCCAAAAAGACGCAGGGCCAGATCGATTAGTGCGGCTTGAGTAAAGCTTCAGTATGGCTGACGATGTTCTCGACGGTGAAACCGAATTCCGGGAACAGTTTGCCGGCGGGGGCTGACTCACCAAAGGTGGTCATACCGACAATCGCGCCATCCAGACCAACATACTTGTACCAGTAATCAGCAATGCCGGCTTCGACTGCCACACGCGCTTTCACGCCGGATGGCAGCACCGATTCGCGATACGCGACGTCCTGCTTATCAAACACGTCGGTGCTCGGCAGCGAAACCACGCGAATCTTGTGGCCAGCAGCGGTGAGTTTATCCGCCGCGCCCAGCGCGATTTCAATCTCCGAACCGGTGGCGATGATGATCGCATCCGGCGTGCCGTTGCTGTCCTGCAGCACATAGCCACCGCGTGCAATATTCGCCACCTGCTCTTTGCTACGCTCTGGCTGCAGCAGGTTCTGACGCGACAGGATCAGCGCGGTTGGCCCATGATGGCGCTCAACGGCGGCTTGCCACGCCACGGCAGTTTCCACCTGATCGCACGGACGCCACACACTCATGTTTGGCGTAACGCGCAGGCTGGCAATCTGCTCAACTGGCTGGTGTGTCGGACCATCTTCGCCGAGGCCGATGGAGTCATGCGTATAGACCAGCACCTGACGCGCCTTCATCAGCGCCGCCATGCGCACCGCATTACGCGCGTACTCGACGAACATCAGGAAGGTAGCGGTGTATGGCACGAAGCCGCCGTGATGCGCGATGCCGTTGCCGATCGCCGTCATACCAAATTCACGTACGCCGTAGTGAATGTAGTTACCGGCACTATCCTCTTTGATCGATTTTGAGCCCGACCAGATGGTGAGGTTACTGGGTGCCAGATCCGCTGAGCCGCCGAGGAATTCTGGCAGCAGCTTGCCAAACACTTCCAGCGTATTTTGTGAGGCTTTACGGCTGGCGATTTTCTGTGGATTAGCCTGCAGCTCTTCAACAAACTTCTGCACTTCGCTACTCCAGTTAGCCGGCATTTCACCGCTCAGACGACGGGTAAACTCCTGCGCCAACTCGGGGTGTGCCTCTTTATAAGCGGCAAACTTATCATCCCAGGATTTCTCGCGCTGCGCGCCCGCTTCTTTGGCATCCCACTGCTGATAAATCTCTTTCGGGATTTCAAACGGCGGATAGTGCCAGCCCAGTTTCTGCCGCGTCAACGCCACTTCTTCTTCGCCCAGCGCCGCGCCGTGCGACTCCTCTTTACCGGCTTTGTTCGGCGAGCCGAAACCGATAGTGGTGCGACAGATAATCAGTGACGGCTTATCGGTGACGCTTTGCGCCTCTTTAATCGCCGCAGCGATCGCTGCCGAATCGTGGCCGTCGATACCTTCTGCGCTACCCACGACGTGCCAGTTGTAGGCTTCGAAACGTTTGTGCGTGTCGTCGGTGAACCAGCCTTCGGTTTCACCATCGATGGAGATGCCGTTGTGATCGTAGAAGCCAATCAGTTTGCCGAGGCCGAGCGTACCGGCCAGCGAGCTCACTTCGTGCGAGATGCCTTCCATCAAACAACCATCGCCCATAAACACGTAGGTGTGGTGATCGACGATGTCGTGGCCGGGACGGTTAAACTGCGCCGCCAGCGTGCGTTCGGCAATCGCTAAACCTACCGCGTTGGCCAGGCCCTGGCCGAGCGGACCGGTGGTGGTTTCCACGCCAGGCGTGTAGCCGAGTTCAGGGTGTCCCGGCGTTTTTGAGTGCAGCTGACGGAAGTTTTTCAACTCTTCCATCGGCAGGTCGTAGCCGGTGAGATGCAGCAGGCTGTAGAGCAGCATCGAGCCGTGACCGTTGGAAAGAATAAAGCGGTCACGATCGGCCCACGCCGGATTGTTGGGATTGTGTTTCAACACATCGCGCCATAACACTTCGGCGATATCTGCCATGCCCATCGGCATACCTGGGTGCCCGGAATTTGCTTTTTGTACCGCATCCATGCTGAGTGCACGAATTGCGTTAGCCAACTCTCTGCGTGAAGACATAAGGTTCTCCCTTGTGATTTGGCGATAGCGGATGAGCCAATGCCCATCCGCCATAAGAGTGAGTGCGGATTACAGACGAGAAGAGAGCACGTCTTCCAGCTTCTGCTGGTCAACGGCGAACTGACGGATGCCGTCTGACAGTTTTTCTACCGCCATCGGATCCTGATTGTGTTCCCAGCGGAATTCCGCTTCTGAAAGTGAAGCCGGCTGATGGAAACCTTCGGTTGATGGCTCCAGCTTACGCTCCAGCGGCGCGTCGCTGTTGGCCAGCTCTTCCAGCAGGTTAGGGGAAATGGTCAAACGGTCACAGCCGGCCAGCGCCTGAATCTGTTCCACTTTACGGAAGCTGGCGCCCATGATGACGGTGCTGTAACGGTGCTTCTTGTAGTAATCGTAGATACGGCGCACAGATTTCACGCCCGGATCCTCATCGACTACATACGGATCCATCGGTTTGCGGGTGTTGTACCAGTCGTAAATACGGCCAACAAATGGCGAAATCAGGAACACACCAGCTTCGGCACAGGCTCGCGCCTGAGCGAAGGAGAACAGCAGCGTCAGGTTGCACTGAATGCCGTTTTTCTCCAGCTCTTCAGCGGCTTTGATGCCTTCCCAGGTTGACGCCAGTTTGATCAGAATGCGTGAGCGGTCGATGCCGTGCTCTTCGTACAGACGCACCAGCTTCTCAGCTTTGGTGACACACATGCCACGATCGAAGGAGAGGCGCGCATCCACTTCGGTCGAAACACGGCCCGGTATGCTTTTCAGAATTTCCATACCGAGGTTGATCGCCACTTTGTCGCTGGCGTTGATGATTTGCGTCTCTTTGCTGCCGCCCTGTTTTTTCGCGTAGTCGATGGCGTCATCAATCAGATGTTTATAACCCTCAAGACCGGCGGCTTTCAGAATCAATGAGGGGTTGGTGGTCGCGTCTTCTGGATTGTAATGGCGAATGGATTCGATATCGCCGCTGTCCGCCACCACGGTGGTGTATTGTTTCAATGCATCTAGCTGGTTCATCACTTAACTCCTTGATTAGCAATAATGTGGGCAAAGGTGTTGCACCCATTCCTGTTAAGTATTGGTCCAACACAGTGCTACAGACGTTACACGAAGAAAATGCGTTTTCTCTGATTGTGGCGTCGTGGCGCTTAAGAGGTGCGATAGTGAAAGGAGGACTGGCCTAAACGGTTCAGCTACGCTTTTTGCCATCAATAAGGATAGCAGGCTGTGCCGATCCCGCAGGCGAAGCGGTGGCAATCCGTGCCTTTCAGTCTGTGCGTTCTTTGAGCGCCTTCACCCTCTTTTGTGCCGCACATTCCTATACTGAATGCCTATTTAGCGATGCCAAAGGATGCCCAATGGACGATCAACTCAAGCAAAGCGCGCTCGATTTTCATCAATTTCCCACGCCCGGAAAAATTCAGGTTTCACCCACCAAACCGTTAGCCACGCAGCGCGATCTGGCGCTGGCCTATTCGCCCGGCGTCGCTGCGCCTTGTCTGGAAATTGCCGCCGATCCGCTGGCGGCGCGCAAATACACCGCGCGTGGCAATCTGGTGGCGGTGATCTCCAACGGCACCGCGGTGCTGGGGCTGGGTAACATTGGCGCACTGGCGAGTAAGCCGGTGATGGAAGGCAAGGGCGTGCTGTTCAAAAAGTTCGCCGGCATTGACGTGTTTGATATCGAAATCGATGAGCGCGATCCCGATAAGTTGATTGAGGTGATTGCCGCGCTGGAACCCACTTTTGGTGGCATCAATCTGGAAGATATCAAAGCGCCCGAGTGTTTCTATATTGAGCAACAGCTGCGTGAGCGCATGCAGATCCCAGTATTCCACGACGATCAGCACGGCACGGCGATCATCTGTACGGCGGCGGTGCTCAACGGCTTAACCATCGTTAAAAAAGCCATCAGCGAGGTGCGGCTGGTGGTTTCCGGCGCAGGTGCCTCGGCGATTGCCTGCCTGAATCTGCTGGTGGCGCTCGGCATGCAGCAGCACAACATTGTGGTGTGCGATTCCAAAGGGGTGATCTATCGCGATCGCGAGCCGAATATGACGCCGACCAAAGCGGCCTATGCGGTGGCCGACAGCGGCGCACGCACGCTGGACGAGGTGATTGGCGGCGCGGATATTTTCCTTGGCTGTTCCGGCCCCAAAGCGCTGACGCCGGAGATGGTGCAGAAGATGGCGCAGGATCCGCTGATTCTGGCGCTGGCCAATCCCGAGCCGGAAATCATGCCGCCGCTGGCCAAACAGGTGCGGCCCGACGCGATTATCTGCACCGGGCGCTCTGATTTCCCCAATCAGGTGAACAACGTGTTGTGCTTCCCGTTTATCTTCCGTGGCGCGCTGGATGTGGGTGCCACGGCGATTAATGAGGAGATGAAGCTGGCGGCGGTGCACGCGATTGCGGCGCTGGCACAGGCGGAACAGAGCGATGTGGTGGCGTCGGCGTATGACGATCAGGATCTGAGTTTCGGCCCGGAATACTTGATCCCCAAACCGTTTGATCCGCGTTTAATCGTGCAGATTGCGCCCGCGGTGGCGAAAGCGGCGATGGAATCGGGTGTCGCCACGCGACCGATTGAGGATTTTGATGCTTATCGTGAGCAGCTCACCGAGTTCGTCTATAAAACCAACCTGTTTATGAGGCCGATCTTTTCGCAGGCGCGTAGAGATCCCAAACGCGTGGTGCTGGCAGAAGGCGAAGAGGTGCGCGTGCTGCATGCCACGCAGGAGCTGGTGACGTTAGGGCTGGCGAAGCCGATCCTGATTGGCCGGCCGAATGTCATCGCTATGCGTCTGCAAAAGCAGGGTTTGAAGATCGAGGCGGGCAAAGATTTTGAGATCGTCAATAACGAGTCCGATCCACGTTTCAAAGAGTACTGGAATGAGTATTACCAGATCATGAAACGGCGCGGCGTGACGCCGGAAACTGCCCAGCGCGCGGTGATCGGCAATCCCACGCTGATTGGCGCGATCATGGTGCATCGCGGTGAAGCCGATGCGCTGATCTGCGGCACCATCGGCGATTATCAGGAACATTATGATGTGGTGGAGAAAGTGTTTGGGCTGCGAGAGGACGTGAAGGTGGCGGGCGCGATGAATGCGCTGCTATTGCCGAGCGGCAATACCTTTATAGCTGACACCTACGTTAATGAAGATCCCAGCGCAGAACAGCTGGCGGATATCACGCTGCTGGCGGCGGAAACGGTGCGACGCTTCGGCATTGAACCGCGCGTGGCGCTGCTGTCGCACTCCAGCTTTGGCACCTCAAATGCGCCGGGCGCGCGCAAAATGCGCGACGTACTCGCGTTGATTCAGCAACGCGCCCCGGATCTGGAGATTGACGGCGAAATGCACGGTGATGCGGCGCTGGTCGAGAGCATTCGCCGTGAACTGATGCCGGACAGCCCGCTGAAAGGCACCGCGAATTTGCTGATTATGCCGAACGTCGAAGCGGCGCGTATCAGCTATAACCTGCTGCGCGTCTCCTGCTCCGAAGGTGTCACGGTGGGACCGGTGTTGATGGGGATCAGCAAGCCGGTGCATGTGTTGACGCGTATCGCCTCGGTGCGGCGCATCGTGAATATGGTGGCGTTAGCGGTGGTGGAGGCGCAGACCGAACCGTTGTAGCAAACGAGGTTTGTCTAAGTAGCCCGGAGCGCTAATCAATTGTGCTCCGGGCATGAAAACTTTTAACGCCCTTTTGTAACTGCCGCGTCAGGTGAATCTGCGCCACGATGGAGGGATCGTTCAGCCGGCCTTCCGGATAGACCGGTAGCATAATGTAGACGTGAAACGGCATCGGATTGAACGAGATAATGTGGCCCTTTATTTTGTTGGCTAACCACTCAGCCACCTGATTTTCGGGTGCGGGCTTGTCCGGAAATCTGCGCGTTATAAAAGCTCCGGCAGAGGGTGTTATGCTTTTTGCCACCGGACTTAGCGCCTTCGGTCCCTTTATCGAAGACTCGCCAAACGCCGAAACGAAAAACGGGTTCTCGATATAAATATAGTGGTCGGCCTTGTCGATCAGCAGCTTCATCGCGTCCATCACGTCATGCTGCGTTTTGCTCGCCGGCGGCTTCCCGCGCAGCGGCCGTTTTTGCTCGCTCCGACACATCTCCTGCGATGCGCTGCGTAATACCTGAACGTGGCAGGAGCCGACTCTCTCAGGACGCGTCGCCGGGATGTGCAGTTCTGGCGTCTGTGTCAGCAGTGACGATTTGGGATAGTGCGGTGGATAGCTGTTCCAGCGCAGAACAAAGTTGGCTATCAGGTCATACACAGCTGGGCCTTCAATCGCCTCCTGATAATCCTGCCACGGCATGCGCGGCTGGATTTTTGCGTCCAGATAGGTGCTTTCTTTAGCCTTGCCCGGCGACTGGCTTTCACGCCGCGTCAGTACTGCGTCAATAATGCGCGTCACGCTAACGGCCTCGCGCTTTTTCGCCTGTTCGCGTGCACTGGGATCGCGATCTAATCGCGGATCTGCATGTGGCGTCGCGTACTCTTCCATCGGGTTATAGCCCCGGCCCGCAGCCATCACGGGGACACAGGGATTGTACATGTTCATCCCCTTACGGCCTGCCGCATCAGCCTGCATGCCATAGTTGTCATCGTATCGACCGTAGGCAAGGTCGATGCCGCCGACAAACGCCAGTCGTTCATCAACAATGACGCATTTCTGATGATGAGAGAAAAACTTGCCGGATTTTGAGCCGGCGCGCCGCACTTGCTGTTGGCGGAAAATAATCTATTAGCGCTTTTTAATTGACGCAACGATATGTTCTGCCATTTTCTCCAGTTCTTGGTGATCGAATGGAGGATTGACTGTAGCCTGAGTACCCTTACGCATTATGAAAAACATAATGGTTGGTTCATCCGGGGTTTTGCCTTTGACGTAAGCAACGTAGCCATAATCGACAGATTTATCGTAACGGGTGAATTTTGCAAAAGCGGCTACGGCTTTGCGACCATCAATTTTTGGATAGCTAAAGCCTTTCCCATAAAGCTTTATATTCCGGAATTTTGCCCCATAAATACGGTTCCAGAACTCAGTAACATATTCTTTCTCATTCATATCAAATTTTGGCCGATTATTACCTGGGCCAGGATCTGATGTCAGAGTTTGAAAGAGGATCGTCACATCAGGATGATCTTTTAACCGGTAGGTAACAGCCATGTTGTGTGATTCATGACCGGAATCATTAGCTATGAATCCGTAAGGAATGCAAAAGCCTTGTTTATTTGGAACTTCATACAACTCACGTGGGCTAAAACGGCTTAGCAGAGATTTGACTTCTGGCTCTTTTTTATGCCACTGGTTTTCTGCGGTTTGTGATTTATCATCAAGATAATCATCTTTTTTTGACCAGAACTTATATAGACGATGTCCGCTGCTAATATTAAGTGTGTATCCTCTAAGTTCATATGTTGAAAATGCATTGTTATAATCTTTTATTAAAAAACCATAAACTCTGTTAGACTCCATTTCTGAAGGAAGGGGTTCATCAAATAATTCAGAGTCGCGCTTTTCTAATTGCCGCCCTGATGCAGCTATGAATTCGTAATCACTTATAGTATTTTTTTTATATTCCAATAAGTTAATGACGCTTGGATTTTTTGATGAAATGCCGACCTTAAATTTTTCATAATAAAACTCTGAGAAATCAGCCTGAAATCTATTCAGATTGCTTTCTCGGGATTTTGTTCCAAATGTGATCTCCGGCTTCTTGGTTCTTTGTATTAAGATGCCATAATCACTGCGTGGTTCTTTAGCCGGCGAAATTAAGCTATTGATTGGGTACACTGCAACCTCCAATTCTGAGGGCAGATTCATCTGATAGTAACCCACACACTCATCGTTCCATTTCTGTCCCATCGAGTATTTAGATATTAATATAGACGAAAATAAAAAAAAGATATTAATCTTCTTCATGTAATAACTCTTTTGTTATCAGTCGAATTTATTGATAGCTGCAAATCACTAGTTTTCTGGTCGTTTCTAGCGATTAGTCGCATATTGAATGGAATAAGGTTATTCTCTCCCGAGGTCCACTCCGCTGGCAATAGAGTGAAATATCCATCGATTTCATTTAGTCGATTTTTTTTTGAGAATTTATTCATGTTGTACTCAAACCAAAACCTCTCTGAAAAGGGCATTTTTTCTCTATCAGATGGTTGGTTTGTTTTATTCACCGCGAGTGTAGGCCAGATTGAAGATGCCAATACATCTCTATTAAGTTTCGGCCTTTCGCCTTCATAATATTCATCATCTCTAGAAATTTGTAATTTAAATATATCTCGAGGTGTGAAGTTGAAAACAGTTTCGTATGCTATAGCATTTTTCTTGGCTATACTCTGAATCTTCTCCCAGCTCGCTTGCAGTGCTGGTTTATCCAGTGCTTCTTCACATTCAGCCGCTGCGCTGCCCATCCATTTACGCCAGGCTTTTTGGCGCAGGTCTCTGGCAAACGTGCGGCATGGCTCTGGCGTGCCGCTGCCGTCAAGGTCATGAACGCTGTGATCCATATCGGCTATTGTCACTGCCAGCTCAGAATCGCCATCGCCCAGCAGGCTGCGGTCGTTGATGTTGGCGCTGCCCACCAGCACCCAGCGATCGTCAACGATCATTAGCTTGCTGTGCACGTAAATCTGCTCGGTCACAGGCTGGCCGTTCAGCTCATCGTGGTCGCGCATATTCAGCAGCGTAACGAACTCATAGCAAGCCTCAATATCGATATCCAGATAACCTTCGCCGCACGCTTCTTCAAGTTTAGGTATCTGCCGATGCCACTCTTTTCGTGGCACCTGCATTTCTTCCAGTTGCTGCTTCACCCACAGGGTGCGGCGGATGCGGTTTATCAGGCTGTGCGAGCCAAACACCAGCGACTGCCGCGTCAGGTGGATCTGCGCCACGATGGTGGGATCGTCCAGCCGACCTTCCGGATAGACCGGGAGCATGATGTAGACGTGGAACGGCATCGGATTGAACGAGATAATGTGGCCCTTTATTTTGTTGGCTAACCACTCAGCCACCTGATTTTCGGGCGCGGGCTTGTCCGGAAATCTGCGCGTGACAAACGCGCTGGCCGAGGGGTTAATACTGCTTGCCACCGGACTTAACTTTTCACTGCCTTCTACTGATGAGACGCCAAACGCCGAAACGAAAAACTGGTTCTCGATATAAATATAGTGGTCGGCCTTGTCGATCAGCAGCTTCATCGCGTCCATTACGTCATGCTGCGTTTTGCTCTCCGGCGGCTGCCCGCGCAGCGGCCGTTTCTGCTCGCTCCGACACATCTCCTGCGATGCGCTGCGTAATACCTGAACGTGGCAGGAGCCGACTCTCTCAGGTCGCGTCGCCGGGATGTGCAGTTCTGGAGTCTGTGTCAGCAGTAACGATTTGGGATAGTGCGGTGGATAGCTGTTCCAGCGCAGAACAAAGTTGGCTATCAGGTCATACACAGCTGGGCCTTCAATCTCCACCTGATAATCCTGCCACGGCATGCGCGGCTGGATTTTTGCGTCCAGATAGGTGCTTTCTTTAGCCTTGCCCGGCGACTGACTTTCACGCCGCGTCAGTACCGCGTCAATAATGCGCGTCACGCTAACGGCCTCGCGCTTTTTAGCCTGTTCGCGTGCATTGGGATCGCGATCTAATCGCGGATCCGCATGTGGCGTCGCGTACTCTTCCATCGGGTTATAGCCCCGGCCTGCAGCCATCACGGGGACACAGGGATTGTACATGTTCATCCCCTTACGGCCTGCTGTATCAGCCTGCATGCCATAGTTGTCATCGTAACGACCGTAGGCAAGGTCGATGCCGCCGACAAACGCCAGTCGTTCATCAACAATGACGCATTTCTGATGATGAGAGAAAAACTTGCCGGATTTTGAACCGGCGCGCAGCACGTGAAATGCCCGACGTCCGACATGACTGTTAAGAGCAGCAAAAACGCGTTCGGTGGCGGCCGAGTAAGTTTCCATTGGGTAGGGATCTTTCCAGGGCATGATGTACACCTTGAGCGACGGTGCGGCCATCACCGCCGCCAGTAGTGAATCGACCAGCCTCACACCGTCAGCCAACTGGGCATCCCAGTTGACTTGCCAGCCAGTGATGTAAATGGTTTTCTGCGCCTGTGTAAAAGCTTCCAGCAGCGCAGCAAAATACTCTTTGCCGCCGAGGTGCGCTTTCACACGATTGCCAGCTGTGAACTGTGCAAAACCATTGTGCACCCAGTGATTCATCGTTGCCGTAGCGATGTGGCTGGTATCCTTGTCTTCATCGAAGTAGACCGCACAGCTGTGCGGATAATCGTTACAACTGTCGCCTGACATGTTATTTCTCCTCCTTGAGGTCCGGCTGTGAAGCCTCTGTTTGCTGTTCCTTGCGAATGCATTGCGTGAACGCCGAGAAGGGAACATCGCTGCCGCTAGCCCGGTTAAACGCGCGGTGATAACCCAGTGCATCCAGTGCGCAGGCCTCTTTCACCGCCTCGTCTGCCGTAGATGGGATGATGCTTAGCCGTACGCGCAGCACGCGCTGTCCACTCACTAGCCATAACCGATCTGCATGTTGTTTCGCCAATTCAGCCAGATGCGTTTGTTGCTCCGCGGATAGCAAACGGCCCTGAGAGTCGGACTCTCCACGCATAACAATTTCATCGGTGCTCATCGCCTCACTTTTAGACTGCGCGATGACAATTTGCCAACCACGCTGAGCATGGGCATGACCAGCCGAACCCGGTGCATCGCCCAAATAAATTAACGGGTTAAGCGCGCGGCGACCTGCTTGTTCTGCAAACCGGTCTGCCAACGGCATCACCGGCATTTCGACCGGCATTTCCCGCGCCACCGCCTTATGCGTCCGCATAGTCTTGCGCAGATACTTCGCTTCAGTGCCGTACTCAATCCGCCCGGCTTCCAGCTTAAGGTAGCTGCCGCCACCGATCAGCACGATGCGCTTTTTACCCCCGAACATAATGTCCTGCTCGGCGCTCATGCTGAGCTTCTTCGCGGCGGTAATTTTCATCGCCGCGTTCTGCGCTTCAACTTTCACCGGACCCTGACCGGCAATCAGGCTCAGCTTCTCTTTGTGCGCAAACATCCCGACCTTTTCGCCCGCCATCAGGTTGACGTTGCCCATTGCACCGGCGCTGATGTCGCCGCCCGCATTGAGGTGGATGTTCTCCGCCGCCGCCATCTGCAGATGCTCGCCGCTGCTGAACGCCACGCCTTCGGGTGCGGAGAAGTGAATCAGCTCGTTCAGCGGCTGCAGGCGTTTGCTGAACATCTCGCGCTGCACGTTGATATCGACAATCAGCGCGTCAACCTGCTCCTGCACCAGCTTAAGCTGCTCGATTTGCTTGATCGCAATCTCGATTTCGCGCAGCGTGGTCGCCATATCCAGCACCTCGCCCACGCCTTTAGTCTGGCCGTCGGCGGTGACGAATAAACCTTTCGCCACGCGTATCACGCCGTGCTCATCGGTGTGCAGTTCAAAGCCGCTGCCGCGCGGTTTGTCCTGCCTGTCGGTGATGTGGCCCTGATTAAGCTGGGTTTTGCCGTATTCGGTGGAGAGCGCGACATGCTCCTCGCCGCGCTTGTCTTCCATGCGCAGTTCGTTGTTCGCAGGCGTGCGCAGGATATTCTGGCTGCGGTTATCGCGGCTGACGACGTCGGGATGTTCGGAATCGTGAAAGGCGTGCGCGATGTACGGGCGGTCCGGGTCGCCGCCGTCAAAGGCGATTCCCACTTCGGTGCCCTGAATCAGCGGCGCGTGAAAACCGTAATCTCTGCCGGCGTAGGGTTTTGCCAGCCGCACCCACAGGTAGCTGTAGCCGGATTCGCTGAACAGGCGGTCCACGTCGAGCTTCACCCGGTAGCGTCCGTGCTCGTCGAGATGTGCGTAGATATCATCAGCGTTGCGGCTTTCAATCCGCGCCGGATGCGTGCCGACAATCTCCGGACGTGGCAACGTAGCGGGGCGGAAGCAGAAGTGTTCGCTGTACGGCATGCCCCAGACGGAAACGTGCAGGCGCGAATCGCGCGAAGCGATGAAGGTCACCAGCGTCATCACCACGCCGTTTTGCAGCGCGCGGATGACGTTGCCCTGCGGCTCCAGCACCGCGCCCGGCGTCAGGTGCGAGGCGTTGCTAAACAGGTGCACGTAGTCGGCACGCTTCAGCTCGCGCTCGTGGGCAATGCGCGCGTAAAACCGCCCGGACTCGGTTTCGTCCTCTTCACCGGCATTCAGATATGGGCCGATATAGCGATAGTGCTCGCCAGTGGTAGTGGCACCGCTGCTGACAGCCGCATCAGCGTCGCCGGGCTCGCCCGCCTGACGATAGTTGTAGTCGCGCACGCGCACGCTGCCGGTGACCACGTTATGCCAGGTGCGCACGCCCCACACCGACTCACGTGCGCCGTCGTGCAGGCCCGAAAGCTCGGCGTACGGCAGCGCCACGTCAAACTGATAGCCCTGCTGCGTATCGGCGAAAATCAGCGTTTCCTGTTCGGTAACCGCGTTCATCCCGGAACGGAACCAGATGCCGACCTCCGCCAGAATGCGCTGCAGGAACTGCAAATCACTCTCCTGCCACTGGGTAATCAGCTCGCGCGCCGGGTATTCACGCGTCAGGCGGAAATCAAAATCCGGCCCTTCAAAACCGTGCTGGCGCAGCAGCTGCTCCGCCAGCTCCGGCGCGCTGAGGTTCTGGAATATCCGGCTCTCGCAGGTTAGCTTCATCAGCGCAAGGCGCGATTCAAGAAAGATGCGATAGTGCGTCTGATCGGCGCTCTGGCCCAGGCACTCCATGCGGGTGATGACGCCGTGTACCACCTTGCCGCTGCGCATCCTCAGGCTGGCGAATTTGTTCAGCAGCTCGTCTTTAACCGGCGAATCGGTGGTGAACTCAATATCCCAGCGGAACGGCTCACTCAGCGCTTCGCGACCGCGAAAGCGCAGCACGTCGGGGCGCACTGACGTGTTGTTGATTGTGAGGGTGTAAAGCGAGAGTGAAGCAGTAGCAGTGAAATCCTTCAACGTGGCACCTTCCTGGTTCCGTTTAGCCGTCAGATGACGGTTAATCCACAAATTGAGAAGGGTGATTCTGTGGTAAATAATCAGGATGGGCAACTACTTTATTGTGTCTTTTGTGCGCAATGAGTAGATGTAATAAGTTGATTCGATAAGAAGTATGGGATTTAACAGCGCGAGCTATCGCGCTGTTAAAGGCAGGTCGATTTTATTATTTTGATGATGGCTGCAACCACTCCTTCACCGGCAGAAAATCGCGGTACAAGGCGGCTTCGGGGGAATCGGTTTCTGGCTGATAATCGTATTCCCAGCGCACCAGCGGTGGCATCGACATCAAAATGGATTCGGTGCGGCCGCCGGTTTGCAGGCCAAACAGCGTGCCGCGATCCCACACCAGATTGAACTCGACGTAGCGACCACGACGATAGAGCTGGAACTGGCGCTCGCGATCGCCCCACGGCAGCGCTTTGCGCCTGGCCACAATCGGCAGGTAGGCGTTGGCAAAACCGTTGCCGACTGCCTGCATGAAATCGAAGCAGTAATCGAAATCGGGCGTGTTCAGGTCGTCATAAAACAGGCCGCCGATACCGCGCTGCTCGTCGCGATGCTTGAGGTAGAAGTAATCGTCGCACCACTTTTTGTAGCGCGAATAAACCTCCTCACCAAACGGCTGGCATAGATCGTGCGCGGTTTGATGCCAGTGCAGCGCATCCTCTTCGAAGCCGTAATAGGGCGTAAGATCGAAACCGCCACCAAACCACCACACCGGATCGGCGCCCGGTTTTTCCGCAATAAAGAAGCGCACGTTGGCGTGGCTGGTGGGCACGTAAGGATTGGATGGATGCACCACCAGCGATACGCCCATCGCTTCAAAGCTGCGCCCGGCCAGTTCAGGACGATGCGCGGTGGCGGAGGCGGGCATTTGATCGCCATGCACGTGCGAGAAGTTAACGCCGGCTTGTTCAAACACCGCGCCATCACGCAATACGCGACTGCGTCCGCCGCCGCCGCCGGGACGTTGCCACTCATCTTCGGCAAAGCTCGCCTTGCCATCTTCCGCCGCTAATTGGGCGCAAATATCATCTTGCAGCGCCAGCAAAAAGGCTTTGACGCGGGAAATATCGGGATTGCTCATCAGTCACTCGTTCCGGAAATTTGCCGCGATTCTACCACAGGATAAAGACTATGCTTCGCGACGATCGACCTCATCGAAGTAGCGGGTGATGCCGTCGGCAATGGCGCTGGCAATTTTCTGGCGGAACGCCTGCGTGCCAAGCAGCTGCTCTTCACGCGGATTGGTAATAAAGGAGGTTTCCACCAGCACCGAAGGAATCGACGGCGATTTCAGCACCGCAAACGCGGCCTGTTCGGTGTGCTGGCTGTGCAGATGATGCACCGGGCGAATCTGATCGAGGACGTGTTTACCCAGCGTCAGGCTGTTGCGAATGGTATCGGTCTGCACCAGATCGAACAGAATCTGGTTGAGGTAATGATCTTTATCCTGCACCTCAGCACCGCCCACTTTGTCCGCATCGTTTTCACGCTGCGAAAGATATCGCGCCATCGCGCTGCTGGCACCGCGATTGGAAAGGGCAAACACCGATGCGCCGTTAGCATCCGGGCTGGTGTAGCCGTCGGCGTGAATCGACATAAACAGGTTAGCGCCGTGCTGGTGGGCGATTTCGACGCGCTGATAGAGCGGAATAAAGTGGTCACTGTCGCGCGTCAGGCGCACTTCGATGCGTGGATGCGATTGCAGCAGCGTCTTCACGGTATTGGCGATCGCCAGCACAATGTGTTTCTCTTCCGAACCCTCTTCGCCGACGGCGCCGGAATCGATGCCGCCGTGGCCGGGATCAATCATCACGATACGTTTGCCGTTGCTGCCGGGTTTCGGTGGCGTATGACGCGGACTGACGCGCAAATCGCTGTTCTGTTCTTTGGCCTGCACCGCACGCGGTGATAACACCGCCAGCGCTAAACCGGAAAGTATCAGTTGGCGACGATTGGTAAGGCGCTTAAGCAGTGAAATCTTCTTCATTTACGGGTCCATGGCAGGTAAATCCTGCCCAGTGTTATAGCGTAACAATAGCCAGGCAGCGACCTCGCAACTATTTCAAGTGTTTACTTTCTATTGCAACAGACTAACAGCGATGTCGCGCTTTTTTTGCTCCGTTGTCACGCGTGAGGGTTGCGCCTGGCAAAGAATGCGTGATAATCAGCGAATTGTGCCTAACAGCAGGGTAACGTCGATGGAAATCCGTTCTTTCCGCCAGGAAGATTTTGAAGAAGTGATCACGCTCTGGGAGCGTTGCGATTTGTTACGCCCATGGAACGATCCGGAGCTGGACATTGAACGCAAAATGAACCACGACGCGGAACTGTTTCTGGTCGCGGAAGTCGGTGGCGAAGTGGTCGGTACGGTGATGGGCGGCTACGACGGCCATCGCGGCTCCGTCTACTATCTGGCGGTGCATCCTGATTATCAAGGCCGTGGCTTTGCCAATGCGTTGATGAATCGTCTTGAGAAGAAGCTGATTGCGCGCGGTTGCCCAAAAATCAATTTGATGGTGCGCGAAGAGAACGATCAGGTGGTGGCGTTTTACGAAAAGCTCGAATACGAGCCGGTCGATTCGCTGCTGCTGGGCAAGCGTTTGATTGAAGATCGCGAGTATTGAGGGTCGGTTTGAAATACCTTCCCGAAGAGTACGATGCGAAAGGGCAGCTGCGGCTGCCGTTTCTTTTCTGGCTGATCCTGTTACTGCAGGCGCGCACCTGGCTGCTGCTGGTGATGGCGGGCGCATCACGCCAGCAGGGCAATGATTTGCTGGCGCTGTTCTATCCCGACCGCCAAAGCTTCTGGCTGGGGTTGGCGTTAGGCATTCCGGCGGCTATCGGCTTATTGCTGACCGGCTATCGCCAGCGCTGGCCGCGCCTGTGGCAAAGCTGGCGTCATGTGTTGAGCGCATCGCTCCTTGTCAGCCTGCTGTGGCAGGGTTCCAGCCTGCCGCAAGGCGCCTTTCCCGACTCGCCGCTGCCGCTGTTATTGACGCTGTTTGACCTGCTGGCGTTGTTCTGGCTGCAAACGCAACCTCGCCTGCGCGACTGCTTTCTGCCGGAACATCAGCAGGTCGAATAAACTTTTTGCCGGTTTGTGACTCCAACAGGCACGCCAATCGGCTTAGCAGATCAAGGAGTTTTCATGAAAGTTGTTCGTCACGCACTGCTGGTTAGCAGCATGGTTCTGGCCGGCTGCGCCAGTTCGGGTTCCTCTGGCAGCGCGAGCGATAGCGAAAGCCATTGGTACAATCCGCTTAGCTATCACTGGTCGGCGCTCAATCCACTCGGCTGGTTTGGTGGATCGCTGGAGGTCACCGAGCAAGGCGTTGCGGGCCTGACGAGCACCACCTCAATGTCGGAAGACGCCATCCATAAAGCGCTGAACGGCGATTACAAACTGCGTCAGGGCATGCGCACGCAGAATGGTCAGGTGATGGATTTCTGGCAGGCGCTGGATGGCGACAACGTTAAATTGGTGATTAACGGCAGCAGCAGCGTGGAGCGCATTGAAGTGCAGGATGCCGATGCCAAAGCGGCGGATGGCAGCAAGATCGGCGATCTGTTCAGCGACAAGTTCAGCAAAGCCTTTAATAACTGCAAAATGGTCACCGGTCTTGATGCACGCGATGTTGAGTGCCGTGCGCCGGGCAGCCAGCACATCTCCTACATTTACAGCGGTGAATGGCATGGTCCGGAAGGCTTGATGCCGTCGGACGATACCCTGAAAAGCTGGAAAATCAGCAAGATCGTTTGGCAGCGTTAAACCAGATAAAACTTGCTTAAAAACCCGCTCAAAAAGTGTGGCTTTCCGGTATGATGCGGGCGAAAAAATATCGTCTAACCTTCATGCCGGAGAGCATAGCAATGTCTCAGTTTCAGAGCGGGATCCTGTTGGAGCACCGCCGTTTCGCCATTTGGCTCGAAGCCCGCGTCACGGGCGATCTTGACGCGCTGCGCCAGGGCAGCAAATTCTTCTTACAGCAGCTTGAAGCGCTGCAGACGCAATTCAGTGATGCCGGATTGGGCGCGGTGATCGCCTTTGGTGATGCGCTGTGGCGCGATCTGCAAGGCAACGCTTCTGCACCTGAACTCAAAGCTTTCGCCGCGCTTGGTAACGGCATTGCGCCTGCCACGCAGCGCGATTTGCTGATTCATATTCAATCTCAACGACACGACGTGAACTTCGCGCTGGCTCAGGCGGCACTTAGCGCCTTTGCCGCTGCGGTCAATATCGAAGATGAGACGCACGGTTTCCGCTGGATTGAAGATCGCGATCTATCGGGCTTCGTCGATGGCACGGAAAATCCGCAGGGCGAAGCGCGCAAGGAGGTAGCGATTATCAGCGCAGGCGCGGATGCGGGCGGCAGCTATGTGTTTACCCAGCGCTGGGAGCACAACCTTAAGCTGTGGAACCGCATGGCGGTGGAGAAACAGGAAGCGATTATTGGCCGTACTAAAGAGACGGATGAAGAGTTGCCGGGCGATCAGCGTCCTGCGACATCGCATCTCAGCCGCGTCGATCTGAAAGAAGAGGGCAAAGGGCTAAAGATTCTGCGCCAGAGCCTGCCATACGGCAGCGCCAGTGGCACGCATGGGCTGTACTTCATCTCTTACTGCCATCGTCTCTACAATATTGAGCAGCAATTGCTGAGCATGTTCGGCGAGCGCGACGGCAAAATGGACGCCATGCTGCGCTTCACCAAACCGGTTAGCGGCAGCTACTTTTTTGCGCCGTCGCTGGATGCTTTGCAAGCGCTGTAACCTCTATGTATTAAGGTCAACCTGGCGCGATTCATCGCGCCGCTACGGATATCAGCCCTTATTTGTCGCGGCGCCATTTATTGCGCAATGAATCGCTTAATGCCGATTTACATTTCCATTCGCCGCATAAACTCTCCCGCCGTCTTATGCCTTTTTAGACTTTGAAATCCCTAAACGATATATAAAACCGTTACAGCTTTCCCCTGAGTTATAAATACACTGACAGCATCTAATGGCATTGGCTTAACTGCCGTCTTTCAGGGTGCAGCATGACACTTCCGATTTCGAAAAAATGGCTTGGCGGTATCGCGCTGTCGTGTGCTTTAGCCGGTGCGGCGCAAGCGACCGAGTTGCTGAATAGCTCTTACGACGTTTCGCGCGAACTGTTCGTTGCCCTGAATGCACCCTTTGAAAAACAGTGGGACGCTGCCCATCCCAATGACAAGCTGACCATCAAGCAGTCGCACGCCGGTTCTTCTAAGCAGGCGCTGGCAATTCTGCAAGGGCTGCGCGCCGATGTGGTGACCTACAATCAGGTGACCGATGTGCAGGTGCTGCACGACAAAGGCCAACTGATTCCCGCTGACTGGCAACAACGTCTGCCAAACAGCAGCTCACCGTTTTACTCCACCATGGCGTTTCTGGTGCGTAAAGGTAACCCCAAGCAGATTCACAGCTGGGCCGATCTGGCGCGCGATAACGTGAAGCTGATTTTCCCTAACCCAAAAACCTCGGGTAACGGCCGTTACACTTATCTCGCCGCGTGGGGTGCGGCCGATCAGGCGGATGGCAAAGATAAAGCCAAAACCAGAGCCTTTATGGCGAAGTTCCTCAAGAACGTGGAAGTGTTTGATACCGGCGGTCGCGGTGCGACCACCACCTTTGCCGAGCGCGGTCTGGGCGATGTGCTGATCAGCTTTGAATCGGAAGTGAATAACATCCGTAATCAGTACGGCAAAGACGACTACGAAGTGATCGTGCCAAAAACCAATATTCTGGCGGAGTTCCCGGTGGCGTGGGTCGACAAAAATGTCGAGCACAACGGCACCGCAGACGCGGCCAAAGCTTATCTTAATTATCTCTACACGCCTGAAGCGCAGAAAATCATCACCACTTACTACTATCGCGTGAATAACCCGCAGCTGATGGCGGAGCAGAAAGATCGCTTCCCACAGACTGAACTGTTCAACGTCAAAGACGCCTTTGGCGGCTGGGATAACGTGATGAAAGTCCATTTTGCCAATGACGGCGAGCTGGACAAATTACTGGCAGCGGGGCGCGGTTAATGTTCGCGCTCGCTCAAAAACGTGTTTTGCCGGGCTTTGGATTGAGCCTCGGCACCAGCTTACTCTTCACCTGTCTGATTCTGCTGCTGCCGATCAGCGCGCTGCTGATGCAGCTGTCGCAGATGACGCTGGCGCAATACTGGGCGGTGATTAGCCATCCACAGCTGATCGCCGCGTATAAAGTGACGATTCTGGCGGCGGGCGTGGCCTCGCTGTTCAACGCCGTCTTCGGCATGCTGATGGCGTGGATTCTGACGCGTTATCGCTTCCCCGGCCGCACGCTGCTGGATGGTTTGATGGATCTACCATTTGCGCTGCCGACTGCGGTGGCAGGTTTAACGCTGGCGGGCCTGTTTTCGGTCAACGGCTGGTACGGTCAGTGGCTGGCGCATTTTGATATCAAAGTCTCTTACACCTGGCTCGGCATCGCTGTGGCGATGGCCTTTACCAGCATTCCGTTTGTGGTGCGTACCGTGCAGCCGGTGCTGGAAGAGTTAGGTCCGGAATATGAAGAAGCCGCGGAAACGCTGGGCGCAACGCGCTGGCAGAGCTTCCGTCGCGTGGTGCTGCCAGAAGTGGCGCCGGCATTGCTTGCCGGCACTGCGCTGTCGTTTACCCGCAGCATCGGTGAGTTTGGCGCGGTAATCTTTATCGCTGGCAACATCGCCTGGAAAACGGAAGTGACCTCGCTGATGATTTTCGTGCGTCTGCAGGAGTTTGATTATCCGGCGGCGAGCGCCATCGCCTCGGTGATCATGGCGGCTTCTTTGCTGCTGCTGTTCGCGATTAACACCTTGCAGAGCCGCTTCGGCCGTCGCTTAGGAGGCCACTGATGGCGGAGATTTCACACATCAACCACGCCGACCGCCAGCCAATCAACTGGGGCAAGTGGCTGCTGATTGGCATCGGTGCGCTGGTTTCCATCCTGCTGCTGGTGGTGCCGATGGTTTCCATCTTCTGGGAGGCGCTCAACCAGGGTTTGGTTGCCTCGCTGAGTAACCTGAAAGATGGCGACATGCTGCACGCCATCTGGCTGACCCTTTTGGTGGCGCTGATTACCGTACCGGTCAACATGGTGTTCGGTACGCTGCTGGCGTGGCTGGTGACGCGCTTCACCTTTCCCGGCCGCCAGCTGCTGTTGACGCTGTTTGATATCCCGTTTGCGGTGTCGCCGGTGGTTGCCGGTTTGATGTATCTGCTGTTCTGGGGCGTCAACGGTCCTGCCGGTGGCTGGCTGGATGCGCATAATATTCAGATTATGTTCTCCTGGCCGGGCATGGTGCTGGCCACCATCTTCGTTACCTGTCCGTTTGTGGTGCGTGAATTGGTGCCGGTGATGCTGAGCCAGGGCAGTCACGAAGATGAAGCGGCGGTGCTGCTCGGCGCATCCGGCTGGCAGATGTTCCGCCGCGTGACGTTGCCGAATATCCGTTGGGCGCTGATGTACGGCGTGGTGCTGACCAACGCACGTGCGATTGGTGAATTTGGTGCGGTCTCGGTGGTTTCGGGATCGATTCGCGGCGAAACCTATACCTTGCCGCTTCAGGTTGAATTACTGCATCAGGATTACAACACCGTGGGCGCCTTTACTGCCGCCGCGCTGCTGACCCTGATGGCAATCGTAACGCTGTTTCTGAAAAGCGTGGTGCAGTGGCGATTAGAGCATCAGCAGAAGCGCCTACAGGAGGAAAATCATGAGCATTGAGATTAAACAAATCAACAAATCGTTTGACCGCACATCGGTTCTTAACGACATCTCTCTGGATATTCCTTCCGGCAAGATGGTGGGGCTGCTGGGGCCATCCGGTTCTGGTAAAACCACGCTGCTGCGTATCATCGCTGGGCTGGAACATCAGAACAGCGGACAGATCCATTTCAATGGCAAAGACGTCAGCCGCATTCATGCGCGCGATCGTCAGGTGGGCTTTGTGTTCCAGCACTACGCGCTGTTCCGCCACATGACGGTGTTCGACAATATCGCCTTTGGCCTTACTGTTCTGCCACGTCGCGAACGTCCAGGTGCTGCTGAGATCAAACAGCGCGTTACGCGTCTGCTTGAGATGGTACAACTTTCCCATCTGGGCAACCGCTTCCCGGCGCAGTTGTCGGGTGGACAGAAGCAGCGTGTAGCGCTGGCGCGTGCACTGGCGGTAGAACCGCAAATCCTGCTGCTGGATGAGCCGTTTGGCGCGTTGGATGCGCAGGTGCGTAAAGAGTTGCGTCGCTGGCTGCGTCAGTTGCATGAAGAGTTGAAATTCACCAGCGTGTTCGTGACCCACGACCAGGAAGAAGCGATGGAAGTGGCGGACACCGTGGTGGTGATGAGCCAGGGCAACATCGAACAGGTTGGCACGCCAGATGACGTATGGCGCGATCCATCGACGCGCTTTGTGCTGGAATTCCTTGGCGAAGTGAATCGCTTTACAGGCGAAGTACACGGCTCGCAGTTCCATGTGGCCGCGCATCGCTGGCCGCTGGGCTACACGCCTGCGCATCAGGGCGAAGTTGAACTGTTCCTGCGTCCGTGGGAAATCGATATTTCACGCCAGAGTAGCCTGGAAACGCCTTTGCCGGTGCAGGTGCTGGAGATCAGCCCGCGCGGCCACTTCTGGCAGTTGGTCGTTCAGCCGAGCGGCTGGCAGGGCGAGGTGTTCTCCGTGGTGTTCGACGGCGATCACCATGCGCCGATGCGTGGTGAACTCCTGTTCGTTGGCCTGCAACAGGCGCGAATTTACCATGGCACTACGCCGCTGCGCCCGGTTGCCTTTGCCGAGAGCGCCTGATATTTTTGACACTCCTTCGGGCGGGACTTTCCCGCCCGTTTTATTTGCCCCTCTTTCGTCTGGAATTAAACCGTGACCACACTGGAAAATACCATCGGCAATACGCCGTTGATAAAGTTGCAGCGCCTGACGCCTGATAACGGCAGCGAGATCTGGCTAAAGCTGGAAGGCAACAATCCAGCCGGTTCCGTCAAAGATCGTGCGGCCTGGTCGATGATTCATCAGGCGGAGTTGCGCGGTGACATTAAACCGGGCGATACCTTAATTGAAGCCACCAGCGGCAACACCGGCATTGCGCTGGCGATGATCGCGGCGATGAAGGGCTACAAGCTGCGCCTGCTGATGCCCGACAACATGAGCCAGGAGCGCCAGGATGCGATGCGCGCCTACGGCGCTGAATTGCTGCTGGTATCGCGCGAGCAGGGCATGGAAGGGGCACGCGATTTGGCGCAGGCGATGGCCGATCGCGGCGAAGGACGCGTGCTGGATCAGTTCAACAATCCCGATAATCCGCTGGGCCACTATCTCACCACGGGCCCGGAAATCTGGCAGCAAAGCGCTGGCCGCATGACGCATTTTGTCTCCAGCATGGGCACCACCGGCACCATTACCGGCGTTGGGCGTTACCTGAAAGAGTTCGCGCCAGCGGTGCAGATAATTGGCCTGCAGCCACAAGAGGGCAGTAGCATTCCCGGTATACGTCGCTGGCCTGAAGCCTATCTGCCCGGCATTTTCCGTCCGGAGTTAGTGGATGAGGTAATAGATATGGCGCAGCGCGAGGCGGAAGAGACCATGCGCGCGCTGGCGCAGCGTGAAGGGATTTTCTGTGGCGTCAGCTCTGGCGGCGCGGTGGCCGGCGCATTGCGTATCGCCACGGCCCAGCCTGGCAGCGTGGTGGTGGCGATTGTGTGCGATCGCGGCGACCGCTATCTCTCAACCGGCGTTTTCCACTGATCCCACTTTCCCACCGATGATTTGGCCTGCGCGTACTGTGATGATACGTCCAGGCCATTTTTGTCTATAGTCTTCGTAATAATCGTCTGACGTAAGCAACGTAAGGATCGCGTAAAACCGGCTGCGTTCGTTGTGGACTCAGGACAAAATAGCGGCAATTTACACGAGAGATAACGATGAAAATTCTGCTGGTTGATGATGATGTAGAACTTGGCACCATGTTGAGCCAATACCTGATTGCTGAAGGTTTTGAAACACAACTGGTTTTAACCGGTAGCGCCGGGGTGGAAGGCGCGTTATCGGGCAACTATACCGCAATGATTCTCGACATCATGCTGCCTGATATGAGCGGCATCGATGTGCTGCGCCAGGTGCGGCAGAACAGCCGATTACCGGTAATTATGCTGACGGCGAAAGGCGACAATATTGATCGGGTGATCGGCCTGGAAATGGGTGCGGATGATTACATGCCGAAACCGTGCTATCCGCGTGAACTGGTGGCCCGTCTGCGCGCCGTGCTGCGTCGCTTTGAAGATCAGACTCCGCTGCCGGATAAGAAAGAGCTGCTGCGCTGGGGCGATCTCAGCCTCAATCCCGCCACGCGTATTACCGAATGGCAGGGCAAAGCGTTCGATCTGACGGCTTCAGAGTTTAACTTGCTGGATCTGCTGCTGCGTGCGCCGGATCGCGTGGTGTCGAAAGATGAGCTGTCGGAAAAAGGCCTTGGTCGTCCGCGCGAAGCTTACGATCGTAGCGTTGATGTGCATATCAGCAACATCCGTCAAAAGCTGGCTGCCTTAACCGCCGACAGCGTCAACATTGAAACTGTGCGCAGTATTGGTTATCGCATTCGATGAAACACAGCTATCGCGGCCGCATGTTCTGGAAGATTTTGCTGGGCTTCTGGATTGTGTTCGTCATCATCAGCCAGCTGTTGTGGCTGGGCTTTACGCTCTCCGGTAATCGACATGAGCCGCCAGAATTGGTGGCAATTCGGCGTATCGTCAATCTGCAGATGGCGTCGGCGGTTTCAGTACTGGAGCGCGGTGGTCCCAGTTCGCTTGATGACATGATGGCCGACTGGGAACCGAACGATCGGCAATTCTTCTCGGTGATCCAGCACGATAAGCCCGCTGCGACGCCCAACAATGTGCCGCCAGAAAGCATCAACGAACCCTTTCAGGGACCGTTTCCTGATGTGATTGTGCGCTGGGTGAAAGGGCAGGATGGCAAACAGTATGAGCTGCGTTACGACGTTAAAGGCTTGCGCGAAGACAGCTCAATGGGCGGCGGCCGGCCGCGTCGCATCCTGAATATCCCCGAACCGATGTTTACCTTCGCTGGCGCATTGGGGCTGCTGTTTAGCCTGCTGCTGGCGTGGAACCTGACGCGACCCATGCGTCAACTGCGTGAGGGCTTTGCGCGCGTCTCCAGCGGTGATTTGTCGGTGCGGCTCTATCCGGTGATGCGTAAACGCCATGATGAGCTCTCGAACGTTGCGCAGGATTTTGATGCGATGGTGGAGCGCCTCGATACGCTGGTGAAAGCGCGTGAGGAGCTGCTGCATGATATCTCTCACGAGTTGCGTTCACCGCTGGCGCGCTTGCAGCTGGCGACCGGCCTGGCGCGGCAGACGCCGGAATCCGTCGAATCCTCGCTCAATCGCATTGATGAGGAAGCCCGACGCCTCGACAAGATGATTGGCGAGCTGCTGACGCTTTCGCGCGCTGAGCACGAAAGCATGCCTGGGGAACAATATTTCGACCTTACCGGCCTGCTGCATGCGGTGGTGACCGATGTGCGCTACGAAGCGCAGATTCCCGGCGTGATTGTCGATTTTCAGGTGGATGAGAATGCCGATTACACCGTTCACGGCAATGCGGAACTGATTCGTCGTGGTGTGGAGAATGTGCTGCGCAATGCGCTGCGATTCTCGCACAAAGGGCAGCACATCAACGTGCGGCTGCAGGCGGAAAATCAGTGGCTGGCAATTAGCGTGCGCGATCAAGGGCCGGGCGTGGACGATGAGAAGCTTTCGAGCATCTTCGATCCTTTTGTACGGGTTAATTCTCCGCTGATGGGCAAAGGCTACGGTTTGGGGCTATCGATTGTGCGTAAGGTGATTCTGGCGCATCACGGTGAAGTTCAGGCGGTAAATCGCCCGGAAGGTGGTCTGGAGTTAACGTTAAGGTTACCGCGCTGGAAACAGGAATGATTTTTCCTGATAACGCGCACATTTGCTACACCGGGCAGGACGACGGGGCAGAGGAGTAAAGCGTCCCGCGCCATGGACGGCGCGGGCCGAGGCCCAGGGACGGTTTATGCCGTCTTTACGATCTGACCCGTCGTCCTGACCGCTCCTCGCACATACAGAGTTAAGTAAACAAAAAACGGCACCCATTGGGTGCCGTTTTGCAATTCTCACGAATCAGCCGAAGTTTACTTTTTAATGCGGATAACCGGAGTCTCGCCCACAGTTACCTGACCGGAGAGTTTGATCAGGTCTTTAATCTCGTCCATGTTAGAGATTACAACCGGCGTCAGCGTGGATTTCGCTTTCTCTTCCAGCAGTGCCAGATCAAACTCGATCACCACGTCGCCTTTCTTAACCTTCTGGCCTTCTTCAGCGATGCGTTTGAAACCTTCACCTTTGAGCTCAACCGTGTCGATACCGAAGTGAACAAACAGTTCGATACCGTTATCAGACTCGATTGAAAATGCGTGGTTAGTTTCGAAAATCTTGCCGATAGTACCATCAACCGGTGCAACCATTTTGTTGCCGGTTGGTTTGATTGCGATACCGTCACCCACGATTTTCTCAGCGAATACCACATCAGGTACGTCTTCGATATTTACGATTTCGCCTGACAGAGGCGCAACGATATCAATAGTGCCTGACGCGCTCTCTGATTTTTCGCCAAAAAGTTTAGAAAACAAACCCATGATCTTCTCCTAAGCAGTAATTTGAGGCTAGCGTCCGTGGATCAGCAGAGCGTTTTTTCTTTAATGAACTTGTTGACCAAATTCATCAAATCATCCGCTGTTGGTTGATCCAGAGCCTGCTCCGCCAATGCCTTCGCATCTTCGAAATTAGTATTACGAATGATTTTCTTGATGCTTGGGATTGAAATGGCGCTCATGCTGAATTCGTCCAGCCCCATTCCCAGTAACAGTAGTGTAGCACGTTCATCACCAGCCAGCTCACCACACATGCCGGTCCATTTCCCTTCGGCATGTGATGCGTCGATCACTTGCTTAATGAGGCCAAGAACAGACGGCGTCATTGGGTTATAGAGGTGTGAAATCAAATCATTACCACGATCGACCGCCAGAGTATACTGCGTCAGGTCATTTGTCCCAATACTAAAGAAGTCGACTTCTTTCGCCAGATGGCGAGCAATCACTGCGGATGCTGGCGTTTCAACCATGATGCCGACTTCGATGGTCTCATCAAAGGATTTGCCTTCTTCACGCAGTTGCGCTTTCAACAGCTCCAGTTCGCCTTTCAGAATGCGAACTTCTTCTACTGAAATGATCATTGGGAACATGATGCGCAGTTTACCGAATGAGGATGCACGCAGAATCGCGCGCAGCTGCGCATGCAGAATCTCTTTACGGTCCATGGCGATACGAATCGCGCGCCAGCCGAGGAACGGGTTGTCTTCTTTCGGCAGGTTCATGTAAGGCAGATCTTTGTCGCCGCCGATGTCCATGGTACGCACGATAACCGCCTGCGAACCCACGGCTTCAGCCACGGCTTTATATGCCTGGAATTGTTCTTCTTCGGTTGGCAGTGAATCACGGTCCATAAACAGGAACTCGGTACGATACAGGCCAACACCTTCCGCGCCGTTGCGCTCTGCACCGGCGACATCGCGCACGGTACCGATGTTAGCGCAGACTTCAACCTGATGACCGTCCAGCGTAATGGCTGGCAGATCTTTCAGTTTCGCCAGTTCATGCTTTTCAGAAAGATATTGAGTCTGAATTGCCTTCAGTTCTTCCTGCACGTCATCAGTTGGATTGACGTAAATTTTGTTGTTCACGCCATCAATGATCAGGAAATCACCGTTTTTCACGGTGGCAGTCACGTTGCCGGTGCCGACAATCGCAGGCAGCTCAAGCGAACGCGCCATGATCGAGGTGTGAGAAGTACGCCCTCCCAGATCGGTAATAAAGCCCAGCACCTTCTTCAGGTTTAGCTGTGCGGTTTCTGACGGCGTTAAATCTTTCGCCACCAGAATAGATTCGTCAGCAATCGCGCTCAGGTCGACAATGTGCAGACCGAGAATGTTCTGCAGCAGACGCTTACCAATATCACGTACGTCAGCCGCACGCTCTTTCAGGTATTCGTCATCCAGTTCTTCCAGTGCAACGGCCTGGCCTTCAATCACGGTGTGAGCAGCGGCGTCCGCGGTAGCGTGGTCTTTCTTGATGAGGTCGATGATTTCCTGCTCAAGCTCTTCGTCTTCGAGCAGCATGATGTGACCTTCAAAGATCGCCGCTTTCTCTTCACCGAAGGTTTCACCGGCTTTAATGCGAATGGCTTCGAGCTGTGAAGCAGCTTTGCTGCGTCCATCGAGGAAGCGCTGAACTTCCTGCTCAACCTGATCGTCAGTAATTTTTTTACGGCTGATGACGATCTCATCTTCCTTCAGCAAAAGTGCGTTGCCGAAAGCGATACCCGGTGATGCTAAAATGCCTGAAATCATAACCCTACCTTTTAATCACGATGGCTCATTGACCCGATGCGTCGCCACTGTCGCGGAGCAGTACTCTAAAGATGCAATAACGCGGACAGATTGTCCGCGATCAAGATATTTGCACTCAATGGGGCAAAGGGGTCGGTTTAGTTGCGAACTGAGCCGGTTACTCCAGCTCAGCCATCAGCTTGACCAGGTGCTCAACCGCTTGCTGCTCGTCTTCACCTTCAGCAGACAGCGTAACAACCGTACCTTGAGTCAGACCCAAAGTCTGCAGTTTGAACAGGCTTTTCGCGCTGGCAGATTTGCCATTAGAGGTCACATTGATTTCTGAATTAAAAGCCTTTGCTTCTTTAACGAACTGGGCTGCAGGACGAGTATGAAGGCCGTTAGGTGCGGTAATGGTAACTTCTTGCTGGAACATTCTATTTCCCCAACTTTATCAGGTTTGGTGTTATGGATCTAAAGTCTAGCCTGGAGCCGTAACTTTAGCCTGTGTAGGTGCGCTGGTATGGCTTTAAGCTCACCATAAAATGCGCTCGAATGAGTACGTCATTAACAGTGACAGATCAAAAACTGCAAGAATGCGTCACTCTTCTCATTATGCCGTGATTCGCCGTTTCGCCAAATCAGTAAATCGATTCAGCTTGATCCACTTCAAAGGCAGATTAATTTCAGGCACCGAAATAATTGGAAGCTTAAATACCAGAGCCGCATCACTGAAAGCAATCTGTCTGGTGATAAAAGTGAGATCTGCACCACAAAAAAGCACCCATTCGGGTGCTTTTTTCGTCAGTTTCAGACTTTAAGCATCACTGCTGGAGTTCTTTCTCAGTGAAGAGATCGGCAAACAATGCGGTACTTAAATAACGTTCGCCAGAGGAGGGCAGAATCACCACGATGTTCTTGTTGGCGAAGGCTTCATCTTCTTGCAGCTTCAGCGCTGCAGCAACGGCAGCACCTGAAGAGATACCTGCTAAAATACCTTCTTCTTCCATCAGCTTACGGGCGGTGCTAATGGCTTCTTCATTGGTGATCGCCACTACGCGGTCGATCAATTCCAGATCAAGGTTGCCAGGAATGAAGCCGGCACCGATGCCCTGAATTTTATGTGGGCCTGGTTTGATCTCTTCGCCCGCCAGTGCCTGAGCAATAACCGGTGAATCGGTTGGCTCAACGGCAACGGTAATCAACTCGGTCTTGCCTTTGGTATTCTTGATGTAGCGGCTCACGCCTGTCAGCGTACCGCCGGTGCCCACTCCCGCAATAAACACGTCCACTTCGCCGTCGGTGTCTTCCCAAATTTCTGGACCGGTGGTTTTTTCGTGGATTTCCGGGTTGGCTGGGTTGCTGAACTGCTGCAACAGCACATATTTGTCCGGATCGCTGGCGACAATCTCTTCCGCCTTCGCGATGGCACCTTTCATGCCTTTAGGACCTTCGGTTAGCACCAGGTTAGCTCCCAGCGCTTTCAGCAGCTTGCGGCGCTCAATTGACATGGTTTCTGGCATGGTTAGCGTCAGCTTGTAACCGCGCGCTGCGGCGACGTAAGCCAGCGCAATACCGGTGTTACCGCTGGTTGGTTCAACCAGCTCAACGCCCGGCTTCAAAATACCGCGTTTTTCCGCGTCCCAAATCATATTGGCACCGATACGGCATTTGATGCTGAAGCTCGGGTTGCGCGACTCGACCTTAGCCAGAATGCGGCCGTTACCGATGCGGTTCAGTCGAACCAGCGGCGTATGACCAATTGTCAGAGAGTTGTCTTCATAGATCTTACTCATAGCTCGTCCTTAACTGTATGAAATATTGGGAACCCTCAGAGCATACCTTTTCTAATGATGTGCGGAAGGAAAGAAATCGCATATCTATATAGCGCACAACCATAAGCCTTACGCAAAAATGCATAAGACGATTTAAAGCTTTAGCGGCGTGCATGTTGTGCATGATAACGATCCACCCACATGGCCGTTGCACCGCATACCGCAACCGGCAGAATCGCCAGATTGATAATCGGGATCATGGTGAACAGGCTAACCAGCGCACCAAATTGCATATTTGCGCTTTTGTGCTGGCGCAACGCCTGGCGCATCTGCTGGAAACTCACTTTGTGGTTATCAAATGGGTAGTCGCAATACTGCACGGACAACATCCACGCACTGAATAAAAACCATAGAACTGGCGCCACCGTTTGTCCAAAGCCGGGGATAAAGTGCAGCAACAGCAAACCAAGCGCACGCGGCAAATAGTAGCCGAGCTTCTGAAACTCTCGCTTCATGATGCGCGGTATGTCTTTTATCAGGCCCACCCAACCGCTATCTGGTAATGGCGTTCCGGTCAATCGCCCTTCAAGTTGCTCGGCGAGCAAGCCACAGAAGGGCGCGGCAATCAGATTTGCCAGAGTCGAAAAGAAGTAACTGAATACCAACACAATCGAAATCACTGAGAGCGGCCATAGCAGATAACTCAGCCACTGCAGCCAGTCAGGGATATGTGACATTAAAGCCGGGATCCACTGCCCCAAGCGCTGAAACAACCAGATAAAGGCACCGCCAAGTAGCACGATGTTGATCAGTAGCGGCATGATGACATAGCGACGAATGCCGGGCAGGCGCACCAGTTTCCATCCTTCAGCGAAGTAGTGAACACCATTAAATGTTGAGACCGAATTTCCTGCGGGCATAGCGAGCCTTTCTCCTAAATATAGCGGCGCGACCATCATAACCTGGCTTTTTATCGGCTTCAGGCAGTGTTTGCGCGAAAAAACAGCAAAAAAGCGTGGGGCAGCTATCTAATTTGTCAGAAAATACTGCACAGACTTGCACTTGTTTAGCTGGGCAAATACAGTTAGAGGATAAAGTTTGCCGTGGTGGCAAGGTATTGGAACAACAGAGAATACAATGATGCAGGATTTGCGTCTGATATTAATCGTTGTTGGCGCGATCGCCATAATAGCGCTGCTACTTCATGGACTGTGGACCAGCCGTAAAGAGCGCTCCTCCGTGTTTCGTGATCGCCCGCACAAACGTCTGAAACAGCGCGAAGAAGCCGATGAAGATCTGCTGAGCGAAGAAGATGATGGCGTCGGCGAAGTCCGTGTACGTCGTCCTCGTGATGCGGATGAAGAACCTGAATTCACTGCACGTCCAGCGAGCGCGCCGCGTGCGCCTGAACCTGTGCGTCAACCGGCATCACGTCAGGCTGACCCATTATTAGGCGATCCGCTGCTGGATAACGAGCCAGACGTGCGTAAGCCGGCTGCGCCGCAAGCGCCAGTGGCGAAGCCAGCGCCAGCGCCTGCACCACAACCAATTCAGGCCGATCCTTTGCTGGATAACGAACCGCTTTCCGCGACTCAACCTGCACCTGAATTCCTCGCCGCAGAAGAGCCAGAATTCGAACCTGAAGCGCCAGTTGCACATCAACCAGAAGCGCCACAGCCAGCGGCTGCTGCGCCTGGCAGTAAAAAAGAGGCCGTATTAGTGCTGCACGTCGCTGCACATGCGGGCGGCGAACTGAACGGTGAAGCGCTGTTGCAGGGCATCCTGCAGGCCGGATTCCAGTTTGGTGAGATGAACATTTTCCATCGCCATCTTAGCCCAGCCGGCAGCGGTCCGGTGCTGTTTAGCCTGGCGAACATGGTGAAGCCGGGTTCATTCGATCCGGATCAAATGGGGAATTTCTCAACGCCTGGCGTCTCGATCTTCATGATGGTGCCGTCGTACGGCGATGCGAATCAGAACTTCAAGCTGATGCTGCAATCCGCGCAGCGTATCGCTGATGATGTAGGCGGCGTGGTGCTGGATGATGAGCGTCGCATGATGACGCCGCAGAAGCTGGAAACCTACAAAACGCGTATTCGCGAAGTTATCGGTTAATCGCCGCTAGCTGAGTCAAAACAAATATAACCCCCGCCTGTCGGGGGTTTTTTATCGGATAAGAGACTATGAAATCGGTTCAGGAGCAGATCACCGCGCTGCGCACCACGTTACGTCACCACGAATATCTCTACCACGTGATGGATACGCCGGAAATTCCGGATGCAGAGTATGACCGATTGATGGTTCAGCTGCGCGAGCTGGAAAGCGCACATCCTGATTTGATCACCCCTGATTCACCCACCCAACGCGTGGGTGCGGCACCGCTGGCGGCTTTTGAGCAAGTGCGTCATGAAGTGCCGATGTTATCGCTGGACAACACCTTTGATGAAGCGGGCTTCCTTGCCTTTAATAAACGCGTGCAGGATCGCCTTAAAAGCACTGACGAATTGACTTACTGCTGCGAGCTCAAGCTGGATGGTCTAGCCGTGAGCTTGCTGTATGAAGATGGCCTGCTGGTGCGTGCGGCGACGCGCGGAGATGGTACCACTGGCGAGAACATCACGGCGAACGTGCGCACAATTCACGCCATTCCGCTGCGTCTGCATGGCGATAACATCCCTGCACGTGTTGAAGTGCGCGGCGAAGTGTTTATCACCGAAAGCGGTTTTGAAAAGCTGAATGAAGAAGCGCGTCGCACCGGCGCGAAAGTCTTTGCTAATCCACGCAACGCCGCGGCCGGTTCACTGCGCCAGCTCGATCCGCGCATCACCGCTAAACGTCCACTGACCTTCTTCTGCTACGGTTTTGGTCTGCTGGAAGGCGGTGAAATGCCCGCCAGCCATTGGCAACGTCTGCAACAGTTTAAGGCGTGGGGATTGCCAGTCACCGATCGTATTCGTTTGGCACACAGTGCCGATGAGGTGCTGGCGTTTTATCGTCAGATTGAGCAGGAACGCCCGTTGCTCGGCTTCGATATTGATGGCGTGGTTATCAAGGTCGATTCTCAGGCGCTGCAGGAGCAGCTCGGCTTTGTGGCGCGTGCGCCGCGCTGGGCTGTGGCTTTTAAATTCCCGGCGCAGGAACAGATGACGTTCGTGCGCGATGTCGAATTCCAGGTGGGCCGCACCGGCGCGATTACGCCCGTCGCGCGTCTGGAGCCGGTTCAGGTTGCGGGCGTTGTGGTAAGTAATGCCACGCTGCACAACGCTGATGAAATTGCCCGACTGGGTTTGCGCATTGGCGACAAGGTGGTGATTCGCCGCGCTGGTGACGTGATTCCGCAAGTGGTCAACGTGGTGGAATCGGAGCGCCCGGCAGAGACGCGTGAAATCGTCTTCCCAGGTCATTGCCCGGTGTGCGGTTCAGACGTTGAACGCGTGGAAGGTGAAGTCGTGACGCGCTGCACCGGCGGCCTGATTTGTGGCGCGCAGCGTAAAGAAGCGCTTAAACACTTCGTTTCGCGTCGTGCGATGGATGTCGATGGCATGGGCGATAAGATCATCGATCAGTTGGTGGAGAAAGAGTACGTCTTAACGCCAGCCGATCTGTTCCGCCTTACTGCCGGTAAGCTAACCGGACTCGATCGCATGGGCCCTAAATCGGCTCAGAATGTGGTTGATGCGCTGGAAAAGGCCAAATCCACCACGCTGGCACGTTTCCTCTATGCGCTGGGTATTCGCGAAGTGGGCGAAGCCACTGCCGCCAACCTTGCCAATCACTTTGGCGAGCTGGAAAAGGTGATGAACGCCGATCTCGATGCGCTGATTGAAGTACAAGATGTCGGCAAAGTGGTGGCGACGCATGTGCGTAACTTTATGGATGAAGAGAGCAACCGCGCCGTTATTCGCGATCTTACTGAAGAGATTGGCGTGCACTGGCCGCAGGTTGAAGTGGTCAATGTCGAAGAAATTGATAGTCCATTTGCCGGTAAAACCGTGGTACTGACCGGCTCTCTGTCGCAGATGAATCGCGATGATGCCAAAGAGCGTCTGGTAGCGTTGGGCGCTAAAGTGAGCGGTAGCGTGTCGAAGAAAACCGATTTGCTGATTGCGGGGGAAGCGGCCGGTTCCAAGCTGGCGAAAGCGCAGGAGCTCGGCATTCCGGTGATCGACGAAGCGGAAATGATTCGCCTGCTCGGAGCGTAATGTGGATAAACAGCAACTGGTTGAAATCGCCAATACCGTGATGCCGTTCGGCAAGTACAAGGGCAGAGCGCTGATTGATGTGCCGGAGGAGTATTTGCTGTGGTTCGCTCGCAAAGATGAATTCCCGGCCGGTAAGTTAGGCGAATTGATGCAGCTGACGCTGACCATCAAGATCGAAGGGCTGGAAGGTTTAATCAAACCGCTCAAGCGCAATGAATAACAAAACGGCCCGCTTTTGCGGGCCGTAATATTTAGGACTTCTGCGCTTCTACTTGCTGCTGCGCCAGCCGTTTTTCATTGCCGGCTTTGTAGCGCTGGGCAATGAAAGAACACACCATTAACTGCACCTGATGGAAAATCATCAGCGGCAGCACGATTATCCCCACGGAACTGGCCGGGAACAGGATGTTGGCCATCGGGACACCGTTCGCCAGACTCTTTTTCGAGCCACAGAACAGCACCACAATCTCGTCCGCACGGCTGAAGCCAAACAGGCGCGATGCCGCCAGGTTAATCGCCAGTGCGATAAACAGCACCAGCACGCTGCCAACCAGAATCCATAGCAAGGTATCCACGCCCACGCGATGCCAAATGCCGTTCACCACCGCTTCACTGAAGGCGGAGTAAACCACCAGCAGAATCGAGGTTTGGTCGGTTTTACCAATCAGGCTGCGATGCTTCTCGACCCACGCGCCAATCCAGCGACGCGACAGATGTCCTAAAACAAACGGCACCAGCAGTTGCAGCATAATTTTGCCAATCTGCTCCAGACCGTTGCCCGGCATTTCGCTATGCACATTCATCACCAGATTCACCAGCAGCGGCGAGACAAATACGCCGAGCAGGCTGGAGGCTGAAGCTGCACAGACCGCAGCGGCGACGTTGCCGCCCGCCATTGAGGTGAAGGCGATTGAGGATTGCACGGTCGCTGGCAGAATACACAGATAGATAAAGCCGGTGTAAATCTCCGGGCTGACGTTAACCGGATGCCACCAGACAATCAGCAAACCAATAATCGGGAAAATTACAAAGGTGCTGCACATAATCCACAAGTGCAAACGCCAGTGGCTGCTGCCGGCAATGATCTTCTCGCGCGACAGTTTGGCGCCATGCATAAAGAACAGCAGGGCGATGGCGGCGGTGGTCAGATATTCGAAGATATCGACAAAGACGCCTTTGGCAGGAATAAAGCTGGCCAGCAGCACGGTAATGATGAGTTTAATCATCATCGGATCGAGGCGTAAAAATCCCATTGTTAAAATCCGGTTAAATTTAAAAAAATGATGGTGCTGATTGTGCGCCTGCTGGGTTTAGAAATAAAATTGATTTATTGCATCAATCTATGAGCGATATCGATGAATTACACCTTACGTCAGTTGCGTACCTTTGTCGCGGTGGCGCATCACGGCAGCTTCAGTCTGGCCGGCCAAGCGATTGGTTTAAGTCAATCGGCGGTCAGCCATAGCATTAAAGAGCTGGAAGCGGAAATGGGCGTGCGCTTACTCGATCGCACTACGCGGGAAGTAATGCTGACCGAGGCGGGGCAGCAGCTGGCCACACGGCTTAATCGTCTGCTGGACGACCTCAATACCACCGTGTTGGATGTGCGCAGCTATGGCGAACAGCGCAGCGGCACGGTGCGTGTTGCCGCCAGCCAAACGCCTTCTGCCCATCTGATGCCGCAGTGCCTGGCCAGCAGCCAGCAGCGCTATCCGGATATCCGCGTCATCCTGCATGACCGCGTACAGCAATGGGTGCTGCAAAGCGTACGCAATGCGGAGGTTGATTTTGGCATTGTAATTGGCCCGCTCAACGACACTGATTTCGACAGCGAAGAGATTTTGCAGGAGCCTTTTTTACTGCTGTGTCATGAAGATGACGAGCTGGCGCAAATTGAACAGGCGCAATGGTCGATGCTGGCGGGACGCAATATGGTGCTGCAGGATTATGCTTCTGGCAGTCGCGTGTTAGTTGATGCCGCGCTGCAACAGCTGGCGTTGAGTGTGCATGTGGTGCAGGAAATCGGTCATCCCGCTACGCTTTATCCGATGGTGGAAGCGGGAATTGGCATCAGTATTCTGCCTGCGCTGGCCTTGCCGCTGCCGTCAGGACGCAAACTCACGGTGCGGCGTCTTTATCCGGAAATTAATCGCAGCCTGATGCTGATAAAGCGCAAAAACCGCTCGCTGACACCCGCCGCAGAAGCGATCTGGCAGGAAGTGCGCCAGCAGGCAGCCCTGCTGACGCAACAACGCATGCTAAAGCCGGCGTTTTAAACGTACACGTTGATTTGATTGGTATCAGTTGGGCGGTTAATACCATCAGCTTTGGTGGCCGCAGGTTGCTGTGCTTCCTGTTTCTGTTGCGCTTTCTCAGCTTGCTGCTGCTCAATCTGCGCGATTTGCGCTTCAATCATTTGAATCTGTGATTGCAGCATCTGCTCCTGTTCAGACTTTTGCTCATCGGTGAGCGTATCGTCGCTGGAAAGATCTTTCAGCTGCTTAGTAATGGATTGAATCTGTTTATAGAGGCTGGCGATTTCTGAGGTGGAACCGCCGCCGCTACTTGCGGTACTGACACTACCTACGCTGGATATAGACATGGTTTTCTCCTTGCAATAGACCATTATCGTTATCGGTCAGAGTATAAGGAGGCTTGAGGGCAGGGAGTGTTAAACTTGCGAAAAGGTTTTGTTGGGATTTGTCGCATTAACCACAGATTTAACGCATAGCAAAAAGGCGCCTTTAGGGCGCCTTTTTACATTGGTGGGTCGTGCAGGATTCGAACCTGCGACCAATTGATTAAAAGTCAACTGCTCTACCAACTGAGCTAACGACCCGAAGTGGTGGGTGATGACGGGCTCGAACCGCCGACCCCCTCCTTGTAAGGGAGATGCTCTACCAACTGAGCTAATCACCCACTTCGGTACTGCTTAACAAGAGTGTCATCTGACTAAGATATGGTGGGTGATGACGGGCTCGAACCGCCGACCCCCTCCTTGTAAGGGAGATGCTCTACCAACTGAGCTAATCACCCATATCTTATCTCTTGTTCACTGCGGGCCATCTTTAAACCTTCTAAAGAGTGGTGGGTGATGACGGGCTCGAACCGCCGACCCCCTCCTTGTAAGGGAGATGCTCTACCAACTGAGCTAATCACCCCCGCTGTGTGGAGTCGCATTATAGGGATCCTTCAAAGTGAGTCAACGGTTTTTAAAACTTAAATGTGCGTTCGCTTTAAAAATAATCATCGTGGGGCGCTTTTCGCCAATGTGCTGGTTTTATTAGCAGAAAAGCGCACAGCAAACCGGGATGCCACCGCGACAATCATTGAGGAATCAGCCTCACCTGCTAGAATGTGCGCACTGTTTTTTCGCGTTAACCCGTTTTTTTGTCATCCAGACAATGAAACCTGCGCATTTAAGGCAATGCTGAATGAAAATCAAAACTCGCTTCGCACCCAGCCCAACGGGCTATCTGCACGTAGGCGGTGCTCGTACTGCTCTTTACTCCTGGCTTTATGCTCGCCATAACAAAGGCGAATTCGTTCTGCGTATCGAAGATACCGATCTGGAGCGTTCCACACCGGAAGCCATTGAAGCCATTATGGATGGTATGAACTGGCTGAGCCTTAACTGGGATGAAGGTCCGTATTATCAGACCAAGCGTTTTGATCGCTACAACGCGGTGATCGACGACATGCTGGAAGCGGGCACGGCCTATAAATGCTACTGCAGCAAAGAACGTCTCGATGCGCTGCGTGAAGAGCAGATGGAAAAAGGCGAAAAACCGCGTTATGACGGTCGCTGCCGCGACAGCCATGAACATCACGCCGCTGATGAGCCGTGCGTGGTGCGCTTCCGCAACCCGCAGGACGGTTCTGTCATCTTTGACGATCAGATTCGTGGCCCGATTGAATTCAGCAACCAGGAACTGGATGACCTGATCATTCGTCGTACCGACGGTTCACCCACCTATAACTTCTGTGTGGTGGTGGATGACTGGGATATGGGCATCACTCACGTGATTCGTGGTGAAGACCATATCAACAACACGCCACGCCAGATCAATATCCTGAAAGCGATCGGTGCAGAAGTGCCAACCTACGCGCACGTATCAATGATCCTCGGCGATGACAGTAAGAAGTTGTCCAAGCGTCATGGCGCTGTTGGCGTGATGCAGTATCGTGATGACGGTTATTTGCCGGAAGCGCTGCTCAACTATCTGGTACGTCTTGGCTGGTCACATGGCGATCAGGAGATTTTCAGCGTGCCGGAAATGGCAGAGCTGTTCACTCTGGATGCCGTGAGTAAGTCGGCCAGTGCTTTCAATACTGAAAAACTGCAGTGGCTGAATCATCACTACATTAATACGCTGCCGCCGGAGTACGTTGCTACGCAGCTGCAATGGCATATTGAGCAGCAGAAGATTGATACCCGCACCGGTCCGGAGCTGGCAAAGCTGGTTACCTTGTTGGGCGAGCGTTGCAAAACCCTGGTAGAGATCGCGGCATCTTGCCGTTACTTCTATGAAGAGTTTGAAGCCTTTGATGCTGACGCGGCGAAGAAGCATCTGCGTCCGGTCGCGCGTCAGCCGCTGGAAGTGGTGCGCGACAAACTGGCTGCAATCAGCGACAGCAACTGGAACGCAGAGAATGTGCATCATGCAATTCAGTCTGCGGCAGATGAGCTGGAGCTGGGGATGGGTAAAGTCGGTATGCCACTGCGTGTAGCGGTGACCGGTTCTGGTCAGTCACCGGCGCTGGATGTGACGGTGGAAGCAATTGGTCGCAGCCGCAGCGTTGCGCGAATCGAAAAAGCGCTGGCTTTCATCGCGGAGCGCGAAGCAAACGCATAATATGAAAAAGCCGGAAGCATCTGCTTCCGGCTTATTTATTCTTCCTGAATCCCCAGACGTTCCATTACGCCTCGAATTCCCTCCCGCAACAACAACGCCGCAAATTGCTCTTGCTCCGCTGCCGTCATTTGCTGGACAGAATTTATTAATAACGCAGGTAACGTATTTTGTTGTGCACCGTAATTAGCCGCCGGTTCGTTCGCGTGGCGGGTGGATTGAACAAAGCTCTTTACGCGCTCATCTATATGGATCAATCGCGCTTTACCGCCCTGAACACCGGGCTTTGGCGTGGTTGTCCAGTTTTCACGCTTGATCCATTTATTCACCGTTTGCCGACTGTAGCCCGTTTCCTGCGCGAGCTCCTCGGGGGTAAGCCATTCCTTTTTCACGATGCTGTCCCTGTTAAATACATTAGTTCTACATATTACAACAAAACGTAACGGGGAAAAGTAACCTGAACAGAAAATGCCTTCTGCTCTCCAACAAAAGGCAAAATTAGGTTATTGCGCCTGGCTCACTGCGGCTTGTTCCGGACGGAAAGCGATGAAATAGGTGAGGCCAACAAAAATTGCACCGCCCACGCCGTTACCGAGGAACACCGCGATCACGTTTGGCGCAAATTCCGCCCAGCTCATCTGCCCGGCAAAAATTGCTGCCGGAACAATAAACATGTTTGCGACGACGTGCTGGAAGCCAATCGCCACGAACGCCATCACCGGGAACCACATACCGAAAATTTTACCTACCACATCTTTACTGGCGAAGGCGAGCCACACCGCCAGACACACCAGCCAGTTGCAGCCCACGCCGGAAATAAAGGCGTGCAGGAAATCGGCATTCACTTTTGCGTGCGCAATCGCCACGGTTTTTTTCAGGTAATCGCCTTCGGTCATGCCCAGCATGTGACCAAAGAACCATGCAACCGCAACGCTGCCAATGAAATTGGCGAGGGTAACCCAAAACCAGTTACGCAGAACGCTGAAGCCACTGATGCGACGAGCGAACCAGGCGATGGGCATCGTCATCATATTGCCGGTCAGCAGCTCGCCGCCCGCCAGTACCGTCATGATCAACCCGACCGGGAACACCGCAGCGCCGAGCAGCACGCCGAATGAACCCCATTCAGCAGGCAGTTGGTTAATGACATGCAGATCGAGCAGGAAGCCAGTGGCGATAAACGCACCGGCCATAAAGCCAAGAATCAACAAGGTGGAGATAGGCAGGCGGCTTTTAGCCACGCCAGCTTGAATCGCCAGTTGGGCGATCTCTTTAGGTGTATGCAGCGACATAGTTCACTTTTCTTTTATGGATTAATGGGGACGTTGCTGGCCGGTCATTGAGAGAACACCCTGGTAGGATGACCGGTTAATTAGCGCGCTAAGTTTTACACGCACTTTTAACGAAAACAAGACTGCTTCTAACATCTTTAACCTAAAGTTAACGCAGGGTTGAGGTTGGAGTGGGGAAGCATTGCCGGATGGTGCATATAAATAGTCGCGCAGCGGGATGGCGTGTTGAAAAAAAAACCATGCTGACGCGGGGTTGACGCCTTTTTCAGCGATCAAACACAGAACGAAAATTTGACGTTGACACTCAAGGGGCGGTTTCATATTATCCCGTCCGTCGAGTTTACTCGGCAGTTTTTCGGTTCGGGGGTATAGCTCAGCTGGGAGAGCGCTTGCATGGCATGCAAGAGGTCAGCGGTTCGATCCCGCTTATCTCCACCAAACCGCTCCCAACGGTTTGACCGAAAAATGATTTCCAGATGTGGGGGTATAGCTCAGCTGGGAGAGCGCTTGCATGGCATGCAAGAGGTCAGCGGTTCGATCCCGCTTATCTCCACCAAATCTCTGTTCTTTCTGAACACATTCAAAAAAATCACCTTCTTAAACGCGACGCAGTAAACTGCGATTTTGTCGTTTGAAGGGCCGCCATTTTGGCGACCTCATCACTCACCATGCAAATTATCCTCAGGCCGTAACAGCCTACGGCTGCCATTGCAGCACCCGGAAACCGTGCGTGCCATCGCGATCCAGCTGCGCCACTAAACCGTATTCCCAGTCCAGATACGCCTGCATCACGCCCGCTTCAATATCGGTGCCTTCATATGGGCGGCGATAGCGATCAATGGCCGGGGACAACAGTTGCTGCTCTCCTTGCTCCGTCGGCAAACCCGCTTCGCGCCAGGCAGCGTTACCGCCCTCCAGCACAAACACCGGTTTGCCGGTCAGCTCAGCCACTTGTTGCACCGCATAACCCGCTAGCAGGCTGCTGCCGCAGGTCAGAACATAGCGACGTGCCTCCGGCAACAACGCTTTGCCTTGCTGCTGCAGGGTAGAGCGCAGCAACCAGGCCGCGCCCGGAATATGGCTGTTGAGATGGTTCGCGCGCGTGGTGAAATCCAGTATCTGCGTTTGTCCTTCCTGCAGCCATTCCGCTAACTGCTGCGGTGAGATGAATTCGGGTTGAGCGACGGGCGGCACCTGCGCTTTCCAGTTACCGCGTTCACTGAAATCACTGGCCTGCAGCCCCTCCAGCACCGAAACCTGCCAGCCAAGCTGCGCCAGCCAGGATGCGGTCATATTGGCGCGCACGCCGTCATCATCAATTAGCACAATGCGCGCACCGCGCACGCTGGCGTAATGATCGGTCTCCTGCACCAGTTGACCTCCCGGCACATGGCGGCTACCAGGCAGATGCCCGGCGGCGTATTCGTCGGCATCACGCACATCAAACAGATAAGTGGTGCGCGTCTCCTGCTGCCAGCGTTTCAGCGTGGCGAGTGGGATACGTTCCACACCGGCGCGATCGGCGATGATGCGCGCATTGTTCGCCGCCTGATGCTGTGCGGTTTCGCTGGCCTCGCCGTAGCGGCGCGACTGGCCTTTATCCAGCGCATGCCCGGCCAGCGTCCAGCCGATGGTACCATTACGCAGTGCGAACACCGGATTGCGAATCCCGGCGTTCACCAGCGATTGCGTACCAATGATACTGCGCGTGCGGCCGGCGCAGTTCACTATCACCGTGGTCTCCGGCGATGGCGCGATGTCACGTACGCGCAGCACCAGTTCACCGCCCGGCACGCTGGTGGCGCCTGGAATACTCATGGTTTGATATTCATCGAAACGACGCGCATCGAGCACCACCACGTTAGCATCGCTGTTAATCAACTGATGCACCTCGTCCGCAGATAAAGAAGGTGTGTGATTGTGATGCTCAACCAGCTCGCCAAACGCTTTGCTGGGTGAATTCACGTCGATAAACAGTTCGCCGCCTGCCGCTTGCCAGCCGGCCAAATCATCTGCCAGCAGCGCGACATTGCTGTAACCCAGCGCGGCAATCCGTTCGGCAGCGGTTTGCGCCAGGCCTTCGTTACCGTCATACAGCGTGATCGCGGTGGTGCGCTGCGGAATGCGGTCCAGCAGCTCAAGCTCCAGTTTTGACAGTGGAATATTCACCGCAAACAACGGATGCGCGGTGGCAAACAGCGCTTCATCGCGCACATCGACAATCGCCACTTCCTGCTGCTGACGCAGGGCCTCAATAATTTCCGCCGCCTGGCGTAAAGGGAAAACCGGTTTAGTCATGTGAAAGGTCCCAAATGTTCGGTAAGTAACGGTTGCTGTAACCGGAGATAAACGTTTTTTCACTGCCGTCTTCGCGGTAGACCGCGCGTTTGACCGCGCCAATATTGGCGCCATAAACGTGAATGCTGATGGAGACGCGGTCGTCATAGGCGTTGCTGACGCGATGAATATCGCCTACCGTCGGCGACACCGCTTCAACGCGGCCGGGATCGAGTCGGACTGGCGCGCCTTCCGGCTGCAATCCGTTTGGCCCCGGCTGCCAGGATTGAGAAATTTCTGCGCCGCGCAGCATGCCAATCAATCCCCATACGCGATGGTCGTGAATCGGCGTTTGCTGGCCTGGCCCCCAGACGAAACTCACCACCGAAAAGCGTTGCTGCGCATCGGCATACAACAAATATTGTTGATAGTGTTCGGGATGAGGTTGGGTAAAGGCGTCGTCCAGCCAGTCGTCGTGGCGAATCAACTCGCCAAGCCACGTGCTGCCACGCTGCAACACCGTGGCCTCCTCCGGCTGTGCATCCAGCAAGTTGGCAAGATTGGTGACAAAATCACGCAGGCGCTGGTGCTGATACTGGCTCATAAGCTTCAGGCGCTCCTTTTATCGGCGGCTGAGAGCGCATCGACTTTCTCGCGCGTCAGCGGAATCAGCTCGCGACCATATTCCACCGCATCGTTAAGCGGATCGAAGCCGCGAATCAGCACGCTATGAATGCCAAGGCGATAATATTCCAGCAGTGCATCGGAAACTTGCTCCGGCGTTCCCACCAGCGCAGTGGAGTTGTAGCCGCCCTGAACCAGTTTTGCGACGCCGGTCCACAGCACTTTATCCAGACGATCGCCTTCATTGGCGGCGGCGAGTAAACGCTGCGCGCCAACGCTCTGCGGCTTCGCCTTACCAAAGGCAAAGCCACTTTCGTTAAGCTGTTTTTCGGCCGTGGCGCGGATGTGCTCCGCACGTTCCCAGGCTTCTTTTTCAGTTGTGCCAAGAATCGGCCGGAACGAAATGTTGAAGTTAATTTCCCGGCCCTGTCTGGCGGCAGCGGCACGCAAGTTGCGTACCGTCTCTTCCGCGCCTTTCAGCGGCTCGCCCCACAGCGCAAACACATCGGCATGGCGTGCTGCAACATCAATCGCCTCCTGCGACGATCCGCCAAAATAGATGGGCAGTTTATTCTGCAGCGGTTTGATGGCTGAGAACGCCTGCTCGGCCTGATAAAACCGGCCTTGATGATCGTACGGCTGCGCGGATTCGAGACTCTGCTTCAATACGGTGAGGAACTCATCGCTACGCGCATAGCGCTCGGCTTTATTGAGGAAGTCACCGTCGCGGCGCTGCTCGGCATCGCTGCCGCCGCTGATGATGTGCACCGCTAAGCGACCGTCGGTGAGGTGATCAAGCGAAGCCAGTTTGCGCGCCGCTAGCGTCGGCGAGACAAAGCCGGGACGATGCGCCAGCAAAAATTTCAGCGTCGAGGTGTGCGCCGCCGCGTGCGCGGTGACCAGAAAACCATCCGGCTGATCCGACCAATAGCCCACCAGAATGCGATCAAAACCGGCGTCTTCATGCGCCCGCGCAAAACGCGCAATGTACTCTTTATCGAACAGCGGGCCGCTAGCCGGAATGATTTCGGAAGCGAGGCGGTGGCCTATCATGCCTAGGAATTGAATGCTCATGCGGTTCTCCTGAAGTGACGTCATGGAGAAAAACTACGGGCGCAGGCGGTGTGAACGGAAATTCAATATTTTGCAAAGGTTTTGCGTTTAACAGTGAAGCGGGTGATAGCGGGGGAAAAGCGGAAGCGACGCGGATTAGAACTGATGGAAATAATTAAGAACAGAAGGGCGAGCCGCAGCTCGCCCCGTATATCAGAAGGCCAACACCAGACCAGCGATAGCGGCTGACAGCACGCTCACCAGCGTTGAACCGTACAGCAGTTTCAGGCCGAAGCGTGAAACCACGTTACCTTGCTCTTCGTGCAGACCTTTAATCGCGCCCGCCACAATCCCGATAGAGGAGAAGTTAGCAAAGGAGACCAGGAACACAGAAAGAATACCTTCCGAGTGTGGCGACAGCTGACCGGCGATTTTCTGCAGATCCATCATTGCCACGAATTCGTTGGAAACCAGTTTGGTTGCCATGATGCTGCCTACTTGCAGCGCTTCGTGTGAAGGAACACCCATCACCCACGCAAATGGATAGAACACATAGCCCAGCACGCCCTGGAAGCTGATGCCGAAAATCAGGTCGAACAGCGCGTTCAGACCGGTGATCAAGGCGATAAAACCAATCAGCATTGCGGCAACAATCATCGCAACTTTAAAACCGGCGAGGATGTATTCGCCCAGCATTTCGAAGAAGCTCTGGCCTTTATGCAGGTCCTGCAATTGCAGATCTTCTTCGCTATCCACGCGGTACGGGTTAATCAGCGACAGCACAATAAAGGTGCTGAACATGTTCAATACCAGCGCGGCCACCACATATTTTGGCTGCAGCATGGTCATGTAGGCGCCGACAATTGACATCGAAACCGTCGACATGGCAGTCGCTGCCATGGTGTACATACGGCGCTGTGACATTTTGCCAAGGATATCTTTGTAAGCGATGAAGTTTTCTGACTGTCCCAAAATCAGAGAGCTCACGGCGTTAAAGGATTCCAGTTTGCCCATACCGTTTACTTTGGACAGCACGGTACCAATGCCGCGAATCACCCACGGCAAGATGCGGAAATGCTGCAAAATACCGATTAACGCAGAGATGAAAATGATGGGGCAAAGCACGTTGAGGAAGAAGAAAGCGAGACCTTTTTCGCTCATATTGCCAAACACGAAGTTGGTGCCTTCGGCGGCATATTTGAGCAGATGATCAAAGAATCCTGCGAAGCCCTGCACAAAGCCGAGACCGATGGAGGAGTTCAGGAAGAACCAGGCCAGCAGAATTTCGATTACCAGAAGTTGAACGATATAACGAAGACGGATGCTTTTACGATCGTGGCTGACCAGCAAGGCCAGCACCGCTACCACCACTAGTGCTAAAAGAAAATGCAAAACATGGGACATGTCGGCTCCAAATTTGAGGAGGGTTGTATTTTGTTGCGTATTCTATGTAACGCGTTACTTAAAAACGAGATCAAAACCACATTATAAGTATTCGCTATCGCGTTTTTTCTCAGATAAGTCTGACCGCTCACAACCCTATTACAAATTCATCACAAGAAATATCCACAAAAACATTGTCTATAAAATAACCCAAGAGTAGAGTCTTTTGCGTTGCACTTGTTTTTAGCAAGAACTGACTTTACCGCAATATATAGCAATGGCTATACTTTATAGCACCATCTATTACTACAATAACTATAACCAAATTTCATCTGCCTTGAATGACCCTTAATCTGGACAGGTCAACAAGCATTAGGACAGGGTAAAACTATGCTAGAAAGCCGCACCGCCGAGCGCGCCGCTCGCGGAGCCAGAAAGATCAAACTCGCGCTGCTGGGCCCCGCCTTTATTGCGGCGATTGGCTACATCGATCCCGGCAACTTCGCGACCAACATTCAGGCCGGCGCCGCCTACGGCTACAAGCTGTTATGGGTGGTGGTGTGGGCCAACGTCATGGCGATGCTGATCCAGCTGATGTCCGCCAAGCTGGGCATTGCTACCGGCAAAAATCTTGCAGAACACATCCGCGATCGCTTCCCGCGCCCTGCGGTGTGGTTCTATTGGGTGCAGGCGGAAATCATCGCCATGGCCACCGATCTCGCTGAATTTATCGGCGCGGCGCTCGGCTTCAAGCTATTACTTGGCATTTCCCTGCTGCAGGGTGCGGTGTTAACCGGTATCGCGACCTACCTGATTCTGATGCTGCAAAGTCGCGGGCAGAAGCCGCTGGAACTGGTGATTGGCGGTCTGCTGCTGTTTGTAGCGGCGGCTTATATTGTGGAGCTGTTTTTCTCCCAGCCTAAAGTGAGTGAGCTGGTGGTTGGCATGGCGCTGCCATCGCTGCCAACATCGGATGCGGTATTCCTCGCTGCTGGTGTGTTAGGCGCCACCATTATGCCGCACGTGATTTATCTGCACTCGGCGCTGACGCAGCACGGCAATAAAGGCAGCAAGGCGCAACGTTACAGTTCAACCAAGCTGGATGTGGCTATCGCCATGACCATCGCTGGCTTTGTGAATCTGGCGATGATGGCCACCGCCGCTGCGGCATTTCACTTTAGCGGTCACTCCAGCATCGTCGATCTCGATCAGGCATACTTAACGCTGCAACCGCTGTTGGGTGAAGCGGCAGCGATTGTGTTCGGTTTGAGTCTGGTGGCTGCTGGTCTCTCCTCAACCGTGGTTGGCACGCTGGCGGGACAAGTGGTGATGCAGGGCTTTATCCGTTTCCACATTCCGCTGTGGTTCCGCCGCACTATCACCATGTTGCCCTCTTTTATAGTAATTTGGGCGGGCTGGGATCCCACGCGCATTCTGGTAATGAGTCAGGTGCTGTTGAGTTTCGGTATCGCGCTGGCGCTGATTCCGCTGCTCTCCTTTACCGGCAACCGCGAATTGATGGGCGATGAGATGGTGAACTCACGCCTGATGCAAAATGCCGGGCGGCTGATTGTGATGCTGGTGATCGCCCTCAATCTCTATTTGCTGGTCGGCGAAGCGCTCGGTTGGTAACTGCCAGAGAAAAGAAAAATCCCGCCATTGTGCGGGATTTTATGTTTAGTGATGATGGTGATCGTGGTGACCTCGACGATCATCATGGCGATGATCGTGGCGGTGATGTTCACGACGTTCACGCTCATGCCAGCGGCGTTCGCGCTCACGTTCATAGGCGCGATGACGTTTCCACTCTTCGTGACGCCACCAGCGATGATCGTTGTACTGATAACGATCGTTCCACCAGCGCGGCTCGCGCCAGCGCCCCCCGTCCCAGTAATTACCGTGACGATCGCGATCGCCGAGATGCAGCGTAACGCCCGGACCCAAATTGATGGTGGCGCTGTCGGCTTGTGCTGTGCTGATAGCCAATGGGGATAAGGTTGCCAGCAAGGCGGCAAACAAAATGGCACGTTTCATAACTTCTCCTTTTCAGTAGCTTATAACTGCCACCGTTGCGCTAGTTTGCCACATCGGACCAGGGAAGCCTTGAGAATCCGTCTGAAAACGCTGAGGGAAATCTGAAATGAGAATTTTCTGCTGCGGAAAACGCCCGACCAATGCCGGGCGGGTAAACGTTTACACTAAGATATTGTGGATAGCGTCGATCTCATCCTGGCTTAGTTCCGGCTGGCTCAACATCTCAACCGCATCATCAATTTGCGTGGTTTTACTGGCGCCAATCAGCACCGAGGTAACACGCGCATCGCGCAGCACCCAGCTCAGCGCCATCTGCGCCAGCTTCTGGCCGCGCTGTTGGGCAATCGCCTGCAGCTGACGCACTTTTTCCATCTTCTCTTGCGTCAGCTGGTTTTCATTCAGGAACTTACTGCCGCTGGCGATGCGCGAGTCTTGTGGAATACCCTGCAAATAGCGGTCGGTTAACACGCCTCCCGCCAGCGGCGAGAAGGCGATGCAACCAACGCCGTTGTCGCCCAGCACATCCAGTAAACCCTGCTCAGGCGTACGTTCAAACATCGAATAACGCGGCTGGTGGATCAGGCAAGGCGTGCCGAGATCGCGCAGAATCGCAATCGCTTCGGCGGCTTTGTCTGCCGGATAGTTGGAGATGGCGGCATACAGCGCTTTGCCCTGACGCACCACCTGATCCAGCGCACGCATGGTCTCTTCCAGCGGCGTTTCGGGATCGGGGCGGTGATGATAGAAGATATCAACGTACTCCAATCCCATGCGCTTCAGGCTTTGATCGAGACTGGAAATCAGATACTTGCGCGAACCCCAATCGCCGTATGGGCCGTCCCACATGGTGTAACCGGCTTTAGTTGAAATCACCAGCTCGTCACGCAGCCCCTGAAAATCCTCGCGCAGAATGCGACCAAAGTTGGATTCCGCCGATCCCGGCGGCGGGCCGTAATTATTGGCGAGATCGAAATGGGTAATGCCGCGATCAAAGGCATGGCGCAGCAGTTCACGGCTGTTATCGACGCGGGTACTGTCGCCAAAGTTATGCCACAAACCCAGTGAAATCGCTGGTAACTTCAGGCCGCTACGGCCACTGCGGCGGTATTGCATCTGTTGATAACGTTCGGGATGGGGAAAAGCACTCATGCAGCGTTCCTGTCTCATAGGGGAGAAAGTGACATCAGCATATCAGTGTATGCGTTTACACTAAGGCGAAACGCGCCGAAGATCGCAACTTACAGAATTATCTGTCGTCGTAACGAATGCTTGCCACAAATCACCACGCCACGATGATGAATATCTCGCCAATTCAGCCACATCGCTAATACTCCTGATTATCCCCTTAACGAGGAGCTGTCGATGAAAAACCCGAACGTTGGCGATTATTTACTGCACCGATTACAGCAAGCTGGCATCCGTCATCTGTTCGGCGTGCCCGGCGATTACAACCTGCAATTTCTCGACAGCGTGATTGCGCATCCCGATATTGCCTGGGTTGGCTGTGCCAATGAACTGAATGCGGCGTATGCGGCGGATGGTTACGGGCGCTGCAACGGTGCGGCGGCACTGCTGACCACCTTTGGCGTCGGCGAGCTCAGCGCTATCAACGGCATCGCCGGCAGCTATGCCGAATATGTGCCGGTGATTCATATCGTTGGCGCGCCCGCCAGTCAGGCGCAACAGCAGGGCGATTGTGTGCACCATTCGCTGGGCGACGGCGATTTTGGTCACTTCCTGCGTATGGCGCAGGAAGTAAGTGTGGCATCGGCGGTGCTGACGGCGGAAAACGCAGTGGCTGAGATTGATCGCGTTATCAGCGAGGCGCTAACGCAACATCGCCCCGGCTATTTATTGCTGGCGGTGGATGTGGCGGCGGCTGAGATTTCGCTACCAGAGGAAAAAAATACAGCCGCAGATAACCATCAGCAGGTTGCCGTGGCCTTTGCCGATGCGGCAGAACGCTTGCTGGCACCGGCGCAACGCGTGGCGCTGTTGGCCGATTTCCTGGCCTCACGCTGGCAGTTGCAGCCGCAGCTTGAGGCGTTGCGCCAGCTGCGTGCGATTCCTGCCGCCACCTTGTTGATGGGCAAGGGCGTGCTGAACGAGCAGCAGCCGGGCTTCGTCGGTACGTACGCCGCGCAAGGCAGCAGCGATGCGGTGCGTCAGGCCATCGAAGATACCGACGTTACGCTGTGCGTCGGCGTGCGGTTTACCGACACCTTAACCACCGGCTTCACACAAAATCTGCCCGCCGAGCGCGTGATCGATCTGCAGCCGTTTCAGGCCACGGTCGCTGGCGAGGTGTTTGCGCCGTTGAGCATGCAGCAGGCGCTGGCGGCGCTGACGCCGATTTATCAGCGTCACTGCGCGCACTGGCGGCTGGCAGATGCGCTTGAGTGCGAGGAAGGTGAGCAAATTGCTGCGGCGGTAATCAGTCAGCAGGCATTCTGGCAGGCCATGCAGCGCTTCCTGCAACCCGGTGATATTATCCTTGCCGATCAAGGCACTGCGGCCTTTGGCGCGGCGGCGCTGCGTTTACCGCAGGATGCACAACTGTTGGTGCAACCGCTGTGGGGATCGATTGGCTATACTTTACCCGCCACTTTTGGTGCGCAAACCGCGCAGCCAGATCGGCGGGTCATCCTGATCATTGGCGATGGCTCTGCGCAGCTGACGATTCAGGAGTTAGGTTCGATGCTACGCGACGGCCAGCAGCCGATTATCTTCTTGATTAATAACGATGGTTATACCGTTGAGCGCGCGATTCACGGTGCTGAGCAACGTTACAATGATATCGCGCAATGGAACTGGACCGCGCTACCGCAGGCGCTGAGCCAGCACTGTGCGGCGCAAAGCTGGCGCGTCAGCGAAACGGTGCAACTCGACGCGGTGATGGAACAATTGATGCGGAATCGACGTCTGTCGCTGGTGGAAGTGGTGATGGACAAACAGGACTTGCCGCCGCTGCTACGTAAAGTCACCGCCGCACTGCATCAGCGTAATAGTGGCTAAATTTCGGAAAGTTGCCGCTGGGAAGTCGGGCAGGTGATCGGTAGGCTGTGCAGCATCTTTGAATGGATTACGCCCATCGTGCAGGTGGGCGTTGTTGTTTTATTGGCAGGCTTTTATAGTGTCCTGCAATTGTTTATGACCCAAGCGGAGCAGCAGAAGAATGACAACATACGCCCTGGTCGGCGATGTGGGCGGTACCAATGCCCGTCTCGCATTGTGTGAGGTAGAAAACGGCGCTATCTCGCAAGCCCAAACCTTCTCAACATCAGACTACGACAATCTCGAAGCGGTGATTCGCCACTATCTGGACGAGCAAAAACAGGACATTAAGCACGCCTGTATCGCTATTGCCTGTCCGATTACCGGCGATTGGGTGGAGATGACCAACCACGATTGGGCGTTCTCGACCAAAGTGATGAAAGAGCATCTGGCGCTGGAAAGCCTGGAAATCATCAATGATTTCACCGCCGTTTCGATGGCGATTCCGATGCTGAGCGAACAGGAAGTGATTCAGTTTGGCGGTAGAGCGCCGGTTGAAGGCAAGCCTATCGCGATTTATGGTGCGGGTACCGGCCTCGGCGTCAGCCATTTAGTGCACGTGGATAAGCGCTGGATCAGCTTGCCGGGCGAGGGCGGTCACGTTGACTTCGCGCCAAATAGCGAAGAAGAGGGTGAAATTCTCGAAGTGCTGCGCGCGGAGATTGGCCACGTTTCGGCGGAACGCGTGCTGTCCGGTGCCGGTTTGGTTAATCTGTATCGCGCCATCGTGAAGTCAGATGAGCGTGAGCCAGAAAACCTCAAGCCTAAAGATGTCACCGAACGCGCATTAAAAGATACCTGCATCGATTGCCGTCGCGCGCTGTCGTTGTTCTGCGTGATCATGGGCCGTTTTGGCGGCAACCTGGCGCTGAATCTGGGCACCTTCGGCGGCGTTTATATCGCGGGCGGTATTGTGCCGCGCTTCCTCGATTTCTTTAAAGCCTCCGGTTTCCGCGCGGCATTTGAAGATAAAGGTCGCTTCCGCGATTACCTGGTCGATATTCCGGTATATATGATTACTCACGATCAGCCGGGCTTACTCGGCGCCGGTGCGCACCTGCGTCAGGTGTTGGGCCGCGAGCTGTAAACACGCAGGCGAGCGGCATCCGCCGTTCGCCTTATAATCTCATCAACTGCCGAAAGGCTTTCACCTTGCTGCGACTCACCGGCACCTGCGCATCCAAATCACGCAACTTCACCAAATAGGTATTGTTAAACCACGGCTCGATTTCACGAATCTTGCTCAGGTTGACGCAGTAAGAGCGATGGCAGCGGAAGAACTGCTGTTCCGGTAAACGGCTGCAAAACTCACTGATCACCATAGACATCACATAGGCTTCGCGCCGCGTATACACAAACGTCAACTTCTCGTGCGCCTCAACGTAATAGATCTCGTTGATATCGGTGACGATAATGCGTTCATCTTTCACCAGATTGACGGTTTGTGGCGAGCTGGCCGCCGCGTTTTGTGGTTGCAACTGTTGTTGCGCGCTGGCTTCCAGTTTCCGCAGCATGGTCATGATGCGCGACTCATGATACGGCTTGAGAATGTAGTCAAACGCATCCAGCTCAAACGCTTCAACCGCATGCTCTTTCCACGCGGTGATAAACACAATCAATGGCTTATGAGCAAACTGGTTGATGTTTTGCGCCAGCAGCATGCCATCAAGCGAAGGAATGTTGATATCGAGGAAAATCACATCCACACGATGGTTCTGCAGATATTTCAGCACTTCCAGCCCATCATCAAAGCAGGCCTCAACGCTGATTTGGCTATGTTGCTGAATCATCCAGCTTAACTCTTGCTGGGCGAGAAACTCGTCTTCAACGATGATGGCTTTCACGTGGCGGTTTCCGTGGTGGGGCGCAGCGGGGCAGGCAGCCGCTGGCCATTCTTGCTAAGCGTAAAGGCGATTTCCGTGCCGGGATGATGGCGGGTGATGACCAAACCCTGGCCGGAGAGCAGCTTAACGCGATGATGCACATTCAGCAGACCAATTTTGTTGCCGGGCATCTCGTTTCGCGCCACGCGGCTCATCACATCATCGCTGATGCCATCGCCGGTATCGCGCACCGCAACGCGCACTCGATCGCCTAAATCCTTTACGCTCAGCGTCACTACGCCTTTGCCGCGGCAAGGCTGAATGCCGTGCACAATCGCGTTCTCTACCAGCGGCTGAATCAGTAGGCTGGGCAGCGTGAAGTGCAGATCTTCATCCACGTCATAAATCATCGACAGCTTATCGCCGAAACGCGCCTGCTCAATCGCGATATAATCCTTCACCTGCCACAACTCTTTCTTGATATCGATAAGCTCGTCATCGTTGAGTTCGAGGTTGTAACGCAGATAACGTGACAGATTGATCACCAACTGGCGCGCGGTGTCCGGATTAAGGCGAATCGAAGAGGAAATAGCATTCAGGGCGTTAAACAGGAAATGCGGGTTAATTTTGCTTTGCAGCGCGCGCAATTCTGCCTTGTTCGCCATCTCGCGCAGCTGTTCAGCCCGCGAGACTTCCAGCTGGGTGGAGATGATTTGCGACAGCCCAATCGCCATCTCTTTCAGCGAACCGGTGATGCGATGCGCACGGCGATAATAGATTTTTAGCGTGCCGGTGACTTCCCCTTTTTCCCAAAGGGGAATAACCAGCATCGAGTGAATATCTTTGGTACGATGCGCCTCGTCGTTGTTTTTAATAATGATTTTACCGCTGGCGATTGCCTGCGCGGTGGTCGGGCTGATGGCATCATCGCCGTTGTGATAGTTCTGCTCGCCGTAGCCGACGTAAGCGAGAATCTGTTTGTTATTGGTGATGGCGACTGCATCGGCGTGAATGTCGGTGCGGATGATATCGCACACTTTATGCAGCGACTGGCTATCAACCTGGCGAAACAGCGGCAATGTTTTGTTAGCGATCTCCAGCGCCAGCTTGGCCTGACGCGCCGCAATCGCCTCTTTTTCACCTTCGACGCTCTGCACCAGCAGCACGATTAAACCGATGCTTGAGGCGCCCAGAATCATCGGCAGCGCAATCTCGGACACAATCGCCAGTCCCAGCGTCATCGGCTTGGCCCACAGCACAATCAGCAGCATGGTCAGGCTTTCGCACAACATGCCGCCAAGAATACCGGCGCGCCAGCGCTGCTCTTTATTCACCCGGCGGTTGATCACGCCCGAAGCGATACCGGCAATAATGCTGGTGATCAGGCAAGGCACCGCCGTGACGCCATCCATATCAATTAGATAGCGATGCAAACCGGCAATCACGCCGGTGGCGATGCCTACCCACGGACCAAACAGAATGCCGCCGGACATCACCGCAATCACGCGCACATTGAGCAGCGAGCCGTCGACGTTAATGCCTGACCAGGTGCTGAACAGCGCAAACAGCGAGAATATTGCCGTTACCACCAGTTTTTCTCGCACCGAATGCTCATCTTTTTGCAACAGCTGACGAAACACCCGCGTGCGCGTGAGGAAGAACAGACAGATCAGCATCAGCGCCGCGCGGTCAAAAACCGCCAGCAGCATGTCGAAGTGGGAAGGCAAGGGCATCTCTCAGGCAAGAAACGGGAGGCTATGATAAAAAATGTGGTCACGATCCGCCAGCGCCACGGCAATCTGCAGACCTTTCTCGTAGCCGGGATCAATTTTGAGCATGCCTGGTCGCCATAAATAGCGACATCCGCCAAAAGAGGAAAACTTGAGTAACAAAAAGAGGATTAGCGAAAGCGTGCGCCGATCGCTGGTTGTCAATACGCCGGTTTGCTATGTTGCCGGATAAAAAAGGGGAGCTCAGCCATGCAATTACTCACGCCACGTTTGTCCCTCAGTCGGCTTCAACCTGAAGACTGGCGGATTTTCAAAACGGTACATCAGGACCGCGCGACCATGACGTGGGTCAGTGAAATCCCGGATGAAAACGATATTCGTCAACGCTTTACTGAGCGTCTGGCGCCATGGCAGGCGAGCAGTTTTCATATGCTGTGTCTGGTGGCGCGCATCCGGGAAACCGGCGAGCCGATTGGCCTGTTTGGCTGCAGCGCCGAGTGGCATCCCTATCGTCAGGCCGAAGTGGGTTACATGCTGCGCGCGGCGTTTACCGGAATGGGTTATGGCAGTGAAGCGCTCGACGCGCTGTGCCAGTTTTTGCTGCAGGCAGAATTTCATAAGTTGAAAGCGATGGTGATTGAGGGGAATTGGCCGTCACGCCGCATTCTGGAGAAGAATGGTTTCGTCCTTGAGGGTACGCTGCGGGATAATTATCTGCTAAACGGCCAATGGGTAAGCGATTGGGTGTTTGGCCGCCTGAATCCGCAACATTAAAAAAATTTCCGTCTGCTCTCGACAATCTTGTTATCAGCGCGTTATGTTCTTGGTGCGGTCACCACAGTGACCCACGTCGCTCGGACGGTCCGGGCGCTTACGTAAACCAGAGGACATCATGGCTGATAACAGCACACCCCGTCGTTTCTCGCGTATTGAACGCCTTCCCCCGTATGTTTTTAACATTACCGCTGAATTGAAGATGGCTGCGCGTCGGCGCGGCGAAGACATCATCGATTTTTCGATGGGCAATCCGGATGGCCCCACGCCGCCGCACATCGTCGAAAAACTCTGCCAGGTGGCGCAGCGCGAAGACACGCACGGTTACTCAACCTCGAAAGGTATTCCCCGTTTGCGTCGCGCGATTTCGCGCTGGTACGCAGACCGTTATCAGGTAGAGATCGATCCAGAATCGGAAGCAATAGTCACCATCGGCTCCAAAGAGGGTTTGGCGCACTTGATGCTGGCCACGCTCGATCACGGCGACACCGTGCTGGTGCCGAATCCCAGCTATCCAATTCACATTTACGGCGCGGTCATTGCCGGCGCGCAGGTGCGTTCTGTTCCGTTGGTAGCGGGCGTTGATTTCTTCAACGAGCTGGAGCGGGCGATTCGCGAAAGCTATCCCAAACCGAAAATGATGATTCTCGGCTTCCCGTCGAACCCTACAGCGCAATGCGTTGAGCTCGACTTCTTTGAGCGCGTCATCGCGCTGGCGAAGCAGTACAACGTGCTGGTCATCCACGATCTCGCCTACGCTGATATCACCTACGATGGCTGGAAAGCGCCGTCGATTATGCAGGTGCCAGGCGCGCGTGATGTGGCGGTAGAATTCTTTACCCTGTCGAAAAGCTACAACATGGCGGGCTGGCGCATCGGCTTTATGGTCGGTAACAAAGAGCTGGTCTCCGCGCTGGCGCGCATCAAAAGTTATCACGATTACGGCACCTTCACGCCATTGCAGGTCGCGGCGATTGCGGCGCTGGAAGGCGATCAACAGTGCGTGCGCGATATTGCTGAACAGTACAAACGCCGTCGTGATGTGCTGGTGAAAGGCCTGCATGAAGCGGGCTGGATGGTCGATCTGCCGAAGGCGTCGATGTACGTCTGGGCGAAAATTCCCGATCACTACGCGCATCTTGGCTCACTGGAGTTTGCCAAATTACTGATGCAGGAGGCCAAAGTGTGCGTCTCGCCGGGCATCGGTTTCGGTGATTACGGGGATACCCACGTGCGTTTCGCGCTGATTGAAAACAGCGATCGTATTCGTCAGGCGGTGCGGGGGATTAAATCGATGTTCCGTGCCGATGGCATTTTGCCGGGAACGGTGAAAGCGCTGGAAGAAGAAGAGGAATAACCATTAAGTGGGGCGACTCAGCGTCGCCCCGCCTGGCGGCTCTACAGCATCAGTACAAAAGTACCGACCCAAAGCAACAGGAAGAAAGAAATTCCCATCAAAGCGTATCTCACAAAACAACTCCTCTGAGCGGCTACCCGGCGGGCGATCCCAAACCCGCGTAACCCGAACAGAATAAGAGAAAGGTGGAGTTCATCATCGCTACACGCTTTCTTCTCAGGTCGCTCCAGGCAAGCCCGAAACAGGATCGAGGGCTAATTTACGCGGATTTGTCCCAAAAATAAATAGGCCGCTTCTGAGATATTGCTCACATTTTCAGCGGGTCTCAATCTCCGGTATCGCCGACATTCCCACGCGCAGTTTGGCCAGATCCGGCTGGTTCTCATCAAGCACAATTTTCACCGGTAAACGCTGTACCACTTTGGTGTAATTGCCGGTGGCGTTGTCCGGCGAAATGGCGGAAAAGGTCGCGCCCGTCGCCGGAGCAATGCTGTCGACGCGGCCGCTAAATACCTTGCCTGGCAAGGCATCCACCTTCACGCTCACTTTCTGCCCTTGCTGCACATCCGCCAGCTGGGTTTCCAGATAATTAGCGGTGATATAGGTTTGCTGCAGCGGCACCACCGCCAGCAAACGCGTGCCTGCGCTAACGTAGGCGCCGAGGCGCACCGAACGCTGACCGACCATGCCATCCACCGGCGCCACAATCCGCGTGTAGGAAAGATTGAGCTGCGCCTGATCGACGCTGGCCTGCGCGGCAGCGACATCGGCAGCGGCCTGACGCACCGCAGCTTGTAGCACGCCAACTTGCTTGACGGCGGAAGCTAGCGCCGCTTCGCTCTGGCGGACGGTAGCCGAGGCGGAGCGCTGCGTTGAGTTGGCTTTTTGCTGATCGTCTGCGGCGATGGTGCCACTTTTATACAGCTGGTTGTAACGCGCAGCGCTTTGTCCGGCGTACTGCGCGGAAGCCTGGCTCGCCGCTAACGTGGCCTTCGCCTGGTCGATAGTGGATTGCTGCTGTTCCAGCTGCGCCTGGCTACTCAAACGCTTCGCCTCGCTGACCTGCAAATTGGCCTGCGCGGTCTCTAACGCCACGCGGTAATCGCGATCGTCGAGTGTCGCCAGCAGTTCGCCGGCCTTTACGCGCTGGTTGTCTTGCACGTTGACGCTGGCGATGTAGCCGGAAACTTTCGGCGCAACCAGCGTATAATCGGCATTCACATAGGCATCGGTGGTGCGGTGATCGTTGCCGGTCATTGATGACCAGACAAAAAAAGCCATCGCTAATAACACCAGTAATAAGGCGCTCAACAGCACCGTTCTCTTCAAAGCAAAAGCTTGCATATCAATTATCTCGACGTCGTCGTAACAGGTTGAATCAGTGTTTGTGGTGGCCACACGCGTTTTGGCAAACAGGCGGTTAACAGTAAAAGCAGGGCGGCGAAGGCAATCAGCATCTGGTAGCAATCACTCAGGCTCAGCACCATCGCCTGCTGTTTCAGCAAGGTGGCGAAGCCGCTGAGGTTTTCCGCGCTGCTGGCGCTGCCGTCCGGCAGCAACGGCACGCTGCTGCTGGATTGTGCGCTGTTCGGCGCCGTCATCAGCCATGAACGGCTGGCGGCGCTATCGACCAGCACGTTGGAGTGGAATTTTTCACGGTGGCTGATAAACCATTCCACCAGCGTGCTGGCGGCGATGCTGGAGAAACCGCGCACCGTGTTGAACATCGCCGAGGCAAAGGGGCCTTCTGGTGGTGCAACCACGCTGGTGGCACTCATCAGCACCGGCAAAATCACCATGGGCTGGCCGAACGCCTGCAAAATCTGAATCAGCCAGAAATTCTGCCGCGCCCAATCGGTGGTGATGTGCATGCCCATCAGGCAGGACGTCACCAACAGCGCTACGCCCGCTGTCAACATCCAGCGGCAATCCACCCAGCGAATATTCAGTAGCGCCGCAACAAAAGGCGCGATCAGCAACTGCGGCAATCCGATGGTCAACGCCAGCGGGGCGAACTGCAGCGTGCGGAAGCCTTGCACCTGCGCCAGATAGGCCGACGGCAACGCCGAACCTGACAGCGACAGAATCAGCACGCCCGCCAGCACCAGCAAGCCGTGCGCGAGATTGCGCCGCCCCAGCATTTGCAATTTGAACAGCGGCAGCGGATGAAACCATTCATTAATAAAGAACACAGTCAGCAACGCCAGCGCGCTGAATAATAAGCCGCAGAATAACGGCGATTCGAGCCAGTCGAGTCGTTCGCCCTGCGTCAGCGCCAGGATCAGCAGCGCCATACCCGAACAGCCGGTTAGCATGCCAAACAGATCGATCTGTTTAAAACGCTCAAGGCGCAGCGGATCCTGCGGCAAACCCCAGCTAATCAGCAGCATGGCAATCAGCATGGCGGGCACCACTTGCCAGAAGACAAACAGCCAGCTGACGTCATCGGTCCAGAACGCCGCCAGCGAAGCGGCCATATTCGGACCGAAAGTGGCGGTCAGCGCATATCCGGCTAAACCGTATAATTTGATCGGCGGCGGAAGAAAGCGCAGCGCAACGGTCATCAGCATTGGCGGCAGCGCGCCGCCAAATAACCCCTGCACCACGCGCAAGGCGATAAACAGCGTGGCGTTAGGCATCAGCGGCAGCAGCAGACCGCTCAGCATAAAACCAGCGGAGACGGTGAGCGCAAAGCGGCGCAGCGAAAAGGTGACGGCGAACCAGGGCGCAATCATCATTGCCGCCACTTCAGCGGCCTGATACGCGGAGATGATCCAGCTGCCTTGATCGTAACTGATGCCGATGGCAGCGCGGATATCGGCTAACGCGATATCAGTGACGCGATCGTTTAATCCCGATGTGAGCGCGGCAATCAGCACGCCAACCAATCCCAGCGCCAGGCGCAGAGTAAACGGATGGGGGGCCGGAGCCGCAATGGGCTGGGCGTTCATAGCAGGCTTCTCGTTATAGTGTTGATGCAGTGTATTGCGATGTGATACAGATGGCATCTTACATATCGATATGCTGTATTGCAATGTGATACAGGGTGTAAAAGTGCGATCATTCGCGTTAAAGTAGGGCAGGCCAAAAAGGAACGCATCATGGTTGAACTTCCCTCAAGCCGTGAGGATGAAAAAGCGGGTGGCATTCAGGTCATCGCGCGTGCGGCAAAAATTCTGAACGCGCTGGGTGAGCATCCCGGCGGCATGAGTTTGGGTGAAATTGCGCAGGTGGTTGATCTGCCGCGCTCGACGGTGCAGCGCATTATTGGTGCGCTGGACAGCGCACAGCTGGTGCGCAGCAGCGGTGCCGGCGGGTTACGTCTTGGTCCGGCGCTGCTCAAGCTGATCTCCAGCGTGCACAGCGACGTGGTGGAAATCGTGCGTCCATTCCTCGAACAACTCTCTGCAGAGATTAACGAAACGGTATCGCTGGCGCGGGCCAGCGGCACGCAGCTGGCTATCGTGCATTATGTGGTGGCCTCGCGCGAACTGCGCGTGGTGCCGCGCATTGGGCTGAATTTGCCGCTTTACAGCACATCGGGCGGCCGCGCGTTGCTGGCGCTGGAGAGCGATGAAGATGTGCGCGTGATGGTGGGCGAAGCCTATAAAGGGTTAACCGAGATGACGGTGAAAACGCTGCCGCAATTGCTGGAGCTGATTGCCGAGGTACGCGCCAGCGGATTGGCGATCGATCGCGGTGAGACGCTGGAGGGCATTTCGACCATGGCGGTCGCCATTGATACGCTGTTTGGCCGCTTCTCCATCTCATTACTGGTGCCGACCGCGCGTTTTCATAAGCAGGAAGCGCATTATCGTGAGCAAATCATCAAGTGCAAAGACGCCTTGATTCGTGAAATTGGCAAAATGACCGCTGTGGAAGGATAACCAACTGATGAAAACCTTGCTGATGGCCATCGATAACTCTCCGGTGGCGGAAAAAGTGATTGCGTTGACCATTGAACAAGCGCTGGCGCATCAGGCACAGGTCACGGTGCTGTGCTGCGTTGATCCCGCATACTCCTCCTGCAATCAACCGATTGAGATTGATGCCGGTGAAGATCCGGATGATTTTGTGGCGGCGAAAGATGAGCAGAACACCGCCGAAATGGTGGTGCGTCACGCGCTGGCGCCGCTTTTACGCGCGGGCGTGGCGGCAAAGGGTTTGATTCTGGCGGGGGAAGCAGCGGAAACCATTGTGGCGCAATCCACACTTTTGCATGCCAGCATGATCATCATGGGACGCCGTCATCTGTCGCCGTTTAATCGTCTGCTGAAAGGTTCGGTCAGCGCTGCGGTGATTGAACGCGCCAATTGCCCCGTTTTAATTGATGTGCGTAAGGATTAACCCCGCTCGATGCTCTCGCTTTTTCCGATTACGCTAGCGGCGTTCGCGCTGCTGGCGATCATTATTATTCTGCTGGTGCGCACCACCTCGCTGCGACAGTGGCAAGGCGTGCTGTTATTTATCTTGCCGCTAATACTGGCGAATTTACTGTGGTTCAGCTGGCTTCATCCACGTCAGGAGCGGCAGGCGCTGATGGAAGAGGTCGCAACCCAACTCAGCCTTGCGCCCGGTTATCGCCTGCTAAAAATTCAGGAACCCGCATTGTGGCAGTTGCTTAATCGCGAGCTGCTGCATAAACGGCTGGAAGGTGTTCCCGCCAATCAGGCGCTGGGGGATATGCGCGGCTGGTTGATGGATCTGGTTAATCAGCGTCTGACGCGCGCCAGCGATGCGGCGATCATTGATTACATCCGCGTCTCGGTCGAGGAGATGCGGGCGTTGCAGCAGCAGGAACCGCAGCGCTGCTTCCGTTTCCTCTATCCGCAGGTGAATGGCGGCGTCAATTTGCAACAGGTGTTGTCACCGGAACTGAATCAGCGCGATGCGCAAGCACTCGAAACGCTGCTGCAGCAAAGTACCGGCAATGAACAGCCGCTGGATCAGGCTGCGGCGCAGCGCGATTTACAAAGCGTGGTGGAAAAACTGTATGGCAAGTGGGGCGATCGGCTGCAACAGCTGAATATGCCGGCGGATACCGCGGTTGATCGCGGCGCAATGTGCGCGATGTCGATTGATCTCTATAGCGGCATTCTCGCATTGCCTGACAAACAAGCGGCCAATCTTTTACGTAAGATGGTCAGCCTTACCGGTTAGCAGGCAAAAAAAAGCCCGCTCAGCGCGGGCATGAAGGTCATTATCAGTATGTTTATTATTAATTCACCTGGTGTGGTGCAGACTTCGTTTTGTCTGAACAGATAATCGCACCCTTACCTTGATAAGTGAAATCGTTTGGTTTTATCGATTTGATTGGCGAAAGCTTCACTAATCCCGGACATTTCGCGCTTTATTCCTATAGATAAGCGCGGCGTTGCCTTTTAGACTGCAACGCTCAAGAGGAAACCCTAATGAAAAAAATGCTTATTAGCGCATTGGCGCTTTTTATGTTGGCGGGTTGTAGCGTCAGCAAACCAGGAGGATTTGAGCGTGTTGATGAAGATACCAGCTCAAATACCGTGCAGTATCGTTACGATCCGCACACGCTGAATAAAGACGCAATGGAGATCGACCTTGCGAATTATTGCAGCCAGCGTGGATTTGATAAGGTGGAATCACTGCCGTCGCAAAATAGCCATTTGCCCGGACTAAAGAAAGCCTGGTATCAATGTAATTACGCGGTAAAAAGCTAAAAAAAAAGGGCGGGATAATTTCCCGCCCTTTTTATTTTCTTATTATTTGCTGTGTGTGCTTTGCCCAACTATCTGCGGTGTCCATAACCGCCGTGCCCATGATGCCAGCCGCCGCCACCACCATGATGGCCCCAGCCTGGGCCGCCGCCTCCACGATGATGATCGATAATACAGCCACTCAACATCGTCATAATGGCTACAACCGATGCAAGCTTAATCACTTTCTTCATGGAGAGTCCTCCTCTGTTCCAATGACGCCAGATTACAGGGGAATAGTGGAGTGAAGATGCAGGAAATGTAGAGTTATTACGGAATGTATTACGGAGTGTGTCAATTAAATGCTAAAAAAGTCGCGGGGTAAAATAAACCAATCGGAATAAGCTGAATGCCTGGTAATAATAACGAGATTACTCCGAAAGGCAAGACTTAATAATAGTGGTTCTCAATTAACGTTTTATTGTGGATCAATTGTGGAGAAATGGGATGCCGCGTATTAATGCGGCATCCCAGCGAACTTAATTATGCAGTAAAGGTTCTGCCACGTTTTGGCGATTTGGCAGACGGATGCTCAGCGACAACATCAGCGAAATCACCAGCAAGGTCATAATCAGGCTGAAGGTGACGGTGAAGCCGCCAAAGGCGGAAGCAACCAGCGAACCCAGCACGCTGCCGATACCGAAGCCCAGGTAAATCAGACCATAGTTTTTGGTCAGGTTGTTCAGGCCAAAGAAATCGCTGACCAGCGATGGGAACACGGTAATGGTGCCGCCGAAGCTGAAGGCCACGCAGGCTAAGGAGAGGAAGAAGGTCGGTTCACTCATATGGGTGAATAGCAAAATGCTCATGCCCAGCAGCGAGACGATTTGCGCCAGCGTAATCACGCGGATGCGCGCCATTTTATCCGAGAGCACGCCAAGAATCAGACGGCCGCTGAGGTTGGCAATTGCAATCACCGTGACCGCATTGGCGGCGGTTTGCGCGCTCAGATGCACCATGCCTTCACCGATATCTTTCGCCACGCCAATCACGTACAGGCCGCTCATGCAGGCAGTGAGGAACATCAGCGCCAGCATCCAGTACTGCGGTAAACGCACCGATTGCGCCAACGTGTAATCTTTGGCTTCCAGCTGCGTATTACCTCTGTTCTTCTGCATCGGTGCGTCACGCATCAGCAACGCGCCGACAATGATCATGCTCATCGCCAGCACGCCCCAGATCATGAAGGTATTCTCCAGACCTTGTGCGCTCAGCAGTGCGCCGCAGATGAATTTAAAGCCGAGGCTACCCAAACCGTACGCACCAATCGAGCAGGCGGAAATGAGCCCTTTGCGCTCCGGGAACCACTTCACGCAGTTAGAGAGCGTCATCAGATAACCGGCGCCATCGGCCAATCCCACCAGAATCCCTGCGCTGAGGTAGAGCATCATCAGATTATCGGCATGCGCGGTCAGCCAGAAACCTACCGCCATCAGCATGCCCGCACCGATGGTGACGTTGCGCACGCCAAAGCGCTCCTGCAATTTCCCGGCAAGCGATGACGCAATCGCCAGGCCAAGACTGAGTAAACCGAACGAGAAAGCCACTTCACTGATCGGCGCATTCAGCTTATTTGCCAGCGGGCCGTTAAACAGGCTCCAGGTATAAACCGAGCCCAAAGCGAACTGGGTGATAATAGTGCCGATAAGGGTGAGCATGCGGGTACGTTGGTCATTCGCGGGGGTTGCTGTTGTCATTTTTATCTCTCACTCGAGAAAGCGGAATCTGTGGAGATAATAAATTGCTCTCGCGCGTGCGGGGGATGCAGAGGCGTGAATGAACCGGATGGTGGAACGAAATGCAGTAAAGCGGGTATGAATGGCATTGTGATGACAGTAAGTGATGTCATTTAAGCCGTAGCGGTTGCTACGGGTAACCATCTGTAAGTGTTTGTATCGATCGCGCCGTATCGCCTGCAAAGTTGTGGATGTTTGCCAGGCTTAGAATTCATTCAAAAGGAGGAAATATGAAAGACCGAACATATGAATCCGCGTCAAATGAGGATGAGGTTTGCTGCATTATCGGTCAGGCGGTGATCGAGTTAAGCGATGAGCATCAACCAGTGAATAAATCCACGTTGTCGCTGAAATTACTGGCAATGGCCGACCGCGACAAAGATGATGAACGCGTCCTGCTTTACTGGATTGCCAGAAAAGCCATAACTAAACCTCACCAGCTCAATATCGGCGTTCAGGGCTGGCGCTAGAGGAACAAAAGAGCGGGCGCAATGCCCGCTCTCGTTATTTATGCGGTCCGTAATCGGCCCATCGTCGGCCAGCGTACAAACATCACCATGTTCCCCGCCAGAATCATCACCAATCCGACAATCGCATTACTGTGCCAGTGATAACCTTCATAAAGCGTGGAGAGCGTTAGCGCCACCAGCGGGAACAGCAAAGTACTGTAAGCGGCCTGACTGGCACCAATACGGCCCACCAGCGTGAAGTAGGCCCCAAATCCCACAACCGAACCAAATATCGCCAGGTAGCTCATCGCGCCTAACCACTGCATATTCAGCGCTGGCGCCAGCGAATCGCTGTTAATTAATGCCAGTGCGGCCATCACCAAAGCGCCATACAGCATCGCGTAGCTATTGGTGGTTAACACATCACGCTGACGGCGTTGATGGCGCAGCGAAATCATATTGCCGAAGGAGAAGCCCAGCGTGCCAAGCGCGCTGAGGCCCACGCCCCACAGCAACTGTGGAGCCGGATGCGCCGCCTGAATATCATTCCAGAACAGTGCGACAATACCGCCCAGGCCAAGCACCGCCGCTGGCAACAGGCGAAACGATGGGCGCTGACGGAAGAAGATCCAGCTATTAAGCGCGTTATACAGTACAGCCATCGAGAATATCACCGACTCGAGTCCGCTGCTGATCCACGCGGCAGCATGATAGAAGCAGACAAAGTTGAAGCCAAATACGCAGCAGCCCTGCAGCAGACAAAGCAGATGATCGCGCTTATCCAGCGTTCGCAGCCGACGCAGCAGTTTGAGGATCACCAGCATCACCAGCGATGCCAGTAAGAAACGCCAAAATACCGCCACCAAAACGGGCGTATCGGCCGCTTCCTGCTGTAGGAAAATGGCAATCCAGGTGGTTCCCCAAATCATCACCACGGCAAGGTATAACATCACATTCATAACGCACTCTCCGACATAATCTGGCCCGCAGTGTGGCGTGAAAAGCAACCTGCGGCTTGCACGTTTTTGCGCGGCAATTGCAAAATCTTGCGCTTTTTACTTCTGTGTCCGGCTGTGGCCTGTTTTCTGTCTGCGGAGATCCGTACACTGGGCGCTAATGAACTTCGAGTGATATGAACCATGGCCGATTACCAGACCTTCAACATGCTGCAGCGCCACAAAGCGCAGCTGCGCGACAGTGTGCAGTTGTCGAGCGGCATTAAGCTGGCGGCCTGGTTTAACAGCGGCGATCGCGTCACCAATCTTAGCGATCATCATACGCTGAGCCTGTATACCGCCGACGGCTATGAAACCTGGCATAAAACCCAAAACGGCTGGCGCAACGGCGGCGGCCCGGATCGCTTTTGCCTGATGCCCAGCGGGGTAGAATCGGTGTGGGATATTCGCGCCGATTTGTCGTTTGTGCATCTCTATTGCACCGACGAACATCTGCGGCATTTGGGCGAGCAGATTTGGGATCGCAGTCCGTCGCAGCTCAATCTGCATGAAAAGATCTTCGCGGCGGACGATCGCATCACCCAACTTTATCGCCACTTCTTGCTGAGCACCGACTGGCAACAGCCAGCGAACCAATTGATGCTCAGCAGCGCATCAACGTTGCTGATGACGCATCTGCTGCAACGCTACAGCGATGTGCAATGGCAAGCGCCGCAGGTGCGTGGCGGACTGGCGCCCGCCGTGTTGCGGCGAGTCATGGCGTATATTGATGCGCAGCTCGATCAGCCATTAACGCTGGCGCAACTGGCAGCCGAAGCGGCGCTGAGCGAATACCATTTTGCCCGCATGTTCCGCAGCAGCGTTGGCGAGGCCCCGCATCAATATGTGATGCGCCGCCGCATGGATGCGGCGCTGCAGTTGCTGAAATTCAGCCGTTTACCGCTAACAGAAATCGCACTGCGCTGCGGTTTTCACTCCTCGAGTCACTTCAGTAACCGCTTCCGTCAGCTGCATGGCGTGACGCCATCGGCATGGCGCCAAGATCAAGTCTGATTACGATCTCACTTTTAAAACGTTGTAATCGGCTGCAAGAACCCCTTTTTTTTTCTGAACACATCTCTCAATTAGGCATTCTCAAACTCAGTGAGGCATTTTTTCCATGGATTTTGGAGTAGGATGCTTTGCAGGAAAATTAAGCTATCACATTGATTACAATGACAAGTTACAAGAGGCTGTAATTATGGAAAAGCGCGTGTCAAAGCTGGAAGCGGATATTGACGATATCAAAACCGATATGGCAGTAATGAAAACGGATATCGCGGTGATTAAATCGAATTACGCTACTCAAATTCTCTTGGCTCCCATCACTCAACTCTCTCTGCTTGACCTGCGCGTGCTTGCCAGCCAATCCAGCATCCATTCATATAAGCTCGCAGGTATCCATCGCCATCACGCTGAGCGATTACGTCTTCTGTTGTGGTGTCTCTTGCCCACATCCCGGATGATTGCCAATGCTTCAGATACCACTTCTCGAAGTTTAGGCGTTCCTGAGAAATCTCAATATCTTCACTCATCATTCTTACCCCTCATTCGCCAACCGGGTACAGGCCAGCGTCGATTAATCTGCCGCGGCGCTGTGCCGCTACTCTTGTCTTACTACGCCAAAGCGTCCGCGAATGGTGTTGGTAAAGTCGCGCCATTCGTAATCGTCGACTTTCTTCGTCACGATTATTTGTGGCAGAGGTGGGCGCTTCGACATCTCGTAATGCTCGCGCCGCTCAATCTCTTTGATGTAGAACGATTCCTTTCGTTCGGGCGTTAAAAGGCGAGGGTTGGTCAGCACCGACAGCCTGCGCCTGTAAGGCCGCCATTACGCCATCCAGCACTTCCTGCTTACGACGCTTTATCTCTTCGTCAGCTGCGTCTAAGCGTGACAAATGCGCCGGTTTTACCGGTGAATGGTTCATGATGGAGGCCTTATTAGTGGGTTAAATCAGAAAGGGATCGAATCGTCGTACGCAGGTGCGGTAGATTGCCCACGAGCTTGCGGCTGATTCGGTGGCGCTCCGTTTCCCGATTGTTTCGGTGGCAGGTCGATGTCACGAACCAGAATGGTAGGGATGGATGCCTTGCTGCCATCATCGCGATCCCATTCCTCAAGAACAAACTCACCGCTTACCGTAACCTTTGCGCCCTTGGTGATGCCCTGCGTTAATTTCTCGGCCATCGCACCGAACATTTTGCACTGCAGCCAAGAGGTTTTTTCTTTGTCGCCAAATCCAGATTTAGCCGGAAGAGAGAAGGTGGCAATGTGCTTGCCGTTCGGGGTGACGCGCAACACGGCATCCTTGCCGACGTTACCGGAAATTGTGATCGCATTGATTGGCATTATGCTGCTGCTCCTTCCAGTTCGGATTCCCTGATTTCGTAAACTTCTTTCGCCTTTGCTTGCTCCGGGGGGCCATCAAGCATCTGCCATGCTTTAGCGAACGCTTGTTTCAACTCTTCCAGGGTTGCCTTCTTCATCGCAGCTTCAGTGAGCCTAGCCAGCGCGGCATCCGGTGCTGGCTTGGCTTTCTGTTGTGGCGCCACTTGATGAACTTCAGCATCAGGATCAACTGCGGTTTCTTCCGTTGGAATACAGAACGCCTGAAACGCTGCGTACTTGTAAGCGATCGACATGGCCTTATTAGTCGCCTTATCTCCGCTATCCATGGCCTCACCGTATGTCGTCACAGTGTGAATGCTGCCGTCCTCAGTGCTTACGAAATCGAAATCACCCCGCACCGTTAAACGTCCTGTCAATGACCATCAGCATCAACGGCACGAATTACAGCCCATCCGTTGAATACGGCGTTGACCAGATACCTTCCCTTGATGCCAATGATATAAGCGTAACCCTCTTATGAAGAATGTGAGAGACACAATCCTCACACAATACACCGCCAGCCCTAACCTCCGAAGCCTGATTGAATAATTTAATACCACAATGGATATGACGGAATTCACCGAAGAATTCCTCACGACCATCTGGGATATCTCAACGGCGGAAGATTACGGCGTGGATGTGTGGCGCAAGATAGTCGGCGTTTCCAGGCTGCTTAATGTGCCGCAGCAAACCACTAATTTCGGTTTCGACGAAGCTTTCATCAGCGCTGCCGATGACTCACCAAAACCGTTCGATGAGGCATCGTTCTATGAAGGCCTGCAACTGACAACAACGGTCAGGCTGGCAAATGATGGTTACAGGAAGCTCATCCTTGTAAAGGCGATGGCAAACATTACTGACTGCTCGATACCTTCACTGAATAACGCCCTTAATTATCTCTTTGAAGGTGAAGGGGATGCGTTTGTGGCGATCACCGGCGTGATGTCGATGAGCTAAGTATTCAGCTTCAACCTGTCGCCGGTTGAATGGGCGATTTTGCTCAACTCCAATGCGATCGCCAAGCCTGCCGGGGTGAGCGTCAGCATTATGTCACGCGATTTCAATAACACATTTGGCTTCGCCGAGGCTGATATGCAGCCATTCGAAAGCGGAATGTTCTTCCCCGATTCAGGAATTCAAAATGCAAACCAGCTCACAGCCTAAATTACTTCCAACCCCGTTCGCAGATGCGGGTTCAAAGCAGGACATTCCAAACGACTCTCAGGTGGGTATTGCGGCTGACCGCGCCTCTTATAGCAATGGTTTCCTACCGTTGACGCGCACCACATGAGCAGCAGGTGGTGTACCTCCGTTCGGTACTGACTTTAATGGCGTGCTTAATGATATTACTGCTGCGGTTCGCTGGTCGCAGGCTGGCGCAGGTTATCCATTCAACCCTACCTTCAACACTGCAGTATCTGGCTATTCAAAAGGCGCAAGAATACCCAACTCGAGACTTGATGGTTTCTGGCTTAACACAACGGATGGTAACAGCGTCAACCCTGAAAACACCACGTCAGCTTTGACTGGCTGGGTTCCTTCTAGATTTTATGGGGCAACTGCAATCACTGGATTATCAGGATCGAGTATTACGCTAACAACTTTGCAGGCAGGTCGTGAAAGAATAACTCTATCCGGAGCGCTAACCGCTAACATAAACCTTATTGTTCCAGCTTGGCGCAAAAATTGGGCAATCATAAATAATTGTTCTGGCGCGTTCAGTGTCACGGTAAAAACAGCTAGCGGCACCGGCGTGGCTGTTCATGCAGGCACGCTAGCGTACGTTTTGCGTGATGGCGCTAATGTAACTAGTGATTAAGGCACTGCAGCATTTCGTACCGTTGGGGTTGGAAACAATCAGATTCCTGATAACTCATTTTTCGCAGGATTACTATTTTCAAACGGATACCAAAAACTGCCTAACGGTTTAATCATTCAGTGGGGGACAGCCACAGGGACGGCCGCAGGAAACTCAACGGTATGCACCGGAATACTTCCCCTTACGTTCCCTACAGCCAAGTTGCAAGTTTTCGAAACTCTAGCTGACAAGTCTTCCGGGGTGACAACATCATTAGTGATATTATATTCAAACGCCACATACTTTACAGACCTCGCCACGGCAAAACTTACAGTTGTATCACCAGATTCCACCGGCACAATCACCGTTAGATACTTTGCTATAGGTTATTGAAATATCTAAATATTATTCAAAAGCATCAGGTGGGTTATACGATAAAGAAATTCACTGCGACGGAATCCCTTCTAACGCAATTGAAATCAGTGATGATGAGTGGAAACGCCTGCTAAATGGCCAGTCAAGCGGTAAGGTGATCGGATCTGATGCGAATGGTAAACCAGAACTTCAAGAACCTACTGCATTAACTCATCAACAGCAAATTGATGCCGCCAATGAGGCTAAATTTAACCTGATGCAGTCAGCAACCAATGCCATTGCTCCGCTTCAAGATGCAGTTGATTCAGGTGAGGCTAACCAAAATGAAGAAGCACAATTAAAGGCGTGGAAAAAGTATAGGATGCTTTTGATTAGAGTAGAAACATCCACGGTGTCAGATATTGAATGGCCTGAAAAGCCATTAAATTAATTTTTATATATAAAATAATAAGGCCCGACTTGCGGGCCTTATTTTAATCAAACATCATTGCTAATGATGCAGCCAAGCCAATTCCACATAATATAACAACAAGTAAAGCTTCTAACATACATTACCCTATTTTATATTACTTACAATTAAGTTTCTTAATCCTATACCCAATACTCTGGCATCTCCACTTTCTCCATTGGAAAGCGGAGATGAAGGATGTAAAGGCGTAATCACAATTTTGTCTGATCGCTGTCTGTTAGCAAATGAAAGACTCTGGATGTTTCCAATAGTCTTGAAGTCGACCCGTTTCGTTTCATTTCCAATTTTGATATCAACTAACCCCCCATCGCCGTCTTTGTATGCACCAGCCTCTAACTCGATCCTAACATCCTCAGGAAGTGGATTTTTAGTTTCAATAATTACTGATGCTCCCTGTAAAGCGTCACTCCATCTTCCCCAATCCTCCCGATGAGACAAGCCTGAGATATCTTTTACGTACTCCGGCATTCCTGGGTAACTAAAGTCAATTTTGTTTCCAGGATATCGTAACTCGTGAAGGGGAGTCTTAAGTTGGGCAATGCGATCTTTGAAGTTAACGTCAGAATTTGTAGCCTTTGATAAATCATAGGTGAATTTTTCAGTGTCGCCTTCGACCTTACTCAAGGTTATTCCACCATCGTTTTTTCCATAAGCAACGCACAGCCCCGGCTCAATTTTGTTAGAGAATACATGGGTAATCTTGAAGCAGTCATCCACCCATAAAAACTGGGTACCCTTTTCAAATTCTGATAGCTGCGTGGCCAATGAGATGCTTACATCCTTGTCGAAATATGGTTCAACTAAGTCTTTTTTTATTTTGAAGAGAACCGGCAACTTATATGACGTTTCAGGAAGTTCAATTTGCATAGAAGATACAGTTACTTCGAAATTTTTTATTGATTTAGGAAATCCCCATAAGGCAATAACAGCGTTTTTCCATGAGTTCACCTTTTCAGCCATATCCGGGAATTTGTCATAAAGAGTTTCGCTTTTAAACGAGCTTCTTCCCAATCCTATGCGTGATTCACCGCCTATTGCATCTAATACCGTCGCGCCATTATCGATGCTACTTCTTTGTTTGCTTAAATCAACTTTTCTGAGACTATCATCGCTATCGATAAGCATGAATAAGTTTCTACGTGGGTGAGAAATTAACGCATCGTATGCGGTGTTATTCATGGCTAGGTGGTCAGATGAAACAACAATAATAGTGTTTTTAAACTCAGGTGAAGATCTTACTTTTTTAACGAAATTAGCAATTTGTTCTTGTGAGCAGAAAACAGCCGACATAGACGAATTGGATTGTGCATTAAACAAATATCCTTGTTTACTACATGTTTTATTAACAAACCCGTCAGGATGGTGAGTGTCAACAGTCAGCAAGAAAAGACCAAACGGTTTTTTACTTTTTGAGAGTTCTTGATATTTTTTAAATGCAATATCTAGAACTGTATCATCATACCATCCCCAATCGTTTACATAAGAACGGTCAGCTACATCTCCGGCTAATTCTTGGCGTCCAAATACATGGTCAAACCCATGGTTATGGAAAAATAATCTTTTTCCTCCAAAGTCAAGGTCTGCCCCTTGATAAAAGTAAAGATCATAACCTGATTTTTTTAGTATATCCCCAAGGCATGTTGTCCCCGGGAAGAAAGAGGATAGAGAGTCTGATGAATTGCCAGAGAATGGAGCAAATAAGGGTATGCCACACTGTGATGCTACTATTCCAGCTATAGTGTAGTCAGTTCCTGGCAATTGAATTGTGTTGCTAAAATCGTATGATTTGTCTTTTATAGATGAAAGTTCGCCCGTCAGGTGAGGAAACCAGGATTCATTGAAATACGTTCTTTCAAGGCTTTCACCGTAGATATAAATTACATTTTTGGACGGTTTTTTTCCAAAATAAGAAGGGGTAATGTAATGTTCCGAAAAATCCTGAGATCCACTAATTCTGGAGTTTATTATTTTATAGATTCCGGATATCCCAGGGTTAATTGCGATCGAGGAAAGAATTAAAATGAAAATTTTAAGTGTGTTTATTTTCTTTGGTGTGGATAAAGTTTTTGGCTTAACATTCAAAGACCGCCACACCATGAATACCATGCACAAGAAAGCAATTAAGATAATTGAGAATGGAATTATATATTTCTGGATTCCAGCGCCCTTCATGTCACTGAGAAGAGTATAAACAACTGATTCATTTATTCCTGCTCCTGTAAAATAATTAGCGCCAACATAAAAGCAGCTAATAAATAATACAGTTGCATATAGGGCTGTTATAAATATTCTTTCTGCGACTTTAGGTGATAAAAACCTTCTTGTGAAAATTAGTGAAATAATCAATAAAACCAGTGAAATAAACAGATTAAGCATTTTTAATTCTCAACTTAATAATTTATAATGTTTTCAGATAATATAATTATCTTTTCAATTTAACTTTATTCTTGATTTGCAAGGGATCCTCTTGCAGATTTCAAGTAGCCATACATAGAGTAAATTGTCAAAGTGGTTGAAGCATATAATGCTACCATTCCAATTGATGTCATCATTATCCCGCTTCGGCATAAAAGTGTTGTTATACAAATCATTTGCAACGCAGTTTTTGCTTTACCTGCTCTTGAAACCCTTACTACGTTTCTCGCCCCCTGTTCAGCCATCCATTCTCTTAGGGCGGAAATGATAATCTCGCGTGCGATCATAAGTGCTACGGGGATGGTAACTAACCATGAGTGAAATTGCTCAGCTATAAGAACTAACGCTATAGTGACCAAAATCTTATCAGCCACGGGGTCAAGAAATGCACCGAACTTGGTAGTCTGATTAAGCTTCCGAGCCAAGAAACCATCAATCCAGTCTGTCACCGATGCAACAAGGAATATTAAAGCAGCCACAACTGGAGACCAATCAGTGTTCATATAGAAAACGATAATGAAGAATGGTATTAAAAAGATCCTGAATAAAGTCAATAGGATAGGTGCGTTAATTTTCATATCTTAAATAAGTATGGTATGAGCGATATTGTATGTTCCTACACATTACTTTTTATGACAAGACTAGGTTGTCAGAATTATTATTTTTAAGTTAGCTTTTTTTAAAATTCGCTCTTTGACTTGCAAGGGCTCTGTGCTGGACTGCCAGAATGGTTACATTGCTAAACTACTTGCAAAGGAGAGGAGGTGAAAATGAGGGGCAAAAAAACCGCTACTAGTAGCGGGAGAAACTTATATTCAGAACTAACTATATTATTTGATAACAATCATACCAACATTTTCCTCGATTGTAATCTTTTTGTCACAATGTTTGACGCTTATGAAGTAGGGAAGAATGAAAAGCGATTACACCCCTAGTTAAGCTGCTTGCGGGTCATGGGAGGGATGTTAGAGCTAGGCTGATGACTCGGGCATCAACTCCCACATAAATTTCCTTCCTCGCCAATCCCTTCGCAAAAACCTCCATCAATCGACTTGATCGATCCCACCGATCGATATTTCTGTATTTATACAGTATCCATCAGGGAGGGAGATGACCATGACCCGCGACTACGAAATCATGTTGGCTTTTAAGCAGGCTATGAAGCGATATGCCTCAGGCCGATTTACTATCAGCACGCTCGACTTTGTGAGCGAATTGGAACGGCTGAACTGGCATTACACGCTTCGCGCCGCCAATAGATGGATAGAGATGCACACGACGACCTTACGTGACATTTCAACAGCTGATGGTGATGAGCGCGTGTTTCAGGTATTCAATCCAAACGGCGGAATGTGATGTTTGCGCTCGTTGATGTGAACTCGTTTTACGCAAGCTGCGAGACGGTGTTCAGGCCTGATTTGCGAGGTAAGCCGGTTCTGGTGCTCAGCAACAATGACGGTTGCGTCATTGCCCGCAGCGCCGAAGTGAAAGAGCTGAAAATCCCGATGGGTGCGCCTTACTTCAAGCTGAATGACGAAATCCGCCGGCACAAGATTCACGTGTTTAGCAGTAATTATGCGCTCTACGCTGACATGAGCAACCGGGTGATGACCATTCTCGAAGATATGGCGCCGTCGGTTGAGGTCTATTCAATTGATGAGGCATTCATGGATGTCACCGGACTGGACAGACTGCAGTCATTCGATGAGCTTGGTCGAAAGGTGAGAGCGCGTATAAAGCAGGAGGCGCACCTCACTGTTGGCGTTGGCATTGCACAGACAAAGACGCTGGCTAACCATGCTGCAAAAAAGTGGACGAAGACCGGCGGCGTGCTTGACCTGTCGGACGCTGAGCGCCAGCGCAAGCTTATGGCGCTGATTGACGTAGAGGATGTATGGGGAATAGGAAGGCGAATCGCCAAACGACTAAAAATCATGGGTGTTAACACAGCTCTGGATTTAGCGAACAGCCCGATCAAGCTGATGCGCGATAACTTCACTGTCGTAATGGAAAGAACCATCCGTGAGCTGCGCGGCGAGCCATGCCTCGAGCTGGAAGAATTCGCACCGACGAAGCAGCAAATAGTTTGCTCCCGTTCCTTCGGCTCACGTATCACCGAATACATGGATATGCGCCAGGCGGTTTGCTCGTACGCAGAACGCGCTGCTGAGAAGCTGAGGCGAGAACGCCAGTATTGCCGACAAGTTGCCGTGTTCGTCCGTACCAGCCCGCACGCTGAAGGTGAGGTGTTCTACGGCAATCAGGCAATGGGCCGACTGCTCACGCCGTCCAACGACACGCGCGACATCATCCGGGTTGCGATGCAGGGACTCGACCACATATGGCGCGACGGGTGCCGGTATATGAAAGCAGGCGTCATGCTGGGCGACTTTTACAGTCAGGGCGTGTCTCAAGCTCAATCTCTTTGATGAATTTAAGCCACAGGCCAACAGCGAATCGCTAATGCGCGTCGTTGACGGTCTCAACCAGAGCGGGAAGGGGAAATTATGGTTTGCAGGGCAGGGTATTCAGAAATCCTGGGAGATGAAGCGCGAAATGTTGTCTCCTGCATACACAACCAGACTGTCGGACCTGCCAGTGGCGAAGTGACGTTTATCCTTCAGCCGCTGAAGTACATCCTGTCTACCCGTGAGACTTCCAGCATGGTGGAGCTGAATGGCCGCAGGTGCATAATCGATAGGCAGCGTTACCCGGTAAACGGCGACACTGTGCTGATTGATATGTCAGGCATGTATGAATGGGCGATGATCATGATTCACCCGCGGCGCCTGATTACCGACGATGGCGCATTCCTGATGGATGACCTGCTGGAAGATATTGCGGTGGTGGGAGTGGTAACGCATGAAATCACGACCATGCATGAGGATGACAGGCCGACGATTTGAGGGGGCATTACGCCCCATTTCCTTCCAGATAATCCGCCCACCACTGCATCATCTCCCTGCGTTTTTCCAGGTACTGCGCGTGGTTATAGATGCCGCGAATGTTATTGCGATCGACGTGAGCCAGCTGGCGCTCTATCGCATCATGCGGCCAGCCGTGCTCGTTCAGAATCGTGCTGAACTGGTGCCGGAAACCATGCCCACTGGCAAGCCCCTCATAGCCGATCTGGCGAATTACCAGCAGCACGGCCGCGTCACTGATTGATTTGGATTTGTCATTGCGACCGGGGAATACGAATGCCGAGGTGGAGGTGATTGGGTGCAGGAACTTCAGCAACGCCTTTACCTGGCGTGACATCGGCACCACGTGCTGCTTGCGATTTTTCATCACATCCGCAGCGATCGTAATCAGGTCGTTTTCGAAATCGACGTCTGTCCATTGCATACTACGCATCTCTTTGGTGCGCAGGGCGGTGAACTGAAGAATTTGGGTAGCTACGCGGGAAATCACGCTGCCTGAATAAGTGGCGAGCGCTGCGTTAAACGCTGGTATCTGGTCGGCTGGCAGGAACGGATAGTTCTGTTTGCGGTAGCCCTTCATTGCATCAGCAAGGTCTGGCGCCGGATTGTATTTGCAACGCCCGGTAACGACTGCATAGCGAAACACTTCACCGCAGCGGCGCCGCGCTTTGTTGGCTCGCTCCATCGCGCCCCGATCCTCAAACCTGCGCAACACCTTCAGCAGAGCCATCGGCTCAATGTCATCCATCTGCAGCTTGCCAATATAAGGAAGGATGTCATCATCAAACATGCGCCTCAGTTCACTGGCGTACTTCTCAGACCAAACCTGTTTCTTATGCTTGTACCACTCCTCGAAAATTGAACCAAACGAGTCCGGTTCTTTTCCCTTCTGTTTTTTCTTCACGGCCGGATTAAGGCCAATAGCCAAATCGCGTTTCAGCTCAAATGCCATGCTCCTGGCATCCGCCGGGCCAATCTCCGGATACTTCCCGATCGTGTGCACCTTCTCTTTTCCGTCGAACTGGTAGCGCACCTGCCAGACCTTCTTTCCTGATGCCGGTACATAGAGGAATAGTCCGTTTCCATCTGCAACCCTGTAAGGCTTCTCTTTGGGTTTTGCAGCGTCAATCTGCTTGATCGTGAGCATTGGGTAAAATCCGGGTGGGTAAAATTGATTCACCCAGAATTTACCCAGCCAATAGTCTGGCTGTCAACGAACTATGGCGAACGATTGCGAACGGTAATTTGGGTGAGTGCTTGGTGCAATGGGGTTTTAGCGAACGGGGAAGGATGGGTGCGAACTGCTATATGGTGTCCCCTGCAGGAATCGAACCTGCAACTAGCCCTTAGGAGGGGCTCGTTATATCCATTTAACTAAGGAGACGCCGGGCGCGCAGTATAGCGCACCGCGAACCTGATTTTAACTATGCAGCGGTTGTTTGCTCAATCTATCAGCAATTTAAGACCAGGCTTACGCCTGTTTTTGCTTATCTTTCCGCTTCTGTTCCGCACGCGCTTTGGCTTTCGCCGCTTCACTCATGTCGTTACGAATCTGCGCATGGCTGATCAACGCAAATATCAGCGTACCGCCCGTGATGTTGCCAAGCAGCGTAGGCAAGGCAAATGGCCAAAAGAATTCGTACCACGGCAGCGTGCCCGCAAACACCAGATATAGCACCTCGACCGAACCGACCACGATATGCGCTAAATCACCTAACGCCACCAGCCAGGTCATCATCACAATCACTACAATCTTTGCGCCACCCGCATACGGGAACATCCACACCATGGTGGCGATAATCCAGCCTGATATCACCGCATTAGCGAACATTTCGCTTGGTGAGTTCACCATCACTTTTTCACTGATGGCGGTAAAGGCCTGACGCGTCGCATCGTCGAATATTGGCATATGATTAAAGGCCAGCGCCCCCAATGCAGTGCCAATCAGATTGCCGAGCAGCACCACGCACCAGAGCCGTAACAGCAGCGCAAAGTTGCTGCCGGTCGGTTTGTGCATCACCGGCAAAACGGCGGTAACGGTATTCTCGGTAAACAGTTGCTGGCGCGCCATAATCACGATGACAAAGCCAAAGGTATAACCCAAATTTTCCAGTAAAAATGCGCCCGGCACGCCTTTAAGATGGACCTGAAAAATGCCTTTCGCCATCAGCGAAGCGCTCATTGACAGTCCCGCCGCAACCGCGGACCAGAGCAGCGCCATGCCGTCACGCTCGAGCTCTTTTTCCCCATCCTGGCGTATCTCTTCATGAATCGCCGCAGCCTGCGAGGGCAGGGCATCTTCATCGACTTCTATCTCCTTACCTTGCTCCTTCTCATCACTCTCTACATCGTTGTCACTGTTTGAAATCGATGGTGATTGTTTCATGTTTTCCTCAGGTGATAATGCCATTGCGTCATAAGCGTAGCTGGTTTTTGCAAGGTCGATTTGTTACGAAGATTCAAATTAAGAGTAACGAAATTTTAACTGAGTTGGATTTTTGAGCAATTTGTTGATCTGGGGCGCACGAATACCCCATTTGGGGTAAGTGGGAGCCAGCTCACAGACTTCGGCCCACAGATTCAATGTGGTATTATCCCCGCCTCATTCATTGCCGCGATTCTCCCTTCTATGCTCGAAGTCATTAATCTCTCATGCGTTCGTGATGAGCGAACCTTGTTTCATGGGTTGAGCTTCCGCGTGCAACCGGGTGACATTGTGCAAATTGAAGGGCCAAACGGAGCCGGGAAAACTTCGCTGTTGCGCCTGCTGGCCGGATTAAGCCGGGCGGAAGAGGGCGACGTAACGTGGCAGTCACAGCCCCTTCGTCAACAGCGCGAAGTATGGCAACAAAATCTGCTCTATCTTGGCCATCACCCCGGCGTGAAATCGGTACTCTCACCGCTAGAGAACCTGCATTTCTGGCACGGTAGCAGCAAAGAAGACGCGATTTATGCCGCGCTAGAGCAGGTCGATCTGCTGGGCTTTGAAGAAGTGCCGGTGGCACAACTCTCCGCCGGACAGCAGCGGCGCGTGGCATTAGCACGCTTATGGCTTAGCCCAGCGTCGATATGGATCCTCGATGAACCCTTAACCGCCATCGATAAAGGCGGTGTGGAAAAATTAATGGCGCGATTCGTCAGCCATGCCGATAACGGCGGAGCGGTGATTCTGACCACGCATCAGGATCTGCCCGATCACAGCGCGCGCGTGCGTAAAATTCGTCTTACTTCGGAGTGGGCTTGATGTTAGGCCGGGTCATTCAGCGTGAATTAAAAATCGCCTTTCGTAGCGGCGGGGAAGTGATCAATCCGCTGTGGTTTTTCCTGATTGTTATCACGCTGTTTCCGTTAGGTATCGGACCGGAGCCACAGCAGCTGGCGCGGATTGCGCCGGGCGTGGCGTGGGTTGCCGCGTTACTGGCCTCATTGCTGGCGCTGGAACGGCTGTTTCGTGACGATTTTCTTGATGGTTCGCTTGAGCAACTACTTCTGTTGCCGACGCCGCTGCCGATCACGGTGCTGGGCAAAGTGATTGCGCACTGGCTGATTACCGGGCTACCGCTGATTTTATTGTCGCCGCTGGCAGCATTGTTGCTGTCGCTAGATTTTGCCGGCTGGCGCGCGATGGCATTGACGTTATTACTTGGCACGCCAACGCTGAGTTTTCTCGGCGCGATTGGGACCGGATTAACCGTTGGGTTGCGGCGCGGCGGCGTATTACTGAGTTTGCTGGTATTGCCGTTGTCGATACCGGTTTTGATATTCGCCAGCGCGGCGATTGATGCCGCCGCAATGGGATTGCCGATCGGGGGTTATCTGGCGATTCTTGGCGCGATGCTGGCGGTAAGCGCAACGCTGTCGCCGTTCGCGACGGCAGCGGCCTTGCGTATTAGTCTGCATTAATTCGTGCCGCCCCAGAGCGGTCGAAACCTGAATTCTCTTTATTGTGAGCTATGCAAAATGTGGAAATGGTTACACCAGTGGGCAAAGCCTGAGCGGCTTTACCAGCTATGCGGTCGCTTTATTCCGTGGTTCGCGGTGCTGGGTGTTGGCACGCTGTTACTCGGTTGGGTCTGGGGATTCGGCTTTGCACCGGCGGATTATCAGCAGGGCAACAGCTTCCGGATTATGTACATTCATGTGCCTGCAGCGATGTGGTCGATGGGCGTGTATGCATCAATGGCTATTGCGGCATTTATCGGCCTGGTGTGGCAGATGAAGATGGCCGATCTGGTCTCAGCGGCGATGGCGCCGATTGGCGCGGTGTTCACCTTTATCGCGCTGATTACCGGCTCCGCCTGGGGTAAACCGATGTGGGGAACCTGGTGGATCTGGGATGCACGCCTGACATCTGAGCTGGTGCTGCTGTTCCTCTATATGGGCGTTATCGCGCTCTATCACTCCTTTGAAGACCGCCGCACCGCCGGGCGCGCCGCCGGCATTTTGATTCTGGTTGGCGTGGTTAATCTGCCGATCATTCACTTCTCGGTGCAATGGTGGAACACGCTGCATCAGGGCTCATCAGGCATTCTGCAGCAGGCTATCGATCCAAGCATGCGCACACCGCTGCGCTGGTCCATTCTCGGTTACCTGCTGGTGTTTGGTGCGCTGACCTTAATGCGCCTGCGTAATTTGATTCTATTCACCGAGCGTCATCGTCCGTGGGCGATTGATGTGGCGCAGGGAGGAAGCAAATTATGACGCCAGCCTTTGCATCGTGGAGCGATTTCTTCGCCATGGGCGGCTATGCCTTTTACGTCTGGCTCGCCGTTATCCTCACGTTGATCCCGTTATTCGGTCTGGTGCTGCACACCGTGCTGTTCCGCCGCCGTTTGCTGGCGGAAATTCGCCAGCGTCAGTCCAGGGATCGCCGCATTCGCGCGGCTAAATCGAAAAAAGCTGCCAGTGGAGCAGCGGGAGAATCCGTGTGAATATCCGTCGTCGTAATCGCCTCTATGTGGCGATCGCGGTGTTGATCGGGCTTGGCCTGGCGACCGCGCTGGTGATGTACGCGCTGCGTTCCAACATCGACCTTTTTTATACCCCGAGTGAAATTATCAACGGCAAAGGTGAAGATCATCAGAAGCCTGAGCCGGGCCAGCGCTTGCGCATTGGCGGCATGGTGATGCCGGGCAGCGTAAAGCGCGATCCGAAAACGCTCGCCGTCTCTTTCAAACTGTATGACGCCAACGGCGTGGTCAGTGTGACCTATGAAGGCATTCTGCCGGACCTGTTCCGTGAAGGGCAAGGCGTGGTAGCGCAAGGCGTGCTGGAAGAGGGCAATCTGGTGAACGCCAAAGAAGTGCTGGCGAAACACGATGAAAAATATACGCCTCCCGAAATTGAAGATGCCATGAAGAAGAATCACACAGGACCTGCAGCAGCCTATCAGCAGTCGGGTGCGCAATCATGATGCCAGAAATTGGTAGCTTTCTGCTGTGTCTGGCGCTGGCTTTAGCGCTCCTGTTGAGCGTCTATCCGTTGTGGGGCGCTGCGCGGCAGGATGCGCGTTTGATGGCCATGGCGCGCCCGTTGACCTGGGGCATGTTTATCTGTGTCGCCGCCTCTTTTGTGGTGTTGGTGCACGCCTTTGTGGTGAATGACTTTACCGTTGGCTATGTCGCCACCAACTCCAACACCTTGCTGCCGGTCTATTATCGCATCGCGGCAACCTGGGGGGCGCACGAAGGTTCACTGCTGTTGTGGGTGCTGCTGCTCAGCACCTGGACGCTGGCGGTGGCGATCTTCAGCCGTGGAATGCCGCAGGATGCGCTAGCACGCGTGCTGGCGGTGATGGGCATGATTAACCTCGGCTTCCTGCTGTTTATCATTCTCACCTCGAATCCATTTACCCGCACCTTACCAAACTTCCCGATTGACGGGCGCGATCTCAACCCAATGCTGCAGGATATCGGGCTGATCTTCCATCCGCCGCTGCTGTACATGGGTTACGTCGGCTTCTCGGTGGCCTTTGCGTTTGCCATTGCCTCGCTGATGGCCGGACGTCTGGATACCGCATGGGCGCGCTGGTCACGTCCGTGGACCACCGCCGCGTGGGTCTTCCTGACCATCGGTATCGTGCTCGGTTCGGCGTGGGCTTATTACGAACTCGGCTGGGGCGGCTGGTGGTTCTGGGACCCGGTCGAAAACGCCTCTTTTATGCCGTGGCTGGCCGGAACAGCGCTGATGCACTCGCTGGCGGTGACGGAAAAGCGCGGCAGCTTCAAGTCGTGGACGGTGTTACTGGCGATCACCGCGTTCTCGTTAAGCCTGCTTGGCACTTTCCTCGTGCGCTCCGGCGTGCTGGTATCCGTGCACTCGTTCGCCTCCGATCCGGCGCGCGGCATGTTTATTCTCGCCTTCCTGGTGATTGTGATTGGCAGCTCGCTGCTGCTGTACGCGCTGAAAGGTGGTCAGGTGCGCAGCCGCGTACAGAGCGAAGCCTGGTCACGCGAATCCTTCCTGCTGGGTAACAACGTGCTGCTGATCGCCGCGATGCTGGTGGTGTTACTCGGTACGCTGCTGCCGCTGGTGCATAAACAGCTCGGTCTCGGCAGCATCTCGGTGGGTGAACCGTTCTTCAACACCATGTTTACCTGGCTGATGGCACCGTTCGCGCTGATGCTCGGTATCGGTCCGCTGGTGCGCTGGCGTCGTGACCAACCACAGAAACTGTGGAAACGCCTTGGCGTGGGCCTGTTAGTGACGCTGATTCTGTCGATCGCCCTGCCGTGGCTGCTGCAGGATCGCATTGAGGCGATGACGGTTATCGGCCTGCTGATGTCGATCTGGGTGATTATGTTGACGTTGATGGAACTGCACGAGCGCGCCACCCATCGCCACTCTTTCTTCAAAGGTTTACGCCATCTATCGCGCAGCCATTGGGGCATGGTGCTGGGGCATTTAGGCGTGGCGGTGACCGTGGTCGGTATCGCCTTTAGCACCCAGTACAGCGTTGAGCGTGATGTGCGCATGAAGGCGGGTGATACCGTTGATATCCACAATTATCACTTTACCTTCCACGGCGTGCGCAACCTGCAAGGGCCGAACTACAGCGGCGGCGTGGCGGTGATTGAAGTGACGCGTAACGGCAAGCTGGAAGCGGTGATGCAGGCGGAAAAACGCTTCTATGCAGCCGCGCGCACCATGATGACCGAAGCGGCGATCAGCGGCGGTTTCACCCGCGATCTGTATGCGGCGCTGGGCGAAGAGCTGGATGACGGTTCGTGGGCGGTGCGGATTTACTACAAACCGTTTGTGCGCTGGATCTGGTTCGGCGGCGTGTTTATGGCGGTGGGCGGCTTGTTCTGCCTGTTCGATCCGCGCTATCGCTCACGTAAAAAAGAGCAGCGCGAGGAGCTGGCATGAACAAAAAAATCCTGTTTATCCCGTTAGTTCTGTTTCTGCTGCTGGCCGCGGCGCTGCTGTGGCAGCTGTCGCGAAATGCCAACGGCGATGATCCAACGCGTCTCGAATCAGCGTTGATCGGCAAACCGGTACCCGTATTCAAACTGGAAGCGCTCGATCAACCCGGCAAAATCTACGATCAGCAGGTGCTGACCGACGGCAAACCGATTCTGCTCAACGTCTGGGCAACCTGGTGCCCAACCTGCCGCGCGGAGCATCAATACCTCAATACGCTGGCGGAAAAAGGCATTCGCGTGGTTGGCCTCAACTATAAAGACGATCGCACCAAAGCGGTGACCTGGCTGAACACGCTGGGCAATCCTTATGCGCTCAGCCTGTATGACGGCAACGGGATGCTCGGTCTCGATCTCGGCGTTTACGGCGCACCGGAAACCTTTCTGATCGACGGCAAAGGGATCATTCGTTATCGCCACGCAGGCGACATGAACGATCGCGTCTGGCTCGAAGAAGTGAAACCGCTGTGGGACAAATACAACAAGGAGGCGGGCGTATGAAACGGCTGCTTCTATTGTTAGCGGGCATTCTGCTCAGCACCAGCCTATGGGCGGCGATTGATACTTATCAGTTCGATTCGGTGCAGCAGGAAGAACAATACCGCGATCTCACCGCATCGCTGCGTTGCCCGAAATGCCAGAACAACAGCATTGCCGATTCCAATGCGATGATCGCGTCGGATATGCGTCTCAAAGTCTACGAGTTGATGAAGCAGGGCGAAAGCCGCCAGCAGATCATTGATTACATGGTGGCGCGTTACGGTAATTTCGTGACGTATGAGCCGCCGGTAACGCCTTCCACGCTGATTTTGTGGGTGGGGCCAGCGCTGTTTGTGGTGCTGGGCGCGCTGATCATTATTCTGCGTAATCGTCGCGGCAAAGCGCGTAGCGAACTCGACGACAGTGAACAACAGCGCCTTGCGGCGTTACTCAAGCGTGACGGGAAGCCGTAATGACTGGATTCTGGATTACCCTGATTATTTTACTGCTGGCGGCTATCGCGCTGTTTCTGCGTGCCGGCTGGCGTCAGCGCGAGGCCAGCAGTGGCGATCGCGATCGTCTCAACACCGATTTCTATCAGCAACGCCTGCGCGAGCTGGAGCGTGATGAAGAAGAGGGCGTGGTGGCTGAGCGCCCGGAAATGGTGCGCGAACTGCAACAAACACTATTAACTGATGTGCCGCAGCAGGATGCCGCGACCATTCATCGCAGCAGCCGCTGGGTGTTGCTGCCGGGCGTGATTGTGCTGCTGGTGGTGTCGGTTGGCATGTATCTGAAAACCGGCGGACTTACGCAGCAAACCGCGTTTGTCAGCGTACAGCAGGAGTATCCTGCGTTACGTGCGCGCGTGATGGATCCTAAAGCTCAGCCGCTGACCATGGAAGAGTTGGCGCGTCTGCAGCTGGGTCTGCGCAGCTCGCTGCAGCACGACGCAACGAACCTCAACGATTGGGCAATGTTGGGCCGCTTAGGGATGGTGCTGAATAATGCTACCGATGCCAGCCAGGCATTTGAACATGCGCTACAGCTGGCGCCAGACAATATCGAACTGCAGCAGGATTATGCCGAAGTGCTGACGCGCTCCAGCGATCCGCAGGATAACCGTCAGGCCAACGTGTTGCTGAAAGCGCTGCTTAAACGCGATCACAGCGATGTGCGCACGCTGAGTCTGCTGGCGTTTAACGCCTTTGAACAGCAGCAGTACAACGAGGCGATTGGTGCATGGCAGGTGATGCTGAAACTGTTACCGGCAGGCGATCGTCGCATCACCATGATCGAGCGCAGCATTGAACAAGCGAAAACCGACGCGGGACAGCAAAATAGCAGCCTGGCATTGACGGTGAGTTTGACGCCGCCGGCAGAAAAAATGTTACCGCAAGGCGGAGTGTTGTATATTTCTGTGTCTGACGGTGTTTCACCGGTGCCTGTGGCTGTGAAGCGTTTACCGCTGAGCCACTTTCCGTTATCGCTCACGCTCGATGACAGCAATGCCATGATGCCCGATCGCCTGCTTTCGGCACAGCATCAGGTACAAGTCAGGGTGCGCATTTCGCGCGATGGCAGTGCCAATCCACAGTCTGGCGACTGGTTGGGTTTAAGCGCGGTCACACCCTGGGATGGTCATCAGCAACTGGCTGTGGAAATTAATCAACAGCAGCCCTGAAGCGATACCTTACTGATCCGCACAGGGAGAGAAGAATGAATAACCGCCTGACCGGTTTGGCGCTAGCCAGCTTACTGCTGGTGGGTTGTGCCAGCTCAAAACCGGCTGAAAATACGGAACCTGCGCAGCGCAGCGATCCGCTGGAAGGCTTTAACCGCACGATGTTTAACTTCAACTACAACGTGCTGGATCCGTATGTTCTGCGTCCGGTGGCAGTCGCCTGGCGCGATTATGTGCCGATGCCGGCACGTAGCGGCATCAGTAATGTGTTATCCAACGTTGAAGAGCCCGCCAGCATGGTCAACGCCATTCTGGTGGGTGAACCGCGCCAGGCAGGCATCCACTTTACCCGCTTCTTCCTGAACACCGTGTTAGGGCTGGGTGGCTTTATCGACGTGGCGGGCAAAGCCAATCCGGCACTGGCGCGTGAAGTGCCGCATCGCTTTGGTAGCACGCTGGGACGTTATGGCGTCGGTTACGGCCCGTATGTTGAATTGCCGGCCTACGGTAGCTTCACCATCCGTGAAGATGGCGGTGATTTCGTTGATACGCTCTATCCGGTCTTAAGCTGGTTGAGCTGGCCGATCTCGGTAGGTAAATGGACGCTGGAAGGGATTGAAACCCGTGCGCAGTTGCTGGATTCGGACGCCATTTTGCGTCAGCAGCAAGATCCGTACGCCTTTATTCGTAATGCCTACTTCCAGCGACATGACTTTATTGCCAACGGCGGTAAGCTGAAGCCGGAAGATAATCCGAACGCCAGTGCGATTCAGGACGATCTGAAAGATATTGATTCTGAATAAAACAAAAAGGCGACTCAATGAGTCGCCTTTTTTTATCAAGCTACGTATCAGAACTTGTAGTTAAAGTTCGCGCCGTACAGCCAGGCTTTACCTTCAGAGTTAAAGGTATACGGGCCTTCTTTCACGGTGACTTTCTGACCGTGCATGTAAGAAATACCCAGGTCGACAGAAGCATCTTCATTGAAGGCGTAAGACGCACCGGCACTCAGCCACAGACGATCCTGATCCGGAATAGAGATAGAACGCTTATCGGCCGGAACCGGGCTGTCATCAAAGGCGATGCCGGTACGGAAGGTCCAGTTATCATCGTAGAAGTAAGTGGTACCCAACGCGATACGGTAGGCATCGTGGAAACTTTCATCCTTATAGAACAGCGTCTGGCCATTGCTGCCGGTGGCTTTCAACTCCTGGAATTGACTCCAGCTGGTATAAGTCAGGCTATAGTGAACCGCCCATTGCGGCGCCACTTTATGCCAGCCTGACACTTCCCACATCTCTGGCAGATTCAAAGTCAGAGAACCCGGAATTGTGGTGCCGCTGGTGCCGTAAGGCAGGCCTAAAGCCAGTGCCTGCGGGGTACCGTTAAAGGCGGTGGGGATGTTGCTCTTGTAGTCACCGTCAAAGTCGACTTTTACTTCTGAGCGGTAGGTAAAGCCAAAGCGGTTATTTTTATCCACTTCGTACAGGATGCCGGCGTTCCAGCCGTAACCCCATTCATCACCTTTTAAATGCGCAATCTGGGTATCGGCTGGCAATCCTGCCACAGCACCTGCTTCACCGGCATAACGCTCAATTTTCGCTTTTGCGTAGACCGCATCAAAGCCGATACCGAAGCTGAAATTCTCATTCAGTCGATAAGCGGTGCTGATATTAAAATTACCGGTCATCAGGTCGGTTTTGCCGCCATAACCACCTGCGGTATAGCCGTCATTAAATTCGGTTGCTAAACCATAGTTTGAGGTCGCAGATGCACCAATCCACCACTGATCGTTAATTGGGTGCACATAGTGAAGATTAGGGATCCACTGATTTGGGGCGATATTTTTGGCATCGAGGCTGCGACCTGTCGGGCTCTGACCGCTAATATCCACTTCGGGATCAATATAAACCGCGCCGATAGAGAAAGAAGGGCGATCCATTAATGCCATGGTTGCCGGGTTACGGCTGGCAGAGGCGGCGGTATCACCCATCGCACCTTCGCCGGAATATGCACGACCTAAACCAATTGCTGAGAATTCATTCAGTTGAAAGCCCGCGGCGTAAACATGAGAACAGACGAGCGTTACTGCAGCTGCCACAGCTGACTTTGCAAACAGGTTTTTATGGTTCATGACCACAACCTCATCCAGATTTATTATTTAACGTTGTTACGTCGCGTAACAAAGAGCGGCGAATTGTAGGGACTGATGGCAAAACCACATATCAGACCAGTGCGACGAGTATAGGTCCGACCTGTGTATTTGTTGCAATATTGTTTTTTAAATATTTCTGATTTGATCGATAAAATCAGATCTGCTTAACAAAATCTTAGCGGTTCGACTTAAACATAGCGTTCAATTTTGCTGTGGATCAATTTTTAGTGTGATATTCGTCACTTAGCGGCTTGATCGTGGATGTGAAAACGCAGCAGGCGTACACTTTGCGGCAGAAAATAATCCGATTACGTTGAAATTATCGTCAGGAGAGAATCATGACTGATGCCATTAAAAAGTGTAATGCCAACGAAACGGCGGCCTGCTGCTGTGTCGATGTGGGAACCGTGATGGATAACACCGATTGCACCGCAAGCTGGTCTGGCGTGTTTGCCGATCGTCATGCGGCGGAAGCGATGCTGGCGCATTTGACTGAGCGCGCGCGTCAGGTGGAATCCGATCCTTGCGATATTCGCGCGGATTTTGCCAATGAAGGCGACGCGGTGCGCCTGTCTATCGACTTCACCTTTGCCTGCCAGGCCGAAACCCTGATTTTCCAGCTCGGCCTACGCTAATCATGCCGCTGCCGAAACCCCTTCGGCAGCCTTAACTCATTTTCGTGTATTCCCTCGCACTTTTTTCCTCTGCTTATTGGCTACTTAGCAACACTTAGTTAACACTGATGATCAGGTCAGACCTGTTTGGCAATGATGCCCCGGTCGAAAAATACAGGTGATTGCAATGAGCAAAGCGCAGCCGCTGCTGACGCGTCAGGGCGAACGTATCGCCATAACCCACGGATTACGCACCCCTTTTGCCCGTCAGGCGACCGATTTCCACGGCATTCCCGCGCTGGAGCTGGGGCGCATGGTGATCAGCGAACTGATGGCGCGCAGCGAATTACCGGTCGAGATTATCGATCAACTGGTGTTTGGCCAGGTGGTGCAGATGCCGGAAGCGCCCAATATTGCGCGTGAAATTGTTCTGAGCAGCGGATTAGGCGTGCACACCGATGCCTATAGCGTTAGCCGCGCCTGCGCCACCAGTTTTCAGGCGGTGGCAAACGTAGCGGAAAGTTTGATGGCGGGCACCATCGATGCCGGCATTGCCGGTGGCGCGGATTCATCCTCGGTGCTGCCGATTGGCGTCAGTAAAACTCTGGCGCGTGCGCTGGTGGATCTCAACAAAGCGCGCAGCTTTAGTCAAAAACTCAGCATCCTGCGTCGTTTGCGCCCGCGCGATCTGTTGCCGGTGCCACCGGCGGTAGCGGAGTATTCCACCGGATTACGCATGGGTGATACCGCCGAGCAGATGGCGAAAAGTCACGGCATCACGCGTGAACAGCAGGACGCGTTAGCGCTGCGTTCGCACCAGCATGCGGCGCGCGCCTGGCAATCGGGCGTGTTAAGCCAGGAAGTGATGCCCGCATTTGTGCCGCCGTGGAAAGCGCCCATCGAGCAGGACAACAATATTCGCTTCAACGCCAGCGCCGCCGATTACGCCAAACTGCGCCCGGCGTTTGATCGTCGCCACGGTTCGGTGACCGCCGCCAACAGCACGCCGCTGACCGATGGTGCCGCAGCGGTGATCCTGATGCGTGAAGGGCGCGCGCGCGAACTCGGCATTCAGCCGCTCGGCTATCTGCGCAGCTATGCTTTTACGGCGATTGATGTCTGGCAGGATATGCTGCTTGGACCGGCCTACGCCTCGCCGCTGGCGCTGGAGCGCGCCGGCATCACGCTCAACGATCTGACGCTGATTGATATGCACGAAGCCTTTGCCGCACAAACCTTAGCCAACCTGAAAATGTTCCGTGACGAACGCTTTGCGCGCGAGGTGCTGAATCGTCCGCATGCGTTAGGTGAAGTCAATGAAGAACGCTTTAACGTGCTTGGCGGATCGATTGCTTATGGTCATCCGTTTGCCGCCACTGGCGCACGCATGATCACGCAAACGCTGCAGGAACTGCGGCGGCGCGGTGGCGGATTGGGATTGGTCACCGCCTGCGCGGCGGGCGGCCTGGGCACGGCAATGGTTTTGGAGGCCGAATAATGAGTGAATCCGCCTTTCATTTACACATGCGCCTCGACCACGTCGGTGTGATCACCATCGATGTGCCGGGCGAGAAGATGAACACGCTGAAGGCCGAGTTTGTGCCGCAGATCAAAGCGGTGCTGGACGAAGCGCGCAGCCATCAGCAGTTGGCTGGATTAGTGTTGATCTCCGGCAAGCCAGACAACTTTGTTGCTGGTGCGGATATCAGCATGATCGCCAACTGCAAAACGGCGCAGGAAGCTGAGGCGCTGGCAAAGCAGGGACAAGATGTGATGGCGATGATTGCCGCGCTGCCGTTTCCGGTAGTGGCGGCGATTCACGGTGCCTGCCTCGGCGGCGGTCTGGAACTGGCGCTGGCCTGCGATGCGCGCATCTGTTCGCTGGATGACAAAACGCGCCTCGGTTTGCCGGAAGTACAGCTCGGTCTGCTGCCGGGTTCTGGCGGTACACAACGTTTGCCGCGCCTGATTGGCGTACAGCAGGCGCTGCCGCTGATCCTTACCGGCAAACAGCTGCGCGCTAAACAGGCGCTCAAGCTGGGGATTGTCGATGACGCGGTGCCGCAATCAATTCTGCTGGAAACGGCGATTGCGCGCGTACATAAAGGAAAAGGCGCGCGCCGGGAGCTTTCGCGCCGCGATCGTTTGCTGCAGGGACCAATCGCGCGTCAGGTGCTGTTATCGCTGGCGCAGCGGCAGACTCACAGCAAAACCCAGGGCAACTATCCAGCGGCCCAGCGCATTCTTGACGTGGTGCGCATCGGTCTGGAGCAGGGCAGCAGCGCCGGGCATGAAGCGGAAGCGCGCGCCTTTGGCCAACTGGTGATGACGCCAGAATCGGCCGCGCTGCGCAGTTTGTTCTTCGCCTCAACGGCCTTAAAGAAGGAGTCGATGGCCAGTGTCGAGCCGCAAGTGCTGAAGCAGATTGGCGTGCTCGGCGGCGGTTTGATGGGCGGCGGCATCGCCAGCGTTACGGCGCTGAAAGCCGGTTTGCCGGTGCGCATTAAGGACATCAATCTGGTCGGCGTGAATCATGCGCTGCAATACAGCTGGGATCTGCTGAGCAACAAGGTGAAGATGCGACAGCTAAAAGCCGCCGAACGTCAGCAGCAGATGGCGCGCATCAGCGGCGGCACCGATTATCAGGGATTCAGCCAGCGCGATCTGGTGATTGAAGCAGTATTTGAGGATCTGGCGCTCAAGCAGCAGATGGTCAGCGAAATCGAAAGCCATTGCCAGCCGCACACCATTTTCGCCTCCAATACTTCGTCGCTGCCAATTGCTGATATCGCAGCCAAAGCCCAGCGGCCTGAAAACGTAATCGGTCTGCATTTCTTCAGTCCTGTGGACAAAATGCCGCTGGTGGAGGTGATTCCTCACGCCAATACCTCGGCGCAAACGCTGGCAAATACGGTACAGCTGGCGCGTCAGCAGGGCAAAACGGCGGTGGTGGTGGCGGATCGTCCCGGCTTTTACGTTAACCGCATTCTCGCGCCCTATATAAATGAAGCGATGCACTGCTTGCAGGAAGGTGAGCCGATTGAGCATATCGATCGCGCTCTGGTCAAGTTTGGTTTCCCGGTTGGGCCGCTGCAGCTGCTGGATGAAGTGGGCATTGATGTCGGCAGCAAAATCAGCCCGATTCTTGAGCAGGCTTACGGTTTGCGTTTCAGTGCCCCCAACGCCGCGAACGCCATTCTGGCCGACGGCAGAAAAGGGCGCAAAAATCACAAAGGGTTTTACCTCTATCAACGTTCGCGCTGGCCGGGAAAACGCAAAGTCGATGCTTCCCTTTATTCACTGCTGAATATCAAACCGCAGGCAAGGCAGAGCGAAGCGCAGATCGCTGAGCGCTGCGTCTTGATGATGCTGAACGAAGCGGCACGCTGTCTGGATGAAGCGGTGATCCGCAACGCGCGTGATGGCGATATTGCGGCGGTATTTGGCATCGGTTTTCCGCCGTTCCTTGGCGGTCCGTTCCGCTATATGGATCAGCGCGGCATTGGCGATATCGTCAAAGCATTAAGGTCATTAATGCAGCAACATGGCGAGCGTTTTGCGCCGAGTGAGGCGCTGCTCGCAATGTCAGAACAGCAAACGAATTTTTACACTTCTGCACAATCGTGAATAGGCGCACAGATTCAGCGGGTTAGTCAGCGGGCCGCGCAGCGGCAAGCGCGGCACCATTCTGAGATATGCTTATTTAATAAACAACCGGTTGACTATACTGAAGCCATTGGGGTAAAACACACCGTTCATTCGCAGAATGAAGCGTCTGGTGCTGTGGTACCGGCCGATATCGACAAACAACAGCGGTGCTTTATGCAAGTTTTTATCATGCGTCATGGCGATGCAGCTCTGGAAGCAGCGAGTGATTCCGTTCGACCTCTCACACTCTGTGGCTGTGATGAATCGAGAGCGATGGCGAGCTGGCTCAACGGCAAAACGCCAGAAATTGATCGGGTATTAGTCAGTCCTTACCTGCGTGCCGAGCAAACGCTCGCCACGGTGCGCGAAACCCTGAAATTGCCAGAAGGGCAGGATGTCTTGCCGGAACTGACGCCGGGCGGCGATCCAGGCATGGTGGCCTGCTATCTGCAGGCGCTGGCACAAAAAGGGGTTAAATCGGCGCTGGTGATTTCGCATCTGCCGCTGGTGGGTTATCTGGTGTCTGAACTCTGCCCGCAGGAAGCGCCGCCGATGTTCGCGACCTCGGCAATAGCCTGTGTGAACTTTGATGCAGAGGCCTGCGAAGGCAAGCTGGAGTGGCAGGTCAGCCCGTCAAAATTGGCTAAAGCGATGTAATTCCGCTCTATGGGCCGCTTACAAACGCGGCCCTATCCTTTTGTAGCGCGGCACGTCACGGTAATTCAGGCGGCTGCCACTCTTCTACCTCTATCAGCACCAGCAGTGCGGCATCGCCGCCAAACATTTTCGGTGCCTGATGAAACGCCATCACATGCGGATGTTGTGCCAGCCACAGCGGTGTTTGCTGCTTGAGGATGTGTTTGCCGTGCCCGGTCATCACGCTGGCGCAGAACAGATGTTCGCGGCGACAGGCGGCAATCAACGCGCCGAGCTCCTGCTTGGCCTGCATCTGTGTTAAGCCATGCAGATCGAGAAAAATTTCCGGCGTGTAATCGCCACGACGCAATTTCTTCTGCTCGTAATGGCTGACATCCGCCCGCACATAGCGCACCGGACCTTCGCTCGACAGCAACGGCTGAAACTCGTCTGAAAAATAATGGCTGTTATCGACCTGTTCTGAAAGCAGGCGTTTAAGCGGTACTTCGCGCGTTTTCACTACCGGTTTATGCACGATAGTGTCCTGTTTCAGCTTGCGGGTTCCACTCATTAACTGGCGGAACATCTCCTGATCGTCCTGGCTTAGCGGCGTTTTCTTACTCATGGCTCTGTGATTGGGTCAGAAAAGGCTGGTTAAACAGCCGGTGGCATACCTTAACCGTTACTGTTAACAAATGTCAGCTTTTTCGCCTCGCTGCGCTGAATTCTGCCCGGCTTCGTGGCACACTATCGGCCGATTGATTTTATGGCCTGCGGAGGGCTACGTGGACAAGATATTCGTCGATGAGGCAGTGAATGAACTGCACACCATTCAGGACATGCTGCGCTGGGCTGTCAGCCGTTTTTCGGCGGCAGGCATTTGGTACGGCCACGGCACGGATAATCCCTGGGACGAAGCAGTCCAACTGGTTCTGCCAACGCTGTGGCTGCCGCTGGATATTCCAGAAGATATGCGCAATGCGCGCCTGACTGCCAGCGAGCGTCATCGCATTGTTGAGCGCGTGATTCGCCGCGTCAACGAGCGCATTCCGGTGGCGTATCTCACCAACAAAGCCTGGTTCTGCGGCCACGAATTTTACGTTGATGAGCGCGTATTAGTGCCGCGTTCACCGATTGGTGAACTGATTGAGAACCGCTTTGCCGGTTTGATCAGCGATTCGCCTCATCACATTCTCGATATGTGTACCGGCAGCGGCTGCATCGCCATTGCCTGCGCTTACGCCTTCCCGGAAGCGGAAGTGGATGCAGTCGATATCTCCACCGATGCACTGGCTGTCGCCGAGCAGAACATTGAAGAGCATGGCCTGCTGAACCACGTCACGCCAATCCGCGCCGATCTGTTCCGCAACTTGCCGCCGGTGAAATACGATCTGATCGTCACCAATCCGCCGTACGTGGATGCGGAAGATATGGACGATCTGCCGAACGAATATCGCCACGAGCCGGAACTGGGTCTGGCGGCGGGCAGCGACGGCCTGAAACTGGTGCGTCGCATTCTGGCCTGTGCGCCGGATTACCTCACCGAGCAAGGCGTGCTGATTTGCGAAGTGGGTAACAGCATGGTGCACATGATCGATCAGTATCCAGACGTTCCGTTTACCTGGCTGGAGTTTGATAACGGCGGTGACGGCGTGTTTATGCTGACGCGCGAGCAAATCGTGGCGGCACAGCATCACTTCTCATTTTACAAAGACTAAATAAGAGGGCGAGCGCTCGCCCGCAACATCGCAACAAGGAACCAGCATGGCCGGAAACAGCATCGGACAAGTTTTTCGCGTAACCACTTTTGGCGAGTCGCATGGTATTGCGCTGGGCTGCATCGTTGACGGTGTGCCACCCGGCATTCCGCTGACGGAAGCCGACATCCAGCACGATCTCGATCGTCGTCGTCCTGGCACTTCGCGCTATACCACGCAGCGCCGCGAGCCGGATCAGGTGAAAATTTTGTCTGGCGTGTTTGAGGGCGTGACGACGGGAACCTCAATCGGTTTGCTGATTGAGAACACCGACCAGCGTTCACAGGATTACGGCACCATCAAAGATCTGTTCCGTCCTGGCCATGCCGATTATACCTACGAGCAGAAATACGGCCTGCGCGACTACCGTGGCGGCGGCCGCTCTTCTGCGCGTGAAACCGCGATGCGCGTGGCAGCAGGGGCGATTGCCAAGAAGTATCTGCAGATGAAGCACGGCATCGTGGTGCGCGGCTATCTGGCGCAGATTGGCGATGTGGCCTGCGAGCTGAAAGACTGGAGCATCGTGGAAGAGAACCCGTTCTTCTGCCCGGATGCCTCCAAACTGGAAGCGCTGGATGAGCTGATGCGCGGCCTGAAAAAAGAGGGTGACTCTATCGGCGCCAAAGTTACCGTGCTGGCAGAGAACGTGCCGCCGGGCCTGGGCGAGCCGGTATTTGATCGTCTGGATGCGGATTTAGCGCATGCGCTGATGAGCATCAACGCGGTGAAAGGCGTGGAGATCGGTGACGGTTTTGCGGTGATCAATCAGCGCGGCAGTCAACATCGCGATGAGATCCGTGCCAACGGTTTCCAGAGCAATCACGCGGGCGGCATTCTGGGCGGCATCAGCAGCGGCCAAACCATTAGCGCCAATCTGGCGATGAAACCGACCTCCAGCATCACCGTGCCAGGCAACACCATCACCCGCGAGGGTGAAGAAGTCGAGATGATCACCAAAGGTCGTCACGATCCCTGCGTCGGCATTCGCGCTGTGCCGATTGCCGAAGCGATGATGGCGATTGTGTTGATGGATCACCTGCTGCGCCAGCGTGCGCAAAACGGTGACGTCAACAGCAGCGTTCCGCGCTGGTAAACCCGATGATGCGCCGTCTGCTCATTATCTGTGCCGCGCTGCTATGCAGTGCGGCCGCCGTTGCCGCCACGCCGTGGCAGCAAATTCATCAGCCGATTGCCGGCAGCCCGCAGTCGATTGGCGGCTTCGCCAACGGCTGTATTGTGGGTGCGCAGCAGTTGCCGCTTAACTCACCTAATTATCAAGTGATGCGCCAGGATCAGCGCCGCTATTTCGGCCATCCCGATCTGATCGCCTTTATTCAGCGTCTTAGCACCCAGGTTCATCAGCTTCAGCTGGGACAAGTGCTGATTGGCGATATGGGCATGGCGGCGGGTGGACGTTTTAGCAGCGGCCACGCCAGCCATCAAACTGGTTTAGACGTCGATATCTGGCTGCAGCTGCCGAAAACCCGCTGGACGGCGCAGCAGTTGCTCAAGCCGCAGCCGCTCGATCTGGTTTCTGCCGATGACAAACAGGTGATTGCGCGTCACTGGCAGCCGCAAATCGATAGCCTGATTAAACTGGCGGCGAAAGATGATGAAGTGACGCGTATCTTCGTCAATCCAGCAATCAAAAGGCAGCTTTGTGCCGATGCTGGCAGCGATCGCGCGTGGCTGAACAAGGTGCGTCCGTGGTTTGCCCATCGCGCGCACATGCACGTGCGTCTGCGTTGCCCGGCGGGCAGTCTGGAGTGTGAAGACCAGGCTCCTCAACCGGCGGGCGATGGCTGTGGCGCTGAGCTGGACAGCTGGTTCCTGCCGAAAAAACCAGGCAGCACGCCGCCGGTGAAGAAAACGCCGCCGCCATTGCCGCCGTCTTGCCAGGCTTTACTTGATAAGCATCTTCTGTAGGTATTTCAATGGATTGGTTCGTTGTCAGCCCGCTGATTATCGGCGTGCTGTTTTTTGTGGCAATGCTGGCGGCGTTTATCGACTCCATTGCCGGTGGCGGTGGTTTACTCACCGTGCCTTCCTTATTGGCTGCCGGGCTGTCGCCAGCACAGGCGTTAGCCACCAATAAGCTGCAATCGGTCGGCGGATCGTTCTCCGCCAGCCTCTATTTCATCCGACGTGGTGCGGTGAATCTGAGCGAGCAGTGGCTGAATATCGCCATGACCTTCCTCGGCGCGATTGCTGGCACCATTCTGATTCAGCACTTACAAGCGGATGTGCTGCGCCAAATCTTACCGCTGCTGCTGATCTGCATCGGTTTGTGGTTCCTGCTGATGCCGCGTTTAGGTGAAGCCGATCGCGAACGTCGTCTGCACGGTTTGCCCTATGCGCTGGTAGGCGGCGGCTGCGTCGGCTTCTACGATGGCTTTTTTGGTCCCGGCGCCGGCTCGTTCTATGCGCTGGCCTTTGTTACGCTGTGCGGCTTCAATCTGGCGAAAGCCACCGCCCACGCCAAAATCCTAAATTTCACCTCGAATTTTGGCAGTTTGCTGTTCTTTATGTTCGGCGGAAAAGTGGTGTGGGGCACCGGCGCGATTATGTTGCTCGGCGCCTTTATTGGCGCGCGCCTCGGCGCCAGGCTGGTATTGAGCCGTGGTCAGAAACTGATTCGCCCCATGGTAGTGATCGTTTCTGCGGTAATGAGCGCTAAATTGTTATGGGACAGTCATGGCGCAGAACTGATGGCCTGGCTGGCCACGCTGTAATCCAACACTCGTCAAGACCGGCTGCCAATGCGACAATGGCGCCGGTTTTTTTTTAAGATTAAAAATTATGAGTACAACACACCATTACGATCAGCTGATTACCATCTTTGATGGCTGCTTCGTTGACGATTTTCAGACCCGTCTAATTAAAGGCGACGACGAACCTATTTATCTTCCAGCGGATGAAACCTCACCGTGGAATCGCGTGGTGTTCGCGCATGGCTACTACGCCAGCGGACTGCATGAAATTTCCCACTGGTGCATTGCCGGTGAAGCGCGCCGCAAGCTGGTGGATTTTGGTTATTGGTATTGTCCGGACGGACGCGATGCGCAAACGCAGAGCCAGTTCGAATCGGTTGAGGTAAAACCGCAGGCGCTGGAGTGGTTATTCTGCGTGGCGGCGGGCTTTCCCTTCAACGTAAGTTGTGACAATCTCGAAGGCGATTGTGAGCCAGATCGCATAGCGTTTCAGCGCAAAGTGCATGCACAGGTGATGACGTATCTGCAGCAGGGCATTCCGGCACGACCAGCTCGCTTCATCGATGCACTGACGAATTATTACGGCACGCCGCCACTGACGGCGGCACAATTCCCCTGGCCGGAAGATCTGTAATCCGCGAAGGTTATAAGAAGAGAGGAAGAGATGATCGTAGAATTTGAAACCCGCATTCTGGCCCTGATTGATGACATGGTCGATCACGCCAGCGATGACGAGCTGTTTGCAGGCGGCTATCTGCGTGGTCATCTGACCCTGGCAGTGGCGGAGATTGAGCTGAGCGGTGAACACACGCCGGAAGCGCTGCAAACTCACGTCACCAACAGCCTGCAAAAAGCCATTGCTGCTGGCGAACTGTCACCACGCGATCAGGCGCTGGTCACCGGCATGTGGGACAATCTGTTCCTGCAGGCTCGTCAAACCGCTTAACGTCTCGGGGCGATCGCTCGCCCCGCAGATTATCGACCCGCTTTTTTACCCTTCAGCAGTTTTCGCACCCAATAGCGATTTGGATTCATCGCCGCCAGCGTGGCTGCATCCAGCGGCTGCGGTTCGCCGCTCATCTGCGCCGCCAGCACTTCGGCCGCCAGCGGTGCGCTGCACAAACCACGCGAACCTAATGCGCCCAACACAAACAAACCGTTATGCACCGGCGCATCGGCTACGCTTGCACCGCGCGCACGCTGTTCTGGCAGATCGGCGTATTGCGTGAGTGTCGCTTCATAATCTGGCGCGCTGCCGCTCATCGGCAGATGATCGCGCGTGGCACAGCGCACGCCGTTGCGCGCCTGGTTATCGGACACATCAACCTGATGCGGCCATTGGCTCTGCGGCAGACAGTTAATCAGCCGTTGGCGATTCTCCTGCTGATCGTCGGCGCGGAAATCTGTGGCGGTATCGCCGCGATGATAGCTGGCGCCGATGCAATGGGTGGCGAAGTTCGGGCTGACCGGCGTGAGATAGCCGTCATAACACAGCACGGTGCGCAGCGCGCCCAACGACGGATTAGTCGGCGCGTGGCTCACTTGTCCCGCCACCGCGTACACCGGCAGCGTTTTGCTGTGCTCAAGTTCCAGCAACGCGTGACCATTCGCCAGCACCACTTGGGAATGCTGCACCGGCGGCTGCTCATCAAAGTGCAGCGTCCAGCGATCTTCATCGCGCGTTAATTGCGTGATGCGATGTAGCCAGTGCAGGCGTAATCCCCGCGATTGCGCGTACTCCAGCAGATTGCTGGTCAGCTGTGCAGGCGACAGCCAGCCGCCTTGCGGATAAAAAATCCCGCCGACATCAAGTTCAACGCCCGCCAGCTGTTGCGCTTCTTCTTTATTAACGCCGTACGCGATGTCATGCGGCAGTGCCATGTTGAGCATCTGCGCAATTTTCTCCGCGCTTTTATCATCCCAGCCCAGCTGCAACACGCCGCTCCAGTCATGCTCAAACTCCACTGGCAGCCGATCATACAGACGTCGGGCAAAACCAAAAGCGGCCGGGAAGAAGGTGGCCAGCGCGGGATCGTGCTGGTTGAGCAGCGGATAGAGCGCGCCCTGACGATTGCCGGATGCGCCCAGCGCGGGCGCGTCATCGGCGCAGTAGAGCGTTACGCGCCAACCGCGTCGCAGCAGCGCCAGCGCCAATACTGCGCTGGCGACGCCGCCGCCAATCAGCGCTACTTTATTGCTGCCTGCCGGTGGGCGTGCATACCACGGCTGGCTGTGCGGCAATGCAGCGGCTTGCTCCAGCACGCCGACCAGCATTTCACGCTTGTGACCAAAGCCTTTGCGCTTCTGCATACTGAAACCGGCGTCCTGCAACCCGCGTCGCACAAACCCCGACGCGGTAAAAGTCGCCAGCGTGCCGCCCGGCCGGGCGAGGCGCGCCATCGCGGCGAACAGCGCTGGCGTCCACATCTCAGGATTTTTTGCCGGCGCGAAGCCATCAAGGAACCACGCATCCACCTGACGATTGAGGCTGTCATCAAAGGTGTGAATTAGCGCGTTAATATCACCAAGCCAGAGGTCCAGCGTGACTTCGCCGCCGTTGAACAGCAGGCGCTGACAACCCGGCAGCGCCTGCGGCCACTGCTGTTGCAGCTGTTCGGCCCACGGCTTTAGCTCCGGCCAATGGGCATGCGCAGCCACCAGATCGGCGTGCGTCAGCGGGAATTTCTCGCAGCTGATGAAGTGCAGACGCTGCAAAGTGGCGTTGGGTTGCTCATTGCGGAAGCGATCGAAGGCTTGCCACAGGGTGAGAAAGTTCAGACCAGTCCCAAAACCGCTCTCGGCGACAATAAATAAATCGCGTGAATGTTCAGCAAAACGGTGCGGAATATGGTTGCCATCGAGGAACACATAGCGCGTTTCCTCCAGTCCATTATCGTTGGAGAAATAGACGTCGCCGAACGCTCGGGACACAGGTGTACCCTGTTCATTCCAGTTTATTTGGGCGTGTTCAACCGGGGTTAATTTCACGGGAAAGGCTCATATTTCAGGCAGTGGCGCGAGTTTAGCGATAGACGTCACATGACGCAAATTTACAAAGGGAAATGGCTGATCGGACTTGTTCGGCTTACAACTGTACGCTAGAGTGCACCACATCCAAATATGTGGAACGAGGATTATTGAATGAAACGTGCAGTGATTACTGGCCTGGGTATTGTTTCCAGCATTGGTAATAACCAGCAAGAAGTGCTGGCTTCTCTGCGTGAAGGCCGTTCCGGTATTACTTTCTCTGAAGAGATGAGAGATGCCGGTATGCGCAGCCACGTATGGGGCAACGTCAAACTGGATACCAACGGGCTCATCGATCGCAAAATCGTGCGTTTTATGAGTGATGCCTCTATTTATGCCTACCTTTCAATGGCCGAAGCGATCAAAGACTCTGGCCTGACTGACGAACAGTATCAGCAAAACCCACGTGTGGGTTTGATTGCCGGTTCTGGCGGCGGTTCTCCGCGTTATCAGGTATTTGGTGCTGACGCCATGCGTAGCCCACGCGGCCTGAAAGCGGTCGGTCCTTATGTGGTGACCAAGGCGATGGGTTCAGGCGTTTCTGCTTGCCTGGCAACCCCGTTCAAAATTCACGGCGTGAACTACTCCATCAGTTCAGCCTGTGCTACTTCTGCACACTGCATCGGTAACGCGGTTGAGCAGATTCAGCTGGGTAAACAGGACATTGTATTTGCTGGCGGCGGTGAAGAGCTGAGCTGGGAAATGGCCTGTGAGTTCGATGCGATGGGCGCACTGTCGACCAAATACAACGAAACGCCAGAAAAAGCCTCACGTACTTACGATGCCAACCGTGACGGTTTCGTCATTGCCGGCGGCGGCGGTATGGTGGTGGTTGAAGAGCTGGAGCACGCTCTGGCACGTGGTGCACACATTTATGCTGAGATCGTGGGCTACGGCGCAACCTCAGATGGCGCAGACATGGTAGCTCCTTCAGGCGAAGGCGCAGTGCGCTGCATGAAGATGGCGATGCAAGGTCTGGATACCCCAATCGATTACCTCAACACCCACGGCACTTCTACGCCGGTTGGTGATGTGAAAGAGCTGGGTGCGATTCGCGAAGTGTTCGGCGATAACTGCCCATCACTGTCTGCCACTAAAGCCATGACCGGTCATTCACTGGGTGCGGCGGGCGTGCAGGAAGCGATCTACACTTTGCTGATGCTGGAGCACGGTTTCATCGCGCCAAGCATCAACGTGGAAGAGCTGGATGAAGCGGGCAAAGGTCTGAACATCGTGACCAAACCGACTGATAAAGCGCTGACCACCGTGATGTCGAACAGCTTTGGCTTCGGCGGGACTAACGCCACTCTGACCATGCGTAAGTATCATGCGTAAGTTGCCAGCATAATCCCGTAGGATCGCCATTCATGGAGACCTGATTATGCTAGCAATATCACAAGGGCCGGTTATCCGGCCCTTGTTGTTTTGACATTCCACCTTCAGCTTGCCTACACTCCCACTCCATCCGAAACAAAATTATCGCTTTTAGCTTAGTGTGAACCAAATATCCCGTTTCTGTTTTGGCAGCAAGCGCGTGTCTGGTTATTACAAGGAGTTCGACCCACCATGACCACGACTGCTGACGCGCAAACGCAATCCGTTATGCCGCTGGCCTGCACCTCCTTTGCGGTATTCCTCACCTATCTGACTGCTGGCCTCGCGCTACCGGTCATCCCGCTGTATGTCCATCATGAACTCGGCATGAGCAACCTGATGGTAGGCGTGGCGGTGGGAATACAGTTCTTCGCCACGCTGTTGACGCGTAGCTTTGCCGGGCGTCGAGCCGATCAACACGGTGCGAAACTCACCACTCAGCACGGCATGCTGGCCATCGCGCTGGTGGGCGTGGCGTATCTGGCGGCCGCGTTGTTACCGGTTTCTCCGTGGATGAAGTTTGGTTTGTTGGCAGTGGGGCGCTTGCTGTTAGGATTCGGCGAAAGCCTGCTGCTGACCGGCAATCTGACCTGGGGCATGGGATTGGTGGGCAGCAAACGTTCCGGATTAGTGATGTCATGGAACGGCATGGCGATTTATGGATCGCTGGCGGCTGGCGCACCTCTCGGCTTGCTGATCAATCAGCACGGCGGCTTTGCTGCTCTCGGTGCGGTTGCGCTGCTGTTGCCGCTGCTGTCGCTGGCGATAAATGGCTGGATCCGCAAAGTGCCGGTGGTGGGCGGCGAGCGGCCATCGCTGCTTAGCGTAGTGAAAACCATCTTTCAGCCGGGACTGGCGCTGGCGCTGCAGGGCACAGGTTTTGCGGTGATCGGCACCTTTACGTCACTCTATTTTGCTGCGGAAAACTGGGGCAACGCCGGTTTTGCGCTGACCGCCTTCGGCTGTGCGTTTGTGCTGGTGCGCGTATTCTTTGGCGGCTTGCCGGATCGTCACGGCGGCGTAAAAGTAGCGATGATCTCTTTGCTGGTGGAAACCGCCGGTCTGCTGCTACTGGCGTTCGCCACTTCTGGCTGGATGGCGCTGATTGGCGCGGCTTTGACCGGCTGCGGCTGCTCGCTGATCTTCCCGGCGCTGGGCGTTGAAGTGATTAAACGCGTATCGCCACAGATTCGCGGCACCGCGCTTGGCGGTTTCTCTGCATTTCAGGATATCGCGTACGGTGCCAGCGGCCCGTTGACCGGCTTACTGGCGACGGCGCTGGGTTACGGCTCGGTCTATGTTGCGGGTGCCTGTTGTGCGGCGCTGGGCATTCTGGTTACCTGGAGCTTTGCGCGGGCTGCGACAACAGCGTAACCAGCTTATCGCAGGCGCTGACAATCTCCCCGGATGTCAGCGCCGCAAAGCCCAGTAGCCAGCCCGCTTGCTGCACGTCACCGGCATAAAGTGGCGACAGGCGCGGCAGCAATAATCCGCTCTTTTTCGCCTCGGCGGTTAAGCGCGCTTCATCCCCTTGCATCAGCCGCACCGCTAACTGTAAGCCGCCAGCCGCCGGCAGCGGCTCAAGCCAGGGTGTTAAGCGCGTTTCGATCTGCTGCAGCAAGCAGTCACGTCGGCTGCGATAGAGTTGGCGCATCAGGCGCAAATGGCTGGCGAAATGGCCTTGTTGCAGAAACTCTGCGCAAATCGCCTGCGGCAGCAACGCGCTGTGACCATCCATCACGCTGCGTGCGCGGCCCAATGGTTCCACCAGTTGTGGCGGCACCACCATCCACGCCAGCCGCAGCGACGGGAACAGCGTTTTGGAGAAAGTGCCGAGGCAAATCACCCGACCATCCGCGGCTAATCCTTGTAGCGCCGGAGCCGGGCGATCCTCGTAGTGAAATTCGCTGTCGTAATCGTCCTCAATCAGCCAGCTATCCTGCTGCCGTGCCCACGCCAGCCACTGCAAGCGCCGCGCCAGACTCATTGCTGTGCCGGTGGGATAGTGATGCGCCGGCGTCAGATAGACCAGTTTCGCGCTGCCGCTGAGCGGCACTGCGCCTTCTGCATCCAGCGGCATGGCGCGACAGCGCGCACCGGCGGCAAGAAACGCGTTGCGCGCGCCGGGATAACCCGGCTCTTCCAGCCACACTTCGTCACCCGTATCAAGGAACATTAACGCCAGCAACTGCAGCGCCTGCTGTGAGCTGGTGAGGATCACCACTTGCTCCGCCGTGCAGTGCACGCCGCGTGACAGCGCCAGATAATCCGCCACCGCCTGCCGCAGTGATGGCAATCCAAGCGGATCGCCGTAACCCATCACTTTGCTGCCCAGCGAGCGCTGCACCTGATTGCTGATGCGACGCCACTGCGTATGTGGGAAGGCGCGTAACTCGGGTGAACCGGCGGCAAAGGCGTGTGGAAAGGGCGGATCCTGACAGCCGCCCGTTGCCAAAACCTGCAGGCCACGCTGAGAAAAGTGTGGTGAGCGTTCGGTGCAGGTTTTGCTGGTGGGCGACGCCATGCGAATCGAAACAAACGTCCCGCGTCCGCCGTGACGCTGCAGATAACCTTCACTTTCAAGCTGCGCATACGCCGCCTCCACCGTAACGCGCGACAGCGATAGGTCGGTGGCTAACTGGCGGCTGGACGGCAGTTTCTGCTCATGCCGTAGATGCCCATTGGCGATGGCCTGGCGCAAGGTATTGCACAGTCGCTCACGTAAACCGCCCTGAGTTTGATGGCTAAACAGCGCGAGAAATGATGTGGTCACGGTGGTCTTATCACTATGGTGGAAGTGGTATCAACAGGCAGACCACTTTGCCGTAAACTGCGGGGAAATCACAACAGGAGAATGCGATGTCAGCGGTCTTAAAAATTGCCCCCGTTAGCGCCAGCGAGAGCGTGGCGTATCTGCAACATAAACTGGCGTACTACACCGATGCGTGGGATTTAGCAGAGGATTTGGCGCAGGGCATCACGGCGATCGTGGTGATTGATGCGCGCTCTGATGAGGTTTATCAGGCTGGACACATTTGCGGTGCACTTTCGTTTCCGCATCGCACCATGAATGCGGAATCTACGGCGCATCTCGATCGCAGCAAAGTTTACATCACCTATTGCGACGGCATCGGCTGTAACGGCTCAACCAAAGCCGCGCTCAAGCTGGCGTCGCTGGGTTTTCAGGTTAAAGAGTTAATTGGCGGGCTGGATTTCTGGAAACGCGATGGCCATCCGATGGCGTGGGGCGCGGCAGCGGGTGAGTGGCCACTCGCCACGCCCGCTGCCAACTGTGGCTGCTAGATAAACAGCCACAGCAGGAAGATAAACAGGAAGATGCCGACAATCAGCGTTAACGCCGGGCGCTGCGCCAGCGGTTGCGGCAGCATCTGGATAAACGGCGACCAGATGGGCTGCGGCCGAATTTCGCTATCGGCCAGCGGCTGTTCGTGCAGTTTCTCGGCGCGGCGGCTAAACAGCAGATTCAGCAGATCCTGCGTCTGCGCTGGCGTCAGCACGGTGGTCGGCAGCGCCTGGAAACGTTGCTGGCTGTAATCTTCCAGCAGCCGCTGCTCATCATGGGTTAACGGCTGGCGCAGTGAGGTTTCCAGCATCTGTAAGGTTGGCGCACTGTGCTGAGCCAGCGTCTGGCGCACCTGCAAATATTGCGTCAGCAGCGGGAAGTGGCGTGAGGGAATCGGATCGCCACTTTTCAGATTCACCAGCTTCAGCGTATCGGCCAGCAGTTTCACCGGCGATTCACCGGTTTTCGCCGCAAGGCGCGTCACCTGCTGATTCAGCGACTGCTGTTCTGCCGGCAGCAAGCTGCGATCGGAGACGCGCGTTTGCTGCGGCTGCGGGATCGCCATCTGACCGTTTTGCAGCATGGTCAGCACCTGACGCAGCTGATCCTGCGACAACGCGCTCAATACCGTTTGGTTAAACTGCTGACGAATAAAATCGCTCACCGCCTGGCGATTATTGCCCTGCGGCAATTTTTCCAGCAGCTGTTGCAGCAGCTGGCGCGTAGCAAGACTGTTTTGCACCTGGGTTAAGCGACCGTTAAGATGCTGCTCCGCCGCCGGGAAGTTGCGCGATTGCAGCTCCGCCTCACTCTTCACCCCGACTTCATGCCGCACGCCAGCCCAGAGTTCCGGCGCTTTCAGCGTACTCAAAGACATAATGCGAACAATCAGACGTTCCAGCGTGGTGCGCTGGGCTGGAGAAAGCGGCTGCTCACCGGCTGGACCGCCAGGACGCGTCGGGCCAGTGGCCTGAGATAAAGGGGAACGATCGCCCGCGGGCACACCGGGACCGCTGAGAGGTTGCATGGCGGAATCCTTGAAAACGGGTCAGATCCGGGTGCGCCGGAAAAAAGAGGCCACATCATAGCAAAAGCCCCCAGGAAATCCACGGGGGCTGCGGCCTTTCCGGATAATAAAGTCAGGCGGCGGGATCGGGAAGGGTCGCGCTGCGCGGCTTACGCAGCGGGGTTTTCAGCCGTTGCGCCAGAATAACGCCGACTAACGTCATGCCGCCGCCAATCCAGTGATAGCCATGCAGCTGCTCATGCAGGAACATCACGGCAATAATGGCCGTAAACGCCGGTACGAAGTTCATAAAAATGCTGGTGGTGCTGGCGCCCAGACGCTGCACGCCAAGGATCCACAGGAACGGCGCGATGATCGACGCAAACAGCCCGGCATACAGCACCAGCGGCAGATTGTGCTCGTTGAGCGTGACATCCGGCGCGCGCAGGAAGCCAGGCAGCAATAGCAGCACGCCAAAGAAAATCTGCACATACAGGCTTTGCCAGGTCGGCAGCGGAATCGCCCAACGTTTGGTCAGCACGCCGTACAAGGCGTACGAGGTCGATGCTGCCAGCATCATCAATTCGCCATTGCCGAGCCGTTGATTTAGCAACTGTGCCGGGTTGCCTTCGCTCACCAGCCATACCAAACCGGCGAACGACAACACGCCGCCAATCAGAATGCCGCGCGTCGGCGCGAGGCGCAGCACAACCAGACTGAGCAGGATGGTCAGCAGCGGAATGGTCGCGCCGAGAATTCCCATCATCACCGCAGAAACGCTGTGCGCCGCGTAATAGGCGAGACTTTGATACAGCACCATGCCAAGCAGACCCAGGAACAGCAATCGCCAGCCGTTGGCTTTAATGGTGTGACGATGGCGCCACACGCCCGGCAGGCAAAACGGTGTTAGTACTACCAGCGCCAGCAGCCAGCGATAGAAGGAGATCGCCGCAGGATCGATACTTCCAGCCGAGAGTTTGCTGACGATAGTGTTGATCGACCAGATCAGCACTGCGATCAGCGGAAACAGTAAATTCATGATACAGCTCCTCAAATAATCGCGAATAGTTTACGTTTGACCGGTTTAACGCAGATAGTTAAAATCGGACAATATTTGTTAGTGACCGGACAGAATGAATCTACAAGTCGAATACCAGCCGCCGATTGATGCGCCTTTGCTGCGCTTCTTCATGCGCTATGACGAGGTCAACGCCAAAACCGAATACCTCACCCATGCGCATGATTGGGGCCAGGTGATTTTCGTCACCAGCCACGTGCTGGAGATGGAAGTGGAGGGCGAACGTCTGCTGACGCCCGCAGATATCCCAATCTGGATTCCGGCCGGCCATCGTCACAGCAGCTACAACCACAACGAAGCGCGTTTTCGCACCTTTAATCTTGCCGCCGATCTCTGCGCGGGCCTGCCGGATAAAGCCTGTTTATTGCATGTCGATGCCATTGGGCACGCCATCATGAATGATTTTGCCCGCCGTGAACTGGAGCAGCCGCAAACGCAAGCCGACTGGCGCATGTGTGAAGTGTTGATCGATCGCCTGCGTCTGGCGCCGGTGCATAACAGCTATTTGCCGATGTCAGATGACAAATTCCTCGCGCCGATTCTGCGCGCGCTTGAAGCGCATCCCGGCGATAACACCACGCTGGCACAATGGGCGAAGCGCGTGTTCACCACCGAGCGTACGCTAGCGCGACGCTGTCAGCAGCAGTTGAATATGTCATTCAGCGAATGGCGGCAGCGTTTACGCTTTCTGCGTGCTATCGCGCTGCTGGAGCAGGGTTGCAGCGTGCAGGGCATCGCTCACGAGCTGGGTTACAGCTCGGCGTCGGCGCTCATTGTGATGTTCCAGCAGCAGGCCGGTACCACGCCCGATCGCTATCGCAGTCGGTTAGGTTAATCCCCGGCTTTATGGCAAAATACGCGCCTTAAATTTTTGCAGACAGGACCGCCGCAGTGAAAATTCTCGTCGATGAAAATATGCCTTATGCCCGTGAACTCTTCAGCCGCACCGGCGATGTGCTCGCGGTGCCGGGCCGTCCGCTGCCGGAAGCTGAGCTGCAGGATGCCAGCGGGTTAATGGTGCGTTCCGTCACCAAAGTGAATGCGGCGCTGCTGGCCGGTACGCCGGTGAAGTTTGTCGGCACCGCGACCGCCGGCACCGATCATATTGATGAAGCATCACTGGCGGCGGCAGGCATCAGCTTCTCTGCGGCGCCTGGCTGTAATGCCATTGCGGTGGTGGAGTATGTGTTCTCCTCGCTGCTGCTGCTGGCGGAGCGCGATGGTTTTGAATTGCGCGATCGCACCGTGGGCATTGTTGGCGTGGGGAATGTTGGCGGCCGCCTGCAGAAGCGTCTGCAAGCCTGGGGCGTGAAAACGCTGCTGTGCGATCCGCCGCGCGCCGATCGTGGCGATCAGGAAACCTTCCATTCGCTGGATGATCTGGTGGCGCAGGCCGACATCCTGACCTTCCACACGCCGCTGTTTAAAGATGGCCCATATAAAAGCTGGCATCTGGCCGATGCGGCGCTGCTGATGGCGCTCAAACCCAACACTATTCTGATCAACGCCTGCCGTGGTGCGGTGGTAGATAACGCGGCGCTGCTGGCAGTGCTGAAGATGCGCCACGATCTCAGCGTGGTGCTGGATGTGTGGGAGCCGGAGCCGGATCTGTCGCTCGATTTACTGGATAAAGTCGATATCGCCACCGCGCATATCGCTGGCTACACGCTGGAGGGTAAAGCGCGCGGCACCACGCAAGTGTTTGAAGCCTGGTGCGACTTTATCGGCCAGCCGCAACAGGTGGCGTTGGAAAGCCTGCTGCCGGCACCTGAATTCGGTTCTGTCACTCTGCGCGGCAAACTCGATCAGCCAACGCTAAAACGCTTAGTGCATCTGGTGTATGATGTGCGCCGCGACGATGCGCCACTGCGTAAAGTGGCGGCAAAGCCAGGCGAGTTTGATCGCCTGCGCAAGCAATATCAAGAGCGTCGTGAGTGGTCATCGCTGCAGGTGCATTGCGATGATGCGGAGACGGCGGCGATGCTCAATCAGCTTGGCTTCCGCGCCAGTTTGTAAAGAAATTTCAATCACCTGCACTATTGCGGGGGATAATTCCTAAATCTCGGGCGATGTTTTCATCGCCTTCTGTTTTTGTGTCAATCTCTGGAGTAACCAACATGTCTGACGGCTGGAATATCGCGCTTTTGGGCGCAACAGGCGCAGTAGGGAACGCTGTACTGGAACTGCTGGCTGAACGCCAGTTCCCGGTTGGTGAGTTGTATTTGCTGGCGAGTGAAAACGGTGCCGGTGAGAACAAACGTTTTGAGGGACGTACCGTGCTGGTGCAGGACGTGGCCGAATTTGACTGGACGCAAGTGCAGCTGGCGTTCTTCACTGCGGGTCGTGAAGCCTCGGCGCGCTATGCCGAAGAAGCCGCCAGCCAGGGTTGTCTAGTGATCGATAGCAGCGATCTGTTTGCGCTCGAACCGGATGTGCCGCTGGTGGTGCCGGATGTGAATCCACAGGTGCTGGCGGATTACCGCAATCGCAACATCATTACCGTTGCCGACAGCCTGGTAAGCCAGCTGCTGTGCGCAATCAAACCGCTGGTGGATCTGGCTGGTCTGAGCCGTTTGCAGGTAACCAACCTGATTGCGGCCTCCAGCCATGGTAAAGCGGCGGTTGATGGCCTGGCCGGTGAAAGTGCGCGTTTGCTGAACGGCGTGCCGGCGGAAACGCACTATTTTGGCCGCCAGCTTGCGTTCAACATTTTGCCGCTGCTGGCGGACAGCAATGGCAGCGTCGAGAGCGAACGTCGCGTGGTTGAGCAGGTACGTAAAGTGCTGCAGGACGAAGGTTTGCCGATCGCGGTAAGCAGCGTGCAGGCGCCGGTGTTCTACGGCAATGCGCAGATCGTACACGTGGAGAATCTGCGTCCGCTCTCTGCAGAAGAAGCGCGCGATGAACTGGGCCGCTCCGGTGATATCAACCTGACTGAAGAGAGCGATTACCCCACGCAGGTGGGCGATGCTTCCGGCAGCGACGTGCTGAGCATTGGCTGCGTGCGCAATGATTACGGCATTCCAGAGCTGCTGCAGTTCTGGTCTGTGGCAGACAACATCCGCTTCGGCGGTGCACTGATGGCGGTGAAAACGGCTGAGAAACTGGTGCAGGAGTATTTCTATTAATGTTGCCTGAAGGGAAAACGCTTAAGTTGGCGTTGGGTATTGAATACGATGGCAGCCGTTATTACGGCTGGCAGCGGCAAAATGAAGTGTGCAGCGTGCAGGAAAAGCTGGAAAAGGCGTTGTCGAAAGTGGCCGATCATCCGGTGGTGGTGTTCTGCGCGGGCCGTACCGATGCTGGTGTGCATGGCACCGGACAAGTGGTGCATTTCGAAACCACCTCACCGCGTGCTGACGCAGCCTGGACGTTGGGCGTGAATGCCAATCTGCCCGATGACATTGCGGTGCGCTGGGTGAAAGCGGTGCCGGACGAGTTTCATGCGCGTTTTAGCGCCACGGCACGCCGCTATCGCTACGTGATTTACAATCATCGGCTGCGTCCGGCGATTCTGGGCAATGGCATTACCCATTATTACCATCCGCTGGATGCAGAGAAGATGCAGCGCGCTGGTCAGGCGCTGATTGGCGAGAATGACTTCACTTCGTTCCGCGCGGTGCAGTGTCAGTCACGCACGCCTTGGCGCAACGTGATGCATCTCAACGTCACGCGTCATGGGCCGTATGTGGTGGTGGATATCAAAGCCAATGCATTTGTGCATCACATGGTGCGTAATATTGTCGGCAGCCTGATGGAAATCGGCACCGGCAACCAGCCGGAAGAGTGGATGGCGACGCTGCTCGCGGCCAAAGATCGTAAGCTGGCTGCGGCGACCGCCAAAGCCGAGGGGCTTTATCTGGTAGCGGTGGATTATCCATCCCACTTTGCATTACCTCAGCCTGCGTTGGGACCGTTGTTCCTCGCGGATTAACCGTTAATTGTTGGGTGTTAGGGGAGTTGTGGTTATATGGATTTCATCCACTTTTTAGTCGATTTTATTCTGCATATTGATGTGCATTTGGCCGAGCTGGTGGCGCAGTACGGCATCTGGATTTACGCCATTCTGTTCCTGATTCTGTTTTGTGAAACGGGTTTGGTGGTCACGCCGTTCCTGCCAGGCGATTCCCTGCTGTTTGTTGCCGGTGCGCTGGCGGCCTTGCCGGGTAACGATCTCAACGTGCACCTGATGGTAACGCTGTTGGTGATCGCTGCCATCCTGGGTGATGCGGTGAACTACACGATTGGGCGTCTGTTCGGCGAGAAGCTGTTCAGCAATCCGAACTCGAAAATTTTCCGTCGCAGTTATTTGGATAAAACCCACGCGTTCTACGATCGCCACGGCGGCAAAACCATTATACTTGCGCGCTTTGTACCAATCGTGCGAACCTTTGCCCCCTTTGTGGCGGGGATGGGACACATGTCTTATCGCCACTTCGCGCTCTACAATGTGACGGGCGCACTGCTGTGGGTGCTGCTGTTCTCTTACGCCGGTTATCTGTTTGGCGACCTGCCGATTGTGCAGGAGAACCTGAAGCTGCTGATTGTCGGCATCATCGTGGTTTCGATACTGCCAGGCGTAATTGAAGTGTGGCGTCATCGCCGCCAGCAGAAGTCGCAGTAAGCTCGTTACCAGATTTTTATCCACAGCGTGAACGGGTTGTGGTTTAATGAGCGACATTTACGGCCTGCTGAAGGTGATTTCAGCAGCAATGAGAAGACTGGACCAGGTCAGCATTAAATAGAAAGGTCATCAATGAGCTGGATTGAACGCATACTGAATAAAAGCACTGCCACGCCAACGCGCAAAGCCAGCATCCCGGAAGGGGTGTGGACCAAGTGCGATAGTTGTGGGCAGGTGCTGTACCGCGCCGAGCTGGAGCGTAACCTCGAGGTCTGCCCGAAGTGCGACCATCACATGCGCATGCACGCCCGTGAGCGTCTGCATAGCATGCTGGATGAAGGTTCGCTGGTTGAGCTGGGCAGCGAGCTGGAACCGAAAGATCTGCTGAAGTTCCGCGACTCGAAGAAGTATAAAGACCGTTTGGTCGCCGCACAGAAAGACACCGGTGAGAAAGATGCGCTGGTGGCGATGAAAGGCACGCTGCACGGCATGCCAATTGTCGCTGTGGCCTTTGAGTTCTCCTTTATGGGCGGCTCAATGGGTTCAGTGGTTGGCGCGCGCTTTGTGCGTGGCGTTGAGCAGGCGTTGGAAGACAACTGCCCACTGATCTGCTTCTCCGCGTCAGGCGGTGCACGTATGCAGGAAGCGCTGCAGTCGCTGATGCAGATGGCGAAAACCAGTGCGGCACTGGCGAAAATGCAGGAGCGCGGCTTGCCGTATATCTCCGTGCTGACTGACCCAACCATGGGCGGCGTTTCAGCCAGCTTCGCGATGCTGGGCGATCTCAACGTGGCGGAACCGAAAGCGCTGATTGGCTTTGCCGGTCCACGCGTTATCGAGCAGACCGTGCGTGAAAAACTGCCGCCGGGCTTTCAGCGCAGTGAGTTCCTGATCGAGAAAGGCGCGATCGACATGATCATCCGTCGTCCGGAAATGCGCTTTAAGCTGGCAAGCCTGCTGGCGAAAATGATGAACCTGCCAGCGCCGCAGCTGGATGGTGATCAGCCAAATGTGGCTGAGCCGGAGAGCAACGAAGCCTGACAGGCAACGGAATGAGGCAGTAATGTTTCCTTCCTCCAATGCACCGTCTACATAGAATACTTAAGGTTGCATCCAACGTGGTCCGCGACCTTAAGTTACTCGATGTATTGATTTTGAACGGGACACATGGACAAATCTCTTCCTCAAGCCACGTCGCCTTTGGCCACGTGGCTTCATTATCTTGAGCATCTGCATTCGCAGGCCATTGAACTGGGTCTGGATCGTATTCAACGCGTCGCCGCACGCCTCGACCTGCTCAAACCCGCTCCTTTTGTCTTCACCGTCGCCGGCACCAACGGCAAAGGCACCACCTGCCGCACGCTGGAAACGCTATTGATGGCCGCGGGCTATCGCGTGGGCGTTTACAGCTCGCCACATCTGGTGCGTTACACCGAACGTGTACGGGTGCAGGGCGCTGAACTGGATGAAGCGCAGCACAGCGCCAGTTTTGCCGCGATTGAAGCCGGGCGCGGTGATATTTCGCTCACCTATTTTGAGTTCGGCACCTTGTCGGCCTTCAATCTGTTCCGCGCGGCGAATCTCGACGTGGTGATCCTTGAAGTCGGCCTGGGCGGACGTCTTGATGCCACCAATATTGTCGATGCCGACGTGGCAGTGATCACCAGCATCGCGCTCGACCACACCGATTGGCTGGGTCCGGATCGTGAAAGTATCGGCCGGGAAAAAGCCGGCGTGTTCCGCGCAGGTAAACCAGCAATTGTCGGTGAAGCCGATATGCCGGGCACCATCGCCGACGTTGCAGCGGAGAAGGGCGCGGTGTTGCTGCAGCGCAATCGCGACTGGCAGTGGCAGCAAACGGGTACCAGCTGGACGTTGCAGGATGCGCACGGCGAGCTGCGCGATTTACCGCTGCCGCAGGTGCCGTTACCCAATGCCGCCACCGCGCTGACCGCGCTGCGTGCGTCGGGTTTAACGGTAAGCGAAGCGATTATTCGTCAGCATCTGCCGCTGGCGATTTTGCCGGGGCGCTTCCAGACCGTCAGCGAAGCGCCGCGCGTCATTCTCGATGTGGCGCACAATCCGCATGCCGCTTATTATCTGGCTTCGCGTCTGGCTGAAGAGCCGCACAGCGGTGAAGTGCATGCGGTGGTCGGCATGCTGCACGACAAAGATATCGCGGGCACGCTGGCGGCGCTGGCACCACAGGTTGATCGCTGGTACTGCGCGCCGCTCGACGGTCCGCGCGGTGCCTCCGCCGATGAGCTGCTGGCTCATCTGGACGGCGGTGTGGCTTACAGCAACGTTGATGCAGCCTGGCAAGCGGCGCGTCAGCAGGCGCGTCCCGAAGATGTGATTCTGGTGTGTGGCTCTTTCCACACCGTAGCGCAGGTTATGGAATCGATGGCAGCGGAGAACGGCAGTGGCAAGTAAGTTCCAAAATCGCTTAGTCGGTACGGTCATTCTGGTGGCGATTGGTGTCATCGTCTTGCCCGGCCTACTGGACGGTAAGAAGAAACATTATAAAGAAGAGTTCGCCGCCATTCCGCTGGTGCCAAAACCGGACGATCAGCAGGATAGCGAAATGGTGCCGCCGGTGACGCAACCCTTGCCGGCGCAGCCGCCGGAAGGGGCGGGCGCGGCCCAGAATCAGAACGGTGGTAAAACCGCCACTAACGGCAGCGCGCAGCCCACGCAGAATAGCGAGCCCAGCGTGGTTACGCCGCCGCCGGTGCATCAGCAAGTGCAACCGAAACCGGTGGAACAGCCGAAGCCAAAAGCGGTCGAGCAGCCGAAACCGAAGCCGGTTGAACAGCCAAAGCCAAAACCGGTGGAGCAACCGAAGCCGAAGCCCGTCGAGCAGCCGAAACCGGTAGAGCAGGCGAAACCGGTGGAAACGCCGAAGCAGAGCGAACCCGCAGCGCCAGCTGGTCAGGCATTTGTGGTGCAGCTCGGAGCGCTGAAGAATGCGGCGAAAGTGAGCGAGATTGTGGCGCAACTGCGTCTTTCCGGTTATCGCGCCTTTACCGTGCCGTCTACGCCGGTGCAGGGACAAATCACCCGCATTTACGTCGGTCCGGATGCCAATAAAGCGAAGCTGCAAGGCTCGCTGAGTGAGTTGCAAAGCATCTCCGGCCTCGGTGGCGTGGTGAAACCGTATAGCGCGCGATAACGCGCTGATAAGCCGCGCCAATAGCAGAAAAAGGCGCGGCTTTACAAAGTTTTTGTAGCGAAGCGCGACAGGAAAATCATTGAATATCAGTGGATTAAATCACTGATAATACACAGGGCGAGGAAAGTTTTTTTCATCGCCCTTTTTGCGGAAACAGAACCGGAAAACCCTACGCAAACGTTTTCTTTTTCTGTTAGAATGCGCCCCGAACTGGATGCAGGGGTGCGATAGCACTGGGCTGGAAGAGTTCATGATCTGGATTGATTACGTCATTATTGCGGTAGTTGGTTTTTCGGCTCTGGTCAGCCTGATTCGCGGGTTTGTCCGGGAAGCCTTATCTCTCGTTACCTGGGGATGCGCGTTTTTTGTCGCCAGTCATTATTACGCCTACCTTGCAGTCTGGTTTACAGGTTTTGACGACGAACTGGTTCGCAACGGCATCGCTATCGCGGTGTTGTTTGTTGCCACCCTGATTGTGGGTGCCATCGTGAACTATGTGATCGGCTCGCTGGTTGAAAAAACCGGCTTGTCGGGAACCGACAGGGTGTTGGGTGTCTGTTTCGGGGCGTTGCGCGGTGTGCTGATCGTGTCTGCTATGCTGTTCTTTCTCGATACATTCACCGGCTTTTCTAAAAGCCCGGACTGGCAACAGTCGCAACTCATTCCCCAGTTCAGTTACATCATCAGGTGGTTTTTCGATTACCTGAAAAGCACGTCGAGTTTTTTACCCCGGTGACACCATCGGGAGTGCGGCTAATGAGGAAATGACAATATGTGCGGTATTGTTGGTATCACCGGTTTCATGCCAGTAAACCAGTCAATCTATGACGCGTTAACGGTGCTTCAGCACCGCGGGCAGGATGCCGCCGGCATTTGTACCATCGATGCTATTAACTGCTTCCGTTTGCGTAAAGCCAACGGCCTGGTCAGCGATGTGTTCGAAGCGCGCCATATGCAGCGTCTGCAGGGCAACATCGGGATTGGTCATGTGCGCTACCCAACGGCAGGCAGCTCCAGCGCCTCTGAAGCGCAACCTTTCTACGTGAACTCTCCTTACGGCATCACGTTGGCGCATAACGGCAACCTGACCAACGCCCACGAACTGCGTAAACAGCTGTTCGAAACGGGTCGCCGTCACGTTAATACCACCTCAGATTCCGAAATCCTGCTGAATATCTTCGCGCAGGAGCTGGACCGTTTTCAGCACTATCCGCTGGAAGCTGACAACATTTTTGCTGCGGTGGCGGCTGTGCATCAGCAGGTGCGCGGCGCTTACGCAGTGGTTTCAATGATTATCGGACACGGAATGGTCGCCTTCCGCGATCCCAACGGTATTCGTCCGCTGGTGCTGGGCAAGCGCGTTATCGCCGATGGCCGCACCGAATACATGGTGGCGTCAGAGAGCGTCGCGCTGGATACGCTGGGCTTCGAGTTCATTCGTGACGTAGCGCCTGGCGAAGCCGTGTACATCACCGAGCAGGGCCAGCTCTCTACGCGTCAATGCGCTGAGAACCCGAAAACCAATCCGTGCCTGTTTGAATACGTCTACTTTGCGCGCCCGGACTCGTTCCTCGACAAAATCTCGGTGTACAGCGCACGCGTGCGTATGGGCACCAAGTTGGGTAACAAAATTGCCCGCGAGTGGGAAGATCTGGATATCGATGTGGTGATTCCGATTCCGGAAACCTCAACCGATATCGCGCTGGAAATCGCACGTATCCTCGACAAGCCATATCGTCAGGGCTTCGTGAAGAACCGCTACGTTGGCCGTACCTTTATCATGCCCGGCCAGCAGCAGCGCCGCAGCGCCGTTCGCCGCAAGCTGAACGCCAACCGTGCTGAGTTCCGTGATAAGAATGTGTTGCTGGTGGATGACTCCATCGTACGCGGCACCACATCCGAGCAGATCATTGAGATGGCACGTGAAGCGGGCGCGAAAAAAGTCTATCTCGCCTCGGCGGCACCGGAAATCCGTTTCCCGAACGTCTATGGCATTGATATGCCGAGCGCTACCGAACTGATTGCGCATGGCCGTGAAGTGAATGAGATCTGCCAGCTGATTAAAGCGGATGCGCTGATTTTCCAGGACCTGAACGACCTGATTGAAGCGGTGCGTGAAGAGAACCCGGATATCGCCAACTTTGAGTGCTCGGTATTCAACGGCATCTACGTCACCAAAGATGTCGATCAACAGTACCTTGAGTATCTGCAGTCGCTGCGTAATGACGATTCCAAAGCCATCGCGCGTCAGACAGAAGTGGAAGGCCTGGAGCTGCACAACGAAGGCTAAGCCAGAGGTTATGGCAGAGTAAAAGCAGGGCGGGCGCAATCCCGCCCTGTTTGTTTTTGTATTTTTGTTCAGTGAGCCGCTATCATTGCCGCAATCTGAACCTGCAAGGCTGAATTATGAAACGACTGATCATTGGTATTTCCGGCGCCAGCGGCGCGATCTACGGCGTACGCATGTTGCAAGTGCTGCAACCGCTGGCGGAGGTGGAAACCCATTTGGTGATCAGCCCCGCCGCGCGGCAAACGCTGGCGCTGGAGACCGATTTCAGCCTGCGCCAGGTGCAAGCGATGGCCGATGTGGTGCATGACGTGCGCGACATCGCCGCCAGCATCTCATCCGGATCTTACAAAACTCTCGGCATGGCGATCGCGCCGTGCTCGATGAAAACGCTGTCAGGGATCGTGCACAGCTACAGCGATAGCCTGCTGACCCGCGCCGCCGATGTGGTGCTAAAAGAGCAGCGTAAGCTGGTGCTGTGCGTACGTGAAACGCCGCTGCATTTGGGACATCTGCGCATGATGACCACCGCCGCAGAGCTGGGCGCGCTGATCATGCCGCCGGTGCCAGCGTTCTATCATCGTCCGCAATCGATCGGCGATTTAGTCGATCAAACGGTGAATCGTGTGCTCGATCAGTTCGATATTGAGCTGCCAGAAGATCTTTTCACTCGCTGGAGTGGCGCATAATGGTGCATTAATGCACTGCTCGTGTGCAAATTCGCGTGTGCGATCACTCTTCGTGCATCTTGTGCACCAAAAGTTAACAATGTCGCTTTTTCTTCCTCACACCACTGTTATATTTCCCTCACAAACTAAGTGCTTGCGCCGCTAACCGGCGCAGTATTTAGCGCGCTTGCGCAGCGTTTAGCCAATTCGCACAACTGGCATGAAACGTGCACAGCTTACAGCGCAAACCAACACATCACGCACCACATAACAATAAGCACTTCACTTGAGGGTTAACTATGAAAAAGCGAGTTCTGGCTCTTTCTCTGATGCTGACAATGGTAAGTAGCGCGAGCGTCTTCGCCGCTGTGCCGCAGTCGCTGCGCATTGGAACTGACCCGACTTATCCGCCATTCGAATCCAAGAACGCGCAAGGTCAGCTGGTGGGCTTTGATATCGATCTGGCGAACGAAATTTGTAAACGTATCAAGACTAAATGTACTTATGTGGAAAGTGATTTCGATGCGCTGATCCCGTCGCTGAAAGCGAAGAAGATCGACGCCATCATCTCTTCTCTGTCAATTACCGAAAAGCGTCAGGAAGAGATCAACTTCTCTGAAAAACTGTATGCGGCAAACGCGCGTTTAGTGGCACCGAAAGGTTCTACGCTGCAACCGACCATTGAATCCCTGAAAGGGAAAAACATCGGTCTGCTGCAGGGCACCACCCAGGAAACCTATGCAAAAGAGTACTGGCAGCCAAAAGGTGTCACCGTTACGCCTTACGCTAACCAGGATCTGGTGTATCAGGATCTGAATGCCGGTCGTATTGATGCCGCGTTCCAGGACGAAGTGCAGGCGAGCGAAGGTTTCCTGAAGCAGCCTGTTGGCGCTAAATATGCGTTTGCCGGCCCGGCAGTGAAAGACGACAAGATCTTTGGCGTCGGTACCGGTATGGGCTTGCGTAAAGATGATGCCGATCTGAAGGCCGCGATCGATAAAGCTTTTGTTGAGATGCGTAAAGACGGCACTTACGACAAGATTGCTAAGAAGTACTTTGATTTCAACGTGTACGGCGATTAATTATCCTGTTTCCTAATCCTGGTCTGTGAAAGGCAGGAAGGTTGCACATAAGTATTCACTCCGGGCGCTTACCTATGTAAACTGCCCGGCTTCATACGCTTGCCGCCATCCATCCTGCGATTCAAATTTCCTGGTTAGGACTGTCCGTCAGTTGGGCAGCGTTTGTAACTTACCCTCACGACAGGATTGAACCCATGTTGTATGGCTATTCCGAAGTAATCCTCAAGGGCACCCTTGTAACGCTGGAGCTGGCGCTCAGTTCCGTGTTGCTGGCGGTGGTGCTCGGCTTGATTGGCGCTGGCGCCAAACTTTCCCGCAGTCGCCCGCTGGCGATGCTGTTTGAAGGCTACACCACCTTAATCCGCGGTGTGCCCGATTTGGTGTTGATGCTGCTGATCTTCTACGGTCTGCAGATCGCCTTGAATACCCTCACTGATGCGCTGGGACTGGCGCAATTTGATATCGACCCGATGGTCGCCGGTATCATCACGCTCGGCTTTATCTACGGTGCTTACTTCACTGAAACCTTCCGTGGTGCGTTCCTCGCGGTGCCAAAAGGGCAGATCGAAGCGGCAACCGCCTTCGGTTTCACCGGCTCGCAAACCTTCCGTCGCATTCTGTTCCCGGCCATGATGCGCTTCGCGCTGCCGGGCATCGGCAACAACTGGCAGGTTATTCTCAAAGCCACGGCGCTGGTTTCGCTGCTGGGGCTGGAAGATGTGGTGAAAGCCACGCAGCTGGCAGGTAAAAGTACCTGGCAGCCGTTCTACTTCGCCATTGTGGCAGGTGTGATTTATCTGGTGTTTACCACGCTGTCGAATGGCGTGCTGTGGTGGCTTGAACGTCGCTACACGGTGGGTGTGAAAAGGGCAGAGCTATGATTGAGATTATTCAGGAGTATTGGAAACAGCTGCTCTGGACCGATGGTTACCGTTTTACCGGCATCGCGATTACGCTGTGGTTATTGATCATCTCGGTGGTGATTGGCGGTTCGCTCGCGGTGCTGCTGGCGATTGCGCGCGTCTCCTCTAACCGCTTTATCTCCACGCCGGTTTGGCTGTTCACCTATGTGTTTCGCGGTACGCCGCTGTATGTGCAGCTGCTGGTGTTCTACTCCGGCATGTACACGCTGGAAGTTGTGAAGGGCACCGAGCTGCTGAACGCCTTCTTCCGCAGTGGATTGAACTGTACGCTGCTGGCGTTCACGCTGAACACCTGCGCCTATACCACCGAAATCTTTGCCGGTGCGATTCGTTCGGTGCCGCACGGTGAAATCGAAGCGGCGCGCGCCTATGGCTTCTCACCGTTTAAATTGTATCGCTGCATCATTCTGCCGTCGGCACTGCGCACCGCGCTGCCGGCGTACAGCAATGAAGTGATCCTGATGCTGCACTCCACCGCGCTGGCGTTTACCGCGACGGTGCCGGATCTGTTAAAAATCGCGCGCGATATCAACTCGGCCACCTATCAGCCGTTTACCGCGTTTGGCATCGCTGCGGTGCTGTATCTGATTATCTCTTACGGGCTGATTAGCTTGTTCCGCAAAGCTGAACAACGCTTCCTGGCGCACGTAAAACCTTCTTCATCGCATTGAGTATCACTATGGCTGACAATAAATTAAGCGTTACCGAACTGCACAAACGTTACGGTGAACATGAAGTTCTGAAAGGCGTATCGCTGCAGGCAAATGCCGGCGATGTGATCAGCATTATTGGCTCGTCCGGTTCCGGGAAAAGTACCTTTTTACGCTGCATTAACTTCCTCGAGAAACCGAGCGAAGGCACCATTGCGGTCAACAACCAGCAGATCAATCTGGTGCGCGACACCGATGGTCAACTGAAAGTCGCGAACAAAGAGCAGCTGCGTATGCTGCGCACGCGCCTGACCATGGTGTTTCAGCACTTCAACCTGTGGAGCCACATGACGGTGCTGGACAACGTTACCGAAGCGCCGATTCAGGTGCTGGGGCTGAGCAAGGCGGAAGCGCGTGAGCGTGCGATCAAGTATCTGGATAAAGTCGGCATTGATGCGCGTGCGCGTGCCAAATATCCGGTGCACCTTTCCGGTGGTCAGCAGCAGCGCGTGTCGATTGCGCGGGCGTTGGCGATGGAGCCCGAAGTCTTGCTGTTTGACGAACCCACTTCTGCGCTCGATCCGGAACTGGTCGGCGAAGTGCTGCGCATTATGCAGAAACTGGCGGAAGAGGGCAAAACCATGGTGGTGGTAACGCACGAGATGGAGTTTGCTCGTCACGTCTCTAATCATGTGATCTTCCTGCATCAGGGCAAAATTGAAGAGCAGGGCACGCCGGATGAGCTGTTCGGCAATCCAAAAAGCCCACGTTTGCAGCAGTTTTTGAAGGGATCGTTGAAGTAGTTTTGTGCCCGCTGTCCCCCATCCCGGCCTTCCCCCGCCTGCGGGGGAAGGAGACGCTGCCATATGCAGCACCAGAACGAACATATGGCAGCATCTTCCTCCCCCATTTATGGGGGAGGACCGAGGTGGGGGACAGCGAGCACCCTCTACCCCCGCAACAACTTCAGCGCCGTATCCTCATCGGTCACCAGACCTGACACCCAGCCGCCCTGCAACGCCGCGCGAATCGCCGGATATTTACGCTCGCTGCCGGCAAAGCCAATGATCTGGCGTTGCGTCTGGCTCTCCAGCAACACGCTGGTGAGCAGTTCATCGGTTTCACCCCACACGCGTTCACCTTGCTGATTGAAAAAGTGCCCGAGCATTTCGCCCACCACGCCGCGCGCGTTGAGCGCAGCAACTTGCGCATCGGTGATAAAGCCTTCGGCATGCAGCGGGCAGCCGGGCTGCACTTCGCCGATGCCAACGAAGGCCACATTCGCCTGCAAGGCGCGTAACGTCACGCGCTGATAAACCTGATGCTGAATCCACATCTCTTTATCTTCGGGCGTATCCGCATACAGCGGCGCAGGAATGAAGAAATACTTGCCCTGCATCTTCTCCGCCATCTTCAGCGGCACGTCATAGCGCGTACCCGAGTCGTCCCGTGCAATCGCGCCAATCATCGAAACGCACTGATGCTGCGGTCGCTCAACCCAGGGAAGTGCATCAATCATCGAGCGCAGCGTCTTACCGGAACCAATGCCAAACACCTGCGGCTGCTCCTCGCTGATGTATTGCGCCATCACCGCCGCGCCTTCCACTGCCAGCATCTGCTGAATAGCGTCATCATCCAGATTGGCGGATGGCACCACACGGCACAGTTGCAGGCCAAATTTCTCCTGAACGTCGCGCGCCAGATGCAAGCAATGGGTAACCGGATGATCAATCTTTACGCTCACCATGCCCATTTCACGCGCGCTGGAGACCAATCGCTGCGCCACCTGACGTGACAATCCTAACGCGCGTGCAATCTCTTGCTGCGTCACGCCCGCCACGTAATACATCCAGGCCGCACGTGCTGCCAGTTCTTGTTTTTTCTCTTCTCTGCTCATCGCGCTGTTCCGTCAAAACCGGTGCGCCATGTTAACGCGAGATGCCGATGAAGTGTTAATTGAGCAAAAGCCCGAAAAATGAGCAAAAGTATTAATTGTGACTAAGCTCGCAGAACAAGGCTGCTCGCTCGCACTATGCTACGCCTTATCGGGCAAATGCCCTTAATCGTGGCAAATGTTTATTTTGAGGCGACTATGACCAATCAATCAGTGTGGATGCATATCGGCGCAGGCTCTTTTCACCGCGCGCATCAGGCGTGGTATCTGCATAAACTACGCGAGCAGGGCGATGACAGCTGGAGCATTGCCCTCGGCAATATCCGCAATGATGCCGCGCCGTTGCTAAAGCAACTCGCTGCGCAAGAGGGTGAATATGTGCTGGAAACCGTTACACCCGATGGCGAACGCGCCTATGAAACCATCACGTCATTGCGCAAAATCCTGCCGTGGGATAGCGACATCAGCGCGCTGGTGGAGCAGGGAGCGAAAAGTGAAACCCGCGTGATAGGTTTTACCGTCACCGAAGCCGGTTACTATTTGACACCGGAATTCGAACTGGACCTGACGCAGCCGGATGTGCAGGCCGATGTGAAAGGCGACATCCGCACGATTTATGGCGCGCTGGCACGCATCCTCACGCAGCGCGTGGCCAACGGTGGCGCGCCCGTTACGCTGCTCAACTGCGATAACCTGCGCCACAACGGCGAACGTTTCCGTCACGGCTTCCTCGCGTTTCTTACCGCCAAAGGTGACAACGCCTTAGCGAATTGGGTGCGCGAAAATACCACCTCGCCCAACACCATGGTGGATCGCATTACGCCGCGTCCAACGCCGGATGTGGCTGAGCGCGTTAAAGCCGCTACGGGTAAAGAGGATGGTGCATCGGTGATGGCCGAATCCTTTATTCAATGGGTGATTGAAGATGACTTCATTGCCGGTCGGCCGGCGCTGGAGAAGGTTGGCGTTGAGCTGGTGGAATCGGTATTGCCGTGGGAAGAGGCGAAAATCCGCATCCTTAACGCCACGCATGCGGCGATTGCCTGGGCAGGCACGTTGATTGGCCTCAATTACATTGATGACAGCACGCGTCAGCCGGCGATTTACCAACTGGCCTATGACTACGTGACCCAGGATGTGATGCCATCGCTGTCGCCGAGCCCGCTGGATTTAGCCGATTATCGCGATGTGGTTCTGGCGCGTTTTAGCAATCCCTACATTAAAGACACCAATCAACGTGTTGGCGCGGACGGTTTGTCGAAAATCCCCGGCATGGTGACGCCAACACTGCGCGAATGCTACCAGCGTGGCGCAGAACCGGCGGCCACTGCCGTGCTGCCTGCACTGTTCTTCCTGTTCCTGCAGCGCTGGGCCAGTGATGATTTGCCTTACACCTATCAGGATGGCGTGCTGCAAGCCGATGCACTGCGCCAGCAGTTTAGCCGCTCCGATGCACTGAACGCTTTCCTCAGCGATAGCGCGCTATTTGGCGAACTGGCACAGGACAAGGCGTTTCATGCGCTGGTGACGCGCAGCGTGGCGGATCTGCAACTGTGGCTGAAACAGCCAGAACGCATGCTGGCTGCGGTGTAAGGAGCGCGTTATGTATCTTGGGATTGATATTGGCACCTCCGAGCTCAAAGCGCTGATCATCAATGCGCAGGGTGAGATCATTGCCTCGAATCACGCCACGCTCAACGTGCAGCGCCCCCATGCGCACTGGGCAGAACAGGATCCCGAGCGCTGGTGGCAAGCGTGCGGTGATGTCCTTGCTGGATTGCGCCAGCAGGATGCGCTGGCCTGGAGCGAGATTCGCGCGATGGGTTTGTCCGGGCAGATGCACGGCGCGGTGCTGCTGGATGCGCAGGGTAAGGTGCTGCGCCCGTGCATTCTATGGAATGACACACGCAGTGCGCCGCAATGTGCCGCGCTCAGTGCCCAACATCCGGAAATGATGCAGCTCAGCGGCAATATGATTATGCCGGGCTTCACCGCACCTAAACTGCGTTGGGTGGCGGAACATGAGCCTGAGATTTTCCGTCGCATCGATAAAGTGCTGCTGCCGAAAGATTACCTACGCTGGCGTTTAACCGGACAATTTATCAGTGAACCTTCAGACGCGGCAGGCACGTTGTGGCTCGATGTGGCTCAGCGCGACTGGTCCGACGAACTGTTAGCCATCACCGGCCTCACGCGCGCCAATATGCCGGCGCTGGTGGAAGGCAGCGCGGTGAGCGCCCCATTGAAAGCCGATCTGGCAAGTGAATGGGGCTTGTCGGCCGCGGTCTGCGTGGCGGGCGGCGGTGGCGACAATGCCGCATCGGCGGTTGGTGTCGGCGCGGTTAATCCGGGTGATGCTTTTATCTCGCTGGGTACCTCCGGCGTGATTTTTGTCGTCAACGATCGTTTGCTGGCCGATCCGCAATCGGGCGTGCACGCCTTCTGTCACGCCTTGCCCGGACGCTGGCACCAGATGAGTGTGATGCTCAGCGCCGCCAGCTGCCTGCGCTGGCTGTGTAATCTGCTTTCCGTTACCGAAAGCCAACTGATGGAAGAGATGGCACAGCTCAGTGAAGAGCAGCGGCGTCATGCCCCGGTTTTCCTGCCCTATCTTTCCGGTGAACGCACGCCACACAACGATCCTGACGCCTCCGGCTCTTTCTTCAATCTGCGCCACGAAACGCCGCGTGCGCTGCTCGGCTATGCGGTGATTGAAGGCGTAGCGTTTGGTCTGGCCGACGGGTTCGCGGTGCTTGGTGATGCGCAGCGCCAGATTCAGCAGTGCAGCCTGACCGGCGGTGGGGCGCGCAGCACGTTGTGGGCGCAGTTGATCGCCGATGTGCTGCAACTGCCGATCGTCACGCATCCCGCCAGCGCGTCCGGCGCTTTGGGGGCAGCGCGTCTGGCGTGGCTGGCTGCGGGTGGTGTGGAGAGCGAAGTTTGCCTAAAACCGCCGGTGCAGGCGCGATATCAACCAGATGCTGCGCGCGGCAAGGTGCTGCAGCAGCGATTGCAGCTGTTCCGCACGCTCTATGCACAACAGCAGCAGGCGCGAGTGTTGTTGCCTGAATAATTCCAGACAGAGGATGAATGAGATGCAATCGAATGATTACTGGTTTGGCTTACCGAAAAAGATGTTCTGGGGCTTCCTCGCCATCGCTATTTTTATGGCGGGTGACGGCTTTGAAATGGCATTTCTGTCGCGTCACATCACCGATATGGGCTTCACGCCAGCGCAGTCGGCGGTAGTATTTACTTTTTACGGACTGGCGGCAGCGCTAGCGGCGTGGGCATCGGGCGTGGTAGCGGAACTGATTACGCCCCAGCGTGCCATGATGATTGGCTTCGTGCTGTGGATTGTCATGCACACGCTGTTTATGTCGCTGGGACTTGGCATGCGCAACTATACGCTGATGGTGCTATTTTACGGCATTCGCGGTCTGGCGTATCCGCTATTCATTTACTCATTCATGATGATGCTGGTGCAGGTGCTGCCGCGTGAAAAACTGGCGGCAGCCACCGGTTGGTTCTGGGCAATGTATTCCGTCGGTATCGGTGTGGTCGGCAGCTATTTACCGAGTCTGACCATCCCGATGCTCGGCGAAACCGGTACGCTGTGGCTGGCGATTATTTGGGTTGCCTGTGGTGGCGTGCTGGCCTATTTCAGCTTGCGCCATGTGCCGGTTGATCGTTCGCGCGTCAATTTGCCGATGCGCGATAAAATGACCGAAATGTCGCGGGCGGTAACTATTCTGTTTACCAACCAGCACGTGTTTTATGCCTGCCTGATTCGCATCATTAACACGCTGTCGCTGTTTGGTTTCGCCATTATCATGCCGCTGCTGTTCGTTGATCGTCTTGGTTTCACCATTTCCGAATGGCTGCAAATCTGGGCGGTGTTCTTCTTCGTCACCATTTTTACCAACATCTTCTGGGGCATTACCGGCGAGAAACTGGGTTGGATCCGTCAGGTGCGCTGGTTTGGCTGTCTCGGTATGGCCATCTCCAGTCTGGCGTTTTACTACCTGCCGCTGTATGCCGGACATAACTTCTGGGTGGCGCTGATTCCGGCGGTGATGTTAGGAATTTTTGTCGCCGCCTTCGTGCCGATGACCGCAGTGTTTCCGACACTGGAGCCGCATCACAAAGGCGCCGCCGTGTCGATTTATAACCTGTCGGCCGGACTGAGTAATTTTGTCGCGCCCGCGATTGCGTCGGTGTTGCTGCCGTTTTTCGATATCGTCGGCGTGGTGTGGGCGTATACCGCGCTGTACGTGTTTGCTGGCGTGCTGACCTTTATCATCCGCGTGCCGCAGCCGGGACATACGCATGAACCGGCGGCAGTGAAATCACGCGTGGCGCAGCAAAGAAGTTAATCTGTGATAGGCGGGCGCCATTAATGGCGCCCCTACACGACATCCCGCAACGCTTCCTCCAAATCGTACCAGCGAAAACCAAAGCCTGACTCTTCCAGGCGCTTCGGCAACACATGTTGGCCGCCGAGCACCAGCACCGCTGATTCCCCCATCATCAGCTTGATGGCGCTGGCGGGCGTGCGCATAAAGGCTGGGCGATGCATCACATGGCCGAGCGTGGCGGCGAACTGCTCATTGCGCACCGCATAGGGCGCAACCATGTTGAACGGGCCGCGCAGTTCAGAGTGATCGATTAACCACAGCAGCGCGTTAACCAAATCGTCGATGTGAATCCACGGTAAATACTGTTTGCCGCTACCAATCGGACCGCCTACGCCAAGCTTAAACGGCAGTTTCATCTTCGATAACGCGCCGCCTTCTTTCGCCAGCACCACGCCGGTGCGCAGCAAACAGACGCGCGTGCGATCGCTCTGTGCAGTTAACGCCAATTGTTCCCAACGCGCGCACAGCGTATGGGTAAATTCATCCTGGCCTGGATCCTCTTCGGTCAGCACCAGGTCGCCGGTATCGCCATAAAAGCCGGTAGCCGAGCCGGAAATCAAAAATTGCGGGGGATTGCTGCTGGCGTGAATCAGCGAGACCAGCTGCTCGGTGATCTGCCAGCGGCTTTCGCACAGCCGCTGCTTCTGCTGTTCGGTCCAGCGTTTATCGGCGATCGGTTCGCCCGCAAGATTAATCACACCATCAATACCGTTTAAATCGGTTTGCTGATTGATGCCGGACCACAGCGCCACGCTGGCGTCGAGTTTCTCGCGTGCGGCGGCGACATCGCGCGTGACGACGCTCACCTGATGGCCAAGCTGCAACAGACGCGGAATCAGATGGCGGCCAATCAGGCCGGTGCCGCCGGTGATCAGTAAATGCATGTTGAGCCTCCTTGTCATTTTTTATCTGCTCAGATTGAGCATAGAAGAGAAGCGTGCGCGCGGCGTGACTCGGCTTACGCTTATGAAGAAAAAGGAAAAGTCAGCGCTGGTCTTAGCAGCTAAAGATCCGACCAGCGCACCATTGCCTTAATAAATAAAAATCGGTAAACATGATGCACACCTGACGCTTTTCTGAGGCAGCCAATGAATTATCCAACCATTACTTTGTGGTCAGATTCTTGCTTTTTCAGCCCTTACGCCATGTCGGTTTATGTTGCGCTCACCGAGAAGGGCATTCCCTTCACCCTTAAGCGCGTCGATTTATCGCAGAATGCGCAGTGGGATGAGGAATACCGCGCGCTGTCGCTGACCTGCCGTGTGCCGACGCTGCAAATCGATGATGTGCTGCTGACGGAATCTTCAGCGATTGCTGAGTACCTGGAAGAGCGTTTTCCGGCGCCAGAGTTCGAGCGGCTCTATCCGCGCGATCGTGAGAAACGGGCGCATGCGCGCGAAGTGCAGGCATGGCTGCGCAGCGACTTAATGGCGCTGCGCTCTGAGCGTCCAACCGAAGTGCTGTTCGCCGGCGAACGCTTTGCGCCGCTTACGCCGGCAGGTGAGCAAGCTGCCAACAAACTCATTGCTGCGGTGCAGCGCCTTTTGCCTGATGGACAGCAAAATCTGTTTGGCGAATGGTCGATTGCGGATACCGATTTAGCCGTGATGATTAATCGCCTGGCGCTGCACGGCGATGCGCTGCCGGTGAAGCTGCAACACTATGCGGAGTTCCAGTGGCAGCGTGCTTCGGTGCAACTCTGGTTAGCGGAATCGGGTAAAACACGCTGAGCACGATGCGCCTTGCGATGGCGAAAAGAACGCTTTACCTTACCGCTCATTCTAATAAAGCATGGCAAACAGGCGCGTGCTGGGCACGCCGAAAACAGAAAAGGGTTACGGATGGTGGATCAAACGGCAGGTGACGGTATCGAGTGGGTTGATATCGTTAACGAAGAGAACGAAGTCATTGCGCAGGCCAGCCGTGCGCAGATGCGTGCGCAGTGTCTGCGTCATCGCGCTACTTATATTGTGGTGCACGATGGTATGGGCAAAATTCTGGTGCAGCGTCGTACTGAAATCAAAGACTTCATGCCGGGTATGCTGGACGCCACTGCCGGTGGCGTGGTGCAGAGTGGGGAAGACCTGCTGGAATCGGCGCGTCGTGAAGCGGAAGAGGAATTGGGTATCGCGGCCGTTCCATTCGCCGAACACGGCCAGTTCTATTTTGAAGATCAGCATTGCCGCGTATGGGGCGGGCTGTTCAGCTGCGTTTCCCATGGCCCGTTTGCCATGCAGGAAGAGGAAGTGGATGAGATCTTCTGGATGACGCCGGAAGAGATCACCGCGCGCTGTGACGAGTTCACCGATGATTCGCTTAAGGCGCTGTCGCTGTGGCTGAGCCGAAACAGTGATGCTGCACGTCGTAAACAGAGCAGCGAAGCGTAATCTTGCCGTAAGGTCGCCATTTTTGGCGACCTTATATACAACATTGTTAATGTTCCCGCAGAATCCCCGCCAACAGTGCCAACGCATCCTCGAACTGCGCATCGGGAATAGTCAGCGGATAGAGGAAGCGGATCACGTTGCCGTACACGCCACAGGTTAGCAGAATCAAACCTTTTTCCAGCGCCTGCTGCTGAATAGCTTTGGCAATCTCCGCCGACGGCTTGCCCGCCGCATCATTGAATTCCGCCGCCATCATTGAGCCATAACCACGAATTTCCGCCAGCGCTTTACAATCTGCTCGCTGCAACGTCTGTTTTAATCGGCTGCCAAGCTGGTTGGCGCGGCTGCACAGCGCCTCTTCTTCGATAATGTCTAACACCGCCAGCGCCGCCGCAATCGCCGGTGGACTGCCAGCATAGGTTCCGCCCAGGCCGCCGGGTTCTGGCGCATCCATGACTTCTGCGCGTCCCGATACCGCCGAGAGCGGGAAACCGCCAGCCAGACTTTTCGCCATGGTGATGATATCAGGCTGCACGGCGTAATAGTCGCTGGCGAACAGCTTGCCAGTGCGCGCAAACCCGCTCTGGATCTCATCGGCGATCAGCAGTATGCCGTGGCGATCGCACAACTCCCGTAGCGCAACGACAAACTCTGGCGGCGCACCGTAGAAACCGCCTTCGCCCTGAACCGGTTCAAAGATAATGGCTGCCACCTGCTGCGGGCTGATATCGCTGCGGAAAATCGCTTCCAGGCTGTCGAGCGCATCGCTCACGCTGACCTTGTGCAGCGCGTTGGGATAGCGCGCGTGAAACACCGGGCTGGCGAAGGGGCCGAAGCCGGTTTTATACGGCACCACTTTCCCGGTCAGCGACATTGTCATATTGGTGCGGCCATGAAACGCGCCGGTGAAGGCGATGATGCCGGGCCGACCGGTGGCCGCACGCGCGATTTTGACCGCGTTTTCGACCGCTTCAGCACCGGTTGAGAAAAAGGTGGTTTTCACCGGCCCGCTAATCGGCACCAGCGCATTTAGTCGCTCAGCGAGATGAATGTAGTTCTCATAAGGGATGATTTGAAATGCGGTATGGGTAAAGCATTCTAGCTGCTGTTGCACCGCAGCCATTACTTTCGGGTGACGATGCCCGGTGTTAAGCACTGCGATGCCTGCGGCAAAATCGGTGTATTCGCGGCCATGTTGATCCCAAACCGTGGCATTCTCGGCTTTTACCGCATTGAAATCACACATCACACCCACGCCGCGCGGCGTGGCTTGTAAACGACGGCGGTGCACATCACTGTTGCTCATTATTCACCTCGCAATTAGCGGCAGACTTCAATCAGTGTTAACGCAGCGTGAGGTTTATGCCAGTGAAGTACGGGGCAAAAAAAAAGCACGCACCGAAGTGCATGCTTTTTTGGTGGGCGGGAAAGGGGATTAGCCTTCGGCCTGCTGCGATTGAATCGCCGTCAATGCGATGGTGTAGACGATATCATCCACCAGTGCGCCGCGCGACAGGTCGTTCACCGGCTTACGCATGCCTTGCAGCATCGGTCCGATGGAGATCAGATCGGCAGAACGCTGTACCGCTTTGTAAGTGGTGTTACCGGTGTTCAGATCCGGGAAGATGAACACGGTAGCGCGGCCGGCAACCGCAGAGTTTGGCGCTTTGGATTTGGCGACGTCTTCCATAATCGCGGCGTCGTACTGCAGCGGACCATCGATCACCAGATCCGGGCGTTTTTCCTGCGCGATGCGCGTGGCTTCACGTACTTTCTCTACGTCGCTACCGGCACCGGAGTTACCGGTTGAGTAGGAGATCATCGCGACGCGTGGATCGATACCAAAGGCTTTGGCTGAATCGGCAGACTGAATCGCGATCTCTGCCAGCTGTTCTGGATTGGGATCCGGGTTGATGGCGCAGTCGCCATACACCAGAACCTGCTCCGGCAGCAGCATGAAGAACACCGACGACACCAGCGAGCTGTTTGGCGCGGTTTTGATCAGCTGCAGCGGTGGACGAATGGTATTCGCAGTGGTGTGAACCGCGCCGGAGACCAGACCGTCAACTTCGCCGCTCTCCAGCATCATGGTGCCGAGCACCACGTTGTCTTCCAGCTGCTCCTGCGCCACCACTTCGGTCATGCCTTTGCTCTTACGCAGCTCAACCAAACGTGGCACGTAGTTTTCACGTACCACTTCTGGATCCACGATCACGATGCCTGTGCCAAGTTCAACACCCTGCGCCGCCGCAACACGCTGAATCTCTTCCGGATTGCCGAGCAGCACACAGGTAGCGATGCCGCGTTCGGCGCAAATTGCTGCCGCTTTGACGGTACGCGGCTCGTCGCCTTCTGGCAGCACAATGCGTTTGCCGGCTTTGCGCGCCAGCTCGGTGAGCTGGTAGCGGAATGCCGGTGGAGACAGGCGACGGCTGCGCTCGGACGTGGCGGTCAGCGATTCCACCCAATCTTCATTAATGAAGCTAGCTACGTACTCCTGCACTTTCTCGATGCGCTGCGTATCGTCAGTTGGGACTTCGAGGTTGAAGCTTTGCAGGCTAAGCGACGTCTGCCAGGTGTTGGTTTTCACCATAAACACCGGCAGGCCGGTCTGAAACGCGCGTTCGCACAGGCGTGCGATGGGCGCTTCAATCTGATAGCCACCGGTCAACAGCACTGCACCTATTTCTACGCCGTTCATCGCGGCCAAACAGGCGGCAACCAGTACATCAGGACGATCGGCGGAGGTTACCAGCAGTGAACCCGGACGGAAGTGCTCCAGCATGTGTGGAATGCTACGCGCACAGAAGGTGACAGATTTCACACGGCGCGTCTGGATTTCACCTTCGTTGATGATATCGGCGTTCAGGTGACGGCACATATCGATGGCGCGAGTGGCGATCAGATCAAAGCTCCACGGTACACAACCCAGCACCGGCAGCGGACTGTTGGCAAACAGCTGCTTTGGATCGATGTTGGCGATGCTGGCTTTAGAGGAGTCATCAAAAATTTCTGACAGATCCGGGCGCGTACGACCTTGCTCATCCACCGGCGCATTCAGTTTGTTGATGATCACGCCAGTGATGTTTTTGTTTTTGCTGCCGCCAAAGCTGCTTTGCGTCAGTTCGATACGCTCTTTGAGCTGCGCCGGAGAATCGTTGCCCAGCGCCATGACGAAGACGATTTCGGCGTTCAGGGTTTTAGCGATCTCATAGTTCAGAGCAGATGCGAACTGATGTTTACGCGTGGGGACCAGACCTTCAACCAGCACCACTTCCGCGTCTTTAGCGTTTGCGTGATAGTTGGCAATGATCTCTTCCATCAACACGTCTTGCTGGTTAGATCCAAGTAGCGACTCAACGCGTGACATCTGCAGCGGTTCTGCGGCAGGAATCGCGGAGCTTTTACGGATAATGCTGGTGGTTTGGTCTGGCGCATCGCCACCCGCACGTGGCTGGGCAATTGGCTTGAATACGCTCAGGCGCACGCCTTTGCGCTCCATGGCACGGATCACGCCGAGGCTGACGCTGGTCAGACCGACGCTGGTGCCGGTAGGAATGAGCATAATTGTACGTGACACGATAGAAACCTCTCAGGTGTTGCAGACTGTCTAAAACAACTCCGTCAGCCTAAGCTGACGGAGAGAAGTGTTTTTAAGCGGTGAGACGCGCGGCGTCTTGAGCAATCACCAACTCTTCGTTGGTTGGGATCACCACGGCTGGGCGCGTGCCTTCTTTGTTGATGAAACCCGATTTGCCGAAGCGTGCTGCCAGGTTGCGCTCGTGATCGACTTCGAAGCCGAGCAGACCCAGTTTCTGCAGCGCCAGCTCGCGCACCATCGCCGCGTTTTCACCGATACCACCGGTGAAGACCACGGCGTCCAGACGGCCTTCCATCAGCGCAGTGTAGCTGCCGATGTATTTCGCCAGACGGTGGCAGAACACATCCATCGCACGCTTAGCATCTTCTTTGGTGCTGTAGTTGTCTTCCACATAGCGGCAGTCGCTGGTGACTTCGGTCAGACCTAACAGGCCAGACTCTTTGGTCAGCAGCTTGTTGATGGCATCAACGCTCATGCCCAGGGCATCATGCAGGAAGAAGATAATCGCAGGATCGATGTCGCCACTGCGCGTGCCCATCACCAACCCTTCCAATGGCGTCAGGCCCATTGATGTATCAACACATTGACCATTGCGAATAGCAGAAACGGAACCGCCATTACCCAAGTGGCAGGTGATGACGTTCAGTTCGCTAACGGGTTTGTTCAGCATTTTCGCGGCTTCCTGCGTCACATAGTAGTGGCTGGTGCCGTGTGCGCCGTAGCGACGAACGCCGTGCTCTTTATACAATTTGTACGGCAGAGCATAGAGATAGGACTCTTCCGGCATTGTCTGATGGAATGCGGTGTCAAAAACCGCGACATTTTTATCAGAAAGATGTGGGAAGTTTTTCAGCGCTTCATCTATACCGATCAGATGCGCAGGATTGTGCAGCGGCGCAAAAGAAGAGGCGTCTTTGATGCCCTGAATAACAGATTCGTCGATGATGACTGATTTGGTCAGCTGCTCGCCGCCGTGAACGATACGATGGCCGATTGCAGCGATTTGTGCCGAAAGCTCTGGTTTTTGTGCCAGAATAGTTTTGACCATGAAATTCAGTGCTTCGCTGTGTGCCGCACCCGCGCCAAGCTGAGCTTCTTGTTTGCTGCCGTCCAGTTTCCACTTAATACGTGCTTCCGGTAAATGGAAACATTCAGCCAAACCGGAGAGATATTCGTCGCCGGTAACAGGGTTAAGGATGGCAAACTTAAGTGAAGAACTGCCGCAGTTCAGAACCAGAACTAACTTCGTCGACATGGAAGTACCTATTTTTGTTAAATAGTGGCTAAAAAAAACGCAATCAGACTAACAGCGTAGCCCATGAAAGCTGGTAGGTTAATGATAAACATCATGTGCTAGTCAAAAATTCAGTGACATGCAAAAAATTTTGGTGATTTTACGCTTATTTTTGATAAGCACTTAGCGAAACATGGCTCTGGCCGCTCTTTTATTGAGCTAAAGCTTCCGGTAATGTTACTCAAACGGCGTCAGAATACTCACTGTCACCCGCAAAGACAAAAACTTTTGAAGGATGTCACGTAAAGTTGTGTAGTTATCGGTTTATTTTAAATATTGCAGATTTAGTTGAGGTCTATCATGGCGAATGAGACAGACAAACCCGGCTGGTTCGGCTTGTTCCAGCGCGGACAGCGATACATGAAGACCTGGCCTGCAGACAAGCGCCTGGCGCCGGTATTTCCTGAAAATCGCGTGGTGAATGCAACGCGTTTTGCCATTCGCTTTATGCCGCCGCTGGCGATTTTCACCTTGACATGGCAAATCGCGATGGGGGGACAACTTGGTCCAGCAATTGCCACCGCGCTGTTTGCCTGCAGCCTGCCGATGCAAGGATTATGGTGGTTAGGTAAACGTTCGGTAACGCCGTTGCCGCCGACGCTGCTGCAGTGGTTCCATGAAGTGCGTACCAAACTGCAAGAAGCGGGGCAGGCGATTGCACCCGTTGACGGTAAGCCGACATATCAGTCGCTCGCCGATGTGTTGAAGCGCGCGTTTAAACAGCTTGATCGCACTTTCCTCGACGATCTTTGATCCGCGGACGCTTTTACCTGCCAGAGAATTTGAGCCAAATCCCGGTTCAAATCAAAGAAAAGTGGTGCGGACATACACGCATCACTCTCCTTGTGTAATCATTTCTTCATTGTTTAAATCTTAAGCGGCCGCCTGGCCCGGGAGCAAACCATGGAAATGACCCACGCACAACGATTGATCCTCTCCAATCAATACAAAATGATGGCCATGCTGGAGCCCGATAACGCCGAGCGCTATCGTCGTTATCAAACCATTATTGAACGCGGCTATGGCTTACAGTTACGCGAACTCGATAAGGAATTCGGCGAGCTAACCGAAGCGACCTGTCGCTCACTGATCGATATTATGGAAATGCATCATGCGCTGCATGTTTCGTGGTCGAACCTCAAAGATGGCAGCGCGATTGATGAGCGTCGCCTGGCGTTTCTCGGCTTTGATGCGGCCACCGAAGCGCGTTATCTCGGCTACGTGCGTTTTATGGTGAACGTAGAAGGGCGCTATACCCATTTTGATTCCGGCACACACGGCTTCAATGCCCAAACGCCGATGTGGGAAAAATACCAACGCATGCTTACGGTGTGGCACACTTGTCCGCGTCAATATCATCTCAGCGCGAATGAGATCGCGCAGATTATCAATGCCTGAATAAGGAGCGACGCGTGAAGTACAGGGGTTTTCTGTTTGATTTAGACGGTACGCTGGTGGATTCACTGCCTGCTGTGATTCGCGCATGGTCATTGTGGGGTGAGCGCCATGGTTTGTCTGCGGAAGAGGTCCTGAGCTATATTCATGGGAAGCCTGCGATCAACTCGCTGCGCCATTTCATGGCGGGACAATCTGAAGAGGCGATTCAGGCGGAATTTCTCTGGCTTGAACGCCTCGAAGCGGAAGACACGCATGGCGTACAGGCGATTCCGGGCGCATTAGCGTTACTGTCAACGTTGAACGAGTTGCAGATCCCATGGGCGATTGTCACATCGGGGTCGATCCCTGTTGCCTATGCGCGCCATAAAGCCGCCAATCTACCCATGCCAGAGGTGTTCATCACCGCGGAGAACATCAAGCACGGTAAGCCGAATCCCGAGCCTTATTTGCTGGGCGCCGAGCGTTTGGGGCTTTCAGCGACGCAATGCGTGGTGGTTGAGGATGCGCCAGCGGGCATCATTTCAGGATTGGATGCGGGCAGTGCGGTGATCGCTATAAATGCGCCAGCCGATGCGCCGCGCATTGATGAAGTCACCTTCCGCGTCGCTTCGCTTGAACCGTTAAATGTCACTAAAGAAGATAGCGGTGAATTTACCCTTTCTATCACCGCATAAAAAAACGGGCCGCTGCGGCCCGTTTTTTTACAGCGGCGTATCCTGTGAGATTTCATCCAGCGACAGGCTAAAGCTGGGAATAAACACCTCAACAAAATAATCCATTTCCGGCGAGCGCCGCTGCGTCAGGGTTTTCTCCAGGCGCGCTTTGGCCAGCAAAAACTCGTTATTACCCGCCGACAACTCTTCCAGACACTTCACATAGGCGCAAAGTGCATCCGCTTGCTTAACCACGGATTGTTCACTTTCGCTATGCATGTGTTCATCTATCAGCGGCCGATAAGCGTCCTGCAGTTCGGGCGGCAGCATATCGATGAGTTTCTGCTGGGCAATTTTCTCGATCTTTTTATATTCGTGCGCAATTTGCGCGTTGTAGTACTTCACCGGCGTCGGTAAATCCCCGGTCAATACTTCGCTGGCATCATGATACAGCGCTAGCATGGCAATGCGCTCGGCGTTGAGGTTGCCGTTAAACTTTTTGTTTTTGATGATGGCGAGCGCGTGAGCAACCATCGCCACCTGCAGACTATGCTCGGAAACGTTTTCAGTGCGCACATTGCGCATTAATGGCCAGCGGTTAATCAGTTTGAGACGGGAGAGGTGGGCGAAAAAATGGCTACGAGTCATGGACGGTTCCTGTTCGCACGGCGGGGAAGATATCTTTTCCCCGAAATGCGAACAGTATACGCGTCACAATTTACTGGCGATACCCTTGTAAGAAACGACCAAACTTGCTGACGGCCATTTCCAAATCGTCCACGCGCGGCAGCGTAACGATGCGTACGTGATCCGGCCACGGCCAGTTGAACGCGGTGCCCTGAACCAGCAGCACTTTTTCCTGCAACAGGAAATCCAGCACCATCTTCTGATCGTCGAAGATGTTGAATTTCTTGGCGTCAATACGCGGGAACATATAGAGCGCACCTTGCGGCTTCACACAGCTGACGCCAGGAATATCATTAATTAATTCCCACGCACGCTGGCGCTGTTCATACAAACGTCCGCCGGGCGCGATAAATTCACTAATGCTTTGATAACCACCCAATGCGGTCTGAATCGCGTGTTGTGCAGGAACGTTGGCACACAGGCGCATCGACGCCAGCATCTCCAGACCTTCAATGTAACCTTTAGCGTGTTTCTTCGGACCATTCAAAACCATCCAGCCCTGACGGAAACCCGCCACGCGATAGGTTTTGGACAAGCCGTTGAAGGTCACCGTCAGCAGATCGGGTGCCAGCGCAGCAATCGAATGATGTTGTGCTTCGTCGTAGAGAATCTTGTCGTAGATTTCATCGGCGAAAATAATCAGATTGTGCTGGCGCGCAATTTCAACAATCTCAAGCAACAACTCTTTGCTGTAAACCGCGCCGGTCGGGTTATTCGGGTTAATGATGACAATGCCACGCGTGCGCGGGGTGATCTTGCTGCGAATATCATCCAGGTCAGGGAACCAACCTGCTGATTCATCACACAAATAATGCACCGCTTTACCGCTCGACAGCGAAACGGCAGCGGTCCACAGCGGATAATCCGGCGCAGGCACCAGCATTTCATCACCGCTGTTGAGCAATGCCTGCATCGCTTGCACAATCAGTTCGGATACGCCGTTACCAATATAGATGTCTTCGACAGTGACATCGCGCATGTCACGCGCCTGGTAATGCTGCATGATCGCTTTACGCGCCGAATACAGCCCCTTTGAATCGCAATAACCCTGCGAGCTCGGCAGATTGCGAATGACATCGACCAGAATTTCATCAGGTGCTTCGAAACCAAACGGGGCAGGGTTGCCGATGTTCAGCTTGAGAACTTTGTTGCCTTCTTCTTCGAGACGTTTAGCTTCTTTCAGTACCGGGCCACGGATGTCATAACAGACATTTTCCAGCTTGCCGGATTTATCAATTTGAAAATTCATTGTTACCGCCTTTATGGGCAGAGTCCTTTAACCTGCCACCAAAAATCAAACTCGCCCAATTTACTCTTCTCACCTTAACAAAAGAAGGGCAGCGCTTGGTTTTGGCGTGTTTGCCATTTTTTCCCCTTTCACGTGGCGTAAAAGTCATTGGAAATCGATTAATCTGGTTCATTAGTCCACAAATGTGAAGAATGTTAATATTAAACGCTGGTAAGGTGTGCCTGACGTGTAAATGCCTTCTTCCATCGACATCCGAGACTATTCAGAAATTTTTCAGTCAAAACTGGCTTAAAAAAACATTAGCGACCAGACGAAATAGTTAAATGAATCTTGTTGGATGGCGAAAAATTGTCTGGTAATGATTAAGCACTGTTTGGCGTCACAAAATAGAGTTCATTCTCATACACTTTTTATTGGCAGAATTAAGCACCACCATCAGCTGCAACTCAGTGTAAAACACGCGTAAAATAGCATTTGCTCTGTATCTTTAACGTAAGTGTTTGAGATTCAGAACCTGGAGGGGTTAAAAAAAGAGCAGCATTATGGCAGGATGTGTGCGAAAAGACTTTTGGTCAAAAATTGCGATGTTTTGAACAAAAACATTTCCATTTATAGCGTAAAAATGATTAAGTATAATTTATTATTTGATGCACTTTATCGCTTCGCATCTACATAACATGATGTTATTTCTTTTTAACCCGCAGGGACTTTGTGCGGGATACATAGACAACTACGCAGCTTCCAGCACCTGTACGACTTACGTTTTCGGCCCAGAAGTTCTGCTGTCTATAATGACGACGCTGCTCTGATCTCAGAGTGGTGCGATCGTCGGCATCCGCCTGACAAATTTTTTTCATGGCAGCTCCACACAGGGCTGTCATTAAGCACCATTGCCTCTTATCTCTTTGATAAGTCGGGTAATACACCAGGGTAGTAGTTTTAAAAAATCTTATAAGTGAAGAAAAAACATGACTAATGCAAATCGTCCGATACTGAATCTCGACCTCGATCTGCTGCGTACATTTGTTGCCGTTGCCGATCTGAACACTTTCGCAGCCGCCGCTGCCGCCGTGTGCAGAACGCAGTCCGCAGTGAGCCAGCAGATGCAACGTCTGGAACAATTGGTAGGTAAAGAGCTGTTTGCCAGACATGGACGTAATAAATTGCTGACGGAGCATGGCATTCAACTGCTGGGTTACGCCAGGAAAATCCTTCGTTTTAATGACGAAGCTTGCACCTCTTTAATGTACAGCAACATTCAGGGCGTTCTGACCATCGGCGCTTCAGATGATACCTCAGATACCATTCTGCCGTTCCTGCTTAACCGCGTAACGTCGGTCTATCCGAAGCTGGCCATTGATGTGCGTGTTAAGCGCAACCCGTTCATGATGGAAATGCTTAATCAAGGTGAAGTCGATCTGGTTGTGACCACGTCCAGCCCAGGAAACTTTACTTATCAGGTACTGCGTACTTCACCAACGTTGTGGTACTGCGCGGCAGATTATATCTTCCAGCGTGGAGAGGCCATTCCTTTGGTTCTGTTGGATGAGCCAAGTCCGTATCGCGATATGGCCATTGATCACCTCAACGAGGCTGGCATTCCGTGGCGCATCTCGTATGTTGCCTCAACGCTGGCTGCCGTCCGTGCAGCGGTTAAAGCCGGTTTGGGTGTGACAGCGCGTCCTGTTGAGATGATGAGTCCAGAACTGCGCGTGATGGGCGCGGCAGAAGGTTTGCCAGTATTGCCTGACACCCAGTATCTGCTGTGCCGTAATCCAGACAGCGATAACGAACTGGCGCTGGCGATCTTCAATGCCATGCAGTCCACCAACGATCCTTATAATCTGAGTGCTAATCCAGACGGTACCTTGTTACTGGATGATGAAGAGTAAGGGTTGCAGTTACTGGTAATTCCTCTCAATTGGAATACCGGTTAATTGTTAAAACCGATAAAAATAAGCCTTAGCTGGATAATTATCCGCTAAGGCTTTTTTTATGCCTTTTAACACGTCCTTTTTAGAGCGATTTCCAGAAAAAGATTTCACTCAACATCTTAAAAATGAAATGTGTTCTATTTTTGCTCCACATGGAATGATTTTATCAATTCGTGCCAACTTTCCCAGGGCAATTGCCCGTCCACTCCGCTGTTTTTTGCAGCATAAAACCCAGTTATGTGCTTTAGATCAAAAAAATACCCCTGATAAGGGGGGGGAATCTCGGGCGAGACCTGTCAAAATATGATTGTTAAATGCACGATCCACGCATGTGAATACCCGCTACACTAAAATTAACCTCACAAACTGAAGCGATTTAGCTGGCGCTCAGAGGGTTGAATGTTAATAATATGATGCAGCTGTAAAATAATGTTTGGATACTTTTGTCAAAGTTGACAAAAGGTTATAGAAAGGAGTAAAAACCCCTATAAAATTGCTGCTTTATTGCTAATGACAGCAAAATTTATAAGGTTTTTTATCCTTCCCTTGAATCGATGTGGTGTGTTTGCTGCAACAGCGCAGGATGCCATCACCACTTTTGATGAGTAAGCAAAGAGTATGTCGACAACTACAGAAGTGATCGCTCATCACTGGGCATTTATTGTTTTTATCGTTATCGCATTCGGCCTGTGTGCCTTTATGTTGACCGGGGGCTGGTTGTTAGGTGGTCGTGCGCGTGCGCGACACAAGGACACCCCGTTCGAATCGGGTATTGAGTCGGTCGGTGACACTCATATTCGCCTCTCTGCAAAATTCTATCTGGTTGCGATGTTCTTCGTCATATTCGACGTCGAAGCCCTCTATTTATACGCATGGTCGACTTCCATCCGCGAAAGCGGTTGGGTCGGCTTTGTCGAAGCCGCAATTTTCATTTTGGTGCTCTTGGCAGGCCTGGTTTATCTGGTGCGCATCGGTGCGCTGGATTGGGCTCCTGCGCGTCGTCGCGTAGTGGTCAAATCTGTCCCGGTCAGTCACAGCCACACCAACCCTCATAAGCAGTAAAAGCGAGGCAATAAGATGGACTACACGCTGACACGCGTAGACCCGAACGGGGGCGGCGACAACGATCGTTATCCTCTGCAGAAACAGGAAACGGTTACCGATCCGCTGGAGCAACACGTTCACCGCAGCGTCTACATGGGCAAGCTCGAGCACGCCCTGCATGACATGGTGAACTGGGGTCGTAAAAACTCACTCTGGCCGTATAACTTCGGCCTTTCCTGTTGCTACGTGGAAATGACCACATCCTTCACCGCAGTGCATGACGTGGCACGATTTGGCGCCGAAGTTATGCGCGCCTCGCCACGTCAGGCTGACTTCATGGTGATCGCCGGTACGCCATTTACCAAAATGGCGCCGGTTATTCAGCGTCTATATGACCAAATGCTGGAGCCGAAATGGGTGATTTCCATGGGCGCATGCGCTAACTCGGGTGGCATGTATGACATCTACTCGGTGGTGCAGGGGGTGGATAAATTCCTGCCGGTTGACGTGTACATTCCTGGCTGCCCGCCGCGTCCAGAAGCGTATATGCAGGCATTGCTGCTGCTGCGCGAGTCGATTGGCAAAGAGCGTCGTCCACTGTCTTGGGTGGTTGGTGATCAGGGTGTTTATCGCGCCAATATGCAGCCAGAGCGTGAAAGAAAGCGTGGCGAGCGTATTGCCGTCACCAACCTGAGATCGCCAGACGAAGTTTAAGCTTCCCGTACACGGATGGAGCCACGGCCACAGCAAAACATCACAATTTAATGTGCGCCGCCATCCTGACGCCTTCTTTTGAGCGCCTGATTACAGGCCGGAATGGTGAGTAACGTATGACTGATTTAACCACGCAAGATCTCGCTCAGCCTTCATGGCAAACCCGCGATCACCTGGATGACCCAGTGGTCGGCGAGCTGCGTAACCGTTTTGGGCCGGATGCCTTTACCGTTCAGGCTACCCGCACCGGGATTCCGGTTGTCTGGGTGAAGCGTGAACAGCTATTAGAAATCGTTGAATTCCTGCGCAAGCTGCCAAAGCCCTATGTCATGCTGTATGACTTACACGGTTTTGATGAGCGTTTACGCACTAACCGCGCCGGTTTGCCCGCCGCGGATTTTTCCGTTTTCTATCACCTGCTTTCCATTGAACGCAACCGCGACATCATGCTCAAGGTCGCTTTATCTGAAAACGATCTGAATGTGCCAACCATCACCAAAATTTTCGCTAACGCCAACTGGTATGAGCGCGAAACCTGGGAGATGTTTGGCATCACTTTCAATGGTCACCCGCACCTGACGCGCATCATGATGCCGCAGACGTGGGAAGGCCATCCACTGCGTAAAGATTATCCGGCGCGCGCTACCGAGTTCGATCCCTTCGAGCTGACCAGGCAGAAAGAAGATCTGGAGATGGAGGCGCTGACCTTCAAGCCTGAAGATTGGGGCATGAAGCGCAGCACCACTAATGAGGACTTCATGTTCCTCAACCTCGGTCCGAACCACCCCTCTGCGCACGGTGCTTTCCGCATCATTCTGCAGTTAGATGGTGAAGAAATCGTCGATTGCGTTCCCGATGTCGGCTACCACCATCGTGGCGCGGAGAAGATGGGCGAGCGCCAATCCTGGCACAGCTACATTCCGTACACCGACCGTATCGAGTACCTCGGCGGCTGCGTGAACGAAATGCCGTACGTGCTGGCGGTGGAAAAACTGGCGGGCATTACCGTGCCGGATCGCGTCAATGTGATCCGCGTGATGCTGTCTGAACTGTTCCGCATCAACAGCCATCTGCTCTATATCTCCACCTTTATTCAGGACGTCGGCGCGATGACGCCGGTGTTCTTCGCCTTTACCGATCGTCAGAAAATTTATGATGTGGTGGAAGCGATTACCGGTTTCCGTATGCACCCGGCGTGGTTCCGCATCGGCGGCGTCGCGCATGACCTGCCGAAAGGTTGGGAACGTCTGCTGCGCGACTTCCTCGACTGGATGCCGAAGCGTCTGAAAGAGTACGACAAAGCCGCACTGCGCAATACCGTGTTGATGGGCCGTTCGCAAGGCGTTGCGGCGTACAACATGGATGAAGCACTGGCGTGGGGCACCACCGGCGCAGGTCTGCGCGCCACTGGTTTAGATTTTGACGTGCGCAAATGGCGTCCATATTCAGGTTACGAAAACTTCGATTTCGAAATTCCGGTTGGCGCTGGCATCAGTGATGCGTACACCCGCGTGCAGCTGAAAATGGAAGAGATGTGGCAGTCACTGCGCATTCTGGAACAGTGCCTGAACAACATGCCTGAAGGCCCGTTCAAAGCGGACCATCCGCTGACAACGCCGCCGCCGAAAGAGCGCACGCTGCAGCACATTGAAACCCTGATCACTCACTTCCTGCAGGTTTCGTGGGGCCCAATCATGCCGGCCAACGAATCCTTCCAGATGATTGAGGCGACCAAAGGGATCAACAGTTACTACCTGACCAGCGATGGCAGCACCATGAGCTATCGCACCCGCGTGCGTACGCCGAGCTTCCCGCATCTGCAGCAGATCCCATCGGTGATCCGCGGCAGCCTGGTATCCGACTTGATCGTTTACCTCGGTAGTATCGATTTTGTTATGTCAGACGTGGACCGCTAATTATGCACGATCAAAAAATTGCTATTCACACCATTGACCCTACTGAGGTCTTCGTGCTGAGCGAGGCCGAGCACCACGCTATCGAGCACGAGAAACACCATTACGAAGATGCACGCGCCGCTTCGATCGAAGCGTTGAAGATCGTGCAGAAACAGCGTGGCTGGGTGCCGGACGGCGCGATTAACGCCATCGCAGATGTTCTGGGGATTCCAGCCAGTGATGTTGAAGGCGTAGCGACTTTCTATAGCCAAATCTACCGTACGCCGGTTGGCCGTCACGTTATTCGCTACTGTGACAGCGTGGTGTGCCACATCACGGGTTATCAGGGGATTCAGGATGCGCTGGAGCAAAATCTGAACATCAAGCCGGGCCAGACTACGGCGGATGGACGCTTTACGTTGCTGCCAACTTGCTGCCTGGGTAACTGCGATAAAGGGCCAACCATGATGGTGGATGAAGATACCCACGTTCATCTGACGCCTGAAGGCATCGCCAACTTGCTGGAGCAGTATCAATGACCATTAAACAGATCATTCGTACTGCCGAAACGCATCCACTGACCTGGCGTCTCCGTGACGACAAGCAGCCGATCTGGATCGATGAATATCGCAGTAAAAACGGTTATGTCGGCGCAGAAAAAGCGTTGAAAGATTTCAGCCAAGACGAAATCGTCTCGGCGGTAAAAGACTCCGGCCTGAAAGGCCGCGGTGGTGCAGGCTTTAACACCGGCCTGAAGTGGAGCCTGATGCCGAAAGACGAATCCATGAACATCCGTTACCTGCTGTGTAATGCCGATGAAATGGAGCCGGGCACTTACAAAGACCGCTTGCTGATGGAGCAACTGCCGCACCAGCTGGTAGAAGGCATGCTGATCAGTGCGTTCGCGCTGAAAGCCTATCGTGGCTATATCTTCTTACGTGGTGAGTACATCGAAGCGGCCGTTAATCTGCGTCGCGCGATTGCTGAAGCCACCGAAGCGGGCTATCTCGGCAAAAATATTCTTGGTACTGGTTTTGATTTCGAGCTGATCGTCCACACCGGCGCAGGTCGTTATATCTGCGGTGAAGAGACAGCACTGATTAACTCGCTGGAAGGACGTCGTGCGAACCCGCGCTCTAAGCCGCCATTCCCGGCCAGTGCCGGCGTGTGGGGCAAGCCGACCTGCGTGAACAACGTGGAAACGCTGTCGAACGTGCCTGCCATCTTCCTTAACGGCGTTGACTGGTACAAAAACATCTCTACCAGTGAAGACACCGGCACCAAAATGATGGGCTTTTCCGGCCGCGTGAAAAATCCTGGCGTCTGGGAATTGCCGTTCGGCACCACCGCACGTGAAATCCTTGAGGATTACGCCGGTGGCATGCGTGATGGCCTGAAATTCAAAGCCTGGCAGCCAGGCGGTGCAGGAACTGACTTCCTCACCGATCAGCACCTCGATCTGCCGATGGAATTTGCCAGTATTGGTAAAGCTGGCAGCCGTTTAGGTACTGCGCTGGCGATGGCAGTCGATCACGAAATCAACATGGTTTCACTGGTGCGTAACCTGGAAGAATTCTTTGCGCGCGAATCCTGTGGCTGGTGTACGCCGTGCCGTGATGGATTGCCATGGAGCGTGAAGATCCTGCGTGCGCTGGAGCAGAAGAAAGGTCAGCCGGGTGATATTGAGACCCTGCAGCAACTCTGCCGCCAGCTTGGCCCAGGTAAAACCTTCTGTGCCCACGCACCGGGCGCCGTCGAACCATTGCAGAGCGCGATTAAATATTTCCGTGAAGAGTTTGAAGCTGGCATTGCGCCGCAGGTGTTTGGCAATACCCGAGCTATCGGCGGTATTCAGCCCAACCTGCTGAAAGCGCGCTGGTAATCAGCCGCCGTACACGGAATTCACCTCATGCCGACATGGCGTGGGGAAAGAATTAGATGTTTAACGCTCGTCTTAGGGCGAGCCTTACGGAAGCATGTTCACTATGGCTACAATCCATGTAGACGGTAAAGAATATGATGTGAACGGAGCGGACAACCTGCTACAGGCGTGTCTCTCTCTGGGCCTTGATATTCCTTATTTTTGCTGGCATCCGGCGCTGGGAAGCGTAGGGGCCTGCCGCCAGTGCGCGGTGAAGCAATTCCAGAATGCCGAAGATACCCGCGGTCGCCTTGTCATGTCCTGCATGACACCAGCGTCGGACGGCACCTTTATCTCCATCGACGATGGCGAAGCGAAAGAGTTTCGTGAAAGCGTGGTGGAATGGCTGATGACCAACCATCCGCACGACTGCCCGGTGTGCGAAGAGGGCGGTAACTGCCATCTGCAGGATATGACGGTAATGACCGGACACAGTTTCCGTCGTTATCGCTTCACTAAACGTACCCACCAGAACCAGGATCTCGGCCCGTTCATTTCGCATGAAATGAACCGCTGTATCGCCTGCTATCGCTGCGTGCGTTACTACAAAGATTATGCCGACGGCAAAGATCTTGGCGTTTATGGCGCTCACGACAACGTCTACTTTGGTCGTCCGGAAGATGGCACGCTGGAAAGCGAATTCTCCGGTAACCTGGTGGAAATCTGTCCGACCGGCGTATTCACTGATAAAACGCACTCCGAACGCTATAACCGTAAATGGGATATGCAGTTCGCACCAAGCATCTGTCAGCAGTGCAGCGTGGGTTGTAACACCAGCCCGGGCGAACGCTATGGCGAATTGCGTCGTATCGAAAACCGCTATAACGGCACCGTAAACCACTATTTCCTGTGCGATCGCGGTCGTTTCGGTTACGGCTACGTCAACCGTAAAGATCGTCCACGTCATCCGGTACAGCAACGCGGCAATGATTGGGTTAGCCTGAATGCTGAACAAGCGGTAAATGCGGCGGCGGATGTGTTGCGTCGGGCGAAAAAAGTCATTGGTATCGGTTCTCCGCGCGCCAGCATTGAAAGCAACTTCGCGTTGCGTGAGCTGGTTGGCGCAGAAAACTTCTCAACCGGTATGCCAGCCGGTGAGCAGGCTCGCGTTGAGCTGATGCTGAAAGTCCTGCAGGACGGCGGCATCTACACGCCATCACTGCGCGAAATTGAGAGCTACGATGCGGTGCTGGTGCTGGGTGAAGATTTGACTCAGGTTGGCGCGCGCGTGGCGTTGTCTGTACGTCAGGCAGTAAAAGGTAAAGCGCGTGAGATGGCTGCGGCACAGAAAGTGGCTGACTGGCAGATCGCGGCAATCCTTAACATCGGTCAGCATGCCAAACATCCGCTGTTCGTAACCAACGTCGACGAAACCCGCCTGGATGATATCGCTGCATGGAGCTATCGCGCACCGGTGGAAGATCAGGCGCGTCTCGGCTTCGCGATTGCCAATGCGCTGGATGAAAGCGCGCCAGCAGTCAGCGGCTTCGACAGCAAACTGAATGGCAAAGTTGATGTGGTGGTTCAGGCGCTGGCAGGTGCGAAAAAACCGCTGATTATCTCCGGTACCCATTCCGGTAGCATCGCCATGATTGAAGCTGCTGCTAACGTGGCAAAAGCCCTGAAAGCGCGCGGTGCCGATGTCGGTATTACCTTCCTCGCGGGTGCGGCGAACAGCTTTGGCCTCGGCCTGATGGGCGGTCAATCGCTGGACAACGCGCTGGAACAGCTGAGCAAAGGCGAAGCCGATGCGCTGGTGGTGCTGGAAAACGATCTCTATCGTCATGCACCGAAAGCCAACGTGGATGCGGCGCTCGATACTACCGCTAACGTGATTGTGGTCGATCATCAGCGTACCGCAACGCTGGAAAAAGCCGGTTTGGTACTTTCAACCGCCAGCTTTGCGGAGAGCGATGGCACCTCAATCAACCACGAAGGCCGCGCGCAGCGCTTCTTCCAGGTTTACGATCCCGCTTATTACGATGACAGCGTAGTGATGCTAGAGAGCTGGCGCTGGTTGCGTTCGCTGCACAGCGCGGTTGAGAGCCGTCACATCGACTGGACTCAGCTGGATCACGTGATTGATGCCACCGTTGCGGCGCTGCCACAGCTGAAAGGCATTAAGGATGCTGCGCCAGACGCCAGCTTCCGTATCCGCGGTCAAAAACTGGCACGTTCACCGCACCGCAACAGTGGCCGTACTGCGATGCGCGCCAACATCAGCGTGCATGAACCGCGTCAGCCGCAAGATAAAGACACCATGTTTGCCTTCTCGATGGAAGGGAACAACCAACCCAGCGCACCGCGTTCGCAGATTCCATTTGCCTGGGCGCCGGGCTGGAACTCACCGCAGGCATGGAACAAGTTCCAGGCTGAAGTGGGCGGCAAACTGCGTCATGGCGATCCGGGCGTGCGTCTGTTTGAAGCCAGCGATCGTTCATTGCCGTGGTTTACCGCGATTCCTGAAAGCTTCGTTGAAGGCAGCCAGTGGCGCGTTGCACCTTACTACCAGCTGTTTGGTAGCGAGGAGATGACCCAGCGCTCAACCACCTTCCAGAAACGCATGTCCCCGGCCACGCTGGTGATCAACCCGGCTGATGCTGAGAAACTGGGCGTTAATAGCGGTGCTTCCGTTGAGCTGGTGTGTGCAGGCGAAACACTGCGCTTGCCGGTACGTTTCTCTGCGTCGCTGCAAGCAGGGCAGGTTGGTTTACCGCTCGGTATGCCGGGCGTGCCGCCGTTCCTCTCAGGTGCGCACATTGACAAACTGCAGGAGGCCGCGCAATGAGTTGGCTGACACCGGACGTTATTGAAATCCTCATCAACATCGGCAAAGCGCTGGTCATCTTGTTGGTGGTTGTCGGTTGCGGTGCTTTCATGAGTTTCGCCGAGCGTCGTCTGCTCGGCCTGTGGCAGAACCGTTATGGACCAAACCGTGTTGGCTGGGGCGGCTCGCTGCAGCTGGCTGCTGACATGATCAAAATGTTCTTTAAAGAGGACTGGGTTCCGCCGTTTACCGACCGCTTCATCTTTACGCTGGCACCGGTTATCGCCTTCGTATCGCTGCTGCTGGCTTTCGCCATTGTGCCAGTTTCGCCGACCTGGATGGTCACCGATCTGAACATCGGTCTGCTGTTCTTCCTGATGATGGCGGGCCTGGCGGTGTATGCGGTGCTGTTCGCTGGCTGGTCGAGTAATAACAAATACTCACTGTTGGGTGCGATGCGTGCATCGGCGCAGACGCTGAGCTACGAAGTGTTCCTTGGTCTGTCACTGATGGGCGTGGTGGCGCAAGCCGGCTCGTTCAATATGAATGCCATTGTCGAAAGCCAGGCGCATCTGTGGAACATCATTCCTCAGTTCTTCGGCTTCCTTACCTTCTGCATCGCGGGCGTAGCGGTATGTCACCGTCATCCGTTTGACCAACCAGAAGCGGAGCAGGAACTGGCGGACGGTTACCACATCGAATACGCCGGTATGAAGTTCGGCCTGTTCTTCGTCGGTGAATACGTGGCGATAACCACCGTTTCAGCGCTGATCGTGACGCTGTTCTTCGGTGGCTGGCACGGCCCGTTCCTGCCGCCATTCATCTGGTTCGCTCTGAAAACAGCGTTCTTTATGGTGATGTTTATCCTGATTCGTGCTGCGCTGCCGCGTCCACGCTATGACCAGGTGCTGTCGTTCGGCTGGAAAGTGTGTCTGCCGTTGACGCTATTGAACCTGCTGGCGACCGCCGCAGTGATTCTGTACACCGCGCAGTAAGGGACATTGAGATGACTTTAAAAGATATTGTCGTTGGCTTCGGCACGACAGTGCGCAGTATCTGGATGATAGGCATGCATGCCTTCGCCAAGCGCGAAACCCAAATGTATCCGGAAGAACCGGTTTATCTGCCGCCGCGTTACCGTGGCCGTATTGTGCTGACGCGCGATCCGGACGGCGCAGAGCGTTGCGTTGCCTGTAACTTGTGCGCGGTAGCTTGTCCTGTCGGCTGTATCTCGCTGCAGAAAGCCGAGACGCAGGATGGACGTTGGTATCCTGAGTTCTTCCGCATCAACTTCTCACGCTGCATCTTCTGCGGCCTGTGTGAAGAGGCTTGCCCAACCACCGCGATTCAGCTGACACCCGATTTCGAACTGGGTGAGTTTAAGCGTCAGGATCTGGTGTATGAGAAAGAAGACTTGCTGATTTCCGGTCCGGGTAAATATCCGGAGTACAACTTCTATCGTATGGCTGGTATGGCGATCGACGGAAAAGAGAAGGGCGAAGCGGAAAACGAAGCCAAGCCGATCGACGTCAAAGGGTTGTTACCTTAAGGAGCCAGGTATGGAATTTGCGTTTTATCTTTGCGGACTGGTGGCGGTGCTGACGACGCTGCGCGTCATCACCCACACCAATCCGGTACATGCGCTGCTGTACCTGATCGTTTCGCTGCTGTCGATTGCCGGCGTGTTCTTCTCAATGGGCGCCTACTTTGCCGGTGCACTGGAAATCATCGTCTACGCGGGTGCCATCATGGTGCTGTTCGTCTTTGTGGTGATGATGCTGAACCTCGGCAAAACGCAGCAGGATCAAGAGCGCGAGTGGCTCAAACCTTCGCTGTGGATTGGTCCGGGCATCGTCTCTTTACTGCTGCTGGCAGTGATGATTTACGCGATTAGCACGGCAACCGATCAGGGCATTGATGGCACCGTCATCGACGCGAAAGCAGTCGGTATCAGCTTGTTTGGTCCCTATGTTCTGGCGGTTGAATTGGCATCGATGCTACTGCTCGCGGGTCTGGTCGTGGCCTTCCATATTGGACGTGAAGAGCGTCACGGCGAAGTGTTGAGCAATCGTCAAGCTGATGCGCAAGCAAATAAGGAGGATCACGCATGATCCCGTTACAACACGGCCTGATGCTGGCCGCTGTGCTGTTTGTTCTCGGCCTGACCTCCGTGGTGCTGCGTCGTAACATCCTGTTTATGCTGATTGGTCTGGAAATCATGATCAATGCCTCCGCGTTAGCGCTGGTGGTAGCAGGCAGCTATTGGGGACAAGCTGATGGTCAGGTGATGTACATCCTGGCGATCAGCCTTGCGGCGGCGGAAGCGAGTATTGGTCTGGCGCTGTTGCTCCAGCTCTATCGTCGTCGTCAGACGCTGAACATTGACACAGTGAGCGAGATGCGCGGATGAATCTTCTCTATTTAACCGTATTATTTCCGCTGATTGGCTTCCTGCTATTGGCGTTTTCACGCGGTCGCTGGTCGGAGAACCTGTCGGCAGCAATCGGTATGGGTTCTGTTGGTCTTGCCGCATTAACCACTATTTATGCCGGTTTCGACTTCTTCAATCAGGGTCAGCAGCCGTTCACTCAGGCGCTGTGGACCTGGATTCACGTCGGCAACTTTGACATTAAAGTGAATCTGGTGCTGGATGGTCTTTCTCTGACCATGCTGTCCGTCGTCACCGGCGTTGGTTTCTTCATCCACATGTTCGCTTCATGGTACATGCGTGGTGAAGAGGGTTATTCGCGCTTCTTCGCTTACACCAACCTGTTCATCGCGAGCATGGTGGTGTTGGTGCTGGCCGATAACCTGATGCTGATGTATCTCGGTTGGGAAGGCGTGGGCCTGTGCTCCTATCTGCTGATTGGCTTCTATTACAGCAATCCAGAGAACGGCAAAGCGGCGATGAAAGCCTTTATCATCACCCGTGTCGGTGATGTGTTCCTCGCTTTCGCCTTGTTCATCCTCTACAACGAACTGGGCACGCTGAACTTCCGCGAACTGGTGGAACTGGCACCCGCGCACTTCGCTGCAGACAACCACATGCTGCAGTGGGCAACCCTGATGCTGTTGGGGGGCGCGGTCGGTAAATCGGCACAGCTGCCATTACAAACCTGGCTGGCGGATGCGATGGCCGGTCCAACCCCGGTTTCGGCTCTGATTCACGCCGCGACCATGGTAACCGCCGGTGTTTATCTGATTGCACGTACTCACGGCCTGTTCCTGTTGACGCCGGAAGTGCTGCATCTGGTGGGTATCATTGGTGCGATTACTCTGGTGCTGGCAGGTTTTGCTGCGCTGGTGCAAACCGACATCAAACGCGTGCTGGCTTACTCCACCATGAGTCAGATCGGCTACATGTTCCTCGCGCTTGGCGTGCAGGCATGGGACGCGGCGATTTTCCACCTGATGACGCATGCATTCTTCAAAGCCTTGCTGTTCCTCTCTTCAGGCTCGGTCATTCTGGCTTGCCATCACGAGCAGAATATTTTCAAAATGGGCGGCCTGCGTAAGAGCATCCCGCTGGTGTATGTCTGCTTCCTGGTGGGCGGTGCCGCGTTGGCTGCGCTGCCGCTGATCACCGCAGGTTTCTACAGTAAAGATGAAATCCTGTTTGGTGCGATGGCGAATGGTCACATCAATCTGATGGTGGCGGGTCTGGTGGGTGCATTCCTCACTTCGATCTACACCTTCCGCATGATCTTTATCGTGTTCCACGGTGAAGAGAAAATTCATGCCCACGCCGGTAAAGGCATTACGCATCACCTGCCGCTGATTGTTCTGATGGTGCTCTCCACCTTTATTGGTGCGCTGATCACGCCTCCTCTGGCGGGGGTTCTGCCGCAGAACGAGTTTGGTGAAGGCGGCAAAGTGATGCTGGAAATCACCTCAGGCGTGGTGGCCATTGTCGGTATCCTGATCGCAGCAGCTCTGTGGCTGGGTAAACGTCAACTGGTGACCAGTATTGCTAACAGCGCGCCGGGTCGTTTCTTCGGCACCTGGTGGTTCGCGGCCTGGGGCTTCGACTGGCTGTATGACAAGGTGTTTGTAAAACCTTATCTCGGCATTGCCTGGTTGCTGAAGCGCGATCCGCTTAACTCACTGATGAACCTGCCTGCGCTGCTGTCGCGTGTTGGTAATAAAGGTTTGGTGGTGAGCGAAAACGGTTATCTGCGCTGGTACGTGGCCTCGATGAGTGTGGGTGCCGTTGTGGTGCTGGCGCTGCTGCTGGTGATTTAAAGATTGATGAGCGGGGCGGGTTCGCTCGCCCAATTAGAATGTCAAAAATTGCCTGAAGTAAGGCAATAAAAAGGGAAGTTTGCCGTGTTATTACCTTGGCTAATTATCATACCTTTTGTCGGTGGCTTGCTCTGCTGGCTTGCGGAGCGTCTTGGCGCAAAAGTTCCGCGCTGGATTGCCATGATCACCATGGGCCTGACGCTAGCGCTTGGTCTGCAGCTGTGGTTGCAGGGAGGCTATTCACTGACGCAGGCTGCGGGCATTCCGCAATGGCAATCGACTTTCTCCGTACCGTGGATTCCGCGCTTTGGCATCAACTTCCATCTGGCAATTGATGGTCTGTCGCTGCTGATGGTGGTGCTAACCGGACTGCTCGGTTTGATGGCGGTGCTGTGTTCCTGGAACGAAATTGAGAAATATCAGGGCTTTTTCCACCTCAACCTGATGTGGATTCTCGGTGGTGTGATTGGCGTGTTCCTCTCCATCGATATGTTCCTGTTCTTCTTCTTCTGGGAAATGATGCTGGTGCCGATGTATTTCCTCATCGCACTGTGGGGCCATAAAGCATCCGACGGTAAAACGCGTATCAGCGCGGCGACCAAGTTCTTCATCTACACCCAGGCATCGGGTCTGATCATGTTGGTGGCGATTCTGGCGCTGGTCTTTGTCCATTACAACGCCACCGGCGTATGGACTTTCAGCTACGAAGAGCTGCTGAAAACTCCGATGTCGCACACCGTTGAATATCTGCTGATGCTTGGCTTCTTTATTGCCTTTGCGGTGAAAATGCCGGTGGTGCCATTACACGGTTGGTTACCCGATGCGCATAGCCAGGCACCAACTGCCGGTTCAGTTGACCTCGCAGGTATCTTGCTGAAAACTGCGGCTTACGGTTTGCTGCGCTTTAGCCTGCCGCTGTTCCCGAATGCGTCAGCAGAGTTCGCACCGGTTGCCATGTGGCTGGGTATCATCGGCATCTTCTACGGTGCGTGGATGGCATTCTCACAAACTGATATCAAGCGACTGATCGCTTACACCTCTATTTCGCACATGGGCTTCGTGCTCATCGCCATCTACACTGGCAGCCAGCTGGCCTTCCAGGGCGCGGTGATTCAGATGATTGCGCACGGTCTCTCTGCTGCGGCACTGTTCATCTTGTGTGGTCAGCTGTATGAGCGTCTGCATACCCGCGACCTGCGTCAGATGGGCGGTTTGTGGTCACGTATCAAATGGATTCCGGGTCTGTCACTGTTCTTCGCGGTTGCAAACCTTGGTATGCCGGGCACCGGTAACTTTGTTGGCGAATTTATGATTCTGACCGGCAGCTTCCAGGTGGTACCGGTGATTATCGTCATTGCAACCTTTGGTCTGGTGTTTGCTTCGGTTTACTCCCTGATCATGATGCAGCGCGCTTACTTCGGCGAAGCAAAGTCGAAAGATCCGCTGCCAGGCATGTCACCGCGTGAGTTCATGACTATCGGCGTATTGGTGGTGTTGCTGGTGCTGCTGGGGATTTATCCTCAGCCGATCCTCGACACATCCCATGCTGCGATGAGCAATATTCAGCAGTGGTTTACCGCTTCAATTTCAACTACAAGGCCGTAATTCGCCATGACAATAACTCCTCAACATCTGATCGCGTTACTGCCGCTGTTAATCGTCGGATTGACGGTGGTGGTGGTGATGCTGTCCATTGCGTGGCGACGCAATCACTTTGTTAATGCCACGCTGACGGTGATCGGACTTAACATTGCGCTGTTTTCTCTGTGGTTTGTAGGCCAGGCGGGAGCGATGGACGTCACGCCGCTGCTGCGCGTTGATGGCTATTCGATGTTCTACACCGCGCTGGTGGTGCTGGCGAGTTTAGCCACCTGCACCTTCGCTTATCCGTGGCTGGCCGGTTTCCCGGACAACAAAGATGAGTTCTATCTGCTGGTGCTGATTGCAGCACTCGGCGGGATCGTGCTGGCGAGCGCCAACCATCTGGCAGCGCTGTTCATCGGTATCGAACTGCTGTCACTGCCGCTGTTTGGTTTGATTGGTTATGCTTTCCGCCAGAAACGTTCGCTGGAAGCGTCGCTGAAATACACCATTCTGTCGGCGGCGGCCTCATCGTTCCTGCTGTTCGGTATCGCGCTGATTTATGCTGATTCCGGCAGCCTGAGCTTTGTGCAGCTGGGCAAAAGTCTGAGCGATAGCATGATTCAGGAGCCGCTGTTGCTGCTCGGTCTGGGCATGATGATTATCGGACTGGGCTTTAAACTGTCGCTGGTTCCTTTCCACCTGTGGACGCCAGATGTTTATCAGGGTGCGCCAGCGCCGGTTTCAACCTTCCTCGCTACCGCCAGCAAGATCGCCATCTTTGGTGTGATTATGCGCCTGTTCATGTACGCGCCCGTCACTGACAGCGAAGCGGTGCGTACCGTGCTGGGCATCATTGCGTTTGCGTCGATTCTGTTCGGCAACCTGATGGCGATTTCCCAGAGCAACATCAAGCGTCTGCTCGGTTACTCCTCTATCGCGCACCTTGGTTATCTGTTGGTGGCGCTGATTGCGGTGAAAACCCATCAGCTGTCGCTGGAAACCGCAGGCGTTTATCTGGCCGGTTACCTGTTCAGCAGCCTTGGCGCGTTCGGCGTAGTGAGTCTGATGTCGAGCCCTTATCGCGGTCCGGATGCCGATACGCTCTATTCCTATCGTGGTCTGTTCTGGCATCGTCCGATTCTGTCTGCAGTAATGACGGTGATGATGTTGTCACTGGCGGGTATCCCAATGACGCTCGGCTTCATCGGTAAGTTCTACGTTATCGCCTCGAGTGTGAACGCACATCTGTGGTGGTTGAGTGGTGCGGTGGTAGCGGGTAGTGCGATTGGGCTTTATTACTATCTGCGTGTGACGGTGAGTCTGTATCTCAGTCCGCCGGAACTGCACAACCGCGATACGCAAGCCAATTGGGCATTTACGGCCGGCGGCGTTGTGGTGCTGATATCTGCGATTCTGGTGCTGCTGCTTGGTGTTTATCCGCAGCCGCTGATTACACTGGTGCAGATGGCTCAGCCGCTCATGTAATTCAGATTCACGAAACCACTGAATCAGGCCTGCGGGCCTGATTTTTTTTGCCTGCAGTTCACGGCGTAGTGAGAGGTTGAGCACAGAGTCACCACGAGGTTTTCAGCTGCCGCTGCTGCTCACTGCGTTTGGCGTAGCCGGTGTGATATTCTCATCGGATCCCTTTTTTCGCTCAGACAAGGAAGCACCATGGAAATGCTTTGGCTTGATTGCCACCACAGTGAACTGACAGCGCAACAACTCTACACTTTGCTGGCACTGCGCAATCATGTCTTCATCGTGGAACAAAACTGTCCTTATCAGGATATTGATGGCCAGGATCTAGCTGCCGAAAATCGCCACATTCTCGGATTTCTCGACGGTAAGCTGCTGGCCTATGCGCGCGTGTTAACGCCAGCGCTAGACTCTGCGCCGGTAATGATTGGTCGTGTGATTGTTTCTGAAGAAGCACGCGGTTTGAAGCTGGGCTATCGCTTGATGGAGAAGGCGCTGGAGAGCTGTGAGAAGTACTGGCCGCAGCGCGCTATTTATCTCTCTGCGCAGGCACATCTGGAAGGTTTCTACGGTCGTCTGGGCTTTGAAGCGGTGACCGAAGTGTATATGGAAGATGAGATTCCCCACATCGGCATGCAGAAAGCATAACGGCGAGGATTGCTCCTCGCCGTTAATCAATCAGCCTGGCGTCATCTGCCGGTCATCAACGTATTTACGTTGATCTGGCGGCGGCGGGAAGTACTGATAAAGCCAGGTTTCACTCAGCGTTTCATCTTTGGTACGCAGGAACAGGCGCATATCAACCGGTTTGGTAGAGTCGCTGTTTGGATACCAGTCAAACAGAATGCGGTAACCGTTGAGTGGCTCGACGTAAAGAATCTCAACCTGCTTGAATGTGCCTTCTGAAACGGTAATCACCGGCTCAATACCTTTCGGCGCTGCGGCTTTCAGATCGCCACCGACAAAATCAATGGCAAAACGACGTGACCAGGTATCCGGGAAGTGTTCGCCTGGCGCCCAACCTTCCGGGAAGCCGCCGATACCGGTGCGCGTGGCATCGACACGCGCCAAACCACTGCGCACTGGTGGCAACTGGCTCCAGTAGAGTTTGTACTGGAAGCTGAACTCGCTACCGGCTTTCACCGGTTCTGACGGCTGCCAGAAGCACACCACGTTATCCAGCGTTTCCCCGGTGGTAGGAATCTCCATCACGTTAATGGCGCCTTTGCCCCATTTACCAATCGGTTCTACCCACAGGCTTGGACGTTTGTCGTACCAGCCAATCACATCCTGATAATTTTTGAAGTCATGATCGAGCTGCAACAGGCCAAAACCACGCGGGTTTTCGTCCTGATAGGCGTTGAACTGCAAACGCTGCGGGTTGTTCAGCGGACGTGCAATCCATTCGCCTTCACCGGTCCACATCGCCAGACGATCGGAGTCGTGGATTTGTGGATGGTAAGTGTTACACATGCGGCGCTCGTTGGTGCCACAACTGAACATGCTGGTCATTGGCGCAATGCCAAGCTGGCGAATGTCGTTACGCGCAAACAGGTGGTTTTCCACCTCCATCACGACGCGTTTCTCCTCGCAGTGAATGGTGAACTTGTAGGCACCGGTGACGCTCGCGCCATCCAGCAGGGCGTAGACCACGAAAGTAGTGTCATCCGCTTTTGGTGTTTCGAACCAGAACGCGGTGAAGTCCGGAAACTCTTCTTTGCCGTTGCTGAAGGTGTTGACCGCCACGCCGCGCGCGGAGAGGCCGTACTGGAAGGTTTCATCAACCGCACGGAAATAGCTGGCGCCAAGGAAAGAGACGATATCGCGGCGCGCCAGTTCAGGCTTCTTAAACGCACGGAAACCGGCAAAGCCGAGATCGGTTTTACCGACCAGCTGCCTGGTATCAACGTTGGCGTTGTGATAATTGAACAGCTCCGGACGGAAGTGGATCTCACGCGCTTCACGGCTCTGGGCATCGACCGAGAACATGCGGATGCGGCGCTTGAAGCCCATACCGACGTGGAAGAATTGCACGTCCAGCTGACGATCGGGGATGTTATTCCACAGCGAGTGATTGGCGTCGTACTGAATTTCGTTATAGGCCTGCGGAGTGAGATTGGCCAGGGTGTCGGGCAAGGGGCCGGGGGCGCCGCCCCAGGGCTGTTTTGCCAGCGCGGAGGCTTTCTTTTTCAGTGAGTCGAAATCGAAGCGAACCGCGGTACCGTCGGCGATACCATCATCGGCCCAGGCGGATTGTGCAAACAGCGTGGAGAGACCCGTCATGCCGCTAACAGCGGAGAGGGCCATGGACGCTTTCATAAATTTTCTACGATTCATGCCGGAAATCTAATCCTTAGCTGCTCGGGTGTATTTTGACTCTCGTAAGACGAGAAGCGTCTGACTACAGGGGGTTACGACAGTCGTGAAAATAAATAATTCAGTCTGCGGAAAATTTATCAGATTAATCAAATAAGCGAAGCAGAATTCGCGTAGCGGCAGCGTACATGACACAACTTTGCACTGTGGTGGATGAAACTTGGTGAAAACCTTGCAGTCGCCATCCAGCAAATCTGCAATTTATGACTATAGTTAAACCACAACGAGCAAGGAACATGGAGGAACTACATAGTGTCATCTTCAGATCAATTTGAAACGCACCTTGACGACGACCTGGCGCTGCTAACGGAAACGCTGGAAGAAGTGTTACGCGCATCAGGCGATCCGGCCGATCAGAAATATATCGAGCTGAAACTCAAAGCTGAGCAAGCGCTGGAAGACGTGAAATCGCGCGTTAGCCAGGCGTCAGACAGTTATTACTATCGTGCCAAAAATGCGGCCTATCGCGCCGATGATTATGTGCATGAAAAACCGTGGCAGGGGATTGGCATCGGTGCCGCCGCTGGCCTGTTTGTCGGTTTACTACTGGCTCGACGTTAAGTTCCAACGGGCGCGACACGCTTCGCGCCCGCTTCCTGATTTCCTCGCCGCTTTTCCCGCTAAATCCCTGTTTCGCATCATCCGCGATTGTGTTTCGCCTGCGCGCTTCCTACAGTAAAGCGACAGGGAAAAGGAGAACGCAACGTGATACGTGTAGAAATGCTCTCAACGGGCGATGAAGTGTTACATGGGCAGATTGTCGATACCAACGCCGCGTGGCTGGCCGATGTACTGTTCCAGCACGGTTTGCCGATGACCAGCCGTAGCACCGTCGGTGATGCAATGACCTCGCTGGTGGAGGCGCTGCAGAGCCGCAGCCAGATTGCTGACGTGCTGATCGTGAATGGCGGTTTAGGACCGACCAGTGACGATCTCAGCGCGCAGGCCGCAGCTATTGCCAGTGGCAGCGAGTTAGTTATCCAGCAAGCCTGGCTGGAAAAAATGGAAGACTGGTTCGCCAGCCGCGGACGTGTGATGGCGCCGAGCAACCGCAAGCAGGCAGAAATCCCCGCCATTGCTGAGATGCTCGATAATCCGGTCGGCACCGCATGCGGCTTCGCGCTGCAGCTCAATCGCTGCTGGATTTTCTTCACCCCTGGCGTGCCGTCGGAATTTAAAGTGATGGTTGAGCAGGAGATTATTCCGCGCCTCAAAGCACGCTTTGAACTGCCTGAGCCACCATTGTGTTTGCGCCTCACCACCTTTGGACGTGGGGAAAGTGACATTGCCGCCGAGCTGGAGCCGCTCCCGCTGCCGGAAGGCGTGGTGATGGGCTATCGCTCATCGATGCCGATTATTGAAATCAAACTCACCGGACCCGCCAGCCAGCGCGTGGCGATGGAGCAAGTGTGGCAGCAGGTAAAACTGTTGCTGGCTGAATGCACCATCTTTGAGGGCACCGAAGGTTTACCGGCGCTGCTGGCGCGCGAGTTGCAGCAGCGTGGCTTCCATTTGGCGCTGAGCGAGCAGTTCACCGCCGGCTTACTTAACTGGCAGCTGGCAGCTGCGGACGTGGCGCTCAGCAAAGCAGAGATTCTGCCGCCGCAGGATGAAGATCTGGAAGCGCAGGTTGCGCGCACGCGTGACTGGGCGAAACAGCAGGGCGCGGCGCTGGCTTTATCGGTGGGAAATTTAGTGGAAGGCGAAGTATCGATTGCGCTGCATACGCCGGAAGCCAGCTGGGGCCAACGCGTAAAGTTCACTCATGGACGTCATAACGTGGAAACGCGGCAGAAAGTGGTGGCAATGATGGCGATGAACATGTTGCGTCGCTGGCTGCACGGCAGTGAAGTCAGCACCGGTCACGGTTGGATTGATGTGCTGGAAACGGTGAAACGCTGATTGGTCACCAGGTCGCCATCAATGGCGGCCTGGTCAATCACAGCTCGATCTCAATCTCCCCTTTGGCGCGACAGCAGCACGGCAAAATCTCGCCTTGCTGCACAAACGCCAACGGGGTTTCGGCATAATCCACTTCGCCTTTTAGCAAACGCATGCGACAAGAGCCGCAGTAGCCTTCGCGACACTGAAACTCAACGCACAGATTATTGGCTTCCAGCGTCGCCAGCAGATTAGGGTGATCTTCTGCGCACTCCAGCCGGGAGCCGGAGCTACGCAGAATAACAACAGAGCGGCTCATGCTTACAGCTGGAAGCCGTCGAAATCGTCTTCGCCCACTTCAGAATCAATCTGACCGACCAAATACGAGCTCACTTCAACTTCCTGCGGTGCAACCTGCACATTGTCCGACACCAGCCACGAGTTGATCCATGGAATGGGGTTGGAACGCGTCTGGAACGGCAGATCAAGACCCACCGCCTGCATACGGATGTTGGTGATGTACTCGATGTACTGGCACAGAATGTCTTTGTTCAGGCCAATCATCGAGCCGCCGCTGAACAGGTAGTCTGCCCACTCTTTTTCCTGCTCGGCTGCCTTCTTGAACAGATCGAAGCATTCATCACGACACTCCGCGGCGATGGCTTTCATCTCTGGATCGTCTTCACCGGTGCGCAGCAGGTTCAGCATATGCTGGGTGCCGGTCAGATGCAGCGCTTCATCGCGTGCAATCAGCTTGATGATTTTGGCGTTGCCTTCCATCAGCTCGCGCTCGGCGAAAGCAAATGAACAGGCGAAGCTGACATAGAAGCGAATCGCTTCCAGCGCGTTGACGCTCATCAGGCAGATATAGAGCTGCTTTTTAAGATCGCGCAGGTTAACGGTAACGGTTTTACCGTTGACCTGATGCGTACCTTCACCCAGCAGATGCCAGTAACTCGTCATCTCGATCAGGTCGTCGTAGTACTTCGAGATATCTTCGGCGCGCGCCAGAATCTGCTCGTTGGTGACGATATCGTCAAACACCACCGCCGGATCGTTAACGATGTTACGGATGATGTGCGTGTAGGAGCGCGAGTGAATGGTCTCGGAGAACGCCCAGGTTTCAATCCAGGTTTCCAGCTCAGGGATGGAAATCAGCGGCAGCAGCGCCACGTTCGGGCTACGACCCTGAATCGAGTCCAGCAGCGTTTGATACTTCAGGTTGCTGATGAAGATGTGCTTTTCATGCTCCGGCAGCGCCTGGTAATCGATGCGATCGCGCGAGACGTCCACTTCTTCCGGACGCCAGAAGAAGGAGAGCTGCTTCTCAATCAGCTTTTCAAAGATGTCATATTTCTGCTGATCGAAACGGGCAACGTTGACGGACTGGCCAAAGAACATCGGCTCTTTTAGCTGGTCATTTTTGTTCTGCGAGAATGTGGTGTAAGCCATTTTGAGTCCAAATGTGAAGAGGGCCGACCAATGTCGGCCCTGACAAGATGAGATTAGATCTTACATGCGCCGCTTTCGCAGCCATCATCCTGAATGGAAGGTGCCAGATCGTCCTGTGCATCTTCTGCACCGTCGCGGGTGTTTTGATAGTACAGGGTTTTCACGCCGAACTTGTACGCGGTCAGCAGGTCTTTCAGCAGCTGTTTCATCGGCACTTTGCCATTCGCAAAGCGGCTCGGATCGTAGTTGGTGTTCGACGAAATCGCCTGATCGATGAACTTCTGCATCACGCCAACCAGCTGCAGATAACCGTCGTTGGACGGCATTTCCCACAGCAGTTCGTACTGGTCTTTCAGACGCTCATACTCTGGCACCACCTGACGCAGAATGCCGTCTTTCGATGCTTTGATGCTGATGTGTCCGCGCGGCGGCTCAATGCCGTTGGTGGCGTTCGAAATCTGCGAAGAGGTTTCAGACGGCATCAGCGCAGAGAGCGTTGAGTTGCGCAGACCGTGCGTGGTGATTGACTTACGCAGGCCTTCCCAATCCAGATGCAGCGGCTCGTTGCACACCGCGTCGAGATCCTTTTTATAGGTATCGATCGGCAGAATGCCCTGCGAGTAAGTGGTCTCTTTAAACCACGGGCACGCACCTTGCTCTTTCGCCAATTCGTTCGAGGCTTTCAGCAAGTAGTACTGAATGGCTTCGAAAGTTTTGTGCGTCAGATTATTGGCGCTGCCATCAGAGTAACGCACGCCGTTTTTCGCCAGGTAATACGCGTAGTTGATCACGCCAATACCCAGCGTACGGCGGCCCATGGCGCCGCGTTGTGCTGCCGGAATGGGGTAATCCTGATAATCCAGCAGTGCATCAAGCGCACGCACCGCAAGGGTGGCCAGCTCTTCCAGATCGTCAAGGCTGTTAATCGCGCCCAGGTTAAAGGCAGACAGCGTACACAGGGCGATTTCGCCGCTTTCGTCATTGACGTCGTTCAGCGGTTTGGTCGGCAGTGCGATCTCGAGGCACAGATTCGACTGACGAACTGGCGCGATACTTGGATCGAACGGGCTGTGCGTGTTGCAGTGATCGACGTTCTGAATGTAGATACGGCCAGTTGACGCACGCTCCTGCATCATCAGTGAGAACAGCTCAACGGCTTTCACGCGCTGTTTGCGGATGCTGTCGTCTTTCTCGTATTTGGTGTACAGACGCTCGAACTCGTCCTGATCGGCGAAGAACGCATCGTACAGGCCAGGCACGTCAGACGGGCTGAACAGCGTGATGTCTTCACCTTTCAGCAGGCGGGTGTACATCAGTTTGTTGATCTGTACGCCGTAATCCATGTGACGCACGCGGTTGCCTTCAACACCGCGGTTGTTTTTCAGCACCAGCAGGCTTTCAACTTCCAGATGCCACATTGGGTAGAACAGCGTCGCTGCGCCGCCACGTACGCCGCCTTGTGAGCAAGACTTCACGGCAGTCTGGAAATGTTTGTAGAACGGAATACAACCGGTGTGGAACGCTTCGCCACCGCGAATCGGGCTACCCAGCGCACGAATGCGGCCGGCGTTGATGCCGATACCGGCGCGCTGAGAGACGTATTTCACAATGGCGCTGGAGGTGGCATTGATAGAGTCGAGGCTGTCGCCGCACTCAATCAGTACGCAAGAGCTGAACTGACGCGTTGGGGTACGCACGCCGGACATGATTGGCGTTGGCAGCGAGATTTTGAAGGTTGAGATCGCATCGTAGAAACGCTTCACGTAATCCATACGGGTTTCGCGCGGATAGCCAGAGAACAGGCACGCCGCCACCAGAATGTAGAGGAACTGGGCGCTTTCGTAGATTTCGCCGCTGACGCGGTTCTGCACCAGATATTTCCCTTCCAGCTGCTTAACCGCTGCGTAGGAGAAATTCATGTCGCGCCAATGGTCGATAAACGCGTCCATCTGCTCGAACTCTTCGTTGCTGTAATCTTCCAGCAGATGGCGGTCGTATTTGCCCATCTCAACCATTTTCACCACCTGATCGTACAGCTTCGGCGGCTCAAACTGGCCGTAGGCTTTTTTACGCAGGTGGAAGATAGCCAGACGCGCAGCCAGGTATTGGTAATCCGGCGCGTCACGCGAGATCAGGTCTGCGGCAGCCTTGATGATGGTCTCATGAATGTCAGAAGTTCTGATGCCATCGTAGAACTGAATGTGTGAGCGCAGTTCAACCTGTGAAACTGAAACATTGTTCAGCCCTTCGGCTGCCCAATCCAGTACACGATGAATTTTGTCGAGATCAATGCGCTCCTGGCGGCCATCGCGTTTAGTAACGAGCAGACTTTGGTTCATGTCGCGTTTTTACCTGTCCATGCATGAATGACGTATTTATCCCCCATGTATGCACAAGGTTTATGCACAAGCCGCTCGTTGTGAGTAAGCCTGTGGATAAACACTATATATAGGGGGTGCGGGAAGTTTGAACAACAATATGGTGAGTATTCTAGTCAGCAATCTCTTCTTAACAAGAGTTGATTTTCACTAAAAAATCGTCATTACCGGCTGGCTAAAATCCTGGATCCGCATGCCGCAAGGCCTGCACTTAGTGTCAACCGCTCAACACTTTTTTTTCACTTTATGATCGGACGCGTGTTTCTTGCTCAACCACCGCGCTTCAGGAATTTTCTTAGACAAAAAAAGCCCCGACAAGGCCGCCAGCAGCGAACTTATCTAAAAGTGCTTATGAATTTTTTGTGACTTGCTTAGCCTATAAAAAAGGCTGGTACCCGTCTAAAAGGAAATTGATCTGGATAGGGCCAAAATTAGGGGATAAGAGGTCGCCATGAAAGAGGTAATGCTTGTTAGTTAAGAAAGCATTTTGCTTGAAGTCTGCTGCGGGCTCTGACACATCTGCTGCGTCACGGGCCGTCCTCGCGCCGCTAGCGCGGTGCCTTCGGCTTCCACGTCGTGCCAAAGGACCGTTCGCGGATCGGCCATCCTGGCCGGCCCCGAACTGCCTCACGCATCCCTGCGTGAGGCTCCTGACCCAACGTAAAAGCCTCAGCGCTGCGAATGGCCCTTTTGCCGCAGCAGACGCGCCAGCGCCTCTGGCAAAGGATGACATCACTCCTGACGATGCGTATGAATCATGTAGTTCACATCGACACCGCGACCCAGACGGAACTGGTTGGTCAGCGGATTGTAGTGCAGGCCAATCATATTTCTTTCACGCAGCGGCGTTTCATCCACCCAGTTCAGCAACTCGGCGGGACGGATGAATTTCTTCACGTCGTGCGTCCCGCGCGGCACCATGCGCAGCACATACTCGGCACCAAATACCGCCAGCAGCCAGGCTTTTGGATTGCGGTTGATGGTGGAGAAAAACACTTCGCCGCCGGGCTTCACCAGCTGCGCGCAGGCTAAGACTACCGAGCGCGGATCCGGCACATGCTCCAGCATCTCCATGCAGGTCACCACATCATACTGCCCGGCGTGACTTGCGGCGTGATCTTCCACGGTTTTCTGCACGTAGTTAACGCTAACGCCGCTCTCCAGCGCATGCAGACGCGCCACTTCCAGCGGCTCAGCGCCCATATCCAGGCCGGTAACCTCAGCGCCTTCACGCGCCATGCTCTCCGCCAGAATGCCGCCGCCGCAGCCGACATCGAGCACTTTCTTGCCGAACAGGCCATTACTGTGCTGCGCTATCCAGCCAAGTCGCAGGGGGTTAATACGGTGCAACGGCTTAAATTCACCCTCTAAATCCCACCAGCGGGATGCCACGGCCTCAAACTTGGCGATCTCGGCGTGGTCAACGTTCTGGCGGCTTTCCTGCGGTTGTTCACTCATTGAATCATCACTCCAGACAAAATATTCCCTCAGTATAAACGCTTAACTCACGCGAACGCATCTCTCACGCTCAAGGAAAAGCGGGATTAAGGCCTGGTTAACGTTCACCGAAGGGAAGCAATGTGATATACTTTCGCACCTTTAAATCCGGGATTATGTAGAGGGATAGCGGCTCCATGAGCGACCTTGCGAGAGAAATTACACCGGTCAATATCGAAGAAGAGTTGAAAAACTCCTACCTCGATTACGCCATGTCGGTCATTGTTGGCCGAGCCTTACCCGATGTGCGTGATGGTCTGAAGCCGGTACACCGCCGTGTGCTTTTTGCCATGAGCGAACTGGGCAACGACTGGAATAAACCCTATAAAAAATCCGCCCGTGTGGTCGGTGACGTCATCGGTAAATATCACCCGCACGGCGATTCCGCGGTATACGAAAGTATCGTGCGTATGGCCCAGCCATTCTCCCTGCGCTACATGCTGGTTGACGGTCAGGGTAACTTTGGTTCGGTCGACGGCGATTCCGCCGCAGCGATGCGTTATACCGAAGTCCGCATGGCAAAGATCTCTTCGGAGCTGCTGGCTGACCTGGAAAAGGAAACCGTCGATTTCGTGCCGAACTATGACGGCACCGAGCAGATCCCTGAAGTCCTGCCAACTAAAATTCCTAACCTGCTGGTAAACGGTTCTTCCGGTATCGCCGTTGGTATGGCAACCAACATTCCACCGCACAACCTGACGGAAGTGATCAACGGCTGTCTGGCGTTTATCGAAGATGAAGACATCACCGTTGAAGGCCTGATGGAGCACATTACCGGGCCAGACTTCCCGACGGCGGCCTTCATCAATGGTCGTCGTGGTATTGAAGAAGCCTATCGCACCGGGCGCGGTAAGATTTACATTCGCGCACGTGGCGAAGTGGAAACCGATGCCAAGACCGGCCGTGAAACCATCATCGTGCACGAACTGCCGTATCAGGTGAACAAAGCGCGTCTGATCGAGAAGATCGCCGAGCTGGTGAAAGAGAAGCGCGTGGAAGGCATCAGCGCACTACGTGACGAATCTGACAAAGACGGCATGCGTGTTGTCATTGAGATCAAACGCGATGCGGTGGGTGAAGTGGTTCTCAACAACCTCTACTCGCTAACACAACTGCAGGTCTCGTTCGGCATCAACATGGTGGCGCTACATCAGGGCCAGCCGAAGATCATGACGCTGAAAGGCATCATCGAAGCCTTCGTGCGTCACCGTCGTGAAGTGGTTACGCGTCGTACCATTTTCGAACTGCGTAAAGCGCGCGATCGTGCTCACATCCTTGAAGGCCTGGCGATTGCGCTGGCTAACATCGATCCGATCATCGAACTGATTCGTCGTGCACCAACGCCAGCCGAAGCGAAACTGGGCCTGTTGGCGCAGTCGTGGGATCTGGGTAACGTTGCCGCGATGCTGGAACGTGCCGGTAATGACGCTGCACGTCCGGAATGGCTGGAAGCCGAGTTCGGTATTCGCGATGGTCAATATTATCTGACTGAACAGCAAGCGCAGGCGATTCTGGATCTGCGTCTGCAGAAACTGACCGGCCTCGAGCACGAAAAGCTGCTCGACGAATACAAAGAGCTGCTGGATCAGATTGCTGAGCTGCTGCACATCCTGCAAAGCGCTGAGCGCCTGATGGAAGTAATCCGTGAAGAGCTGGAGCTGATGCGCGATCAGTTCGGCGACGTACGTCGTACTGAAATTACCGCGAACAGTGCAGACATCAACATCGAAGACCTGATCAATCAGGAAGACGTTGTGGTGACGCTGTCGCATCAGGGTTATGTCAAATACCAACCGCTGACCGACTATGAAGCCCAGCGCCGCGGTGGTAAAGGCAAATCCGCCGCACGTATTAAAGAAGAAGACTTTATCGATCGTCTGCTGGTGGCCAACACCCACGACACCATTCTGTGCTTCTCCAGCCGCGGCCGTCTCTACTGGATGAAGGTCTATCAGCTGCCGGAAGCCAGCCGTGGTGCGCGCGGTCGTCCAATCGTCAACCTGTTGCCGCTGGAAGCCAACGAACGTATCACCGCCATTCTGCCGGTGCGTGAATACACCGAAGGCTTCAACATCTTCATGGCTACTGCGAGCGGTACCGTGAAGAAAACCGCGCTGCAGGAGTTCAGCCGTCCGCGTAGCGCGGGCATCATCGCCATCAACCTGCGTGAGGATGACGAGCTGATTGGCGTGGCGCTGACCAACGGTAGCGACGAAGCGATGCTGTTCTCTGCCGCCGGTAAAGTGGTGCGCTTTGCTGAAACGGCGGTACGTGCGATGGGCCGTTCGGCTTCGGGCGTTCGCGGTATCAAGCTGGCTGAAAGCGACAAAGTGGTGTCGCTGATTGTGCCACGCGAAGAGGGCGCGATCCTCACCGTGACGCAGAACGGTTACGGTAAACGTACTGCCAACAGCGAGTATCCAACCAAGTCGCGTGCGACGCAGGGCGTGATCTCGATTAAAGTCACCGAACGTAACGGACCGGTTATCGGCGCGGTACAGGTGGTGGATGGCGATCAGATCATGATGATCACCGATGCCGGTACGCTGGTGCGTACTCGCGTATCGGAAGTCAGCGTGGTAGGCCGTAATACTCAGGGCGTGATTCTGATCCGTACAGCGGAAGATGAAAACGTGGTGGGTCTGCAACGCGTCGCGGAGCCGGTGGAAGAGGAAGAACTCGACGCCATCGACGGTAGCGTAGCGGAAGGCGAGGAGGATATCGCGCCGGAAGTGGACAGCGACGACGATGCACCAGAAGCTGACGACGAAGAGTAATTCGTAACGGCTTTAATAAGCGGCAGGTCAGGAAACTGGCCTGCCGTTTTTTTATCTGAGTTTTCCCCTAAAGGCGCGGGCTAGCTGGCTTTTTAGGGCCGATAAAGCTAGTGTATGGAAGCTTTTCAACATCCTGATAACCTCTTACCGCCAGTGAGCCTCTTTTGAAATATCTTGTCTCCTTTCGCACTACGCTTCGAATTTCGCGCTATCTGTTTCGTGCGCTGGCGTTGCTGCTCTGGGCGCTGGGTGCGCTGCTGACCACTTTCTACATCATCAACGTGCTGCATGAGAAAGAGAACGCGGTGCGTCAGGAGTTTGCCGCCAATTATGGTCAGGCTGAGTGGTACGTGCGCCATTCGGCGGACGTGATGCGCGAGCTGAAATACATCACCGAAAATCGCCTGAGCAGTAGCGCTAATGGTCTGGATGTGCTCAACGGTTTGCCGCCGGGCAAAGGTGCGCTGCCGCAGTTCACGCCGCTGTTTTCCGATGGCGACTGCACGTCAATGAGCAATACCTGGCGTAACTCGCTGGACTCGCTCAGCTACTACATCAATTACTGGAAAAGCAATTTTGCCTCGGCGTATGAATTGAACCGCGTGTTCTTCATCGGCGGAGAGAATCAGTGTCTGGCTGATTTCACCATCGGCAGCAACAATTCGGTCGATCGTGAACGTAGCCTGAAAGCGCTGCGCGAACGCGTGCTGCATTATCGCAACGGCAATGAAGAAGAGCGCCGTCAGCCGATGTATTGGATCACCAGCAGCGCGCAGCCGGGCGTCGGCAACTTCTATATGGTGATGCCGGTATATGTGGCGAACAAGCTGCAGGCGCTGCTGGGCGTGGAGCAGAATATTCGCCTTGATGAGTTTATTCAGCCGGGCGGTTTGCCGCTGGTGGCCACCATCACCGATGAAAACTACCGTCCGCTGATCAGTTCGCGTCGCGGCGGGCCGGGCTACTCGCTCGACGATCTGCCGGATAACAGCACCTGGTTCGGCTATCTCGACAGCTATCGCCAGCTGGTGCTGAAAAAGCCGCTGCCGCCGTCGAATCTCAATGTGGTGTGGTCGCTTTCCACCGACGTGTTAACCGATCAGCTCAAGCTGATGCTGATCAACGCGCTGCTACTCAATATCTTAACCGCGGTGATTTTGTTCACGCTGGCGTGGATTTTTGAGCGCCGCATGTTCCTGCCGGCCGAGGAGAATGCGCATCGGCTGGAGGAGCACGAGCAGTTCAACCGCAAGATTGTCGCCTCGGCGCCGGTCGGCATCTGTATCCTGCGCACCAGCGACGGCACCAACATTCTGAGTAACGAACTGGCGCACAACTATCTGACGCTGCTGACGCAGGAAGATCGCCAGCGTCTGAATGAAATTATTGGCGGTCAGCAGGTCAACTTTGTCGATGTGCTCACCGGCAGCAACACCAACCTGCAAATCAGCTTTGTACATTCGCGTTATCGTAATGAAAACGTGGCGATTTGCGTGCTGGTGGATGTTTCGGCGCGCGTGCGTATGGAGCAGTCGCTGCAGGAGATGGCGCACTCGGCCGAGCAAGCCAGCCAGTCGAAATCGATGTTCCTCGCCACCGTCAGCCATGAACTGCGCACGCCGCTGTACGGCATTATCGGTAACCTCGATCTGCTGCAAACCAAAGTGCTGCCGAAAGGCGTCGATTCACTGGTGACGGCGATGAACAACTCGTCGAGCCTGCTGCTGAAGATCATCAGCGACATTCTCGACTTCTCGAAGATCGAATCCGAACAACTGAAAATTGAACCGCATCCGTTCTCGCCGCGTGAAGTGGTCAATCACATTGCCAGCAACTATCTCTCGCTGGTAGTGCGTAAGCGCCTGGCGCTGTATGTGTTTATTGAAAACGATGTGCCCCTGATTATGGATGGCGACGCCATGCGTCTGCAGCAGGTGATATCCAACCTGCTGAACAACGCCATTAAATTCACGCATACCGGCTGCATCATCCTGCATGCTTATGTCAAAGAGGGTTATCTGGCATTCCGCGTACGCGATACCGGCGTCGGTATTCCGGCCAAAGAGGTAACGCGCCTGTTCGATCCGTTCTTCCAGGTGGGTTCTGGCGTGCAGCGTAACTTCCAGGGCACCGGCTTAGGGTTGGCGATCTGCGAAAAGCTGATCAACATGATGGACGGCGACATCGAAGTCGATTCCGAACCGGGTATGGGCAGCCAGTTTATCGTGCGTATTCCGATCTATTCCGGTCAGCTGGCGGCGCCACCGCTGCTCGACGGCTTGCAGGAAAAAGCCATCTGGCTGGATATGCGTAATGAGTATCTCGCCAGCTTCCTGCTGCGTCTGCTGCAACAGCAGGGCATTCAGGCAGCGTATTACCACGGCCAGGCGGCGGCTGATGATGTGATCATCAGCGATCACGATGAACCTGCCGCGCAAACTGGACGCGCACATATTCGTATCTGTGGTGAGCACATCGATATGCCGCACGAAACCGCGCCGGGGCAATGGATTCAGAGCAGCGCGATGCTCCACGATCTGCCGCAGCTGCTGGGCCGCATCTACCGCATCAACATTAATAGCCAAACCGCCACGCCGCTGCCGTTAACCGCGCCAAAAGCCGCCGCGACCTTCGAAGATATTATCGTGCTGATTGTTGATGACCATCCGATCAACCGCATGCTGCTATCGGAACAGCTCGGCACCGTCGGCTATCAAACCAAAACCGCGCAGGATGGCGTTGATGCGCTGAACGTGCTGAGTCGCAACCATATCGATATCGTGCTGAGCGACGTGAACATGCCGAACATGGATGGTTATCGCCTGACGCAACGTCTGCGTCAGCTGGGACATACTTTCCCGGTGATTGGCGTCACGGCAAATGCGTTAGCGGAAGAGAAGCAGCGCTGTATGGATGCGGGCATGGATAACTGTTTGTCGAAGCCGGTTACGCTGGATGTGTTGAAAAGCACGCTGGCGGTGTATGCGGAACGCGTCAGAAAGGGCAGGGTAGAGGCGTAAAGCGGATACTAAAAAATGGGCGGTGCCAGAAGACGCCGCCCATCTGTATTACTCTTTGTCGACCTGAGTGGCGCTGACAGAAGAGAGATAGTTCAGCAGCGCGATATCGTTTTCCACGCCCAGTTTCATCATGGCTGATTTCTTCTGGCTACTGATGGTTTTGATACTGCGGTTAAGTTTCTTAGCGATCTCAGTCACCAGGAAACCTTCTGCGAACAGACGCAGTACTTCACTCTCTTTCGGCGACAGACGTTTGTCACCGTAACCACCGGCGCTGATGCGCTCCAGCAGTTTTGCCACGCTTTCCGGCGTATATTTTTTGCCTTTCTGCAGAGCCGCGAGTGCTTTTGGCAGATCGGTTGGTGCGCCTTGCTTCAGTACGATCCCTTCGATATCCAGATCCAACACCGCGCTCAGGATCGCTGGGTTATTGTTCATGGTCAGAACGATAATCGAGAGGTCCGGATAGTGACGTTTGATGTATTTAATCAGGGTGATACCGTCACCGTACTTCTCGCCTGGCATGGAAAGGTCGGTAATCAGGACATTAGCATCCAGTTTGGGCAAGCTGTTTACCAGTGCTGTTGAGTCTTCAAACTCACCTACAACGTTAACCCATTCAATCTGTTCCAGTGACTTACGGATACCGAACAGAACGATCGGATGGTCATCGGCAATAATTACGTTCAAGTTATTCATCTTATTGGTTACCTTGCTGCAGCAGTTGGCTGACGTAAGCGTCAATTTCACTGGTGGTATTTTTAATGGTTAAATCGTCACATACTTTAATGTGTTGTTCTAACGCTTCACAAAGCTGTTTACCTGAACCCAGATTGAGCATGGCAAACACGCCTTTCAGGCGATGTGCTGTCTGAGCAAGCGAGGGATAATCCTTTTCCGCCGCTTCAGTATACAGTCTCTTCACATCTGGCGGTACTGTCTCGGTAAACAGCTGGAAATAGCCTCCGCTCATTAGCGGCGTGGCTTCTTCATCTTCGCGACTCTCCTCTAACAAATCATGAGAAAGTTGCTTTTCAATCAGGGCCAGCAGCGCATCAAGCAGTGCATTACTGAGATTGAAGTTGACCCGGAATTGCTGATCGTTCAACGCGTGATGACCCATTTCGTCACCGGCCAGAAGCAGCGCCCAGCCGTTCAGGCGCGCCGGATCGTCGGTCACCAGCACATCATGATCCTGACCAGTTAAACGCTCATCCGAGGTCAGGCATTTCGCTCCCCAGTTTTCGAGGTGGCGACAAACGATCTTGTGTACGTCTTCTACGGCGATATCCACCAACGCGGTCACGCCTTCCAGCAGTTTCTCTTCCTGCTCGCCTTGCTGCTCTAACGCCAGCGGCAGCTGAATATTGTAGCGTGTGCCGATATCGGGTTTAGCGATGATCTCCAGCTGGCCGCCCATCTGTTTGCACAGCTGCTTACAGAGGAAAAATGCCATGCCGGACGCCTGGCCAAAACGATCTTGCGTGGTGTCGCCGAGATAGGGGAAATCGACATTCGCCAGTTCATCGACGCTCAAGCCGGAGCCGGTATCCACCAGCTGCAGCAAGACCTGATTGGGCTTGTCTTCACTGGTTTTGATCTCCAGCGAAATCTTGCCCCAGCGCGTGGTGGTCAGCGAATAGTGCATCAGCGTGGTCAGCACTTTACGCAGCGCACGACGATCGCCAAAACGCATCTCGTCATTGGCTAAATGGTTATTCACCACCAGCGCTAAACCTTTACGACGCAGCAGCGGCAGGCTTTCCAGCGCGATTTCGTCCAGCATATCCTGCAGGTTGAACACGCTGGCATCAGGCGACCAGTCATGCGCTTCCAGGCGATTAAGCAGCACGATGTCATCCACCAGGCGCGCCAAACCCTGGCTCTCGTCGAGCAGATCGAGCACGCTTTCGTCATCGTCACGCTGACTAAGTTGTACTAGTTGCTTAACCATGCTTTGCAGTGGACCATTGAGGGCGTGACCGAGGTTATGCATTAACTGCTGACGCATCTGGTGATTACGATCCAGCACCTGTTGCGCCTTCTGCAACTTCTTATTTACCAGTAATTCGCGGTCCTGATCGCGCATCATAAATAGCTGAGTATGCGGCGACAGCACGCTGCGCGCGTGACGAATTTCATACACTTCGTTATTGATGGTCGCCTGCAATACGCCCTGATGTTGATCGGACATATTGATGATTTTCTGCAGATTCAGGTGCGGCAACAGATGTTCAGCGATTTTATTGCTGAGCAGCGTGCGGTTAGTGGCGAAGTCGTACACCAGCAAGCCGACCGGCAAACTGGCGACGATCTCTTCGTTAAGCATGCGCAGCGAATCCAGCTCGGCGCTCTGATTCTCGTTCGGGCGCAGCGATTGCTGACGCAGCAGCGTAATGCCCGCAATCGACAGTAAAAACAGCACAAGGTTGATCAGCAGCGGCCACATCAGATTATGCAGCGTATCCAGCGCCAGGCTGGTGAGCGGCACGCGATACACTAGCTGCAGCGAAGTGCTAGGCAGCGAGGCGGCGATCTCCAGATTCGGGTTTACCAGCGCCACGTGCGTGCTTTCGCTGCTGGTGTCGTCGCTGGTGGTGGTGGTGGTGGTGGTGGTCGACGTTTGCGTCGCGTCCTGACGCAGTTGGAAGTTCTCCAGCGGCATATTACGCGGAATCAGATCGTTAACCGGCAAATCAAATGCCACCACGGTGGCTAAATGGCCCGGCTGATTGAAAGTGGTGCGCAGGGTAAAGTAGTGATCGTTCTGCCAGGCGAAGTGACGCAGCGGCGAGAAGCTTTCGCGCTCATCCAGCGCATTGGCCTGCTGCAGCATCTCGGCGCGGCGGCTATCAACCAGCGAATTGATCGCACTCTCTTTGTAACGCGTCGCCATGTCTTTCAGCGGCAGCGTGGAGATCATAATCAGGCTGTTATCCTGACCATTGAGGAAGTACATCGACCAGGTCGGATTTTCCGCGCCCCATAGCGTATCGAGATAGTTGGACATGCGCATGGTCATATCCAGCGTGCTGCTATCGTGCGAACCGAAAATCAGTGCTTCGGTTTTGCGGCGGGTTTTTTCCAGATAATAGACATCCGGGCGCAGGCGGGTTTCCTGAAGATTACTGTTCGGCGACGAACCGGCGGCGCTGGTGGCCAGGTTCTCATAGATCTGCCACGTAGCGAAGCGCGACGCATCGATGCGTTTCTGCATCGCACGCGCCAAATCGGTCATCGCATAGCGCTTCTCTGTCATCCAGGCATTCACGCTGTTGTGCACCATCGCACCGAGCGCCAAAAAAAGCACCAGGTTAAACACCACGAAAAAGCGCGTTACATTGCCGGATGTCAGAGGAAATTTATAAGGCAGCATAGTGTCTCAGGATCATGGAATTAGCGCGCAACCCGTCGGGCACTGGCAGCGACGGCCAGCAGCAGCAGAGCGATAAGCAAAAATGCACCACTCAGGCTGATCCACTGGGAAATTAATCCGATTAAAGCCGGACCTGAAAGAATACCTGCATAGCCTAACGTTGTCATGGCCGAAATCGCCAGATTCGACGGCATATCGTGTTGATTCCCGGCAGCATTGAACAACATCGGCACCGTATTGGCGAGGCCAAAACCCACCAGCAGGAAAGCCAGCAGCGCAATTTGCGGCCACGGCAGCAACACCGCCAACGTCATGCCTGCGGCAGCGGCTAACGCACCGGTCAACATCACCGGATAACGGCCGAAGCGCTGAATCACTTTATCGCCGGTCAGACGACCAATGGTCATTGCCACCGAGAACACCGCATAACCTAAACCGGCGTGCGCCGGGCTCATCTCCGGGCTTTGCAGCAGCAACAGCGCGCCCCAATCCAGCACCGCACCTTCGGCAAGAAACAGGATAAAGCAGAGTAAACCGAGGAATGCCACCCAACCGCGCGGAATAACCAGCCACGGCTGATCGGGCTGATGCAGGCGTTCGGTCATCAGCGTCGGCAGGCTCCACACCAGCAGCAGCACAATCAGCACCATCACCGCGCCAACCGCTTGCAACGGCGTCAGGCCGCTGCCGAGTAACAGGCTGACGGAGCCGGCGCCAATAATTCCGCCGAGACTAAAGAAACCGTGGAAACCGGACATCATCGGCTTGCGTGCGGCTTTTTCCACTTCGACCGCCTGCACGTTCATTGCGACATCCAGCATGCCGAGTCCGGCACCAAATACCATTAAAGTGGCGGCCATCAGCCACATCACATTAAGCGTCGCCAGCAGCGGTAACATCGCCAGCACCACCAGCGTGGAGCACAACATCACCCGACGACCACCGAAGCGCGCAATCAAACCGCCGGTAATCGGCATCGCCGCCAGCGAGCCAATTCCCAGACACAGCAGCAAACCGCCCAATGATGCGCCGCTCAATGCCAGACGCTGGCTGGCGAACGGCACCAGCGGTGCCCATGCGGACATGCCCAATCCAGCGATGAGGAAAACGATACGTGTCCCAAGATTGACACGGTGATGCAATTTATTTTGCGGCGCGGCGTCCAGTGCTGTCATAAAGAGTAGTTTTCATTAGCGGGTGAAGCGACGAAGTTTAGCATCAAAGCGCATGTCACACCGCGCATCAGACCCTATCAGATGGCAGCGATTAAACGCCAGAAACAGGCATATTACCGATTTTTTACGCATCGCTGCGCTTTTCCAGAACTTTCCTGGCATGTGCCAATCATTACTGGAGTGACTTAAGTAAAATTTTTTCTGCCGAATGATGCAGTATACTGATGAAAGATTCCGCGCCACATGCGGCCTGGACGTCAATTTTTTGGCGCTGTCGCAAAGCATGCATTTCCGGATTTTCGCCAATAGGCAGCGACCACGTAAAACCGATATGTTAGTCATCCCATCAGCTCCCGATGCGGAATATAGCGAGATCGAGATTATTTCTCCCCCTTTGGGAGAATTTTGCTGTGCCTTATTTTAGTCCTTGTTACCTGCGGGTAACCCGTTTTCATCAGGCGAAGCGGGCCATTGATTAATGGCCTGTATGGCGCACCGGTACGCTTAAAACATTAATAAGCTTAATGACCGTTGCAATACCTTCCCTGTAACGAGGTTACCTATGTCTTCACGTCAATCCGAACAACAATTAGCGGCGATTCTGCACTCTGCGGTCACTCTTTATCCGCTGGCAGACGACACATCATCTTTGCAAACGCGCAGCGTGGATACCACGCCGCCCGCGCCGTTACGTCCTTATGAACCTATTGCACAAGATGGCGTGATTGCCGCATGGGAATCCGGCAGGAATATTCACCTGCGAGGTCGCGCCGAATCTGAGTCAGGCGCCACCGTAACGCTGACCTTTAACGGCGAAGTCTGGCACAGCACGGTAAATAAATGGGGTTACTGGAATGCTTCGATGCCGCCGTCGGTGCTCAACGGATTGTCCGACGGTGCTTATTCGCTGACGCTAACCCTCACCGACAAAGCCGGTAATAGCACCGATACGCAGGTGGGCTTTGGGGTTTACGTGGATAAAACCATCAAGCCTACGCTGACGGTGGATCCGATCAGCGGTGATAACGCGGTCAGCGTGGCAGAAGGCATTTACGGCGTGGAGGTGCACGGCAGTGTTACGCACATGCCGGCGAACAGCCATATCACGGTGATTTTAGCCGGGAAAAAATACTCTGGCGGCGTTAACGATAAAGGCGAATGGACCGCCGCTATTCCTTCACAGGATCTTCAGGCGTTACAGGATGGCGTCTACAGCCTGAAAGTCAGCGCTACCGATCCTAACGGCAAAACCACCGCTTATCTGCAGGATGTCACCTTAATTACCCACGTTAGCAGCCTGCCGCACATCAGCTTCGATAAGGTCACAGTAGACAACGTCATCAATAAAGAAGAGAGCCAAAACGATCTCACCTTTAGCGGCGATCTCTCGGTGGTGGTACCGGGCCAGCAGCTGTTGCTGTGCAGTGGAGATGCGGTCTATCACGCGCAGATTGGCAGCGACGGTCACTGGCAGGTAACGATTCCGGCCAGTGAAGTGGCGAGCTTTATTTCATTGGGCGAAATCCGGGTGTATGCGCAGGATGGCGCTGGCAACAGCACCGACGCAATGCTGGAACTGAACGTGGTTACCCAACTGCCAGACATCTATTACGAAATCAATATTGGCGGCGATACCACGCTGAATCAGCAAGAAGCGCAGCACGATCTCAGTTTCTATCTCGAAGGCGTGAAGGAGCTGACGCTCAACGGCAAAAACTACACGCCGGTCAACGGCATGGTCACCATCAGCGCCGAAGATCTGCAGGCGCTGCCGGATGGCGAAGTGTCGGCGCTGGCCACGCGCTGGGATGAGTACGGCAACCACGACACGCAGATTATTGAGAACCTGTTCAACGTTGCCACGCATCAGGTGCCGACCATTACGCTGAATCAACCGTTTGGCGACGGGGTGCTGGATGCGGCGGAGCTGAATAGCTGGCATCTGATTCAGGGCAGCAGTAGCCATCTCGATCAGGGCAGCCTTGTGACGTTGACGCTGGGCGATCAGAGTTACACCGCCACGGTTAAAGCCGACGGCAACTGGGCGCTGACCATTTTGGCGGGTCAGCTGGCACCGCTGGATGATGGCAGCTACCAAATGAAGGTCAGCGCGCAGGACAAAGCAGGCAATGTGGCGATGGCGACGCAGCCGGTGACCATCGATAGCCATGAGGCGGCCGCCAGCGTCAGCAGCGAGCCACTGAATACGCAACTGGTCGACGCAGGCGACAGCGCCGCCGCTCAACCCAGCGATGCGCGCGCCACGGAAAGCCACTACAACGCCAGCGATAGCAGTTACACCCTCGGCGATCATCTGCAGCAACATCAGGTTCAGAGCCTGGCGTAATCCGCCCATCAACCGCTAGCAACATCGGCTAGCGGTTGCCAGCCCACTCTCATTGCTCACGGGACAACAGGGATGACAGCACAATCCTTCAACAGCGACAACGGCATCGCGGCGATGCTGCGCGTGGCGGCACGCTTCGGTAAACCGGCGGACGGCAGCACGCTTCGCCAGCAGATGCGCTGGTTTCAACATCTGGCCCCGACGCAACAGTTAGAACGTTTAGCCCGGCTGTTAGGCCTGCATTTGATGCTGGTGCCGCACAGCAAACTGCGCTGGCGGCAGGAAATTGTGCCGGTATTGCTGCTGCTGGAAAACGGCAGCGTGGCGTTGATAGAAGAGGTGGATAGCAACGGTGGCGTACGTTACTGGCTGAGTGAAAGTGGCGATGTGGTGCGCGCAGGTCAGCTGCAGGATTTGCTCATGCAGGCCGACATACAGGTTGGCGTCGTTGGTGTGGCGGCGCGGGCGCGTGATGCGCGCATCGATGAGTTTGTGCAGCCTTATCAGCCGCACTGGTTCTGGCATCACTTTCGTGGCATGAAGCGGCGCATCGCGGAAATCAGCCTGGCCTCGCTGGTCGGCAACGTGCTGGCGCTGGCGGGCATTCTGTTTTCCATGCAGGTGTACGATCGGGTAATTCCGGCGCAGTCGCAGCCAACGTTGTGGGTGCTGTTCGCCGGCGTGGTGCTGGCGGCCGCCATTGAGTATCTGATTCGCCTGATGCGCACCCAGGTTTCTGATCTGATGGGCAAACGCATCGACCTGAAAATATCCGCCATGCTGTTCGCGCGGGCGATGAACATCCGCAACGAAGCGCGCCCACGTTCCACCGGCTCCTTTATTGCCCAACTGCGTGAAATTGATCAGGTCCGCGAGCTGCTGACCTCCACCACGGTGAATGCCGCCGCCGACTTGCCGTTTGTGCTGCTGTTTCTGCTGATCATGGCGTCGATTGGCGGTTGGCTGGTGCTGATTCCGTTACTGGCAATCCCGCTGATCGTCATTCCTGGCTTACTGGTGCAAATCCCGATGGCGCGTCTGGCGCAGGAAGGGTTGCGGGAAAGCGCGCTGCGTCAGGCGGTGCTGGTGGAAACCTTAGAAGGCGTCGAGGACATCAAAGCGCTGCAAGCGGAACCCTATTTTCAACGCCAGTGGGAGCAAACGCACGAAGTTAGCGCGGCCATCAGTAATCAGCAACGTTTGTGGGGTGCGCGCCTCACCGGTTGGTCGGCTAGCGTGCAGCAGCTCACCTATGCCGGCATGTTGGTGTTCGGCGTCTATCTGGTGCTCGACAATCAGATCACCACCGGCACGCTGGTGGCGTGCAGCTTGCTCTCATCACGCACCATCGCGCCGCTGATGCAGCTCACCATGGTGTTTTCGCGCTGGCAGCATGCCAAATCGGCGATGAAAGGGCTGGATGAACTGTTAAAGAAGCCGCTCGACCAACCCGATCACGGCACGCTGGCGCACTGTCCGGTGCTCAGCGGCCACTATCTGCTGCAAAATGTGCATTACCGCTACGAAGAGGAGAGCGGTAATAGCGTGCTCAACATTCCGCAGTTGCAGATCACGCCCGGCGAACGCGTGGCGATTCTCGGTAAAGTCGGCGCGGGCAAATCGACGCTGCTGAAGATGCTGGCCGGTCAGGCGCGCGCCAGCCAGGGCAAAGTGCTGGTGGACGGCGTCGATCTCACCTGCATCGATCCGGTCGATCTGCGGCGTCAGCTTGGCTGGCTGTCGCAGGATGCGCGGCTGTTTTTCGGCACGCTGCGCCAGAACCTGCTGCTCGGGAATCCGCACGCCAGCGAGCAGGAGATGCTGCAGGCGCTGCGCATTAGCGGCGCGTTAGCTTTGGTGCAGCAGGACGCCGCCAGCCTTGATCGCATTATTCATGAAGGCGGACGCGGCTTGTCCGGCGGCCAGCGGCAAATGGTGCTGCTCAGCCGGTTGATTCTGCGCCAGCCGCAGGTGGTTTTGCTGGACGAACCGACCGCGGCGATGGATGAACAGCTGGAAGCGCAGGTGATTCGTCAGCTGGCGCAATGGGTCACCGGGCGCACGCTGGTTCTGGTCACGCATCGTCCCGCGCTGCTGCGCATGGTTGATCGCATTATCGTGATGGATAACGGCCGCATCGTGGCCGATGGCGCGCGCGACGAGATTCTGCGTCACGCCGCCAGTAAAAAAGGAGATGCGGCATGAGCGTGGTGCTGTTGGATAAAGATCTGACGCGGCGTGAGCGTCGCACCTCGGCGATCATCTGGCTGTGCGTGGTGGCGCTGCTGCTATTTCTGCTGTGGGCGTACTTTGCGGTGCTGGACGAAGTCACGGTCGGCATCGGCAAAGTCACGCCTTCCAGCCGCGCGCAGATCATTGATAGCCTTGATGGCGGCATCGTCAAACAGCTCAATGTGCACGAGGGCAATATCGTGCAGCGCGGCGAGGTGCTGGCAACACTCGATCCCACGCGCTTTCAAACCAACTTTGGTGAGGCGATTGCGCGGGTGCGCACGCTGCGTGCCTCCTCTGAACGTTTACAGGCCGAGCTCAGCGACACGCCGCTGAAGTTCAGCGCCGATATCCTGCAACATCCCGAACTGGTGGCGCGCGAAACGCAGCTCTATCAGGCGCGGCGGCAGAATTTTGTCGAGACCATCGGCAATTTACAGCAATCTCTTGCGCTGGTGCAGGCAGAACTCAACGTGACGGAGCCGCTGATGCTGCGCGGCGCGGCGGGCAAGGTGGATGTGATTCGCCTGCGTCGCCAGGTTAGCGATCTGCGCGGCAAAATCGACGAAGCGCGCAACGATTATTACGTGCGCGCCCATGAAGAGCAGGTGAAGAACAATGGTGAGCTGGATGCGCAGCTGCAGGTGGCGGCAGGGAAGCAGGATCTGCTGACGCGCACTACGCTGATTTCGCCGGTGCGCGGCATTGTGAAGGATGTGCGCGTCACCACCGTGGGCGGCGTGCTGGAGCCGGGTGGCAAGCTGATGGAGATTGTGCCGCTGGAGGATCAATTGCTGATTGAGACGCGCATCAATCCACGCGATATCGGCTATATCCGGCCGGGTTTACCCGCGGTGGTGAAGATCACCGCCTACGACGCGTCGATTTATGGCGATCTGCACGGGGAAGTCGAAACCGTTTCGCCTGATACGCTGCAGGACGAGGTGCGGCACGACGAGTTTTACTATCGCGTCTATGTGCGCACGCAAAAAGCCGAGCTGACCAATAAAAGCGGACGCAGATTCGCCATCATGCCCGGCATGGTGGCGAATGTTGAGATTAAAACCGGTCAGAAAACCGTGATGGATTATTTGCTTAAGCCGCTGAATAAAGCCAGGGAATCACTGCGTGAGCGTTAACAATATGCACCGGCTATTATTGCAGCGATCTTTGTTACGTGCCGAAATTAACATTGCCGATTTAAGGCTATGAATTGAACAAAATGTGCGAAAAGAGACAAATAATGCGCGGCAGTTATTGTGGTTAATTTAACCCGTGTAATTAACTTTACGCAATATAATGCGATGTCTGAATTGCGGGCAAAAAAATGCCGGACCATCTGGTCCGGCGGGAAATTAGGGTAAATCAAAACATTCGGGGTGAATGAAGGTAATAATGAAATAAATGATGATAGCGGAGATAATTGTATGCTCTGGATGGGTTTGAGTTTTGTCATTCAGTGCGGAAATGTAACTCATGTAATTTGATGTTTTTAAACAATTAAAATATGTGTTGTCAAAAAGTGCTATATTTTTTACCTATCTGTGCTGGTTATTAGTTCCCCTGAATTTACATCCTGAAATAACTATTTAATATACTGAAACAGTTTTGGAAATTTAGTAGCATTTTCGTGATAGATTATTGCCCAACATAAAATAACAATGGCTTGCCGGCTGAATTTTTAATCATTCAGTTCGCAGTGGCAAAAATAAAGGCACATTAAAGAGGGTAATAAAAATGAAACGTCGCGTTCTCTCCCTGATGATTCCTGCATTGCTGGTGGCAGGATCAGCAAGCGCAGCTGAAATTTACAATAAAGATGGCAACAAATTAGACCTCTACGGCAAAGTGGACGGTCTGCATTATTTCTCTGATAACTCTGGCTCAGACGGTGACCAGTCTTACCTGCGTTTTGGCTTCAAAGGTGAAACTCAGGTGACCGATCAGCTGACCGGTTACGGCCAGTGGGAATACCAGGCTGCACTGAACACCGCAGAAAGCGAAGGCACCGCGAACAGCTATACGCGTGTTGGTTTTGCCGGTCTGAAATTTGGTGATGCGGGTTCATTCGATTACGGCCGTAACTACGGCGTGATGTACGATCTCGGCGCATGGACTGACGTTCTGCCAGAGTTCGGTGGCGATACCTACGGCGCGGACAACTTCCTGTTCCAGCGCAGCAACGGCCTCGCAACCTATCGTAATACCAACTTCTTCGGTTTAGTCGATGGCTGGAACTTCGCGGTTCAGTATCAAGGCAAAAACGATAACCCAACCGAATCTACTGGCTCTGGTCGTGATGTGTTGGGCGAGAACGGTGACGGCTACGGCCTGAGCACCACTTACGATCTGGGTTCAGGTTTCGGTATTGGTGCAGCGATGTTCCAGTCTGACCGTACCAATAACCAGAACGGTAACAATCCACGTACCGCCAACATCCTGGGTCGCGGTGATAAAGCCGAAGCTTACAGCGGTGCGCTGAAGTATGACGCTAACAATGTTTACCTGGCCGCAATGTACAGCCGTTCATACAACGCGACGCGTTTCGGCGCCAGCGATAGCGGCACCGTTTACGGTTACGCCAACAAAGCGGATAACTGGGAATTGGTGGCACAGTACCAGTTCGACTTCGGCCTGCGTCCATCTCTGGCGTTTGTCTCTTCTCGCGGCTCTGACATCGAAGGTTACGGCAGCCAGAACCTGAAGAAATACATTGATGTAGGCGCAACTTACTACTTCAACAAAAACATGTCGACCTACGTTGATTACCAGATCAACCTGCTGGACGACAACAACTTCACCGACGCAGCCGGTATCAATACCGATGACGTCGTAGCACTGGGCTTGGTTTACCAGTTCTAAGGGTGATGGAGCGTGACTTGCCGGTCACGCTCCCGTTTTCAGCAGCGCATCCAGCGCGGCACGCAGCACGTCGACCACCCGTTCCGCCTCCTCGCCAATCTGTACCTGCACAATCGCGCCCTCAACCAGCAACACAATCTGCGCCGTTTTGACCTGCTGATCGGGCATCAACTTGTCGCTGATCGCCTGCGCCATCTCACGCTTATGTTGACGAATCAGTTCGCTGGCTTCTGCTAACGTGTCGCCCAGCTCCGCAGCGGTATTGATAAACGCACAGCCGCGATAATCGTCATCCCTGAACCAGCTCAGTAACGCCGCGGGCAGCGCATCGATCAATGCCGCATGTGGATTCAGCGCATGGCGAAACGCCAGCATCCAGCGCTGATGGCGCTGCTGTAAAAACGCCAGCACCAGCGCATTCTTCGCCGGAAAGTGACGATAGAAAGTCACTTTGGTCACGCCCGCTTGCGCAATCACCTTATCCACGCCGGTGGCGCGAATGCCTTGTTGGTAAAACAGCTGCTGCGCGCATAGCAAGATACGATCGCGCGCGGAGGCGGTGGCATCAAAGATCAGAGGCTCAAGCATAAAAATTCCTGCGTTTGTATGTAGACAGAATTGTCTACATACGGCAGGATGAATCAAGTAGACAGACCTGTCTACATAATAGGGGGAAATAACATGCTGGTGCCACCGTTCAATCAACAAACCGCATTACAGAAAGTCCGCATGGCGGAAGATGCCTGGAACAGCTGCGATGCGCAGCGTGTTTCGCGGGTGTACAGCGAAGATACGCGCTGGCGCAATCGCAGTGAATTCGTCAATGGACGCGCAGAAGTCGTGACTTTCCTGCAACGTAAGTGGATAAAAGAGTTGGATTATCGACTGATCAAAGAGTTATGGGCGTGGCATGAAGATAAGCTGGCGGTGCGCTTTGCCTATGAATGGCATGATGACAGCGGTAACTGGTTTCGCAGCTATGGCAATGAGAACTGGTACTTTGGTGCCGATGGTTTGATGATTCAGCGATTCGCCTGCATCAACGATCTGCCGATCAGCGCAGATCAGCGTCTGTTCTACTGGCCAGCCGGCACGCGCCCGGACGATCATCCGGGCCTGAGTGAGTTGGGACTGTAGCGGTTACTGCATACCGCGCCATTTTTTGGCTTTGGGCGCCGGTTGCGGCGGCGGGTTGGTGATGGTGCTCAGGCTGCCTTCCATCGCGACACCCGCCAGCGTAAAGGCCGAGAAGCTCAGCCAGTGCTGCCATTTACTGTTTTGTGTTTTGCTATTTTCCATTCTGCACCTCGCTGAAGTTCAACTCATCTTCAACAATGCAGCATTCATGCCAGCGCACCGCTCTCAACGCCACGCGGCTTGCAGCGACTTTGCTACACTGCGCCAGCGCTGAAGCGGTGCAGAAGGGTGATTTTCTGGTGCAATAATTTAACGTCGGCGTGCAGGATAGTGCTGAATCAGGCGATGGCGGTACGTCTGCCAACATTTGAAACTGCCATAAATAAACAGCCCGGCGGTTACGGCAATAATCATATAAATCATCTGATGCTCCTGTAGGCATAACGTTGCAGGAACCAGTTATCCTGTGTCAGCGTTTATCGAACATCAAGCAGCTTTAGACTGCTTTACAAGCGAGTTATGCTTTGTAATTGGCTGTAGTAATGGGTTACAGATGAGGAATTGATGCGTTTTCAGAACATTCTGCTAATTAGCCTGCTGGCATTAGGACTCAGCGGTTGCGAAAAAAACAGCAGCCAACCCGCGATGGTGCTTGAAGGCAAAACCATGGGCACCGTGTGGCGCGTCAGCGTCGCCGGCGTTGATCCGCAGCGTAAAGCGGCGTTGCAACAGCTGATCCAGCAACAGCTGGATCGCGATGACGGCGAACTCTCGACGTGGAAAAGCGATTCGGTGCTGTCGCACTTTAATCAGTATCAAGGCAACGCACCGCAGCCGGTAAGCGCTGACATGGCGGACATCGTCACTGAAGCGCTGCGAATCGGGCATAAAACGTCGGGTGCGATGGATATCACCGTGGGCCCGCTGGTCAATCTGTGGGGTTTTGGCCCGACGAAGCAACCGGCGCATACCCCCAGCGAGGCAGAAATCGCTGCCGCTAAAGCGCTGACCGGCTTGCAGCATCTGCGCGTGATTCAGGGCGTGGACGGTCAATGGCTGCAGAAAGATCTGCCCGGCTTGTATGTCGATCTCTCCACCATGGGCGAAGGCTATGCCACCGATCATCTGGCGCGTCTGATGGAGCAGCAAGGCATCACTGATTATCTGGTTTCAGTGGGCGGCGCAGTATTGAGCCGTGGCGTCAATGCCAATCAGCAGCCGTGGCGCGTGGCGATCCAAAAACCCACCGATCGCGAAAACGCGGTGGAAGCGCGCGTCGATCTGCAAGGGCACGGCATTAGCACCTCCGGCAGCTATCGCAACTATTATGAACTGGATGGCAAACGCATTTCGCACGTCATCGATCCGACTACCGGAAGACCGATTAAGCACAAGCTGGTGTCGGCAACGGTGATAGCCACCACCGCGCTGGAAGCGGATGGCTGGGATACCGGTTTGATGGTGCTCGGCAGCGAACGCGCTAAAGCGTTAGCGGTGAAAGAGCATCTGGCGGTCTATTTGATCAGCAAGCAGGGCGACGGTTTTACTCACTGGATGTCGCCGCAGTTTAAAACCTTCCTCATCGATCAGGCATCTCAATAAGGAGGCGCACATGCTGGATTTATTTAGTGACGAAGCGCCGTGGCAGGAACCGCTGGCGGATGGCGCGGTGATTCTGCGACGTCGCGCTCGCGAACAGGCCGATGCGCTGCTGGGGGCGATTCACGACATCGCCGCGAAAAATCCCTTTGCCCATCGCATCACGCCCGGCGGCCATCGCATGTCGGTGGCGATGACCAACTGTGGTGATTTTGGCTGGTCCACCGATTCGCGCGGCTATCAATATACCGAGCAAGACAGCAACAGCGGACACCATTGGCCGCCGATGCCCGCGCTGTTCCGCGAGTTGGCGCAGCAAACCGCGCGCGAAGCGGGCTTTGGCGGTTTCAACCCGGATGCCTGCCTGATTAACCGCTATGAACCCGGCGCAAAACTGACGCTGCATCAGGATAAAGATGAGAAGGATCTGCGCCAGCCGATTGTGTCGGTTTCGCTGGGATTGCCTGCGGTATTCCAGTTCGGCGGTTTCGAACGCGGCGATGCTACCCAGCGCGTGCTGCTGGAACATGGCGATATCGTGGTGTGGGGCGGGCCATCGCGCCTGCGTTATCACGGCATTCTGCCGCTCAAACCTGGCATTCATCCGCAGGCAGGCGCTTTCCGTTTCAACCTGACTTTCCGCCGCGCATTTTAGGCATTTTTGTGGCGGCGCAATTTATTGCGTAATACATGTTAGTTAAGCCAGTGATGAGGGCGCTGGCCGGTGCCACTTTTGGGCCGGCGGTCCTCGCGCCGCTAGCGCGGTTCCTTCACTTCGTTCGTCTGCCTGACGGACCGGCGGAGACGGGACTTCCATGTCCCGGCTCCGCCTTTCGCCCGCATCCTGCGGGCTCTCCTGGCTTCCTCGCTTCGTTCAACGCTGCGGATTGCCGGCCCAAAAGCGGCCCCGGCCTGCTCATCAACTTCAGTGCTTATTACTGAAAAGGGCTCATTTGCCAGAGGCGCAGACGTGTCAGAGCCCGCACAGATAATGCCTTTTCAAAACAAAATACCTTCTTATCTGACAAGCATTTCGCAATAAATCGCGCTGCTACAAACTAGCGGCAAGCAACACTGTGCTCAGGCAACTATGGCATGAGAATTATTCTTGCTATCAGCCAAGGCGACATTAAACTGCAGGCTGCTTTATTGACCGCTGGAACCCTTTGATGGCATTGCTGCAAGTCGTTTTTCGCCAGTACCGCTGGCCTTTTATTGGCGTCATTCTTCTTACATTGTTAAGCGCCGTGCTTGGTATTGGTTTGATTGCCTATATCAATAATGAGCTGATTGTCGCGGTGAATACTTCGATTTCGGTGCTGCCGAGTTTCCTTGGCCAGCTGTTCCTGCTAATGGCGGTGACGCTCGGCTCCCAGCTGGCGCTGACTATGCTCGGCCATCACTTTGTCTGGCGGCTGCGCGGCGAATTCATCAAACGGATTCTTGATACGCGCGTGGAGCGCATCGAACAGATTGGCAATGCCCAACTGCTGGCCGGTCTCACCAGCGATGTGCGCGCCATCACCATCGCCTTCGTGCGTTTACCCGAGCTGATTCAGGGCATCATTATTACGCTCGGTTCGGCGCTTTATCTCGCCTGGCTCTCGCCAAAAATGCTGTTGATCACCTGCCTGTGGCTGGTAGTGACGCTGATTGGCGGCTGGCTGCTGGTATCACGCGTTTATCAGCACATGGCTAAGCTGCGTGAAATCGAAGATGACCTGTATCGCGATTTCCAGACCATTATCGAAGGGCGTAAAGAGCTGCAGCTTAACCGCGAACGTGCGCAGCTTATTTACGACAGCGTTTATCAGGAGAATGCCAAAAGCTATCGCCACCACATCGTGCGCGCCGATACCTTCCACCTCAGCGCGGTGAACTGGTCGAATATCATGATGCTCGGCGCGATTGGCATCGTGTTCTTTATGGCGAACGGGCTGGGCTGGGCAAATACGGCGGTGGCGGCAACTTATTCGCTGACGCTGCTGTTCCTGCGCACACCGCTGTTGGCGGCGGTCGGCGCCTTGCCGACGCTGCTCAGCGCGCAGGTGGCGTTTCGCAAGCTCAACAGGTTTGAACTGGCGCCCTATGAAGAAACGTTCAAGGCGCTGCCAAAAGTCAGCGACTGGCAAACGCTGGAGCTGCGCGACGTCTGCTTCCACTACGGCGAGCACGGATTCCAGGTTGGGCCGATCAATTTGACGCTACGCCGCGGCGAGCTGGTGTTCCTGATTGGCGGCAACGGCAGCGGAAAATCGACGCTGGCGATGCTGCTCACCGGCCTCTATCAGCCGCAATCGGGCAGTTTGCTGCTGGATGGCAAGGTGGTGGATTGGCAAAACCTCGATGCTTATCGCAAACATTTCTCGGCGGTGTTTACTGACGTGCATCTGTTTGATCGCCTCATCGGCGATCAAGGGCAGCCAGCCAATCCTGCGCTGGTGCAGCAGTGGCTGGAGCGTCTGAAGATGCAGGACAAGCTCAAGCTGGAAGGCAACAGAGTGCTTAATCTGCAACTGTCGAAAGGGCAGAGCAAACGTCTGGCGCTGCTGCTGGCAGCCGCCGAAGAGCGCGATATTCTGTTACTCGACGAATGGGCGGCGGATCAGGATCCGCATTTCCGTCGCATCTTCTATCGTGAGCTGCTGCCGTGGTTACAGGAATCGGGTAAAACGGTGTTCGCTATTAGTCATGACGATCACTACTTTATTCACGCCGATCGCTTGCTGGAGATGCGCGAAGGTCAACTAAGTGAGTTAACCGGTAACGAACGCGAGATGGCAACGCTGGATGCGGTGCAACGTACCGATACCGGCCATTAACGCCAGCCGGGAAAGCTTAGCAAAAACCCTTATTGGGCAAGAAGTTGCGGAGTGAGTATAGTCACTCCCAGCAGAAATCCTCGTTTCTGCGTCCCTGGAACACTTTTCTGTCGTCTTGTGTTGTCACCGGCTCAGGTTTATTTCTGAGCCGGTTTTTTATTTTGTCGGGAGCGGATGCGTCAGCAGCGTAATCACGCGATCTCCAGCCAGCCAAAAACGCGCCTGCAGCAGCGCTTTGGTGGTGAAATACGCATCAAAATCCTGACACAACCGCAGCGTTGCGCGGCCTTGCTGCACGTCCAGTTCCAGCACTTCCGCCTGAAGAAAATCCATTGGCTGATGCAATTGCGGCCACAGCGCTTTGTACACACTCTCTTTCAATGAAAACAGCAGTGTAGCGGCTTGGGCAAAGGGCATAGGCCGCGCCAGCAGGCGCTGTTTTTCCGCCGGGCTCATCAACATCCCAGCGGTTTCATCGGCGGTTTCCTCCGCCATAATCTGCTCAACATCCACACCCACGCACAGTGGCTCGCGCGTCGCAGCCATCACCGCAACGCTGTGCGTATGCGACAGCGACGCCTGAATGCCGGCGGGCCACAACGGTGAACGATCGGGCGCATTACACAACACAAAGTGCGGTAAACCGAAGTGCGCAAAGTTTTGCTGCACCAGCCAGCGACTCGCCAGATGCTCGGCTTTGCGTTTCGTCACCGCGCTCTGTAGCGACACGGGCAGCGGCAGTTGCCACGCCTGGTGCAATTCAGCATGCCAGTGATGTTGATCGAATTCGCACCAGGCGATCGGCAATGTATCCAGCGACATGCCAGCAGCGCGGATAAACGGGGAAGAGGGCAGGGCAAGCGGCGTTTCAAAGGCGAACATAAAAAATCACGGCTGACGGAAAACGTAGTTTTACCAGCCAGCCGGATGGAGAGCAAGCCAAAGGGGCTCGCCTACTTTTAGTTATTTGGCGGAATAGCCATGCCTTTAATCTGCACCACGAAGTGCTGATGGCCTTTGGTGATGCGCGCACCGCGATCGCACCAGCGCGAGGCGAGACGGAAGAAATCGTCGCTGCCGATATCGTAAGCCAGTTCAACTTTATTGATACCCGAGTGCAGGAGTTCTTCCGCATCCTGCAGGTTTTTTGCTTTGATGACCATAATGGTTTCCATCGAAAAAACAAGAGCCATAAGAGTAAGAGAAGTCTGTGACAGTTTTGTTTCAAATTGATGAAGCGCTGTCATATTTATCCAGAAATGTGATCTGGCTCGGTTTGGGTTTCTTTCGGTAACTTACTGATTAAAAACCAATAATCAGCAATTCTTTGGCGATAATCTGATAATGCTTTATTGCATGGAAAACATATGAAATCGCCAGACTTTATATTCTGCCTTTACTTTCAACACATATGAATTACCATATGTAATAGATTTTTACTGGAACCTGGCCCAATGCTTCCTGTTCAACTTTTCAAGCTGCTTGCCGACGAAACGCGTACGACGATCGTTTTATTATTACGAGAGGCCGGAGAGCTGTGTGTCTGCGATCTCTGCACCGTTACCCAACAATCACAGCCAAAGATTTCACGCCACATTGCCTTGCTGCGCGATGCTGAGCTGATTCTGGATCGACGTGAAGGCAAGTGGATTCACTATCGTCTTTCTCCGCATATGCCGGCATGGGCTGCATCGATTATCGATACGGCCTGGAATAGCCAGCGTGAGGAAGTGCGTGAGTCGCTGAAGAACGCCGCTGCTACGGGTTGTGAATAATCATTAAACACATTCGATTATTCGAATGCATTGGAGGCGTGATGTTTCTGGCAGGCGCAATATTTGTTTTGACCATCGTGTTTGTCATCTGGCAGCCGCGCGGCCTGAGCATTGGCTGGACAGCAACGATAGGGGCTTTACTGGCGCTGGTGACCGGCGTTATCCCGTTAAACGATATTCCCGCGGTGTGGCATATCGTCTGGAATGCGACAGCGGCTTTTATCGCCGTCATTATCATCAGCCTGTTGCTGGACGAATCCGGTTTTTTTGAGTGGTGCGCTTTGCACGTAGCGCGCTGGGGAAGTGGGCGAGGGCGGCTGCTTTTCACCTATATCGTGTTGCTCGGTGCATGCGTTGCCGCGCTTTTCGCCAATGATGGTGCGGCTCTGATATTGACGCCGATCGTCATCGCAATGCTGCTGGCACTGGGCTTTAGTAAAGGTGCAACGCTGGCTTTCGTCATGGCAGCAGGATTTATCGCCGATACCGCGAGTTTGCCGCTGATCGTATCCAATCTGGTTAACATCGTTTCCGCAGATTTCTTCAAATTGGGATTCAACGCTTACGCGGCGGTGATGGTTCCGGTTGATATTGCCGCTATTATCACCACGCTGATAGTGCTGCACCTTTTCTTTCGCAAAGACATTCCCGCCAGCTATGAGGTTTCACGCCTCAAACTACCAGATGAAGCCATAAAAGATCCCGCTACCTTTAAAGCCGGTTGGCTGGTGCTGTTGTTGCTATTGGTGGGATTTTTCCTGCTGGAGCCGCTGGGCATTCCAGTCAGTGCTATCGCCGCACTGGGCGCCTTAATTCTGTTTATCGTTGCCAAAAGAGGTCAGGCGATTAACATCGGTAAAGTGTTACGCAATGCGCCCTGGCAGATCGTGATTTTTTCGCTCGGCATGTACCTGGTAGTTTATGGCCTTAAAAATGCTGGGCTGACGCAACATCTCACTGACTTACTCAACCTCATTGCCAGCCACGGCTTATGGGCCGCCACCTTGGGTACCGGTTTGGTGACGGCGCTGCTTTCTTCAGTAATGAATAATATGCCAACGGTGCTGATTGGTGCGCTGTCGATTGATGCCAGCAGCGCGCAGGGCGTGATAAAGGAAGCGATGATTTATGCCAATGTTATTGGTTGCGACCTGGGGCCAAAAATTACGCCGATTGGCAGTCTCGCCACGTTGCTATGGCTGCACGTACTCGACCAGAAGAACATCAACATTAGCTGGGGTTATTACTTCCGCGTGGGTGTCGTGATGACCTTGCCCGTGCTGTTCGTCACCCTTAGCGCGCTGGCCCTGCGCCTGACGTTGTCCCATTAAGAAGAGAGCACCATGACTGACATCACCATTTATCACAATCCCGCTTGCGGCACTTCGCGCAACACGCTGGCGTTAATACGCAATAGCGGCGTTGAACCTACCGTTATTCTTTATCTTGAGACGCCGCCAAATCGTGAGCAACTTAAGGCGTTGATTAGCGCGCTGGGGATCGATGCGCGCGCTTTATTACGCAAAAATGTCGAACCCTACGAAAAATTGGGTTTGGCTGAAGAGCGTTTTAGTGACGAGCAACTCATCGAGGCGATGTTGAATTATCCCATCCTGATTAACCGTCCGATTGTTGTCTCCCCGCTGGGAACGCGTTTGTGCCGGCCTTCAGAAGCCGTGCTCGATATTCTTCCCGATGCGCAGCAGGGCGAATTCAGAAAGGAGGATGGTGAGAAGGTGATAGATAAGCAGGGTAATCGAATCGTTTAGACCGAATTAGAAACAATAAAAAAGCAGCCATAAGGCTGCTTTTTTGGATTTTGGTCGGCACGAGAGGATTTGAACCTCCGACCCCGGACACCCCATGACCGTGCGCTACCAGGCTGCGCTACGTGCCGAACGTGGAAGAATATTACTGTTTCTACGCACGATTGCAATATGAGCCGCATTTAACTGCCTCATAATTAATCAGTTTGCGACGAAACGCTTCTCTTCCGTCAGCACCTGCAGTAACAACGCCAGCTGCGGTTTATGATCTTTCAGTTTGTTACCCTGTGCATCGTAAGCGCTGTAGCTGCCATTGTTATTCAGCACCAGCGTCACGGTTGGCGTGGTCACTACCAGCTTGCCATCTTCGCTGCTCGCCACCCAATCGTGGCTGCGTTGCGCGGCAAACAGATCTTCACCCTGCGAGAAGTTAGCGGGATTGGTGCGCACGTGCAGCAGGCGCTGCATCAGCGTGGTCATCACATCCTGCTGATCGGTCAGACGATCGATGGTTTGCGCTGGCGTATTCGGCCAATGCACCACCAGCGGCACCTGTAACGTCGCACGGTTACCTGGATTGTCATCGTTGCTATCCAGATTGACCGCACGCTGCGCCGTGATCACCACCACGGTATTTTTCAGCAAATCGCGATCCTGCAAGGTTTGCAGCACCGCCTTAATCTGCTCATCGACACCGCTTGCCTGACGCGTATAGCTTCGCTGGCGCGCTTTTAGGTTGTCGCCATTGACCGTCACACCGTTAAGGGCAATCCACGAGAACCACGGCGCATTGTTTGATTTGTGGCCATTGAGCCAGTTCTGCCACTGCGTCACCGTGGTGCTATTCGGTTGGGTATCGGCCTGCGGCAGCGAGTAATCGGCTAATAAAGCCTGACGATACAGCGGTTGGCTGAAGCCGTCCGATGAGAACAAGCCAAACTGATAGCCTTGCGCGTTCAGCGCATTCAGCAGCACGGAAGGCGTACGCGACGCTAACACGCCATCCATATAGCTGGAAGAGATGCCGTAGAACAGGCCAAATAAGCCTTTTTCCGGCTGTAGCCCCGCGCTGAAGTGCTGGGTGAAGCGCACGTTCTCACTGGCGAATTGATGAAGCGACGGCAGCGCTTTTTCCACCGTGGCGTTGTTCAGACCATCAACGGTTAGCACCAGCAGATTGTGGCGCGTACCGCCATCGCGGAAGGTAATGTCACTCAGTGGATACTGCACTGACAACGCTTCCGGATCACCCTGTTGCACCAGACGGCGCTGATACTCTTGCGCATCCAGCAAACCGTGACGCTCAAGGAAGCGACGCGCGGTCATTGGATAGGAGAGCGGCAGGTTGGCGCGCTGCATGGTAATTGGGCGATAGAAATTGGCATCGGCCCAGATATAGAGCAGATGACTGGCGAAGAAGGCGCTGATAAACAGCGCAGCCAGCGGCTTACCGAACGAGCGCCGATTAAGGCTGCGCAGCTTTTGCCAGCTCCAGGTCGCGAACAGCATTTCGACGAGGAAAATCAGCGGCACGCTGATAAACATCAGCTGCCAGTCGCGCGCCATCTCGCTTTGATCAGGGTTTATCACCAGCTCCCACACCACCGGATTGAGGTGCAAGTGGAAGCGGCTGAACACCGCGCTGTCGACCATAATCAACGTCAGCCCGGCGGTGGCGACAATCGCCGACAACACCCTAAGCAATCGCTGTGACATCACCACGAAAGTGAGCGGGAAGATGATCAGCAGATAACCGGCGAAGACGATGAAACTGAAATGACCGATCCAGCTGGTATAGGCATAGATACGTCCCGCGAGTGACGCGGGCCAGTCGGCGACCAACAGGTAGCGGCTGCCTAAAATTAACGCGAAGATAATATTAAACAGGGCAAACCAATGCCCCCAGCTGATCATCTGGGAGACTTTTTCACGGTAGCGCTGCCGGTTGGTTACCATATTATGAGGTCAAATCTGCATATTAATGAGCGTTATCATCGCGTACGGATGACTGCAACGCATCCGCGAAAGATCGAGCCAGTGTGCGGCGTTGAGCCGGTGAAACGCTGGTATTGATCAAATTAGTTACCATGTTACCCAATACCATCAGGGAAAGGTCGGTTGGCGCTTTGTCTTTTTCAAGAATCTGCGCCATCTCTGCGAGGAGCTTTTCCACGCGTTCGTCACTGTAACGGGATGATTGTGGCATATCGTCGTCTAATCAAGGGTGAAAAGGCGGTATATTACCGTAACAACGCATTTTTTTCCGCAATTTTATCGCAAGCAGAGCGATCAGTTTGTGCTGGCAGTTGAAAGCGGCTGCGGGCGGTGTTTGAATACGCGCCTGAGCTAAAAGGAGAGTCTACCATGAGTCTGGATATCGACCAGATTGCCCTGCATCAGTTAGTTAAACGTGATGAAAACCAGCTTGAACTGGTACTGCGCGACACCTTGCTGCCTGCAACCCGCGCGGTTGAAGAGATGGCAGAAGAGTTGCACCGGGTTTATAGCGCCAAAAGCAAAGCTTACGGCCTGTTTAACGAAGATAGCGAACTGGCCGATGCGTTGCGTAACTGCCGCAAAGGGGAAGATGACTTTCTGGCGTTTAGCCGTGCGGCAACCGGACGTCTGCGTGATGAACTGAGCAAATATCCGTTTGCGGAAGGCGGCGTGGTGCTGTTTTTACACTATCGCTATCTGGCCGTGGAATATTTGCTGATTGCGGTTCTCAACAGCCAGTCGAGCATGCGCGTTAACGAGCAGCTGGATATCAGCAGCACCCATTATCTCGATATCAATCATGCGGATATTGTGGCGCGTATCGATCTCACCGAGTGGGAAACTAACCCGGAATCCACCCGTTATCTGACCTTCCTGCGCGGTCGCGTGGGGCGTAAAGTAGCGGATTTCTTCATGGATTTCCTTGGCGCTAGCGTCGGTCTGGACACCAAAGCGCAAAACCGTGGGCTGCTGCAAGCGGTTGATGATTACTGCGCCGAATCGGATCTCGATAAAAACGAGCGTCAGAACTATCGTCAGCAGGTTTACAGCTACTGTAACGATCAGCTGCAGGCCGGCGAAGAGATTGCGCTACACGATCTCTCCAGTGAATTACCGCCGCTGGGAGAAAAAACGTTTCAGGCCTTTACCCAGGAGCAAGGTTACGAGCTGGAAGAGACCTTCCCAGCGGATCGTAGCACCTTGCGCCAGTTGACCAAGTTTGCGGGTAGCGGCGGCGGATTAACTCTGAACTTTGATGCCATGCTGCTCGGCGAGCGTATCTTCTGGGATCCCACCACCGACACGCTGACCATTAAAGGCACGCCACCGAATTTGCGCGATCAGCTGCAACGCCGCACCAGCAGTAAATGAAAAAAGCCGGGTCACCAAAGTGCCCGGCTTTTCTATCAGAACGAATAGTTTATGCCACTGCTGATGAGGGAATCGGTGCGGAACTTGCCACCAAAGCTATGCTTCGCGCCAATATTCGCTGACCAGTTGTCGCTGATTTTCCCTTCTAAACCCAGATGAACCCGATAACGATCGTCATCCAGCGCGCCATAAACGCGTCGGCTGTGGCGATCCTCAAGGGTTAGTGAAGAGCCAGAACGGCCCGGTGAAAATTGTTTTTCAACGGTGGCGCTGAATCGCACGCGTGGCAGCAGCGTACCGAGCCCCTGCTTGCTGACTTCAATACCCGGCGCGAGTCCCCACGGCATGGCTGAACTCAGGGCAATGCTGGCCTCTCTGCTTTCCAGCGTGTAACCCGGTAAATAGCCTGCGCTGACTTTCAGGTAAGGCGATAGCGTGAAAGACGCATCCAGCAGAGGGTAGGATTTACCCCATTTTGCACTGCCTGCCAGCATATGGCTGGTTTTTGAGGTGCTTTTTACTCCCAATACCGGGTCAAGGTGAATGTCCTGACGCAGATTCAGGTAGCTGGCAGCAAGATCCATAAACCATCCTTCATCGCTCATTCCGCTTGCATACAGGCCCAGAGTGCTCAGTTTATGGCTAATGCTGGCTTCGTCCCCGGCATTTCCCTGGCTGTAACTGGCGGTCACGCCATAAAGCCAGGCATCCGCTTGCGCATCGGCGCCGATCTCTAGCCTGCTGTCTTTTAACGTTACGCTATCCATTCTGCCGCGATTTTGGCTGAGACTGGCCCATGCGCCGCTATTTTCATGGTTACCGCGCAGTAGCTGAGCGCGATCGGTCAGCATATTGCTGATTTCACTGAACAGGTAGTGGCGCGAAGCGAGCAGGGCGCGCGTACTCTGCACCAGCGGCTGATTATCAATGATCTCAAACCAGTCTTCTGCAGTACCCGGATTTGGCGTGATCTCGGGCTCAGGTTTCACTTCAGGCTCAGGCTTAACTTCCGGTTCAGGCTTAACTTCCGGTTCAGGCGTAATGTCGGGTTCGGGATGAGTTTCCGGATCGGGGTCAATTATCGGATCGGGTGGTAACACCGGATCCGGCGTTTTGGCAATGATCCATTTCACGCGACCATTCTCTTCCACAACCTGATAATCAGCGGTATAGAGCGAGAACCCGCGTTTGACCGGAGGTAGCGTGAAATAGTCGTGCGCGGTTCCGGCGGGCGCGTTCACCAGCACGATCTCTTTCGCGATGCGGTTGGGGAAGGTTTCACCCAGCATAAAACCAAGATCGAGGGTGTTGCTGCCGCCCTGCACGCTGGACCCAATGTATAAACTGTCGCTAATGGCGGACTGCGGCGCGATGCCGAAACCAAGCTGCAGATGATTTGCCGTCAGATGTTCCACAGAGAGCAGCTTCGGCGTCCAGGCCATTTCATCTGCAGCAAGAAGCGAGATGATACCGCCTTTACCTGCATCCATCCGATGCAAGCGGCTGTTACCATTCATGTTCCAGAATGTTTCACTGCTCAGGGTGACTCTCGCTGAGTGACTGTCGTTGATGTGGCCGTGGTAATCGACTTTGCCAAGATGAAGCAATGCGTTATCGCCCAGCGTGATATTGCCCTCAACCGAGCTGGCGGGAAGGAAACGCAACTCTTCCGCGTTTCGCTGTGCAACTTTGCAGCTGCCCTTAGTGCTTTGCACCGGCGAGGTGCAGCGTAAAATTTGCTGCTCATCAGCAGCGTCGGGATGGTAGCCAAGGATAACCTGGCTGTTGTCGCCCGCCTGGATATCGGCTTTAACCTGCGCGTATTCACCGACCTGTAAACGTGCATTGTCATTGACTACAATGTTATTGGCGGTGAAAGAGGAAGTGTACCAATCGTTGTCAATGATCAGGCCGCCGGCATGAGGAACGGGTTGCCCGGACAGCAGAAGAATCCCCTTATTGACGCTGATATTTCCATTTAAATGGATATTACCGGTCAGTGCGAAATGTGTATTTCCACTCTCCGGAGATAAATTCACATCTAATGCACCATTATTTTTATCCGACGAGCGCGTGCCAATGTCTCCGCGGAAAACTAAATCATTTAACTGTGATAGTCGATAATCGACGGCTTGAACCAAATCATATCCCAGATACTTCCAGTCTTCATTGTCCTGCTGATTTGTGGGGAAGTACCAATACTTCTCTTTTTTTAATTGAAAATACTCTTTACGTTGCGTTCTCGAATTATAATATTCATAAATATCACCAATATTACCAATGTCGACACTGCTCCAGGTGTTAATGTTGATATCGCTACGTGAGTACCCTGTAAGCGTTAGACTGGCCGAGGTTAACTCACTCTGATTGATCACTGCCGCACCGCTATCCGTGTGATTAATCTTTCGCATTATGAGATTATTACCATTAAGATCCAATGTCCCCCCACGATAACCAAAATAAATGTTATCAGGATTAACCTGGTCTTCGCTCGCTAAAATAACGGTAGGCCGACCGCTCGCTAAATACAGTCGAGAAAATGCCTGGCGATTTCCTTGCGCATCTTTTTGTTGATCCAGAATAACGGTCCCATGGCCGATATTCAGTCCGCCTTCATTGACACCCGTAGCATTAATATGTAAGACGCCACCGCCAATTTTGTGTAAATCATCATCTTTTAGTCCATTCACTTGCCAGATGACTTTTTTTCCTTCATCGATTTCAACGCCGCCGCCCACCCAGGTTGCGCCCAGATTCTCTGCAGATTTCAGGGTGTAGTTATTAGAAAACTGTAGTTTGCCTGCTCCCAGATTAACGGCCTCATTAAGAATAATGTCTCCGCCCGCGCCGTTAAAGCGAATATCTTTGGTTGCATCAAGTTCAATAAGGCTGGCTTTGCCTGGCGCCAAGTGACGATATGTGTTGTCTAAACCTTGCCAACCCCAGTTTTTACTGCCCTGAACCAGCTTATCTGCATTCCAGTAAATCGGGCCATTATTCGCAAAATCAGTGACATCGGGAGAGATATTGTTGGCAATAATCCCATTAAAATATTCTTCATTAAAACGCGTTGAGATAACTTTGCGACCATAAGGCGTTGCGCTACCATAACCACCATAATGTACACCAGCAAGTTTCCATTTTTTATCAACATTGTCGTAGACATAAATAGGGCTGCCACTGTCACCGCCGCCGGTTGATATTGATAAAGCGGATGAATATTGATGGCCAGGTTCATATTGAATCCAATAGAAATCGTCATTTTTTTCTTTGTTGAAGGTAATGGTGTCAATATTAATTGTTCCACCCGCTAACCATTTATAGGCACTGGCCAGGAACTCTTTCTCAGTGAGGTCATTCGAGATCTGTGTCATTTCACCAGCACCCGCGCGCACATAAGCAATATACCGAGAGCCATGTCCTTTCTGAAGCTCATTACGTTCCACATAATCTATTGGCGCTACTTCGGTTACAACTTTGTTTAACCGTGGCAGAATATTATCCTGAACGGCGGATTGATTGCGGTTAATAAAAAGATAACGGGTGGAATAAGCAGAAGGACCGCCAAAATAAACGCTACCCAAAGCGGTTACGTGCCGTGTGGTGGTTACATAGGATGGATTAATTAATGTGGCAAACCCGCGACGAGATACACTGCTAAGGTCGGGCATGGCAAAATCAAGATAACCACTCAGCTCGCCATCTTTTTTAAAAATGGGAATATTGCTTAAGCCGACACGATATTTACCCATATTTTCGGCAAAATCACGGTATTCTTGCACGTTAATGTCATGACGCATTACGCCCGCATAGCCAGAAAATGAGATGAGTATGATGCCATAGCCCAAGGCAGTTATTTTTTTCACTTGAAGTCCTTGCAGACAAATTCTGGAGAAATGTTAAAACGGCATTCTCCATGGTTTGTGAAAGCTTCACGGTAAAGAACAGTCTCAAATAAACGAAAGCAGAGAGAAATGAAAGACAGGGGTTTTTAGGAAGGGAAGATATCGGGTTATTTTTTATGCCTAAAATAAAAGGGCCGGTTTCGCAACCGGCCCTTCTACCTTCAACTCATTCAGCGATTAAGCGCGAACGAAGTCGATGTGGAAAAGTTTTGGCTTGAACGGATGACGCTGTACCGCCTGAGCTTTAACTTTAACTTCTTTGCCATCAACCGCGATGGTCAGCACTTCGCTGTAGAACTCAGGTTTAACCTGTACGTTCATCACTGCATCGTGGTCGAGTTCGATAGCAATTGGTGCTTCATTTCCGCCATAGATGATGGCCGGGAATTTGTTTGCTACACGCAGGCGGCGGCTCGCACCCTTACCCTGGTCTTTACGTACTTCAGCGTTAATAGTGAACATTTGATGTCTCTTCAATAGTTCCTGCTACAGGCGACCCAGCAACAGGACGGTTATTCAAACTGCTTTTACGGATGCAAAAGCGGGCGGCATTATAGCCCCAATGATGCTGCAGGGGCAAATGATTCCGCCGCTTAACGCAGCTCATTGGCACGGCGATAACGGCCCTGATAATCAAACATTTTTTCGCGAATCTGCCAGAAATGGCCTTTTGCGCGTGCCACCACAAAGTCCGGATGACGCAATAAAGGCTGTAAGGCGATGACATCCGCTGCGGTTTGCCAGCCAAGTTCCACGCCCGGCGCGCGCTGATGCGGGCGCATAAACAGCTGCTCAAAGGCTTTACGTTGTGCTGGCGTTTGCAGGCGAAAACGCTCGCTGACGCTGGTGCCATCTTCATCGAAATAGGTGGCTTTCAGCCATTCGCCTTTATCATCGCGCCCTTGCTCCAGCGTCATGCCGGCGCAGCGCAACACGCGCGCATCTTTCAGTTTCAGGGCCGCTTTCAGCATGTCATCCGGGTCGACCAGAATTTTGTCGCATTGATGGCAGCGCCGCGCGGCGATGTCATTCTCGGCGCCGCAATCCGGGCAGCTTTTGAAGCGAAAGCGATAATCACACTGTTCGCGCTCGCCTTCATCATCTTCCAGCACGCCCTGACAGCGGCGGCCAAAATGCTCGATGATGTGTCCATCTTCGGTGGTTTTGCCCCAGAAGGTATTGGCGAAACCGCAGGCGGGACAAAACACCTGCACCGGCTGATTGTCGCTGGCCCCTTTCGGCGCGCCGACTTCGGGGGTGAAAAGATCGTGTGGATTACCGGCGTAATCCAGCACCAGACAATCGGTTTTGCCGGGTGACAAGCGTAAACCGCGACCGACGATCTGCTGGTAGAGGCTAACGGATTCGGTAGGGCGCAAAATGGCGATCAAATCCACGTGGGGCGCGTCAAAGCCAGTGGTCAGAACGGCAACGTTGACCAGGAACTTCAGCTGCTGCGCTTTAAATGCACCAATTAAGCGGTCACGATCCTTCACTGCCGTTTCCGCCGAGACCAGCGCGCTGTTTTCAGGCAGCAGCGTGAGGATTTCACGGGCATGTTCCACGGTTGAGGCAAACACCATCACGCCACGGCGATCTTCAGCAAACTCAATAATCTGGCGAATAATATGCGGCGTTACGCGATGCTGTTGTTTCAGCTCGCGGTTGAGATCGGCTTCGCTAAACAGGCCATTATTTTGCGGGATCAGGCGGCTGAAATCGTACTGCACCACCGGCATATCTAAGCGCTCCGGCGGCACCAGAAAGCCGTGTTTGATCATATAGCGCAGCGGCAGCTCATAAATGCAGTCGCGGAACAGCGCTTTCTCATCGCCGCGCACCATGCCGTGATAGTGGAACTGATATATCCAGCCTTTGCCGAGTCGGAAGGGCGTGGCGGTCAAACCCAACAGGCGCAACTGCGGATTGTGCTGCCGCAGGTGGGCGAACAGCAGCTGATACTGGCTCTCTTCGTTATCGCTGATGCGGTGACACTCATCAACGATCACCAGTGAAAAGGCGCTATCGAAGCGATCAAGATTGCGTGCTACCGACTGCACGCTGCCAAACACCACTTTGCTTTCGCTCTGTTTGCGCTGCAAACCCGCGGCGAAGATGTCTGCTTCAAGTCCATAAGCCTGATATTTGCTGTGATTCTGCTCCACCAGCTCTTTGACGTGGGCCAGCACCAATACCCGTCCACGCGCTAGCCGCGCCAGTTCAGCAATCACCAGACTCTTACCCGCCCCGGTCGGCAGCACAATCACCGCAGGCGTGGTATGGCGACGAAAGTGGTTGAGGGTGGCGTCAACCGCCTCTTGTTGGTATGGGCGCAGGGAGAATGACATCGGGGCAAACTTTTTTCTGGAACGGACGCGCATTATGCCATGAAAGCCAGTTAAACGCAGGTTCACTACTGTTAGCACTCTAAGGATCAAGCTATACTGCCCACACTTTCTTAACGGACAAAAACACCGTTTCAGTTTCCCCCGCAGTAACAGGCAAAACGAATTCATGCGACTCGAAAAATTCATATCTCAGCAACTGGAAGTTAGCCGTGCTATCGCCGGACGCGAAATCCGCGCCAAAAAAGTCACCATTAACGGCGAAGTTGTGCGCGATGCGGCATACAAAGTACAGCCAGACGATGAAGTCGAATACGACGGCAATCCGCTGGTGGTGCAGCAAGGACCGCGCTATTTCATGCTGAATAAGCCGCAGGGTTACGTCTGCTCAACCGACGATCCCGATCATCCCACCGTGCTGTTCTTTATCGAAGAACCCGCGGCGTTCAAGCTGCATGCGGCGGGCCGTCTGGATATCGACACCACTGGTTTGGTGCTGCTGACCGACGATGGCCAATGGTCACACCGCATTACCTCACCGAAGCATCACCTGGAAAAAACCTATCTGGTGGAAGTGGAGGAGCCAATCGATCCTGTCCTGGTTGAGAAGTTCGCTGCGGGTGTACAGCTGCAAAATGAAAAAGAGCTCACCAAGCCAGCCGTGCTAGAGATTCTCGATGAGAAAGCCGCCCGTTTGACTATCAGCGAAGGGCGTTACCATCAGGTCAAACGCATGTTTGCGGCGATGGGTAACCATGTCTCAGCGCTGCATCGCGAACGTATTGGTGACATCGAGCTGGATGAAGATCTCGGCGAAGGTGAATATCGTGAACTGACCCAGCAAGAGGTCGACAGCATCGGCCTGCCAGAAGAACTCAAACAACGTAAATAGCGGGAGAACGCGGTGCGCAAGGAAAAGAATTCACCGGTCGGTTTAGTGGTCATCCTCGGATTGCTGGCAATGCTGATGCCGCTCTCTATCGATATGTATCTGCCGGCCATGCCGCAAATCGCCCATGAGTTTGCGGTTTCAGCGGGCAGTGTGCAGATGACGCTCAACCTTTACATCCTCGGTTTCGCCATTGGCCAGTTAGTTTATGGTCCACTGGCAGACAGCTACGGACGTAAACCGGTGATTGTGCTGGGAACGCTAATTTTTGCCTGCGCCGCCGCGGCTTGCGCGCTGTCACAAACCATCGATCAGCTGATCTTTATGCGCTTCCTGCACGGCTTATCGGCCGCCGCTGCCAGCGTGGTGATCAACGCCTTGATGCGCGACACCTACTCGAAAGAGGACTTCTCGCGCATGATGTCATTCGTGATGCTGGTGACCACCATCGCGCCGCTGCTGGCACCGATTATCGGTGGCTGGCTGCTGTTGCTGTGGAACTGGCACGCCATTTTCTGGACGCTGGCGGGCGCTGCGCTGATCACCACGGTTCTGGTGGTGACGCAAATTCGTGAAACGCTTAAGCCCGAACAGCGCCAGCGCTTTCATCTGCGGACCACGCTGGGCAACTTTGTGGCGCTGGTGCGCCACAAGCGCGCCTTCAGTTACATGCTGGCAAGCGGTTTCTCCTTTGCCGGATTATTCACCTTCCTCAACGCCGGTCCGTTTGTCTACATCGAAGTGAACCACGTTTCCCCGCAGAACTTTGGCTATTACTTTGGCCTGAACGTGGTGTTCCTGTTCGTGATGACGTTGATCAACAGCCGCGCCGTGCGCCGTTTTGGTCCGGTGAAAATGTTCCGCATGGGATTGTTGATTCAGTTCGCGATGGGCGTTTGGCTGTTGATTTCCAGCGCGCTGGATTTGGGCTTCTTGTCGCTGGTGTTTGGCGTGGCGATGTTTATTGGCTGCGTCTCGACGGTGTCGTCGAACGCGATGGCGGTGATTCTGGATGAGTTTCCGCATATGGCGGGCACCGCTTCTTCGCTGGCGGGAACGCTGCGTTTTGGCGTCGGTGCTTTAGTCGGCGCGCTGCTCTCATTAGTCAGCATTAACAGCGCCTGGCCGATGGTTGCCACCATTGCGCTGTGCGCCACAATTTCGATTGTGCTGTTCACCTATGCTTCGCGGCCTCAACAGCCGGCGTGACATCCCCAGGGTCGTCATAAATGGCGACCTGGCCTCTCTTAATTCTTCTCCCTCACTCGCTAATCCCCATTCATTCGTTATGCTTAATGTTTCCATTATGTGAAAATTTAGAGATAAAAAAGTAACGATAATGCGTCTAAAATGATTGTTAACCGCAGCCGAACACGGTAAACATAGGCATAAATGTGAGAAGCCTCGCAAATTATAAATTGGCTACACGCTTTGTGTTTAAAACGAGAAGGCAGACTGAATTGGTATTCAGAGCTAATCAGGTTGGGATTCACCACGTTGTGCCGTCGTCGTGAATAAAGTTAACGTCTCTGGGGGCCGTATAACTATGCTGCAACTTTCCGTTGTGCATCGCTTGCCACAACATTATCGCTGGTCGCTGGAACATGCGGGTGAAATTGTGCGTCAGGAAGCAGCGAATGGCGTGCATGCCGAAGATTTAGTGGTGCTGCGCCTGCTGAGTCATGATGGTCATCCGGCGCTGGAAATTCTGCACCAGCTGAAGGAGACGCTGGCGCAAATTCAGGTCGAGTGCAAAATCGCCGAGTGTGAAGGGCAGCCTTGCCTGCTGATTCAACGTGATGACGAAAGCGCGACCAACTGCTGCCTGAAAAATCAGGGTGTCGCTATCGCCGAAACCTTTGATGGTCACTGACTTAGATCTTTTCCCTGCGCAGACGCCAGTAGCTGCCGCGTGTAATCGGCTGCTGGTGCGTTAAACAGCGTTTCGCAATCACCTTGCTCCATCACTTCACCCTGACGCAGCACAATCAGCTGATGACAGAGCGCGCGCACCACCTGCAAATCATGGCTGATAAACAGATAGGCGAGCTGATGCTGCTGCTGCAAACGGCGCAGTAAGGTGAGAATTTGCTTCTGCACCGAGCGGTCCAGCGACGAGGTGGGTTCATCCAGCACAATCAGCTGCGGCTCCAGGATCAACGCGCGGGCGATCGCGATGCGCTGGCGCTGACCGCCTGAAAACTCCGCCGGATAGCGCGAGCGGCTGTCGGCATCGAGCCCCACTTCCTGCATCACCGCAATCACTTTGGCTTCCTGCTCCGCACTGCTCAGTTCCGGGCGATGCACCGCTAAACCTTCCGCAATCACCTGTTGCACCGTCATGCGCGGATTGAGCGACGAATTGGGATCCTGAAACACCACCTGAATGCGCTGGCGCAGCGGCAATAACTGCTTTGGCGACAGCTGATGCAGCGGCTGATCCTCGAACCAGATTTCACCGCGCGCGCTAATTAAACGCAGCAGCGCCAGGCCCGTTGTACTCTTGCCCGAACCCGATTCGCCCACCAGTCCGAGGCTTTCGCCACGCCGCAGGGTAAAGCTAAGATCCTTCAGCGCCATCTTCTCTGCCACGGTGCGACGCAGCAATCCCCGCCGGATCGGGAAACCAACCTGTAAATTCTTCACCTGCAACAGCGATTGCGCATCCAGCAGCGGCACCGGTTCGCCATCCGGCTCGGCGGCGATCAGTTCGCGCGTATAGGGCTGCTGCGGCTGGCTGAACAGCATATCGCAGCGATTGTGTTCCACAGCGCGGCCATTGCGCATCACCGTGACGCTATGCGCCAGCTGACGCACAATATTCAGGTTATGGGTGATGAACAACATGCCCATGTTGAGTTCACGCTGCAGTTCGCGCAGCAGTTGCAGAATCTGCGCCTGAACCGTCACATCCAGTGCGGTGGTCGGTTCATCGGCGATCAGCAGCTTCGGCTGGGTTAGCAGCGCCATGGCGATCATCACGCGCTGTCGCTCACCACCAGAAAGCTGGTGCGGAAAATCTTGCAAGCGCGATGCCGCATGGCGAATGCCGACGCGATCCAGGCAGCTCAGCATTTCGCCACGCGCGGCTTCGCGCCGCATGCCGCGATGCACCGACAGCACTTCATACAGCTGCTTCTCCACGTTATGCAGTGGATTGAGCGACACCATCGGCTCCTGAAAAATCATCGCCATCTGGTTACCACGCAGCCCGCGCAGGGTGCGTTCGCTGGCTTGCAAAATATCCTGGCCGTTAAACAGAATTTCGCCTTGCGGATAGTTGACCGGCGGCTGCGGCAATAAGCGCATGATCGACAGCGCAGTCACGCTTTTACCGGAACCGGATTCGCCCACCAGCGCCAGCGTTTCGCCGGCGTCAATCTGCAGCGAAATGTCTTCTACCACGCGGCGATCCTGAAAGGCCACCGCCAGATGATTCACCGTTAACAGGCTCATTTAGCGTCCTCGGCTCGGGTCAAAGGCATCGCGTACCGCTTCGCCGATAAAGATCAGTAACGACAGCAGCAGGGCGAGGGCAAAGAAGCCCGCCAGTCCCAGCCACGGCGCCTGTAAATTGTTTTTGCCCTGTAACAGCAGCTCGCCAAGCGAGGGCGATCCCACTGGCAAACCAAAACCCAGGAAGTCCAGCGAAGTTAGCGTGGTGATTGAGCCGCACAGGATAAACGGCAAAAACGTCAGCGTGGCGACCATGGCGTTGGGCAGCATGTGGCGCAGCATAATGCGGCTATCGCTGACGCCGAGCGCGCGCGCCGCACGGATATAATCGTAGTTACGTGCGCGCAGGAATTCGGCGCGCACCACGCTTACCAGGCTCATCCAGCCAAACACCACTGTCACCAGCAGCAGCCACCAGAAGCCGGGCTGAATCACGCTGGAGAGCAGAATCAGCAGGAACAGCGATGGCATGCCGGACCACACTTCAATCAGACGCTGACCCACCAGATCAATGCGGCCACCGAAGTAGCCTTGCACCGCGCCGACTACGATGCCAATCACGCTGGAGAACAGCGTCAGCATGATGCCGAACAGCAATGAGATGCGCGTGCCATACAGCAAGCGTGCCAGCACATCACCACCGTTAGCATCGGTACCGAGCCAGTTTTGCGCCGAAGGTGGCGAAGGGAAGGGCACATCGGTGGCGAAGTTGATGGTGCTGTCGCTGAAGCGAATCGGTGCCCAGATCGCCCAACCTTGTTGATCGATGCGCTGCTTCAGCCAGGGATCCTGATAATCAGCGGGTGTGGAAAAATCGCCGCCGTAATCACTTTCGCTGTAGTTGAACAGCAGCGGCACGTACCAGCGCTGCTGATAATGCACCAGCAGCGGTTTGTCGTTGGCCAGCAACTCAGCGCCCAACGACAGGACAAAAATGATCAGGAAAATCCACAGCGACCAGTAACCGCGACGGTTATGGCGAAAACGCTGCCAGCGCTGCTGGTTAACCGGAGATAAGCGCATCAGCGTCCCTCAAAATCAATGCGCGGATCGACCAGCGTGTAGGTCAGATCGCTAAGAATGTTCATCAGCAGGCCAATCAAGGTGAAGATATAGAGCGTGCCAAACATCACCGGATAGTCGCGCTGAATGGTGGCGTCATAGCCGAGCAGGCCCAAACCATTGAGTGAGAACATCACCTCTATCAACACCGAGCTGGTGAAAAACATGCTGATAAAGGTGGCGGGGAAACCGGCGATCACCAGCAGCATGGCGTTGCGGAACACGTGGCCGTACAGCACGCGCTTCTCATCCAGCCCTTTGGCGCGCGCGGTGACCACATATTGTTTGCGGATCTCATCAAGGAACGAGTTTTTAGTCAGCATGGTCAGCGTGGCGAAACCGCCAATCACCGTAGCCAGCACCGGCAGCGTGATGTGCCACAGATAATCGCTGATTTTGCTGTACCACGGCAGCGCATCAAACTGCGGTGACGTCAGGCCGCGCAGCGGGAACCAGTCGAAATAGCTGCCGCCGGCGAACAGCACTATCAGCATGATGCCGAACAGAAATGCCGGGATCGAATAGCCAATGATGATAAAAGTGCTGCTCCAGATATCGAAAGCGCTGCCGTTACGCACCGCTTTTTTGATGCCCAGCGGAATTGATACCAGGTAAATGATCAAGGTGCTCCACAATCCCAGGCTGATGGAAACCGGCAAACTCTCTTTGATCAGCTGCAGCACCGATGCGCTGCGGAACAGGCTGTCGCCGAAGTCAAAACGAATATAGTTCCACAGCATTTCACCGTAACGCTGCAGCAGCGGTTTATCGAAGCCATAGCGATGCTTAATTTCCGCGATCACTTCCGGATCGAGTCCGCGTGCGCCGCGATATTGGCTGTCGCCGGGATTGTCACGCATTAGCGCACCGCGCGCGCCGCTGTCGCCGCCGCCTGAGCCAGGAATGCCGGTGCTGTGACCAAACTGCACATTGGCTAACGCCTGATCCACCGGGCCGCCCGGCGCAATCTGCACAATAAAGAAGTTCAGGGTGATGATCGCCCAAAGTGTCGGGATGATCAGCAGTAACCTGCGAAGAAAATAGGCTGCCAAACCGTGCTCCTCAGCGTCGATTGGCCGGCAATCGCCCGGCTTTGTTCACATCGTACCACCAGTTTTCCAGACCGGTAGCAAACGCGGGTTTAATCTCGGGATGGGAAAACTTGTCCCAATACGCCATGCGATCTTCCGCGCTGTACCACATCGGAATCATGTAGGCATTCCACAGCAGGATGCGATCCAGCGCCTGGCCGAGCGGCAGCAGCGCTTTCTCATCGCCCTGATGCTCAACGATCTGCTGCACAAAATGGTCGACTATGGGATCTTTCACGCGCGGCCTGTTCCAGGAAGAGTCAATAAATTGAGATTGCCAAATCGTTTGCAAGCTGGTCGAGGGCCATGGCATGGCGTAATAGAGCGATGGGATCATGTCGTAGTCGCCTTCGCGCATACGGCGGAGATATTGCGAGCTGTCAATCTGGCGCAGCGAGACCTGGATGCCAAGCCGTTGCAAGCTGTGCTGGAACGGCAACGCCCAGTCGTTTTGCGTACCGCTGCGCATCAGTAATTCGAAACGGAACGGCTGGCCGGATTTCACATTCACCAATTGCTGATTTCTGATTTCCCAACCCGCCGCTTTCAGCAAGTTCATGGCTTGCAACAGGTTGCCGCGATCGAAACCGCTGCCGTCAGAACGTGGCGGGGCATACTCATTGTTGAACACTTCGGGCGGCAGCTGCGCTTTGTAGGGCGCCAGCAGGATCAACTGCTCGGCTTTGGGATAGCCAAGCGCTGCATATTCAGTGTTCTGGAAATAGCTGCGCGTGCGTTTATAAGCGCCATAGAACAAGGCTTTGTTCATCCACTCGAAATCGAACGCCAGCGTGATGGCTTCACGCACGCGACGATCGGCGAACAGCGGTTTTTCGTTGTTAAATGCCAGCCATTGCGTGTCGGTGGAAACGGTGTTGGGAATGGTCGATTTGACGATGGCGTGACTGTCAAAGTTGCGACCGCGATATTGTGTCGCCCATTTCTTCGCTGAACTCTCTTCGCGCAAATCGTAAGCGCCGGCTTTAAAGGCCTCAAACGCCACGTTGTCATCAAGATAATAGTCATAACGCAAAGTATCGAAGTTAAAACGCCCGCGATTCACCGGCAGATTGGCGGCCCAGTAATCTTTCACCCGGCTGTACTGGATAAACTGACCCGATTTATAGGAGGTGACGCGATAAGGCCCGCTGGCCAGCGGCGGATAACCAATCGGCTCGTTAAACTTTTTGTTTTGCCAGAATTTTTCCGGGATGACCGGCAGCGTTAGCCAGCTGAGAATCCGATCTTTGTCCGGTTTCGGCATGTCGATACGCACGGTGAAACGGTTTAGCGCTTTCACTTGCACGTCACGAAACGCCACGCGGAACTGCGGCACACCTTCCGTCATGAATTTCTGGAAGGTGAAAGCCACATCCTGCGCGGTAATCGGTGTTCCGTCCTGAAACTGTGCATGAGGATTGATCGACACTTCCATCCAGCGATAGTCGTCGGGATAGCGCGCTGATTCCGCGATCAGCGGATAGTAGCTGCCAGGTTCATCATCGGAGGTGGTAAACAAGCCGTCATACAGCGTATCGGTACCGATGCCGGGATTGCCGCGCGAGGCGAAACGATTGAAGTTGTCGTAGGTGCCCACCACCGCCAGCGTGATTTTGCCGCCTTTGGGCGCGGCGGGATTGGCGTAATCGTAGTGAGTGAAATTCACCGCATATTTCGGCTCGCCCAGTTTAGCGAAGGCATAGCTTTCATTGATGGTGGCGGCATGCAGCGGCGCAATGGCGCTACAAATGAATAACGCTGTGACAAGACGCAGCAGCATAAGTGGGGCGATCTCCTGTGGTGTTCCGCACTTTATGGTAGCAGTTTCATGGGGTTCGCGTGATGTTAACTCAGTGCGCGCTGGCGTTGATAATAGCTGACGAGGTTTTCGGGGCGTAACGGACGACTAAACAGATAGCCCTGCAAATGCGTCACGCCGCGATTCACCAGCCACGCCGCCTGATCGCCCGTTTCGACCCCTTCAGCGACGGTTTTGAGATTGAGTTTTTTCGCCAGCAGCAGCACTGCATCAAGCACCGGTGAGGTGACAGTTTCTGTACCAATGCTTTGCACAAAACCGCGATCGATTTTCAGGTAATCGAACGGATATTTTTCCAGATAGATCAGCGCGCTATGCCCGGTGCCGAAATCATCAATCGCTATTTTAAAATTGTTCTCATGTAGCCAGGCGAAGATTTCTCCCGCGCTTTTTTCACCGACCATGGTGCGTTCGGTAATCTCAAACACATAGTTGAAGTGATCGGTGGGCATGATGTTAATCCATGCCTGGACATCGCGCCGGAAGCTCTCTGAGGCGAGATGCAGCGGCGAGAGATTGAGGCTCAGGCGCGTGCCGCGCGGCAGCTGTTTACAGAGAAACTGGGCATCGCGCGCCACCAGCGTGAACAGATGTTGAGTTAGCGGAATAATCAGGTTTTGCGCTTCGGCGTAGCTGATAAAGGCATCCGGCGGAATCATGCCTTCAGTGGGATGCGTCCAGCGCAGCAGCGCTTCCACGCCGTAGGGTTGTCCATCGTGCGCAGTGACCAGCGGCTGGTATTCAACATGAAACTGGCCACGTTTAATGCCCTGCATGATCTCTTTGCCCGGCCGCTGATGTCGCGTCAGCAATAACCCGCTTAGGCCGGAAACCAGCAGTGAGAAGAGGATGCCGGTCAGCAACGTCAGTGAGTAATCGCGTGGCGCTAAGGTGGTGCCAAACAGCATGAAGCGTAGATCGCTGTTATTAAAGGCTATTTCATGCAGCGATGCCGGTAAATCACTCGCGCGTACCACATTGTTGCTGCCGCTCAACAGCGCTTTGTTGCCGACCACCAGCGCCATGCCGGTGATTTCGGGATGATAAGAGGCCAGCAGCTGATAAGGCGTCAGGCTGATGTTCATGGTGGCGAAAAGGCCGGTCTCGGCTGAACCTGGATTTTTCACCCATAGCACCAGCGCCGGTTTCTTCGGTAGCAATGGCGTGCCTTCCAGCAAGCGCATATCGCGATCGCGTTCCAGTTCAGACTCAGGAGAAATATCGTTTGCTGGCATCAGAAAAGCGCCGGTGGCAGAAGAGCAGTAAGCGTTGCCATCACGCACCAGCAGGATGGCGCGGATATTACCGGCAAAGGCGGCGCGAGAAGTGAGCTCACGACTGACGTTGTTGCAGGCTAACTGGGTGTATTGCTGTAAGGGATAAAGTGTATCGACCAGGCTTGCTATCACCTGTTGTAAATCGTCGCGGCTGTGTGCCAGAAGCTGTTCGTGTTGTTGTACACGTTTTTGCCAGGTGAGTGTTAATAGCACGGTGACAAAAAGCAGAAAGAATGCCGCGCCGATAATCGCACTATGCCAGGCGATACGGCGTGAATAACTGCTGTGGTGTTTTAATGTCCCTGACAGTGGCATGGAGTGCATTCCCCTTGTCTTGCCATTTTTTATTATGTTTATCGTTTGGTCACTACCCACTTCAGACCGCAGCCACGGTGATAACGGTGTCTGCAGCGCAATATCTGGGTATCAGGAAGTCAACGAGAATATAACGAGAGCGCGAAGAATGTCTCGTTATATTTTTGATTCTCAATTACTTTTTATCGGTTGGATTTGAGTTAAAAACTACGGGCGAAAAAAAACGCTGCCGGGGCAGCGTTTCCGATTCTCTGGCTGAGAGGATCATCAAAGAAATACGTTAGCTTGGGTTTTTAGCAAGAACCCGACGCGCTTCGCGGTAACGATTTTTCCAATAACTGTCATTCAGGTTGGAAATCATTACGCCACTGCTGGTGGACGCGTGAACAAAGTTATCGTTGCCAAGATAGATGCCCACGTGGCGACCGGTAGAACCGGCGCGGAACAGCACTAAGTCACCTGCGCGCAATTTATTGCGTGAAATCTCTTTGCCGGTGTCTTGCTGTTCTGACGTTGAGCGTGGCAAATCTAAACCGAACTGCTCGCGAAAGGTGCGCTGAACAAAAGCAGAACAATCAATGCCGCGTTTGGTGTCGCCGCCTAAGCGATAACGTACACCTTTCCAGTCACTGTACTGTTCCATGATGCGGGACTTAACGTCCACGTTCTGCACCATCTGTTCAAATTCGTCCTGAGACGCTTGAAGTAAAAAACCATTCTGGTTGTTAACTTCATGATTCTCGTTATTCGCGTTCTGACCGTTATGGGTACTGCTGCATGCTGATAAAAGTGTTGCGAGTGCTACCGCGGGAATGATCCGCCTGAGGTATCTCAGAATTGGTTGAGACTTGACCATTGTACGTGTTTTCCTTCGATTTCCTTACGACAGAATGTCGTCAGCCAGATGACAAAACGGATTGAGATTAATAAGTACGACCGTCTAAGACAAATCCTTAATTACTAAAATGTGTTAATGCACACATTTTTGTCGCTTTCAGCACCGCATTTTATGCTGTTGCTTACTAATCGGATTCGAGGTTAACCGATTACAGACCGCGTGGCGAGTGCTTTTATATAAATATTCAAAGGTTTTTTCGATGTGAAATCAATCTGTAACACAATGGCGAGTTTATCAACAATTGGCAGCGATTTAATAGCCAAACAGCGGTGCAATAAGGGGGTAATTCTGGCGCTAAGGCCGATTTTAAGAGGGTTCGGGCTGGACAACTTAGGATTAAGGCTATTGTTCCGCGTTTTTCATCATAATCTTTTCTTTTACCTGAATAATGTTAGTTTGCTAATAGTTTATTCAAGTTTTAAATAAGCGCGAGCGACTGACTTTTTGTTCTATGATCACTCGCGCTTAACAATTACGTGCGCGGCTTATATTTGCCCGGCAACGAACGGTTCAGCCAATTCACCAGCTTGTCGCTGAAGGGCGTTAACAGGCACCAGCTCATGCCAACCAGCACCACTGACAACGAACCCACAGCGATATCAGTAAACCAGTGCGCACCCGCCATCACACGTGGCAGAGCAAACACCACGGTAATCATTAAACCCACCAGAAACGCGCGGAAGCCGAAATAGCGCCACATAAAGCAGGTGAAGATCATCAGCATCATGCCGTGGTCGCCAGGGAAGCTATCTTTCGAGGCATCTTTGGCCGGGATGCCGGTCAGTTCGCTTACGCGATGCACATTCTCAAAGAACAGCGTTGGGCTGGAGTGCTGTACCGGCAGCAGATGACCGAGTTGGTTCAGTACTACCGCGCTCAGCAGCATCGTGATGCCAATGGCCAGCAAACGGCGGCGACCTTGCGGCGTCTCGCGACGCCAGTAGCTTAAATAGAGCAAACCCATAGCCAACAGCGAAACCACATCGAAACCGCGGAAGTTAGTGATGGCCACTAACAGTGCGAAACCGTGATGATCAACCATCTGGTCATTGAAGCCATAAAAGATGGCTTTATCGATACCAAACCAGAAGCCGTGATCCGGCGGCAGGTACCATGAAAGGAAAAGCATCACGCCCAGCGCATTCAGCAGCAGGATGGTGATTAATCGAGAAGCGCGCATAGAAAATAGACTCAAAGTGAAAACAACGGGGCAACCTAACGCATCTAATTTAAACGAATCTTCAACAAAGCGGTCTGCAAAAGGTTCCAGTCAGCAGGCTGATGATGAATCAATTCGATGCGGCTATCAGGCGGTGTAGTAGGGCGGGTTTCTATAAACAAATCGTCGCCCTGGCGATTGATATTCACTAAACCATCGGCAGTACGCAACACACCTTTAACGCGATCAACCGGCGCATGCCTTGCCCACTCTAGCGCTTTGATCGTATCAAACACGGTTTCACCATCGAAAATCCAGCCACAGGAAGCATAGCCCTGGCCTTCATTTAGCGCACGACGCCAGCGCGCCTGGCCATCCAGTTTCAGCGCGGCCAAGCCTTGTGGACGTGAATTCTGGTGGTGATGTGCTGCATCGGGAACCGCACGATCCGCCAAGGCGGGTTGAGTCAACAGCGCGGGATCGATGCGTCCCCACGCCGCTTCCACCAGCTGACGCTCGCCCAAAAATTGCTGTTGCCAGGTGTGTAAACGCTGACGATCATCATCGTTCCAGCGGTCGCTTTTGTTCGCCACGATGATATCGGCCGCCACCAGCTGATCGCGGAAATTCTCATTCTCCACTACGCGTGCGTCGGCAAGCTGGCGCGGATCGAGCAGCGTTAAGGTGGCATCCACCTGAATCCAGGGTTGATAGACGGCAGCACGCAGCATATTCAGCAGCTGTTTGGGATGGCCAAGGCCGGTGGGTTCGATAATCAGACGATCGGGTTTAGCCTGTTTCAGCAGCATGTTCAGCCCAACCTGCAGCGGCAAGCCGTTAACGCAGCACATGCAGCCGCCGGGAATCTCTTTCAGCGTGGCACCGCGATCGGCGAGCAGTGCGCCGTCGATGCCAATTTCGCCAAATTCGTTGACCAGAATCGCCCAGTTTTCATCCGCGGGTTTATTGGCTAACAGATGCAGCAGAGTGGTGGTTTTTCCGCTGCCGAGAAATCCGGTGATGAGGTTTACGCGCGTCACAAAAGGGCTCCCAAAAAAAGAGAATAAATCGCACGCGGATGAGAGGCATCCGGCGCGCACGGCCTTGTTATACTATAACAATCACCGGGCGCCGGACGGAAGCACGTTATGAATCAGCGCGTCCCATATAACGACGTTCCGCAATATGAATGCGGATGCGATCGCCATTGCTCAGGTATTCCGGCACCTGAATGGATAAGCCGGTGCTCATGCCTGCGGGTTTGGAGCGAGCGCTGGCGGAGGCGCCTTTAATGCCCGGCGAGGTATCAACAATTTCCATATCGACGGTTTGTGGCAGTTCAAGCGCCAAGACCTGGCCATCCATCGTCAGCACCTGAATGCCGGGAATGCCACCTTCAGGAATAAACAGTAGCTCTTCTTCAATTTGCTCTTTTTTGAAGTTGTACGGCGTGTAGTCTTCGTCATCCATAAACACATACTCATCACCATCTATATAAGAGAAGGTGACGGCGCGGCGGCTAAGCGAAATGGCGTCAATAATATCGTCGCCTTTGAAGCGCTCTTCCACTTTCAGGCCGGTGCGGACATCGGTAAAACGCATTTTATAGAGCGTCGCGGCACCGCGAGCACTTGGGCTCTGTACATCAATGTCTTTCACCAGCAACAGTTTGCCGTTCCAGGTGACAGCCATCCCTTTTTTGATTTCATTTGCCTTTGGCATGGTGGTTTTCTCGCTGACAGGAGGTTAATGCGCGTCACGTTACTCGCGCGGCGAAAAACTGGCAAGTCAGCCAATGTAAAATTGTTGCCGGTGCATGGCATTCGCGGTCTGGGACTGTTATTGTCGCGGCGAATTGTCTGCAGGAGCGCATGATGTTTTGTCGTGACCAGTGCGGTGCCTGTTGCACAGCCCCCTCAATCTCGTCCCCGATTCCTGGCATGCCGCACGGCAAGCCGGCCAACACGCGTTGCGTGCAGCTTGATGAGCAACAGCGTTGCAAAATCTTTGGTTCACCGCTGCGTCCGGCGGTCTGTGCCGGCTTACAGCCCAGCGCCGAAATGTGCGGCAGAAGCCGTGATAGCGCCATGACATTTCTGCTTAAACTGGAAGCCGATACGGCGCCCTGAAGCACTGCTGACGCATAGCTGAAGAATTGGGCTTAGTGCCGTTGGTCTGTACAGCAAAAGCATCAGCCTGCCTGCCGGTAAAAATCTTAAATCCAACATGAAGTGTGCGGAACGTCAAAAATCTGCTACTCAGATCGCGCATTTTCTTGCCTGCTGTACGTGGCTGTACCATATTCCCTGAAACGTTTCAGCGTTGTCACTCCGGCTAAGTCCGCGATGCACAGCAGCTTTTTTCACCATCTAGCTGAAACGATTCAATACAGCAAGCGAGGAGAGATATGTTCCAGCTCAAAGTTCAGGCCATTCATACCGGTGCTAGCGCACAGAATAAAGAAGAGGCCATTCGTCAGGTTGCCGCTGCGTTAACCGCTGCAGGCAATGTGGCCGAAGGCTACGTTAACGGCATGCTGGCGCGCGAACAGCAAACCACCACTTTCCTGGGTAACGGCATCGCCATTCCGCACGGCACCACCGACACCCGCGACCTGGTGCTGAAAACCGGTGTCCAGGTTTATCAGTTCCCGCAGGGCGTGGATTGGGGCGAAGGGCAAACGGCGTATGTGGCGATCGGTATTGCCGCTAAATCGGATGAACACCTCGCGTTGCTGCGCCAGCTCACTCACGTATTAAGTGATGACAGCATTGCTGAACAGCTGAAAACCGCCTCGGCGGAAGATCTGCGTGCGCTGCTGATGGGCGAAAACCAGGCCGCAGAATTCAAATTCGATACCTCGCTGATTGCCGTTGATGTGGCGGCCAGCGATTTAATCACGTTACAGGCACTGAACGCCGGACGTCTGCAGGCTGCAGGCGCGGTGGACGCGTCATTTATTGCTGACGTGATTTCCCGCGCCCCACTGAGCCTCGGTCAGGGCATCTGGCTGAGCGACAGCGCCAACGGCAATCTCGGCAGCGCAGTGGCCGTAAGCCGCGCGGCAGCGCCATTCCAGCATCAGGGCGAAAACGTCGCGCTGTTGCTGACCGTGGCGGCTAACGATCAGCGTCCGCTGGAAGTGCTGGGCTATCTCAGCAACCTGCTGCTCAGCAACAAAGCTGAACGTCTGCTGAAGGCCGATGCCGCCGGTATTCTGGCGCTGCTGACCAGCGAAGTCGATGAAGCTGCCGAGCTGCTGACCGCTGAATTCACCATCCGCAACGAACACGGTCTGCACGCGCGTCCGGGCACGGCGCTGGTGACCGTCATCAAACAGTTCAACAGCGACATCACCGTAACTAATCTCGATGGCAGCGGTAAGCCTGCTAACGGCCGCAGCCTGATGAAAGTCGTTGCGCTCGGTGTGAAAAAAGGCCATCGCCTGCGCTTCACCGCCAGCGGCGAAGATGCACAGCAGGCGCTGAACGCAATTGAAGAAGCGATCAATTCTGGTTTAGGCGAGGGGGTTGCATGAGCCGTCGTGTCGCAACAATTACCTTAAACCCGGCTTACGATCTGGTCGGATACACGCCAGAAATTGAGCGCGGCGAAGTTAACCTGGTGAAAACCACCGGCCTGCACGCGGCGGGTAAAGGCATCAACGTTGCCAAAGTGCTGAAGGATCTCGGTATCGATGTCACCGTCGGCGGTTTCCTCGGCAAAGAGAATCAGGACGGCTTTCAGCAGCTGTTCAGCGAACTCGGCATCGCCAACCGTTTTCAGGTGGTGCAGGGCCGTACGCGTATTAACGTTAAGCTGACCGAAAAAGACGGCGATGTGACCGACCTGAATTTCTCTGGCTTTGAGGTCACCGCGCAGGATTGGGAGCGCTTCACCGCCGATTCTCTGACCTGGCTCGGACAGTTCGATATGGTGTGCGTCAGCGGCAGCTTGCCAGCCGGCGTGGCACCAGAAGCGTTCACTAAATGGATGAGCGATCTGCGCACGCTGTGCCCGTGCATCATCTTCGACAGCAGCCGCGAAGCGCTGGTCGCCGGTCTGAAAGCCGCGCCGTGGCTGGTGAAACCGAACCGCCGCGAGCTGGAGATTTGGGCTGGTCGCAAACTGCCTGCGCTGCAGGACGTGATCGGTGCTGCACATGAACTGCGTGAGCAAGGTATTGCGCACGTAGTGATTTCTCTCGGTGCGGAAGGTGCGCTGTGGGTGAATGCCTCCGGCGAATGGATCGCCAAACCGCCTGCCTGCGAAGTGGTCAGCACCGTCGGTGCCGGCGATTCGATGGTCGGCGGCCTGATTTACGGCTTGCTGATGCGTGAATCCAGCGAGCACACGCTGCGTCTGGCGACGGCAGTGGCGGCGATGGCCGTCAGCCAAAGCAACGTTGGCGTGAAAGATCGTACCCAGTTGGCCGCGATGATGGCGCGCGTCGACTTACAACCCGTTAACTAACAGCAGGAGAGCGATAATGAAAACGCTGCTGATAAAAGATTCTTCACTGGGACTGGCGTCAGGACATCTGGCGCTGGAACGTTTACGCGCGACGGCGGCACAAGCTGGCCTGACGCTGACCGATAATGCCGCCGAAGCAGAATTGGTGCTGGTTGCTGGCCACAATATGCCGCACGACGCAGAGCTGGCCGGTAAATCGCTGGCGCTGGTTGATGTGCAGCAAGCGCTGCGCGATCCGCTGGCGGCAATCAATCAAGCCAAAGCGAGTGCCAAAACCTGGCAGCCTGCGGCTGCAACCGCTGCCGCGCCAGTAGCTGCGCAGAGCGCTGCACAGAAACGCATTGTGGCGGTGACCGCCTGCCCAACCGGCGTGGCGCATACCTTTATGGCTGCTGAAGCTATTCAGGCCGAAGCGACCAAGCGTGGCTGGTGGGTGAAAGTCGAAACCCGTGGTTCTGTGGGCGCAGGCAACGCGATTACCCCAGAAGAAGTGGCGGCGGCCGATCTGGTGATCGTCGCGGCTGATATCGATGTGGATCTGGCGAAATTTGCCGGTAAGCCGATGTACCGCACCTCAACCAGTCTGGCGCTGAAGAAAACTGCGCAGGAGCTGGATAAAGCGCAGGCCGAAGCGAAAACCTATCAGCCGAGCAGCAATCAGGCTGCCAGCGCACAGGGCGACAGCAAAGAGAAAGCCGGTGCCTATCGTCACCTGCTGACTGGCGTTTCGTACATGCTGCCGATGGTGGTTGCCGGTGGTTTAAGCATCGCGCTGTCATTTGCCTTTGGTATCACCGCATTTAAAGAGCCGGGCACCTTAGCGGCTGCACTGATGCAGATCGGTGGCGGCAGCGCCTTCGCGCTGATGGTGCCGGTGTTAGCCGGTTTCATTGCCTTCTCGATTGCGGATCGTCCGGGTCTGACGCCTGGTTTGATTGGCGGTATGATCGCCACCAGCATTAACGCCGGTTTCCTGGGCGGTATCATCGCCGGTTTCATTGCCGGTTACGCTGCGAAAATGCTGAGCAGCAAAGTGAAACTGCCGCAGAGTATGGAAGCGCTGAAGCCGATTCTGATTATTCCGCTGGTGGCGAGTTTAATTACCGGTTTACTGATGATTTACGTGGTAGGTAAGCCGGTGGCGGGCATCATGACTGGCCTGACAACCTGGCTGGCCAATATGGGTACCGCGAACGCAGTGCTGCTGGGCGCGATTCTCGGTGGCATGATGTGTACCGACATGGGCGGTCCGGTGAACAAAGTGGCCTATGCGTTTGGTGTTGGTTTGCTGAGTTCACAAACCTACGCACCGATGGCGGCCATTATGGCAGCCGGTATGGTGCCACCGCTGGCGATGGGCCTGGCGACGCTGGTTGCGCGTCGTAAGTTCAACAAAGGTCAGCAGGAAGGTGGTAAAGCGGCGTTGGTGCTTGGGCTGTGCTTCATCTCTGAAGGTGCGATTCCGTTTGCGGCGCGTGATCCAATGCGTGTGCTGCCGTGCTGTATCATTGGCGGCGCGGTAACCGGTGCGATTTCCATGGCGATTGGCGCGAAACTGATGGCACCGCACGGTGGTCTGTTCGTCCTGCTGATTCCAGGCGCGATTACCCCAGTATTGGGTTATCTGCTGGCGATTGTGATTGGTACTGCGGTAGCGGGACTTGGCTACGCCATCCTGAAACGTCCGGAAGAAGAGCTGGTTAAAGCCGCGTAATCTTCGTCAGACATAAAAAAAGGGAGCTGCGGCTCCCTTTTGTTTAATCAGATAATTAACCCTGCTGCTCCGACTTCAACCACGCAATCTCATCCTTCCAGATATCCGGATTAATGGTTTCCAGAATCATGGGAATGCCGTCAAAACGTTTATCTTTCATCAGCCAGCTAAACGCGGTTTTGCCAATATTGCCTTCGCCCAGACTGTGATGGCGGTCGACGCGACTGCCCAGCGTGCTCTTGGCATCATTCAGGTGCATACCGCGCAGATACTGGAAACCAACGATGCGCTCAAAGTCGCTGAAGGTCTCGGCGCAGGCTTCTTCGGTACGCAGGTCGTAACCGCCCGCAAAGGCGTGGCAGGTATCAATGCACACGCCAACGCGCGACTTATCTTCCACGTGCTCAATAATGGTGGCGAGGTGCTCGAAGCGGAAACCGAGATTGCTGCCCTGACCGGCGGTGTTTTCGATCACCGCCACCACGCTGCTGGTTTTATCCAGCGCGATGTTGATCGATTCGGCGATACGCTTCAGGCAGGCTTCTTCTTCAATCTGCTTCAGATGGCTGCCCGGGTGGAAGTTCAGCAAGGTCAAACCCAACTGCTCGGCACGCTGCATCTCATCGAGGAAAGCCTCGCGCGATTTCTCCAGCGCTTCCATCACCGGATGGCCGAGGTTAATCAGATAGCTATCGTGCGGCAGAATCTGCGCGGAGGTGAAGTTGTAACGATCGCAGGCGGTTTTAAACGCATCGATCACTTCTCCTGACAGCGGTGCGGCTTTCCACTGGCGCTGATTTTTGGTGAACAGCGCAAAGGCTGTGGCTTCGAGTTCGTGGGCACGGATAACTGCCTGGTCCACGCCGCCTGATGCACTGACGTGTGCGCCGATATATTTCATGCCGCTCTCCTGATTGGGCGATTGCTGCTGCAAAGCTGCCCATCATAGCGGATGCGGTTACGCCATGAAATGTTGCACCAGCACATTGAGTGCTCCGCCGCCGAGAATTAACCAGCCAAACATCACCAATCCCAGCAGCAAGGGTTTACAGCCAGCCTGTTTCAGGGCGCTGAAGCGCGTAGTCAAACCCAGCGCAGCCATCGCCATCGCCAGCAGCAGATTGGCCAGCTGATTCAGCGTGCTAACAATATTGGCAGGCAGCAGATGCAGCGAGTTAAACAGCGCCACCACAATAAACAGCAGCGCGAACCAGGGAAAACGAATCGCTTGTTGCTGTGCGTTGTGGCTACGCTGACGTTTCAGCCAGCTTCCCAGCATCAGCAAGAAGGGCGCTAACATCATCACGCGCAGCATTTTGGCAATCACGGCGGTGTTTTCGGCCTCGGCACCCATCGCGTGTCCTGCCGCAACGACCTGCGCTACTTCATGCAACGTCGAACCCGTGAAGATTCCGAAATGTTCCGCGCTAACTGTTGGCAGCAGCGACCACAGCAGCGGATAGAGGACGATACCGAGGGTACCAAACAGCACCACAGTCGCAACAGCCACCGCCACTTTTGACGGCGCAGCCTTAACGATAGGTTCACTCGCCAGCACCGCCGCCGCGCCACAAATGCTGCTGCCCGCCCCAATCAGCCACACGGTTTCGCGATCCATCTTCAGCAGACGAATGCCGATAAAACAGGTTAGCAGGAAAGTGGAGCTGAGAACCATCGCATCAATCAATACGCCGCTAAGACCGACATCAGCAATCTGCTGCACGGTAATACGAAAGCCATACAGGATGATGCCGAGGCGCAGCAAGCGCTGTTTCGCCAGCATTACGCCGCTGTCACAGGCGCCGGCCATCTGCGGATAAAGGGTGTTACCGAGCACGATGCCCAAAATAATCGCTAACGTCAGCGCACCGAATCCGGCCCCCGCCAACCACGACTGATTGCTTAACCACGCCGCGGTACCGGCAATCGCCACGGTCAACAGCAAACCCGGCAGCCAGTGATGTAGATGAAACGGGGTTTTATTCACGCTTAACTCAGCCATACTTTCCTCCTGTAGGGGTACCATTCCTGGCGACCTTCTAACATTCAATCTCTGCCTCAAGCCTGCGCTGCGCTGGTATAAAAGTAAAATTGATAATATATTTATAATTAACCAGAATAAGTAATATAAAGAGAACCGCATGCACATTACGTTGCGCCAGATTGAAGTGTTTACCGAAGTGCTGAAGAGCGGCTCGACGACGCAGGCCTCGCAGGTGCTGGCGCTGTCGCAGTCGGCGGTGAGCGCCGCGTTAGCAGATTTGGAAAACCAACTCGGTGTGCAGCTGTTTGACCGCGTCGGTAAGCGGTTGGTGGTGAATGAGCATGGCCGTTTACTCTATCCGCGCGCCGTGGGTTTGATGGAGCAGGCGGGCGAAATCGAACAGCTGTTTAAGGAAGATAACGGGGCGATTCGCCTGTTCGCCAGCAGCACCATCGGTAATTACCTGCTGCCGGGCATGATCGCCGCCTATCGCCGCGATTTCCCGGCGTTGCCGCTGGAGCTGAGCGTCGGCAACAGTCAGGATGCAATTAATGCGGTGGCGGATTTCCGCGTCGATATCGGTTTGATCGAAGGTCCGTGCCACGAGCTGGATATTATCAGCGAGCCGTGGCTGGAAGATGAGCTGGTGGTGTTTGCCGCGCCGGATGCCGCCATCCTGCAGCAGCCGATTACGCTGGAAGCGCTCGCCGCCGCGCCGTGGATTCTACGCGAGCGCGGTTCAGGCACGCGCGAGATCGTTGATTATCTGCTGCTGTCGCATCTGCCACAGTTTCAGCTCGGCATGGAGTTAGGCAATTCAGAGGCGATTAAACACGCGGTGCGTCACGGCATGGGCATCAGCTGTTTGTCGCGGCGGGTGATTGAGGATCTGCTGGAAGCCGGCACGCTGGTGGAAGTCGCGATCCCATTGCCGCGCCTGACGCGCACGCTGTATCGCATCCATCATCGACAGAAGCATGTGTCCAAAGCTTTAAGCCGTTTCCTGTCGTATTGCCGTGAATAATCACAGCGCTGATCACGCTGCGGCTAATAATTCCCGGCCGATCATGAAGGTAACTAATAACCCGACGTGAATGCTATACAGCTTGGGGCTAGCTGCTACAATCTCGCCTCATTTTTATCCAGCATAGCGTTTACACATGCATAATGACTCAAAAACAACACAACAACCTGGATTGCGCCGTGAATTAAAAGCGCGTCATCTCACCATGATCGCCATTGGTGGTTCCATCGGTACCGGCCTGTTTGTCGCCTCGGGTGCCACCATTTCTCAGGCCGGACCTGGCGGCGCGCTGCTCTCCTATGCGCTCATCGGCCTGATGGTTTACTTCCTGATGACCAGCCTCGGCGAACTCGCGGCCTTTATGCCGGTTTCTGGCTCCTTCTCCACCTACGGTTCAAAATATGTTGAAGAAGGCTTCGGCTTCGCGCTGGGCTGGAACTATTGGTACAACTGGGCGGTGACCATCGCCGTTGACCTCGTCGCCTCACAGTTAGTGATGAACTACTGGTTCCCGGACACGCCCGGCTGGATCTGGAGCGCACTGTTCCTTGGCCTGATGTTCCTGCTCAACTACATCTCAGTCAAAGGCTTCGGCGAAGCGGAATATTGGTTCTCGCTGATCAAAGTGACCACCGTCATCATCTTTATTGTGGTTGGCGTGTTGATGATCACCGGCATCATGCGCGGCGCAGAAAACGCCGGCTGGCATAACTGGACCGTGGGCGAAGCGCCGTTCGCCGGTGGTTTTGCCGCGATGATAGGCGTGGCGATGATCGTTGGCTTCTCCTTCCAGGGCACCGAGCTGATCGGTATCGCGGCCGGTGAATCTGAGGATCCGGCGAAGAACATTCCGCGTGCGGTGCGTCAGGTATTCTGGCGAATTCTGCTGTTCTATATCTTCGCTATTCTAATCATTAGCCTGATTCTGCCGTACACCGATCCGAAGCTGCTGCATAACGATGTCACCGATATCGCCATCAGCCCGTTCACGCTGGTGTTCCAGAATGCCGGTCTGCTCTCGGCGGCAGCGGTAATGAACGCGGTGATTCTGACGGCAGTACTGTCGGCGGGTAACTCCGGCATGTACGCCTCAACGCGTATGCTGTTCAACCTGGCACGCGAAGGTAAAGCGCCACGCATTTTCGGCAAGCTTTCGAAAGGTGGCGTGCCGCGTAACGCGCTGATTGCTACCACTGTGGTGGCGGGATTGTGCTTCCTGAGCTCGAAATTTGGTAACCAGGAAGTTTACCTGTGGCTACTGAACACCTCAGGCATGACCGGTTTCATCGCCTGGTTGGGTATCGCCATCAGCCATTACCGTTTCCGTCGCGGTTATATCGCTCAGGGCCACAATCTTGCCGATTTGCCGTACCGTTCGGGCTTCTTCCCGCTGGGACCGATTTTCGCCTTTATTCTGTGTTTGATCATCACACTGGGTCAGAACTATCAGGCGTTCCTTGCTGACCGCATTGATTGGTATGGCGTGGCCGCAACCTATATTGGTCTGCCGCTGTTCCTGATTATTTGGTTGGGCTACAAGCTGACACGCGGTTCGCGCTTCGTGAAATACAGCGAGATGGAGTTCCCGACGTTTAAAGAGTAGTCATACCCTTGCGCGATAAATCGCGCCGCTACGAATAAGGTGCACGTGTAGTAGCGGCGCAATTTATTGCGCATTGTTTTGGATTTTGTTACTCAGATTGAATTGATAATTATTATCACCTGCACTATTGTGGCTGCCGTTATGATTTCGACAAGAAACGGGTAGAACAATGCGTACCACCGACGCCACGCTGCTGGCGGAAAACGGCCTCGAAACCGACACCATGACGCGTTATCGTCAGGTACTGCGCCAGCGATTGATGTTAATTGGCGTGCTGGCGCTGGCGATATTAGCGTCAGTGATTCTTGATTTCACCCTCGGCCCGGCTGGGCTCTCCCTCGACACCTTATGGCAAACGCTGACGCATCCCGATGCGGTCGATGCGGGCACCCGCGTGATTGTCTGGGATATTCGTTTACCGTACGCCTTGATGGCGGTGGTGGTGGGCTTCTCGCTCGGCCTTGCCGGTGCAGAGATGCAAACCATCCTGAATAACCCGCTTGCCAGCCCGTTTACGCTCGGCGTTTCGTCGGCGGCGGCCTTTGGTGCGGCGCTGGCCATCGTTCTTGGTATCGGCATTCCTGGCGTGCCGGATCAGTGGTTTATCTCCGCCAACGCGTTTGTGTTTGCGCTATTTGCCGCCTTGATGCTGGATGGCGTGACGCGCTGGACCAAAGTTTCGACCTCTGGCGTGGTGCTGTTTGGTATCGCGCTGGTGTTCACCTTCAACGCATTAGTCTCAATGATGCAGTTCATCGCCAGCGAAGATACTTTGCAGGGCCTGGTGTTCTGGACCATGGGCAGCCTCGCGCGCGCCTCGTGGGAAAAGCTCGGCGTATTAACCGCTGCTTTTGCCATCCTGATTCCGTTCTCGATGCTTAGCAGCTGGAAGCTGACCGCGCTGCGCCTCGGCGAAGATCGCGCGGTGAGTTTTGGTATCGACGTGCGCCGTCTGCGCCTGGCAACGCTGCTGCGCATCAGTATTCTCTCTGCGCTGGCGGTGGCGTTTGTCGGCCCAATTGGTTTCATCGGTCTGGTCGCGCCGCACATTGCGCGCATGATGTTTGGTGAAGATCACCGCTATTACCTGCCAGCCAGCGCGCTGGTCGGTGCGCTGGTGCTGTCGCTGGCTTCGGTGGCGTCGAAAAACCTGATTCCCGGCGTGATCATTCCGGTGGGAATTGTGACGTCGCTGGTCGGCGTGCCGTTCTTCCTCAGCATTATTCTGCGTCATCGGGGGACGGTGTAATGGAGCAGGGATTACGTCTTAAGCATTTCTCCGCCGGTTATCCGAAGCGCAAGGTGATTGACGATCTCAACGTGCCGGAGCTGCCGCAGGGCAAAATCACCGTGTTGCTTGGCCCCAACGGCTGCGGCAAATCGACGCTGTTGCGCGCGCTGGCTGGTTTGGGCAAAGGGCAGGGCGAGCTGTGGCTGAACGGTGAAGAGCTGATGAGCCAGCCGTTTGCGCGCCGGGCGCAGCGTGTGGTTTATCTGCCGCAAAGTTTGCCGGCGGGCGTGCATCTGCACGTGCTGGAGTCGATTATCGTGGCGCAGCGTGCGTCGGGTGGCTTGCACAGCGCCTCGAGCGAAGCGGAGATCATGCATCTACTCGAGCAGCTCGGCATCGCGCATTTAGCCATGCGTTATCTCGATCAGCTTTCGGGCGGGCAGAAGCAGTTGGTGGGTCTGGCGCAATCGCTGATTCGCCGTCCGGAACTTCTGCTGCTGGATGAACCGCTTAGCGCGCTGGATCTTAACTACCAGTTCCACGTGATGGATCTGGTGCGTCGTGAAACCCGGTTGCGCAATATTGTGACGGTGGTGGTGGTGCACGATATCAACATCGCGCTGCGTCATGCGGATCACGCGCTGATGCTGAAGGATGGCAATCTGCTGGCGGACGGCGAGCCGTCGCAGGTGATTACGCCGGAGACGTTGGCGCAGGTGTATGGCGTGCGCGGCCGTATCGAGCACTGCTCTCGCGGCATGCCGCAGGTGATGATCGACGGGCTGGCGGAGACGTTGGTGTAGTTAGGTAGGTGCACGCTGTCCCCCAATATGGTGCACGCAGTCCCCCTCCTCGGTCCTCCCCCATTAATGGGGGAGGAAGATGCTGCTATATGTGAGTTTGGAAGCTGCATGTGGCAGCGTCTCCTTCCCCCGTTTACGGGGGAAGGCCGGGATGGGGGGCAGCCAGCAGGATCTGGAACAGCCAGCACCATCACACCAACAAATGCTTCGCGTGGAAACGCAGATGATCTTCCACGAAGCTGGCGATAAAGAAGTAGCTATGGTCATAACCCGGCTGAATGCGTAGCTCCAGCGGGAAACCTTGCTCACGCGCCACCGCTTCCAGTCGCTCTGGACGCAGCTGATCGGCGAGGAACTGATCGCTATCCCCTTGATCAATCAGAATCGGCAAGCGCTGTTCCACGTCACGCATCAACAGGCAACTATCCCATTCACGCCACGTCTGACGATCTTCACCCAGGTATGCGGCAAAGGCCTTCTGCCCCCACGGCACTTCGGTAGGATTGACGATTGGCGCGAAGGCAGAAGCAGACGCAAAACGTCCGCCAAGACGCAATGCCAACACCAGCGCACCGTGACCGCCCATTGAATGACCCATCACCGACTGACGATCGCTCAGCTTAAAGTTATCCGCCACCAACTCCGGCAGCTCCGCGCTGAGGTAATCGAACATGCGGAAGTTCGCCGCCCACGGCTGCTGCGTGGCGTTGAGGTAGAAACCTGCGCCCTGGCCGAGATCGTAACCGCTGTCGTTCGCCACATCGTCACCGCGCGGGCTGGTGTCGGGCATAATCAGCACCAAACCCAGCTCCGCAGCCACGCGCTGGGCGCCGGCTTTGGTGGTGAAGTTTTCATCGCTGCAGGTCAATCCGGCGAGAAACCACACTACCGGCGGCGGTGCGTCACTCTGCGGCGGCGGCAGAAAAATACTGAAGGTCATCGGACAGTTCAGCACGGCCGACTGATGACGCCAGCGCTGCTGCCAGCCACCAAAGATGCGATGCTCTTCTAACAGCTCCAAAGTGGAAGCCATAACGTCTCCTGATTACTTAGTAAAATGCACCACCGTACGGATGGATTTCCCTTCATGCATCAGATCAAAGGCGTCGTTAATCTCTTCCAGCGGCAGGTTATGGGTGATGAAATCGTTCAGGGCGAATTTACCGTCGAGGTAATCCTGCACGATGCCCGGCAACTGTGAACGGCCTTTAACGCCACCAAAAGCGGAACCACGCCATACGCGACCGGTCACCAGCTGGAATGGACGGGTAGAAATCTCCTGGCCCGCGCCAGCCACGCCGATAATCACTGATTCGCCCCAACCTTTGTGGCAGCACTCCAGCGCCGAACGCATCACGTTAACGTTACCGATGCACTCGAAGGAGAAATCGACGCCGCCGTCGGTTAGTTCAACGATCACATCCTGAATCGGTTTATCGTGATCTTTCGGGTTGATCAGATCGGTTGCACCCAGTTTGCGCGCCAGATCGAATTTACTGGTGTTGAGATCGATACCGATGATGCGACCGGCTTTCGCCATCTTCGCGCCGATAATCGCCGACAAACCAATACCGCCGAGGCCGAAGATCGCCACGGTGTCGCCTTCTTTTACTTTGGCCGTGTTCATCACCGCGCCCATGCCGGTGGTGACGCCGCAGCCCAGCAGGCACACTTCTTCCAGAGGCGCTTCTTTGCTGATCACCGCCAGCGAGATTTCCGGTACCACGGTGTATTCAGAGAAGGTTGAGGTGCCCATGTAGTGGAAAATCGGCTTGCCGTCTTTGAAGAAGCGGGTGGTGCCGTCTGGCATCAAACCTTTGCCCTGGGTGGCGCGAATCGCCTGACACAGGTTGGTTTTGCCCGAGAGACAGAACTTACACTTGCCGCACTCTGGGGTGTAAAGCGGGATCACGTGGTCGCCGACGGCCACGCTGGTCACGCCTTCGCCCACCGCTTCCACCACGCCGCCGCCTTCGTGGCCGAGGATCGCCGGGAATACGCCTTCCGGATCTTGTCCCGACAAGGTGTAAGCATCGGTGTGGCACACGCCGGTGGCCACGATGCGCACCAGCACTTCACCTTTTTGCGGTGGCATCAGATCCACTTCTTCGATTTTCAGCGGTTCGCCAGCTGCCCAGGCAACGGCGGCGCGGGTTTTAATCATGTTCATGCAATCCCTCTTCCTGTAGATGCGGGGTAAGTGGCCCCGATGGTCGTGATGTCGATAAAACAGAAACTCACTCGGCAACGTGCAGCGGATGCCGCAACTCGTCGTTAACCGGGCGATCGTCAAACAGTTCAATAATCAAGTATTTCAGCGCTTCCACATTGGGTGTAAACGCATCGCGCCGCCACATCAGCCAGGTGGCGGTATCGCGGTAAGCAGGCGGTAGCGCATGTTCCTGCACGCGTGCGCGCGCCGGCATTTGTGCCAGCACCGAGGCGGGAATCATCGCCACGCCCGCGCCGCCGGCCACACACGCCACCATCGCGTGGTAAGACTGTATCTCCATCACGCTGCTCGGCGCGGTCTGGCTTTCGCGATACCAGGCTTCCAGCTTGGTGCGGTAGGAACAGCTGTTGCGGAAAGCAAACAGCGTGTCGCCTTGCACATCGCGCGCGCTGGCAATCGGCGCATGTTCCGGGCTGGTGATCAGCACCATCTGCTCATTAAAGGCAATGCAGCCGTTGAGATCGTCGTGCGCCACAGGGCCATCCACCAGCGCAGCGGCCAGCGTGCCTTCCCGCACTTTGTCGATGATTTCACCGGAAGTATTGGTGATCAGCGACAGTTCCACGGCGGGAAAACGCTGGTGATAGGCCGCCAGGAGGGCAGGGAGGCGCGTCGCGGCGGTGCTCTCCATCGAACCGAGCGCGAAATTGCCGCCCGGCTCACCGGCGCGCGCCATGTTCAGCGCTTCATCGCTCAATGCCAGGATGCGCTGCGCATAGTTAAGAAAATTGTGGCCCATCGGCGACAGGCGAATGCGTTGCTTCTCACGAATAAACAGATCAACGCCAATTTCATCTTCCAGCTGGCGCAGACGCGTGGTGAGATTGGAAGGTACGCGATGGAGTTGCTCGGCGGCACGCGCCAGCGAACCGGATTCGGCCACGGAGCAAAACATGCGGAGCTGTACTAAATCCATATTCTCTTCTCGTAAACAACTTGGTTAGTATTATTCACTTTCCGTGAGTTTAAACGTCATGCATGCTAGTGACAAGTGATAAAACATTCTGAGGTCGGTATGGCGTTTCGTGTCGCGCTTAGCGCGTTCTTAAGTTTAGTGGTTGCGATGGGGATTGGGCGATTTGCTTTCACGCCGCAGGTTCCGCTGATGATTCAGGACCATCAACTGACGCTCACCAGCGCCAGTCTGGTGGCGGCACTCAACTATCTCGGCTATCTGTTTGGCTCGTTTGATGCGATGCGCGCGCGCAACCGCGTCGAGTGGCGTTTACAGGCGGGCGTGTGGGGCGCAGTGATTTTAACGCTGCTCTCGGCCTGCGTCAGCGGTCCGTGGTTACATGGCCTGATTCGTTTCCTGATTGGCTGGGCCAGCGGCTGGGCGATGGTGTTGCTGGCGGCATGGGCCAGCGACCAGCTACATCATCACGGACGTCCCGGCTTGCTGGCGGCGGTGTTTGCCGGACCCGGCAGCGGCATCTTTATCAGCGGCATGCTGGCGGTGGCGCTGCACGCCAGCGGTGTCAGCGCGGCCTTTGCGTGGGCGGCTTACGGTTTGCTGGCGCTGTTGTTGATTGCCGCGATTGCGCGATTCCTGCCGCGCACCGGCCAGTTACATCGCCCCGATCACGCTGCATCGCCGCTGGTGCTGAATGGCAATCTCAAGCGCCTGGTGCTGAGTTACAGCCTCGCCGGCTTTGGCTACATTCTGCCCGCCACTTTTCTGTCGCAAATGGCGGCGGCGCGTTTTCCTGACAGCGCGTTTGCCCAGTTTGTCTGGCCGGTGTTTGGTGGCGCGGCGGTGATCGGCATCGTGTTAGGTATTCTGACGCGTCACTGGGGCAGCAGCCATCTGCGGCTGGCCATAGTGTTGTGGGCGCAGGCGCTGGGCGTTATCGCCGCGATTGTACTGCCAGGCTTGAATGGCCTGATGCTGGGCGCAGCGCTGATCGGCGGCGGCTTCCTGTGTGTGGTGCAGCTGACGCTGCAATATGGGCGCGAGCTGGCACCGCAGCATGCGCGCTATCTTGCCGGTTTGCTCACCACCGGTTATGCGGTCGGGCAGTTGGGCGGTCCGCTGCTGTCGTGGATTTCCAGCATGCTATGGCATCAGCTGGAACCCGCGCTATGGGTAGCGGGCGCCAGCTTAATCCTTGCGGGAATGCTGGTTTTACGTCGCCGTACGTGATGAAAAGCTTATCAGAATGATTACTGGATTAAGGGCGCGGAGTATTTCACAATACGCGCTCAGAATTTCCCCCGTGGGCGAAAACCCGCGGGCGCATCACCTGTCGGAGAAGAGTAAATGAGCACCTTAAGTCAGGAAGCCGCCCTGGTTCACGAAGCGCTGTTGGCGCGTGGTCTGGAAACACCGTTACGTGCCCCGGTGCGTGAAATGGATGACGCCGCGCGCAAACGCGAAATTGCCGGTCACATGACGCAAATCATGCAGCTGCTGAACCTGGATCTGGAAGATGACAGCCTGATGGAAACGCCGCACCGCATCGCCAAGATGTATGTGGATGAGATTTTCTCAGGTCTGGATTACGCCAACTTCCCGAAAATCACCGTTATTGAAAACAAGATGAAAGTGGATGAGATGGTAACGGTGCGTGATATCACGCTGACCAGCACTTGCGAACACCACTTTGTGATTATCGATGGCAAAGCCACCGTGGCCTATATCCCGAAAGAGAAAGTGATTGGCCTGTCGAAAATCAACCGTATTGTGCAGTTCTTTGCCCAGCGTCCGCAGGTGCAAGAGCGCCTGACGCAGCAAGTGCTGGTGGCGCTGCAAACGCTGCTCGGCACCAATAACGTTGCGGTGTCGATTGATGCAGTGCATTACTGCGTGAAAGCGCGTGGCGTGAAAGATGCTACCAGCGCCACCACCACCACCTCGCTTGGTGGCTTGTTCAAATCCAGCCAGAACACGCGTCAGGAGTTTTTGCGCGCGGTTCGTCACAGCTAATCTGTTTGGGCAACAGCCTGTTGCCCGATTTCCTCTCTCCGTCAGGGCACTCGATGCAACGCTATCTCGCGCTGGATTTCATTCGTGGTTGCGCCATTCTCGGCATCTTGCTGCTGAACATTGTCGGCTTTGCGTTGCCATCGGCCGCCTATCTCAATCCGGCGTGGCGCGGCGAGGCTGCTACGTCTGATGCCTGGACGTGGGCGATCATGGATGGCCTGGCGCAGCTGAAATTCCTCACGCTGTTTGCCTTGCTGTTTGGTGCCGGCCTTTATATGCAGGCGCCGCGCGGCAGCCGCTGGATGTCGGCGCGTCTGACGCTGCTGGTGCTGCTCGGTTTCATTCACGGCATCTTTTTCTGGGAAGGCGACATCCTGCTGGATTATGGCCTGATTGGGCTAATTATCTGGCGCATGCTGCGTGATGTGCCTTCCGACCGCGCGTTGCTACAAACCGGCGCATTACTCTATCTGGTCGGCTGTGGCGTGCTGCTGATTTTCGGCGCGGTCTCCAGCCCCAATCCCACGCGATCCTGGCTGCCGGGTGCGGCGGACCTGCAGTATGAGAGCTACTGGAAACTGCTCGGCGGTTGGGAAGCGGTGCAGAACCGGCTGGATCATCTGTCATCAGGCCTGATGGCACTGGCATCACAATATGGCTGGCAACTGGCGGGTTTGATGCTGATGGGTGCGGCATTGATGCGCAGCGGCTGGCTCAGCGGGCAATTTAGCGTGCAGCACTATCGCCGTTCGGCGGCGCTGCTGCTGACTATCGGCTGGCTGATCGCCATTCCCGGCATCGCCGCGCAGTGGATGATTGGCTGGGAATTCCGCTGGACCGGCTTTTTCCTGCAGGTACCGCGCGATCTCGCCAGTCCGTTTATCAGCCTCGGTTATGCCGCGCTTTGCCTGGGATTCTGGCCGCAAATTGCGTCAACGCGCGTCAGCTACGCCATTCAATGCGTTGGCCGCATGGCCTTGAGCAATTACCTGTTACAGACGCTGATTTGCACCACGCTGTTCTACCGCTTTGATCTTTTCCTCAGATTCGATCGCCTGCAGCTGCTGGCCTTTGTACCGGCTATCTGGCTGGTTAATATCCTGTTTTCCGTGCTGTGGCTGCGCGTCTTCCCGCAAGGCCCAATGGAGTGGATCTGGCGCAAACTGACACGTCTTGCCGCGGGAAAAGCTGATCCTTCCTCCTCGCTCAGATAATGATGTTCATCACAAAGGTTGCAGAATTGTATGTAACCGTTTTCATTGCTGTGACGTGATTCACGTAGTCGTTTCACATGCCCTGACAGAATAGCGCCGTTACGCGCTTGTCGCGCATTTTCAGACTCTGTGGAACAGCTGCATGATAACGATTCGTGATGTCGCCCGTCAGGCCGGTGTGTCAGTAGCCACCGTGTCGCGTGTGCTCAACAACAGCAGTGCAGTCACCGCCGATACCCGGGAAGCCGTGCTGGCCGCCGTTGATGCGTTAGGCTATCGCCCGAACGCCAACGCGCAGGCGCTGGCCACGCAAATCAGTGACACCATTGGCGTGGTGGTGATGGATGTTTCCGATCCCTTCTTTGGCGCGCTAGTGAAAGCGGTGGATACCGTGGCGCAGCGCGTGCATAAACACGTGTTAATCAGCAACTCCTGGCATCAGGAAGAGAAAGAACGTAACGCAATTGAGGTGCTGATACGTCAACGATGTAACGCATTGGTGGTGCACGCGAAAACGCTTTCAGACGCCGAACTGACGCAGTTTATGGATCAGGTTCCCGGTATGGTATTGATTAACCGTACAATTCCCGGTTATGAACACCGCTGCGTCTGCCTGGATAACGTTACCGGCGCTCAGGTAGCCACGCGCATGTTGTTACAACAGGGACATCAACGCATCGGCTTTCTTAGCTCCAGCCACCCGATTGAGGATGTAACGCAACGACGTGAAGGCTGGCTGCAGGCCTTGTCAGAACAGGGAATTCGCCCGCAGGAGTCATGGATTGCGCATGCTGAACCTGATATGCAAGGCGGCGAAGCAGCGATGGTGGAGTTGCTGGGGCGTAACTTACATTTAACCGCGGTGTTTTCCTACAATGACGGCATGGCGGCGGGTGCATTGACCGCTTTAAAGGACAACGGCATCCAGGTTCCGCAGCATTTCTCTGTCATTGGCTTTGATGATATTCCCATCTCCCGCTACACCGATCCGCAGTTAACCACGGTCCGTTATCCTATTGTTTCTATGGCGAAACTCGCCACGGAATTAGCGCTCAAAGGTGCCGCAGGCGAGCTGGATCAGCTGGCTGTACACTGCTTTATGCCAACGCTGGTGCGTCGCCATTCTGTCGCCCAGCGGCAAATTGTGGAGTCGGTCACTAATTCAGGCGATAGCGCAGTGTAACCGTTTCCAATCTGTGATTGCATTCACAGTTAATTAACATGCCGCTCACTATGATGGCAGCGTCTTACCGGACTGAAACATCATGTAACGCTGGGAAATCCACTTCCCAGCTGGTTTCAGTAGCCGATTGAAATAGTTCACAACACTCTTCAGGAAGCGTTTACCTACAGGGAAGTCAGGATTGCGATGGTGGCCCGGCTTTGCGTTACGCGTCCGCCCATTATCAGGTTTACAACCGACGGCGCTGTTTGCCCGCAGGCAAATAGCGCAATGAAATGCCCTACATAAAAAACCGGAGATACCATGAATAAGAAGGTTTTCACGCTCACAGCACTGGTTGCCAGCATGATGTTTGGTGCAACTGCGCACGCCGCCGATACCCGCATTGGCGTGACCATCTACAAATACGACGACAACTTCATGTCGATGGTGCGTAAGGACATTGAGAAAGAAGCAAAATCATTGGGCGGCATTCAGCTGTTGATGAATGACTCCCAGAACGACCAGTCTAAACAGAACGACCAGATTGACGTGCTGATGGCGAAAGGCGTGAAAGCGCTGGCCATCAACCTGGTGGATCCGGCTGCTGCGGCAGTGGTGATTGATAAAGCGCGTGGCAACGATGTGCCGGTGGTGTTCTTCAACAAAGAACCTAACGCCAAAGTGCTGGCCAGCTACCCGAAAGCGTATTACGTCGGTACCGACTCTAAAGAGTCAGGCATCATCCAGGGTCAGCTGATTGAGAAGCACTGGAAAGCCACGCCAGCCTGGGATCTAAACAAAGACGGTACCATCCAGTTCGTACTGCTGAAAGGCGAGCCGGGCCATCCGGATGCCGAAGCGCGTACTAAATACGTGATCGATACCCTGAACAAAGACGGCCTGAAAACGCAGCAGCTGGCGATGGATACCGCGATGTGGGATACCGCACAGGCAAAAGACAAAGTTGACGCCTGGCTCTCTGGCCCGAACGCCAACAAGATTGAAGTGATCATCGCTAATAACGATGCGATGGCGATGGGTGCGGTTGAAGCGCTGAAAGCGCACAACAAAACCAGCATTCCGGTGTTTGGTGTCGATGCACTGCCAGAAGCGCTGGCGCTGGTGAAATCAGGCGCGCTGGCCGGTACCGTGTTGAACGATGCGGAAAACCAGGCGAAAGCGACGCTGGACATTGCTAACAATCTGGCCAATGGCAAAGAGCCAACTGCAGGCACTAACTTCAAAATGGACAACAAAATCGTACGTGTTCCTTACGTACCAGTAGATAAAGAAAATCTGTCGCAGTTTGTGAAGTAATTCATCCTGGGCGCGGTATTTCGCCGCGCCTTATTGCATCTGACCAACGCTTTATTTAGCCAGGTAAATTATGGCCAGTGAGAATCCGACCACACAGCGTGAATATCTGCTGGAGATGACGAATGTCTCGAAATCATTTCCAGGAGTTAAAGCCTTAGATAATGTGAATTTAAAAGTGCGGCCGCACTCTGTTCATGCATTAATGGGCGAAAACGGCGCCGGGAAATCTACATTATTAAAATGTCTGTTTGGGATTTATAAAAAGGATACGGGGAGCATCCTGTTTCAGGGTGAGGAAATTGATTATAAGAGCTCCAAAGAAGCGCTGGAAAATGGCGTTTCCATGGTGCATCAGGAATTAAACCTGGTTCTGCAACGCAACGTCATGGATAACATGTGGCTTGGCCGTTATCCACGTAAAGGCGTGTTTGTCGATCAGGATAAAATGTATCGCGATACCAAAGCGATCTTTGATGAATTAGATATTGATATCGATCCGCGCGATAAAGTTGCCACCTTATCGGTGTCGCAGATGCAGATGATCGAAATCGCCAAAGCCTTCTCCTATGATGCCAAAATCGTCATTATGGATGAGCCGACATCATCGCTGACCGAAAAAGAAGTGAACCACTTGTTCACGATTATTCGTAAGCTGAAAGATCGTGGCTGCGGCATTGTGTATATCTCGCACAAGATGGAAGAGATATTCCAGCTGTGTGATGAGATCACCATTTTGCGTGACGGACAGTGGATCGCCACCCAGCCGCTGGAAGGTCTGGACATGGACAAAATCATCTCGATGATGGTTGGCCGTTCATTGAACCAGCGCTTCCCGGACAAAACCAACGTGCCGGGGGAAACCATTCTTGAGGTGCGCCATTTAACCTCACTGCGTCAGCCGTCGATTCGTGATATCTCGTTCGATCTGCGTAAAGGTGAAATTCTTGGTATTGCCGGTTTGGTGGGCGCTAAGCGTACCGACATCGTCGAAACCCTGTTTGGCATTCGCGAGAAGTCAGGCGGTACGATTAAGCTGCACGGCAAGAGTATTAATAACCACAGCGCCAACGAAGCCATTAACCACGGCTTTGCGCTGGTGACGGAAGAGCGTCGCTCCACCGGTATTTATGCGTATCTGGATATAGGCTTTAACTCGCTTATCTCCAATATTAAAAAGTATAAATCCAGCATGGGGCTGCTCGATAATAAACGCATGAAAAGCGATACCCAATGGGTCATTGATTCGATGCGCGTGAAAACGCCGGGTCATCATACGCAAATTGGTTCGCTCTCCGGTGGTAACCAACAAAAAGTGATTATTGGTCGCTGGTTATTAACGCAGCCGGAAATATTGATGCTTGATGAACCGACGCGCGGGATTGATGTGGGCGCGAAATTCGAAATCTACCAACTTATTGCCGAGTTGGCGAAGAAAGAGAAGGGCATCATTATTATCTCTTCTGAAATGCCAGAGCTGTTGGGTATTACCGATCGTATTTTAGTGATGAGTAATGGCCAGGTAGCAGGCATTGTTGATACCAAAACGACCTCGCAGAATGAAATCCTGCGTTTAGCGTCATTACACCTTTAATGAAGCAAGGGCTTTAACATGAAAGCGACTACTAAAAAGAATGCGCTAACCTGGTTAAAAGAGGGCGGCATTTACGTTGTCCTGTTTGTACTGCTGGCAATTATTATTTTCCAGGATCCAACCTTCTTAAGTTTAATGAACCTGAGTAACATTCTGACCCAATCTTCGGTGCGTATTATTATCGCACTGGGCGTGGCCGGTTTGATTGTCACGCAGGGTACCGACCTTTCAGCGGGTCGTCAGGTTGGCTTAGCGGCGGTGGTGGCAGCTACGCTGCTGCAGGCAATGGATAACGCGAACAAGGTGTTCCCGCATCTGGATACCGTGCCAATTCCAGTGGTTATTCTGACCGTGTGCATCATCGGCGGTGTGATTGGTCTGGTGAACGGGGTGATCATCGCTTACCTCAAGGTAACGCCATTTATAACCACGTTGGGCACCATGATTATCGTTTACGGTATCAACTCGCTCTATTACGACTTTGTGGGTGCATCGCCAATTGCCGGTTTCGATCCTGGCTTCTCCAAATTTGCCCAAGGCTTCCTGCGTTTTGGTGATTTCAAACTGTCGTTTATCACCTTCTACGCTGTGATTGCCATCGTCTTTGTTTGGGTGCTGTGGAATAAAACTCGCTTTGGTCGCAATATCTTCGCTATCGGTGGTAACCCGGAAGCGGCGAAAGTGTCTGGTGTGAACGTGCCGTTCAACCTGATTCTGGTGTATGCCTTGTCTGGCGTGTTCTACGCGTTCGGCGGGATGCTGGAAGCAGGCCGTATCGGCAGCGCCACCAATAACCTCGGCTTTATGTATGAGCTGGATGCGATTGCGGCTTGTGTGGTCGGCGGCGTGTCGTTTGCCGGGGGCGTGGGTTCGGTGGCGGGCGTGGTGACCGGTGTCATCATCTTCACCGTGATCAACTACGGTTTGACCTACATCGGCGTTAACCCTTACTGGCAGTACATCATCAAGGGCGGCATTATCATCTTCGCCGTGGCGCTGGATTCATTGAAGTACGCACGTAAGAAGTAGTGGATTTCCCCTCACTCCAACCCTCTCCCGCAGGCGGGAGAGGGAGCAGACCGAATTCTGGCTTAAACCTGCACTACACGGTTCCCTCTCCCGCTCGCGGGAGAGGGCCGGGGTGAGGGAGCAAACATCACTTCTGCAGTTTCTCTTCCAACTCCAAAAGCTGCTCCGGCGTCACCGCCGGATAACTCTGCGCATCCTCCGGCACTTCATGCACCGCAGGAATCGGCACTAACGGGCCGAGGAAGCGCGGCTCGCGCTTCATCAAATACAAATCCGCCAGCGCACCCAAACGCGCACCCACTTCGCGGAAACGCACCGACAACATGTTTTTCGGCGACGGCACCGCATAGCACTGCGCCTGAATGCCCAAATGCTGCGCGATATACAGCGCTCGCTCGCAGTGGAAGCGCTGAGTAATGATGATGAAATCGTTGGTATCGAACACTTTGCGCGTGCGCACAATCGAATCCAGCGTACGGAAGCCAGCGTAATCCAGCACGATGTCCGACGGCGCGACGCCCGCTTTGATCAAATCGCGGCGCATGGTCATCGGTTCGTTATAGCTTTGCTGCGCATTATCACCGCTCAGCAGCAGGTAATTGACCTTGCCGCTGTTATAGGCGTTCAACGCGCCCTGAATGCGATAGAGGTAATACTGATTGATAACGCCCGTGCGGTAGTACTTCGCCGTGCCCAAGACCACGCCGACCTGACGATGTGGCAACGAGGTGACATCTTCATATATAAAGGGCGCGGTTTTCCAGCTGATCCAGCGATCCAGGCCGAGCGCGGTCGCCACCATCAGTAAGATGATGAAAAACAGACCAAAGAAAACGCGTTTAATCATGCGCGCGGGCACTCGGTTGGCAGAATTCAGAATGGATAAAGGCTACTTGAGGCGGGCGGGGGAAGCAAGTAAACGCCCGTTGGCTGACGTTTTTTTAAACGTTGCCGGATCTAAATGATCCGGCAACGGATTTATCAGATCGAAGTACGCCGATAATTACGATACTGCGGCAGCCAGAAGTTGTTGCTGACGGCTTTCGACAACACATCTTCCGAGGTCACCACCGCCACGCCCGCCAGCTGCGCGGCTTTACCCACCTCGATGGCAATCAGCTTGGAAACGCCCTGAATGTCTTTGATCTCCGGTAGAACCGGACCTTCGCCATCGTTAACCAGCGGCGAGCAGTCGGCCAATGCGCGGCTGGCGGTCATCAACATTGAATCCGTCACGCGACTGGCGCCCGCAGCGATAACCCCCAAACCGATGCCAGGGAAGATATAGGAGTTATTGCACTGGGCGATGGGATAGGTTTTCCCTTTCCAGGTGACCGGCGAGAACGGGCTGCCGGTGGCAACCAGCGCGGCGCCGTCAGTCCAGGCGATGATGTCGGCTGGCGTCGCTTCAACGCGTGAAGTCGGGTTCGACAGCGGCATAACAATCGGACGCTTAGTGTGCTTGTGCATCTCGCGAATGATCTCTTCGGTGAACAGGCCAGGTTGGCCAGACACGCCGATCAGAATATCCGGCTTGGCGTTGCGTACCACGTCGAGCAGAGAAATGGAGTCGCTACTGGTGTCCCAATCTTTCAGGCTGTCACTCTTCTGCACCAGCTTGCTCTGGAAATTGAGCAGGTTCGGCAGCTTGTCGGTGAGCAAACCGAAGCGATCGACCATCATCACGCGGCCACGCGCTTCATCATCGCTCAATCCTTCCGACTTCATCTGCGCGATGATCTGCTCGGCAATACCGCAACCGGCAGAACCGGCACCGAGGAACACCACTTTCTGCTCGCACAGGCGGCTGCCCGCAGCGCGGCTGGCGGCGATGAGGGTGCCGACGGTCACTGCGGCGGTGCCCTGAATATCGTCGTTGAAGCAGCAGATCTCATCGCGATAGCGCTCCAGCAGCGGCATGGCGTTTTTCTGCGCGAAGTCTTCGAACTGCAACAGCACGTTCGGCCAGCGACGATTCACCGCCTGAATGAATTCATTGACGAACTCTTCGTACTCTTCGCCGGTAATACGCGGATGACGCCAGCCCATATAGAGCGGATCGTTCAGCAGCTGCTGGTTGTTGGTACCGACATCCAGCACCACCGGCAAGGTATAAGCCGGGCTGATGCCGCCACACGCGGTATACAGCGACAGCTTACCGATTGGGATGCCCATGCCGCCGATACCCAAATCGCCGAGGCCGAGAATACGTTCGCCATCGGTCACCACGATCACTTTGACATTCTGCTTGGTGGCGTTCTGCAGCATGTCTTCAATGCGGTCGCGATTGTTATAAGAGATGAATACGCCACGCGCGCGACGGTAGATTTCAGAGAAGTGTTCACAGGCGGCGCCGACCGTTGGGGTGTAGATGATCGGCATCATCTCTTCCAGATGATTGTCGAGCAGGCGGTAGAACAGGGTTTCGTTGGTGTCCTGGATGTTGCGCAGATAGACGTGCTTGTCGTTGTTGTTTTTAAAATCCAGGAACTGGCGCCAGGCACGTTCTGCCTGCTCTTCGATGGTTTCTACCGCTTCGGGTAGCAGGCCGTTGAGGTTAAATTCGTTACGTTCTTCGAGGGTGAAGGCGCTGCCTTTATTCAATAGCGGAAATTCCAGCAGGATCGGACCCGCATAAGGAATATACAGCGGGCGTTTACTTTCGTAGTCGAGTTCCATGCAGTGCTTGCTCCGGTTGCAGTGTTTTCTGACGTATCGCCGGGAAAAGGTAACGCCAGTCCATCTTGAAGTGAAGAGGTTCTGGCGCCCGATCCTATGAAAATTCCTGCAGATGTACAGCTTTTGTTAACAGGAGGTCACAAAAGCGGTAAAAGGATCACTAAACTGATGTTTTCGAAACTAAAGTAAGTGAGAAATCCTCACATCCTAACGCCTTAAGCGTCGCGCGGGTCGCGTCAAGCTGACTCAGCGTGCTGTCCTGACATTCCGCCAAAACCGCTTGCTGAATTGTCTCCAGCGCTTCGTTGCTCATGTTCATCAAAATCAGTGCAGCCTGCAGCGGCGGCAAGCTGGGGTTGAAGGCGGCGTTTTCCGCATAGCGACCGGTAAAGACCTTGCCGCTCTGGCTGCGCAGCGCCACGCCGCTGTAACTCTGGCTGTAAGGCGCGTGACTGTGATTGGCGGCGGTAATGGCGGCCTGTTGCAATGCATCGCCCGCAACCGCAAAACCATGATCGACCGGCGTTAGAAGACGTTCGGTGATATTCAGATCGGCAGGGCCAAACGCATCCGGCAGATAGTCGCCCAGCGTGCTAACCGCGCGTCCCGGCAGGCTGATGCGAATCGCCGTGCCGCTGTTCAGCTCGTTCATAAACTGACGGCAATGTCCGCACGGCGTGTAGTTAACGGTAATCGCCGCCAGCTTCTCTTCACCGCGCAGCCAGGCGTGCGTAATGGCGCTCTGCTCGGCGTGTACCGTCTGCTGCAGCGGGGTATGCAGGAACTCCATGTTGGCGCCGAAGTACCAATGGCCGCTGACGCCGCGCGAAATCGCGCCGACATTAAAATGAGACACGGTTGCCACGGCGCAGCTCGCCGCCAGCGGCAGCAGTTCCAGCGCCAGCGCATCATCATCCAGACCGGTAAGCTGTTTCAGTTGCGCGACATCCTGCGGACGCAATACGCCATGGAAATCCGGCGCATCCAGCAGCGGCTGAATCGCAGCTTGCAGCGCAGCGGGCAGGGCGGAAAAAGCAGTAAGGAATCGTGAATGCATGATGTGATGGCCTCAGTTACGCGTTAGCGGCGATGCGCCGCCTGACGTTTTATATGTGATCCAAGTCGCTCTGACAATGCAAGCTGATTGGGTTGTTTCAACTTTGCGAGATCTCTCGCAAGTTTTAGCCCCACCAATGCATTAATAGCGGAAAAAGCAGCGGCGCCAGTAACGAGGTGATGATGCCGCAAATCACCAGCGCAAGGGAGCTGAACGCGCCTTCCTGGTAATCGATCTCGGCTGCGCGCGCGGTACCTAACGCGTGCGATGCGTTACCAATTGCTAACCCGCGCGAGGATTTGTTTTTCACCTTAAACAGATTGAGCAGCATATGGCCAAACACCGCACCCAGCACACCGGCGATAAGCACGCAGATGGCGCTGATGGCAGGAATACCGTGCAGCGATGCGGAGACCGCCATCGCAATCGGCGTGGTGACAGATTTCGGCATGATGGTGGCGGCGATTTCCGGCGTTGCGCCCATCCACAGCGCAATCGCGGTGCCCGATACCATTGCCGTGATGCTGCCGATGAAGCAGACGCTGATGATGGTTTTCCAGCGCGCGCGAATCTGATGCATCTGCTCATACAGCGGCAACGCCAGCGCTACGACTGCCGGTTGCAGCAACTGATTGAGCAGGCTGCTGCCGGCAAAATAGCGCGTGTATGGCAGGTGAGTCAGCAGCAGAATCGGAATGACAATCGCCATCGCCACTAACAATGGATTAACGATGGAGATATTGATTTTCGCCGCCAGTTTACGCGCCAGGAAATAGGCGATCACCGTCAGCGGCAGCGACCACCATGCATCACTCATTCGGCTTCTCCTGCGGGCGCTGCAGGCGCTCTGCGCTGAGCCCGACAATCAGCAGCACCATAAAAGTACTGACAATGCATGACACCACAATCGGCCCAAACTGCGCGGTGAGAATATCGGTATAGCCCATTACACCAACGCTAATCGGCACAAACAGCAGTGCCATATAGCGAATCAGTAAATGGCATCCGGGTTTCACCCACTCAACCGGCATGATTTGCAGACCCAGCAGCAGGAATAGCAGCAGCATGCCGATGATACTGCCGGGAATGGTTATTGGGAGCAGGGCAGAAATCCCCATTCCAGCGTAAAGCGCCGCATAGATGATGACGAAGGCGCGCACATAGCGCCAACAAGCAGAGAGAACGGCAGGCATGTCAGGCTCCTGTTTTCGTAGCGCTTTATCATACGCATTAAGCGATTAGCGTGCTAGCGATCACATTGGAATGCAGATTCCAGCTTTTTCATCGCGTTATTTTCCTCCTGCAAACATGGCGTGGGTAAGCCGATATCGCGAAAGGGAGGCGATGATGAAAGCGATTACGCGGCGGCGACAACTGCGCCAGGCAATGCCTGAAGCGGAGCATCTTTTGTGGCGTTTTTTACGTAATCGGAATTTATGCGGAGTGAAGTTTCGGCGTCAGCATCCGATTGGCGGTTATATCGTGGATTTCGCCTGTATTGAAAGGAGGGTGATAGTTGAGCTAGACGGCGGGCAGCATAACGAAGATGAAGCGAAGATTTATGATCAACAACGAACGGCTTTTTTAGAGCGAGGTGGCTGGAGAGTGATTAGATTCTGGAATCATCAGGTTTTCGAAGAGTTTGATGCGGTGATGGAGGAGATATATCGGCAGTTGATGTTGCCTGGGCCCTCACCCTAGCCCTCTCCCGCAGCGGGCGAGGGAATGGTTAGGTGGAGCAGGCTAGCATAAAGTGGAGTGAAAAATTAAATGGCTGCTTTGAACGGTTCCCTCTCCCGCGCGCGGGAGAGGGTTAGGGTGAGGGCAACGAAATTCGTTACTTAACCGGCATGCCCGGTACTGCGCCGCTATCAACGGACAGCACAAACAGGTCTTTGCCGCCCGGACCCGCTGACAGCACCATACCTTCGGAAATACCGAAGCGCATTTTACGCGGCGCGAGGTTGGCGACGATGATGGTCATCTTGCCGACCAGCACCGACGGATCCGGATACGCAGCGCGAATGCCAGAGAAAATCTGACGCTTCTCACCACCCAAATCCAGCTCCAGACGCAGCAGCTTGTCAGAACCCTCAACCAGCTCCGCTTTCTCGATCAGCGCCACGCGCATGTCGACCTTGGCAAAATCATCAATGGTGATGGTGTCGCCAATTGGCGCATCAGCCAGCGGACCAGTTGCTGCAGGCTTATTCGCCGCCGCCGCATCTTCTTTCGAGGCCTCAATCAGTGCATCAACTTTGGTCATTTCGATACGGCCATACAGCGCTTTGAACGGCGCCACTTCATGATCCAGCAGCGGTTGGGTAATTGCATCCCAGCTCAGCTCGCTCTGCAGGAAGGCTTCGGCACGCTCGCTCAAAGATGGCAGCACTGGCTTCAGCCAGGTCATCAAGACGCGGAACAGGTTAATGCCCATGGAGCAAATCGCCTGCAGGTCGGCATCGCGGCCTTCTTGCTTTGCTACCACCCAAGGTGCCTGCTCATCGACATAGCGGTTGGCCAGATCGGCCAGCGCCATGATTTCACGGATAGCGCGGTTATATTCGCGGCTGGCCCAGGCTTCGCCAATCTTCTCTGAGGCCTCCACAAAGGTTTGATACAGCGCGGGATCGGCCAGTTCACTCGCCAGCTTGCCGCCAAAGCGTTTAGTCAGGAAGCCGGCATTACGTGACGCCAGGTTCACCACTTTGTTCACCACGTCTGCATTCACGCGCTGCACGAAATCTTCCAGATTCAGGTCGATGTCGTCGATGCGTGAAGAGAGCTTGGCTGCGTAGTAATAACGCAGGCTATCGGCATCCAGATGCTGCAACCAGGTGCTGGCTTTAATAAAGGTGCCGCGCGATTTAGACATCTTCGCGCCGTTCACCGTCACATAACCGTGTACGAACAGATTGGTTGGCTTGCGGAAGTTGCTGCCTTCAAGCATCGCTGGCCAGAACAGGCTGTGGAAATAGACGATGTCTTTACCGATGAAGTGATACAGCTCAGTAGTGGAATCTTTCTTCCAGAACTCGTCGAAATCGATATCGCCGCGTTTGTCGCACAGGTTTTTGAATGAACCCATGTAACCGATTGGCGCATCCAGCCAGACGTAGAAGTATTTGCCCGGCGCGCCAGGGATTTCGAAGCCGAAGTAAGGCGCATCGCGGGAGATATCCCACTGCTGCAAGCCAGACTCGAACCACTCTTGCATCTTGTTAGCCACCTGCTCTTGCAGTGCGCCTGAACGCGTCCACGCTTGCAGCATCGCGCTGAAAGAGGGCAGATCAAAGAAGAAGTGCTCGGAATCGCGCAGCACCGGCGTCGCGCCTGAGACCACTGATTTCGGGTCGATCAGCTCGGTTGGGCTGTAGGTCGCGCTGCACACTTCGCAGTTATCGCCATATTGATCCGGTGACTTACATTTCGGGCAGGTGCCTTTGACGAAACGGTCCGGCAGGAACATGCCTTTCTCAGGATCGTACAGCTGCGAAATAGTGCGGTTTTTAATGAAGCCGTTCTCTTTCAGGCGACCATAAATCAGCTCGGACAGCTGACGGTTTTCGTCACCGTGCGTCGAGTGATAGTTGTCGTAGCTGATATTGAAGCCAGCAAAATCCGTTTCGTGCTCCTGCTTCATCTCCGCGATCATCTGCTCCGGCGCGATGCCAAGCTGCTGAGCTTTCAGCATGATAGGCGTGCCGTGAGCGTCGTCTGCACAGATAAAGTGAACCTGGTTGCCACGCATTCGCTGGTAACGGACCCAAATGTCAGCCTGAATGTGTTCAAGCATGTGACCGAGATGGATTGAACCGTTTGCGTACGGCAGTGCGCACGTTACCAGAATTTTTTTAGCGACTTGAGTCATGTTTGCGTAGCGTTCCGTTGAAGAAAAATCGGTGTTAGATGTTAACCGAAGCACCCTCTGGCGTAAACACAGCTGGACATCCACGTCACTTTTAGCGCCTATCTGATATTATTGAACAGACACCGCCGCAATCTGGCGTGATGAATAAACAAGGAGAGGGGATGACTTCACAATCCCAGCAACATCATTCACCTGAGGCGCTGCGAGCATTGGTTATCGGCGTGTTGAGTGACTTTGAACATCCGACGCTGCAACATAACCTGACCACGCTGAAAGCCCTGCGCCATGTCGCGCTGCTGGATGACAAGCTGCATATCGAGCTGGTGATGCCGTTCGCGTGGGCCAGCGCTTTTGAAGAGCTGAAAGCGCAAACCAGCGCCGAACTGTTGCGCCTGACGGACGCCAGCGCCATTGACTGGCGACTGCGCCACGACATCGCCACGCTGAAGCGGGTGAAAAACCATCCGGGCGCAACCGGTGTGAAGAACATCATCGCCGTCAGTTCCGGCAAAGGTGGCGTGGGCAAATCCAGCACCGCTGTGAACATGGCGCTGGCGCTGATCGCCGAAGGGGCGCGCGTGGGGATTCTCGATGCGGATATTTACGGTCCGTCGATCCCCAACATGCTCGGCACCGAAAATCAGCGTCCCACCTCGCCGGATGGCACGCACATGGCACCGATAATGGCGCACGGCCTGGCAACCAATTCGATTGGTTATCTGGTCACCGACGACAACGCCATGGTGTGGCGCGGTCCAATGGCCAGCAAAGCCCTGATGCAGTTGCTCAACGAAACCCTGTGGCCGGATCTCGATTATCTGATCCTCGATATGCCGCCAGGTACCGGCGATATTCAGCTGACGCTGGCGCAAAACGTGCCGGTGACCGGCGCGCTGGTGGTCACCACGCCGCAGGACATCGCCTTGATTGACGCGCGTAAAGGGATGGTGATGTTCGAGAAAGTAAGCGTGCCGGTGCTGGGTGTGATCGAGAATATGAGCATGCACATTTGTAGCCAATGCGGACATCATGAGCCGATTTTCGGCACCGGCGGTGCGCAGAAGCTAGTGGAAGATTACAGCACCCGTTTGCTGGCCCAGTTGCCGCTGCACATTACGCTGCGTGAAGATCTGGATGATGGCGAACCGACCGTGGTGCGCCGTCCGGAAAGTGATTTCACCGCGCTCTACCGCCAGCTGGCGGGTCGCGTTGCGGCGCAGCTCTATTGGCAGAGAGAAATTATCCCTGGCGATATCGCGTTCCGCGCCGTTTAACGGCGTCCATTTCCGCTGGTGCGCGTCGCCAGCGGAAAATGCATCAGCACATATTTTCCCTGCTCGCTCTCGCCAACCGCTTCGCGCCGCCAGCCGTGTTTGAGATAGAAATCCATCGCCGCCTGATTCTGTTGCAGGCATTTCAAGGCGCCCGTCGAGCTAAATCGCGATTGCACTTTTTCTAACAGCGCGCTGCCCACGCCTTGTCCCTGCGCATCGGGGTCGACATACAGGCTATGCAGGAAGTTGTCATTATCCAGCACCGCCGCAAACCCTACGCGATGCCCATTCAGTTCAGCGACCAGCACGGTTTCGCCCAAAATCACCGCATCGAAATCTTCTAACTGCCAATCATCGCCATCCAGCCACGTCCAGTTATGGCGTCGCGCGGCAAGATACAGTGTGCGCAGAAAAGGTCGATCGGCTTCGTCAAAAAAACGTATGTGCACCTATTTGCTCCGTCAGTTAGGTATTTGAATAAAAGTAGCAGTTTCACCGCAAAAAGATAAAGCCTGACAGAACCGCGCCCTTTTTGTGTAGAATGCCTCCGCGAGCCGCATGAAATCTGGTGTCGGCGCTTTGATAGCTTTTGGTTATCTGATTGATAACGTCTGCATATTAGAAGTTGGCCCGAAAATTCTGTAGCCTGCATCACATCTTTTAACGGAGGTCACCATGTCCATCATTAATACCAAGATCAAACCATTTAAAAACGCAGCGTTCAAAAACGGCGAATTCATCGAAGTCACCGAGAAAGACGTTGAAGGTAAATGGAGTGTTTTCTTCTTCTACCCGGCTGACTTCACCTTCGTATGCCCAACCGAACTGGGTGACGTTGCAGACCATCACGAAGAGTTCCAGAAACTGGGTGTAGATATCTACTCTGTTTCTACTGACACGCACTTTACCCACAAAGCCTGGCACGGTTCTTCTGACACCATCGCGAAAATCAAATACGCGATGATCGGTGACCCAACTGGCGCGCTGACCCGTAACTTCGAAATCATGCGCGAAGACGAAGGTCTGGCAGACCGCGGTACCTTCATCGTTGACCCGCAAGGCATCATCCAGGCGATCGAAATCACTGCAGAAGGCATTGGCCGTGACGCATCTGACCTGATCCGCAAAGTGAAAGCCGCTCAGTACGTTGCTTCTCACCCAGGTGAAGTTTGCCCGGCAAAATGGAAAGAAGGCGAAGCAACTCTGGCTCCATCACTGGACCTGGTTGGCAAAATCTAAGTTAGCTGCCATTCGATCTTTCTCTATCGGGTGCTACGGCACCCGATTTTCATGACAGGAACTCACTATGCTCGACACCAATTTAAAATCCCAACTCAAGGCTTACCTTGAGAAACTAACGAAACCGGTTGAGTTGATTGCCACATTGGATGATGGCGCCAAATCGGCAGAGATTCGCTCTCTGTTGGCCGATATCGCGGGCTTGTCAGACAAAGTCAGCTTCCGCGAAGAGAACGATCGTCCGGTGCGTAAACCCTCTTTCCTGATCACTAACCCAGGCAGCCAGAGCGGTCCGCGCTTTGCCGGTTCGCCAATGGGTCACGAATTTACTTCACTGGTTTTAGCCCTGCTGCAAACCGGTGGACACCCTTCGAAAGAAGCGCAGAGCCTGCTGGATCAGGTTGTGGCTTTGGAAGGCGACTTCCACTTCGAAACTTATTATTCCCTGTCGTGCCACAACTGTCCTGACGTGGTACAGGCGCTGAACCTGATGGCGGTGCTGAACCCGCGTATCAGCCATACCGCGATTGACGGCGGTATGTTCCAGAACGAAATCACCGAGCGCAACGTGATGGGCGTGCCGGCGGTATTCCTCAACGGTAAAGAGTTCGGTCAGGGCCGTCTGAGCCTGGCGGAAATCGTCGGTAAAGTGGACACCAACGCCGACAAGCGCGCGGCGGAAGAGCTGAACAAACGTGAAGCCTACGAAGTGCTGATCGTCGGCAGCGGCCCGGCGGGCGCAGCAGCGGCCATCTACTCGGCACGTAAAGGCATCCGTACTGGCCTGATGGGCGAGCGTTTCGGTGGTCAGGTGCTGGATACCGTAGACATTGAAAACTACATCTCCGTACCGAAAACCGAAGGCGCGAAGCTGGCCGGTTCTCTGCGTGCCCACGTTGATGATTACGATGTTGATGTGATTGATACACAGAGCGCCATCAAGCTGATTCCTGCGGCGAAAGAGGGCGGTCTGCACGCAATTGAAACCGCATCTGGCGCAGTACTGAAATCCCGCAGCATCATCATTGCTACCGGCGCACGCTGGCGCAACATGGGCGTACCGGGCGAAGAGCAGTATCGCACCAAGGGCGTAACTTATTGTCCGCACTGCGACGGCCCGCTGTTTAAAGGCAAACGCACCGCGGTGATCGGCGGCGGTAACTCAGGCGTTGAAGCGGCAATCGATTTGGCCGGTATTGTTGAGCACGTGACGCTGCTGGAATTTGCCAGCGAAATGCGCGCCGACAAAGTGCTGCAGGACAAACTGCGCAGCCTGAAAAACGTCGATGTGATTCTGAACGCACAGACCACCGAGGTGAAAGGCGACGGCAGCAAAGTCACCAGCCTGACCTACATTGACCGTAACAACCAGAGCAGCCACGAAATCGCGCTGAGCGGCATCTTCGTGCAGATTGGTTTGCTGCCGAACACCACCTTCCTGGAAGGTGCGGTTGAGCGCAACAAGATGGGCGAAATCATCATTGATGCCAAGTGCGAAACCAGCCTGAAAGGCGTGTTTGCCGCAGGCGACTGCACCACGGTGCCGTACAAGCAGATCATCATCGCCAGCGGTGAAGGCGCGAAAGCCTCACTCAGCGCCTTTGATTATCTGATTCGCACCAAACCGGCTGAATAAGTTTTGCGATAGCCACGCAATAGCCCTGCAACGCATGTTGCGGGGCTTTTTTTTATTAAAAAAAACAATGATTAGCCTAACCAGCGTATGGCTTGCGCATCGCTAATATCGCGGTAATAGATTTTATGCAGCCGTTCGCCACAGCCTTTACATTGTGCTTCAACATGAGTTGAGAAGTAGGCTCGCCCGGTGGGAGAAATAGCGCCTTTGCGGGAAATACGGATGTTATGCCATTTGTGTGCATGCGGAATAAAGCTGAAGAATTTTAATTTCATTATCGCTACCGGAATGGAGGGGGCGGTGTTTATCTTCAAATCCGGAGCGCAATTAGGCCCGTTTTCTGGCCTAATAAATTTGATAAGTATCAAGGTGATTAAAACTTTGCTTATTTCACCGCGCTTCTGTTGCTTCCGGTGCGAATAAAAATAGATTCGCACCGGATTATTTGATCGCGGAAGGATTACAGCATTAGCGCCATAAACACGATTTCATCACTAAACCGTGCAACCTCCTGTTTCATTCTGCTCACCACCTTAAAACCTTTCTTGCGATAGATCATAGCTGCCGGGTTCGATTGCCAGACGCATAAGGTGATGCGGCGCATTTTTTGCTGTTTGGCTTGATCCTTAAGCTTTGACAAAATTTGATTGAAATAGCCTTTTCCCTGTTCCTCGGGCTGCAGCGCCACGCTGCAAATGAAGAAATCGTCCGGCTGGCGATGCTGATTCACGAAACTGTCGTAAGCCACATCCAGTGGAAAAACCTCCTGACGATAGCCATATTGCACCTTGATGTGATCGTAATCCTGAATCGGCGCAGCGTTAACGAAACCCACCATTTTTCCCTGCGGATTATAAATCACGGCAATCTGTTGCAGGAAAGGCTGGATATTTTGCCGCTGCTGTAGGGTGGTTATATCAGTGGCATAAATATTATCGACCGAGCAGTATTCCAGATAGCTGGTGGTGAAAATTAATTTCGCCATCGCGAGCTGTTCTTGCTTGTCTGTAATACTTCCCGGTTTGAAGATCAGTGGCGACACTTTCTGACCATCAATCGGCTGCCAGAAATCACCTGCTTTAATATTCTTTGCGGTAAGCGCAATTAAAAAATCGCTGAATAATGCATTCACTTTATCCAGTTGCGGATCCTGAGAGAGCACGCCGTAATAGTGATAATAGGGAATTTCAGCACGCAGCTGCGGCGCATAAGCAATTTGCAGGATATCGCATTCAGAAAGCAAAGGTACCAGTTCACCTAACTGCAGAGGATCGCTTAATTGCCAGTCGCGTTGTGCTAGCTGAGTAATCGTATGCTGATAATGCTGCTGCTCTTCACCACTCAGCGGGCGACGTTCACCGCTGAGAATATCCTCAGTCAGGCGCATGCCTTTAATCCCGCTCACGCGATGCTGCTGAACATCAAAACCCCATACGGCAAACCGGCTGAAATCCTGATGGCTGAGCTGCGTGACCTGCAATTGCTCGCACCATAACTGGTAAAAAGGTTCGAAGATGGCGCGTTCGCTTTCCGGCGTTTTTGCTGGAATTGGCTGAGGCCAGCCGCGATACACCGCACTGAGCTGCCGTTGTAAATTCTGCAACACCGGATTGTTTTGATGACTGATGATCATGCCGGTTTCATCGGTGAAGAGATTCAGCCAATTTATTTGCTGCTGTTCTGCCGTAAAATCAGGCAGTTCAGGATGACAGAGAAACAGCGTCGCAGGCTGAGCGGGAAGTGTATCGGCATCCATATAAACGCCGCCGCACCGATTGAGAATCGCCAGGCGGAAGAAGTCAGAGAGCGTAGCGTAATAGCGCTTATCATGCAGTTGCTGCAGCACATCGATCAGGGCGCCATCAAATGACTGCATCAGTGCGCTCAGGCTGTTGACCTGCACCAGCGCATCAGGCAGAAACAGCGTGCCAGCATGAAAGGGGCTATTTCCCTGCTGAGCGACGAAGCGATCCTCTGCCGCCAGCTGCTGTGCATTCCACACCCATAGCGTTTGCCGGAAATCACTGCGACTGGCTTCTATCGCGTGTTGCCATTGGGCGATTGTGCGGTTGACGTTGAGTGGTGATGGTCCGCCGAGCCAGACGCGATGGAGCGTGCATTCATTACCTGTCAGTCGGCTGGTGGGCACCGCGAACATCGAAGAGAGTTCCGCAACGCACACCTCGTGCGGCTGATGTTCCACTTGCCACTGTTTAAACTGCCGTAATGCTTGTTGCCAGTCTGCTGTCGCGGGATAGGTAAAGCGCTTTTTAAGCGCGGCGAGTTGGCGTTCGTAGTGAGGTAAAAACGTTTCGCGCGTCATCATCAGATTTCGCTCCCGGCTGGTTGAGCAACATAGCCTTGCGGATTCTGCGTATGCCAGCGCCATGCGTCGCGCAGCATGTCTTCGAGGCCGCGAGTTGCTTGCCAGCCCAGTTCTTTTTTCGCCTGACCGGGATCGGATAAGCAGATGGCGACATCGCCGGGACGACGCGGGCGCATATCGAGCGGCACGCATCGACCGCTCACTTGTTCAAACATCTGCACGATTTCCAGCACCGAGTAGCCTTGTCCGGTACCCAGGTTGTAATGGCGATAGCCCGGTTTGAGATGATTTAGCGCCTGAATATGACCTTCGGCTAAATCCATCACGTGGATGTAGTCGCGCACGCCGGTGCCGTCGGGCGTTGCATAGTCATCACCAAATACCGGCAGATGGCTTCTTAGTCCATTGGCAACCTGAAACAGATAGGGCAGCAAATTGTTGGGAATCCCTTCAGGATGTTCACCAATCTGGCCGGAGGGATGCGCGCCGGCGGGATTGAAATAGCGCAGTGCGGTAATGGCTAACTCAGGTTGTGCATCAACCACTTCACCCATGATCTTCTCCACCATATATTTGGAGGCGCCATAAGGGTTGGTGGTATTGCCGGTATCACAGTTCTCACACAGCGGAATCTTTACCGGAATGCCATAAACCGTGGCGGATGAGCTGAAAATAAGTTTTTTCACCTGATGCTGCTTCATGGTTTCCAGCAGCATTAGCGTTCCGGCAATATTGTTTTGATAATACTTCACCGGTTTCTGCAGCGATTCATTTACCGATTTCAGCCCAGCCATATGAATAACCGCATCAATCGGCTGATGGCTAAATACCAGATTTAGATCGGCGCGGCGGCGAATATCGCCCTGATGAAACGTCATTTTCTTTCCGCTTAACGCTTCGACACGCGTTAAGGCCAGCGGTGAGCTATTACACAAATTATCCAGCACGATCACACGATGGTTTTTCTGCAGCAGGCTAAGGGCAATGTGTGAGCCAATATAGCCCGCACCGCCAGTAATTAAGACATTCATTTACGTACACTCCATGTGTTTTGTTGCGCGCAGCGGTGCGCGACGAATGAGGGTGTTTAAACATTGTCGACCTTTGTTATCAGTAGTAATGACATCACCAACAGCACACAGGCTGCCGGCCAGATGGCCAGCGGTGAGACGGTGGTGATAATTCCCTGTAAAACGCCAGCCAGCAGCACGCCGATGGACATCGAATTGGTATACAGCGTGGCCGCCATTCCCTGACGATGTTGCAGTAAATCCTGAAACCAGAACATGCCAACGGTAGCGATGATAGCGATGAAAATGGCATTGAAAATTTGCAGTAACATCAGTGGGATAAAACTTTGACTGAAGTAAATTCCCACATAAAACATCATGCCGCACAGCATGGCTGCCTGCATTTGCGTTTTCTTACCCCAGCGTTTGAGCATGCTGGCGCTGAGCAGCATGATCGGTATTTCCAGCGCCGCGGCGAGGCCAAAAAGCACGCCACTCCAGTCGGCAGACAAGCTTGGCTGCTCTGCCAGATGCAAAGGAAACGCAATCAGATAGAGTGCGCTGCAGCTCCATACCAGTAAGGTGGCAAACATCAGGAAGCAAAGGTTGTGCCCCAGCGGCTGCCGGTCCGGTTGCTTTGCAGGAGCAGCGCTGGCTATCCGCTCGCCAGGCGGCAAGGTGACAGCCAGCAGCGTCACGCTCAGTAACAGCACGAACATGACGGCATACAGCCAGGTGAAGCCGGCCAACTGAACAATCCAGAATGCCAGCGGTGGGCCGAATACCCACGCCAGCGAAAATTGCGCGCGTAAAATGGCGCTGAAAGCATTGTCACTGCGGGTTTGCCGTGCCAGCGCGAACAGTTGCGGTATCGCCGCACTGCCGCAAGCATTGAGCAGCGAACCGAGCGAAATTAACAGCAGATAATCGCGGCAGAAGATAAACAGCAGCGCATTGAGCGCCTGTGCGAATAAGCACAAGAGCAGTAGCGGGCGACGCTGCGTGACACGATCTGAATAACGGGCAATCAGTAAGCTCATCGCAATACTGCTGAGCGCATTAACGCTGTAGAAGGCGCCGATTTTCCAGGCTGCCACGTTAAGTTCACTGGCTAGAAATAAGCTGAGCGTCGGAATGAACAGGGCGCCGCTTAAACCGGCACCCAGCGCAACAACATAAAAAGAGAAGGTTGAGTGTTTCATCGACATCCTTGTCAGTGTTCGCCCCAGGCACTCCAGCGAGGGGCAGAAAGTTTTTAAAGTGCTTCAGCGCGGCTGAAGCGTTTGCCATCCGGACTCACGCTACGCACCCAGACTTTATCGCTAGCAGTAATTGCCGGTTTAGCATGTGGTTGATAACGCTGCCAGCGCTTACCCTTATCCAGGCTGTACTCCAGCGGCAGACCCGGCAGCGCAATGTTCATGGTCAGTATGCCATTCTCGACGCGCGCCCCCGGCACCGGTAAACGGTAGTGAATACTGGCTTTATCCATCTTGCCCAACTCACGCTGGCCTAACAGATTGGCGAAACGCTGCCAGTCCTGATTGCGCTGCTGCTGGTTAACGAAGTGGGTTTCACCGCCTTTAAAGGTGCGGCCTTGCTGATAATTCAGCTCCCACTCCGCGCGATGCCAACCGCGTTCGGCCACCGACAGCAGGCGCGGGAATACCATGTAATCCATCTGCTGATCGGTACGCGTGGTTTCACTCCACAGCTGTACTGAAATGCCGTATGCGCCTGACCACGGCTTATTCGAGGTGGCATCAAAGGTCTTCCCGTCGCGATCCACCGAGGTTTCAGCGTTCTGCGGCAGGTTGTCCGGCGCGAAGCCAAACATCTTGCGCTCATCGCTGAAGCGTGTGCCCCAGTAATAGCCGCGCTCGTTAGGATTCACCTCATACGGGAAGTCCATGTAGACGTAATCCGGATTGGAAATTACTACTTCGTAATCTTTCAGCGTCCAGTCGTTGGCGGTGTCAAAGCCGCCCCAATAGAGCGTGTCCCAGAAGTTAACGCGTACGCGCGAGGTGGCGAAGGCGTGCGCGTCAGCGGCATCTTTCAGCCCATCCTGCCAGGCCTGCATCACCGGAATGCCATGCGCTTTCACCATCTTGCTCACTTCCAGCGCGAAGTGACTTGGCAAGTGCTCCAGATCTTCCACCTTGCCGGATTTCACCACCGCCTGGCAGACCTGAGATTTTGCCCAGGGTTTGTCCTCTTTGCTTTGGTCTAAAATGCCCGTTCCCGCTTTCGGGTTCTTAACATCGCTGTAGCCGCTACCGAGGCGAATGTTTTTCGCTTCATCACCGCCAAAGTGCCAGGTGGTCAACGGTTGGCCGGCTTCGCGGTGCATCGCCTGCACTTCACCCATTACTTTATCGACAAAGCGCTTCGAGGAGTCGAGGCAAGGATTGAGATAGCTGGTGCGGTCGTACAGCTGCACGGAACGGGTATTCGAGGTATCCGTGGGATCCACCAGTCGATATTCACTGGCCTGCTGCGGTTTACCCGCTTTCATCAGTTGCTGATAACGCGCTTCCATCGAGATCACTGCCGCGCGTGCATGGGCGGGCATATCGATTTCCGGGATCACTTCGATGTTGCGCGCCTGCGCATATTTGACGATCTCGATATAATCGGCGCGGCTGAAATGTCCGGTTCCGTTGTTATTCGTGAACGGGCCGGAGCCCAATTGCGGCAGCAGGCATTGCTGCTCAGTCAGATCGTGACAACGCTTACTGCCCACGTCGGTCAACTCTGACAGACCGGGAATTTCGATACGCCAGGCTTCGTCATCGGTCAGGTGGAAGTGGAATTTATTCATCTTCCACGCCGCCATTTGATCGAGCATGCGCAGCACCGCTTGCTTGCTGTGGAAATTACGCGCCACATCGAGGAAGGCACCGCGATAGGCAAAGCGCGGTGCATCTTTCGCTTCGAGCGTGGCGATAATCGGTTTACCTTCAGCCGGCACCAGCGACAGTAACGACATTAAGCCGTAGTAAACGCCAGCCTGATCGTAACCAATGATATCGGTGCCGCGCGGCGTAATACGCAGTTCATAAGCACCGGAAACCGCATTTGCACCCTGGAAATGATTAACGGCGATACGGGTATGAACCGCATAACCCGCTGACTGCGGTTTGAGCCCCATCAAATCGAAACGCTGTTTAACCGCATCAGCCTGGTTGTCCGCCAATACCTCAAGATGCAAGGCAACGCCACGGCTCAGATCGACATCCGCCGCATGAACTTTCACCGAACGCGGCGTTGGGGTGATTTGTCCGCGCAGCGCGCTGGCAGGCAGTTGCGCCACATCGGCATTCTTTGAGAAGCGACTTTGCGGCAGCATTAGCACGTTTTTATCGTCGGCAATGCGCTTCCATTGGCCGCCAAACGGCTTAACAAAGTCGCTGAGGTTTTCGGTATCGGTGCTGGTGATAATTTTTGGCGTGGCATTGGCGGCGGTGACATACCAGCGCGGCATCACGTCGGTGATAAACAGCTGCCAGTATTCATTGACGATAGGGATCTCAATCGACTCACCCGCCGCGATACCTTTGAATTTCTCCGTCGGTTCCAGACGGGTTAAATCGCCGACGATATGAGTCATTTTGAACTGATCGTTATCCACCCGCAGCGTTTCGTGCACGTTGCTCATGTAGATTGCCCAGTTTTTACTGGTGAGCGCCGGACCGTTGTTGGTCAGCGTGATGGTAGCGGTGTTGCAGGATGCCCAATCGGCACCGAGTTTCGCGCAGTTCACGCCGTGATCGGCCGCCTGGTTGTCAGTGACCTGATACTGCACGCCGAACTGACTGATTTGATCGACGACCTGCTGATTACTGCGCGGGGATGAACTGCAGGCGGCAAGGCTCATCACGCTCAGCGCCAGTAAACTGATTTTTAACTTTTTCATGTTGTTATCCTTCTCCACGGAGGTAAGTCTCTGGCTCCTGCCAGATCGGGGTCAAAACAGGGTGAATGGCGCGACGACCATAAATTTGATGTCTTTCTCGTCCTGGAAGATGTTGCCGTAGCCGCCGCTATAGCTGGGAAGATCGCTGTGATTGTCGTAGCGGGTGTAGTGCAGTTTGAATTGGGTGTCTTTGGCGCGGCCTTGCTGGATGGTGTAAACCAGGTCGAGGCTCCATGCGGACTCTTTCAGGCGCTGATTTTGGTCGTACAGGGGATTGGTGGAAGGCTTCGCGTCCCAACCGTAGGCGTACGATGTACCGACTTGCCAGCCAGGTAATTGCCAGTGTCCCAAATCGACCATCACACCGGCGAAGAGCGCTTTCTCACCGTTGGCGTTCCAGTCCGAGCGTGAATCCCACCACACATCCATGCGGCCATTCGAGCTGGCGTAAGACGGCGTCATACGTTGCAGGAAGAAGCCCTGATTACCCTCGGCTTTTACCCATGTGCCTTCCAGGCGGAAATCGAACGCGCCGAGCGTGTAGCCGAACGTCAGCGCCTGCAGCCACGCGAGGCCATCGTAAACATCGTTCACTTGGCCAACGCCGCTGTTGTCACGATCCTTCGCGCCATAAAATTGATAACTGGTGCGCAGCGGTGCATCGGCCAGCGGCAGCTGATAAGAGGCTTTGGCGAAATACTGATCCATGTAATTCGCCGCCTGGCCGTAGGCGCCTTCCAGCACCAGCGCATTTTTAAAATCGTATTTGGCACCAAAGGATTGCAGCCACGGAATCTCCGTCACGCCATCGGCTTTACGGAAGTTGTACATGTCGCGATACCACGGCGCTTTGTATTCGTCAGTCCACATCCAGGAGACGGAAAGGGCGCCGGCGTCGCTAAAATCAAAGGTGGTGCCGGCCTCAACGCCGCGATAGGTGCCGGGCAGGAAGCTCCAGTGCGGTGCCAGCAGCGTCTGCCCGGTGGGCTGCAGATAGCCTGCGCGCAGCCAGTTATCCTGCCATTTTGCCTTGATGGCGGCTTTATAGAGACTTAAGCCGCTCTTATCTCCGCTCCAGTCCTCATCCCAGCGCGTACGGGCATTGCTGAAACCAATTTCATTCGGTGCCGCCGGGCCGCCGTTGCTTAACTCCAGCGCGCCAAACGCTGCCAGATCGAGGCCGATCACCTCACCGGCGTAACCGGATGAGAAGTCGAGATTGGCATTCGCAGAGGCGTGATGCAGATTGGCATCATACTGACCGTACGAGCCTTTTTGCGGATCCATCTCTTTGCGATCGCGCTGGCGTTGCCAGTAAAACAGATTGCCAGAGAGAGTGGCGTCTTCGACAAAACCCACGGCGTGTGCGGAGGGAACCGGCACAAAAGTGCCGGCAAACAGGGCAGAGACAATGGCCGCAGAGAGCGGCGCGCGTGGAATCCGACGCATAGCAAATCCTCCGTGATGCTTCCATGAATAATTAACAAATCCGTATTGTTTCGTCATGAAACAAGTTGCCGGCGATGCTATTTTTCGCGACGCGAATTATCAATGGAATTTATTACAAAGTATGACGCAGCACGCAAAAAAGCGTCGTTTTAAGGCGTTTTATCAATAAGTTACATGAATGTGTAATTTGTTGCTTTGTGAGCCAGATTCCAGGAAAGCGGCGTTTACTTGCTTTACCCCAACTTGTTCCCTATGCTCGCCAACGTAGTTTTGACTCGGGGTGCCCCTTTAATACAGGGCTGAGATACACCCGCCGACCTGATCTGGATAATGCCAGCGTAGGGAAGTCAGATGCCTGACCGCATTCGCCTTCTTGATCGCCGGTTGGGAGCCTTATGAAACAGCCTGACCTTCTTTCCCCCGCGCAACTCGCGCACTCTCTGCAATTGCTGCGTCAGCAAGCGCCGCTGGTGCACTGCATGACCAATGACGTGGTGCAAACCTTTACTGCCAACGTGCTGCTGGCACTGCAAGCTTCGCCCGCGATGGTGATCGATCCTGAAGAAGCGGCGCAGTTTGCCGGTTTTGCCGATGCGTTGTTGATAAACGTAGGTACGCTGACGCGCGAACGTCGTGATGCGATGTGGGCGGCGGTGCAAGCGGCGCAAACCGCAGGCACGCCGTGGACGCTGGATCCGGTGGCGGTCGGCGCACTAACGCTGCGCACCGCATTCTGTCAACAGTTACTGAGCCTGCAACCGGCGGCGATTCGCGGTAACGCTTCAGAAATTCTCGCACTGGCGCAACAGGCTAGCGGCGGACGCGGTGTCGACAGTCTGCATCAGGCCGATATCGCGTTAAGCGCTGCCCAGCAGCTGGCGCGTGATTACCACACCGTTGTGGCGGTGACCGGTGAAGTGGATTATGTCACTGACGGCGTGCAGACATTCGCCATCCCCGGCGGCAGCCCGCTGATGACGCGCGTGGTTGGCACCGGCTGCGCGTTGACGGCGGTGGTTGCCGCCTGCACCAGCTTGCCGGGCGATCGCCTGCAGCATGTCGCTGCGGCCTGCCGCGTGATGTCGCTGGCGGGTGAGCAGACAGCGCGCCAGGTCGCCGGGCCAGGCAGCTTTGCCGCTGCTTTCCTCGATACGCTGTGGACGCTGGAGGTCGAGGCATGAAACGCATCAATGCATTGACCATTGCTGGCACCGATCCGAGCGGCGGCGCAGGTATTCAGGCCGACCTCAAAGCTTTCTCCGCGCTGGGCGCGTATGGCACCAGCGTCATCACCGCGCTGGTGGCGCAGAACACCTGCGGCGTGCAGTCGGTGTATCGCATCGAACCTGATTTTGTTGGCGCACAGCTCGATTCGGTGCTGAATGATGTGCGCATTGATGCTGCGAAGATAGGCATGCTGTCCGAAACCGCTATTGTCGAGGTGGTCGCCGAGCGGCTGAAACGGGCCAGCCTGCCGTTTGTGGTGCTGGATACGGTGATGATTGCCAAAAGCGGCGATGCGCTGCTGTCGCCGGATGCGGTGGCGAGCGTGCGCGAATTGCTGCTGCCGCAGGTATCGCTGATCACACCAAACCTGCCGGAAGCCGCCGCGCTGCTGGGACGCGCGATGGCGCAGGATGAGAAAACCATGTTGCAGCAGGGCGATGCGCTGCTCGATCTTGGCTGCGAAGCGGTGCTGATGAAGGGCGGACACCTTAGCGATGCCGAAAGCCCGGACTGGCTGATTACCCGCGACGGACGTCAGCGCTTTACCGCGCCGCGCGTCAATACGCGCCACACGCACGGCACCGGATGCTCGCTTTCAGCCGCGCTGGCGGCGTTGCGTCCGCGCCATGATTGCTGGGCGGCAACGGTCGCTGAAGCCAAGGCGTGGCTGCAACAGGCGCTGCTGCACGCCGATTCGCTGGAGGTCGGCAAAGGCATTGGGCCGGTGCACCATTTCCATCAATGGTGGTAGGGCGTAACGCCAGATTGCCGCTTTTTCACTGCGCATCCGTCTGAAAAATGGAGTCAGCAATTTGCCAGCCTGGCGCTTTCCGGTCCAGGCTGTTGGGGGCGAATCGGCAACGGCCGGTTCCAATCCAGCCATTTATCAGGAGCGAACATGACGGACATCGTACAGTTATTGGGCAAAGAGGCGGATAGCCTTCTTCAACATCGCTGCATGACCATTCCAGCGGATAGCCTCTATTTACCCGGCGCGGATTATGTTGATCGCGTAATGATCGACAACAATCGTTCTCCTGCCGTACTGCGCAACATGCAAACGCTGTACAACACCGGACGTTTAGCCGGCACCGGCTATTTGTCGATTTTGCCGGTCGATCAGGGCGTTGAGCACTCGGCGGGCGCATCCTTTGCGGCCAATCCAGCTTATTTTGATCCAAAAAACATTGTTGAGCTGGCGATTGAAGCCGGCTGTAACTGCGTCGCCTCTACCTACGGCGTGCTGGCTTCGGTTTCTCGCCGCTACGCGCACCGCATTCCGTTTATGGTGAAGCTAAACCACAACGAAACGCTGAGCTATCCGACGCAATACGATCAGACGTTGTACGCCAGCGTGGAACAGGCCTTTAATCTGGGCGCGGTGGCGGTTGGCGCCACCATCTACTTCGGTTCCGAACAATCACGTCGCCAGATTGAAGAGATCTCGGCGGCTTTTGAACGTGCGCACGAGCTGGGCATGGTGACGGTGCTCTGGGCCTATCTGCGTAATGATGCGTTCAAGAAAGAGGGCGTCGATTACCACGCCAGCGCCGATTTAACCGGCCAGGCCAACCATCTGGCGGCGACCATCGGTGCGGATATCGTCAAGCAGAAGATGGCGGAGAATAACGGCGGCTATAACGCGGTGAAGTTTGGTCACACCGATGAGCGCGTCTACAGCAAGCTGACTACGGAAAACCCGATAGATTTGGTGCGTTACCAGCTGGCGAACTGCTATATGGGACGCGCGGGTTTGATCAATTCCGGCGGCGCTTCTGCGGGTGAAACGGATATCGCGGAGTCGGTGCGTACGGCGGTGATCAATAAGCGTGCCGGCGGCATGGGGCTGATTCTGGGGCGCAAGGCGTTTAAGAAGACGTTGAAAGAGGGCGTGCAGCTGATTAATGCGGTGCAGGATGTGTATTTGTCGAAGGATGTGACGATTGCTTGATTGAGTGGGGTCTGTGCTCGCTGTCCCCCATCCCGGCCTTCCCCCGCGAGCGGGGGAAGGAGATGCTGCCATATGCGGCTTCAACACTTACATTTTGCAGCATCTTCCTCCCCCATTAATGGGGGAGGACCCAGGAGGGGGACCGCGAGCACTAAATCAAGGCGCCTCAAACCACTCACTATTACGCTCGGCAATCGGCGTAATGGTCAAAATCATCTCCTGCAGATGACGGCGCATTGCGCTTTCAGCTGCGTCAACATCATGCGCTTTCAACGCGTTATAGATATCTTCATGCTGCTGAATCAAACGCTCCGGCGGTGACACTTCGCTCAGGGTCAGAAAGCGCACGCGGTCCATGGTAGCTTTAATGTTCTCCACCGTTTCCCACGCCAGCAGGCAATTAATCCCTTCAGCAATTAAGCGGTGAAACTCATCGTCCAGCCCCAGGAAAGCCTGGCTGTCATGACGTTCAGCGGCGAGACGCTGCAGCTGCAGGTTATGCTCCAGTGCCATCAATCCGGTCGCACCCATCTCCTGCGCGGCGCGGCGAACCACGGCGATCTCTACCGCTTCCCGGATAAAACGACCGTCGGCCACGCGCTGAGCGGAGATTTTGCGCACGAAGGTGCCGCGCTGCGGTAGCACCTGCACCAGTCCGGCTTCCGCCAGCTTGATAAAGGCTTCACGTACCGGCTGACGTGACACGTTAAAACGCGCCGACACTTCCTTCTCCGACAGCAGCGAGCCCGGATGAATAACGCAGGTCACAATATCTTTGCGCAGATAACGATAGATCTGCTGATTTACCGGTTCGCTGGTGGTTATGGTATAGGCAGTCGACATGCAGCAATATCCGTATTACGGCTGGCATCTGCCAGCCCGTTAAGAAAGGTTCAGTCTAATCAGCACGCTGCGTCTGCGCTACACATTTGTGCAGGCGCTTAGCCTTGTGTGACGAGGCTTTGAACGGTGGCGCGCGCGCCCTGTTTAACCAGTTGCTGATAGAGTTCAGTCACGCGTGAGACAAAGGCGGGCTGCTGCTGCAGATCGTCACCGAACACGGCGTTGAGGCTGAGCAACGCCTTAACGCGTGGCGCACCGTCCTCACTGTTTGCCACAATGTCCGCCAGCTGATCTTTCAGCGGATCGCGAATCTCCATGGCCTGACCTTGCTCATCCACGCCGCTGACGTAGCGCATCCAGCCCGCCACGCCCAGCAACACGAAATCGCACGAGGTGCCATTGCGCAGATGCCAGCGCGCGCTATCCAGCAGGCGCTGCGGCAGTTTTTGCGTGCCATCGGTGGCGATTTGATAGGTACGATGTTTGATGGCGCGATTCTCGTAACGCGCAATCAGGGAATCAGCGTAGGCTTCGAGATCGACGCCTTGCGTGCGCAGCGTCGGCGCCTGATCCTGCAACATCAACGCGCGCGCCGCCGCACGATAGCTGGCATCCGCCATGCAATCGCTGATGTGTTCATAACCGGCGAGAAAACCGAGATACGCGAGGAACGAGTGGCTGCCGTTGAGCATCCGCAGCTTCATCTCTTCGAACGGCAGCACATCGCTGACCAGCTCAGCGCCCGCGTTTTCCCACGCCGGACGTCCGTTAACGAAGTTGTCTTCGATGACCCACTGGAAAAACGGTTCGGCTTCAACCGCCACCGGATCGCGGCTGCCTAAACGTTCCGCCAGCGTGTCGAACGCGGCATCGGTCATGGCCGGGACGATGCGATCAACCATGGTCGAAGGGAAGGTGATGTGCGCCTGGATATATTCAGCCAGCGCAGGGTTGTGGCGCGCGGCCAACTGGGTGATCACGTTGCGCGTGACATGGCCGTTTTCCGGCATATTGTCGCAGGACATCACGCTAAACGGCGGCAAATTGCGTTCGCGGCGGCGGATAATGGCCGCCAGAATCAAGCCGGGCAGCGAACGTGGCTCACCAGGATGAGCGAGGTCGTGCACAATATCGGGATGATCGGGATTGAGCTTGCCGCTCGACGGCATGTAGCAATAACCTTTCTCAGTTACGGTCATCGAGACAATCGCCACGTCCGGCTGGCTCATCGCCTCGATCACCGCCTCAATGCCGTCGCCTTTGCCATGCAGCGCTTGCGTCACCACGCCAATCACCCGCGTGTGTAAACTCTCATCCGCCATTTCGGTTAGCGTGTAGAGCAGATCCTGCTGATGCAGCGCCTGAATCAGCGTGCCGCTGTTGAGATTCACTTCGCAATAGCCCCAGTCGCTGCCCTGAGCGGCCAGCTTATCAGTCGCCAGCGCCTGATGCGCGCGGTGGAAGGCGCCAAAGCCGATGTGCACCATGCGGGTTTTGAGTTGGCTGCGATCGTAAGCGGGACGTTGGACATCAGCGGGGAGGCGTTCAAGCTCTAACATAGTCATTCCTTTTAGCAAATGGGGCGCTCAGCGCCCCATGAGAATTATACTGAAACCGGTTTATTGGTGGCTTTAGGTTCACGAATCACCAGCAGCACCAGCAGCGCACCGACGCCGGCTACCGCACCCGCGAGGATAAAGGCGCTGTCAAACTTACCGGAGTGCTGCACGATGAAGCCGGTCACCACCGGGCCGATCACGCCGGACAAGCTACCAATCAGATGGATAAAGCCACTGATGCTGCCGACACGGCTTTTGTGCACCACGTCCTGCACAATCGCCCAGTAAATTGCGCCGGTGATGTAGAGGAAGAAGATCGAGATCGACATCATGATCACCGCCGAGTTGACCTCTTTTATCGTACCTGCCAGCGCCACGCAAATCGCCGCGGCGGTAAGTGAAACCACCAGCACAATTTTTCGGGAAAGCAGCAGCTTGCCGGTGATGTTGAAAATCTTATCGGAGATCCAGCCACCCAGCGCCAGGCCCACGAAGCCAACAATCCACGGGATCATGGTGGTGATGCTCATCGCTTTGATATCGAGGCCGTGCGCCTGCACCAGATACGCCGGGAACCAGCTCAGGAAGAAGAACAGAATGTAGTTGTAGCAGAAGAAGGCAAAGGCGGTGACCAGAATGATCGGCTGGCGCAGATAAAAGCCTAACCCGTGCGCGGCGCCGCTTGAGTCGATCACGTCGGCCGGTTCTTCGGCTTTCAGTTTTTCTACTAAAGCACGCTCTTCTGCTGATACACGCTTACTTTTCGCCGGATTATCTGACGCGAAGAAGAACCACAGCGCCAGCCAGACGAAGCCAATCGCGGCGATCACTACAAATGCCGGACGCCAGCCGAACGACAGCGCCAGATAGCCAACAATCGGACCGGCAACCGCGCCACCCAGCGGTGAACCCGAGCTGAGTAAGCCCATTGCGGTGGCGGCCTGTTTTTTCGGGAACCAGCCGTTAATGGCTTTGTTCGCTGAGGCAGAGATGGGGCCTTCCGCCATGCCAAACAGCACGCGCAGAATCATCATCGACCAGAAGCCAGTCGCCATCGCGGTCAGGCCGCAGAACAGCGACCACATGCCAACGGCGGTGCCGAGCACGATGGTCGGGCCAAATTTATCCGTCGCCAGGCCACCGATGAAGTTAAACAGGGCATAACCGAAGAAGAAGCTGCCGAAAATCATGCCGAACTGCTCGGCGTTGATCATCAGGTCTTTTTCCACCAGCGGTACCGTCAGAGAGAGGGCGATACGATCAAGGTAGTTGATCATAAACACCAGGAACAACAGCAGTACGAGGGTCCAGCGCAGGTTCTTAAACATAGAAACTCCGTCATCGTCATTTTTTATAGTAATAATGCCGGCGGGTAAGGGACCGGCATGGGGACACCTGGTGTGCGGGTTAACTTAACCCATTTGTAGGATCACTTTGCAGCAGGTGCGGGGATCTTTTTCGAACAGCGTCATGGCTTGCTCAACGTCTGCCAGCGGGAAATAGTGCGTCACCAGTTTCTCCGGCTGGATCTGGCCTTGCTCAATCCACTCAATCACCTGCGGGAAGCGATTGCTGTTGAGACGCGAGGTGAACAGCGACAGCTCTTTGCTGGTGAGACTTTGCTGCGTGATGCTGCACGGCTCGCCAGAAAAACCCAGCAGGCCGATACGCGCCGCCGGTGAGGCGAGGGCGGCGGCTTCTGCCAGGATCGAAGGGTGACAGGCGGCGTCGATAATCAGCGTTGGTTGCAATCCTTCCAGCTGCGCGGCGAGCGGAATTTCGCTGTTGTTGAACACCTGATCGGCACCGTTTTCCTGCGCCAGCGCCAGCCGTTCTGGCAGACGATCAACCACCAATACCTGTTCAACGCCATACACGCCTTTCAGCACCTGAATGGCGGTAAGGCCCATTGGCCCCGCACCGTAAATCAGCGCCACATCGTTTGGCTGTGGTTTGAGGAAGGCGGTGATATTGGCCGCGATGGTGAAAGGTTCGACCATGCTGGCGAGTTTGTCGGGAACGCTATCCGGCAGGTGGAAGGCGTTTTTTGCTGGCGCCACGGCATATTCGCTAAAGCCACCGTCGCGGTGCACGCCAATCACCTGCAACGCTGTGCAGACGTTCGGGCGACCAATCGAGCAGGGATAGCAGTGACCGCAGCTGACCACCGGATCGACCGCCACACGTTCGCCAATGCGGCTGGCGGCAACGTCATCGCCGACCGCATCAATCAGGCCGAAGAATTCGTGACCAATCACGCGCGGATATTTAGCGAAAGGATTGTGGCCATGCCAGATATGCACATCGGAACCGCAGATGCTGGCAAATTGCACCTTCACGCGTACTTCACCTGCAGTGGGTTGCGGCAGCGGACGCTCTGCCACTACCAGTTCACCCGGTTGCTCAATCACTACACTTTTCATCATCTACTCCAACGGGAATGCAATGATGAAAAAATACGCGCACTAATACTACCATACAAGTCGGCGTTAAAGAGTTGTGAAGAGAATCACAGAGGAACAGTTACGTAGGGGCGCCATTCATGGCGACCAGGGAATCACGGCCACCCTAAATGGCGATGCTGAAATGACAAAAACCCGCTCAGGTTTCCCTGAGCGGGTTTTTTAAATTTGGCTCCTCTGACTGGACTCGAACCAGTGACATACGGATTAACAGTCCGCCGTTCTACCGACTGAACTACAGAGGAATCGTTTGAACGGGGCGCATATTATCGAGCGGCCCTCGCCTTGTCAAAACTCTTTTTCACAATTCGTTCTGACTGCTGAATAAAGCGTCAATTGCGCGCTATGAGCGGACTCAGCGCGGCAAAATCACGACTGATACAAGCTCTTTTGTGACGATGATCACCATCTCTATGCAAAATTACATTCTGATTTGTCGATTTTGTCAGATACCTCGCATGCATGATCACAGATATTTCATTTCGCCGTTGTCGGGGCCAAAAGCGAAACATATATTCCAGATCAACTCTTAAGCGAATGCGGGAATAGTCATGAACAAAGTCAGAATTGGAATGATTGGCAGTGGTTACATCGGTCGTTGTCACGCGATTGCTTACGCTCAGGCACCTACAGTTTTTGCCCTGAAAGGTGAGATCGTGCGTGAAATGCTGGCGGAAGTAAACTCAGAGCTGGCAGCAAAACAGGCGGCAACTTTTGGCTTTGCCCGTTCTACTGGCGACTGGCACGAGCTGGTGCGCGATCCGAACATCGATGTGGTTGATATCTGCGCGCCAAACTTCCTGCATAAAGAAATGGCACTGGAAGCGATTCGCAACGGCAAGCACGTTTACTCTGAGAAACCGCTATCGCTATCAGTGGCCGATGCGGAAGAGATGGTACAAGCGGCGCAGCAGGCCGGCGTTAAAACGCTGGTCGGCTTTAACTACATGAAAAACCCCACCAGCCAACTGGCGCGCGAGATTATCGCGCGTGGTGAAATCGGCGATGTGGTGCACTTCTACGGCACGCACAATGAAGATTATCTGGCACGGCCGGAAACGCCGCTCGATTGGCACTGCCAGAAAGCGTTGGCCGGATTAGGCGCGCTTGGCGACCTCGCTGCGCATATTGTGAATATGGCGCACTATTTGGTCGGTGATATTGAAGAAGTCAGCGGCGATATGATGACGGTGATTAAAGAGCGTCCGGATCCGAAGGATGCTTCACGCCTGCTGCCGGTGGAAAACGAAGATCAGGCCAGCGCCTTGCTGCGCTTTAAAAACGGTGCGCACGGCGTGTTTGAAACCTCGCGAATCGCCTGCGGCAGCAAAATGGGCCTGACGTATGTGGTCACCGGTACCAAAGGCACGCTGCGTTATACCCAGGAACGTATGGCCGAGCTGGAGCTGTATATTCACGATGAACCGGCAGGCCGCCAGGGTTTCAAAACCATTTTGACCGGTCCGGCGCATCCGGATTACGCCAATTTCTGCGTCTCTGCCGGGCACGGCATCGGTTTCAACGATCAGAAAACCGTCGAGATTCGCGATTTAATCAATGGCATTGCCGCTGGCGATCGCATGTGGCCAGATTTCGCCGAAGGATTGCAGGTGCAGAAGGTGCTGGAAGCTGTTGCGGTTTCCGCACTGGAACGCCGCTGGATGAAAGTGTAATTACAGTTAACTGAATAACATCGTAGCGGCGCAATGTATTGCGCGCCGTTGAAAGCGCGCCGCTACGGTAATGTGCATTAAGCAAGTAACGGGCATTGCGGCGGCAAACGGCAGCTCAGTGCGCCCGCCATCACTTCAATCTCAAACTCACTTCCCGTCAGCGGTTCGCCATCCAGATTAAACGTCATCTCATGGGGTGAACGGATGGTGAGCGACTGCAGCTGCGCCGTGACGATATTCGGATTTTCATCATCACGCGTCAGCGAATGCAGCAACGTTGGCAGCAGCTCTTGCGCGGTGACGATGCTGAGATTGAGCTGTCCATCATTGATCAGTGCATCCGGGCAGAGCTTTTGTCCGCCGCCAGCCTGACGTCCATTGCCAATGCCAATCACCAGCGCATCGCCTTGCCAGTTAAAGCCGGGGCCGCTAATTTCGCAGCGATCCGGTTTCAGCGCATCGACGCGCATCAAACCATGAATAAAGTACGACACGCCGCCGAGTGCCGATTTCAGCTTTTCAGGCGTTTCGGTGGTGATGCGCGTGCCAAATCCGCCGGTCGCCATATTGATAAAGTAGCGATCGCCGTTCACGCGCGCCAAATCGATAGCCGTGGCTTTTCCCACCAGCGCGAGACGTAAAGCCGGTTCCATCCCTTCAGGAATACCGACGCTGGTGGCGAAATCATTGGCGGTGCCGAGCGGTAAAATGCCCAGCGCCGGACGCTGCTGCTCGGGCAATCCCGCCAGCGCGGTGGCGATCTCATTGATGGTGCCATCACCGCCGCCAGCCACTACGGTTTCTGCCTGCAAAGCGACCGCTTCTTGTACATAACGATCGCCATCACCTTTTTCCCAGGTGACGCGCACCGCCAGATTAAAGCCTTCATCACGCAGCGTATTCACCGCAGCGCGCAAATCTTCATTACCTGCGCCTTTCCCGTTGAGGATCAGCAGCGTCAGCGGTTTGTTTTGCATTATCAGTTCCTTGATGCTAGAGACAGAGCACTGGTTATAGCATAGCTGGGGAGAGAACTTTATCGGCGGGCGACGAAAAAATCGGTGGGCGATCAAAAAAGAAAACCCGCACGGGGGAGCCGGGCGGGTGAATGAGGTGGTTCCTGGTACTACCTGCTTTTATTCTTACTCGTTAGCAGCAGGCGAGATTCTAAAGCGAGGCGAAGAAAGGGTCTGTGATCCTACTCTAACTTCGCCATTTTCTTTTCTTTAAGTGCGATTTTTCCCATGTGGATTGTAGGTGCTGTTGCCATCGGTGAAGTTACGCAACAGCAGGGCAAAGGCGAGGTTGACCGATTCCGGGACCGGGATCCACACGCGGTGTCCATCGCCTGGCGCCACGCCCACCGCCGATCCTTTATCGTTCTGCATGGTTTCCAGCGTGCAATTGAGGTTGCCTTCGGGCGTCATGATCTCGACAGAATCCCCGAGCATAAACTTATTCTTTACCGCAATCTGCGCCCAGTCACCGCGACGTTCGCCGGTGAATTCGCCGACAAACTGCTGGCGCTCGGAGATGGAGAATCCTTGCTGGTAGTTCTGATAGCTGTCATGGGTATGACGACGCAGAAAGCCTTCGGTGTAACCGCGATGCGCCAGACCTTCCAGCGTCTCCAGCAGCGCTGGGTCGAAGGGTTTACCCGCAGCGGCATCATCAATGGCACGGCGATAAACCTGCGCGGTGCGCGCGCAGTAGTAGAAGGATTTGGTGCGGCCTTCGATTTTCAGCGAGTGCACACCCATTTGGCTAAGACGTTCAACGTGCGCCACCGCGCGCAAATCTTTTGAGTTCATGATGTAGGTGCCGTGTTCATCTTCGAAGGCGCTCATCACCTCACCCGGCTTCATCTTCTCTTCCAGCAGGAACACCCGGTCAGTGGTGGCGCCGACGCCCAAAGTCGGCTCCTGCACCTTAACCGGCTCATGGAAACCGACGATATTGCCCATCTCATCCTGCTTGCCTTCTTCCACTTTATATTCCCAGCGGCAGGCGTTGGTGCAGGTCCCTTGATTCGGATCGCGTTTGTTGAGGTAGCCCGATAGCAGGCAGCGGCCGGAGTAAGCCATGCACAGCGCGCCGTGCACGAAGATCTCAATCTCCATTTCCGGCACCTGCTGACGGATTTCGGCGATCTCATCCAGCGATAGCTCGCGTGAAAGAATCACGCGCGTCAGCCCCATCTGCTGCCAGAATTTCACCGTGGCCCAGTTGACCGCGTTGGCCTGCACCGACAGATGAATCGGCATCTGCGGAAAGGCTTCACGCACCAGCATAATCAAGCCGGGATCGGACATGATCAGCGCGTCCGGCTGCATGGCAATGACCGGCGTCAGATCGCGGATGAAGGTTTTCAGTTTGGCGTTGTGCGGGGCGATGTTGACCACCACGTAGAATTTCTTACCGAGCGCATGGGCTTCATTGATGCCCTGCGCCAGAATCTCGTGGGTGAATTCGTTGTTGCGCACGCGCAGGCTGTAGCGCGGTTGGCCAGCGTAGACGGCATCAGCGCCGTAGGCAAAGGCATAGCGCATATTCTTCAGCGATCCCGCTGGAGAAAGCAGTTCAGGTTTTAACATGGATTTTCTCACTGATGTCAGGTCAGCATGCCATCGTGGATGGCAGGTGCAGCGGCCGCATTATACGGCCCTGCAAAAGGTGGGGAATTGTAGGCAGGCCCGCACCCGATGTAAATTGACCTGGATCAATGTAAGCCGTTGCAGGCTACAGCAAGCGGCAGACGTCCGCTTCCCAGCGATACCCCATGCCGTACACCGCGCGGATAAACGGCTGTTCCGCATCGAGGCTTTCCAGCTTGCGGCGCAGGTTTTTGATGTGACTGTCGATAGTGCGATCGGTGACTACGCGGTAATCGTCGTAGAGATGATTGAGCAACTGCTCGCGCGAGAACACTTTTCCCGGCTCCAGCGCCAGCGTTTTCAGCAGACGAAATTCGGCGGGCGTCAGCTCCAGCTGTTGTTCACGCCAGCTGGCCTGAAAGCGGCTTTCATCAATATGCAAAGGCGATTCCTGCTGCGCCTCTTCCGGCGAACGTTTGACGCGGCGCAAAATGGTTTTGACGCGCGCCACCACTTCACGCGGGCTGAACGGCTTGCAGATGTAGTCATCCGCGCCGATTTCCAGCCCCAGCAGGCGATCAATCTCCTCGGTGCGCGCGGTCACCATGATGATCGGCAGTTCCGAGAAACGGCGAATTTCGCGGCACAGCGTTAAGCCGTCGCGGCCGGGCAGCATCAAATCCAGCAGCATCAGGTCCGGCGGCGTGTGCTGAACATAGCTCAACACCGCGTTACCGTCGGCAATGTGGTGCGTGCGATAGTTGGACGCCTGCAGATAATCAATCATCAGCTGCGCCAGTTTGGGTTCATCTTCTACAACAAGGATCAGAGGATCGCTATTTTCCGGGCTCATAAGTGGCGTCTAGTGAGGAACATACGGCAAGTTTAGCGTGATTTGCAGTCCACCTAAATCAGAGTGATCCGCACTGATGCTGCCGTCATGCGCTTCCACGATGTTTTTACAGATCGCCAGGCCAAGCCCAGAGCCGCCGCTGGCGCGATTGCGTGAACTTTCCGCGCGGAAAAATCGTTCAAATAATTGTGCCTGATGGGCCGGATCAACGCCCGGCGCGCTATCCGCAAACCGCAGTTGCCAGTTTTCGCCCGCCAGCTGCATCGAGAGCTGCACCGCGCCACCGCTGTCGGTGTAACGCAGGCTGTTTTCCAGCAAATTGGTGAACAGCTGCATCAGGCGATCGGGATCGCCAAAGCTCTCCGCCTGCGCGGGTAACGCCAGATTAAGAGCTAAGCCGCGGCTGCGATAGCGTTCGCCGAAGCTGCCGGCCACCACTTCCAGCAGAGTGACCAGATCAACCGGCTGCTTGCGATAGGCGAGGGCGCCTGCGTCAGATAATGACAGCTGATGCAGATCCTCCACCAGTTTCGTCAGCACCACCACTTCACTTTGCAATGAACTGATGGCTTCCGGCGTCAGCTTGCGCACGCCATCCTGCATCGCTTCCAGCTCACCGCGCAGAATCGCCAGCGGCGTGCGCAGTTCATGGGAGATGTCGGCCATAAAGGCGCGGCGGTTGCTTTCGTTCTTTTCCAGCGAGCTGGCAAGCTGGTTGAAGTCGCGGCCCAGTTGGCCGAGTTCATCGCTGCTGCCGACTTCCACGCGGGTAGCGAAATTGCCCGCCGCCAAATGGTGCGTGCCATCCACCAGCCGTTTTACCGGTGCCAGTAAACCGCGCGCCAGCAGCCAGGTGACCAGCGCGGCGAGTAACCCGGTCAGCGCCACAATCATCCAGCTGGTGCGTCGCTGCTGCTGATCAAAGTTGATGTCGGTGCTGCGCGTCAGACGTTCTGCCGGTGAGGCAATCACCCAGCCAACAATTTTGCCGTTGCTGGTGGTGATATTGCGCCGGGTACCTTCCGGCGGCACCGGCTGGCGCGGCCCTGACAGCACTTTGTATTGCTGATCGATAATCCAGAACTGCGTGCGCCAGCCGTGCGGCGGTAACTGATTCACGCTGCCCGGATTCTGCTCCAGCGAGCGCAAAATAGAAAAAATCAGCTTGTCATTGCTGCGCAGAAAATCCCAGCTACCGTGCTGTTCATACTGATCGGCCAGCGCATCGCTCAGCAGGGTTAAGCGCTGCTCGTTGCCTTTTTTGATGTAATCCACAAAGCCGTGCTCAAAGCTGAGCCGCACGCCCCAATGCATGGTGATGATCACCAGCATGCAAGTGGAAAAAATCGCCGCAAACAGCTTGGCGCCAATGCCCCATTTTACCGGCCGCTTCATCCTTTGCTCCTGCCTCTAAGGTCAACGTTTTTACTGACATCCTTCGGTACGCGCCAGAACACCAGCGCCGGCAGCGCAATCACCAGCGCCATGCACAGATAGGTGTAAATGAAGGTTTGATGCGCCGCCGCGCTGTCGGCTACCACGCCGTGGCCAAATGAGCCCAACAGCAAACCGGCCACGGTGACGCCAATACTCATCGACAGCTGCATGATCATCGATAACAACGAGTTGCCGCTGGAAGCCAGATCGTCCGGCAGTTCCTTTAGCGTCAGGGTATTCATCGAAGAGAAGCGGATGGCGTTGACCATGCCCTGCAGCAGTAACACCACCGGCAGCAGCCAAATCCATCCCAGCAGCGCCACCAGCGGGAACAGCAGCACCACCAGCGCCAGCGCCAGGGTCGCGCCGACCAGCGCATTGCGATAGCCGAACAGGTTGACGATGCGCACCACCACGCGCTTAGTCCCCATATTGCCGAGCACCATTGGAATCATCATCAATCCGGCGTGGAATGGGCTGTAGCCGAGGCCGACCTGCAGGAAAATGGGCGTCATAAACGGCAGCATGCCGCTACCGATGCGGCCGGTAAAACTGCCGATCAGGCCAATTGAATAGATGCGGTTATCAAACAGTTTCAGGCTGAACAGTGCGTTATCGTTGTTGCGGCCGTGCATCAGGTAGAACAACAGCGAAAACACCCCAACCAGAATCAGTAAGCCGAGCAACAGCGGCGATCCGCCGGCGCTGCGCTGACCATCCAGCGCCATCGTTAAGGTCGCCATGCCGACGGCCAGCAGCACAAAACCGAGGAAATCGAAGCGCCGCGTCTGCATGGTGTAATTCGGCATCAGCGTCAGCGTGGCAATCGCACCAATGATGCCAACCGGAATGTTGATCAGGAAAATCCAGTGCCAGCTGGCGTACTGCACCAGAATCCCGCCCAGCGCCGGGCCAAGCAGCGGACCAATTTGTCCCGGCGTGGTGACGAAGGTCATCGCCGACATATATTGCTCGCGCGGCACAATTTTCATCACCGTTAAGCGGCCAACCGGCACCATCATCGCGCCACCAATTCCTTGCACCACGCGCGCCATAATCAGCTCATCGAGCGTGGCGGAGAAGGCGCACAGCAGCGAGCCGATGCTGAACAGCACAATCGCGCAGAAGAAGATATTGCGCACGCCAAAACGGTCCGCCAGCCAGCCGCTGATCGGCAACGTAATCGCCACGGTCAGCACATAAGAGACGATCACCGAGTGCATATTCAGCGGGCTGACGTTGAGATCGCGCGCCATCGACGGGATCGCGGTATTGACGATGGTGGTATCCAGCGCCTGCATAAAGAAGCCAAACGCGACGATCCACAGCTGCCAGCGCACGGTGGCGTTTTGAGGTGACATGCAGGTACCCGTTATGTCAGATCCAGTTTTCGCAGATCAGCCCATTCACGCGTGAAAATTCACGCAAATTATTCGATACCAACGTCAGGGCGGCACTGCGTGCATGAGCGGCGATGTGAAGATCGTTCAGGCCGATCGGCGTGCCATTTTTCTCAAGCTCTGCGCGGATAGCGCCATAGTGGAAAGCGGCTTTGGCATCGTAATTCAGCACATCAAGGCGTGAGACAAAATCTTCAACGGTACGTAGGTTCCGCTCAGGAAAGGCGCTCTTTTCTGAGCCGTGAAACAGCTCCGCCAGGGTGATCGTCGAGATAACCATCCGGCCGACATTGGCGTTGAAACGTTCGAGCACTTCAATCGGCCGCCGCTTGATGACGTAGATAACAATATTGGTATCCAGCATGTAGCGATGCATTAAAACGCTTCCCGCTCAGATTGTTCCTGCGAAGCACGCTCATCCATAAAATCATCGCTCACCGTCGGACCGTCGAGGAAAAAACTGTCCCAGGCGTTCTCTATGGGCGTGAGGATGCGCTCCTTGCCAATCGCTCTGACGGTGACGTTTTTTACATCATCAGGAAAACGAACGTCTGCTGGAATGCGAACGTTTTGTGTCCTGTTGCTGGTGAACACGGTACCTTGTGACATATAAACCTCCACAGTAATGAACGGGTTAAAGTTTACGCTCTTCATGCTACATAGCAAGCGTATGTAGCAGGTCATTCAGCGGTTAACTGAACCTTTTTCTTACGCCGCCGCAGCTTATCCATCATCAAATAGACCACCGGCGTGGTGTAGAGCGTCAGCAGCTGGCTCATCACTAAACCCCCGGCGATGGTGATGCCGAGCGGCTGACGCAGCTCCGCGCCGTCACCGCTGGTCAGCACCAGCGGCAGTGCGCCAAACAGTGCGGCGAGCGTGGTCATCAGAATCGGGCGGAAACGCAGCTGGCACGCCTGGAAAATCGCGTCGCGCGGCGACAGATTGCCGTTGCGCTCGGCATCCAGCGCAAAGTCGACCATCATGATGGCGTTCTTCTTCACGATACCGATCAGCAGCAGAATGCCGATCAGCGCAATCAGGCTGAACGGCGTGTTGAACAGCTCCAGCGCCAGCAGCGCGCCGACGCCCGCCGACGGCAGCGTGGAGAGAATGGTCAGCGGATGCACGTAGCTCTCATACAGAATGCCCAGCACGATATACACCGCCGCAATCGCCGCCAGCATCAGGTAGAGCTGATTGGATTGCGACTGCTGGAACACCTGCGCGGTGCCGGCAAAGCTGCCGCGCACGCTGGAGGGCACGCCAAGCGCGGTGATGGTGCGGTCAATAGCTTCAGACGCCTGCGACAGCGATACGCCTTCCGGCAGGTTGAAGGAAACGGTGGACGCCGCCGACAAGCCTTCGTGGTTCACCGACAGCGGCGCGTTGGCCGGTTGCCACTTGGCAAACCAGCTCAGCGGAATCGCTTTGCCGTCGCTGTTAATCACAAACATCTGATCGAGTGAACTGATGTCCTGGGTGTAGCGCGGATCAACTTCCATCACCACTTTGTACTGGTTGAGCGGTTGATAAATGGTGGAGATCTGGCGCTGACCAAAGGCGTTATTCAGCAGGGCATTAGCGGCAGAGACATCAATGCCGAGCCGCGCCATGCTTTCACGGTTGTAAGTCAGATTCATTTCGCTGCCGTTGTCCTGCTGATCCGAGTTGACGTCCGCCAGCTCGGGCAGGGCGGCGAACGCCTGACGGATTTTCGGCTCCCATTCGCGCAAATCATTCAGGTTATCCGACAGCAAACTGTACTGATAGCTGGCGTTGGACTCACGTCCGCCAATGCGAATGTCCTGCACCGCGTTGAGATAGAGATTGGCACCGGGCTCTTTCGCCAGCTTGATACGCAGCCGGGCAATCACTTCCTGCGCGCTTTCGCTGCGCTCGGAGAGCGGCTTGAGCGAGACGAACATCGAGCCACTGTTGGTACGTGAACCGCCAGTAAAGCCGGTGACGTTATCCACTGCCGGATCGGCTTTGATGATGTTCATGAAATCCTGCAGCTTGCCGCGCATCGCCTGGAACGAAATGCTCTGATCCGCCGAGATAAATCCTTGTAAGCGGCCGGTATCCTGTTCCGGCATAAAGGTTTTCGGGATCGAGATGAACAGCCAAACGGTGAGCGCCACGGTGCCGAGCAGCAACATCAGCACCCAAATGGCGTGATTCAGCACCCAACCCAATGAGCGCGCGTAGCCGTTTTGCACCTTCATCAGCAGCTTGCCAAAACCGCGGAGACGCGGCTGGCTGCGCTTGACCTGCGGCTTCAGCAGATAGGCGCACATCATCGGCGTCAGCGTGACCGAGATAAACAGCGAGATCAGAATCGCCACCGACAGCGTAATGGCGAACTCCGAGAAGAAGCGACCAATAATGCCGCCAATCATCAGCAGCGGCAGAAACACGGCAATCAGCGACAGGCTCATCGACAGCACGGTAAAACCGACCTCGCGCACGCCGGTCAGCGCCGCCTGCAGCGGTTTCATGCCCGCTTCGACGTGGCGCGCAATGTTCTCCAGCACCACAATGGCGTCATCGACAACAAAACCGGTGGCGATGGTCAACGCCATCAGCGACAGGTTATTCAGGCTGAAGCCACACAGATACATGGCGGCGAAGGTGCCAATCAATGAAACTGGCACCGCAGCGGCGGGGATCAGCGTGGCGCGCCAGTCACGCAGGAAGGCAAACACCACCAGAATCACCAGCGCGACGGCGATGATCAGCGACTGCTCCACTTCATGCAGCGAGGCGCGAATCGTTGGCGAACGGTCCTGCGCAATTTGCAGATCGATGGCGGCGGGGATCACGTCATGCAGTTCCGGCAATTCGCCACGAATGCGGTCGACGGTATCGATGATGTTGGCTTCCGGCGATTTACGCACCACCAGCAGCACCGCCGCTTTACCGTTGGTCATCCCGGCGTTGCGCACATCCTGCACCGAATCCTGCACGTTAGCGACATCGCTGAGGCGCACCGCCGCACCGTTGTTGTAATGCACCACCAGCGGCTGATATTCGCTGGCGGTTTGCAATTCTCCGTTGGTACGTAACTGCCAGCGCTGCTGCACATCGTCAATCGCGCCCTGCGGACGGCGCTGGTTGGCGTTGCTGATGGCGGTGCGCACCGCATCCAGTGATACGCCCTGGTTGAACAGCGCCTGCGGATTGAGTTCAACGCGCACCGCCGGCAGCGAACTGCCGCCGACCGTCACATCGCCCACGCCCTCAATCTGCGACAGTTTCTGCGCCAGTTGCGTTGAGGCGTAATCATACAGCTGACCGGGATTATAAATGTCCGAGGTCAGCGTCAGGATCATGATCGGCGCATCGGAAGGGTTGGCTTTGCGATAGCTGGGACGGCTCGGCATGCCGGTTGGCAGCAGGCTTTGCGCGGCGTTGATCGCCGCCTGCACATCGCGCGCCGCACCGTTGATGTCGCGATCAAAATCGAACACCAGAATGATGCGCGTGCTGCCTAGCGAGCTGGTGGAGGTCATTTCGCTGACGCCCGCGATGCGCCCCAGCGAGCGCTCCAGCGGCGTTGCCACCGATGCCGCCATGGTTTCCGGCGACGCACCGGGCAGCGAAGCCGAAATCAAAATCACCGGGAAATCCAGCTGTGGCAGCGGCGCCACCGGCAGCAGACGGAAGCCGAGAATACCGGCCAGCGCAATCGCCAGCGTCAGCAAGGTGGTGGCGACCGGACGATGGATAAACAGCGCGAAAAACTTCACGACTGCGCCTCCGGGCGCTTAAAGCGACGGCGCGTAGCGTGCGACAGGCGATCAAACAGCAGATAGATCACCGGCGTGGTGAACAGCGTCAGCACCTGGCTCACCACCAAACCGCCCACCATGGCGATGCCCAGCGGACGACGCAACTCCGCGCCAACGCCGGTGCTCAGCATCAGCGGCAGTGCACCGAGCAGCGCCGCCAATGTGGTCATCAGAATCGGGCGGAAACGCAGCAAGCACGCCTGATAAATCGCCTCGCGCGGCGGCATGCCTTGCTCACGTTCCGCTGCCAGCGCGAAGTCGATCATCATGATGGCGTTTTTCTTCACGATACCGATCAGCAAAATAATGCCGATAATGGCGATGATATCCAGCTCATTACCGCTCAGCATCAGCGCCAGCAGCGCGCCGACACCGGCGGTGGGCAGCGTCGAGAGAATAGTGATGGGATGGATAAAGCTCTCATACAGCACGCCGAGCACGATATACATCGCCACCACCGCCGCCACGATCAGCCACACGGTGCTGGACAGCGCCGCTTCAAAGGCCAGCGTGCTGCCCTGGAACTGCGTCATCATTTCGGCGGGCATGCCTACCTGATCTTCCGCTGCGCTCACCGCTTTCACCGCATCGCCCAACGAATACCCTTCCGCGACATCAAACGAGAAGGTCGCCGACGGGAACTGGTCGAGATGGTTGATGCTGAGCGCGGCGTGGCGCTGCTCAATCTGCGCGATGGCGCTAAGCGGCACGCTGCCGCCGTCGCTGCTGGTCAGGCGAATGCCGTCGAGGCTCGCCAGTCCTGGCGTGGCGTCGCTGTTCTGCTCCAGCACCACGCGATACTGATTAGCCTGGGTGTAAATGGTGGAGATCAGGCGCTGGCCAAAGGCGTTATACAGCGCGTTATCCACGTCGGCCATGCTGATGCCGAGGCGGCTGGCGCTGTCACGATCGACTCTTACAAAAGCTTCCAGACCTTGATCCTGCCAGTCGCTGCTGACGTCGCGCAGTTGCGGCAGCGTGTTAAGTTGCGCCAGCAGTTTCGGCACCCACAAACTCAGCGACTCCAGCGAACCCGATTGCAGCGTGAACTGGTACGGCGTGCGACTCGCCTGGGTATCAATGGTCAAATCCTGCACCGGCTGCAGCCATAGGGAAATGCCGGGCACTTTGGCTAACGCCTGTTGCAGACGCTGCTGCACGGCCGGAATGCGATCGTCACGCTCATCCAGCGGCTTCAGGTTGATTTGCAGGCGCGCGCTGTTGAGCGCGGCGTTGGTGCCATCGACGCCGACAAACGAGGTCATGCTCTGCACCGCCGGATCTTTCATGATGATCGAGGCGACATCGCGCGTGCGCTCTGCCATGTTGGCGTAAGAGACCGACTGCGGCGCCTGCAAGGTGCCCTGAATAATGCTGTTATCCTGCTGCGGGAAGAAGCCTTTGGGGATCATGATCCACAGCAACACGGTGATCAGCAAGGTGCCGAGCGCTACCGACAAGGTGATCCACGGATGCAGCAGCACGCGCGTTAAGCCGCGTCCGTAACGGGCAATAATGCGGTCAAACATCGCTTCGCTGGCCCGCGAGAAGCGGTTCTGCTTGCGCAGCGATTCAGCGCTTAACATGCGGGCGCACATCATCGGCGTCAGCGTCAGCGACACCACGGCGGAGATCAAAATCGCCACCGCCAGCGTCACGGCGAATTCGCGGAACAGGCGGCCAATCACATCGCCCATAAACAGCAGCGGAATGAGCACCGCAATCAGTGAGAAGGTGAGGGAGATAATGGTGAAGCCAATCTCGCCCGCGCCTTTCAGCGCCGCCGTCAGCGGCTTTTCGCCTTTTTCGATATAGCGCGAGATGTTCTCGATCACCACGATGGCGTCATCAACCACAAAACCGGTGGCAATGGTCAGCGCCATCAGCGTCAGGTTGTTGATCGAGAAGCCCAGGAAATACATCGCGGCAAAGGTGCCGACCAGCGACAGCGGCACGGCGACGGCGGGAATGAGGGTCGCCGGAACGTTACGCAGGAACAGGTAGATGATCATCACCACCAAACCCATCGCCAGCATCAGTTCGTGCTGGGTATCGCTGACCGAAGCGCGGATGTTGGTGGTGCGGTCGGTAAGCAGTTTCACCTCCACCGATTTCGGCAGCGTGGCGGTTAATCCGGGCAGCATGGCGCGAATATTATCGGCGGTGGCGATGATGTTAGCGCCGGGCTGGCGCTGCACGTTCAGCACAATCGCCTGCTGACGGTTCGCCCAGGCGCCCAGCCAGCTGTTTTCGGCACCTTGTTCGATGGTCGCCACATCGCCCAGTCGCACCGGCGCGCCGTTGTTATAGCTGATGATCAGCTTGCGATAATCTTCCGCCGAGGTCATCTGATCGTTAGCGGACAGCGTAATTGAGCGCGTTGGGCCGTCGAGGCTGCCTTTCGCCGAATTGACGTTAGCGTTAGTAATGGCGGTGCGCACCGATTCGCTGGTCAGGCCGAGCGCGGCCAGCGCCTGGGTGTTCATCTTCACGCGCACCGCAGGACGTTGCCCGCCCGACAGCGTGACTAAACCCACGCCCGAAACCTGAGAAATCTTCTGCGCCACGCGCGTTTCCACCATATCCTGCACCTGCGTGAGCGGCATACTGGTGGTGGTGACGGCGAGCGTCATGATCGGCGGGTCGGCCTGATTTACTTTGCTGTAGACCGGTGGATTTGGCAGATCGCTCGGCAGCAGATTGGTGGCGGAGTTGATCGCTGCCTGCACTTCCTGCTCGGCAACATCCAGTGGCAGCGTCAGCTGAAACTGCAATGTCACTACCGACGCGCCGCCCGAACTCTGCGACGCCATCTGCTTCAGGCCAGACATCTGGCCAAACTGGCGTTCCAGCGGCGCGGTAATGGAAGAGGTCACCACATCGGGAGAAGCGCCGGGATAGAGCGTAACCACCTGAATGGTCGGATAATCGACTTCAGGTAACGCGGAGACCGGCAGAAAACGGTAGCCGAGCACGCCGGCTAACAGAATGGCGATCATCAGTAGCGTGGTGGCGACCGGGCGCAGAATAAACAGGCGCGAAGGTCCACCGCTGCTGTCAGGAGGCATCACCTGCATTATTGACGCTCTCCGCGTGCGGGCTGCGCAGCGCGCGTGCTGTGGGTCGCGGCGCTTTGCGGTGCCACCACTTCAACGGTGGCACCTTCCGTCAGGCGATCGAGCCCGTCGGTCACCACGCGTTCGCCTGCTTCGAGGCCCGCACTGATCACCACTTTCTGGCTATCCTGCAAACCGGCGGTGACGCGTTTTTTGCTCACTTTGTTGTCGCTGTTGACCACCCAGACAAAGTGACCGTCGTTGCTCATCTGCAACGCGGCGGTGGGGATCACCACCGCATCCTGCAAGGTGTCCACTTTCAGACGCGCATTGACAAACTGATTCGGGAACAGCGTGTCATCTTCGTTGCTGAAGCGTGCTTTGAGTTTGATGGTGCCGGTGGTGGCATCAATCTGGTTATCGAGGCTCAACAGCGTGCCGCTGGTCAGCAGCGTTTTGTTGCTGCGATCCCAGGCTTCGACAATCAGCGGCTGTCCGCTTTTCTGCGCTTTGAGGATTTGGCTGATGTTGTTCTCGGCGACGCTGAACACCACGTCAATGGGGTGCGTTTCGGTGATCACCACCAATCCGGTGGTATCGCCGGAGGTGATGTAGTTGCCGACATCCACCTGCTTCAAGCCGACGCGTCCACCAATCGGCGCAGTGATGCGGCTGTAGGTGAGATTGAGCTGGGCGCTGGCGACGTTGCCTTCATCAGCTTTAAGGGTGCCGAGCGTTTCGCTCACCAGCGAACGTTGCGTATCGAGTTCCTGCTGCGATACCAGCGAGGTTTTCGCCAGTTTTTCATAGCGACTGAGATCGCGGCGCGCGTTGGCAAGCGTAGCCTGGTCTTTTGCCAGTTGGCCCTGCGCCTGAGTTAATGCCACCTGATAAGGGCGTGGGTCGATTTCCGCCAGCAGCGCGCCAGCGGCCACTTGCTCTCCTTCCTGGAAGTGCAGCGCCATCAATTGGCCGTCAACGCGGCTGCGCACCGTAACGGTGTTGGCGGCGGTCACGGTACCAAGGCCACTGAGGAAATACGGCACGCTTTGGGTGGTGGCAGCGGCGGCTTGCACTGGCGCTAAGGGGCGTTTGCCACCTGCGCCGCGACCACGCTGCTGCTGACCTTCGGCCTGCGGCTGTTTATTCGGTTCCGCTGGATGCTGCCACCAATAATATCCGCCCGCCAGTACGGCAATCACGGCTACGGCCAGTAAGCTTGTTTTAATTCGACGGTTCATCAAGGCGTGTGCTCTCCAGCATTTTTCGTTTTCCCCAATGCGAAATATAAAAATAGCCATTTCGCAAACGAATGATTGTAGTCGCCCGGACCGGGCAAAAATTGAAGGAAATAAGAATATCGCCCCATTGAAGGTAAGTATTCATATTCTGTAAATATTCTGCCAGCAATAGGCATAAGCGCGGCAATTTCCTTTGCTAAGCTCAATACAGACCTGTCTCGTTTGAATAAGGAGAACAAAATGAGTCAACAGAAACTCCGCCAGCTCGGCGACAGCGGTATTGAAGTTCCCCGTCTCACTTTTGGCGGCAATGTGTTTGGCTGGACGGTGGATGAGAAAACCTCATTTTCCCTGCTTGATGCGCTGGTGGAGAAGGGCTTGTTCTTCATCGATACCGCCGACGTTTATTCGCGCTGGGCGCCGGGTAATGAAGGTGGCGAATCGGAAACCATCATCGGTAAATGGCTGAAGAAAAGCGGCAAGCGCGACAGCATCGTGCTGGCCACCAAAGTCGGCATGGAGCTGTCGCCGGAGAAAACCGGCCTCAAGCCGGCTTACATTCGTCAGGCGGTAGAAGATTCGCTGCGCCGCCTGCAAACCGACGTCATCGATCTTTATCAGGCGCACCGCGATGATGACGCGACGCCGCTGCTGGACACGCTGAAAGCCTTCGATTCGCTGATCAAAGAGGGCAAAGTGCGTGCCATTGGCGCGTCTAACTATAACGCTAAACGTCTGCAGGAAGCGCTGGACGTGAGCAAGCAACATGGCCTGGCGCGCTATGAAACCCTGCAGCCGGAATACAATCTCTACGATCGCCAGGAGTATGAAAGCGGTCTGGAGCAGGTTGCGGTGAAAAATGGCCTCGGCGTGATTAACTACTATTCGCTGGCCAGCGGCTTCCTCAGCGGTAAGTACAAAAAGCCAGAGGATGCCAGCAAAAGTCAGCGCGGGCAGGGCATCGTCGACAAGTACCTGAATGAACGCGGTAAGCGCATTGTTGAAGCGCTGGAAGATGTCGCCGCCTCGCACGATGTGTCGGCAACGCAGGTGGCGCTGGCGTGGCAGATTGCCCGTCCGAGCATTACCGCCCCGATTGTCAGCGCCACGTCGCTGGAGCAGTTGGATGAGTTGGTGAAAGCCACCCAGCTCGAACTCAGCAAGCAAGAGATCGAAGAGCTGGCGAGCGCCAGCAAACTGTAAGGTTTTCAGGGACGCTGCGGCGTCCCGCTATTTTCTAGCTCTGCCTCACAAAAAATGCCATTTCCCACAAAAGATTTTCAATCATCGACAGACGTCACAATTGCGCTAACGCACTATCATCCTGCGGTAAACTGCGCACATATTTGCAAAAACTGACAAATCCTCAGCACTATCCTCTGTTCGATCCATTCCAGTAACTTCATATAAGAATAACCATCATGAACAGAAAAGAAGCAGTGCAGCATTTACCCCGCCTGGCAGCGGGAACTCTGATGTTTGCGATGCTGAGTGCATCTGCGCTGGCCGCTGATGCTTTCAGTTACGACTCTCCCTATATGTTTGGTGATTGGGGCGGTTACCGAACGCAGCTGGAAAATGACGGCATAAAATTCGACGTTAACTACACCATGGAAAGCGGCTCCAATCTGGCGGGCGGCGCCGATACCAACACCTCAATGCGCTACAGCGATCAGTGGGCGTTTGGCGCTAACTTCGACCTGGAAAAACTGCTCAACTGGCAGGATGCGCAATTCCAGATGACGATTACCGATCGTAATGGTCAGAACATTTCCGATCAGGTCGCCGATCGTCGCACCGGCATGTTGTCCTCCACTCAGGAAGTATACGGACGCGGCCAAACCTGGCGTTTAACCCAGTTCTGGTTAAGCAAAGGTCTGTTCGATAACACCGTGAACCTGAAAGCCGGTCGCGTTACCGTCGGTGAAGATTTCGATAACTTTGACAGTAAGTTCCAGAACCTGGCGTTCGGTAGCGGCCAGGCCGGTAACTGGCGTGGCGATCGCTGGTTCAACTGGCCGGTGTCCCAATGGGGCGGCCGCGTGAAGGTGAATATCACACCTGAAGTGTTCTTCCAGGTGGGCTTCTATAACCAGAACCGCGCCAACTACGATCGCGGCGACGGATTCCGTCTTGATACCAGCAACTCCGAAGGCAATCTGGTGCCGGTAGAGTTGGGTTGGAAACCAACGTTAGGTGCCGACAAGCTGCCGGGTAATTACCGTATCGGCTATTACTACTCTTCGGCTAACGGCGACAACTACGGCAGCTGGCGCGATGGGGCTTATCAAAGCCAGGATCACGCATACGGTGGCTACGTGCTGTTGCAACAGCAACTGACCGCGCAGGGCGGCGATGCCAGCCGTGGTTTGGGCGTCACCGTTCAAGCGGTGATGAACGACCACAAAACCTCGAAAACGGATAATTATCAGTCGGTGAGCTTCACCTGGAAAGGGCCGTTTGATGCGCGTCCGCAGGATGAGATTGGTGTGGGTGCGGCACGTATTCACGTTAACAGCGCCTACACGCGTTCGCAGCGAGAGCAGAACAACGCGAACGGTGAGACCGACTTCAATAGCCCAACCTACCTGCCGATTCAGGATGGCTCAGAGTACAACTATGAGATCTACTACAACGCGCAGCTGACCAAATGGCTGCAATTGCGTCCGAACCTGCAATATGTGGTGGCGCCGGGGGCGGTAAGTGAAGTGAAAGATGCGTTTGTGGGTGGGATCAGTGCGAACGTGAATTTCTAATCTGGCAGAATGTGTGACTTTGCCCTCTCCCTTTGGGATGTACAGTCCGGGGACATGGTAGACAGGTGTTCGGGGACATGGTGAACACTTTTTAACATCCTTTACCCATGGTGATCGACTTTTTCTTCAGGTCGATCACCCCCACTTTTGTGCTGTACCACCATACCTCGTAGCACCCGTCTTCCTGCATCTCCTTCAGGCCAACGTGCTCTCCCCTGAACGCCTTGCCTGCCTTCAGACTCAGGCCTTTTATAGTCAGCTTCCCACTGATATCTACCTTCCTGACCATCACGCCCTCGTCGTATTCCGCTGACGTTACGCTGGCGCTGTACTGCCGAGCCGATGGCTGATAGCGCGACGCCGGCACCGCCATATCCAGCGCCTCATGCGGGCGTTCAAGGTTATAAACCGTCCGCCAGTGATCGAAGGCGCGCTGCAGCTCACCGTCGTCCGCGAACCACTTCCCCTGCAGCACTTCAGCCTTCAGGCTGCGGTGAAAGCGCTCCAGCTTGCCCTGCGTCTGCGGATGATAAGGCCGGGAGTGCCCCACCCGGATACCCTGTCGCATAAGCCACAGCTCGACGGCCGTCCAGGTCCCGGTAGTGTCGCCCCACGGTGAACCGTTATCCATCGTCATCCGGTCCGGCAGGCCGTAACGTTCAAAGACTCTGACCAGCTGCTTCTGCACCGTCTCACGCCGCTCATCAGCGCAGTGTACGAGGCAAAGCGAGAAGCGGGAGTGATCGTCAAGGAGGGTAAGCGGGTGGCAGCGGCCGCCGCCAAAGGGAAAATGCCCCTTGAAATCCATCTGCCAGAGCTGGTTCGGGGCCGCATGTTCAAACCGGCCCGTGGCCGGGACACCCGGAGCTGAGCCCGGCAGCAGGTCGTGGCGGGCCATCAGGCTGTGGACGGTGCTGAAGGCGGGCATGCGGTGTCCGCGGTCTTCGAGCCAGCGCTTTATCTTGCGCGCGCCCCAGTGCTGATGAAGTTCATGCGCCATACGAAGCAGGTCAGTGATGTCGTCAGACGAGCGGTTGGGAGAGTGATGGGGTATGCAGGGGCGGTCCTCAAGACCGGATTCTCCCTCTTCAGCCCAGCGGCGAAGCCACTTGTAGGCAGTGGCGGAAGAAATGCCGTAGTGACGGCAGAGTGCGCGGATGTTCGCCCCGTCTTGCGAGGCGAACAGAACAAACTCTTTACGTAATGACATGGTATCTCTCGCATCCCAGGACATAAGCGACTCCATAAACGGGTTCTTATGCCTTAGTTGTAAGTGTCTACCATGTCCCCGAACAAGTGTTCACAATGTCCCCGGACTGTACAGGGAGAGGGCAGGGTGAGGGAATTATCTGAACATCACTTCGGCCCAGCGGGCGAGGCCGGCGGTCACCGAGGCGAAGTCATCGCCGCTGGCGATAGGCGTATCGGGCAGCGCCTGCTGTAACGCCGCACGCAACACCGGAGAACGTGCGCTACCGCCGGTGAGATAAATCACTTCCGGCTTGGTTTCGCAGGTGGCGAGCGCCAGATGCACTTGCTCCAGAATGCGTTCCAGCGGTTGATTAATCGCTTCTTCCAGCTGCGCAGCACTAATTTGCGCCTGCAATTTCGCGGCGATAAACGCCAGCGAGGCATCGGTCTCTTTCACCTCCGACAGCGCAATCTTGCTCTCTTCCGCCGCACGCACCAGACGATAGCTCAGCTTCTGCTGCCACACTTTCAGCAGGTGCGCCACTTTGTCGCTGTGTTCAGCATCGCGAATCAAATCGCGCAGCAGTTTGCCGCTGGCCGCGGAATAGAAGTCGCTTTGTGCCGGAACGTCGTTGATCGCCACCGCATTCCACCACGGCAGCGCGGGCAGCGCGGTGCCTTTTTGCGTATTGCCACCGAGCCCCAGCAGCGGCATCAGGGTTTTAAACGCCAGCATAATGTCGAGATCGTTTCCGCCCACGCGGCATCCGCTGTGGCCAAGTAAACTTTCACGGCGATCGGTTTTATGACGCCATTCCGGCCCCATCAGCAGCATCGAGCAGTCGGTGGTGCCGCCGCCGATATCGACGACTAATACGCGCGTCTCTTTCTGCAGCGTGGCTTCGAAATCGAGGCCCGCCGCCACCGGCTCAAACTGGAACTCCACATCACGAAAACCGGCGCGCTGTGCCGCACGCAGCAGAATGCCCTGCGCCTGCTGGTTAGCCTCTTCGCCGCCTAAACCCTGGAAGTTAATCGGGCGGCCAATCACCGCTTGCTCAATCGGGCGATCGAGCTGGGTTTCGCCTTGCTGACGAATGTGCAGCATCATCGCGCACACCAAATCTTCAAAGAAGGCGATCTGCTGTGGCTTCAGGCCGTTAGCGCCGAGGAAGGATTTCGGTGACTTCACGAACCATACTTCTTCGGGATCGACCATATATTGCTGCAGCGCGGTCAAACCGAACTGCACGCTGCCCGGCGTGACGTCGATATCTTCTTCGCGGTTATAGCGCAGCGCACGCTGCAATAAAGCGGTGCCTTCGCTGTCGGGCGTTGGCACCTGATGATGGCGATGCAGCCATTCGCTGATCGCTTCACGCGTTGGCGCGCAAATCATGGAGGGAAGCAGGCGCTGACCATTCTCCAGTGTCAGCAGGCGCGGCGTGCCATTATCGCTGACCGCAATTGAGCAGTTTGCTGTGCCGAAATCGAATCCGATAAACATATTTATCCCCCATGCCGGAAAAAAGGGGGCGACTTTAGCGCAGCCAGCGCGGGCTGGCAATGGGCAGACGTGGCAGATTACATCTGCACTTCCTGATAAACGTGATACTGACCACGGCCCGCGTGTTTTGCGCTGTAACAGGCGACATCGGCCTGTGACATCACCACATTGCTGATGCAGTTGCGTTGATCAATTTGCGTGATGCCGGCACTTGCGCCGACATGATAAGTCTGCTCCTGCCACATAAAGCGATATTCGCTCACGGCGGTGACGATACGCTGCACCACGTCGCGCACCTGATCCACTTCGCAATTCGGCATTAGCACGCCAAATTCGTCGCCGCCCAAACGCGCCAGCATATCGCTGCTGCGCAGATGATGCGGCATCAGCTCTGCCAGTTCGCGCAGCAGCGCATCACCGGCGGCATGCCCGGCGGTATCGTTCACCGCCTTGAATTTATCCAGATCGATAAATACCAAGACGTGATGGGTGTGGTTGGCCGCCGCATCGTTCACCAACTGCTTCAAACGCTGCTCGAAGCTGTGGCGATTTGGCAGGCGCGTCAGCATATCGTGTGAAGCGCTGTAGCTCAGGCGCTTCATCACCTTGCGCGATTCACTGACGTCCTGAATAACCATCACCGCGCCGATGCTGGCGCCGGTCAGGGTTTTCAGCGGCGTGATGCTGTAGTGGATCTCCACGCGCGTGCCGTCTGGTGTATGCAGCACCAGCTCTTCATCGAGTTCGGGAGAGATTTTTTCGTCCGGCAGCTGGCACAACAGCAAATTATCGACGCGCGGGCCGCTCGCGCCGCGCGTGATGTTAAGCAGTTCGGTAATGGGTACGCCTGCGGCTTTTTCCTGTGGCCAGCCGCTCAGCGTTTCGGCCACCGGATTCATAAAGGTGACGCGCATTTCATCATCGGTACTGATCACCGCTTCACCGATGGAATCGAGGGTGATCGCCATGCGCTCTTTTTCCTGGAACAGCGCTTCATTCAGCGCGCGCAGCGGCGTGATGTCCTGACAGATGCCGAGCATACGTTCAATCTGCCCATCCTGACTCAGAATGCGGTTGGCCTCAGAGCGCACGTAGCGCGGGCCTTCCGGTAGATTAATCCGGTATTCCAGCTGGAAAGCGCTGCGGCGTTCGATGGCCTGCTGCACCGCAAGCGTGGCGGTTTCCCGCTCGGCCGGATCAAGCAGATGCACCCACAGATCGTAGGTGGGCGTCTGGTGCGGACTTAAGCCAAATAGCTCATACATGCGCTTGTCCCACAACATCTCGCCGGTCAGCAGATTCCACTCCCAGACGCCAATGCCGCCAGCTTCATTGGCCAGCGTGATGCGCTCCATCAAGCGTCGATTAATCTGCTCACTCTGCTTCAATTCGGAGATATCGATAATCTGCGCGATGAAGTAGTGCGGCTGTTGCGCGGCGTCGCGCACCATCGATACCGTCAGGCGCGCCCAGACGATTTCGCCATCCTTGCGGAAATATCGCTTCTCCATGGTGTAGGTCATGATTTCACCCGCCACCAATCGCTCCAGCTGCTGTAAATCGTTGTTGAGATCGTCGGGATGGGTGATTTGCTGGAAGGTGAGCTTTTTCAGCTCATCGGCCGGGAAACCCAGCGTCTGGCACAGCGAATGATTGACCTGCTGCCAACCGCCATTCGGCGAAACCAGCGCCATGCCAATCGCGGAGTATTCCATAGCGTTACGGAAGCGGGTTTCACTCTCGCTGATATGATGCTTCTCGCGCTGGAAGGCATCCATCACCAGCGCCATCACGTGGCTCGGCAGCAGCACCAACAGAAATGGCAGCCATGTGCTGACCTGGCCGAGCAGCATGCCGTTTTGCGCCAGGTTGACCCAGTTAAAGGCCAGCAGAATCGAGATGAAACTGGCGTTGAGGAAGAACAGCAGAAACGCTTCGAACTTGGGTAGCCGCACCGAGCACCAAAAAAGAATCACCACAATAAAAGTGAAGGGCCACGGCAGAAAACGCAGCGACAAATAGCTGGCGAGCAGCGTGACAAGCAGCGTCAGGCCGGTTTCCAACTGACGGCCTGGCGTCAAAATCTGGCGCAGCGGTTTATTTGGCCACAGCAATAACACCGGGCCAAACGCCAGCACGCCGATCACCTCAGAAATCACCCACGTCGAGAAGAAGGGCAGTGACGCATTGCTGCCCACATGCAGCATCCACAATGCCACGACGCCACCTAACAGCGGCGCAATCAGGCCGGCGCACAGGGCAAAGCGCACCCAGTCGAGTAACGAATTGAGCGGGGCGCGGCGATCGAGCAGCGCGCGCAGCATCACGCCGCCCAGAATCGCCTGCACCATATTTAAGATGGCGAACTTAATGTTGCTGAGCGCGGGGCCAATAATGATCAGATTGGCTAACGCGGTACCCAGTACGCAGGCAAGCAGCAGCAAGGGAACGTGTTTGGAGTGGGCGCGAAACACGATCACCGTCATCAGCGCGGTGGAGTACCAAAGCGGCGAAATACGGCCACTGACAACAATCAGTTCCAGGCAAAATAGCGTCAGTAGAAAAGTGAGCCCGCCAATGAGCAAGGCATTGAGCCAGGTTCGCTGTGGCCTTTCCTGTGAAGTTAGTATCTCGAGGGTCATGCAAGAATCCAGCAGCGCGCACCTGATTCACGATGGAAAATGCGCCAATCAATCACTATTTTGCATGCTAGCACATCTGTTTGAGATGTCTGCGGGGAATTCGACTTTAGTCGTTATTCACTGAATTGATTGGCCCTTTGCGCGCAAAGGGCCAAACGGGATTAGCGAAAAAGATCGGCGCGGGTAAACGGCTTTTCTAAGCCGGCAAGATTGGCAGAGAAGCGTTCGAGGAACTGTTGCGTGGTGGCGACGCGGCCGTGGCTCAGCAGCAACAGCGGCACCAGCAGCGCGACGCCAATCTGCGGCAGGCTAAAGCCCTTTAGTGAAGTGCGGCGCTGCGTCAGCAGGAATGCGGTGCTAAGCGTAAAGCCAAGCATCAGGCCCGCCAGCACTTCGCTTTTGGAGTGCGCGTGGATGACCAGGCGCGACAGGCCAACCATCAACGGGATCAGATAGCCGATGCCAATGGTAAACAGGCGCCAGCGCGGCGACCAGCGGCCGGAGATCAGCCACATCATCACCGGCCAGAGCGTGGCCGACATCGCGCTGTGGCCGCTGAAGCCGGTAAAGTTGAATCGGGCGCTACCAATGCCAAAGCCGAGAAACAGGATTTTCGAGACGCTCACCACCAGGCCAGCCAGACCAAACGCCAGCACCCAATACCAGACGGTTTGGCGGTTGTCGCTTTTCCATGGCAAGACCAGCGCGATGATCACCGCGGTGGGGATCAGCAACATGCTGTCGCCAAAATAGGTCAGGGTTTTCCAGCTCATACTTTTCCTTGCGGCTATATTCGGAGTGCCAACGCCGGCTGCAGTGTTGGCAGATCAACAGTGTATCGATTAAGCGTCTGGCTGCAAAAGGGGATATTCTGAAAAGCCGTTGGCCCATTTCTCTGGCATCAACCCGGTGAAATACCTATAATTGCCGCCAACTAACCCTCTCATTCGGCCCGTTGCAGCTTCGGCTTAGGCAGGCTCCAGTTATCAGGTCTTAAAAAAGTATGACTGACAAGTCTCATCAGTGCGTGATCGTTGGCATCGCAGGTGCATCCGCATCCGGAAAAAGTCTTATCGCCAGCACGCTCTATCGTGAAATCCGTGACCAGGTCGGTGACGAGCATATCGGTGTGATCCCCGAAGATGCCTACTATAAAGATCAGAGCCACCTCACCATGGAAGAGAGGGTCAAAACCAACTATGACCATCCGAGTGCGATGGATCATGATCTGTTGTTGCAGCACCTGCGCGCGCTTAAAGCTGGTCAGGAAATTGAGTTGCCGGTTTACAGCTATGTTGAGCACACCCGCACCAGCGACTGTATTCATCTCAAATCGAAGAAAGTCATCATTCTCGAAGGCATCCTGCTGTTAACCGATGCGCGCTTGCGTCAGGAGATGAATTTCTCCATCTTCGTCGATACACCGCTGGATATCTGTTTGATGCGCCGCATGAAGCGCGATGTGAATGAGCGCGGTCGCTCCATGGATTCGGTGATGAGCCAGTATCAGAAGACCGTGCGTCCGATGTTCCTGCAATTTATTGAACCTTCCAAGCAGTACGCTGACATCATTGTGCCGCGCGGCGGAAAAAACCGTATCGCCATTGATATCCTCAAGGCCAAGATTAATCAGTATCTTTGACGACATGGCGTCCGCCCCGGCGTGACGCGCTGTCGTAGCCATTCGCTACACTTAATTCATGGAGTACCTGCGATGAGATTATGCGATCGCGATATTGAAGCCTGGCTGGACAACGGAAAGTTGGCGATTGAGCCGCGCCCGCCAGTGGAACGCATCAACGGCGCCACGGTGGATGTGCGCCTCGGCAATCAGTTCCGCACTTTTAGCGGTCATACGGCGGCGTTTATTGATTTGAGTGGTCCAAAGCATGAAGTCAGTGCCGCGCTGGACCGTGTGATGAGCGACGAGATTGTGCTGCCGGAAGGCGAAGCCTTTTTCCTGCATCCTGGCGAGCTGGCGCTGGCGGTAACGCTGGAATCGGTCACCATTCCTGACGATCTGGTCGGCTGGCTGGATGGCCGCTCTTCGCTGGCACGCCTGGGTTTAATGGTGCACGTCACGGCGCACCGTATCGATCCGGGCTGGCAAGGCCGTATCGTGCTGGAGTTCTATAATTCAGGCAAACTGCCGCTTGCGCTGCGTCCAGGCATGTTGATTGGTGCATTGAGCTTTGAGCCGCTGTCGGGCCCGGCTGCGCGACCGTATAACCGTCGCGAAGATGCCAAATATCGTGGTCAGCAGGGCGCGGATGCCAGCCGCATAGACAAAGACTAATGCCAACTTATGCTTGCCAAAATAATTCGAGGTGCAGCAAGGCGGCAAGCGAGTAAATCCCCGGGAGCTTACATCAGTAAGTGACCGGGGTGAGCGAGCGCAGCCAACGCAGCTGCACCTTGAATTATGACGGCAATGAGGATGTGATGAGAAGAGTGATAACTACGCTGGCCATCCTGTTAGTGGTGGTGGTAGCGGGCATGACGGCATTGGTGTTGCTGGTCAATCCCAACGACTTTCGCACCTACATGGTAAAGCAGGTAGAACAGCGCAGTGGTTATCAGCTTCAGGTAGGCGGCGATCTGCGCTGGCACGTCTGGCCGCAGCTTAGCATTCTCGCCGGACGCATGAGTCTGACCGCGCCGGGTGCGACGCAGCCGATGGTCACCGCCGATAATATGCGCCTGGATGTCCATCTCTGGCCGCTGTTGTCGCATCAGCTTAGCGTCAGCCAGGTGATGCTGAAAAACGCCATCATCCGCGTTACGCCAGACAGCGCCGCACAAAAGCCGAGCGGCGCGCCAGTGGGGCCGGGTGATGCCGAGCCAGTGAGCAGCAGCGATAACGGCTGGTCATTCACGATTGGCAAACTGCGTCTTGCCGACAGCCTGCTGATTTGGCAGCAGCCCGGCGGCGACGAATATAATTTCCGCGACCTCAATCTCAACCTCGATCAGGATGCCAGCAAGCAGGCCAGCATCAATCTGGCTACCCGGATTTCGCGTAATCAGCGCAATGTTAGCGTCAATCTCAAAGGTCAGATGAATGTGGCGCAATACCCACATCGTCTGGTCGGACAGCTGGATGAGTTGAATTACGCCATCGACGGCGCCAATCTGCCGACGCAGGGCATCAAAGGCACCTTGAGCGGGCAGGGCGAATGGAACGGTGACAATCAGCGTTTCTCCCTACAGAAGATGCAGCTCACCGCCAATGACAGCGCCTTGGATGGCAGCGCCGAGGGGCGTCTGGCGCTGCCGCAGCAGCTTAATCTGGCGCTACACGCCACCCGTTTAGACATCGACGCGTTGATGGCGAATGCTCCGGTGACGGATAGCAGCGCGCCGCAGCGAGCCAATGTGGTGAGCACGCCAGTGATTGCTGAACCGCGAATGCGTGATAACAGCAACTCGCCGCTGAATCAGCTGGATTTGACGCTCAATCTCACCGCCGATAGCAGCGTGTGGCGCGGCCTGACGCTGACCAACTTGCAGATCGATGCCAGCAATCAGCAAGGTTTGATGACGCTGAGTAAGCTACAAGGCAAATTTGGCGAAGGCCATTTCTCCGTTCCCGGTTCGGTGGATATCCGCAAACCGGTGACGCAAGTGGCATTCCAGCCTGAGCTTGATAACATCGCCATTGCGCCGCTGCTGAAAGCATTAGAACTACCAGAAACGCTGCAAGGCACGGTTTCACTGCAAGGCGATGTGAGCGGCGCTGGATTGAGCATTGAAGAGGCAAAACGTAACTGGCAGGGCAGTGCGGATCTGGAAGCCACTAATTTGCAGCTTTCGCAGCTGAATCTGCAGCAGATGGTGCGCCGTGCGGTGGCGCGCGTCAGTAATCGTGTCACCAACGATCAACCCGACGACCAGGGCATTCAGCAGTTGAGTGGGCGCGTGAGTCTCAAGCAAGGCATCTTCAGCTTGCCGGATCTGCAGGGCGGCAATAGTCGTCTGGCGGTGCAAACCAAAGGCAATGTCGATATGGTTAAACAGCAGCTCGACGTCACCATTAATATGATGCTGCGCGGCTGGCAGGGCGACGATAAATTAGCCTCGCTGCTGAACCAGCAAACTATTCCGCTGCGCATGTACGGCGGCTGGAATAATCTGCAGTACTCGTTGCCGGTGGATGACGTGGTGCGTCAGCAACTGCAAAGCGAAGCGAAGTCGCGGCTCAATCAGTGGCTGGATCGCCAACAACCGGCGAAGCAGCCGTGACTGAAACCAGGTCGCCATTTATGGCGACCTGGTTAATTACGGTGCTATCGGCACTATCTCCACTTTCTGCACACGGTGATTTTCTACCTGCAACGTTCGCAGCAGATAATCACCGATCTGTAACTCTTCGCCTTCCTGCGGCACATGTTGCAGGCTGTCCATCAGTAATCCTGCCAGCGTGTGGTAATTGCGCTTTTCATCAAGTGGCAGCTGCACGTAGACGGCTAAATCCTCTAACGGCATATGACCATTCGCCACCCAACCGCCGTCGGGCAGCACTTGAATATCATAGCGCGCATCGATTTTTTCCCCTTCATTCGGCAGATTGCCGGCGATGGTTTCCATCAGGTCGCTCAGCGTGACCACGCCTTCCACCGAACCAAACTCATCCACTACAAAGGCGAAGTGGGTGCGCGCGTTGCGGAACTGTTCCAGCGCCTGTAATAAGGTGACGCGCTCAGGAAAGATTAACGGCTGGCGAATCAGCGAGCGTAAATCCAGTGATTTGCTGTGCAACGATTGATGCAGGAGATCAATCACATGCACCACACCGAGCGGGTCGCGGCCCTGTTCGGTCACCAGAATACGCGTGTGTTGATTGCGATCGAGCTTCGCCATAATCTCCGCCGGATCTTCGGTGAGGTCGATATGCTCGACGTCGTGGCGCGACGTCATGATGCTATTAATCTGGCGCTGACCCAGCCCCAGTACGCGCGCAATCATGCGCCGTTCCTGACGGTTAAATAGTGCGCCTTCTTCGCTATCGCTTACCAGTGACGCGGTATCGGCGTCCAGTTCCGCACGCTGCGCCTCGCCGCGCAGAATGCGCAAAACGGCTTCTGACGTGCGCTGACGCAGTGGACGGCCGGCAGTGAGAAAGCGGCGGCGATTGAACATCGCCAACTGATTGAGTATCTCAATGACGATAGAGAAACCAATCGCCGCGTAGAGATACCCTTTTGGAATAATGAAGCCTAACCCCTCGGCCACCAGGCTGAAGCCGATCATGAGCAGAAAGCTCAGACAGAGAATCACGATGGTTGGATGGCCGTTAACGAAACGCGTCAGCGGCTTACTCGCCAGCAGCATCAGCAGAATCGCTATCGTTACTGCAGCCATCATCACCGGCAGCTCGTTGACCATGCCAACGGCGGTAATCACCGAGTCCAGCGAGAAGATGGCGTCCAGCACCACTATTTGCGCCACCACCGGCCAGAATTTAGCACCGTTCTTATTTTGACCAGTTTCCTCGTCAGCGCCTTCCAGGCGACTGTTTAACTCGGTGGTGGCCTTATAAAGAAGAAAGAAACCACCGCACAGCAGCAGCAGATCGCGGGCGCTGAAGTCGTGGTGCAACAGAGTAAACAGCGGTTGTGTCAGGGTTACCAGCCAGGAAAGTGAGGCGAGCAGCACTAAACGCGACACCAGCGCGAGAAGCAGGCCGATAATGCGCGCACGGTCGCGTTCCTTCGGCGGCAGCTTTTCGACGAGGATGGCAATGAAAACGAGGTTATCAATGCCCAACACCAGCTCCAGAACGATTAGCGTTACTAATCCTGCCCAGAGCGACGGATCAATGATCCACTCCAACATGTGTTAATCACCTTAATGTCTGTGTTATGCGCTTAATCTGATGATAGTGAAACGGCGTTAAGCCTGTAAATAGCCGCTGACTCGGTCAATTGGCGGGTCAGCTACGAGAGAAGAATATCGCTGATTGCCGATTTGCACCGATAAGATGAAAGTATGGATAAAGATTGCACCTGAATGAAAGAGACAATTATTTTTTTTCAGCAGATAACCACGTGCATTTTTAATGCAGTCTATTGCGTGGTTGAGTATCGAATTAATCTGAATTTTGCAGGGGAATGGCCTGAAAGGGCTGGCATCAATACTTATCGCTGGTAGTCTTTTTCCTAAAATAGTGCAGGGAACACGGGGCCTACTTGTAAACAAGCCAGTAATAACTAGTATAGCAACGTGTTAGTAAATGTCTGCGCCAAAGTTGTTTATAGCGTGCTCCTTAGCCTCTTAATGTTGCGAACTGTGATCGCACGCGGACCACGGCCAGTAATTAGCGCAAAAATGCCGCATAAAACAAGTTGTAATTAGGATGAAAGCGGTATTGGCAGCGACAGCCAAGGGCGGTAGCGTGTCTGAAGCGCCTTTCTCTTGGTTTAATGGTCTGCCACTGTGGTAAGGGAAGTCGGACTAATCTGTTGGTATTAATCACAATTCTCTTGCTTACTATTGTGAGAATTGATTTGGCCTCAGAGAATTTACCGCAGATTGCCTCAACAAATGCAGTGAATATTTCGCTCATTTATCAAACAGCGTTGAGGCATTAGGGATTAAAGAAATAATATAAAAGAGTTAACTATGCGCGATAACGAAATTACATATAAAAGTCTTCTGACAAAAATTTTACTGGCGTGCTCGGATTTAATTTGTTTCAACGCAGCATTATTTATTGCGATGGCATTGATTAATTCGTTTACCCATTCTCCACTGGCAGATATATCTGAAAAATACCTGCATTTAAAAATTGCTACGCACATTGCGCTTTCCGTTATTTGCGTGGGCTGGTTCTGGGTTCGCCTGCGTCATTATACCTATCGCAAGCCATTCTGGTTCGAGCTCAAAGAGATCTTTCGTACCATTCTTATTTTCTCTGTCATCGATTTGTCAATTTCAGCCCTTTCACAGTGGCAAATGTCGCGCTTTGTCTGGGTAGCGACCTGGGTTCTGGCGTTGATTATGATTCCTTTAGCGCGCGCCATCTCTAAGCGTGTGCTGAATCATTACGGCATGTGGAAGAAGCAAACCATCATCATCGGCAGCAGCCGCAATGCCCAGGAAGCCTGGCAGGCGCTGCAGAGCGAAGAAGTAATGGGCTTCGATGTTATCGCCTTCTTCGATGTCGATAAGAGCAGCCCACAGGCCAGCATCTCAGGCGTGCCTGTGCTGCACAATGAACAAGAGTTATGGCAGCTGACCAACAGCGAAACCCAATTCATCGTGGCGGTGGAGTTCGAACAGAGCCAACACCGCGACCACTGGCTGAAAACCCTGGCGATGCACAATTGCCGCTCGGTTTCTGTTATTCCAACACTGCGCGGTGTACCGCTGTACGGCACCGACATGGCTTACATCTTTAGCCATGAAGTGATGATTCTGCGTGTGAATAACAATCTGGCCAAGCGCACATCACGTTTCCTTAAGCGTGCATTCGATATCGTCGGCGCGCTGAGCATTATCCTCGCGCTGTCCCCGGCGTTGCTGGTCCTTGGATTTATGGTTGGCCGCGATGGCGGACCACCGATTTACGGTCATGAACGTGTGGGCTTAGGCGGCCGTAAGTTCAAATGCCTGAAATTCCGCTCAATGGTGATCAACTCGAAAGAGGTGCTGGAAGAGGTACTGCGTACCGATCCTGTTGCCCGCGCCGAGTGGGATAAAGATTTCAAACTGAAGAACGATCCGCGCATTACCAAAGTCGGCCATTTCATCCGTAAAACCAGTCTGGATGAGCTGCCGCAGCTGTGGAACGTGGTACGTGGCGATATGAGCCTGGTGGGGCCGCGCCCGGTGATTGAAGATGAGCTCTGCCGTTATGCCGGTGATGTCGATTATTACCTGATGGCGAAACCAGGCATGACGGGATTGTGGCAGGTTAGCGGTCGTAACGACGTTGACTATGAAACACGCGTCTATTTCGACTCGTGGTATGTCAAGAACTGGTCGCTGTGGAATGACATCGCGATTCTGTTTAAGACGGTTGGCGTAGTGCTGAAACGCGACGGCGCCTATTGATAGACAGCGAAGCCGGGGAGGGCATGAAGCTTCCCGGTTGAAAACTGCGGGTGCTGGGTGTGTCGTTATTAGACAGCTGCACTGATTGAGTCTGTATAACCATTTTAATTGATGTCGTCTTTAGACTCGGTGACAACATAAAACCAAGGGAGCGCATAATAATGACCCACAGTTTCAGTGTTTAACCCGTCACATTCCATTTTTGTAAGACGCTACACAGCGGGCGATTTCGCCTCTATCAATCAATAACTGATAGCGAAGAATCAGATGATAATGAAAATTAAATTGATACCTTTACTGGTATCCGCGACTTTTCTCTCCGGATGCACCATTGAGCCGGGTTCTCACCTTTCCACCAGTGGAAAAGATGTCATAGAGCAACAGGATAGCAACTATGACATCGACAAATATGTCAACGTCTTCCCGCTGACGCCGCGTCTGGTTGAACAGATGCGTCCGAAGCCGTTAGTCGCGCAGGCTAACCCGATGCTGCAAAATGAAATTCAGAGCTACGAATACCGTATCGGTGTCGGCGACGTGCTTAACGTCACCGTCTGGGATCACCCAGAGTTGACCACACCTGCCGGTCAGTACCGTAGCGCCAGCGACACCGGTAACTGGGTACAGGCAGATGGCACCATTTTCTACCCGTACATCGGTAAAGTGCGCGTAGCAGGCCGAACGGTTACCGAGATCCGCAGCGAAGTGGCGCGTCGTCTGGCGCAATACATCGAAAGTCCGCAGGTTGACGTTAACGTCGCCTCGTTCCGTTCGCAGAAAGCGTACGTGACCGGTTCGGTCACCACCTCCGGACAACAGGCGATCACTAACGTGCCGCTGACCGTGCTGGATGCCGTCAACGCCGCCGGCGGTTTAGCGGCTGACGCTGACTGGCGCAACGTGGTGCTGACGCACAACGGCAAAGAACAACGTCTCTCGTTGCAGGCGCTGATGCAAAACGGCGACCTGAGCCAAAACCATCTGCTCTATCCGGGCGACATCCTTTACGTGCCACGTAACGACGATCTCAAAGTCTTCGTGATGGGTGAAGTGAAGCAGCAGTCAACGCTGAAGATGGACCGCAGCGGCATGACGCTGGCCGAAGCACTGGGCAATTCGCAGGGTATGGATCAGACCACCTCTGATGCTACCGGCGTGTTCGTGATTCGTCCGATTCGCGGCGCCAACCGCACCAAGATCGCCAACATCTACCAGTTGAATACCAAAGATGCGGCATCGATGGTGATGGGCACCGAATTCCAACTGGAGCCGTACGACATCGTCTATGTCACCGCGACACCAATCACCCGTTGGAACCGTGTGATTTCGGGCCTGCTGCCGACCATCGTAGGTATTGACGATGCCAGCTCCTCGGCCCTTCGTTTCCGCAACTGGTCGAACTAAGGGTTCGCCATGATTAAGTCCGTGTTAGTCGTCTGCGTCGGCAATATCTGCCGCTCCCCCACCGGGGAGCGTCTGTTCAAACGCGCGCTACCAAACATCCGGATTGCCTCCGCAGGGCTCAGCGCGCTGCAAGGCTATCCGGCGGACCAGAAAGCCCTGGCTGTGGCCGCCGAACACGGCGTGTCGCTGGAAGGGCATCAGGCTCAGCAGTTAACGGCCAGCATGTGCCGTGACTATGACCTGATTCTGGTAATGGAAAAGCGCCATATTGAACAGGTGAATCGCATCGATCCAGCCGCACGCGGAAAGACCATGCTGCTTGGCCACTGGCTCAATCAGCAGGAAATTGCGGATCCGTACAAAAAAAGTCGCGAGGCCTTTGAAGAGGTCTACGGGTTACTGGAAAACGCTACCCAGAAATGGGTCAACGTATTAAGCCGATAGTTGGGAATATCCATGAATATCAAAAACAAGGTTATGACCGCGCCAAAGGAAGATTCGAATGGATGGGATCTGGCGCATCTTGTGGGACAGCTGATTGATCATCGCTGGATCATTGTTGCCGTTACCGCCTTCTTCATGCTGGTAGCCACGCTCTACACACTGTTTGCTACACCAATCTACAGCGCGGATGCGTTAGTCCAGGTTGAACAGAAGAATGCCAGCTCAGTACTGAATGAGTTAGACAGCATTCTGCCGCCAACGCCGGCGTCCGATACCGAGATTCAGATTCTTGAATCGCGCATGGTTATCGGTAAAACCGTTGACGATCTGGGTCTGGACACCGTTGTCACCCAGAACTATTTCCCGGTGATTGGTAAAGGTCTGTCGCGTTTGATGGGTAACAAGCCATCAACCGTCGCCATCTCCCGCCTGGAAATTCCACGCACCATCGATAAGCGTACCGTTGAACTGGAAGTGACCGGTCCTGACTCGTATACCGTGTCAGCGGACGGTGATGAGCTGTTCAAAGGTAAAGTTGGTCAGCTGGAAACGCACGGTGATGTGACCATGCTGGTAAGCGGCATCAATGCCGATGAAGGCACCAACTTCAGCGTTACCAAACTGAACGAGCTGCAGGCGATTAACTCCGTGCTGGCCAACCTGACCGTTGCGGATAAAGGTAAAGACACGGGCGTGCTGGGTCTGGAGTATCTGGGTGAAGATCCAGAGCAGATCAGTAAAGTGCTGAACCAAATCGTCAATAACTACCTGCTGCAGAACGTTGAACGTAAATCTGAGCAAGCGGAAAAGAGCCTGGAATTCCTGCGCAACCAGCTGCCGCAAGTGCGTGGCAAACTGGATGATGCCGAAGACAAGCTGAATACCTTCCGTCGCCAGAACGAGTCGGTTGACCTGTCGCTGGAAGCGAAATCGGCGCTGGATTCTTCTGTCAGCGTGCAGAGCCAGTTGAACGAACTGACCTTCCGTGAAGCCGAAGTGTCTCAGCTGTTTACTAAAGATCACCCAACCTACCGCGCGTTGCTGGAAAAACGCAAAACGCTGGAAGGTGAGCAGGCGCAGCTGAATAAAAAGATTTCTCAGATGCCACAAACGCAGCAAGAGATCTTGCGTTTGACGCGTGATGTGCAGTCTGGTCAGGAAATCTACATGCAGTTGCTGAACCGTCAGCAAGAGCTGGGTATCAGTAAAGCCAGCACCGTGGGTGATGTACGCATCATCGATGGCGCAGCAACCGGCAACAGCCCGGTGGCACCGAAGAAACTGCTGATCATCGCGGCGAGCGTGATTCTGGGTCTGATGGTTTCTGTTGGTCTGGTGCTGCTGAAAGCGCTGCTGCATCACGGCATCGAAAATCCTGAGCAGCTGGAAGAGCTGGGCATGAACGTCTATGCCAGCGTACCGCTGTCAGAATGGCAACGTAAGAAAGATACCGAAGCACTGGCGCGTCGTGGCAACAAGGTGAAAACCGATCCCCACGAAACGCTGCTGGCGCTGGGCAATCCAACTGATCTGTCAATTGAAGCGATTCGTAGCCTGCGTACCAGCCTGCACTTCGCGATGATGGAAGCGAAAAATAACATCCTGATGATCACCGGCGCCAGCCCAGGTATTGGTAAAACCTTTATCTGTGCCAACCTGGCAACGCTGGTCGCCAAAGCGGGCCAACGTGTGCTGTTCATCGATGGTGATATGCGTCGCGGTTACACCCACGAACTGCTGTCAGCCGATAACAAATCCGGTCTGTCTAACGTGTTGTCAGGCAAAACCGAGTTCAGCCCGGCGCTGATTCAGAAAGGCCCGTACGGTTTTGACTTCCTGCCTCGCGGTCAGGTGCCACCCAACCCATCTGAGCTGCTGATGCATCGTCGCATGGGTGAGCTGCTGGATTGGGCGAGCAAGAACTACGACCTGGTGTTGATTGATACGCCTCCGATTCTGGCGGTCACCGATGCGTCTATCATCGGTAAGCTGGCCGGTACGTCGCTGATGGTGGCGCGTTTCGAAACCAACACGCCGAAAGAACTGGATGTCAGCTTCAAGCGCTTTGCCCAGAACGGTATTGAGATTAAAGGTGTGATCCTTAACGCCGTGGTGCGTAAAGCCGCCAACTCTTATGGTTACGGTTACGACTATTACGACTACGAGTATGGCAAACCGACCAAAAGTTAATTTGCCCGTCATTCACAGTTAATGATGAGGGTAATCCGGTGAAGAAAGGGGCGGGTTGACCGCCCCTTTTGATCGCACCGTTTGAATGACGACACGCAACGATTTACACAGGTGATTCTCTCTATAACGCCATTAAAAGCCACCGCTGGCACGAGAACTTGTGGAATTAAGGAATCACACCATGGCTCCATATTGGTATTTATCAGGGTTTTTGCTGTTGCTTGCGCTGGTCGAAATCCTGTTGAAGAAAGACGAACGCACCACCCATATTCTGACTTACCTGCTGTGCATCGCCACGGTCACGCTGATTATTTTCGCCGGTATTCGCGGTCTCGGTACCGGGATGGACGACTATCAATATCGCAGCTTCTTTGCCGACTTCGTCCGCCGTATTGAGGTCAACGGTTTTGCCAACACCGTCGCCTTCTTCCGTTATGAACCGCTAATTTTTGCTATCGCGTGGATCACCAGCCTGTTTTCACACAATGCCAGCGTGTTCCTGTTTGTGTTCAGTATTCTGGCAGTTTCAACCAATGCCATCTTCTTCAAAAAGATGTCACCGTATCCGGTGTTGGCATTGGCGCTTTACTCGGCGCATATCTTTATCAACAAAGACGTAAACCAGATTCGTTTTGGCCTGAGCTCGGCGCTGTTCCTTGGCGTGATCTGGACTATTTACCTCAAGCAATACTGGTGGGCGTTTGCCTTCTTTATTCTGTCCTTCCTCAGCCACAACACCGCAGTAATGGTGGTGACCATCATTCCGTTCCTGTTTATTCGGGAATCGCGCTGGTGGCCCGTGGCCATCATTATATTCAGTGTGCCACTTTCGGTGGTGGGCGGGACCGGCTTTATTGCCTTGATCGCCGGACATCTGGGATCGATGGGCGAGAGGGCCGCAGGCTACAGTAACGAAGCCTCGAATGCGGGTGATGGCAGCGTGGTGTCAGTCTCCAACCTGAAAAACATCATGCTGGTGTTTATCTTTGTCTACTTCATGCTGAGCAACCAGCTCAAGCGTGAACAGTACGACGTGTGGAAGCTGAACTATCTGTTGATTCTCACTTTTGCCATCGGCGGCGGTATCAGGATCTTCTTCTACAACTACTCATCGGGTGCGCGCCTGTCGAACTACCTGCTGCAGGTCGAACCGATTATTTTGACATCGCTAATCTTCCAGTCAAAACGCGTACTGAAACCCGCGATGTTTGCGATGTTCGCTTTCTTCCTTGTTTATTACCTCTACTACAACACGATCTCACTGAAGCAGGCCGTTGTGGGCTATGAAGTTGCTCGTGAATTCAAATTGTTTCATTAACCGATGAGAGGAAATATGCGGAAGACTTTACTGGCAATTCTGATCACCTCTGCGCCGCTACTGGCGCAGGCAGAGGATCATCCCGGCACCTTCATCATCGCCGCCTACGGTGACTCCACCACCGCTGGCGTTACCGCGTCGGGCAATCGCAATATCCTCAGTAAAAATAATGAAGTGAGTTTTTTGCAGCAGATGTTGCGTGAGAAATACGGCAACAACATTGAGGTGAAGAACCACGGCATGCCGGGCGCACAGGTTTCGGTGCTGGTGTACAACAAAGACAATACGCCGATGGATTGGTCAGAACGCATGGCGAAATCCGATGCCAACATGATTCTGATTAACTATGCCATCAACGATGCGCGCATCAACTTCTTCAAAGACAAAGGCGAGCGCATTGAAACGCCGCAAGAGTATAAGCGCATTATCACCGAGCTGGTCAAAGGCGCGAAGGCGAATAACAAGCTGGTGGTGTTACAGGAACCGAATCCCATTTGTGGCAAAGCCGAGCGCTGGAACGTCTGGCCGTATGTTTATCAGTTAAATGAAGTGGCTAAAGAGCAGCAGGTGCCAATCGTGAAGCAGTACAGCGTCATCAAGCAGAACCGTGACTGGCAATCTGAGATGTCGCCTGATTGCATTCACCCGAACGAGATGCTTTATAAGCAGAAAGCAGAAAGAACCTTCAACGTCTTAAGCAGCACTTTCGATAGCGTTTTGTCGCGGCACAGCAGCTAACCCAACTCAGATTCAGGAGCTGACATGTATGTATTAATCATGGTGCTGTCATTTTGTCTGGCGCTAATCATTCTGCGAGTATTCTCCTTCCACAAAGGCGTGTACAACAGTAGCGGTATTAAAAGTATCTCTGGTATGCGCGCGCTGCTGGCCAGCATCGTGGCGTTCTCACACTTCGCGCACTACATCTATTCGCTGGATGGTCAGTGGGTGTTCGATAAAGACTATTTTGCCTGGTTCTCCGAAGGCAACTTCTTCGTTAACTCCGGTAAATTCGGTGTACTGCTGTTCTTCATGATCTCCGCCTTCCTGTTCTATCGCTGGCTGGATAATGAAACCCTGACGCCAGGGCAGCTGACGCACAAGCTGCTGAAGTCGCGTATCCGCCGTATCGTCCCGATGTTCTGGTTCTCCGGTTTTGTCATCATCGCGGTAGGCGTGGTGCAGGGCGATCTCACTTATAGCCTCACGGCAGTGAAAGATGCCGTGCTGTGGTTGCTGTTTATTGGCAGCTATCGCATGGGTGATTTCCTGACGGCGGATGTCAACGCCGGTGTGGAATGGACGCTGCGCCTCGAATGGTTGCTGTACCTGTCGATTCCGCTGATTTACGTGCTCAACCGCGCCACCAAAGGTAAATACAAAACGTTGCTGATTCTCGGCTCGATCGGCGTGATTTTCTGCGTGGCGGTTGGCCTGCGTCTGTGGGGCAAAACCTATACCGATCCGCGTCCGGTGCTGGGCTTCGCCATGGGTTATCTGGCGTATAAGTATCGCGACATGTTTGCGCACTACAAAACCTCCAGCCTGGCCGGCTTTGCGGTGATTGTGCTGTCGCTGTTCTCGCTGTCGTTCACCAGCAATACCTTCTGGTATCTGATTTTCCTCTGCTGCCTGACGGTAATCTTCTTTATTGTCAGCAGCGGCAACGCCGTGTTTGGCATTCTGGAAAACAAAACCCTGATGTCGATTGGTGAGGTGAGTTACAGCCTGTATCTGATTCACGGTGTGGTGCTCTATTTCATCAAGCAGATCCCGGAAACGCTCTATCCGCATTCGTTCCTGTTCTACACCTTGCTTTCAACATTGTTCTTTGTCGCCTCCTTCTATGTGGCGAAATTGACGTATCTGTTTGTCGAGAAACCGTTTATCGGCAGTAGCAACAAGAAGAAAGTGGCGATGAAGACCTCGCCGACAAATTAGGACATCACCCATTATTCTTTTGAGCCCACAAGTTATATCATTGATTTTGTAACTTTTTTAATGAGGTGCTGGCAATGCAGGAGATTCGCTTCTCAATTGTTATTCCCGCGTATAACGCGTCGAAATCGATTGTCACGACGCTAGATTGCGTCAAAGCGCAAACCTATCGCAATTTTGAAGTCATTATTGTTGATGACAAATCGGCTGATGCGGCCGAACTGGCGCAGGTAGTGCGCAGCGAACGTTATCAGGATTTGGCTATCAAACTGGAGCTGTCTGAGGTCAAACTCAACGGCGCTGGCGCCCGTAACAAAGGTATTGAGCTGGCAACCGGCGACTTTATCAGCTTCCTCGATGCCGACGATGAGTGGCATCCGGACAAGTTATTGGTGGCGAGTGAAACCATCGCCAAACTGGAAGCGCAGGGCAAATCGCGCTACGTCATCTTTAGTCAGGTGAACATCCATCAGGATGGCAGCTTCCTCAAGGTGATGCCGATGCAACCGCCCGGCAAAAACGAAACCGTCGCCGAGTATCTGTTTGGCTGTTACGGCTTTATTCAAACCAGCACCATTGTGCTGAAGCGCGAAGATGCGGCGCAGATCCAGTTTGATGCGCGCTATATTCGCCATCAGGATTATGACTTCTGCATCCGCGCTGACCGCATGGGTTACGCCTTCGTGATGATCGACAAGCCGCTGGCAACCTACCATCTGGTGACCAAATTTGGTTCCAAGCACAAAGGCGAATCGGTCAAATACTCGTTCTTCTGGCTCGATACCATGAAGCCGCATCTGACCACGCGTGACATCCATACTTACAAGGCGTTCAAGCTGCCGCTGCGCTACAAGATGGATGGTAAATCGCTGCAGGCCAGCCTTAGCTTTGCACGCTACTTCTTCCTCACCAACCGTGACAATCGCGCCTACTTCATGAATCGCCTGCTCGATAAGGTGAAGTCGCGCTTCTCGGGCAGAAGAGCCGTCTCCTGATTCACTTTTAAACACTTTCACTTGCTCCCTACACGGGGGCAATTTTTTGGTTCCTGAAACTCCGGGTAGACAAATGACAAATCATGTTGGCACCGTCGGTATTGTGATGCCGATGTATAACGCGCGAAATACCGTTCTGCGCGCGGTTGAGTCGATCATCAACCAGACCTACAGCGACTGGCATCTTTACCTGATCAACGACAAATCCACCGATGATTCACTCGCCTTGGTGCGTGAACATTGTCAGGACGCGCGTATCACCATTCTCGACAACGAGGTCAATCAGGGCGCAGCCGAAACCCGTAACGTGGGGCTGCGCGCGGCGAAAGAAGCGATCATCGCGTTTCTTGACAGCGACGACGAATGGCACCGCGAAAAACTGGCCGAACAGACGGCCGCGATCGCCGCCGGCGACGATTTCGTGATCACGCATTATCACTACAAAACCAAAACCGCTGACCACGATATCAACTACAGCAAACCCTACCTGCAGCAGGAAAACTTCGTGAAGAAGCAATATCGCGTTTGCTTCTCCTCGGTGTGTTTCCGCCGTCCTCCACAGGGCATCTTCTTCCAGCGTAAAGGCCACGAAGACTTCCTGTTCCTCTATGAGTTGTTCCTCCGCTACAAACAAGCCCGCGTGATCCAGAAAACCCTGGTCAACTATTACGAGTTGGGCGATTCACTGTCGCGCAACAAGAATAAAGCGGCGAAGTGGCACCTCGAATTATTAAGAATTATCTATAAAAACAATCCGTTAAAAGTATATTACTATTATACATGGTACATGGTGAACGGGGTTCTTTTTGCCTTAAAACACCGCTAAGCGCAACGGTGATTTAGCTGCTTATATATTTTTGAGGTGGAAAGGATTGTATGAAAAAGATCGTTTTGGTGATTAAAGATGCCTACTCGTATGCGGGCACGGAAAACATCTGCAACTTTATGTCTGAGTGCCTCGGCGAGCAGCATGAAGTCACCATTTACTCGCTGGAAGGCCATGGCAAAACCTTTTATCCGTTCGAACGGGTGAAAAAAATTGTCAGCTTTGAAGGCCACAGCAACCCAATTAAAAGCGCCGTTAGCAGCATTCATCAGGAAGGCTTCGACAGCGTATTCCTGATCAGCATGGGTCGCCTGAGCGTGATGTTTGCCTTCTGGAACCTGATGGCGCTGAAGAAGAAGCGCTTCAAGGCGTATGCCTGCGAACACATCGCGATTAACTCGTTCAGCAAGCCGATTAAGCTGCTGAAGTGGCTGATGCTGCGCTATTACGACCAGGTGATCGTCCTGACCGACAAAGATCATCAGGTGTTTAACCGCTGGAATATTGCCAGCCAGCAAATCCCCAATCCGGTGGTGTACAAAGCGTTTCAACGTCAAACGCGTAGCCGTCAGGCGCTGGCGGTGGGACGTCTTGATAACCAGAAAGGCTTCGACCTGCTGCTGGATATCTGGGCCGACTTCAGCAAGAAACATCCCGAGTGGAAACTGGTGATTGCCGGTGACGGCGAACTGCGTCAGCAGCTGCACGATCAGGCTGCGGCGTTAGGTATCACCAATAGCGTTAACTTTGTCGGCAAAGTCAGCAACATCAACGATTACTACCGCGAAAGCGACATGGCGCTGATGACTTCGCGCTATGAAGGCTTGCCGCTGGTGCTGCTGGAAGCCAAATCCTGGTCGCTGCCGGTGGTGGCGTACGATTGCCCAACCGGGCCGCAGGAGATCATCAACCACGGTGAAGATGGCTTCCTGGTGCCGATGAATGACAAAACCACCTTTATCAAGCGGATGGAGCAGCTCGCCAGTGATGATGGCCTGTTCTACGCCATGAGTGAAAAAACCAAAGAAACCGCGCTCAAGTTTGACGGTAATCAGATCAAGCAGAGCTGGCTCGCCCTTGTTTAGCGACAATTATCGTGCCTCGGGAATCCTTTTTGGCCGCACAACCACGGGAATTGAAGCATGAAAAGAAGAGAAGTCTTGCAGGCCGCAGCCTCCTCGATTGTTACTGCGCTCTCAGTGAGTGCGTTTTCCAGCTACGCCGCAAAAAGTGGTCAGCCAACGTTAAAATCTGTCGATCCCGCCAGCGTACCGGCAGGCGATGTGCCGATTCTGACGCCAGAAAACGTCTATACCATGCCGCCGCAGTTCTGGCAGAACTTCGAGGGCAAACTGTGGATCGGTAAAGCGGGCAGCGATGCCAGCCAGGCCGGCAATCAGATCCCGGTGTTTCTGCGCGATGCCAATGGCAAAGTGTCACAAATCAGCCAGCCGATTGCGCTGAACAAAGGCAACTTCGCCCAGTTCATTCACGACAATGCGGCGTTGATCGCCAATCCCGCGCACTCAATGGTGGTGGAGGACGATCAGGGCCATACGCTGTTCTCCATTAGCGATGTCTCGCGCCCCAATCAAAGCAACTTCAGCCAGCGTCTGGCGCAGCCGAATGGTTACCAACTGATTGGTGAAATCCCATCGGTTGAAGAGCTGCGCAAAACCCGTCCGCTGTTTGCTGGTGCCAAAATCAAGCTGAAAAGCTGGCACGAAGGGCTGGAAGTGGGCGGCGGCGAGTTCGTCGGCACCTTCGGTGATGGCAAAGATGACGGCGGCGTGAACTTCAGCGGTAACGGTTTTACCTGGCGTCGCGTGGTGGAAGATTTCAACCGCCTGACACTGTTTGATTTCGGCGCGATCGCCGACGGCAAAACCGACACGGCACCGGCGATCAAAGCCATGTATCAATGGTCGATTGATGCCAGCCAGCAGATTTGCGTGCAATTCCCGGCTGGCACCTTCTTTGTCTCTGAATGTGATTTCGGTGACGAAGGACGTCGCTTCTTCCGCATTTCCGGCGCGATGGTCAACTTCGGTTACTTCCCGGCGACTACGCTGGTTTCCGACGGTCGCTCCGAATTCCTGTTCCAGGTAAATGCGCGCTGGACGGAAATCTCCAACCTGAATTTCAACGGCAATACCGACAAGCGTCCGAACAAACAGGGTTTGTTCCGCAATACCTGTCCGGGCGGCCAGTTCTTCCGTGGTGCCTGCTTGCGCTTCAATCAGGTGGGCGGCGTTTCGCTCAGCCTGCTGGATACGCTGGATTGCAAAATCGACCAGTGGTACGCCAACGACTGTACCGGCGATGTGATTAAAGCCAGCTGGTCGGGGCAAAAGGCCGGTGCCTGGGATCACAGCACCGCGATTGAGCTCTCCAACTTCAACGCCCAGCACTGTAAAGGCGGCATGGTGTTGAATCTGCCGCGCTGCAGCCAATCCATCATTCATAACGGCTGGATTGAGCACAGCGATTTCCCTGGCGACATCTCGAACGGCCAGTGGATTGTCGATGCGCTAAGCATTGAGGATTGTAAGAACCCGCTTAACGCGCGTAACTCGCGCCTTAATATGCGCCAGACCAATCTGCAGTCGGGCAGCTGGATTGATAACTCGCTGGAAGGCGAGCGCTGGCTGAACATCTGGGAAATGGGCTCAACGCGCGTTGAATCCTACGGCGTCGCCATTGATGGCAGTCTGAAATACAACTACATCACCTCGCGCTTCCGCCTGACCAACAACAGCGATCAGCAAACCTGGTTTGAACTCGGCAACTTCTACTCGCCAACGGTGGGCGATAGCTGGGAGATCGAGGTATTTGGTCAGTCGCAGTTCAATAACGGCACCGCCAATCAGCCGCTGATGGATGTCATTGACGGCAAAGGCACCGGCGGACGCGCGGTGATTCATCTGCAGCGCAAGAAAAACAAAGCGGAAGCCAGCTGGTCAGCGGAAGGTAGCTCGCCGGTGGTGGAGGTACGTTTCGAACCGCGCACCGATACCGACACCAAAGTGTTCGTGAAGTTAGCGGGCTGGACGCCGACCACCGCTGTGCTGATCAAAAGCACCGCCAAGGATCGCTTCTTGACCGGTCGCTGCGCGCGCGTTGACGCCGTGATGGACAAAGGCGCGCCGGGCAGCGCAGCGCAACAAGCCCCGCAGCGTTTTAGCCTGCACAACGGCAAAGCCGGCGTCGGCGGTAATGAGCAGGGCGATCTGCTGCTGGCCTCGCGCGCGCTGAAGCCGGAACAGGTGGATACGCGCGAACCTAAAGGTTTCATCTCGGTGGTGATCAATGGCGAGCAGGTGGCTATGCCTTATTTCGCCGTGAAGTCATAACGCACACTAATCGTAGCGGCGCAATTTATTGCGCGATAAATCGCGCCGCCACGGAATGTGCATAGTTTGTAAGCAGTACTGAATAGAAATGCAATTAGCACCACTTTTTTGGGGTTTACTCCCATTGCAGTCCTTTGAATCAGAGTTCACTTTGCCAGTGCAGCTATTGGCGGCTTGTAAAAATTACAAAAATTTTTCCGGAGTTTTTTTATGAAGATTTTATTGGTAGGAAACCATACCTGTGGAAATCGTGGGGATGGCGCGATTTTACGTGGGCTGATTGATTCACTGAAATCCGCGCGTGCGGATTTGGATATCGATGTGATCAGCCGTTATCCAACAAGCTCTGGCTATTTACTGCAGCAGGATATCCAGCAGGATTCCCTGTTCCTGCACAACAGCAAGTCGGGCAAAGGGTTAGTGGGCAGCCTGAAACGCAAGGTGGCGAACCGCCTGATGCCGGACATCATGATGGCGCACCTTGGCAAAGGCGGCGTGTACAAATCCTTCTCGGTGCCACCGCATCTGGCGGCGTTCACCCAAAGCCTTGCACAATATGACGCGATTATTCAGGTTGGCGGCTCGTTCTTCGTCGATCTCTACGGCGTGACCCAATTCGACCACGCGCTTTGTGCGCTGATGGCGAAAAAGCCGCTGCATATGGTCGGTCACTCGGTCGGTCCGTTCGAGAACCCGCGCGTTAATGCGCTGGCGAACTTTGTCTTCGACCGCGTTGACAGCCTGGTGCTGCGCGAAGAGGTGAGCTACGACCGCCTGAAGCAGGATGGCGTGACCACCAGCAAAGTGAAGAAGGGCGTTGATACCGCGTTCCTGGTTGAAGCGCGTGAAGTGGCCAATCCAAGCCATAACCTGCTGCACTGGCAGGCGATTATCAGCGCACGCAAAACCATTGCGATTACCGTGCGTGAACTGGCGCCGTTCGACAAACGTCTCGGCGTCACGCAGAAAGAGTATGAAGCTGCCTTTGGCCGCGTGATTAACGCGATGATTGCCGAAGGTTATCAGGTGGTTGCCTTCTCTACCTGTACCGGTATTGATAGCTACGCCAAAGATGACCGCATGGTGGCGCTGACGTTGCGCGATCATGTCGAGCATCCCGAGCATTACCATGTCATCATGGACGAGTTCAACGACCTCGAACTCGGCATCCTCCTCAGCCATTGTCATCTGACCATTGGTACCCGCCTGCACTCCGCCATCATCTCCATGAACTTTGGTACGCCAGCCGTGGCCATCAACTACGAGCACAAGTCGCTCGGCGTGATGAAACAGCTTGGCCTGCCGCAGATGGCCACCGATGTGCAGAGCCTGATGGACGGTTCGCTCATTGATAAAGTGCAGACGGTGCTGGCCGACTACGACAACGTGAAACACAAAGTTGATACCGCGGTGGCGCAGGAGCGTGAGATTGGTAACCGCATTACAGCAGAAATTCTCAACGTCCTGGGGTGAAGTGATGAAGCTGACCTTTTTCACCATGCGTTTTCCTGTTGCCTCTGAGACCTTCGTGCTCAATCAGGTGACGCATTTCATCGACGCAGGCTACGACGTGGAGATTATCTCCGTGTTTCCGGGCGATATGATTAATCGCCACGCCGCGTTTGATGACTACAATTTGGCAGCGAAAACCCACTATTTACTGCCGGAAGAGAAAGTATCCAACCTTGATAAGCTGACGCAGCGTATCGGGTTGATACTGCCGAAAATCACCAAAGGCGCGTTGCTCAAGTCGCTGAATGTGCGTCGCTACGGCGCACAGGCCAGCAAACTGCTGCTGCCGGCGATTGTCGCCAACACTAAACAGCCTTACACCGCCGATGTGTTTCTGGTGCACTTCGGCTATGCCGGCGCACTGGCTAACAAGCTGCGCGAACTCGGCGTGCTGAAAGGCAAGCAGGCGACGGTGTTCCACGGCGCGGATATTTCGCGTCGTCACATCCTCGAAGAGCATAAGCTCGACTACGTCAACCTGTTCAAACAGAGCGAACTGATGCTGCCTATCAGCCACTTGTGGGAGAACAAGCTGATTGAGATGGGTTGTCCGCGCGCCAAGGTGCACGTCACGCGTATGGGCATCGAGCCGGAGAAGTTTAACTTCCGTCCGCGCGAGGCGTTCCATCAACCGTTGCGCATCGTCTCAGTGGCGCGTCTGACCGAGAAGAAAGGGTTGGATGTGGCGGTGAAAGCCAGCGAAATCCTGCGCAATAATGGCGGCCAGTTCCAGTTCACCATCATCGGTAACGGCGAGCAGGATGGCATGATGCGCGAGCACATCGCGCGCGCTGGATTGCAGGATTACGTCACCATGCCGGGCTTCAAGCCGCAGGATGAGATTCGTCAGGCGCTGAACGAGGCGGACATCTTCCTGCTGCCGTCTAAAACCGCCGCAGATGGCGATATGGAAGGCATTCCGGTGGCGCTGATGGAAGCGATGGCAGTTGGCTTGCCGGTGGTGTCGACCTATCACAGCGGCATTCCTGAACTGATTGAGAATGACGTCAGCGGATGGCTGGTGGCCGAAAACGATCCTGACGAGCTGGCAGCGACGTTGCTGCGCCTTTCGCGTGGCGACGTGGATGTGGCACCGGTGGTCGCCGCTGCGCGGCAGAAAGTCGAAACTGAGTTCAATCAGCACATCGCTTACGGTGAGCTGGCGAAAATTCTGGAGCGCATGGTGTGAGCGGATTAAAAAAACAGGCCGTTTGGCTGTTTGGTAGTACCTGTTTTGCCGCATTGCTTCAGGTGTTACAGCTCGCCGTGCTGGCGCGCAAACTGGAAACGCACGAGCTGGGTTTACTGGCGATCATCAATGCGATTCTGGCGGTGGCGACCGTGCTGCAGGACATGGGCATGAGCAGCTACATCGTGCATCGCCAGGATATTAATCGCCGCGAGCAGAGCACCATTTACTGGGTGAACGTGTCGCTCAGTTTCTGCACCGGCTTGATTATGCTGGCGATTGCCTATCCGGTGGCGTGGTTCTATCACTTGCCGGAGCTGGTGGGCCTGATCATGCTCACCAGCCTCAACTTCCTGGTGCTGGGACATCTGTCGCAGTATCAGGCGCACTATGTGAAAACCAAACGCATGGTAACGCTGGCGAAGATTGAGATGGCCACCAAGCTGTTTGCGTTCCTGTGTACCGTGGCGATGCTGTATTACACCTCGCTTACCGTGGCCGCGGCGATTCTTGGTCTGTTCATCAACGCCTTCACGCGCATTCTTTGCATGATCTACTTCGGCGAGAAATCCTGGCGTCCGACCTGGGAGTTCGACGGCAAAACCTTCGTCAGCGCCGTGCGTTATGGCGTATATCAGCTTGGTTCGCAGACCATCAATCAGCTGCGTACCCAGGCCGATGCGCTGATCGTCGGTAAAGTGATGGGTGCGGAGATGCTGGGGATTTACTCGCTGGCAAAAGAGCTCATTCTGCAACCGCTGAAGCTGGTTTCGCCGGTGATTAACCGCCTGGCATTGCCGCGCTTCGCTGAGAAGCAGCACGATCCAGAGCAGCTGAAAAAGCTGTTCCTGAAAGGCACTTTCGTCATCATGCTGTTCAGTAGCGCGATGTATCTGGCGATTGGCATTCTTTCCCCGGTCATTGTGCGCGTGCTGTACGGCGCTTCACATGAGCAGGTTTACCATCTGATTCCGCTGATGCTGCTGTTTGGCATGCTGCGTCCGATGGGCGGCTTAACCGGCGCGATTTCCCAAGCCAACGGCCGCACCAATGTTGAGTTCTACTGGAACATTGTGGCGAGCTTAGTGGTGGTTGCGGTGCTGGCGACAACCTACATCTGGCCGAACGTGCTGTATGTGGCGCTGACGCTGTCGATCTCGCAGGTGCTGATTTCGGCCTTTGCCCATCCGTTCTTCATCAAGCCGGTGATTGGCATCCGCTTTATGCCGTATGCACGTCAGTGGGTTTCGGTGTCGGTGGTGTTTGTTGCGCTGATGATGCTAGTTAACCACTTCAACCTGTTCGTGATGCCAGAATGGTTTGAGGGCTGGCTGTAGACATCAACATCCAACCCGCGTGATGAATCGCGCCGCTACAGATGACTCAATGTTTACACGGTCCGTAGCGGCGCCATTTATGGCGCATTATCAACACAGCTTTCAGTCAATCTCTGGTCTCGTCATCACAAATCCTTTCACGATTTTTCAGCGGTTTAGCGCATCGGTTCCTCATTGGCATTTCGGCGTTTTTACCGGCCAAATTGGCGATTTTTGATGGTGTGACAGAGAGTTAGTGCCGGTTTTTCAGATAAAGATTATACTTGCTCGACCGGCCGATCCTGCATAATCGACCCCACGTATTCACTTCATGAAATGGAATAAATATGACCAAGCTTAAAGCAGTAATCCCCGTTGCGGGTCTCGGTATGCATATGCTTCCTGCGACGAAAGCCATTCCGAAAGAGATGCTGCCAATTGTCGACAAACCAATGATTCAATACATTGTTGACGAATGCGTCGCGGCTGGCATCAAGGAGATTGTGCTGGTCACCCATGCTTCCAAAAATGCAGTGGAAAACCACTTCGATACCACTTACGAGCTGGAAGCGCTGCTAGAAGCGCGCGTTAAACGTCAGCTGCTGAGCGAAGTGCAGTCAATCTGTCCGCCGGGCGTGACCATCATGAACGTGCGTCAGGCCAACCCGTTAGGCCTGGGCCACTCTGTGCTGTGCGCGCGTCCAATGATTGGCGACAACCCATTTGTGGTGGTGCTGCCAGACGTGCTGCTGGATGACTCCACCGCTGACCACCTGCGTTATAACCTCGCATCGATGGTTGCTCGCTTCGAAGATACCGGCCACAGCCAGGTGCTGGCGAAACACATGCCGGGCGAAGATCTTACTGAATATGGCGTGCTGACCACCGAAGAGCCGATTGATAACCCAGGCGATATCAGCACCATCACCAGCTTTGTTGAGAAGCCAGAAGCGGGTTCTACCGATTCTGACCTGACGGCAGTTGGCCGTTATGTGCTCTCAGCAGATATCTGGGAAGAGCTGGAGCGCACTGAGCCGGGCGCATGGGGCCGTATTCAGCTGACCGATGCTATCGCCTCTCTGAGCAAGAAGAAGCCAGTTGATGTGCAGCTGCTGACCGGTACCAGCTACGACTGCGGTCGTAAACTCGGTTATATGCAGGCATTCGTCTCTTACGGCTTGCGTAACAACGATCAGGGCCGCGATTTCCGCGAATCTATTCAGAAAATCCTGGCGAAATAAGCTTTCTCATTCTCTACCGCGCCCTTAGCGCGGTTTAAAGGAGTACACATGGCTATTTTGGTAACGGGCGGAGCGGGATACATCGGCTCCCATACGGTGCTGGCGCTGTTAGAGCGCGGCGACGACGTTGTGGTCCTGGATAACCTTTGCAATGCTTCCCGCGAAGCCATTAACCGCGTGGAAAAGCTCTCAGGCAAAAAAGCGGTGTTCGTTGAAGGCGATATCCGCGATCGCGCCTGCCTGCGTGACCTGTTTGCCACTAACGATATCAGCGCTGTGATTCACTTCGCCGCACTGAAAGCCGTTGGTGAGTCCACGCGCATGCCGCTGGAATACTACGAAAACAACGTGGCTGGCACTGTGGTGCTGCTGGAAGAGATGCGCGCTGCTGGCGTGTGGAACTTCATCTTCAGCTCATCTGCGACCGTTTATGGCGCCGATGCACCGGTTCCTTACGTGGAAACCACGCCAATTGGCGGCACCACCAGCCCGTACGGTACCTCGAAGCTGATGATCGAATTCGTGATGCGCGACTTCGCTAAAGCCGAACCGAACTTCAAGGCCATCGCGCTGCGCTACTTCAACCCGGTTGGCGCGCATGAGTCTGGTGAAATCGGTGAAGATCCAACCGGCATTCCTAACAACCTGCTGCCGTACATCGCGCAGGTGGCGATTGGCCGTCTGGAGAAGCTGGGCGTGTTTGGCGATGATTACGACACGCCAGATGGCACCGCACAGCGCGACTACATTCACGTTGTCGACCTGGCAGAAGGGCACCTGAAAGCGCTGGACCACTTAGCCAAAGTTGAAGGCTACAAAGCTTACAACCTCGGTGGCGGCGTGGGCTTCTCCGTGCTGGAGATGATCAAGGCGTTTGAGAAAGCGTCCGGTAAGCCGATTCCGTTTGAGTTTAAGCCACGCCGTGACGGCGATCTGCCAGCGTTCTGGGCAGATGCGACACTAGCGAACAACGAACTGGACTGGCGCGTGACGCGCGGGATTGATGCCATGATGCGTGATACGTGGAACTGGCAGTCGAAGAATCCGAATGGATTTGAATAACAGATAATTAAAAAACTTAAAACCCGGTAAATGCCGGGTTTTTTTATGCCTGAATATTTTAAGCTCTGATTGCTTAGGTTGTTTTTTATTCAGGGTGTGCATATTAATGGCAGGAATACTCCTAAACGCAAATCTACTCCATCACACCCCATCTTACTGTTTTAGCGTTAAAAAAGTGGTGACTTTAATTGTTTGGAAAATCGACTATATTCTTGTGAGTCAACAGGTTGTACATATGTCGACCATTAAGAGGTTGTTAAGATTTCTAGCCAGGTCATCAGACAATAACCATGTTAATTCTGCAGCACAAAATGTATTATTTGCGGTGGTCTCGGAATAGGTCGATTCTTGCTGCAATTTTGACCATTTAACTTTCTGAGCTCGAAAACAGAGGAATGACTTGTTACACAGCATAGTGGTTGCTGCAAGCCAAGGGCGGTAGCGTGGCTATTTTAATTTTTGATGAAAAAATAACCCGCTGATAAATGATATAGCAGTCTAAAAAGACACATTAGAGGTTGTGGAATGTTACTTCCCGTAATCATGGCCGGAGGAACCGGCAGTCGTTTGTGGCCCCTTTCACGTGAACTCTATCCTAAGCAGTTCATTAGTCTGCACGGGCAGTACTCAATGCTGCAGGAAACAGTAAATCGCCTGACAGGTGTGGAAGCTCGTGCCCCGTTGGTCATCTGTAATGAAGAACACCGCTTTCTGGTTGCAGAGCAGCTTCGGCAAATTAACAAACTCTCCCACAACATTATCCTTGAACCTGTTGGTCGTAATACCGCACCGGCGATTGCGCTCGCTGCCATTAACGCGATTGAGCAGGGTGACGATCCCGTCCTATTGGTTCTGGCTGCCGATCATGTGATTGAAAACCGTGCTGCGTTTCATCAGGCAATTGCGACAGCCACTCAATATGCCAAGCAGGGGCATTTAGTCACTTTTGGTATTGTGCCGACAGGCCCAGAAACGGGCTATGGCTATATCCACCGTGGCGCGCAGATTGCAGATGCTGAAGACGCCCCATTTGGCGTACAGCGCTTTGTAGAGAAGCCGAATCTTAAAACAGCGGAAGATTATTTAGCGTCAGGTGAATATTACTGGAACAGCGGTATGTTCATGTTCCGCGCTAAACGTTACCTGCAAGAGCTGGAAAAATTCCGCCCTGACATTCTTGATGCCTGTCGTCGTGCCATGGCTGGCGTGCAGGAAGGGCAAGATTTTATCAATATTGATAAAGAAGATTTTATTGCCTGCCCGGATGAATCTGTCGATTACGCCGTAATGGAGCAAACCGATGCTGCAGTGGTTGTGCCACTTGATGCCGGTTGGAGCGATGTCGGCTCGTGGTCAGCGCTTTGGGAAGTGAATGAAAAAGACGCCGCGGGCAACTCACTCAAAGGCGATACCTTCCTGCATAACACCAAAAACTGCTACATCAACAGTGAAGACCAGTTGGTAGCAGCTATTGGCGTGGAAAATCTTGTCATCGTTAACACTAAAGATGCAGTACTCGTCGCGCGTAAAGATCAGGTGCAAGACGTTAAGCGCGTGGTTGAATTTTTGAAAAGCGAATGCCGTAGCGAATACCGTCGCCATCGTGAAACCTATTGGCCTTGGGGTCGCTGCGATCTGGTGGTCAATACGGGGCGCTTTAATGTGAACCGAATTACCGTAAAACCGGGTGAAGCGTTCGAGTTGCAGATGCATTACCACCGCACCGAGCACTGGGTCATTCTCTCCGGCACTGCGAAAGTCACCATTCAGGATAAGACTTTATTGTTGACTGAAAACCAATCGACCTTTATTCCAATTGGTCACCAGCACACGCTGGAGAACCCAGGGAAAATTCCTCTGGAACTGCTTGAGATTCAGTCTGGCTCATATTTGGGTGATGACGACCTGATTTTGATTAAAGAACAATTTGCCCCTAAATAAGGACAATAATAAAAATGGATGCACTGACGTGTTTTAAAGCTTATGACATTCGTGGTGAGCTGGGCAAAGAGCTAAACGAAGATATTGCTTATCGTATTGGTCGCGCTTATGGCGAATTTCTTAAACCAAAAACTATTGTTGTTGGTGGCGATGTCCGCCTGACTAGCGAAGCACTTAAAATGGCGCTGGCCAATGGTTTAATGGATGCCGGTACGGATGTACTTGATATTGGCATGAGTGGCACTGAAGAGATTTATTTCGCCACTTTCCATTTGGGTATTGATGGCGGTATTGAAGTGACGGCCAGCCACAATCCCATGAACTACAACGGAATGAAATTGGTGCGCGAAGGCGCGCGCCCAATCAGCGGCGACACTGGTTTGCGTGATGTTCAACGTCTGGCAGAAGCCAATGAGTTTGCTAATGTCGATAGCACCAAGCGTGGCAGCTATAAGCAAATCTCAATTTTAGATGCTTATGTCGACCATTTGATGGGCTATATCAATCTGGCTAATTTTAAACAGCCAATGAAGCTGGTGATTAACTCAGGTAACGGTGCCGCTGGCCACGTGATTGATGAGATCGAAAAGCGCTTTAAGCAGGCAAACGTACCAGTCAGCTTTATTAAAGTTCATCATCAGGCCGATGGTAACTTCCCGAACGGAATCCCTAATCCTCTGTTGCCAGAGTGCCGTAAAGATACCGCAGATGCAGTGCGTGAGCATAATGCAGATATGGGTATCGCTTTTGACGGTGATTTTGACCGCTGTTTCCTGTTTGATGAAAATGCAGAGTTTATTGAAGGCTACTACATCGTAGGATTGTTGGCAGAGGCTTTCCTTAAGAAAGAGCAGGGTGCCAAAATTATCCATGATCCGCGGCTGACCTGGAACACGATTGATGTCGTGACGAAAGCAGGTGGGATTCCAGTGATGTCTAAAACTGGACATGCATTTATTAAAGAACGTATGCGTGAAGAAGATGCAATTTATGGCGGCGAAATGAGCGCGCATCACTATTTCCGTGATTTTGCTTATTGTGATAGCGGAATGATTCCATGGCTATTAGTTGCAGAGTTGCTGCAAACTAAGAATAAGAGTTTACAGTCGCTAGTTATGGATCGTATGGCTCATTTTCCAGCCTCAGGTGAAATTAACCGTAAAGTTAATCGTGCTCATACCCTAATTGCAGCCATTGAAGACAAATATTTTTCCGATGTGTTGCAGATCGATAAAATAGATGGCTTAAGCATGTCGTTCGATTCATGGCGTTTTAATCTGAGGACTTCCAATACAGAACCATTGATGAGACTTAATGTAGAGAGCCGTGAAAACCAAAAACTTATGGAAGAAAGAACTAAGGATATACTCGCTTTCTTGGATGAAGTTGATCATGCTTGACATGTTTAAATCTCTATATCAATATCGAGGCTTTATTGTTAGTAGCATCAAGCGGGATTTTCAATCCCGCTATCAATCAAGCATGCTTGGTGCTATATGGCTGGTGTTACAACCTCTTGCGATGATATTAGTTTATACACTTGTATTTTCTCAGGTAATGAAAGCCAGAATGCCGGATAATTCCGGGTCATTCGCTTATAGCATATATCTTTGCTCAGGAGTATTAACTTGGGGGTTATTTACTGAAATCTTGGATAAGAGCCAAGGAGTATTTATTAACAACGCCAACTTAATCAAAAAACTTAGCTTCCCTAAAATATGTTTACCTTTTATAGTTGTTGCATCTGCGGTGCTAAACTTTTTGATAATATTTTCACTCTTTTTGATATTCCTTATATTTACGGGTAACTTTCCAGGTTGGCTAATTCTTTCAATGCTTCCTGTAATTCTACTCCAAATTGCATTTGCAGCTGGATTAGGCATGATTTTTGGAGTGATGAATGTCTTCTTCCGTGATGTAGGGCAGTTTGTTAGTGTATTACTCCAGTTCTGGTTTTGGTTCACTCCAATAGTTTACGTACTAAATTCACTGCCCCAATGGGCACATAAAATACTTATGTACAATCCGGTTGCACGACTGATGCAATCTTATCAAGGTATTTTTGCCTATCATAAAATGCCTGATTGGGGTTCTCTCGTTCCGGTACTAGTATTAGCCATTATATTTTGTGCTTATGGTTTGATTTTATTTAGAAGGCATGCGGCTGAAATGGTGGATGAACTTTAATGACACATATATTTGTTTCAGGCGTGGGTAAGGCATACAAAATTTATCAGAGGAAAGTGCATCGTCTAATTGAGTGGATGGTGCCTGGTATTAAGGCGCAACATACGCTTAAATGGATATTGAAAGATATCAGCTTTGAAATCAATGAAGGTGAAGCGGTTGGCATTATTGGTATCAACGGAGCAGGGAAGAGTACCTTATTAAAGTTGATAACTGGCACTGCAAAACCAACATCGGGTAGTATAGATATTGCAGGCAGAGTGGCAGCAATGCTTGAGTTAGGTATGGGTTTTCACGCCGATTTTACTGGTCGACAAAACGTATTTATGTCCGGACAGCTTTTGGGTCTTTCAGTTGAGCAAATAAATACTCTAATGCCTGAAATTGAGTCATTTGCGGAAATTGGAGATTATATTGATCAGCCAGTACGTGTATATTCTAGTGGGATGCAAGTTCGGCTGGCTTTCAGTGTTGCCACTGCCATACGTCCAGATATATTAATTATAGATGAAGCGCTATCTGTAGGCGATGCCTATTTTCAGCACAAAAGCTTTGAGCGAATTCGGGAATTCAGACGCAATGGGACAACGTTATTGCTGGTTTCACATGACAAACAGGCAATCCAAAGTATTTGCGACCGCGCAATTCTTTTGAATAAAGGTGAAATTGCGATGGAAGGTGAGCCAGAGTCAGTGATGGATTATTATAACGCCTTATTAGCTGATAAAGAAAAGAAATCAATAAAGCTCAGTAGCAATGATGGCAAACTTGCAACACTCTCTGGCACCGGAGAGGCATCTATCTCCGACATTAAACTACTCAATGCAGAGGGTGCATCTATTGAAACTTTGCATGTCGGGCAGTCTATTACTTTAAAAATCTCTGTTATGGTTAATGAAACTATTGATGAGCTTGTAGTCGGCTATGCTATTAAAGACAGACTGGGTCAGCCCGTCTTTGGTACAAATACTTATCATATGAAGAAAGTACTGAATAACGTTCTCGCAGGCAGAAAAGTTGAATACGAATTTACTTTTGACGTTAATTTAGGAATTGGGTCATATTCTTTGGCAGTAGCACTTCATTCTTCCGATACGCATGTTGCTAGAAATTATGAATGGCGTGATCTTGCTCTGGTATTTACCGTAGTCAACAGTGGTAAACAGTCATTCATAGGAGTAGCTTGGATTCCGCCGCAATTGGAGATCAAAGGTGAGCAATAATTTTTATCGAAAGTTTGAAGATAAACATCGTGGAAGTACCGATGAAATTCGTCAAAGATTACTTGTATATTTACCTTTAATGACCAGCTTGCACGAATTTTATCCAGATTCAGTAGTCGCTGATATTGGCTGCGGTCGTGGTGAGTGGCTAAAGCTATTGCGCGATAATGAAATTCAGGGAATAGGTGTAGATCTAGATGAGGGGATGCTTGCTGTAGCACGCAAAGATGGCTTAAATATAGAACAAGATGATTGTATAAACTTTCTGAAAAGGCAGACTGACGATAGTCTAATGGCAATCACTGGTTTCCATATTGTTGAGCATCTTCCTTTTAATATCGTACATACGCTTGTCAGTGAAGCTCTCAGAGTTTTAAAACCGGGGGGGTTACTTATCTTGGAAACACCCAATCCTGAAAACGTAAGTGTTGGTAGTTGTTCATTTTACATGGACCCAACACACCATAACCCCTTACCTCCTGAGTTACTTAAATTTTTACCTGACTACTATGGGTTTAAAAGAACCCGCATTGTTAGGCTACAAGAGAGCCCTCGGATAAGATCTGAAGAAACTGAAGTTGCGTTAACAGAAGTTTTGAAAGGCGTAAGTCCCGACTATAGCATAGTAGCTCAAAAAGCCGGACACAATAATTTACATAGCCAACTAAATAAGTTTTTTGTAAAAAAAATTGGAGTGACATTAGATGAACTCGCTGATCGTTATGATGCCTCTTTAAATCTTAAATTTGAAAGAATATCTTCTAATTATTCGGCTGAACTTGAACTTATTCATGAAAAAATAAACTCCTTTAGTCAGGTCAATAAGAAGTTGGCAGAAACTAATGCAGAACTTGCAATCAATAATAGTGAACTAAACCAACAATTAAGTGCAGTCTATTTGAGTAGCTCATGGCGAGTAACATCACCTATACGTAGGGTGGTGGATATATTAAAACGTATTAATGCCGCGCGCAAAAAAGGATTTAAATACCTTGCAAGCGCCTTGATGAAAAAAGTTTTAAATCGTTTAATAATTTTAATGGGCAAAAACCCTGGATATAGAACTAAAATATTATTGATGATGCGTAAAGTTGGTATATATAGTGCCATCCGTAAAATCTATCTTAATACTATTTCCAGTGAAAAAAAATCGAAAATTTACGATCATTCCATAGCTGAAAAAAATCATAATAATATGACTGGTCGTGCCGTTGAAATATTTGAAGAGTTAAAGAGCCATGAAGATCAAGTTAATAAAGGTGATAGGTGATGAAGATAGTTATTGATTTGCAAGGCGCGCAAACCGAAAGTAGATATAGAGGTATTGGTCGCTATTCTTTATCTATAACCAAGGCCATACTTCGCAATAATAAAAATCATGAATTTTATATTTTATTAAATGGAAACTTTAGCCACACTATTGATGCGATTAAACTTGCATTTAACGGCTTATTGCCCGAAAGCAACTTTATTATATGTCAATTACCATCTCCTTTAAGAGCCTGTGATGAAGGCAACGAATGGCGTCAAAGAGCAGCAACTCTGTTACGAGAGGAAATGCTTTGCTCTTTACAGGTTGATTTAGTTTTTATTACTAGCTTATTTGAAGGACATATTGATGATGCTATCGTCACCATCAAGTCGTTAAAAAGCAGGTTTAAGGTGGCAGTACTTCACCATGACCTAATACCTTTAGTAAATGAAAAAGTGTACTTACAAGATACTCGCTTTCGTCAATATTACATGGCAAAAATTGAGCATCTGCAAAAAGCCGACCTTATTTTAACAAATTCAGACTATACCGCGAAAGAAGCCAAAGAGCATCTATGCGACACGTCAGCACGGATCGTTTCAATTTCGTCTGCTACTGATGATGAATGGTATGATAAAGAAATTTTGGATATTAATTATGAAGATATAAAAAATAAATTTTCAATTACGAAGGATGCAATTCTTTATGCTCCTGGTGGGTTTGATAAACGAAAAAATTTCGAACGACTAATAAACTCTTATTCTGCAATTGAACCGGAATTAAGATTCAATAAACAATTGGTTATAATTAGTAAGATTAACGATAGTGACCGAATTCTTCTGCAAAATATCATAAAAAATGCAGGTCTAAACAAGAAGGATGTAATTCTCACTGGCTATGTAACTGATGATGAGTTAATTCTACTTTATCGTAATTGCTTCTTATTTATTTTTGCTTCCGAACATGAAGGTTTTGGCCTTCCGATATTGGAAGCGATGAAGTGTGGTGCGCCTACTATTGGATCTAATGTTACCAGTATACCTGAAGTAATTGGACTGGAGGATGCTCTGTTCGATCCTTTCTCGGAGCAGTCAATTACGGATAAAATGCGGCAAGCAATTGTTGATGAGGATTTTTTAAGTACACTAAAAGCACATGCCATAAATCAGGCTGCAAAATTTTCTTGGGAAATTTCAGCTCAACGCGCTTTAGATGCTTTTGACCTTCTTAATAAAGAGACTGAAATTTGTGGTTTTAGCGAAAAAGAATCTATTGTTGAGCAAATAAAAAAAATCAGTACTCGTGTTAGACCATCAAAGCAAGATTTAATGCGCGTTGCAGATGCCCTGGATCGCAACATGAAATTAATCGAGCTTATACAAGTTTTCGATAGCCCGCTCGAGTGGCAGGTTGATGGACCATTTGACTCATCTTACAGCTTGGCAATTGTCAACCGTGAGTTTGCACGAGGGCTTGCTTCTCAGGGGGCCGAAGTGATTCTGCATTCTACTGAGGGGCCCGGAGATTATAAACCTGATTCTGCATTCATGAATAAATCAACTAATGCAGACTTACGTGAATGGAATAAAAGAGATATCAATCCGCAAATTAAAGCACCATCAGTGCAGTCGCGAAATATATATCCGCCACGTGTAACAGAGTTAAGTGCAAAGATAAAATTATTACACTGCTATGCTTGGGAGGAGACAGGATTTCCACTTGAGTGGATTCACAACTTTAACCGTGAACTCGATGCTGTACTGTGTACTTCAGTTCACGTTAAAAAAATTCTAATCGATAATGGGTTACGAATTCCAGCATTTGTTACAGGTAATGGGTGTGATCACTGGGAAAAAATAACTGCAAAAAATTATTCATTAGGACAAACTAACTCATTCCGATTTTTACATGTATCTTCTTGTTTCCCACGTAAGGGAGCAGAAGCGATGTTGGATGCGTATGAGCGAGCATTTAATTATGAAGATGATGTAACGTTAATCATCAAGACCTTTGACAATCCGCATAATAATATTACTGATAGCCTCGCTATACGGCAAAAAAGTAATCCTAATTTCCCTAATGTATTAATTATTAAAGACGACCTTGATGAAGCTGACCTGAAGAGCATCTATCAACAATGTCATGTTTTGGTTGCGCCGAGTTGTGCCGAAGGTTTTGGACTGCCAATTGCTGAAGCTATGCTGACTGGCATGCCTGCAATAGTGACGAATTGGAGCGGACAGAAGGACTTTTGCGATGAGGAAAATAGCTGGTTAATCGATTACAGTTATTCACATGCTAAAACTCATTTCGCATTATATTCCTCAGCTTGGGTTGATTCAGATGTTAATGATTTAGCTAATAAGATGAAATTTGCTTCACAAACTTCTCCTGAGAAGTTAAAAGAAATGGCGCAAAAAGGCCGCAGTAAGATTCTTTCGGTTTTTAATTGGTCTTCAGTGGCGCAAAGATCTGTTTCAGCACTTCACACATTGAAAGCAAAGCAGTGGGAGATTAATCAGCCCTCTGATATAGGTTGGATTACCACTTGGAATACCAAGTGTGGTATTGCTACCTATTCACAGCACTTGATAGGAAATATGCCAGGAGTTAATTCAACAATATTCTCGCCTAACGGACAAGAGCTGATAAATACGAAAGATGATATAAGTATAAGAAGTTGGAATATTGGTAAGGAAATTAATAATTTCGATATGGTTTTAGAGCATATTGTAAAAGCACGACTGAATACTATTATTATTCAATTTAATTACGGTTTCTTTAATCATTCCGAATTATCCAAATTTATCCAAACATTGAAAGAACGTGACATTGTGGTAATCATGACGTTACATTCAACGGTTGATCCAGAAAAGTTGCCTGAACAGAATTTCAAATTGATTCATATTAAAGCAGCTTTGCAATCTTGTGATAGATTACTGGTACATTCATTTCCTGACCTCAATCGGTTAAAATCACTTGGTCTTGAAAGCAATGTTACTCTATTCCCCCATGGAGTGCTGAGTAATAGATCTATTTCGAAACGTAATAAATTCAATGAAGAGGTACCAGTAATCGCAACTTATGGATTCTGCTTGCCTCACAAGGGGTTAATTGAAATATTACAAGCTATCAGAATTCTACGTGATCGTAATAAACTGGTTAAACTTAAATTAGTTAATGCTGAGTTTCCGGTAATCGAGTCGAATAACTTAGTTCGTTTTTTAAAAAATTATGTAAAAGAACATGATCTTTATTCTCTAGTTGAATTTCATAACGAATTTTTACCTGACAGTGAAAGTCTTAAGTTATTGTCTGATGCTGATCTCTTATTATTTGCGTATCAAGACACTGGAGAGTCGGCAAGCGGTGCTGTGCGTTACGGTATGGCAACGTCTAAACCTGTCATGGTAACACCGATCCCTATTTTTGATGACCTTGGTGATGCAGTATTTAAATTTAATGGATTTAGTCCAGAAATCATTGCTGAGGATATCGTGGCAACACTTAGCGAAATCAGCAATAAGAGCTCGGTTTCACAAGCAGTAAGCTCTGCAGCAAACGCTTGGTGTAACCAGCATGATTACAGCTTAGTTGGTCAACGACTTGAAAATATGTGTACTGCGTTAGTCAGGAATAAAAAAATTAAAGACTGGTATTAATAATTAAATGAGGTAGATTGAACCTACCTCTAAGGAATTTATGAAGGTTATTATTTCTGTTGAGCCAATTAAATATCCACTGACAGGTATTGGACGCTATACGTATGAATTAGCTAAAGGTATAGAAAAACTAAATCTAATTGATAGTCTTTGTTACTTTGACGGCAAAAAAATTGTTGGCACTATTCCAGATCAAAATGCAAAGGTTACCGTTTCACATGGCATCAAGAACTTACTGAAAAATAGCTCAGCTGCAATAAAAATATATCAAACTCTATCTCCTGCTATAAAAAAAAGAGTGCTTTCCCATTATAGTGACTACATATATCATGGTCCGAACTTCTTTTTGCCTCCTCATGCAGGAAAAAAAATAACTACTTTTCACGATCTTAGTCCTTTCAAATACCCTATTTTTTTCGAGCCTAAAAGATGCAAGTATACTCAGCAGGAGATATTAAAGGGTCTTAAACGGAGTGATTACATTATCACCGTGTCTGATTATATAAAAAATGAACTCGCTGAGCATTTCAACTTTCCATACGAAAAAATTAAAACGACGCATTTAGCTGCATCTTCGAGTTTCCATCCAAGAGATGCGTTGCAAACGATGCACATAATGAAAAAATACGGGTTAGAATACCAAAGATTTTCGCTATTTGTGGGAACTATTGAACCTAGAAAAAACATTGTATCACTTATCGATGCTTATGAGAGTTTACCTATATACATCCGTCATACATACCCACTAGTCATAAGTGGTTTTAAGGGATGGAAAAATGAAGATATTCTTTCAAGAATTGAAAAGGCACAGCGAGAAGGATGGTTAGTTTATTTAGGCTATGTTCCTAATGATGATATTGCGCCGCTTTATAGTGCTTGTCGGGTATTTTGTTTCCCAAGCAAATATGAAGGATTTGGCTTACCTGTACTTGAAGCCTTACAATCTGGGGTTCCTGTAGTGTGTTCAAACAATTCATCATTACCGGAGGTCGCGGGTGAATCCTCGTTTTATCATGACTCAAACGATGTGTCGGGTATTGCTAAACAATTAGAAATTGCAATCAGCTCCGATGAACAACGTAAAATTGCTATCGACCGAGGAATTATTCATTCCAAACGTTTCAGCTGGGAAAAGTGTGCCCGTGAAACTGTAGATATTTACTCAGAAATAAATATTTTATGATAAAAGTCCTGCATTTTTATAAAACCTACTACCCTGATTCTTTTGGTGGTATCGAGCAAGTCATTTTTCAAATAGCGGAAGGAGCTCTTGAACATAAAATCGATTCAGTCGTGCTTTCTTTAACTCACGGGGCGACTAATCTTGATACTAGTGTTGCTTCGCATAAATCTTATAAGGTTCATGCGAATTTTTCTATAGCCTCAAGTCCATTTTCACTTCAAGCTTTAAATCATTTTAAACAATTAGCAGAAAAAGCGGATATCATCCATTATCATTTCCCTTGGCCTTTTATGGATATGGTACATTTTCTTTGCAAGGTTCAAAAACCTACTGTTGTAAGTTATCATTCAGATATCGTAAGACAAAAAAACTTACTTAAACTATATAGTCCACTAATGCACAAGTTCATGTCATCTGTGGACAAAATTATCGCAACTTCTCCGAATTATGTTGCAACAAGCCCCGTTTTAAAAAAATACCTCAATAAAGTTGATGTTATTCCTATTGGAATTAATCAAGATGGTTATTCTTTACCTAATCCATTAGTTATCGATTCCTGGAGAGCCAAGCTACCCGAACGTTTCTTCTTATTTGTTGGTACTCTACGTTATTATAAAGGATTGCATATCTTACTCGAAGCCAACGCGAAACATGATTATCCCATTGTTATCGTGGGTTCTGGCACAATTCAAAAGCAACTTGAAGCACAAGTTAAGCAAATGGGCTTAAAGAATATTTTCTTTTTGGGGGCTCTTAATGATGCTGACAAAATTGCTTTGCTTCACCTCTGCTATGCGATAGTTTTCCCATCCCATCTACGCTCAGAAGCATTTGGTATCTCCCTGCTTGAAGGAGCTATGTTTAGAAAACCCCTTATTTCAAGTGAAATAGGAACAGGAACATCATGGATCAACATACATAATCAAACAGGCCTTGTTGTTCCTCCCTCAGATCCTCACGAATTATCGATGGCAATTGAAAAAATTTGGAATAATACCGAAATGGCAATGTCATTTGGTCAACGTGCTTACCAACGATACCGTGAACATTTTACGGGTGAAAAAATGGTTTCTTCCTACGTTGAACTTTATAAGTCATTGTTATAATTTGATTTTTTGTTTTTTGGTGTTTGCTCGTTCATAGCATCAATCACTACCTGCTAATAGCAATACTGAGTTAACATAATTGCCACTATTGTTCACCAGCGAACCGCGCATGGTGATCTGACCATCAGACAGGAGTAGATAATGTCAAAGCAACAAATCGGTGTTGTAGGTATGGCGGTGATGGGCCGCAACTTGGCTCTTAACATTGAGAGCCGCGGTTATACTGTTTCTATCTTCAACCGTTCGCGCGAAAAGACTGATGAAGTCATTGCTGAGAACCAAAGTAAGAAACTCGCTCCTTTTTATACTGTTGAAAAGTTTGTTGAATCGCTGGAAAAACCACGTCGCATTCTTCTGATGGTACAAGCAGGTGAGGCAACTGATAAAACTATCGCTTCCCTTACTCCTCATCTGGATAAGGGCGATATCCTGATCGATGGCGGTAACACCTTCTATAAAGACACCATCCGTCGTAACAAAGAGCTGTCCGATCAAGGCTTCAATTTCATCGGTACCGGCGTTTCCGGCGGTGAAGAGGGCGCACTGAAAGGCCCATCCATCATGCCTGGAGGCCAGAAAGAAGCTTACGAGCTGGTTGCACCGATCCTGGATAAGATTGCAGCACGTGCGGAAGATGGCGAAGCCTGTGTGGCTTACATCGGTCCGAATGGTGCAGGCCACTATGTGAAGATGGTTCACAATGGCATCGAATACGGCGACATGCAGTTGATTGCAGAAGCTTATGCATTGTTGAAAGGTGCATTGGGCCTGAATAACGAAGAGCTGGCCGAAACCTTTACAGAGTGGAACAATGGTGAGCTGAGCAGCTACCTGATCGACATCACCAAAGATATCTTCACTAAGAAAGATGAAGACGGTAAATATCTGGTTGATGTCATTCTGGATGAAGCAGCTAATAAAGGCACCGGTAAATGGACCAGCCAGAGCTCATTGGATCTGGGTGAGCCACTGTCATTGATCACCGAATCTGTATTTGCCCGCTATTTGTCTTCTCTGAAAACCCAGCGTGTTGCAGCTTCCAAAGTACTCAGCGGCCCGCAGGCGAAAGCCTTTACCGGAGATAAAGCTGAGTTCGTAGAAAAAGTGCGTCGTGCATTGTACCTGGGCAAAATCGTCTCATATGCTCAGGGCTTCTCTCAACTGCGTGCTGCTTCCGAAGAAAACAACTGGGATCTGCATTACGGCGAGATTGCTAAGATTTTCCGCGCTGGTTGCATCATCCGTGCTCAGTTCCTGCAGAAAATTACTGATGCTTATGCTAATGATGCAGACATCGCAAACCTGCTGCTGGATCCATACTTCAAGAATATCGCTGATGAGTACCAGCAGGCGCTGCGTGATGTAGTGTCTTACGCTATTCAGAACGGTATTCCGACGCCGACCTTCTCTGCTGCTATTGCATACTACGATAGCTATCGTTCAGAAGTTCTGCCGGCGAATCTGATTCAGGCTCAGCGTGACTACTTTGGTGCGCATACTTACAAGCGTATCGATAAAGACGGTGTGTTCCATACCGAATGGCTGGACTAACAGCATTAAGGCTTCCTTCGGGAAGCCTTATTTTTATCCCACCAATAATTCCCCACGTCTCCCAGCATTCTCACCAGCCAGCCTCACCACCAACATCCCCGCCGTCACAAACTTGGTCAAATTCCTCGCATACAACACGCCACCAAACTCCGCAACCAGCGGCATCACCTGGTCAGTAATCGGATCAACAACCTCAGCCACCACTTCCCCAGCCTTAATCCACTCGCCCAAATTACGTCGGTAAAACACCAATCCAGATTGCGCCGCATGAATATACTCACATCCCGCTAGCGCCGTCGCCGGATGAATCAGGGCAGGGGATTCACCCACTTCACCGGCAATATAGCCGCCCTCAATCAGCGCATTGATAATCGCGTCGGCATCTTTCTCCGCCAGCTCTGGCGATACATCCGCGACACCGCGTAGTTCCAGCGTCACCGGCAGCAAGCCGCGCGGCATCGGATACTCATCACCAAAGCGTTCTGCCAGCGTCAGCCACGGTTCACAGCAAGCTTCATCAAACGGTTCACCTCCAGATATCTGCGCCAGCAACTGCACTTCACTGCCTAACCAACGCGCCAGCGGTTCAATGTCCGGCCAGGCATGCGGCGTGGTGTAGAGGTGCGGCAGCGCATCCCAGTCACAATGCAAATCAATCATCAAATCGGCCTGGCTCGCCATACGCATCAACGTAAAGCGCTGGGCATCCAGTTCGGTGCGGGCAATGCGGTCACGATAATGGCGATCAATCGCTTCCCTAATCAGGCGCTTATTTTCGTATTCACTCTGCGTAAGTGAGCCGGCGAGTTCTTCAACCAAGGCTTCACCCAATGCCGGAAAGCGGCGGTTAAAGTCTTGTCCTGATAACGTATGGAAACGCCCCAAATGGCTACCATGCCAATGCTGTCCCATGGCTAAAGGATTGGCCACCGGCACCAATGTGATTTTGGCTTTGAGTTGTCCAGCAGATTCCAGCGCCAGCAGTTTCTGTTTCAAGTACCACGCCACCGCCATACCCGGCAGTTCATCACCGTGCAGCGCAGCCTGAATATAGACGCGTTGCTGCGAATCGGTGCCGAAGTGGAAGCTGACAATTTCGCGTTGCGTGCCCAGCGAGGCGCTTAATAGAGGATGATGTTGTTGTTGCATAACGCTATCGATGTCCTTTATTCATGGCACGCTTTCAGCGACGCCAGATGCATTTTCTGATGGAATTATAGTGCTGAGTGCAAAAAGGGCGGTAAAAAAGCCGCCCAAAAGATTACTGCTGAATGGAGATGTCCGTCGCGAAGTACTGTTTCTGAATTTTATCGAAAGTGCCGTTCTTCTTCAGTTCGGCAAACGCGTTATCCAGTGCGGTTTTCAGTTCGGTGTCGCCTTTACGCAGACCAATCGCGGTGCCCGGACCGATAATTGGGTCCTGCACAATCGGGCCGGCCAATTCGAAATCTTTGCCCTGCGGATGTTTCAGGAAACCATTGGCGGCTTGAGCAGCATCGGTAAACACCACATCAAGACGACCCGAAATCAAATCGCTCTCAACTTGTGCCTGATCGCCATAAGGTACAACCTGCACGCCATGCGGCTGCCATTTGGCCAGCGCATAACGCTCCTGCACGGTGCCTTGCTCAACGCCCACGGTTTTGCCTTTTAGCGATTCAGCAGTTGGCAGCAAGCCAGAACCTTTACGCGCAATCAGCTGCGTATGGGTGTCGTAGAGCGGCACGGTGAAATCAATCTGCTTCAAACGTTCTTCGGTGATGCCCATATCCGACAGGATGGCGTCAAACTTGCGCGCTTTCAGCGCCGGGATCATGCCATCGAACTGGCTCTCGACCCACACGCATTTGGCCTGCATCTGCTGGCACAGCGCATTACCGAGGTCGATATCAAAACCAACCAGTTTGCCCTGTGGCGTCTTGGATTCGAAAGGAGGATAGGTGGGATCCACTGCGAAACGCACCTGATCAATTTTTGCCTGTGCGCCAAACGCGCAACCTGCCAGCACAGCCAGCGCCAGCGTGTGACGCAGGCGGGCGGTTAAACGAGAACTTGCCATAATATCGGTCTTCTTTTGATGTGATGTTGAGTCAGAAAGAGTACCGCTCAGGGCCTGGCAAGGCAATTAGAGGATTATTTTCATCACGTTACCATTATGCAGCGCCTGATAATCCGTTACATTCAGCACTACCGATTGCTCCAGCAATCCGGCATTGAAGGCGATTTCGTCATAGCGTTCAAACAGCAGTGGATCGACCACCAGCTGTAAATCAGGATGGAAGCTAAACGGCGGAATAGCCCCGAACACGCAGCCGGTCAGCGTATCCACTTCCGCAGGCGAGGCCAGCGAAGCACGGCGACCGCCAACCGCTGCCGCAACCTTACTGAGATCCGCTTGCTGATCGGCAGGCAACACTGCCAGCACATGTTGCTTGATGCCGTTGCCTTTTACATGACACACCAGCGCTTTCGCGCCTTGCCCAACTTCAGTTCCGCGAATCGCCGCCACCGCTTCGCACTTGCCGGTCGCTTCATGCTCCATCACGCGATAGCGCGCCTGATGTTGGTCGAGCAGGGCGATCAGTTTTTCATGGGTGGTCATGGCGTTCTCCATTATCTAAACGTGGGTTTTGAGCAGTAAGCTGCTCAAAACTAGCCAGAAAAGCCAATTTTGAGCAGCATGTTGCACAATCTGCTATTTATGACGCGCGCGCAGATTATTGATGATGGTGCTCAAATCCAGCTCCTGATCCTGCAGCAGCACCATCAGGTGATACAGCAAATCCGACGCTTCATTGGTCAGCTCGTGACGATCGTTAACCGTTGCCGCCAACGCCGTTTCCACGCCTTCTTCACCCACTTTCTGCGCGATGCGCTTGGTGCCGCTGGCATAAAGCTTCGCGGTGTACGAACTCTCTGGATCGGCGCTTTTGCGCGAAGCCAGCAGCTGCTCGAGCTGATAGAGGAACGTCCAGTCTGGCGCAGCCGGTGAGAAGCAGCTGGAAGTGCCGAGATGGCAGGTTGGGCCAATCGGATTGGCCAGCACCAACAGCGTGTCGTTGTCGCAGTCCGGCGTAATGCTCGCCACTTGCAGGAAGTGGCCAGAGGTTTCGCCTTTGGTCCATAAACGGTTTTTGGTGCGTGAGAAGAAGGTGACGTTGCCCTCACTGAGGGTTTTTTGCAGCGCTTCTTCGTTCATATAACCGTGCATCAGCACTTCGCCGGAAACGTTGTGCTGGACGATAACGGGCATCATGCCCGCGGTTTTGACCCAATCCAGCCTGGCCAGTTGTTCTGCAGTTAACACGCGCGAATCTCCACACCGTTGTCGATCAGGAAGTTTTTCAACTCGCCGATATTGATAATTTGTTTGTGAAACACCGAAGCCGCCAGCGCGCCATCGACGTTCGCCTGCTCAAAGGCGTCAAGGAAGTGCGGCATGGTGCCTGCGCCGCCGGAGGCGATCAGCGGCACTTTGCAGACATCGCGCACTTTCTTCAGCTGCACCAGATCGTAGCCGTTACGCACGCCATCCTGGTTCATCATGTTGAGGACGATTTCACCCGCGCCCAGCTTCTGCACTTCCTGCACCCAATCCAGGGTTTCCCACGTGGTCACTTTGGTGCGCGCTTCGTCGCCGGTATATTGATTGACGTGATATTTGCCGCTCACTTCGTCAAACCAGGTATCGATGCCCACCACGATGCACTGCACGCCAAAGCGATCGGCCAGGCGCGTAATAAGCGTCGGGTCGGCTAAGGCCGGCGAGTTGATGGAAATCTTGTCGGCACCAAACTGCAGAATGCGCGCCGCGTCTTCTTCGCTCTTAATGCCGCCTGCCACGCAGAATGGAATATCGATCACTTCCGCCACGCGCGACACCCAGCTTTTGTCCACGACGCGGCCATCCGATGAGGCGGTGATATCGTAGAACACCAGCTCGTCCGCACCTTCCTGCGCATAACGCTGCGCCAGCGGCACGATGTCGCCGATGATTTCGTGGTTGCGGAACTGAACGCCTTTCACCACTTGCCCGTCACGCACATCGAGACAAGGAATTATCCGTTTTGCCAGCATGCGATTGCCTCCGCCACCGTGAATTTATCTTCCAGTAACGCGCGACCAACGATCACGCCCTGTGCGCCGCTGCCGCGTAACGCCGCGATGTCATCCAGCGAACCGATGCCGCCTGAAGACTGGAAGGCGATGTCAGGGAAGGCCGCAGACACTTCTTTATACAGCGCGACGTTGGATCCGCTCAGCGTACCGTCGCGCGAAATGTCAGTGCACAACACATGCCTGAGGCCAACCGGCTGATACCAGCCAATCACCTCTTCCAGCGTCACGCCCGCCGCTTCCTGCCAGCCGCTGATCGCCACCTCTTTGCGGTTGTTGGCATCAATGCGCACATCTAATGCCAGCACAATGGCGTCGGCGCCAAACTCGTTAAACCAGCTTTTGACTTCTTCCGGTTGCTTCACCGCGGTGGAACCGACCACCACGCGCGTGGCACCCGCTGCCAGCAGCGCCGCCACATCATCGCGATGGCGGATGCCGCCGCCGACCTGCACCGGCACGGTCACGCCGCGCAGTAAGGTGGTGAGCAGGGGAATCTGACGTTTGGCCGGATCTTTCGCGCCGGTCAAATCCACCAGATGCAGCACTTCTGCACCCTGGCGTTGGTAATCCTGTAAACGCGGCAGCGGATCGCTACCGTAATCGCGCTGCTGGCCGTAATCGCCCTGATGCAGGCGCACCACTTTGCCGTCGATTAAATCTAATGCGGGGATAATCATCACATCTCCAGGAAATTTTTCAGCAGCTGCGCGCCGGCTTTGCCCGAACGCTCCGGGTGGAACTGCACGCCGAAGAAGTTATCTTTCTGCAGGGCAGCGGTGAACGGATAGCCGTAATCGCACTGGGCGATAGTGGCGGTATTCACCGGCATGGCGTAGCTGTGCACGAAGTAGAAGTAGCTGCCATCGGGAATGTCGCGGAACAGATGATGGCCGGCTTTAGCGGTGATCTGGTTCCAGCCCATGTGCGGCAGCGGTAAATCCTGCGTGTCCATCAGCGTGACGGGCTCATCAACCAGGCCGAGCGTGGTGACGCCGCCATTCTCATCGCTACCGCGACCGAGCAGCTGCATGCCGAGGCAAATACCGAGCACCGGCTGAGTACAGGCTTTGATTAAGTCGATGAGATCGCGCTCCTGCAGCTGATTCATCGCCGCCTGCGCGGTGCCCACGCCGGGCAGCAGCAGCTTGTCGGCATGCAGCACCACATCCGGGTCGCGGCTCACCTGCGGCGTATAGCCGAGGCGTTCAATCGCCCACTTCACTGAAGACAGGTTGGCGCAGCCGGTATCGAGGATCACCACGTTCATCACAGCACTCCTTTCGAGCTCGGCAAGGTGTTGCCTTCCACGCGGATCGCCTGGCGCAGCGTGCGGCCAAAGGCTTTGAACAGGCTTTCCACACGATGGTGATCGTTGCGGCCTTTGGTTTTTAGGTGCAGCGTGCTCATCATCGCGTAAGAGAGGGAGCTGAAGAAGTGCTCGACCATCTCGGTGCTGAGATCGCCCACGCGCTGGTAGCTGAACTCGGCTTTGAATTCGATGTGCGGACGGCCGGAGATATCCAGCGCGCAGCGTGCCAGGCACTCATCCATGGGCAGCACAAAGCCGAAACGGCCGATGCCACGTTTGTCGCCCAGCGCTTTCAGCAGCGCTTCGCCGAGCGCCAGGCCGGTATCTTCCACGGTGTGGTGATCGTCGATGTAGAGATCGCCTTTCACATCGATGTTCATGCGGAAGCCGCCGTGCACCGCAATCTGGTCCAGCATGTGATCGAAGAAGCCGACGCCGGTGTTAATTTTGCTGCCGCCTTCACGATCCAGCCACACTTCGACTTTGATCTGCGTCTCTTTGGTGTTGCGTTGCACCAGCGCGTAACGATCGCGCTGGGTCAGGCGCGCCTGAATCGCATCCCAATCTTCGCCTTCCGCGCCGTAACGCAGGCCCTGAATGCCCATGTTCTGCGCCAGCTGAATATCAGTGAGACGATCGCCAATCACGTAGCTGTTGGCGGTATCGAGCGCACCGGCGGCCAGCCAGGCTTCCACCATTTTGGTCTTCGGCTTGCGGCAATCGCAGTTATCTTCCGGCATATGCGGGCAGATCAGGATGTCGCTGAAATTCACGCCTTGTGAGTGGAGAATCTGCATCATCAGGTTGTGCGGGCCGTCAAAATCGGCCTGCGGGAAGCTGTCGGTGCCGAGGCCATCCTGATTGGTGATCATCACCAGCTGATAGCCCGCTGCCTGCAACGCCAGCAGCGCCGGAATGGCGTTCTTCTCAAACGCCAGCTTCTCCATGCGATCCACCTGATAATCAGTGGGTGGCTCAGAAATGATGGTGCCGTCGCGGTCGATAAAAAGGATCTTCTGACTCATGCTTGCTCCACTGATAAGGCTTGCAGCGCGGCGATCAGGCGCTCGCACTCTTCACGGGTGCCGATGGAGATGCGCAAGCATCCCGCAAGGCCGGGGTTTTTGTTTTGGTCGCGCAGAATAATGCCTTGATCCCACAGCGTTTTAAACACTTTTGGCGAATCAGTGAAGCGCGCCAGAATATAGTTGGTTTCACTCGGGAACACCTGCTGCACCACGCTTATCTGCGGCAACTGCTCAAACAGCCAGGCACGATTGGCGTTCAACTCGGCAACGTGTTGACGCATGAGCGCAATGCCTTGCTCGCTCAGCGCTTGTCCAGCCACATCCGCTACCGGCGTCGCCAGCGGATAGGGCGCAATCACCTTCATCAGCAGATCGATCACCGGCTTGTTCGCGAGGGTGAAGCCGCAGCGCAAACCGGCCAGCGCAAAGGCTTTAGACAGCGTGCGCAGAATCACTAAGTGCGGATATTCCTGCAGCCAGCCCGCCAGCGTCGCGTCCGGGCAGAACTCGATATAGGCTTCATCGGCCACCACCAGCGCTTTACCGGCGGTCATCGCCAGCAATTCGCGGATGTCATCCTGATTGATCAGGTTGCCGGTCGGATTGTTCGGGCTGCACATATAGACGACTTTCACGCCGTCGAGCTGGTCAGCAATTGCCGGCAAGTTCAGCTGCCAGTCATCGAGTGCCGCCACGGTGCGGTATTCGATGCCGATGGTTTCGGCGCTGACGCTGTACATGCCGTAGGTTGGCGGGCAGAACAGAATCGCATCTTTGCCCGGCTCGCAAAACGCGCGCATCAGCAGTTCGATACCTTCATCCGCACCGCGGCTCACCAGAACCTGCTCCGGCGTTAAACCGGCGTAAGCGGCGTAGCGCTCAATGACAATCTTTGGCTGGCATTCCGGATAGCGGTTCAGCGTCTGCTGCGACAGCTCAAACGGCACCGGCAGCGGGAATTCGTTGGCATTCAGCCACACATCACCGTTACCACCCAGACGACGCGCCGATTGATACGGCGTCAACGCTCGCACGTTGGCGCGCGCTAACTCTTCAATATTCAGGCTCATGCTTGCTCCTTTAGCGCGGCAACACGCAGGGTAACGGCATTTTTGTGGGCTTCCAGCTGCTCGGCGGCGGCCAGCGTTTCAATCGTCGCGGCAAGATTGAGGAAGCCTTGCGGCGTCAGCTCTTGCACCGTCATACGTTTCTGGAAATCGGCCAGGCCAAGGCTGGAACAGGTCGCGGTGTAGCCGTAGGTCGGCAGCACGTGGTTAGTGCCGGACGCGTAATCGCCCGCCGATTCCGGGGACCAGTCGCCAAGGAATACCGAACCGGCGCTGGTGATGCTTTCGACCAGATCGCGCGGCTGACGCGTCTGAATGATCAGGTGCTCCGGGCCGTACAGGTTGGAGATCTCGATGCACTGCTCCAAATCGCGCAGCACAATCAGGCGGCTGCTCGCTAACGCCTGACGCGCGGTAGCCGCACGCGGCAGCTGCGCCAGTTGCTCTTCAACCGCTTGCGCCACGCCTTCGGCCAGTTGCAGCGATGGCGTCAGCAGAATTACCTGCGAATCCGGGCCGTGTTCCGCCTGCGACAGCAAATCAGATGCCACGAATGCGGGCGTGGCGCCTTCATCGGCGATCACCAGCACTTCCGATGGACCGGCTGGCATATCAATTGCCGCGCCATCTAAACGCTGGCTAACCTGACGTTTGGCTTCGGTGACGTAGGCGTTGCCAGGGCCAAAAATTTTGTCCACTTTCGGCACGGTTTCGGTGCCGAAGGCGAGGGCGGCGATGGCTTGTGAACCGCCCACCTGAAACACCTCTTTCACGCCACACAGCTGTGCCGCGTAAAGAATTTCATCGGCAATTGGCGGCGGCGAGCACAGCACCACGCGACCGCAACCGGCGATGCGTGCCGGTGTCGCCAGCATCAATACGGTTGAGAACAGCGGGGCGGAACCGCCAGGAATGTACAAACCCACCGATTTCACCGGACGGGTAATCTGCTGGCAGCGCACACCAGGCTGGGTTTCCACATCCACTTCCGCCAGAACCTGCGCGTTGTGGAAAGTCTCGATATTACTCACGGCCACGGCCATCGCCTGCTTCAGTGTGTCACTCAAACGATCGCTGGCCGCTTGCATCTCTTCAGCGCTGACGCGCAGGTTATCCACCTGCGCTTTATCGAAGCGCGCGCTAAATTCACGCAGCGCCGTATCGCCGCTCTCTTTCACATTAACTAACACGTCGCGCACGATCTGGCTGATAGTTTCTGAAGCCGAAATCGCCGGACGCATCAGCAGCGCTTGCTGCTGCTCTGCGCTGCATTGCTGCCAATCAATGGGTGTCATCAGCGTGCTCATCGTATTACTCCAACATTTTTTCAATTGGCAGCACGAGGATCGAGCTGGCACCCAGCGACTTCAACTTTTCCATGGTTTCCCAGAACAGCGTTTCGCTGCTCACCATGTGCATCGCCACGCGGCTCACATCGCCGGCCAGCGGCAGCACGGTTGGACGCTCAGCGCCCGGCAGCAGCGCAATCACTTCATCCAGGCGCTCGCTTGGCGCGTGCAGCATGATGTATTTGGATTCACGCGCTTTAATTACGCCCTGAATACGCGTCATCATTTTGTCGACCAGCTCTTGCTTGGCGGCCGGCAGTTCGCCATCGCGCTGAATCAGCACCGCTTTAGAGCGGTAGATCACTTCCACTTCGCGCAGGCCGTTGGCTTCCAGCGTGGCACCGGTTGAAACCAGGTCACAAATCGCATCGGCCAGACCCGCGCGTGGTGCGACTTCAACCGATCCGTTCAGCAGGCAGGATTTAAAGGCGACGCCTTGTTTATCGAGGTATTTCTTCAGCAGGTGTGGATAAGAGGTGGCGATGCGTGCGTTATTCAGGCATTGCGGGCCGGTGTACTCTTCATCAACCGGCATCGCCAGCGACAGGCGACAACCGCCGAAATCCAGACGACGCAGCGTGAAGTAACGCGGATCTTCGCCCTGAGCACGGCGATTCAGCAGCTCCTCTTCCAGCACGTTTTCACCGACGATACCGAGATCGACCACGCCATCCATTACCAGGCCAGGGATATCGTCATCGCGCACACGCAGGATGTCGATCGGCATGTTCTCCGCAAACGCAATCAGACGCTGCTGCTGAAGGTTAATTTTGATACCGCAGCGTGCCAGCAGTTCGCGTGATTCATCACTTAAACGGCCAGATTTCTGCATAGCTATGCGAATACGGGTGTTATCTAACATGGTTCCTGTCCTCTTATTCAATCCTGTCTGAACGTGTTGGTTGGCGTTCGCCCATAAAAAAACCCCCGGAAGATGATCTTCCGGGGGCTCTCTTTGCGTTCGCACCACTGGAAGATCCTAATCGTCTCCCAGCACACATCGCCTGAAAGACTAGTCAGGGTGATGGTGATGATGGTGGTTGAACTGAACGCGTGTCATAGTAAATTCCGTTGCTGAATGAGTATTCATTTGCGTGCTGAATAACCTAACGAAGATGGTGACAATTGGCAACCCTTTTTTAACCGTCAATTTCCGGAATCTCCCGAAACAGTTTGCGCTGGTTTGGCACATCTACCCGCACTAAGATGAAGTGTGAGCCCATAGCAGGAGTCGATATGAAAAAGGTCGCGATTGTAGGTCTGGGATGGCTGGGTATGCCGCTGGCGATGGCGCTAACGGCACGCGGCTGGCAGGTCACCGGCAGTAAAACCTCGCCGGATGGCGTGGACGCCGCACGCCGCTGTGGCATTGAAGCCTTCCAGCTGGTGCTGACCCCCGAACTGGAGTGTGAAGCCGAAGAGTTAGATACGCTGATGGCAGTCGATGCGCTGGTGGTGACGTTACCTGCCAGCCGCACGGTGAAAGGCGGTGAAGATTACATGCAGGCGGTGCAGAACGTGGTGGATACCGCGCTGGCGAAGAAAGTGCCGCGCATTATTTTCACCAGCTCAACCTCAGTGTACGGCAGCGGTGAGGGCGTAATGAAAGAGAGCAGTCCGCTGCAGCCGGAAACCGTCGCCGGCAAGACGTTAGTGGAGCTGGAGAACTGGCTGCACGATCTGCCCGGTACCAGCGTAGACATTGTGCGTCTCGCGGGATTAGTGGGGCCGAATCGTCATCCGGGGCGTTTTCTTGCGGGCAAAACCGGGCTGGAAAACGGCGGTCATGCGGTCAATCTGGTGCATCTCGATGATGTGGTGGATGCGATTGTGCTGCTGTTGCAAACCCCGAAAGGCGGGCATGTTTACAATTTGTGTGCCTCGAAACATCCGTCGCGCGACAGTTTCTATCCCAGCGTTTCGAAGCAGCTGGGGCTTGAGCCACCGACGTTTGTCGCTGAGCCGGAGCGTTCTAACGGCAAGGTGATTGATGGCTCGAAGATCGCGAGTGAGCTGGGGTTTGAGTATACGTATGATGACCCGATGAAAATGCCGCTGGAGTGATTTCCCCTCACCCTAACCCTCTCCCGCAGGCGGGCGAGGGAATCTTTTGCTCCCTCTCCCGTAGCAGAGGGCCGGGGTGAGGGCATCAGCGCGCAGCAGATTAAACCCCAAACCGATCCCTTAACGCATACCACGCCGCTCCCATCGCGGTAAGCGGCACCTTAAACCGTCTCCCACCTGGAAACGGCAGATGCGGCAATTTTGCGAACGCATCAAATCTCTCGGCATGCCCACGCAGCACTTCAGCAATCAACTTCCCTGAAAGATGGGTACAGGTCACGCCGTGTCCGCTGTCGCCCTGCATAAAGAACGCATTCTTCTCCACCTGCCCAAACTGCGGCATGCGCGATAGCGTGAGCAGGAAATTGCCGCTCCAGCGGTGGCTGATTTTGATGTCACGCAGCTGCGGAAAGGTGCGCAGCAGCTTAGGGCGAATCAGCGCTTCGATATCATCCGGCTCGCGTGCGCCATACACTACGCCGCCGCCGTAGAGCAGGCGGTTATCGGCGGTGAGGCGGAAGTAGTCGAGCAGATAGTTACAATCTTCAACGCAGTAATTGTTCGGCAGCAAACCCAGCGCCTGATCGCGCGTTAAAGGTTCGGTGGTGACGATCTGCGAACCGCACGGCATGCTTTTGCCTGTCAGGCGCGGTTCAAGCTGTGACGGCAAATAAGCGTTACCGGCAAAAATCACGAAAGTGGCGCTGACTTCGCCCTTAGCAGTTTTTATGCGATGCGGTGCGCCGTATTTCACTTCAATCGCCGCCGACTGCTCATAAATGCGCCCGCCGTGACGACGAATCGCTTCGGCTTCGCCCAATGCGAGATTAAGCGGATGCAGATGCCCACCGCGCTTATCGAGTAAGCCGCCGACGTAGCGATCGGTCGCCACTTCGCGCCGAATACCGCGTTCGTCGAGCAGCTCTAAATCGTGATTGCCGTAGCGTGCCCAAAGGGCTTTTTGGCTGCGCAGATGGCCCATTTGCCGCTGATTCAGTGCGGCGAAAATGCCGCCGGGGCGATAGTCGCAGGCGATAGCGTAACGGTCGATGCGGTCGCGAATGATCTCCGCGCCTTCAAACATCATGCTGCCAAGCATTTGTGCGGTCTGTTTGCCGTAGCGCTGCTCAATCACATCCACGTCGCGGCTGTAGGAGTTGACGACCTGGCCGCCATTGCGGCCGCTGGCGCCAAAGCCGATTTTCGCCGCTTCAAGCAGCACCACGTCGTAACCGGCTTCGGTGAGAAACAGCGCGGACGAGAGCCCGGTAAAGCCGCCGCCAATGATGCAGACATCGCACTGCACTGACTCTTGCAGCTCCGGCCACGGCTCATGGGCGTTGGCGGTAGCGGCGTAATAACTTCCCACATGTTGCATGACATCCTCCTTAAGCGCGAAACCTTAGAAATTGGCGGGCGTATGCGCGCTAACAATGCGACACGGCTGATCTGAGGTATTGGTAAAACTGTGCGGCAAGCCGGTATCAATCACATAGCTTTCACCGCGATAGAGATGGTAACTCTGGCCGTTGACCACCAGCATGATTTCCCCTTCCAGCACGGTGCCGGTTTCCTCGCCGGGATGGCGTAACTTCTCGCCGGTGCTGGCGCCGGGTTCATAACGCTCCAGTAGCATCGCCAGCGCGCGTCGTGCGGCACCGTTATCGATCAGCATCAGCGATACGCCAAGGCTGCCGATCTCCACGCACTCTTCCGGGCGCACAATCACCCGCGGCGTGGCATTGATTTTGGGTTCGGAGAAAAACTCTGAGAGCGAAAGCCCGTAAACTTTCAGCAGCTTCTGTAAGGTGCTGACGGCCGGGCTCACTTTGTCCTGTTCAATGGTGCTAATGGCGCTGTGCGTTAAACCTGATAACTCAGCGACGCGACGCTGAGACAATCCCAACTCCTGCCGGATCTGCGATAAGCGACGTCCGGGTGCCAGAGTGGCATCATTCATGGCTGTTTTTCCTTGTGATAACAGACCGCGGCGTGGATAAAGGCCTCAAACAGACGGCGCGAGACCGGATCACGTTCGGAGTGCCATTCCGGATGCCATTGCACCGCAAGGGCGAAAGGGTGCTTTGGCAGGCTTACGGCTTCAACCAGCCCGTCAGGCGCGCGTGCTTCGATACGCAGCTGTGGACCGGTTTCGCGGATGCCTTGCCCGTGCAGCGAGTTGACCGCAAAAGGTTCGGCGCTGCCGAGCAGTTGGCTCAGCATGCCATCCACTTCTGGCTGCACAGTATGTGCCGGCGCGTATTGCTCATCCAGCGGCAGCGCGTCATTTTCACGGTGCTCCTGAAACAGATGTGTCATATGCAGCTGGCGATGCAGCGCACCGCCATTAGCGACCACCAGCTCCTGCAAACCGCGACAGATACCGAACATCGGCATCTTTTTACCCATCGCATGGGTGATGAGCCCAAAGGCGAGGCGATCGCGCGCCGGATCGGCATGCGCCTCTATACCGTCTGCGCCATAATGCCAGGGCTCGATGTTGCTGGGGCTGCCGGTCAGCAAAATGCCATCCAGCACGGTCATACTGTTTTCTAATAGATGAGGTGCCTGCATCAGTTGATGCGGCAAGGGCAGCGGCACGCCACCGGCAAGCACGATAGCGTCGAGATATTTGTTGTGAACGGTTTGCCCTGCGTGGCTGCCAATAAAATTCTGGCACATCACTACGCCAATCAAGGGCTTGTCAAAAATAATGCCCATAACGTCTCCGCGTTGCTGTTCAATATTTTCGCCGAAAATGCGCGGCTGGCCTTAAAAGTGTGCAATATTTTGTCAATCTAGCAACCGATCGTTCATTCCTCAAACAGAATTGTTACATTTGCACACTTTTTGCGTTAGCGCTATGTTAATGGAGTGGCTGTTATTTTGAGCATTGCGCGCACCAATATTAAACGGTAAAGGGCGGGTGGGATCATGACGAACCTCGTAGAAGTAGAAGACTTCACGCGACACAGTGAAGAGAAGCGAACAAGCGCGTTCCAGCTGGAGGTCAAAACCTGGCTGGAACGCCATCCTGAAACGCAGTATGTCGATATTCTTCTTAATGATTTAAATGGGGTATTTCGCGGTAAACGCATTCCCATCTCCGCATTGGCAAAACTGGAAAAAGGGTGTTACTTCCCGGCCTCGGTTTTCGCTATGGATATTCTCGGTAACACCGTCGAAGACGCCGGACTGGGTCAGTCACTGGGCGAACCCGACCACCTCTGCATGCCGGTGCCCGGCACCTTAATTCCTTCTGCCGCCGATCCCACGCACATCGCTCAGCTGTTGCTGACCATGTGTAACCAAGATGGCACTCCCTTTGACGTTGAACCCCGTAATGTCCTCAATCGACTGTGGCAACAGCTGCGTAATCGAGGATTGTTCCCGGTGGTAGCGGTAGAGCTGGAGTTCTATCTGGTGGATAAAAAGCGTGATGCGGAGGGCTTCATTCAGCCGCCGTGCTCGCCGGGCAGTGACGAACGCAATATGCAGAGCCAGGTGTATTCGGTGGATAACCTTGATCACTTCGCCGACGTACTGCGGGACATCGACCATCTGGCCAAGCTGCAAGGCATTCCCGCCGATGGCGCGCTGGCGGAAGCCTCGCCCGGCCAGTTCGAAATCAACCTGCATCACACACGTGACGTGTTAAAAGCCTGCGATCACGCTATTCAGCTGAAACGGCTGGTGCGTCAGGTGGCGGAAAATCACGGCATGACCGCCACTTTCATGGCCAAGCCTTATGAAGAGTACGCAGGCAGCGGCATGCATGTGCACATCAGCATGCTGGATGCCGCCGATCACAACGCCTTTGCGCTTGATGACGGCAGCGATTCACCGCTGATGAAACGGGCGCTGGCGGGCATGATCGATTTAATGCCGGCTTCAATGGCGTTGCTGGCGCCGAATGTGAACGCTTATCGCCGCTTCCTGCCGGAAGCCTATGTACCGCTACAGGCGTCATGGGGACACAACAACCGCACGGTTGCGCTGCGTGTGCCTTGTGGCGATGCGGATAACCATCGCATCGAGTATCGCGTGGCCGGTGCGGATGCAAATCCCTATCTGGTGGTGTCAACAATTCTTGCCGGTATTTTGCACGGTCTGGATAATCAGCTACCTTTACCGCATGCGGTGCAGGGCAATGGACATGAAGCAGAAGGGCTGGCATTACCGATTCGGCAGAGTGATGCACTGTATGAATTTGAGAATAGCTATCCGCTGCAAAAGCTGCTGGGCGAGCGTTTCAGCGGGGTGTGGCACAGCTGCAAACAGTACGAACTGATGCAGTTTGAGCGCTTAATCACCTCGACGGAAATCGACTGGATGCTCAAGAATGCCTGAGTGCCGGAAGAATTGATCTAACGTCTTGTGCCGATGGCATAAGTTGGGGCAAAATACGCGCCCTGCAAAATGAGAACTAACCGACGTTAACCGCGTCGGTTATTTTTTTGCATGATGTACTCACTGACATTCACACGAGGCCGGACACGCATCCGGATAGATAGATACTGACAAACACGCTTGTGCGTGAGATTTGAGGAAAACAAAGATGGGACTGTTTAACATTGCACCAGCGCAGGCTGGTTCTCGCTTCCGTGATGACTACGGCGCCGCGACAATCGTAAACACTAATATCACTTCTCACTGCAGCAAATTGCGCAGTAGCCCTGTAGCCCAACCGATCGCGGTTGTCGTCTGCGGGGGCCTGAACAATGTCGCTTAACACCTCTGCCGCACCTCAGCGTGCACACCTGAAAAAATCTCTGACCCTGATCCCGGTTGTCATGATGGGCCTGGCGTATATGCAGCCAATGACCCTGTTTGATACTTTTGGTATCGTGTCTGGATTGACCGACGGCCACGTCGCCACCGCTTATGCTTTCGCCCTGATCGCGATTCTGTTTACTGCCGTGAGCTACGGCAAGCTGGTACGCCGCTTCCCATCTGCGGGCTCCGCTTACACCTATGCTCAGAAGGCAATCAGTCCGCACGTCGGCTTTATGGTTGGCTGGTCATCACTGCTGGACTACTTGTTCATGCCGATGATCAACATCCTGCTGGCGAAAAGCTACTTTGAGACGCTGGTGCCGGGCATTCCGTCGTGGATTTTCGTGGTGCTGCTGGTGGCCTTTATGACCATCTCCAACCTGCGTGGAATCAAAACCGTTGCCAACTTCAACAGCGTGATCGTGGTGCTGCAAGTGGTAGTGATGGTAGTGATTACCGGTATGGTGGTTTACGGTGTGGCACACGGTGTTGGCGAGGGGACATTGACCAGCAGCAGACCGTTCTGGTCTGAGAATGCGCACGTAGTACCGATGATTACCGGTGCGACCATTCTCTGCTTCTCGTTCCTTGGCTTTGACGGTATCAGTTCGCTGTCAGAAGAGACCAAAGATGCTGAACGCACGATCCCGCGCGCGATTTTCCTCACCGCGCTGATTGGTGGTGTGATCTTTATCGGTGTTTCTTACTTCCTGCAGCTGTACTTCCCGGACATCTCGCGTTTCCAGAATCCGGACTCTTCACAGCCAGAGATCATGCTGTTCGTGGCGGGTAAAGCGCTGCAAATTGGTATCCTGATCTTCTCGGTGGTGACGGTGCTGGCATCCGGTATGGCCGCGCACGCAGGCGTTTCACGTCTGATGTACGTGATGGGCCGCGATGGCGTGTTCCCGCAGCGTTTCTTTGGCTTCGTGCACCCGAAATACCGCACGCCGTCACTGAACGTGCTGCTGGTGGGTGCGGTCGCGCTGATGGCGATCAACTTCGACCTGGTAACCGCAACTGCGCTGATTAACTTCGGTGCGCTGGTGGCGTTCACCTTTGTAAACCTGTCGGTGATTGCGCAGTTCTGGATCCGTGAGAAGCGTAACAAGACGCTGAAAGATCACATCAACTATCTGGTGCTGCCGGTAATGGGTGCCCTGACGGTGGGGGCGTTGTGGATTAACCTGGAAGAGACCTCCATGGTGCTCGGGCTGGTGTGGGCAGCGATTGGTATTATTTACCTCGCCTTTGTGACCCGCACCTTCCGCAACCCGGTTCCGCAGTTCAGCGAAGAAGTGTGATTTGATCGACGTCGCTGTCCCCCATCCCGGCCTTCCCCCGCAAGCGGGGGAAGGAGACGCTGCCACATGCACCTCCTCACTCGCATAGAGCACCATCTTCCTCCCCCATTTATGGGGGAGGACCGAGGAGGGGGACAGCGAGCACGGATCGAGTAGGGGACAGCACGCACTATCCCGCCAACACCAGCTCCCAACTCCCCGCACCTAACGCCTCGCGTCCCGCTTTACTCAACCCCGCATCGGTAATCAAGGTATCAAACCGCTCCAGCGGCAACGCCAGGTGCGTCGCAATCTTGTTGTACTTCGAACTGTCGCTTAACAACACGCGCTTACTACTCACATCGCTCGCCGCCAGCTTCACCGGCACCTTATCCTCATCCGGCGTAAACAGCCCGCGCGGGCCCCAGCAGGACGCGGAGATAAACGCGATATCGATCGCCAGCTGGCGCAAACTTCTGGCGGCCGCTTCACCGACGCTGGAACGGTTCTCACGACATACCGTGCCGCCGGTGTGAATCAACTTGCAGCCGCTGCTCTCCATCAGCAGGCGCGCAATCACGAAATCGTTGGTCACCACCAGCAAGTCATCACGCTCAAGCAACTCGCGCGCCAGCGCCAGTGTGGTAGTGCCGGCATCGAGATAGATGCAGCTATTACGCGGAATATGACGCGCGGCATACTGCCCAATCGCCATCTTCTCGCCGCTGTACATATTGGTCTTCGCCAGATGCGACGGCTCCGCCGCCAGGCGATCTGCTGAGCGCACGCCGCCCGAAACAGACAAGACCGCACCTTGCTCTTCCAGCTTCTGCACATCGCGACGTATCGTCATATGCGACACACCCAAGCGCTCAGTGAGCTCGGCAATACTAACCACGCCGCGTTCGCCAACCAGCGCTAAAATTTGTTGATGACGTTCAACCGGAATCACCTTGGTCTCCCTGAATTATCATTTTTTCACATTGTAGATCATCGATTCACAGCCCGCAGCACAATTTATCTTGCCGTAATCTAAGCAGAAATCCCATCTGGACTGACTTCGAAGCGCTCACCTCCGGCTGTGAATCCATGTTAATCATTGAGCAGCTAAGTTAATTTTTGTGATATCACGCACGTTTATTCGCCACTGACTGCGGCAGACTTAACATCAATGAACAAATTATCACTTAAATTAACAATGGAGGTTTGCTATGTCAGCAACCGTGAATAACATCGGCGTGATTGGTTTAGGTTCCATGGGCATGGGTGCAGCGCAGTCTTGCATCCGTGCAGGATTAAATACCTGGGGTGTTGATCTCAATCCGCAGGCGCTGGAAACCCTGCGTCAGGCCGGTGCACGTGATGCGCAAACCTCCGCTGCCCGCTTTGCCGCTGAACTCGATGCGGTGCTGTTGCTGGTGGTGAACGCCGCGCAGGTTAAAGCAATCCTGTTCGGTGAAAACGGCGTGGCGGCGCAGCTCAAGCCCGGCACCGTGGTCATGGTCTCTTCTACCATCTCTTCACAGGATGCGCAGGCGATTGAACAACAGCTGGCGCAGCATCAGTTGCTGATGCTGGATGCACCGGTTTCCGGCGGCGCAGCCAAAGCTGCAGTTGGCGAAATGACGGTAATGGCGTCCGGCAGCGATGAAGCTTTTGCCCTGCTCAAGCCGGTGCTGGATGCGGTGGCGGCGAAAGTCTATCGCGTGGGCAGCGAAATCGGTCTCGGCTCAACCGTTAAAATCATTCACCAGCTGCTGGCGGGCGTGCACATTGCTGTGGGCGCTGAAGCGATGGCGCTGGCCGCGCGCGCTGGAATCCCGCTCGACACCATGTATGACGTGGTGACCAACGCCGCCGGTAACTCATGGATGTTCGAGAACCGCATGCGTCACGTGGTGGATGGCGATTACTCGCCGAAATCAGCGGTCGATATCTTCGTTAAAGATCTCAATCTGGTGGCGGATACCGCCAAGTCGCTGCACTTCCCGCTGCCGCTGGCTTCAACTGCGCTCAATATGTTTACCGAAGCCAGCAACGCCGGCCACGGTCGTGAAGATGACAGCGCAGTGATCAAGATCTTCAGCGGCATCACGCTGCCGCAGGCGAAGGAGCAATAATCATGCGTTTAGGCGTTATTGCAGACGATTTTACCGGCGCAACCGACATCGCCAGTTTTCTGGTGCAGAACGGTTTGCCGACCATCCAGTTCAACGGCGTGCCGGAAAGTCACGACGAACTGAGCGCGCAGGCGATTGTTATCAGCCTGAAGTCACGCTCATGCCCGGCGCAGCAGGCGATCGATCAGTCTCTGGCCGCGCTGCAGTGGCTGCAACAGCAGGGCTGCGATCGTTTTTACTTCAAATATTGTTCCACCTTCGATAGCACCGAGCAGGGCAATATCGGCCCGGTAACCGATGCGCTGCTGGCAGCGTTGGGCGAAACGCAAACGGTGATCTCGCCGTCGCTGCCGGTTAACGGTCGTACGGTGTATCAAGGCTATCTTTTTGTCGCCGATCAGCTGCTGTCGGAATCGGGCATGCGCCATCATCCGGTGACGCCAATGACCGACAGCAATCTGATGCGTTTGATGACGCGTCAGGCAAAAGGCCAGGCCGCAGTGATCAATGCCGCGCAGCTGGATCAAGGTGCCGATGCGGTGCGTGCGCAGCTGGATACCCTGAAAACGCAGGGCATCAACTATGTGGTGCTGGACGCGCTGCACGAGCAGCATCTGCTGACGCAGGGCGAAGCGCTGAAAGAGACGCGCCTGGTAACCGGCGGTTCAGGCCTGGCGATCGGTATCGCCCGCGCCTGGGCAACGCAGCAGCAGAACAGCGATGCTGAACAAGCGGGGCGTCCACAAGGCGATCGCGCGGTGGTGATCTCAGGCTCCTGCTCGCAAATGACCAACCGTCAGGTGCAGGCGTATCGTCAGCAAGCGCCCTCGCATGAAGTGCTGGTGGAGCGCTGCCTCGATAACACCGAAAGCTATGCGCAGGAACTCTGTGATTGGGTGGCAGCGCATCATCAGTCCGATCTGGCACCTTTGCTGTTTGCTACCGCCGATGCCCAGCAGCTGCAGGCCATTCAGCAGCAGTACGGCGCAGCGCGCAGCAGTGAAGCGGTTGAGCAGCTGTTTGCCGCAGTAACCCGTGAACTGAAAAGCCGTGGCTGGCAGCGCTTCATCGTTGCTGGCGGTGAAACCTCGGGCGTGGTGGCACAAAGCCTTGGCGTTACCGCATTCCACATTGGCCCGATGATTTCACCGGGCGTGCCGTGGGTACGCGATATCCATCAGCCGCTGTCGCTGGCGCTGAAATCAGGCAACTTTGGCGACGAACAGTTCTTTGCCCGCGCACAACAGGAGTTTTCAGCATGACGGAACAACAAGCACGCGAAGAAATGGTACAGCTCGGCGCGTCCTTCTTTCAGCGCGGTTACGCCACCGGTTCAGCGGGCAATTTGTCGCTGCTGCTGGAGGATGGCAACTTGCTGGCGACGCCAACCGGCTCCTGCCTCGGCGAACTGCAGGCCGATCGCCTGTCGAAAGTGACGATTCAGGGCGAATGGATCTCCGGCGACAAGCCGTCGAAAGAGGTGGCTTTTCACCGCGCGCTCTACCTGAACAATCCCGCGTGCAAAGCGGTGGTGCATCTGCACAGCCACTATTTGACGGCGCTCTCCTGCCTCAACGATCTCGACACAGCAAACTGCATCCGTCCGTTCACGCCGTATGTGGTGATGCGCGTCGGCGATGTGCCGGTGGTGCCGTATTACAAGCCGGGCGATCAGCGCCTGGCAGACGATCTGGCCAATCTGGCCTCGCGCTATAACGCCTTCCTGCTGGCCAATCACGGTCCGGTGGTGGTGGGCAAATCCCTGCGCGAAGCTGCCAATAACACTGAAGAACTGGAAGAGACCGCGCGCCTGATGTTTACGCTCGGTGACCGCTCGATTCGTTATCTGACCGATAGCGAAGTCGCGGAATTGAGGAACTTTTAATGCCTAAGTTTGCAGCCAATCTATCTACGCAGTTCGGTGAGTTGCCGTTTATCGAACGCTTTGCCGCCGCGGCCAATGCCGGTTTTCGCGCCGTTGAATTCCTGTTCCCGTATGACTTTCCGGCCGAGGTGATTAAAGCCGAGCTGGAAAAACATCAGCTGGAACTGGTGCTGTTCAACACCGCCGCAGGCAACGTGCAGGCGGGCGAGTGGGGCGTTTCCGCCATTCCGGGCCGTGAACAGGAAGCGCGTGCCGATATCGATCGGGCACTCGAGTATGCGCTGGCGCTCAACTGCCAGCAGGTGCATGTGATGGCGGCAACGGTGCCAAACGGTGTCGATCGTGCAGCCTATGAAGAGACTTTCGTGCGTAACATGCGTTATGCCGCCGAGCGTTTTGCGCCGCACGGCATTCGCCTGCTGCTGGAAGCGCTTAATCCAGTCACTAAGCCGAATTATCTCTACGCCAGCCAGTATCAGACGCTGGCGATGATGACGCGTATCGATCGGCCCAACGTCTTTACCCAGCTCGATCTGTTCCATGCACAGCTGGTGGACGGCAATCTGACGCATCTGATTCGTGAATACGCTGGTCGTTATCGCCATATCCAGATCGCCTCTGCGCCGCATCGTCACGAGCCGGATGAAGGCGAGATCAACTATTCCTATCTGTTCGACCTGCTGGATGAAGTGGGTTACGACGGTTGGGTGGGATGTGAATACATCCCGCGCGGCCGCACTGAAGCTGGCCTCGGCTGGTTCGCGCCTTACGCTAAATAATTTTTGTTTAACCACCCAGCACAGGGATTTTCAGCACTGTGCTGGGTAAGTATTACCTGAATTCGACAATACCAGATAGAGCTGTACCCAAACTATACTAATTAAATCAGAGGATTATCATGTCTACCGCGTTGTTGTTAGCCATTGCTACCGCCAGCATTGTGATCTTGCTGCTGCTGGTGATTAAAACCAAAGTTCACCCCTTTGTGGCGCTGCTGATTGTCAGCTTGCTGGTGGCGATTGCGACCGGCATTCCAGCCGACAAAATTATGGAAACCATCTTTAGCGGGATGGGTAACTTGCTGGGGCATATCACCATTATCATCGTGCTGGGGGCGATGCTCGGCGCAGTGATTGAAGCCTCGGGCGGTGCCGAGTCGCTGGCACAACGCTTCAGTAAATCGCTGGGTATCAAGCGTACCGTGGCGGCGCTGACCATGGCGGCGTTTATCCTCGGCATTCCGGTGTTCTTCGAAGTCGGCTTCATCATCGTGATTCCGCTGATTTATGGCTTCACCAAAGTGGCGCGCGTGTCACCGCTGAAGTTTGGCTTGCCGATGGCGGGCGTGATGCTGACGGTGCATGTGGCGCTGCCAACCCATCCCGGCGCGGCGGCGGCGGCGGGCATTCTGCACACTGATATGGGCTGGCTGATGATGCTCGGTATCCTGATCTCGATTCCGGTCGGTATCGTCGGTTATTACGTCGCGAAAGCGATGAACCTGCGCCAATATCATCTTTCCGTTGATGTATTAGAACAGCTGCAGCTGGCGAAGCCGGAAGGTAAGCCGAAGAACGACGCGCCAGCGCCGGGTGCACTGACCATTACCGGTCTGATTGTTGTGCCGATTCTGTTGATCGTCATGGGTACCGTCGCGCATACCACACTGGCTGAAGGCAGCACGCTGCGTGCGGTGATGACGGTGATCGGTACGCCAGCCATTGCGTTGCTGATTGCGCTGGGACTGGCGGCGTGGCTGCTCGGCGTGCGTCGCGGCTGGAGCAAAGAGAAACTGGAAGATCTCACCGGACGTGCGATTCCCAGCTCCGCCAGCGTGATTCTGGTGGCGGGCGCGGGCGGTGCGTTTGGTAAGGTGCTGGTGGAATCGGGCGTGGGCAAAGCGCTGGCGTTGACGCTGGAAACCTTGCATCTGCCATTAGTTCCGGCGGCCTTTATTCTGTCGCTGGCGCTGCGTGCTTCGCAGGGGTCGGCAACGGTGGCGATTCTGACCACCAGCGGCTTGTTAAGCCAGGCGGTGGGCGATGTAACGGATATGCAGCGCGTGTTGGTGACGCTGGCGGCCTGTTTCGGTGGGTTAGGTTTGTCGCACGTCAATGATGCGGGTTTTTGGGTGGTGACGCGTTATCTGGGCTTGTCAGTGGCCGATGGTCTGAAGACCTGGACGGTATTGACGACGGTGATGGGGCTGAGCGGTTTTGCATTGACGTGGCTGGTGTGGGGGATGATTTAAGGGTTTTCCCTCACCCTAACCCTCTCCCACAGGGAGAGGGAACCGATCGAGCGCTTACGCCAGCATTTGGCAGCGTCTCCTTCTCCTGTGGAAGGGGGAACCGATCGAGCGCTCACGCCAGCATTTGGCAGCGTCTCCCTCTCCCTGTGGGAGAGGGCCGGGGTGAGGGCATCAAATCGCAGAGGACTAAGACACCAGCTCCTGCGCATACAAATACAGCGCCTTCAGCTGCGCCATCTTCTCCGTATTCCCCTCATGCAAACTCGCCAGCGACTCCAGCTCCAACAGGAACGCCTGCACGCGCTCAGCATTCAGCGCTTCGCGGCGATGCTGCAACCAGCGCTGCTGTTCGGCGTCATCCAGGGTGCCGGGGAAGTTGCGCGCACGGTAACGGAACAACAATTTAGCAATGCGCTTGTCGTCGAAGGTCAAATCCAGCGCCGGTAGGTTCTGCGGCGGCGTCTGGCGGATGATATTCATGCCAGCGCGATCGGCATCGCTAAAGAAACCGTCATACAACTGCGCGTCAACATCATCCGACGGGGTAAACGGCTCGGCGTCGGCAAACAGCGCCACCACTTTCTCACGCACTTCCGCGTGGTCACGCAGCAGCTTGAGGTTTGCAAGGCACTGCTGACGATCGATGTTGAGGCGCGCGGCATCTTCCGGACGCAGCGTGCTGGCGGGCGCCAGCACGGGACACTTATTAATGTGCACCAGCTTGATCGGCACCGCAGGCAGATCGCCCAAATCGCTGTGGCGGGTATATAAACGCTCGCGCAGTTCGTCAGATTCCAGCGTCAGCAGCGGCGACATATCACCGGCCAAATCGGCGACAATCAGCGCGTTACGGTTATCCGGATGCCACGCCAGCGGCACAATCCAGCTGGTGTTACCGCGCGCCGCACCGAACATGCCGGAGACGTGCACCAGCGGTTTCATCTGCGGGATATCAATCAGCGTCATCAGTTTCTGTTTGTTGCGATGGGTAAACAGAAACTCAAACAGCTTCGGCTGCTTCTCTTGCACCAGTTTTGCCATCGCCAGCGTGGCATAAACGTCGGACATCGCATCGTGCGCCTGTTCGTGCGCCACGCCGTTGGCCTTAGTCAGATGCTCCAGCTTGAAGCTGGGGAAGCCATCGTCATTCTCCGGCCACTCAATGCCTTCCGGACGCAGCGCATAGCAGGCGCGCATCACATCCAGCAGATCCCAGCGCGAATTGCCGTTCTGCCAGCTCCAGCCATAGGGATCAAAGAAGTTGCGATAGAAGATATTGCGCGTCACTTCATCATCAAAACGCACATTGTTGTAACCAATCACACAGGTTTGCGGCTCGCTAAACAGGCCGTGAATGCGTTCGGCAAACGCTGCCTCGGTCACGCCACGCGCTTTGGCGGTTTGCGGCGTAATGCCGGTGATCATCACCGCTTCCGGCTGCGGCAGATAATCGTCGGCTGGCTGGCAATAAAACACCTGCGGTTCACCTACTGCATTGAATTCTTTATCGGTACGCAGGCCCGCGAACTGCGCCGGACGGTCCAGCGACGGGCTTTTACCGAAGGTTTCATAATCGTGGAATAAGAAGGTGAACTCAGAGGCGGGCACGGCGTTATCCTGGCAATGGAGAATCAACGCACAGGATAGTCGTCCCTGGGTAGCAGTACAACCTCGATCATCCTCGCTGCGAGCGGGCGCGCAGCATTTATGCTCAGTTCATACTTTTTTTCAATTTATTCAGATCTGTAAGCGCTATTTGCCGTAAAACGTGCGGCGGTAAATTCATTTTTTTGATTTTGAGGAAGAAGTGTTGAAAAGGCGTCTGCTGGTAACTGTATCTGGAATAATTATTTGGGCATCGTGGGCGCAGGCTGACGACAGCATGCCGTTTCCCCTGACACCACCGCCGATTGATGCGGCTTCATGGGTGTTGATGGACGCCACCACCGGACAAATTCTCACCGCTGGCAATCCGGATGAAGAGCGTAACCCGGCCAGCCTGACCAAACTGATGACCGGCTATGTCGTGGATCGCGCTATCGATCAGAATAAAATCAGCCGCGATGACAAAGTCACTATCGGCAAAGATGCGTGGGGCGCAGGCAATCCGGTGTTCAAAGGCTCCTCGCTGATGTTCCTCAAGCCTGGCGATCAGGTCACGGTGCGCGACCTGATGCGCGGCGTGATCATCGATTCCGGTAACGATGCCTGCGTAGCGCTGGCGGATCACGTGGCCGGCAGTGAAAGCAGCTTCGTCACCATGATGAACAGCTACGTGCAGAAACTCGGCCTGTCGCATACCCATTTCGAAACCGTGCACGGCCTCGATGCGCCGGGCCAGCACACCACCGCACGCGATCTGGCGGTGCTGTCGCGCGCCATCATCAGCGGCGAGCCCGATTTCTACGCCATGTACGGGGAGAAAACCCTGACGTGGAACGGCATTACCCAAAACAATCGCAACGGCTTGCTGTGGGATCAAAATCTGCACGTCGATGGGCTGAAAACCGGCCACACTGAAAGCGCCGGTTTTAACATCATCGCTTCCAACGTCGTCGGACGTCATCGCCTGATTGCGGTGATCATGGGCGGCAAGAGCCCGAAAGGGCGTGAAGATCAGGCGCGCAAGCTGCTGGTATGGGGCCAAAACAGCTTTGATACCGTGCAACTGTTCCACGCAGGCAAAAAAATCGGTAGCGAAAACGTCTGGTACGGCAATCCGCATAAGGTCGATGTCGGCACCACGCAGGATATCTATCTGTCGCTGCCGCGCACCGAAGTGGCCAACGTGATGGCGAAATACGTTATCGATCGCAAAGATCTGGAAGCGCCGCTGAAAGCGGGCGAGCAGATTGGCGAAATTCAGGTGATGGACAAAGATAAGCAGTTGGCCAGCTATCCGCTTTACGCGCTGCAAGCGGTGGAAGAGGCGGGCATCATTACGCGTATCAGCGATTACGTGAAACAGAAACTGTAATCTGTCGCGTCTTTCCGCGTCATCATCGTCGCCGTGATGCGGCGATGATGACACAATCGCTGTTGGCGTTGCAGACCAGAAAGGTGTGCTGGTGTACGATGACATGATTTTCCGATCGCCATTCATGGCAACCGTTTTAATGCGCGCACCAAACCCACTGCGTTACATCAATGTTTCTATTGAGAAAACCTGGTGTAACGTCCATGTTGTATTTCAGCAAAACCTGAAAAATAATTGCGTTCGACCCTGATGATGCAGCCGTGCCCAGGGTAACATAGCGCGCAAATTTTTAGCGTTCCCGGACAACCATGTTACGCGCTGACAAGCCCATCTCGCAGATTGAGTTCTGGTTCTACCGCCACTATCGCACCGTACACGGCGTGCGTATCGCTATCGCCTTTGTGCTGTGTTTCCTGTTTGTGCGGCTCACCGACATTCCCGAAGGCACCTGGCCGCTGATTACGCTGGTGGTCGTGATGGGGCCGATTTCCACCTGGGGCAACGTGCTGCCGCGCGTGGTGCAGCGCATTAGCGGCACTTTTGCCGGTCTGATTTCTGGCCTGATCGCGCTCAAGCTTGAGCTGTTTTCACTGCCGGTGATGCTGGTGTGGTGCGCCGTTGTGATGGTGGTCTGTGGCTATCTGACGCTGGGAAAACATCCCTACATGGCGCTGCTGATCGGCATCACGCTCGGCGTGGTGGTTGGCGCACCGGCCGGGGATTTCACCATCGCCATGTGGCGCGGAGGCGATGTGATTCTCGGTTCACTGATGGCGCTGCTGTTCAGCGCCATCTGGGCGCAGCGCGCCTATACGCATTGGCGCATCCAGTTATCGGATGCGTTTATCGCCATGGCCAAACTGCATCACACCGGCTTCTCCGCCAATTTGCTGGAGAAGCCGCGGCTGAATAAACCTTTTCAGAAATTGCTGAGCAGCGTAATCAAAATGCGCGCGCTGCTGGAGCCGGCGAGTAAAGAGACGCGCATTCCGAAATCGGTGTTTGAGGCGATCCAAACCATCAATCGCAATCTGGTCAACACCATGCAGATGCAAATTGATGCATGGTGGTCGTCGCGTGAAAGCCACTTGATTATGCTCAACGCACCTACGCTGCGCCGCACCCAGCAGATGACGGAAGACACGCTGAATGCGCTGGCCACGCTGATGGTGAAAGGCGAAACCGAGCAGATCACCGCCAACAGCCATGCGCTGGAGGAGATCACCCAGGAACTGGAGCAGCTGATTGCTAATCGCAGCGGACGTTCCGAAACCACGGCGATTTACGGCTACGTCTGGCTGAGCCTTGAACAGGCGCGTCAGCTGGAGCGTATGACTGATTTAGTGCGTCTGGCGCTGCGTAAATAGTTTTCTCAGGCAAGGACTTAATGTGAATCACCCTTTCTTTGCGCTAAGATAAGCGCCAGTCCGAATTTAGCGGTGAGAATTGCAACCCTGGCGGCCAAGCCGCTAAGCTAAACGTTATGACTATTCCGCCTGCCGACGCAGGCCTCAAGAAAGGTGCCAACATGGAAAATGCCAAGCAATCATTTCAGGACGTACTGGAGTTTGTGCGTATGTTCCGTCGTAAAAACAAACTGCAGCGCGAAATCGTGGATAACGAGAAGAAAGTCCGTGATAACCAGAAACGTGTGCTGCTGCTGGACAACCTGAGTGAATACATCAAACCCGGCATGAGCATTGAGGCGGTGCAGGAAATTATCGCCAGCATGCGTGTGGACTATGAAGACCGCGTTGATGAGTACATCATCAAAAACGCTGACCTCTCCAAAGAGCGTCGCGAGCTGTCGAAGAAGTTGAAAGCGATGGGCGAGCCAAAAGCGCAATAAATTTCCATTCACCACTCATCTTGAGGTCGTCATTTATGACGACCTTTTTATTTGGGAAAAAGATAACCCCAATAACTCTTCTTGCGATTTAGAGTTATTGGGGTTATTTTTTATGCTTTCAGGACGCGGTAAGGCAATGGCATGGATAGCAGATCATTAATGGCCGAGATCAAGGCCGATGGCTGGGAACTGATACGTGTAAACGGTAGCCATCACCATTTTGTCCATCCGGTAAAAAAAGGGCTGGTGACGATACCGCACCCCAAAAAGGATTTGCCGATCAAAACGGTGAAAAGTAACAGGAAACAAGCCGGACTGACTGTCCATTAATTCGAAAGAGGTGACGTATGTTCTATCCCATCGCGATTGAGGCGGGCGACCAAAGCACGGCATTTGGCGTCACGGTGCCGGATTTGCCGGGCTGTTTTTCTGCTGGAGATACGCTGGAAGCGGCGGTAACAAATGCCAAAGAGGCGATTATCGGCCATCTGGAGCTGCTGGTAGAATTAGAGCAGGACATCCCGGCGGTTTCTGAATTGAAATCGTTGATGAAAGATCCGCAATATGCAGGTTATGTTTGGGTACTTATTGATGTGGATGTCACTCGCATTTTGGGCGGGTCCGAGAAAATCAACGTAACCTTGCCAAAACTGCTGATTGATCGCATTGACCGCTGCGTAGCAACGCATCCCGAATTCAAAACCCGTTCAGGTTTTTTGGCGCAGGTGGCGCTTGAGCGCATTGCGAAGACCCGTTCATAAGCTTCGTAGGAAACCCATTCGCGGCGAACTGGCCCGCAGTAATGGGCAATTCATATGAAACAGCGCGACGAATCGCGCTGTTTTTTTTATTCCGCCGCTAACTCCCACCACAGCTTATCCAGCGCGTAGTAGCGGTCGCGTTCCGATTCAGGCTGATTCAGGTCGCGTTTCCACGGCTTCGCCAGAATAAAGTGCAGGTTCTTCACTTCATCTTCGCGCCACATCTTACTGTGCTGGAACGGTAAGGTTTTCAGCGCATTGTATTTGTACGAAAGCGGCAGCCAGCGATCCTCGAACACTTCATTAAGCAAATCCTGCTCCGAGAACGGGTAGCGACGCAGATCGGTAATCCCCGCCACTTTCTCCTGCAGCCACTCAAACACCGCCAGATCCGGCTTCAGCACCAAAAAACCGCCGTTCAGATAGCGATCGAGCGTGGACGGTGCCGGTTCGCCGCGATCCTGCCAGGTATAGTGACAATTCTCTGGCTGCCAGCTGGCGGGATAACTGGCGATCTTGTTGGGATTGCAGCGACAGGCGTGGCACGCTGCCAGCGCATGCTTGCCCAGATCGAGCGTAAACAGCTCATCCATGTTGCGCAGCACCAGCATGTCGGCATCGAGAAATACTACGCGCTCACAATCAACCAGCTCCCACGCGCGCAGCTTGCTCCACACTTCTCCGAACTGCGCCGAGGCGTAATGCTGCTCCAGTTCGGCGTTTGGCATCAGCGGATCCACCGGATGGATCACGCAGCCCAGCGCCTGCAACGCTTCACGCGTCTCCAGATCGATGGCGTCGGTGACCATGACAATCAGCGGCCAGCGGGTTTCGCTGCGCTTCAGCGAGCGGTGCAGCGCCTTCACGCCAATGAAATAGTCCGGCTGCGTTAACAGCGTTACCCATGCAAACATGGTTTCTCCCCTTCAAACTTAATCAAACAAAGCAGTGACATAGTCATTGCTAAAACGGCGTTGTGGATCGAGCTGGTCGCGCACCGCGCGGAAAGCGTCCCACTGCGGATAGATATCGCGCCACTGATAGCGCTGCGGATCGTAATATTTGCCCCAGTGCGGACGTCCGCCTTCGGCCGCCAGCAGCTTCTCGACTTCAGTGAGAAAATGCAGGCCATCCTGCGACAGCGAACCGTCATCAGCGTAATAAACCACAAAGCCAAAGAAGCAGGTGGCGTGCTGATACGCCGGGCTGAGCCAGCCTTCAGACGCGCCGGTACAGCGCAGAATGATCGGATAGTGCATGTGCGGATGATTCTCGGCATACCACGCTTTGATCTTGCTGATAATCTGCGGCGTTTTCTCCAGCGGCACGCCGATCTCGACGTTGATCTGCGGCACGGCAATGCCGCGACAAAATAGCTGATAGATATCGCCGCTGATGTCGGTGAAATCGCGGAAGCGCGTCACGGTGCGGAACTGTTTGCCGCCTTTGCCGTGAATCTGCGTATCGCGATGCATCTGCGCCAGCGTCTGGTCGATGGTGTCATTCAGGCTGCTGTCGGTGTCATCGCCATGCTCAATCACCTCGCGCTGATTGGCGTGCCATGCCTGCGAATCTTCAGCGCTGGCTTCGTGCGCGTTCCACACGTGCATCAGGTTGTCATCGACAAACCACCAGGCTTTGCTCATCTCATACTGCTGGTTCCATTCGATCAGATCGTTCTCCAGCGTATCGGCGGAGACGGCGAATTTGTGGCAGGTAAACAGGCGGAAAGGGCGGGTGCGCAGCGTCACGGCCGTCACAATGCCCAGGCTGCCGAGCGAAACCTGTGCGGCAGCGAAATCGGGCTCACCGCGCACAAATTCACGCACGCTGCCGTCAGCCAACACCATGCGGATGCGCAGCGCTTCATCGGCGATGGAGCTTTGCGCTAAACCCTGGCCGTGTGTGCCGGTGGCCATCGCGCCCGCCAGCGTCTGCACCGCGATCACCCCCGGCGACGAGGCCAGCATGCGATCCATCTCGGTTAGGGTGCTGTAAACCTGCTCCAGCGGCGTACCGGCGGCAAAGGTGACGCTCTCTTCGTCATGGGCGATCACGCCGTTGAACGCGCTGAGATCCAGCAGCAAATCCTGCTCATCAACGCCCAGCATGCGGCCCGGCGACAAGCGGTTGCCCAGCACGCGCACTTTGCCGCTGGCGGTGCGCAGCAGTTGTTGCAACTCCGCTTCAGTTTGCGGCTGTTGTAACTGACTACGCTGACCAACCACCGTGTTTTGCGCCCAGTTCCACAGTGCGCTGTCCCGATCGGTATTCTGCGTATGGCGTAAGGGATAAAGGTGGGGATCTTTGTTCACTACGGCGTTCCTTAGTCTGTGGTCTGTGACGGTCCCAAATTTAAAAGCGTAGACCATCAGCGCGCAGCCGCAGCCTACGGGGCTTTGCGCACATAACGCAGCGTGGCGGTGACGGCTAATTGGCGGTTGCGACGGATGCTGTCTTCCTCGCTATCGTTCGGCGTGAACAGCGTGTGAAAGGTGTAGCGATTGGAGACGTGATGCACACAAATGCTGCTCAGCAAGCGGTGCACATCCACGGTATCCAGCCCATCCATAAACAGCCCTTGCTGCTGGCCGCGCGTCAGAATGTCATCCAGCACATCGAGTGCACTTTTGTTCAGCGCCTTAATGCGTTCGGATTGCATGATATAGCGCCCGCGCAGCAGGTTTTCGGTACACACCAGCCGCATAAAATCCGGGTGCGAAACGTGGTAATCAAAGCTGGCTTCCACCAGTTTGGTCATCGCCAGTTCCGGTGCCATCTCGGCGAGATTAAGGCCGGTTTCATGCTGCCGAATCGCCTGATACACCTGCTCCAGCACCTCAATATAGAGCTGCTCTTTATTGCCGAAGTGATACACCACCATGCGTTTAGTGGTTTGCGCGTGCTCAGCGATCTGCTCCAGCCGCGCGCCCTGCATACCGAACTCGGCGAACATTTTCAGCGCACCAGCAAGAATGCGCTTCTTAAGCCCTTCAGGGTCATTTTTTCGTTTAGGTGTGGTGTTCGACATAGCGCTTATAGTAACAAGTCCATCAAAAGGGGGAGGATAGCACAGCCCTTTCTCGCGTGTGGCGATGCGAGCGGCGCGGCGGCTTTATGCTTTTCAGGAATAGCATTCCTGAATAAATCATAATGCAGGAATAAGCATCTGCGTATACTGCGGTCAACTGTCGTTACGACAGCTAATTTTGACTCGCGCAATTATAACGATTAGGAAGCACTTTATGCACACACGTCTGTCATCAGTAAAAAATAAATTCCTGTTAACGGCTGGCGCCTTGCTGCTGGCCAGCGCGGCGCTGTCGCCGCTGTCCATCGCGCACGCGGCGGACAAAACCTCGGTAAAAGTCGGCATTATGAGCGGCGAAGATGAAGACGTCTGGCGCGAAGTGATCAAACAGGCGGCGGCGAAAGGCTTAACGGTGAAAACCGTGATCTTCAACGATTACAACCAGCCGAACGAAGCGCTGCAAAACGGCGAAGTGGATGCCAACGCCTTCCAGCATCAGCCGTTCCTCAATAACCAAATCAAGGTCAATCACTACGACATCGTACGCGTCGGCGATACCGCCGTGTGGCCGATTGGTCTCTACTCGAAGAAAGTGAAAAGCGCCAAAGCGCTGAAAGAGGGCGCGGTGATTGGCGTGCCAAACGATCCCTCTAACGAAGCGCGCGGTCTGGTGCTGCTTGAGCAACAAGGCCTGATCAAACTGAAGCCGGGCGTCGGCATCGCGGCCACCACCGCCGATATCACCGCCAATCCGCATCATCTGAAAATCAAAGAGCTGGATTCCGGCATCATCGGCCGCTCCGTTCCTGATCTGGATGCCGCCGTCGTCAACACCGATTGGGCGCTGAAAAGTGGCCTGACCGCCGAAGATCGCATTGCGCAGGAGCCGGTAAAAGATAACCCGTACAACAACTTTATTGCGGTGAAGAAAGAGAACGTCAGCGCGCCGTGGGTGAAAACGCTGGTGGCTTCTTATCAGAACGACGCCGTGAAGACCGTGTTTGACAAGGTCTACAAAGGCACGGGCGAAACGGCCTGGTAAGGAACGATAAAGATGACGTTATTCTCAGCAGCCGAAACGCCCTTTACCGCCGTGAAACGCGGCGTGGTGGAAAGTGCCCATGACGAGGCGCAGGTGAAGTTTCGCGACAGCGGCAGCGTGGTGCGCCTGCAAGGTGTGTCACGTCGTTTTGGACAAACCCAGGCGCTGCGCGACATCTCGTTGACGGTGCAGAAAGGCGAAATCCTTGGCCTGATCGGACGCAGCGGCGCGGGGAAATCCACGCTGATCCGCTGTCTCAACGGGCTGGAACAACCTGATGAAGGCGTCATTGAAATCGAAGGCCGTAACATCACCGGCCTGTCAGAAAAACAGCTGCAAACGGTGCGCAGCCGCGTTGGCATGGTGTTCCAGCACTTCAATCTGTTATCAGCAAAAACGGTGGCGCAGAACGTCGCGCTGCCGCTGAAAATCGCCGGCATGGAAAAAGCACAACGCCAGCAGCGCGTGGCGGAACTGCTGGCGCTGGTGGGATTGGCGGACAAAGCGCAAAGCTATCCGGCGGCGTTATCCGGCGGCCAAAAACAGCGGGTTGGCATTGCCCGCGCGCTGGCGGCCAGTCCGGCGCTGCTGCTGTGCGATGAAGCCACCTCGGCGCTCGATCCGGAAACCACGCGCTCGATTCTGGCGCTGCTCAAATCCCTGAATCAAAAACTCGGCATCACCATTCTGCTGATTACCCATGAGATGGAAGTGATCAAATCCGTGGCGCATCGCGTGGCGGTGATTGATGCCGGTGAAATCATTGAACAAGGTCCGGTTTGGCAGGTGTTTGCGCATCCGCAATCGGCCCTGACGCGCACGCTGCTGCGCGGTTTGCTGCCGCAGCTGCCGGAAAATATTGCTGCGCGCCTTAGCGATGACAAGCAAGGCGATGCCATCTACAGCGTGCACTTTGCCGGTGACGATGCGCAGGGCGATCTGCTCACCCGCTTTGCCAGCGCGCTGCCGGGCAAGTTCCGCCTGCTGCAGGGCGGCATCGATCACATCCAGCACTACGCGGTGGTGCGTTTCTTTATTGCGCTCCCGGCAGCCAACGCGGCCGACGAGCAATATATTCTCAGCTGGCTGCACGCGCAGCAGGCGCAAGTGGAGTTAGTGGGTTATGTCGCCAGTCATGATTGATCTTTTACTCAATGCGTTAGGCGAAACGGTATTAATGACGGTGATTTCCGGCCTGTTTTCGCTGGTGGCGGGCTTGCCGCTCGGCCTGATTCTGGTGATGACCAGCCCCGGCGGCATCGCCGAACATCGCGGCGTTAATCGCGTGCTGGGCCTGATCATCAACAGCTTCCGCTCGCTGCCGTTCATCATTCTGCTGGTGGCGCTGATTCCCTTTACCCGTTTTCTGGTCGGCACCTCGCTCGGCACCTGGGCCGCGATTGTACCGCTGTCGATCACTGCCACGCCGTACTTCGCGCGCGTGGCGGAAGTGTCGCTGCGTGATGTCGATCGCGGCCTGATTGATGCGGTGCGCGCCATGGGCGCCAGCAAGCTGCGCATTGTCTGGGACGTGCTGATCCCGGAAGCGCTGCCCGGCATCTTGTCGGGGTTTGTGGTTACGCTGGTGGCGCTAATTGGTGCTTCGGCCATGGCCGGCGCGATTGGCGCAGGCGGACTGGGCGATTTGGCGATCCGTTATGGCTATCAGCGTTTTGAAACCTCAGTGATGATCGCGGTGATCGCGGTGCTGATTGTGCTGGTGTGCGGCATTCAGTGGCTCGGCGACCGGTTAGTGCAGCGTATTGATAAGCGCCATTGATTATCACTGATGCGCGATAAATCGCGCCGCTACGAATACCTGCATCTAAGGTAGCGGCGCAATCTATTGCGCATTGTTTTGCCAAAGGAGAATGCTCATGTCGCTGAATCCACTTCAGCTCACGCTCGAAAACAGCCTCGAACAACACAGCGCCGCTTATCTCAAGGTATCGCAGGCGATATTCCAAAATCCCGAAACCGGCAACAACGAATATTTTGCCAGTGAGCGACTCACGCAACTACTTAGCGCTGAGGGCTTTGCGGTCACGCGCAACGTCGCCGGACATGAAACCGCGTTCTACGCGGTGAAGGCCAGCGACAAACCGGGCCCCACCATCGCTTTTCTCGCGGAATATGACGCGCTGATCGGCATCGGTCACGCCTGCGGTCATAACCTGATTGGCACCACCAGCGTGGCGGCGGCCATCACGCTCGCGCAGGTGCTGGATCAAACCGGCGGGCGCGTAGTGGTATTAGGCACGCCAGCGGAAGAGGGCGGATTGGGCGGACCGGGCGGACCCAAAGGCAACGTGAAAAAGCGCTTTGTCGAAGCCGGCTACCTCAAAGATGTCGACGTGGCGCTGATGGTGCATCCTTCGGGCAAAACCCGCCTGACTGAATCCACGCTCGCCAATAACCATCTCTATTTCCACTTCTACGGCAAGCCGTCGCACGCCGCCAGCGCGCCCCATGAAGGGATCAACGCGCTGGATGCGCTGGTACTGCTCTACAACGGCATCAGCGTGTTGCGTCAGCAACTGCCGGATGGCGTGCGCGTGCACGGCATTATCACCAACGGCGGCCAGGCCCCGAACGTGATCCCGGAATACGCCTCGGCGCATTACTACATCCGCGCGGACAGCCGCGAAGTGGTGGAATCCCTTGAGCCGCGTCTGCGTGCCATTGCTGAAGGCGTGGCGCTGGCGACCGGCGCGCGCGTCGAGATTGACCATCAGATTGGCCCGCGCGATTTCAAACTCAACTCAGCGCTGGATGCCTTGCTGCTGGAAGAGTTCACCGCGGCAGGCGAGCAGGTTGATCTCTCGCCGCAGAAAAACAGAGTCTCCACCGATGCTGGCGACATCAGCCACGCGGTGCCGACGGCGCATCCGTGGCTGAAAATCGGCCCCGACGATCTGATTTTCCACACCGTGCCCTTCCGTGAAGCGGCCAACTCAGCGCGCGGCTATCAGGCGTTGCTGATTGGCGCGCGCGTGCTGGCTCGCACCGGCTTACGTCTGCTGACCGATGCGGACGCCTTAAACCATGTCAAAGCGGATTTCGCGCGACAACCATAAAGGAGAGTGTTGTGTCGCAAACCTATCGCAGAAAACTGAAAACGCTGGTCGGCGCCAGCAGTGTGATTTCCGCCGCCAATGACAGCCAGCCTGGCTTGGGCATCACGCGCGCCATCGAACTGGCGAAAATTGCCGAGCGCGAAAAAATCACCGGCCTGTTCACCGCCGATTTGCTGCAGGCCGATGCGGCCGGATTAGCGGGCACCACCGGCACGCAAGATCCGCTGATTGCGCTGGCGGCATTGAGCCAGGTCACTTCGCACATCGGTTTAATCGCTACCGTCAGCACCAGCTGGCTGCATCCGTATAATCTGGCGCGTCAGGTCGGCACGCTCGATCACATCAGCGGCGGTCGCGCGGGCTGGAACGCGGTAACGTCATCGGTCGGCGAGGAGAACTTCGGTGAAAGCCAGCTGCCGCCACCGCAGGAGCGCTACGCGCGCGCCACAGAATTTATTGAAGTGATGAACGCGCTGTATGACGCCAACGAACGCGCGGCAGCGCAGCGCACCGCCAGCGGCGGTATTCGTCTCGACCACAGCAAACTGCATCCGATTCACTATCGCGGCGACTATTTCCAGGTGGCGGGACCGCTTAACGTGCCGCCGCCGCCACAGCGCCGTCCGGTGCAGTTCCAGGCGGGCCAATCCGACGCGGGCGTCACGCTCGGCGCACGTTATGCCGAAGTGATTTACACCTCGCAGCCCACGTTTGATGCCGCGCAAACCTTCGTGGCTGATGTGCAGCAGCGGGCGCGACGTTTTGGCCGCGAACATAATCCCCCGCTGATCATGAACTCGTTCCACGCCATCATTGGCGACAGCGACGCCGATGTGGCGCGCCGTCTGCGCGATAAGCATGAACGCATCAACTATGAACAGGGCAGATTACGCGTGGCCGATATGCTGGGCGGCGAGGTGGATCTGCGCGATGTGCCGCTCGACCAACCGCTGCCCGCCGCGTTGATTCCCGAACTGGCGCAGGTGCATCGTCGTCAGGGGCGCGCCGCCATATTCCGTGGCTATGCGCTGGAAGGATTAACCCTGCGCGAGCTGATCATTAAAGCCGAAGAGACCGGCCACTGGTTTGTAGCCGGTACGCCAGAAACTCTGGCCGATGCCATCGAACAGCGCTACCGCGCCGGCGTGCTGGATGTGATTTCGTTGCATGGACTCGGCCAGCCCGATCAGCAGGATTTGCTGCTCAACGGCCTGCTGCCAGAACTGCGTCGCCGCCAGCTGATCGATACCGATTATGTCGGCAACGATTTCCGCAGCAGTCTGGAGCTGGCTCCGCTGCCAAACGCTATCGATTAACCCAAACCAGGTGCGCGCTTATGCGCATCTGGTTGGCGGTCGCCATACGAAGCGCCATTTCAAGTTAAAGCTCAGTCACTGCAAGCAAGGTTACGGAAGCTGCGCCGCATTTTGTTTATCCGATCCGTGATAATCCTTTGAACTGCAAAAACAGTTTTCTATTATCGGCCTTCTTTGTTACGCACTAAGCTCCCGCCTGTACAAAATGCTTCATGACCTGAAAGAAGCGCCTTGTGTATCAGGATGGTCGCCGTTTTATCGGCAACGCCGCCTTTGAAAACGGCTGGATCTGTCCTTCGATGGATTAAGGCTTTCTTCACGCTTTATTACGCTAAGGAAATCACAATGAATCAGATGAATAATTGTGCATCGCCTGCTGTAGATGTTATATTAAAATATAATATCAGGAGGTGCTCTATGTATACAACTCGCCTGAAAAAGGTCGGCGGATCCATCATGCTGGCGGTTCCCCCCGCCGTACTGAAAACGCTGGAGCTGTCGATGGGCAGCGAAGTGGGTATGACTATTGATAATGGCTGCCTGATTATTGAACCCCAGAAACGGCCCCGTTATTCGCTTGAGGAACTGCTGGCGCAGTGCGATCCGCACGCCGAAATGAGTGAAGAGGATCGGGAATGGATTGATGCGCCTGCGGTGGGCAAGGAGATCCTGTAAATGGACAGAGGGGAAATCTGGCTTGTTTCACTGGATCCGATTGCCGGCCACGAGCAAAGCGGAAAACGTCCGGTGCTTATCGTATCGAAGGCATCATTTAACACGCTCACCCGGTTGCCCGTTGTTGTCCCTGTGACCAGCGGCGGAAACTTTGCTCGCGAAGCCGGTTTCACCGTTTCACTGGACGGGGCGGGAACAAAAACAACGGGCGTGATCCGCTGCGACCAGCCCAGAACCATTGATATGGGAGCCCGAAATGGTAAGCGACTGGAGCGTATACCCGACGCTGTCGTGAATGAGGTGCTGGCTCGACTGGAAGCCATTCTAAGCTGATATTTTTTATGTAACCTGAACGAGGGCGCTGTCACATACAGCGCCCTCATTTTTTATAACAACAAGTGATTAAAAAATTTTTTGCAGGTAAAAACAGTTTCTCCTTTCCCCCGCCAGCGGCACTGGCGTAGTCTCCCCCTTGCTCTATGCTGTCGTAGACAGCGCCCAACGCTTCACAACCTGAAAGAACCGCCTGTTATCAGGACGCTTGATCCGTTTACCGGTGCAGACCTCTGCAAACACCGGGTCGCAGAACATCGCGACGAAGGCCCGAGTTTTAACACGATACGTCCTTTACTGCGCCAGCCTGCTGGTCTGAATTTGCACCGTGCCGGAATTCTCCTGGCTAACCTGTACCCTCAGCGCCTTTTACCTTACGGACTGCGGCCTGCATTGCCGCAAGGCTTTCCTGCTGCGTGGTCGTAAAACTGCACCAACAATAAATTTTCAGACACTGCACCAGTCCAGTGCGCCACTTTAACCGCGCAGAGCGGGAAGTGACGCACGCAGCCTTTTCGACCTGCACCAGAAAACTCAACTGCGCCAGCTCACGGCTGGATCCTGACACCGCCTTTTCAGGCCATTTAACCAAAAAGGAGAACATGAACCGATACCAGAGGGGAATCAGGACGATCCGGGGGATGACCCGCTAAGGCGGGCCGCTGCTCAGAGAGCACAACCGAAGCCCCACCACACCTCAACAGCGACCGCCCCGGCGCATAAAAAGCAAAAAGCCCGCTTAGTTTCCTAAGCGGGCTTCTCTAAATTTGGCTCCTCTGACTGGACTCGAACCAGTGACATACGGATTAACAGTCCGCCGTTCTACCGACTGAACTACAGAGGAATCGTGTGAACGAGGCGCATATTAGCGATGCCGATCCCCGTTGTCAAAGCCCGACTGCACACTTTTGGTTTAAGTGCGCGTAAAAGCAGCGGAATGCTGCTTTTCTGCCTTGAATGATCAGATTCTAAACTGCCAGCAAGATCTCACTTTAAACGCAATTCCTTTGAGATGTTAGATGCATGTCAAAGTTTTGTTATTTGCCGATTTTAAAACAATCATTTCAGTGCTTTTATGATGAAAGTTTCAAATGCAAGTTAGATGAAATAAATGAACTGCTAATCATCACTGGCGAAATGAGTTGTGACATCTAAAACGGCATTTCGAAAATAACTGGCTGATTAGTAGCAAGTTACACAGAAAAGATGCAGTAAACCGATAGCGTTAGACCAGAAGCCTTACCTCTACAACCACAAAAAAAACGCCAGCGACGTTGGGTGAATGTAAAAGATATTTTTCATTCGCGGTCTCAGCCAACCTGAGCATGTTAACGAATAAGAAGGGTTACCTATGAAATTCAAAAAAGCGTTATTAACTTCCCTGTTAGTTTGCATGTTACCTGCCGCCGTGATGGCAAAAGACCTTCAGGTAGGCGTTTCTATGGCGCTGTTCGACGACAACTTCCTCACCATTCTGCGCACCGCAATGCAGAAAGAGATGCAAAAAGACAACATCAAAGGCCAGGTTGAAGACGCCAAAGGCGACGTGGCACAGCAGCTGCAGCAGGTGCAGAACTTCATTGGTCAGGGCGTTGACGCCATCATCGTTAACCCCGTGGATACCAACGCGGTGAAACCGCTGGTGGATGCCGCAGCGAAAGCCGGCGTGCCGCTGGTGTTCGTCAACCGTAAACCGGCAGGCGAGTTGAAAGACAAAATGGCGTTTGTCGGTTCGGATTCTGAACTGGCGGGGCGTCTGCAGATGGAAGCGCTGGCTAAAAAGATGAACGGTAAAGGCAACGTGGCGATTCTGCTGGGTGACCTGGCTAACGAATCCACCCGTGAACGCACCAAAGGTGTGGAAGCGGTGGTCGCCAAATATCCGGGCATTAAAGTCGTGCAGAAACAGACGGCTAAATTCACCCGTAATGATGCGGTGGACGTGGTGAGTAACTGGCTGACCGCGGGCGATGACATTCAGGCGATTGCCTCTAACAACGATGAAATGGCAATCGGTGCGCTGCAGGCGCTGGGTAAAAACCCGAATCACATCCTCGTCGCGGGTGTGGATGGTACGCCGGACGCACTGCAGATGATCAAGAACGACAAAATGGTCGCCACGGTCTTCCAGGATGCGAAAGGTCAGGGCGAAGGCGCGGTACAAACGGCGGTCAAGCTGATTAACGGCGAGAAAGTGCAGAAAGTGGTCGATATCCCGTTCCAGCTGATTACCAAAGATAACTACGAAAAATTCGCCAGTCAGAATCAGAAATAAACCGTAACCGACTCAGCCGTACGGAGGTGATGTATGACCGCTTTTGCGCTTGAAGCCGAAGGCATCAGCAAGTTCTTCCCCGGAGTGAAGGCACTCGACAATGTCTCACTGCGTATTAAACCGGGGTCGGTACATGCCCTGATGGGTGAAAATGGCGCGGGCAAATCCACTTTAATGAAATGCCTTATCGGGATGTATCGTCCCGATAAGGGTACCATTCGCATTAAAGGGGAGCCGGTGCAGTTTCAGGACACCATGGATGCGCTGCGTTCCGGCATCTCCATGATTCACCAGGAACTCAATCTGGTGCCTTACATGACTGTGGCCGAGAATATCTGGCTCGGCCGCGAACCGATGAAGTACGGCTTTGTTGACCATGGCAAGCTGAACAAACAGACGCAGGAACTGCTGAACAAGCTCAATATCCGTTTAAAAGCCGATCGTCTGGTTGGCGAGTTGAGTATTGCGTCGCAGCAGATGGTGGAAATCGCGAAAGCGGTGTCATGGAATTCGGACATCGTGATTATGGATGAACCGACCTCGGCACTGACGGAAACCGAAGTGGCGCACCTGTTCACGATCATCCGCGACCTGCGTGAGCAGGGCAAAGCCATCATCTATATCAGCCATAAGATGGATGAGATTTTCACCATTACCGATGAGATCAGTATTTTCCGTGACGGATCCTGGGTCGGCAGCAACAGCACCAGCGAATACACGCGTCAGTCACTGATTACGCAAATGGTGGGCCGTGAATTAACTCAGCTGTTCCCGAAATTCAACGGTGAAATCGGTGGGGATGTGCTGACGGTGCGCAATCTCACCTGCAAAGATCGCTTCACCGACATCAACTTCACGGTGCGCAAGGGCGAAATCCTCGGCGTAGCGGGATTGGTGGGTGCCGGACGTAGCGAAGTGATGGAAAGCCTGTTCGGCATGGAGAGTTTCGACAGCGGTGAAATCCTGATTGATGGCGTGCCGGTCAAGATCGATTCGCCGTCAACGGCGATTGAGAAGGGCATGGCGTTCCTGACCGAAGACCGTAAAAAGTCGGGGCTGTTCCTGGTATTGTCGGTGATGGAGAACATGAGCATCGTCAACATGCCCGATTACACCCATAAAAGCGGTTTTGTCAGCCACATCAAAATGGCGCAGGACTGCATGGATCAGATTCGCAAGCTGAACATTAAAACTCCCACCATGGATCAGATCATCAATAACCTCAGCGGCGGTAACCAGCAGAAGGTGCTGATTGCCCGCTGGCTGCTGGCGCAACCGAAGATCCTGATTCTCGACGAACCCACGCGCGGTATCGACGTGGGGGCAAAAGCAGAGATTTATCGCTTAATCAGTGAACTGGCGAATCGCGGCGTGGCCATCATCATGGTGTCGTCCGAACTGCCAGAAATTCTCGGCATGAGCGACCGCGTGATGGTTATGCACGGCGGACGTATAACCGGCATCCTCGATAAAGAAGAGGCCAATCAGGAATCCATTTTGTCGTTGGCATCCGAGTGAGGCGTGAGACACCTATGAGTAACGTTAAAATTACGGCCCCGCAGGCCGCAGAACAGAGTTCTTTCTTTGGCAATTTGCGTCACAAGCTGCCAAAAGACACCGGGATTTTTGTCGTGATGGTGGGCATTGCCCTGATTTTTGAAATTGCCGGTTGGTACGTACGTGACCAATCTTTCCTGATGAACACCAACCGCCTGGTGCTGATTATTTTACAGGTGGCGATCATCGGCATCATCGCGGTGGGCGTGACCCAGGTCATCATCACCACCGGTATTGACCTGTCATCCGGTTCGGTTATCGCCCTCACCGCGGTGGTGGCGGCCAGTCTGGCGCAAACTTCAGATAGCCTGTCGCCGATGTATCCCTCGCTGGTGAACCTGCCTGCGGTGATTCCCATCGTCGCCGGGATTGGCGTAGGGCTGCTGTGCGGTGTGATGAACGGCGTGCTGATTACCAAAACCGGTATTCCGCCGTTCATCGCCACGCTCGGCATGATGGTGTCGGCACGCGGTCTGGCGCAGTACTACACGCAGGGTAACCCGATTAGCTTCCTGTCAGATGGCTTCACCTCCATCGGCCAGGGCGCGATGCCGGTCATTATCTTCCTGGTGGTGGCGTTCCTGTTCCACATCGCACTGAAACACACCCGCTACGGCAAATATGTCTACGCGATTGGCGGCAACATGACCTCCGCCAAAGTGTCCGGTATCAACGTTAATAAGTACCTGATCATCGTCTATACCATTGCCGGTGCGCTCTCTGGCCTGGCGGGTGTGGTGCTGGCGGCGCGCGTCAGTAGCGGCCAGTCCAGCATGGGGATGGCATACGAACTGGATGCCATCGCCGCTGCGGTTATCGGCGGCAGCAGCCTGATGGGCGGCGTGGGCCGCATTACCGGTACGCTGATTGGTGCGGTGATTCTTGGCCTGATCAAGAGCGGCTTCACCTTTGTCGGTGTCGATGCCTACGTGCAGGACATCATCAAAGGCATCATCATCGTCGCAGCGGTTTCTATTGATATGCACAGAAACCGTAAAAAACGCTAATACGCTTCATACTTAACGCTGTAGCGGCGTTGGCTGCGAAAATTCCCCCCGGTCACATAGTTAACTATGCTCCCGGGGCTGAATTTTCTTGCCGCCTTGCTACAGCGCGAATTATTTTGCGTAGTGACATTGTGCACGGTCGGTTCCCTCTTTCGCGCGCGGGAGAGGGTTAGGGTGAGGGACAACGCGCACCGCCGCCCACATAAGTTTTCCAACTGGCTAGCTCCATACTTCCCGCTCGTTTTTGTTCCATTCCCGCCGTTTCTGTTCACTTTCTGTGTTTTCTGCACCAAACCAGCTCATCCGGTCATCACTTTTTTGCACGCCTGACTCGCATTTTCTGCCTCATCGCGGTGCATATTGTTCAACGCTCACGCGAATCACGTCATCGCCCACGCTTATTAACTCCTTCGAGGTAATCACAAACGCTTATTTTCCGTGCCGTTAGGAAAAATCTGGCAACGCAATTTTGCATCGCGAACAAACCTGGCCTGCATATTGCAACTTCATTCCCACAAGCCAGCAGGCTGAAACACCCAACTGGGTATTCGGGGATTGACGGAGGCAACATGAATTTAAGACGACTCAAATATTTTGTAAAAATCGTCGATATCGGCAGCCTGACTCAGGCAGCAGAAGTGCTGCACATCGCGCAGCCTGCGCTTAGCCAGCAGGTAGCGACGCTGGAAAATGAACTCGATCAGCAATTGCTGATCCGCACCAAGCGCGGCGTAACGCCCACTGAAGCCGGAAAAATTCTGTATGCCCACGCTCGCACCATTCTGCGCCAGTGCGAACAGGCGCAAACGGCGGTGATCAACGCCGGCCAGGCACTGAACGGCCAGGTTTCGATTGGTTTAGCGCCGGGCACCGCCGCATCCTCGCTCACCATGCCGCTGCTGCACACGGTGCGTGAGCAGTTCCCGGATGTGCTGGTGTATCTGCATGAAAACAGCGGCACCTCGCTCAATGAAAAAGTGATGAACGGCCAGCTGGATATGGCAGTGCTGTACGACCGTGCGCCAACGGCGGGCATCAACAGCATTCCTTTAATGAAAGAAGAGCTCTATCTGGTGGGCGCAACAGCGTGCCCGGGTGCCACGGTCGATCTGGCCGATGTGGCGCAGATGAGCCTGTTCCTGCCGCGCGATTACAGCGCGGTGCGTAAACGTGTCGATGAAGCGTTCTCGCTGCGCCGTCTGAGCGCGCGCATTATTGGCGAAATCGAATCCATTTCGACGCTGACGGCGGCGGTGTCCAGCGGTATGGGCGTGACGGTGCTGCCAGAATCTGCGGCGCGGGCGCTGGTGAGTTCAACCCATGCGTGGATGGCGCGCATTAACAGTCCGTCACTCAATCTGCCGCTGTCGCTGAACATCTCGGCACGTCTGCCGCTGTCGCCATCGGCGCAGGCCGTGAAGAATATTTTGCTGTCGCTGCTGAATAAGCCAGCGGTAGAGGACCGTGAATTGATGCTGGTGGGATGAGTTAAGCGCACTTTTTCCCTCACCCTAACCCTCTCCCATTAATGGGAGAGGGGACCGATCCCGCCGATATTAGCCAAATAAATCACCTTACCAACCAACCGCTCGATCAGCTCCCTCGCCCGCTTGCGGGAGAGGGCGGGGGTGAGGGCGTCCTTCAAACTACCCCTTATTACTATTCCGCATAACACACGGTTTTTTATTATTTGTTGCGATGACATCAACTTCATAACATGGACGAAACAGGGGCAGGAACCAGGAGAAAAGGGTGTGAATTTCCAGCAACTTAAAATTATACGTGAAGCGGCCCGTTGCGAGTTCAACCTCACCGAAGTGGCGAATACGCTGTTTACCTCCCAATCCGGAGTCAGCCGCCATATTCGCGATCTGGAAGATGAACTGGGCGTGGAAATCTTTATTCGTCGTGGCAAGCGACTGTTAGGCATGACCGAACCGGGCAAGGCGCTGTTGACCATTGCTGAGCGCATCCTTGATGAAGCGGGCAAAGTGCGCCGCTTAGCGGATGTGTTTACCAATGAAACCAGCGGCGTGCTGACCATCGCCACCACGCACACCCAGGCGCGCTACAGCCTGCCGCGCGTGATCAAAGCGTTTCGCCAGCTCTATCCCAACGTGCGCCTTGAGCTCAATCAGGGATCGCCGCAGGAGATCGTCGCCATGCTGCTGGCCGGTGAAGCCGATATCGGTATCGCCTCTGAGCAGTTAGTGAATAACAGCAGTCTTGCGGCATTCCCGTGGTTCAGCTGGCATCACTCGCTACTGGTGCCGCACGATCATGAACTGTTACAGCAGCAGCCCATTACGCTCGCCAGCCTGAGCCGCTATCCGTTAATCACCTATCGTCAGGGCATTACCGGCCGTTCGCGGGTGGATCGGGCATTCCAGGCCGCCGGTCTGCGCCCGGATATCGTGCTCAGCGCGCAGGATTCTGACGTGGTGAAAACCTACGTGGAACTCGGTCTTGGCGTGGGGATTCTCGCCGATCAGGCGTGCGATATTTACGAAGGCGAAGATCTGGTAAAAATCGACACCCATCATCTGTTCGATGCCAATACCGTGTGGCTCGGCCTGAAGCGCGGCCAGCTGCAACGCAATTACGTTTGGCAGTTCCTCGAACTCTGTAATGCCAACCTGTCGCTGGAGGAGATCAAGCGTCAGGCGCTATCCTACGAAACCGAAAACGAACCGGCCATCGACTTCCAGATCTAAGCCAGCACGGTGCGGCGCAACCCAGCCGCACCGCCACGCAACCGCGTTCCCGCTTTCATCCCCGCCCTGAAATGTGCTAAAGACAAGGGCATTTCCCGCACATCAGGAGCAAACATGATCATGCTACGCGCTATGACGCCACGCGACATCGATTCCGGCGTTGCCCTCACGCAGCAACTGCACTGGCCGCATCGCCGCGAAGACTGGCAGCAGGCGCTGACGTTCAGCGCAGGCACGGTGGCTGAACATCAGGGCGACTACGCCGGCAGCGCGCTGGGGTTTCGCTGGGGCGAGCAGGCGGCCACCATCGGACTCGTCATCGTCAGCCCACGCTGGCAAGGGCAGGGCATCGGCAAACAGTTGATGCTGGCGCTGCTGGAACAATTCCCTGATTACCGGCTGCGGCTGCACGCCACTGAGAGCGGCAAACCGCTGTATCAGAAACTCGGTTTTGCGGTGACGGGCCAGATTCTGCAGCATCAAACGCGCGCGCTGGCGGCGGTGTCAGCGTTGACGGTGCCAGCCGGTTTCACGCTGCGTCCCGCGCTGCCCGCAGAGGCACAACCGTTGACCGCCCTCGATCACCAGGCGCACGGCCTGTGGCGCCCCGCGTTAATCACTCACCTGATTGCCAATACACAAACCCGCATATTGCGGGATGCGCAGCAGCGCGTGCAGGGCTTTGCCAGCCTGCGCCGGTTTGGTCACGGCTGGTCGATTGGCCCGGTGATTGCGCTGAATCTGTCGAGCGCGCAAACCTTGATTGCCGCCCTGATGCAGACGCTGCGCGGCGAGTTTGTGCGCATCGATACCGATGCCGCGTTACCGCTGGCGCAATGGCTTAAAACCCTGGGTCTGGAGCAGGTGGATGCGCCCACCATCATGGTGCGCGGCACGCCGTGGATGCCACAGGCCGGCGCGATGCAGGCTTATGGGTTGATGACGCAGGCGATGGGATGATGCCGAATGGCAAGGGGCGCGATGCCGGTGCCGTCGCGGCGGATGCTGTGTGTCGTGATCGCCGCACAACGTAGCGGCGCGATTTATCGCGCAATGCCAGCCGGGGCGCGATGCCTGAAGTTTCTGAGTGGGTAAACAACAAAAAAAGCCACCGAATTTCGGTGGCTTTCCAGACAAACCTGCAACGATCTACCCTTTAAATCAGCTCGGTTTTCACCCCCAGCTGCACCAGCAGTTCCGCGTCATCGCCGTGGCTGTAAACCTCGTACTCCACGCCCGCGACCGTCACCGTGCCCTGCTGATGCTGCCATTCGCTGATATCGCTGCCTTCGGGCAGAATATCTTTCAGCTGCACCACATCGCCGGCATCGCCGTTCACCATCAGCTGGGTTTTACCGTCTTCGATAAACAGATCTTTTTGGCCCAGATGCAGAATGTCTTCAATCGAAACCTTCAGTTCTACGTCGCCGTTTTCACTTAACTGGATGGTAGTGAGTGAATTAGCTTCGCGCTCAAGATTATGCAAATCGAAATGTGGTTCATCTGCCTCAATAATAATTTTTTTTGCGTAAATATTATTTACATCAGCAATAATTTGGACTCCATCTTCGGGGGGCGTAATATCCTGATTGCTAATAATGTTATCATGATGCTCAATAGCTTTATCACCCCAGCGTAGATTATCAATATTAAGTCTATTGTAGATATTAGGTGGAGGAGTGTGAAGGCTGTTTTCAAGTTCGAATTCGATGTATGAAATCATTTTACCATGAGGTGCACGAAAGTATGTCTCTTTGATAATGTCGTTAGGGGTTTTTTCGAAAAGAATTTCTCCAATTAAAATATTATCTTTGTCATAAAGCTTAGCTTTGTTAGTGCTAAAGAAGCTACCATGATAATCGAAGCTGACCGCACTGGTTTCTTCGCCAAATGATAATCGGTTCATTTTTTGCTGATAAGTAGAAATGTCAATCCTTCGAACAATAACTAAACCTTGACTCTTCGATGTCCATTGTACGCCAGCGTCGGGATAAACCTTAACATCCTTTCCATAGCTAATAAATGTCCAAAATGATTCATACTTTAATCCATTATTTAAATAAAGTGGCCCATTATCCTGTTTGTAACCCTCCTCATAACTCTCGAAATCCTCCACCCCTTCATCCCCACCCGAAGCCCCCGGACTTTCAAAATGCACGCCAAATTTATCGCTCCAGTCGCTTTCACTGGAACCCATCACGGATTTTGCGCGGTATTCCCAGTCGCCATTCTCAGACAGTTTCGGTGAGGTAAACTCCCACTTTCCGTCGGCCTGCACAAGTGCTGAGCCGGCTGATATCCAGCTGCCGGTTGTCAGACCATACTCAATAATGATCACGCTACCGGGCACGCCCGTTCCGCGCAGCATCGGGGTTTCATCGTCAGTGGTGCCGCCGTTAGCAATGCTGCCGGTTGATGCGCCGTAATCATCGAACGCATCGGTAATCGTCGGCACCGCTGGCGCGGACGCCACGTACTCCAGCACAAATTTTCCGGTCCAGGTGCTGTCGACGCCGCCGTGGCTGGCTTTGGCGCGGAACTCCCAGGTGCCGTTTCTGCTCAGCGCCGGCGAGGTCCACTCCCAGCTGCCGTCGGCTTTTACCACGGTGCTGCCCGCGTCGTACCACGAGCCGCCCGCCGTGCCGCTCTGGAAGTAAATCACGCTGCCGGCCACGCCGCGCCCGCGCAGGGTCGGCGTGCTGTCGTCGGTGGTGTCACCGCTCGCCAGGCTGCCGGTCACCGCGCCGAAATCGTCCCAGGCGCCGTCGATGGTTGGCTTCAGGTCCAGCGCCGGATCGACGGTGAGCTGGAAGCTGCTCCAGCCGCTCTGGCCGGCCTTCTGTACCTCAAAGGTCCAGCTGCCTTTCGCCAGTGCGGACGGGGTCCACGTCCACTTGCCTGCACTGTCCACGTTCACCGTGGTGGAGGCGTAGCTGCCGCCGTCCAGCTTATAGCGCAGCGTAATGCTGCCGTTGGCCGGGCCGCTGCCGCGCAGGGTCGGCGTGGTGTCGTCGGTGCTGCTGCCGCTGCTCAGGCTGCCGGTCACCGGGCCGGCGTTGTCCAGCGCGCTGTCGATGGTCGGGTAGCGGTCGGCGCTGACGTCAATGTTCAGCTCATAGCTGCTCCACTCGTGCTGCCCCTCTTTTTTCACCTCAAAGGTCCAGTTGCCGTCGGTAAGCTCCGGCGCGGTCCACGTCCAGTTGCCGCTGGCGTCCACTTTGATGGTGCCTTCAACCAGGGTGGCCAGGCGGAAGTAGCGCAGCAGTATGGTGCTGTTCGCCGGGCCGGTGCCGCGCAGGGTTGGCGTACTGTCGTCGGTGGTGCCGCCGTTGCTGATGAGGCCGGTGGTGGGGCCGACGTCATCCCAGGCGCTGTCGATGGTCGGTTTACGGTCCACGGTCGGGTCGATGGTCAGCGTGAAGCTGCTCCAGCCGCTCTGGCCGGGCTTCTGCACCTCAAAGGTCCACTTGCCGCTGGCCAGCGCGGACGGCGTCCAGGTCCAGTTGCCGGCCGCATCCACGTTCACGGTGGTGGAGGCGTAGCCGCCGCTGCCGAGCTTGTAGCGCAGCGAAATCACGCTGTTCGCCGGTCCGCTGCCGTTCAGGGTTGGGGTGGCGTCGTCGGTGATGCCGCCGTTAGCGATAATGCCCTTAACGGTCCCAAAATCATCGTAGGCGCCGTTAATGGTCGCGTTACGGTCCAGCGTGGGATCGACGGTGAGCGTAAAGCTGCTCCAGTCGCTCTGGCCGGCCTTCTGCACCTCAAAGGTCCAGCTGCCTTTGGCCAGCGCGGACGGGGTCCACGTCCAGTGGCCGCTGCTGTCCACGTTCACCGTGATGGAGGTGTAGCCACCGTTGCCGAGCTTATAGCGCAGCGTAATCTCGCTGTTCGCCGGGCCGCTGCCGCGCAGGGTCGGCGTGGTGTCGTCGGTGCTGCTGCCGCTGCTCAGGCTGCCGGTGACCGGGCCGAAGTCGTCCAGTGCGCTGTCGATGGTGGCGTTGCGGTCGGCGTCCGGGTTGATGGTCAGCGTGAAGCTGTCGTTCCAGCCGGACTGGCCCTGCGACTTCACGTCAAACGTCCACTGACCGGTGGCCAGGTTGACGCCCGGCGTCCAGCGCCAGTGGCCGGTGCTGTCGGCGTTAACCGTGACGGAGGCGGCCGCGCCGCCCGCCAGCGTGTAGCGAATCACCACCTGGCTGTTGGCCTCCGCGCGGCCCTGGAAGGTCGGCGTGGCGTCATCGGTCATGGCGCCGTTTGCCAGCGGGCCGGTAACGGGGCCAAAGTCGTCCGTCACGGACTCAATGCGGGTGCGCTGGGCGATGCCGGCGGTGCCGGCAATTTCCAGTTCGAACAGCACCGAGGCGACCTCGCCGGTGCTGGCCTGGAACTCGTAGCGGCCGTCCGGCAGGTTGCTGCCCGGCGTCCAGCTCCAGGTCTCGCCGCTGACGGTGGCGGTGGCGCTGCCGGCCCAGGTCGGGCTGCCGGCGAGGCGGTAATAGACGATAACGGTGCTGCCGGCGGAGACTTCGCCGCGCAGGGTCGGGGTGGCGTCGTCGGTGAGCGCGCCGTGGCCGAGCGAGCCGGTGAAGCTGCCCGCGTCGTCAAGCGCGTCGGTGATGGTAACCTTGACGTCGTCGCCGGCAATCACGATGTCAAACGCCTGAGAAGGCGTGCCGGCGCGCAGCTTTCCGCCGAAGGTCTCTTCGGCCATCAGGCGCAGGCTGTTAACGCCGTCTTTCAGGTCCTGCGATGGCTCTATCACCCACTTGCCGGAGACCTTGTCCGCCACCGCGCTGCCGATTTTTTCATTTTTGTCGTTGAGCAGGTAAACGGTGCTGCCTTTCTGCGCGATGCCGGTCAGCGTCGGGCGTTTGTCGTCGGTGGCTTTGCCGGCGTCGAAACTGCCGGTCACGGCGCCCTGGTCGTCGTAGAGGTTAATCAGGTCGGGCGCGGATGGCGGGGTGGTGTCGACAATCACGGTGCCGAGCGTTGGCGTGCTGCGGTTGCCGGCGGCGTCAAAGTGGCGGATGGAGAAGCTGTACTCGCCGTCGGCGTAGGGCGTCGGCGCCTCCCAGCGATAAAAGCCCTTGTCGTCCACCGGGACGCGGAAGGTGTCGGTGCCAATCACCAGCTCGATAAAGCCGCCGGGCTCGAGCGCGGTTTTGTTACCGAACACCAGTCTGCCGTCGGCGCTTTCGCGATAGAACACCGGGCTGCGGGCTAATAAGTCATTCATAGGTATCGTCCATAATTGTGTTGTCAAAGGTGGTGCGGCGCGGTCAACGCGCCATCGCACGGCGGCGGGAATGGTAGAGCAGCGCGTAACGGGCCCGTATCAAGAACCGTCTGCAAAGGAGGAAAATTCCTGGAGCGGCGCAGTGCCGGGCGGGGCGCAATGCCAAAACCCCTGAACGTGCTGACAAACAACAAAAAAAGCCACCGAATTTCGGTGGCTTTCCAGACAAACCTGCAACGAACTAACCGTTAAATCAGCTCGGTTTTCACCCCCTGCTGCACCAGCAGTTCCGCGTCATCGCCGTGGCTGTACACCTCGTACTCCACGCCCGCGACCGTCACCGTGCCCTGCTGATGCTGCCACTCGCTGATATCGCTGCCTTCCGGCAGAATATCTTTCAGCTGCACCACGTCGCCGGCATCGCCGTTGACCATCAGCTGGGTTTTACCGTCTTCGATAAACAGATCTTTTTCGCCGTAATGCAGCAGCGCATCCAGATCAATTTTCAGCGTATTATCCCCGCTGCCGCGAATATCAAAAATCTCCACCGATTGAATCTCTGCCTGATGCTGAGATAAATCGAGCAGCTGATCTTTACCGGTTAATTGCAGGGTATCGACTAGGGATTCACTGCCTGTGATGGGGTGATCGGTTAATTCGTCGACGCCGTCGAGGAAGTGGACGATGTTTTCGGGTCCGTCAAAGTCTACCGGTGGGATAAGGATATCTTGTTCAACCGTATATAAATTATCAAGATAAATTCCGGCGAAATTATCTTCAAAATATAAACTAAACGCTTTGTAATGAGATATACCTATTCCTGTATAATCTGTGCTATCAAATGTAAATAGTTCTCCAGCTTTAACTATAAATTTAATTTCTTTGTATGTAATTTCATCAGAAACTTGATATCTAAATGTAACAGTGGCGTCTCGACTTCCACTATTCCAAATATTACATCCAAACTCCGAAAACGTAGATGATTTCCCCCAGTTTAACTCATTCGGTAATACATCGAAGCCCCCAGGTTTAAGAAAAGAAAGGCACTGATTACCCCAATTAGCAGGTGCGTTATCCGGTGTTTCAGCTACCTTGGCAAAAAATGTCCCGGTGGAATTACCTATGAAATATAATTTGGAATTAACACTAAAGCGGGCTTTACTCTCAGTTTCAAAACTTTGACCGGCCAAATTTTCAAAATCTAATATCCCCCAGTTTCCTGAATATTCCTTAGTGATATTCAGCTCAAAAGTTTCTCCCCAGTTCTCCGCTTCGGATTGCTTAACCTGGAAATTCCAGTCCCCTTTTGCCAGGCCTTTATCTGGCGTCCAGCTCCACTTTCCATCCACATCCGCCTTAACGCTGTAAGTTGTCTCCCCCGACGCATACTGCGCACGGATCATCACCACGCTGTCGGCCGGCGCGGTGCCGCGCAGGGTTGGCGTGTTGTCATCGGTGGTGTCGCCGCTGGCGAGGCTGCCGGTTTCGGCACCAAAATCATCGAAGGCATCGGTAATGGTCGGCGCCGGGTTGTTGTACTCCAGCACAAACTTGCCGCTCCATTCGCTCTCAGCGCCGTCGTGTCTGGCCATCGCCCGGAACTCCCAGGTGGTGTTATGGCTCAGCGCCGGCGAGGTCCACTCCCAGCTGCCGTCGGCTTTCACCACGGTGCTGCCGGCGTTTTCCCACGCGCCGTCCCACGTGCCGCTCTGGAAGTAAATCACGCTGCCGGCCACGCCGCGCCCGCGCAGGGTCGGCGTGCTGTCGTCGGTGGCGTCGCCGCTCGCCAGGCTGCCGGTCACCGCGCCGAAATCGTCCCAGGCGCTGTCAATGGTCGGCTTCAGGTCCAGCGCCGGGTCGATGGTCAGCGTGAAGCTGCTCCAGCCGCTCTGGCCGGCCTTCTGTACTTCAAAGGTCCAGCTGCCTTTCGCCAGTGCGGACGGCGTCCACGTCCACTTGCCTGCACTGTCCACGTTCACCGTGGTGGAGGCGTAGCTGCCGCCGTCCAGCTTATAGCGCAGCGTAATGCTGCCGTTGGCCGGGCCGCTGCCGCGCAGGGTCGGCGTGGTGTCGTCGGTGCTATTGCCGCTGCTCAGGCTTCCCGTCACCGGGCCCGCGTCATCCCAGGCGCCGTCGATGGTCGGGTAGCGGTCGGCGCTGGAGTCAATGTTCAGCTCATAGCTGCTCCACTCGTGCTGCCCCTCTTTTTTCACCTCAAAGGTCCAGTTGCCGTCGGTAAGCTCCGGCGCGGTCCACGTCCAGTTGCCGCTGGCGTCCACTTTGATGGTGCCATCAAACATAGTGGCCAGGCGGAAGTAGCGCAGCATGAGGGTGCTGTTCGCCGGGCCGGTGCCGCGCAGGGTTGGCGTGCTGTCGTCGGTGGTGCCGCCGTTGCTGATGAGGCCGGTGGTGGGGCCCACGTCATCCCAGGCGCTGTCGATGGTCGGTTTACGGTCCACGGTCGGATCGATGGTCAGCGTGAAGCTGCTCCAGCCGCTCTGGCCGGGCTTCTGCACCTCAAAGGTCCACTTGCCGCTGGCCAGCGCGGACGGCGTCCAGGTCCAGTTGCCGGCCGCATCCACGTTCACGGTGGTGGAGGCGTAGCCGCCGCTGCCGAGCTTGTAGCGCAGCGAAATCACGCTGTTTGCCGGTCCGCTGCCGTTCAGGGTTGGGGTGGCGTCGTCGGTGATGCCGCCGTTAGCGATAATGCCCTTAACGGTTCCAAAATCATCGTAGGCGCCGTTAATGGTCGCGTTACGGTCCAGCGTGGGATCGACGGTGAGCGTAAAGCTGCTCCAGTCGCTCTGGCCGGCCTTCTGCACCTCGAAGGTCCAGCTGCCTTTCGCCAGCGCGGACGGGGTCCACGTCCACTTGCCTGCACTGTCCACGTTCACCGTGGTAGAGGCGTACTCGCCCGAACCCAGCTTATAGCGCAGCGTGATGCTGCCGTTCGCCGGGCCGCTGCCGCGCAGGGTCGGCGTGGTGTCGTCGGTGCTGCTGCCGCTGCTCAGGCTGCCGGTCACCGGGCCGAAGTCGTCCAGCGCGCCGTCGATGGTGGCGTTGCGGTCGGCGTCCGGGTTGATGGTCAGCGTGAAGCTGTCGTTCCAGCCGGACTGGCCCTGCGACTTCACGTCAAACGTCCACTGACCGGTGGCCAGGCTGACGCCCGGCGTCCAGTTCCAGTGGCCGGTGCTGTCGGCGTTAACCGTGACGGAAGCGGCCGCGCCGCCCGCCAGCGTGTAGCGGATCACCACCTGGCTGTTGGCCTCCGCGCGGCCCTGGAAGGTCGGCGTGGCGTCATCGGTCATCGCGCCGTTTGCCAGCGGGCCGGTGACGGGGCCGAAGTCGTCCGTCACGGACTCAATGCGGGTGCGCTGGGCGATGCCGGCGGTGCCGGCGATTTCCAGCTCGAACAGCACCGAGGCGACCTCGCCGGTGCTGGCCTGGAACTCATAGCGGCCGTCGGGCAGGTTGCTGCCCGGCGTCCAGCTCCAGCTGTCGCCGCTGACGGTGGCGGTGGCGCTGCCGGCCCAGGTCGGGCTGCCGGCAAGGCGGTAATAGACGATAACGGTGCTGCCGGCGGAGACCTCGCCGCGCAGGGTCGGGGTGGCGTCGTCGGTGAGCGCGCCGTGACCGAGCGAGCCGGTGAAGCTGCCCGCGTCGTCAAGCGCGTCGGTGATGGTGACTTTGACGTCCTCGCCGGCAATCACGATGTCAAACGCCTCGGAAGGCGCGCCGGCGCGCAGCTTGCCGCCGAAGGTCTCTTCGGCCATCAGGCGCAGGCTGTTAACGCCGTCGTTAAGGTCCTGAGACGGCTCCATCACCCACTTGCCGGTGACCTTGTCCGCCACCGCGCTGCCGATTTTTTCATTTTTGTCGTTGAGCAGGTAAACGGTGCTGCCTTTCTGCGCGATGCCGGTCAGCGTCGGGCGTTTGTCGTCGGTGGCTTTGCCGGCGTCGAAGCTGCCGGTCACGGCGCCCTGGTCGTCGTAGAGGTTAATCAGGTCCGGCGCGGATGGCGGGGTGGTGTCGACAATCACGGTGCCGAGGGTCGGCGTGCTGCGGTTACCGGCGGCGTCAAAGTGGCGGATGGAGAAGCTGTACTCGCCGTCGGCGTAGGGCGTCGCCGCCTCCCAGCGGTAAAAGCCTTTGTCGTCCACCGGGACGCGGAAGGTGTCGGTGCCAATCACCAGCTCGATAAAGCCGCCGGGCTCGAGCGCGGTTTTGTTGCCGAACACCAGTCTGCCGTCGGCGCTTTCGCGATAGAACACCGGGCTGCGGGCTAATAAGTCATTCATAGGTATCGTCCATAATTGTGTTGTCAAAGGTGGTGCGGCGCGGAATGCGCGACATCGCACGGCGGCGGGAATGGTAGAGCAGCGCGTAACGGGCCCGTATCAAGAACCGTCTGCAAAGGAGGAAAATTCCTGGAGCGGCGCAGTGCCGGGCGGGGCACAATGCCAAAACCCCTGAACGTGCTGATAAACAGCAAAAAAAAGCCACCGAATTTCGGTGGCTTTCCAGACAGATGATAAAGGATCTAACCGTTAAATCAGCTCGGTTTTCACCCCCTGCTGCACCAGCAGTTCCGCGTCGTCGCCGTGGCTGTAAACCTCGTACTCCACGCCCGCGACCGTCACCGTGCCTTGCTGATGCTGCCATTCGCTGATATCGCTGCCTTCCGGCAGAATATCTTTCAGCTGCACCACATCGCCGGCATCGCCATTCACCATCAGCTGGGTTTTACCGTCTTCGATAAACAGATCTTTTTCGCCGTAATGCAGCAGCGCATCCAGATCGATCTTCAACGTATTATCCCCGCTGCCGCGAATATCAAAGATCTCCACCGATTGAATCTCTGCTTTATGCTGAGATAAATCGAGCAGCTGATCTTTGCCGGTTAACTGCAGGGTATCCACCTGGGTTTCACTGCCGGTGATGGGGTGATCGGTAAATTCGTCGACGGCGTCGAGGAAGTGGATGATGTTTTCGGGTCCGTCATAATCCATTGAAGAGACGGTATATTCTTCTACCGAATAAACATTATCAAAATAAATACCACCATAATAATCATTATTATCGATAAGCAAGCCTAAATCAAACCAGTGAATATCATTTCCTATATAATCTGCGCTATTGAATGAAAAGATCTCACCAGCCTTGACAGTAAATCTTAGTATTTTCGTGTTGTTAGGACGGTCTGTATAATAAAGCCTAAACGTTGTATCGAGACCGCTATTATTCCAAATATCACATCCTAACTCAGAAAATTTACAATCTTTCTTTGTTATATTCTTATTGTTCCAAAGGAACATACCTCCTATTTGTGAAAAATATAGACATTGCTCACCCCAGCTATCAGGTGCATCTTTAGGTGTTTTGACTAAATGTGCGATTGTAACATTGTTGGAATGACCTCCGATCCATACTTCGGAGTTGTCATTGAAAGTTAATGCCGACCCAGTTACGAATGTTCGTTTTGACACATTTTCAAAATCCAGCTCCCCCCATTTTCCTGAGTATTCTTTAATAATATTCAGCTCAAACGATTCACCCCAATTCTCCGCTCCGGATTGTTTCACCTGGAAATCCCAGTCCCCTTTCGGCAGGGCTTTGTCCGGTGTCCAGCTCCATTTCCCATCCGCATCCGCCTGCACGCTGTAAGTTGTCTCACCCGATGCATGCTGTGCCCGGATCATCACCACGCTGTCCGCCGGCGCGGTGCCGCGCAGGGTTGGCGTCTGGTCATCGGTGGTATCGCCGCTGGCGAGGCTGCCGGTTTCGGCACCAAAATCATCGAAGGCGTCGGTAATGGTCGGCGCCGGGTTGTTGTACTCCAGCACAAACTTCCCGCTCCATTCGCTGTCAGCGCCGCCCAGTCTGGCCATCGCCCGGAACTCCCAGGTGGTGCTGTGGCTCAGCGCCGGCGAGGCCCACTCCCAGCTGCCGTCGGCTTTCACCACGGTGCTGCCCACGTCGTACCACGAGCCGTCCCACGTACCGCTCTGGAAATAAATCACGCTGCCGGCCACGCCGCGCCCGCGCAGGGTCGGCGTGCTGTCGTCGGTGATGTCACCGCTCTTCAGGCTGCCAGTTACCGCGCCAAAATCGTCCCAGGCGCTGTCGATGCTCGGCTTCAGGTCCAGCGCCGGATCGACGGTCAGCGTAAAGCTGCTCCAGCCGCTCTGGCCGGCCCTCTGCACCTCGAAGGTCCAGCTGCCTTTGGCGAGCGCGGACGGCGTCCACGTCCAGTGCCCGCTGCTGTCCACGTTCAATGTGGTGGAGGCGTACTCGCCCGACCCCATTTTATAGCGCAGCGTGATGGTGCTGTTTGCCGGGCCGCTTCCGCGCAGGGTTGGCGTGGTGTCGTCGGTGCTGCCGCCGCTCGCCAGGCTGCCGGTGACCACGCTGAAATCGTCCCAGGCGCTGTCGATGGTGGCGTTACGGTCCAGGTCCGGGTCGATGGTCAGCGTGAAGCTGCTCCAGCCGCTCTGGCCGGCCTTCTGCACCTCGAAGGTCCAGCTGCCTTTCGCCAGCGCGGACGGCGTCCACGTCCAGTGGCCGCTGCTGTCCACGTTCACCGTGGTAGAGGCGTACTCGCCCGAACCCAGCTTGTAGCGCAGCGTGATGGTGCTGTTGGCCGGGCCGCTGCCGCGCAGGGTTGGCGTGGTGTCGTCGGTGCTGCTGCCGCTGCTCAGGCTGCCGGTGACCGGGCCGAAGTCGTCCAGTGCGCTGTCGATGGTGGCGTTGCGGTCGGCGTCCGGGTTGATGGTCAGCGTGAAGCTGTCGTTCCAGCCGGACTGGCCCTGCGACTTCACGTCAAACGTCCACTGACCGGTGGCCAGGTTGACGCCCGGCGTCCAGCGCCAGTGGCCGGTGCTGTCGGCGTTAACCGTGACGGAGGCGGCCGCGCCGCCCGCCAGCGTGTAGCGAATCACCACCTGGCTGTTGGCCTCCGCGCGGCCCTGGAAGGTCGGCGTGGCGTCATCGGTCATGGCGCCGTTTGCCAGCGGGCCGGTAACGGGGCCAAAGTCGTCCGTCACGGACTCAATGCGGGTGCGCTGGGCGATGCCGGACGTGCCGGCGATTTCCAGTTCGAACAGCACCGAGGCGACCTCGCCGGTGCTGGCCTGGAACTCATAGCGGCCGTCGGGCAGGTTGCTGCCCGGCGTCCAGCTCCAGCTGTCGCCGCTGACGGTGGCGGTGGCGCTGCCGGCCCAGGTCGGGCTGCCGGCGAGGCGGTAATAGACGATGACGGTGCTGCCGGCGGAGACTTCGCCGCGCAGGGTCGGGGTGGCGTCGTCGGTGAGCGCGCCGTGGCCGAGCGAGCCGGTGAAGCTGCCCGCGTCGTCAAGCGCGTCGGTGATGGTGACCCTGACGTCGTCGCCGGCAATCACAATGTCAAAGGCCGGTGAAGGCGCGCCGGCGCGCAGCTTGCCGCCGAAGGTCTCTTCGGCCATCAGGCGCAGGCTGTTAACGCCGTCGTTCAGGTCCTGCGATGGCTCTATCACCCATTGGCCGGTGACCTTGTCCGCTACCGCGCTGCCGATTTTTTCATTTTTATCGTTGAGCAGGTAAACGGTGCTGCCTTTCTGCGCGATGCCGGTCAGCGTCGGGCGTTTGTCGTCGGTGGCTTTGCCGGCGTCGAAGCTGCCGGTCACTGCGCCCTGGTCGTCGTAGAGGTTAATCAGTTTGGGCGCGGCCGGCGCGGTGGTGTCGACAATCACGGTGCCGAGGGTCGGCGTGCTGCGGTTGCCGGCGGCGTCAAAGTGGCGGATGGAGAAGCTGTACTCGCCGTCGGCGTAGGGCGTCGGCGCCTCCCAGCGGTAAAAGCCCTTGTCGTCTACCGGGACGCGGAACGTGTCGGTGCCAATCACCAGCTCGATAAAGCCGCCGGGCTCCAGCGCGGTTTTGTTACCGAACACCAGTCTGCCGTCGGCGCTTTCGCGATAGAACACCGGGCTGCGGGCTAATAAGTCATTCATAGGTATCGTCCATAATTGTGTTGTCAAAGGAGGTGCGGCGCGGACTGCGCGACATCGCACGGCGGCGGGAATGGTAGAGCAGCGCGTAACGGGCCCGTATCAAGAACCGTCTGCAAAGGAGGAAAATTCCTGGAGTGGCGCAGTGCCGGGTGGGGTGCGGCCGTCAGCATTGCGCGATGAATCGCGCCGCTACGGAAGGTGCGGTGATTTGCTACGGCGCTTAATTGATCGGCATTAAACCGGACTCACGCGCACTTCATTTAACGCTGCCCAAAAACAAAAAAGCCATGCAGCAAAGGCGGCATGGCTTGGTTAATACGGCTCTCACTTAATGCCGATTAAACGGCGTGTTGCACCAGTAATTCTGTCTCATCTGTGTAGTGGTAAACATCATATTGAACACCCGCCACGGTGAGGGTGCCTTGCTGCTGTTGCCAGCCGTCAATATCGTTGCCGGATAAAATATCCTCCAGCTTCACCACGTTACTGGCGTCGTTGTCCAGCATGTACTGCGTTTTACCGTTATCAATCAAAACGTCACTATCAACAACCGATAACAGGTCGCCAAAACTCAGTGACGTAAACCCGTTGCTGAACGCGTCATCACTGCTTGCCGTATCAGCCGAGGTATCAATGGTGATCGCGAAGCTCTGGCTCCAGCTCGGTGCGTCCTCCACCTGCACCTGGAATGTCCAATAGCCGTCTTTCAGATTCTGCCAGGGCGTCCAGCTCCAGTTGCCCTCGTTGTCGGTGAAGGTGCTGTTGGTGCGCACCTTGCCGCCATCGGTATACAGAATATCGATCAGCGTATTCGCCGGACCGGTGCCGTGCAGGGTTGGCAGCGCGTCGTCGGTGATGCTGCCGCTGAAGCGGTCGCCCTGATCGCTGCCGACGTTATCGGTGATATGGGTGATCTCGGCATCGCGCAGCGCGATACGGCCTTCCGGCGTATCAATGGTGATCGCGAAGCTCTGGCTCCAGCTCGGTGCGCCTTCAACCTGCACCTGGAACGTCCAGTAGCCGTCATTTAGATTCTGCCAGGGCGTCCAGCTCCAGTTGCCCTCGTTGTCGGTGAAGGTGCTGTTAGTGCGCACCCTGCCGCCATCGGTATACAGGATATCAATCAGCGTGTTAGCCGGTCCGGTGCCGTGCAGGGTCGGCATCGCATCATCGGTAATGCTGCCGCTGAAACGTTCGCCTTGCTCGCTGCCCACGTTATCGTAGATGTGGGTGATCAGCGCGTCCGGTGCCGCCGGGGTGTCGATGACCAGCGTGAACGCATTGCTCCACGTCTCCTGGCCGTCGGCCTGGACGGTAAACGTCCAGGTACCGTCGGCCAAATCGGCGCGTGGCGTCCAGCTCCAGTTACCGTCAGCGTCGGTGGTGATGCCGTTGTAGCGGGTTACGCTGCCGTTGGTGAACATAATGTCCATGTAAGTGTTCGCTGGGCCGGTGCCGCGCAGAGTCGGGGCGGCATCGTCGGTGCGGTTGCCGCTGGCGCGCATGCCTTGCTCTTGTCCAACGTCATCCCAGGCATAGCGAATAACCGGGGTGACGGCTTTTACGCCGTAAGCGTAGGACGAAGGCTGGTGCGCGTAGCTTACCGGTGTGTCACTGACGAGGCTTTCGGGGAAACTGCTCAGGGATTTGGTAGCGGTTTGCTCAATCACATAAGTTGAATTATCGAGCGCGATATAGGCGGTTGAACCGTTTTCACGCGACGCGCGGTCGGTGTCGAGGGTGTAATCCGGATAGCGTGGTTTCATCTGTGGTTCCTTAACAGAGTAAAAGAAGGGATCGACGCCTGCTTAGCAGGCGCACAGACGAGAGAGTGGGTTAAACGCGTTAATCAGGGTACGAGAATGGTCCCGATGCGCATGTGGCTTTTCAATGCGTTAGCGAGAAAAGCGCGGCAGTCTGCGGCCGCCGCGCGGCGGCGTTAAGGGCGCGAAGCGGGCGGCAACATGGTTAAAATGTCATCCAGCGGCACCGCGTGGCTAAACAAATAGCCTTGCAGCTGATTACAGCCTGCATCGGCCAGCGCGTTTTTCTGGCCTTCGGTTTCCACGCCTTCGGCGGTCACCGTTAAGCCCATCGCGTGACCCAGCCGCACCACCGATTCCACAATCGCGGTAGAGTTCTGCGCCACGCCCAGCGACTGAGTAAACGAACGATCAATCTTGATTTTGTCCACCGGGAAGCTGCTGAGGTAATTAAGGCTTGAATAGCCGGTACCGAAATCATCCAGCGCAATCCGGAAGCCGGCTTCGCGCAGCGCAATGATGCTGTTGCGCGCCTCGTGTTCATCTTCGATCAGCACGCCTTCGGTGATCTCCAGCTCCATGCGCTGCGGATCGGCACCTTCTTCCTGCACGATATGGATGATGCGCTCAACAAAATTCACCGCGCGGAACTGCACCGGCGAGACGTTCACCGCCACCACAATATCCGGCAGCTTGAGCGACGTTTTACAGGCTTCGCGCAGCACCCATTCGCCGAGCGGGATGATCATGCCGGTCTCTTCGGCGATGGCGATGAAATCACCCGGTGCAACGTCGCCGCGCATGGCGTGATGCCAACGCAGCAGCGCCTCCAGGCCCACCACCTGCTGGCCGCTGATATCCATTAGCGGCTGATACCACACCGCTAATCCGTCAAACTTCACCAGCGCCTGACGCAAATCCGCCGCCATCTGCTGACGGGTGCGCAGCGATTCATCCATCACTTTTTCGAACTGGCGATACTGGCCGCGTCCGTGGTTTTTGGCGTCATAAAGCGCGATATCCGCTTTGCGCATCAGCTCCAGCCGATCAATGCCGTCTTTTGGCGCCAGCACCAGACCGATGCTGACACCCACCCACAGCTCGCTGCCCACCAGCTGATACGGTTCGCTAAGGCGGCTGATGATGCGTTTCGCCAGCGATTGCACCTGACCAATATTCTCCACATCCGGCATCACGATGATGAACTCGTCGCCGCCGATGCGGCCCACGGTGTCGCTGGTGCGCACAATCTCATGGAGTCGGCGCGCCACCTCAATAATCAACTCATCGCCGGCGTGATGGCCGTAGGTATCATTGATATTTTTGAAGCGATCAAGATCCAGCAGCAGCAGCGCCACGCGCTGATCGTGGCGTCCGGCCAGCGCCAGCGCCTGGGTTAAGCGATCTTCCACCAGGGAACGATTGGGCAAACCGGTTAACACATCATGAAAGGCCAGATGTTGCGCCTGCGCTTCACTGGCACCGAGTTTCAGCAGCGACTGCGACAGCTTGAGTGACGAGGTCCAGATGCGGCGCACCATCACCAAACACAGCACGGTAATCAGGATCACCGACAGCAAGGTAGACGGGCCGAGGGTGCGTAACATCTGCGCGCCGGGCTTATCGGGATTCCAGCTGAGATAACCGACCGGTTCGCCCTGTTGTGAATTCAGCAGATAGCGCGCTTTGGTTTTTCCCGCTGGCTCGCTGTCGCTGAAATGCAACTGACGTAGCTGGCTGCGATCGGCGAGGTTGCGCAGATAGCCATCGTCGAGAAACTTAATGCTTACCAGACGATAGCGCCCGGCCTGTTTGGTACTGCTGATATCGCCCACCGCCAGCGCGGCGGCGCGTTGACCGATGCGCACGAAATCGGCGTGATCGGTGGGGCCGGCTACCACATCGCTGTTTTGCACCAGCGGACTGTTCAGCATGTCCTGCAGATAAGGGCCGATGCGCTTGTCCGGCACCGGCTGGCCATTGCGCCACACGTTAATCAGCTGGTTGTCGCGGTCCAGCAGCACCACCAACTGGTGATCAAACATGTCATAGAGCCAGCCGCCGACATTTTGCGTCAGCCAGCGTTGGTCGGGATGCGACGACGCCAGCTGATCGGCCAGCGGTGACCAGCGCGTCAGGCTGCGCAGCTGGCGCAGATGTTCCGTCAGGCTCTGGGTAAACGAAGCCTGTATCATGCGCTGTTGCTGATCGCGCGCTTCGTTATTGCTTAACGCTGTGCCCCAGAACAGACCCACGCCCGCGCCGATGAAGGTCAGAAGCAAAATTGCCAGCAGCGGCAAAATAACTTCACGCACAAAGTTGCGGCGAAAACCATCCGATAGTTTTATTGCGTTAATCATTTTAAAAGTTGGCCTGACAAGAAGGGTTCATCCTTTAACCTAGCAGAACATCCGCAGGCTGTATTCTGTAGGGGAGATGAAAGCGTGATGTAAATTAGCGTTAATTTTTTGAATGCTGTCACAAACAGAACAGTTAAAAATAATTTATTAAAAACGCCGTCCGTTTCGCGGTGATTCTGCTGCCCTAAAACAAATTCATCCGCCCGTCATTGAGCCGTCACGGCGCTGTCATCTGACATGCGCAATGTAATCGCCATCCCGCAGCAAGACCGCTGCGTTCCTCAACCAATGCGAATGAGGTATTGAGCGTGATGGAGATATCCAGACATCCGACCACTGTTTATCAAGCCGTTGCCGCCCAGCTTGAGCAGGCGCTGCAGGAGCACTATCGCTGTGGCGATTATCTGCCTTCTGAACAGCAGCTGGCCGATCACTACGCAGTGAATCGTCACACCTTGCGGCGCGCGGTGGATGAGCTGGTCAATAAAGGCCTGCTGCAACGGCGTCACGGCGTGGGCATTTTGGTGCTAATGCGGCCGTACGATTATCCGCTGCATGCGCAGGCGCGCTTCAGCCAGAACCTGATGGAGCAGGGCAGCCATCCCACCAGCGAGCGTCTGCTGGCGGTGCTGCGTCCGGCGAGCAGTGATGTGGCGAGCGCGCTGGGCGTCAACGAAGGTGACAACGTTATCCACTTGCGCACGCTGCGCCGCGTCAATGGCGTGGCGGTGTGCGTCATTAACCACTTCCTGGCGCAACTCAGCTGGTGGCCGGCGCTGCAACAGTTCCACAGCGGTTCACTGCACGACTTTATGCAGCAGCAGCTTGGCCTGAGCCTGACGCGCAGCCAAACCCGCATCAGCACGCGTCGTGCACAAGCCAAAGAGTGCAAGCAGCTGGAGATTGCGCTGCAGTCGCCGCTGCTGTGTGTGCGCACCCTGAATAAACACAGCGACGGTCAGGTAGCGGAATACTCCGTCAGCCTGACGCGTGGCGACATGATTGAACTGACTCTGGAGCACGAATGACACAGCAAACCGCCCGCCAGCATTGGCTCTCGGTGCTGGCGCACAGTGAAGCCCGCCAGCTTGAGGCGCACTGGCAGCCGTTACGTATCAATACTGATTTTGAACGCATCCGTCCGGCAGAAACCGGCTTAACCCGCCTGCAGGCGCGCATGGGCGGCAGCGGCAAGCGCTTTGTGATGGGCGATGCCACGGTGACGCGTGCGGTGGTGAAGCTGCACGACGGTACGCTCGGCTTTAGCTACGTGCTGGGGCGCGACAAAGCGCACGCCGAACGCTGCGCGCTAATTGATGCGCTGCTGCAACAGCCGGAAACCCAGGCGCTGTTGCAGGAAAAATTGATTGCCCCGCTGGCGGCTCTGCGTGAAGAGCAGCGACAGCTGCGCGCGCGTGAAATCGCCAGCTCCAAAGTGGATTTCTTTACGCTGGTTCGCGGAGATAACTGATGACTTTACTGGCAAGTTTTACCCATCCGGTGGCCGATGCCCAACGTGCGTTCCGCCGCATCCTCAAAGCGATGAGCGAGCCGGGCGTGATGGTATCGCTGCCGCTGCAACAGGGCTGGGGCGATCTCTCGCCGGCGGCCACGGCGGTGCTGCTGACGCTAGTCGATCAGGAGAGCGCGCTGTGGCTGGATGGCCGCATCGATAATGACGTGGTACGCAGCAACCTGCGTTTCCACACCGGCGTGCCGATTGTCGATGAGCGCGATGCCCCCTTTGCGCTGACGCACGCGGCGGCCAATCCGGATCCGGCGCTGTTTGCTTCTGGCGACAACATGTCCCCGGAAAAAAGCACCACGCTGATTGTGGAAGTGCCGTCACTGAGCGGTGGCTTAACGCTGCGTCTTTCCGGTCCCGGCTTACGTGAGCCGCGCGCCGTTGCGCCGCAGCTGCCGGAGGCGATTCTGCACTATCTGCGTGAGCGCCCACATCCGTTCCCGCAAGGTGTGGATCTGATTTTCACCTGCGGTGAAGCGATGATGGCGCTGCCACGCACCACCGACGTGGAGGTGTGCTGATGTACGTTGCGGTCAAAGGGGGCGAAAAGGCGATAGCCAGCGCCCATCAGCTGCAGGCCGATCTGCGTCGTGGCGATCGCGAGGTCGCCGAATTGGGCTGCGATCAGGTGGCGCAACAGTTGGGTTTAGCGGTCGATCGCGTGATGACCGAAGGCGGCATCTACGATCCGCAGCTGGCGGCTTTGGCAATTAAACAGGCGAGCGGCGATCTGGTGGAAGCGATTTTCCTGCTACGCGCCTATCGCACCACGCTGCCGCGCCTCGCCGATAGCCTGGCGCTGGCAACCGCTGATATGCGCCTCGAACGCCGTATCTCAGCAGTTTACAAAGATTTGCCGGGCGGCCAGGTGCTCGGCCCAACCTACGATTACAGCCATCGCCTGCTCGATTTCACCCTGCTGGCGAATGGCGAAACGCCTGCCGCGCCGCGCGACGATCAGGCGCTGCCACAACGTTGTCCGCACGTGTTCAGCATGATGACGGCGGAAGGATTGGCGGCACGCGAAGAGGATGACGGCTGCGAGCCGTGCGACATCACGCGTGAACCGCCAGGCTATCCGGCTACGCGCGCCGCACGGCTGCAACAGCTGGTGCGCGGCGACGAAGGTTTTCTGCTGGCGCTCGGCTACTCGACGCAGCGCGGCTACGGCCGCAACCATCCGTTCGCCGGTGAAATTCGTACCGGTTATCTCAGCGTGTCAATCTGCCCGGAAGAGTTGGGCTTTGAGATTGAGATTGGCGAAATCCTGCTGACCGAATGCGAGATGGTGAACGGCTTCACCACCGAAACTGACAGCGCGCCGCACTTTACGCGCGGTTACGGCCTGGTGTTTGGCCGTTCCGAGCGTAAAGCGATGGCGATGGCGCTGGTGGATCGCGCGCTGCAGGCGCCGGAGTACCACGAACGCATTGCCGGCCCGGCGCAGGACGAAGAGTTTGTGCTGTCGCATGCCGACAACGTCGAAGCGGCGGGCTTTGTCTCGCATCTCAAACTGCCGCACTACGTCGATTTCCAGGCGGAGCTTGAGCTGCTGAAGCAACTGCGCCAACCGCATCAGGAGCAGAACCATGAGTGAGTTAACCGGCTACAACAACGGTTATCTGGATGAGCAGACCAAACGCACCATCCGCCGCGCCATTCTGAAGGCAGTGGCGATTCCCGGTTATCAGGTGCCGTTCGCCGGACGCGAAATGCCGATGCCTTATGGTTGGGGCACCGGCGGCATTCAGATCACCGCCAGTATTATTGGCGATGCCGATGTGCTGAAAGTGATCGATCAGGGCGCGGATGACACCACCAACGCGGTATCCATTCGTCGCTTCTTCCAGCGCGTCAGCGGCGCGGCCACCACCGAAGCGACCCGTGATGCCACGCTGATCCAGACGCGTCACCGCATTCCGGAAACGCCGCTGGAAGAAGATCAAATCCTGATTTTCCAGGTGCCGATCCCTGAGCCGCTGCGCTTTATCGAGCCGCGTGAGACCGAAACCCGCACCATGCACGCGCTGGAGGAGTACGGCATCATGCAGGTGAAGCTGTATGAAGATATCGCCCGCTACGGCCATATCGCCACCACCTATGCCTATCCGGTGAAGGTCAACGATCGCTACGTGATGGATCCGTCGCCGATCCCCAAATTCGACAACCCCAAAATGCACATGATGCCGGCGCTGCAGCTGTTTGGTGCCGGACGTGAGAAACGCATCTATGCGCTGCCGCCGTATACCAAAGTGGAAAGCCTCGACTTCGACGATCACCCGTTCAGCGTGCAGCAGTGGGAAGAACCCTGCGCGCTGTGCGGTTCGCGCCACAGCTACCTCGACGAGGTGGTGATGGATGACGCCGGTACGCGCATGTTTGTCTGCTCCGATACCGATTTTTGCCACCAGCAGCAGGAACAACAGCATGCACAGTGAACAGCCGCTGCTTGCGGTCAACCATCTCACGCACCTTTACGCGCCCGGCAAAGGGTTTGAAGAGGTGAGTTTTGAACTCTATCCTGGCGAAGTGTTAGGCATTGTTGGGGAATCCGGATCGGGCAAAACCACCTTGCTGCGCAGCCTGTCAGCACGCTTAGCGCCGCAGCAGGGCAACATTCTTTATCGCGCACAGGATCTCTATCAACTGAGCGAGAGCGATCGCCGCCGCTTGCTGCGCACCGAATGGGGCGTGGTGCATCAGCATCCACTGGATGGTTTGCGTCCGCAGGTCACGGCCGGCGGCAACATCGGCGAGCGGCTGATGGCGGTGGGCCAGCGGCATTACGGTGATATCCGTCAAGAGGCGATGCGCTGGCTGCAGGATGTGGAGATCCCCGCTAATCGCATCGACGATCTGCCCACCACCTTTTCCGGCGGCATGCAGCAGCGTTTACAGATTGCGCGCAACCTGGTGACGCAGCCGACGCTGGTGTTTATGGATGAGCCAACCGGCGGGCTCGATGTATCCGTGCAGGCGCGCCTGCTGGATCTGCTGCGCACGCTGGTACGTGAGCTGAATCTGGCGGTGGTGATTGTGACGCACGATCTCGGCGTGGCGCGGTTGCTGGCGCATCGCCTGCTGGTGATGAAGCAGGGGCGCGTGGTGGAGAGCGGGTTGACCGACCGGGTGCTGGACGATCCGCATCATCCGTATACGCAGCTGCTGGTTTCATCGGTGCTTAACTAATGGCGGACATCACTATGCAACCTTTACTGCGCGTAGAGCATCTGAGCAAAACCTTTGTGCTGCACAACCAAAGCGGCGCCGCGCTGCCGGTATTGCAGGACGCCAATCTTGACGTTAGCGGCGGCGAATGCGTGGTGCTACATGGCCGCTCCGGCAGCGGCAAATCCACGCTGCTGCGCGCGCTGTACGGCAACTATCAGGCCAACAGCGGTCACATCTGGCTGCAACATCAGGGCGAATGGATCGACATGGCCAACGCGCCCGCCCGCCAGATTCTGGCGATTCGCCGCCACACCGTCGGCTGGGTCAGCCAGTTTTTGCGTGTCATCCCACGCGTGCCCACGCTGGAGATCGTGATGCAGCCGCTGCTGGAGCGCGGCACCGAGCGCGCCTTCTGCGAAAAGCGCGCCAAAGAGCTGCTGACGCGCCTCAACGTGCCGGAGCGTTTATGGTCACTGGCGCCGTCCACCTTCTCCGGCGGCGAACAGCAGCGCGTTAACATCGCACGCGGCTTTATCGCCGACTATCCGGTGCTGCTGCTGGATGAGCCAACCGCCTCGCTCGACAGCGCCAACAGCGCTGCGGTGGTGGAACTGATTGAACAGGCGCGCGCCCGCGGTGCCGCCATTGTCGGAATTTTCCATGACGAAGCGGTGCGCGCACGCGTGGCCGATCGCCTGCACGTCATGCAGCCAATGCAAGCAGGAGCAGAAGCATGATCGTCAACAACGTCCAGCTGGTGCTGGAAAACGAAGTGGTAACGGGATCGCTGGAAATCCGTGACGGGTGCATCGCCAGCTTTAGCGACAGCGTCAGCCAACAGCCGGGCGCGCTGGATGGCGAAAACGCCTTCCTGCTGCCGGGTTTGGTGGAGCTGCACACCGATAACCTCGACAAGTTCTTTGCGCCACGTCCGAAGGTGGATTGGCCCGCCTATTCGGCGATGAGCAGCCACGATGCGCTGATGGCCGCCAGCGGCATCACCACGGTGCTGGATGCGATTGGCGTCGGCGACGTCCGCGATGGCGGCCATCGTCTGGATAATCTCACCAACATGATCGATGCGATTCAGGACAGCAATCGCAAAGGCATTAACCGCGCCGATCACCATTTGCATCTGCGCTGCGAGCTGCCGCACAACACCACGCTGCCGCTGTTTGAAGCGCTGATCAACACGCCGGAGCTGTCGCTGGTGTCGCTGATGGATCACTCGCCGGGCCAGCGCCAGTACGCCTCGCTGGAGATGTATCGCACCTATTATCAGGGCAAATATCAGCTCAACGACGAGCAGATGGATCAGTTTGAGCGTGAGCAGTTGGCGCTGGCCGCCGAGTTCTCCACGCCTAACCGCAACGCCATCGCCAGCTTGTGCCGTTCACGCGGCATTCCGCTGGCCAGCCACGATGATGCCACGGCGGCGCACGTTGCCGAATCACATGCGGTCGGCAGCGCCATCGCCGAATTTCCCACCACGCTGGAGGCGGCACGCGCATCACGTGACTGCGGCATGCAGGTGCTGATGGGCGCGCCCAACATCGTGCGCGGCGGTTCGCACTCCGGCAACGTGGCGGCAGCGGAACTGGCGAGTCACGGCCTGCTGGATATTCTCTCCTCCGACTACTATCCCGCCAGCTTGCTCGATGCGGTGTTCCGGCTGGTGGCCGATGAGCGCAACACGCTGACGCTGCCGCAGGCGGCCGCGCTGGTGACCCGCAATCCGGCGCGGGCGATTGGCCTGCACGATCGCGGGCGCATCGCCGAAGGACTGCGTGCCGATTTAGTGCTGGTGCATACCGATCATGGTCATTCGCACATTCGTCACGTCTGGTCGCAAGGCAAGCGGGTGTTCTGATGGCGCGCCTGATCTGGCTTACCGGGCCTTCGGGCGCGGGCAAAGACAGCCTGCTGAACGCGCTGCGCGAAGCGCCGCCGGAGAATTTGCTGATCGCCCATCGCTACATTACGCGCGCCGCCGATGCGGGCGGCGAGAACCATGTGGCGCTAAGCGAAGCCGAGTTTCGACGGCGCGAGGCGCTGGGGTTGTTCGCCGTCAGCTGGCAGGCGCACGGCATGTATTACGGGCTGGGTGAGGAGATCGATCTGTGGCTGGCGCGCGGAATGAACGTGCTGGTGAACGGTTCGCGCCTGCATCTGCCGATGGTGCAGCAGCATTACGGCACGCAGCTGCTGCCGCTGGTGTTACAGGTTTCGCCAGCGGTGCTGGAAGCGCGTTTGCGGCAGCGTGGGCGCGAGTCAGAAGCGGAGATCGCGCAACGGCTGGCGCGTGCCGCCGAACCGCTGCCCGCGCACTGTTATGCGTTGAATAATGATGGTGCGTTGAGCGAAACACTGCTAACGCTGCGCCAGTTGCTGACCGATCCAGCCGCTGTCACCGTTTAATCATTTTACTGTCATCAAGCTTTCATCCGTTTTGCCCGTAATAGCGTGCAATCAACAGCTCAGAAGAGATGGAGTGCAACATGGCACAGGCATTACTGAAAACCGTTGTCGACAATCCCTTCCCGCACGTTACCGGGCAGGGCAACAAGGTGCTTTCGGTGCAGGGATTGTGCAAAGCGTACGGCGCCAACCAGGTGCTGGATAACGTCAGCTTCGATCTGCATGCGGGCGAGCTGGTGGCGGTGATTGGCCGCTCGGGCGCAGGCAAATCGACACTGTTACACATGCTCAACGGCACCATCAGCGCTTCACAGGGCGCGATCCTCAGCAATCGCCACGGCGAAGTGGATCGCGATGTGGTGACGCTGAACAGCCGCCAGATGCGTGAATGGCGCAGCGAATGCGGCATGATCTTCCAGGACTTCTGTCTGGTGCCGCGCCTCGACGTGCTGACCAACGTGCTGCTCGGTCGTTTAAGCCAGACCTCGACGCTGAAATCGTTCTTCAAAGTCTTCTCCGAAACCGACCGCGCCCGCGCAATCGAACTGCTGCAGTGGATGAACATGCTGCCGCAGGCGCTGCAGCGTGCGGAAAATCTCTCTGGCGGCCAGATGCAGCGCGTAGCGATTTGCCGGGCGCTGATGCAGAACCCGCGCATTTTGCTGGCGGACGAACCGGTGGCGTCACTCGATCCGAAAAACACCAAGCGCATCATGGACGTGCTGCGTCAGGTGAGCGAGCAGGGCATCAGCGTAATGGTGAACCTGCACTCAATTGAATTGGTAAAAAGCTACTGCACCCGCGTCATCGGTATTCAGCGCGGCAAAGTGCTGTTTGATGGACATCCTTCCCGGTTGACCGACGGCCTGATGCATGAGCTGTACGGCGACGAAATTAACCAGCTCCACTAACTCCCACAGCAAGAGAAAACCTAAGAATGAAACTGACTTCTTTAGCTTTACTGACTATTGCGATGGCATTTGGCGCAAACGCAGCGGATGCACCAAAAGAGTTGAACCTCGGGATTCTTGGCGGCCAGAACGCCACGCAGCAGATTGGTGATAACCAATGCGTGAAAGATTTCTTCGATAAAGAGCTGCAGGTGGATACCAAACTGCGCAACTCGTCTGACTATTCAGGCGTGATTCAGGGCTTGCTGGGTAACAAAATCGACCTGGTGCTGAGCATGTCGCCCGCCTCGTTTGCCTCGGTTTATCTGCAGAACCCGAAAGCGGTGGATGTGGTGGGCATCGTGGTGGACGACAAAGACGGTTCGCAGGGTTATCACTCAGTGGTGATCGTGAAAGCCGACAGCCCGTACCAAAAGCTGGAAGACCTGAAAGGCAAATCGTTCGGCATGGCCGATCCGGATTCCACTTCCGGCTTCCTGATGCCGAACCAGGCGTTCAAGAAAGAGTTTGGCGGCACGGTGGACGATAAGTACAACAACACCTTCTCCAGCGTCACCTTCTCCGGCGGTCACGAGCAGGACATCCTCGGCGTGCTGAACGGCCAGTTCGAAGGCGCAGTAACCTGGACGTCGCTGATTGGTGACCGCGAAACCGGTTATACCTCGGGTGCCTTTGGTCGTTTGATTCGTATGGATCATCCGGATCTGATGAAGCAGATCCGCATTATCTGGCAGTCGCCGCTGATCCCGAACGGTCCGATTCTGGTGAGCAACAATCTGCCCGCTGACTTCAAAGCGAAAGTGGTGGCCACCATCAAGAAACTGGATAAAGAAGATCACGGATGTTTTGTTAAAGCGGTTGGCGGTGCCCAGCACATCGGCCCGGCTACCGTGGCGGATTACCAGAATATCATCGATATGAAGCGTGATTTGATGAAGGGTACGCGCGGTTAATTTAGTTGGGGTGCTTGCTGTCACCTTCCTCGGTCGGTGCTCGCTGTCCCCCTCCTCGGTCCTCCCCCACAAGTGGGGGAGGAAGAGGGTGCAAAATGCAGCTCTGAAGTCGCATGTGGCAGCATCTCCTTCCCCCACTTGTGGGGGAAGGCCGGGATGGGGGACAGCGAGCACCATCCAGCGAGCACAATCCAGCCAGCACCATCCAGCAAGTCCCCAACCAACAGGAATCCCCCCTTGACCGATTTCGAACACTACTACCAACGCATCCGCCGCCAGCAAAAGCGCGACTCGCTGCTGTGGTCGCTGCTGTTACTGGCGCTCTATCTGGCCGCGGGCAAGATGGCGGAATTTAACCTGCTCACCGTCTGGCAGTCGATGCCACACTTTTTCGATTACATTGGCGAAACCCTGCCGGTGCTGCATTGGTCGGAACTCTTCTCCGATGTGAAAACCGAGGGATCGCTGGCTTACTGGGGCTATCGCCTGCACTACCAGCTGCCGCTGATCTGGGAAACCTTACAACTGGCGCTGTCGTCCACCATCATAGCTGTGGCGGTGGCTGGCGTGCTGGCGTTCTTCGCCGCCGACAACACCCAAACGCCACGCAGCCTGCGCATGGCGATCCGCGCGTTTGTCGCCTTCCTGCGCACCATGCCCGAACTGGCGTGGGCGGTGATGTTCGTGATGGCGTTTGGCATTGGCGCCATTCCTGGCTTCCTCGCGCTGGCGCTGCACACCGTCGGCAGCCTGACCAAACTGTTCTACGAAGCGATTGAGAGCGCCTCGGATAAACCGGTGCGCGGCCTCGCGGCGTGCGGTGCCAGCAAACTGCAGCGCATGCGCTTTGCCTTCTGGCCGCAGGTCAAACCGACGTTTCTCTCCTACAGCTTTATGCGACTGGAGATCAACTTCCGTTCCTCCACCATCCTCGGGTTGGTCGGTGCGGGCGGTATCGGGCAAGAGCTGATGACCAATATCAAACTCGATCGATACGATCAGGTCAGCATTACGCTGTTGCTGATCATTGTGGTGGTGTCGCTGCTGGATACGCTGTCCGGCTGGCTGCGTCGCCGCGTAGTGGAAGGAGACGTATCATGATCGCCTTAGCGCCGGATGTCGCCAAACTCAAGCAGGAGCATGCCGCCCTGTTTGCTGCGCAACACCGCTATCTGCGCCGCGTTGCGCTGATGGCGCTGGCCATCGCGCTCTATTACCTGTTCTTTTTCGAGTTTTTTGGCATTGAGTGGAGCCGTTTTCTCATTGGCTGCCAGCAGCTCAGCCGCTATTTCCTGCGTATGTTTGTCTGGCAGGATTTCCTCAACTGGCCGTTTGCTTACTACTTCACGCAGGTCGGGATTACGCTGGCGATTGTGTTTTCCGGCACGTTGACCGCGTCACTGATCGCCTTGCCGGTCTCGTTCCTGGCGGCACGTAACGTAATGCACGATCCGCTGACGCGTCCGATTGCGCTGGTGGTGCGTCGCGTACTGGATGTGCTGCGCGGCATCGACATGGCGATTTGGGGGCTGATCTTCGTGCGTGCCGTCGGCATGGGGCCGCTGGCTGGCGTGCTGGCGATCGTGATGCAGGATGTCGGCCTGCTCGGCAAACTCTACGCCGAAGGGCACGAAGCGGTGGAGCGTTCGCCGAGTCGCGGTCTCAGCGCGGTGGGCGCGAACAGCCTGCAAAAACATCGCTACGGCATTTTGACCCAATCTTTCCCGACCTTCCTCGCGCTCAGCCTGTATCAGATTGAGTCCAACACCCGCTCCGCAGCGGTGCTGGGCTTTGTTGGCGCGGGCGGCGTCGGCCTGGTGTATGCCGAGAACATGCGTTTATGGAACTGGGATGTGGTGATGTTCCTGACCCTGATTCTGGTGGCGGTGGTGATGATCATGGATGTTGTCTCCAGCAAGCTGCGTAAACGTTACATCACGGGGAAAGGGGTGCCGTTGTGGCAGCCTGCCGCGCGCGACTAAGCCGTTCACTGCGCTGCCAGGCGCGCTCCAGCGCCTGCACCAGCTGCGCGTGATGCCAGGGTTTCGCCAGCCGCTCACACAGCGGCAGCGTGACCTGCGTCTGGCGCAGATCCTGGCCGCTGATCAACACCGTTGCCAGATGCGGCCACTGCGCCTGCGCCTGGCGAATCACATCCGCGCCGTTAATGCTGCCCGGCAGCATCAAATCACTGATTAACAGATCGATATCCGGCGTCTGGCGCAGCAGCCTCAGCGCGCTTTCGCCGTCGCCACACTCCAGCGTCAGATAACCCAGTTGATGCAGATGTTCGCACAGCGTTTGTCGCACCGTCGGTTCATCATCCAGCACCAACACCAGCCGATCGTTGCTGGCCTGCGGCACCAGCGGCGGCGGCACGCTGAGCGGTTGCGCCGCTTCGGGCGCGCGCGGTAATAATAGCCGCACGGTGGTGCCTTGTCCCGGCGCGGTTTCCAGCTCAATCTGGCCGCCGGATTGCCGCACAAAGCCATATACCATTGATAAGCCCAAACCGCTGCCGCTGCCGATGGCTTTGGTGGTGAAGAACGGCTCAAACACCTGTTCACGCACCTCGGCCGACATGCCGCAGCCGTGATCGATCACTTCAATGGTGACGCGATCGCGCTTGCCGTCGGCTTCCTGTTTACGCTGATTCCAGATACGCAGGCGGATTTCGCCGCTCTGCTGCGCCATGGCATCGCGCGCGTTGACCACCAGATTGATCAGCGCGTTCTCCAGTTGTCCGGCATCGATCCACGCTGGCCAGCCGGGTCGCTGCGCATCGATCACCAGTTGCTGGCCGGGTAAAAGCGCGTGCTGCAGCAGCGAATGCAGATTATCCACCAACTCCACCACCGACACCGCGCGCGGGTAGAGCGCCTGCTTACGTGAGAAGGCCAGCAAGCGCTGCGTCAGCTGCGCCGCACGGTCGGCGGCCTGACGCGCGCGTTCGACGCGGCTGGCGAGCGTGCCGGGCGGCAGCTGATCGACGGTTAACGCCAGGCTGCCGATGATCACCGCCAGCAGATTATTGAAGTCGTGCGCCAGTCCGCCGGTCAGCTGTCCCACCGCTTTCATCTTCTGGCTGTGCAGCAGCGCTTCCTCCAGCGCCTTGCGCGTGGTGCGTTCCAGCACGGTATTCACCATGCCGCGCCGTGGCACCGGACTGAAGCGCAACTCCAGCGTGCGTCCATCCGCCAGCCGCACTTCCTGCGCATCGGCTAATCCGTTGAGCTCGACATCAACGCGTTTTAATAGCTGCTGATAGTGCAAACCGCGATGCAGTTCGCGCGGCGCGATGCCGAGCAGCTCGGCATATTGCGCATTCCATACCACCAGCTGACCGCTGTTATCGAACAGCGCAAAGCCGTCGCGCATGGCGAGAAAGGTCGATTCCAGCTGGTTGCTTTTCTCTTTTAGCAGGCGCGAAGTGTGCGCCAGCGACGCCGTATTGCGGGCAAACACGTTAAAGGCGCGCGCCAGATCGCCCAGCTCATCGCGCCGCGCCAGGCCCGGCACGTTGACGCTCTTTTCACCCTGCGCCAGCCGCGTCATGGCGTGGGCGATGGCGGTCAGACTCGAACCGAGATTGCGGTAGATGTAGTAACCGGCGTACCCGGTGATCAGCAGCGCCAGCAGCATAAACAGGCCGATAAAGCCGATGATCGAATCCAGCTCTGCATGCGTCACCGCGCTGCGTGCGTCACTCTGCTGCGCCACCAGCTGCACGTAATGGGTGATGTCGTCGTTGAGCATCGCCACCAGCGCTTTGATGCGATAGGTGGCGTAGGCGATGGCGATATCACTCTGCTCCAGCTGCTGCGCCACCGGCTGCAAATCCGTGCTGGTGGCGATCAGCCGCTGCACCTGGGTATTCAGCGCGCCGTTAAGCCTTAACGCTTGCCACTGGCGCAGCACCGAAGGCAATTGCTGCACTGCGGCCTGCGGCGCGCTGGATTGAATCGCCACGCTGAATAAGCTGTGAGTTTGCTGGCGCAGCGCGGCAGAAGGGGAATCGGTGCGCGTTAGCAGGTCAATGCGATTGAGTAACAGCTGCGATTGCCACAAGCCGCTCAGCATCACGTTGCGCTGCAGATGGCGCTGATGCCCGGCGCGCAGCAACTGATTGATGGTTTGTTCCAGCGTCTGGCTGCGCTCACGAATACGCGCTAGCAGCTGCGGCTGCTGTGCCGCCAGCGGCGCATTTGCCAGCAAGCTCAGCGACTGTTGCAGCTCCCGCTGCGTTTGCTGCAGGCGCGCCGATTCGCTCTGATACTCCAGCGCACCGACCACCTGCGATAACCGCACCGCCGCAATGGCCACATTGGCGGTGTCGCGCGCCAGCGCCAGGCTGCCGTTCATATCGGCCAGCGTTTGTGCCTGCGCCTGTTCCTGAATGTGACCTGCGTGGCGAAATCCAAAAATCGCGACCAGGCTCACCGCCAGCGTCACCGACATCACCAGCAGATTAAACAGCAGCAGACGGCTACGCGCGCCCGCGTGCCAGTGCAGACTGTGACTCATAGCTGCCACTCCTTACCGCTCAACTGCTGGCGAGTATAGAAGCGCGATCGGGGCGAAATATGACAAATATGAATGGCCGCTGACATTTTCCATTTATCTAAGCAGGTTTTACTCGCTGCAACCTTTGCCAGCAGGAGTCTGTAAATGGATGCCACACCGATACTCTCCATGCGGGGAATCACCCGACGCTTCGGCAACTTCTATGCGCTCAAGGGCGTGGATCTCACGGTCTGGCCCGGTGAAGTGCATGCGCTGATGGGCGAAAACGGCGCGGGCAAAAGTACTTTGATGAAAATTCTGGCCGGCGCCTATACCGCCAGCAGCGGGGAAATTCTTATCGACGGCCAGCCGTATGTCATAAAAGGCCCAAAAGAGGCGTTGGCGGCGGGCATTACCCTGATTTATCAGGAGATCAATCTGGCACCCAATTTGACGGTGGCGGAGAACATCTTTCTCGGCAGTGAAATCACGCGTGGAGGCCTGGTGAAGCGTCGCCAGATGGCGGAAGAGGCGCAGCGGGTGATTGATCGCCTGGGTGCGCAGTTCAGCGCCACCGATCTGGTGAGCCGCCTGAGTATTGCCGAGCAGCAGCAGGTGGAAATCGCCCGCGCGCTGCACCGCAACAGCCGCATTCTGGTGATGGATGAGCCGACTGCCGCGCTCTCCAACCGTGAAACCGAGCAGCTGTTTGCGCTGATTAAACGGCTGCGCAGCGAAGGCATGGCGATTATCTACATCAGCCATCGCATGGCGGAAGTGTATGAGCTGTCGGATCGCGTGAGCGTGCTGCGCGACGGGCAGTACGTCGGCAGCCTGACGCGCGAGCAGCTCAACGCCAGCGAGCTGGTGCGCATGATGGTCGGGCGGCCGCTCAGCGATCTGTTTAACAAAGACCGCGATATTCCGCTCGGCGACATCCGTCTCGCCGTCAATCACCTGTGCGACAAACACAAAGTGCGTCCCAGCAGCCTGTCGGTGCGTGCTGGCGAGATTGTCGGGCTGGCGGGGCTGGTCGGCGCCGGGCGCAGCGAACTGGCGCAGCTGATTTTTGGCGTGCATCAACCGAGCGGCGGTGAGATCTGGATCGACGGCGTGAAAGTGCAGATTCACTCGCCGCGCGACGCCATCGCACGCGGCATCGGTTTTCTCACCGAGAACCGCAAAGAGCAGGGCTTGTTCCTTGAACTGGCGGCGCAGGACAACATTGTGATGGCGACGCTGGAGCGCGATGCCAGCTACGGCCTGCTTAATCGGCGCAAAGGGCAGAAGATCGCCAGCGAGGCGATTGATGCGCTGAACATCCGCGTGCCGCATGCCCAGGTGCGCGCGGGCGGCTTGTCCGGCGGTAATCAGCAAAAGCTGCTGATTTCACGCTGGGTGGCAATTGCGCCGCGCATCCTGATTCTCGATGAGCCGACGCGCGGCGTTGATGTCGGCGCCAAGAGCGAAATCTACCGCATGATGCAGCAGATGGCGCAGCAGGGCGTGGCGATTTTGATGATCTCCAGCGAGTTACCGGAAGTGGTGGGCATGAGCGACCGCGTTTATGTGATGCGTGAAGGCGCCATCGCCGGTGAGTTGAGTGGGGCAGAGATTAGCCAGGAAAACATTATGACACTGGCCACCGGCGCGCAGCCGGTTCAGGCCTGAGGAGAGCGCAATGACCAGTGAATCCGCACGCGTAAAAAGTCCCACCCTCAAGCGCGCGTTAATGAGTGACCTGCTGCAAACCGTCGGCATCCTACCGATTTTGATCCTGATCGTGGCGGTATTTGGCTTTGTCACGCCGAACTTCTTCACCGAGGGCAATCTGCTCAACATTACGCGTCAGGCCTCGATCAACATCGTGCTGGCGGCGGGCATGACCTTTGTCATTCTCACTGGCGGCATTGATTTGTCGGTGGGATCGATGCTCGGCACCACGGCGGTGGTAGCGATGGCGGTGTCGCTCGATCCGGCATTTGCGTCACTGACGATCCCGGCGGCGTTAGGTGCCGGGCTGATTATGGGGTTGTTCAACGGCGTTCTGGTGGCGTGGGCGGGGCTGCCGCCCTTTATTGTCACGCTTGGTACCTACACCGCGATGCGCGGCGCGGCTTATCTGCTGGCCAACGGCACCACGGTGATCAACTCCGACATCAACTTTGAATGGATAGGCAACGGCTATCTCGGGCCGGTGCCGTGGCTGATCATCATCGCTTTTGCGGTGATCGCGCTGTGCTGGTTCATTCTGCGCCGCACTACCTTAGGTGTGCACATTTATGCTGTCGGCGGCAACGTGCAGGCGGCGCGCCTGACCGGCATCAAAGTCAGCGTGGTGCTGCTGTTTGTCTACGCCATGAGCGGCTTGCTGTCGGGGCTGGCTGGATTGATGAGCGCCTCGCGGCTCTACAGCGCCAACGGCAACCTTGGCGTGGGTTACGAGCTGGATGCGATAGCGGCGGTGATCCTCGGTGGTACCAGCTTTGTCGGCGGCATCGGCACCATCACCGGCACGCTGATTGGTGCGCTGATTATCGCCACGCTGAATAACGGGATGACGCTAATGGGCGTCTCCTATTTCTGGCAGTTAGTGATTAAGGGCGCGGTGATCATTATCGCGGTGTTGATCGATAAGTACCGGACGCGGCATCACGTGGGTTGAGTTACATCGTGCTTGCTGTCCCCCATCCCGGCCTTCCCCCATAAATGGGGGAAGGAGATGCTGCCACATGCAGCTTCCACACTCACATTTTGCAGCATCTTCCTCCCCCACTTGTGGGGGAGGACCGAGGAGGGGGACAGCGAGCACTAATCATAAAAACCAAAAAGCAGGAGAACATCGACTATGCGTTTTAATCCGATTCTAACCGGACTGCTGGCGGCTACGCTTCTGAGCGCGCCATTGGTGCAGGCCAAAGAGCTGAAATCCATTGGTGTGACCGTCGGCGATCTCGCCAACCCGTTCTTCGTGCAGATCACCAAAGGTGCGGAGCTGAAGGCGCGTGAACTGGCGGGCGACAAGGTCAACGTGACGCTGGTCTCCAGCGGCTACGATCTCGGCCAGCAGGTAGGGCAGATTGACAACTTCATCGCCGCCAAAGTGGACATGATCATCCTTAATGCCGCCGATTCCAAAGGTATCGCGCCCGCGGTAAAACGTGCGCGTGATGCCGGGATTGTAGTGGTGGCGGTCGACGTGGCGGCAGACGGCGCTAACGCCACTATCACCTCCGATAACACCGCTGCTGGCGCCATGGCGTGTAAATACATCTCCGACCGCCTGAAGGCCAAAGGCAACGTGGTGATCATCAATGGACCGCCGGTTTCTGCGGTGCAGAACCGTGTGGAAGGCTGCATGACCGAGCTGAAAACCCATCCGGACATCAAGCTGCTCTCCTACAACCAGAACGCCAAAGGCAGCCGCGAAGGTGGCCTCGAAGTGATGACCGGCCTGCTGTCGGCCAATCCGAAGATCGATGCAGTGTTCGCGATTAACGACCCAACGGCAATTGGTGCCGATCTGGCGGCGAAACAGGCTCAGCGCAATGAGTTCTTTATTGTCGGCGTCGATGGATCGCCAGACGGTGAAGAGGCGCTGAAACGCAAAGGCTCGCTGTTCGTGGCCACGCCAGCGCAGGACCCGCAGGTGATGGCGGCGAAAGCGGTGGAGATCGGCTATGACATCCTGCAGGGCAAGCCCGCGCCAGATAAGCCGGTGCTGATTCCGGTGACGATGATCGATCGTAACAGCGTCAGCAGCTACAAGGGCTGGACGGTGAAGTAAGCAGCCGCTGTCCCTCACCCTAACCCTCTCCCATAAATGGGAGAGGGGACAAATAGCGCCCTCTCCTGCTTGCGGGAGAAGGCTGGGGTGAGGGCCAGCGTGGAAAGGAGGTGAAGATGCAACGCTCAGAAGTGAATGCGATCCTACAACGCACCCGCGAATTCTTTATGCGTCAGGATGTGCATCTGCCGCCGTGGGCCGATTACGGCCTCAGCCAGTGGCGCGCGCTCGATAAACATGACGCCGATGAACTGCTGGCGCTGCATCTTGGCTGGGATGTCACCAGCTTCGGCGCTGACGATTTCAATCAAACCGGTTTAACCCTGTTCACACTGCGCAACGGTTCGCGGGGTGGCCAGCCGTGGGCCAAACCTTATGCCGAAAAAATCATGCATGTGCGCGAAGGGCAGGTCACGCCGCTGCATTATCACCCGCAAAAGATGGAAGACATTATCAATCGCGGCGGCGGCAATCTGATCGTCACGCTGCATAACCGTGCGGGCAATCAGCTGGCTGATACTGCGGTTAACGTCACACTCGATGGCATCCGCCAAACCCACGCCGCCGGTTCGCAGCTGCGTTTATCGCCGGGCGAAAGCGTTACCTTGTTGCCGGGCATCTGGCACAGCTTTTGGGGCGAAGAGGGCTACGGCGATGTGCTGGTGGGTGAAGTCTCGATGCCCAATGACGACGAACATGACAATGTGTTTCTCACGCCGCTGGCGCGCTTCAATCCGCTGGATGAAGATGAAGCACCGCGCTGGCTGCTGTGTAACGAATATCACCGCTGGCTGGCCTAAAGGAGCCTGATATGGCACTGATTTCACTGGCGCAGGGTTTGGCCCATGCGCAACAGAACGGCTACGCGCTTGGCGCGTTTAACGTCCTCGACACCCATTTCCTGCGCGCGCTCTATCAGGCCGCTGAGCGGCAGCGCTCGCCGTTTATTATCAGCATCGCTGAAGTGCATTTTAAGTATGTCAGCCTCGAGCATTTGGTCGCCGCGGTGCGTACCGAAGCGGCGCTGCACGCTATTCCGGTGGTGCTGCATCTCGATCATGGCCTGCATTTTGAGGCGGTGATGCAGGCGATTCGCCTTGGCTTTACCTCGGTCATGTTCGATGGCTCGACGCTCAGCTATGAGGAGAACGTGCGCCAGACGCGCGAGGTGGTGAAGATGTGTCACGCGCTCGGCGTGTCGGTGGAGGCTGAACTCGGTGCGGTGGGCGGCGATGAAGGCGGTGCGCTGTTTGGCGAGGCCGACAGCGATAAATTTACCGATCCGGCGCAGGCCGCTGATTTTGTGCACTCCACCGGCATTGATTGCCTGGCGGTGGCGATTGGCAATGCGCACGGCAAATACAAAGGCGAACCCAAACTCGACTTTGACCGGCTGGCAGCGATTCGCGCGACGGCCGGCATTCCGCTGGTGCTGCATGGCGGTTCCGGCATTAGCGACGCGGATTTCCGCCGCGCCGTCAGCCTTGGCATCAACAAAATCAATTTCTATACCGGCATGTCGCAGGCGGCGCTCGGGGCGATTGAAGCGCAGATCGCCCAACGCGATGCGCGCTACGACGCCTTTGCTGAGTTGTTGATGGCGGTAGAGCGCGACATCGCCAACGTGGTGGCGCAGCAGATGCAGGTATTCGGCAGCGCCGGGAGGGCATAATCGCATGGTGCGTAACGGAATCATCGGTGCCGGCAGCATGCTGGTGGATCACGTGCAGCGCATCAGCCATTGGCCGGAACAAGGCTGGCTAACCGAGATTCAGCACAGCGAGAAGTGCAGCGGCGGCGCGGCGCTCAACGTGCTGTTTACGCTGGCGCGCATGCAGCTGAATCTGCCGCTGGCGGGCGTCGGCATAGTAGGCGAGGACAGCGACGGCGATTACATCCTGCAACTGCTGGATGATCATCACATTGACCGCCAGTTTGTGCAGCGCATCGCAAGCATCAATACGGCGATGACGCAGGTGATGACCACGCCGGATGGCCAGCGCACCTTCTTCCATGCGCGCGGCGCCAATGGCAAGCTCGATCTGGCGCACTTCGCCGACGTCTTCACTGCACACCGCATCTTCCATCTCGGGTATTTGCTGCTGCTGGATAGCCTTGATGTGCCGGACGATGAATACGGCACGCGCAGCGCACGGCTGCTGGCGCAGATGCAGCAGCGCGGCTATCTTACCTCCCTCGATTTGGTGTCGCGCGTGGGCGAATATCGACCGCTGGTGATGCCTGCGCTGCGCTGGCTCGATTATCTGGTGATCAACGAACTGGAGGCGCAATCACTCACCGGCATCAGTTTGCGCACGCCGCACGGGCTTGCCGCACCGACTGCGTTTGCCGAGGCGGCGACCTGGCTAATGCAGCAAGGCGTACGTCAGCGGGTGGTGATCCACGCACCCGAAGGCGCGTGGGGCCAGCAAGCGGACGGCGAAGGGCGCTGGCAACCGGCGTGGTGCTTAGCGCCAGAAGAGATCGTTGGCAGCGTGGGGGCAGGCGATGCGTTTTGCGCCGGTGTGCTCTATGCCAGCCATGAAGGCTGGTCGCTGACGGAAACGCTGAAGCTGGCGCACACCTGCGCCTGTTTTAATCTGCATGCCGCCAACGCGCTGGACGGCACGCGGCCATTAGCCGAGATGCAGCGCTGGATGGATCAGGCGATTTGCGTTTCGCGTGCCGAAGAGGCAGGACGCATCACGTCGGCGGAGAAAACATAGCCGAGACCGCGAATGGTGCGGATCAGGCTCGGTTGATGCGGATTGATTTCTATCTTGCGTCGAAGCCGCATAATCAGTACATCAATAGTGCGATCAAACACCTCAAGGCTTTCGCTGTGCGTCAGTTCGAGCAGTTGATCGCGGGTTAATACTTTGCGCGCATGCGCCACCAGCGCGCGCAGCAGCGTGTATTCACCTTGCGTTAGCGGCACGCTTTCACGCTGCGGATTGAACAGTTGGCAGCGCGCATCGTCGAGGCGCCAGCCGTTAAATTGCCAACCTTCATCTGCTAACGCTTCCGGCTGCGCCAGCCGTCCGCAGCGTCGCAGCGCCGCGCGTGCCCGAGCCACTACCACGCGCGGGTTGAACGGCTTGGCGATGTAATCATCCGCGCCCATCTCCAGCCCCACCACCATATCCGCTTCCGAACCCATGCCGGTCAACATGATCACTAGCAGATCGGGACGCTGCCGCTGCATCTGTTGCAGCACCAGCAAGCCGTTGGTGTCTGGCAGCATCATATCCAGCATCACCAGTGAAATTTCCGGGTGTAGCGTGAGCAGGGCTAGCGCATCTTTACCCTGATGGCAGCAATAAACGGTAAATACATGTTCATTCAACACATCGTGCAGCAATTCGCACACTGCACGATCATCATCGACCACCAGAATCGCGGGCTTCATGGATGCGCCTCTTTTGTTACGAAAGGGTTAAAAGCAGTGTAACCCGATGTTTTTTACCTGCTGATTAAGGCAACAGAAACGTGAGCGCCATCGCCTGGCAGAGTGCGGAAGCGTGCAGTGCCGCACTCTTTTTGCCAAACCATCGTCAGGTAGGAAAACGATTGCGCGGCGCTGGTGCAATGCACCATAATCGCGCCTCATTCTGGTTCAGAATAATCTTAGCCGCAGCCGCAAATGAAAACGTAATCGATTGCGTAGGGGAGTGGCATAGCTATTGCTATATGGACAGGGGAAAGCGCAAGGTTTCACAACCTGTTGTCCAGTTTGCTTCGCTTTCAAAACAACAATAAGCATATAAACCACATTGGCAAGGAGCGCGCGCATTCGTGCCGACTCCGCTCATGAGAGATGATGATGTTAGAAAAACTCTTCAAACTAAAAGCGCACAACACCACGGTTCGCACCGAAATCATTGCGGGTATCACCACCTTCCTGGCAATGGCTTACATCCTGTTTGTTAACCCGAGCATTCTCGGCGCAACCGGCATGGATAAAGGTGCGGTCTTCGTGGCGACCTGTCTGGCGGCGGCGATTGGCTGTGTGTTAATGGGCCTGATCGCTAACTATCCGATTGCACTCGCACCGGGCATGGGCCTCAACGCCTTCTTCACCTATACCGTGGTGCTGCATATGGGTTACACCTGGCAAGTTGCGCTGGGCGCGGTGTTCTTGTCGGCGGTGATCTTCTTTGCCATGTCGCTTTTCAAAATTCGTGAGTGGATTATTAACAGCATTCCGCTGCCGCTGCGTGCCGGTATTGGTGCCGGTATCGGTCTGTTCCTGGCGATTATCGCGTTGGAAGGCGCGGGTATCGTGGTGGATAACCCAGCAACGCTGGTTGGCCTGGGCGATCTGACCAAACCGGGTCCGCTGCTGGCGCTGCTCGGCTTCTTCATCATTGTGGTGCTGGAAGCGCGTCGCGTTACCGGTGCGGTGCTGATCGGCATTCTGGTGGTGACCTTCATTTCTATGGGCATTGGCCTGACGCCGTTTGGTGGCGTGTTCTCCGCTCCGCCCTCTATCGCGCCAACCTTTATGCAGCTGGATATCGCCGGTGCCTTTAACGTCGGTTTGGTGAGCGTAATCTTCGCCTTCCTGTTCGTGGACGTGTTCGATAACACCGGCACCTTGCTGGGTGTGACCAAGCGCGCCGGTCTGGCAGATGAGCAGGGCAACGTGCCGAAAATGGGCCGTGCGTTGATTGCAGATAGCGCCGCCGCGCTGTTCGGCTCGCTGCTTGGTACTTCGACCACCACCAGCTATGTGGAATCTGCTGCCGGCGTCAGCGCCGGTGGCCGCACCGGCCTGACGGCGATTGTGGTGGCGATTCTGTTCCTGCTGAGCCTGTTCTTCTCGCCGCTCGCGGGCAGCGTACCGATTTATGCCACCGCGCCAGCACTGCTGTTTGTTGCGGTGCTGATGGCATCTGGCCTGGCGGATATTGACTGGAAAGACATCACCACCGCCGCGCCGGTAACCGTGACTGCGCTGACCATGCCGCTGACCTACTCGATCGCTAACGGTATTGCGTTCGGCTTCATCACCTGGACGGTGGTGAAACTGCTGAGCGGCCGCACCAAAGAGGTCAACCCGGCGCTGATCATTTTGTCGATTCTGTTTGTCATCAAACTGGGCTGGCTGAGCGCGTAAATCTCACTTAACGGAAGCCCGCTCGGGCTTCCGTGTCTGCTGTTGCATTCCTTCGCTTATTTTCTGCGAGACACCTCGCAATCCTTTTTGATGCTCACTTTCCTTCCATCTCAAAACGGCCCAGGCTGTGCGTGTTGTTTAAACCTGCCCGCAAAAAATGTGCTGCGAATGGCGGGATCGTGGAATGTTAACGCTGCGCAAATCTGTTTCACTAACGGTGTGGTGGAAAGATTGAGCAGCGCGATGGAAGAGGATTCGGTGATGGATTACCCCATTGGTACGGCAACTCGTGTGTTCCCACCGCGTATTTTTGACGTTGGTAACAAAGGAGATCATCAAATGGAACAACTCACCAAACGGGTTGAACAGCTGGAAAAAACCACGCAGCAGATTCAGACGGATGTTGCTGTGCTAACGGCGCGTTCAGAACATTTTGCTACTAAAGCGGATATCGAAAAGGTCAGGGCTGAGCAGGGTGTCATGCGGGTAGAGATTTTGGGTGAGCTGGGGGCGCTTGAACAACGTATCGATAAAAAGTTAGAGCGGATGGAGGATCAACTCAACCCGAAGTTCGACAAAATTGATCTAATATTTGAAAGAATTGACCAAAGATTTGAAAGAATTGACCAAAGATTTAACCAGCTGGAGGATAAAATATCTGCCTTCAATAACAGCATCACCTGGAAAATCATGATCCCGACCGGCCTTCTGGTGCTGGCGTGGTTTGTGCAGAATATCGTTTTGAAAATGTCATGACGCGCTTTACTGCACGGTTCCGGCCCTTCATGGGCCGGAACTCATCATGATTACCTAAACGGCGGCTCGTTAAAGGTTCTCAGCTTCCTCGAATGCAGCTTGTCGCCTTCAGCTCGTAGCAGTTCTACCGCGCAGATGCCAATCTGCAGGTGCTCGGAGATTGCGCCTTCATAGAAGCGGTTTGCCTGGCCCGGTAGCTTGATCTCGCCATGCAGCGGTTTATCGGATACGCACAGCAAGGTGCCGTAAGGCACGCGGAAGCGGTAACCCTGCGCGGCGATGGTGGCGCTCTCCATATCAACCGCAACGGCGCGGCTCAGGTTGAAGCGCAGCGCCGAAGCGGAGTAGCGCAGCTCCCAGTTGCGGTCATCGGTGGTGACCACGGTGCCGGTGCGCAGGCGCTGTTTGACTTCTTCGCCGGGCATACCGCTGACCGCTTTGGTGGCGTCATACAGTGCGCGCTGCACTTCGGCGATGCTGGGGATTGGGATATCTGGCGGCAGTACGCTATCCAGTACGTGATCATCGCGCAGGTAGGCATGCGCCAGCACATAGTCGCCGATGGTCTGGCTTTCGCGCAGTCCGCCGCAGTGGCCAATCATCAGCCAGGCGTGCGGACGAATCACCGCCAGGTGGTCACAGATGGTTTTGGCATTGGATGGCCCCACGCCGATGTTCACCAGCGTAATGCCGCGACGATTCGGTGATGTCAGGTGCCATGCCGGCATTTGGTGCTTCTTCCACGCCAGATCGGACATCATCGCCGTCGGGTCTTGCGTATCGGCGGTGATCACCACTTCACCGGCGCAGGCCAGGCTGTCGTAAGGCGTGGTGGGATCCTGCACCTGCTCAATCGCCCAGCGCACGAACTCATCGACGTAGCGCGTGTAGTTGGTGAACAGCACGAACGGCTGAAAGTGTTCTACGCTCGTGCCGGTGTAGTGGCGCAGGCGTGCCAGTGAGAAATCGGTGCGCAGGGCGTCAAAGTGCGACAGCGGGAAAATCGCATTGGCGTGGAACAGGCCGTCGGCGGTTTCATCACCGATTTGCGACAGTTCGGTGGTGGGGAAATGGCGTGCGATGCTGGCGCTCATTGAGCGGTCCAGTGACAAGCCGTCAATCACATAAGGATAAGGAATTTCCTGCTGCGAAGGCGCGACCTCAATCAGCACGTCGTACTCCTTCTCCAGCATCTGCAGCTGCTCGCTGAGATAGTGGCGCAGCAGCGCCGGGCGCGTAATGGTGGTGCTGTAGCTGCCGGTATGGGTAAAACGTCCCCACGCGCGGGTGCGATTTTGCTGCGGACCTTCACCCAGCCAGGTGATGCGCAGCTGCGGATAAACAAACAGCCCTTGCTGACGCGCGGCCTCATCCGGCAACTGTCCGGTGGCAGTGAAATCGCGAATGGCGTTGCGCAGCGCGTCAACGGCTGCATCGTAAAGGCGTTCTAGTTCGTCCAGCGCTTGCTGGCTGCTCAATCCGTTCCGTTGTGTATTCATGGGTTCTCCTTCAGAAACATGGACCGTTTTCACCAGAGCATAGCGGATAAACCCTTCGCTACGATGAAGAATCTGTGATCAACCGCATTCTGCACCATCACGGTGCTGGTGCGTGGCGTAACCGCGGCTATGTTTATGATCAGCAGGGATGTTACATCGCGTGTCTCCTGTTCTGGAGCGATGCCCGAGTAATAAATCGTCCACCTTCGCGGTATTGGCGAGCTTATTGCTTAGTTTTCAACCGTGGCCTTAATGAATCCATCCGGTTCTCAAAGCAGGTTGCCATAAATGGCGACTCTTCGGGTGTTGGAGGCCGCACTCTGTTCTGCCGAAGTTTCAGAAATTGATTTCTCCCAGGCCGTGGTATGGCTCCGTTCCTGACCCGTTGAGGATTGAAAGCATGTCTTTGAAATTCATAAAACACCCAATGAAGGTGGCGATTGCAGGTTGTTTAAGCGTGGCCTTTTACGCTCAGGCAGATATTAAAATTGGTGTGGCGGGTCCGTTCTCTGGGCCTAATGCGACGTACGGCGCGCAATACTGGAAAGGCGCAAGCCAGGCCGCGGAGGATATCAATGCGGCAGGCGGCATCAACGGCGAGAAAATCGTGCTGGTGCAGGGCGACGACGCGTGTGAACCGAAGCAGGCGGTATCCGTCGCTAACCGACTGGTCGATCAGGATAAAGTGATGGCGGTGGTTGGCCACTTCTGCTCCTCATCCACCATGCCCGCTTCGGAAGTCTATGATGAGGCCGGCGTTTTAGCGATCACGCCCGGATCCACCAACCCAAAAATTACCGAACGCGGCATGAAAACCCTATTCCGCATGTGTGGTCGTGATGACCAGCAAGGCGCCATCGCCGCGGATTACATCATCGACAAGCTGAAAGCGAAGAAAGTGGTCATCATTCATGACAAAGACACTTACGGCCAGGGTTTGGCGGATGCCACCAAAGCCTCACTTGAAAAGCGCGGCGTGAAAGAAGTGCTGTATGAAGGATTGTCTCGCGGTGAGAAAGATTTCAATGCGCTGGTAACCAAGATCGGCGCGCTGAAACCGGACGTGGTCTATTTCGGCGGCTGTCATCCTGAAGCCGGTCCGCTGGTGCGTCAGATGCGTGAGCAGGGCGTTAATGCAGCTTTCTTCTCCGGTGACTGCATTGTGACGGAAGAGATGGTGACGGCAGCAGGCGGCCCGCAATACACCAAAGGCGTCTACATGACCTTCGGCAACGATCCGCGCACCATCGCCGATGGCAAAGCGGTTATCGACAAATTCCGCGCCGGCGGATTTGAGCCAGAAGGTTACACCCTGTATGCCTACGCCTCCGTGCAGACGCTGGCCGCCGCTTACAAAGCAGCCGGTAAAGACAACGCCAAGGCCAGCGACTGGCTGAAAGCCAACAGCGTCGATACCGTCATGGGCAAAAAAGGCTGGGACAGTAAAGGCGATCTCAAGGTGTCGGATTACGTCGTGTATCAATGGGACGACAAAGGCAAGTATCACCAGCTGTAATGTGCCACGCGGCCCCGCGCAGTGCGGGGCCATTCGCGATTGCGCGCGAGGTGTGCGCTCCTATTGAGTACGAGACGACATTATGGACGCCTTTTTCTTACAGCAGCTGATCAACGGTTTAACGCTCGGTGCCGTGTATGGCCTGATCGCCATCGGCTACACCATGGTTTACGGCATTATCGGCATGATCAACTTCGCCCACGGCGAGGTGTATATGATCTCCGCCTATCTGTGTGCCATTGGCTTATCGCTACTCAGCTTTTTTGGCATTCACTCCTTCCCGCTACTGATATTCGGCACCTTAATCTTCACCATTATCGTTACCTCGGCTTACGGCTGGGCGATTGAGCGCATCGCCTATCGACCGCTGCGCAATTCGACGCGCCTTGCGCCGCTGATTTCAGCGATCGGCATGTCACTGATTTTGCAAAACTATGTGCAACTCAGTCAGGGGCCAAATCAGCAGGGCATTCCGACGTTGCTGACCGGCGTGTTGCGCATGGAATTTGATGGCGGCGTGGTGCAAATCACCTGGACCAAAATCTTCATCCTGATCGCGGCGTTTTGCGGCATGGCGCTGCTGACCTGGATTATCCAGTACACCAAACTCGGGCGTATCTGCCGCGCAGTGCAGCAGGATCGGCGCATGGCTTCCATTCTCGGCATCAATACCGATCGCGTTATCTCGCTGGTTTTTGTGATTGGTGCGGCGATGGCGGGATTGGCCGGCGTGCTGGTGACGATGAATTACGGCACCTTTGATTTTTACGCCGGATTTATTATTGGCATCAAAGCGTTCACCGCTGCGGTGCTCGGCGGCATCGGTTCGCTGCCGGGCGCGATGCTTGGCGGATTACTGCTGGGCGTCGCGGAAGCGCAGTTCGCCGGGATGGTGAATTCTGACTACAAAGATGTGTTCTCGTTTTCGCTGCTGGTGGTGATTTTGATCTTCCGCCCGCAAGGACTGCTGGGACGACCGCTGGTCGCTAAAGTGTGAGGAAGCCCCGATGAATGCAATGACGCAAAATCCTGTGCGCCAGGCGCTGCTCGATACGCTGCTGGCGGGGTTAGTGGCGCTGGTGGTATTTGGTCCGATTGTTGGCGTGGTGCTCGATGGTTACAGCTTCAAACTGTCGCCACAGCGCGTGGCGCTGCTGGTGGCGGTGGTGATGGCGGGGCGTTTGCTGTTCAGTTTGTTTCTGCACGCGCCTGTTGGTCAGCGCATCATGCGCAAGTTTGCCAGCAGCGATGACGGGGTTTACGTGCGCGAGCCTGGCTATCGGTCGCGTTTGCGCTGGATATTGCCGCTGCTGCTGATCGTGGCGCTGGCCTTTCCGTTTCTCTCCAGTAAATATCTGCTGACGGTGGCGATTCTCGGCCTGATTTATGTGCTGCTCGGGCTAGGCTTGAACATTGTGGTCGGGCTCGCCGGATTACTCGATCTCGGCTACGTGGCTTTTTATGCCATCGGTGCGTACGGCCTGGCGCTTGGCTATCAATATCTCGGATTGGGGTTCTGGAGCATGCTGCCGCTGGCGGCGCTGCTGGCCGCTTTTGCTGGCGCGCTGCTTGGGTTCCCGGTGCTGCGCATGCACGGCGATTATCTGGCGATTGTCACGCTCGGCTTCGGTGAAATCATTCGTCTGGTGCTGACCAATTGGGTCGCCTTTACCGGCGGCCCGAACGGGGTTTCCGTGCCGTCGCCGACCTTCTTTGGCCTCGAGTTTGCCCGCCGCGCGCGCGATGGCGGCGTGCCGTATCACGAGTTTCTGCACGTCACTTACAACCCGAATATGAAATTTATCTTTATCTATGTTGTGCTGGTTCTGGTGGTGTTGCTGGTGCTGTGGATCAAGCATCGCCTGACGCGTATGCCGATTGGCCGCGCCTGGGAAGCGCTGCGTGAAGATGAGATTGCCTGCCGCGCGATGGGGCTTAACCATGTGTTGGTTAAGCTTTCAGCCTTTATGTTGGGCGCGTCAACGGCGGGCATCGCCGGGGTGTTTTTTGCCAGCTATCAGGGCTTCGTTAATCCCACCTCGTTTACCTTTTTTGAGTCGGCGCTGATTCTCGCCATTGTGGTGCTTGGTGGGATGGGATCGACGCTCGGCGTGGTGCTGGCAGCGTTTGTGCTGACGGTGGCACCGGAACTGCTGCGCAGCTTTGCCGAATACCGCGTGCTGCTGTTCGGCATGCTAATGGTGCTGATGATGATCTGGCGGCCACGTGGGCTGGTGCGCACCGCACGCGTTGGCGTGCCACTGCGAAAAGGAGTGCGCCATGAGTGATGCCATCCTGCAAGTGGACAACCTGATGATGCGCTTTGGCGGCATCAAGGCGCTGAATGACGTCAGCCTGGCGGTGGAGCGCGGTTCGGTGACCTCATTAATTGGTCCTAACGGCGCCGGTAAAACCACGGTGTTCAACTGCCTGACCGGTTTTTATCGCGCCAGCGGCGGACGCATTGTGCTCAACGCCAATCAGCGCAGCACCGATGTGATTCAGGTGTTGGGGCAAAAAATTCACGCAGGTGACTGGATCAATCCTACACGGCTCGGCTCGCGGCTCTGGTATAAGATGTTTGGCGGCGCGCATCTGGTGAACCGCGCCGGGCTGGCGCGTACCTTTCAAAATATCCGGCTGTTCCGCGAAATGTCGGTGATTGAGAATCTGCTGGTGGCACAGCATATGCAGGTCAATCGTCAGCTGCTGGCGGGCGTGCTGAACACACGCGGCTACCGCGAAGCAGAAAATCGCGCGCTGGATCGCGCTTTTTACTGGCTGGAAAACGTCGATTTGGTCGCCAGCGCCAACCGCCTGGCGGGCACGCTCTCTTACGGTCAGCAACGGCGGCTGGAGATCGCGCGCGCCATGTGTACGCGACCGGAACTGATTTGTCTGGATGAACCGGCGGCTGGGCTGAATCCGGTGGAAACCGAGGCGTTGAGCGCGATTTTACATCGTCTGCGCGCCGACCATCGCATCAGCGTGTTGCTGATTGAACACGACATGCCAATGGTGATGCGCATTTCCGATCACATCGTAGTGCTCGATCATGGCGATGTGATTGCCCAGGGCACGCCGCAGCAAATTCGACACGATCCCAAAGTGATTGCCGCCTATCTCGGCGCAGAAGAGGAGAGCGATCATGGCTGAACCGATGCTGGCTTTTGAGCAAGTCGATGTGTTTTACGGTCCTTTGCAGGCGTTGAAACAGGTGTCGTTGACGGTGAATCAGGGCGAAACCGTGGCGCTGATTGGTGCTAACGGCGCGGGAAAATCCACGCTGCTGATGTCGATCTTTGGTCAGCCGCGCATTGCCAGCGGCGAGATACGTTTGCGCGGCGAAGCGATCAGCCAGCGTTCGACGCACTTCATCGCCGCCAGCGGCATTGCGCAGGCTCCGGAAGGACGACGCATCTTTCCTGATATGACGGTGGAAGAGAACCTGCTGATGGGCACCATCGCTATCGGCGAACGTTTTGTTAAACAGGACAAAGATCGCATGTATCAGCTGTTTCCGCGCCTGCTGGAGCGGCGTAAGCAGCGCGCCATGACGCTCTCCGGCGGCGAGCAGCAGATGCTGGCGATTGCCCGCGCGCTGATGAGTCGACCTAAACTGTTGCTGCTCGACGAACCCAGTCTTGGCCTCGCGCCGATCGTGGTGAAGCAGATCTTTGGCATTCTGCGCGAGTTGACCCAGCAAGGCATGACGCTGTTTCTGGTGGAGCAGAATGCCCGCCATGCATTGCAGCTAGCCGATCGCGGCTATGTGATGGTGAACGGTGAGATTCGCCTGAGCGGCAGCGGCGCAGAGCTGCTCAATAATGACGACGTGCGCAGCGCCTATTTGGGCGGCGCAGCCGATCCTGCGGTGGTGGCGACAAAAAGTTTGTAATAATGATTAAATGGTGAGGGGAAACACTTTGCATAATTCTTAGTGGCCTATCATCATTATTACTCTTCTTCCTCTCCAAAGTGATTTGGTAATCCCTTGCAAAATCCTGGCGTAGCAGTGATGCGGGCGGTCAGAAACACGGCGTGGTATCCCAAGCGCCGCGCTTACCGTACGTTGTTCTGGCGAGAAATCACCCCATTAGCCGTGCCCATCTTTATCGAAAACCTCTGCGTGATGCTGATGGGCGTCCTCAGTACCTTTTTGGTGAGCTGGCTGGGTAAAGAAGCGATGGCGGGCGTCGGTTTGGCCGACAGCTTCAACATGGTGATCATCTCCTTCTTTGCCGCCATCGATCTCGGCACCACTGTGGTGGTGGCGTTCAGCCTGGCGAAACGCAACGGCAAACGTGCGCGAGCCGCCACCAGACAGTCGCTGGGATTGATGACCGCGCTGGCGTTTGTGCTGGTGATCGCCATCGAGTTTTGGGGGCATCTGATCATTGATGTGATTGCCGGCAGCGCCGATCCCAAAGTGAAAGAGCTGGCGCTGAGCTATCTGCAAACCTCGGCGTGGAGCTATCCCGCAGCGGCAATTGCGCTGATTGGCAGCGGCGCGCTGCGTGGCGCGGGCAATACTAAAATCCCGATGCTGATCAACGGCGGCATGAACATTCTCAACATCGTGATCAGTAGCGTGCTGATTTACGGCTGCCTCGGTTGGGAAGGGCTGGGCTTTGTTGGTGCCGGATTGGGCTTAACCATTTCGCGCTATATTGGTGCGGCGGCGGCGATTTACGTGCTGTATCGCGGCATTACGCCAGCCCTGAAAATCTCCATCACCAGCTATTTCCGGCGCTGGGATCGCAATATTCTGATGGAAGTGTTGGGCATTGGCGTGCCCGCCAGTATTGAATCGGTACTGTTTAACGGCGGTAAGCTGCTCACGCAGATTTTTGTCGCTGGCATGGGTACCAATGAGATCGCCGGTAACTTTATCGCCTTCTCGATTGCTTCGCTGATTAACCTGCCGGGTAACGCGCTGGGATCGGCGTCGACCATTATTACCGGCCGCAGGTTGGGACTGAATCAGGTGATGCAGGCTGAACGGCAAATCAAACACGTTTTCTGGCTGGCGATGATTGGATTGTGTTCGCTGGCGCTGATCACCGTGCCGCTCGCCGGAACACTCGCGCAGTTTTACAGCCGCGATCCGGAAGTCATTTCAGTTACCAAGCATTTGATTTGGCTGAATGCCGCCTTTATGCCGATCTGGACCGCTTCATGGGTGCTGCCCGCCAGCCTGAAAGGCGCGCGCGATGCGCGTTACACCATGTATGTGTCCATGTTTAGCATGTGGGGCGCCCGCGTCGTAGCCGGTTATTTCCTTGGGATTGTATTGGGAATGGGCGTGATAGGCGTGTGGCTCGGCATGTTCCTCGACTGGACGGTGCGCGGCGTATTTTTCTGGTGGCGACTCAACAGCGGCAAATGGCTGAACAATTACCGCAAGATGATGGCGAAGAGCAGGGGATAGGGTATTGGCTGGTCCCCATTGTGGGCTTTACATATGCATTAATTGGCAAAGAAGCGCACAACTAATCGGTTTGGTTATAGGAGAGAATACGGTTTACTGTCAGCGTCAATCATTTGTGGAGAAGCTGACAATGAAACACCTCTTGCAGCAGTGGTTCAACCAACTGATCAATGGCGAGACTGGACCCGCAGAAGAGCGCGAATTCGATCTCAGTAATCATATCGACCTTCTGATTCCCATCAGCCAGCTGTACGGTGTTGAGTTCCATCCTTCGGTGTATCGTTACTATGAGAGATGAGCGCCTGCACCATGTCATCCGCTACAGCTACTGGAATGAGCTGTGCGCTGTTGAATAAAGAACCCGCTCTAGCCAGCGGGTTTTTTATGCCTGAAATTTGACCCTTCGTTCAAAAAAATTCATCAGATTTTCACACTCTCTATCAATTGTCTTGATTCCGTAATTTTCTCGTAAAGAAATGTATTCCTAACTCGCGGCGTGCGTGTAAGATAGAAAAGTAAATGATAACCATTGGCGTTATCATTTAGGTGTCACGCCAGCTCAACGCCTTGCCGCCGGAATGCTTCTGCGCCAGGCCCTCCGCTGATGTGATGTGCGCGTCAATCATTACAAGAAACTCACTCCCTTAAAAATGGATAAAAATCGCAACCTGCCGTTTGGCAGCTTCAATTCCCTGACCTTGTTCACCGGGCTTTGCATTGGTATTTCTCCTGCTGCCGCATTAGCGGCAGAAAATGCCAACAAAAAATCTGACGATACCTTAGTGGTTGAAGCGCATACGCCATCGCTGTATGCCCCCAACGCATCTGCCGATCCGAAATTCAATCGTCCGCTGGTGGATACCACCCGCACCATGACGGTGATTCCGGATCAGGTGATTAAAGATCAGGGCGTAACCAATCTTACCGACGCGCTGAAAAACGTGCCGGGCGTGGGCGCGTTCTATGCGGGGGAAAACGGCAGTTCTACTACCGGTGATGCGGTGTATATGCGTGGCATTGATACCTCCAACAGCATTTACGTTGATGGTATTCGCGATATTGGTAGCGTGACGCGCGATACCTTCAACACTCAGCAGGTTGAAGTGATTAAAGGGCCATCGGGCACCGATTACGGACGCAGCGCGCCGTCAGGTTCGATTAATATGATCAGCAAACAGCCGCGCCTCGATACCGGGCTCGACGCCTCAGTCAGCGTTGGCAGCGCGTGGATGCGTCGCGGCACGCTGGATTACAACCAGGCGATCAATGACAACGCCGCGTTCCGCCTCAATCTGATGGGTGAGAAAACTCACGATGCGGCGCGTGATAACGTGCAGAACGAGCGTTATGGCGTGGCGCCATCGCTGGCGTTGGGTCTGGATACTGCAACGCGCTTGTACCTCAACTATCTGCATGTGCATCAAAACAATACGCCCGATGGCGGCATTCCAACCATTGGCCTGCCGGGCTATTCGGCGCCAAATGCGGCGACATCGGCACTGAACAATTCTGGCAAAGTCGCGACCAGTAACTATTACGGCACCGATTCTGACTTTGATAAATCGACCACCGACAGCGCCACCATACGCTTTGAGCACGATATCAACGACAGCACCACCATCCGCAATACCACACGTTGGTCGCGCGTGAAGCAGGAATATCTGCTGACGGCGGTGATGGGCGGCGCCACCAATATCACTGCGCCAAACCCGAACGATGTGAATAGCTGGAGCTGGTCGCGCCTGGCGAACACCAAAGACACCAGCAACCGCATTCTCTCCAACCAAACCAACATCACCTCGAAGTTTTACACCGGTTCGGTTGGGCACGATGTCAGCGCGGGCGTGGAGTTTACGCGTGAAAATCAAACCAACTACGGCGTCAATGCGATTACGCCGCCATCGGTTAATATCTACCATCCTATCAGCAGCATTTCGGTGGGTGGATTGGACAGGAATGGTGCCAATGCTAACGGGCAAACCGATACCGCAGGCATTTACGCCTTTGATACGCTCGCGATAACCAAAAGTTTTGAGCTGAACGGCGGCATTCGTCTCGATAACTATCACACCGAGTATGACAGCGCGACCGCCTGTGGCGGCACCGGACGCGGTGCGTTGACGTGCCCAGCTGGCGTGCCGCGCAATACGCCGGTTACTACCGTGGATACCGCGAAATCGGGCAATCTGGTGAACTGGAAAGCCGGTGCGCTTTATCGTCTGACCGAGCAGGGCAACGTCTATGTTAACTATGCCATTTCTCAGCAACCGCCAGGTGGCAGCAGTTTTGCACTGGCCGCAGGTGGCACCGGCAACAGCGCCAACCGCACCGACTTCAAACCGCAGAAAGCCAAGTCCAGCGAAGTGGGCACCAAATGGCAGGTGCTGGATAAACGTCTGTTGCTGAATGCGGCGCTGTTCCGTACCGATATTGAAAATGAAGTCACCGCTAATGACGACGGCACCTATTCGCAAGCCGGTAAAAAACGTGTGGAAGGCTATGAGCTCTCAGCTACTGGCAACATCACGCCAGATTGGGAAGTGATCGCCGGCTATACCCTGCAGCATGCGTCAGTGACCGAAGGAGATAGCGTATCGCAGGATGGATCTTCTGCGCTGGCTTACACGCCGAAGCACGCCTTTACGCTGTGGACCAACTATCAGGCAACCGATGCGATTTCAGTCGGTGCCGGTGCGCGTTATGTGGGCAGTCTGCGTCGCGGCAGCGATGGTGCGGTCGGTACGCCGGATCACACCGAAGGTTATTGGGTCGCCGATGCCAAATTGGGCTACAAGGTGAACAACAACCTCGATCTGCAGCTCAACGTGTACAACCTGTTTGATACCAACTATGTTGCGTCAATCAATAAGAGCGGTTATCGCTACCATCCAGGCGAGCCACGGACTTTCCTGCTGACGGCAAACGTGCATTTCTAAGTTAACGTCGTGGGGCGTGCGCGCCCCACAATTTTTGAGAGAACAACGCGATGATGTATCACATTCCTGCTGTACTGACGCCGGAAGAGGTAGCGAGTTTTAGCACGCTGCTGCAACAGGCCGAATGGATCGACGGAAGGGCGACGGTCGGCAGCCAGGGCGCGACGGTGAAAAACAATCAGCAGATCGATACCCGCACGCCACTGTACGATCAGCTGCAAACCGCGGTGATGCAGGCCCTGAACAACAACCCGCTGTTCTTTTCCGCTGCATTACCACGATCGATTTCCACACCGCTGTTTAACCGTTATGAGCAGGGCGAAACCTACGGTTTTCATGTCGATGGCGCGGTACGCCATAACGGCGCGGCGGGCTGGATGCGAACCGATCTCTCCGCCACGCTGTTCCTCAGCGAACCTGAAAGCTACCAAGGTGGTGAGTTGGTGATTGAAGACACGTATGGTCAGCACAAGGTGAAACTGCCAGCGGGCCATCTGGTGCTGTATCCGTCGAGCAGCCTGCATTGCGTCACGCCGGTTACCCAGGGTGCGCGCGTCGCTTCTTTCCTGTGGATTCAGTCGATGGTGCGCGACGATAAACAGCGCGCCATGCTGTTCGAGCTGGATCGCAATATTCAAAGCCTCAAAGCGCGTCACGGTGATAGCCCAGAGCTGTTGTCGCTGCTGAACATGTATCACAACCTGCTACGCGGCTGGACGGAAGTGTAAAAGCAAAAAGCCCGCTTAGTTTCCTAAGCGGGCTTCTCTAAATATGGCTCCTCTGACTGGACTCGAACCAGTGACATACGGATTAACAGTCCGCCGTTCTACCGACTGAACTACAGAGGAATCGTGTGAACGAGGCGAATATTAATGGCGCCCCTTGCAGGTGTCAACAGCTTAAAACACATTTGTATTCAACTGGCTAGCATTAGTACAAAGCGATCGCGATTTAAGCAGGTTCTGCTGTTAGCATCGCCAGTCGCGCCAGGGGATCCTGACGATAGAACTGCTGCAGATGGCGATACATCGCCGGGAAACGGTTAGCCAGTAAATCCGGTGCGCTAAAGAAATACTCCGATAACACCGCAAAACATTCAGCCGCATCGCTGGCGGCGTAAGGATCGATGGTCGCCGCTTGTTCACCGACTAATTCAACTTCCGCTTCAATCTCCGCCATTGCCTGCAGCAGATCTTTCTCCCAGCTGGCGACATCGCGCAGCGCCATCACCGGAATGCCGCTGGTATAGCCGCTGCCGCGCGCATCAAGTTTATGCGCCACTTCGTGGATCACCAGGTTAAAGCCGGAGAGATCGAGCGAATCCTGAATATCCAGCGCATTCAGCACCACCGGACCTTGCGTCCAGCTTTGTCCAGCGTGCACCGCCGGCGCGTGATGCACCAGGCCGTTATCATCTTCCCAGCGATCGTCGACATTGAAAGGTTCAGGATAGATCAGCACTTCATGAAAGCCATCAAGCCATTCGAGACCGAGCTTCAACACTGGCAAACAGAACAGCAGCGCCAGACGCGTTAGTAACAGTTCATCAAGTTGCAGGCCTTGCAGCGGCGAGATTTTTTTCTGCTGCAGGAAGCGTTGCGCCAGCGTAACCAGCGCGGTTTTTTCATCAGGATCGAGCAGTGAAAAGATCGGCTGCGCCAGCGCCTGTTGCCAGGGCAGCGCCAGTACTGAAGTCTCTATTTGCGCATGCCACGGCCATTTGAACATTGCGTCACTCACTCTTCAGACGAAAACAGTATCCTGGCGCGGCAAAGGGGAAATTACCAGCGCGGAATCAAAGCCGGAGATTCAACCAGTTAATGGGGGATTTGTCTGTGATTGGCGTGGCAAAGCGGGAAAGTAAGTTTGCCCTCACCCGCAGGCGGGAGAGGGAGCTTACTGTGCAAATCTTCACGTGATCCCCCAAACTTCTACATCGCTAAGAACGGTTCCCTCGCCCGCTTGCGGGAGAGGGTTAGGGGGAGGGGACGTCTTATCGTTCAACCCGCTGGAACGCGATCACCCAAACCCACGGGTTCACTTCCCAGCTGGTGGCGCCGTACTGTTTCTGCCACGCTTTGCGGTACGCTTCTTTTGGCGATTCTGAATTCATATTCATGGTGAAGAAGTTATTCAGGAAGTGCGAATCGGTCTGCACGCCTTCCGCCATGATGTCATCTTCACTAATGTCCTGAATCTTCTCGGCTCGCACCGAGGTGATTTGCAGGTCGATGCGGCTGGCCCAGCGCGGCATATGAATCGCGGTTTGCCAGCCAAACTGCTCGGCATTCTGCATATTCTCATCCAGCTGTCCTAATTCATTGCTGTCAGCGCGATATTGGCAGTAAGCCGCATTGCGGAACGGCAGAGGATCGCGTTCGTAATCCGCCAGCATCGCCTCCGGCACGATCGGGCCGCGCCAGGTTTCACGTACCCACAAACCATCGCCCGCCTGACCAAATGGGCAGTGCGAACTGACATCGGTCATCGACATCAATTTATAGCCGTGCAGATGATTGGCACTGACATCAAATGCGTGTACGCCTTCATGATGATCCTGACCCGGACCAAAGGCTTGAGTTTTCATAATGCGCCGGGTCTGCGTTTGCTGGCCAACCAGCAGGGCGCGTACCCGCTGTTCGGAAAAAAGAATCGGCCGTTCTTTCATTGCATACCTCTTAATGTGTCACAAACCCGGAAACTGCGAAGAATCCCCTAACATCCGTAGATGTGAGAGCTAGCATAATGGGTTTGAATCAGTTTGCTTAATAATTTGTCGACTTAGTATCAGGCTATTCTGGCAATTTTAGATGTAAAAAATGGTTCATAAGCAAAATGTGTGCTGAAAAGGATTTTGCAAGGGATCAGAAGCCATAAATTTTCCAGATACAGTACGTTATAAAGGCCATTATGGGAACCTTTTCAGATTATGCCGTGTTGATCTGCCTCTAAGAAGCCCCATTTATCAGCATAGATAACTGGAATTTATCCCTAAAGCGAAATTTGTTGATGACGCGAATATATTAAACCTATTGAACAGAGTTATTTAACTAAAACGCACTAAGGAAATACCGAAATCGCAATGGCTGCTGTGCAAGCGGCGTTAACAGCGTTATAACAAGATCGGGATCTCATTTTTTACGGCTGGCACCGGCTGGACGGATGTAAAAAAAGTGTCATGACCAGGCCGCTATGATGTCCGCAGGAACGTAGATAACAGCAATAACAGGAGAAGCACGATGTCACTTACTCACTGGCAACAACGCTACGAGAATTGGCTGCAGCTCAACTGGCTGCACGACGACAAAGCCCACGATATCGCGCACCTGCGCCGCGTCTGGATGAGTGCTAAGCGCATCATGCAGCACAGCGACGCCGATCCTATGGTCGTGATGACCGCCTGCTATTTTCACGATGTGGTCAACCTGCCGAAAAACCATCCCGAACGTCATTTAGCGTCAACTTATGCCGCCGAAGAGACGCGCCGCATACTGCAGCAAGATTTCCCCGACTTCCCATTCGAACGGCTGGATGCCGTTGCGCACGCGGTGCAGGCTCACAGCTTTAGTGCGTGTATCGCGCCGCAAACGCTGGAAGCGAAAATCGTGCAGGATGCCGATCGTCTCGAATCATTAGGTGCTATCGGCCTGGCGCGCGTTTTCTATACGGCGGGCGCGTTAGGTCGTCCGCTGTTTGATAGCGAAGATCCGTTAGGAAAGGATCGCGAACTGGATGATGTGAAGTGGACCTTGGATCACTTCCAGAAAAAGCTATTGGGTTTACCGCAAACCATGCAAACCGAAGCTGGACGCCTGTTGGCGGAACATAACGCCGATTTTCTCGTCCACTACATGGGCAAACTTTGCGCCGAGCTGCAGGGCAATTTGACCTCCATCGATGAGTCGGTGTTAAGAGATTTCAGCCCTATACACTCGTAATATTAAATTTTTATGACAGTCTGTTAACTTTCATCTGCTTCCGCTACGTTGTTGTAAATCAAAAGGGAGTATGAAAATGACCGAGACCGTTAACTTAACCATCAAAATTGACCCGGCACTGAAAGAGCACATCAAACAGTTAGCCGCCGATAACCAAATCTCCATGAGTCAGGAGATCGTTAATCGCCTGCAGGCCAGTTTAGATGCGGGTGCGCAACCGGCCATTGATAGTCTGGATACTCAGGAAGCGGTGGAAGATCAGCTCTCCGCTGCGGAACTGAAGCAGATACGTGCGCTGCTGAAGAAAAGTAAGAAGAAGAAATAAGCAGAAAACCCGTCACTGACGGGTTTTTTTATGCCTGCAGATTAAATACGGAACTGCTGCGCGCGCTGGGCCAGGCGGTCCGATAAGGCGCGCAATTGCACTGCCGATTGCACCTGATGGGCGTTCAGCGCTTCGTTCTGCTGCAGCTGTCCGCTCATCTCCACCACTTCCAGCGCAATCTTTTTTACCCGATGACTCTGCGCAGCACTGTTGTGCTGCAGCTCGTTCAGCTGCGTCACCACGCCAGACACCGCGCTGCTGATCTGCGCGAACAGCACCTCCAGCGCTTTCACCTTATCGAAGCCAGCATGCACATGTTGCTGCGTATGCTGAATCAATCCGTCAATCTGGCGCGTCGAGGCACCGCTTTGCTGCGAGAGCAAACCCATCTCTTTGGCGACCACCGAGAAGCTGCGGCCGTAAGCGCCGGCATGTGCCGACTCGATCGCGGCATTTAGCGACAACAAACGCGTCTGCATCGACAAGTCATCCAGCATGCCAACAATCCCGGCGATGTCATCCGACGCGGTGACGATCTGCTGCATCTGGGTTTCCATCTTATCGACTTCCAGTGCGCAGTTACGCATCAACGCATCGGCAGATTGCGCTTCCTGCGTCGCCTGCTGCGAGAACTGGGCACCAATCTCCACCTCTTCAGAAACGCGATCTAAGCGCTGCGACAGATGATGGAAGCTGGCATTTTGCTGCTGGTGTTGCTGCATCACTTTCTCATTATGCTGTTGCATATCTTCTGCGCCGGCGGCCACGCTGACCGCCACCGTGTTGATGTCGCGCACAATCTGCTGCAAGCCGCGTCGCATGGTCTCAATTGACTGGAACAGCTGGCGCGTTTCCAGCGACTGACGACGCGGAAGGTTTTGCGCATCGACCAGATCACCGGTGGCGATCTGTTCCAGCTGCGCATTCGCGCGACGCAGCGGCAACAATACGCCGCGCATCAGCAGGCTGGACGCCAGCACTAACAGCGCCATCAGCACCGCGCTGACCATCAGCGACAGATTGCGGCTCTGCTTCAAGGTGCTGAGGGTGTTTTGATTCACGCTGCTGAGCTGCTGATTGGCCTGCTCGATTTCACTGAACCAGGCATCATTAAACTGCTGTTGAAATGCCTGCATCGGCACCATAAAAAAGGCGTTGATGTCGTTGGCCGCTAATCCTTTCAGCTGCTCCTGCAATCCTGCTGCCAGCATGGCGAAGCCTTGCGCCAGCGGACTATCCGCATGGGCGTGGTAGGCGGTGAACTGTTGTTGCGCATGCTTCAACGAGTCATCGGCTGCCGCCGCCAGACTTTTCCAGCTATTCACCGAGCCACTTTGTTGATCCTGCATCAGATAAATACCGGCGCGATGGCTGTTATCACTGGCGGTGAGCAGTTCGATGCGCGCTTTATCCAGCAGGGCCAGACGTTCGCGCAGTTGATTCGCCTGCTGCAACGAGATCTGCGTCTGGTTAACGTGGGTGTTCAGTAGCAGCACGCCGGCAAACTGCAGCAAGCAGAACAGCGCAATGAACAGCAAAAACTGGCTACGTAAACTGGTGAGCCACAGCGGAATACGCGGGGAGAACCGCGCGCGTAACCGCAGCGGCAGAGTGATAACAGACAGGAGTGACATCACACGCCTCCAAAAAATAAAACAGGAGTATTGGCAGCACGCGTGACAGTTTGGTGACAGCGGGCGCGATTAGGCGGAAAACAGCATAAAGCGCGGCCCTAAATAAAATTGTGGTCCTGAATCGCTACGCCTTTTGCGCGGCATACTGTTCAATCAGCGGCAATAACAGTTGCGCCACCGCAGCAAATACCGGCACCACTACCGAGTTGCCGAACTGCTTGTAGGCCTGCGTATCGGAAACCGGAATGCGCAGTTTGGCCTCGCCCGGCGCTTCAAAACCCATCAGGCGGGCACATTCTCGCGGGGTTAAACGACGCGGACGGCGCGCCATATTCTCCGCCTGCTGGAAATCCGCTTCGCCTTGCGCGTGGTCCCAGCCGCGATCGATGAGGATTTCCGAACCATCTTTGTAGTAGCGCGCCGATAAAGTACGCACGCAAATGTTCAGATTACGCGGATCGTTAAGGCCAAAGCCGAAGCCGTTACCTTTGGCTTTATGCTTTTTCGCGTATTGATACAGATAGTTCCACAGCGTTGGCGACAGCGTATATTTTGCTTCTGGCTCGGGTTCCAGCAGGCTGTGTAACGACGGCACCTTTTGCGGATAGAGCGCGGGCAGGGCGCGCAACGAAAAACCGTTACTGAGCCCGCTATCACGGCGAATGCCCACCAGCACGATGCGCTCACGATGCTGCGGCAGGAAATGGCGCGCATCGATAATTTTCGCATCCGGCAAACCACCGTCATTGGCATCGGCCACGTCATAACCGAGTTCATCCAGCGTGGCCATGATGATGGCGAAGGTGCGGCCTTTATCGTGACTCTTGAGGTTTTTCACGTTCTCCAGCACGAAGAACGGCGGCTTCTTGGCGGCGAGAATGCGCGCCACATCGAAGAACAGCGTGCCTTGCGCTTCGCACTCAAAACCGTGCGCGCGACCCAACGCATTCTTCTTGCTCACGCCCGCCAGCGAGAAGGGCTGACAAGGAAAACCGGCCAGCAGCACCTGATGATCGGGAATGGTGCGATCGATATGCTGATAAATTGCCTGCTCATCGCTGATGCCCGCGGGCTGCGTTACCAGACGAATATCACTGTTGAAGTGATGCAACTGTGGATCGCTATACAGATTGGCTTTATAGGTGCGCACCGCTTCTTTATTCCATTCGCTGGTGAACACGCATTGACCGCCAATCTGCTCGAAGCCACGGCGAATGCCGCCGATACCGGCAAACAGATCGACAAACTGGAATTTGGCGTCGTCATAATGCGCCGGACGCTGCGGCAGCAAAGCCTGCAGGCTGGCCACTTCGCGGCTGGAGAGCGCCGGCGCGGCACTTTTACCGGCGCGGATGCGATTCAAACGCGGCACGCTCCAGTCGCGGCCACCGGCTTCAGTTAAGGTGATAACCACATCGCGTGCGGCATAGATATCGAGCACCTGCAGTAACAGCGACGTCGCATCATCCTGATCGGCGGTTAACGGGGAGGGCGAGACGGGGTCGATAGCGAGCATGCGTTTTTCCTTAACAGTGAAGCGGCTATGCTAACACTCATCACGCAACGAGGAAATTGGCGTGCGGTGTGCTTTCGCTTTTGGCTTAAACCGCTAAAGTTGTAGAAGCGCTAATACAAGGAGACGCCATGGCAGACGTTCACTCGCAAGCCATTCGCAGCAAAAACATGCGCGCGATTCGCAATCAGGATACCGCGATTGAACAGCGTATTGCGTTGATTCTCAAAGATCGCGGCTTCACCTATCGCGTACAGGATAAAGCGCTACCGGGCCGCCCGGATTTTGTCCTGCCCGCCGAGAAAGCGATTATCTTTGTTCATGGCTGCTTCTGGCATCGACATCACTGCTACTTATTCAAAATGCCGGCCACGCGCACCGAATTCTGGAGTGGCAAAATTAACAGTAACGTTGAGCGCGACCGGCGTTACGTCGAACAACTGCGCGAAGGAGGTTGGAAAGTACTGATTGTTTGGGAGTGCGCGCTGCGCGGCAAACTGCAGCTGCAGGACAGTGCGCTGATTGAACGTTTAGAAGAGTGGCTGCTGGCCGCAACCGACAGCAGCGAAATCGACCATCAGGGCTTGCATCACTATCGCGTTGAATAGTGCGAGATTGTTGCTTTTAGCCGCTATAACAGTTTAGATCTCCCTTTTCTCTGGGACGCGGAATTGAGCCATGAGCAGCATCAAACTTACCGTTAAGCGCCTGTATCAACTCCGCGATGAGCGGATGGTGACAACCCAAGCCACGGCGCGCATTTATCTTGGCGACCGGCTGGTAGCCACCGAAGAGATCAGCGGCATGACGGAAAGTCCAGTGAGCAAGTATTTGCACGCCGGGGATCTGACGGGGCCGTTACGCGTCGAATGGGACTGTGCGGGCATCGCCGATATGTCAGTAACGGCGATTGAGCGTTGCCCCTGTTGTCAGGATCACGAACCGGAATAATAAGGAATACCACTTTGGCAGGAACCAGTTTACTCACCCTTCTGGATGATATTGCAACACTGCTCGACGATATCTCGGTCATGGGCAAAGTTGCGGCAAAGAAGACCGCAGGCGTATTGGGTGACGATCTGTCGCTGAATGCGCAGCAGGTTAGCGGTGTCAAAGCCAACCGTGAATTGCCCGTTGTATGGAGCGTTGCAAAAGGCTCCTTTCTTAATAAATTCATTCTGGTGCCGCTGGCGTTATTGATCTCGGCGTTTGCGCCCTGGTTGATTACGCCGCTGCTGATGATTGGCGGTGCCTATCTCTGCTACGAAGGCGTGGAGAAAGTGCTGCATAGCCTCAATCACGATAAGGCCGAGCAGAGTCCGGAGGCGCGTCAGCAGCGTCTCGACAAACTGGCGCAGCAGGATCCGCGGGCGTTTGAAAAGGACAAAGTAAAAGGCGCAGTGCGCACTGACTTTATCCTCTCGGCGGAGATTGTCGCCATCACGCTGGGCATCGTCTCAGAGGCGCCGCTGCTGAATCAGGTGCTGATTCTCGCCGGTGTCGCCATTCTGGTGACCATTGGCGTGTACGGCATCGTGGCGATGATTGTTAAAATTGACGATTTGGGCTTTTGGTTAAAAGAGAAATCTTCCACGGTCGCGCAGGCCATTGGCGGCGTATTGCTGGCCTTTGCCCCCTGGTTAATGAAAGCCTTAACGTTAGTCGGCACGCTGGCGATGTTTTTGGTTGGTGGCGGCATTGTGGTGCACGGCATCACGCCGCTACATCACGCTATTACAGAATACAGCGCCGGATTTAACGGTTTGGTCTCGGCACTGCTGAGCAACGGCGCCAATTTGGTGATCGGCTTTATCATTGGGTCGATCGTGCTGTTGGGCGTAAATCTGATTGCTAAGCTGCGCGGCTAGCAGTTATAAAGCGCTGTAAATTTTTAATCACGGTCAGGAGAACGATGATGAACGACGATATGTTTGAATTTGATATCGATGCACAGCTGGAACAGGCTGAAGCCAAAGCGGCAGAAAAAGCCAACGAAGTGCCTGCGGATATCAGCGACGAAGCGGATTGCGAAGGCTGCAAAATCTAATTTTCCTGTCCAGGACGTGCTATCAAAGCCGACAATAAATTTTGTCGGCTTTTTTTATTTACAGAGTTTTTAACTGCTTATTCTGATTTAGTAGCAGTAATAGATTAATCGTATAGGAAAAAATCGGTCACAGCTGCTATACCTAAATTCGGTCATTTAACGATGAAAGAGGGAGGTGCGGTATGATCTTTGCAATCAGTGACGAAGTTCAGCACAAACAGGGCGGACCCACCATGGTGGTCACCGGCTATGCCAGCGGAATGGTAGAGTGTCGTTGGTATGATGGTTACAGCGTGCGACGTGAGGCGTTTCGCAGTGATGAACTCAGTCACGTATCGAGCGCGCAACAGCTGGCCAGTTAAAGACATTCGGGACGATGCCCGTCGTCCCGAATGTGGTTCAACCCTGCATTACACCTTGCCGTCGTTATCCTCTTCCACCGCCTGATAAATACGCTGCAGAATATCCGGAAAAGCAGATTGCACGCGGCTCCAGCTGGGAATAAAGGGTTTCTCATTCGGACGCTCAATAAAGGCTTGTCCGGCATCGAGAATCGCCTGAGTGAACATTTCTACCGCCGCTTCCTCAATGTGCTGATCAAACTTGAGGCCGTTCATGGTGGCTTCGTGGTTGTAGATCTCCATCATGTCCAGCGCATTACGGTAGTAAGTGGCTTTCAACACCCGGAACGAATCGCTGGTGAGCGGCACGCCCATGGTGGCCAGCTTACGCAGCAGCGACTGAACGATGTCATTGCTCATGCGTTTCAATCCGCCGGTACCATCATCTTCGGCCAGCGGCTGATGCTTGTGGTCGTAGTTATCGGCGATCTCAACCTGGCAGGTCTGACGCGTGGTGTAGTTACGATAAATCTCCGACAGCACGCCAATCTCTAATCCCCAATCGCCGGGAATCTTGATGCCGTTGAGCACATGCGTGCGCATGGCAAACTCGCCAGAGAGCGGATAGCGGAAGCTGGTGAGGTAATCGAGATATTCCGAGTGACCGTAGACTTTCTGCAAGGAGCGCAGCAGCGGACCGACCAGCAAACGCCCAACGCGGCCATTCAGCTTGCCGTCGGCGACGCGCGCGTAGAAACCTTTGCAGAACTCATACTGAAACGACGGATTGGCCAGCGGATAGAGCAAACGCGCCAGCATGCCGCGTTCATAGGTGACGATATCGCAGTCGTGCAGCGCCACGCACTGAGTGCGGTCGGAAGCCAGCGTGTAGCCAGTACAGAACCACACATTACGCCCTTTGCCGGGTTGGCTCGGCGATAAACCCTCTTTATCCAGTTCGGCATCCAGCGCTTTCAGGCGCGGCCCGTCATTCCATAAAATGCGATGGCGCTGCGGCAGGCGGGAGAAGAACTCACGCGCAAACAGAAACTGGTCGCGATCGGCGCGGTCGAGGCCAATCACAATCTCCTCCAGGTAAGGTACCTTCGCCAGTTCGTTAACGATATTATCCAGCGCCGGGCCTTCCAGTTCCGAGAACAGCGACGGCAATATCAGCCCCATTTTGCGTTTGCGTGAGAAGCGCACCATCTCTTTTTCCAGCGATTCGACGCTGCGGTGGGTGAGATTATGGAAATTAGTAATGACACCATTCTGGTAAAAATCACTCATCGTCTCATCCTTTTGGTTAAAGGCCGTTACTCATTCGGCGCAAGAAAATAGTCCAGACCTTCACGCCAGCCCTGCGGACCGACGTGCGCGGTGTGGTAAACGTTCTCAGTATCGGTGCGTTGCAACGCCACCGGCGTTTTACTGAAGCCTTTTATCACCACGGCATAATCAACGCGCTCCAGCATCGGCACATCGTTGGGACCATCGCCCAAGCCGAGTGTGGTGCGCGCTTCTCCTTCCTGCGCGGCGAGATGCTGCTGAATGTCTGCCAGCGCGATACCTTTGCCGGCGCCGGCGGGCATCACATGCCAGAAACGCCCGCCCTGAGTTAATGCCAGATTGTGTTCGGCCAGCGCCGCGCGGAATTCCGGTAGACGCTGTTCGTCATCGCGCCACAACACCACTTCCGACGCTTCGCGCAGGCGGCTTTGGCTGGCTTCGGCAAGGGTTAAACCGGTAAAACGTGCGACTTCGGCATCACTAAATTCATGAAAGCCGTTGAAGCGAAATCGTGCCTGCAACGCCTGCAGCGTCTGGCACAGCGCATGATAGCTGGCGCTGGTTTCGATCGGCGGTGTATGTTCACCGCCCAATACCACGCGCGCACCGTTTTCAGCAATAAAGGGTGCACCGACAATGCCTAACTTCTTTTGTAGCGGAATAATCTCGGCCGCCGTTTTGCTGGAACAAATCACCAGCGGAATCTGATGTTGTTTCAGACGCGCCAGCCATTCACTGGCCGCATCCCAGTTATAGTCATGATGATCCAGCAATGAGCCATCGAGATCGGTAATGATCATCAGGGAAGAGTTAAGACTCAGCATCATCACACTCCTTACGCCAGTGGCATCCGTAAAGCGAAGAGTAATCAGTATAATAGCGGAATCGCGATCACACTTTTTTCCGCGACCCGGCCAGCGACATCCAGGATAATTCTTAAATGGCAAACGTGGCGGGAGGCGCGATGCACATTTCGTGCACAGCTGAAACCAGCAGTGACGCGGCGCGTAGGACGATTCACATGAATGCTTATACAAAATTGTTCGATTTACATGCAGGGATGAGTCTTGTCTTAATCAGACTAAGGCGTAATCTGACAGGGTGTTAAGAATTCCCTGGTGTAACGAACTTACTGATTTACTTTACCCGGCCATCCCGCCGGGTATTTTTTTGAAATCGATTTCAGCGGTTAACTTCGCTGCTGGCGAAGTCGCGAATGTCGAGTTCGAAAGCTTTCGCTAGCTCGGAGTAAGAGTCATAGGCTGCGCCATTTACCGTAACGCGATGCGCGTCTTCGGCTTCCATAAACTCTTTTACCTCGCCCGACGTTCTCTTCTGAATCGCTTCCAGCAACGCATCAACATCGACATTCACTTCGCGCTGAACTCTCTCGCTGTACTCTTTTGCAGTGGTCATGGCGGCCTCCCGGAGGCAATCGGATCTATACCAGTATAGTCGTTGGTGAAAAGAGGGCGCGGAGGGCAAATGGCAGGCAAAAAAAAGCCCGCGCTGCGCGGGCAAAAATCCTTGTTACTTTTAGGTTGACTGCGCCTTTGGGGTTGGTGCAGTACTGAGAAGTGTACGAGCAGCCTGCGTCAAAAGTCTCTCTGCGAAACGTTAAGAAAGCGAAAAAGCGCATCTTGACAGAGTTTTACCTGCCTTTAAGTGCACAGTGCGTAACAGCGACTATGCTTAGCGATTGATTGTTAAGTGATATCAGGGAGTGAATATGGACTTTTTACGTATTGTCATCGCCATTTTGGTTCCACCACTGGGCGTATTCTTGCAAGTCGGTTTTGGTGGGGCTTTCTGGCTCAACATTCTGCTGACGCTGTGCGGCTACATTCCGGGCATCATACATGCGGTGTGGGTTATCGCCCGACGCTGATCGCGATCAGGCAGTGTTGATTATCTTCCGTTAAACTGTGTCGCAGGACAATTTGTGGAGAGTAATCAATGAAGGTGAACGATCGCGTTACGGTTAAAACCGACGGCGGCCCGCGCCGTGTGGGTACGGTGCTGGCAGTGGAAGCATTCAATGAAGGCATCATGTATCTGGTGGCGTTAGAAGATTACCCGCTGGGGATTTGGTTCTTTAATGAAAGCGATCATGCTAAAGGGGTTTTTGTGGAGCCGTATGAAGAGGCTTGATTGATTTTTCCCTCACCTTAACCCTCTCCCGCAAGCGGGAGAGGGGAAAGATCGGCGCACCATCCACTCCTTTGCCAATATGTGGGAGAGGGCCGGGTGAGGGACAACGCGCACTACCTCAAATCAAAACGTCTCCCAGTTATCATTCCCTGACGTCGCCAATGCAGGACGTGGCGCCAGATTTGGCGTACGCAACGCAGACTGCGCCGCTTTAGCCACGTGCGCCACCGGCGCGTCATTCAAACGGAACACCGCCACCGCTTGCGTCAATCTGCCGGCCTGATCTTCCAGCGAAGCCGCTGCCGAAGAGGCTTCCTCAACCAGCGAGGCGTTCTGCTGCGTCACGTTATCCATCTCGGTCACCGCCAGGCTCACCTGCTGGATGCCACGGCTCTGCTCATCCGACGCGGCGGCAATCTCCGCCATAATGTCCGTCACGCGCCGCACCGCTTCAACAATCTCGCCCATGGTATTACCGGCTTCACCGACCTGGCGTGAACCGTTGGTGATCAAACCCACCGATTCAGCAATCAGCGTTTCAATCTCTTTCGCCGCCTGCGCACTGCGTTGCGCCAGGTTACGCACTTCGCTGGCCACCACGGCAAAGCCACGGCCTTGCTCACCGGCACGCGCCGCTTCCACCGCGGCATTCAGCGCCAGAATATTGGTCTGGAAAGCGATGCTGTTGATGACGTTGGTGATCTCGGCAATCTTCTTCGAGCTGCCAGAGATGTTGTTCATGGTTTGCACCACGCCGCTCACCAGATCGCCACCGCTGCGCGCTTTGCCTGAGGCATCGGCGGCCAGCTGGCTGGCGTGATGGGCGTTCTCGGCGTTCTGTTTCACCGTGGCGGTGAGCTGCTCCATGCTGGCGGCGGTTTGTTCCAGCGCGGAGGCCTGCTCTTCAGTACGCGATGAGAGATCGGTGTTACCGGCGGAAATCTCGCTGGAACCCTGATAAATCGCCACCGCGCCTTCTCGCACCGTACCAACGGTACGCACCAGCGAGGCCTGCATTAGCTGCAGGTTATGCAGCAAGCTACCAATCTCGCTGCGGCCATAGGCTTGTTCCGGCGCGGTGAGATCGCCTTGCGCGATACGCTCGATGCGATCAACGGACTGACGTAGCGGGGTGATCACCACGCGACGCAGGAACACGAAGGTCAGCAGCACCAGCAGCAAGGCGGCAGCAAACGCCACCGCCATAGCAATAAAGCCAATGCGTGATTGATGCGCGGCTTCGGCATTAATCGCTTCAGCGCGGTCAGTACGGATTTTAATCGCCTTCAGCAGCACGGCGTTGTAGGCATCATCCAGTTTGCGCGTGACGTCAGTTTCCTGCGCCACAATGCCTTCGAAGCTGCCCTGTTTGGCCGATTCAATCATCGGTTTGAGACCTTTATCAATATAGGCATTGAAGCTGGCGGTCAGCGGTTCATCGAGGGCAATATCCGCCGGCGTTTTCGCCTTGCGATCCATATAGAGTTTAAAACCTTCGCGCGCTTGTTTAATACGCGTCTCGGTGCGCGCTAAATCGGCACGATAACCATCCATTTCACCAATACGCGCGGCGGCACCGGATTGCAGCACATTGAGTCGCGCAGTACGCAGATGGTTAGAACTGTTAGAGATGCCCATACGAATTTGAATTTCTTCGGTGGCATCGTTTAGGGAATTATTACTCTGAATCAAAAAGTAGCTGGCGAGTCCAATGCACAGGGCAAAAAGCAGCAGAATGCCACCAAAGATCATACTGAACAAAGGCATCAGGCGCAGGTTCTGCCAGATGCTGAGCTTATATTGCTCATCAATCGATGCTGTTTTCATATCCTTGCTCTCATGTAGGTAGGTGTTATGAGAATAAGCATCGGCAGGCAGGGAGAAAGGATTAGGCAGGAAAGTGGGATCAAACTCTCAAAACGTGAAAAGGGCCAATCAGATGATCAGCCCTTTTATTCACTGTGGGTAATTATCGCACGTTAACATAAATCCCTGAGGTGACATTATCAGTCAAACGGACGACATGATAAATAACCTGCTTATTATGGGTTTTAATTTTACGTTTAATATTACCTTTATGTGACGATACGGTTTTGGCTTTAATTTGCATGTTCTCAGATATCTGAATGGTATCATGACCTGACATCCACATTTTCAGCATATTTGATTCAGTCTGACTTAATGTCAGTGGATGCACGTCGAGCCCGGCAGAAATACGCGGCGAAGCGTTGAGTTTCTTTTGCAAATAGGTGCCTAATAACGAATCCAACGTCGAAGTTTTTATCGATTTTGATGTAATAATCAGGTTCTTACGAACGTAGAGGTATTCCTCAAAATGGATATTCGAGATCGCCATGAAAATAAAGAATAAGGTATCAGGATGCTGCATGATAATAGCACGAATACGATCGCTGGAATCAGATTCGTGAATAAAGCACTCTTCGTTGATAAACACAACGCCCGGCTTAATTTGCTCACATCTTTGTTGCAATTGGTCGATATCCGAGACAGGAGTAATATTTTTCTTTTTAACTCCTTTCGCAGACATATAGTCAGACAAACCCAGGCGTGTGTAATTACATGAATCCATAATAATCGTTGGCATTATAGCGACCCTCACCAATTTGTTATCCGTTTAAATCAACGATGAATACGCGTTTGCGGTACGAGAGAAATTTCCAAAGACACTTTTTTATTCTGCTCAGCAGATTGGCGATAGTTGTCCATGCGCCATCATGACTCTTCCCTGAACCGTGCTGCGAAGTTTTTTTTATAGTACATCCACGTCACTCTCATCTCAGCCATAGTGGGAATGGCTAAGGATTTGCATTAAGTGTTTTATTCGCTCTGTTTTGAGAGCCCTGTCACTATCGCGCAGATCACAGACAAATCTGATAGGACAAATCTTAAAAACATTTGTGTGGCGAAAGTATGACGCTTCAGCGAGCGTTGACAATGCCGGAAAAAAGGGATTTAGACAAGAAAAATCGCTGTGAAATTTTTTTTGTTTAAAAACAGCCCTTTGAGCATTTAATCAACCGATTCAGCAGGTTTAGCCCCTTAGGAATCGTCTGACTAAAATACGCGAAGCGCGGTTTAATAAGAATAATTTTCACCAAAAATGCGCACTTATCAGAATTTCCTCAGTTGATTTCTGAGAAATATGGTTCAGAAAATGCACTAACAGATTTTGAATGCTTAACTATTACTTAAGGGCGTCTACAGAATAGTTAATCAACGGGCGCGGGAAAGTTCTGACACAAACTGGGCGAGTAAATCAAAGACTTCGCTAAACAGATGTTCGCAGAAGGGAGCAAGCAGCGGCATCATCAACCCTACGCTGAGGATGCCCACCGTTAAGGTAATCGGGAAGCCAACCGCGAAAATAGAGAGTTGTGGTGAAACACGGTTTAACAAACCTAGTGCCATGTTTAGCGTGAGGAGCAGAACTATTAAGGGCAGCGCTAACATCATGCCATTAAGGAAAATTAATCCCGCGGATTTTACCAACGCCATAAAAGCATTGGCGTTGAGCGGCTGATCGCTGATTGGCAACGTATGAAAACTGTCCACCAGCAGTGAAATCAGCCACAGATGTCCGTTGAAGGTAAGAAACAGCAGCATGGCCAGCATATCGAGAAAACGAGCCAGCACCGGCATGTTCAGGCGGCTGCCCGGATCGAAGAAGGTGGCGAAGGACAATCCCATCTGCAAACCAATCACTTCCCCCGCCATGCGCACCGCCGCAAAGGCGAACTGCATGGTCAGGCCGATGCTCACGCCAATCAGCAGCTGTTGCAGTAGCAACCAAAATCCCGCGGGTGTAAACAGGGTCGCCTCCACCGGCGGTAGCACCGGCAGGATGATCCAGGTGGTCAATACCGCGAGGCCAATCTTGACGCGTTTGGGAATCGATTTTTCGCTCAGCACCGGCGCGCTGGCGAACAGCGCCAGCATACGCACCATCGGCCAAAAGAATTGTGCGACCCAATGAATCAGCTGGCTGCTGTCGAGGTTAATCATTAGCCAATAATGTACGGCAGATTGCTAAACAGCGTGCGAATGTAATCCAGCATCAGATTAAGCATCCACGGACCAGCGATTACCGCCGTAGCGGCGACGGCCAGAATCTTGGGGATAAAGGAGAGCGTTTGTTCGTTAATCTGGGTCGCGGCTTGCAGCACGCTGATGATCAACCCGCTGATCAACGCCACCAGCAACATCGGCGCGGCCATCAGCAGGGCGACACGCATTGCTTCCTGGCCCATAACCATCACTGATTCAGGTGTCATGCTGCACTCCTCGAGAAAGAAAGGTGAGGGCGAACGCCACTCAAGAATAGAAACTTTGCGCCAGTGAACCCACCAGCAGCTGCCAGCCATCCACCAGCACGAACAGCATCAGCTTGAACGGCAGGGAAATGGTCGCCGGCGGCACCATCATCATCCCCAGCGCCATCAGTACGCTGGCGACCACCAGATCGATGATTAGGAACGGGATAAACACGGTAAAACCAATCTGGAAGGCGGTTTTCAGTTCGCTGGTGACATACGCCGGCAGCAGAATACGCATCGGAACCGCTTCCGGACCCTGAATCGGTGCGGTGTTAGCCAGACGGGCAAACAGCGCTAAATCGGCTTCGCGCGTTTGACGCAGCATAAATTCACGCAGCGGCTGGGCACCTTTATCAATCGCGTCCGCCATGCTGATTTTGTCCTGACTGAACGGCACATAGGCGTCGGAGTAAATCTTGTCGAAAGTCGGCGCCATGATAAAGAAGGTCAGAAACAGCGCGAGGCCGAGCAGCACCTGGTTTGGCGGCGCCGACGGCGTGCCGAGGGCGTTACGCAGCAAACCAAACACAATAATGATGCGCGTGAAGCTGGTCATCATCAGCAGCACCGCCGGAATAAAGGTCAGCGAGGTGATGAACACCAGCGTCTGTACCGGCAGCGACCAGCTCTGGCCACCGTTCGCCAGCGGCTGGCTGATTAAACCTGGCAGCTGCGCATGGGCAACCGGTGCCAGCAACAGCAGCGGCAGAAGAGGAAGTAATCGACGCATCATTGTGGTTTTCCGGGACGTTTAACCAGGTTCTGGAACAGCTGACGAAAATCCTGTGGCGCAGCGCTTTGATTTGCCCGTTCTTCCGGCGGCAGCGGCGGTAACGAATGCAGATGGGTGATCTGCTGGGCGGTCACGCCCAACACCAGACGCGCATCGGCGGTATCGACAATGACCACACGCTCACGCTGGCCAACCTGCACCGTCGCGCTGACTTTCAGCGCCTGGCCGGTCACCGTTTTCGGTGCAAAGCCAAGGCGTTTGGCCAGCCAGCCGCAGCCGAGAATCAGCAGAACAATTACTGCCAGCACGCTGCTGACCTGGCCAATCACCGAACCGGTTGAGACCACCGGCTGGCTGGGTACCGGTTGTTCGGCTTGCGTGTGTTTTAACATGCTTAACGGCTCAGACGACGCATACGTTCAGACGGGGTAATGATGTCGGTGATGCGCACGCCATATTTGTCGTTCACCACTACCACTTCACCCTGCGCGATCAGATAACCGTTGATCAGAATATCCAGCGGTTCCCCGGCCAGCCCATCCAGCGCCACCACCGAACCCTGCGTCAAGCGCAGCAGCTCTTTGATGGTCATCTTGGTGCGACCCAGTTCCACGGTCAGTTTGACCGGGATATCCATGATCAGATCGATATCCTGCAGCGAGCCGCTGATGCCAGGATTTTCCAGCGATTTGAACACATTTTCAGTTGGATCTGGCGCGCTGGTGGTGGTTTGTTCGTTCATAGCTGCAGCCCACAGATCGTCCGCGGAGATGTCGTCGTCGGACGGTTTCTTGCTGTCACTCATCGGGCTGTTCCTCGTTCAGCGAATTCAAAATCGGGTTAATCAAATGTTCTACACGCAGCGCGTACTGGCCATTGATGGTGCCGTATTGGCTGGTCAGCACCGGCACGCTATCGACGTGAGCGATGATGCGGTCCGGCTTCTCAATGGGCAGGACGTCACCGGGTTTCAGCTGCAAAATACGTGACAGGCGCAGCGATGTTTCGGCGAAATGGGCAATCAGCTCCAGCTCCGAGTGCTGCACCTGTTTCACCAGATTGTCGCGCCAGTGATTATCTTCCCGGCGTGAGTTTTCCAGTGGGGGATTGACCAGCAGCTCGCGCAGCGGCTCAATCATCGAAAACGGAATACAGATATTGAATTCACCGACCAGGTTTCCAATCTCTACCTGGAACGGCGTGTTCACCACGATGTCATTCGGTGAAGTGGTGATGTTGGTGAACTTCACCTGCATCTCGGAACGTACATACTCCACTTCCAGCGGATAAATCGCTTTCCATGCGTCGCTGTAGCCATCCAGCGCCAATTTCAACATGCGGCGAATCACGCGCTGTTCGGTATGGGTAAATTCACGTCCTTCAACTTTGGTCGGGAAACGACCGTCGCCGCCAAACAGGTTATCGACAGCAATAAAAACCAGGCTCGGTGAAAACACCACCAGCGCCGTGCCGCGCAGCGGCTTCAGGTGAATCAGGTTCAGGTTGGTTGGCACCGGCAGGTTGCGGGCGAACTCGTGGTACGGCTGAATCTTGATCGCACCCACACTAATATCGGGGCTACGGCGCAGCAGGTTAAACAGCGCCATACGGAAATGACGGGCAAAGCGCTCGTTGATGATCTCCAGCGCCTGCAGACGCTCACGTACGACGCGGCGCTGAGTATTGGGATCATAGGGACGGATATCGCCATCGGTCCCTTTGGAACTGTTCTCTACTTCCGCACTGTCACTGTCGCCATTAAGCAGCGCGTCAATCTCAGCCTGGGAGAGAATGCTATCGCCCATTAAATCACCTCAAAATGAAGGCGGTAAACAGCACGTCATTGACAACCTGAGCCGGTTGACCTTTTACCAGCGGCGGCGCCAGCACCTGTTTGATCTGCTCAACCAGGGCCTGTTTGCCTTGCTCTGTAGCCAGAGCCGTCGCGCTTTGACGCGAAAGCAGTAACAGCAGACGGCTGCGCACTTCCGGCAGGTAATCGTTCAACCGACGACGGGTATCCTCATCGGGCAGACGCAGGGTGAAACCCACGTACAGCACACGGTCGGGATCGTTGTCAGGATTGACCAGGTTTACTGTAAACGTATCCATTGCAAAAAATACGGGAGCAGCCGGTGGCTCGACTTTCGCCGCGTCCGGTTGGCTGCCTTCGTGTTTATTCATCATTCGCCAGACTGCATAGCCTGCCACGCTGCAAGCGGCCAGCGTTACAATCAGTAACACCGGTAGTAGTAGTGAACGTTTGCGGCCTTTAGCTTTCGCGTTATCAGACATCTTGCAGTTACTTCCTGTGAATTATGGGCAAGCCTCTCGGCTTACCTGGACAGATTATCCCGCGTCTTAAGTCAAACAATGGGAAGAAAAGACGCGGGTTTTACGCTTACCTTCAGCGTTTAGCGGCTATCAGGCAAAGATATCGACAGCGCCGTTACCGGCCGCGCGCGCTTGAAGGGCTGCCGGGACGGCAATAGGCGTTATCTCGTTGTCACTGTCCTGGGAGAGGGTAAAGCTGCCGTGCTGTCCGTCACGACGTCCTTCCTGCTGGCCCTGATAACTCTGGCCCTGTGCGAAGGCGTCGCTGCTGACGTTACTCTGTCCCAGGTTTATTCCGCTCTCCGCCAGCGCGCTACGCAGCTGAGGAAGAGCCGCTTCCAGCGCGGCCCTCACTTGGCTGTGGCTGGAAACCATATTTAACTGTGCCTGATCCTTATCAAGGGTCAGGCTGATCTGGATAGCGCCCAGATCCTGCGGATGTAGACGCAACTCGGCGTTCTGCTGCCCGTTGCGGCTAAACATCACAATCTGCTGACTCAGCGCCTGCTGCCACTCGCTGCTGCCGAGCTGCGCATTCAGCATGGGCGTCGACGGCGTGGTGCTGGTCGAGGCGGTGCTGCTTACCAGCGAGCTGGTGGCGCTGAGCGGTGCGCTGGTAAATGGCGTCACCGGGTCATCACTGCTCTGCGCGGCGCTGCGCGCTTCCGGCTTACTCAGCGCATTCATCACCTGCTTAAAACTCTCATCCAGCGTCAACCCGCTGCTGTTACTGGCGGTGGTGCTGACGCTGCTGCTCTGCGTGCTGCTGGCCGTTTGCGTTAAGAGCGTTACAGCATCGCTGGATTTCTTCTGTGCGCCATCCGGCTGCGCGTGCTCTTCTTTTACTGCACCGTCCAGGGAACCCCTTAACAGTGCGGTATTAAGCGAAGCGCGAGTGTCGGTTTTCACTTCGCCTGCGCTACTACTTACGGTGGTTGGGCTGGTGCGGTTCTCTACCGCCACCGGCAACATGGCGAATAACGCCTGCACATTCTGTAAGTCGCTGGCAGTTAACGAACTTGCCTCACTCTTGTCTTTATCATCGGCTGATTTCAGCGTGGCTTTAGTGTTTTCCGGCTGTAAAAGTGCGTTTAACGCATCGGGTTTCTCCAGCGCCTGTAATAACGCGCTTAGCGAAGCCTTACTGACGTCTTTTTCATCAACTTCTGCTGTCAGATCAGTCGATTGCGTGTTAACAGCTTGTTGCTTTACCAGCGTCAGCAAGCGGTTGCCGAGTTCAGTAATAAATCCCTGCGGCAGCGACTCCGCGCCCTGCAAAACATCTGATGAAACTGAAGTGTCAGCGTCTCCCAAAACCGAGGTTTGCGTAGCAACTGTTGGCAGCGTAATCATTCGCCTTTCCTCAATGCGGCCCGTTGGGCAAATTCATCCATCCGTTTCTGATCGAGACGGTTTTCTTGTCGTAATGCGTTTTCCTCAGCGCGCGTAATCAGCGTTTGATAAGCATTGAGCCGCTTATGCTTTTCACGCCAGTTGCTCAGCGCGCTGTCGAGGCGCTGATTCCACTGGGAAAGCTGTTGGCGATGCTGTTCGATGGCTTTTTCCAGCGTCTGAATAAACTGGTGATAATTGGTCCAGCGCGTGCTGGCGATGCCGCCGGACATATCCTGATTGAGCTTGTTGCGATACTCATCCTGATAATCCAGCAGCATGCTGAGTTGTTCGTCGGCCTGCTGCACACCCCGGCGCATATCGCCAAGGTGAATCACCGCACTCTCCAGTTCCTGCTCCGCCATATCGCGTAGCTTGTTGATCGCACTGGCCGTTTTCATCACTTAACCTCGTTTGGCGTTAACCGAACATCGCCTGCAGATGCAAACAGGCATCGTCGTAATCGCTGCGTTCGAAAATGCCCTGATGCAGGAAGGCTTCCATCTCGGGATAGAGCTTGATGGCGCGGTCCAGCATCGGATCGCTGCCTGCGGCATACGCACCCACACTCACCAGATCGCGGTTACGCTGGAAGCTGGAGAGCAACTGTTTGAACTGACGCACGCGCGCGTAGTGTGTCTCATCAATTAATGAGGTCATGGCGCGGCTGATTGACGCTTCAATATCAATTGCCGGATAGTGGCCAGCTTCCGCCAGACGACGCGACAGCACGATGTGGCCGTCGAGAATGGCACGCGCCGAGTCGGCAATCGGGTCTTGCTGATCGTCGCCTTCGGTTAACACGGTATAAAAGGCGGTGATTGAACCGCCGCCGTGCGTACCGTTACCGGCGCGTTCCACCAGCGCGGGCAATTTGGCGAACACCGAAGGCGGATAACCTTTGGTCGCCGGCGGCTCACCGATGGCCAGTGCGATTTCACGTTGCGCCATGGCGTAGCGGGTGAGGGAATCCATAATCAGCAGCACATGCTGGCCGCGATCGCGGAAATCTTCAGCGATACGCGTGGCATAGGCGGCACCCTGCATACGCAGCAGCGGCGAGACGTCCGCCGGCGCGGCGATCACCACCGAACGCGCACGGCCTTCGGCACCGAGAATATTTTCAATGAACTCTTTAACTTCACGACCACGTTCACCAATCAACCCCACCACGATCACGTCGGCTTTGGTGTAACGCGCCATCATGCCGAGCAGCACGCTTTTACCGACGCCGGAACCGGCGAACAGGCCCATACGTTGACCGCGACCCACGGTGAGCAGGGCGTTGATGGCACGCACGCCGGTATCCAGCACATCTTCAATCGGCGTACGTTGCAGCGGGTTGAACGGCGCGGTGATCAGCGGGGCGCGATAGCCGGTTTCCGGCGCGGGTAAACCGTCGAGGGGTTTGCCGCTGCCGTCCAGTACGCGACCCAATAACTCCGGGCCCAGCAGCATCTGTTTGCCGCTGTGGCCGCTGTCGCCACTGACGCGCGCATAAACGCGTGCGCCCGGCAAAATACCGTCGACTTCTTCCAGCGGCATCATCAGCAGTTTCTGGCCGTTGAAGCCGACCACTTCACTTTCAACTTCAGTGATCTTGCTGCCATCGGTACGTTCAATAATGCAGGTAGCACCGAGCGGCAGCTGCAGGCCGGTGGCTTCCAGCACTAAGCCGGTGGCGCGCGTCAGGCGACCGTAACGACGCACGGTTTGTACCTGTGAAATGCGTTCTTCGAAGGCGTCGAGCGCGCCGAGCCAGCGTGAAAGGCGTGAGGAGGTCATTACAGTGTCCCCGGAGCGGCCAGGCGGCACAGCTCCTGCCAGCGCGTTGCCACGCTCGCATCAAGGTCGCCATCTTCGGCGCTAAGCTTACAGCCGCCAGGATGCAGCGTGCTGTCGGCCAGCAAGCGCCAGCCGTGCAGATCGAGCGTTGGCCCCAGCGTCTGCTCGATGCGTTGCAGATCGTCCGGATGGACGCGCAGCTGCGGTTTGCCGCTGAACATCGGTTCCTGCTGAATCAGCTGCTGGATTTGACGCAGCAGGGCGGTGCCGTCCACCTGCGTGGCCTGGCCAATCACCGTGCGCGCGGCTTCCAGCGCCAGCTGCATCAGACGTGAAGCGATCACGCTGTCGAGCGCTTCGAGCGTGTGATGGAACTCGGTCACCAGCTGCTGCATGCGTGCCTGCAGCGGCGCTTGCTGCTGCTGCGCATCGGCTAAGCCTTGCTGGAAACCGGCGTCGTAACCGTTCTGTTGCGCTTCGGCGAAACCTTTCTGATAGCCTTCGCTGTAGCCTTGCGTCTGCGCATCTTTGCGCATCTGCTGCTGCATGCGTTCCAGCTGTTGCTGCTGTTCCGCTTCGGCGCTCAGTTCGACATCGATCTCCGGTTCATCTAACTGAGGTTCCGGTTCGGCACCGAACGGGCTGCCTAAATCATCAGGCTGCCAGCGCTGCCACGCGCGGGCGGAAAAGGCATCAGACATAGGTTTCCTCGCCACCACCAATCACCATCTCGCCGGATTCTGCTAAGCGGCGCACCACCAGAAGAATGGCCTTCTGCTCGTTCTCCACCGCCGACATACGTACCGGACCACGGTTGGCCAGATCGTCGCGCAGAATATCGGCCGCACGGGCAGACATGTTTTTGAGGAACTTCTCGCGCAGCGGCTGTTCGGCACCTTTCAATGCCACCAGCAACTGTTCGGATTCCACTTCCTGCAACAGACGCTGGATGCTGCGGTCGTCCACTTCCACCAGGTTTTCGAACAGGAACATCTCGTCGATGATCTTCTGTGCCAGCTCGCCATCGAAGTCGCGTACTGCTTCGATAACCGCTTCTTCCTGCTGGGTTTTCATCAGGTTGATAATTTCTGCTGCGGTTCTCACGCCGCCCATCTTCGCGCGCTTGAGGTTGGTGCCGTCGAGCAGGCCATTCAGTACTTCGGTCAACTCCGCCAGCGCCGCCGGCTGGACACCGCCGAAGGTGGCGATACGCAGCATCACATCGTGACGCAGACGCTCGTCGAACAGCGCCAGAATATCCGCCGCCTGGCCACGTTTGAGGTGGACAAGGATGGTGGCGATAATCTGCGGATGCTCGTCGCGAATAAGGTCGGCCGCCGCCTGTGGCTCCATGAAGTTGAGCGTTTCCATGCCGCTGGTGGTCTCGTTTTTCTCGAGAATATCTTCCAGCAGACTTGACGCTCGCTCCTCGCCCAACGCTTTGATCAGCACCGAACGCAGATAATCGTTGGAGTTGAGGCTCAGCGCCGCAAACTGTTCGGCATCGGCTTCGAACTCGCGCAGCACTTCGGTCAGCTGTTTGTGTGAAACCTGGCGCATGTTGGCCATGGCACCACTCAGGTGCTGAACTTCACGCTGGTTAAGGTGTTTGAACACCTCCGCCGCGCGCTCTTCGCCGATGGTCATCATCAGAATGGCGCTTTTTTCTGTACCGGTCAGACTCATAGTTCTTTACTCATCCATTCGCGGATAACCAGCGCGACGACGCGCGGATCGTTTTCAGACATGTCGCGGATACGCTGGCTCATCACCTCGGCGCTCATGCGGTTAGTAGATTTACGCTCCTGATCCAGCTCGTCTTTGCTGAGCTGAACGTTAAAGGCTTCTTCTTCTTCCATGGCCGCAGAGCGTGCCGCCAGCGCTTCAGCCGCTGCCTTCTCCTGCTCTTTCTTACGCACCAGCTGTGGACGTACCAGCTTGCGATAGAGGATGAAGCCAACCAACGCCACCAGCAGCCAGCGACCGGCAGTCATCAACTGATCGAAGAACGATTGCTGCTGCCAGAATGGCAGGTCGCCACCGCTTGGCTCGGTCATGTTGAACTGAGAGTTCACCACGTTGACGCTGTCGCCACGGGTTTGTGAATAGCCCATCGCTTCACGGGTTAAATCTTCAATCTGCTTGATCTGCTGCTCGTTAAGCGCCACCGCTTTGCCTTTTCCGTCGTCGCGGTAGTTCACCACTACGGCAACCGACAGGCGCTGCACATCGCCGACGTTCAGCTTGGTATGACGAATGGTGCGGTCCAGCTCGTAGTTCACCGTGTCGTTGCGCGTTGAGCTGCTCGGACCAGAAGGCTGTGCGGTACTGGTGGTGCTGCCGTTATTCTGCGCATTGGCGGTTTGCGCGTTGGCGTTTTGGCCGTTGGCATTATTGTTGTTATTCGTTGGCGGATTGGTCACCGGCGCGGTATTGGCTGGCGCAGGCTGATTCGACAATGCACCCGGCACGCCGCCTGGATACGGGCTGCCATTCTGTTCGGAGTTGCTGGTCTGGCGTGAACGCACCGCGCTGTTGTTAGGATTGGCGTTCGGCTGGTATTTCTCGTCGGTCTGCTCGCTGCGGTCGAAGTTGATCTGCGCCGTCACCTGCGCATGCACATTGCCCTGACCGACAATCGGATTGAGGATCGCTTCGATACGCTGCTGGAAGCGCGCTTCCACTTCAGACGCATATTTCAGTTGCGCGTCATTCAGGTCGCGACCTTCGCTGTCAGAGCGGGTCAACAGACGACCGGCCTGATCGACAACGGTAACGTTGCCCGGCGGTAAACCGGCCACGCTGCTGGAAACCATATGCTGAATGGCCTGAATCTGGCCTTCATCTAATGCGCGGCCTGGCTGCAGGTTCAGCGTCACCGAGGCGGAAGGGGCTTTCTGCTCACGCACGAATAAGGTCGGTTTCGGCATTGCCAGATGCACGCGTACGCTCTTCACCGGACCGAGCGTTTCGATGGTGCGCGACAGTTCACCTTCCAGCGCACGTTGATAGTTGATCTGCTCGCTGAACTGGCTGATCCCGAACTTCTCTTTGTCCATCAGTTCGAAGCCAACGTTGCCGCCTTTCGGCAAGCCTTGTTGGGCCAGACGCAGACGCAGCTCATGCACTTTATCGGCGGGCACCATCAGTGCTCCACCGTTATCGGCGAACTGGTAAGGGATGTTCATTTGCGTCAGCTGCGTGACGATCGCGCCACCATCCTCATCGGAGAGGTTGTTATAAAGCACGCGATAGTCTGGCGCTTTTGCCCACAGCACCAACGCAAACACCACCGCGATAACCGCAGCAGCAGCGATAATTAAGGGAATACGCGGGTTGGCGCGCAGGCGGGCGAGAAGGTCATTGAAGCCTTTCTTAGCTGTATCCTGTGTAGCGGCTGCACTCGCATTCATGACCGATTCCTGCCTGACATTATTGATCGGGTGTGGTGTTGTGGTGACAAAACGTACTCCCTGAAGACTTCTCCCCTAAAATCGGGAGAGGAGAAAAATTAAATTCCACTTAATGGCAGGCATTATTTGTTGAAAGCCGCGACATCGATGGGTGGATAAGCCGGGTTTTTTGCGGTCATTTAGCGCCTTTGTCCTATTGACAGTGTGTTAACTTTCTCATCGTGAAAATTTAATCACTTCTTCATTAGGGGTCAGGCAATGTCAATTCAGGCGATTGAGGGTGTGCTGCAGCAGCTGCAGATGACGTCTCTGCAGGCCAGCGGTAAGCAAGCGGAGTCCACTAATCAGGTCGATTTCAGTGCCACCATGAAAGCAGCACTCGACAAAATCAGCGAAACCCAGACAACGGCTCGCGCTCAGGCGCAGGATTTCGAGATGGGTAAACCGGGCATCCAGTTAAATGATGTGATGGTCGATCTGCAAAAATCCTCTATTTCCATGCAGATGGGCGTGCAGGTGCGTAACAAACTGGTGTCGGCGTATACCGATATTATGAGTATGCAGGTTTAGTTTCTTTCGGGTATTTCTTTCGGGTATAGTCCAGCGCGGTAATGGTGTTATATCAGGCGGGAAGGTTGCTGCATCACAGTGAGTACACCGCCAAACGCGCTGCCTTATTTTGAGAAGAGGATTCTCACGTGAAGAAAACCCAGCTGTTTTTAATCGCTATTGTCCTGCTCACGGGATGTGACAAGGATGACGCGACTTACTACCCGCAAATGAAAAACTTTGCCTATCTGTATCAATTCGAAGCGCTGCCCGGCAAAGTCAAAACGACCCATCAAACGCTGTTTACCGCCGACGGCCAGCAGATCTTCGAAGTGAATGTCGATTTCGACCGCAACGGCTGTCCGACGCACGTGAAATCGATGCGCAAACAGGGCGAAGTGATTGATGTCACGCGCGATGGCGACCAATTAAAAGGCAGTGAAAACGGTCAGGACGTGGTGGTGACGCTGGATAAGAACTGCGCCATGGTGAAGAAAGTCACGCCGACCATGACCGTGGATATTGCCTATAACAAACAGGGTTTGGTTGAGCAGATCTCATCGCCCGCCTCCGATGCCGCGTTTCACCTCGCTTATAACAGCGCCGGTGAAATGGCGGTATTGAGTATTACCCAGGCCGGAACGGAAGTGTCGCGTGCTACCGCGGTGCGAGCAGAAGATAAGAAAAAGATCTCTGACGTGGTCACCACGGTGAAGCGAAATGACCAAATTAAAACCGTCAGCAATGTCTGCAAATACAAACACGACGTTCCCTATTATTGCGACATTATTAGCGTTGACGCGGCAGGCGACGTGATTGATAAGCAGTATGGCAATATTGAGGTAACGTATTACTGATTGGTGGGGTCGCCATGCATGGCGACCAACACTATTTAATCTCCGGCCACGCCACAGCCGGGAATCCATTCAGCAGCGGATAAGCAAACAGGAAACCCTGGAACTGGCTAATGCCTGCGGCTTCCAGCCACATCCACTCTTCAGCTTGCTCGACACCTTCGGCAATCACCGCAATCTCCAGCGATGCGCAGCACTTAATGATGGCGTGCATGATCGCCTGCTTCGGGCCGCTTTTGTGCACATCGCGGATCAGCTCGCGATCGATTTTGATTTTGTCCGGCTGGAATTTCGATAACAGCGACAAGCCAGCAAAACCGGCACCAAAATCGTCCAGCGCCAGGCTGATACCCGCCGCTTTCAACTTTCTCACTTCGGCAGCAAATTCATCCGAGCGCGAAATGATCTCATTTTCGGTCACTTCGACAATCACCTGCTGCGGCACCAGCCCGCTGGCGTTGATCTCGGTAAGCAGGAATTCCACCGCGTTTGGCACCGTCACCAGTGACATCGGCAGCAGATTGATCGACAGACGATGCTCGCCAATCCCCAGTTTGCTCGCCACGCGAAAGGCCAGACGTTTCGATTTGATATCCGCGTGATAAATCGCTTCGCCGCCAAACGCGGAGAAATACTCATCGGGTGAGCCACCGTTTGGCGTGCGGATCAGCGCTTCAAACGAAGTGACGCGGCGAGCGAAGGGATCGATGATGGGTTGAAAAGCAAAGCGGCAATCCTGCAGGCTCTGATCGATACCCTCCAGATCGTTCTGCCATTCAATATCCGGAACAAATTCCCAGGTATTGGCTGGCGGGATCTCGAAGTAGTTCTCTTTGTCGCGCGCCACCACGAAGGTACGCAAAAACTGCAGCGCGCGATCGTTGTAGGTGAGCTGATAACGCGAGGTGCCTTTATCCAGCACAGCTTGCAGCACAGTGTCCTTGTCATGCTCGCGCAGATCGAACAGCTCCATGCCGACTTTGCCAAAACGGCGTTCAGGCGCGAAGTCGTGCATTAACTCCACCAGATTATGGTGGCGTGCGTCCTGACAAATACGCTTGTATATGCCCTGAACGGACTCACGCGGTCCTTCCAGCAGCTGGAAGAAGTGCAGGCCGTCGAACAGCAGGATGCCAGTAACGTCGAAGTTTTTATTTTTGCTATTGGCTTTAGCAACCATATCTTCGAGCGTTTTGATTGGCACGTGATCGTGCAGATGGCTGCGGTAAATAATTGTGGTGAGCATCGAGATTGTCCGGATAATTTATTATTTTGCGGCTAGATTAGCAGCCTTACCGCGGGGTCTGTCCATAGCTTCCCGCGATCAGGCTAAACTTTTTTTATTATAACAGCTTAAGCGAAGCGGCTAGCCGCTTCGGTAACGTCGCAACTCCATCAGCGTGCCGATAATTTCTAGCGCCGATTCCGCCGAATGCAGCTGCGGAAAGTCATCATTCAACGCGCGCAATGTGAAGATCTGCACATCCTGCTGTTGCGTTTGCAGGCGATAAATGCGCACTCGTGCCACGCCATCCACCAGCGCCAGCACCACATCGCCCGGCTGCGGCTGAACGTCAGGATCAAAAATCACTTTGTCACCGGGCCGGTAATCGGGCTGCATCGCCTGATCGTCTATCGTGACCGCCAGCGCGCCATCGCCCAACTGACTCTCGCTGTAGAGAAAGTGCGCAGCCTGCTGTTTGAGCAACAACCGTTCCTCGCTCAACCACGCTGACGCTTGCGCCAGGCTAATCAATGGCACCGCCGCAACCGGTGCGGCTTTGGCGTGGGTGGCAAACACTTCGCCATCCCCGTCGATAATCCATGCCGCCGTGCATTGCAGCCACTGCGCGAGCCGCAGCAAATTCTCGCCACGGGGTACGGTTTCCTCTTTTTCCCACTGCGATACAGCCACATGCGATACACCAATGCTTTTGGCCAGCGCCTGCTGCGTCAACTGTAGTGCTTTACGTCGTGCCCGGATGCGCTCACCGGAAGATTCTTTTTTCATCATCTTGACATCTCCTGAAGGAACGACTTAAGTATACTTAAATTCATAAGTTAAAGTAAACTTAAATTCAGGCGTTGACCGCGAAGCTGGCAAGGGTGGTCAGCGTGCTTATGGGGCACATCCCTTGCCAGGGGTGAGAGGTGAAGCATGGAAAGTAGTTTAGTCACCAGCGTAGGTGCGTTGCTTCTCGGCGGCGGCGCAGCAGCTGTGTTCTGGAAACCGTTAATGGCGGGTATCGCCGCTATCGTCACCAGCAATCGTGCCGGTGGGGAGATCATCACCAGTTACAAAGAACAGGTGATGCTGCTCAAAGAAGGTCACGCCTTGATGCGCCAGGAAAACGATGAATTGCGCATCCGACATGACAAAAACCTGCGGCGTATCTCTTCGCTGGAAACCGATCTGCGGCTGATAAAAAACGCCCTGAGCATTTTGCTGGCCACCACGGAAGCCGAGCACAGCGAGAAGTTTCGCAGCCAGGTTAACCAACTGATTACCACTCTGGAGGAGAGTCGTGATGATACAGATAAACAGTGAGTACGTAGTGAAAAACCATCGGCGCCAACTGTTCTTCGGCGGCTTTTTGCTGATGTTGTCGTTGATGTGCGTGGCGATGACGGTGCTATTCCTTTTCGTCAGTAACAGCGCCAATCAGCGTGTTGAAGAGATTCGACAGCAATATCGAACCATATCGGAACGACGTGAAGCGCGCGTGGCGGAGCTTACCAGCCAGCTGGTGGCGCTGCAGAACAAACTCGATGGCACCGTGAAGCACCCGGTCAGCAATCCCGCTGACAAAGGGAAACCGGCAGAAGGAGATAAGTCGCCACCTCAACCCAAGCGTTAAGGAGGGCATTATGCGAATTACCCCGTGGATTGCAGCCACTCTTGCCCGACTGCGATCTTTATTTAGTAAGAAGGAGAGCATTATGAGCGATCAAACTGTCATCAATCCAACCAGCACCATCGCATCGTCACCGGCGGAAGATTTCGCCAACGAAGTCGCCACGCCCGTTGCTGCACCGACGGCGACCGTAGCACCTGAAGCGACGCCTGCTGTAATAGCAGAAGCAGCACCTGAAGTTGCGCCCACAGTGGTAGCGGCAGCGGCAGCGGCACCGGCTGAAGTTCCACCGGTTGCGGCACCCGAGGCGATAATCGCTGCACCCGCGCAGGTGGCGGCCACTGCCGCGCCTGAGGCGGTAACGCCTGCGCCAGCCGAGGTTGCGCCGCCCAGCGAACCGGAAGTCGCTGCTCCCGCTGCAGCCGACGCGCCGCCAGCCGCCGCAACGGCGGAGAGCCATGACGGAACTCAGGCGTTCTCAGAAGGCGTGAAGGATTTCGTCAGAGCGTTTAGCTTTGTCGAGCAGGGCGTGATCAAACTGGGCGATGCAGCGAAGGATGAGCTGATTGATCTGGCGAGGAAGTATCTGTAATGCCTGACGACTCAGCATTGGGGACCGGGATGTCCCCTGTTACTAACAGGTTTTAGTCACTTCCGATTATTCCTAAGGCAGCTTCGATATTTTGCACTACCTTTAATCATTCAAGCGTTATTTAAATCGTCTTATTAAGCGAAAAGGAAGATAGCATGAGTGATACAGAAACTGTAAAAACCAAAACTGAATACTTGCGTGATGTCACCTCCCAGCTTAAAGAGATGCGCCACTACGCGCAGACCAACACTGAGACGCTATCTGCCCACTGGCTGGCGTTTGATGCGGGTGAGTATAAAGACACCGAATACGCGGGACGCTTCGATACCTTGCTGAACAAACAGGGCAAGCTGCTGGATGACATTGATGAGGCGATTCAGGATCTGGAAATCGCCATCAACCATGCTGAGCAGGAAAGCTAAGCGTTTATCGTACTGGTGGCCTAATCGGCCACCAGCCACATTTCTGCCTCATCGAACATCTCTTCAACAATCCGCGCAATCGTCGCTTTATCGTTCTTACTCATATCGGTATCTATTGCGTTACGCTCCATTGGTTTGACGCGCACCTCAATATCGGGAAAGACGCGCTGTACACGCTTTTCCAACTCCTGCAAAATCATCTCGCGTGCACCCGGTAATCCGGCCACGTTACGCTTATCGTAAATCAACTCCACAAACATCAGGGTCGTTCCATTCATTGGATCGGGTGCGATATAGTACTGTAAATAAAAACAGGGGTAAATATGCGCCAACTGGTTATCGATATCTTATTGAAAATGGCAAAAATGGATGTGGAAGCAAAAGAGCTGGTGGCGCAGGTTGAGGCGCAGTCGTTATTGATTGCGGCGCTGCTGATTCAGGCGAAAGAGAATAACTCGTTGACCATTTCCGATACGGTGCAAGAGGCGATTGTTACCGCTTCGCGCGCATCGCAGGAGTTTTTACAGTCCGATGTTGATCTGCTGCTGACCCACGTTAATCGTCTGCTGGCGGTGGCAAGTTATATCGAAGTAAAAGGGATTGAGCGGGAAGGGTAAGAAAAAATATTACCTCTGGAAGTGGAAATCCAGCAACACTTCCAGAGGCGGTGCAACAGCACCATTCGTTCAAGGACAATCTACGACTGACGTCGTGATGAGTAAGTTATACAAGTTTTCTCAACTTGTACAACTTTTTCCTGAACATTTTGTGTGGTTGGCGATGTATCTTTGATGCCGTTTCAGTGCGCGGCCGATTACAACTCGTTTTTGATGCAGAACTCTTCCCACGTCATGCCTAAGGCTTCTGCGTGAGATTTCAGATACTTTTCAATGGCATCCGCAGCGACGGCTTTGTCGGGTTCCGCCAGTTGAATGGAAAACAGCATGCCGTCCAGCTTCTTCTGACGCAAAAACGCGGCATAAATACGTTCTGCATGCCAGTCGCGTAACTGCGCTAATGACAGGTTCGCCTGGCGGGCATCGCTTTCGGTCAGTTCATCCAGTGCGGATTGGAAATCGGGGTGGGCGGCGAAAAACATCGTGCGCGCCTGAGCGTAATACTCTTCTGGGGTTTTCATTCGGTGTTCCTGCGTATCAACTTGCGCGCTAGTGTAACGCGCGCATGTGGCCTTGTCAGTTTCCGTTCTTACAGAACACGGGCATCGTAGCGGCGCAATTTATTGCGCGATAAACCGCGCCGCTACGGTATGTGCAACTTTGATCACAGCCTATCAATGCAACTGCTGATAAATCCGTATCACGTCCTGCTGATTTTTCGCCAGCGTCTCATCCAGCGTCAGTTTGCCGCTCAGCATATCCGCCAGGTTCTGCCCGATGGCATTTCCCATCTGATCAAATCCGGGAATACTCACGTACTGCACGCCCTGATAAGGCACCGGATTGAGCGTCGGCTGCTCGACGGTAGCCGAATCAATCGCCGCACGCACCTGCGCGGCATACGGCGCCAGGCGCTGATAGCTCGCCTGCTGATAGGTAGAATTGCGGCTGCCCGGCGGCACCGCGCCCCAGCCGACGGTATCGGCCACTTGCTGAATATACTGTTTTGACGTCGCCCAGCTAATAAAGGCAATCGCCGCCTCGCGATTCGGCGTATTCGCCGGTACCGCCAGCGCCCACGACCACAACCAATTGGAGCCGTTGCGCGTAATACCGCCCGGCGCAGGCGCAAAGGCCAGCTTATCGGCGACTAATGAGATCTGCGGATTCACCAGCAAACCGGCCGCCACGGTGCTATCGATCCACATGGCGCATTTGCCTTGCGCGGTCAGGCGCAGAATCTGGCCGAAACTGTTTTTCACCGTATCCGGTGGTCCATCCTGCTTCACCACCTGCAGATAATCACCCAGCGCCTCGCGCCACTCTGGCGAGTTGAGCGTCGGCTGCCAGTTTTCATCGAACCACTGCGCGCCATAGGCATTCGCCATGGTGGTCATGAACGCCACGTTATCGCCCCAGCCAGGCTGGCCGCGCAGGCATAGACCGTAAATGCCTTTTTGTGGGTCAGTCAGTTTGGCGGCGAAGTTTTTGATATCGGTCCAGTCGGGATTATCGGGCATGGTTAACCCTTTCTGCGCAAATAGATCTTTGCGGTAGTAGGTCATGCTACTTTCGCCGTAGAACGGCAGGGCGTAGAGCGTTTGCTGGAACGACAGCGCTTTGCGCACTGGCGCGATGAGATCATCGCTGTCGTAATCGGCGGGCAGCTTATTGAGCGGCGTCAGCCAGCCTTTTTCACCCCACAGCGGCGCTTCATAGGTGCCGACGGTGATGACATCGAACTGCGCCTGGCCGCTGTTCATCGCCGACAGCACCGCCTGACGCAGCGCGCCATCGTCCATCACATGCCATTGCAGTTTGACGTCAGGATGTTCCTGCTCATAGCGCGTGGCGAGCTGCTGCATGATGGTCATATCGCCGTTGGCGATGGTGGCGATATTCAGCGTGGTCGCCGCGTGGCTCAGTAGCGGCAACGCCGCCAATAGCGCGAGAAGTTTACGCATCATCTCGCTCCTTAGCGCTGTTGCAGGCGGAAGAAGGCCATCTTCTCCACCAGCAATCCGGCATGTTCGCTGACGGTCTGGCTGGCGGCGCTGGCTTCCTGCACCAGCGAGGCATTTTGCTGCGTCGCGCCATCCATCTGAATCACTGCGGTGTTGACCTGTTCAATGCCGCTGGATTGCTGGCGGCTGGCCACGGCAATTTCCCCGACAATATCCACCACGCGCGCCACGCCCTGATTGATGTCATTGAGCATCGCGCCGGAACGCTGCACCAGCGCACTGCCGGCTTCCACTTTGCCCACGCTGGCATCAATCAACGCTTTGATCTCGTGGGCGGCCCCGGCGGATCGCTGCGCCAGCTGACGCACTTCGGACGCCACCACGGCAAAGCCGCGCCCCTGTTCGCCCGCGCGTGCTGCTTCAACTGCCGCGTTGAGCGCCAGCAGGTTGGTCTGGAAGGCGATCTCATCGATCACCCGGTTGATATCCGCGATGCGCTTGCTGGAAGATTCGATCTCCTCCATCGCGCTAACCGCATCACGCAGCACGCTGCTGCCACGTTCGGCCTGATGACGTACGTCGGTAGCCAGTTCGTTGGCCTGTGCAGCGTTATCGGCATTGTGTTTCACCGTGGCGGTCATCTGCTCCATGCTGGCAGCGGTTTGCTCCAGCGAGCTGGCCTGCGAATGGGTGCGTTCAGAGAGATCATCGTTGCCGTCGGCCATCTGCCGCGCCGCATCACTCAGCGCGCTGGCGCTTTCGCCCACTTCACGCACGATCTCCGCCAGACGCACATCCATGCGCAGCAGCGACTGCATCAGTTCTCCCATCTCATCGCGCGAAACGCTGCCGATATCATGGTTCAGTTCACCGGCCGCAATTGATTCGGCCAGCTCGCGTGCCTGACCAATTGAACGGTTGATCGAGCGGATCAGCAGCCAGCCGAACACCAGCGCCACGCTCAGCCCGACCAGCAAAATGATAATCAGGCTGTTACGCGCTAACTGGTAATCGCTGTTGCTCTGTTTATAGGTGAGTTCCGCATGCTGACGCATTAACGCATCGAGCTGGTCGATGTCCTGTTGCAGCAGCTGACTGCCGCTGCGCAGGCGGGTTTCAATCACCACCAGCGCGCCGGACGGGTTGCCACCTTTCAGCAGTTCACCGGCATCTTTCAGCGCGGTTTGCCAGCCATCGAGATGGGTGATGAATTGCTGGCTAAGCGGTTTGGTTTGCGCATCAAACGACAGCTGCTGCCAGGTTTGGCGGTCTTTGGCTATCTGCTCGCCGTACTGCGCGATGCGCGCCAGACGTTTTTCCACTTCGCTGCTGTCGGTCCAGTAGCGCAGGGCATCGAACAGGGTCGCGGATTGTTCCTGCACCATGCGGTACAGGCGGGATGAATATTGCAGCGGTAACAGCTCATTCTGATAGGCGTTTTGCGCCCGTTGGTCGGCGGCGCGCAGGCCGATGATTCCCCAGATGGCGGCAACAATCAGTAAAATGCACAGCAGGCCAACAATCGATGTCAGACGCGCGCGAAGGGTCAATCGCATAACGGGATTCTCCGTAACGAAGGTGAGTGTGTAATCGGTCATTATTGTTTTTACAGGCACTTTTAACTCCAGAAGAGTTATCGGCGCAGAAGTGAGCAGCTTGAGGAAAATCATGTGGCGCGCAGCAGATACCTTGCGCAACCTGCGGGAAAAATTATAACGTAGCCGCCATTGATGCGAGTGTAGGGACCGAGAATGAAAAAGTGGATGATAGTGGCCGCGCTGGCGCTGAGTGGCTGTGCGCAGATCAGCAATTATGACCAGGCGGTGAAAACCCCGGCACCGCTGGAGCTGCAGGGCAACTGGCAAACCGTGGGGCCGCAAAGCAAGCTGATCAGTAAGCAAGCGATGGGCAGCCTGATTATTGGTGCCGAAGGCGACACGCTGGATTGCCGTCAGTGGCAGCGCGTGATTGCCAAACCGGGCAAATTAACGCGTCTGGGCGATGACTGGGTTAATGTGACGCGTCAGGTGCGCGTGATGCCGCTGGTGCTGGAGAACGGTGAGCTGCGTTACGATGGATTGAGACTGCGTAAAGTGGATCGCCCAACCGTTGAGTGCCAGCAGGCGCTGGAAGAAGTGGCGAAGCGTCCGAATGAGGCGGTGATTCAGAATATCGAGCCAGAGATTATGCGTCCGGTTTCGACGGCGACGCAGAAGTAGCTTTCCCTCACCCTAACCCTCTCCCAGTGGGAGAGGGAACCGATCAAGCCCATCTGACATATTGCAGCATCTCCCTCTCCCTGTGGGTGTACAGTCCGGGGACATGGTAGACAGGTGTTCGGGTACATGGTGAACACTTTTTAACATCCTTTACCCATGGTGATCGACTTTTTCTTCAGGTCGATCACCCCCACTTTTGTGCTGTACCACCATACCTCGTAGCATCCGTCTTCCTGCATCTCCTTCAGGCCAACGTGCTCTCCCCTGAACGCCTTGCCTGCCTTCAGACTCAGGCCTTTTATAGTCAGCTTCCCACTGATATCTACCTTCCTGACCATCACGCCCTCGTCGTATTCCGCTGACGTTACGCTGGCGCTGTACTGCCGAGCCGATGGCTGATAGCGCGACGCCGGCACCGCCATATCCAGCGCCTCATGCGGGCGTTCAAGGTTATAAACCGTCCGCCAGTGATCGAAGGCGCGCTGCAGCTCACCGTCGTCCGCGAACCACTTCCCCTGCAGCACTTCAGCCTTCAGGCTGCGGTGAAAGCGCTCCAGCTTGCCCTGCGTCTGCGGATGATAAGGCCGGGAGTGCCCCACCCGGATACCCTGTCGCATAAGCCACAGCTCGACGGCCGTCCAGGTCCCGGTAGTGTCGCCCCACGGTGAACCGTTATCCATCGTCATCCGGTCCGGCAGGCCGTAACGTTCAAAGACTCTGACCAGCTGCTTCTGCACCGTCTCACGCCGCTCATCAGCGCAGTGTACGAGGCAAAGCGAGAAGCGGGAGTGATCGTCAAGGAGGGTAAGCGGGTGGCAGCGGCCGCCGCCAAAGGGAAAATGCCCCTTGAAATCCATCTGCCAGAGCTGGTTCGGGGCCGCATGTTCAAACCGGCCCGTGGCCGGGACACCCGGAGCTGAGCCCGGCAGCAGGTCGTGGCGGGCCATCAGGCTGTGGACGGTGCTGAAGGCGGGCATGCGGTGTCCGCGGTCTTCGAGCCAGCGCTTTATCTTGCGCGCGCCCCAGTGCTGATGAAGTTCATGCGCCATACGAAGCAGGTCAGTGATGTCGTCAGACGAGCGGTTGGGAGAGTGATGGGGTATGCAGGGGCGGTCCTGAAGACCGGATTCTCCCTCTTCAGCCCAGCGGCGAAGCCACTTGTAGGCAGTGGCGGAAGAAATGCCGTAGTGACGGCAGAGTGCGCGGATGTTCGCCCCGTCTTGCGAGGCGAACAGAACAAACTCTTTACGTAATGACATGGTATCTCTCGCATCCCAGGACATAAGCGACTCCATAAACGGGTTCTTATGCCTTAGTTGTAAGTGTCTACCATGTCCCCGAACAAGTGTTCACAATGTCCCCGGACTGTACAGTGGGAGAGGGCCGGGGTGAGGGCATCAGCGCGCAGAGTCCTAAATTTAACCCTGCGGCAAATACACACTACCTTGCTTGCCATACGCGCTCATCACCGATTTCTGCATCGATGACTGGCCCACCAGCTGCGTCAATTCGTCCATACGCAACTGCAACAGACGTTTCACTTCGCTCTCATTATCGAGAATATGGCGTAACACCGGACGCAGCTGCTCTTGCAGCTGGCGCGACGGTGCGGCGGCTGCGGTTGTTTGCGCCAGTCTTTGCACCGCACTGACATAGTCCACTTCCTTGGTGATCAAATCATCCCATTCGCCGTCTGCTGCCAAACGCAGCATTCCGTGGCTGAGGTCGAGTAACTGTTGGTAAACGGTAATCAGTGGCGGTGCAATATTCATTAAACGGCGTCCTGAAGGTGTTGAGGTTGTACGACTTCTTTCCAGGCATCAGCGATATTGCGCAGAAGACCCTCAACTTCTTCGAGGGCTTCGACATCATTACGCAGATTAGCCTGAACCAGACGGCGAACCATGTAGGAGTAGAGTCCTAACAGGTTATCGGTCAGGTCATCGCCTGATTGCTCATCGAGGCCCTGCTTGAGTCCGCCCTCGATAATATTAATGGCCTTGGAAATCGAGTTACCTTTTCCCTGGATATTGTTGTCCTGCATAAACAGGCGGGCGCGGACCAGTGCGCTAATCGCACCGTCAAACAGCAAGGTAATCAGTTGCTGTTGATTGGCGCTCATCACTGAGCTCTCCACCCCGATTTTTGCGTAGGCTTGTGTGCCTGTAGCGCTGTACATGGTCACTCCTTACTATTTAGAACTGCTGCTCGAAGTCATGCTATCGAACTGCTGTGTCAGGTAATCGCTGGTGCTGTTCAGCGAGCTCATGGTGACGTCGAGTTGCGTGAACTGCGTCTTATAACGCGCAATAAGGGCGTTGATACGCGTGTTCATGTTGTTGTACTGCTCTGTCAGGTTATTCAGCGTCTTGCTGACGCCATCTTTCGCGGACTGAATGCTGCCGGTAGATGACAGCCAACTGGTCAGGTTAGTCGCCAGTTTGGTGGTGATACCGGTGGTTTTACCGTCACCCACAATCATCTCTTTCACGCCCGCCGGATCTTTGGTCAGCTCGGTTTTCAGCTTGTCGGAATCCAGCGACAACTCACCGGTGGTCGGGTCGGTGGTGATACCGATTTGCGCCAGCGTTTTGTAGGTTGAAGAGCTAGCCGTGTTGGTCAGCAAACTTTTAATCTGGGTTTGAATGCCGCGCAGCGTGCTATCGCCAACTAGCGCACCGTTGCTGGAATCTTGTGTATCTGAGCCGACATCCACAGCTGTGTATTTAGTCAGGCTAGTGAACTGATCCAGCAGATTGTTGTAGGCATCCACAAAGTTGGAAATTGCGGTGGAGGCTTTAGAGGTATCTTGCGTGATGGTCAACGTCTGATTTCCGCTGGTGACATCATTCAGATTCAGCGTAATCCCTTCCAGCGCATCGCTAATGGTGTTGGTGCTGCTGGTGATGGCGACGTTATTGACCGTTAACTCGGCATCTTGTGCGGCGACGCTGACATCCAGCGGATTATCGGCATCGGTTTTGGTTGAATCAAAGCCGACAATGCCTTGCAGCGTGTCGTCGCCAGTTACGGTAACGGAAGAAACCGCATTGGCCTCTCCGGTTTTCGACGCGGTTAGCGACAGACGATAAGCGCCATCACCGGTTTTGATAATGCTTGCGCTGACACCTGCATTGGCACCGTTAATCGCGTCACGCATGCCGGTTAGTGAGGTTTGTGCACTGGTCAGCGTAATGTCTTTACTGGTGCCGTCGGCCAGTTTGATCGACAGCGTGCGGCTGGCATCGGAGCTGCCCAGCGCAGTGGTGTTGCTGGTCTGTACGCCCGAAGTTAGCGTCTGTGCCTGTGCCAGTTGCGTCACGCTAATGCTGTATTTACCGGCAATGGTACTGCCAGACGTGGTGGCGCTGAACGCAGTGGTGCTGCTGGCTGCGCTGGTTGCGGTGAACAAATCAGCGCTGTTTAATGCCGTGTTGGCGGTTTGGAAGGTGGTTAACGCGCTCGACAAGGTGCCGTAAGCGCTCAGCTTCGCGGTATAAGCCGTCTGCTGATTAGAGATAGGCGTTAAAGACGCTTTCTCAGCCGTACTCAAGTTATCCAGGATGGTACTTAAATCGAGGCCTGAACCGATACCGAGGGTAGAAATGGTGGTCATGTTGTTTCCTTTCTATGTCGACACGGAGAATCAATACCGCGGGTTATCGGCTCTTTATGGGCAAAGTTTAGAATTATTTACCGGCGGGTAATAAAGCGAATAGCGTATATAGAGAAGGGTATTTCGGACGCTAGAAAAAAGATCAGGTTGGCCTAAAGAACACTGCGGGCAGGGCGATAAAGATAAACGTGACAGGTTGAAGGGAAAAATTTTCACCTGGTCCTAAAAAAAATCTAAAGGTTGTTTAAGGGCAGACGATAACAACATTGACGGCGCTGAAGCCGGCGGGTTGAAGCCCACACCTTAACCGAAAGACTTGATTAACAGGAAAATTATCATGGCCCAAGTCATTAATACCAACAGCCTCTCGCTGATCACTCAGAATAACATCAACAAGAACCAGTCTGCTCTGTCTACCTCAATCGAGCGTCTGTCTTCTGGTCTTCGTATTAACAGCGCTAAAGATGACGCAGCGGGCCAGGCAATTGCCAACCGCTTCACCTCTAACATCAACGGTCTAACTCAGGCAGCGCGTAACGCCAACGACGGTATCTCTGCTGCGCAGACCACTGAAGGTGCACTGTCAGAAATAAACAACAACTTACAGCGTGTTCGTGAACTGACCGTACAGTCTCAGAACGGCACCAACAGCCAGTCTGACCTGGACTCAATTCAGGACGAAATCAAATCACGTCTGGACGAAATTGACCGCGTATCCGGTCAGACCCAGTTCAACGGCGTGAACGTGCTGGCGAAAGACGGTTCAATGAAAATCCAGGTTGGCGCGAACGATGGCCAGACCATCACCATCGATCTGAAGAAAATCGACTCTTCAACTCTGGGTCTGAATGGCTTTAACGTAAACGGTACAGGTACTGTTGCTAACAAAGCGGCTACCGTTTCTAACCTGACTGCTGCTGGTGCAACCGAAACCACTGCTGGTTCTGGATTGTATAACCTGAAAACAACTAATAGTGCTGTGACCGCAGATCAAGCCCTCTCTAAACTTGCAACGGGTGATACTGTTGTCGTAACTGATGGTGCTGGAACTGCAACTACTTACACTTACGATGCAGCTAAAGGTAACTTCTCTTACAATGCTTCCGTAGCTGGCGGTACAGCTGGTGCTGGCGCTGCTACCTTTGGTGACTCACTGAAGCCAGATACTGGAACAGTTTCAGGTACTTACACAGCTAAATCTGGCACTACTGATAGCGTCAACTTTGAAGCTGACAATAATGGTAATATCACTATTGGCGGGCAGAAGGCGTACTTGGATGGTTCTGGTAACCTTACTACAAGCAATGCTGATGGTCAGACTTCTCAGGCATCACTTAACTCACTCTTTAAAGCATCTTCAGTTGCAGGAGCAACCGAAGCAGCGGCTGCTGGCACTGCTTATAACGCAACTGTGAGTATTGGCGGTACAGATTATAGCTTTGACAACGCTGGTGGCGATGTAACTTACACCGCAAGCATTTCAAAATCGGAAGTACAAGCACAAGTTGCTGCTGCTGATACCACTGCTACAGCGGCAGGAACGCCTAAATCTGCAGTAGTTAACTACGCATCAGGTGTCCTGACCGGTTCAGTGAGCTTCAATGGTGCAACTGCAGGTAAGTCTAACAACGTTTATACCGATGCTTCAGGCAACTTCACTGACGTGAAAGAATTCACAACTCAGTACAAAGTTGACAAAGACACTGGCGCTGTAACAGTTAACGCGAACATCAAAGCTAACGGAGATGTAGATAACTCTTCTTCGAACCCGTTTGCTAAAACTGTAGGCGCTGCTGTTAATGTAACTGCTGCGGGCAAAATCACTACCGACGCAACTAGCGCTGGTACTGTAACTTCAGATCCACTGGCCGCTCTGGACTCAGCTATCAGCAGCATCGATAAGTTCCGTTCAAGCCTGGGTGCGATTCAGAACCGTCTGGATTCAGCGGTAACTAACCTGAACAACACTACGACTAACCTGTCTGAAGCACAGTCTCGTATTCAGGATGCTGACTACGCCACTGAAGTTTCAAACATGTCTAAAGCACAGATCATCCAGCAGGCGGGTAACTCAGTGTTGGCGAAAGCTAACCAGGTTCCACAGCAGGTACTGTCTCTGCTGCAGGGCTAATCGCGCTAAGCTCCTTGCTTTTCAAACCCCGCTTCGGCGGGGTTTTTTTATACCTGCATATTCATAATATGCATATTTGCAGGCGCAACGCATTACGTGCCCCAAACCCACCCATTCCCCTTGAAGCTTCCCCCGCTTATCGCTAAGGTAAGCGCGTTTTTTCACCGCCAGGAAACTTCATGACCACCATTGCGCTCATCGACGACCATATGATCGTCCGTTCGGGTTTTGCCCAATTGCTGGGGCTGGAACCGGATTTCCAGGTTGTTGCCGAATGCGGTTCCGGGCGGGAAGCGCTCAATATGCTGCCGGGGCGCGGCGTACAAGTGTGCATCTGCGATATCTCAATGCCGGATATTTCCGGGCTCGAGTTATTGAGCCAACTGCCTAAAGGTATGGCGACCATCATGCTGTCAGTGCACGACAGCCCGGCGCTGGTGGAGCAGGCGCTCAATGCGGGCGCGCGTGGATTCCTCTCTAAACGTTGCAGCCCCGATGAACTGATCGCCGCGGTGCATACCGTGGCCAAAGGCGGCTGCTTTCTGACGCCCGATATCGCCCTGAAGCTCGCCTCCGGACGTCAGGATCCGCTCACCAAACGCGAACGCCAGGTGGCGGAGAAACTGGCGCAAGGTTTAGCGGTAAAAGAGATCGCGGCCGAACTGGGTCTGTCGCCGAAAACCGTTCACGTTCATCGCGCCAATTTGCTGGAAAAGCTCAACGTCAGTAATGACGTTGAACTGGCACGCCGCATGTTTGATGGCTGGTAATGCAGCCACTCTTTTCGCGGCTGATCGCCGTCATCGCCAGTTTTTGTATCTTCTCTGCCGCGTGGTTTTGCCTGTGGAGCATCAGCCTGCATCTGGCGGATCGCCCTGAGCTGGCGGTGTTGCTGTTTCCCTTTGGCCTGCGCCTTGGCCTGATGTTGCAATGCCCGCGCGCCTACTGGCCGGTGCTGCTCGGTGCCGAGGGATTGCTACTTTATTGGCTGTCGCGCGAAGTGGCGCTGGCGCATCTACCGCTGCTGATGCTGGGCAGCGTGCTGACGCTGCTGCCGGTGGCGCTGATCTCCCGTTATCGTCATCAACGCGACTGGCACACCTTGCTGTGGCAGGGCGGTGCGATGGTGTGCGCGGCGCTGCTGCAGGCATTGCCGTGGATCGCTGAACCCGCCGCGCTGAATGCGGTGCTGCTCACGCTCACCGGCGCGCTGACCGTGGCACCAACCTGTTTGGTGATCTGGCATTACCTCACCAGCACGCGCTGGCAGCCGCTCGGCCCGTCGCTGGTCGGTCAGCCGGTTAACTGGCGCGTGCGCCATCTGTTTGGTTATGTGCTGCTGTTTATGGTCAGCCTGTGGTTGCAGCTGGGTCTGCCCGCAGAGCTGTCGCGCTTCACACCGTTTTGTCTGGCATTGCCGATTATTGCGCTGGCGTGGCATTACGGCTGGCAGGGCGCGCTGATTGCCACACTGATGAACGCCATCGCGCTGATCGCCAGCCAAACCTGGCACGATCACGCGGTCGATCTGCTGCTCTCCCTGCTGGCGCAAAGCCTGACCGGGCTGCTGCTCGGTGCGGGGATTCAGCGTTTACGTGAACTCAACCAGTCGCTGCAAACCGAGTTGGTGCGCAATCGCCGTCTGACGGAGCGCCTGCTGGAGACCGAAGAGAGCGTCAGACGCGAAGTGGCGCGCGAGCTGCACGATGATATCGGCCAAACCATCACCGCGATTCGTACCCAAGCCGGGATCATGCAGCGCATCAGCCCGGAAAGTGGCGTGAAGCAGAGCGGCATGTTGATTGAGCAGCTGTCGCTGGGCATTTACGATTCGGTGCGCCGTTTGCTGGGGCGCTTGCGTCCGCGCCAGTTGGACGATCTTTCACTCGAGCAGGCAATCCGTTCGCTGATGCGGGAAATGGAGCTGGAAGGGCACGGCATTATCAGCCATCTCGACTGGCACATCGACGAAGCGCGACTGAGTGAAGCGCAGCGCGTCACGCTGTTTCGCGTTTGTCAGGAAGGACTCAATAACGTGGTGAAACACGCCAGCGCCCGTGCGGTGACGCTGCAAGGCACATTGCAGGACGAGCGGTTGCAGCTTGTGATTGAAGACGACGGCTGCGGCTTACCGCTGGGTTCCCCGCAGCACGGTTTTGGCCTTGCCGGCATGCGCGAACGCGTGACGGCACTCGGCGGCTCGCTGGGGATCTCCTGCACCCACGGCACGCGCGTTAGCGTCACGTTACCGCTGCGCAAGGGATAACCAATATGATGTTCAGATTTCTCAAAGTGCCCGCCAGCGCGCAGCCGATCAGCGATAAAGCGACCATTGATGCGCGCTATCGCTACTGGCGTCGCCATATCATGATCACCATCTGGCTCGGCTATGCGCTGTTCTATTTCACCCGTAAAAGCTTCAACGCCGCATCGCCGGAAATTCTGGCGGCGGGCGTGATGACGCGCACCGACATCGGCCTGCTGGCGACGCTGTTTTACATCACTTACGGCCTGTCGAAGTTTTTCTCTGGCATCGTCAGCGACCGCTCTAACGCGCGCTACTTCATGGGCATCGGGCTGATAGCGACAGGCGGCGTGAATATTCTGTTTGGCTTCTCCACATCGCTGTGGGCTTTCGCCGTGTTGTGGGTGTTAAATGCCTTTTTCCAGGGATGGGGATCGCCGGTCTGTGCGCGTCTGCTGACCAGCTGGTTTTCCCGCACCGAACGCGGCGGCTGGTGGGCGCTGTGGAACACGGCACAGAACGTTGGCGGTGCGCTGATCCCGATGATCGTCGGTGCCGCCGCGCTGCACTATGGCTGGCGCGCCGGCATGATGATTGCAGGCGGACTGGCGATCGTCGCTGGTATTTTTCTCTGCTGGCGCCTGCGCGATCGTCCGCAAACCGTGGGTTTACCGCCGGTCGGTGACTGGCGCCACGATGCGCTGGAGATCGCCCAGCAGCAAGAGGGCGCAGGGCTGAGTCACAAACAGATCCTTGCCAAATATGTGCTGCTCAACCCTTACATCTGGCTGCTGTCGTTGTGTTACGTGCTGGTTTACGTGGTGCGTGCCGCTATTAACGACTGGGGCAATCTCTATATGTCCGAGACGCTGGGCGTGAATCTGGTGACGGCCAACTCGGCGGTGACCATGTTTGAACTCGGTGGCTTCGGCGGTGCGTTAGTGGCGGGATGGGGATCGGATAAATTGTTCAACGGCAATCGTGGCCCGATGAACCTGATCTTTGCCGCCGGCATTTTGCTGTCAGTGGGATCGCTGTGGCTGATGCCGTTTGCCAGCTACGTGATGCAGGCTGCGTGTTTCTTTACCATCGGCTTTTTTGTCTTCGGCCCGCAGATGTTGATTGGCATGGCGGCGGCGGAATGTTCGCATAAAGACGCGGCGGGCGCGGCGACCGGATTTGTTGGCCTGTTTGCCTATCTGGGCGCATCGCTCTCCGGCTGGCCGCTGGCGCGGGTGATCGATGTCTGGCACTGGAACGGTTTCTTTGCGGTCATCGCCTGCGCGGCGGGCATATCGGCCTTGCTGCTGTTGCCATTCCTGCATGCTCAAACGCCGCGCCAGCGCGAGGAAGTGTGATGCATCCCCGCTTTTTACCCTTACATCGACAAAACTAAGAAATTTTCCCGGTTGCGCCGGGCGGTTGTCTCAGGCCGAAACTGCTGCTGATTTTTACAATGCCTGCCATCACGCAGGTCATTAATCAGGAGCACTCCATGCTGGCTTTCTTAAATCAGGTGCGCAAGCCGACCCTGAATCTGTCGCTCGAAGAGCGGCGCAAGATGTGGTTCAAACCCTTTATGCAGTCCTATCTGGTGGTCTTTATCGGCTACCTGACCATGTACCTGATCCGCAAAAACTTCAACATTGCGCAGAACGACATGATCACCACCTACGGACTCAGCATGACCCAGTTGGGGATGATTGGCCTCGGCTTCTCCATTACGTACGGCGTCGGTAAAACGCTGGTCTCCTATTACGCCGATGGGAAAAATACCAAGCAGTTCCTGCCGTTTATGCTGATCCTCTCGGCCATCTGCATGCTGGGCTTCAGCGCCAGCATGGGCGCGGGCTCGGTGAGTTTGTTCCTGATGATCACGTTTTATGCGCTGAGCGGCTTCTTCCAAAGTACCGGCGGATCCTGTAGCTACTCCACCATCACCAAATGGACGCCGCGCCGGAAACGCGGCAGCTATCTGGGGATGTGGAATATTTCGCACAACCTGGGTGGCGCGGGTGCAGCGGGTGTGGCGCTGTTTGGTGCCAATTACCTGTTTGATGGGCATGTGGTCGGCATGTTTGTGTTCCCGTCACTGATCGCCCTGGTGGTAGGTTTTATCGGTCTGCGCTACGGCAGCGATTCACCCGAATCTTACGGTCTGGGCAAAGCCGAGGAACTGTTTGGCGAAGAGATCAGCGAAGAGGACAAAGAGACCGAAGATCAGGCGATGACCAAATGGCAGATCTTTGTCGAGTACGTGCTGAAAAACAAAGTGATTTGGCTGCTGTGCTTCGCCAACATCTTCCTGTACGTGGTGCGCATTGGTATCGATCAGTGGTCAACGGTGTATGCTTTCCAGGAGTTGAAACTGTCAAAAGAGGTGGCGATTCAGGGCTTCACGCTGTTTGAAGTCGGTGCGTTAGTCGGCACGCTGCTGTGGGGCTGGTTGTCGGATCTGGCGAATGGTCGTCGTGCGCTGGTGGCATGCGTGGCGCTGGCGTTGATTATCGCCACGCTTGGTATCTATCAACATGCCAGCAATCAGTATGTTTATCTGGCGTCGCTGTTTGCCTTGGGCTTCCTGGTGTTTGGTCCGCAGCTGTTAATTGGCGTTGCCGCTGTCGGCTTTGTGCCGAAAAAAGCCATTGGCGCCGCCGATGGCATCAAAGGCACCTTTGCTTACCTGATTGGTGACAGCTTCGCCAAGTTAGGCTTGGGAATGATCGCCGATGGCACGCCCATCTTTGGCTTAACCGGTTGGGCCGGGACCTTTGCGGCGCTGGATGCCGCCGCGATTGGCTGTATAGCCTTAATGGCGATGGTGGCGGTGTTTGAAGAGCGTAAGATTCGCCGTGAAAAGCGTCTGCAACGGTTGAAAGCAGCATGATGTCTAGCCCCGGTTTTCACCGGGGCTTTTTCGGACGATAAATCCTGCTGACCTAAAACAAATTCATACGCAGGGGAATGGACGATTTTAGCTGCTGCACTACTTCCTCAGAAAAGTAACCACCTTGTTACAGTCCTCGCCCAGATTGCCGATAACTCCCCTCAGAATCATTCCAATTTTTGAACCACATTTTTCCGTTTCTGGGGTGTCTATGCGCTTCAATTATGACTTGTTACCGGGTGAGCTACTGACCTTCGAAGAGATTGCCCTGCGCTACACGCAGCAGCATCCCGACGAGAAAGAGCTTACCGCACGCGGGTTGCTGAGCCCATCGACCAGCTTTCGCAATTTGGTGATCCGCGCGCTGTTCGCGCAGGAGGAGATCAACAGCCCGATCGAGGATCTGCTGTTTGTCTCGGACGACAACGAGCGCAAAAATTATCTGCGTCGCTTTGAGCATTACCTGAAAAACCAGCAGGCGTTTCTCTACTTTCGGCGCAACGACGAAGCGCGCAAAGAAGGGCGCTGGAAAGTGGTCGGCGAAACCCAGGTGTTTGCCATGCTCGATCCCAATTCGGCAGCCGCACAGAATCTGCTTAACAGCCGGGGCTTTAAGCTGGTGCTGATGCGGCAGACCGAAGAGGATGAGTATTGGCAGCTGTTCGATGCGCAGGCGCATCCGTGCTTCCCGCTGTCGCGCAAAATCCAGTTTCTGGTGGTGTTGAGCACGCCGCAATACAAAGTGCCGAGCGGCGTAATGCCCGGCACCGAAGTCGGACGCCGCGTGAAAGCCAAAGTGCTACAGCGCTCCAGCCAGGCGGAGTTCACCTCGGCGGTAAAAGCGCGCTACGGCGCCTGCATTATCACCGGCACGCAGCTGACCGAACGTCACAGCTGGCCGTGGGTGGAAGCGTGCTACATCGACACGCAAGAGAACGAAGAGGGCTTTCTGGCGGATAACAGCGCCGATAACGGCTTATTTCTGCGTAGCGACCTGCAGCGGCTGTTTATCAACAAAATGATAAGCATCAACGCGGAAACCGGTCAGGTGCTGTTTAATCCTGCGCTGGAAACTGAAGCGTTGATTACCCCTTTTTATCAGGCACTTGAGGGCAAAGTTTGCGCATTATGGGACGCGGTGCCGCCTGGCACGCGGGAAAGACTGCGTAATTTGCGCTAACGCCCGCGCGGATGGCGGTGCGATCCACCGCCATCCATAACAAATTTGAAATAACCTCGCTTTTGCCCGCCTATTCTGCCAATCAAAACCCCTACAGAATTGGATAATCATGCCGATAACTTTACTAACGCAGGGTAGTCAACGTGAACGATCTCTATACCGCCGATGGCGTGATGGATAAACATTCGCTCTGGCAGCGCTACGTTCCTCTGGTGCGGCATGAAGCGCTGCGCCTGCAGGTTCGTTTGCCAGCCAGCGTTGAGCTTGACGATCTGCTGCAGGCCGGTGGCATTGGCTTATTAAATGCCGTGGAGCGCTACGATGCGCTACAGGGCACCGCCTTTACTACCTACGCCGTGCAGCGTATCCGGGGAGCAATGCTGGATGAGCTGCGCAGTCGCGACTGGGCACCACGCAGCGTACGCAGAAATGCGCGCGAAGTGGCAGGTGCCATGCATCAGGTAGAACAAGCGTTGGGGCGCTCGGCTACTGAGCAGGAAGTGGCTGAGCGACTGAATGTTTCGCTGGAGGAGTATCGGCAGATTCTGCTCGATACCAACAACAGCCAACTCTTTTCCTACGACGAGTATCGGGAAGAACATGGCGACAGTGCGGAGCTGGTGACGGAGGGGCATGAGGAAGCCAACCCGCTTCATCAGTTGTTGGAAGGAAACCTACGTGACCGCGTGATTGAAGCGATTGAGGCCTTGCCTGAACGTGAAAAACTCGTGCTCACACTGTACTACCAGGAAGAACTGAACCTGAAGGAGATTGGCGCGGTGCTGGAAGTGGGGGAATCCCGCGTCAGTCAACTGCACAGTCAGGCGATCAAACGCCTGCGTGCCCGATTATCGGGGGCGCGCTAACAGTCTCAGTTCCTGGCGATCGAAAAAAACAATAAAACCGGGGACTCAGCAATGGGAGCCAAAGTTAAAGCCAGACCGTTAAGTCGCTATCTTAAAGACTATAAGCACAGCCAAAGCAATTGTTCACACTGTGGCAAAGTTTTAGATCGTATGGCGTTAGTCTTTCGCGGCCAGATCATCAATAAAGAGGCCATCGCACGCATGGACCAAATGATTGACGATCAGGTGTGGATGAAACTCCAGCCAGAATTGACCGCCTTGTGTCGTTTCTGCAGCGATATATTTTGTAATACCCATCCGAATTACTTCGACATTATGGCGTTTAAGCAATACCTGTTTGAGCAGACCGAGATGAGCCACAGTACCATACGTGAGTATGTAGTCCGTTTGCGTCGGCTTGATGACATGCTGAAGGCGAAAAATTTCCCGGCCGATCGTTTACGGGGCAATAGCTGGCATGAATGTCTGGAGAACGATCTGCCTGATGCGGGCAATAACAATTACCGCATCGCACTGCGCAAATATGACCAGTTTTTAGGCTGGCAGCAGGGCTGAGGGAGATCCCACCCTTGTTGTTGTCGAGCATGACAGCAACAAGGGCAGCACGCGGTGAATTCCGGGTGCGACTTTTCTCATCTTCTGCAACACTGTATGGATAACTGCACATTGCCCGAATGGAGGCTGCATTGTCCTTACATCTTCTGCACCAGTTCCCCCGTCTTGAATTACTCGGTGCGCCTACGCCGCTTGAGCATTTGCCCCGGCTTTCTGACTATCTTGGTCGCGATATCTTTATTAAGCGCGATGACTTCACGCCGGTGGCCCTCGGCGGTAACAAACTGCGTAAACTCGAATTCCTGGCTGCGGATGCGCTGCGCGAAGGCGCGGATGTGCTGCTGACGGCGGGCGCCATTCAGTCTAACCATGTGCGTCAAACCGCCGCCGTGGCGGCGAAGCTCGGCCTGAAGTGCGTGGCGCTGCTGGAAAACCCGATTGGCACCACGTCAGAAAACTACCTCAGCAACGGCAATCGCCTGATGCTTGATTTGATGGATGTGGAAATCGTCATGGTTGATGCGCTGCACAATCCCACTGAACAGCTGGCCGCTCAGGCCGAACACCTCGAAGCGCAGGGATTCCGCCCGTATATTGTGCCGGTCGGCGGTTCCAATGCGCTCGGTGCGCTCGGCTACGTTGAGTGCGCGCAGGAGATTGCGCATCAAAGCGAAGGCGTGGTGGATTTTGCCGCGGTGGTGGTCGCTTCCGGCAGCGCCGGCACGCACGCGGGCCTGGCGGTGGGTCTGGAACAGCTGCTGCCCGAAACCGAATTGGTCGGCGTTACCGTGTCGCGCAAAGTTGAGGCGCAGTTGCCGGTGGTGGAGCGCATTCGCAGCGCGCTGGCTGAGCAGCTGGAAGTGCAGGCCAAAGCGCCGATCACCTTGTGGGATGATTACTTCGCGCCGCGTTACGGCGAGCCGAACGATGAGGGCATGGCGGCGGTGAAGCTGCTGGCACGGCTGGAAGGCATCATGCTCGATCCGGTCTACACCGGCAAAGCGATGGCGGGATTAATTGATGGCATTGCGCAAAATCGCTTCCGTCGTGAAGGTCCATTGCTGTTCGTGCATACCGGGGGATCGCCGGCGTTATTTGCTTATCACCCTTCGGTCTGAGACAGAACGTAAAAACGGTTTATAATCCGGCGGTTATTGCAATCCGCACCCACCGTAGCGGCGCAATTTATTGCGCGATAAATCGCGCCGCTACACAATGTGCGAGGATTGTATCAAGGTAGTCGTAAGGTGCGCATTTATGCTATGCGCACTCAAAATAAGCACACAACAACACATCACAATAAATGGGGTAAACATGACTTTCTCTCCAATTCGTCGCCAAATGGTGATGGGCATGATGGCGGTCGCGCTGGTCGCGGGCGTTAACGTTAAATCCTTTGCCGCTGAAGATTTGCTGGCAAAAGTAAAGAGTAAAGGCGAGCTGCGCGTCGGTCTGGAAGGCACTTATCCGCCGTTCAGCTTCCAGGATGAAAAAGGCCAGTTGACCGGCTTCGAAGTGGAGTTCGCGCAGGCGCTGGCTCAACACCTTGGCGTGAAAGCCGATCTGCGTCCGACCAAATGGGACGGCATGCTGGCGTCGCTGGATTCCAAACGCATCGACGTAGTGATCAATCAGGTCACCATTTCCCCTGAGCGCAAGAAAAAGTATGACTTCTCTACGCCGTACACCATTTCTGGCGTGCAGGCGCTGACGCTGAAGAAAAACGCAGCGACCGTCACCAAGCCAGACGATCTGGCCGGCAAGAAAGTCGGCGTCGGTCTCGGTTCCAACTACGAACAGTGGCTGAAGGATAATGTGCCGAAAGCCGATGTGCGTACCTATGATGATGACCCAACCAAATATCAGGACCTGCGTTCAGGCCGTTTAGACGCCATTCTGGTTGACCGCCTGGCGGCGCTGGATCTGGTGAAGAAAACCGGCGACACCATGGCGGTAGCGGGCCCGGCCTTCTCCCGTCTGGAATCGGGCGTGGCGCTGCGTAAAGGCAACGACGATCTGCTGAAAGCGATCGACTCCGCCATCGCGGACATGCAGAAAGATGGCTCGCTGAGCAAACTGTCTGAAAAATGGTTCGGCGCGGACGTCACTAAATAATGCAGGAAAGCTTACAACTGGTGCTGGATTCAGCACCATTTTTACTGAAAGGTGCGCTCTTCACGCTGCAGTTGAGTATCGGCGGGATGTTCTTCGGCCTGATACTCGGCTTCGTGCTGGCGCTGATGCGCCTGTCACACTTCTGGCCGATCAACTGGCTGGCACGCATCTACGTGTCGATTTTCCGTGGCACGCCGCTCATCGCCCAACTGTTTATGATCTATTACGGTCTGCCGCAGTTTGGTATCGAGCTGGATCCGATTCCCTCGGCGATGATTGGTCTGTCGCTGAATACCGCTGCTTACGCCTCTGAATCACTGCGTGGTGCGATTGCCGCGATTGAGCGCGGGCAGTGGGAAGCCGCTGCCAGCATCGGCATGACGCCGTGGCAAACGCTGCGTCGCGTGATCCTGCCGCAGGCCGCGCGCACCGCGTTGCCGCCACTGGGCAACAGCTTTATCAGCCTGGTGAAAGATACCTCGCTGGCCGCCACCATTCAGGTGCCGGAGCTGTTCCGTCAGGCGCAGCTGATCACCTCACGGACGCTGGAAGTGTTCACCATGTATCTGGCGGCCTCGCTGATTTACTGGGTGATGGCGACCGTGCTGTCGGCGTTGCAAAATCGCCTGGAAGCGCATGTGAATCGACAGGATCGGGAGGGCAAATGAGTGCAATTGAAGTCCGTCAGCTGGTGAAGCAGTTTCACGGCCAGACGGTGCTGCACGGCATCGATCTCGACGTGGCACCAGGCGAAGTGGTGGCCATTATCGGGCCAAGCGGCTCCGGTAAAACCACGCTGCTGCGCAGTATCAATTTGCTGGAAGTGCCGGAAAGCGGACGTATCAAAGTTGGCGATATTGCCATTGATGCGGCGCTCGGCCTCAACAAGCAGAAGCAGTTGGTGCGCCAGTTGCGTCAGCAGGTTGGCTTTGTGTTCCAGAACTTCAATCTGTTCCCGCACCGCTCGGTGCTGGAGAACATCATTGAAGGACCGGTGATCGTCAAGGGCGAGCCGAAGGCGGAAGCCATCGCACGTGCGCGCAGTCTGCTGGAAAAAGTGGGATTGCACGGCAAGGAAGAGAGTTTTCCGCGTCGTCTCTCCGGCGGACAGCAGCAGCGTGTGGCGATTGCTCGCGCGCTGGCGATGCGTCCGGAAGTGATTCTGTTTGATGAGCCGACCTCGGCGCTTGATCCTGAGCTGGTGGGCGAGGTGCTCAACACCATTCGCGCGCTGGCGCAGGAGAAACGCACCATGGTGATCGTCACCCATGAGATGAGCTTTGCGCGCGATGTCGCGGATCGCGCCATCTTTATGGATCAGGGACGCATCGTGGAGCAGGGCGCAGCAAAAGCGCTGTTCAGCAATCCTCAACAGGCGCGTACCCGGCAATTTCTCGACAAGTTTCTTAACCAATAATCCCAAGCGTCGCCTGATAAGGGCGACGCTTTTCTTATCTCTCCCGGTATTTTTCTTCTCAGTATTTTCCTAAAGTCAATTCGCCTGGCTTTAATAACCTTCTGAATTTTAACGTTTAAATTTCACCAGTATCCTGCGCGAACTAGGGTGATTTCTTATTAGGAAAGTCCCGATTGAGACATCTTTGTAAATATAAATAATTCTTTACAAATTCATGGCGCAATTAGGACATAGCAATGACAACTGCCAGGAAAGAGGTCCTCTGGATCAACACGCTCAAAGGGGGCTGCATTTTGATGGTGGTATTACACCACTCCATCATCACCACGTTCGCGCCTTCGCTGCATCATCTCACTGTTGGGCTGCTGCCAGCGCACTGGTGGGTGGCGTTTAACACCTATCTGTCGCCGCTGCGCATGCCGGCCTTCTTTTTTGTCTCCGGTTTGCTGGCTGCCAGTTCAATCACCAAAAAGAGCTGGAAAGAGGTGTTCACCAAGAAGTTCAGCAACATCGTCTATCTCTACCTGCTGTGGGGCGTCATTCAGTGGCTGAGCATTCACTACATCTCCACCCATCTCGGGGAACGGCTCTCCAGCACTAAAAACGCCGCCTATGCGGACACGCCGTTTGAGTTCGTTAAGCTGCTGATGACCTCAATGACGAGCCTCTGGTATCTCTACGCGCTGGCCGGATTCTTCCTGTTCACCAAGCTGTTCCACAAACAGAAGATGGCCTTGATGGCGCTGGCGATCGTCGCGACTTACGCCGCGCAGTTTAGCCTGATTCCCGGCTGGGGACCCGCCAGCGTGGCGCAGAACTATCTCTATTTCCTGCTCGGCGTGTTCTTCAGCCAGGCGTTGATCGAGTTGAGCGAACTGAAGCGTCAGCACTGGTTGATGCTGGGCGGCATTGCGCTGATTGGCCTGCTGCACCATGTCGGCGGCATCTATAAGAATCCGTTCTACAGCTTGCTGACCATCGTGTTTGGCATTGTGCTGTGCCGCTTGCTCAATGAACATTTCAATATGGCGTGGCTTAACTGGATTGGCCGTAACACGCTGCAAATCTACGTGCTGCACCGTATCTTTATTGAGCTGCTGGGGCTGAGTGCGATTGTGCTGGCGGTGCATTATGGCTGGTTTGACCATACCGTCTTTAGCTGGGCATGGGCGCTACTGATGCCAATTATCGGCGTTGCGTTGTGTACCAGTATTTCGCTGCTGGTGTGGACGCTGCTCAATCGTGGTCCGGGCCGCATGCTGTTTCTCTATCCGCGCCTGCTGCGCAAACCTGCGCTCGAAAGCAAAAGCGCACCGCTGCAATAACTTTGTTGATCACGCGCCGCACATTCCGTAGCGGCGCAATTCATTGCGCGATAAATCACGCCGCTACGGAATGCGCGGTAATAAATCGCTTAGCACAACGCTAATATCGCTGCTTATCCATTTGCCACATTAAATAAATCTACATTTAGAATTTGAATTTAATCTGGCATAAGAAAGGGGGGATTGTTCTTAATTTACCTGCGCGACACCGATCACACTTATTTTACTTAATCCTCTTTTAGTGACTCAAATTAAGACAAATTTCCTTAGCCTGCTCAGGGTTCTATTTTTGTCTGGATGTGTAAAGTATTGTTATATCAGGACCACAAAAAAACATTTAGGACTTTCGCTACATCATGCCCGCCCTGCCTGTTGAATAATCGTTTAATAATCATAAATGCTACAACGCTTATTTCCTCATCCTTCTTCTTTAAGACCTACACAGCAACAGCAGCGGGAGTCATCATATGAATAACGCCAGGAAAGAAGATATCGCATGGATAAATACCCTTAAGGGAGCCTGCATATTACTGGTGGTGTTGTATCACACCGTATTACCTGGATTCGAAGGCACGGTGAAATTATTGACGGCAGGTTGGATCCCGGCAGAAATATGGGTGCAGTTTAATACCGTATTATCGCCGCTGCGTATGCCGGCGTTTTTCTTTGTTTCGGGCTTATTAGCCACTAACGGTATTTTAAATCGGCCGTGGAAACAGGTGTTTACCAGTCGCATCACCAACCTGTTTTATCTCTATATTTTGTGGGGCTTTATTCAGTGGTGGTCGATTGTTGGCATCTCAACCGAGATCACCGGGCAGCGTATTTCACAGAACCTCAACGCGGCGTATGCCGGTTCGCTGCTGGAGTTCTTAAAGCTGACATTCCTCGCCATGAGCACTTCGTGGTATCTCTACGGCCTGGCGCTCTATTTCCTGTGCGCCAAGATCTTTAAACAGCAGAAAGTGGCGTTGCTGGTGGTGGCGATTGCGCTCAACTATCTGGCGGTGGAGAAGATTATTCCGTACTGGGGACCACAAAGCGTAGCGCAGTATTTCCTGTTCTTCCTGCTGGGGGCGTTCTGGAGCCCGATGATGCTGCGTCTCAGTGAATGGCGTCGTGACAACATTGTGCCGTGGGCGATATTGGCGGCGGTCTCGGGCCTGCATATCATCTTTGGTCTGGATAAGAGCCTGTTCCTGTGCATCCTTGCGGTGCTGGGTAGCGTGGCGGCGTGTCGCTGGCTGAACGCGCGTTTCAAGATGAGTTATTTGAATTGGGTTGGGCGCAACACGCTGCAAATTTACGTGATTCACCGCATCTTCATTGAGTTCTTCGGTATGTCGGCGATTCTGTTCGCCCAGCGCCATCACCTGTTTGAGCAAGCATGGTTCTCCATTCTGTGGGCCTGTTTCTATCCGCTGGCGATTGTTGGCATCTGTTCGCTGTGTTCGGTGGCGGTGTGGCAGGTGACTAATCGTGGATTGGGGCAGTCGCTGTTTGTGTTTCCAACGCTGATCGGGTTGAAGCGGAATAAGTCTGCGGCCTGAAAATTCACGCGATGAATCGCGCCGCTACGAAGTCATGCACTGACTGTAGCGGCGCACTTTATTGCGCGTCTTAACCGATGGTCATCAAACTCGCATTACCGCCCGCAGCGGCGGTATTGACGCTGAGTGAACGCTCAATGAGCAAACGCTCCAGCAGCAGATTGGTTTCGCCGCGCGCGAAGCCCTGCACCGAGACAATCGCGCCATCGCGTGCCGCGACCTGCTCACACAGGCTGCGCAGCTGATCGGCATCACCGTGATAAATCACCGCATCAAACTCCGCCGCCAGCGCATCCTTCACCAGCTTGACGTGCGCTTGCACTGCAGCAGGCAAAGACGTACGCAGCGCACGATGCAGCTCATCATCCTGCCAGATGGCCTGACTGCCGACGCTGGTCACCGCCGCCAGTTGCGTCAGCGCGTCTTCCGCGTTATCGGCGATGCACAGCACATGTTCGCGCGGCAGCAGGGTGAAGGTATTGCGCTCGCCGGTTGGGCCCGGAAGCAGACGCACCGTACCGGCCTGCGCCAGCTCGTCGTAACGCTGACACAGCGCCAGCAGCTCAGGCTTATCCTGCGCCCACTGCTGCAATGCCTGATGCGCACGCATCAGCTCGGCACGCACTGTGCTATCCACCGGGCGCTCGGCATCCTGACGATCAAAGGTGATACGCAGCGCGCCATCTGGACGGTTGGCCAGCAGGCGATAGAGATAGAGCGGACCGCCGGCTTTTGGACCGGTGCCCGACAAGCCTTCGCCGCCGAACGGCTGCACGCCAACGACCGCGCCCACCATATTGCGGTTTACATACAGGTTGCCGACTTTAGCGCTCGCCGTAACCTGCGCGATGGTTTCATCGATGCGGGTATGCACACCGAGCGTCAGGCCGTAACCCGACGCGTTAATCTGCTCCACCAGCTGCGGCAAGTTATTGCGCGAGAAACGCACCACGTGCAGCACCGGACCAAACACCTCTTTATCCAGATCGCTCACCTGATCCAGCTCGATCAGCGTCGGCTTGATAAAGGTGCCGCTGTTCCACTCTTTGCTGTCCTGCGGATTCTCCTGCGCCGCCTGATAGACGGTGAAGCCCTTATTGCGCAGCGCCTGAATGTGACGTTCGATGTTGGCTTTCGCTTCGGCATCGATTACCGGACCAATGTCGGTCGAGAGACGTTCCGGGTTGCCCATGCGGCACTCGGCCATTGCACCACGCAGCATTTTCAGCGTGTGATCGGCCACATCGTCCTGCACGCACAGCAGACGCAGCGCCGAGCAGCGTTGACCGGCACTATCAAAGGCCGAAGCCACGATATCCACCACCACCTGTTCGGTGAGCGCTGAGGAATCCACGATCATCGCGTTCATGCCGCCGGTTTCGGCAATCAGCGGCGTCGGACGACCCTGAGGATCGAGACGACCGGCCAGATTACGCTGCAGCAATGTCGCCACCGCGGTTGAACCGGTGAACATCACACCGCGCACGCGCTCGTCGCCGGTCAGTTGCGCACCCACGGTTTCGCCCTGACCCGGCAGCAGTTGCAACACGCCAGCCGGTACGCCGGCATCCAGCAGGATGTGCACCGCCTGCGCGGCAATCAGCGGCGTTTGCTCCGCCGGTTTGGCCAGCACGCTGTTACCCGCCGCCAGCGCTGCGGCAACTTGTCCGGTAAAGATCGCCAGCGGGAAATTCCACGGGCTAATGCACACCACCGGACCAAGCGGACGATGGGTTTCGTTATCGAAATCGTCGCGCACCATGCCCGCGTAGTAGTAGAGGAAATCAACCGCTTCACGCACTTCGGCGATGGCGTTGTTGTAGGTTTTACCGGCTTCACGCACCAGCAGGCCAATCAGCTGCTGCATCTGGCCTTCCATTGCTTCGGCGGCACGCTCCAGAATCGCGGCACGCTCCTGCGGTGGCGTCGCGAACCAGATTGGACCGGCATTGACTGCCGCATCCAGTGCAGCCGAGACTTCGGCTTCGGTAGCTTCACGCACGCTGCCCACCACATCTGTTGGTGCAGAAGGGTTAAGCACCGGGCGGCTGACGCCTTCGCCCAATTCACCTTCTACCAGCGGTTGGGCGATCCACGGCTGGCTGGCGCTGTTGAGCAGGGCACTGGAGAGCGACGCCAGACGATGTTCGTTGGCCATATCCAGACCGGCAGAGTTAGCGCGCTTGGCGCCATACAGATCGCGCGGCAGCGGGATTTTCGGATGCGGTAAACCAATCGCGCCTTCCGCAATGCCCATTTTCTCCACGGCGGCCACCGGATCGGCGACCAGCTCATCCAGCGGCAAGGTGTTATCAGCGATGCGGTTAACGAAGGAGGTATTGGCACCGTTCTCCAGCAGACGACGCACCAGATACGCCAGCAGCGTTTCGTGGGTACCGACCGGCGCATAAATACGACACGGTCGGTTCAGCTTGCCATCGGCCACTTTACCGACAACCTGCTCATACAGCGGTTCACCCATGCCGTGCAGGCACTGGAATTCGTACTGGCCTGGATAATAGTTATTGCCCGCCAGCTGGTAGATCGCCGCCAGCGTGTGCGCGTTGTGGGTAGCAAACTGCGGATAGATCAGGTTCGGCACCGCGAGCAGTTTGCGCGCGCACGCCAGATAAGAGATGTCGGTGTACACCTTGCGGGTATAGACCGGATAGCCTTCCAGACCTTCAATCTGCGCGCGTTTGATTTCGCTGTCCCAATACGCGCCTTTCACCAGGCGGATCATCAGACGGCGACGGCTGCGCTGCGCCAAATCAATCAGCGAATCAATCACGAACGGACAGCGCTTCTGATACGCCTGAATCACAAAGCCGATGCCGTTCCAGCCTTCCAGCTCCGGTTCAAAGCAAAGTTTTTCCAGCAGATCGAGCGACAGCTCAAGGCGATCGGCTTCTTCCGCATCGATGTTAATACCGATGTCATACGAGCGCGCCAGCAGCGTCAGAGATTTGAGGATCGGGTAGAGTTCGTCCATCACGCGCTCATACTGCGCGCGGCTGTAGCGCGGATGCAGCGCTGACAGTTTGATGGAGATGCCCGGACCTTCATAAATACCGCGACCGTTCGACGCCTTGCCGATGGCGTGAATCGCCTGCTGATAGGAAATCAAATAGGCTTTGGCATCGCTGGCGGTCAGCGCCGCTTCGCCCAGCATGTCGTATGAGTAACGGAACCCTTTCTCTTCCAGTTTGCGCGCATTGGCCAGCGCTTCGGCGATGGTTTCACCCGTAACAAACTGCTCGCCCATCAGGCGCATCGCCATGTCCACGCCTTTACGAATCAGCGGTTCGCCGCTTTTACCGATGATGCGATTGAGCGAGCGCGACAGATTAGCCTCGTTATGGGTAGAGACCAGACGGCCGGTAAACAGCAAGCCCCAGGTGGCGGCGTTAACAAACATCGACGGGCTGCGGCCAAGATGCGATTGCCAGTTGCCATTGCTGATTTTGTCGCGGATTAACGCATCACGCGTCGGCTTATCCGGAATACGCAGCAGCGCTTCCGCCAGACACATCAGCGCCACGCCTTCCTGCGAGGAGAGCGAGAACTCCTGCAGCAAGCTTTGCACCATGCCGGCGCGGCCGGTTGCACCTTTCTGGTGCCGCAATTTATCGGCAAGGCTGTAAGCCAGCTGATGGGTTTTCTCGGCCAGCGGGGCAGGGAGACGCGCTTGTTCCAGCAGCATTGGCACCGCATCCGTTTCCGGACGACGCCATGCAGCGGTGATCGCTGAGCGGCTGACTGACTGCGGTAAAATATGTTCGGCGAAGTCGAGGAAAGGCTGCAGCGCCTCGTCGGGCACGCTTTCATCACCGGCGGCATCAATCAGCAACTGCGGAATTTCCGGCACGGATTCACCGGCTTCCAGCTGCTCCAGATAGTTAAAAATGGCCTGCTTGATCAGCCAGTGTGATGTGCGGTCAAGCTTCTGCGCCGCCAGTTTAATGCGATCGCGGGTGGCTTCATCCAGCTTCACCCCCATGGTAGTCGTTCCCATGATGTCCTCGTCCTCGAAAAGTAGTGATTCAACGCTTGCGTGGCAGCAATATCACCTATGTTGCAACTTTGTGCAACCAGGTTAAATGTGACCTCGGTTGCACGCTTTGAACCGCCTAAAGTGTTAAATCGATAAATGCGGCATGAAAATTGCTGCAAGAAACTCGCCAATGTTGCAACCGCTAGCAACGAGACGGTTCCTGAACCCGATGAGGTGCAACTCAAACTGTGAGCAGGCGCAACCTGCTGGCATTAAAAAAGCGAAGGAAGGTGAAACCGGTGTAACAGCTGTGTTAAATGCATTGTGCGCGCCGACCCTTTGCGGCAGGATACCGCGCCTTAAGAGAAATCGCTTTCTCTGGATGCGGTGAAACCAGGCTGCTGTCCCGTTCCGACAGCGCTGATCAAAAAGATTTCTCTTGATGGATCAAATAATAAGTGGAGAGACTCATGAGTGTAAGTACACCGATGTTGGTGACCTTTGTAGTGTATATCCTTGGGATGGTGCTGATAGGTTTCATCGCCTGGCGATCAACCAAAAGCTTCGATGACTATATTCTCGGCGGGCGCAGTTTAGGGAGCGTCGTGACCGCGCTCTCTGCGGGTGCTTCCGATATGAGCGGCTGGTTATTGATGGGCCTGCCGGGCGCCATTTTCCTGTCCGGGATCTCCGAAAGTTGGATCGCCATCGGCCTGATCATCGGTGCCTGGCTGAACTGGCGCATTGTGGCGGGCCGTCTGCGTGTGCAGACCGAGCATCACGATAATGCGTTAACCCTGCCAGACTTCTTCTCCAGCCGTTTCGAAGATAACAGCAAACTGCTGCGCGTTATCTCGGCGGTGGTGATTCTGATCTTCTTCACTATCTATTGTGCGTCTGGCGTGGTTGCCGGTGCGCGTCTGTTTGAAAGTACCTTTGGTATGGATTACCAGACCGCGCTGTGGGCCGGTGCCGCTGCCACCATTCTCTACACGCTGGTGGGCGGTTTCCTCGCGGTGAGCTGGACCGATACCGTGCAGGCCAGCCTGATGATTTTTGCGCTGATTCTCACGCCAGTTATCGTGATTGTTGCCGTCGGCGGCCTCGATGATTCACTGGCGGTGATCAGGGCGAAGAGCCTCGAAAACCTCGATATGCTGAAAGGGCTGAACTTTGTCGCGGTGATTTCGCTGCTCGGTTGGGGACTTGGCTACTTTGGGCAGCCGCATATTCTGGCGCGCTTTATGGCGGCCGATTCGCATCACACCATCCGCAGCGCGCGTCGTATCGGTATGATTTGGATGATCCTGTGCCTGGGTGGCGCGGTGGCGGTAGGCTTCTTTGGTATCGCCTACTTCGAGAACCATCCCGATCAGGCGGCGGGCGTAAGCCAGAACGGCGAGCGTATCTTTATCGAACTGGCGCGTATTCTGTTCAATCCGTGGATTGCCGGTATCTTGCTCTCAGCGATTCTCGCCGCGGTGATGTCGACCTTAAGCTGCCAGCTGCTGGTGTGCTCCAGCGCCCTGACCGAGGATCTCTATAAAGGCTTCCTGCGTAAAAACGCCAGCCAGAAAGAGCTGGTGTGGGTAGGGCGCTTGATGGTGCTGCTGATTGCCTTGATTGCTATCGCGTTGGCTGCCAACCCGGAAAACCGCGTGTTAGGTCTGGTGAGCTATGCGTGGGCTGGCTTCGGTGCCGCCTTTGGTCCGGTGGTGCTGTTCGGCGTGTGCTGGAAACGCATGACGCGCAACGGCGCGTTGGCCGGTATGGTGATTGGCGCGCTGACCGTATTGCTGTGGAAAGATTATGGCTACGCAGAGCTGTATGAAATCATCCCAGGCTTCGCGTTCGCCAGTATCGCGATTGTGGTATTTAGCTTGCTGGGTCGCGGCCCATCAGAAGCGGCACAGCAGCGCTTTGCTGCCGCCGAAGCCCAATACCACAGCAAGTAACCTCTATCGCCGTTGATGGCGACATGTTTGATGAACCCCCGGGTGCGCAGGAGTGCGCACCCTCTAAAACCCGCTCCCCCATCCGCAAAACAAAATTAATTTCCTGCAGTGACTTGTATTTCTCTCTTCAGTAATGATAATCACTATCGTTCGCACTTTACGTTTTTTTACCTAAGGTTTACCCTTCTTAAAATTCAAGAGGTTGGTGATGTTCGTTCCCTTTCTCATTATGCTGCGCGAAGGTCTGGAAGCAGCGCTCATCGTCAGCCTGATTGCCAGCTATCTCAAACGCACCCAGCGCACCCAATGGTTTCCCGCCATGTGGGCCGGCGTATTTATCGCTGCCGCGCTCTGCTTAGCGTTGGGCATCTTTATTAATGAAACTACCGGTGAGTTTCCTCAGAAACAGCAGGAGCTGTTCGAAGGCATTGTCGCGGTGATTGCCGTGGTGATCCTGACGTCGATGGTGTTCTGGATGCGCAAAGTCTCACGCAATATCAAAGCCACGCTGGAAAAATCGGTCGATCAGGCGTTGCAGAAGCAGGGCAGCAGCGGCTTCCCGCTGGTGCTGATGGTGTTTCTGGCGGTAGCGCGTGAAGGGCTGGAATCGGTGTTCTTCCTGCTGGCCGCGTTCACGCAAGATGTGGGTTATGCGCCGCCGCTCGGCGCGGTGCTCGGCCTCGCAACCGCCGTGGCGCTGGGCTTTTTGCTCTATTACGGCGGCATCCGCCTGAACCTGGCGCACTTTTTCCGCTGGACCAGTTTGTTCATTCTGTTTGTCGCAGCGGGTTTGTCCGCCGGCGCCATTCGCGCCTTCCATGAGGCCGGTTTGTGGAATCACTTCCAGGATGTGGCGTTTGATATGAGCAACACGCTCTCAACGCACTCGGTGTTCGGCACGCTTTTGGAAGGGATTTTAGGTTACCAGGAAACGCCAAGCGTCAGCGAAGTGGCGGTGTGGCTTGCCTATCTCATCCCGGCGCTGCTGCTGTTTTTCTTCCCGGCCCGGCCTGCAGTCAACGCGGCACGTACCACACGCTGAAATTTAATCAGGCGCAATTGCGCGCCTGTTCTTCCATGTAACAGGGATATCACTATGACGATTCGCTTCCGCCGCAAGGCGCTGTTGGTTGCTATGCTGGCGCTTTCCGGTGCGGCTACTGCTGCCGTCCCGCAAGTCACGGTCACCGTGACGGACAAACAATGTGAGCCGATGTCGCTCAACGTGCAGGCCGGTAAAACCCAGTTCATCATCAAAAACAACAGCCAGAAAGCGCTGGAGTGGGAAATCCTGAAAGGGGTGATGGTGGTGGAAGAGCGTGAAAACATCGCGCCTGGCTTCAGCCAGAAACTCACCGCCAATCTGGAAGCGGGCGAATATGATATGACCTGCGGCCTGCTCAGCAACCCGAAAGGCAAGCTGGTGGTGAGCGGCGATGCGAAGAAAGCGGCAAACGGTAAACCGGATGTGCTGGAGCTGGTTGGCCCGATCGCCGACTACAAAGTCTACGTGATGAATGAAGTGAAAGAGCTGGTAGCGGGCACCAAAGCGTTTACCGATGCGGTGAAAGCCGGCGACATCGAGAAAGCCAAAGCGCTATTCGCACCTACGCGCGTGCATTACGAGCGTATTGAACCTATTGCTGAGCTGTTCTCCGATCTGGATGGCAGCATTGATGCGCGTGAAGATGACTTCGAGAAGAAAAATGAAGATCCGAAATTCACCGGTTTCCACCGCCTGGAAAAAAGCCTGTTCGCCGATAACACCACCAAAGGTGACGAAGAGTTCGCCAGCAAGCTAAATCAGGATGTGCTCGATCTGCAAACCCGCATCAGCGAACTGGCGTTTCCACCGGCGAAGGTGGTTGGCGGCGCAGCCGGTCTGATTGAAGAAGTGGCCTCCAGCAAGATCTCTGGTGAAGAGGATCGTTACAGCCGTACCGATCTCTCCGACTTCCAGGCCAACATCGATGGCGCGCAGAAAATCGTTGATCTGCTACGTCCGCTGCTGCAGAGAAACAACCCGCAGCTGCTGGCGAAAGTGGATGCTAACTTCAGGAAAGTCGACGGCATTCTCAGCAAATATCGCACCAAAGATGGCTTTGAATCGTACGAAAAACTGACTACCGCTGACCGTAACGCGCTGAAAGGCCCGATTACCACGCTGGCGGAAGATCTCTCACTGCTGCGTGGAACCTTGGGTCTCGACTGATCATGAGTGATAAAAATGACGCGGCGCAGCCGTCGCGTCGTCGATTATTGCAGGGATTAGGCATGTTGGGTGGCGCAGCCGCCCTCGGCGGCGGTTGTCCGTTCCATACCGCAGCCGCCGATAGCTTCTCTCCCGGCACGGTTGCACCCAACTCGCGCCAGCAGGCGCAACCTTTTTACGGCGCCCATCAGGCCGGTATCGTCACGCCGCAGCAGGCATCCATGATGCTGGTGGCGTTTGATGTGCTGGCGAGCGACAAAGCCGAGCTTGAACGTCTGTTCCGCTTGCTAACCGATCGCTTCGCTTTTCTCACGCAAGGTGGACCGGCGCCGGCGGTCACCAATCCGCAGCTGCCGCCGATGGATTCGGGAATTCTCGGTGCCGATATCGCGCCCGACAATCTCACCATGACGTTATCGGTTGGCACCTCGCTGTTTGATGAGCGCTTCGGCTTAAGCAAACACAAGCCTGCGCAGCTGCAAACCATGACGCGTTTTCCCAACGATTCGCTGGATGCGGAACAGTGCCATGGCGACCTGCTGCTCCAGATTTGCGCTAACACCCAGGATACGGTGATTCACGCGCTGCGCGACATCATTAAACGCACACCCGATCTGCTGGCGGTGCGCTGGCGTCGCGACGGTTTTATTGCCGACCACGCGGCGCGCAGCAACGGCAAAGAAACGCCGATCAACCTGCTGGGCTTCAAAGATGGTACCGCTAATCCCGATACGCATAATCCGGCATTGATGGATCAACTCTTGTGGGTCACGCACGAACAGCAGGAACCGGCGTGGACGCACGGCGGCAGCTATCAGGCGGTGCGTATCATCCGTTTTCACGTAGAAATGTGGGACCGTACGCCGCTCGGCGAGCAGCAAACCATCTTTGGTCGTGAGAAGTTATCAGGCGCGCCGCTGGGTATGAAAAACGAGCATGACGTACCGGATTACAGCAAAGATCCCGATGGCGATTTGATTGCGCTGGATGCGCATATTCGTCTCGCCAATCCACGCACGCCGGAAACCGACAGCAGCTTGATGCTGCGGCGCGGTTACAGCTATTCCAGCGGTATTACCGGCTCGGGTCAGCTGGATATGGGTTTATTGTTTGTTTGCTACCAGCATGATTTAACCAGGGGCTTTATTACCGTACAGCAGCGTCTCAATGGCGAAGCGCTGGAAGAATATATTCGCCCGATTGGCGGCGGATACTTTTTCGCGCTGCCGGGCGTGGCGGATAAAAACCATTATCTCGGGCAACCTTTATTGCAGGCCTGATTAATAAATGTGCAGCGCCTGCGATGGTCACCTCTTCGCAGGCGCATTTGTTAAGTATTCCTTAAACTTTTCGCTGGAAGTAATCACTTCCGAATGTTCTTAAAAAGTTATGTTACCCGTTAATAAATCATCTATATGATAAATATGAGAAATTTAATTTAAGGTAAAACACCTTAGGCTTCGCTTATCTTTTTTTCTTTACTGCTACGTAAAAATAATGTTGCAAACCACCGCAAATATGATGCACTTTATTCATAAGCGTTGTCAGTTGTGTGGCTAAGCCACTGGAGTTCGCGCATGATTCGTCTCTCTTTGGGACAGTTAAATAGTTTCACCACACGCAGTCCACTGCGGGGGATTTCTTCCCTCCAACGTAACCTCGCTACTTTTCAAACATCGTTCTTGTTCAATCTCATTTTCTTTACCGGTGCGCGCCTGCGTCTCGGCGCTGATGCACACCATTCTCACTGGCTCGACACGGCTTACAAGGAAGCCAACTAAACCTCTAAAGCGTTCAAGTCATCGCCGCGGGTGATCCGCCGCGATAAATGAAACCAACTGTAAGGTGCCACTATGGGAAGACAGAAAGCAGTGATCAAAGCACGTCGTGAAGCAAGACGCGTTATTCGTAGCGACTCTCGCAGTCACCGTCAGCGTGAAGAAGAATCGGTCACTTCGCTGGTGCAAATGGGTGGGTTGGATTCGATTGGTATGGCACGTGATGCACGTGACCGCGGGCCGATTGAAGCCAGAAATGAAGCTCAGGCACACTATCTCCATGCCATAGAAACGAAACAGCTTATTTTCGCTACTGGTGAAGCCGGCTGCGGAAAAACCTGGATTAGCGCAGCCAAAGCGGCTGAGGCCCTGATCAATAAGGATATCGAAAGGATTATCGTAACGCGCCCGGTTCTGCAGGCGGATGAAGATCTCGGTTTCCTCCCCGGAGACATTTCCGAGAAATTCGCGCCTTATTTCCGACCGGTTTATGACGTTCTGGTTAAACGTCTCGGCGCTTCCTTTATGCAATACTGCCTGCGGCCCGAAATTGCCAAGGTAGAGATCGCGCCCTTCGCCTACATGCGTGGACGTACCTTTGAAAATGCGGTGGTGATCCTTGATGAGGCACAAAACGTCACCGCCGCACAGATGAAGATGTTCCTGACTCGCCTGGGGGAAAACGTGACGGTTATCGTCAACGGCGATATTACCCAGTGCGACCTGCCATCTCACGCCAGGTCTGGCCTTGCCGATGCGTTAGCGCGCTTCGAAGAGGATGAAATGATCGGCGTGGTGCGTTTCGGCAAAGAGGATTGCGTCCGTTCAGCGCTGTGCCAACGCACGCTGCACGCTTACAGTTAACCGTTTGATTGAGAATGTAGCTTAAGTAAAACCCGGCGCGCGCCGGGTTTTTTTATTGTGTCCCCCCTCGGCTCGACACCATCCCCCTGCGGTAACAATTAGCGCCATTGTATTATTGATGCCTGTAAAAGTATTTTTGGTGATAAATGGCACTTCCGGTCAAAAATAATTTTAAGAACAATCCTAGTCACTTTATCAGGGTTCATCAGGGGCTTAACTCAAATCATAAGAAATTTCCTATATAAATCAGACCGCAAAGATCATCTCGCTTTATTGCCTTCCTAAAATTCCAGCTATATATTCGCGCGGTAACACACAGGGAAAGTGTGCCTACGCGTGCTTTCCGCGCCATTTTTACAAGGAGTAAACATGAGCAACTCTTACCAGAATGAAATCCCTAAAGCCCGTATCAACCTCAAGCTAGACCTGCACACCGGTGGAGCGGCGAAGAAAACCGAGCTCCCTCTCAAGCTGCTGGTGACCGGCGATTTCAGTAACGGCGCGGAAGACCGCCCGCTGTCTGAACGCGAAAAAATCAACGTCAACAAAAACAACTTCAACAGCGTGCTGGCCGATATCGCGCCTGCGGTGTCATTTGCCGTGCCGAACACCCTGGCCGGTGACGGCAGCGAAGAGAACGTTCAGCTTAACTTCCGCGACATGAAGGATTTCGAGCCGGAGCAGGTTGCCCGCCAAATCCCTCAGCTGCGCGCCATGCTGGCGATGCGCAATCTGCTGCGCGACCTTAAATCCAACCTGCTGGATAACGTCACTTTCCGCAAAGAGCTGGAAGCCATCCTGAAAGATCCGGCACTCAGCGACGAACTGCGCAGCGAGCTGTCTGCGTTAGCCACCGATCAAGCCTGATCATCCCCGTAACGGACTATAGAGAGAGAATGCTGATGTCAGTTCAGAATGAAACCCATGCCAATGGTGCAACCACCGTGCTGGATCGCCCGGCTGCGGGCGGCGTCTACGCGTCGCTGTTTGAAAAAATCAACCTCAATCCGGTGTCAGAGCTGAGTGATCTCAACGTCTGGCAGGACAATCAGGCGATGTCTGATGCCACCGCCGACGAGCGCGTCACCGCCGCGATGCAGGTATTCCTGACGCGCCTGAAAATCAGTGGTGCGAAAGTGGAGAAGCTGGATAAAAACCTGCTGGATCACCACATCGCCGAACTGGACCGCCAGATAAGCCGCCAGCTGGACGCGGTGATGCACCACGACGAATTCCAGAAAGTGGAGTCGGCGTGGCGCGGCCTGAAGTCGCTGGTGGATAAAACTGACTTCCGCCAGAACGTGAAAATTGAAGTGCTCGACGTATCGAAAGACGATCTGCGTCAGGATTTCGAAGATGCGCCGGAAATCATCCAGAGCGGCCTCTATCTGCAAACCTACGTCGCCGAATACGACACGCCGGGCGGCGAGCCGATTGGCGCGGTGATTTCTGCTTATGAGTTTGATGCCTCGGCGCAGGATGTGGCGCTGCTGCGCAACCTGTCGAAAGTCGCGGCGTCAGCACACATGCCGTTTATCGGTTCGGTCGGCCCGCAGTTTTTCCTCAAAGAGTCGATGGAAGAAGTGGCGGCGATCAAAGACATCGGCAACTACTTTGACCGCGCTGAGTACATCAAGTGGAAGTCATTCCGCGACACCGATGACTCACGCTACATCGGCCTGACCATGCCGCGCGTACTCGGTCGTCTGCCGTACGGCCCGGACACCGTGCCGGTGCGCAGCTTCAACTACATCGAAGAAGTGAAAGGTCCGGATCACGACAAATACCTGTGGACCAATGCCTCGTTCGCCTTCGCCGCCAACATGGTGCAGAGCTTTATAAGCAACGGCTGGTGTGTGCAAATTCGCGGCCCGCAGGCCGGTGGTGCGGTGCAGGATCTGCCGATCCATCTGTACGATTTGGGCACCGGCAACCAGGTGAAAATCCCGTCCGAAGTGATGATCCCGGAAACCCGCGAATTCGAGTTTGCTAACCTCGGCTTTATCCCGCTCTCTTATTATAAGAACCGCGATTACGCCTGCTTCTTCTCGGCAAACTCAACGCAAAAACCGGCGCTGTATGACACCGCCGATGCCACCGCCAACAGCCGCATCAACGCGCGTCTGCCTTACATCTTCCTGCTGTCGCGCATCGCTCACTACCTGAAGCTTATTCAGCGCGAAAACATCGGCACCACCAAAGACCGCCGCCTGCTGGAGCTGGAGCTCAACACCTGGGTGCGCACGCTGGTGACCGAGATGACCGATCCGGGCGACGAGCTGCAGTCTTCACATCCGCTGCGCGATGCGAAAGTGCTGGTGGAAGATATCGAGGACAACCCGGGCTTCTTCCGCGTTAAGCTGTTCGCCATCCCGCACTTCCAGGTGGAAGGCATGGACGTGAACCTGTCGCTGGTTTCTCAGATGCCGAAAGCTAAAGCGTAAGGCGCAGGAGGCGCGATGAAAATCTACCGACCGTTATGGGAAGACGGGGCGTTTCTGACTCCGCAGCAGTTTCAGCAGCAGTCACTGTGGGACGCCCACGTCGCCGACACCGTGGCGCGCATGGGCCTGGCGTATCCGTGGGGCGTATTACACGCGGAGTTCGACGACGGCGCGCTGGCGCTGTCTCGTCTTAACGCCACCCGCTTGACGGTGCGCTTTCCCGACGGGACGCTGACGGACACCGCGCTCTCCGACAACCTGCCACCGGCCTGCGACCTGTCTGTTGCAGCCGGTCAGGAACTGGTTGAAGTGGTGCTGGCTTTGCCGTTGCTGAGCGCCAATGGCGGTAATCTCGACGACGGCAGCGACAGCGAACGTCCGCGCCGCTGGGTGGCCGGTCGTGAAGAGGTGCAGGAGCTGGCGGGGCAGGAGCGCACCGGCATTGCCGTGCAGCGTTTTGCTCTGCGTCTGCGTCTCTCTAATCAGGAAAACGGTGCGTATCTCACCTGTCCGGTGGCGCGCCTGGTGCGTAACGCGCAGGGACAGTGGACACGCGACGCGTCATTCATTCCGCCGATGCTGTCGCTGTCGGCCAGTCCGGCGGTGCTGACTGCACTCGGCGATCTGCTGCATCGCCTTAGCGCGCGCCGTCAGCGGCTAATGGCGCTGCGACGCGAAAGCAACGAGCGCATGGCCGATTTTGCTGTCGCCGACGTCTCGCTGTTCTGGCTGCTCAACGCGCTGAACAGCGCCGAGCCGGTGTTGCTGGAGTTGTTCCAGTCGCCAACCCGCCATCCTGAACTGCTGTACCGCGAGCTGGCACGTCTTGCTGGCGGTCTGTTGACCTTCTCACTCGAACACGATGCCGGAGATATTCCGGCCTATCGCCACGACGCACCGGAGCAGGTGTTCCCGCCGCTGTTTGCGCTGCTGGATTCACTGCTGGAAGCCAGCCTGCCGTCACGCGTGGTTGCCATCGACCTCAGTCGTGAAGGCGTGCTGTGGAAGGGCCGATTCCACGATGCGCGGCTGCGCGAAGGGGCAGACTTCTATCTGTCGGTGCGCTCCTCGCTGCCGAATCACGAGCTGCAGAGCCGCTTCCCGCTGCTGTGTAAGGCAGGCAGCCACGACGACGTGTCGGAGGTGGTCAACATCGCGCTTAGTGGCATGACCATCCGCCCGCTGCCGCACGTGCCTGCCGCCATCCCGCTGCGCCTGGAGAACCAGTATTTCGCGCTCGACCTGTCAACGGGGGCTGCGCGCGCGATGCTCGACTCCGGCGGCTGCACCTTCTACACCCCGGAATCACTGGGCGAACTGAAACTTGAACTCTATGCGGTACTGCGCTCATGAACAGCAATAATGCGCTGACCGAACGCCTTTTCTTCGCTGGCTGGCTGATGGTCAGCCAGCTACGCTGCGGTCAGCAGATTGACAACGGCGATGCGCTCTACCGCCGCGCTACCGACTGGGTAAACGACGCCCGGCAGGCGCTGACGGAGGCGGGTTTTAGCGAAGCCAATCGCGACCACATGCTTTACGCCTTTTGCGTGCTGCTGGACGAAGCGGTACTGAACCGTGGCCAGCAGGACGACGGCTGGCTGCGCTGGAGCCGAGACCCGCTGCAGGTGCGTTTCTTTAACTCGCTTAACGGCGGCGAAGCACTGTGGGAGCGCATTCGCGAACTGCTGCGCGAACCCGCAGCGGACGAGACCGTGCTGACCTGCCTGTACCGCACGTTGCAACTGGGTTTTGTTGGCCATTACCGCGCGCAGGATGACGAGCGTCGCGAGGACGTGGTGCGCGAACTGGCCGCACGCGTGCCACCGTTTGCCCTGGCGCAGGATGCGCCGCTGGTAGTGCGTCCGGCAGGCATGCGCACCGGACGCCGTTTTTACTGGATGAGCTGGGTGGCCGCCGCCGTGCTGCTTGGCGGCCTGTGGTTCGTCCTCGACGGCTGGCTGGCGCAGATGGTGTCCGGCATATCGGGGATGGGCAAGTGAGACGCGGCATCGGTAATTATGCGCTGATCGTGCTGGCCCTTGTGCTTGCATTGTGGCTGATCCTCGGCTTCTGGCCGCTGTTAGGTATCACGGCAGCAGCACTGTGCCTGCTGGCGCTGCTGGTCGCCGGGCTGATGCTGTGGCGGCAGTCACGCCAGCGTGATGTGGAAATCGATGTGGCCGATGATCGTCTGCCGCCGGAAGATTTTCGCGGCGCGGTAGTGCTGGTGTGTGGCGACAGTGCATCGCTGTTCTCCGGCAATCAGCCGCGTGAAACCGCGCAGGGCTGGTATCTGCCGGTTGATGCACCCGGGCAACTCGCTGCGATGGCTGACTACATCACCACTCAGCGTCCGGCACTGCTGCCACAGGTCTCGCTGCTGCTGGCAGTGGTGCCGGAGCAGCACACGTCTGCTGAAGACTTCACTTCCCAATTTCACAGCTGGCAGCGTGCGCTGCTGCAGTGCCGCCGCGTGCTGAAGTGCGCGCCACCGCTGTGGACTGCATGCTGGGTATCACACCCGAACCACGAAGCTGAATGGTTCAGCATCATACCGGACCAGAGTGCGCTGCAGGCGTGCATCGCCGGCAACGACATGATGCCGCTGGCTGAATGGTTCCGGGAGCAGCCGCCACGCCTGGTGCAAATGCAGTGGCTAGACAGCCTGCTGATGTGGCAGGAAAAGCACATCACGCCACTGACGCAGATGAAGCCATGCCGCGCCGGGATTTGCCTGACGCCGGTAACGGCGCTTGCGGACAACCTGTGGGCGCAGCATCTTACTGGGCTGACCACGCTGCCTTATGCACCCGCAGGCACCGATGTCGCGCTGCCATTGCCGGATGCGCTGCTGGCTGGCTTGCCGCGCAGGCAGGGCGTCAGCCGATGCCTGAGGCTGGCGCGCGCGGCGGGCATGATTGTGGTGGTATTTCTGGCGCTGGCGCTGCTGGCGTCGTTCCTCAACAACCAGCGGCTGATCCGCACTATTGGTGACCACCTGACGCTGTGGGCACAGCTGTCTGGGGAACCGGCCGAGCCGAAGGTTCACGCGCGCGCGCAGTTAATCGCCGATCGCACACTGCTTGATGACTGGCAGCACGGCGGTGAACCGCTGCGCCTCGGCCTCGGACTGTATCAGGGCATGCGTCTGTTCGCGCCGGTCGACGCCGCCATCAACAGCTGGGCGCCTCCTCCGCCACCGCCGCCGGTTATCCAGCAGATTGTTGAAGGGCCGAAGACCGTGCGCCTCGACAGCCTGTCGCTGTTCGACTCTGGTAAATCCGAGCTGAAAACCGGCTCAACCAAAGTGCTGGTCAACGCGCTGGTCGGCATCAAGGCGAAGCCGGGCTGGCTGATTGTGGTGGCGGGTTATACAGACGATACCGGCAATCCGGCGCTGAACCAGCGCCTGTCGCTGAAGCGCGCCGAAGCCGTGCGCGACTGGATGCGCGACACCGGCGACGTGGATGAGAGCTGCTTTGCGGTGCAGGGCTTCGGCCAGAGCCGTCCGATGGCGAGCAACGACACCGCCGAAGGCCGCGCGGCCAACCGGCGCGTTGAAATCAGTCTGGTGCCGCAGGCCGACGCCTGCCAGGCAGCGGACGCAATCCCTCCGTCATCACAGGATGGTGACGGCAATCATGAAGAAAAGGAGTAACAATATGGCAATTCCGGTTTATCTGTGGCTGAAGGACGACGGCGGTGCGGACATCAAGGGCTCGGTGGACGTGCAGGACCGTGAAGGCAGCATCGAAGTGGTGGCACAGCAACACAACCTGTACATCCCGACCGACAACAACACCGGCAAGCTGACCGGCACGCGCATTCACACGCCGTTCCTGTTCACCAAGGAAATCGACTCGTCCAGCCCGTACCTCTACAAAGCGGTCACTACCGGCCAGACGCTGAAGTCTGCCGAGTTCAAATGGTACCGCATTAGCGACGCCGGCCAGGAAGTGGAGTACTTCAACACCAAACTGGAGAACGTGAAGGTGGTGAAGGTCAATCCGGTGATGCACGACGTTAAGGACCCGTCGAAAGAGAAGCATAACCATCTGGAGCAGATTGAGCTGCGCTACGAAAAAATCACTTGGACCTACAAAGACGGCAACATCATCCACTCGGATTCGTGGAACGAACGCGCCACAGCCTGATTACGCGTCATATTTCGCGCCGCAGGTGCGTTGGCTGCGCTCGCGCACCCCGGTCACTTACTTATGTAAGCTCCCGGGGCTGCACTCGCTTGCCGCCTTCCTGCGACACGAACTATTTAGCGTAATCCCTCCACCGGGCTGTTTTTTTGCAGCCCGGTGGATGCTGGCAACAGGGATTACAGGGCGCACATTCTGTAGCGGCGCAATTCATTGCGCGGTGTTGACCTTCAAAAATAACTGACGCTATGCGACCAGGCCAGATGCCTGGTGATTCCATCCGAAGCGGGTGAAATCACAAGTCATTTTCCATCTTTCCTGCTGCCTTATGCGCTTTGGTTTACGGCGAAGGGCGGTAGCGTGCCCCCAATCAGGAGAATTTTGCTATGGACAGTCAGTCAGCCGCTTTACTGCGTCGCCTCAACCCGTTCTGCGTGCAGGCGCTGGAATCCGCCGCGTCGCTGTGCCAGACCCGCGCGCACGCTGAAATCCAGCCGGAGCACTGGCTGCTCAAGCTGCTGGAGCAGGGCGAGGGCGACATCACCGTCATCGCGCGCCGCTACGAGTGGGATATGGACGCCATCTGGCAGGATTTGCTGGCATTTCTCGACCGCCAGCCGCGCGCGGTGCGAGGACGTCCGCAGCTTTCCTCTTCGCTGGAAGCGCTGCTGAAGCAGGCGTGGCTAATGGCCTCCGCATCTGATAATTCCCCGCAAATTCGCAGCATCCATCTGCTGATGGCGCTGTCCGAGCAGCCAAAACTTGCACAGTGCGAAGGTCTCTGGCCGTTGCTGAGCCTGCGCATGAGCCAGCTTGAGCGCCTGCAGCAGATGCTGGAAGCACAGTCCGACGAGCGTGCGGAAGCGGAACAGCCGGAGATGCCGGTCAGCACTATCGAGCAATCTCCCGCAGGCGAAGCCAAAACCCCCTCCACCGAAGCGCTTGCCCGCTTCACCCGCGACGTCACCGCTGACGCGCGTAGTGGCAAAATTGACCCGGTATTTGGCCGCGATAACGAAATCCGCCAGATGCTGGATATCCTGTCGCGCCGCCGTAAGAACAACCCGATTCTGGTAGGCGAGCCGGGCGTGGGCAAAACCGCGCTGGTTGAAGGGCTGGCGCTGCGCATTGCCGAAGGCAACGTGCCGGACAGCCTGAAGCCGGTGAGCGTGCATACGCTGGACCTCGGCATGCTGCAGGCGGGGGCGGGCGTGAAGGGTGAATTCGAGCAGCGCCTGAAGAACATCATCACCGAGGTGCAGGCCGCGCCGAATCCGGTGTTGCTGTTTATCGACGAGGCGCACACCATCATCGGCGCGGGCAACGCAGCGGGCGGCGCGGACGCGGCTAACCTGCTGAAACCGGCGCTTGCGCGCGGCGAGCTGCGCACCATCGCGGCGACAACGTGGAGCGAATACAAACAGTACTTTGAGAAGGACGCCGCGCTGGAGCGCCGCTTCCAGATGGTGAAGGTGGACGAGCCGGACGACGACACCGCGTGCCTGATGCTGCGCGGCCTCAAGTCGCGCTACGCCGACCATCACGGCGTACACATCACCGACGCGGCGGTGCGCGCCGCCGTCACGCTGTCGCGCCGCTACCTTACAGGCCGCCAGCTGCCGGACAAGGCGGTTGACCTGCTCGACACCGCCGCCGCGCGCGTGCGTATGAGTCAGGACACCACGCCGGAGGCGATAACCCGCTTAAGAGCGAAGCTTGATGCGCTGAACATTGAGCAGCGCGCCATCCTCGACGACGAAGCGCTGGGCGGCGCAGTGTCGCAGGAGCGATTGGCAGAAATCGCCGGCCTGATTGCGGTAACCGATGAAGAGCTGGAGGCGCTGGAGCAGCGCTACGCTGACGTGCAAGAACGCATGCAGCAGTTGCTCGAAGGACGCAAAGACGCCAGTCAGAAACACAACATCGCACAGCTCCAGACCGACCTTGACGCGCTGCAGCCCGGCGAGCCGTTGCTTACCGCCGACGTTGACGCGCGCATCGTGGCGGGCGTGATTGCCGACTGGACCGGCGTGCCGCTCTCCTCATTAATGAAGAACGAGCAGGCCGAACTGCTGGCGCTGGAAAGCCAGCTCGCCACCCGCGTGGTCGGTCAGGACGCGGCGCTGAACGCCATCGCGCAGCGCCTGCGCGCCTCGAAAACCGGACTCACCTCGGAAAACGGCCCGCAGGGCGTGTTTCTGCTGGTCGGCACCAGCGGCACCGGCAAAACCGAAACCGCGCTGGCGCTGGCCGACTTGCTGTACGGCGGCGAGAAATCGTTAATCACCATCAACCTCAGCGAATATCAGGAAGCACACACCGTTTCCCAGCTCAAAGGCTCGCCGCCGGGCTACGTCGGCTACGGCCAGGGCGGCATCCTCACCGAAGCGGTGCGCAAGCGCCCGTACAGCGTGGTGCTGCTCGACGAGGTAGAAAAAGCGCACCGCGACGTGATTAACCTGTTCTATCAGGTGTTTGATCGCGGCTTCATGCGCGACGGCGAAGGGCGCGAAATCGACTTTCGCAATACGGTGATTTTGATGACCTCCAACCTCGGCAGCGACGCGCTGATGCAGCTGCTGGAAGAAACGCCCGAGGCCACCGAGTCAGACCTGCAGGAGTGCCTGCGCCCGATCCTGCGCGACCACTTCCAGCCGGCGCTGCTGGCGCGCTTCCAGACGGTGATTTACCGCCCGCTGGCGCGCGAGGCGATGCGGATCATCGTGGAGATGAAGCTCAGCCAGGTCAGCCAGCGGCTGCAACGGCATTACGGCATCCGCACCACTATCGGCGATGGTTTGTATGAAATGCTCACCGACGCCTGTCTGCTTCCCGACACCGGCGCGCGCAACGTCGACAGCCTGCTCAATCAGCAGATCCTGCCGGTGCTGAGCCAGGTGATTTTGCAGCACCGCGCCAGCGGCACCTTAAGCAACATCCTGACGCTGGACACCAATGAAGAAGGCGAAGTGAGTTTTATATTCTGAACACGTGACGTTCTTTTTAATGACAAGGAGTGTGTATGAAAACCCAAAATATCCCCGTTTCACCCGCGTTTATCGCGATTTCATGGATTGCTATGCTCGGTGGCACATTGGTTTATCTGGCGGGCCTGTGGCGCGCAGATATGGAGCTGAATGAAAAAGGCTACTACTTCGCGGTGCTGATCCTAGGACTGTTCGCGGCGGTTTCGCTGCAGAAAACCGTACGCGACCGGCTTGAAGGCATCCCAACCACGCATCTGTATCACATGGTTTGCCTGCTGGCCTTAACCATTGCCGTAGTGCTGTTGCTTGCCGGTTTGTGGAACGCAACATTAATGCCGAGCGAGAAAGGCTTTTACGGCGTGTCGTTCTTTATGGCGCTGTTTGGTGCGGTGGCAGTGCAGAAAAACACCCGCGACAGCATGCACAGTGTGTCTGACAGCGCTGATGAAACCCCGCACGAACCTCAGGCCTGATATTCCCGAACTCTCCCGCTGCCGTCGCGGTGGCGAGAGAACGTTGACGCCATGACGGCGTTGTAATGGTTTTTGGTGAGTAAGCATGACAGATAAAGCTAAAAAAGCGGCTATTAAAGAGGGGAGCCTGCGCTTATTAACCTCAGGTGAGATTGCGCTGGCAAAATCTGTCTATGGTGAAAAGATCAATTACGGTAAGGTCTGGATTCATCACGACAGTTATTTGCCATTTGGCCTCCAGCATGAGCGTGTGGCCATGACACCACAGGGCGAAATCTATTACCGCACATATCTCTATAGAGATGATTATTCTAAAACCTCTTCAGGTGAACAACATACATTCATTCACGAACTCTGTCATGTCTGGCAACGAGACAGGGGAATGTGTGTTATCTGCCGAGGTCTTGTCAGCTGGATAGCATCTTATCGCTATATACTGGACGGGCGATTGCTGAGTGAATATTCGATGGAGCAGCAAGCTCAAATCGTCGCTGATAATTTTATTTTGCATGAATGGGGTTATGAATCATTTTTATGGTTGCATGGTAGAGAATCCGTGACGCTTGATGGCGAATTAAGTCTTCCTGTCATAGAACAACGCTATAAAAATGCACTCAGAGGATTTCCATGGTGAAGTTTTTTATCCTCAAAAAAACTGTAGCTATTTCCACTTTACTCGCAAGCTCGACATTTCTCACTGGTTGTCCGGGCGTTGGTGACAGAGGGTGGCATGATGAAACAACGGAAGCAGTGCGAGAAGGGCAAGAGATTTGCTTTCCCATAAAACAATCACAAGGGTATATCCCGACTTACCTGGCAATTAATCAAAGAGATACCCCGCGAACAGAGCAAAAAAACAGGATTGTTGGTGACGTTGTAATCTCAAATGGCATGCTATGTCTTCCCCCGGATGAGTTCACGCCTGTTGAAGGCAAAGAGTATGTAGTTAAATTTATTCTTAAAAACGGCGGGGGCATTGATTCAATAAGAAGCTTTGTCGTTGCTGTTAAAGTGGTTAATGGAAAATTGGGTAGCTATCAGTTACAGGATTCTGAAATATCGCGAGGCTATAAATAAGTAAGTGGGTGTGTAGTCAGCGCCTAAAACGGCCACCAAGATAAATGGTTCAAATGTTGAAGCATATTCGAAAGACGATGATAAGCACATTAATATGCTTACTTGTGACCGGGTGTACGTTGGGAGAAGAGCAGGTTGGATTTGAGCGTGATAACAGGGTAAGTCTGGTTAACGATATGCTTTGTATCAGCACGCCCCCAGAGAAAACGTATTATCTGAGCGTCATTTCGATAAAAAATAAGGATGATTCAGGGTTGAGGGAAACGTATGCGGGAAGTGAATTGTTAGACGTTAACGGCAAACGTTGCCTTTCACCATCACAGTGGTTTCTTGCAGAAAATCATGCCTATACTATTCATTACACTCTGCTGTCTACTTTAAAGATACGTCCATCTTTTAGAAAGGTCGCATCCATTAAGATAAGTAAAGGCCAGATAATATTTTTGCCATTGAATAACGCAGACTATCTTCCCAGCCTTATTCCAAATGATTTTTAGTGTTATAATTACAGATTGAAATCTATTTTATTCTTAAGTATTCATTTGAAAGAAACCATAATGAGATGCTATCAGTTTTATAAAGCAGGTGTTTACTCCACTCTAATAATGAGTTCCGTCTTTCTCACTGGCTGCCTTGGCGATAAGGTGACGTTTTCAGAAACGGCGAATATTACTCAAAGAGAAAATGCAGCATGCTTTGAAGTGCAAGGAGCCAGCGACTACACGCTAAAATCCATGAGTATATTCAGAAGGGGGCATGAAGATGATAGACAATCTTTAATGCCCAACAATACCAATTTAAAGGATGGGCGATTTATCTGTCTTTCCGAATCAGTAATTGACGAGTTTGGCGATGGAGAGTATGTGGTTAGATTTAGTTTGAAGCCAATTAAAAAGCGTCAAAATACAAGGGTGTTTTCAAATGCCATACAAATTGATGGGCTTCAGGTTAAAAACATCCCACTGCAGGAGAATGAAATTACGCATTACCTCGGTAACAATTTCTAAATTAATGGTAACTATTCGTGGTAATGCGGTCTCGTAATAGCATCAAAACAATTTATCCAGCCGCTGTCAGAGAACATTAATAAAGCCCAGAGAAAGTCGTCAACGTCCCCACCAGTGATAGAGACGTTGTGGCCGGCTGTCATCAAGGAGTGAATGACATGAACATAACTGATTTACTGCAAGGTGCACCCTCGTTAATAAACGGGACGTTGAACCGTTACAAGCTTTCTATCCCCTCATGCTCGTCCAGTATTGACGTCGAGAACTTTAACGGCACAGAAGCATTGAGTGAGAACTATCACTACGATGTGCTGTTCACCAGCCCGGATAAAGACATCACGGCCGCACAGATGTTGCGTAAACCAGCAACGCTGACCATGGGCACGGGTGAGTTGATGGTGCTGTCGGGACAGAAGATGGTGCATGGTTACATCACTGATTTTCACCGTCTGACGGGTTCTGCCGATCAGGTGACTTATCTGGTGGTTATTGAGCCACGCCTTGCATTGCTGGATAAGCAATATCGCTCGCACCGTTTCTTTGTGAATAAATCAGTTCCAGAGGTGGTGAGCCAGATACTGGATGAACACGGTTTTCAGGGCTGGGAATATGAATTCAGCCTGAAGCATGAATATCCCAAGCGTGAGCAGATAAACCAGTACCAGGAAAGTGATCTTCAGTTTATTCGCCGCTTGCTGTCGGAAGTTGGCATCTTTTACATGTTCACGCTCCAGCCAGATACCCAAACTGAAGTCGTCCGGTTTGGTGATGCTCAGTCTGCGCTTATTCAGGGTAAGCCGTTGCCACTTAACAGTCCTTCCGGCCTGGAAGATAACGGACAGGAATCTATCTGGGGACTGAATATCACCCACAAAGTGGTTGAAGCGGGGGTAGTCGCGAAAGATTACAACCATCGCGAAGCGCAACGTATTTTACGTTCGGTTCAGGCGGATATGTCGCGCGGCGATGGTGATGAGATCAACTACGGGCAGGTTTATCACTATCGTCCGCGTCATCCTGACGGCGGTGATAAATATGTGCCCGCGCCGGAGACTGCGAACTATTACGCGCGCCTCGATCACGAACGTTTTTTGTGCGGCCAGACGCTGATTACTGGCATAAGCAATGACGCATCGCTGGCTCCAGGTCAGGTGCTGACCATTATAGATGGTCTTTTGCCAACGCTGCCGGAACAGCTTCAGAGTCCGGTCGTCGTCACCCGCATCAACCTCAGTGCCAGCCGCAAGTCGGCGTTACAAATCAACCTTAATGGTGTGCCTTACAGCGAAACGCTGTGCTGGCGTCCAAGGTTGTTACCACGCCCAAAAGTCAGCGGCACCATGACAGCGCGTGTTACTAGCGCAAAAGACAATGATATCTATGCCTGGCAGGATGCCTCCGGTCTGTACCGCGTGGTGTTTGATGCAGATGAAGAGAGCAAAGATCGCGGCCAGGAAAGCATGCCGGTGCGCCTCGCCAAACCTTATGGCGGTGATATGTATGGTTTCCACTTCCCGCTGATACAGGGCACGGAGGTGGCGATCGCCTTCCGTGAGGGTGATCCTGACCAGCCCTATATTGCTCATGCGCTGCATGACTCGCGACACGTCGATCACGTCACAGAGAAAAACAGCACCCGCAACGTCATTCGGACCGCTGGGCTGAATAAGCTTCGCATGGAAGATAAGCGCGGTGAAGAGCACGTCAAGCTCAGCACGGAGTACGGTGGCAAGACGCAGCTTAATTTAGGCCACAACGTCGACGATGACAGGCTGCTCCGGGGAGAAGGCGCGGAATTGCGAACAGATGACTGGGTTGCCGTTCGCGGTGGCAAAGGTGTATTCATCTCGGCTGATGCACAACAAAGTGCACAAGGGCGCATGATGGATATGGAAGAGGCAATACGGCAACTTAAAAACGCGCTATCGCTAGCAAAAAGCTTAAACGAAATTGCTCAAAAAGCTGAAGCAACCCAAGGCGACTCAGATTCTCATGAAGAACTTAATAATGCGCTGGAAGATTTGAAGCAAGCAGGGATTTTGGCTCATGCTCCTGAAGGCATTGGAATTGTCAGCCCCAAATCAGTACGTATGGCTTCAGGTGGAGCAAGCGTTGGTCTGATGTCGGGGAAAAATACGGACATCAGTGCTGGAGAGTCAATCACGCTAGCGGCTACCAAAACTGTCAGCGTGTTTGCGCAGGGAGAGGGAATGCAGTTGATTGCTGGCGCAGGGAAATTGGATATCCAGGCTCAGAAAGGCGAGCTTAACGCAGCAGCACAACAAGACATCACGATAAGCAGCGCTGAAGGGAAAGTCACTGTAAGCGCTAGTCAGGAACTGACTATCACTTGTGGCGGAGCCTATATAAAACTCAGCGGTGGCAATATTGAGATGGGTGCGCCTGGAAATATTCTTTTGAAATGCGCCAATGCGCAGAAAATGGGACCAGCCACGCTAGACTCTCCACCACATACCTTCCCTAAAGGATACGGTGAAGGTTTTACATTAAAAGGTTCAGAAAGTGGTGAAATCCAACCCTTTACATTTTACAAGGTCACCACCGGAGAAGGTGAGGTGTATGAAGGCGTTTCTGATGAACATGGAAAAACAATGCGGATATTCACAGCTATGCCATCAGCATTGAAAATTGAGTTCCCGGATGAAGAAATGACCGATATCAAGGAAGAAAAATAATGAGCACAGCAACTACGTCTCTGGAATGCAAATATCCAGATGCCTGGACAGGTAAACAAAAAAAATACTGGGTTGAGATTCAGCTTCTGGATGAACGTGAAGAACCCATCCCTAATATGCCGTATGTGGCCGAAAATGCCGCTACACGTAGTCAGTGCGCTTCATATATCGGTAAAAGCGACGTCAGTGGCATCATTCGAATCGAGGGTTTACATCCGCTAGAGCTGATTTTACATATTGAAGCAAAGTCGCTTGCAGACGAGATGGAAAAAAGGGCATTGCGTCCCTTTGGACGTGCTGAGGATGATTCAACCGTAAAACCCAAAGCGGTTGTGGAAGGATACGAATATCGTTATCTAAAAATAGGTCATCTATGCGATAGCCTTCCTGATATGATGCCGGAATGGAAAGATAAAGCGAACCCACCGAAATATCACTTTCCGGATTTGCGCTTTTCCGGTCAAACGATAAAAAAGCTAAACTGTCGTTACGTTTTTGAAGTGTGTCCATTCCGGGCCTGGTCACTGATACTGCACCATCAAACAGATTACTCGATAGTTAATGCTTATAATCTAGGGATAATGGCCGATCTTTCTTATTCAACAGAAGAAAAGATCATTCAGTATTTCAAACAGGCATATATTGATCTATCCACGGCCCCAAAATTAAGTGATAAAAACGACTATTATGCCGTGGTTAAAGACGTCCCCTTCAGTCAGCGATACATCAACCCACGCTTCGTTACCACTGCCGGGAATATCATTCAGCATGATACTCAGTTATTTTATGTCTCAAATGATGAACATGTCGTTGTAGCTTGGCGTGGTACTCAAGAGTTGAGAGACTGGTTAACTGACATCACATTTAGCCCACAAAAGTGCCCGTCCTATCTTGCCCCGATGGGTAAAATCCACAAAGGATTTTTAGATGCTTTTGAATATGCTAAAAATAAGGGCAAGGCAAATTTTGAAGAATTAGATTCTTTAATTGATGATAAAGAGCACTTTCTTTGCGGACATAGTTTAGGTGGAGCATTAGCATTAATTCATGCTGCTGAGTTAAAATCGACAAAACCACTATTATACACCTATGGAATGCCGAGGGTTTTCACTGCTGATGCCACCTTACAGCTTTCGGAAGTTACTCACTACCGACACGTTAATGACTCAGATAGCATTACTAGCGTTCCGATGGATGTGAACCTGTATAACTGGTTTTATGAGATTTATGGCCCAGTTGGCACCATGCTGGGTTTTACATGGTCTGTAGCTGAGTTGCTTTCGCAGAAAATCTCTGGTGTAACCGTCGGCGACAGCTTTTGGCATCATGGTGATATTGTGCTGTTCTATTACACCACACAGGTGGTGGAAAGCCTGCAATGCGAAGGCTCTATGAGTGCTCCCAGATGTCGCAGAATAAAGTATAGATTACCTAAAAAAACAAAATATTATTTAATTCCTTCCCTGGCTGAAGATAAAAGTATTTCGGCAAGAAATCACAACTTGCAATTTATTCGATCATTAAATATTGAAAGCATGAAGAAGTTTTTCCCTAAAAATACCAATCCGGATCTGGATTCTATACTTACCGACCCTGGAAATCACTCTATGTCTTCAGCCTATCTGCCATATATTAACAATCAACTGGTGGAGTTGGTGTCTTATGATATCACTCTGAAACGAAAAGAAAGCAGGATCGCATTTGAGAAACAGATGTCAGATTCTGGTATTCCTGATGATGAAAAGGAAAGAAACCGGATGTTCTCTGCATTACAGGGTTTAGTAGCAGAAACCATCAGAGTAACAGAGCGGATGCCAGAGTCAGATGCTATTCTGGATCGTTTCGGCAAGACAAAAAAGGAATTAAACGAATGAATATGATAAATGTATTACTCTTACCATCATTATTATTACTAAACGGTTGTGTGTTTAGCGAAGATTTATCTCCTCCATTTGGAGGTAAGACTGTAAAAGTATCGGTAGTTAAACCTGCCGACGTGGATATTTTACCGATGGATGTTATTTACCGCTCTGAAAAATGCAGAGATAAAGTTTTCACCTCTGCGGGTTCAATAACTACCCGTGCTGGTTATCGCCTACTGACAGTCCCTTTTAAACAAGAGTTCGTTGATGATTTAGTGAGTGGCAATGTCTTCGTTAATGGTGGTGGTAGGTGTGAATGGAAACTCAGTAATATACGATTTCAGTTTAAATTTAGTGATGTGAAGAAATTTGGGGTTGATATTAAAAGTAATATTTCCAATGACATCGTTTTTGTTTTTGATAACAATCCTCCCCCCCGGGGAGATGGGCACTATATGAACGTGTCTGGCAACGTTGAAATAAGAGATGATTATTACCCACTCATCAGAAATGACCGCATGATAGACCATGCTAAAATCCTCAGGTTAATAAATGAAGATATGTTAAATTATAGAGTTAGTAATTCTGAACTTATTGTTTTCAAACCCAAGGTTCATTCTAAAAAGATTATTAATTTTTTAGGACCAGAGAAGTTTGGTGAGGACTCGATTACGACTTATCCTGATGGAACTCAAACGACCAATGCCAATGGACCTGACCCGATTAATTTTAAGAAACTAAATTTAATGAATTGAATTTATAAATGTCGAAAAATCACCCGCCACTCGTTTCATTACATTATTCTAAAAATAAATTAACCGGCTGTTTTGTACGTTGCACGGCTTAGTCGTGGGACACCTGAGAGTAACAGAGCAAATGCCTGATGGAAGAGCTGCCCTGGAACGTTTCTGTGCGAAAGTAAGGAATATGAGTAATGAAAATATTAAATATACTATGCCTGATGCCGCTCTTAATCCTGAGCGGCTGTTCGCGAGGCGAGGAACTATCCCCACCAACAAATGGTAAGACGGTTAAAATATCGGTAGTTAAACCAGTAGAGGTAGATATTTTACCAATGGATATAATTTACCGCTCTGAAAAATGCAGAGATAAAATATTCACTTCTTCGGGGGGGATAACGACCCGGGCAGGTTATCACCTTTTGACTGTTCCTTTTTATAAAGAAACGGGAAGCTACAAGGTAAGTAGTAGTATTGCCATAGATGGTGGAGGTAGGTGTGAATGGAAGTTGAGCAATATAAAATTTGATTTTCAATATCATAACATGAAACATTTTGGCGGAAATGTTAAGAATAATATACCAGCAGATATTGTTTTTGTTTTTGATAAAAATGCACCTCCTCGAGGGGATGGAAATTATGACAATGTCTATGGTGCCGTAGAAATTGAAAAAAACTACTTCCCTCTAATTAGGAAGAACTCTGCTGAAGGTACATTAACACTAACTATAAAAGGTCAACCAATGTTGACTTACCGTGTTTATGATGCGAATAGCATTGTTTTTAAGCCTACTTTCCATCCAGATATGCTTGTGACGGCTATTCCTCCTGCAAAAAAAGGAGAGGGTTTTACTCTCATCTATCCAAATGGTGAAAAAATCGTAGACCATCACTTTCCTAATTCAGAAAAAACAAAATATGATTTTGTGAAACAAAAGCTCGCTAAGTAATAAACTGTAAATTTTATGATAAGGAGATATATGTCCAAGGGATTTGTTTTGTTCGGCGATAAAACAACACATGGAGGTCAGGTTATATCGGCATCATCAACCATGATCGCCAATGGTAAAAAAGTAGCTCTCATAGGAGATGAAATAAGTTGTCCGGTAAAGGATCACGGTACTAATCAGATTATTGAAGGCTCTACGGAGTGGTTATCTGATGGTAAAGCGATTGTTGTGGACGGCTGCCATTGTGAATGTGGTTGCCAGGTTATTTCCAGTGCGCCGGATTGCGCAATAGGATAAGTGATGGGCTGGGAACGTCAGAAATCTAATGTTGCAGGTTTACCCAAAGAACCTTCACTTATCATGTGGCTTATTGTTGGTGTTTCTGCTCTAGTCACTGGAGTGCTGTTATTTGTGCTTCATGCTAACCAGATGTTAGGGGAAATCCAAAAGTATAATCTGTGGTTAGTTACTGCAGGTCCTTTATTTGTCTGGTTTGTCCTCATTTGCCTACGCGGTTGGCGTTATAATAATGTTCTTGATAAGTATCAATTTGAATTAGATGAAGCCAATTATGCCCAGCAACAATGGTCTACGTGGGCGAACCGTCATATCGCAGTGCTGCACCACGGTGCCATTCTCCCCCGCTACCTGACATCGGGAACTCTGCTTCAGGCATTTCCGGATGTCGAGCAATTTATTAAGCAAGCCATTCGCATCAATTTTCAGGAAAATACAAATGGGCTTTCTTTATTAATTTGCAGCGTTCGCGATGCGTTAGAAAAACTTCCAACTGATTTACCCCTTAATGTCACACTGTTAACTGATTCACAAAGTGAAGATCTATTGCTGCGGAAAAACTTCTCTGAAGCCTGGCAGAAAAATATGTCTTCTGTTCGTCCGGTTTCTGTGGTGAATATTTTGAAATCAAAGTCTTTTCTCTCTCTCGAAGAGCGGCTTAAATCGCCGACCCTGGATGTGGATCTGATTCTGGTTCATCAGACTCAGGGCAGGGATAAATACAGTGACGCGCTGGCAGCCCTCCTACTGACCTCTGATGATGTGGCTACAAAATACAGGCTTAGCCATCATGCGCGCTTGCTTCGGCCTATGTCGCTTGATACGGGCATAACATTGAAGGCAGAACTCGATACCTTTTTTTCCATTCAGTCACAGGCGATCACTACGGCTGCAATTGTGGGTGACAGCATGAAGTGGGGCGATGACTTTTCTACTCTCTTGGCCTGCGCCAACAAATATGAAGGCTCCTGGAGGCCAGAGCAATGCCACTGGCTGGAGAAGTACGCTGGACTTAGTGGCCCTTTTTCACCTTGGATTCTGGCAGCTGTCGCCGGCGATATTGCTGCGCTGACGAAAGAGAACTGCCTGATGCTTTCAAGGGATAGTGAGAAACGTTTTATAAATACCGTAACTATAGGAAATATGATGAATGGCGAAGGATAGTTCAGTGTGGCGTGGCAACTGGGGACGCCTTAGCCTTACTGTGTTGATTGCTGCGGCAATAGCGCTGGTCATCTGGACAAAGGGCGGGATGATCGGGCTTTACAGCATTGGACCAAAGCTGTTAGGAATTGCTGTAGCGCTGCTCCTGCTTCTGATCGTTTTTCATGGCAAAACAATCGGCCTCGCAATGAAATTACAGTGGTCACGGTTACAGGCAAAACGTAAAAATGTGTTACCCGCTGATGAAGGCCGCGTCAGGCAGACTCCGCCCCACAATGTCACCGTTGATACCATCCGTAACGCCATGCGTAACCTCTACGGTCGGCCCTGGGGACGTAAAACACGCATCCTGCTGATAACCGGTACTGCCGCTGAAGTGGAGCAACTGACTCCAGGTCTTACAACTCAGCTCTGGCAGGAAGATCGCGGCACATTATTACTATGGGGAGGCGATCCCGCATCCTCACTCGATGAAAATTGGCTGACGGCCCTCAAACGTCTGCGTCGTCGTCCGGCTGATGCGATGATCTGGGTTACCTCCGCCGTTGATCATCTTGCCGACACTTCGGGCGTACCTGCCACAGCATTACCTTCTGCCGCCGCGATGGATGCCACCGCGCACGCGTTATCGGCACGCTATGAGAAGCTGGGCTGGCGGTTGCCGCTTTATGTCTGGTCACTGCATCCGCGCGCCGAAAAGCAGCAGGGCCGCATGACTCAGGCGGTGGGCGTTCAGACTCTTACCACAGGCAAAATAGACAAGTTACTGGTGGAGTTGGCAGCGCAGCTCACCACCCAGGGCATTCAGCAGGCGGCAGGTTCGCCGCAGCATCGTTTCCTGCTTAGCCTGGCAGACCAACTGACGCGTGAACCTGAAACACTTAACGCGCTGATTGCACCACTGCAGAATCCGTATCGACCGCTTCCGCTGGCGGGGCTGGTATTTAGTCCACCGTCTGAAGGTGCAGAGCGCGCAGTACCCAATCACTGGGGCCGCGATAATCGCTGGGATGCGCTGCCGTCTACATTCACTTCGTTGCCCGCGCACCTGCGTCCGCAGCGTCGCGGCTTTTCCTGGTCGCGCCTGCTGGCATCCGTGGCGTGCCTGGCGGTGATTGCCTGGGGCGCGGGCCTGCTGGTGTCGTTCACCATCAACAGCAGCGTTATCAGCAACGCCCACACGCAGGCAATGCAGGCGGCCGATACCGGACAACCTCTGCAGCAGCGTCTGATGGCGCTTTCTGACCTGCAGAAAACCATGCAGCGCCTGCAACATCGTGCGGAGCACGGTGCGCTCTGGTACAGCCGTCTTGGACTGAATCAAAACGACGCGCTGCTGGCGGCACTGTGGCCGCGTTACGCGCAGGCGGCGCTGCCGTTACTGCGCGATGCGGCAGCCACGCATTTGCGTAAGGAGCTGCAGACGATCGCTGACCTTCCGCCCGACAGCCCGCTGCGCGACACGCTCGCCAAACCGGCTTACGCCCAGCTCAAGCTGTGGCTGATGCTGGTGCGCCCTGAACGCATGGATTCAGCATGGTTCAGCCAGGCGCTGATGCAGGACTGGGCGCAGCGCGCAGATGTGGCTACAGGTTACTGGCAGGGCACAGCGCCCGGCTTAATGGCGTTTTACGGCGCAGGCCTGGTTGCGCATCCTGAATGGAAACTAAAGGCGGACCCGGAACTGACCGGCCAGGTGCGCGCGCTACTGGTGCGTCAGCTTGGCGTCAGCAACAGCGAATCGCGTCTGTATCAGCAGGTGCTGGCGCAGGTGTCGCGCAATTATGCCGATATGCGCCTTACTGACATGACTGGCGATACCGATGCGGCGCTGCTGTTCAGCACTGATGAAGTGGTACCGGGTATGTTCACCCGTCAGGCATGGGACGACGGCGTGAAACCCGCGATTGATAAAGTGGCCAATGCCCGCCGCGAGGAGATGGACTGGGTGCTGGGCGACAATCCGCCCGCGACCGGCAAATCCTCCTCGCCCGACGTACTGGAAGCGCAGCTCACTAGCCGCTACTTCGCCGATTACAGTGCGGCCTGGCTGAACTTCCTCAACAGCCTGCGCCTGCAGCCCGCGCCGACGCTGTCGGATGCCATTGACCAGCTGACGCTGATGGCCGACGTGCGTCAGTCGCCGCTGGTGGCATTGATGAACACGTTGAACGTGCAGGGGCGTACCGGTCAGACCGGCGGGGCGCTCGCCGACTCGCTGGTGAAGTCGGCGCAGAACCTGTTTAGCAAAGAGAAGCTGCCGGCAATTGATCAGAATGCCGGGCCGAGCGGTCCGCTGGATGCCACCTTTGGTCCGCTGCTGTCGCTGACCGAAGCGCAGGGCAGCTCGTCGTCAATGAATCTGCGCACTTTCCTCACCCGCGTCACGCAGGTGCGCCTGCGTCTGCAGCAGGTCACCAACGCCGCCGACCCGCAGGCGATGACGCAGACGCTGGCGCAGACGGTGTTCCAGGGCAAAACCGTCGATCTGACTGAAACCCGCGACTACGGCAGCCTGATTGCTGCTGGTCTGGGACAGGAGTGGAGCGGCTTCGGGCAGACAGTGTTTGTGCGCCCGATGGAGCAGGCCTGGCAGCAGGTATTAAGTCCGGCGGCGGAAAGCCTCAACGTCCAGTGGCAACAGGCGGTAGTGAGCGAGTGGAACAGTGCCTTTGGCGGTCGCTATCCGTTCAAAAACGTCAGCAGCGAAGTTTCTCTGCCGCTGCTGGCGAAGTATCTCAACAGCGATACCGGCCGCATCACCCGCTTCCTGCAAACGCGACTTAACGGCGTGCTGCACCGCGAAGGCACACGCTGGGTGCCGGACAGCATCAACGCGCAGGGGCTGACCTTCAACCCGGCATTCCTGAAAGCGATTAACCAACTGAGTCAGATTTCCGACGTGGTTTTCACCACCGGTGAAGCGGGACTGCACTTTGAGCTGCGTCCCGGCACGGCGGCAGGCGTATCGCAGACGACGCTGACCATCGACAGCCAGAAGCTGGAGTACGTGAACCAGATGCCGGCCTGGAAACGTTTCACCTGGCCGGCGGATACCGAAGCGCCGGGCGCAACGCTGAGCTGGGTCAGCACCGAGGCGGGTACACGATTATATGGCGACATGCCGGGTGGCTGGGGCTTAATCCGCCTGCTGGATAAGGCGCAGGTTACCGCTAATCCAGGCATCAGCAGCAGCTGGCAACTGAGCTGGGCCGCGCCCGATGGCCGCACGCTGAATTACATTCTGCGCACCGAAGCCGGTGATGGCCCGCTGGCGCTATTGCGGCTGCGCAACTTCACGCTGCCATCCGATATTTTTCTCCAGAGCGCCACAACTATCGCGCCGGAAGACCTTAACGTCACGGAGGACGAATAATGCCGCTTAAATCTCTTATCAGCGCCTGTGGTGAAGACGCTGAGACGCTGCGCGCTCAGGCAAAACAGCAAATCGCACAGTGGAATAACTGGCTGCAGCCGGTATCGGCGGACAATCCCGCTGGTGAGGACCCGACCTATCACGACGGTTTTCAGCAGATGCAGGAGGAGGTGAACCGCCTTTCCGGGGCGGACACCGCGCTTATCTGCGAGCTGGCGGAAAACCTACTCACCTCTGTTACGAAAGACATCCGCGTGGCGGCCTGGTACAGCTGGGCACGCCTGCAACTTGATGGCGAAGCCGGGCTGGCTGATGGCTTGTCATTAATGGCCGGACTACTGACGCAGTTTGGCAGCAGCCTGCATCCACAACGCGCGCGCAGCCGTGAAGCCGCGCTGCGCTGGCCCGCCGGTTCGCGCATGCTCGACACACTTTCACTTTATCCAGAAGTCACCAAACAGGATGCGTTGCGTATCGCTGGCGCACTGTTGTTGATTGAGGACGCGAGCCTGGAGCACGGCGGTGCCGGGCTGGGCAGTCTGTATGCGGCGCTGGAAAATCGCCTGCTTAAAGCGGGTGGCCCGGATGCGGTGGTGCCACAGGCGGCGGGTGAGGGTGATAAGCATCAAACCAGCGGTCCGGCTGCGCCACAGATGGGGGCGATAGCCTCCGGACGCGAGCTGCTGGATCAGGCGCGCACGCTGTCGAAATACCTGCGTGATCAACCCGGCGGCTGGCTTGCTGCGCACCGTCTGATGAAATCCCTGCGCCACGATACGCTGCTGCAACTGCCGCCGCTTTCCGGCGACGGCAAAAGTCGTATCGAACCGCCTAAGGCAGACCAGCGCGCTCAGCTTAAACGTCTTTGGCTGCAGCAGAGCTGGCAGGAACTGACCGAGCAGGCTGACAGCCTGTTCTCGCGCGGCGGCAACCACTTCTGGCTTGACCTGCAGTGGTACATCCATCAGGCGCTGACGCGCGCCGGCAACACCACGCTTGCCGCCATCGTGCAGGACGATCTTAAAGGACTGTTGTCGCGCCTGACCGGGCTGGAAACGCTGGCGTTCAGCGACGGTACGCCGTTTGCCGATGAGGTGACGCTCGGCTGGATACAGCAGCAGGTCATGAACACCGAACCCGGTTGGGGCGAAGGGGCGTCAGCTTCTCCCGGTGCCAGCAATGAGGATGACATTCTGCAACTGGAAAGCGAAGCCGTAGAGCTAGCCGATCGCGAAGGTATCGAAACGGCGCTGACATGGCTGCAGCATCGGCCGGGAACTGCTTTACCGCGACAGCAGTGGCTGCTGCGTCTGCTGATGGCGCGCGTCGCCGAGCAGTTTGGCCGTCAGGAAATGGCGCTACACCTGCTTAGCGGGCTGGATAACAGCGCAGATGACATGACGCTCGGTCAGTGGGAACCGTCACTGCTGTTTGAAGTGAAATCAAGAAGGCTGAAATTAATGCGCGCCCGCGCTGGGCGCAGTGAAGCGGATAAAGCGCGAGTGCAGCCGGAAATGGAACAACTGTTAGCTGGGCTGGTTCATATCGATGCGGCACGCGCTGTGGTGTTACTGGGTTAAAACAAAAGGGATTTATTATGCTGATTTTACGCGCGATTATTGTAATGATGGTTTTTTCATTAACAGGCTGTACTTATTACTTATGGAGCTTAAGTGACACCCGATCAACAACTGTGCGAGAAATGAATTTCTCTGATCGAATTAGCGGGATGTTTGAGTATAAAAATGTAAATCTGACTGAAGAAGATAATGGCACTGGAAAAGACATTATCAGACTTCCAGATGAAGGCGTAGGATTCGTTGGGGACGATAATATCTATTTTGTGACGGTTAACGGTAATGAATTATTGGCATTGAACGATTTGATGAAGAAAGTGCCATTAAGAATGAACAATGATGATAAATTTATCGATATGAATCTCAAAGGCCACTACAGTAAGAACACTAATGCAGAATTCCAACAAACAATGAGCGTTAGAACTCGAAAACCTGTAACTGCATTAACTCAATCACAAAAGAAAGCGCTTGAGGATAAGCGGTTTTCATCAGTGGACGGTTATTTACAGCGTTCAGTGACCGTTGAGGGCATCATTATCAATAGAATGAGGTTAGGTTCATCTTTCCCTCAGACAACATCACTCGATGAAAGCTATCAGGTGCGATTTTATTCATCATATCGTTACGATAAGTTCGACAGTGGCTCGTTAGCCTTAAAACTTGCATTGACACCTGTCACGTTAATTGGGGATGTTGTTTTTATTCCGCTATATCTACTCACTGCAAAGTAGTAATAGGATAGGGATATTCATCAATCTAATAAGAGGGTGAGATGATTAGATGCATCATCAGATGTTACATCGGTGGGGGGCGAAACATATTTAATTATAATGGATGCGCAAGTCGGAAAGAGTTTTGGGTTTTCATTTTGGTAAACTTATTAGCTTTGAATTTATATTCAGCAATAACTGGAATGCTGACTCTGACCGGCAGTGGCATAGTTGATGTCTTGTTGTTCCTTTCAATGGGTTTTTCTCTTCAACTGTTATTTATATGCATCCTTATCATCCCTGTAATCTCCTTAGGCGTAAGAAGAATACATGATATCGGCAGGAGTGGCTGGTGATTTAGTAGCCTGCTACTCAGCAATATTTTTATTATTCCTGTATTTCTTGGTGCTATGGTCAACAGTATTGCAAATCACTTTTCATGGGATATCGAACTCTCTATATCGATTTGGGCAAGCCTGGTATTGAATTTGAGCGTTATTTTTTTCCTGACATATCTGTGCTGCAAGCCTCAGTAGAGCCATCACCGCTTCCACATTAACGCAATAAAAAAACAATCAGAGTGCCGTAATGAAAGATCTCACCCTGCGCTATTACGACACCGAAATGCGCTAGCTGCATAATGCCGCTAAGGAATTTTCCGCCACGCAACCTGATAGCACTAAGAAGGACAAAATAGACCGGGCTGGCGCGCCGTATCCGATAGGTGGGTTAACTGTTAGGGATTAAATGATGAACGACCGCTTAGCGGAATGTTACGCCGGAGCCTGGCGTAAAACATTCGATTATAAAAACTGCGCCACGCGCAAGGAATTCTGGTCATTTATTCTGGTCAGCACGCTCCCATCTTTATGCTCAGGCGCCGTGCTTCTTATTGCTCTTATTTGGGTTGATTTATGGGTGGTTATATTTTGTGGAATTGGTCTTGCGACTGTTATGTCATTTTTCAGCGTAATCATTATTTTTCTTTTATGTCGCTGGGAATTCGACGCATGCACGATATTGGCCGCTCAGGTTGGTGGTTTGGCTTCCTGTTTATAGGAAGTGTTTTTTTCTTTCCTGTAAGTCTGTTTTTATTATACCTATGCAGTAAGCCTTTGCTCCATCTGCATCCGGTTTATCTCTGAATAAATAATTAGAGCTCTGTGTAAGATTTTTAAGATTCACTATTAAACTTAATTATTAGTATCTTTACGTCATGGAGGACATGATGAATACATCCGGTATTCTACAGAAAGTTTTGTCGGTCTCATTAAATCGCTATTATCTCGATTTACCGGGCAGCACCTTTAGTACTGATGTTGAAGAGATTGAGGGAAAGGAGGAGATGAGCGAACTGTATCGTTACACAGTTCGTTTCACCAGCGATGCTGGCGACATACAGCCTCAGCAGATGCTGCGGAAAAAAGTCTGGTTAAATATGCAAGCTACCTCAGATGAGCTGAAATCGGTATTGCCTGAAAAAATCGTTAAAGTCATACACGGAGTGATAACTCACTTTCGGCGATTGCAAGGTTCACGCGATCAAGTAAGCTATGAAATTATTATTGAGCCATTTGTTTCACTGCTAGGTAAACAATTCCACAGTCATCGATTTTTCGTCAATAAATCAGTGCCTGAAGTGGTAACGAAAATACTTACTGAACATGGTCTGGAAGCCTGGCAATACCAATTTAGCCTGAAGCAAAGCTATCCAAAGCGCGAACAAATTAATCAGTACCAGGAAAGTGATCTAAAATTTATTCAACGTTTACTGGCTGAAGTAGGAATTTTTTTCTACTTTCGCTTACAGGAGGATGCGCGCACTGAAGTAATCCATTTTGGTGACAGTCAGGTGTCATTTAATACTGTCAAATCGCTGCCGCTTAACAGCCCTTCAGGTATGGGTGATGGCGGAAAAGATTCGATCTGGGAACTAAATCTTAATCATCAGGTTGTGGAAGCTAGCGTATCCGCTAAAGATTATAACCATCGTGAGGCGCAATATATTTTACGGTCTGCGGAAGCGGATATGACACGGGGCGATGGCGATGAAACTAATTATGGCAAGGTTTATCATTATCGACCTCGCCATCCGCAATCTGGTGACAAGTACACACCAGCTGCAGAAACCGCAAACTTCTATGCACGTTTGGATCATGAACGCTTCCTCGCTAGCCGAACATCCATTACAGCAATAAGCACCGATCCCTCTCTGGCTGCTGGGCAAACGCTGATAATAACCGACAATAGTGTTCCTTCAACCTTGCCAGAGTTGCTGCATAACCCACTGCTAATTATAAAGTTGAAGTTCGTTGCCAGTCGGGAATCAGCCATGCGAGTGACGATTGGCGCCGTGCCATACAGTGAAACAATTTGCTGGCGTCCAGCAATGCTTGTACGCCCTAAAGTCAGCGGCACCATGACAGCGCGAGTCACTAGCGCAAAAGATAATGATATCTACGCCTGGCAGGACGCTTCAGGTCTTTATCGTGTGGTGTTTGATGCGGATGAAGAGAGCAAAGATCGCGGGCAGGAGAGCATGCCAGTGCGACTCGCCAAACCTTATGGCGGCGATATGTATGGCTTCCACTTCCCACTGATTCAGGGAACGGAAGTAGCGATAGCCTTCCGCGAAGGTGATCCTGACCAGCCTTATATTGCTCACGCGCTTCATGATTCGCGCCATGTCGACCACGTCACCGAAAAGAACAACACACGCAACGTTATCCGCACCGCAGGTTTAAACAAACTGCGCATGGAAGATAAGCGCGGTGAAGAGCACGTCAAACTCAGCACCGAGTATGGTGGTAAATCACAGCTAAGCCTGGGGCACCTGGTGGATTCCTCGAGAGCCAAACGCGGTGAAGGTTTTGAACTGCGCACGGACAAGTGGGGCGGGATTCGTGCTGGAAGCGGTATTTTTATAAGTGCAGATAAGCAACCTGGCGCTGGTGCAGAAGTGCTTGAGATGCAGGATGCACTTAACCGCTTGCACAATGCAGGCAATCAAATGCAGCAGTTAGCTGATGATGGAAAAGCCGCAGGCGCAGAACCTGCGCAAGTGGAAACTCAACTTAATTTCATGCGCGAAGAGTTAGAACAGCTCAAGCAAGCAGTCGCACTGCTTAGTGCGCCGCAGGGAATCGCGTTAACCAGCGGTAAACATTTACAGCTTGCAGCGGCAAAGAACTTAATCGCCACCGCAGAGGCAGACGCTGATGTTGGCATCGTCAAACGCATGTTTATCGGTGTGGGCGAGGGACTGAATGTATTTGTGCGCAGGATGGGTATCAAGCTATTAGCAAATCAGGGGCCGGTTTCGATTCAGGCGCAGAACGATCAATTGCAATTGCTTGCAAGGCAAGGACTGGAAATTACCAGCACCGAAGAAGAAATTCATATCATTGCTAAAAAGAAAATCGTGCTGAATGCCGGGGGAAGCTACATTACGCTGGATCCGTGCAAAATTGAGTTGGGCACCGATGGTGACTTTGCGGTGAAATCAGCAGATTTCGCCTATAGCGGACCGGCAAGTATGACGGCGGAACATCCTGAATATCCCGAAATCCAATCCACCGCTAAGCAATTATTGAATCTCAAAGTACCAATGTCACCTGATGCAGAAGCCGGAAGCTGGGCTGGCATGCCGTATACGTTGTACGCCGATGGAGCAGCGATAAAACAGGGCGTGCTGGATAACACCGGCAATTTACCGGTTGAACATCAAACCGTGACGAAATCTTATCGCTTGGTAATGGCAAACGGTGTTAGCTACCAGATTCCCGTCGCCGCCACTTATCGCAATCCAGAGCAAGGTGTTCTAGCGAATAGCGGCATTCATCATCATCACTCGCAACCTGCAGAAGAAATTAATGCTCCGGATTCGCACACCGGGCACCGTTCGCTCTATGCCGCATTACTTGATGGTATTAATGACAGGGAAAAAGACGCATGAGTCAGTCAGATATCGTTTCACCTATTGCAACTGATATAACCCATCAATGTGTGATTACACCGCCGTGGTTTGTACAGGGCAGCGAATATCAACCTTTACCGGCGACCTATTTTCCGCTGATTAATGGTGAGGAAGCATTTGGTGCGGTGCATCATGCCATCGAAAATGCGCGCAAATCAGTGGATATTATTTGCTGGGGTTTTCAACCTTCAATGTATTTTGTGCGTGATGGTCAAGCCCCCTGTATTGGGCAACTATTAGAAGATCTTGCACAGAAGCGTGACATTGAAGTGAGGATCCTAGGTTGGGAAATGCCGTTTAATACCGCTGGATTTGGTGGTGAAGCTAATTTGCCGGGTAAATTTATTACTGGAGTTAAAAATAGAGCGGGTCAAACCTCGACTAATGATCAATTTTCTTTTGATCAGGATTGGTTTGAAAAATATGCGCTTGCTAACACCATTAAAGAGATATCGCGTGGAATAGGAACTACACCAAAAAAACTGCAGCAGTTCCCACAATTTGTCAGCCGTGGCTTTAATGTAGATGAGCGTGCGGAAATTGCTTATCAGATTAAGTTCAATAGCCTTGATAAAAATCTGAGCAATATGAGCACTGCTACTATGGCAGCGAGTGTTACACACCATCAAAAAACAGTGTTAGTGGATTATGAACTGCCGGAGAGAGCGGTTGGTTTTGTAATGGGTCACAACATGCTGGATGAATACTGGGACACAGACGCGCATTCAGCTGCTAATCGAGGTGAGAATAGACTCCCACCGAATAAAGGTGCGACTGGTGCACTGCCACGTCAGGACATTTCCAGCCGGGTAACCGGACCAATACTAGAGCATTTGCATCATAATTTCGCGACTGCATGGAAGAGAGAAACCGGGCAGGATCTCTTGTTGCAGCGTCACGCCAGTGAAGTGGCTAAAAAAATGAAGCCGCAAAGATCGCTTGGTGCTCCATTAATGGCACAATTGCTGCGCACTCAGGCGCAGGAAGGTAAGCGAGATATTGAGAAACTCTATTTGCAGGCAACAAACAATGCAACGCAGTTTATCTATATTGAGAACCAGTATTTCCGCTGGCCTCCACTGGCAGAATTGATCAAGAAAGTCGCAGCAGATCAGACTCGTGAAGGACGCGATCCAGGAAAACACGGATCACTATATCTTTTTGTTACAACCAATGTGAGTGAGCAGGGAATTGGGCCTGGCAAAGTGAATACGCAACGTATGCTCGAGAGTTTGGGGCGTGCTGATACTATACCTGGAATTACCAAATTAAGACGTAAAGAGATGTTGTGGAATGAAATGCCAACTCCACCATCTATTGATGCAACCTACGCTGATAAATTAAAATATATTCAGGGGCGAGATAAGAAAAAAGCTGAAATCAGAGCAAAAGAAAAGGAAGTTGATAATAGTGTGGTTGTTTCAGTAGAACATCCCGGGTTAAAAATTCATGTCTGCTCTTTAGTTGCACCTGACTCTGATCCAAATGATTGGATGCCAGTATATATTCACTCTAAGTTAATGATCATCAATGATGTATTTACCACGCATGGGTCGGCCAATATCAATACTCGAAGCATGCAGGTTGATAGTGAAATGAATATTGCTCATTGTAATACATCAGTAACAAAGGTGATGCGGAAGAGATTGTGGAATTTGCATACTAATAATTTAGGTGGGCAGGATGATGCAGGGGAAGCATACATAGAATGGGATAGATTAATTCAAAGTAATAAGGTTTTTGACGGTGAACATCACCCTCCAGAAGTTTCTCTTATTGAGTTTTACTATGCTGAAACAAAGTTAACCGATTTGGATTAATCATGAAAAATATTTTGTGTTTTATTTTACTGCTTATTGCCTGCGATCAGAGCAGGGGACATGCTTCATTGATAGGTAAAGGCACCATGGATTCATTGTTAAATTTAAATTATAAAAAAGAGTTTGTTTGCAGCCGGCAAAAAATGATTGAGTCATCGCCTGATGCAGAGGTTATATTTAACTATGCGCGTTGGATGCAAAAAAATAATCAACTTAAACAAGATGAGAACGTGTACTCTCAAGTAGAACGCCTTTATCGTATTGCTTCAGAGAATGGTAATGCTAAAGCTAACATAAACTTACAAAATGGTTCACTTAGAGGATATTTTTATTTAAAAGATGATGAGCGTTTGCGTATGAGTCAGGAGTTAATTAATCATGGCATTGGTGCTGGGTATTATTTTGTTGCGATCTATCTTCAGCATGGTGTTGCAGGTTTACAGAAAGACCAAGAGATGGCTTTACGATATATGCGTAAAGCTGCTGATGAAGGAAATCCACAAGCGCAGGCTTATGTTGGTGATAAATTAGCACCAAAAGATATTGCTCCTGAGATTGGTTTACAACTCCGCCGTTGTGCAGCAGAGCAAGGAGAAGGAAGGTCTGCGCTTTCCTTAGGGATTTACTATCAATTAAACAAGCAATTTGAGGCTGCCATTGAAGCATTCCAATTAGGCGTTTCTGCAGGTGATGCAGCATCTGCAAGCTTCCTAAAACATGGTTTTGACGGTCCGACAATATCAGAAAAAATTAATTATTTAGGGCAACAAAAAGATACTGAACGTACTAAAAGATATGAAATTATAAGTACAATTCTGAATGATTATTCTTATGCAAACCCTTCCATTCCAGAAATAGATGAAATTTTGCCACTTCCACCCGCACCGTTACCCGCCTGGGATGGAAAGTTGAAATGGCTGGAAGAAAGAGAAGCCAATATTCCACCTGAAAAGCCCAGTGAAGCACTGATTCACCAAATGGCACGAGATAAACAACTCGATCCTGCTACCGGCAAACCATTACCAGAGTCACCACATTTTGTTCGTGATGATTCCATCAAGCTATCATGCCGTAATGGTGAGGTGTGTCCCGTGAGTGGATATTGGGAAATGGAATGGTGGGATTACAATAGCCTTAATACTCAGAGGATAGTGCGTTTTAATCAGGGAGATATTCTGCCAGCTGACAGAGTACGGCGCGTGGTCACTCGTCCCTGGCCATTCGAGGACAAAATTGTGATTGAAGAGAAAATGATGGCGTGGCGTTTAATCGCTGAAGCTTAAGGTGTTCTTTTAAAAGTTCTGATGTTACCTAACTTTGACGTCCGAAGTCTGGCGGCATGCCATAAACGTTACATTTTAATTCTTCAGTAATAAAGAGGGTCATGCTGGCAAATCGCGGCATTCATCATCATCACTCGCAACCTGCAGAAGAAATTAATGCTCCGGATTCGCACACCGGGCACCGTTCGCTCTATGCCGCATTACTTGATGGTATTAATGACAGGGAAAAAGACGCATGAGTCAGTCAGATATCGTTTCACCTATTGCAACTGATATAACCCATCAATGTGTGATTACACCGCCGTGGTTTGTACAGGGCAGCGAATATCAACCTTTACCGGCGACCTATTTTCCGCTGATTAATGGTGAGGAAGCATTTGGTGCGGTGCATCATGCCATCGAAAATGCGCGCAAATCAGTGGATATTATTTGCTGGGGTTTCCAGCCTTCGATGTATTTTGTGCGTGATGGCAAAGCACCCTGTATTGGGCAATTATTGATTGATATTGCTGAAAAGCGTGGCGTTGAAGTAAGAATACTGGCCTGGGAAATGCCATTTAATACTGCCGGATTTGGTGATGAAGCAAATTTACCTGGAAAGTTTTTGCCGATTGTAAGAAACCGTGCAGGTCAGACTTCTACCGATACACAATTTGATTATGACTGCTGGTGGTTTAAAACCTCTGCGCGCTTTAATACCATGAGGGAGATGGTCCGGGGAAAAGAAAGCACGCTTGAGAAACTTTATCCTTTTCCTCATTTTGTTAGCCGTGGTTTTAATGCGAGGGATCGTGCTGAAATTGCATACCAGGCAAAATTTAAGGCTCTTGATAAAAATCTGAGTAACTCAACGATTGCTACTATGGCAGGAACTGTCACACATCATCAAAAAACCGTAATAGTGGATTATGAACTGCCGGAGAGAGCCGTGGGTTTTGTGATGGGCCATAACATGCTGGATGAGTACTGGGATACTAATGCACACTCAGCCAGAAATCGGGGTGCTCATGCACCCGAACCGAATAAAGGCGCGACCGGTGCTCTGCCACGCCAGGATATTTCCAGTCGGGTAACCGGACCAATTCTTGAGCATTTACATCATAATTTCGCGACCGCCTGGCAGAAAGAAACCGGGCAGAATCTCTTGTGGCAGCGTAATGCCAGTGAGGCGGCTAAAAACATGCGGCCGCAAAAATCACTTGGCACGCCGATTATGGCGCAATTGCTGCGCACCCAGGCGCAGGCAGGTAAGCGCGATATTGAGAAACTCTATTTACAGGCAACAAATAACGCCACACAGTTTATCTATATTGAAAACCAGTATTTCCGCTGGCCACCACTGGCAGAATTGATCAAGAAAGTCGCTGCGGATCAAACTCGAGGAGGGCGCGATCCGGGTAAACACGGTTCGCTTTATGTTTTTGTTACCACTAATGTGACTGATGGCGGTATTGGAGCCGGTACAGTTAATACGCAACGCATGCTGGAAACCCTGGGACGTGCGAATTCCATACCTGAACTCACTAAGCTAAGACGTAAGGAAGCGTTACGAAATGAGATGCTAGCTCCACCCTCAATTGATGCTTCTCTCGATGAGAAAATGAAATATATTAAGGAAAGAAAAGAGAAAGAGGCAGAACTCAGGGCCAAAGAAAAGGAAATAGAGAACAGTGTTGTTCTTCCTGTTGAACATCCTGGTTTAAAAATACATGTCTGTTCACTGGTGGCTCCTGATTCAGAAGCTAATAACTGGATGCCTGTATACATTCACTCAAAGCTGATGATTATTAATGATGTTTTCACCACTCATGGTTCAGCTAATATCAATACCCGCAGTATGCAGGTCGATAGTGAAATGAATATTGCACATTGTAATGCATCGGTAACTAAGGCAATGCGTAAGCGGTTGTGGAATTTGCATACAAATAATTTGGGTGGGCAGGATGATCCCAGAATTGCTTTTGACAACTGGAATGATCTGATAAAAGAAAATCAAGGGTTAATGGATGTGGAGAATTCGCCTAGAGCTTCTATTATTCCTTTTTTATATGAAAGTGCAAAATCTAGTGACTTGGACTAAATATGAAGTTTTTAATGATTGTTGCTTTTCTGCTTTTTGCTTTTGAACTGGATGATGAACCCTTATTAAAAAAGAGCTATGCCATGAATCATTTAACAAAGGTTAATTTCGATTTAGACTTTCTCTGTAAGCATCAGACTTTGAGTGATGGAAAATCTGAAGCAAAATTATTGTTTGACTACGCTCGCTGGTTACAAAAAAACAACCAACTTAAACAGGATGAAGTTGTATATGCTGAAATAGAGCGCTTGTACCGCATAGCAGCAGGAAATGGCAATGCTAAAGCTATTATCAATTTGCTAAATGGTTCTTTAAAAGGTCAGTTTTTTCTTCGTGATCAAGAGAAGTTGGGTTTAAGTCAGCAACTAATTGATGAAAAAGTTGGTGCTGGATATTATTTTATAGCTCTCTTTTTGGAACATGGAGTTGCAGGTCTTCAGCAAGACACCGATATGGGGTTACGTTATATGCGCAAAGCTGCGGATGAAGGTAACCCACAAGCTCAGGCTTATATAGGTAATAAGCTCGCCCCACTAAAAATGGCACCAAGCATTAGTCGAAAATTGCGTCGTTGCGCTGCTGAACAAGGAGAAGGTAATGCTGCAAACGCTTTGGCTATTAATTATAAAATAAGTGGTGAATTTGATAGTGCAATAGAGTTATTTCAATTGGGGGTGGCTGCTGGGGATTCAAGTTCGGCTAGTTATTTATCCAATGGCTTTGATGGAATTGATAAAAAAAATGATATTTATTATTTGAATTTAAAGGAAGATAAAGAAAGATCTCGACGTTATAATGATATTAAGAAAATTTTATCCCGTTACTCGTATGCTAATCCCAAAGTTCCAGAAATAAATGAAATAGTTCCATTGCCACCCGCACCATTACCGGCCTGGGATGGAAAGTTGAAATGGCTGGAAGAAAGAGAAGCCAATATTCCACCTGAAAAGCCCAGTGAAGCACTCATTAACCAAATGGCGCGGGATAAACAGCTCGATCCTGCTACCGGCAAACCATTACCAGAGTCACCACATTTTGTTCGTGATGATTCCATCAAGCTATCATGCCGTAATGGTGAGGTGTGTCCCGTGAGTGGATATTGGGAAATGGAATGGTGGGATTACAACAGCCTAAATACTCAGAGGATGGTGCGCTTTAATCAGGGGGATATTCTGCCAGCTGACAGAGTACGGCGCATGGTCACTCGTCCCTGGCCATTCGAGGACAAAATTGTGATTGAAGAGAAAATGATGGCGTGGCGTTTAATCGCTGAAGCTTAAGGTGTTCTTTTAAAAGTTCTGATGTTACCTAACTTTGACGTCCGAAGTCTGGCGGCATGCCATAAACGTTATATTTTAATTCTTCAGTAATAAAGAGGGGCATGCTGGCAAATCGCGGCATTCATCATCATCACTCGCAAAGTGCATATGAAATAAATACTCCGGATTTGCACACCGGGCACCGCTCGCTTTATGCCGCATTACTTGATGGTATTAATGACAGGGAAAAAGACGCATGAGTCAGTCAGATATCGTTTCACCTATTGCAACTGATATAACCCAGCAATGTGTGATTACACCGCCGTGGTTTGTACAGGGCAGCGAATATCAACCTTTACCGGCGACCTATTTTCCGCTGATTAATGGTGAGGAAGCATTTGGTGCAGTGCATCATGCCATCGAAAATGCGCGCAAATCAGTGGATATTATTTGCTGGGGTTTTCAGCCTTCAATGTATTTTGTGCGTGATGGCAAAGCACCCTGTATTGGGCAATTATTGATTGATATTGCTGAAAAGCGTGGCGTTGAAGTAAGAATACTGGCCTGGGAAATGCCGTTTAATACTGCCGGATTTGGTGATGAAGCAAACTTACCTGGAAAGTTTTTGCCGATAGTAAGAAACCGCGCAGGTCAGACTTCTACCGATACACAATTTGATTATGACTGCTGGTGGTTTAAAACCTCTGCGCGCTTTAATACCATGAAGGAGATGGTCCGGGGAAAAGAAACCACGCTTGAGAAACTTTATCCTTTTCCACATTTTGTTAGCCGTGGTTTTAATGCGAGGGATCGTGCTGAAATTGCATACCAGGCAAAATTTAAGGCTCTTGATAAAAACCTGAGTAACTCAACGATTGCTACTATGGCAGGAACTGTCACACATCATCAAAAAACCGTATTAGTGGATTATGAACTGCCCGAGAGGGCCGTGGGTTTTGTGATGGGACATAACATGCTGGATGAGTACTGGGATACTGATGCACACTCAGCCAGATATCGGGGTGCTCATGCACCCGAACCGAATAAAGGTGCTACCGGTGCACTGCCACGCCAGGATATTTCAAGCCGGGTAACCGGGCCAGTCCTGGAACATTTACACCATAATTTCGCGACCGCCTGGCAGAAAGAAACCGGGCAGAATCTTCTGTGGCAGCGTAATGCCAGTGAGGCGGCTAAAAACATGAGGCCGCAAAAATCACTTGGCTCGCCGATTATGGCCCAATTGCTGCGCACCCAGGCGCAGGCAGGTAAGCGCGATATTGAGAAACTCTATTTACAGGCAACAAATAACGCCACACAGTTTATCTATATTGAAAACCAGTATTTCCGCTGGCCACCACTGGCAGAATTGATCAAGAAAGTCGCTGCGGATCAAACTCGAGGAGGGCGCGATCCGGGTAAGCACGGCTCGCTTTATGTTTTTGTTACCACTAATGTGACTGATGGCGGTATTGGAGCCGGTACAGTTAATACGCAACGCATGCTGGAGAGTTTAGGCCGGGCAGATACCATTCCAGGTATTACCAAATTAAGACGTAAAGAGGCGCTGTGGAATGAAATGCCAAATCCGCCATCGATTGATGCCTCACTTGATGAAAAAATAAAATATATTAAGGAAAGAAAGGATAAAGAGGCGGAAGTCAAAGCGAAAATGCAGGAAATAGACAATAGTGTCGTTGTCCCCGTAGAGCATCCGGGATTAAAAATCCACGTCTGTTCGCTGGTGGCACCTGATTCAGAGGGAAATAACTGGATGCCAGTATATATTCATTCAAAACTGATGATTATCAATGATGTTTTTACCACCCATGGTTCAGCCAATATCAACACACGAAGTATGCAGGTCGATAGTGAAATGAATATTGCGCATTGTAATGCGCCAGTAACCAAGAAGATGAGGAAGCGATTATGGAATCTGCATACGAATAATTTGGGTGGGCAGGATGATGTTAAGGTAGCCTTTAAGCAATGGGAGGATTTAATGGCGCAAAATTCTGATCGAATTAAATCAAGTCAGCATGGCGAAGGCTTGATGAATCCATTATGCTCAATTATTGAATTTCAATACAATGAAAATACATTAAGCGATCTAGATTGATGATGAGACTAATTCTTTGTGTTGTTTTTTTTCTTACGGCATGTGATGAAATAAATATTAACTCAGCTTTCAATGAGACTAAGAAAATGAATGCATTAAGTTCAGTTAAGATGAAATTAGAATTCACATGTAAGCATCAGATGATTTCTGATTCAAAAAATGAATCAGAAAAATTGTTTGCATATGCTCGTTGGTTACAGAAAAATAATCAACTTAATCAGAATGTTTCAATTGAGGCTGAAGTATCTCGCCTTTATCGTATAGCATCTGAAAACGGAAATTTAAAAGCAAATATAAATCTTCAAAATGGTGCATTACAAGGCCGATTTATTATTAATGACGAAGAACGACTGCGTTTGAGCCAGCAGTTGATAGACGCAGGTGTAGGAGCTGGGTATTACTTTATTGCAATCTATCTTCAACATGGCATAGCTGGGTTGCAGCGGGATCAAGAGATGGCATTACGTTACATGCGTAAAGCTGCAGATGAAGGTAGCCCTCAGGCTCAAGCATATGTCGGAGAGAAATTAGCACCAAGTAATGTGGCACCTGATATTAGTATTCAATTTCGCCGTTGCGCAGCTGAGCAAGGTGAAGGTAAGACTGCTCGTAATTTAGGTATTTATTACCAGAATCGTGCAGATTTTAATTCTGCACTGAAATTTTTTCAACTTGGAGTTAAAGCAGGAAACTCGAGTGCAGCTAGCTTTCTATCAAGTGGTTTTGATGGGCCAGAGTTAAATAATGAACTTTACTATATGGGGCAGGAGATGGATAAGGAGCGAGTAAGGCGCTACGAAATAATATGGGATGTTCTTGAGAGATACTCCTATACCAATCCTACAGTCCCAGAAATAGATGAAATTGTGCCACTTCCACCCGCACCGTTACCCGCCTGGGATGGAAAGTTGAAATGGCTGGAAGAAAGAGAAGCCAATATTCCACCTGAAAAGCCCAGTGAAGCACTCATTAACCAAATGGCGCGGGATAAACAGCTCGATCCTGCTACCGGCAAACCATTACCAGAGTCACCACATTTTGTTCGTGATGATTCCATCAAGCTATCATGCCGTAATGGTGAGGTGTGTCCCGTGAGTGGATATTGGGAAATGGAATGGTGGGATTACAACAGCCTAAATACTCAGAGGATAGTGCGCTTTAATCAGGGAGATATTCTGCCAGCTGACAGAGTACGGCGCGTTGTCACTCGTCCCTGGCCATTTGAGGACAAAATTGTGATTGAAGAAAAAATGATGGCATGGCGTTTAATTGCTGAGATTTAAATATTATGGTTTGTTTTATTTAAATGTATTGCCGCAAAAAAATGTTGGCGTTTTCTCAGTTTAAAGGAGTGATTTAATGAAAGGAATTATCCGTTTAGGCGATAGCCATAATGGTGGCGGCACGGTGTTGGAAGGTTCAACCACAATGAAATTTTCTGGTATCGGCGCAGCACGTAAGGGGGATGCGGTTATTTGTCCTATTATTGGTCACGGTAAGAATTTTATTGCTGAGGGCCATGCTACGTTTAAAGATAATGGTGTGCCAGTGGCATTTCAGGGGCATCGGTGTGCGTGTGGTTGTGAATTAATCTCCAGCCTGACACAAGCTGTGGCAGAGTAATTATGGCAATCAACCTCAGGCAGGTACCTACTGCGCTCAAACAACCTGAATTACCAAGATGGTGGATCTGGCTATTATTACTCGCTCTGTTTTTGGTATCAGGCACCGCTTATCAAATGTCAGTAAACCTGGAAAATAAAGCCATCGATGCTGAAGCCTTTTGGGAAAAAGCATTAGTGATTCCAGCCGCTATTTGGTTGACACTGTTAGTCTTGCGAATGGTTTATTATTCCTGTGATATTGCAACAGTGGATAAACTGAATGCTAAAAGAGAAAAGGCTATTCAGCATCAAGTGCAATTGGGTCAGCGCTACCTCAACATCTTAGACGTCAGCCTTCATACTGCATTGCGTTTTCCTGATGATCAGGATGGTAAAAAACAATGGCAGGCGATCCAACAAAAACAGCAGGCACTGAAAACCCAGCCTTCATGGCAAAGCGAACGTGGTATTAGACATAGCCGGTTAAATGCCACGGCTGATCAATCGCCGGAGCAAATACTTAACCAAACAATGAGCGCAACAATTAATCAATTGAGTAAGACGTTAGCATCGTTTCCATCTGATTTACCGCTGCATCTACTACTGGAAAATCACATCGGCATGCCGGATATCAATTTTCAAAAAATGTGGCAGCAACATTTTAACGATGCTCACATCCAGCAAGCGATTGAATGGCTGCATGGTTCTGGACTTCAAGCTATCGATGAGTGGCTTGATCATCGCAGCAATAAATCCTCATTGCTTTTAGTATTAGCCGTCAATTTTTCCCCTATACAGCTGGAAGGATCGGCTGAATCGCTAGTTTATTTACTGCTGGCAAATCCGGGTTTGCCAGATTCGCCCAAACCGCTAGCGCAATTGCATCGACCTGAACAGGCTTACAGTGTGACTGAGGAGGATCTGAACTATGCGGTGCAACATGCTGCGCTGTGGGGAGATGCCACGACTGAACAAATCAAAAGCGGATGGTTGGTTGGCATACATTCTTCATGGCAGCAGAGGGTGGCAATGGCTCTTAAAGCGCTATCGTTACCGCTCAATATTGGACAGGATCTGCACGACATTAACAGCACGTTGGGTTATCCGGGGCCTGCTGCATGCTGGCTTACTATCGCTTGTGCCAGTTCCTCCTTAAATGAAGGCCCACAGATTATGCTGAGTGGAACGGGATTAGAAACCGAGCAATTGTGGGCCACGCTGATCGTGCCAGCTAAAGACCAAAACTCTAATACTTAACGCAACAACTCATGGCTCAATAATGAAAGATCTCACCCTGCGCTATTACGATACCGAAATGCGCTACCTGCGTGATGCCGCGAAAGAATTTGCCGCCACGCATCCCGATCGCGCTGCGATGCTTAACCTTGATCGCGCTGGCGCGCCGGACCCGTTTGTTGAACGTCTGCTGGAGGGCTTTGCCTTTTCCGTCGGTCGCCTGCGTCAGAAAATTGATGACGATCTGCCGGAACTGACTGAAGGGCTGGTCAGCATGCTGTGGCCGCACTACTTGCGCACCATTCCGTCGCTGTCGGTGGTGGCGCTGACACCAGACCTGCCAAAAATGAAAATGGCGGAGGTGGCGCCAGCCGGACTGGAGGTCTATTCGCGTCCGGTTGGCCCGAAAAATACCGTATGCCGCTACCGCACCACGCAGGCGCTAACGCTGAATCCGCTGGAAGTCGCTGGCGTGACAATGGCAACCGAGCCGGATGGGCGTTCGCTGCTGCGCATCCGCATCAACAGCAGCGGTCAGGCTGACTGGAATCAGACCGACCTGAGCCGCCTACGCTTCTGGCTGGGTGAAGACGTACCGTTCAGTAACGCGCTGCACCAGATGCTGACGCGTCGCCAGGCGGCGTTGTATATCCGCCTTGCGGGTCAGGAAGAGCGTGCGCGGCTCGACGGCTGGTTCAGCCCCGGCGGATTTGGCGACGATGACCGGCTGTGGCCTAAGGGCGACAGCGCCTTCAGTGGCTATCAGCTGCTGCTCGAATACTTCACCTTCCCGGAGAAATTCCGCTTTGTTCATCTCAACGGGCTGGAGAAAATCACGCTGCCGCCGGGCCTTGCATATTTCGATATTGAGGTGGTGTTTAGCGCGCAGTGGCAGAGCGATCTGCCAGTGACGGATGAGTCTCTGCGGCTGCACTGTGTGCCGGTGATCAACCTGTTCACGCTGGAGGCCGATCCGCTGACGGTGAGCGGACTGGAGAGCGAATACCTGCTTCGTCCGAAGCGACTGCAGGACGGCCATACCGAAATCTACGCGGTGGATGCGGTTAACGGTTCGGGCATTGGCGGCAGCGCAGATTACGTGCCGTTCTCGAGTTTCCGCCACAAGGGCGGCATGATGCGTCGACAGGCACCTGAGCGCTACTTCCATACCCGCGTGCGTAAAGGCGTGAGCGGGCTACACGATACCTGGCTCATTCTCGGCGGCCAGCAATGGGAAGCGGGGCAGGAGCTGGCCAAAGATACGCTGTCGCTGCGCATCACCGGCACTAACGGTCAGCTACCGCGCCGGGCGCTGCAGAGCACGCTGCTGGATCGCTGCGAACAGGTATTACAGACGCCGGTAACGGTGCGCAACCTGTGTCGTCCAACGCTGCCCGCTTATCCACCGGCAGAAGATCGCTTTCACTGGCGCGTGCTGAGCCATCTCGGCTCTGGCTTCATCAATATGATGAGCAGTGCAGAAGTGCTACGCGGCACGCTTGCGCTCTACAACTGGCAGGATGACGAGCTGTGTAACCGCAAGCTCGACGCCATTCTTGACGTGCAGCATCACCGTCTGCAGCGCTTTGAAAACGGTTATCTGCTGCGTGGTCTCGAAGTGGAAATCACGTTGGACAGCAATGGCTTCACCGGTGACGGTGACATCAACCTGTTCGGCGAGATGCTCAACCGCTTCCTGTCACTTTACGCCGACATGAATCAGTTCATTCAGCTCTCCCTCATCATCCGGCCAGAAGGAAAATGCATCCGGTGGAAAGAGAATCACAGCCAGCGCCTGCCCGGCTAATTGCGCAGCTGGGTGACCGGCTGCCGTACATGAACTTTTACCGCTTCTGCCAGCTGCTTGAGCAAAGCGATCCCGACGCGCCAGTGCCCGGCAGCGGCTGGCAGGTGCGCCATGAACCGGTACGCTTCCGTCCGCATCCGGGCATGGGCTTTCCGGCGGGCGAAATCCGCGGCTATGAAAATCCTGCCCGTCCCGGTTTGCCGCCGACTGTGCGCGTCAACTTTATGGGGCTGTACGGCACCGAATCGCCGTTGCCAACGCGCTATATCGATGACATCGCTCTGCGCCGCGATGGCCATGAGGCGATGCAGGATTTTCTCGATATCTTTAATCATCGCCTGACCACCCAGTTCTATCGTATCTGGCGCAAGTATTCCTATCCGGCAACCTTCGCAGAAGGCGGTCGCGATAATACCTCGCAGTATTTGCTGGGACTGGCCGGACTCGGCATTAAAGGCTGTGCAGAAAACGTCGCCACGCCGGTATCGCGTTTCCTGGCGCTTCTGCCAGTGATGTTGCTGCCGGGGCGCACCGGTGAGGGTGTGAGTTCGCTGGTCACCCTGCTGGCGCCGGATACGCGAGCGGAGATAAAGCCTTGGGAGCCGCGCCGCATTGAGCAGCGAAACGTCCTGGCGATGAGTGTACGTAAGCCGGTGAGCATGAAGAATCGCCCGGTGATGGGCACGCACGCCACCGACGTCAACGGCCAGGTGCTGATTCGGCTGTTCACGCGCAATCGCGACGAAGTCAGCGGCTGGCTGCCGGGTGGACAACTGCACGGTGATTTTATGGCGATGCTGCACGTTTACCTCGGAGCAAAGCTCGATGCGCGACTGGAGCTATGCGTGGAGCGCAGCCTGCTACCCGATGCACAGCTAAGCTGCCGTGAAGCTGATGCAGTGCTGCTGGGACGCACTGCCGTGCTGCCCCAGTTGAGCGCATCACATTCTAAAAGAGATGACGTTATTACTATTCAGCTCGGCCGCTATGAGCGCGTCCGGGTCAACACATCAAGGATTGAGACCGATGAAGAAGGCGATTACCGCTGGTAAAACCCTGCTCCCTATAATATTCGCGCTGGCCGTCAGCGGATGCGGACTGACGCAGAAAGTGTCGGACGGCACTGTTTCGATGACCAGAGCCATTTTCTACAAACAGATTAAAACGCTGCACCTCGACTTTGTCGCGCGCGAAGGTGTTAACCGCAATGCTCAGGGCGCAGCGCTGACAACCGTGGTGCGCGTCTGGCAGTTGAAGGATCGTAAAGCGTTCGACAGCTCGGACTATCCATCGCTGCTGGCCGCCGACAGCCAGGCGCTGAAGACCGATTTAGTGGCGGAGAAATCGGTGAGCGTGCGTCCCGGCGAGTCAGTGAGTATTGATGTGCCGATGGAAGAGAATGCAAAGTTTGTCGCAGTAGCGGGCATGTTTTTGTCACCGGACCAGCAGAATGAGAAATGGCGGCTGGTGCTAACGCGTGACGACCTCGATCCCGACAAGGCGCGCATTATTGAACTGGGCGACGGTACGTTGACGTTGCTGGCCGTGAAGAAGGAGTAATCATGACACCTTCACTTTACGACATTCTGTACGGCAATTTTGAAGGTGATCTGGAGCTGGAACGTGTTGGCGAAGAGAACCAAGTGATTTTGTCGGTGCTGGATAACATGCAGCGCATTCTCAACAGCCGCGCCGGTTCGCTGGCGCACCTGCCGGATTACGGCCTGCCGGATATGACGCGCATCCTGCAGGGCATGCCCGGCACCGCGCACCAGTTGATGCACACACTTTCCGGCGTGCTACTGAAATATGAGCCGCGTCTGAAGCGGGTTGACATTGTGATGTTGGAGCAAACGCAGCCCGGCGAATTGCGCTACGCGATTGATGCCGAGTTAAAGGAAGTAGGACTGGTGCGCTTCGGCACCGAATTTATGCCGGAAGGGCGCGTGATGATCCGTCACATGAAACAGCAGCAATATCTGGATGCCAGGGCATCTGTTTAATTTTTTTGCCTGATTAAGGCTTTTCGGAACACAGCAATGACTTCATCTCAACCTCGCTACGTTAAAACCGGCGGCGATCCACGTGCGTTTGCCGAATATGCCGCGTTGCGCCAGGAAATGCAGAAACTCACGCATCCGGCGCGTCCGGATGTCGATTGGCCGCACGTCTCCATGCTCTGTTTAACGCTGTTCGAAAAAAACGGTGTCGAGCTGCAAAGTGCGGTCTGGTACACGCTATCGCGCGCGAACACGGCAGGAACGGCAGGTATAACGGAAGGCCTGGCGGTGCTAGTAGCATTGATTACCCGCGATTGGCCGACGTTATGGCCGCAACCGGCACATTCACGTATCGAACTGCTGGCGGGACTGAGTCGTCGGTTGCAGCAATTCCTGCGTACTCAAACGATAACCGATGCAGACTTGACGGCGCTGAGCCAGGCGGCGCGCTTGCTCAGCGAAGCCGGCGATCATCTGCAACGTCTTGAACTGCGTCAGCTTAGTCAGATTGATCCGCTGCTGGACCGCATTCGCAGTGCGGTGGGGATGCTGGAACACTGCGAAGTATCTAAGCCTGATGCCTTGGCTAAGCTGCCTGAAGTCGTTCCGATTGAGAAGCCCGCACTGACGTTAGCAAGTGCAGAAGTCAGCGGCTGGGTGTACGTTCCTTCTCCGGGTGCGCCTGCACCCGATTTGCGGCGGCTGCGGCGTCGGGCATTTATCAATGGCGTGGGCGCGACGCTGCTGAGCGTGTCACTTATCGCCGCTATAAGCTATTTGGTTGTGCAAAAAACTAAGCAGGAATCTCCGTTGCAGCAAGCATTACTGGCTTCAATATCACCACTTCCTGCGCCTCTCACACCGGAAATGATGGCTGAGCTGCAGGCGAATTCCGCCGAATGGCTAAACGAAACGGCATGGCTGGAGCAAACACAGCAGCAATTGAACCGGCTACAAAACGTATCGCCGGACTGGAATCTGCAGCTCGGTAATGCGCTGGTAATGCAGGCCAGCCTGTTGTTGCCTGATTCGGATGGGGTTAAAACGATGAGCGCACGCTGGAACAAGCAGCTTAAAGCGGCAGCAATGCCAGCAGATAAAATGCAGGGATGGCAACAGGGCATGGAGCAGCTCAACACGTTGTCGCAGCGCCTGAATGGACTTGACGAGAAGCGCGGCAAATATCTGACGGTGAGCGAACTGAAAACAGCGGTCTACAATATGACGCAGGCGTTCAACGGAACGGTGCCACTGGAAGAGGAACTGCGCGTGTTGCAGCAATCGGACGATGACGCTACACAGAATCAGTTAACACAAGCGGAAATGCACCTGAAGCAGCTTATCGCCAGTTACCAAACGATAGCTACATCGTCAAAAGAGCAGGAATAGCAAAATCCGCAGCCAACCGGTATTCGCAGCTATCAAACTCTGCGGGGGTTTGAATCCCCCTCGCAGAAAACAGGCAAAAAAAAGCCTGAACTTTCGTTCAGGCTCTTCTTTAGAATGTGGCGGTGAGAGGGGGATTCGAACCCCCGATACGTTGCCGTATACACACTTTCCAGGCGTGCTCCTTCAGCCACTCGGACACCTCACCACATTTTTTTGTCAACCGCGCTGGGTCAACGGGGCGCTACTATAGGGAGATCGCTGAAAAGGGTCAAGCGCTATTTTCTCCTTTTGTTCTATTCGCTTAAGCTCTGAGCGTATTGCCGTTGGCCTGCTCATCATGGCGATTCTGTCATCAAATCATTCCCTCTCTGTCACAAAAATGTCACCGCACTGTCGCAGACTTGTCCGCGGAAACATTTGGTTATATCTATGGAAAAGGATGCTTATAAATGAAACAGATACCTCTCTTTACGGTTACGCTGCTGGCTTCTCTGATCGCGACATCAGCAGTGGCAGACGATGCACACTATTCCCGCGCTGCTACCGGCGATGTCACCGAGCACGGCGGCGCGCGTCGTCTCACTGGCGACCAGACCGAAGCGCTAAGAGCGTCATTAAGCAATAGCACCGCGAAAAACGTGATTCTGCTGATTGGTGACGGCATGGGAGATTCGGAAATCACCGCCGCGCGTAATCAGGCGCGGGGTGCAGGCGGTTTCTTCCCCGGCCTTGATGCGTTGCCGCTCACCGGTCAATACACGCACTATTCACTGGATAAGAAAACCCACAAGCCGAATTACGTGACGGATTCCGCCGCGTCGGCCACCGCGTGGGCCACCGGCACCAAATCCTATAACGGTGCGATTGGCGTCGACGTGAACGGCAAAGATCAGGTAACGATTCTTGAGCTGGCGAAAGCCGCCGGTAAAGCCACCGGCAACGTTTCCACTGCTGAACTGCAGGATGCCACGCCAGCAGCGTTGATCGCCCACGTCACTTCGCGCAAATGCTACGGCCCGGAGAAAACCAGCGAATTGTGCCCGACTAACGCGCTGGAGCAGGGCGGTAAAGGATCGATTACCGAGCAGATGCTAAAAACCCGTGCGGACGTCACGCTGGGCGGCGGCGCAAAATCCTTCGGCGAAACCGCCAAAGCTGGCGAGTATCAGGGTAAAACCCTGCGCGAACAGGCACAGGCGCTGGGTTATCAGTGGGTTGATAATCTCGATGGCATGAACGCCATTCAGCAGGCCGACCAGAGTAAACCGGTGCTTGGCCTGTTTGCCGACGGCAATATGCCGGTGCGCTGGCAGGGACCGAAAGCCAGCTATCACGGCAACATTGATAAGCCGGTGGTGACCTGTGAAGTGAATAAAGAGCGTCCCGCTTCGGTACCGACGCTGGCGCAGATGACCAAAAAAGCCATCGATCTGCTAAGCACTAATGAGAAAGGCTTCTTCCTGCAGGTGGAAGGCGCGTCAATTGATAAGCAGGATCATGCGGCCAATCCATGCGGTCAGATTGGTGAAACCGTTGATCTGGATGAAGCGGTGCAGCAGGCGCTGGCCTTTGCGCGCGAACATGGCGACACGCTGGTGGTGGTGACCGCCGACCACGCGCACAGCAGCCAGATCGTGGAGAATGGCACCAAAGCGCCGGGTCTGACGCAAGCGGTGAATACCAAAGATGGCGCGGTGATGACCATCAGCTACGGCAATTCAGAAGAGGATTCGCAGGAACACACCGGCACGCAGGTGCGCATTGCGGCGTACGGCCCGCATGCGGCTAACGTGGTGGGCTTGACCGATCAGACCGATCTGTTCTTTACCCTGAAGGATGCGATGGGGTTGAAGTAGCCAGGATAACGGTCGCCATTAACGGCGACCGTTATACCTTACAACCCGCGTTTTACCATCAACCGCGCTAAATCCACCAGACGATTGGAGAAGCCCCATTCGTTATCGTACCAGGCAAGGATCTTCACCAGATTACCGCCAATCACCAGCGTCGAAAGCCCATCAATAATCGATGAACGGGCATCGCCCTGATAATCGCTTGATACCAGCGGCTCGTCGCTGTATCCGAGAATACCCTGCAGCGGACCTTCTGCCGCCGCGGCTTTAAACGCGTCATTCACCTCTTCTGCGGTCACGTCGCGTTTCAGCGTTACGGTCAAATCCACAATCGACACCACCGGCACCGGCACGCGCAGGGAATAGCCGGTCAATCGACCCTCCAGCTCCGGAATCACCCGACCGAGCGCCTTCGCCGCCCCGCTTGAGTAAGGCACAATCGACAACGCCGCCGCCCGCGCACCGCGCAGATCTTTCTCCGGCTGATCGTGCAGCACCTGGCTGTTGGTATAAGCATGCGTGGTGTTCATTAAACCGTGCTCGATACCAAACGCCTGGTGCAGCACTGCCGCCGCTGGCGCTAAGCCGTTGGTGGTGCAGCTGCCGTTACTCACCACAAAGTGCTGCTGCGGATCGTAACGTTGATCGTTCACGCCCAGCACAATTGTCAGGTCATCGTTCTTGCCCGGCGCGGAGATAATCACGCGTTTCGCGCCACCGCTGGTGATGTGCACTGCGGCTTTGTCGCGTTCGGTGAAGAAGCCGGTGGCTTCAATCACGATATCCACGCCGACATCGCGCCAGCGAATATTCGCCGGATCGCGCTCGCTAAACACGCGCACCGCTTTGCCATCAATGCGTAATTCGCCTTCACCGGCTTCCACTTCCGCCGGTAACCTGCCGAGCAGGGAGTCGTGTTTCAACAGATGCGCGAGGGTTTTACTGTCGGTGAGATCGTTGATGGCGACGATTTCAATATCATCGCTGCCCAGCGCTGCACGAAAAACGTTACGTCCGATACGGCCAAAGCCGTTAATGCCGATCTTAGTCATGATTGACTCCTTTTCCGAAGATGCTGGAGTCACTCTAAGCCGATGGTGTGATGGCGTAAACGCCAAAAAAGGATCACTTTACGCCAATTTCCGGCAGTGGAAGCGCTGGCGATATTCGCCCGGCGTGAGATGGAGCTGACGCTCAAAGCTGCGGCGTAAATTGATGCTGCTACCAAAGCCGGTCTGTTGCGCGATGCGATCCAGCGTGTCGTTGCTTTGCTCCAGCTGTTCACGCGCGGCGGCGAGACGCGCTTCGGCCACATAGTGCGCGGGCGGCGCGCCGGTTTCACGGGTGAACACGCGGGTAAAGTTGCGCGGGCTCATGGCGACGCGCTCCGCCAGTTTCTCGACTGAGAGATCTTCGGCGAGGTTGGCGCGGATCCAGCGCTGCAGTTCAGCGATCGGGCCAATGCCGCTCGGCGTCTGCAGATGAAAACGGCTGAACTGCATCTGTCCGCCGGGACGGCGCAGATACATCACCATGTCCTGCGCAATATCACGCGCCACGCTAAAGCCGAAATCCTCTTCCACCAGCGCTAATGTCAGGTCAAAGCCCGAGCTGACGCCGCCGGAGGTCCAGATCGGTCCGTCCTGAATAAACAGCGGACCGCCTTCCACCTGAATCGCTGGATAGCGCGATTGCAAGGTATCGAGCAAGCGCCAGTGCGTGGTGGCGCGGCGACCTGCCAGCAAGCCGGATTCCGCCAGCAGCATCGCGCCGCCACATACCGACACCACGCGACGCGCCTGCGGAGCCGCCAGCTTGATGAAATCGACCACCATATTGCCTTCTTCCACGCTGTCGCCTCGCCCGGTGATCATGATGGTGTCCCACGCAGTGCGCGGATCGAGATCGGCCAGTTTGAGGTCGGCTAATAGATTGAGGCCGGATTGGCCATGGATCACCTGATGCGATTGGGTGGTGGCGAGGCTGACGCGATAGCGCTGCTGATCGACGCCAACCGGCAGATGCTGATTGGCGCGCATCAGGATATCGGCGATACCCGCCGCTTCAAACAGCATGCCGCCGTCGGGCACAATAATCAGAAAGGTTTTCATGGCGTGAAATAGATATTTTGACAGGATGAGCCAGAGTGTCTCATGGCATCTGGATTATTTCCAGGCATAGCAGATCACGATATGCGGCAACTTTGATTAATGATTTTCCTCCCTGGCGCAACGTCATTTCACGCCATTATCTTCACAATCACATCCGCTAACATGGATGAATTCGATCTCGCTGGAATTCAACATGGATCACGCCTCAATGCGTACGTAATCCTTTACCGTCAAGTCGAGTGGTTTGCCGTTTATCCTCATTCTGAGTGGGTTAATGGTGATCACTTCGTTTTCCACGGATATCTATCTGCCCGCCATGCCGATCATGGCGCGCGAGCTGCACGGCGATGCGGAACTTACAGAGTGATTGTTGAACGTTATCCTGCTGCTCTGCAGGAGCGGGTTGGCGGCTAAGCCAGACTAACGTTTGCGGCGTGACGTTCAGCTGCCGCAAGCGTTGTATGTCGAAGCATTTTCGATTGCATCGACATTTTTTTGTATTTGACGTTTTTTTCTCAGTGGGTATGCTCAGCCACGTCAGGATCCTCCGGCCAGGGTTGGTTGAGACGATTACAGAGAGCCCATGAAAAACAGTAATGACAAACAGTTATGCGACATCGCGATTGGTGATGCGGTGATGGAATTATTTAACCAGGATGCGCCGGTTTCGCGTACCACGCTGCTCGCGCAATTAGAGAAGATGATACATGCGGGTGTGACGGCGGAAGAGGTACGGATCGCCAGACTGGCTTTAGAGCTGGTGACGAACAGCAGCACAGCCGACAAGGTTGAACAATCGGAAGAGAACGTGATGAGCTTTAGAGCGAAAAACGTTTCGGCGGATGACTCAACACAGCACTGATCGCTGTATGCCGGACAAAGTTGTCCGGCATAACGGCGCGGCGTTACCAGCGGTACTTATTCGAATCTTCCCACTCTTTAACTTCTTTTTCCGCACGGTCTTTTTCATAACCGTAGCGTTCCTGGATTTTGCCGACCAGCTGATCGCGTTTTCCTTCAACCACGGTCATGTCATCATCGGTCAGGTCGCCCCATTTTTCCTTCACTTTCCCTTTGAACTGCTTCCAGTTGCCGCTAATACGATCTTCGTTCATGTTGATCTCCCTATTTCGTGGTGACTGTGTGCTGCCCTTCGCTGGCCTGATGCCAGCGGGTGAATTAATCCTGGCACAGGATTTGCGCTTTGCTTGCCTGAGCTGTGAGCTGACTCATAAATTTGCGATTGTGTGAGCCAGCGTGGAGAAAAAAACCGTTAATAGCCAAAAGTGATTCACTAACTCTTTGCTCTGTAAGGCATTATTTTTTCCCGGCTATACAGGCAAGGGTGGGTTGCGATATAGTAACCGCCGATAAGACATTTCCGTCAACTTTTGGAAACCCGCATTCCCTGATGCCATCCGTATGAGTAAAACGCAACCCACCGACATGAAAAGCAGAGAACGTGGCCGCCCAAGAGAGTTCGATATCGAACAGGCTCTGGACAAAGCCATGATTGTTTTTCGTCAGAAGGGGTTTCATGCGGCTTCACTTAACGATCTGGGCGAAGCGATGGGGTTGACAGCGGGCAGCATCTACAAGGCTTTTAAAGATAAACGCAGCTTGTTTCTGCTGGTGTTTGAACGCTATCTTTCGGTGCGTAATGCCGATCTGCGCCAGCGTCTGGCACAGTTCACCAGCGGCCGCGAGAAGCTCGGCGAGCTGCTGCAGTTTTACCTTGATTCCGCGCGGGCGGTGGAAGGTCGCACCGGCTGTTTAGTGGTGGGCAGCGCGGTAGAGCTGCAGGTGCTGGATGACGATCTTTCGCAACTGGTGAGTGAAGCGGTCATTCGTAATAAAAACTTCCTCGCCTCGCTGCTCAAACTGGGCCAGGAAGATGGCTCAGTGACGCCCAATCTGGATGTGGACACCGCCGCGGGATTGATCCTCTGCATCGCCTTTGGCATGCGCGTTGTGGGCAAGATCACCGATGTAAAAGATGAACCAGAGACCATCAAGTTAGTTATGAAGCTGCTGGACTAAAATTTGTCTAATTAGGAGTCGGATACTTCCTAAATAAGCGAAGCGTAAAGACGGAGGGCAAGTGAAAGACGAAGATTCAGATATTACGGAAGAGATTCGCGCATTGGTGGGCAGGGTAGTGACACGTATCCTGCGTCCTGATGAAGCGCTTACCGTTCAGGAACTCATAGGCGCGTTGTATCGCCTAAGTTTGCGCTCCACCGACAGCAAAACTAAAGTCGCCTGCGAGAAAGCCATTCGTATCCTGGCGAAAAAACTGCATTAATAGGGTCGCGCGTGCCGCGCCTTGTTGTTCTCCTCTGCTGAAGTCTGGCAATCCCTCGCCAAACACCTCTCTGATTAAAGCGGGCGATGCGCGGTCTCTTTCGCCTTCCACAGCGCAAACAGCGTGATCAGCAACGCCAGGCTGACATACAGCGATACCCACAGCGTGCTGCCCATCTCTTTATACAAGGTCGTAATGATCAGGGGCGCAAAGCCACCGCCAATGATACCCGCCAGCGTGTAAGCCAGTGACGATCCGGCGTAGCGCACGTGGCTGGGGAACTGTTCGGTGACAAACGCCGCCTGCGGTCCGTACATCACCGCATGAATCAGCAAGCCGCCAATGACCGCCAGCACAATCAGCACCGGCTGTGAGCTATCCAGCAGCACAAAGAACACAAACGACCAAACGATTGCCAGCAGCGCACCGGCAATGTAAACCGGACGACGGCCGAGCTTGTCGGAGAGCGCACCAAACATCGGCACCGTAATCGCATTGCCAATTGCGCCGAGCATAGTGGCCATTAACGCCAGCGGACGCGGCAGTTGCAGCACGGTGGTGACGTAGGTGAGGGTAAACACCACCACCAACGCGTACAAAACGTCGGAGCCGATACGTGAACCGCCAGCGATCAGTAGCTCACGCGGATAGCGAACAAACACCTCTTTCAGCGGCGTATGCGTGGTTTTCTCCGCCTGCTGCATCGCGACAAAGGTTGGCGTCTCTTCTACGCCGCGACGCAGCCATAAGCCAAACATCACCAGCAGCAGACTCAGCAGGAATGGAATGCGCCATCCCCACTCCTGAAACTGCTCGCCGCTCAACGCAACCGTTACCAGCGTGATAAATCCGGTACCAATCAAGGTACCGCACGAGGGACCTACCTGCGCAAACGAGGCGTTACGGCCACGCTTGTCGGCATCGCCATGCTCCATCGACAGCAACACTGCACCGGCCCATTCGCCGCCTAATGCAATACCCTGAATAAAGCGCAAGGCCACCAACAGCACCGGACTCCAGATGCCCCACACCGCATAGCCAGGCAGCAGGCCCATCAGCGCGGTGGTGACGCCCATAATCACCAGGGTGGTGATCAATACTGCTTTACGCCCGGCGACATCGCCGAGATGACCAAAGATAAAGCCGCCCACCGGACGGGAAATGTAGCCGACCGCATAGGTGGAAAACGCCAAAATAGTCCCGACCAGCGGATCGAAGCTGGGGAAAAACACGTGGTTAAACACCAGCGCCGCCATGATGTTGTAGACCGTGAAGTCATACCACTCCAGCGCGGTACCGATGGAGCTGGCCGCCGCGAGGCGACCGGTTTTGCTGTGGCTGGCGCGCGCGCCTGACGCGTGCGGCAAGGTTGAATCGGTATTAGCCATGAGCCATCTCCTGTTGGGTTAACTGCCAGCTGAGGGAGTAGAGCTGTACGTCCGCGTTGAGTGCCTGCGCGGCATCGGCGGCGAGGGTTTTACACACCTGGGCGTCGCGGCAGGTCAGCAGCAGCATCGGATGCATTGGTCGCGTTGCGCTGGTTTCCCGTGGCAGCGGCGAGCTCAGCGTGGTGTCAGGCGTCAGTAAACGTGAGGCGATATAGCCGGGCGTTTGCTGCACGCTGCTTTGCCAGCTGCCCAGCGATGCAACATCTGTACCCGCTTTTAAGGTCAGCACCGCCAGATGGCTACCGGTGCCTTGTCCATGCTGATGCGAGATGGCGCAGACGCGGCGCATCGGATTGACCATTTTGTTGAGGTTCTTCACCGACCATTCGGTCTGGCGCGTGAAGGCGGCGTGATAATCCGCACTGGTAAAGGCTTCCAGCGATGAGGTTTCATACAGGCCGAGGTATTTGCGTTCGGCATCCACCGCCTGATAACGCGTGCCGCTAAGAAAGCCGCTGATGGCCACGCGCTCTTCAACGTGTTCGTGGTCGTACCATTGGTTGAAATCCGCTTCATCTACAGCATCGATATTGGTGGCGACAAACAGCATGCCGTGGGGTTGAGTCATGATCAGCTACTCCGTTTCAGGGTGGTTTCAATCGCGGCAGCCCAGCTGAGTAATGCAGCATCGTTGCCATGGGTGGAAGAGAGCATCAGGCCAACCGGCGCAGCGCCGGGCTGATGGCAAGGCAGAGAAATTGAACAGCCATCCAGCATGTTGATCACGCTGGTGTTGCGCAGCATCAGCAGATTGACCTGCATATAACGCGCGGGATCCTCGAGCTCAGTCAGCGTGGGCGCGATCAACGGCACCGTCGGCATCAGGATGCCGTCGAAGGGCGCAACCGCCTGCTCGACGCGCTGTTTCCAGTCGGCGCGCAGTTGGTAAAGTTCGGCGGCATCCTCTTCGTTCAGTAAGCTGCCGCGATTAATGCGCGTCAGAACCTGCAGATCGTAGGCTTCTGGCTGGGATTGGGCGTAATGCTGATGCCATTGCCAGGCTTCCCACGCGGTAATGCCGCCGCGCGCGTTAATGGAATCCAGTTCTGCCAGCTCTGGCAGCGGCAGCTCGGTGATTTTCACGCCCTGCGCGCGCAGCACATCGAGCGCATGCAGCCAGGCGGCGCTGACGTGTTCGTCAAGGCCAGCCAGCACGCGCGTCTGCGGGATAACGAAATGCGCTTCTGACAGATTCCGCTCATCGATTGTGAGGGGCCGATCGGCGATCACGCTATCGAGCAACCAGCAGCTGCGCACGTCGTGAGCGATCACACCGATGCTGTCGAGCGATGCCGCCAGCGGCAGCGTTCCGCGTTGATCTATGCGGCTGGCGCTCGGTTTGAAGCCGGTTAAGCCGCATAGCGCCGCCGGAATGCGCACCGAACCGCCGGTATCGGTGCCAACCGCCGCCAGGCACATGCCGTCGCTCACCGCCACCGCTGCACCGGAAGAGGAACCGCCCGGAATGCGCTGCTGCGCGCGCTGCCACGGATTGGCGGGTGTGCCGTAATGCGGATTGACGCCGAGGCCGGTGAAGGCGAACTCGCTCATATTGGTTTTGCCAACGATGACGGCACCAGCCTGCTGCAGCCGATCCACCATGCTGGCGTTCGCCGTGGCTGGGCTGGTGTTGCTGAGCAAGCGGGAACCGGCGGTAGTGACTTCTCCGGCGACATCAAACAGATCTTTAATGCTGATGGGCAGACCATCAATCGCGCTGCGTGGCTGTTGCTGCTGCCAGCGCGCGCCGGCTTGTTCGGCCTGCTGGCGCGCAGCAGCGGTATACACCTTGGTGAAGACGCGTTTGCCTTCTCCGCTTTCCGCTGCAATTGCACTCAGTGCATGCTGGGTCGGGGTTTCAGGGCTGATTTGCCCGGCGAGCAGCTGCTGGCTCGCTTGCCATAACGTTGTCATAGAGAACCTCAGGCGATAACCGGCAGCGAGCCCGTGATGTAAGTGTGTTCCAGCGTGCGGTTCAGCACCGGATCGTGCAGCGCCATACGGAATTCACTGGAAGGACGGATCCCGCCGATGGCGCTGAGCGTGCCGCACGACATGGCGAAACCTTCCTCAACCTGGCCCGCGGCAAAATAGCGGCTTAGCAGATCAAGTGGCGTCAGCAGCGAGGAGAGGGCGCCTTGCTGATAAGTCACCCAATCACCGTTGACGTTGATCCAGGCGCGCAGCTCCAGCTGATCCCAGTGCGCTTTGACGTCCGTCATGCGCCACGCGTGACCGGCCACCGGTTTGATGCACGCCTGTTTCGATAGCGCCACGCTGAACGTTTCCAGATGACGATCGGTATGATCAGAAATCAGCGAAACCCAATATTCGCCGCGATGGAAAAACACGAAGGGTTCAGCTTCACCGGACGTCTGATCGCCGACCACTTCCAGCTGCGTTTCCTGAGTTAATTGATTGGTTGCGACACGATAAAACAGCGGCACTGCACCAGGAGCGGGCACGCCCAGCGCTTCCAGCTCCCTGATATGGTGCAGCACCGCTTCCTGATCGCGTCCTACCCAGCCCGCGATAACAAGTTGATTAATCTCAACATCCAGTACTGCCGCATCGGCGTAATCTGTTGTAAACCGTAATTGCATGGGATCGATCTCCAGGTGAGAAATGCGTGTGAAATTTCACTGTCATTTCAATCTAGCCATTTTCATGCCAGGTTTTTGTGTAATATGTCTCAGTTACCTAATAAGGATTTGCGTGATGAGTAATGTGATGGCTGAAAATGTGAGCTCGCCGACGACCCCGAAAAGCATTTCGCTTAACGAGCGCGCCTATCTGGCGTTCAAGCACCGGCTGATCACGCTGCGCTACAAACCGGGCGACTATCTCAATATCGCGCAGGTGATGGATGATCTTGAGATGGGCAGAACGCCGGTGAATCAGGCGGTGCATCGGCTGGAGACGGAAGGGCTGTTGCAGATTATCCCGCGCAAGGGCGTGATGGTGTCGCCGCTGTCAATTGATGATGCGCTGGAGTTAATTGAGGTGCGTCTGGTGAATGAGGCGCTGTGCTTGCGGCTGGCTTCGCAGCGGGTCAATGCGGCGCAGATCGTCTATCTGCGGGAGATGAATCAGCGCATTGCCAATGCCAGCGCCTCACGCGATCGCGAACAGATGATGCTGCTGGACCGCGAATTTCATCAGGTACTGGCGGACATCGCCGCCAACGGTCGGCTGGCCGATATTCTCAGCATTATCCACGCGCAGGCGCAGCGCTTCTGGGCCACCACGCTTTCCAGCGCTGCGCACATGAACGAAGTCATCGCCGAACACGAAGCGATCATTGCGGCGCTGGAGCAGGGAAATGCCGAGCTAGCGGAAGAGGCGGCGCGGGTGCATATCTATTCGTTTAAACAGGCGCTGCTGAATAATTAATATTCGGCTTCTTCACCCGGCAGCGGAATAGAGAGTTCCATGCCCTCAACCCCGGCGTAGAAAATAATCAGCTCGGCACGCTGATCCGTGGTGAAACCACGATGGGCAATGTCGATGGATTCATTAAAGGCTTCGCCAGCGTTAAACGTTTTAGTCTCGCCGCTGGCTTTGTCTTCGATAGTCAGCGATCCCGATAAAATATACGCGGTATTCGGCATAGGATGCGTATGCCACGGCAGCTCGGAATGTGCAGGAATGGTCATCTTCATCACCGTGATCTCGGGCTTACCGGCTGGATAGTGTTCAATATGCTGGCCATTCCAGGCTTGCCCGCTTTGCAGTAGCGTTTCTGCACTGTTTTCATGTTCGTTATCGGCGCTCATCCCATTCCTCTGAATCGTCATTAAAATCTCTCCCGCACAGGATAGTGCAAATCAGCAAGGCTGCGCGTGCAATCACTGTCAGCCTAAGCCGCTCGGTGATGCTCGGGTCACTTGTAAAAGAATTGTGATCGGTCACCAGGAACTGCTCAAAGTAATCGATTACTTTGTTTCTCTCTGTGGAATGTAATCGATTTCTTTTTGGCGCGAGGTCAGCATGGTTTCGACAACTACAGGTTCTGAGATTGCGGTGAGGCAGCAGCGTCTGCTGATTCCCCGCTTGTCATTGATGATGTTCATGCAGTTTTTCATTTGGGGAAGCTGGTCCGTAACGCTCGGGCTGGTGATGACGCAGCACAACATGTCATTGCTGATTGGTGATGCTTTCTCAGCAGGGCCGATCGCCTCAATACTGTCGCCGTTTGTGCTGGGCATGTTGGTTGACCGCTTCTTCCCTTCACAGAAAGTCATGGCGGTGATGAACCTGGCGGGCGCGGTGATTTTATGGTTTGTCCCGGGCGCGCTGGTGGCCGAAAACGGCGCGCTGCTGATTGGCTTGCTGTTTGGCTATACGCTGTGTTTTATGCCGACGCTGGCGCTCTCTAACAACATTGCCTTTCACAGCCTGGCCAGCAGTGACAAAAGTTTTCCGGTGGTGCGGGTGTTCGGCACCATTGGCTGGATTGTGGCGGGCATCTTTATTGGTGTTACCGGCATCGCCTCCAGTACCGCGATTTTCACCCTGGCCGCAATCTGCTCGGTGGCGTTGGCAATTTACAGTCTCACGCTGCCGCATACGCCTGCACCGGCGAAAGGCATGCCGCTAAAAGTGCGCGATCTGTTCTGCGCGGATGCCTTTGCGCTGCTGAAAATCCGTCACTTCTTCGTCTTTGCTCTCTGCGCCACCTTGATCTCCATCCCGCTCGGCACCTATTACGCCTACACCGCGTCCTGGCTGGCGGATGCGGGCGTGAGTAACGTCAGTACCGCGATGTCATTTGGTCAGATGTCGGAAATCGTCTTCATGCTGGTGATCCCGCTGCTGTTCCGCCGCCTTGGCGTCAAATACATGTTGCTGGTCGGCATGGTGGCGTGGTTTGTGCGCTACGCGCTGTTTGCCATGGGCATGAACGATGAAAGCCGCGCACTGATCTACATGGGCATTCTGCTGCACGGTGTCTGTTATGACTTCTTCTTTGTGGTGGGCTTTATCTACACCGACCGCATCGCCGGCGAGAAAGTGAAAGGGCAGGCGCAGAGCATGGTGGTGATGTTCACCTACGGTATTGGCATGCTGCTGGGTTCGCAGATCTCGGGCGCGCTGTATAACCGCCTGATTGCCGGACAGGGCACGGCGCAAAACTGGGCAACATTCTGGTGGATCCCCGCGATTGCCGCGGCGGCGATCGCCGTTCTTTTCCTCTTCACCTTTAAATACCGGGATGAAGCGGTTTGATTGACGGGAGGTGTAGGTGAAAACGTTAAAAGGACCGGGAATTTTTCTCGCGCAGTTTATTGGGCAACAGCCACCATTTAATTCGCTGGCAGGGTTGGCGCAATGGGCCTCTGCGCTCGGTTACAAGGCGCTGCAGATGCCTTGTAATCACCCGCTAATTTTTGATCTGCCGCGCGCCGCAACCAGTCAAACCTATTGCGATGAAGTGACGGGTTTGCTGGCCAACTACGGCTTGCAGATCAGTGAATTATCGACGCACCTGGAAGGCCAGCTGATTGCCGTCCATCCGGCGCACGATCGCGCCTTCAACGGCTTTGCCCCCGCCGCCTTGCACGGCGACAAAGAAAAGCGCACCGCGTGGGCGATTCAGACGGTGAAGCTGGCAGCGGCCGCGTCAGCCAACCTGGGATTGCAGGCCCACGCGACGTTCTCCGGTTCGCTGGCTTGGCCATATCTCTATCCGTGGCCGCCACACAATCCTCAGCTATTGAGTGAAGCTTTCTCAGAACTGGCGCGGCGCTGGCTGCCGGTGCTGGACGAGTTTGATCGCTACGGCATTGATGTCTGCTACGAGATCCATCCCGGTGAGGATTTGCATGATGGCGTGACGTTTGAACGCTTCCTGGCGTTGGTGAACAATCATGCGCGCTGCAACATCTTGTTCGATCCCAGCCACTTGCACTTGCAGCATATCGATTATCTGCAGTTCATCGATATCTACCATCGGCGCATTAAGGCCTTTCACGTTAAAGATGCCGAATATCTGCCGAACGGACGTAGCGGCGTGTATGGCGGTTATCAGCGCTGGATAGATCGTGCTGGTCGCTTCCGCTCACCCGGTGACGGACAGATCGATTTTCCGGCCATTTTCAGCAAGCTGGCGCAGTACAATTATGCCGGGTGGGCGGTGCTGGAGTGGGAGTGTTGCCTGAAAGAGGCGGAAACCGGCGCGCGCGAGGGCGCCGACTTCATTCGTCGCCACATCATTCCGGTGGCCGAACGTGCATTCGATGACTTTGCCGCACAACCGCAGCAGGCAGCCAGCATCCGCGCGCAGTTGGGGCTGAGTGCGGCAGAGTCGCATGATTAAGGCGGGCGCGAAATTATGCTAGCCTCCGTAGTATCTGACTGAGCAAGAGTTGCAAGCATGTCCATCCAAAAAATCGCCCGCTTAGCGGGCGTTTCTGTGGCAACAGTTTCACGGGTACTGAATAACAGCGATACGGTAAAAGCGCTGAATCGTGAGAAAGTCCTGCACGCTATTAAAGCGAGTAATTACCAGCCAAATTTATTAGCGCGTCAGTTGCGTACTGCGCGTAGCTCAATGATTCTCGTGATGGTGTCGGATATCTCCAATCCCTTTTGCGCCGAGTTGGTGAAAGGCATTGAGGAGCAGGCGGAGAAAAACAGTTATCGCATTCTGTTGTGCAATTCTGGCTCAGACATCGAGCGCTCCCGCTCCAGTTTGCAATTGCTGGCCGGGAAAATGGTGGATGGCATTATCACTATGGATGCGTTCAGTAAGTTGCCAGAACTGGCGCAGCTGATTGGCGAAACGCCGTGGGTGCAATGCGCGGAATACGCCGATGCCGGTGATGTCTCCTGCGTGGGCATTGATGATGTGCAGGCATCAAAGCACGTCGTGGCGTTTCTGGCGGGCAGGGGACGACAGCGTATTGCCTTAATCAACCACGATCTCAGCTATAAATATGCGCAGCTGCGGCAGGCGGGTTATCAGCAGCAACTTATCCATGAAGCACGCAGCTGGCAGGCCATCACGTACGCCACCGAGCTGAGTTTTAATGCCGGTAAACAGGCGATGGAAGCCTTGCTGAGAGCGCCCGAGCGTCCAGATGCCGTGTTCGCCGTGTCGGATACCTTAGCGGCGGGCGCGCTGTCAGCCATTCATGCCGCCGGGCTACGCGTGCCGCAGGATATAGCGGTGACGGGATTTGATGGATCCGACCTCGCCGAAATGGTCACGCCGCCGCTGAGCACGCTGGCGCAGCCGTCGCGCGCTATGGGGCGCAAGGCGTTTACCTTGCTGCTGAATAAGATCGATCAACCTGATTCGCCGGCTCAACGCATTATGATGGACTGGCACTTTGTGGCGCGCGCCAGTACTTAATCGGCGTTTACGAAGGTTGCGAAGTTGATGGTCTGATGATGTAAAGGTGCCGCTCAGAGCTTCAGGTCCGTATTTTTCAACCAAACAGGCGCTGGCGGTTTTGCGTCAGCGCGTGCGCCACATCAGGCAGCATCGGGAAAGAACTCTGACCGCCATATTTCTGGATTGAGCAGGAACTGATTTCAGCCGCGAAAGGAATCGCTTCTTCCAGATCGATGTTGTTCACCAGGCAATAGGCGATACCGCCAATAAAGGAATCTCCTGCGCCGGTGGTATCCACCACATCCGGACAGAACACGGCAGGATAATGTCTGGCACCGGCATCACCGGATAACACCGCGCCTTTCTCGCCCAGCGTGATAATCACCCGGCCATTCACCTTCTGCTGTAGCGCTGCCGCACAGGCCATCGCCTCTTTAACCGAAGTGACAGCGGTTTTACTCATAAAGCTGGCTTCGGTCTCATTCACCACCAGTAAATCGACCTGACTCAGCGCCTGCGGAGAGATTTCGCGCGCCGGCGCGTTGTTGAGCAAAATCTGGCAATCATGACGGCGTGCCACGCTGATGGCTCGTTCAACCACACGATCGGGAATTTCCGACTGCAGGATTAACAGAGGCCGATCGCTAAATAATCCATCGTGAATATCGGGTTCGCTAATCAGGTAGTTTGCGCCCTTAATAATGGTGCTGCAATAATCGCCGGATTCCAGAATCTGCACGATGCCAATGCCGGAGGTTTTTCCGCGCTGGCTAATGTTATCTACCGATACCCCGTTTTCATTCAGCGATTTTATGAGTTCGCTGCCATAAATATCATTGCCCACACAGCCCACCATATTGACGTTCAGCCCCAGCTTGGCGCACTGAACCGCCTGGTTTGCCCCTTTACCGCCCGGCATCAACATTAATTCGTTGCCGGTAAACGTCTCCCCAATTTCCGGCAGGCGATCCTGCTGGACAAGAATGTCGTAGTTAAGACTGCCAATAACAACAATATTATGTTTCATCATTTCGGCCCTTAATTGGCGGTGCGCTTGGACGCAACCGCATTTCTGGTGTTGTGTAAACTGGTCTGACTTTTTTCGCTGGTCTTGCTGGCGATAAGGGTAAAGATGGCATCCAGAATATTCAGATGCACAATGCGCGTGGTGGCGTTCTCTCCGGTAATTGGATTGTTTTTAACCGACGAGATAATCGAGTGCCGGGCAATTAAACTCAGTGGGCTGTTGGGATAATTGGTCAGGCAGATGGTTTCTGCGCCGTTCTCATTCGCCGCTTTTACCATCTGAATAATGTCCGTGGTTTGGCCGGAGTGAGAAATCGCCAGCAGGATATCGCCGGGTTGCATCAATGAGGCGGTCATCAGCTGCTTGTGGCTGTCACTAAACACCGACGAGAAGATGCCGATCTTCAGCAGCTTATGATTGAAGTCATCACAGATAGAACCTGAACCACCGCACCCGGCAATAACTATGCGTGCGCTTTCTGGTTTATTAATAAACAGATACGCCACTGCTTTTATCACGGCACTGTTAATCACGCTCAGGGAATCCTGCAGTGCCAGCACCGAATTTAAAAAGGTGCTTTCAATCACCTGCTCGACATATTTTTCTGAATCCGGGATTACCGGAATATCGATGATATCTTCCTGCGTGCTGACTTGCCGGGCGATATTGATTTTCAGATCGTGAAAACCGGTAAAACCGAGTTTCTTCGATACTTTAGTAATGCTCGAGACGCTAACATTCAGATAATTCGCAATATCAGTGATGCACATTTTAGATAAAGACTGCGGATTGTCGTCAATAAAACGTGCAATTGAACGTTCCTTTTTTCCCAGCTCAGGCGCAAGGGTGCGAGCCAGCAGGAATATCTCATTGCCTTTAAGTCGATTATGCATTTTGCGCGCCCATTAAAAAAGTTGTCGCTAAGCTAGCATGGCATTTAGGGGAAAAGTGTTAACTGGATCACACACTGTAAAACGTTTTACTGATGCATTTTACTGTTAGTAAAATAAAAGTATCCTTATTGCGACTGTTATTTCATTAACAGTAAAATGGCCATTTAACCTATTGTATTACAATGATTTTTCTAGCAGTAAAATTTTTACTATTATAAATCTATCGTTTATTTTATTAGCGGTAGTATTTAGCTGATCGCATTTACCTGATGAATATTCTCATTTATAAGGAAATGGAAATCCCATTAAAGGTAATTTAAAAAATGAAATTCTCATCACGTATAAATTCATTTCGCTCCAGAGCCGATCTGTTTGCGGCGAAGAACAACATGGATACTTGCGATCTTATTACGCGTATGGGTAGCGTTGCGGGCTTGACGCATATTGAGCTGAATTATCCGGAGCACTTTATTGGTCAGGATAAAGCGCTGATTAAACAGACCATCGCTGATAACAATTTGCAGGTGGGCGGCATCGCTCTGCGTTATAACAAAGAGTTCATCGAGGGTGAATTCACCAATCCTGATGCCGCACTGCGTAAAAAAGCGATCGAAATTACCCTCGAAGCCGCAGAGATGTGCAAATACCTCGGCGGCAATACCGTCACGCTGTGGTTTGGCTATGATGGTTACGATTATCCATTCCAGCAGGATTACTTCCGCGCCTATGAGTGGCTGGTCAGCGCACTGCAGACCGTGACCCAGGCACACGCGGATATGCAATTCAGTTTTGAATATAAGCCGTATGAACCGCGCACCTTCTCCTTTATTGGTGATGTCTCTTCAACGCTGATGCTGATTGATGATGTAGGCTCCGACAATCTCGGTATTACCCTCGATTTCTGTCACATGATCATGAAGAAAGAGAATCCCGCTTTCTCACTGTTCCAGTCGGCACGCAAAAACCGTCTGGTGGGCTTCCACCTGAATGATGGTTATGGCCATTTTGATGATGGATTGATGCTGGGTTCCGTGCACCTGATGCAGACGCTGGAATACATCTATTACGCAAAACGCGTTAACTTCAGCGGCCTGATCTATTTCGATACCTTCCCAAGCCGTGAAGATCCGGTTGCCGAATGCGCGCAAAACATTCGCATGTATAAAGCGCTCTCCAGCTTTATTGATCGCCTGAGCATTGATGAAATCGATCAGCTGATTAAAAGCCAGGATGCGCTGAAAGTGCAGGGCATGCTGATGAAAATCATCGCTGAATAAAAACAAAATCAAAACTTACCTCTATTAACTACCACCAGTCAGTGTCTGACACGGGGGAAACTATGTTCGACAAAATAGGTTTGCCTAAAAACTTGCTTTGGGGCTATATCGGCCTCGCGATATTCATGATCGGCGATGGTGTAGAACAAGCGTGGATTGCCATCTGGCTGGTGGATAAAGGGCTGTCTGTCGCGCAAGCCTCTTATCTGATCACCGCATACGGTGTCACCGTGACGCTGGCGGCCTGGGTGACCGGCGTACTGGTGCAAACCCTCGGCCCGCGCAAAGTGATGCTGTATGGGTTGATCACCTTTGTTATCGGCAGTATCGGGTTTATCGGCGTTGGCCTCAAGACCATGCACATGGCCTGGATGCTGCCGTTTTATGCCATTCGCGGCATCGGTTATCCACTGTTTGCCTACTCGTTTCTCATCTGGATTAACTACAGCACGCCGGTGGAGCGCCGTTCTACCGCAGTGGGTTGGTTCTGGTTTACCTTCTCGCTGGGTTTGAGCGTCATCGGTCCGTTCTTCTCCTCGCTGGCATTGCCGGTGATGGGCGAAATTCATGTGCTGTGGGTCGGCATGGTATTTGTGGTCGTCGGCTCCGTGTTAGGCATTTGGGTGAACCGCGACGTGGTTCCGGCATCTGAAATTCATCCCTTCAGCGCGGCGGAGTTAATTAAAGGCATCACCATTTTGCAGCGTCCGGTGATTGCGATGGGATTGGTGGTGAAATCGGTCAACGGCATCGCCCAATATGGTCTGGCGACCTTCCTGCCGCTCTATCTGATCAGTTTCGGCTACAGCAAAACCGAATGGCTGCATATGTGGTCGGCGGTGTTCCTGGTGGCGATTTTCGCCAACCTGTTCTTTGGTTTCTTTGGCGATAAGTTTGGCTGGCGTACCACTATTATGTGGGTCGGTGGCTTTGGTTATGCCGCCGTGCTGATTCTGGTTTGGGCGGTGCCGCAGGTGCTGGGCCACAACTTCTATGTGATGGCGTTCGTGCTGTGCCTGTGCGGTATTACCATGGCCGGTTATGTGCCGCTGTCGGCGCTGTTCCCGTTGCTGGCCCCGGACAGCAAAGGCGCGGCAATGTCGGTGCTGAATCTGGGTGCAGGTCTGGGCGCGTTTATAGCTCCTGCTATCACCGCACTGTTCTACTCATCGCTGGGTGCGGGTGGGGTGCTGGGGATTTATGCCGGGCTTTATGTTTTGAGCGGGGTATTGACGCCATTCCTGAAAACGCCTGAAGAGTTGGATGCGCGGGTGGCGATGACGGACAAAGCGGCCTGAAAGACGTGAGATTTTGGTTATAAAAAAAAGCCCAGTTAATTAACTGGGCTTTTTATTGCGGTTAAGAGATTAGACGTTGAACAAGAAGTTCATCACATCGCCATCTTTTACAATGTACTCTTTACCTTCTGAGCGCATTTTACCGGCTTCTTTCGCGCCTTGTTCGCCTTTAAACGCGACGAAATCTTCAAATGCGATGGTCTGAGCGCGGATAAAGCCTTTCTCGAAGTCAGTGTGGATTTTACCCGCCGCCTGTGGCGCGGTGGCTCCAACAGGAATGGTCCATGCACGCACTTCTTTCACGCCTGCGGTGAAGTAGGTTTGCAGGTTGAGCAGCGCATAACCGGCGCGGATCACGCGGTTCAGGCCCGGCTCTTCCAGGCCCAGTTCAGCCATAAACTCGTCGCGCTCGTCATCTTCCAGCTCAGCGATATCAGACTCAACGGCAGCACACACTGGCACCACCACCGAACCTTCGGCTTCGGCAATCGCACGCACCTGATCGAGGTACGGATTGTTTTCGAAACCGTCTTCGTTGACGTTAGCGATGTACATGGTTGGCTTCAGCGTCAGGAAGCTGAGGTAGCGGATGGCCGCTTTCTCGTCAGCATCCAGATTCAGTGCGCGCAGCATGCCCGCTTCTGACAGATGCGGCAGGCACTTCTCCAGCGCAGCCAGCTCGGCTTTGGCATCTTTGTCGCCGCCTTTGGCTTTCTTCTGGCAACGCTGAATCGCACGTTCGCAGGTGTCGAGATCCGACAGCGCCAGCTCGGTGTTGATCACGTCAATATCTTCCGCCGGGTTAACTTTACCCGCTACGTGGATGATGTTGTCGTTTTCGAAGCAGCGCACCACGTGACCGATGGCTTCGGTTTCACGGATGTTGGTCAGGAACTGGTTGCCCAGGCCTTCACCTTTGGACGCGCCTTTCACCAGACCGGCGATATCGACGAATTCCATGGTGGTGGGCACGACGCGCTGTGGCTTAACAATCTCGCTCAGCTGATCGAGGCGCAGATCGGGCATTGGCACCACACCGGTGTTTGGCTCGATGGTGCAGAACGGAAAGTTGGCTGCTTCGATACCCGCTTTAGTTAGCGCGTTGAACAGGGTGGATTTACCGACGTTCGGCAGGCCCACAATACCGCATTTAAATCCCATGGTCTGATTACCTTTCTCACTGAGTGCGCAGCGCTATTAAATAGCGCCGACAGATTCAAAAAATTTCGCGCATTATACACAGAATTGCCTTCTGCGGCGCGGGAATTGGCCTTAGCCCGCCTTGAACGCGTGCAGGCGGTTCATCGCCTTAATCTTGTCTTCTTTCAGCCACAGTTCGGTGCAGCGCACCGCTTCGTCTACGGCATCATCAATCAGCTTTTGTTCGCTGGCTGGCGGCTTACCCAGCACGAAACCAGTCACTTTATTGCGGTCGCCAGGATGGCCAATACCCACGCGTAAACGGTGAAAATTATTGTTGTTGCCCAGCTTGCTGATGATGTCTTTCAGGCCGTTATGGCCGCCGTGGCCGCCACCTTGCTTGAATTTCGCCACGCCCGGCGGTAAATCCAGCTCATCGTGCGCTACCAAAATCTCTTCTGGCGCGATGCGATAAAAAGTCGCCATCGCCGCCACCGCTTTGCCGCTGAGATTCATAAAAGTGGTGGGCACCAGCAGGCGCACATCTTCTCCCGCCAGCGACAGGCGCGCGGTGTAGCCATAAAACTTTGGCTCGTCTTTTAACGACTGATTGTTGCGGCTCGCCAGTAAATCGACATACCAGGCGCCAGCGTTATGGCGGGTTGCGGCGTATTCAGCGCCGGGATTGGCCAGCCCCACAATCAGTTTAATGCTGCTCACGATGTTTATCCTGTCTTGCTGCGGAAAGGGCGATAGTTTACTGCCTGGTGGCACGGATGACAAAGGCCACGCGCCACAGATAATGTCTCTACGTGACTAATCATTTTCTATCGAAATCAAGGCGCTGGCGGTAAAGATTTGTCAAAGGTTGTGAAGGATATGTGATCCTGTACGCAACTTAAGCGGCAGGTATTGCCTAAGCTTATGGCTAGTTAACCATACGTGCTGTTTTGCTTTTAAAAGGATGGAGGTGGATCATGAAACGTCAAAATTGCCGCTTTGTAGGTAACGGTTTGATGTGTTTGGGTTTACTGACGATGGTATTAGGCGTCGGCTATTCCATTATCAACCAGCTTCCTTCACTCAACCTGCCGCAATTCCTTGCGCACGGTGCGATGTTCAGCATCTTCGTTGGCGCTTTACTTTGGCTGGTGGGCGCGCGCGTCAGCGGACGTGAGCGCGTGGAAGATCGTTATTACTGGTTACGTCATTACGGCGATAAGCGTTGCCGTCGCAATCACTCATCACATTAAGTGAGTACGGTTTGCTGCAGCGGCTGTAACTGCGCGAGATAACGTTCGATGCGGTTACGGCCGCTGGCTTTTGCGCGGTACAACGCTTCATCGGCCAGCGCCAGCAACAGCGGGAAGGGTTCGCCAGGCTGCAGCGCGGTGGCATAACCGATGCTGACGGTATAACGCACGTCGTTAGGTTGCGACAGCTGTGTCGCCAAACGGATACGTTCACATACCCGCTGCGCCTGCTCGGCATCGCCGGGAATGATCGCAGCAAACTCCTCGCCACCCAAACGGGCAAAATGTCCACTCTCCGGCATCAACGCCTGCACCACCTGACAAAAATCGATTAACACTTGATCGCCTTGCTGATGGCCGAAACGGTCATTGATGCTTTTAAAATGGTCCAGATCGAACAGCACCGCGCTATAGACAAAGTGTTGTGACTGTCGCGCGCTGCGCAATAACATTTTATCGGCCTGCTCGAATAGCGCGCGGCGGTTCCACACGCTGGTGAGCGGATCGTGCATTGATGCCAGTTTATGGGCGATTTGCGTGCGTTCGTTGACCATCGCCAGAATGGTGAAACTCAGGCCAATAACAAACAGGATCGATTCAAGAATCACATACACCGAGAAGCTGGAACCGCCAATCGCACCGCGCACCGGCATCGCCACCGCATCGTCCAGAAAGATACGCGCCACGTGAAACAGCAAATGGATCCATAGCAGGATTTGCGCCGGCCAGAAGGTGACGGTCAACGACGCGCGCACGCGCCACAGCAAGCGGATTAGCGCGCCGGTATAGATGATGCACAGCAGGCAAACCACCAGCACGCGCTTCGGCTGGCTGTGATAAAACGCGGGGAACAGGCACAAAATCGCCCACAACAAACCGCCGCCTAACCAGCTGAGGCCAATCGCTTTTCCGCAGAAGATGCGGAAGGCATTGAGCAGATTGCCATAAGCCAGCAACAGCATGACGTTGCCGACCGCGACCGGTAAAAAATGGAATCCCGCACTGCGTAAGCTGCTAAGGAACACCGCCGCCAGGGTTAAAACCAGCGCCAGCGTGGTGCAGCCCAATACGCGATCGTACTGCGCACCGATCCAGGCAAAAATTAAAATGATACTCAAAAACCCCAGCACAAAGAGCTCGCAAACAAACAGCGTGTAGAGGTCGAGAGTCATAATGGTCGGAGCTCGGGGAAAAAGTGGGAAGAAAATAGCATTAAACATTGGACCGCTAAAGGGCGGCAATGCGAGTCACCAGAAAAGAGTGGATGGCAGCGAGAATAGCGAGATTTAACGAAATTTATCGCGCAAATATCAATGGGGAAAGTGGCTTAATCGGTGAGTCAGATTGAGGGCTGGGTGCAAAGAAAAACCGGGCACGAGGCCCGGTTTCACGCGATGAATTAATGCTCAAACATCGCGGAGATTGATTCTTCGTTGCTGATACGACGAATCGCTTCGGCCAACATGCCAGACAGCGTCAAAGTACGCACGTTTGGCAGAGATTTCATCTCTTCAGACAGCGGAATGGTATCGCAGACAATCACCTGGTCAATCACCGACTTACGCAGGTTTTCCACCGCATTGCCGGAGAAGATTGGGTGAGTAGCGTAAGCGAAAACACGTTTCGCGCCGCGCTCTTTCAACGCTTCAGCCGCTTTGCACAGCGTACCGCCGGTGTCGATCATATCGTCGACCAGTACACAGTCACGACCCGCAACGTCACCAATAATATGCATCACCTGCGAAACGTTCGCGCGAGGGCGGCGTTTGTCGATGATAGCCATATCGGTATCGTTGAGCAGTTTGGCGATGGCGCGCGCACGCACTACGCCACCGATGTCTGGGGAAACTACAATGGGATTTTCCAGGCCAATTTGCAGCATATCTTCCAGCAGGATTGGGCTGCCGAAGACGTTATCCACCGGGACATCAAAGAAGCCCTGAATCTGTTCAGCATGCAGGTCAACGGTGAGAACACGGTCAACGCCCACGCTAGAAAGGAAATCGGCAACCACTTTGGCGGTGATCGGTACACGAGCAGAACGCACACGGCGGTCCTGACGCGCATAGCCAAAGTAAGGAATGACAGCAGTAATACGACCAGCAGAAGCCCGACGCAAGGCGTCGACCATCACAACCAGCTCCATCAGATTATCGTTGGTGGGGGCACAGGTGGACTGGATGATGAAAATATCACCACCGCGTACATTTTCGTTAATCTGTACACTTACTTCACCATCACTGAAACGGCCAACAGCGGCGTCTCCGAGGCTAGTGTAAAGGCGGTTGGCAATACGTTGTGCTAGTTCCGGGGTGGCGTTACCAGCAAATAGCTTCATATCAGGCACGAGAAGAACCTCAGGCTTGGCGTCCAGAGAATGAACGGCTCTAGAGTAACCGGCGAATACCAAAGAGCATGTTCATACGGGTGTGTTAATGCGCAACATGCAGTGTCTGGAACGGGTGACACTGTCACGTAGACGCTTTTAGCCCAGAAAGTGTGCGCTGCAACGGCGAGAGGTTAAGCCCGCGCGCCACAAATCCGCAAATCCATTTCGGGGCAAGCTCCAGCACCTGACGTGCGTCGGATTCGGTGTCAAATTCAGCAAACACACAAGCTCCGGTCCCAGTCAGGCGCGACGGCGCGTATTCTAGCAGCCAGGAAAGCAGCTCATCAACCTTACGAAAACGTTTTCTTGCCACAGCCTCACAATCATTGTGAAAAGGACGCTGTAACAGTTCATCTAATGTGCGGATTGGTGAATCGCGCGTCAGTTCGGGATCGCGGAACAGATCAGGCGTCGCGATGCTCACGCCTGGATGCGCCACCAGATACCATTTTTCTGCCGGTTCAGCCGGCTGCAATAGTTCGCCCACGCCTTCTGCAAAGGCCGCGTGACCTCCAATAAACACTGGCACATCCGCGCCCAGTTTGATGCCAATCGTCGCCAGCTCAGCAACACTTAATCCGGTTTGCCACAGATGATTCAGCGCCACTAACACCGTTGCCGCATCTGAAGAGCCGCCGCCAAGCCCGCCGCCCATCGGCAAAAGCTTCTCCAGCGCGATGCTGGCACCGGCCTGCGCGGGCAAGGTGCCACGCGCAGCGGCAACGGTTTTTAACGCCTGCGCAGCACGCACAATCAGATTCTCGTCATCCGGCACGCCAGTCAGCGGCGTCAGCAGCGTTATCTTGCCGCTGCTGTCCGGTGTGATTTCCAGCGTGTCACCGTAATCGAGGAACTGAAACAGCGTTTGCAGATTGTGGTAGCCGTCAGCACGACGGCCAGTGATATACAGGAACAGATTCAGTTTTGCTGGCGCGGGCCACGTGGTGATCATTGGGTGGTCCAGCTATCCATGCGTAATTTGATGCGCTGACCGCCTTCAGACAGCTCCAGATTGGCCGGCAGCGGCGGATTCACTTTGCTGTCGTAATCAGAAATGTTCACTTTCCACTGCTGACCGTTGCGGCTGTAGTTAAGGCTTTGCAACTGGTAATTGTTATTCAGCTGATAATCGCTGGCATCGCCCGGCAACCCCATCATCCACTGACGCAGATTGGCGAGCGGGATATCCATGCCGGTAAGCTGTGAAATCATCTTCTCGGCATCGTTACTCACGTAGCGCTTGCCTTTGTTATCCACGATCTGCACCACGGATCCTTGTGCATCCAACTGCAATTCGGTGCTGCCAAGCGGATTGGTCAGCAGCAGGCGATAGCGATCCGCAGCGGTTTGCTGCCAGTTAAAGCGTGCATACACTTTTTGCTTATCCGACAGGTAAGCGAACGCACCGCGCGTCTGATACTGGCTGATTTTCGCCACGGCTTGCTGATGCTGCTGCCATTGCGGTGACGTGGTGCTTGGGCCCGGACCTTGTGGTTTGTTAATGGTACATGCAGCCAGTAACACGCTGGCAAGGGGTAAAAGGCGCAGTAACTTGCGCGGGGGCAAATGCATCACGTGGTCATCTCCTCAGACACGTTTTTACTTCGTAACCGGTAACGCTAACCATCCGCATGTAAGCCGTCAATGCTGTTATGGCAATAATTGCGCACGATCAGTTTAATCTTATTACTGTCATAGGCTTTGTATGGCTTTTCTTGACCTGTGGCATCTTGTAGAATGCGCTGCACAAAACCCTGACAACACTTGGGATATCCCAACCCGAATCACATGACGCTGCTTGCACTCGGAATCAACCACAAAACTGCACCTGTTGCGCTACGCGAACGCGTTGCGTTTACACCAGACACGCTGGAACTGGCGCTGAATAGCCTGCTGTCCCAGCCGATGGTGCAGAGCGGTGTGGTCCTTTCGACCTGCAACCGTACGGAACTCTACCTCAGTGTAGAGCAGCAAGCCGACCTGCAGGAGAAGCTGGTGCGTTGGCTGTGTGACTATCACGATCTGCGTGAAGAGGATGTGCGCAACAGCCTCTACTGGCATCAGGATAACGCGGCGGTCAGCCATCTGATGCGCGTGGCCAGCGGGCTGGATTCACTGGTGTTGGGTGAACCACAGATTTTAGGTCAGGTAAAAAAAGCTTTTGTTGATTCGTCACGCGACCACGCGCTGAGCAGTGAACTGGAGCGCATGTTCCAGAAAACCTTCTCGGTGGCCAAGCGTGTGCGCACCGAAACCGAGATTGGCGCCAGCGCCGTATCGGTCGCCTTCGCTGCCTGTTCACTCGCGCCTCAAATTTTTGAATCGCTCAGCACCGTTAACGTGCTGCTGGTCGGCGCTGGTGAAACCATCGAGTTAGTGGCGCGTCATCTGCGCGAACACTCCGTCAAGAAGCTGATGATCGCCAACCGCACCCGCGAACGCGCTCAGCTGCTGGCCGATGAAGTGGGGGCAGAAGTGATTGGCCTCGGCGATATCGAAACCCGTCTGGCCGATGCCGACATCATTATCTCTTCCACCGCCAGCCCGCTGCCGATTATCGGTAAAGGGATGGTGGAGCGCGCGCTGAAAGCGCGTCGCAATCAGCCGATGCTGCTGGTGGATATCGCCGTACCGCGCGATGTCGAGCCGGAAGTGGGCAAGCTGGCGAACGCCTATCTCTACAGCGTTGATGATCTGCAAGCGATCATCGAGCAGAACATGGCGCAGCGCAAAGCCGCCGCCGTGCAGGCTGAAAGCATTGTGGTGCAGGAGAGCGGCGAATTTATGGCCTGGCTGCGCGCGCAAAGCGCGGTTGAAACCATCCGTGAATACCGTTCGCAGGCCGATCAGGTGCGCGCCGAGTTACAGGAACGCGCGCTGGCCGCGCTGCAGCAGGGCGCTGACGCCGAAAAAGTGCTGCAGGAACTGGCACACAAGCTGACCAACCGTTTAATTCATGCACCAACCAAATCACTGCAGCAGGCCGCGCGCGATGGCGACAGCGAACGCCTGCAGATCTTACGTGACAGCCTCGGTTTAGAGTAATCTGGTCAGTCACGACCTATCACTGGGATACCCGCTATTACATGAAGAGCTCTATTGTTGCCAAGCTGGAAGCGCTCCAGGAACGCCACGAGGAAGTGGAAGCGTTGCTGGGCGATGCCGGCGTGATTGCCGATCAGGATCGTTTCCGTGCGTTATCACGCGAATATGCCCAGCTTAGCGACGTCACCCGTTGTTTCCGCGAATGGCAGCAGGTGCAGGAAGACGTTGAAACTGCCGAAATGATGCTGGAAGACCCGGAAATGCGCGAGATGGCGCAGGAAGAATTAAAGCTGTCACGTGAGAAGCGTGAAGCGCTGGAACAACAGCTGCAAGTGCTGCTGCTGCCGAAAGATCCCGACGATGAACGTTCGTGCTTTGTCGAAGTGCGCGCCGGAACCGGCGGTGATGAAGCGGCGATTTTTGCCGGCGATCTGTTCCGTATGTACAGCCGTTACGCCGAAGCGCGTCGCTGGCAGGTTGAGATCATCAGCGCCAACGAAGGTGAGCACGGCGGCTATAAAGAAGTGATCGCCCGCATCATCGGCGATGGCGCCTATGGCCGCTTTAAGTTTGAATCGGGCGGCCATCGCGTACAGCGCGTGCCAGAAACCGAATCGCAGGGCCGTATTCACACCTCGGCTTGTACCGTTGCGGTCATGCCGGAACTGCCCGAAGCGGAAATGCCGGAAATCAACGCCGGCGATTTGAAAATCGACACCTTCCGTTCTTCCGGTGCCGGTGGTCAGCACGTTAACACCACCGATTCCGCGATTCGTATCACCCACTTGCCAACTGGCATTGTGGTGGAGTGTCAGGACGAACGTTCACAGCACAAAAACAAAGCCAAAGCCTTGGCGGTGTTGGGCGCGCGTATTCACGCGGCGGAAACGGCAAAGCGTAATGCCGCTGAAGCTTCGACGCGTCGTAACCTGCTCGGCAGCGGCGACCGTTCGGATCGTAACCGCACCTACAACTTCCCGCAGGGCCGCGTCACCGATCACCGCATCAACCTCACGGTTTACCGTCTCGATGAGGTGATGGAAGGCAAGCTGGATGCGCTGATTGAGCCGATTGTGCAGGAGTATCAAGCCGATCAGCTGGCCGCGCTGGCTGGACAGGACTAATGATCATCCGTCGCTGGCTACAGCAGGCTGTGGTAGCGCTCTGTGGCGGCGACAGCCCGAAGCGCGATGCGGAAATATTGCTGGGTTTTGTGACGGGCAAAGCGCGCAGTTGGCTGATTGCCTTTGACGATGCGGAACTGGACGCGCAGCAGTTGGAACAACTGAATGCGCTGCTGGCGCGCCGCGTCAACGGCGAGCCGATTGCGCATCTGGTCGGCGAGCGTGAATTCTGGTCGCTGCCGTTGCGCGTCAGTGATGCCACGCTGATCCCGCGTCCGGACACCGAAGTGCTGGTGGAGCAAGCGCTGGCACATCTGCCGGCCGCCGCGACGTCTCTGTTGGATTTAGGCACTGGCACCGGCGCGATTGCGCTGGCGCTGGCCAGCGAACGGCCAGGCTGCCAGGTTATCGGCTGCGATCGCATCGCGGCGGCGGTGGAACTGGCGCAGGACAATGCGCAGCGTCTGCACATTGATAACGCCCGCTTCATCCTCAGCAACTGGTTTAACGATCTTCCCGCCCAACGTTTTGATCTGATTGTCAGCAATCCGCCCTATATTGATGCCGCCGATGAACATCTGCAGCAGGGCGACGTGCGCTTTGAACCGCGCAGCGCGTTGGTGGCGGACGATCAGGGTTTGGCCGATTTACGTTTTATCATTCACACCGCACCGCACTGGCTGCACGCTGGCGGCTGGCTGCTGCTGGAACATGGCTGGCAGCAAGGTGCAGCCGTGCGCGCCATCATGACGCAGCACGGTTATCAGGCGGTGAGCACCGTTGACGATTACGGCGGTAATCCGCGCGTCACACTAGGACAATTTTTTAATAAGGAATAACGATGGCGAGCTGGTATCCCCTGATTAAACATTTTCACTTGCTGACCGTTGCGCTGACGATTTGTCTGTTTTTGCTGCGCTTCTACTGGCAAACCACCGGCTCAGCGATGCTGCAACGCCGCTGGGTGCGCATTGCGCCGCACGTTAACGACACCTTTTTGCTGTTAAGCGGTGCGCTGCTGGTGATGATTACGCATTTTTATCCGTTCACACCGCAAGGAAGCTGGCTGACGGAGAAGCTGTTAGCGGTTATTATCTACATCGCCTTAGGTTCCGTGGCATTGAGCCGTCGCCCACGTAAAATGGGGACACGTTGGATCGCCTTCCTGATTGCAATCGTAGCGTTGCTGTTTGTGATTAAGCTGGCGATGACCAAAATGCCGTTATTGGGGATTGTATGACCTCGCCAGAGCAACTCGATTACAGTAAAACACCGCTGAGTGAAGCGGTGATTGGCGCCACATGCGCCATACGCAATGATTTTTCCGCGCCTTCTGTGCAACAACAGTTGGCGGCGCTGGTAGATGAAGCCCGTGAGTTTGTCAGCAGCGAACAGGACGCCGATTTGCAGTTGGGTAAGCTGCTGGAGCTGTTCTATCGTCAGTGGGGATTTGGCGGCGCCAGCGGCGTCTACAATCTCTCCGACGCGCTGTGGATCGACAAAGTCTTGAAGAGCCGTCAGGGCACGGCGGTGTCGCTGGGCGTGATCCTGCTGCACATCGCCGATGAGCTGGAATTGCCGCTGATGCCGGTGATTTTCCCGACACAGCTGATTCTGCGTGCCGACTGGTTAGATGGCGAAATGTGGCTGATCAACCCGTTCAACGGCGAAACGCTGGATACGCATACGCTGGAAGTGTGGCTGAAAGGCAACATCAGCCCAACCGCCAAGCTGTATAACGACGATCTCGACGAAGCCAAGACCATCAACGTGATGCGCAAGATGCTCGACACCTTGAAATCCGCGCTGATGGAAGAGAAGCAGATGGAGCTGGCGCTGAACGTCAGCAAAGTGCTGCTGCAGATCGATCCTGACGATCCTTACGAGATTCGCGACCGTGGTTTGATTTACGCGCAATTAGAGTGTGAACACATCGCGCTGAATGATTTGACCTATTTCGTTGAACAGTGTCCTGAAGATCCGGTCAGCGAGATGATTAAAGTGCAGATTCACGCAATTGAACAGAAACAGGTAACGCTGCACTAAGCGTTACCCGATAAAAGGAAAGGAAAGGGCATGACACAGAAAGTAGTGAATATCGGCGATATCAAGGTCGCAAACGATCTGCCATTCGTTCTCTTCGGCGGCATGAACGTGCTGGAATCGCGCGATCTCGCCATGCGCATCTGCGAACACTACGTTGAGGTCACCGACAAACTCGGGATCCCTTACGTATTCAAAGCCTCTTTTGATAAAGCGAACCGCTCTTCAATCAAATCTTATCGTGGTCCTGGCCTGGAAGAGGGCATGAAGATTTTCCAGGAGCTGAAGCAGGCTTTCGGCGTGAAAATCATCACCGATGTGCATGAAGCATCGCAGGCGCAGCCGGTGGCTGACGTGGTTGATGTGATTCAGCTGCCGGCTTTCCTCGCGCGTCAGACCGATTTGGTGGAAGCGATGGCGAAAACCGGCGCGGTAATCAACGTCAAGAAGCCCCAGTTTGTTAGCCCAGGCCAGATGGGTAACATCTACGACAAATTCGTCGAAGGCGGCAACGATCAGGTTATCCTGTGCGATCGCGGCAGCAACTTCGGCTATGACAACCTGGTTGTCGATATGCTCGGCTTCAACGTGATGAAGAACGTCACCCACAATAGCCCCGTGATCTTCGACGTTACCCACGCGCTGCAAACGCGCGATCCGTTCGGCGCTGCGTCTGGCGGTCGTCGTGCGCAGGTCGCCGAGCTGGCGCGTGCCGGCATGGCGGTTGGCATTGCTGGCCTGTTCATCGAAGCGCACCCAGAGCCAAACAGCGCCAAATGCGACGGTCCATCCGCGCTGCCGCTGGATAAGCTGGAACCCTTCCTGGTGCAGATGAAAGCCATCGACGATCTGGTGAAGAGCTTCCCAGAGCTGGATACCAGCAACTGATTGTTTTTAAATATGAAAAAGGCGCCGATGGCGCCTTTTTTATTGGCTGGTCGCCATTAATGGCGATCCTACAACATGCACGATTTCCGTAAGGTTGGCATTTATGCCGACCGCTAGTCTCACAGCATAATCGTCAACAAATACCCGGCAAACAGCGCCAGATGCGCGGCACCGTTCAACACGTTGGTGCGGCCCGTTGAGAACGAGATGTGGCACAGGATCAGCACGGCGCTCATGATCACCATCTGCGGTGGCTCAAGGCCGAACACCAATTGCTGGTCGGTCAGGGTAGCGATGATGGTCACTGCAGGCACCGTCAACGAAATGGTCGCCAGCACCGAACCGAAGAACAGATTCATAGCACGCTGCACCTGATTCATCAGTACCGCTTTGATTGCACCTAAACCTTCCGGTGACAGGATCAACAGCGCCACCAGGAAGCCGGTGAACTGCGCCGGGGCGTTCAGTTCTGTCAGCAGACTTTCCAGCGGATTGGCGTTCATCTTGGTCACGCTAATCACCGCAATCAGATGCACGATCAGCCATGCGGTGTGCCACAACGAGCTGTGCGCAGAAGGCTTACCGTGGTGCGGATCGTCGCCATCATCTTCATGCTCATAAACGAACAGGCTTTGGTGGGTTTTGGTTTGAATCAGCAGGAACACGCCGTACATGGCCGCAGAAATCGCCGCGATGATCAGCGCCTGCGTAGTCGTGAAGTTACCGCCAGGTAACGCATTGGGGAACACCAGCACCAGAATCGCCAGCGGGAAAATGGCGATCATGTACTGTTTTACGCCCGCCAGATTAACGTACTGCGTGGCAAACTTGCGTCCGCCCAGCAGCAGGGCAAAGCCGACTAAACCGGCGGTCACAATCATGATGATCGAGTAGAGCGTGTCGCGCATTAGCGCGGGCGCGGCATCACCGGTGGCCATCAGCGCGGAGATCAGACTCACTTCAAGTATGACGACGGAAAGACTGAGAATCAGCGAGCCATAAGGTTCGCCTAAACGGTGTGCCAGCACGTCGGCGTGACGCACCACGCTGAAGGCGCTAAACAGAATGGCAACTAATGCCAACAGGTTGATGCCGATAACCGGCAGAAGCGCTGTCTGGTTGCCGAAGAAGCTCAGCACCGCCAGCGCAGCAACGGGGAAAATCAGTGAGTACTCGGTATGGCGGGTTTTCTCATGTCCAGGCATTTACCATCCTCTCCGGAAAAAGTACAAAGCAGGCAATCATTGCCTGATAAATATAATGAGTTTTCTGACGTAACGCAGTGTAACTTTTCATCAGCTGTGCTGCTGTGACTTTACGCGATTTTACCAAAAGCGTTTATTATGCATAACACGGCAAAAGAGTGTGTTATCGCTGGATTAACGCCTTTATTCATTATGTTGCACGAGTCACTCACCTAATTAAAGATGAGATTGGTCTGGTTAATCGTCGTATAGGGTGAAGTTTATAGAGGTTTAAACCTGTTTTACGCCATCTGCCCGTGAAAGTACCAGTTTGCGTTTTGACCCAGATGATCCAGACTTAAACCTTGGGTATGAAACCGGAGGAAATATGCCTTATTCATCAAACAAAGAGCTGCCAGACAGCGTGCGTCATGTCCTGCCGGCTCACGCGCAAACCATCTATCAAAAGGCCTTTAACAGCGCCTGGGACCAATACAAAGATCCCGACGACCGGCGTGGCGATGAGTCGCGCGAAGAGGTGGCACACAAAGTCGCCTGGGCAGCAGTCAAGCACGAGTACTCAAAAGGTGACGATGACAAGTGGCACCCTAAAAACTAGTTTGTTTTGCGGGCCGGTGCGGCCCGCCTCGCACTTTTCCCTTCGCCATTCAAGTTCCTCACCAGGCAGCCGATGCTATTTACACAGAATTTCCCTTTTGTGATCGGGGTCAATCTTGAATGTTTTGTTAAAAATGAATTAATGTCTTCTCTTAAGACGATGCAATGAGCGTCGCCTGTAGACATCAGTTTTGAGGAACCACACCGGCAAGATGTCAGCGTAGTAGAGGAGACCACAGTGTTAACGCGGGAATTTTTGTTAAAAGCAGATTGTAAAACATCGTTTGGCGATATTGATGAAGCGTTGTTCTGGAGCTGTGAAAAGCGTGCGGCATCGCTGTCCGCGACGCTGGCCTGTCGTCCTGACCAAAGCCCGGTGTGGATTTTTGGCTACGGCTCGCTGATGTGGAATCCCATTTTTGAAGCGGCCGAAGTGGCGCCGGGTCGTTTAGAGGGCTGGCACCGTGCGTTTTGCCTGCGTCTGATTGCCGGTCGCGGCACCGTAACCGCGCCTGGCCGTATGCTGGCGCTGAAAGAGGGCGGTTCCACCAGCGGACTGGCGTTCCGTTTACCGGAATCGCGTTTGCATGATGAGCTGGAGCTGCTGTGGAAGCGTGAAATGATCACCGGCTGCTATCTGCCAACCTGGTGTGAACTGGAGCTGGAGGATGGACGCAACGTCACCGCGCTGGTGTTTATCATGGATCCGCGTCATCCGCTGTATGAAACCGATTCCTGCCGCAGCACCATTGCGCCGTTGATTGCCCAGGCCAGCGGTCCGCTCGGCACCAACGCACAATACCTCTACGCGCTGGAGCAGGAGCTAGGCAAACGTGGCATGCAGGAAGCGGCATTGACGCGCCTGGCAGCAGATGTCAGAGCGCTGCAGAGTCATTCGGCAGCGCGCTGATACAGATTACTGCGCCGGATTAATCAGCCAGGTTCCCGGCTTATCGATGGTCAGCGATTGGCTATGCACCTGGTTGCCGTTACGCACCTCAATGCGATAGTTCCCCGCCGCCAGATTCAGTGAAGCGAATCCGCTGGAGGAGGGCTTCACATCGCGGGCTTCGCCATTCAGCATCACATTCTCACCCGCCTGCAAACGCAGATAAACCGTCGCCACCGTCGGTGCGCTGCTCGCTACACTGTTGCCTGCTGCGGCAGGCGCAGCGGGCGCAGTGCTGGCGGCGACCGGTGGTGCTTCGCTGTGATGATTCGCTTTCCAAACCACCACCACAACCGCCAGCACCGCAATCGCAGCGGCCACCACTAAACCTGGCGACAAACGACGCACGTTGCGCGGCGTCAAAGGTTCAACGGAGGCAGCAGCATGATTGACGGCCAACACTTGCGGTTCCGGCGTTGCAACACTCGGCTCCACCGGCACAACCGGCTCAGCCACGAGCGGAATAGTGGTGGAGAGCGCTTCGACATCGCTGACCGGCAGATCGATCAAGCTGGCAAAGGCATCAATGCTTTGCGGACGATCTGCTGGCTTCATGGCTAACGCGCAGTCAATGGCGTGCAGCAGCGGCAGCGAATAGCCTTCCGGCTTGCGCTCCACCAGCGGCTGATAGTTATCCTCAATGCAGCGCACCACGCTCACCGGCGGTGCATGGCCGGTGATCAGGTTGTGCAGCACTGCGCCTAGCGCATAGATATCGGTCCACGGACCTTGCTCTATTTCGCCTTCTTCGCTGTACTGCTCAATCGGCGCAAAGCCGGGCTTCAGCATGATCTCGGTTTCATCCGAGAGGTTGCCGATCTCTTTGCGCGCCGAGCCAAAATCAAGCAGCACCGGCAGCTGGTTTTCCTGAATCTGGATGTTATCCAGCGAGATATCGCGATGCAGATAACCGGCGGCGTGGATAGTATCAATGGCGCCAAACAGCGGCGGTAGCAGACGACGGATCCAGTTCTCGTCAATGCTGTCCGGACTGGTGATCTGCCACTCTTTCAGCGTCATGCCGCTGTAATAAAGCGTGCCCATGTAGGCGGTGCCGTTCTCTTCCCAGAAGCGCAACACGTGTAGCAAGCCGGGATGATTGAAGCGTGCCAGCAGGCGCGCCTCCTGAATAAAGCTATTACGACCGGCGGTAAACAGCTTATGGAAACGCTCTCCGCGCAGTTCCAGCGACATATCCGCCGCACGCACCGCCAACGAGACGGGCATGTACTCTTTGATCGCGATGGTGCGTTCCAGCTGATGGTCCCAGGCACGATAAACAATGCCGAAGCCGCCGCCGCCAATCACTTCCTTGATTTCAAATTCATTAAACCGGTAGCCCGCAGGGAGGGCGTTAGGTGTATGGTTTTCGTTTGCCGACATAGTGAACTCTCTGAACACGTCCTGTAGCGCCCCGTCATCACGATGACGGCAGGCAACGACCGCTAATTAATTAATGTTACGCCAGGCACCAATCGCCGGATCGGCGAGATCCGCATGCAGGGTGTCAATCAGTAACACAGTCACTTTTTGCTGTGGCATAAATTGCGGCGACCAAACGCCGCGTAACGTCTCAACCCGCTTTTTCAGCACATCGCTGCCCTGATCGGCGGTTTTGTCCATCTTGACCAGAAGTGTGCCGCTAAAACGCCACACATGCTGTTGTGCATCAAACGGCAGCACTAACCAGCTATCATCGGCATCCGGACGCGTAACAATCATGCGCTGGTTATTCACCGAGACCACTTCCAGCGGCGGACCGCTCATTTTCAAATCTGCAATCGGGTAGCCCTGATAGAAGTTCAGCGCCAGATTATGTGTTTTGCCAGCGCTCATCAGCGTCATTTCGCTCGGGCCTTCCAGCCAGCCTTCGGTGGAGCAGTGCTGATTCGGGTTATCCGGGATAAACAGCGATTCGCCTTTGTCATCCCACCAGGTACGGAAATGGCAGCCGCCCGGCAAGGCAAAGTGCTGCAGCGGCGTGCTATCCGCCGGGCGTGACAAATCGAGCGGCGCGGCGTTGCTGGTGGTGGCGCTGGCGGTGGCATCGTTCAGCACGATCGGGCGCCAGTTCTGTAATTTGGCTGCGCTGCCGTTAGCCAGCACGCTGCCCTCTTTATTGGTCATCTGCCATGGCAGTTCATCCAGCAGGCCGCACTGATTCGCCAGCAGCGTACCGACGCGCGGCAGGAAGCTGGTCAGGATGCTGGAGTCGGTGCTTTTGCCCGAAACGATGCGCAGCGGCAGCGTCTCTTTGCACCAGTCGTTGGGCGCTTTGCTCGCCACGTCATCAATGTAGACTTCTAATGACAGGCTCGGGGAATACACCACGCGATAATCTTCTGCCTGCGCATTTACGGCCAGCAACAGGGTTGCGAAGCCCGTCAACCACACTTTCATAAGCATCCTTGGATCAATAACGTGACGGCAGAAAACGTGCCGCATCAGCCTGGGAATAAAGCAGCGTCGCTTCCTGCGGTTCGCCAATCCAGACGGCCAGAGCGCTGAGATTGTCGCTTTTAACACTGCGGTTAACGGCTTGTTCCATCAAAGTCAGCCACTCTTCGCAGGCATTCACCATGCGCAGGGCCAGTTCCATTTCGTGGGTGGTGAGATTGAGCCAGAATCCATCGCTGCAAACCAGAAACGCATCGCCATCGGCCAGCGTAATCACCTCGCTAAAAGTGGCCGGACGGGCAGGCTCAACACCGAGCGCATTATAGAGTAAATTACTGTTAATGCCGGTATTTTCATAGCCCGCCTCGCGTAACTGCTGGGCCAGACTGTGGTCACGCGTCACCTGATTTAGCACCCCATGACGGAAGTGATAAACCCGGCTGTCGCCAGCGTGCGCCCACCATGCGCGCTGTTTTTCGCGGTCGATAAACAGCGCGGCGAGCGTGGTGCTCATACGTGAAAAATTCGGATTGTTTCCCTGTGCCTCAATCAGCACCTGCTGGCAGTGTTCGATGGCGGCGCGCGTGCTTTCAGGGGTGAACGTCGCACTGTGCTGCAGCTGCGTTAGCAGCGTATCGCGCACCAGTTGCGCGGCGATATCACCGCCAGGCAAACCGGCGACGCCGTCACACACCAGAAAACAGGCTTTGTGATCGTCCAGCTCGGCGCCGGTACGATCCTGATTTTCGTCGCGCATGCCTTGCTGGCAGCGGCTGGCAAACATCATCTTCATGCGTCTTCGGTCCGCGTTTGAGAATCTTTGTATTGATTCACTTCCATATCATAGGCATGCAGGAAGGCTTCGCCGAACAGCGTATGGAAGTCATCCTCAATTTCGCCAGCGGTACGTTGATAGTGGCGTGAGAAGTAATCCCACAGCGCCGCTTTGCGTCCGGTGCTGAACGCCATTTTGGGCAGCACGCCATCTTTGCGTGCTTCTTCTTCTAAGCGCTGCGGGTTAAACGATTGCAGCATGGCGGCAATAATGGCGCGGATACCGGCAATCATGCCGAGCTGATGCGCCTGCAAATCCACCAGCGCATCGCGCACCGCCGGTTCCGGCGGCATAAAGCCCGGCATCTGGCTTTGATACATCTGCATCAATACGGTTTTACCGGACGGCAGAATCTTGAACGGGTTATTCGCCTCATTGAGGATCATCGTCATGTCGGCTTTCACGCCGCGCTTGAGGATCGAGCGCGAGGAGAGCAGGGCGACGGTACCTTGCGAAAACAGGCTCAGCATGCGACCGGTTACGCGCATCTGCTCTTCGGTGATGGTGGTTTGATGGCCGTTGTTGAGCCCCATCCCTTCCAGCAGCGCGGCAATCAGTTTGTCCTGAGAGACGCCCGGCAACGTGGCGGGCAGCGTCGGCGCATCGCTTTGCGGATCAATCGCCAGACGCGGATCGTTGCGGCGCTCCTGACGCGCAACCGGCTCGGGAATCACCTCGGACTCCTGCATCATACCGAGCGGGTCGTCGCTGCTGTCGGCAAAGAACGCCAGCGGATCGTCCTGGCGGGCTTTCAGGTTGTTAGGATCGCGTACTTCGAGCCCATACTCACCGATTTGCAGCGTGTCGCCATCCTGCAACGCCACTTGCGAGCCGCGTTGCAACGCGACGCCGTTCAATACCACCGACGTGACGCTGCCCTGATTGGTCAGGCGGCACTCGCCCTCCGGCGAAAGATGCACCAGCGCCTGCAGACGCGATATGGCGCGCGATTCGTCAGGCAGCACCAGATCGTTATCCTGACTGCGGCCGATGGTGCCGCCGGGCGGTTTAAAGGCTACCGTCTTGGCGGGCACATCCGTATTGCACTGCACAATGGTAAATTGCATGAGTCATCCCGTTAACAAGGCAAACGCCACGGCCTATTCAAACATCGGTGGATAGAGGCCGTTGCGGCCCGGCTGTGCACCAGACGCCGGGTTAAACAATAATGAAAAAAGTTGCGCAGTCAGCGGGCCACTGTGTTTATGGGTGGCATGGCTAAAACCGTCACTGCGATTACTCCACCAGTAGCTCATGTGCTGCTGCGGATCGAATCTGTCAGCCACTTCACGCCAGCTCAGCGTGCAGGGTAAATCATCAAAACCAATCACATCCATGATGTCGCTGCGCTGCGTATCCGGCACCAGCAGCGGTGACAGGCGCTGCATCTGCTGCTCCAGCGCATCGGGATTGAGCCGATCGCGCACCGCGTGCAGCAGCAACGCGCCCAGTTCCTGGAACCAGTCACCGGACATCGCCAGCTGCGCGCTGTGCCAGTGGCTCAGCGGGAAGCTGCGCAGCGCCAATAGCGGCCAGCTGCGGCCCACGCGATCGCAAGACGGCAGCAGGCAGCCCATCTGCACCTGCTGACGCAGCGGCGAAAGCGGTAACACAAAATTCCACACCGGCGCACGTAAAAACTGTGCGGTGCTGGCATCGGCTTGCTGATGCCAGTGCAGTAATCCTTGCTGAAACCAGTGGCTCCACGGCGTCACGGTATTTTCGCTCAGACGCTGGCGCAAAAAATCGCCGGTGGCCGGTAACTTGCCGTACCAGCCCGGCGCAGTGTGTGTCGGCATGATTACCTCACCATTACTCACTGTGTCTGGTCAATCGCTGCGAAACAACGTGCGGCGCAATCGCCAGCGTGTTGCTGCTGTCACCGGCATTTTTCAGATTCTCCGCAAGCTTGCGCATCATCAACGCATTGTCACGTGCATACGGCGAAGACTGAATTTGCTGATCCAGCAGCTGGCTCAGATGCCAGTCGAGCTGCTGCAAATCGCGCGCGCTGACATCATCCGGCAGCGTGCGCTGCAGGTTTTGCATCAGCCAGCCACGCAGGAACTCGCCGTCATAATTGCGCGGCTGATAGAGCATCTGATAGGCCCGCAACGCATTGCGACTGTACTCGTTATCGGTGCCAGGATCGTCACGCAGCAAATTGGTGATCTGCTGCGCCACGCGCGGCAGCAGTAAAGACTTAAGCGCATTTTGATAAAGCGCCCACGCCGCATCGCTGACCTGGTTGCCGCGATACAGCCCAACGCGCATGGTAAGCGGTGGATTGTCGAGGGAAAAACGCTCGGAGAGCGGCAGTTTCACCAGGTTATTTAAGAAGGGTAGCAGATCAAAAATATTATCGGCGGGCTGATGGATCACCTGCTGACTCTGGGTGGTGATCGGCGCGAGGCGTTCGGCAACCTGGTCCAGATAACGCTGATTCTGAATATAGCTGGTGAGCCACAAACAGGAGAGCAGCAGCAGCGCGCCGGTCAGCACGCCATAACCGATCCAGTGGAACAGGCGGTTGCGGTATTCCCAATGGCGATTGCTGCCCGCCAGGCCGCTTTCGCGGAACACTAAATCGCTCAGTAAATCGCGGATAAAGAAACTCTGTCCTTTGTTGCCGGGGATCGGACTGCTGCGATCGACGCTATTCCACGCCGCGAGGCTGCTTTCGCCGGTATGCGGCAGCTGCAGCTTGCGGTTCAGCTCGCCCATGATGCGGTCAAACGGTAAACCTTCCTGCGTGCCGCTGGTGAAGAACAGGCCGCGCGCCGACCAGGCGATCGGCTCCTGATGGCTGGAAAACACCACATCGAGATACTCATTCAGCAGCGGACGCAGCGAACTGAACTCTTGCGGGAACAGGAAGCTGTCGGCGCGCTGGGTGAGATCGCGCTCGCCGGCCATGACGTCGGCCAACTGCTGCTGTAAACGCTGCTCTAAGTGCTGATATTGCTGGCTGAAGCTGCGGTGCCAGTCGTCTTTGTGCGGTTTGCCCGGTTCCCACGGGAAAGTGAAGCCCCAAATCGCATCGCGCTGCGGCTTGCTGAGCGTGCCGTAAAAACTCATAAACCCTTTCAGCAGGTCGGTTTTGGTCACCATCACATACACCGGGAAGTGAATGCCGGTGTGCTGATGCAGCTCCGCCATGCGTTCACGTAGCGCGCTGGCCTGTGCATGGCGCGCTTCGGCTGAATCGGTCAGCAGATCGGAGACGCTGATGGTCATGATCACGCCGTTGATCGGCTGACGGGTGCGATAGCGCTTTAGCAGATTGATAAAACTGTGCCACTCCGCGCCATCGCGCGCGCGTTGGCTCTCCTGCAACGCGTAACGTCCGGCGGTATCGATCAGCACTGCGCTGTCAGTGAACCACCAATCGCAGTGGCGCGTGCCGCCCACGCCGCGAATTGCCGCTTTGCCGAGGCTGTCAGTGAGCGGGAATTGCAGGCCAGCGTTGAGTAGCGCGGTAGTTTTACCGGCGCCCGGAGCGCCAATCATCACGTACCACGGCAGCTGATAAAGGTAGTGACTTTGAAAACGTGCCAGCCAGCTCTGCTGATGACGACGACCAAACTGGGTGCGCTTTAAACGCAGCGCTGCTTCACTGAAGCGCTGCGCCAGCAGGGTTTCGGTGGCCTGGCGATCGGATAACTCTTCCTGGCTCATCTGCTGCAGACGGTTGAGCAACTTGCTATTAAACCAGCCGCGCCACAGTGCAGGAATAAACTGGAACAGCAGCCAGAGCAGATAGAGCAGACCCACCGCGAACTGGCGCGGCAATACCGGCTCGAGCGGGCGCGTATCGCCCCAGCTCCACAGCGGTCCGAGCATCCACAGCACGCAGCTCAATGCCGTGACGCCTATCAGGCTCCACAGCAGGCGATGGGTTAACAGATGTTGCAGTGATGCGCGCATCATTGGCCTCCCTGATGATTGCCGAGGGTTTCCGGTGTCACAAACAGGGTGATTTCCACCCGACGATTGCGGGCGCGGTTTTCATTACTGTCGTTCGGCAGCAGCGGATTGCTGTCGCCGCGACCTTCCGCTTTCACGCTGTGACCTTCCGCGAGCTGCGGATTAAGCAGCTGCATGATGGCGCGTGCGCGCGCAGAGGAGAATTCGTAGCTGGAGGCGAAACGGCCATCGACCGGGCTGTTATCGGTATACACCGACACCAAAACCGTGCCTTTAACGGTTTTCATTGCGCTGGCGACATGCGCCAGCAGCGCCCGTCCCACCTGATTCACCACCGTGCCGTCGCTGGAGAACAGTTTGTCAGCGGGGATGATCACTTTGCTGCCGAACGCGCCGTCGCTCACTTCCAGCTGTCCGGCGGCAATCACATCATTCAGACGTTGATGCAGATCAAGCAGCGCTTGAGGGGAAGTAGGGCGACGTCCTGGCGTGATTTGTGGCAGCGGGGTTTGATAGATGGTGCGCAGCAGCGGTTCGGCGGCGTTGCCGAGTCGCCAGTTCAGTCCGCTGTAAATCAGGCTCGCCACCAGCGTGGCCAGGGTAACGCAGGCCCAAAGCGGCACCATCGGACGCGTCAGGGTGCTGACCAGCGGATGCACTTCCACCAGCGGCACCGCCGGATTGGCGCTTGCCGGGCGATGTTCCGTAATGAGTTGTGCCAGGCGTTTACGGATGGCTTCACACTGCGCGCGGCCGCTGTCACTGCCGCGATAACGGCCTTCATAACCAAGCAGCAGGCAATAGTGGATCAGTTCCAGCAGCCACAGATGCTGCTGCGGGCTTTGCGATACGCGCGACAACAGCTGGAACACTTTCTCACCGCCCCAGCTTTCATTGTGAAAGGTGACCAGCATGCCGTTGCCGGACCACACGCCGCGCGTGCCCCACGGCGTTTGCGCTGCGGCTTCATCCAGTACGCTGCACAGGCAGTAGCGCGCGCCGATAATCATCTCAAAAGGCAAGCCCGCTTGTTTACAGCGTTGTTCGAATTGGCGGATCTCTTCGATCAGTAACTGGCGCAATCCGGCAGGATCGTCATGTGTCGCGGCCTGCCGTATACGTACCACGGCATTCAGGATGGGTGCTGCGGCATTAAGCAAGAGGTTATCATTGCCCGCGACAATGCCATCGCGAGCAAGGGAATCCTGAGTCATTAAATCTTGGTTATCCAGGCAAGGGCGAAAATCACAGCCCGCAGAGCAAGCGCTTCTGCGGGCATTGTGCGCCGGATTGCATTATCAGTCTAAAATCCAGGTCGCGGTATCGTTAGTGCGACAAGCCTTGCTGGCGCCGCCAACGGCCACACAAACCTGTTTGCTGTTGCGGCGGGGGCGCGGACGATCGCTTCGAATGGTCGCGTCGTAACGGCTGCTCTCCACGCCCGCTTTCGGCGGAATATAGCCAATTAACTGGCCGTTAGGCTCATCAGCCACTGCCAGCCAGCTGTGTTCAACACGGCCGAGCACTTCAAACGGTTTGGCGTTATCAAGATAGCGCACTACTTTGCCACCATAATCAGGCGTGGTCATTACCGAGGCAGCATACAGCGCGCGATAACTCTCATTGACCGGCGTGAATTCGCCAGGTGCTGCCACCGCATGACGATGGACCAGTTGGACGCCATTCACTTCACTGGTTACCAGCGTGTCATCTGTAACGGGTGGCGGTGGCGCTTTGCAAGCAGCCAGACTTAATACCGCCAGCAACACAAGCACGAGACTCTTATTCACCATGATCCTCAAATTCCATCAGATTAGCTGCAGAGTAATCTGCGGCACGGGCCGTTAAGGCAGGCAGATTAAGCAGCGAGAAAGCCATCAAAAAAACAGACAGATTACAGAAAGATAGTGCTGAACTAAGTCTACCTAAGACTTTTGAGAATTCAAACCATTGCACCATGAGAAATCCCGTGCTAGCGGGCGAAAAAGCAGCGCAGGCCGATGATATAAAACACATAGTCACGGTGATAGATAAGCTGAGTTAATTTATTCGCTGCTGTTAGCGGTGCAAGGCTGCGCAACGGCATTTGGTCGCGGTTAGTACCAAATGAAAATGGTAAATAAGATTAATCTATTTATGTGGGATAAAAAAGATTCCTTTGCGAAACAATTTTCTCAATTTCGGAATTTCCGGGCCCTATTCTGCCACGTTTAAACGCAGCACGGCATGGCTTTTGCTTGACCCTCTGTTTACACCGCTAAACCGCTGGAGAAAGCAATGAATCGGGCTTTGAACTATCTACGTGCTAGCCGCGCCAGCGAGATTGCGAGCCTGCAACGGTTGCTGCGGACCGGCGAACAGATTACCGCCATCAGTGAATTGATCCATGTGCTGCAGCGTGAACGTGGAGCCAGCAATATCTGGCTGTGCTCGGCTGGTCGACTGTTTGGTGAAGAGCTAGCACAGCGCGCTGCGGAGGTAGAACTGCGCGAACAGCGTGCAATGGCGGTGCTGCCGGAAGCAGAGGCGCAGCCCGGCTATAGCCGATTTTGCATGCTGATCGCGACTGCGCTTCAGGCGCTGGACAGTCTGCCGGCGCTGCGTCAGCAAGTACACAGCCGCACCGTGACGCAGGCGCAGGCGATGGATGCGTTTAATCACATCATCTGCACCTTACTCAATCTGGTATTTGAAGCGGCGGATACCGCCAGTGAGCCGGACATCTCGCGTGCGTTAATCGCGCTATTTAGCTTTATGCAAGGCAAAGAGCTGGCCGGACAGGAGCGCGCCACCGGTTCGGCGGGATTCGCTGCCGGTGAATTTACCGAGACGCAACGGCAGCGCATTCAGGTGTTGATCGCTGCGCAGGAGCAAAGCTTTGCGACTTTCAGCCAATTTTCTGATGCGGAAAATCTACAACGCTGGCAGGCGATAGCCGATGCCGGCAGCCAAATTGAGCGGCTAAGACGCATCGCCTGCACCGGCGCACAGTGCGGTGAAAATGGCGTGTTGCAGTGGTTTAGTCTGCTCAGTTCGCGTCTCGATCAGATGAAACAGATTGAAGATACGCTGTGCGCCACGCTGATGAATCGCTGTCAGTGTGCGATTGCGGCTGCCCAGCACAGTGAATCTCCGCCGATAGCCATCGGAGAAGAGGCCAGTTTCTCGCTTTATATCGCGGGTGCCAGCTGGCTGTCAGGCGTTGAAACCACGCTGGACAGCAATGGCCTCGCGCCCCAGCTCGGGCGTTCGGTGCTGGCGTTGATCCGTGAGCAGTCGCAGCGTCTGCAGACGCAGGCCGATGAACTCGCCTCGATGCGCGCGTCACTGGATGAACGCAAAATTATCGATCAGGCGAAAAGCTGGTTGATGCAGCAGCACGGTTTCAGCGAGCAGGATGCGTGGCAGGCGCTGCGTAAGAGCGCCATGAACCAGAACAAACGGGTGCTGGAAATAGCCCTGGCGGTGCTGGCGGTTGCCGCCACGCTCAAGGCATAACTCGAAGGAGGTAGCTGCACAAACCCTGTGCGTAGAGTGCGTCAGCGCAGTGCAAAAACGACGCATCATCAGCGCATTTATAGCGCCAGCCTTGATAAAACGGCCTGATATTTTTGGCACAGGCTTTGCAATACCTTACAGACATTGCGCATTTGTTTCGCCAACGGCGGTGAAGCGAGTGCTTTGGATAAAGGCGTCCGGCCCCATGTTTTTGCGACATGCGGGAGGACGCCTTTTTTTATTCTTTTTTTCAGGATGCGCATGATGAGCAAAACGCGGTTCACATTGTCACGACGTCAATTTCTCCTGGGTAGCGCGGCGGTCGGTGGCAGCTATCTACTGCCGGGATTACGCAATGCGGTATGGGCTGCCGGTTCCGATGCGCCCGAAAAGAGCAACATTCGCGTCGGCTTTATTCCGCTCACCGACTGCGCGCCGGTGGTGATGGCGTCAGTAAAAGGCTTCGATAAAAAATTCGGTCTGACGCTGCAACCGAGTAAAGAAGCCAGCTGGGCGGCGGTGCGCGACAAGCTCACCGCTGGCGAATTGGATGCCGCGCACGCGTTGTACGGCATGATTTATGGTCTGCAGTTGGGCATTGCCGGGCCTCAGCATGAGATGGCTAACCTGATGACGCTCAACAACAACGGGCAGGCCATCACCCTGGCGAATCAGCTTAAAGATCAGAAAGTTACTGATGCGGCCAGCCTGCAAAAATTAATCGCCAGCCAAGCCAAAGGCAGCTTTACCTTCGCGCATACCTTCCCAACCAGTACACACGCCATGTGGCTCTATTACTGGCTGGCCAACGCCGGTATCGACCCGTTTGAGGATGTGCGCACCGTGGTGGTCCCGCCACCGCAAATGGTGATGAACATGAAGATGGGCAACATGAGTGGCTTCTGCGTTGGCGAGCCGTGGAACCAGCGTGCTATCAGCGACAACATCGGTTTTACCGCCACCACCACACAGCAAATTTGGCCGGATCATCCGGAAAAAATTCTCGCCACGCGCGCCGCCTGGGTGCAAGAGAACCCCAATACCGCCCGTGCGCTGACCGCCGCAGTGCTGGAAGCCGCGCGCTGGATCGATGCCTCCGACGCTAACCGCAAAGAGACCGCGCAGGTGCTGGCCGGACGCGCGTGGATCAACACCAAAGTGGAAACGCTGGAAGGGCGCATGCTCGGTCAGTACGAAAATGGCCTCGGTCAGCGCTGGCAGGACGCGCACGGTATGCGCTTCTTCCGCGACGGTGAAGTGAGCTTCCCGTGGATTTCCGACGGCATGTGGTTCCTGACGCAGATGAAGCGCTGGGGCATGGTGCAAACCGCGCCTGATTATGCAGCAGTGGCGCGTCAGATCAACCGTATTGATATCTACAAACAGGCCGCCAGCGCGGTGGGCGGCATTAGCGTCCCAGCCGGCGAGATGCGCAGCAGCACACTGTTCGACGGCAAAGTATGGGACGGCAGCAATCCCGCCGCTTATGCCGACAGTTTTGCCCTTAAACGCCGTTAAGTGAGGTCATGATGAAATCTGAAGCACGCTCGCTCAATACCGCGCCGATCGCCGCGCCACCGGCGCAGGTGATTGCACTCAAGGTAACGCCCGCACCGCGTCGGGGTCAACGCTGGGTCCGTCCCCTGCTGCAGCGGCTAATCCCCGCCAGTTGCGGCCTGATTCTGCTGCTGTTTGTCTGGCAACTGGCTTCAATGTCCAGTAAAGGCTTCCCCACGCCATATGCCACCTGGCAAGCCGCCGTCACGCTGTTTGCCGATCCGTTTTACAACAACGGGCCCAACGATCAGGGCATCGGCTGGAACGTGGTCGCCTCGCTGCAGCGGGTGGCAATCGGCTTTGGTCTGGCGGCGCTGGTGGGCGTTCCCGCCGGATTCCTGATTGGCCGTTTTACCTTTATCGCGCACATGCTCAACCCGATCATCGCGTTGCTGCGTCCGGTCAGTCCACTTGCCTGGTTGCCGATTGGCCTGCTGCTGTTCCAGCGCGCTGAACCGGCATCAAGCTGGACCATTTTCATCTGCTCCATCTGGCCGATGGTGATCAACACCGCCGAAGGCGTACAGCGAATTCCGCAGGATTATCTCAATGTGGCGCGCGTGCTGCGGCTCAATGAGTGGACAGTGATGCGCCGCATTCTGTTCCCGGCGGTGCTGCCTGCAGTGTTAACCGGTATGCGTTTATCGATGGGCATCGCATGGCTGGTGATTGTCGCTGCGGAAATGCTAACCGGTGGGCTCGGTATCGGTTTCTGGATTTGGAACGAGTGGAACAACCTCAATGTGGAAAACATCCTGATTGCCATCGTGGTGATTGGCGTGGTCGGTTTACTGCTCGAACAGGCGCTGATGTTACTGGCACGCCGCTTTAGCTGGGAAAAATAAGGAGCCGATGATGAATCCAATTATTCGCGTACAGCAGGTCAGCCAGCGCTTCAATACCGCAGGCGGCGAGTTCCTCGCCCTCGATAACGTCAGTTTTGATATCCACGAAGGTGAAACCCTCAGCCTGATTGGTCACTCCGGCTGCGGAAAGTCCACGCTTCTCAATTTGATAGCCGGGCTGACGCAGCCGAGTAGCGGCGTGTTGCTGTGTGACAACCGCGAAATCAGCGGTCCCGGTCCGGAGCGTGCGGTGGTGTTCCAGAACCATTCGTTGCTGCCGTGGCTGACCGCCTACCAAAACGTGGAGCTGGCGGTGCAGCAAGTGTTCAAAGGAAAAATGAGCAAAAGCGAGATGAGCGAGTGGATCGAACACAACCTCAATCGCGTGCAGATGAGTCACGCGCTGCATAAGCGTCCGTCGGAGATCTCCGGCGGCATGAAGCAGCGTGTCGGGATTGCGCGTGCGCTGGCCATGCAGCCGCGAGTGCTGCTGCTGGATGAACCGTTCGGTGCGCTTGATGCGCTAACGCGCGCCCATCTGCAAGACAGCGTGATGCGCATCCAGCAGGAGCTCAATACCACCATTGTGCTGATTACGCACGATGTCGATGAGGCGGTGTTGCTGTCAGATCGCGTGCTGATGATGACCAACGGCCCCGCCGCGCAGGTCGGTGACATTCTCAACATCGACCTGCCGCGTCCACGTTCACGGGTAGCGCTGGCCGACGAGCCGCGCTATCACCAGCTGCGTCAGCGGATTCTGCATTTCCTGTATGAAAAGCAAACGGCTGTGGCGTAAGGGGACAACCATGTTGCAGCGACTGGTAGTGATCGGGAACGGCATGGCGGCGATGCGCATGGTGGAAATCTTGCTGCAACGTGCACCGGGTCGCTACGCCATCACGGTGATTGGCCGTGAGCCGCACGGCAATTACAACCGGGTGCTGCTGTCGCCGGTGCTGGCGGGCGAAAAAGCCTTTGCTGACACGGTGCTCCACGAACCCGAATGGTATGCGGCGCATCAGGTGCAGTTGCTGATGGGGGAAGAGGCGCTGCAGGTGGATATCCCTACGCGCACAGTACTAACCGACCAGCGCACCCTGCACTGGGACAAGCTGGTGTTCGCCTGCGGTTCGAGGCCGCGCATGCCGGATCTGCCCGGCATCCATCGCCCACAGGTGCAGGGTTTCCGCACGGTGCGAGACGTGGAGGCCATGCTCGCGCAGCAAGGTCCGGTGGTGGTGCTGGGCGGCGGATTGATTGGCGTGGAAGCCGCAGCGGCGCTGCGTCAGCGTGGACGTGACGTCACGCTGCTGCATCATCGTCCGTGGCTGCTTGATCGCCAGCTGGATGCCAAAGCGGGTGCGCTGTTGCAGCAGCATCTGGCACAGCGCGGTATTCGCTGTCGGCTCGGCGTCACTTTGCAGGCCATTGACGCCGAAAGCGTCACGCTCGGCGATGGGGCGGTTATCGCAGCGGAACAGGTGGTGATCGCCATCGGCGTGCTGCCGGAGATCGCGCTGGCGCAGGCGGCGGGCGTGCCTTGCCAGCGCGGCATTCTGGTTAACCGTCAACTGCAAACCGCGCTTCCGCATGTGTATGCGCTGGGTGAGTGCTGCGAAATCAGCGGCGAAACCTTTGGCTTGATTGCGCCTTGTCTGACGCAGGCCGCTGTGCTGGCAGCACAACTGGCGGGTGAACCCGTGGCCGACTTTCACTATCAGGAAAACGGTACGCGGCTGAAAGTCAGCGGCATTGAGATGTTCAGTGCGGGCGATATCAGCGAAGGCGACGCCATCAGCAGCTTTGACCCGCTGCACCAGCACTATCGCCGACTGTTTTTGCGCAATGGCGCACTGCGCGGCGTGCTGCTGTTTGGCGACAGCCAGGCGGCAGGCACGCTGCTACCACAACTTCAACAGGCCGCGCAGGTGGGCATTAACGCACTGTTCGGTCTTGACGACAACACAACGCAGCCAAGCGCTGCAGGAAGCCAGATGATGAGCAAACCTCTTCTCGCCGTGGTTGGACATGGCATGGTCAGCCACCATTTTCTCGAACAGCTGGTGAGTCGTGAACTGCATCAGCACTATCACATCGTGGTATACGGCGATGAGCCGCAGATGGCCTACGATCGCGTGCATCTTACCGAATACTTCAACGGTAAAAGCGCGGACGATTTGTCACTGGTCAGCGATAACTTCTTTCAGCAACACGGCGTCGAACTGCGCAGCGGTTGTGAAGTGGTGGCGATTGACAGTGCAAAACGCAGCCTGCGTGATGCCAGCGGCGCGGAATTGACCTGGGATAAACTGGTGCTGGCGACCGGCTCGGTGCCGTTTGTACCGCCGGTTCCCGGCCACGATCACGCGCGTTGTTTTGTATACCGCACACTGGCCGATCTGGATGCGATTGCTGACTGTGCCCGTAATGCGACGCGCGGGGTGGTGATTGGAGGCGGGCTGCTCGGACTGGAAGCCGCCAACGCATTGAAACAGCTCGGTCTGGAAACCCATGTGGTGGAGTTCGCGCCGCGTCTGATGGCGGTGCAATTGGATGACGGCGGCGCGCAGATGCTGCGCGGCAAAATCAGCGCGCTGGGCGTTCAAGTTCATACCAGCAAGCAAACTGAAGCGATTGAGAGTCTGCCGGATGGCAGCCTGCAGCTGCGTTTTGCCGATGGCAGCCTGCTGGCAACGGACCTGCTGGTATTTTCAGCGGGTATTCGTCCGCGTGATGCACTGGCGCGCGCCGCCGGTCTGCAACTGGGTGAACGCGGCGGCATTCTGATCAACGACGCTTGCGCCACCAGCGCCGCAGATGTCTATGCGATTGGTGAATGCGCGCTGTGGCAAGGGCAAATTTTCGGTTTGGTTGCGCCGGGATATCAAATGGCGCGCGTACTGGCGGCGCAGCTGGCGCAGGAAGAACTGGCGTTCAGCGGTGCCGACATGAGCACGAAACTGAAACTGCTCGGCGTGGAAGTGGCGTCATTTGGCGATGCGCACGGGCGCACCGCTGACAGCCAAAGTTATCAGTGGATCGATAATCCAAAGGGCATCTACAAAAAACTAGTGGTGTGCAAAGATCGCAAAACGCTGCTTGGCGGCGTGCTGGTGGGCGACAGCGCAGATTACGCCAGCCTGCTGCAGATGATGCTGAATCAGTTACCGTTACCAGAAGAGCCGGAAAGCCTGATTTTGCCCCAGTTAGCGGGTGCGCCGGCTAAAGCGCTGGGTGTCGCGGCGTTGCCAGACAGCGCGCAAATCTGCTCGTGCCATAACGTCAGCAAGGCGGACATTTGCGGGGCAGTGCAGGGCGGCTGCGGTGACATGGCGGCGATCAAAAGCTGCACCAAAGCGGCAACCGGCTGCGGTGGGTGTAGCGCATTAGTCAAACAGGTGATGGAGTTCCAGCTCGCCAGTCAGGGCGTGGAAGTGAAGAAGGATATCTGTGAACACTTTGCCTACTCGCGTCAAGAGCTGTATCACCTGATCCGCGTCGGCAACATCACCACCTTTGAGCAGCTATTGCAGCTCAACGGACGCGGACAGGGCTGTGAAGTGTGCAAGCCGCTGGTGGGATCATTGCTGGCATCATGCTGGAATGACTACTTACTGAAGCCCGAACATCTGCCGCTGCAGGATACCAACGATCGCTACTTCGCCAACATCCAGAAAGATGGCACCTATTCGGTGGTACCGCGTGTGCCAGCCGGTGAAATTACGCCGCAAGGGCTAATTGCGATTGGTGAAGTAGCCGCTCGTTACGATCTCTACACCAAAATCACCGGCGGTCAGCGCATCGATCTGTTCGGTGCGCGGCTCGATCAGTTACCGGATATCTGGGAACACTTAATCGCGGCGGGTTTTGAAACCGGTCACGCTTATGGCAAATCGCTGCGCACGGTAAAATCCTGCGTGGGGTCAACCTGGTGCCGTTACGGCGTGCAGGATTCTACCGCCTTCGCCATCGCATTAGAGAATCGCTACAAAGGGCTGCGCGCCCCGCACAAAATTAAAATGGCGGTTTCCGGCTGCACGCGTGAATGCGCTGAAGCGCAGAGCAAGGACATTGGCGTAATCGCCACGGAAAAAGGCTGGAACCTGTATGTCTGCGGCAACGGCGGGATGAAACCGCGTCATGCCGATTTGTTCGCCAGCGATCTCGATGATGAAACGCTGCTGCGCTACGTTGACCGCATCTTGATGTTCTATGTGCGCACCGCCGATCGTCTGCAGCGCACCAGCGTGTGGATGGATAACATGGAAGGCGGACTCGACTACCTGCGTCAGGTGGTGATCGAAGATTCACTCGGTATAGCCGTGCAACTGGAGCAGGAGATGCAGCGCGTGGTGGAGCGCTATCAGTGCGAATGGCACAGCACGCTGCAGGATCCTTCGCGTCGCGCCTTGTTTACCGCCACCGTCAACAGCGAGCAGCCTGACGAGACGCTCAACTATGTGCAGGTGCGCGGTCAGCGTCAGCCCGCGACGGCGGACAGCATTCCCGTTACCACGTTGCCGGCAGAACCCTGGAGTGCCATTTGCCTTGTCGACGCTATCCCGCCGTCTGCGGGCATGGGTGCGCGGTTAGGCGGTCAGCGTGTGGCCTTGTTCCGCTTGGGCGAGGCGATTTATGCGCTGGAAGATATTGAGCCCGGCACGCAAGCCAGCGTGCTGTCGCGTGGCATTCTCGGCGACGTAGCGGGCGAGCCGGTGGTGATATCACCGCTCTACAAGCAGCGCGTGCGGCTGCGCGACGGACAAAGTCTCGATAACGCCGAGCATCAGCTGCGCTGCTGGCCGGTGCGCGTGGAGGGCGGCAAAGTGTGGCTCGGGCATCAGCCGATTATTGCGCTGGCGGCGGCCTCATGAAAACCACCTGTCCGTACTGCGGCGTGGGCTGTGGCGTGGAGGTGAAAGCCCTCGATGCGCCGGTGAGCGGCGACCGCCAGCATCCGGCTAATTTCGGTCGGCTGTGCGTCAAAGGTTCAGCGCTGGGCGAGACCCTGATGCATGACGGTCGTTTGCTCTGGCCGCAGATTGATGGTCAGCGCGTCAGTATCGATGCCGCACTGGACCATGTGGCGGCGGGTTTCCGGCGCATCATCGATCAACATGGCCCGCAGGCGGTGGCCTTTTACGGCTCCGGTCAACTGCTAACGGAGGATTATTACACCGCCAATAAGCTGATGAAGGGCTTTATTGGCTCTGCCAACATCGATACCAATTCACGGCTGTGTATGGCTTCGGCGGTGGTGGGTTACAAACGCGCTTTCGGTGCCGATGCGGTGCCGTGCTGCTATGACGATCTTGAACAAGCCGATGTTGTGGTGTTAGTCGGCTCCAACGCGGCATGGGCGCATCCAGTGGCGTGGCAGCGGCTGGTGCAGGCCAAAGCCGAACGCCCTGAGATGCAGCTGGTGGTGATCGATCCGCGTCGTACTGCCAGCTGTGACCTTGCTGATGTTCATCTGGCGCTGCAACCGGGATCTGATAGCGCGCTGTTTGCCGGGCTGCTGAACTGGCTGGCGCACCATGAGGGTATCGATGCCAGTATGTTGCCGCATCTGGCCAATGTGGAAGCGACCTTAGCCGCCTGTGAGGCGTGGGATGTGGCGACGGTCGCCGCTGCCTGCCAGATGAGTGAGCATGACATTGTGGCATTTTGGCAGCTGTTCGCAGCGCAGCCGCGCGTGCTGACGCTGTGGTGCATGGGCATCAATCAGTCACAAACCGGCAGCGATAACAACAACGCCATCCTCAATGCGCATCTGCTCAGCGGCAAAATCGGCCGTGCGGGCTGCGGACCGTTTTCGCTGACCGGACAGCCCAACGCCATGGGCGGCCGTGAAGTGGGCGGCTTAGCCAATCAGCTGGCGGCGCACATGGGCTTTAGCGCAGCAGAGGTTGATCGTGTTGCGCGCTTTTGGCGGAGCGATCGTGTTGCGCAGCAGCCGGGACTGACGGCAGTTTATCTGTTCAATGCCATCGAACGCGGCGACGTCAAGGCAGTGTGGATCATGGGTACCAATCCTGCCGTTTCGATGCCGGAAGGTAACCGCGTGGCACACGCGCTGGCGAAATGCGAGCTGGTGGTGGTGTCGGAAGTCAGCGCCCACAGCGACACGGCACAATTTGCTGATGTGCTACTGCCGGCGCAGGCATGGGGCGAGAAAAACGGCACCGTGACCAATTCGGAGCGGCGTATCTCACGCCAGCGCAGTTTTATTGCGCCAGCCGGTGAGGCCAAAGCGGATTGGTGGCTGCTGGCGCAGGTGGCGCAGCGACTCGGTTTTGGCGCGGCCTTTGCCTGGCAGCATCCAGGCGAGATTTTCGCCGAGCATGCCGCGCTGTCTGGTTTTGAGAATCGCGGCACGCGCGCCTTTGATATCAGCGCGCTGGCAACCATCACGCGTGAGCAATATGACCAGTTAGCCCCGGTGCAGTGGCCGATCACTGCCGCGTCACCCAACGGCACCGCGCGGCTGTTTGCCGATCGCCGCTTTTACCATGCCGATGGAAAAGCGCGTCTGCTGCCGCCCGCGATACCGGTTAAAACCCTCATGACCACTGATTATCCGCTGCTGATGAATACCGGCCGCATCCGAGATCAGTGGCACACCATGACGCGCACCGGCAACGTGCCGCGACTGATGCAGCATTACGATGAACCCTTTGTCGCGCTAAATCCGCTGGATGCGGCGGCGTACGGCTTGAGCCACGGCGATGTGACGCGCGTGCAGTCGGCGCTGGGCTGGTGCAGCGGACGCGTCACCCTCGACAGCGGCCTGCAGCGTGGGCAAATCTTTGTGCCGATGCACTGGACAAGACAGTTCAGCGGGCAGGCCAACGTCGATGGATTAGTTGCGGCCAGCTGTTGTCCCGATTCCGCTCAGCCAGCGTTAAAACAAACGGCGGTGCGCTTGCAACTACTGCGTCCAGCGTGGCAAGGCTGGCTGTGGCTGCCGGACATCATCACGCCGCCTGCACTACTCTACTGGTCGCGAGCCCCACAGCCCGGCGTGCAGCGCTATGTGCTGGCGGGCAGCGCTCATGCTGGCGAATGGCTGATGCAACTGCCGGGCATGTCCGCATTGCAATGGCAGCAGGCGCAGGCGGGACAGCAATTGCACTGGCTTGGCTGGCGCGAGGGCAAGTTGGCATGCGCCTTTTATGCCGCGCCCTGGCTACCAGACATCGATCACCCATTTATCGCGCGGGCCTTCAGCCAGCCGCCCGATTTGCCGCAGCAGCGACATGCGCTGTTGGGCGGGCGACCGGCGCAGGGCGGCAGCCACGGACGTACCCTTTGCAGCTGCTTTGGCGTCGGTGAAGTGGCGATTCGCCGGGCCATCGCTGAGGGCTGTGATTCCCCGGCAGCGCTCGGCGCGGTGTTGAAATGCGGCACCAACTGTGGCTCCTGTATCCCGGAGCTTAAACAACTGCTCTCATCTCTGCGCGTGGCGCAGTAACGGAAAACATCATGACGCAAGCCAGTGAATCCCTCGACAAGCTGTTTAATCCGCGTGACGGCGAACACGCGCAAGGTGGCGTCTGGCTGGTTGGGGCTGGGCCGGGAGACGTAGAACTGCTCACCTTAAAAGCATGGAGGCTGATCAACAGCGCCGACGTTGTGGTGTATGACCGGTTGGTGAGCGAGGCGATCATGGCGGAAGTGCCGCCGGAGACGCTGGCGATTGATGTCGGCAAGAAGCCCGGCAGCCACGGGTTAAAGCAGGCGCAAACTAATCAGCTGCTGGTGGATTTAGCCCGCAGCGGGCGGCAAGTGGTGCGGCTCAAAGGCGGCGATCCCTTTATTTTCGGGCGCGGCGGTGAAGAGATGCTCTATCTGCAACAGGCGGGAATAGCCTGCCAGATCGTGCCGGGTATTACCGCCGCCGCCGGATGCGCGGCAGCCAGCGGCATTCCGCTAACGCACCGTGATTGCGCACAGTCGCTGCGGTTAATTACCGGTCACGGCAAAAGCGGTGAACCGCAGCTGGATGATGCCAGCCTCGCCGCCAATAACCAGACGCTGGTGTTTTATATGGGGCTGAAGTGGAGCGCCAGCATCAGCGCACAGCTGCAGGCGCAGGGCCGCAACGCGCAGACGCCGGTGGCAATCATTGAGAATGGCACGCGTGCCGATCAGCGGGTGATGATCACTACGCTGGCTGAGCTGGCACACACTGTTGAGGTGCAACAAGCCCAATCGCCGGCGTTATTGTTGGTGGGTGACGTGGTGCACTTTTATCGCCAACCGGTCAGGATTAATGCACATTCGAGCAATGTAGCGGCGCCATTTATGGCGACCAATCAGCCCGCAATTTCACTTATGGCTAAATAAGCTCACATTTCCCCCCTTTAATCCGCGCTTTAGCCTGTCAGGGTTTTGGCATTCTATGCTCAGAATTCCTGCCAGCTGAGGTAAGTCGTGGCTGAAGAGAGTAACGAGGACAAAACAGAATCGCCCACGCCCCACCGACTTGAAAAAGCGCGTGAGGAGGGGCAGATTCCGCGTTCGCGCGAGCTGACTTCAGTGATGATGCTGTTGATTGGATTGCTGATCCTGTGGGTCGGCGGCAACAGCATGGCGGAGCGTCTGGCCAGCATGGTCGCCACCGGATTTCGTTTTGATCACGGCATGGTAAACGATGACAAAGTGATCATTGGTCATATCGGCAGCCTGATTAAGCAGGCGGTGATCGCGCTGCTGCCGCTGATGGGCGGCTTAGTAGTGGTGGCGATTGCCGGGCCGATGGCGCTGGGCGGCCTTAACTTCAGCGGCAAATCCATTAAGTTCGATCTCAAAAAGCTCAACCCGCTTACCGGTATTGGCCGCATGTTCTCCGGCCAAACCGCTGCAGAGCTGGTGAAATCGATCATGAAAGCGGTGCTGGTTGGGCTGGTGGCTGGCTGGTACATCTGGAGCCATTGGGAAGAGATGCTGCGTTTGATGAGCGAATCGCCGATCAACGCGCTACATCATGGTTTGTCGATGATCGCCGCCTGCTGTGGGCTGATCATGCTGGGCCTGTTCCCGATGGTGGGTTTTGATGTGTTCTGGCAGCTCTACAGCTACTTCAAAAAGCTGAAGATGACGCGCCAGGAAATTCGCGACGAACACAAACAAAACGAAGGCGACCCGCACGTTAAAGGGCGTATTCGCCAGGCGATGCGCGCGGCGGCACGCCGTCGCATGATGGCCGATGTACCGAAAGCCGACGTTATCGTCACTAACCCGACGCACTACTCGGTGGCGCTGAAGTATCAGGAAGGCAAGATGAGCGCGCCCAAAGTGGTGGCCAAAGGCGCCGGCGATATCGCCCTGAAGATTCGTGAGCTCGCCAAAGAGCACCGCATCCCGATTCTTGAAGCACCGCCGCTGGCGCGTGCGTTGTATCGACACACCGAAATTGGTCAGTTCATCCCCGGCGCGCTGTATGGCGCGGTAGCGGAAGTGCTGGCCTGGGTTTGGCAGCTGCGACGCTGGAAGCGCGAAGGCGGCCTGATTCCAAACAAACCAAAAAACCTGCCGGTTCCGGCAGACATGGACTTTGCAGGAGAGAACACTAACGATGGCTAATTTAGCCGAGAAGCTGCGTTTACCGGGCAACTTTAAAGACACGCAATGGCAGGTGCTGGCGGGCCCGGTACTGATCATGTTGATCTTGTCGATGATGGTGCTGCCGTTACCCGCATTCATTCTTGACCTGCTGTTCACCTTTAACATTGCGCTGTCGATCATGGTGCTGCTGGTGGCGATGTTCACCCAGCGCACGCTAGAGTTCGCCGCCTTCCCGACCATTCTGCTGTTCTCGACGCTGCTGCGTCTGGCGCTGAACGTTGCGTCAACCCGTATCATTCTGCTGGAGGGCCACACCGGCGCCGATGCGGCCGGACGCGTGGTGGAAGCCTTCGGTCACTTCCTCGTTGGCGGTAACTTCGCCATCGGTATCGTGGTGTTCATCATCCTCGTTATCATCAACTTCATGGTGATCACCAAGGGTGCGGGACGTATTGCCGAAGTCGGCGCGCGTTTTGTGCTGGATGGGATGCCCGGTAAGCAGATGGCGATTGATGCTGACCTCAACGCCGGCTTGATTGGCGAACAGGAAGCCAAGCAACGCCGTACCGAAGTGACGCAGGAAGCCGATTTCTACGGCTCAATGGACGGTGCGAGTAAGTTCGTTCGTGGTGACGCCATCGCCGGCATCCTGATCATGGTGATCAACATCATCGGCGGCCTGTTGGTCGGCGTGGTGCAGCACGGCATGGATCTCGGTCATGCCGGTGAAACCTACACGCTGTTGACCATCGGTGACGGCCTGGTAGCACAGATTCCGGCGCTGGTGATCTCCACCGCCGCAGGTGTCATCGTAACGCGCGTGGGCACCGATCAGGACGTCGGCGAGCAGATGGTAACGCAGCTATTCAAGAACCCGCGCGTGCTGATGCTGAGCGGCGGCGTGATTGGTTTGCTCGGCCTGGTGCCGGGCATGCCAAACCTGGTGTTCCTGCTGTTTACCGCTGCGCTATTAGGACTTGCCTGGTGGTTACGCGGTCGCGAAATGCAGCCGAAGAAACCGGCAGAAGCTTCCAGTCTGGTGAAAACCCAGGAAACGCCGGCCACGGTGGAAGCGTCGTGGACCGATGTGCAGCTGGAAGATTCGCTCGGTATGGAAGTGGGTTATCGCCTGATTCCGATGGTCGATCACCTGCAAAACGGCGAACTTTTAGGGCGTATCCGCAGTATTCGTAAGAAGGTGGCACAAGAGGTGGGCTTTCTGCCGCCGGTGGTGCATATCCGTGACAACATGGAGCTGCCACCCGCGCGTTACCGCATCCTGATGAAAGGCGTAGAAATTGGCAGTGGCGATGCTTACCCGGGCCGCTGGATGGCGATCAACCCCGGCACCGCCGCTGGTTCGCTGCCGGGCGAGCCAACCGTCGATCCGGCCTTTGGACTGGCGGCGATCTGGATCGACAGCGCCCTGAAAGAGCAGGCGCAGATTCAGGGCTTTACCGTGGTGGAAGCCAGCACCGTGGTGGCGACGCACCTCAATCACCTGATTGGCCAATACGCCAGCGAGCTGTTTGGCCGTCAGGAAGCGCAGCAGCTGTTGGATCGCGTCACGCAAGAGATGCCGAAGCTGACCGAAGATCTGGTGCCGGGCGTCATCACGCTGACGACGCTGCACAAAGTGCTGCAAAACCTGCTGACCGAGCGCGTCTCGATTCGCGATATGCGCACCATTATTGAAACATTGGCGGAACATGCGCCGGTGCAGAACGATCCGCAAGAGCTCACCAGCGTTGTGCGTGTGGCGCTGGGACGGGCGATTACCCAACAGTGGTTCCCGGGCAACGGCGAAGTGCAGGTGATCGGCCTGGATGCCACGCTGGAACGCCTGCTGTTGCAGGCGCTGCAAGGTGGCGGTGGACTCGAGCCAGGTCTGGCAGATCGCTTACTGGTGCAGGCGCAAGGCGCACTGCAGCAGCAAGAGATGGCAGGCGCGCCGCCGGTGCTGCTGGTCAATCATCCGCTGCGTGCGTTGCTGGCACGCTTCCTGCGGCGCAATCTGCCGCAGCTGATTGTGCTGTCGAATATGGAGCTGACCGATAACCGTCAAATCCGCATGACCGCCACCATTGGAGGCAAGTAATGCGTCGCTGGTGCTGGGCAGTAATGATGATGCCGTTGATGGCGCTGCCGCTGGCTGTTGATGCGTCCAGCGGTGCCTGGACAGCCAACGCCAGCGGCCCAAGCCTTGGCGTGCGCGGTAACTGGCTGATGACGCCTGCGCTGCGTGCGCCTTCCAGCGCGCCGGGCAATATTTCGCTGGTGTACTGGCGTTATCAGCTCAGCCGTCCTGCGCCCTCGGGTTTGGTGGTGCGCTTATGTGCGGGCGATCGTTGTGTCGAGATTGAAGGCGCCAGCGGCAGTACGCGCGGCTTAGCCAACGTGGCGGCGGAAGAGACGCTGCATCTTGCATTTGGCTTTCAGGGGAAGGGCGCATTGCCGCCCGGCTTACGCGTGGTGAGCAGTGAAGTGACGGTGAATTATCAGTAACGCGTGTTACCTCGGCGACGCGCCCTGCGCCGCCGAGTGCATGGATTAAGGCTTATCTCCCTGACCGTAAATTGGCGGTGAAGCCAGTTTTGCATCCTCTCTTAACCCTTTTACCTGCTTCGCATCCACTTTGGCCGCCGCCGGATTACCAAACTGCTGGGTAACAAAGTTACTGACGTCAGCCACCTGCTGGTCACTCAGCTCAGGCGCAAAAGGCGGCATAAAGACTTCTCCCTCGCGCATATGGCGATGCACACCGTTGAGGACCACCGATACCACGTTCAGCGCATCTGCCGCGCCGGTGCTGGTGTGGTGGAACAGCGACGGATAGGCATGGAAACCGCTACCCGATCCCGCACCTTCCGCGCCGTGACAGCTGGCACAGTTACCGGCAAATACCACCGCGCCGGGCTGAGCATAGCGGGTCGCCTCATCGGCGCCGCGCAGTGCAATCAGCGCGGTGGAAGGTTGTCCCCAGCTGTCGCGCGCGCGGGTTTGCTGCGCGTCCGGCTGCGGCTTAACGCTGCGCAGATAGGTGGCGATGTCCTGCAGATCACTCTCGGGCAGATATTGCAGGCTGTGCTCAATCGCTTCGGCCATCGGCCCGGAGGCGCTGGCTTTGTTGGCGACAAACCCGGTTTTCAGGTAGGTCACCAGCTGCTGCTGGCTCCAGTCACCGATGCCTGCCTGCTTATCGGGTGTGATGTTGTACGCCATCCAGCCGCCGAGATCGCCGCCGGCCAATGCTTTATCGTTGTCCATGCCCATGGTCAGATTACGCGGCGTATGGCAGGTGCCGCAGTGCGCCAGCGCTTCAACCAGATAGCGGCCGTTATTCCACTGCGCGCTCTGCTGCGTATCGTTCTGCAATTCGCCTTTATCGAAGTTAAACCACTTCCAGAAGCGCATGCCCCAGCGTTGGTTGAATGGGAACGGCAGGTCGGTTTGCGGTGAAGCCTGATGCACCGGCGGCATCGACATGAGATAGGCTTTGATTGCCAACACATCGTCGCGCTTCATTTTGGTAAAGGAGTCATACGGCATCGCCGGATAGAGCTGCTCGCCACTTTTGCCAATGCCGTCGCGCACCGCAGCAACGAACTGATCGTCACTCCAGCTGCCGATACCGTACTGCTTATCGGAGGAGATATTGCTGCCCCAGATCTGGCCGAAAGGTGTACTGACCGCAAAGCCGCCGCCAAACAGCGGGCCGTTGGTGGCGGTATGACAGGCGGTACAGTCACCGGCGCGCGCCAGATATTCGCCGCGCTTAATTTGAGCGGCATTGTCTGCCGCCTGCGCCACGGCGCACTGCATCAGAACCACCGCGATAGCGGCCTGAATCAATACAGGTTTCATCGGGTGCTCCTTACAAGCTTGCCAGAACGCTATCGGCCATACGCAGCGCCAGCGCGGTTCCGGTCAGCGTTGAGTTGACCGTCGAGGCCGACGGCATAATACCGGTACCGGCGATAAACAGGTTCGGGTGATCGTGGGTGCGGCAGTGACCATCCACCACCGAATCCTGTGGATTGCTGCCCATGATCATGGTACCGGTGATGTGCTGGTTATTGTCGTAGACGCCGCGTTTGCTGTAGACCGCCTCGGTGCCGCCCATCTCTTTCACCATGCGCTGGAAGTCGATCATCGACTGGTCATAGCCGCGATGCACGTAGTCCGGGAAGCGGTAGTAAACCTCGAGGCGGGGAATGCCCCAGGCATCCTTCTCGGTTTTGCTCAGCGTGACGCGGTTCTGCGGCTCCGGCAGCATCTCCAGCAGACACTTGAGCTGAACAAAACGCTCGGCCTGGAAGGCCAGCTTGTCGTTGAGCGCCTTGCCGTAATAGCCCTGACGCACCAGACGTTCGGTGAGATAACGCACCGGCGAGGTGTTGGCGAGGTCGATACGCAGCGCCGAGCGCTCACCACGGAAATCGCCGTCGCGCAGATTGTTGATGCTGCCGGGACGCATCGGCCCACGGCCAAACCACACCGGCTCATCGGCGTAGAACTCTACCGACGATCCGGGATGGTCCATCAGGTTGCGGCCCACCATGCCGGAACTGTTGGCGATGCCGTTCGGGTAGCGATCGCTGGTGGAGAGCAGCAGGATTTTCGGGCTTTCGATGCCGTTGGCGGTCAGGACAAACTGTTTGCCAGTGACGCGATGGCGCGCTTTGTTCTGATCGAGATATTGCACCGCCTGAATGGTGCCTTTGTCGTCAGCCTCAATGCGGAACACCACCGCATTGGTGACGATTTTGACACCGGCATCCAGCGCCTTACGCGCGGCGATGCCGCCGTGGTACTGCGCATCGATCGGGCAAACCGGCATGCAGTTGTTGTTGCCGCAGCAGGCCGGGCGACCGTCATAGGCGATACTGTTACGCGCCTGCGGACCAATGCCCACCTCATAACCCAGCGGACCGAGTCGCTGCTTCAGACGATCGAAGCCATACGGCAGCGGAATGCCCGGCAACGGATAAGGGCGCGAACGCGGCGAAGCCAGATCGCTGTCACCGGACACGCCCATCTGGTATTCGGCGTCGCAGTAATAGGGTTCCAGCTCGTCATAGCTGATCGGCCAGTCGCGGCCAATGCCGTACAGCGACTGAATGCGCATATCGTTCGGCAACAGGCGGAACGCTTGTCCAGCCCAGTGCCATGTGGTGCCGCCGGTGCCGCGCAGATATTGGGCGCGATAGGGATCCGGGCCTTTTTGAATCAGGTAATTGTTATCGCTGGGAATGAATTTAGGCTGCGGTGCCCACGGCTGCGGCGGATACGGTTCGGTGAAGTCGCCCTTAAACGGCGAGTTGCGGAAATACTCCACCGCCTGATCGCGCTTAATCTCCGGGCCGGACTCCAGCATCAATACCGAAGCGCCTGCTTTGGCCATCTTCAGCGCCGCCAGTGAACCGGCAATGCCGGCGCCAATCACCACCACATCGGCGCTTAATGAATCAGACATGTGCTCTCCTTGCAGGCGGCTGCGTCCAGAAGTTAGGTTGCCCCGGCGCGTAGCTCGGTGGTAACAGGGAATCACGCACCAGCTGATAGCTGACGATATTCTCAAAAGCGATACATTGCGGGCGCGGCAGCGGGCCGACAACGCCGAGATACCAGCCGGAAACCAGCGCCTGATAAAGATCGTCGAGGGCTTTGGGTTGGGTACTCAGCAGCGTCAGCAGGCTGCTGCCGTTGGCGGCAGGTTGCTGCTGCAGTAGCGCGCTGAGCGTATCAAGCAGGCTGTCCAGCTGCGGGAAATGCGCGTGCAGCCAGCTGTAGAGGCGCTGCGCCAGCAAGGCATCCGGCTGGTCCAGTCCGGTTAATCGGACGGAAATCGCAGTAAAACTGGCGGACGGAGCCACTGCGGCGGCCAGCGGTGGCGAGGCGAAAGCCAGGCTGCCGGGGAGCGCCTGCGTCAGGACGCCAGCCACCAACAGGCCCGCCGTGCCGGTCAGCAACCGGCGGCGTGAAAGAGTCATCATGGAAATTCCCGAAAGTTATTTCAGCGCCTGAGCGGCAGCCTCTGAAGCCTGATTATCCAGATCCTGTTTGGGCGTGCTGACGCCAACCGCGCCGACCACTTCATTCTGCAGCGTGAGCGGGAAACCGCCGCCGAGCGCCACCGCGTGCGGGATGGCGAGAACCGTGGTTTCGCCGCTCTGCAGACGCTGCATAAATTTCAGGGAAGGGGCGTGATACAGCGCCGAGGTGCGCGCTTTACCAATGGCGGCATCGACGCAGCCCGGCGATGCGCCGTCAAGGCGCTGGAAGGCCAGCAGCGTACCGCTGGCATCAACCACCGCTACACAGCCGGTGCTGTGCTGCGCGCTGATGCTGTTTTTGACACTGGTCATTACCTGGTTGGTGTGGCTGGCGTCCAGCGCGGCGGCGCTGGCCTGGCCAATACCCGCTGCCAGCAGCAGGGAAAGGGCGACAGATGCTCTAATCTTCATGTTTTGCTTCCGATAGTTATTGTTTTAAAACCTGCTTCTCGTCTCGCTTACGCTACGCTGTAGCAAAAATGTAAACAATTGCCGATAAACAAAACGCATACCTCTATGCGTATAACTCATTGAGGTGGATAGATCTTATCCAGCGTCTGTTGCCAGACGAACGGCGTGAGTTGTTGATAGCGCAGGGAGCGGGCGTTTAACGCATCAATCAGCCCTTGCTGCGTGGCAACAATCGCTGCGCTCATGGCGGCCGGTACCTTGACGTCCTGCAGCGTTTTCACCACTTCCTGCATCTCTTCGGCGCGTCGCTGGCCGTGCTCCGCCACGCGGCTAATCAGGTAGTGCGGCAGCTGATCGTCCCAGCCCAGCGACGGGAAACTGGCGTGCAGCGAGTCGAGCACCGCTTGCTCTACGCCATACTGGCGCGCCGCGCTCAAACATTCGGTGGTCAGCGCCTCGAGGCCTTTGATCATCACGCTGCGGCACATCTTAATCGCTGAAGCTTCACCCACTTCGCTACCCAGCAGGCGGCTGTTGAGGCCCAGCTGTTGCAGCAGCGGCTGCACCTGTGCAGACTGAGCGCCGCCAATCAGCAGCGGCGTCACCAGCCGCTTGGGCGGCACCGGCGCCATCACCGCCACGTCGATATAGCTGGCACCCGCAGCGTGAATCACTTCAGCCGCGGCGCGTTTGGTGTGCGGTGCCACCGAGTTGAGATCGAGAAAGTGCTGCCCGGCCTGTAACAGCGCTGCCGCCTGCTGCGCCACGTTGAGGGCCTGCGACGCGGTAACGGTGGAGAACACCAGCGCGGCGTCCTGTAATGCATCCGCCAGCGAAGCGGCCAGCCGCACGCCGCTCTGCTGCGCTTTTTGCTGCAGCGCGGACAGGGTTTCCGCCGCCAGGGCTTTGCGATCCCATACCGTCACCGCATTGCCCTGCGCCTGTAAATCATGGGCGAGAATGCCGCCCGCTTCGCCAAAACCGATAAAGGTGATGTTCATCAATTACTCCTTGCTGAAGGGCCAGACCGCCGCCGGAATCATGACTTCACCGACGAAAATGGCACGCGCGGTGCGCAACAGACCGCAGCCCGCCAGCGGGTTATCGCCTTCGCGCTGTAGCAGCACGCTAAATTCACCGCTGGGATGTTCCACGCTCAGGCGCTGTTGAGGTTGCTGGCTGGTGCGTGCCAGTCCGTCGGCGACGCTGCCGGGGATCAGGCAGGCGCTGGCGACACTCACCGCGCCAAGCACGCCAATCGAGGCGTGGCAGCGGTGCGGAATAAAGGTGCGTGAGCTGATGGCGCCACCGTGACGCGCTTCGGCCAGCAACGTGACTTTGGGCACTGTTCGCTGGCTGACATCCCCTAAATTCATCCGCGGCCCGGCCTGCAGGCGGATCGACTCCAGCCGCTGCTTGAGCTCGCTGTCGTTATCTAACGCGTCGCGGCTTTCATAGCCGCTGCGATTGACATCCGCTGCACGCACCAGGATCACCGGCATGCCGTTGTCGATGCAGGTGACGTCGATGCCATCAAAACGATCGCGCGGCTGACCGGTTGGCAACAGCGCGCCACAGCTCGATCCGGCAATATCTTTGAAGGTGAGGGCGATTTCGCCTGCGCTGCCCGGTACGCCATCAATGCGTAAGTCGCCGTCATAGTCGACTTCACCGTCGGGCGTGGCGAACACCGCCTCGGCAATCTGCCCGGTGTTCTGCATGAAAATGCGCACACGGGTGCGTTCGCTGCCTGCCTTGACCAGCCCGCGTTCGACGGCGAAAGGGCCGACGGCGGCGAGGATATTGCCGCAGTTTTGCCCGTAATCGACGCGGGCTTGATCGACGTTGACCTGGGCAAACAGGTAATCGACATCGGCATCGTCACGGTGTGAAGCGCTGACGATCGCCACTTTGCTGGTGAGCGGATCGGCCCCGCCGAGGCCGTCAATTTGACGGATATCGGGCGAACCCATCACCGCCAGCAGCACCCGATCGCGGGCCGCCGGTTCGGCTGGCAGATCCTGTGCCAGAAAGCAGGCGGCTTTGGAGGTGCCGCCGCGCATCAATAAGCAGGGAATGCGACGCTGGCGCATGGTTTACTCCTCCAGTTGATCGAGCGTGTCGAGATAGCGCAGTCCTTTTTCCGCCAGGCGCGGACGCATCTGATAGATATCGAGGCCCAGCTCACCGGCCGCTAAACGCAGGCGTTTGCTCTCTTCCAGCTCTTCACGCTGACGCGCGTTGGCTGCCACGCTGGCAGCTTCATCGCGTGCCACCACCACCACGCCGTCATCATCGGCGACGATAACGTCACCTGGCCAGATCAGCTGCCCGGCACACACCAACGGCACATTTACCGAACCGAGCGTCTCTTTCACCGTGCCCTGTGCATACACTGCACGCGACCAGACGGCAAAGCCCATTTCGCGTAACGTGCGGCTATCGCGCACACCGACATCCGCCACCAGCCCGCGCACGCCGCGCGCCTGCAGCGAGGTCGCCAGCAGATCGCCGAAGAAGCCGTCGCTGCACGGCGAGGTTGGCGCGACCACCAGCACATCGCCCGGCTGGCAGAGCTCCACCGCGACGTGAAACATCCAGTTATCGCCGGGTGCGACCAGCACGGTGACCGCGCTGCCCGCGATGGCACAATCCTGCTGAATCGGGCGAAGGGCGGGATCGAGCAAACCTTTACGCCCCTGCGCTTCATGCACGGTGGCGACGCCAAAGCGCGCCAGTGCGTCGATATCCGCAGCTACCGCGCGCGGGATGTGGCGCACCGCGACGCCTTTTTTCGCGGTGATGCTCATGCCAGATTCTCCGTTACGCGCGGGAAGATGCTCTGATAACCTTCGCCATAAATGATCTCGCGGCTGGTGGTAATGCCGACGTTACGCTTGGCCTGCACACCGCGCTGCTGCGCTACGCGCGTGTAGTATTCCCACAGATGTTCCTGCCCGGCCATGCACTGAATCGCCTGATATTTTTTGTCCCACACCGAGGTGATATCCAGCAGCACATCCGGCTTCCAGTTGCACTGTTCAGGCTGGTGCGGTTCGAAGCAGTACACCGGCGGCGCACCGACGATTTTTTCGCCCGGACGGTAGCCTTCGGCCTGGGCGATAATGCGCGCCTCCTGCGCCAGATGCGTGGCCAGCGGGTGATCGTAGTTGTAGGGATCCTGCAAGGAATGGGTCAGAACAAAGTGCGGCTGCACCCGGCGATAAACGTCCGCGAGGCGGAACAGGGTTTCTTTATCGGCACGCAGCGGATAATCACCGAGATCAAAAAATTCGATGCTGGCACCGAGGATCTCGGCGGCGGCCTGCGCCTCGCTGCGGCGGGCGGCTTTGACTTTCGCCTCGCTCATCTCCCCCTTGCGCCACAGCTTGGCCGATTCGCCGCGCTCACCAAATGAGAGGCAGACAACGTGAACGTCATAGCCCTGCGCATGGTGCAGCGCGATGGCACCGCCGGCGCGCCAGACGAAATCTGCTGAGTGAGCGCTGACCACCAGCGCGGTTTTTTTTGGGGTGTTGTTAGTCATGGCATACTCCTCCGCTGTTTTTTCCATGCTGTCACTGCCCACCTGGCGGCGATAATTCATTTCATTGCAGCGGGTATGCGTTTTATTTATATTGCGACATCGAACGGTGGTGAAAACAGGCAGGGAAAGATGGCGGAAAAGGGCACGCAGGAGCTGACAAATCTGATGCAAATCAGGGCATTTAGTCAGGTGGTAGCACAAGGCAGTGTCTCACGGGCAGCGGATGAATTATTTCGCACCCAGTCGGCCATTACCCGCGCTATTCGCGAACTGGAACTCACCTTAGGCGTCACGCTATTTGAACGTCACGCCGGCGGCATGATGCTGACTGACTTCGGTAAATGTGTGCTGCCGCGTGCGCTGCGGGCGATTGAGGAACTGCATCAGGTACCGCAGCGGCTGGCTAAATTGCAGGGACGCGGTGCGCAGCGTAGCGATGCGGAACCGCTGTGGCTGTTTAACGTGCGTCGGCTGCAAATTTTTATCACGCTGTGCCAGACGCGGCATATGCAGACGGTAGCGGCACGTCTCGGACTGAGCCAGCCGGCGGTGAGCGCCGCGCTGCGCGTGCTGGAAAACGGCGCGGGCATCGCGCTGCTGGAGCGCACGCCGCACGGCATGATGCCTTCGCTGGCCGGACGTGAAATCGAAGCCAACGTGCGGCGTGCGCTGAATGAATTGCGGCACATTCCGGCCGATATTGCTGCCCGCAGCGGAATACTTGAGGGAACGGTGCGCGTGGGCGCATTGCCGCTGGGACGCACGCGTATCCTGCCGCAGGCGATCGTGATGCTGACGGCGCGCTATCCGGGCGTGCGCGTGGTCACCAGTGAAAGCGCCTTTGGCGTGCTGGCCTCGGAGATGCGCTCGGGCGATATCGATTTTATTTTTGGCGCGCTGCGCCGCGATGAAGATGCGCTGGACGTCACGCGCGAGACGCTGTTCTCCGAACGCATGGTGCTGCTGGCGCGTCACGATCATCCGCTGGTAGGACGTGAGCTCTCTACCGATGATCTGCGCGCGGCGCGTTGGGTGCTGCCGCGTTCGGCCACGCCAGCGCGTTATCTATTGAATAACAGTTTTCAGGCGATGGGCATTCCGGCACCCGATCCGGTGGTGGAAACCGGCGATCTGGCGTTGGTGCGCGGCTTGCTGATGCAGTCGGATATGCTGGCGGCGGTCTCCGCGCACCAGCTGGAAGTGGAACTGGCGTCCGGCGCGCTGGTGGCGTTGCCGGTGCCTTTGCCGGATACCGATCGCGCTATCGGGCTGACGGTGCGGGCGGGCTGTCTGCACTCACCGGCAGCGGATGCGCTGATCCGCTGCCTGCGAGAAGTGTGCGGGCAGGATGAGTAATCAGCCGACGCGCGCCGCTTCCATCAACGCATAGCGGTAACCGCGAATGCCGTAGCCGCAGATCACGCCTTGTGCGACGTCGGAGAGATAGGAGTGATGACGGAACGGCTCACGCTTGTGCACGTTGGTGATGTGCACTTCCCACAGCGGCAACCCCACGCCGGTGACCGCATCGCGGATCGCCACCGAGGTGTGCGTCCACGCCGCCGGGTTGATCACCAGCGCCTGCGCTTCGAGACGCGCCTGCTGAATCCACTCAATCATTTCCCCTTCGTAGTTGGTCTGGCGAAACTCAATCGCCACGCCCAGCTCTTCCGCCGTTGCGCGGCACAGCGCTTCCACGCTTTGCAGCGTGTCGGAACCGTAGGTTTCTGGCTCGCGGGTGCCCAGCAGATTGAGGTTCGGGCCGTTCAGTACATAGATGGTTTTCATCGTGACTCCTGTAATTCAGTAAAACCAAACAGCCGCTGTGGCGTGTGCCAAAGCACCTGACGGCGGCTCTTTTCATCGGGGATCAGCTGTTCGATCAGCAGTAGCTGCGTGCCCATATCCATGCGCTCACTGGCGCGCAGGAAGGGCCAGTCCGAACCCCACATGCAGTTTTCCGCGCCGAAAGCGTCCAGCAATGCCAGCAAATAGGGATGTCCATCGCTGAAGGGATAGGGCTGCCGGGAGAATTTCGCCAGCCCGGAGAGCTTGACGCTGGTGCGCTGCTGGCCGGCCATCGACAGCAGCGCCTGAAAGGCCGGTTGTGCTACGCCCGCGCTGACGTCTGGCCGACCGGAGTGATCGATCAGCAAACGCGTGCGGGTGCGTGACAGCAGCGGCATTAGTGCCAGTAGCTGATCGTTTTGCACCTGAATCTGGGCAAAGAGATCCAACTCCGCCAGCCTGCCCATCAGGGCATCAAGCTGGAGAAACGGCTCGGTGCCCAGCATCGCCACGTTAAGCGCAATGCCGACGATGCCTTGATCTTTCAGGCTGGCGAGCGTGTCGCTCTCCACGTCACGCGGCGTGACGGCAATGCCCTTGAAACGGCCCTCACCGCGCTTGATGGTATCCAGCAGGCAGCGGTTATCGGTGTTATATCCCGACGTCGGGCCGACAATCAGCGAGTGGCGGATGTTGTACGCTTGCATCACGGCACGATAGTAATCCGGCGTCGCCAGCTCGTGTCCGTCCGGGTTATAGGCGCTCTCGGGCGCCCAGGGAAAGTGTACTGGATCAAAAACGTGGTGATGGCAGTCGATGACCGGTTGCGTAAACATCAGTCTGCTTTCCCCGCCACCGAATAGAGCACCTGCTGATTGCGCGTCTGCTGGAACTGTTCCAGCGTTTCACCCCGCATCGCTGAGTAGATATGCAGGTTAGAGACACCCACCACCGCACCCAGTTTTTCCAGCAGGAAGAAGCTGACGCCGTAATGGATCATGCCGCGCCAGTCGAGCTGGGTAATCAGCGTTTGCTCTTCAGCGCTCAGTCCGGCTTCCTGATACAGCGCCTGCGGAGCTTCGCGGAATCGCTTACGCCATTCTGGCTGAATCATGCGGTGCAGGAAGCGGTTGATGCGCAGCGCTTTCAGGCTGCGCGCCTGGGTGAACGGATAGGTGCCGGGCAGTTTTTCCACGCCGCTGAGCTGCAGGTTGATCTTATCGCGCTGACGCTGGTGCACATCGACCGGCGCTTCGCGTGACTGATTTTCAAGGATCAGCGTGGCGATCCCGGTCATCGAAGGCAGATAGTAATCCTGATGCAGTTTCTCGACGTTGGCCGACAGCGCACCGCGCATGATCAGCCACATAATCACTTCCGCACCTTCCAGGCCGCCGAGCGTGGCGTATTCAGCCAGCGTTATTTCGGTCAGGCGCTCAGGATCGTTGATCAACAGATCGATAAACTGCGCATCCCATTCGGGATTGTTGAAGCCGCAGCGCTCGCCGTGTACCTGATGTGAAACGCCGCCGGTCGCGACCACCGCAACGTTCAGATCTTCCGGGAAACTCTCTACCGCGCGCTTCAGTGCCTGACCGAGTTTATAGCAGCGACGCGCCGTCGGGATCGGGAACTGCAACACGCCGACCGCCAGCGGAACCACCTGCATCGGCCAGCCGCCTTGCCACGGTGCCAGCGCCGACAGCGGCGAAAACAGGCCGTGATCCAGCGCTTTGTCCTGGAAGAATGACATATCGAACTCATCCGCCATCAGGCTGGCACCAATATGTTGTGACAGCGCCGCATGGCCTTTTACCGGCGGCAGATCGCGCGGGCCGCCGCCTTCATCCGCAACGGCATATTCGTCATCAATGCCCAGCACAAACGCCGAGTAGTGATCAAAAAAGAAGGAGGTGACGTGATCGTTAAACACATACAGCAGCACATCCGGTTTTTTCTCCTCCAGCCAGCGCTGCATCGGCGCAAAGCCATCGAAAATCGGGGCCCACGCGCCTTCCTGCTGCTTGTTGTGATCGACCGCAAAGCCAATGGTGGGAGTATGGGAAACCGCTAAACCGCCTATGATTTTAGCCATAATTTTTTGACCTCTACTTCATCGATTATTGAGGGTACGCGACAGGGACGGCAGGTCGTTAAGGTCGATGCCTTTAACCTGACGGGCCACCTGTGCAGGGTGATGTCGGGTGATGGAAAGTGCCGCCAAAACTGCCGGGAGCGACAAAACGATAAAAATGGCTGTTTGCCCAGGAAACACGCCGAGCAGCACGCCGCCCAGCGACGAGCTGATAATGGCGCCGCTGCGACCAATGCCGTGCATCCAGCACACGCCGGTGGCGCGCATTTCGGTGGGATAAAAGGCCGGGGAGAAGGCCTGCAATCCGGTTTGCGCACCGTTGATGCAGACGCCAGCGAAGAACACCAGCAGCGCCAGCACATTCGGGCCAAAGCTCCAGATGCCCTGCGACACCAGGCAGAAGCTGCCCAGCAGATAGAACAGGGCGATAACATATTTCGCTTTGAAACGGTCCATCAGCCCACCCACCATCAGGCCGCCAAAGGTGCCGCCCAGCTGGAATAAGCCCGCCACAATCGCCGCACGCTCCAGCGTTACGCCGCCAGAACGCAGGATGGTTGGCAGCCAGCCGTTAAGCAGGTAGATGACAAACAGCCCCATGAAGTAGGTGAGCCATAACACCACCGTGCCGCCTGCATAGCCGCGGCTGAACAGCTGCAGCACCTGCGCTTTTTTCGGGATGATTGGCGCATTGAGTACAAAGGCGGTGCCAGCGGAGAATTCGCCGCCCAGACGTTTGAGCACGGCGGCAATCTTGTCGCGACTGACTTTGCGCACCACCATATACATCGCCGATTCCGGCAGCAGCCACAGCAGCAGCGGCAACATCAGCAGCGGCAGCAAGCCCCCTAAACCCAACACCGCTTGCCAGCCAAAGTGTGGCAGCATGCCGGCGGCAATGAATCCGCCCAACCCGGAACCGATATTAAATCCGCTGTACATCACGGTGATCATCAGGCTGCGACGGCGTTCCGGCATATATTCCGACACCAGCGTGACGCAGTTGGGCATCACCGCACCGAGACCGAGACCGGTGAGAAAACGTAACACACCCATTTCCAGCGGCGTGCGCGCGAAGGCGCTCATCAGGCTGAAGCAGGCGAAGACGGCAATCGACAGCAGCAGCACGCGTTTGCGGCCAAATTTGTCGGACCATGGACCGGCAATCAGCGCGCCAATCGCCACGCCAAACATCGCGGCACCGAGAATCGGCCCCATTTCCGCATGGCTGATGCCCCAGTCTTCAATCAGCGCGGGCGCAATGAAACCCATCGCTGCCGCGTCGTAGCCATCAAACATGATGATGATGAAGCACAGGCTGAGGGTCAGCCACTGGTATCCGGTGATCGGGCGGGCGTCGATCCAGCCTTTTACATCGATAATGTCGTGATTGCTCATAGGATACGCTCTGATTTTTTTATTAATAACGTTATCGGGTTGAGATTTTTTTCTGCCCTGACATTGGCCGGGGGCATCACTTTAACCCGATTGCAGGGGGGTGAGTTTTATAGTTTTTAGCTGTTAAAACAGCTTGTTGCATGTTTTTATGTTCTTGCTTCCATAACCAAATTAGGGATGGCGTGCGAGTTTGTCTGCCATAAAATGGTTATGAAGGTATGAGTTTTGTTTATTTGGTGAGCTGTGTCGGAAAAATGAGAAAGCGTATCGAGGCTGAGGAATGGCGGGTATTGGGCACGGCAGAAGCGCTATTCAGAGCGGGCTGAAGAGCAGAATTTTGTCAGAGGGGAAAAAAGGGGGAAAGCAAGCGGAGAGCCGTTTGTGGCGCTCTCCGCCAGAGGTATTACATGCGTTCGACGGTTTTAATGCCCAGCGTATCCAGACCTTGCTTCAGCGTTTTCGCGGTTAACGCGGCCAGCTGCAGGCGGCTCTGACGAATGTTCTCGTCCTCGGCGGAGAGAATAGGGCAGTGTTCGTAGAAGCCAGAGAACTGGCCGGCCAGATCGTACAGATAAGCACACATCACATGTGGCGTACCGTCGCGCGCGACCTGCGTTATCACTTCTTCGAACTGCAGCAGACGCGTAGCCAACTGCGCTTCACGCTCTTCAGTCAGCACGATGTCACCGCTCAGGCTATCGGCATCAATGCCGGCTTTACGGAACACCGACAGCACGCGCGTGTAGGCATATTGCATGTAAGGCGCCGTGTTGCCTTCGAAGGCCAGCATGTTGTCCCAGTCGAAGATGTAATCGGTGGTGCGGCTTTTTGACAGGTCAGCGTATTTCACTGCGCCGATGCCGACCACTTCCGACAGATCTTTCAGCTCCTGCGCGGACATCTCTGGATTCTTTTCGCTGACCAACGCATGCGCGCGTTCAACCGCTTCATCCAGCAAATCGGCGAGACGAATAGTGCCGCCGCTGCGGGTTTTAAATGGACGACCATCTTTACCCAGCATCATGCCGAAGGCGTGATGCTCAAGCGGTACCGATTCCGGCACGTAACCGGCTTTACGCACGATGGTCCACGCCTGCTGCAGATGCTGGTGCTGACGGGAATCGATGTAATAGAGCACGCGATCGGCATGCAGGGTTTCGAAACGGTATTTGGCGCAGGCGATGTCGGTGGTGGTGTAGAGATAGCCGCCATCTTTCTTCTGAATGATCACGCCCATCGGTTCGCCTTCCTTGTTTTTGAACTCATCAAGGAAAACCACCGTGGCGCCTTCGCTGGTCACCGCCAGGCCTTTTTCGCGCAGATCGGCGACGATGCCCGGCAGCATGTCGTTGTACAGGCTTTCACCCATCACATCTTTGCGCGTCAGCGTCACGTTAAGGCGGTCATACACCTGCTGGTTCTGGCTCATGGTGATATCAACCAGCTTCTTCCACATGCTGCGGCAATATTCGTCGCCACCCTGCAGCTTCACCACGTAATTACGCGCGCGCTCGGCGAAGGCTTCGTCGGCATCGTAGGTCACTTTGGCTTCGCGGTAGAAAGCTTCCAGGTCAGCCAGTGCGATCTCTTCGTGATGTTCGTTCTGCTGCTTTTCCAGATAGGCAATCAGCATACCGAACTGCGTGCCCCAGTCGCCGACGTGGTTGGCGCGGATCACGTTATGGCCAAGGAACTCCAGCGTACGCACTGCGGCATCACCAATGATGGTGGAACGGACGTGACCGACGTGCATCTGCTTCGCTACGTTAGGCGCGGAGTAATCCACCACGACAGTTTGTGGCGCAACCGCACTCACGCCAAGACGCGGCAGCTGCAGCGCCTGCGCGGTTTGCGCCGCCAGCCATGCACGATCGAGGAAGATATTGATAAAGCCGGGACCGGCGATTTCGACTTTGCTGGCGATGCCGTTAAGATCCAGATGCTGGATCACCTGCTCAGCCAGTTGTCGCGGTGCCTGACCGAGCTTTTTCGCTACGGCCATCATGCCGTTTGCCTGGTAATCACCGAACTGTACCTTCGCAGACTGGCGAACCTGAGGTTCGCAATCGGCAGGCGCACCCGCCGCAATCATTGCCTGACTGACTTTGTCGGAAAGAAGAGCCTGAATATTCACCGCGTTACCTTCATATGCTGAAAAGGCCCGCCTGTAGGCGGCGAGCCGATGTCGTCATCCCGCAACTGCGCGGCGGGACGGAAAAATAAGAGGGGAAGTATACGTGAAATGTTAAAGTGAGTCAGCTATTCGGTATCTGATGACAGGCAACATCGGGCCCCCAGCGCCGATTAACGGCGCCGCGGGTGACGACGAGGATTTTTAACGCTTTTGTCTTCACGCACCTTCCAATGGCGGGAAATTGCAAATCCCATTAATGCAATCAGGACTGCGACAACAATGAGCATAGACATAAGGCCGTTCCTTGTAGTTGTGAAACCCAAATTTATAAGAAAGGGTTTCAAGCTGCAATTGTTTGCAATTTAAATAAGATTTATCTCATTGTATTAACTATCATCATTAAAAACATATATTTAGCCTACTTTCATAAAGTAACTGCTGGACCTGATTAGGTGATAAATCTGAAATGAATGGTCTATTTATGCGGTTTTTAGCCTTTTTGGCGCCTAAATCGGATGAATCCGACAATTTTGTCAAGCGGAATCAACGGTTAGCAAATTTCATATTGATTAGTAAACCTGAACTGAATTAGAGGTAAGGCATGATGCAGACCCACTTTCCTGTGGAATTGGATGATTTAAAACAAGACATGGCGCGTTTTGAGCAGTCGCTGATGAATTTTTCTGAACGTTTAGGCATTAACCTGGCTGAACATGAAGCCGATCACGTCGCGGTGCGCTGCCACCAGTTTGCAACGGCAGAACGCTGGAAATCTGGCTTATTGCAGATCGGCACACAGTTTTCCGAGGCAATGATCAATGGTCGCCCGATTTGCCTGTTCAAACTGCATCAGCCACTGAACCTGGCGGGCTGGCAAATTGATGTGATTGAACTGCCGTGGCCAGGCGAAAAGCTGTATCGCCACGAAGGGTGGGAACATGTAGAGATTGTACTGCGTGGAGAACCGGAAACGCTGGGCATGCGGGCGATGGCGCTGCTTTCTGATCATGCGCTGACACAGCCGGGCATCTCGTTTAAAACCAGCGCGCCCAAAGGCGAGAACGAGCGGTTGCCCAATCCGACGCTGGCGGTGACGGACGGGCAAACCACCATTAAGTTTCATCCATGGCGACTGGAAGAGATTGTCGCCAGTGAGCAGGCTTAACGCCGCGCCGCGACCGCTTTTTGCAAACGCGTGACCGCCTGTTCCAGCGTGGCGCGCGTACAGCCAAAGTTGAAGCGCACGAAATTATCATCGCCAAAATCGTGGCCCGGTGAAAAACCGAGGCCGTGCTGCTCGAAATACGCCATCGGATTGGCAACATCCAGTCTGCTGGCGTCGATCCACCCCAAATAGGTCGCTTCCGGCGCGGCCATCTGCAATTCTGGCAGTGCATTCACCTGCGCCACCAGCCAGTCGCGATTGGCGCGCAGATAATCCAGCTGCGCTGCCAGCCATGCATCGCCATCGCGCCACGCCGCTTCGGCTGCTACCAACGCCAGAATATCCACGCCAGGCACGATGCCTTCACGCACGCGTTTGAACCGCGCACGCAACTCCGGATTGGGAATGATCGCCAGCGACGCGCCCAATCCGGCAATATTGAAGGTTTTCGATGGCGACAGCAGCGTGATGCTGCGCTGTGCGGCATCTTCACTTAACGTAGCAAAGGGAATGTGCTGTGCGCCGGGTGACAGCAATAAATCGCAGTGGATTTCATCGGAGCAGACGATCAAATCATGCTGCTGCGCAAACGCCAGCTGCGCTTCCAGCTCGTCACGACGATAAACCGTGCCGCCCGGATTCTGCGGATTACACAGCATCAGCAGGCGTTCATTGCCCTGCATCGCGCTATTATCCAGATTCATCACCCAGCGATCGTCTTGTAAACGCAGCGGTAAATTTACCTGTGCGCGGTTGGCCAGCTTTGCTGCACCGCGAAACGGCGGATAGATCGGCGTCGGGGAAACGGTGGATTCGCCAAACTCCGTGAATGCGCGGACCGAAAGATTCAAACCGCACACCACGCCGGGCAATAACACAATCCAGTCCGGCTCAATCTGCCAGTTGTAGCGCTGCGCTAAACGCGAAAGGGTGATATCAATCAATCCGGTTGGCGTTGCGCCATAGCCAAAAACACCGTGCTCAGCGCGCTGTTTAATGGCCTCAATCACACTCGGCGGCGAACGAAAATCGCTGTCTGCGACCCAGAGCGGCAGCACATCGCGATCACCATATTTGTGCCATTTCAAACTATCGCTGTGACGACGGTCTATCCATTGATTAAAATCGAATGCCATAGTGCGAGTTCCACGTAAACTGTCCAATTAAGTAGACTAACGGAAGCATTCATCCCGAGCCAGAAGTCATGAGAAGGAGCATGGTATGACGAAACTGGAAATTTGTTGCTACGGCATCGACTGCGCAATGACTGCGCAGCTGTCCGGTGCCGATCGCGTGGAGCTGTGCAGTGCACCGCGCGAAGGTGGGTTGACGCCTTCAGCCGGCGTGCTGGAAGCGGCACGACGTGAAATTTCGATCCCGGTACATCCTATCGTCCGTCCGCGCGGCGGCGATTTTTGCTACACCCACTTTGAGTTTGAGTCGATGAAATCGGACGTTGCGCTAATGCGTGAACTCGGTTTTCCCGGCTTAGTGATTGGCATGCTGGATGAAGATGCGCATGTCGATATTGCTCGTATGCAGCAGATTATGAAGCTGTGTGATGGCATGGACGTCACCTTCCATCGCGCCTTTGATTTATGCCACAGCCCGAAACGCTCACTTGAGGTGCTGGCTGATTTAGGCATCGCGCGGATCCTGACGTCTGGTCAGCAGCAGAGTGCCGAAGCAGGAATTGCATTATTAAGGGAACTAAATGAACACAGCACAGGTCCAATTATTATGGCCGGTGCGGGCGTACGTTTGAGCAACATCCAGAAGTTCATCGACAGTGGATTGCAGGAAGTCCACAGCTCCGCCAGCCGTTTAGTCGCTTCGCCGATGCGCTACCGTAAAGCCGGTGTTTCCATGTGCTCCGAAGCGGAAACCGATGAATTCAGTCGCTATTGCGTTGATGGTGATGTGGTTGAAGCCATGAAAAGCATGACGCAGTTGAGCGCCGTCCGGGTAGCCTGACTTCCCCCCCTGATTTTGCCGCGCAGCACGCCAGCTCAAATGACGTGATGTTTGCAAGTACCAACCCCAGTTCTTCTAACTGGGGTTCTTTTTATCTGCAATTCCCGCGGAGATAGCGTGATCGCGTAAATGATGCTTTGATTACTCTATGGCTTCATACGGATAACCTTCATGAAATCCATCCCTTATACCTTTTTAATGCTGCTACTCCCGTACTGCGGCGTCGCGCTGGCGGTCAGCACCGCGTGTCCGCCGATGAGCAAAAACATCACCAGCAGCAACAACTGGATCATGCTGGGCGGCGATGCCAAAGGCGCGGTGCGTCAGGTGGTGGCAGGCGAATTTGGCAAAGATGTGAACTCGCAAAAGCGCGTACTCGGCCAGTTTGATCAGTGCGGCGATTTGATGGTGGCCGATATCTCCTACGACAAAAATGAAGGCAATGTTCTATTGACGATGGAACAGCATATCGCCCGCGTTCAACGCGGCTGGGTGGCGGAATATGCCTACATGGTTAAAGTGATCAAAGCTGGGCAAGAGGAAGTGGTCGACAACCGCCAGGGCACCATCAGCTGGCAAATCGGCCAGCATGGCAACATCATCAGCTCATCCGATAAATTCACCAGCATGGGCAAAGATGGCTTTACCGATACCACTTATCGCTATGACAAACAGTTCAGAGTGGAAAAAAGCGTGGCGCGCGGCAGCGATAATATGACCAACGGCGAAAGCAGCTGGCGCTGGAATCCACAAGGATTGGTAACCTTATCCACCAGCGCGCGCAGCAAAGATACTTATAGCTATGATAACCAGTGGCGGGAACTGCGTTTGAACAGCACCGCGACCACGCCAGTCAGCACGCTGCGCTCGGTGGATGAGTGTCAGCTGTGGGATGAAGTGGGCAACTGCACGCTCAGTTATCTGCATGAAACCGAAGTGTTCGCCAAAGGCACCATTGAACGCCATCTCAGCTCCGCTTATAAATACCAATACTGGAACGCACCCAACGAAACCGCCGCACAAGATTAAAGCAAAACGAACAAAACCCACAAAACCCACATAAAGGCTGGAAACAAGGGCCGCGAAGTAAAGCTTCCGCCGCATGGATGCGGCGGCAGAGTCCACAGGGATGTGTCCACGACGCCTTTACGCAGCGGCCCTTGTTTTCAGCCTGAAACGCACCGGAGCAATTGAGAACATCGCATGACACTAATTTTATCTTTCCTCTTCGCCATCACCATCCTCACACTCACGCCCGGTTTTGATACTGCATTAGTGTTGCGTTCCGCCGCCGCGCAAGGCTGGAAACGTGCCTGGGCTACGGCATTTGGCGTTACGCTGGGTTGTCTGGTGTGGGGCGTTGCGGTGGGTTTAGGCTTGGGCGCGCTGCTGCTGGCCTCGGAAATGGCGTATAACCTGCTGAAATGGATCGGTGCGGCCTATCTGCTCTATCTCGGTGTCAAATTACTCATCAACCCACGCACCCAAGCGGAAGGAGGGCAGCACGCGCAGAGTAAAGAGCAAAGCTATGTTGCCTGCTTCACGCGCGGACTCTTTGGTAACCTGTTAAATCCTAAAGTCGGCGTATTCTACGTGACCTTTCTGCCGCAGTTTATTCCGGCGGGCGCGTCGGTGCCGCTGTGGTGTACGCTGATGGCGCTCACGCACATGGTGATTGGTTTGGTGTGGAATGCGGTGCTAATTGGCAGCAGCCAATACTTTGCGGCGCATCTGCGTCGCCCAGCGGTGCTGAAAGTAATGGATCGCCTGACGGGCTGCGTGTTTATTGGCTTCGCCGCGAAGCTGGCGCTATCGCGGCGTTAAACATTACGGCTTGCGCGCGACTAGCACGGCGCGCAGCGGGGCGGGATAACCTTCCACGGTTTTGGTGCTGTCGTTAGGATCAAGAAACTCGGCCAGCGACTCGCTGGTCATCCAACTGGTGCGACGCTGCTCTTCCACGGACGTCACCGCGTAATCCGCGATGCGCACATCGACAAATCCGCACTTCTCCAGCCAGCTCTTCAGCGCTGCGGCAGAAGGGATAAAGTAGACGTTACGCATCTGCGCATAACGCTCACCCGGCACCAACACCGCGTTCTCATCGCCTTCAATCACCAGCGTCTCCAGCACCAGCTCGCCGTCACTGACTAACTGATTTTTCAGCTGCATCAAGTGGTCGAGCGGCGAACGGCGGTGATAAAGCACGCCCATGGAAAACACGGTATCAAACGCTTGTAACGCCGGCAGTTGCTCAATGCCCAGCGGCAGCAAATGCGCACGACGATCGTCACCCAACAGCTTACGCACCGCTTCGAACTGACACAAAAACAGCTGCATTGGATCGATGCCGACCACCAGCTTCGCGCCCGCGCCAATCATGCGCCACATGTGATAGCCGCTACCGCAGCCGACATCCAGCACCGTACGATGCTGCAACGGCGAAATGTGCGGCAACACGCGATCCCATTTCCAGTCGGAACGCCATTCGGTATCGATCTCGGTACCGTAAAGCGAATAAGGACCTTTTCGCCACGGCATCAAATTGCGCAGCAGATTCTCAATGCCCAGACGCTGACGATCGGTCAGATCCTCAACATCCGCGCTCACGCTGTGCACTAAATCCAGCTTTTGCGGCGTCAGCAGCGGCAAATAATCAACTGACTTCTCCCAGTCGCGGAACTTACCGTGCAAATTTTCACGCTGCCATGCGGCGACTTGCGCCGGTAACACTTCCAGCCAGCTGGCGAGCGGGCCGGTGGCAATCTGCTGATAAAAACGGCCAAACTCAATCATTTCAACGCCACCAACGAACCAAAGTTAAAGCACTGGAACCACAACTCCGCATGTTGGAACCCGGCGGTTTTCAGGCGCGCTTTGTGCGCTTCAACGCTATCGGTCAGCATCACGTTCTCCAGCATGCTGCGTTTCTGGCTGATCTCCAGCTCGCTGTAACCGTTAGCGCGTTTGAAATCGTGATGCATGTTAAACAGCAACTCGCCGACATCGGCATCTTCAAAACTGAACTTCTCCGACAACACCAGCGCGCCGCCCGGATTTAATCCGTCAACAATCTTCTTCAGCAGCTCGAGGCGTGCCGGTGGCTCAAGGAATTGCAGGGTAAAGTTCAGCACCACCAATGAGGCGTTCTCAATGTGGATGTCCTGAATATCTGCTTCGATCACCTGCACCGGCGTATCCGCGCGGAAGGCGTCGATATGGCGACGGCAGCGCTCCACCATCGCCGGTGAATTATCCACGGCAATAATCTGGCAACCGGGCACATGAATATTGCGGCGCACCGACAGCGTGGCGGCACCCAGTGAACAGCCGAGATCGTAAACCTGGCTATTCGGCTGAACGAAGCGTTCCGCCAGCATGCCAATCATCGAAATGATGTTGGAATAACCCGGCACCGAGCGCTGAATCATATCGGGAAAAACTTCAGCTACGCGCTCGTCAAAGGTCCAGTCGCCCAGCTTATCGATGGGCGCGGAAAATAGCGTATCGCGATCAGACATAATGAAAAGGTCCGGAGAGAAAACGGAAAGGGCGCTATTTTGGCAGAAACGCGGGCAGGCTGCACCCTTTGCGTTGCGTCTAGAACAGGCTCGATTGCTGCGGCCAGTCGGGCAGATCGCGTAAGGTTGGTTCCAGCTGCTGTAACTGTGGCCACAACGCCTGAAGCAGCGGAAACACCTCGCCCATATCCGGCGTATGGATAAACAGCAGCGGATCGCTATCCCGCTGCCACGCTTGCAGCTTGCTGTGCCACGGCTGAAACAGCGGCACGCTCTCCGCCACGCTATCACTGCCAATGAAACGCACCATCGGTTGCGCACCGGTACGCACCACATGCAGCGGCACGCGCGGCTTTTGCGATCGAGCGTGCACCGCTGCGGCCGACTGTGAGGTGGAGGCATGCACCGGACGACTATCCAGCATCACCCGATTAATTTGACGCTCCAGCAAACCGCGATTCAGCGCGCGTTCAGCATCACCTTTGGCGAAAAATGCCTGATGCCGCACCTCGACGCCATAACGGAAATTGCGCGGCAAACTATCGAGAAAAGACCACAAATCGCCGAGCTGAGCCGGTGAAAACGCTGCCGGCAGCTGCAGCCAGTATTGACCGATGCGCGTGCTGAGCGGATCGAGCAGACGGAAAAACTCATTCAGCAACTCATCACAGTCGCGCAGCGCCGCTTTATGGCTGATGCTTTCGGGAAACTTGAAGCAGAAACGGAAATCGTCGTGCGTCATGTCGCGCCAGCGCAGCACCACTTCCGGCTTTGGCAGCGCATACAACGTGGTATTGCCCTCCACACAACCAAACAGCTGCGCGTAATCGGCTAAGGTCTCAATACCGAACTGTTTCCATTGCGCGTGCTGCCATTGCGGTAATCCAATACGAAGTGTCAACGCGAACTCCTGAATCCTTTAGGGCGGGAAAGGGCGGCTTAATGTAACCTGTTTTGATGTCGGCAGGAAAAACAGCGCGATAAAGCATAATGTTTTGTCCGCTTTGATCGGGCTCCACTTATCCTGCCTGGGTTTTTCCATTATAATAGTCGCCTTTTTTGCGACAGCATCTCAGAAGGTTACGCGGCCTGATGCTGTTTGGCAGCAGCGGCGAAGTTAAAAGGATACGTTATGCGTACAGAATATTGCGGACAGCTCAATCTGTCTCACGTGGGTCAGCAAGTCACTCTCTGCGGCTGGGTAAATCGCCGTCGCGATCTGGGTAGCCTGATTTTTATCGATATGCGTGACCGTGAAGGTATCGCGCAGGTGTTCTTTGATGCCGATCGTCAGGACGCTTTCCAGCTGGCATCTGAGCTGCGTAACGAATTCTGTATCCAGATCACCGGCACCGTGCGTGCACGTGACGAAAAGAACAAAAACAGCGATATGGCGACCGGCGAAGTGGAAGTGTTTGCCCACGAGCTGAATATCATCAACCGCGCTGAACCGCTGCCGCTGGACTCTAACCAGGTCAACAGCGAAGAAGCGCGCCTGACCTATCGTTACCTGGACCTGCGTCGTCCGGAAATGGCGCAGCGTTTGAAAACCCGCGCTAAAATTACCAGCTTCGTGCGTCGCTTTATGGACGACCAGGGTTTCCTCGATATCGAAACGCCGATGCTGACCAAAGCCACGCCTGAAGGCGCGCGTGACTATCTGGTGCCAAGCCGCGTGCATAAAGGCAAGTTCTACGCGCTGCCGCAGTCGCCACAGCTGTTCAAACAGCTGCTGATGATGTCGGGTTTTGACCGCTACTATCAGATCGTTAAGTGTTTCCGTGACGAAGATCTGCGTGCCGATCGTCAGCCAGAATTCACCCAGATCGACGTGGAGACCTCTTTCATGACCGCAGAGCAGGTGCGTGAAAAGATGGAACGTCTGATTCGTGAACTGTGGATCGATATCAAAGGCGTGGATCTCGGTGACTTCCCGCAGATGACTTTTGCGGAAGCGATGAACCGTTACGGCTCAGATAAGCCAGACCTGCGTAACCCAATGGAGCTGGTCGACGTTGCCGATCTGCTGAAAAACGTAGAATTCCAGGTGTTTGCTGGCCCAGCCAATGATGCCAAAGGCCGCGTGGCTGCCCTGCGCGTACCGGGCGGTGCAGCGCTGACGCGTAAGCAAATTGATGAGTATGGCGAATTTGTCAAAATCTATGGCGCCAAAGGTTTGGCGTGGATGAAGATCAACGAACGCGCGAAAGGCTTCGAAGGTGTACAAAGCCCGGTTGCCAAGTTCCTCAGCGCAGAAATCGTTGAAGACATTCTCAACCGTACTGGCGCCCAAGATGGCGACCTGATCTTCTTCGGTGCGGACCGCGCCAAAGTGGTGGCGGATGCGCTGGGCGCGCTGCGTCTGAAAGTGGGCCGCGATCTGCAGATTACTGATGACAAAGCCTGGGCGCCGCTGTGGGTGATCGACTTCCCAATGTTTGAGGAAGATGAAGAGGGCGGCCTGGCAGCGATGCACCATCCGTTCACGTCGCCGAAAGACCTGAGCGCAGAACAGCTGGCAACCGATCCGGTACAAGCGGTAGCGAATGCCTACGATATGGTGATTAACGGCTACGAAGTGGGTGGCGGTTCCGTACGTATTCATAATGGTAAAATGCAGCAGACGGTATTCAGCATCCTCGGCATCACCGAAGAAGAGCAGCGTGAGAAGTTTGGCTTCCTGCTCGACGCACTGAAATACGGTACGCCGCCGCACGCCGGCCTGGCGTTCGGCCTGGATCGTCTGACCATGCTGTTGACCGGCACCGATAACATCCGTGATGTGATCGCGTTCCCGAAAACGACCGCCGCCGCGTGCATGATGACCGAAGCCCCAAGCGAAGCGAATCCCGCTGCGTTGCTGGACCTCGGCATTATGGTGGCACCGAAGAAAGAAAAAACAGAGAACAAATAATGGGCTTTAAACATCCGGTTTCGGTGCTGGTGGTGATTTTTGCCCGCGATACCGGCCGGGTGTTAATGCTGCAGCGACGTGATGATGACAGCTTCTGGCAATCGGTCACTGGCAGCCTGGAAGCGGGCGAAACCCCGCGCCAGGCAGCTCAGCGCGAAGTGTTAGAAGAACTCGCCATCGATATTGCGCACGAAAAGTTAGTGCTGGACGATTGCCACAAGCAAATTGAGTTTGAGATCTTCCCGCACTATCGCCATCGTTACGCACCGGGCACCACGCACAATCGCGAACACTGGTTCAGGTTGGCTATACCCGCAGAACGCGACCTGCTGCTCACCGAGCATCTCGCCGCGCGCTGGCTCGAACCCGCCGCTGCTGCTGCCCTCACCAAGTCCTGGAGTAACCGCCAGGCGATTGAAGAATTTATCTGAATGCTCGCCGCCGCGCGTTTTTCCGGTGGCGAATGCATTAAGTTTTATGAATCTGGTGAGTTTTCAATGAACGCACCGAACAATATCGAACAGTCAGGCGTAATCGGCGCCGCGAGGTTGTTCACCGCCAGCGCACAGCAACCGGAGCGTACTTATGTACGTGAGGATTGCGAGCACTGCCGGGGGACAAGATCGCAAGTAAGATAGCCTGCACCCAGTAAAAGATCGGAGATAAAGTAAGATGGCTGGACACAGTAAATGGGCGAACACCAAGCATCGTAAAGCTGCTCAGGACGCTAAGCGCGGTAAAATCTTCACCAAAATCATTCGTGAGCTGGTCACCGCCGCGAAACTGGGCGGTGGCGATGCGGGTTCCAACCCACGTCTGCGCGCAGCGATGGACAAAGCGCTGTCTAACAACATGACGCGCGACACCATGAACCGTGCCATCGCACGCGGCGTGGGCGGTGAAGATGATTCCAACATGGAAACCATCATTTATGAAGGTTACGGCCCGGGCGGCTCAGCAGTGATGATTGAGTGCCTGAGCGACAACCGCAACCGTACCGTGGGCGAAGTGCGTCATGCCTTCACCAAAACCGGCGGCAACCTCGGTACCGACGGTTCGGTTTCTTACCTGTTCAGCAAGAAGGGCGTAATCTCCTTCGCGCCAGGTCAGGACGAAGATGCGGTGATGGAAGCGGCGCTGGAAGCAGGTGCAGAAGACGTTGTGGCCTATGACGACGGCGCGATTGATGTCTTTACCGCGTGGGAAGAGATGGGTGCGGTGCGTGATGCGCTGGAAGCGGGCGGTCTGAAAGCCGACTCGGCTGAAGTCTCGATGATCCCTTCCACTAAAGCCGAAATGGATGCCGAAACCGCGCCGAAACTGCTGCGCCTGATCGACATGCTGGAAGACTGTGACGACGTGCAGGAAGTTTACCATAACGGTGAAATCTCTGATGAGATCGCAGAAACGCTGTAATGGCGTTGCTTAAAACCCCACTCACCGGAGACGCGCCGTGGCGATAATTCTCGGGATCGATCCCGGCTCGCGCGTCACCGGTTACGGTGTTATTCGCCAAACCGGCCGCCAGCTTACCTATTTGGGCAGCGGCTGTATCCGCACCAGCGTCACCGATCTGCCGACGCGCCTCAAACTGATCTACGCGGGCGTCAGCGAAATTATCACCCAGTTCTCACCCGACTATTTCGCCATCGAGCAGGTATTTATGGCCAAGAATGCGGACTCAGCGCTGAAACTGGGCCAGGCGCGCGGTGCGGCGATTGTCGCGGCGGTAAATCATGATTTGCCGGTGTTTGAATACGCGGCGCGCCAGGTGAAGCAAACCGTTACCGGCACCGGCGGCGCTGAGAAAAGTCAGGTGCAGCATATGGTACGAACCTTGCTAAAACTGCCGGCCAATCCGCAGGCGGATGCCGCCGATGCGCTGGCCATCGCCATTACGCATTGCCATATGAGCCAAAACGCGGCGCGTATCAGCGATACGAAACTGGTGATGACGCGCGGGCGTATGCGATCCGGTTAGCGGAAACGAAACGCGGTATGAGGCTGGATATTCATCCAGCCTTTTTTATGGTATATAAACAGGCTTACTTATCAGATTAAGGAATTGCTCAGGTGATTGGTCGTTTACGAGGCAACATTCTGGAAAAACAGCCGCCGCTGGTGTTGATTGAGGCGCACGGTGTCGGTTATGAAGTGCACATGCCAATGACCTGCTTTTACGAGCTGCCGGAGATCAATCAGGAAGCGATTATCTTTACGCAGTTTGTGGTACGCGAAGATGCGCAACTGCTGTTCGGTTTCAATAACAAGCAGGAACGCACGCTGTTCCGCGAGCTGGTGAAGGTGAATGGCGTTGGGCCAAAACTGGCGCTGGCAATTCTGTCTGGCATGTCAGCCCAGCAGTTCGTGACCGCCGTTGAGCGACAAGAGATTGCCTCGCTGATCAAACTGCCGGGCGTGGGTAAAAAAACCGCCGAGCGTTTGATCGTGGAGATGAAAGACCGCTTTATCGGCATGCACGGCGATCTGTTTGGTGGTGATTCAACCTTTACGTTGACCACGCCATCCGCTGCACAAGACAATAACGATGCTGAAGCCGAAGCGGTTTCAGCGCTGGTGGCTCTGGGCTATAAACCGCAGGAAGCCAGCCGTATGATCAGCAAAGTCGGTAAACCGGATGCGGATTGCGAAACCCTGATTCGTGAAGCCCTGCGCGCAGCTATTTGAGGTAAAGCATGATTGAAGCCGATCGTCTGGTCTCGGGCAGTTCCTTTAATGAAGAAGAAACGCTCGACCGTGCCATTCGTCCCAAGCTGCTCACGGAATATGTTGGCCAGCCGCAGGTGCGCGAGCAAATGGAGATTTTCATCCAGGCTGCGAAACTGCGTGGCGATGCACTCGATCATCTGCTGATTTTCGGCCCGCCGGGATTGGGTAAAACCACGCTGGCTAACATTGTCGCTAACGAAATGGGCGTCAATCTGCGCACCACGTCCGGCCCGGTGCTAGAAAAAGCCGGCGATCTGGCGGCGATGCTCACTAACCTCGAACCGCATGATGTGCTGTTTATTGATGAGATCCATCGACTGTCGCCGGTGGTGGAAGAAGTGCTGTATCCAGCGATGGAAGATTATCAGCTGGATATCATGATTGGTGAAGGTCCGGCAGCGCGTTCAATTAAGCTCGATCTGCCGCCGTTTACCCTGATTGGTGCCACGACGCGTGCCGGTTCTTTAACTTCGCCGCTGCGCGACCGTTTCGGCATCGTGCAGCGCCTTGAGTTCTATAACGTGCCCGATCTGCAGCATATCGTGGGTCGTAGCGCGGCCTGTCTTGGCCTGGCGCTGAGCGAAGAGGGCGCGCTGGAGATAGCGCGTCGTGCACGCGGAACGCCGCGTATTGCTAACCGCCTGCTGCGCCGCGTGCGTGACTTTGCGGAAGTGCGCGCCAACGGCAATCTGAGCGGCGAAGTATCAGCCAGCGCGCTGGATATGCTTAACGTCGACAGTCAGGGTTTTGATTATATGGATCGCAAACTGCTGCTGGCGATTATCGATAAGTTCTCGGGTGGTCCGGTTGGCTTAGATAACCTGGCAGCGGCGATTGGCGAAGAGCGGGAAACTATTGAGGATGTGATTGAACCCTTCCTGATCCAGCAAGGATTCATTCAACGCACGCCGCGTGGCCGGATGGCCACGCAGCATGCTTACAAACACTTTGGTATTAGTCGCGAAGAGTAAACCGGCGTTATGCCGCCGGTTTTTTTGCCATGCTAATGATGAACAATACTGCCGCGCATAACACCACTGAAGGACCGGCTGGCGTATCGTAGCTAGCGGAGAAGGTCAGTCCGCCGGTCACTGCGATAATACCGGCAATCACCGCAAAACCGGCCATCTGTTCTGGCGAGCGCGAAAAGCGACGTGCCGTCGCCGCCGGGATAATCAGCAACGACGTAATAATCAAAGCACCGACAAACTTCATCGCTACGCCGATGGTTAATGCGGTGACCAGCATCAACATCAAACGCGTGCGCTGAATGTTAACGCCATCCACCTGCGCCAGCTCCGGACTAATGGTCATCGACAACAGCGAATTCCACTGCCACGCCATCACCGCCAGTACAATCGCCACGCCGCCGCCCATCATCCACAAATCATCGGGCGTCACCGCCAGCAGATCGCCAAACAGGTAAGCCATCAGATCGACACGCACGCCTTGCATCAGACTGACGACCACTAAACCCAGCGACAGCGCACTGTGCGCCATAATGCCGAGCAGCGTATCAATAGCCAGATGCGGGCGTCGCTCCAGCCACACCAATCCCAACGCCAGACACACGGTCACCAAAATCACCGCATAGTAAGGATTCACGTTGAGCAGCAAACCAAACGCCACGCCCAGTAAGGACGCATGCGCGAGCGTATCGCCGAAGTAAGACATGCGGCGCCAAACCACAAACGAGCCAAGTGGACCGGCCGCCAGCGCCAGCAACACGCCGCCCAGCCAGCCAGGTAATAACAGTTCAATCATGACGGGCCATTTCCTTTGCGCAGAACAATGCGTCCCTGTAAATCGTGACGGTGATTATGATGATGACGATAAATCGCCAGCTGCTGTGCGCCGCGTGGGCCGAACATCGCAATAAACTCGGGATGTTGTGACACCGCTTCCGGCGTGCCGGAACAGCAGATGTGATGGTTGAGACACAGCACTTCGTCGGTTTTCGCCATCACCAGATGCAGGTCGTGAGAAACCATCAGCACACCGCAGTTCAGTTCGCGGCGCAGCTGATCGATCAAATCGTACAGCGCGACCTGGCCGTTGACATCAACGCCTTGTGTCGGCTCATCCAGTACCAAAAGCTGCGGTTCATTGAGTAATGCACGCGCCAGCAAAACACGTTGTGTCTCACCGCCAGAGAGTTTTTGCAGCGTTGCATGCAGCAGGTGCCCGGCCTGCACGCGCTTGAGCGCCGGCAAAATGGCATCGCGTTTGGTGCCGCGCGACAGGCGCATAAAGCGTTCCACGGTGATCGGCAACGTTGGGTCGATGTGCAGTTTTTGCGGCACGTAGCCGATACGCAAATCAGCGGCGCGCTTGACGCTGCCGCTGGTGGGTTTCAGTAGCCCCAACACTGCGCGAACCAGCGTGGATTTACCGGCGCCGTTCGGGCCGAGCAGGGTGAGAATTTTCCCCGGCTCAAGTGCGAGGCTAATACCTGCAAGCACCGGACGCTGGGAGAACTTCACAGAAATGTTTTCAAGGGTAACAAGTGGCGACATGTTATTTACGGGTTGCATTGAATTTCGAATGTTATAATATCACATTCCATCAACGGGTCACGATGGAATGACGTATTATGTTACACAATAAAAAGCGCCTGATTTTCACCCTTACTGCTGCGGCAATTGGCGCGGCAAGCGCATTACCCGCGCACTCCGCAGTTGTCGCTTCAATCAAACCTATCGGATTTATCGCAGCGGCTATCGCAGAGGGTATTACGCCGGTTGAAGTATTGCTGCCTGATGGCGCCTCAGAGCATGATTATGCCTTGCGTCCCTCTGATGTAAAACGTATTAAAAACGCAGACTTAGTTGTGTGGACAGGCCCAGACATGGAAGCCTTTCTTACTAAGTCAGCGGCCGAATTACCCGCCAGTAAAAACCTTGAAATTGCCGCATTGCCGGGCATAAAACCGCTATTGATTAGCGGCGATGATGAAGATGAGGAACATGAGCATGGTCACGATCACGATCATGACTCAGAAAATTCCGAAGACCAGGACGGGTCTCATGCGCATCACCACCACGGACAGTTTAATATGCACCTGTGGATGTCCCCTGACATGGCCTTACAATCTGCGGTTGCAATCCATGGAAAATTATTGGAACTTATGCCGCAAAGCAAAGCCAAACTTGACGCTAATCTGCAGGAATTTAAGGCAGAATTAGCCGATGCAGACAAACACATCGGCGCGCAACTCGCGCCTGTGCGGAACAAGGGTTATTTCGTTTTTCACGATGCTTACAGCTACTTTGAAAAACATTACGGTTTGTCACCTTTAGGTCATTTTACCGTCAATCCTGAAATCCAGCCGGGCGCCCAGCGTTTACATCAAATACGAACACAGTTGGTTGAGCAGAAAGCTGTTTGCGTTTTCGCTGAACCACAATTCAGACCGGCCGTCATCGATGCCGTGTCCCGTGGAACTTCCGTACGTAAAGGCACGTTAGATCCGTTGGGTATGGACATCAGCTTATCCAAAGACAGCTACGTGAAATTTCTTTCACAGCTGTCGAGCCAGTATGCGAGCTGCCTGAATGGAGCATGAGGAATAGGTAAAAGTGCAGCAGATAGCCCGCTCTGTCGCCCTCGCATTTAACAATTTGCCGCGCCCCCACCGCGTTATGCTGGGTTCATTAACCGTTGTCACATTGGCCGTCGCAGTATGGCGGCCTTACGTTTACCATCCGCGTGATGTTGCCCCCATCGTGAAAACCATTACGTTGGATAAAGACGAACTGCGCACGCTGTTGCCCGAAGCCAGCGAGCCGATTGACCAAACAACGGAAGAACCGTCCGACGATATTCCTGCTGACGACATTGATAATGACGTTCCGGACAATCCCAACGTACATGAGTACACCGTCTCTTCAGGTGATACGCTGAGCAGCGCGTTAAATCAGTACGGTATTGAGATGGGCGATATCAACGCATTAGTCAGTAGCGATAAAGATCTGCGCAACATGCGCGTTGGTCAGCAACTGAGCTGGACGCTGGATACTGATGGACAACTGCAAACCTTCAGCTGGGAAATTGATCGTCGTGAAACCCGTACTTATCAGCGCGCCGACAACGGCAGCTTTAAGATGCAGCAGGAGCTGCAAAAGGGTGAGTGGCAAAATAACGTACTGAAAGGTGAAGTGCGCGGCAGTTTTGCTGCCAGTGCCCAGCGTGCGGGTTTAACCAGCGCAGAAACCAGCAACGTCATCAAAGCGATGCAGTGGCAGATGGATTTCCGCAAACTACGCGCCGGTGATGACTTTAGCGTGCTGATGTCACGTGAAATGCTCGATGGCAAAAGTGCCCAAAGCCAATTGCTTGGCGTGCGTTTACGCACCGGCGGTAAAGACTATTACGCGTTCCGTGCGGAAGACGGCAAGTTCTACGATCGCAACGCGTCTGGTTTAGCGCGTGGCTTTATGCGTTTCCCTACGGTTAAGCAGTATCGTGTCTCTTCCAACTTCAATCCGCGTCGCCTTAATCCGGTAACCGGCCGCATTGCACCGCATAAAGGTGTCGATTTCGCGCTGCCTATTGGTACGCCTGTGTTAGCCGTGGGCGATGGTGAAGTGGTGATGGCGAAAAACGGCGGTGCTGCAGGGAATTACGTAGCAATTCGTCACGGTCGTCAGTACATGACGCGTTATATGCACCTGAGTAAAGCGTTGGTGAAACCGGGGCAAAAAGTGAAACGCGGCGATCGTATTGCGTTGTCGGGTAACACCGGACGTTCGACCGGTCCGCATTTGCATTATGAAGTATGGATCAACAATCAGGCGGTGAATCCATTGACGGCAAAACTGCCGCGCATGGAGGGTCTGACGGGTAAAGATCGCAGCACTTACATGGCGCAAGTCAAAACCTGGTTGCCGCAGTTGACGCTGAAATAGCGCATTATTGCGCGAACACTTAAAAACCGACGGATTCTTCGTCGGTTTTTTGCTATCTGGCGCATGAAGATTGCAAAATTAACCACCGTCACTATTATTGACCGGTCATTGTCAGAGGCGAGTGCATGGAAACCCGAAAGAAAAATAACAGCGAGTTTATTCCCGTTTTTCAACGTTCTTTTTTAAAGCCGAAATACTGGGGAAGTTGGTTGGCGGTGGGCGCGCTGGCCGGCATGGCATTGCTTCCCGCTAAAGTGCGCGATCCGATTCTGGGCGGATTGGGCAAGTTCGCCGGTAAGCTGGCGAAAAGTGCGCGCCGCCGTGCGCTGATCAATCTCTATTATTGCCTGCCGGAATTGAGTGAAGCGCAGCGCGAAGAGATTGCTGATCGTATGTTTGCCACCGCACCGCAGGCGATGGCGATGATGGCCGAATTGGGCATGCGTAATCCCGAGCATGTGCGCAAGCGTGTTGACTGGCACGGCCGGGAAATCATTGAGCAACTGCAGGCCAACAAAGAAAACGTCATTTTCCTGGTGCCGCATGGCTGGGGCGTGGATATTCCAGCGATGCTGCTGGCGTCTGAAGGCCAGATGATGGCGGCGATGTTCCACAATCAAAGCGATCCGTTAATGGATTATCTGTGGAATACCGTGCGACGCCGTTTTGGTGGCCGTATGCATGCGCGAAATGACGGCATTAAGCCGTTTATCGCGTCGGTGCGTCAGGGTTATTACGGCTATTATCTGCCGGACCAGGATCACGGCCCGGAACACAGCGAATTTGTGGATTTCTTTGCTACTTACAAAGCCACACTGCCCGCAGTGGGCCGCCTGATGAAAGTATGCCGCGCACGCGTTGTGCCGCTGTTCCCGGTGTATAACAGTGAAACCCATCGTCTGGAAATCTATGTGCGTCCGCCAATGGATGACTTGCTGGATGCCGATGACAATACGCTTGCGCGTCGCATGAATGAAGAAGTTGAAGTGTTCGTGCGCCCGCATCCGGAACAGTACACCTGGATTCTGAAGCTGCTGAAAACGCGTAAGGAAGGGGATATCGAACCTTATGCGCGCAAAGATCTTTATCCTCGTAGGAAATAAACATGGGGCCGTCTGGCCCCTTTATCATTCTATTGCCGCCACGTGACTGCGACGTTTACGTTCGCGCAGGAACAGGGTCACCAGACCAAACCACAGCACGCCAGCTGCGAAGTTAATCCCGCTAAACCACGGTGTGCCGCCGCTGAAGTAGCCACTTTTCGCCAGCTCAATGCCTACCGCTAAGGTCAGAATACTGATCATCCCGAGCATCGCCGCCACGCTGCCTTTGCCTTCGTTGCTGGAGTAAAGCGTCAAACGGTACAGACCGGCATTCACCATGCCTGCGCCGAAAGCGTACAAGCTTAACCCGGCGGTCAGCAGCAGATAGGTGTGACTATCGAGCAAATTAGCCAGCAGCGAAATACTCAAACCAATCAGAATCGGCCAGGCGGCAAACTTCACCGGCTGCTCAATCGGCACGCGTCCAGCCAGTTTGCCGAGCGTGATGTTGCCGGCAATCATCGCCAGAAACACCGGCAGCTGCAGCAGCGCATACTGCATGCGTGACAATCCTTCATCGTGCATCAGAATCACTGGCGAGAGCGCTACCCACGTCAGGATCGGAATAAACACCAAACCAATGGCAAAGGAGCCGTACATCACCTGACGATCGCGCGCCAAACGCGCATAGCCGCGCGCCAGCGTTGGCAGGGCGATAGAGTGACTGCGATCGCCAGCGGTTTCCGGCATGACGCGCCACAGCAGGGCAAACGCAATCACGCTGCAGATGGCAAACAGCCAGAACATGCTGCGCCACTCGCCAACGGTGAGCCACGCGGCTCCGGCCAGCGGACCAGCGAGCGGTGCCAGCAGCGCGACGTTGGCCATCAGCGCCATCATGCGTACTGCCAGCGCTTCGTCAAAGGCTTCCTGCACCGCTGCGTAGCTGACGGCGCCAATAAAGCACAGGCTAATACCCTGCACAAAGCGCAGCGCGACAAACTCCTCAATGCTGCTCACCCACGTTGTCAGAATACAGGCGGCGGCAAAGAACAGGATGCCAAACAGCAGCACCGGCCGGCGGCCATATTTGTCAGAGAGCGGACCGAGCAGCCATTGCAGCACCACGCCGCCCATCAGATACGCGGTCAGCGAGGTCGAAACCCATTCCGGGCCGACGCTGAATTCAGACGTCACCAGCAGCATGCCGGGCTGAATCATGTCATGCGCGATATAGGTGGCGAACTCGAAGAGTACCAGCGCGAGCGGGAACAGCAGCACGCGCCCGGTGAGTTGAGTGATAGGTTGATAGCGGGCCATCTGGCCTCCTTGTCAAAAAAATAAAAACGCGACTGCCAGGCAGTCGCGTTTGTCCATGTTGTTACAGCCGCTGTGGGTGGTGCGTATTAGTCTACGCGCAGTACACGGCTGGTATTGGTGGTACCAGTGGTCGACATCACGTCGCCCTGGGTGACAATCACCAGGTCGCCTGAAACCAGGAAACCTTTTTCGCGCAGCAAATTCACTGCATCGTGCGCGGCAGCAACACCATCGTTGTTGCTGTCGAAGAACACTGGCGTAACACCACGGTACAGCGCCGTCAGATTCAGCGTACGTTCGTGACGTGACATGGCGAAGATCGGCAAGCCGGACGTGATACGTGAGGTCATCAGCGCGGTACGGCCCGATTCGGTCATGGTGATGATCGCTGAAACCCCTTGCAGATGGTTGGCAGCATACATCGCCGACATGGCAATCGCTTCTTCGACGTTATCGAACTGTACTTCCAGGCGGTGCTTAGAAACGTTAACGCTCGGGATTTTCTCTGCGCCGAGGCACACTTTCGCCATCGCTGAGACGGTTTCAGCCGGATACTGGCCAGCAGCGGTTTCCGCCGACAGCATCACCGCATCGGTACCATCCAGCACGGCGTTCGCCACGTCCATGACTTCGGCACGCGTTGGCATTGGATTAGTAATCATCGACTCCATCATCTGCGTGGCGGTGATGATGGTGCGGTTCAGCTGGCGAGCGCGACGGATCAATGCTTTCTGAATACCCACCAGCTCAGGATCGCCAATCTCCACACCCAAATCGCCACGCGCAACCATCACCACGTCAGAGGCGAGGATGATGTCATCCATCGCTTCCTGTGAGGCAACGGCTTCAGCACGTTCCACTTTCGCCACCAGTTTGGCGTCGCAGCCAGCGTCGCGCGCCAGACGGCGGGCATAATTCATATCTTCGCCGTTACGCGGGAAGGAGACCGCCAGATAATCCACGCCGATTTTCGCGGCGGTAACGATATCAACTTTGTCTTTTTCGGTCAGCGCATCGGCAGAGAGACCGCCGCCGAGTTTGTTGATGCCTTTATTGTTAGAGAGCGGGCCGCCGACGGTGACTTCGGTGAACACTTTTACGCCCTGAACTTCCAGCACTTTCAGCTGCACGCGACCGTCGTCCAGCAGCAGGATATCGCCGGGCACTACATCTTCTGGCAGGCCTTTATAGTCGATACCGACTTTTTCTTTATCGCCTTCGCCTTTGGTTAAATCAGCATCCAGCAGGAAACGATCGCCGACGTTGAGGAACACTTTGCCTTCTTTGAAGGTCGATACGCGAATTTTTGGGCCTTGCAGGTCGCCAAGGATCGCTACGTGACGACCCAGTTTCGCCGCGATTTCACGGACTTTATTGGCGCGCTGCTGATGATCTTCCGGTGTGCCGTGGGAGAAGTTGAGTCGTACAACGTTAGCACCCGCCGCGATGATTTTTTCGAGGTTGTTGTCGCGATCGGTGGCTGGACCGAGGGTTGTAACGATCTTGGTTCTTCTGAGACGTCTGGACATGAAGGACTCCGTTAGCAAAGTATCGTGTCGCTCTCAAGTGACACGTAGTGTTCATCTATTCTATATGATCGATGGGCTGTGATTCGACTCACATTGTGAATGTGATGTTAATTATTTTCCTGCGCCTGTTTCTCCAGGCGTGAATCTTTCAGCGCTTCTTTCACCCGTTTTAAATTTTCACGGAAAGCAGCGCCGCGCTCAAGGGTAAACCCTGTCGCCAGAACATCAATCACGGTTAATTGTGCGAGGCGGGAAACCATTGGCAGGTAGATATCGGTATCTTCGGGTACGTCGAGCGTCAAAGCCAGCGTGGCTTCCGCCGCCAGCGGGGAACCCGGAGAAGTGATAGCCAGCACAGTGGAAGCGTTTACACGCGCCAGGCGAGCCAGTTCTACCATATTTTTGGTGCGACCAGTATGTGAGATGAGAACAAACACATCGTTTGGACCACTATTTATGCAACTCATGCGCTGGATCACAATATCCTCTGACCAGATGACCGGCAGATTAAATCGCAAAAATTTATTGGTGGCGTCATGTGCCACCACGGCGGAGGCACCAAGGCCAAAAAAGGCAATTTTATGCGCCTTTGACAGCGCCTGAACCGCCTGACGAATCACCTGAGAGTCGAGTTGCTGGCGGACGCGGCTGAGGCCGGCTAACGCGGAATCAAAAATTTTGTGGCTATAGCTTTCCACACTGTCATTTTCTTCCACATCGCGGCTCACCCAGTTCGGGCTTTTGACCAGGCTCTGCGCGAGTTGCAATTTGAAGTCAGGAAAGCCGCGCGTGCCCATACGATGGCAGAAGCGATTCACCGTCGGTTCGCTGACGTCAGCGGCGCGAGCCAGCGTGGCGATGCTGGAGTGCATCGCCTGTTGCGGCGCGGCAAGAATCTGCTCTGCGACTTTACGTTCTGATTTGCTTAACGCATCGAGTTGCGCCTGAATCTGTTCCAGCATGGTTTAACCTAATGAGCGTCAATCACTTTTTCGCGTTCATCAATCAATGAAATCGCTGCCAATTCACAAGAATATACCGTGTAATAGCCCCTCGCACGCAGCGGAGGACAAATGTAAACGCGAATTTTTTGCGATACTTTGATCGCTGACGTGTTTTGCCACGACAAATATCGAAACAGAAAATGTGCTCAAATGGCACGCTACAACACACTTAACACCTTTATTACGTTCACAGTTAACGCCAGCAAAACACTGCGTTCGGGTTGTCCTAAACCCGCTAAAAACGTACATTGTGCTGTAAGAAAATTACAATAAGGACCTGGCGTGTTGAGAACGCTCAAGCCGGGTATATCCTGCAACGAGGAGAGGAAAATGGCGGTTACACAAACAGCCCAGGCATGCGATCTGGTGATTTTCGGTGCCAAAGGCGATCTCGCGCGCCGTAAACTGTTGCCATCACTGTATCAGCTGGAAAAAGCCGGTCAGATTCATGAAACCACTCGCATTATTGGCGTGGGTCGCGCGGATTGGGATAAAGCCGCGTATACCAAAGTGGTACGTGAAGCGCTGGAAACCTTCATGAAAGAGAAGATCGATGAAGCGCTGTGGGACACCCTTAGCAGCCGTCTCGACTTCTGTAACCTCGACGTAAATGACACCTCGCATTTCACCAAACTGGGCAAAATGCTTGACCAGAAAAACCGCGTCACCATTAACTACTTCGCCATGCCGCCAAGCACCTTTGGCGCGATTTGCGACGGTCTGGGCGCCGCCAAGCTGAACGCCAAACCGGCACGCGTAGTAATGGAAAAGCCGCTCGGCACCTCATTGGAAACCTCACAAGAGATCAATGACAGCGTCGGCAAATACTTCGAAGAAGGCCAGGTTTTCCGTATTGACCACTATCTCGGTAAAGAGACGGTGCTCAACCTGCTGGCGCTGCGTTTTGCCAACTCCATCTTCGTCAACAACTGGGATAACCGCACTATCGATCACGTGCAGATCACCGTGGCAGAAGAGGTGGGCATCGAAGGCCGTTGGGGTTACTTCGACAAAGCCGGCCAGATGCGTGACATGATTCAGAACCACCTGTTGCAGATCCTCACCATGATTGCCATGTCGCCGCCGTCCGATCTGAGCGCGGATGCGATTCGTGATGAAAAAGTGAAAGTGCTGCGCTCACTGCGTCGTATCGATCAAACCAACGTGCGCGAGAAAACCGTACGCGGTCAGTACACCGCCGGCTTTGTGCAGGGCAAGAAAGTGCCAGGTTATCTGGAAGAAGAGGGCGCTAACAAGCAGAGCGCCACGGAAAGCTTTGTTGCTATTCGCGTGGATATCGATAACTGGCGTTGGGCTGGCGTGCCGTTCTATCTGCGTACAGGCAAGCGCTTGCCAACCAAATGCTCTGAAGTGGTGGTGTATTTCAAGAATCCTGAGATGAACCTGTTTAAAGATTCGTACGCTGAACTGCCGCAGAATAAGCTGACCATTCGTCTGCAGCCGGATGAAGGCGTGGATATCGAAATCCTGAACAAAGTGCCGGGACTCGACCACAAGCATAAACTGCAGACCACCAAGCTGGATCTAAGCTACTCCGAAACCTTCAACCAGTCGCATCTGGCCGATGCTTACGAGCGTCTGCTGCTGGAAACCATGCGCGGTATTCAGGCGCTGTTTGTGCGTCGTGATGAAGTTGAAGCAGCGTGGGGCTGGGTGGATTCGATCATTGATGCCTGGAGCGCCGATGCCGAAGCGCCGAAGCCGTATCAGGCGGGAACATGGGGACCGGTTGCCTCTGTCGCGATGATAACTCGCGATGGCCGTTCCTGGAACGAGTTCGAATAGAAACCTCATGCTGAGCCCGCCAAATGTGCGGGCTTTTTTACGTCCACAATTCATTTTTCTGAAAAGTGAACCAGAGTTTCAAAAAATTCTGATATCCGATGGACGCCGCTCCAGACGATCTTGTATGGTAGAGCCCAATTATTGACAGCGTGGCTAAACGCCGGGCTGATGCAACTAAGGAAACGTGATGAAGAACTGGAAAACAAGTGCTGAACAGATCCTGAAAACTGGCCCGGTCGTGCCGGTTATCGTGGTGAACAAGCTGGAACACGCGGTGCCGATGGCGAAAGCGCTGGTGGCTGGCGGTGTGCGCGTGCTGGAAGTGACGCTGCGTACCCCGGTGGCGATGGACGCGCTGCGTGCCATGATTAAAGAAGTACCGGAAGCGATTGTCGGTGCGGGCACGGTGATCAACACCCAGCAACTGAAAGAAGTCACTGACGCCGGTGCGCAGTTTGTCATCAGCCCAGGATTGACGGAATCGCTGCTGAAAGCCGCGGTTGAAGGTCCGGTGCCATTGATTCCAGGTATCAGCACGGTTTCAGAACTGATGACTGGCATGGATTACGGCCTGCGGGAGTTCAAATTCTTCCCGGCGGAAGCCAATGGTGGCGTGAAAGCATTATCCGCGATTGGCGGTCCGTTCCCGCAGGTGCGTTTCTGTCCAACTGGCGGCATCTCGCCAGCCAACTATCGAGACTATCTGGCGCTGAAAAGCGTGCTGTGCATTGGCGGTTCGTGGCTGGTACCGAATGATGCGTTGGAAAGCGGTGACTGGGATCGTATTACGCGTCTGGCGCGTGAAGCGGTTGAAGGGGCTCGCGCATAAGTTCATGAAGTGGTCGTCATTGATGGCGACCACTTCATCTTACTTAACCTTCGACTTGTACCGCGGCCGCACTCGCCACGGCGCGCGCGATAGCGTCATCGGTGTTTTCACCGGTTGCCAAAGCCACGCCTAAACGGCGCTGACCGGCGATTTCCGGCTTACCAAACAGGCGCAGCTGCAATCCGGCACCCAGCGCGGCTTCGATATTGCCGAACACGACGTTCTGGCTGTTCAGCTCAGGCAAAATCACTGCCGACGCAGCGGGACCGTATTGACGAATGCCGCCAATCGGCAGGCCGAGGAAAGCGCGCACATGCAGCGCGAACTCGGACAGATCCTGCGAAATCAGCGTGACCATGCCGGTATCATGCGGACGCGGTGACACTTCGCTGAACACCACTTCATCACCGCACACGAACAGCTCCACGCCAAACAGGCCGTATCCACCGAGCGCTTTTACCACGTTAGCGGCGATATCCTGCGCGCGTTGCAGCGCCAGTTCACTCATCTGCTGCGGCTGCCATGATTCACGATAATCGCCATCTTCCTGACGATGACCAATCGGCGCGCAGAAGTGAATGCCATCTACTGCGCTGATGGTCAGCAGGGTGATTTCGAAATCAAACTTCACCACGCCTTCAACGATCACGCGGCCCGCACCGGCACGTCCGCCTTGCTGCGCATAATCCCAGGCTTTTTCCAGCTGGCTGGCTTCGCGAATAAAGCTCTGGCCTTTACCTGATGAGCTCATCACCGGCTTAACGATGCACGGGAATCCAATCGCCTCAGCCGCGGCCACAAAATTCTCTTTGCTGTCAGCAAACTGGTAAGTCGAGGTCGGTAAGGACAACTCTTCCGCCGCCAGACGGCGAATGCCTTCGCGGTTCATGGTCAGACGTGCGGCGCGTGCGGTCGGCACCACTTTCTGACCTTGCGCTTCCAGCTCCAGCAGTTTTTCGGTGGCAATGGCTTCAATTTCTGGTACCACGAAGTGCGGCTTTTCCTCGGCAATCAGCGCGGCCAGCGCGTCGCCGTCCAGCATGTTGATCACATAGCTGCGATGCGCAACGTGCATCGCCGGAGCATCGGCGTAACGATCCACCGCGATCACTTCCACACCAAGACGCTGGCACTCAAGTGCCACTTCTTTGCCTAATTCGCCTGAACCTAACAGCATGACACGCGTAGCGGCAGGGCGCAGCGCGGTTCCGAGAGTCGTCATAATTTCACCTTAGCAGTCAAAATGCGCGCGCAGTATAAACGAAAACGTTTGCGTACTCACGCTTTCGCCGCGATCAGGTTTGCCATACTTTTCCCGCTCTGACGTTAACTGACACAGCCTGCGGCAGCATGGAGAACGGAAAAGTAAACAGGAGTTAAACAATGAGCAATTGGCTGCAGCAAATTCAATCGGTGCTAGCGAAAAAGGGTGGAGACGGAAAATCGGGCGGTTTAAGTGACATGCTGGCCCCCGGCGCATTGGGCGGGCTGGCGGGATTGCTGGTAGGCAGCAAATCCACGCGTAAGCTGCTGACCAAATATGGCGGCAAAGCCTTGCTGTTGGGCGGTGGCGCGGCGGCGGGCGCGCTGTTATGGAACAAATACAAACAGCGCATACGTGAAACCCATCAGGACGATGCGGGCTTCGGCCAGCTGCAAACGCCGATGGATCAACGCGCAGAGCGTCTGGTCACGGCGCTGGTGTTCGCGGCGAAAAGTGATGGTCACATTGACGATCAAGAGCGTGCCGCCATTGAGCAAAATATCCAGCAGGCCGGCTACGGCGCACAAGCCGAAGCGCTGATTCAGCAGGCGATGAATCGCCCGCTCGATCCCAACTGGCTGGCCGCTGACGTAAAAAATGAAGAAGAGGCGCTGGAACTCTATTTCCTCAGCTGTGCAGCCATTGATGTCGACCACTTTATGGAGCGTAGCTATCTCTCCGCGCTCGGCGATGCGCTGAAAATCCCCCAGGATGTGCGGGACGGTATCCAGCGCGATATCGACGCGGAAAAAGCTGCTTAATTCCGTGCGAAGGTTGCATCCGCAGCCTTCGCTTTTCATCTTTTGCTTACCCTGCGTAAAGTGATGCTGCGTGTAGCTTGGCATCGTGCGTGATTAGTGCCACGCTTGCTGAATGTTGTCCTTCAGGGAGAAGAGCCTAATGAATCAGCCACACGCGAAAAAAATTCCCCATGTCATGAAGCTGCACGGTGAAACGCGCATCGATAATTATCACTGGTTACGTGATGACGACCGCGAGAATCCAGATGTGCTGGCCCATCTGCACGCCGAAAATGATTACGGCCGTGCGATGATGGCGTCGCAGAATCCGCTGCAGGAACGGGTGCTGAAAGAGATCGTTGACCGTATTCCACCGCAGGATCACTCGGTGCCCTATGTGAAAAACGGTTATCGCTATCAAAGCCGCTATGAAGTGGGCAACGAGTATCCGGCTTATTTCCGGCAGCCCGTTGACGCGCCAGCTGATGAGCCCTGGCAGCTGTTGCTCGATGGAAACCAGCGGGCTGCGCACAGTGATTTTTACACCATGGGCGCGCTGGCGATCACACCGGACAATCAGGTGATGGCCTTAGCGGAAGACTTCCTGTCGCGCCGCCAATACGGCATTCGCTTCCGTAATTTGCAGAGCGGCAGCTGGTATCCGGAAGTGCTGACCAATGCGTCATCCAGCGTTGCCTGGGCCAACGATTCCCGCACGCTCTATTACGTGCGTAAGCATCCGAAAACGCTGCTGGCGTATCAGGTGTGGCGCCATGAGCTGGGCCATCCGCAATCTGACGATCAGCTGGTGTATGAAGAGAAGGATGACTCTTTCCACCTCAGCGTGCATAAAACCACCTCCGAGCACTTCATTCTGATTGCGTTGTACAGCACCAACACCAGCGAGATTCTGCTGATCGACGCCGAATATCCGGATGCGCAGCCGCAAGCCTTTTGTCCACGTCGCCGCGACCACGAATACAGCATCGATCACTACAATCATCAGTTCTATATCCGCTCAAATCGCGATGGCAAAAATTTCGGGCTCTATCGCAGCGCGTGGCTGGCGGAAGCACGCTGGCAATCGCTGATCCCGGCGCGTGACAACGTGGTGCTGGAAGATTTTCAGCTGTTTCGTCATTGGCTGGTAGTCGAAGAGCGTCAGCACGGCGTAAACACCTTGCGGCAGATAAACTGGGAGAGCGGCGAAAGCTTTGGTATCGCCTTCGACGATCCCGCCTATGTCACCTGGCTTGCCTACAATCCTTCGCCAGAAAGCGACACCTTGCGCTACGGCTACTCTTCCATGACCACGCCTACCACCTTGTTTGAACTGAACATGGAAACCGGCGATCGTCGCGTGCTGAAGCGCACGCCGGTGCCGGGCTTCAAATCGGAGGATTACAAAAGTGAGCATCTGTGGATCACGGTGCGTGATGGCACAGAGGTTCCTGTTTCGCTGGTCTATCACCGCGAGCATTTCAAGCGCGGCAGCAATCCGTTGCTGGTGTACGGTTATGGCGCTTACGGCAGCAGCATGGATGCCAGCTTTGGCACCAGCCGCATCAGCTTGCTGGAGCGCGGCTTCGTCTACGCCATCATTCACGTGCGCGGCGGCGGCGAGCTCGGCCAGCAATGGTATGACGGTGGCCGCCTGAAGAATAAAATCAACAGCTTCACGGACTTTATTGATGTCACCGAAGCGCTGGTGGCGAAGGGTTATGGTCATCGCCAGCAGCTCTACGCGATGGGCGGCAGCGCCGGAGGATTACTGATGGGCGGCGTGGTGAACATGGCGCCGGAGCTGTTCCACGGCGTGGTGGCGCAGGTGCCATTTGTCGATGTGGTAACGACGATGCTCGATCCGACAATTCCGCTGACCACCGGCGAATACGATGAGTGGGGCAATCCCGAACAGGCGGAGTTCTATCACACCATTCGCCAATACAGTCCGTATGACAACATCGAGGCCAAAGCCTATCCGCATTTGCTGGTTACCACCGGTTTGCACGATTCGCAGGTGCAGTATTGGGAACCGGCTAAGTGGGTGGTGAAACTGCGTGAGCTGAAAACCAACGATTCACTGCTGTTGCTCTGCACCGAGATGGATTCTGGCCACGGCGGTAAATCGGGCCGCTTCAAAGCGTATGAAGGGGTGGCGCAGGAGTTCACTTTCCTGATTGGCCTGGCGCAGGGCAGCTTGCCAGACCGCGTCGATTACTGATCGCTCTTCACATACTTGCGCAGCGCCTGCCGTAACGGTGGGCGCAAATCACGCACATTTTCCAGCACCCAACGCAGATAGCCGGGATCTTTACGCGCGATACTGCCAATACTCTGACCGCGATATTTGCCGAACGGGAACACATCGCCGCTCACGGGCGCGGGCTGGCACAAATTCGCCATCTGCTCGGCGTTCCAGCCGGAGGTTTCCATAATGCGGATCAGTAGCGCAGCGGTGACGTAGCAGTCATACAATGCGCGGTGCGCATGCAGTTCGGCCGGTGGCGTGACATCCAGCTTCAGGCTGTGGCGCAGCGCCTGATTGCCATATTTGATGCCTGGCCACAGCTGACGCGCCAGCGTCATGGTGCAGATCCATTCGCCCGGCATAGTGGGCAACATGCGGCGATCAAAACTGGCGTTGTGTGCCACGTAATGCGGACTGCCGTGATAGCGGCCAATCGCTTCTTCGATAGTGGGTTTTCCCATCACCATCGCTTCAGTAATGCGATGTACCGCCATCGCCTGACGACTGATTGGGCGATCCGGGCAGATTAAGTCGCTCATCGGATTGACGATCTGACCATCAATGACATCCACCGACGCCACTTCCACCACGCCACCCTGCAGGCCGCAGGTTTCGGTATCAATTACACGTAACATAAATTACTTCTGCTTCGGTTCGTAGGGCAGGCGCGCCAGGCTAAGCGAAGCCTGGCGATAGTTCATTAAGCGCTGACGAAACCAGTCACGCAGCGCTTCGGGCTGCTCGCGTTCCACCATTTCGGCAATCACCGGCATATTGTAGCGCTCTTTGAATGCAACGCCCGCGGCGGCCAGATCGACATTGACTTTGTCTTTCTCTTCCTGCGAGAGCAGGGCAAGGTTTTGGCTCATGCTTTTCTCCTGATAAACAGGGGCAAAAGTAATGGTTTCGGACCCTGGGATCAAGCGGATTGGATCGCACCGCAAGTCTCGACACCTGCGGATCGGCGGCGTATCCTGCTGCCACGTTTGCGGTGGTTTGCCGCATTTAATAGGGAAGAAGTCATGAAGAAAACTGCGTTCAACGCTGTCGTCGCGCTACTTCTGGCGTCATCAACGCTGGCCTTCAGCCAGGTTGCTATGGCACACGCTCACCTGAAAACCCCGGTACCAGCCGACAAAGCGGTGGTGGAAACCTCCCCGCAGAATTTAACGTTGACCTTTACCGAGGATGTTGAAGCGGCATTCAGTGGCGTGGATGTGCTCGATGCACAACATCAACCCATTACGGTCGGGAAAGCCAGACTCAACGATAAACAACACGATCAGCTGATTGTACCGATCAGCCAGCCGCTGCCGTCGGGCAACTATCAGGTAAACTGGCATGTGCTGTCCGTTGACGGACATAAAACTAAAGGCAGCTACACCTTCAGCGTGAAGTGATTGATGAGTTTGAGTACGCTGTGGATTGGCCTGCGAGCGCTGCATTTTTTGTCGGTGCTGCTGCTCGCCGGTAGCGCCTTTTATACCGCGCTACTGGCGCCGCGCCGCTATCGTCCGCTGCTATCACAGCGTTTAGCTTTACTTCTCCGTACCAGCGCGCTGCTGAGTTTGTTTAGCGCCCTGTTGATGCTGGCAACGCAAACCGGCTTGATGAGCGGCGACTGGCGCAATGTCAGTGACAGCGCAACCTGGCAGGCGGTGCTCAGCACGCGCTTCGGCCAGGTTTGGTGTTGGGAAATCGCTTTTGCACTGCTGAGCACGTTAGCGCTGCTGCTGCGTGGCACACTGCGGCAAAATCTGCTGCTATGCAGCGGCCTGTTACAGTTGGTGGCGTTAGCCGGTGTTGGGCATGCCGCGATGCGCGATGGCTGGCCCGGATTGCTGCAACAAGGCAATCACGCGCTGCATTTAATTGCGGCTGCATTTTGGGCGGGCGGATTACTGCCGTTGTTATTACTGATGCGTGAAGCGCGGCAGATCGCTTTTCGCACCGATGCGATTCGCTGCATGATGCGCTTCTCGCGTTACGGTCACCTGGCGGTGGCGCTCGCGCTGCTGACGGGCATCATCAATAGCGTGCTGATTGCCGGTTCGCCGTTGCATTGGCAAGCCACGCTGTGGAGCGAACTGCTGGTGGTGAAAGTGCTGCTGGTCATGCTGATGATCGCTATTGCGCTGACCAATCGCTATCTGCTGGTGCCGCGCTTTCGCCTGGCGGCCAGTAACGCAGCGCATCTGTTTATTCGCCTGACGCAGCTTGAGCTGCTGCTGGCCATTATTGTAATTGGGTTGGTGAGCGTGTTTGCTACGCTGTCACCGGCCTGAATGTGACATTCAAGAAGATGAAATGAGGTCGATATTTTGCTGAAGAAACTGATTCCAGCTTGCGTATTGATGGCGCTGTGCAGCCAGGCGATGGCGGCACAGATTATTACCGTCAGCCGTTTTGAGATTGGAAAAGACAAATGGCCCTTCACCCGCGAAGAGGTGATGTTGACCTGCGAGAAAGACGGCGCGCTGTTCGCGATTAACCCGGGCACTTTGTTGCAGTATCCGCTCAACGATAAAGCCTTTGCGCGCAAAACGGCCGGGCAGGGCACACTGCAATCGATCGACACCATTGTCGCCGTTGATAAAGCCCATCCAGGCCAGAAAATGAGTCTGCAACCGATCATCGACCGCGCGCAGCAACTGTGCGGTAAGTAATCCCTATATTCTCAGGCGTAGCGCACAATTCTGCCGCTACGCTTGCTTCCTCGTTCTGTCACCACGATCACAGAGTTGTCACCTTTCGCAACCAAACCGCATGATTGGCTGGAAAACCAGCAATCCTGGTCTACCTTTAAATGGCAAGGCGTCCTCGCCTGCAAAAATGCCAACTTTTAGCGCACGGCTCCCAAAGAGCCATTTCCCTGGACCGAATATAGGAATCGTATTCGGTCTTTTTTTATCTGCATAATAATGAATTGTCTGCACGCGTTAGGCTTACCTTTATGCTGGCATCTACACTTAATTCTCTTAGCAACTCAGGAGGATTTATGTCTGATAGACCGATTGAAGCGGATGAGCTTGAAGAAGATACTAAGGTGAAGCCGGATGAGCATGAAAAAGACGATGAGAGTCTGGCACCGGAGTCGGGCGACAAGCAGCCTGATTGATGATTAAACCCACTTCGGTGGGTTTTTTTATTTTCTGCTTTTCTTTTTTATATGAAATAAAAAAGTTTTACCTTGCTACCTGGTAAGATAAATGCGTTAATGCGTCGTCGGTCTGAATAGCAGACAGTTAGAAGGTTAGTTCCCATTGTATTTCTCATCCCGGTTAGTGCCGCTTCAAGCCCTTTCTCTTTGAGTCTTATCCTAAGTTCTGATTCGTATCTGCAACTCGGCCCTTACGCCAATAGGCTCATTTAAAAGGTAAAAATTATGTCTAATAAAATTCTTGGAACGGTAAAATGGTTCAACTCAGAAAAAGGCTTCGGCTTTATTTCTCCTGAAAATGGCAGCAAGGACGTTTTCGTCCACTTCTCAGCCATTCAGGGCACTGATTATCGCTCACTTGATGAAGGTCAGCGTGTTGAGTTTTCAGTTGAAGATGGTCCAAAAGGTCCGTCTGCAACAAATGTATTAGGTCTGTAATTATTCGCATTTATAATCGTTTAAGATGTCCGCATTGCCAGAGTTCACAATATCGTACCTCCGCGTTCGATATTACGAAAATGAACCCACATGGCGCTAAATGTATTTTCTGCAAATCATCAATGATTGTGTTGAAAACTGCTTGATAGCGGATGTTCTGCCCTGATAATTATCAGGGCTTATCAGGCAATTGCCTGATATCAGAATCATTAGCACTGCTCAGGCAGTGCTTTTTTATTTTAAATATTCCCGCATATCTTCACTTATTCCCACGTTGAAAATCTTACCCACATGCTACTTTTTCTCTTATTCCGAAATAAATTACCGTCATAGAGAGAATATTGCGAGATGCACAAGCCCGTTATCCTGATCGCCTTGCTGCTGAGTGGTTGCGCATTGAAACAGTATCCGCAGTCCGCCAAAGTGAGCGATGCCGAAGCGCAAACCTATGACTGTGCAGCACTGAATCAGGAGATCGCTAAAAGCCAAAGCGTTAAGCAGCAGATTGATGAAACCGGCGAGTTTGATGCGCTAACGGTATTGGGATTCGTCGGGGATTTTGGTATCGGTAACGGCGTTGCAAAGGCCAGCGCTAACAATAAAGCTGCGGCGCGTTTGCAACAGCTGGAAAATCTCAAAATAGTGCGTTGTGCGCATAACGTGACTTGATCGTTAACGGGTGGCAAATAACCTGCAAAAAAGATGCGGTCATATAGCAGCAGTCAGCCTGTGCGAAAAATGGTATAACGTTGGCGCATCTGATTAATGGCCGGATAAGGATCCTTCATGGCAAATACACAATATCTACTTTGGGTAATGATTGGCACACTCACGCTGCTTTGTATCTTTATTGGTGTGGTGGTTGGCCGCGCCAAAACTCCGCGCATTGGAACGCTGACATTCGCCGGTTTATTAGCCTTCTTCTTGATAGCGATCTTTTTAATCACACGCTAGTACGCAATGCGCGCTCAATGCCGTAAATAGCGCTGCAGAGATTTGTATAAGGCTGCAGTGCGCAGCCTCAATTCAACGTCACAGCGGTTTACGCGCGGCCAGCAAGAACATCATCGGGCGATCGCGTTCTTCCGCCAGCGCGGGATTGAGTGCAACCATCTCTTCGCTCGGGCCCCATTCATCAAGATGCACGATCTCAAATCCTGCGCCAATTAACGCATTGATCCAGGTTGCCAGCTTGCGATGTTGCTTCTTCACGCCATCGGCAAACCAGTTGCTGATGCGTTCCCCTTCCTGCTGGTAATGATTAACTGGCCAGCTGCGCTGCTGCTGTTCATCCACAATCCACTGCTGTTGAGTAGGTGCAGTGTAAATCGGATGCTCACAGGAAAACACCAGCGCGCCGCCCGGCGTTAGCGCCTCAAACACGGTTGCGAAGAGTGCGTCAATATTGCTGAGGTAGTGCAGCGCCAGCGAGCTGTAGGCGAGATCATAGGATTCGTTCAGTTGCAGCGATTCTAAATCGGCGCGCTGATAGCGAATCCCGGTTCCCTGCGTCATGGTCGCGGCTTGCGCTAACATCTTCTCGGAAACGTCCAGACCTAGCACCTCGCGCGCGCCTTGCTGCTGCGCGTAGCGGCAAAACCAGCCGTAACCGCAGCCGAGATCGAGAATGCGTTTATCATGCAGGTCGGGTAGTAGCGCACGCAGTGCAGGCCATTCTGGCGCGCCGTCTAATCCCTTAACGGAACGTGGCAAGGTGGCGTAACCGGCAAAAAAAGTGGGGTTGTCGTAAATATTCTGGCTCATACAGGCTCCTTTATATGATGCGCAAAGGAGTTTAGGCGTTTAGCGCGGAATGTAAAGTCGCGTAATTATCCCACAAATAACAGATGTACCAGACGAGCGAGTGATTCCAGCAGCAGCAAGCTACCGATGAAAATAACGATTAATACACCAATGAATTGCTTCCGTCCGCTCATGCTGTTCCCTCCGCTGGCTAACCTTGCCGGACTATACTTTAAGCCGGGCTCACTAAACTTCCAGTCAACCGGGGAAGATTACATGCTTTACCAAAAGGTGAACGCGCAAATGTGGCGAAATATTTGGGTGGTTGGCGATCTTCACGGTTGCCGCGCCCAACTCGATGCGCAACTGCTCAAGCAGGATTTCGATAAGCAGCAGGATCTACTGCTGTCGGTGGGCGATTTAATCGATCGTGGCCCGGACAGCCCCGGCTGTTTAGCGCTGATGCAGGAGCCCTGGTTTCGCTGCGTGCGCGGCAATCATGAGCAGATGGCGCTCGCTGCGCTGGATGGGCGCGACCAAACCTTGTGGATGATGAACGGCGGCGAGTGGTTCTGGCAACTCAAAGGCGCAGCGTTGATCGCTGCGCGCCATGCGTTGAAGCGCTGTGCTGAGTTACCGTTGATCCTGCATCTGGATTTCGGCGATCGCGTGGTGGTGATTGCCCACGCCGATTATCCCGCCAGTCATTATGCTTTAGGGCAAGATGTTGACTGGCAGCAAGTGGTGTGGAGTCGCGATCGACTGGGACGCCATCAACGCGGCAGTTCAGCCCGCATCGATGGCGCCAGTGATTTCTACTTCGGCCACACGCCGTTAGAACAACCGCTTAATGTGGCGAATCAGCATTACATCGATACCGGCGCGGTCTTCGGCAATCGTCTTACCCTGGTGAAGTTGCAGTAACGCTTAGCGGAACAGACGTCCGTCGCGCACCAGTTCACGCGGATAGCTGTTTTTAATCCGATTACCCACTTTCTTCGCCAATCCCAGCGGCTGCTGCTGATAGGTGACGATCACCTCATCCCGGCTGGGCAACGTGTCCGGATGAATATCCTGACCGCGATACCAGGTTTCCGCTTCTGCATCGGTGAGTTCGAAATCCAGCGCGCTGCCTGGCTGCGTCAACGCCACGACCGCTTCATGCTGCCAGCGATAGCCTTTCGGGAAGGTTTCGGCCAACTTGAAGCCGATGCGCGAGAAGCGCACTTTACCCAGCCAATCCTCCAGCGCCGCCGGGAACAGCCACAGCTCTTTATCGCGCTGCCACAGCGTGTGGTTGTCATCCCACTGCAAGCCGACTTTGGCCGCGGCCTGTTGCACTTCGGCGCTCAGCTTGCGGCTGGCCGGAGAGAAGGGCAGTTTGCCGACTTTGTAGGTTGGCGTTGGCAGCGCGGGAATGCTGGCGGTTTTACGCAGACGCGCAACGAAGAAACCTTCACTATCGAAAATCTGCGGGAATACGTGCAGGAAACCTTCGGCGGTTAACGCCTGATCGGCTCCGTCGAATAAACCGTTCAGCGGCACGATTTCAACCGCGTCGGGATAACGCTGCTGCAACCAATTAATCACCTGCTGATTCTCGATTTGATTCAGTGTGCAGGTAGAGTAAATCAGCGTGCCGCCTGGCTGTAAGGCATGGAAAGCGCTGTCGAGCAGATCACGTTGGGTTTCCGCAATCGCTTCGGTGCTGGCCAGCGTCCAGTTACGCAACGCATCAGCATCTTTGCGCACCACGCCTTCGCCAGAGCAGGGCGCATCGAGCAGAATGGCATCGAAACGCTCCGGCAGTGCGGCGCCAAACACACGGCCATCAAAATGGGTCAGCGCAACATTGCTGACGCCACAGCGGCTGATGTTAGCGTGCAGTACTTTGACGCGGCTGGCCGAATATTCATTCGCCAGAATGGCGCCTTCATTGCGCATCAGCGCGGCCATCTGGGTGGTTTTAGAACCGGGCGCAGCAGCCACATCCATCACCTGACGCGCATCAGGTGCGGCGTCAAACAGCGCGGTAACCGGCAGCATCGAGCTGGCTTCCTGAATGTAAAACAGTCCGCTCAGATGCTCCGCCACGCTACCCAGCGGCAGCGATTCGTCGTCACGCTCGATCCAAAACCCTTCGGCGCACCACGGAATGGGCGATAAGCGCCAGCCATAGTCGGCGGTGCGGGCGAGGAAATCATCCACGCTAATTTTTAAGGTGTTGACGCGTAAGCTGCGACGCAGCGGTTGCTGGCTAATGGCGAGAAAGCGCTGCAGTTCGGCGTCGTCAGCAAGGCTGGCGCGCATCAGCGCGAGGAAATCTTCGGGAAAGCGATCGGACACGGGCATCTACCGGGAAACGAAATGAGCGCGAAGTGTAACACGCGAAAAAGAATCGGGCAGCCAGGCTGCCCGATTTGCTTAAGGTTGATGAGGGTCCGGAATCGCCGTGCCCCAGTCGCGCCACGCTTTCGGCGCTTCATCCTGTAGCAGGAAGTGTTTGTTGGCGCCGGCCTGCGGTGCTAATGGCACCGTCGGCGGCGTGGCAAACTGTACGCCGCCGCGAATGAACTGCTGGAAGGTGCCGGTTTTCAACACGCCGCCGATCAGACCGAAATCGAAGTTATAGCCGGAAGCCAGCCAGAACACCGAATTGTTGCGCACCAGATGCTGGTACTTTTTGCTGATACGCAGCGCGATCTGCACGCGATCCGCCATATTGCCCAGCGACGTTCCGGTGACGGTGCCCACTTCAACGCCCCGGAACAGCACTGGCGTGCCCACCGACAGCGATCCCGCGTCAGCGGCATCGACATATATTGTCAAGCCGTTCAGGTAGCGTGAATCGGTGATGGTGCTTTCCTGTAGTTCAAAGGTGCGCGCCGGCGAACCTTTGCCCGGATCGACGTTGAGATAAGGCTGCAGCAGCGTTTCGATATGGTTAACCCCCGCCGCAGAAATCTCCGGCGACACCACCGAGAAGCGGCTGCCGATGCGCGCGAAGTCCTGCACGTATTCCGGATAAAGCACCGCTTTGGCGACAACCTGATTGTTATCAGAACTCAGCGCCAGTGATTCAACCTGACCAATGTTGATGCCGAGATAGCGAATCGGCATGCCCGCCGCCAGTTTGCTGGCATCGAAGGTGTGCAGCGTAATCTGGCTGCCAACTGCACGCGCCGCGGTTTCAGACGAGTAGAGCACGCGTTTCACGCCTTTCGCTGCCTGCGCGCCGGTGAGATTATCGAAACTGATCGCGCCTTTGAGCGCGCGGTTGAGCGGGGACGCTTGCACCGTCAAACCGCTGCCGTTGAGCTGCACTTTCGCGCCACCTTCGGCCCAGAACACGCTCTCGCTGGTCAGCAGCTTGCGATACTGCGGCTGAATATGAATCGAGATTTCAAACGCATCCGCGCGCGGCACTACATCCACCACTTCACCGACCTGGAATTTGCGGTACAGCAGCACTGAACCGGCCTGTACATCCGGCAAGCTTTTGGCGGTAAGTTTCAGCGTGGTTGGCGGCTGTTCACCCACGATGCCTTCTGCGGCACGTTCCGCATCCGCATATAAAGGATAACGACTGGAAGGATTACCTTTCGCGCCAGGAATCAGGCGAATGCCGCCATCTACCCACTCGCGCGCGCTGGCACCCAGCACTTTCATCCCGTCGAGTCCAAACTTCACATCAAGGCGGCTACTCACCACAAACTTGCTGTCAGCGTGCACCAGATTACGGTGCTCCGGATTGATGGCCGCCACAAAGCTGATGCCATTTTCATCCAGCGTGCGTGAAATCACCTGACCGATTTTCATGCCATACAACATCACCGGCTGGCCGGCATCGATACCGTAGGTTTCCGGCGCGCTGAGTTTTACCGTCAGCACGTCAGGTTTCTGCAGCAATGTTTCGCTGGCTGGCAACACGGTAAAGTGATCCTGCGGTTCGCCTTCGCCTGGCACCAGTTCAAAAGTATTACCGGTTAACAGGCTGCTGAGATTGGTGTCGGTCAGGCTGATCTTCGGCGTGCGCATTTCAATGCGCGTCCCGCTGCGCATCAAACCGGTTACTGAAGGATCAACCGTCAGCTCGCCGGTGACTTTGCCGCCATCCAGCAGGTTGAGTTTGGTTAAGGTGCCGACTTCCAGTCCCTGATACATCAGCGGTGTGCTATCGGCTTTCAGGTTATCGCCGCTCGGCAGGTTCAGTTTCACTTGCACGCCGCGCTGACTGCGCGCCAAATCCGGATAGAGCTGGTAGTTGGCATCCACCTGAGCTTGCTCGCCGTCATTAGGTGAATCGAAGGCAATTGCGCCATTCACTAACGCGGCCAGGCTTTCCAGCTTCACTTTGGCACCGCTCAGGCTGACATCTGCATCAACGCCGGAAACATTCCAGAAGCGGCTCTGCTTTTTCACCAGATTGATAAAGCGGCGCTCAATCAGCACATCAATGGTGACGCCGTCGGTGCTGTTGTTGAGGCTGTAATCGTAAACGCGACCCACCGGAATTTTGCGGTAATAAACCAGCGAACCGGTGTTGAGCGAGCCGAGGTCGGGCGCGCGCAGGTGGATAAGCAGTTCGCCGGTATTAACGCGATACTTAGGTTGGGTATCGAGTGCGGTGAAGTGATCGCTCTCTTTACCTTTACCCGGCATCATGCCGATGTAGTTACCGCCGACCAGCGCATCAAGCCCGGAGACGCCCGCCAATGACGCTTTCGGCGTCACCAGCCAGAACTGAGTGTCTTCACGCAGTGCATCGCGCATGTCGCTTTTGATGCTGGCTTTAATCTGGATGCTGCGATAGTCATCACTCAGCACAATGCCTTGCACCGTGCCCACTTCCACGCCCTGATAACGAATCGGCGTACGGCCTGGCACAATCCCGTCGGCAGTCTGGAAGTTAATGGTGATCGTCGTACCGCGTTCCTGATAGTTGGTCCATAGCAGCCAGCCAGCAATCAGCAGGGCGATGATGGGCAATAACCAGAATGGCGAAATCTTGCGCTTGTTGCGCAGATTGGCGCTAGTCGGTGTAGTCGGCGTTTCCTGTTGCATGTGCATCCCAGATCAGGCGGCTATCAAGCCACTCTACAGCCATAATGGTCAGGACAACGGCGGCACCAAAATAGAAGGCGGCCGGTCCCATGGTGAAAGCCAGCAGCTGATCACGATTGACCAGCGACATGGTTACAGCAATGACGAACAGATCCAGCATCGACCAGCGGCCCACCCAGGTGACGGCGCGCAGCAGGCGAATGCGGGTTTTTAAGCCCTGTTCGCATTTAAAGTGAATGCTGAGTAACAGAGTCAACATCACTAACACTTTGGTAAAGGGCACCAGAATGCTGGCGATAAACACCACCGCGGCTACCGGTATATTGCCCGATGCCAGTCCCAGAATGCCGGAGAAGATGGTGTCTTCACGGCGTGCGCCATTAACGTAGACCACCGAAATCGGCAGCAAATTGGCGGGGATCAGCAGCACAATCGAGGCGATGAGCGCTGCCCAGGATTTCTGCAAACTGTGGCGTCGGCGGTAGTCAAGCGGCGTGTGGCAACGCGTGCAGCGCCCACGCTCATCGGCTACACCGGTTTGATGGCAATTCAGGCACACTTGCCACTCTTCAGGCGGGGAGGTGGGCATCGCTTGCGGATAATAGTGTTCCCACAGTTGCTCGACGTTCAGGTGGATCAGCGTCAGCAGGCTCAGCACCGTCAGCGCAATATAGGCCACTAAACCGTAGCCCACTTCCAGTGAGGCGTAATCCTGCACTTTGATCGATGCCACCGCCACGCCGACCAGATAGATATCCAGCATCACCCACTCTTTGAGCTTGTCCATCATCAGCAGGACCGGGCGCAGGTTCATTCCGAGCGCGTTGCCCACCCACAAATAGAGAATGCCGATGACCAGCGTAACCGGCGCGCCAATGGTGCAAAACGCCACCATTGAAGCGGTGAGGATGTTGCCTTGCTGTGTCATTTGGATTACGCCCTCCAGCAGGCTGGCGTTAATACGCATGCCCAGTAGGCGAATATCAACCAACGGCAAGCTAAAGGCGAATGGCATCAGCACGATCATGACCACCGCCATGGCGGTGAGTCGCGTCATCGACCAGTCACGACCGCTCTGAATTTGTGCATGGCAGCGCGGGCAATAGGCTGTCTGATGCGATTTCACATCCGGTAAGGAAAAAAGGGTATCGCATTGCGGACAACGCTGATAACGTGCGTGGGGCAACGTCTGGCTGATAGCGTGAATTTTCATAGGTGACGCAAGTGCCCATCGTTCGTTACGGTTACCGGCATGCTGAGTAGCGCAAAGTTGCCTGCAATATTCGGTGGTACCAGAATACGCTTATCCACCGACTGCTAAGGGTATAGTAACTAACAGAATGATTCACCTTCTGCGCCTGGATTATTAGTGCTTATTTTAACAACTGAGTGACAACAAGGTCACCCCAGTGACGAGTTATGGTTGAACAATGAACAAAAAAGCTTTTTACGAGGATTTGAATCGCGATGTCCGCGCCCTGTTGGCGGGTGAAACCTCGTTCCTGGCCGCGCTCGGCAATTGCAGTGCACTGCTTTTCGAACGCCTGGAAGGCGTGAACTGGGCTGGATTCTATTTACTGACGGAACCGAACACGCTGGTGCTGGGCCCGTTCCAGGGCAAAATCGCCTGCGTACGTATTCCGGTTGGCAAAGGCGTGTGTGGAACCGCGGTAGCCGAGGACAAAGTGCAATTGGTGGAAGACGTGCACGCGTTCCCTGGCCATATCGCGTGTGACGCCGCCAGTAATGCCGAAATCGTGATTCCTCTGAAAGTAAATGGCACCCTCGTGGGTGTTTTAGACATTGATAGTACGGTTTATTCTCGCTTCGATAGCGAGGACGAAGAGGGGCTGATGGCCCTTACCGACGGGCTTTGTGAAGTGCTGGCGGGCAGCGACATCGTAAAATTTATTCAGCTGACGCACAGCTAATCGACTGGATCACATAGCATTTGGCGATGTTGTCATTATAATGTCGCCTGTTCATGCCTGCTCTGGTCGGCAAATCCGTTGTAATCAGGAAATTTCATGGAAAATCAACCTAAGTTGAATAGCAGTAAAGAAGTCATCGCCTTTTTGGCGGAACGTTTTCCGCAATGCTTTAGCGCCGAAGGCGAGGCGCGTCCGCTCAAAATCGGCATTTTTCAAGATCTGGTCGAGCGTGTTCAAGGCGAACTGAGCCTGAGCAAGACGCAACTGCGTTCTGCCTTACGTCTTTATACCTCTAGCTGGCGTTATCTTTATGGCATCAAAGCGGGTGCCATTCGTGTCGATCTCGATGGCAACGCCTGTGGCGTGCTGGATGAGCAACACGTAGAACATGCGCGCAAGCAACTGGAAGAAGCGAAAGCCCGCGTTCAGGCGCAGCGCGATCAGCAGAAAGCGAAGAAGCGTGAAGCCGGTGAAGAGACCGCTGAACGTCGTCCGCGCAAGCCTGCTCCGCGTAAAGCTGCCGAAGGTGATGCCGCGCGTAAGCCACGTCCTCAGGCGCCGCGTGCGGCCGCGACTGAGCGTGCAGCCGCACCGCAGCCACCGCGGGCCAAACCTGTCACTGATACCTCAACGTTGCAGCCCGGCCAGAACATCAAAGTGACTGCAGGCAAAGGTGCAATGGACGCTACCATTCTTGAAATTACTAAAGATGGCGTTCGGGTTCAGCTCGCTTCCGGCATGGCTATGATTGTGCGCGCAGAACATTTGCAGTTCTGAAACGGAGGCTGACCCTGGCATGAACAACATTTTAAAGATCGGTATGATCGCGGGCCTGCTTTTAGCAGGCCCCACCTTTGGTGCAGATAATATTACCCGCGCCGACCAGATTCCCCAGCTACACGAAGAGCCACAGCATCCCACCGTCAGCGAACGCGTTACCTCGCGTTTCACCCGCTCTCACTATCGTCAGTTCGATTTGAATCAGGACTTCTCCGCGAAAATTTTTGATCGCTACCTGAATCTGCTCGACTACAGCCATAACGTATTGCTGGCATCGGATATCGCGCAGTTCGCCGATAAGAAAACTACCGTGGGTGATGAGTTCCGCAGCGGTAAGCTGGATGTGTTTTACGATCTCTACAATCTGGCGCAGAAACGCCGCTTTGAGCGCTATCAATATGCGCTGAGCGTGCTGAATCGCCCAATGAATTTCACCGGCAATGACACCATTGACATTGACCGGGCAAAATCGCCATGGCCAAAGAGCGTCGATGAGCTCAACGCGCTGTGGGATGCCAAAGTTAAATATGACGAACTGAGCCTGAAACTGGCCGGTAAAGATGAGAAAGAGATCCGCGAAACGCTGACCAAGCGTTACAACTTTGCCATCCGTCGTCTGGCGCAAAGCAACAGTGAAGATGTGTTCCAGCTGGCGATGACCGCGTTCGCGCATGAAATCGACCCGCACACTAACTATCTTTCGCCGCGCAACACCGAGCAATTCAACACTGAAATGAGCCTGTCGCTGGAAGGTATCGGCGCAGTGCTGCAGATGGATGACGATTACACGGTGATCAACTCGATGGTCGCAGGCGGTCCGGCGGCGAAGAGTAAAGCGATCAGCGTGGGCGACCGCATTGTCGGTGTCGCTCAGCCGGGCAAACCCATGGAAGATGTGATTGGCTGGCGTCTGGATGATGTGGTTTCAAAAATCAAAGGACCGAAAGGCAGCAAAGTACGCCTGGAAATCCTGCCTGCTGGCAAGGGCACCAAAACCCGCACCGTGACGCTGACGCGTGAAAAAATCCGTCTGGAAGATCGCGCGGTAAAAGGCTCCGTGCATAACGTCGGCAAACAGAAAGTTGGCGTGCTCGACATTCCTGGCTTCTACGTTGGTCTGACTGACGATGTGAAGGTGCAGCTGCAGAAGCTGCAGAAGCAAAACGTCGACAGCGTGGTGATCGATCTGCGTACCAACGGCGGTGGTGCCTTGACCGAAGCCGTTTCACTCTCGGGCCTGTTTATTCCAAGCGGTCCGGTGGTGCAGGTGCGTGATAACAATGGCCGCGTGCGTGAAGACAGCGATAACGACGGCATCGTCTATTACAAAGGTCCGTTGGTGGTGCTGGTCGATCGCTTCAGTGCTTCGGCTTCTGAGATCTTCGCTGCGGCGATGCAGGATTACGGCCGTGCGCTGATTGTCGGTGAGCCGACCTTCGGTAAAGGCACCGTGCAACAGTATCGTTCGCTGAACCGTATCTACGATCAGATGCTGCGTCCAGAGTGGCCAGCGCTGGGTTCTGTACAGTACACCATTCAGAAGTTCTACCGCATTAACGGTGGCAGCACCCAGCGTAAAGGCGTAACGCCAGATCTGCTGATGCCAACCGGCGTTGAAGCGGCAGAAACCGGCGAGAAGTTCGAGGACAACGCGCTGCCTTGGGACAGTGTGAATGCGGCAAGCTACACCAAAACCGGCGATATCGCGCCGCTGGTACCGCAGCTGACCAAAGAGCACGGTGATCGCATCGCTAAAGATCGCGAGTTCCAGTACATCATGAAAGATATTGCGCGTTTCGATGCGATGAAAGACAAGCGTAATATCGTGTCGCTCAATCTTGCCCAGCGTGAGAAAGAGAACCGTGAAGATGATGCACTGCGTCTGGAGCGCATCAACGCGCGCTATCAGGCGGAAGGTAAAGCGCCGCTGAAGAGCATCGAAGATCTGCCGAAAGACTATAAAGAGCCGGATCCGTATCTGGATGAAACGGTGAAAATCGCTAACGATATGGCGCAGCTGGAGAAATCTCAGCCTGCTGCCGCAAGCGCGAAGTAACCGTCTGGCTTGTGAAATAGCACCGCTTCGGCGGTGCTTTTTTTTACGCTAAAATCGTTGTTAAGCGCCGCTGATGCAGCGATTTGCGCACTTCACTGCCTAATGTAAAGTTATGTCTTTTTAGGCACTTAAAGATTAAGGTTGCTTGAAATGCGCGGCGATGACCATAGGATAGATATCCGCGCATATGCGCGTGCACAACAGAGGAAGATTAACGTTTATGATGCGTATTGCTCTTTTCCTGCTCACCAACCTGGCGGTGATGTTGGTATTCGGACTGATTTTGAGTCTGACAGGAATCCAGTCAAGCAGTGTTATGGGTCTGATGATTATGGCAGGTCTGTTTGGCTTCGGCGGTGCGTTTGTTTCACTGCTGATGTCTAAATGGATGGCGCTACGTTCCGTTGGCGGTGAAGTCATTGAACAACCGCGTAATGAGACGGAACGCTGGCTGATGGATACCGTCGGCCGCCAGGCACAACAGGCTGGCATTGCGATGCCGCAGGTGGCGATTTATCACGCGCCCGACATTAACGCCTTTGCGACAGGCGCACGCCGAGACGCGTCGCTGGTCGCTGTTTCCACCGGCCTGTTGCAAAACATGAGCCGTGATGAAGCTGAAGCGGTGCTGGCGCACGAAATCGCCCATATCGCCAATGGTGACATGATCACCATGACGCTGATTCAGGGTGTGGTGAACACCTTTGTGATCTTCATCTCGCGAATTTTGGCGCAGATCGCTTCCGGCTTCCTGTCGGGTAACCGCGACGGTGAAGAGAGCAGCAACGGAAATCCGATGGTGTATTTCGCGGTCTCGATGGTGTTAGAACTGCTGTTCGGCTTCCTCGCCAGCATCATCACCATGTGGTTCTCACGTCACCGTGAATTCCACGCCGATGCGGGTTCTGCCAAACTGGTTGGACGCGAGAAGATGATTGCCGCACTGCAGCGTCTGAAAACCAGTTACGAGCCGCAGGAGCCAAGCAGCATGATGGCATTCTGCATCAACGGTAAAAACAAATCGTTGAGCGAGCTGTTCATGTCGCATCCGCCGCTCGATAAACGTATCGAAGCGCTGCGTAGCGGCGAATACCTGAAGTAGTCGGTAATAGAAGAAAAAAGGGCGCCAGATGGCGCCCTTGCTGTTTCTATGACTCAGCAGCCTGCCGCGACTGCGTCATGCGCGCCAGGCTCACCAAGGCAGCGACGCTGGCAAAGCTACCCGCTAACAGCAGTGAGGCGTGTGTGCCGCTGTCGTTGAACAGATTAAACATTAGCGCCACTAGCGCCGCGCCGCTGCTTTGTCCCACCAGACGCGCGGTACCCAGCATTCCGCTGGCACCACCGCTGCGGTTACGCGGTGCTGCGGTGATGATGGTGTGATTGTTAGGCGACTGGAACAGGCCGAAACCGGCACCGCACAGCATCATGCGCCAGATGATATCCACGTCAGTTGGCTGCGTCGGTAAAAGCGCCAGCAGGAACAGACCGGCAGCGAACATCGCTAATCCCAATCCGCCTAATAATCCGGCATGGAACTTCTCGATCAGGCGACCTGCAATGGGTGCCATCACCATGGTTGCCAGCGGCCACGGCGTGAGCAGCAAGCCGGTTGCCACTTCATCCCGGCCCAGCACGTTTTGCAGGAAGAACGGCAACGCCACCATCGCCAGCATCTGCGCGCAGAACGAGCAAATTGAGGTGCCTATCGACAGCGAAAAGATCGGAATGCGCAGCAAGTCCACCGGCAGCAATGGCACCGGCATCGCTAACTGGCGACGAACGAAAACAATGCCCACCAACACCAATGCCACCAATTCGGCCACAATCAGCCAGCCGTTTTGTCCCTGCGAGAAACCGCTCAGTGCAGATATGAGCAGGCCAAAGAACAGCGCATTCATCACCGCGCTTGGCACGTCGAATTTCTGTTGTTTGGCTTTCTGGGTGTTATCTGGCAGGAAACGCAACGCCAGCCACAGCGCAACGATGCCGAGTGGAATGTTGATCAGAAACAGCCATTTCCAGCTGGCAACAGACAGGATCGCCGCCGCTACGGTTGGACCGGCCGCGCTGGAGACCGCAACAATCAGCGAATTGATCGCCATACCGCGCCCGAGGAAGCGCTGCGGATAGATGATGCGGATCAGCGCCGTGTTCACGCTCATCAATGCAGCACCACCGAAGCCTTGCAGCACACGCGCCAAGGTCAGCGTATTCAACGTTGAGGAGAGGGCGCAAAACAGTGAGGTAGCGATAAACAGCGCGAGTCCAACCTGATAGACGCGGCGGTAGCCGAGCATATCGCCGAGAAACGACAGCGACAGCAGCGAAATAACGATGGCGATTTGGTAGGCGTTAACAATCCAGATCGATTCGGCTGGGCTGGCATTTAATTCACGCGCAATGGTTGGCAAGGCCACGTTGGCGATAGCTCCATCCAGCACCGCCATCATAATACCGAGCGCAATGGTGATGATCGCGCCATAGCGCTGTGGAAGGGGTAATCCATCCTGGGCAACAGTAGAAGGCATAAGTAAAGTAAGTAAAGAGAGTGAATATCATCATGCTAATCAATTCGCTGCCGAAAAGCACCGCATTCATTGACATAAAATTACGTGTGGATGTGTCACTTAGCGTCAGTCGTTGCCGCCATCAGGCTGAAACGCATATACTGGCGCTTCTGTTCCGTTTTTTTTGAAACACTGTCAAAAAGGATACGCGCCATGGCGAGCAGTGATAATGATAAACAGCCAGACTCGGTTTCATCAGTGATGAAAGTGTTTGGCATTCTGCAGGCGCTGGGCGAAGAGCGCGATCACGGCATCACCGAACTGTCCCAACGCGTGATGATGTCAAAAAGTACCGTTTATCGCTTTTTACAGACCATGAAATCGCTTGGCTATGTGGCGCAGGAAGGAGAAAGTGAGAAATACTCGCTGACGCTCAAGCTATTCGAACTCGGTGCCAAAGCGTTACAGAACGTCGATCTGATTCGTAGCGCCGATATTGAGATGCGTGAGCTGTCGCGTCTGACTAAAGAAACCATTCACCTCGGCGCACTGGAAGAAGACAGCATCGTCTACATCCATAAAATCGATTCTCTTTATAACCTGCGTATGTATTCGCGCATCGGCCGCCGCAATCCACTGCACACCACCGCGATTGGTAAAGTGCTGCTGGCATGGCGCGATCGCGCTGAAGTGCAGGAGATTCTGAGCGAAGTGGAATTCCGCCGCAGTACCGCGAAAACCATTGTCACTGCAGAAGCGTTGCTAGCGGTGTTGGATCAGGTAAAAGTACAGGGATTTGGCGAAGATAATGAAGAGCAGGAAGAGGGCTTACGTTGCATCGCGGTGCCGGTATTTGACCGTTTTGGCGTGGTGATTGCGGGGCTAAGCATCTCGTTCCCCACCATTCGTTTTTCTGAAGAAGCCAAAAATGAGTATGTGGCGATGCTGCATCGTGCGGCGCGCAATCTGTCTGAACAAATGGGCTACCACGACTATCCTTTCTGAAATGAAAAACGGGCTGTTGCCAGCCCGTTTCAACGCTTAATTGTCGACCACTTCGCCACTTTTCTTCAGCAGTGGACAATCCGTTACGCCGACGATACCGCTGTCTGTATGCAGATACTGTGCCGTGATCATTCCGCGTGCGGTCAGATAGCTGCATTGCAGCCCAAGTCCCGCCGCATTCTTATTGCTGCCGGTGAGTACGCCATAGCCGGTCAGCAGCATCGCTAACCAAATTAATGCCACCAGCATAATCGTCCGAATAAGTAGTTTCATCTTATCTCCTTGTGGTACACAACGCAGCGCGTCCAACGTTGCTGCGAATCTACTGTAGCAGCATGCCGCGCTTTAGCCATCGAATCGATCAGAGATAACTGAAAGAGAGGGCAGGCGGGATAATCTGCTTTCCGTCGCTACCCATTATCTTTTGCGTCGGCAGCGAGTAGAATCAGCGGCGGAGTAGATGTTTGATTTTTGACTATAGAGGCAGTTATGAACGAATTAGCCGCAAACACCAGCCCGCTGTTTAACTATGGCGTTCTGGCCATCATCATTCTTGTGGCCTTTATTGTCTGGTTCTTTGTCAACCGGGCTAGCGTGCGCGCCAGTGAGCAGATCCGTTTGCTGGAAGCCGTCATCGAAGAGCAAAAGAAACAGAATGCGCTCCTGCGCCGTCTGGTTGACGCACAGTCATCCACAGCAAAACCACCAGCGGATGAAGACGCGGATGAAAAACGCGATTTTATTCGGATGATCCCGGAACGTTAAGCCGTTAAAAGGGGTGAAATAATCGCCATTATGGCACCGCTGCGCACTGAAATGGTGCGTGGCGGGATAATGACTTTTAGTAAATTCCCTTCTAAGCCAGGTATGAATAGCAACCATCCCTGCCAGAAAGAATATCAACTAAGATTTATCCTAAGGAGTTTTTGTTAAATCAAGCTCTTCAATGTTCTTTTTAACATTTAATTGTTGGGTAGATAGTTAAAATTGAGATAAATGCCACCTACTGTTAATGCGTTTATATGGGGCGTATATTATTGGTTTCTCCTGATTTTGGTGCAAAGCAATTAATAACTTATACTTGGGATAACTATTTGTACAAGATTTGAACGGCGCGCAGTTGTTGTGTGGCGAGCGAAGTTTTCAGTGGAATATCTTATTGATGCCATATTAGTGCAATATTTTTGTCGTACAGTTAACCCCTAAAATTGTACCAATATAGACATTACCGCTGCGCTTGACTAAGCGGCAATTTGACGCTAACTATACTGACTGATAACCCTTTTTTGCGCACCTTCCGCGCTGGGTGTCAATATGTTGATTGATGAAGTGCCGCGCCAATTAACTAATTATGTGCGTCACGTCGATCACCGTTTAAAAATGGCTTGCCATTAATTTACGGATATGTGATAACAAATCGTAGGTCAAACGAGGTACAGTTCTGTTTATGTATGGCATCTTCAGTAAAGAAGTTACGAGTAAAGACGTTGACGTTGAATACCGCTTCCTTGCCGAACCTTAAATTAGTGCCTCATTCAGTAATGTCTCTGGTTTATCTGTAAGTCTGCCTGCGGGCAATATAATCATTGAAAGGAAATTTGCGAAATGGCAAAGATTAAAGGTCAGGTTAAGTGGTTCAACGAGTCTAAAGGTTTTGGTTTTATTACTCCTGCTGATGGTAGCAAAGATGTATTCGTACACTTCTCTGCAATCCAGGGCAATGGTTTTAAAACTCTGGCCGAAGGCCAAAGCGTTGAGTTCGAAATCCAGGATGGCCAGAAAGGTCCTGCTGCGGTCAACGTTACCCCAATCTGATTTCGCCCTCAGGCTCGGTGCCATGCACCACTGAAACGAATCCTAAAGCCCCGTTCACTGAACGGGGCTTTTTCTTTTATCCTTTCTGTAGCCAGATGATCAGGGTAAACTGCGCCGCGAATTGCTAACCCGGAGTTGTCTATGTCTTTGATTTGCCCACTTTGTCATCAGCCTTTATTGCAGCAGGCGAATAGCTTCCGCTGTGATGCAGGTCATCAGTTTGATCAGGCGAAAGAAGGGTACGTCAATTTACTGCCGGTGCAGCACAAAGGTTCGCGTGAACCGGGCGATAGCGCCGAGATGCTGCAGGCACGACGCGCCTTCCTCGATGCCGGACACTATCAGCCGTTGCGCGCGGCTGTCGCCGGGATCCTCGCGCAGCATCTGGGTGAGCAAGATACACAGCTGTTAGATCTCGGATGCGGGGAAGGTTATTACACTGCGGCGATGGCCGATGCGTTACCGCAGGCGCAACTCTTTGGTCTGGATGTGGCGAAAGCAGCGATTCGCATGGCAGCTAAACGCTATCGTGCGGTGAAATTCTGCGTGGCGTCCAGCCAGCGTTTACCTTTTGCTGATGCTTCTCTGGATGGCGTGGTGCGCATCTATGCGCCCTGCAATGAAGATGAGCTGAGCCGCGCGATCAAAGCGGGGGGTTACCTACTAACGGTGACGCCGGGACCGCATCACTTGCAGCAGTTCAAGGCACTGATTTATCGCGAAGTGCAGCTGCACGCGGCGGAAGAGAAAGTGTATGCCGGCTTCAGGCAGGTCGATCAACAAAACCTGCATTACAGCATGACGTTGAGCGGAAGTGAGGCGGTGAGCTTATTGCAGATGACGCCATTTGCCTGGCGTGCGCGCGAAGAAGTGTGGCAGAACCTGGCGGCATCCAGCGAGTTTAACTGTGATGCCGACTTTATGCTGACGTTATGGCAGCGCGATTAACGCGCTTCCACCAGCGTATTGTAGATCCGTTCCAGGTCATCAAGCTGTTTGACAGCAATCAGCAGGCGGCGCTGCTCCAGCTGCATCACCAGAATGCCATCCTCTGACAGATTCATACTCTGAATGCGACCGTAGTCGATCCACACGCTGCCAAAAAACAGTCCATTTTCCTTCATCAACAGCTTCGGGCTGCGCACCCAGAATAGCCAAATCGCCATAAAGCACAGCACCATCAGCAAATTGGTGGTGAGTTGTGTGCCATGTTTATCTATGTTGTTCCACAGCAGAATCAGCAGCAGCACCACGAAAATGGCGCTATCGATTTTATGGCGACGGCGCAGTGCGACGCGCAGTTTTGTAGGGCCATTGCGGCGCGGCAGGATCGCTTCATCATAGATGGCGAACAGAATGAAGCCTGCAATCAGCAGGGCGATCAGGGCGTCAGTCAGTGACATTAGGTGTTCTTCCTCAAGCGAAATTATCTCAACGTGGGCGCTCAGATAATGCCGCTCAATAATAGCCGGGAGCAGGGCTCCCGGCGGGGTGATTACAGACCGAGCAGGCCGATCCAGTAACCGAAGATACCGAGGGCGAAGAAGCCGACGATAATCCACAACGCATTCACCTTACGACGCAGCAGCCACATACAGCCAAAGGTTAGCAGCAGTGGAATCAGGCCTGGCATCAGCTGATCGAGGATAGATTGCACCGTAGTAACCGTGGTTTTACCGGTCTGGTCGGTGATGCGTGACACCACCAGCGGCACATTCACATGCGTCCACTTGTTAACCAAGGCCCCCATGACAAAGAGGCCGAGAATCGACGCGCCCTCCGTCAGTTTCTGCAGGAAACCGCCGCCCATATCGCTGACAATATCCACGCCTTTACGGTAGCCATACGCCACACCGTAATAACGCGTCAACAGACGCACGGCGTTAAACAGGATGAAGAACAGCAATGGACCCAGCAGGCTACCGCTCATCGCGATACCGGCACCCAGCGCAGCAAACACCGGACGCACGGTACCCCAGAAAATCGGGTCGCCCACACCAGCCAGCGGACCCATCAGACCCACTTTGATGCCGTTAATCGCTGCATCATCAATCGGCGCGCCGTTGGCACGCTGCTCTTCCATCGCCATGGTGACGCCCAGCACCGGCGCCGCTACGTAAGGATGGGTGTTGAAGAACTCGAGGTGACGTTTAATCGCCTGTTTACGTTCGTCGTTGTTTTCTGGATAGAGGCGACGAATCACCGGCACCATTGAGTAGCAAAAACCCAGCGCCTGCATACGTTCAAAGTTCCACGAACCCTGAAACAGGTTAGAGCGCAGGAACACACCGCGGACATCGCCGGGGGTGAGTTTCTTTGGAGTGTTAGTTGTATCAACCATGATTTCACCTGTTCCTAGTCGAGTTCGTTATCGAGGTCATTGTTTGCAGGACCGCTGGTTGCAGCACCTGCAACGCGGTTATATTTCGGTGCCAGCTGGATATACAGCACCGCCATCACCACGCCAATCACGCCAAGCGCAACCAGGTTGAAGTTGGTGAAGGCTGCAGTAACGAAGCCAAGGTAGAAGAACGGCATCAGGTAGCCCGCGCGCATCATGTTGATGACCATCGCGTAACCCACCACCACGATCATGCCGCCGGCGATGTTCAGGCCGTTGGTGACCACGTCTGGAATTGAGTTCAGCAGTTCCTGAACCACGTGAGTACCGACAGAAATCGCCACGATCAGTGCTGGGATGGCAATACGCATCGCCTGCAGCACCAGCGCGGATACGTGGATCCAGCTGATGGCCGTCAGGTTACCTTTCTCGGCTGCCTTATCGGCGGCGTGCTGGAAGGCTACGGTGATGGTACGCACGATGATGGTCAGAACCTGACCGGCCGCAGCCAGCGGAATCGCCAGTGCGATACCGGCGCCCACGCTTTGACCACCGGCAATAACCAGAATGGTTGAGATAATCGAAGCCAGCGCCGCATCCGGTGCAACGGCCGCACCGATGTTCATCCAGCCCAGTGCAATCATCTCCAGCGTACCGCCGATGATGATACCGGTTTTCATATCACCGAGGACCGCACCAATTAAGGTACAAGCCACCAGCGGACGGTGGAACTGGAACTCATCAAGAATCGATCCCATCCCGGCAATACAGGCCACAATAAATATCAAAATGATTTGTAGCGTGGTTATCTCCATTGCATTTCTCCTCTGCAAGGTCTCTAAAATTCGCCCACGTATGCAGGCAAAGGGCGAACTACGGATTGACCTTGGCGATCAGGTCCATCATTTTCAGTCGCTGATCGCTGGACACTTTACGTACTTCCAGTTCAATACCGCGCTCATTAAGTTTGCGGAACGCCGTGATATCTTTTTCATCCACCGATACCGCGTTGTTCACCTGCGTTTTGCCCTGACGGAACGCCATGCCGCCAATGTTGACCGACTTAATGTCCACGCCTTGCTCGACAATCCTCACCACATCGGTGGGATTGGTGAACAGCAGCATCACCTTGTCATTGCCATATTTCGGGTTGTTCCACACGCGAACCATCTTATCGATATCCACCACGTGCGCGGTAACGCCTGGCGGGGCCACCTGCGTCAGCAGCGTTTTGCGCACATGGTCGTTCGCCACTTCATCAGATACCACGATGATGCGGGTAACGTTGGTCTCTTTGGTCCAGCGCGTGGCCACTTGCCCGTGAATCAAACGATCATCAATACGCGCCAGGCCGATTTTCATGTGATCGCCTGCAGCCATTGGTTTTTGCGGCTGAGCAGGCGCTTTCGCTGCAACCGTAGCAGGCGCAGCTGCGGCTTGCGCTGGCGTTTCAGTTTTGAGGGCTTTAACGCCTTCACGACCGGCCTCTACCGCGATGTGAATCAGTTCTTCCAGCGATGGGTTGTCATCACGTCCCATCAAGGTTTCAACCAGCATCGGAATGTTGACGCCAGCGATGACATCATAGTCATCCTTATCCACTACAATGCGGCTGGCCGCATTAAATGGACTGCCACCCCAGGTATCGACCAGGAACAACACGCCCTTTGACGTATCGAGATCGGCCAGCCGTGCCTGATACTTTTCGATTAGCGTTTCTGCATTTTCGCCGGGAACGAAATCAATCCATCCGACATTTTCCTGCTCACCCAACAGCATCTCTGCTGTTTTAAGCAACTGTTCTGCCGCCCAGCCATGTGTACCAATTACAATAGCAATGGTCACTTGCTACCTCCGTTCGCGTGAGAGATTCTCTGGCATTGCCGGGAATCATTGAATATTACCGTTAGTGTTTCAGGTGGATCGTTGATGATGTGATAGAGAAAAAGCATCAATAAATAAAACGCAACAATCCGCTGCACAGCGATAAGGTCGCGATTTATTTTAGTGATCGAAAAAATAAATTATGTGATGTTTGTCAGCTATTTCGCGCGTAACGGTGCTAATGTGCACTTTTGTTCGATATTCCTGCGTTAACGTAGATATTTGTAAATGTAATAAATTTTTTTGACGTCGTTGATGTAACTGATACATTAGCGTTCTGTTTTTTATTCAGGAGTACCGGGCTTCAGCTCACCTTTATGGACCGTCACCGACGTCGCTCAACATGTTCTCAGCGCTTTTCCGCGCCCGCTTCCACGCTCTTCAGCGTTATCACCGCCTGTAACGATCTCTCGTCTCGCCCTCTGGTGCAGACTCAATTTCGTGCGCCTTCACGTCCGGTAAGGAGTCATTGATGGAATTTCTCTTCGACCCCTCAATTTGGGCGGGTTTGCTCACGCTGATTGTGCTGGAAATTGTTCTCGGCATTGATAACCTGGTTTTTATCGCCATCCTCGCGGACAAATTGCCGCCGAAGCAGCGCGATAAAGCCCGTCTAATCGGATTGTCGCTCGCCCTGGTGATGCGTCTTGGCTTGCTGTCGCTGATCTCCTGGATCGTGACGCTGACGCGGCCCTTATTCAGCGTAGGCGATTTCAGCTTTTCCGGACGAGATTTAATTCTGTTGTTCGGTGGTTTATTCCTGTTATTCAAGGGAACCATGGAACTGCATGAGCGGCTCGAGAACCGCGGGCTCGAACATCAGGGCAATAAGAGCTACGCCAGTTTCTGGGCGGTGGTGATTCAGATTGTGGTGCTGGATGCGGTGTTCTCACTCGACGCGGTGATTACTGCGGTTGGTATGGTAAACCATCTGCCGGTGATGATGACCGCCGTGGTGATCGCCATGGGCGTCATGCTGCTGGCCTCGAAACCGCTGACGCGTTTTGTGAATGAACACCCAACGGTGGTGGTGCTGTGTCTGAGCTTCCTGCTGATGATTGGTTTGTCGCTGGTGGCCGAAGGCTTTGGTTTCCACATTCCCAAAGGTTACCTGTACGCCGCGATCGGCTTCTCGATCATCATCGAGCTGTTTAACCAGATTGCGCGCCGTAACTTTATCAAGCATCAGGAACATCGCCCGATGCGTGAACGCACCGCCGAAGCGATTCTGCGTTTGATGGGCGGACGCCAGCGTAAGCAAGCGACGACAACTGAAGAAACCTCATTGACCGAAGCGATGCCGCAGGAAGCGTTTAAGGACGAAGAGCGCTACATGATCAACGGCGTATTGACGTTATCGCAGCGTTCAATCCGTAGCATCATGACGCCGCGCGGTAACATTTCGTGGGTGGATGTTTCGCGTCCGCTGGATGAAATTCGTATTCAGCTGCTGGATACGCCACACAGTTTGTTCCCGGTATGTCGCGGTGAGCTGGATGAAATCATCGGCGTGGTGCGTGCCAAAGAGCTGCTGGTGGCGCTGGAACACGGCATGGATGTGGCGACCTTTGCGGCTAACACGCCGGCGATAGTGGTTCCGGAAACCCTGGACCCAATCAATCTGCTGGGCGTGCTGCGCCGTGCTAAAGGTAGCTTTGTAATTGTCACCAACGAATTTGGTGTGGTGCAGGGCTTAATCACGCCGCTGGACGTGCTGGAAGCGATTGCCGGTGAGTTCCCGGATGAAGACGAAACGCCAGACATCATTGCCGATGGCGACGGTTGGTTAGTGAAGGGCGGGACCGATTTACACTCGCTGCAACAGCTGCTGGATCATCACGAGTTGGTGAAAGCCGATGAAGATCACGCCTCGCTAGCCGGTTTGTTGATTGCACAGAAAGGCCAGTTGCCGCTGCCCGGCGAAGTGATTGATTTGCCGCCGCTGCACTTCCAGGTGATTGAGGCGACCGATTACCGTATCGATCTGGTGCGCGTCACCAAAGATAAGCCATTCGACCACGAAGAACACGCCGGGTAAGTCATCGGACTGAAGGAAACAATAACGGCCACGCCAAAAGGAGTGGCCGTTTTTTTATGCGCTTAGCTGCGCCTGATGCTGCTCCAGCCATTGCGGGAAATCCTCAATCGGCATAGGTCGCGCGTAGAAATAGCCTTGCAGATGGTCGACGCCGCGCTCACGCAGATAGTGTGCCTGCTCGGCAGTTTCCACACCTTCCGCCACCAGTGAAATATTCAGGCGCTGCGCCAGCGAGATCACCATATCGGTAACGGTCGCGTTAATCGCATCGGTGCCAATGGCGGCGGTGAAAATCTTGTCGATTTTAAGCACATCCGGTTTGAGGTCTTTCAGATAAGCCAGCGAACTGTGGCCGGTACCGAAATCATCAATCGCCAGACGTACACCAATTTCATGCAGTTGCGACACCACCGATTGATCGATGATGGGCAAAGCGTCACGCTCCGTCAGCTCAACCACCAGTTTTGGCATGGGATTGGCCGGCCACCAGATATTTTGCAGATCTTCCACAATGGCGCGATCGCGAAAATGGCTGGCTGCAACGTTAATCGCAATGTGGAACGACGGACATTGCGGCAGATTGGGAAGCTCATCCACCACTTTCGCCAGCACGAAGCGGGTCAACGGCGCGATCAGGTTTTGCCGCTCGGCCAGCGGAATAAACACGTCCGGCGCAATCCAGCCCTGACGCTGGTTATGCCAGCGCAGCAGCAGCTCCATGCCGTCACACTCGCCGCTTTTGGCGTTAATCAGCGGCTGGCAATAAACCATAAATTCGTTAGCGGTGATGCCATAACTGATCTGCCAACTGAGGCTCATGCGATTGGCGGTCGCCAGCCAGACGATGTACCCCATTAGCAGGCTGAGCATTAGCGCCAGCGGCAGCTGTGAAGGCAGCGTGTTAAGCGCCAGCCGGGCGGGAGAAGGGCCGTACAAGGTGATGCTAAACGGATAGCGCAGTGATGCCTGATCGTACGCCACTTCATCTTCAGACGGTTCAGTTTGTTCAATCAGCGGATTACCGTATTCAAGGCTCTGACCACCCACGTTGAAAATGGCGCGCTCAACCCACGGCAACTGCGGCTCCAGCAGATAATTGGTCATCAATTCAATATTAATGACCTGCAGCAGACCTTCGCGATTATCCAGCGATTTTGGCGTCCACAGCAGCAGCACCGGCGATCCTTTCAACAGATCACTGTCCGTGGCCAACATCATGCGCTGATTATTGATAGCTAATTCAGGATAGGTTTGGCTGAAGGAGAGGTTTTGCGGGCCGAAAATGCTGGAGCAGTAGAGCGCGTCGTCCTTAACCAGCAGCACGGTGCGCACGGTTTGCAGCGCGGCAATTTTCTCAATCAGCGGATAACGCACTTGCGCACAAGGTACGCCAACCAGACCGAGCGTGTTGTTGGCGGAAACATCCAGCGGCGAGAACATACGATCAAAGCGTTCAATCGCGCGGGTGGCGAAATTCAGCGACTGCTGCTCAATGCGCGATTTCTCTTCGATATAACGAAAAGTTAGCGTCAGGACCAGAACCAGCGAGGCGATCACTAACGCAATAAGCAGTCGCTTACGGCGAAATTGACCCACAAATTGCTGGGGAATGAGCATCAGTAACCACCTTGCAAAACAAAGATTGAAGCCAAATTAACGTGTAGGTTATCGGCATTGAGGCGGCCAGGTTTAGCGCGGCTGAATAAAAAATACGGCACTAAAAAAAGCGCGGCCACAAAGGGCCGCGCTCAAAATCAATGTATCTGTTTTACTCAGTTGGAGGTAGCTACAGATGAATAAAAATAGCCAACTGTTGTTTAAATCACCAGCGAAGCGTTAATCGCACTGGACCTTAATCGCTAATCCGCCGCGAGAGGTTTCACGGTATTTAGCGTTCATGTCCTTACCGGTTTCGTACATGGTCTCAATCACTTTATCCAGCGACACACGTGGTTCACTGGTACGGCGCAGCGCCATGCGCGCGGAGTTAATGGCCTTTACGGAAGCGATGGCGTTACGCTCAATGCACGGCACCTGAACCTGGCCGGCGACCGGATCGCAGGTTAATCCCAGATTGTGTTCCATGCCGATTTCCGCCGCCACGCACACCTGTTCCGGGCTGCCGCCCAGCAGTTCCGCCAGACCGGCGGCTGCCATGGAACACGCCACGCCTACCTCGCCCTGACAACCCACTTCGGCACCCGAAATAGAGGCGTTCATTTTATACAGCACGCCAATCGCACCAGAAGAGAGGAAGTACCGGATGAAGATATCGGGCGTAACGGGTTCGATAAAGTGATCGTAATAGGCCAGCACCGCTGGCACGATGCCGCAGGCACCGTTAGTAGGCGCCGTCACCACACGACCGCCGGCCGCGTTCTCTTCATTCACTGCCAGCGCAAACATATTCACCCAGTCGATCACATCCATCGGATCTTTCGAGTGCTTTGAGGATGACACCAGTAAACGGCGCAGTGAAGCCGCACGACGAGGTACGCGCAACGGACCCGGCAGCACGCCTTCGGTATTCAGACCTCGATCGATACAGGCCTGCATGGTTTGCCACACGTTGCCAAAATAGGCGTAAATCTCGTCGCGAGTATGCAGCGCCAGTTCGTTTTTCATTACCAAACCGGACAGCGACAGCCCACTCTCCCGACAGTGGCTGAGCAGCTCTTTAGCAGAGTGGAAAGGCCACGGCACGGAAACTTCGTTCAACACCGGTTGGCCGAAATGCTCTTCATCGACGATGAAACCGCCGCCGATGGAGTAGTAGGTTTTACTCAGAATCAGCAGATCGCCCGCGAAGGCAAATACCGTCATGCCGTTTTCATGCAGCGACAGGTTTTCGCTGCGGAACACCATGCCGCCTTCACGCGGGAAATCCACTTCGCGCGCGCCGTTGGCTAACAGCAAGCGTTCGCGCTGCTCCACATCTTTGATGAACGCGGGAATGCCATCGATATCGACGGTGGCCGGTTCGAAGCCCGCCAGGCCCATGATAATCGCGATATCAGTGTGGTGACCTTTGCCCGTGAGCGACAGCGAACCATAGACGTCAACCGCCACGCGCGTCACGTCCTGCAGTTTGCCTTGTTCGGCCAGCAGATCAACAAACTGCTTGCCCGCTTTCATCGGGCCGACGGTATGTGAACTGGATGGGCCGATGCCCACTTTAAACATGTCAAAAACACTAATCACCGGTGACACTCCTCACAAATCTTATTCTGCACGGCATAAGCCGTTTATGCGGCTAATAGTAATCGCCCATGCCGTATAACGAGCAGCTTTTCGCATGAAATAAACTAATTATAAACCACAGAAATAGTTATCCGTTTGTACAGTTGTGAAGCGGATCTGTTTTCCCGGCGAAAGGCTAACGAAACGGGGTTTTACGGCACATTGTTTGTTTGGTCAGCAAACGAAGAGTGAGCTGGCCGGGGCCACTTTTGGTCCGGCGGTCCTCGCGCCGCTAACGCGGTACCTTCACTTCGCTCGTCTGCCTGACGGACCGGCGGAGACGAGACTTCCTTGTCCCGGCTCCGCCTTTCGCCCGCGTCCTGCGGGCTCTCCTGGCTTCCTCGCTTCGTTCAGCGCTGCGGAATGCCTGCCCAAAAGCGGCCCCGGCCTGCTCTGAAGCTTCAGTGTATGTTGATGAAAGGGGCTCATTTGCTAAAGGCGCTGGCGCGTCTGCTGTGGCAAAAGGGCCATTCGCAGCGCTGAGGCTTTTACGTTGGGCCAGGAGCCTCACGCATGGATGCGTGAGGCAGTTCGGGGCCGGCCAGGATGGCCGATCCGCGAACGGTCCGTCGGCACGACGTGGAAGCCGAAGGCAACGCGCTAGCGGCGCGAGGACGGCCCGTGACGCAGCAGATGTGTCAGAGCCCGCACCAGATCTGAAGCAAAAAGACAGTTTAACTGGCAAGCATTAGGTGATTTACGGCAGGGCGATTTGTTGACCGAGCGCACGAATAATCCCGGCGGTCATGCCCCAGATAAAATAATCCTCATACCAGGATAACCAAACCTGATGTTGGCGATGACCACGGCGCAAGGTGAGATCGCTGTAGCGGCTCAAACGCAATGCTTCCGCCAGCGGCATGGCAAAGGCGCTTTCCACTTCGTCCGGATTGAGCTGCAAAGCAAAATCAGCCGGAATAATGCCCACTACCGGCGTCACAGCGAAACCGGTGCTGCTGGTCACCGGCGGCAGAACGCCGATGATCTGCACCTGTTCCGGCTGGATTCCCACTTCTTCCTGCGCTTCACGCAGTGCGGTGTGGATCAGCGAGGTATCAGTGGCATCCTGCATGCCGCCGGGAAAGGCGACTTGCCCGGCGTGTTTACGCAGGTGTGATGAGCGACGCGTGAGCAGCAAGCCAGGTTCTGCGCCGTCGATCACCGGCACCAGTACCGCCGCACGGCGTCCGCTGATGGCACTTTTCGGCGCATGCAGCGGCGGTTGCAGGACAAAGCGGCTGAGGAACTGCTCAAGGGTTAAATTCATTTCAGGTCCCATCACGCAGGCTGGGCAAAATACGGTTCACCTTATGGAAGGTTTCCTGATATTCGGCATCAAGGTCGCTGTCCGCCACCAATCCGCCACCGGCGGCGCAGTAAAGCTGGTGGTTTTCCGCAATCAGCGTGCGAATGGTGATGCTGGTATCCATACGGCCACACAGGCTGATGTAGCCGATGCTGCCACACCACGCATTGCGGCGATGCGGCTCTAACTCTTCGATGATCTCCATCGCGCGGATCTTCGGTGCGCCGGTGATAGAACCGCCGGGGAAGCAAGCACGCAGCAGATCGGTTGCGCTCAGCGCCTCAGGCAAACGTGCACGCACGGTGCTGACCAGATGATGCACCGCCGGGAAAGGTTCAACCACGAACAGTTCCGGTACGCTGACGCTGCCGGGCACGGCCACGCGGCCAATATCATTGCGCAGCAGATCGACAATCATCAGGTTCTCAGCGCGATCTTTCTGCGAGTTGGCGAGCTTCTCTGCCTGCAAACGGTCGGCCTCGGCATCAGCAAGACGCGGCAAAGTGCCTTTAATCGGACGTGTTTCAATCTCCTGCTGCTGTAAAGCGAGGAAGCGCTCTGGCGATAAACTCAGCAGCACGCTATCCGGCAAACGCAGGAAGGCGCTGAACGGCGCGCGATTCGCCTGCGTCAGACGCAAAAAGGCCTGCCACTCATCACCGCGATAGCCCGCCTGAAAACGCTGTGCCAGATTCACCTGATAACAATCACCGGCTTGAATATAGGCCTGCACCGCGTGGAACCGCTGCGCATACTGGTCATAACTGAGGTTGGATTGCCACTCGCTGGTCAAGGCGAAAGGCTCGGCGGGCGGCGCGGTTTGTGCTTGCAGCCAGTGCCAGCGCTGCCCGGCATCGGTGAGCGAAACCAGCGTCAGTTTTTGCAGATGGTGATCGGCGATCAGCGCCCAGTCATAAATGCCCACCGCCATATCCGGCGTGGTGAGATCCTGCTGCGCGCGCTGCGGCAGGTCTTCAAAGCGTCGTCCTAAATCGTAACCGAACAGGCCGAGGGCGCCGCCCTGAAACGGTAACCCGGCATCAAAAGCCGGCGTGACACCCAGCGCGGCACATTGTTGTTGCACCAGCAACAGCGGGTCGGCGGCGGAGTGAATGACGTCATCACCGCAGATAATTTCAGTGCTGGCACCGCGTGTAGTCAGCGTCGCGCGCGGATCGGCGGTGAGGATATCAAAGCGATTATCCGCATGATCGGCCTGGCCGGAGGTCAGCAACATCGCCCAGCGTTGGTGGGCTAGCGGAGCAAAAAGGTCTAACAGCGTTTCGGGCGTATACTTCAGAACGAGGCTTTTTACCATCATGGGACAAATCACTTCAGCAAGCAGGTCGCTAGCCTGACATATTTTTTTGTTGCTGGCACCCGTTTGTTCCACGTGGTAATAATGCGTCCCCCATGCACCAGGAGTGAATTATGTTTACAGGTCTTCCAGCGTTATCCCATGAGCAACAGCAGCAAGCGGTTGAACGCATCCAGGAATTGATGGCGGGCGGTATGTCGAGCGGACAGGCGATTGCGCAGGTGGCGCAGGAGATTCGTCAAACCTATAAAGGTGAAGCCATTCGGGCGATGTTCGAAGACGACGAGGATGAAGAAGACGACAACGAATAACGCCCGAACGGATTTTACAGCGCGGCGATGATTTTAATTTCGACTTTATACTTCGGGTTCATCAAACCGGCCTGCACGGTGCAACGCACCGGCGCATTGCCTGGCGAAACCCACGCATCCCAGGCGCGATTCATCGCCGGAAAATCGCTTTTCTCCACCAGAAAAATGGTGGCGTCGAGGATCTTGCTCTTATCCGATCCCACGCGCGTCAGAATGGCGTCAATCACCGCCAACGCATTGGCGGTTTGCGCTTCCGCATCTTCATCCAGGTTTTCCGGTACGCTGGTGTAATAGACGGTTTGGTTATGCACCACGGCTTCGGACATACGGTGCTCTGGATCAATACGCGTAATGGTCATGCTGTTCTCCTTTAATTTTGCTGCGCTAGCCTGCCATATCCCAGGGGCGCATGTCATCTGTTGTGGTTGCCCGCCGGGAATCCTGACATAATTACAGTGGTTTTAATTTTTGATGTGAGGAAGTGTGGCAGACGATTTTGCAGCTGATGGCGCACTGGCGCAGGCAATTCCGGGCTTTAAACCGCGTGAAGCACAGCGCCAAATGGCCAAAGCGGTAACCGAGGCGGTGAAAACAGGCGGCGAGCTGGTAGTAGAAGCGGGCACCGGAACCGGTAAAACCTATGCCTATCTGGCGCCGGCATTGCGGGCAAAGAAAAAAGTCATTGTTTCCACCGGATCCAAAGCGTTGCAGGATCAGCTCTATAATCGCGATCTGCCTACCATCGCGCGTGCCCTTAAGTTCAGCGGCAAAACTGCGCTGCTTAAAGGACGCTCCAACTATTTATGCCTCGAACGTCTTGAGCAGCAGAATCAAACCGGCGGCGATCTCAGCGTTCAGGCGCTGGGCGATTTGATCAGCGTGCGCGGCTGGTCGTCAGAAACCACCGATGGCGACGTCAGCAACTGCAACGGCGTGGCCGAAGACAGCCCGATCTGGCCGTTTGTCACCAGCACCAACGATAACTGCCTCGGCAGCGATTGCCCGCTGTATAAAGATTGCTTCGTGGTCAAAGCGCGCAAAAAAGCCATGGACGCCGATGTGGTGGTGGTGAACCATCATCTGTTTCTTGCCGATCTGGTGGTGAAAGAGGGCGGCTTTGGCGAACTGATCCCGGAGGCCGATGTGATGATCTTCGATGAAGCGCATCAGCTCCCCGATATCGCCAGCCAGTATTTCGGTCAGCAGCTGTCGAGCCGTCAACTGCAGGACCTCGCCAAAGACATCATCATCGCCTATCGCACCGAAGTGCGGGATGTGCAGCAGCTGCAGAAATCTGCCGATCGTCTGGCGCAGTGCGCGCAGGATTTTCGTTTGACGCTCGGCGAACCGGGTTTTCGCGGCAACCTGCGCGATCTGCTGAGCGACAACAACATCATGCGCATGTTTACCTTGCTAGATGATGCGCTCGAACTCTGTTACGACGTGATCAAACTGTCGCTCGGCCGTTCCGCGCTGCTGGACGCCGCTTTTGAGCGCGCGGCGCTGTATCGCACCCGCCTGAAACGGCTGCGCGCCATTGATGAGCCCGGCTTCAGCTATTGGTATGAGTGCAACAGCCGCCATTTCACGCTGGCGCTGACGCCGCTGTCGGTGGCGGAACGCTTCCGTGAAGTGATGGATAACCGCAAAGCTGCGTGGATTTTCACGTCAGCCACGCTGGCGGTGAATGAGCAGATGAGCCATTTCTCCAGCCGCCTTGGCGTGGATAACGCTACTACGATGATCCTCGACAGCCCGTTCGATTACACCCAGCAAGCACTGCTGTGCGTGCCGCGCAACATGCCGGAACCCAATCATCCCGGCGGCGCGCGCCAGCTGGCGCGCATGATGAAGCCGCTGATTGATGCCAACAAAGGCCGCTGCTTCTTCCTCTGCACCTCGCACAAGATGATGCGCGAGTTAGCCATTGAGTTTCGTGCTTCCATGACGTTGCCGGTATTGCTGCAAGGTGAAACCAGTAAAGGACAGCTGCTAAAGCAGTTCCTGGAAGCCGGTAACGCACTGTTGGTCGCCACCAGCAGCTTCTGGGAAGGTGTTGACGTACGCGGCGATGCGCTGTCGCTGGTAATCATCGACAAGCTGCCATTTACCTCGCCGGAAGATCCGCTGCTCAAAGCCCGCATGGAAGATTGTCGCCTGCGCGGCGGCGATCCCTTCAATGATGTGCAACTGCCTGATGCGGTAATCACCCTGAAACAGGGCGTGGGGCGTTTAATTCGTGATACCGAAGATCGCGGCGTACTGGTGATTTGCGATCAGCGCCTGGTTTCTCGCCCCTACGGCGGCCTGTTCCTGAACAGTTTGCCACCCACGCCGCGCACCCGCGATATTGCGCGTGCCATCGAATTTGTCCGTCAGCCAGTGGATCACTAATTGTGCCAGGCTGTGATAAGATGCGCGCCATTTTGACTCTCTGAGGTTGTTATGTCCGCCCGAATTTTAGCCCTGGACACGGCGACAGAAGCCTGTTCTGCCGCGCTGCAAAATCTGCAGCAGATTGATGCCCGCTTTGAAATCGCCCCGCGCGATCACACCCAACGTATTCTGCCGCTGGTTCAGGAGCTGTTGCAGGCGCAGCAGCTGGAGCTGACCGCGCTTGACGTGCTGGCGTTTGGCCGTGGACCGGGCAGTTTTACCGGTGTGCGTATCGGCATTGGCATTGCTCAAGGGCTGGCGCTTGGCGCGAATCTGCCGATGATTGGCGTCTCCTCGTTAGCGACCATGGCGCAGGGCGCGTGGCGTTTGACCGGCGCGACGCGCGTGCTGGCCGCAATCGACGCGCGCATGGGCGAACTCTATTGGGCTGAATATCAGCGCGACGAAAACGGTGAATGGCAGGGCGCGGAAACCGAAGCGGTGATCAAACCCGACGTGGCGCAGCAACGTATTGCCGCATTAGGTGGCGAATGGACGGCTGTTGGCACCGGCTGGCAAGCCTATCCGCATCTGCTCACCTCGCCAGGCGCGCAGCTTATCGCCTCAGAGGTATTGTTACCCGCAGCAGAAGATATGCTGCCGCTGGCGCTCAGCGCCTGGCAGCGTGATGAAGCAGTTGCGGTGGAGAATGCCGAGCCGGTTTATCTGCGCAATGAAGTGGCATGGAAAAAGTTGCCGGGACGCTAGGCCGCGCGCAACTTATCTTCGCGTGCTCAGTCTAATCAGAGAAATAACAGGAGAAGTGCTATGCCAATAAGTCGTAAAGGGATGTCTGGCGCTCTGTTAGCCTGCGCAATGCTGCTCAGCGGCTGTGTTTCGGTGCCAGATTCAATTAAAGGAAGTTCTGAGCTTCCACAGCAAGATTTACTGCGCGTGATGAACGCGCCGCAACTGTTTGTCGGTCAGGAATCACGCTTCGGCGGGAAAGTGGTGAAGGTCACCAATCTTAACGGCTTAACGCGCGTGGAAATTGCGACCCAGCCGCTGGATGAGAGCGCGCGTCCGCGTTTAGGCTCAGCTTCGGTTGGCCGCATCTTTGCTGACATCCGCGGCTTTGTCGATCCGGTCGATTTGAATAACCAATACATCACGGTGCTGGGCAACATCAAAGGCACCGAGAAAGGCGATATCGGTAAGGCCAGCTACAACTTTGTGGTGATCGATGTGCGCGGCTATCAGCGCTGGCATCTGACGCAACAGGTGATGACGCCGCCGCAGCCGATTGATCCCTACATCTGGTATGGCCCAACGCGCCATCGTCCGGGATATTGGGGACCCAATCCGTATTGGGGTATGAACCTTGGCCAACCGGCGCAGGTACAAACTATCCTCACCGAATAAGCTATTAATGGTGTTATTTACGGCCCGGTCGCGGTGCGTGCGAACGGGCCTTTTTATTGGGCGCGCAACCGATGCGCGAAATTTAGTGATGCGCTTCGCAACCTGAAAATGCCGAAACAGGCAAACTGGTACAATCAGTTAAAATATTGTTAACAACATTGATTGTCGAGGCGGAGATGGCTACGCAACAGGATTATCGGGGTGATTCTTTGAATAAGGTTTGGCTCAAACGCTATCCGGCAGATGTCCCTGCGGAAATTAATGCGGATCGTTACGCTTCTCTGGTCGATCTTTTCGAGCACGCAACAGAGCAATACGCCGATCAGGTGGCTTTCATCAATATGGGCCAGCCGATGACCTATCGGCAGCTGGAAAAGCAAAGCCGCGCCTTTGCCGCCTGGCTGCAGCAAGGTTTGGGCTTAAAGCAGGGCGATCGCGTGGCGCTAATGATGCCCAATCTGCTGCAATATCCCGTCGCGCTGTTTGGCGTACTGCGCGCTGGCATGGTGGTGGTCAACGTCAATCCGCTCTATACGCCGCGTGAACTCAAGCATCAGCTCGTTGATAGCGGCGCCAGCGCCATAGTGATCGTCTCGAACTTTGCCCACACGCTGGAAAAAGTGGTGGCCGAAACGCCGATCAAACATGTGATGTTAACGCGTATGGGCGATCAGCTGGCGCCGGTGAAAGCCACGCTGGTGAACTTCGTCGTTAAATACGTGAAAAAGCTGGTGCCAAAATACCATCTGCCGGGCGCGGTCCCGTTCCGCAGCGCCTTGTCGCAGGGCGAACAGATGACCTATCAACGCCCAACCGTGACCAATGACGATCTCGCTTTCCTGCAATATACCGGCGGTACCACCGGCGTGGCCAAAGGCGCGATGCTGACGCACCGCAATATGCAGGCCAATCTGGAACAGACTAAAGCTACTTACGGCAAGCTGCTGCGTCCGGGCAAAGAGCAAGTGGTGACCGCGCTGCCGCTCTATCACATCTTCGCGCTGACGGTGAACGGGCTGTTGTTCCTTGACCTTGGCGGCACCAACCTGCTGATAACTAATCCGCGCGATATTCCCGGCTTTGTTAAAGAGCTCAGCAAGTTCCCATTTACCGCCATTACTGGCGTGAACACCTTGTTCAATGCGCTGCTGAATGATGCCAATTTCAATAAGCTCGATTTCTCCACGCTGCGCCTGTCAGCCGGCGGCGGCATGGCGGTGCAAAAAGCGGTCGCCGAGCGTTGGGAAAAACTCACCGGACACTATCTGCTGGAAGGTTACGGTCTGACCGAGTGTTCGCCGCTGGTGTCAGTGAATCCGTATGACATTACCTGTCATACCGGCAGCATCGGTTTGCCGGTGCCGTCCACCGATGTGCGCATCGTCGATGATGAAGACAAGGATGTGGCGCCAGGTGAACCGGGCGAGTTGTGTATTCGCGGACCGCAGGTGATGACCGGCTACTGGCAGCGCGCCGACGCTACCGATGAAGTGCTGAAAAATGGCTGGCTGCATACCGGTGATATTGTTACCGTTGATAGCGAAGGCTTTATTCGCATCGTCGATCGTAAGAAAGACATGATTCTGGTGTCAGGCTTTAACGTGTATCCTAACGAGATCGAAGATGTGCTGATGCAGCACGAGAAAGTGCGTGAAGCCGCGGCGATTGGCGTTCCCAGCGATCTGTCGGGCGAAGCGGTAAAAGTGTGCATCGTGAAGAAAGATCCGTCACTGACGAAAGAAGAAGTGCTGGATCATTGCCGTCGCCAGCTCACCGGCTACAAAGTGCCGAAGATTATCGAGTTTCGTGACGAGTTGCCGAAGACCAACGTCGGCAAAATATTACGTCGCGAATTGCGTGATGAGGCGAAGCGAGAAGGGCAGTAACGCGCCATTCTCCTCAGGTTAACGCCGGCACAGTCCGGCGTTTTTATTGCTTTTAACATGGAGCGCTGCGCGTAGTTTGCCGCAGCGAGAAAGACAACGTGAATTACACCCTGATCGACCAAAATGACCAACTGGCCGCCGTGTGCGAGAAAGCACGCCAGCACGCCGCCGTGGCGCTGGATACTGAATTCGTGCGCACCCGCACCTACTATCCGCAGCTCGGCCTGATTCAGCTGTTTGATGGCGACCAGCTGATCCTGATCGATCCGCTTAATATCAGTGACTGGACGCCGTTTGTGGCGCTGTTGCAGGACAAGCAGGTCACCAAATTCCTGCACGCCGGCGGCGAAGATCTGGAAGTGTTCCTGCATCGCTTTAAATGCCTGCCCGATCCCATGATTGATACGCAAATTCTGGCGGCATTTACCGGCCAGGCGTTGTCGTGGGGCTTTGCCTCGATGGTGATGCATTTCAACCAAATCGAGCTGGATAAAAGCGAATCGCGTACCGATTGGCTGGCGCGTCCGTTGACCGAACGTCAATGTGAATATGCCGCTGCCGATGTCGCCTATCTGCTGCCGATTGCCCATCAGCTGGTGGCGCAAACTGAAGAAGCTGGCAACATGGCGGCGGCGCTAAGCGAATGCAATATGCTGTGCCAGCGCCGCCTGGATGTGCTGCAACCGGAAGAAGCCTGGCGCGACATTACCAATGCGTGGCAACTGCGTCCGCGTCAGCTGGCGGCGTTGCAACGTCTGGCCGCGTGGCGTTTAAACCTCGCGCGTCAGAAAGATATGGCGGTGAACTTCGTGGTGCGCGAAGAGAATCTGTGGAAAGTGGCGCGCTTTATGCCGGGCAGCCTTGGCGAGCTGAATCATTTAGGGCTGAACGGCCATGAAATCCGCTTCCACGGTAAAGCTATGGTGGCGCTGGTGGCTGAAGCGCAGGCGCAGGATGAAGCGACCTTGCCGCAGCCGCTGCCCAATCTGATCGACCACCCACACTACAAGCAGGCGTTTAAAGCCATTAAAGCGCTGGTGCAACAGGTGAGTGAAGAGAGTGGTTTCAGCCAGGAACTGCTGGCATCACGTCGGCAGATTAATCAGGTGCTGAGTGTGCATTGGGGATTGAAAAACGCGTCGCGCACACCTGAGTTACAGACAGGCTGGCGGGGCGACTTACTGAAAGCGGGTATCAGCGAGATTCTGCAGGCACTTTAATGCGAGCATTTTCCCCTGCGCAACACCGCAGGGGAAAATCAGGAAACCGCTTTAATCATTTAGGAACGTCTTCCGGCTCCGGCAGTGTCACGTTGAGCTCGAGGATCGAGATATCATCCCCTTTCTGATCCAGCTGAACGGTCACCATATCCGGGTCAATTTTTACGTATTTACAGATCACTTCCAAAATATCGCGCTTCAGCTGCGGCAGATAGTGGGGCTCACTGTCGCCCCTTCTGCGTTCGGCTACGATAATCTGCAGCCTTTCCTTGGCTATATTGGCTGTGTTCTTCTTACGGGATAAAAAGAAATCAAGTAATGCCATTGGTTATCCCCCGAACAGGCGTTTAAGGAAACCCTTCTTCTCTTCTTCGATAAAGCGGAAGGGGCGTTCTTCGCCAAGCAGGCGATCTACGGTATCAGCATAGGCTTTACCGGCGTCAGCGTTTGCGTCGAGGATCACCGGCTCACCCTGGTTAGAGGCGCGCAGGACAGATTGATCTTCCGGGATGACGCCAACCAGGGGAATGCGCAGAATTTCCAGCACATCTTCCATGCTCAGCATATCGCCACGGGTTACGCGGCCAGGATTATAACGGGTCAGCAGCAGATGCTCTTTCACCGGATCCTGGCTGTTCTCTGCACGACGGGATTTCGAAGAGATGATGCCGAGAATACGGTCGGAGTCACGTACTGAAGAGACTTCCGGGTTGGTGGTGATGATGGCTTCATCGGCGAAGTACAATGCCATCAGCGCGCCGGTTTCGATACCTGCTGGTGAGTCACAGACGATAAAGTCGAACTCCATCGCCGCCAGATCGTTCAGCACTTTTTCAACGCCTTCACGCGTCAGTGCATCTTTATCGCGCGTCTGTGAAGCTGGCAGAATGTAGAGTTGCTCTGTGCGCTTGTCGCGAATCAGCGCTTGATTCAGCGTTGCATCGCCCTGAATGACGTTTACAAAGTCATATACCACGCGGCGTTCACAGCCCATGATCAAATCCAGGTTACGCAGACCGATATCGAAATCGATGACGACGGTTTTTTTGCCTTTCTGCGCTAACCCGGTAGCGATGGCCGCGCTTGACGTGGTCTTGCCAACGCCCCCTTTACCCGATGTAACTACAATAATGCGTGCCATAAATGTTGATTTCCTTAACGAAAGAAAAGGGGCTTAATTAAGTGTCTGAATGGTAAGCGCGCCCTCTATCAGGCTGAGGCGCGCCGCTTTACCAAAGAATTCCGCCGGGATTTGATCGATCATCCAATATTCCCCGGCAATAGAGACCAACTCTGCGGCGAGGTTGGTGCAAAAAATCTGGCTGTCGCGTTGTCCGCCGACGCCGGCTAACGCGCGACCGCGCATCATGCCGTAAATATGGATGTTACCGTCGGCGACCAGTTCGGCACCGGCGCTGACGCTGCTGGTGACGATGAGATCGGCATTGCGCGCATAAATTTGCTGGCCCGAACGCACCGGCGTATTAATGATGCGGGTTTTACTGGCGGCATCCGCCACCACCGCCGGAACAACTGGCGCGGCTTCAGCGACCGGCGCCGCGACTTGTTTGCGGCTCTCTTTACCTTCAGAGAGCACCGGCAAGCCCGCGCGGGCAATCATTTTTTTCAGGGCTTCATCTTTGCATCCGCTGACACCCACGATACGCAGACCGGTCGCCATCACCGCTTGTTGCATTTGTTTCCAGTTAATGTCGCCGGTTAACGCTGATACATTTAGCACCACCGGCGCATTCAGCAAAAAGGCCGGTGCCTGATCGATTTTGTCCTGTAGCGCCTGACGAATCACCTCGGGTTGCGAATGATGCAGATGAACGACTGACAGGGTAAAACTGCTTCCCTTGAATTCGATTGGCGTTTGCGACATCTGTGCTGACTCAGTCCTGTTTTACGACCCTTAAATGCTCGCCGATAAAATCGGCAATAACATCAAACGGTCAATATTCGAAGTTCTGCAAGCATGTTATAGTTACTGCTATATTCAGGCAAGTGACGCCATCGGTTAATTCGAGTAAAAAATATGTTTTGTGTGATCTACAGAAGCCCGCAACGTGAACAGACTTATCTGTATGTTGAAAAAAAAGACGATTTCTCACGGGTGCCGGAAGAACTGCTGCGTGGCTTCGGCAAACCCCAGCTGGCCATGGTGCTGTCACTGGATAAGCGTGACAAGCTAGCTAACGCGGATATCAATAAAGTTAAGCAAGGTTTAAGCGACCACGGTTTTTATTTGCAAATTCCACCGCCGGTTGAAAGTCTGCTCAACATTCATCTCGATCAGGGTAAAAAAGATTAATTCAGATTCCTCTGTAAATATATCCTGTAGAAATAATCAGTGCTATTTGCGTTAATTAACTGCCTGCTTTAACCTTTTATTGCGGGCAATTATCCCGGCGTTTAGCTGATTTTGTTGTATACGATTAATGACTTTTGACAATTTCCGCCACGCCTGCCGCCATAAACCCGCTAATATATTCCACCTCAGCGTGCCGCGTTCCGGCACTGAACCAGACTTCATCGCCAGATGCACTGGCGGCAAACACAACCAAAGCAGGGGAATAGCATGTATCAGCATCGTAACTGGCAGGGCGCTCTGTTGGATTATCCGGTCAGCAAAGTGGTTTGCGTCGGCAGCAACTATGCAAAGCACATAAAGGAAATGGGAAGTGCCACGCCAACCGAACCGGTAGTGTTTATCAAACCGGAAACCGCGGTGTGTGATCTGCGCCAGCCGCTGTCAATCCCGGCAAATTTTGGTGAAGTGCATCATGAGGTGGAGCTGGCGGTGCTGATTGGCTCGACGCTGAAGCAGGCGAGCGAAGAGCATGTGGCGAAGGCGATTGCCGGTTATGGCGTCGCGCTGGATTTGACCTTACGTGACGTGCAGGCCGGGTTGAAGAAAGCGGGCCAACCGTGGGAAAAATCCAAAGGTTTCGATAACTCGTGTCCGCTGTCAGGTTTTATTCCGGTTGCCGAGTTCAGCGGCGATCCCCAGAACACCGAACTGAAGCTGATGGTTAACGGCGAAGTGCGTCAGCACGGGACGACCGCCGATATGATCCACAAAATTCTGCCGCTGATTGCCTATATGAGCCAGTATTTCACACTGCGCGCGGGCGATGTGGTGCTGACCGGTACGCCTGAAGGCGTTGGCCCGATGCGTTCTGGCGACAAGCTGGAAGTATCGCTGGCGGGTCACGGTATTTCGACGCGCGTTCTGTAAAACTTGCATCACCGCACCTGAACCTTTATAAGGTGCGGTCTCTTTGCTAACCCGGACCGCCATCATGACTGAACAACCTTTCTGGCAGACTAAACGCCTTGACCAAATGAACGACGCAGAGTGGGAATCCCTGTGCGACGGCTGCGGCCAATGTTGCTTGAATAAGTTGCAGGATGCGGATACCGACGAAATCTACTTCACTAATGTGGCCTGCAATCAGCTGAATATCAAAACCTGCCAATGCCGTAATTACGAGCATCGTTTTGAGTTAGAAGAGAATTGCATCAAGTTGACGCGTGAAAACCTCACCAGTTTTGAATGGCTGCCGCGTACCTGCGCCTATCGCGTGTTAGGGGAAGGGAAAACCTTGCCGGCCTGGCATCCGCTGATCGCCGGTTCTAAAAAGGCGATGCATGCGCAGCGCATTTCAGTGCGTTTTATTGCGGTGCGTGAGAGTGAAGTGCGGGATTGGGAAGAGCATATAATCGATCGACCGGATCGCAACGGTTAAACATAAAACAGGCAGCCAGGGCTGCCTGTTTTTTTGTGTTTAACGTCCGAACAGATCGCGGCGTTTCGGTTTGAACGGTTGTGCAATCAACACCAGCAGCGCCACCAGCAGATAAGCGCCGAATATCACGATCATCCACTGCGGCATGCTCCAGGTCAGGAAAGTCCAGCCGCGCTCGGCGCAGTCACCGCTGGCCACAAACACCGAGGGCAACCATTTATCCAGTGGCAACCAGGCTGGGAAACGTGCGGCAAAGTCGCAGGTGACAAACGGATTGGGATGCAGCTGAATCATGGTGTGATCGTAAGAGAGACGAGTGCCTTCAATCGCGCTATAAATCCAGATGAGGATCGCCGCCCAGCGCAGCGGGGTTTTCGGTGCAATCGCACCCACGATGCCCGCGCCCATCACGCCAAACAGCGCGCAACGCTCATAAATACACATTACGCAGGGTTGCAGCCCCATGACATGCTGAAAATACAACGCCGTCAATTCAAACGCTAGCGCCGTTAGGGCCAGCAGAAGCCAGGCACCGCGTCCACGCGAGCATTGATTCAAATATCGCAACATATTGCTTTTCCTGTAACCGTTAATGTTTCGCAGTGTAAACCAAAAGCGCAACCGTGCCAGCCAGGTAAAGGGAAAAAATCATGTACAAAAATGACTTAAGTCGCGTTGAGGCCAAAAAAGATCCGGCCATGCGCTTCATCCGATAAGTGCAAGCCACGGACGCAGCGCAAACGTGTGCTTGCCAGCGTTGTTTCATCTGAATTCACGGCTGAATTTTGCGCCAGCGCGCGCTTTTAATCGGTTGGCAGGCTATTTCCGCTATAGCCGCTCTGGTATGATGAGTCGCATTACGATAAAGAAAGCAACGAGAAATAAATGCTATGGTGATTAAGGCGCAGAGCCCCGCGGGATTTGCGGAAGAGTATATCATTGAAAGTATCTGGAACAGTCGTTTTCCGCCGGGATCCATTCTACCTGCCGAACGTGAGCTTTCTGAACTGATTGGCGTGACCCGCACCACGTTGCGTGAAGTCTTGCAGCGTCTGGCGCGCGATGGCTGGTTGACCATTCAACATGGTAAACCGACGCGCGTTAACGATTTTTGGGAAACCTCCGGTTTAAACATCCTCGAAACCCTGGCCCGACTCGATCACGATAGCGTCCCCCAGTTGATTGATAATCTGCTGTCGGTGCGGACTAACATCTCTTCGATTTTTATCAGCCGTGCGCTGCGTCATCATCCAGAGAAAGCGCGCGAAGTGCTGGAAAATGCGCTGATCGAGGAAGACAAAGCCGAAGCCTATACCGAGCTGGATTATCGCGTGTTCCGCGGCCTGGCGTTTGCATCAGGTAACCCGATTTATGGTCTGATTTTGAATGGCCTGAAAGGGTTGTATACCCGCGTGGGTCGTCACTACTTCTCCAGTCTGGAAGCGCGTGAACTGGCGCGTAACTTCTATCGCCAGCTGGCTGACCTGTGCGTGGCTAATCCTTCGCAGGAGCAGATTGTCGATAGCGTGCGTGAATACGGACGCCGCAGCGGTGAGATTTGGCACAAGATGCAGAAAAGCATGCCGGACGATTTAGCCAGCAAGCGATAAAAGAAAAACCGGACTTCGACAGTCCGGTTTTTTTGCCTTACAACGTTGGGCCGCGCGTGGGCGAACGATCCAGCAACTCGACGCTGCCGTCTTCATTCTGCTGTTCCAGAATCACATCAAAGCCCCACAAACGGTGCACATGCTTCAACACTTCTTTGCGGCTTTTATCGAGCGGCGCACGCTGTTGCGGCACATAACGCAGCGTCAGTGAGCGATCGCCACGCAAATCCACGTTATAGACCTGAATGTTAGGTTCCAGATTGCTCAGATTGTACTGCGCCGACAGCTGCTGACGAATGGCGCGGTAACCCGCTTCATCATGGATCGCCGCAATTTCGAGGAAATTGTTGCGGTCATCATCCATCACCGTGAACAAGCGGAAATCACGCATCACTTTTGGTGACAAGAACTGGCTGATAAAGCTTTCGTCCTTGAATTCACGCATGGCGAAATGAAGGGTTTTCAGCCAATCGGAACCGGCAATGTCCGGGAACCAGTAGCGATCTTCTTCGGTCGGTGTCTGACAGATGCGTTTGATGTCCTGGAACATCGCGAAGCCCAGCGCATATGGGTTGATGCCGTTATACCACTGGCTGTTATACGGTGGCTGATACACCACGTTGGTATGGCTGTGCAGGAACTCCATCATAAAGCGTTCCGACACTTTGCCTTCGTCATACAGATGATTAAGGATGGTGTAGTGCCAGAAAGTGGCCCAGCCTTCGTTCATCACCTGCGTCTGTTTCTGCGGATAAAAATACTGGCTAACTTTGCGCACAATGCGCAGCACTTCACGTTGCCAGGATTCCAGCAGCGGCGCATTTTTTTCCATGAAATAGAGCAGGTTTTCCTGCGGTTCAGAAGGGTAGCGCGATGCCTCAACGTGCACCGACTCTTTCTCTTTACGCGGCAGGGTGCGCCACAGCGTATTCACCTGACTCTGCAAATACTCTTCGCGGCTCTGCTGGCGCGCCTTCTCTTCCTGCAGCGAAATTTTCTGCGGACGCTTATAGCGATCCACACCGTAGTTCATCAACGCATGGCAGGAATCGAGCAGCCGCTCAACTTCCTCCACGCCATAGCGCTCTTCGCAGTCGGTAATGTAATTTCGCGCAAACAGCAGGTAATCCACAATCGAACTGGCATCGGTCCAGCTGCGGAACAGATAGTTATTTTTAAAGAAAGAGTTGTGACCGTAACAGGCGTGCGCCATTACCAGCGCCTGCATGGTCATGGTGTTCTCTTCCATCAAATAGGCGATACACGGATTGGAGTTGATGACGATCTCATACGCCAGGCCTTGCTGACCATGCTTGTAGCGCTGTTCCGTTTCGATGAATTTCTTGCCGAACGACCAGTGCGCATAGTTGATCGGCATACCCACGCTGGAGTAGGCATCCATCATCTGCTCGGAGGTGATCACTTCAATTTGGTGCGGATAGGTTTCCAGTCCGTAACTTTTGGCTACGCGGTCAATTTCCGCCAGATAATCATCCAGCAGTTCGAAGGTCCAGTCGGGACCATCACTGAGTCGTTTACTGTTGCGGGTTGGCTCGTCAAAGATTGTCGTCATAGCGCACCTCTGTTTTGCAAGCGGCAGGAGTTACCTGTCACGATCGTTTAAGGCCTCATCCTGAGTAAAGATGGCCCAAAAAACTGAGCGAACACTTCAATGATAGTCCACTGTCGCCTATCCGAAACTGAATCTCAATCGAATTCTTTTGGCAGAAAATCATTCAAAAAGCGTTAGTTAAGCCGATACTGATGACAAGTGTTGGTTAGGTTTCATTTTGCAGAATAATGCTCTGTTTATAAGTGGATTGTATGACTGCGGCGCTTTCTCCTGAAAAAAGTCAAAACCGCTGCCCTCCGCATAATAAATTGCTAATTAAGGGATTTAAGGCATAAAAAATCCTGATTTTGCCGCTGTTGCATGATTTCAGTGTGCAGTCAGGTAAAAAACATGTGAAATAAGTCGGTCGAATGTAAGATTTCAATAGCGGTCGGGTTATGCTGTGTTGGGCTGGGTTAATAGTTAATTATTCTTTTGCTGCGACGAGGGGCTTATGCGCGTAGTGATTCTTGGTAGTGGTGTCGTTGGGGTAGCGAGCGCATGGTATCTGGCGCAGGCCGGACATGAGGTCACGGTTATCGATCGTCAACCTGCCGCCGCGCTGGAGACCAGCGCCGGTAATGCGGGACAGATTTCACCGGGCTATGCTGCGCCCTGGGCGGCGCCGGGCGTTCCGCTGAAAGCAGTCAAATGGATGTTCCAGCGTCACGCGCCGCTGGCAGTACGTCTTGATGGCAGCAAATTCCAGCTGGAATGGATGTGGAATATGCTGCGAAACTGCGACATGCAGCACTATCAAGAGAATAAGAGCCGCATGGTGCGCATCGCGGAGTACAGCCGCGACTGCCTGAAAACGTTGCGCGCCAGCACCGGCATTGCCTATGAAGGTCGGCAGGGCGGCACGCTGCAGCTGTTCCGCACGCAGCAACAGTTCGAAAGTGCCAGCAAAGATATCGCCGTGCTGCGTGATGCAGGCGTGCCCTATGAGTTGCTGGAAGCGCATCAGCTCAAAAATGTCGAACCTGCGCTGGCGGCCACGGCGCATAAACTCACCGGCGGTTTGCGTCTCCCTAACGACGAAACCGGCGACTGCCAACTGTTCACCCAACGTCTGGCTGCGATGGCAGCGGCGGCGGGCGTAACCTTCCGCTACAACACCTCGGTTGATCAGTTGTTGCGTGAGGGCAATCGCATTTATGGCGTGAAGTGTGGCGATGAAGTGATCAAAGCCGATGCTTACGTGGTGGCATTCGGTTCCTATTCAACCGCGCTGCTGAAAGACATTCTCGCCATCCCGGTTTACCCGTTGAAAGGCTATTCGCTGACAATTCCAATCAATAATGCCGATGCCGCACCGGTTTCCACCATCCTCGATGAAACTTACAAAGTGGCGGTGACGCGCTTTGACGATCGCATTCGCGTGGGCGGCATGGCAGAAATTGTTGGTTTTAACACCAAACTGTTGCCGGCACGACGCGAAACGCTGGAGATGGTGGTCCGCGATCTCTATCCTGAAGGCGGATTTGTCGAACAGGCCACGTTCTGGACCGGACTGCGTCCAATGACGCCAGACGGTACGCCGATTGTCGGGCGCACGCCGCTCTCCAATCTCTATCTCAATACCGGTCACGGTACGCTGGGATGGACGATGGCTTGTGGTTCCGGTCAGCTTCTGGCTGATTTAATTTCCGGTCAGAAACCGGCGATTGCCGCAGATGATTTGTCAGTGCTGCGCTACCTGCCAGGTTTTGAGCCACATTCTTCGCCACTGCGTAACGCCAGCGCGGCGCGCTGAGACCTCAGGGAGAGTAAAAGCATGTCACGTCCAACCGGTGCCACCATCAATCAACAGGCACTGCGTCATAATCTGGCCGTTGTTCGCCGGGCGGCCCCGCAATCACGCGTCTGGTCGGTGGTAAAAGCCAATGCGTATGGTCACGGTGTGGCTCGCGTGTGGCAAAGCCTGGCAGAAACCGATGGTTTCGCGCTGCTGAATATGGAAGAGGCGATCCTGCTGCGTGAGCAGGGTTGGAAAAAACCGATCCTGCTGCTGGAAGGTTTCTTTCATGCCGAGGATTTAGCGCTCATCGATCGTTACCGCCTCACCACCAGCGTGCACAGCAATTGGCAGATTCAGGCGCTGGCAAAAGCGCAGCTGTCGGCACCGGTGGATGTGTACCTCAAAATCAACAGCGGCATGAACCGGCTTGGTTTCCGTCCTGAGCAGGCTCATGCGGCGTGGCAAAAACTGCGCGCTCTGCCGAACGTCGGTGCAATGACGTTGATGGCGCACTTCGCTGATGCAGAGAATCCGCAAGGAGTCGTTGAGCCGATGAAGCGCGTCGAACTGGCGGCGGAAGGGCTCGATTGTCCACGTTCTCTGTCTAACTCTGCGGCTACGCTGTGGCATCCAGAAACCCATTTTGACTGGGTGCGTCCCGGCATTATTCTCTATGGCGCGTCACCGAGCGGCGACTGGCAGGATATCGCCAGCACCGGATTGCAGCCGGTGATGACGCTCACCAGTGAAATCATTGGCGTGCAACAGCTGAATGCCGGTGATGGCGTGGGTTACGGTTATCGCTATCACGCCAGCGGCGCCCAGCGTATCGGCATCGTCGCCTGTGGTTACGCCGATGGCTATCCACGTCATGCGCCCACCGGCACGCCAGTCAGCGTGGATGGCATACGCACGCAAACGCTGGGCGCCATCTCCATGGACATGATGATGATCGATTTAGAACCTTGCCCGCAGGCCGGCATCGGTTCAAAGGTGGAGCTGTGGGGCAATCAGGTGAAGATCGATGAGGTGGCAAAAGCCGCCGGAACGGTGGGCTACGAGCTGATGTGCGCGCTCGCGCCACGCGTTCCAGTTGAGGTTATTTAAGCGCGGTCACGCGACCGTGCATTTTCTTACTGCAGCGCCAGGCGGTCAGTGCCAGCGCTGCACCCAGCAGCATCATCAATGCCAGTGACGACTTCTCCGCAACGGGCAATGCTACGATTGCCATGCTGCCGCCCGCACCACACGCCATCTGAATAAATCCCTGCAGTGCTGAGGCCACGCCCGCTTGCTGCTGATACGGCTCTAGCGCGTAGCTGGTGGCGGGACCGACCGTGAACGCCAGGCCGGCAACGGAAACCGCCACGGGAATCATGTACAGCGCCCAATGGTTTTGCCACGCCGCCGGTAACAGCGTGGTGCCCATCATCAGAAGAATTGCGCCGATCAACATGGTGGCGAAACCCATCGCCAGGCAGAAAGGACGTCCCGCTTTGCGAATGGTTTTGTTTACGAACGCGCTAACCAGCATGATCCAAAACCCGTTGGCGCCAAAGGCGAAAGAGAATTGCAACGGCGTCAGGCCGCCTTCGGTCATTAGCACGTGTGGCGCCAGCGACACATAGGTCAGCACCATGCCCAGCGCGCCGGCATTGGCAAAGGCAAAGGCGAGAAAGCGCGGTTCACGGGCGATGGCAGCATACTGCGCCAGCGGTAAACCTTTAACACGTAAGGTGTCCGCCGGGCGCGTTTCGGGCAGCCACAGCAGGACGATCAAGCCGATCACCACCGCATAGCCGCACAGGAACCAGAACGGCATCCGCCAGCCGTAGGCTTCGGCGAGGATCCCACCCAGCAGTGGCGCCAGCGCGGGAACGATATTCAGCGCACCATTGAGAAAGCCGTAAGCGCGTGCGGCATCCTCGCCACTGAGACGGTCACGCACGCCGCTGAAGGCCACCACCGCCGTGCAGCACACCGCGCAACCCTGAATGATGCGGGCGAGGAAGAACACCGGCCACAGCGTGCTCGTAGCGGCAATCGCGCTGCCAATGATGTAAAGCGCAAGACCAATTAACGCGAGCGGCTTACGACCAAAATTATCCACCAGCGGACCGGTAATCAATTGGCCAATGCCCATCACCAATAAAAACAGAGGAATCGTGATTTGGATGAGGCTCACCGGGCTGTTAAGACCTTCGGCGATTTGCGGCAATGTCGGGAGGTAAAGATCAATGCCAAGCGGCGCCAGCAGCACCAGGCTAAGAAGTATTAAGGTGAATTTTTGCATTACGAACCGGACGACCTGTTAAACAATCCGGAAGGGTAATGACTCTTAGGGGAAAAAGAAAGGGATAATAAAAGCGATGCCTGCCGAAGTGCACAGACATCGCCTCGAGGGTATTAGTAAGCGCCGTCGCGACGAACCACTACGCCAGCGGTTTTGAACAGAATCGCAATGTCAGTCCATAACGCCCAGTTTTTCACGTACCAGGAATCGAAGTAGACGCGCGTATCGTAGTCGATGTCGTTACGTCCGCTGACCTGCCACAAGCCGGTCATGCCCGGTTTCGCCATCAGGTAGTAATCCACATCACCGGCATAACGCTCCAGCTCTGCTTCAATCACCGGACGCGGACCGACCAGACTCATTTCGCCACGAATCACATTCCACAACTGTGGCAGCTCATCAAGGCTGGTTTTGCGCAGGAAGTTACCAATTTTGGTCACACGCGGATCGTTTTTCAGTTTGAAATCACGGTCCCATTCGGCACGCGCTTCCTCGCTGGTCGCCAGCAAATTTTGCAGCACTTCCTGCGAGTTGGTCACCATTGAGCGGAACTTCAGGCACTTAAACTTCACGCCATCTTGCCCAACGCGTTCATGACCATAAATCGCATTGCCGCCGTCACGTTTCACCATCGCACACAGCAGTCCAAATACCGGTCCGAGGAACAGCAGCAGCATGGATGCCACCACGATATCGAAGGTGCGTTTCAGGAAGCGCGAAGAGCGTTTCGCCAGGTTGTTGCTGACGCGCAAAATCATCACTTCATGGCTGAAGATGAATGACATATCGGTGCCATACAGCGGCACGCCGCGCAACGTTGGGATCACGGAGATTGAACGGCACTTCATTTTGGACAGGAACTTCAGCCATTTATCGCGCACCACTTGCTGCTCAAATTCGGTGGCGACGATAAATTGGGTGTTGTCACGGTCCATGGTTTGCCAGTTGATGTCTTTCCAGGTGATCACCGGAACGCCATTAACCTTCTCATGCTGTTGGTCATCATCCAGCGAGATAAACGCCTGCACGTTATAACCGAGGATCTCCTCGCTCTGCAGCGCCGCATAAGCTTCCATGGCATTTTTACCGGAACCAATGATGATGGTTTCCTTCTGCCACTGACCTGCGCGGTTGATGGCGCGTTTTACCACGGCACGCATCAGCGGCAGCAGCAGCAGAGCGTAAGTCCAGCTAAATACCCAAACCATGCGCGAGAAGTCCCATTTTGAAAAGGCAATCAACGCCAGATCAAGCAGAGAGAAGACGAACAGGGTTTTAATCACTTCTTTCAGTTCAAACCAAAACGGCTTGCGATAAGTGTAGTGACGCATACGCACCCAGAACCAGGCGGTGCAAAGAATAGAAAGGCTAAATTGGGCAATAAACCGGTATTCAATCTGCTGGGGCGGAATAAAGGTATCCAGTTCGCCCCAAATACCTTGAACGGTGGCGGCAGATAAAAATAATGCCAGATTTAATGCAATTAAATCCGAGAAACTAAGTGCGACTTTTGCGATGAGGTTTTTGCGCAGTCCGCTCCACGAGCGGGTTGCATCATTCATTATCAAAGTACTTGCCATAAAACCTGCTCTCTTTTCTTAAGTAAAAGATGGCCTGACCAGAATCAAGTACGCGCTCAGGAGTGGTCCGCTGAAAAATGGAAAGAAGTATTCTTTCAGCGAGATATAAGTCAGTGCTGCCATAAGCGCTGCAAGGAAAGGACCGTTTGAGACGTGATGCACGTCACGAAAAGCTGCAGCAACGTTTAAGAGTATGCAGGAGTTATTTGACAGTGTTAATATGGAAATAGTCTGAAAAGGAAATAAATGACTAAAGAAATAATTGGCTATTTAATTGAAATGTATGGTTAAAAGTTAATTAATCGCGAATATTACGCTTCATTTTAAGACAGCTTTTCGGAATGACCGCCATTCACATCAATGGCGGCGCTAGCCAATCAGGCGGGTTTTTTTAATACCCACAGGTCCTGCTGCTTATCATAGTGTCCGATTTGCAGATCGACAGCCTCTTCATCAATCCATGCCGGTACACTGGTATCCACATCCCAGCCGTCGAGTTGGTCACTCAGGCCGGGATTGGTATGGCAGGGAATACTGACAGTGTCGCCATTGTCACTATTGAACTCTGCATCAACGATTTCATATTGACCAATCTTCACCACGCGTCCCATTACATTCTCCCGTATTTGCTGGGTTGAATAGTGAGCATAGTCGTTCACACGCAGTTTACGAGCGATAAAACCTCGGATTAATCTTTGTCTTCACTGACGCGCACGCCGACCTTCACAATCTGGTTATCTTCTTTTTCTGCCACCGTCCAGGTTAACTGCTTCCATTCCACCTGATCGCCAACCACCGGCGTGCTGCCGAGCAAACTCATTACCAGCTGTCCAAGCGACTGCTGATCGTTGGTCTGTTCATCTAACTCCAGGCCGTAAATTTGCGCCACGTCGCGCAGGCGCGCTTCGGCATCCAGAATAAAGTCGCCGAAGAAGCGTTGATCCAGCGATACCGGCGGCGATTGGCTGAACATTTTACCCAAGGCGGGGAGATCGCGTTCACGGCCAATCACACACAGCACATCGCCTTCTTTCAGGCGCGTATTGCCGTTGGGATGCATTAACGCGTTATCGCGGAACAGGGCGGCGATGCGGGTTTCGCGCGGCATCTGCAAATCACGCAGCGCTGCGCCGACGCACCATTTGTCGGCGCTCAGCTGATAAATAAATTGTTCCCACGGATTCTCCGGATGGATATCCAGCCCAACCCGGCTAATCGGCGAGGCGGTTGGTGGCACCACCACTTTGGCGCGTTTGGCGGCATAGCCCAGCGAGGTACCTTGCAGCATCAACGACACCAACACTACAAAGAAAGCGATGTTGAAGTAGAGCTTGGCGTTCTCCAGTCCGGCCATCATCGGAAATACGGCGAGGATGATCGGCACTGCGCCACGTAAGCCCACCCAACTGATGAAGATACGTTCGCGTCCGGTGAAGCCTTTGAACGGTAACAGACCAACCAGAATCGACAGCGGGCGCGCTACCAGAATCAACCACAGCGACAGAATCATCGCCGGCACCGCGATGTGCCACAAATCGGAGGGTGTCACCAGCAAGCCCAGCACAATGAACATGCCGATTTGGCTCAGCCATGCCATACCATCAAAAGTTTGCAAAATACCGTGGCGGTTGCGAATCGGGCTGTTGCCCAGCAGGAAGCCGCAAAGATAAACCGCCAGAATGCCGCTGCCTTCCATCACGGTGGTGAGCGCAAACACGATGATGCCGCCACTCACCGCCAGCAGCGGATATAAACCCTGCGCCAGATTGATACGGTTAATCAACTGCTGCAGCGCCCAGCCGCCGCCCAGGCCTAATACGATGCCAAGACCAAACTGCTGCACCAGATGCACCACAAACATCCAGCTCAGGCCGGACTGGCCTTGCTGAATCATGTCGATCAGCGTGATGGTGAGAAACACCGCCATCGGATCGTTGCTGCCGGATTCAATTTCCAGCGTAGAGCTGACACGTTCGTTGAGGCCTTTATCACCCAGCAGCGAAAATACGGCGGCGGCATCGGTAGAACCGATAATCGCGCCAATCAGAAAGCCCTGCATCAGATCGAGCTTAAACAGCCAGGCAGCGGCAACGCCGGTTAACCCTGCGGTGATCATCACGCCAACCGTCGCCAGCGATAATGCCGGGCCGAGCGCCACCTTTAGCGAAGACGCTTTGGTGCGCATCCCGCCATCAAGCAAGATGATGGCTAGAGCGAGGTTGGAGACCAGATAGGCGACGGGATAGTTATCAAACGCGATGCCACCGATACCATCAATCCCGGCCAACATGCCGAGAGCGAGGAAGATCACCAGAATCGGAATGCCAAGGCGTGATGAAAAGGAACTGAGCAAAATACTTGCTGCTACCAGCACGGACCCAATAATGAACAAACTGTAAATCATGCTGGTATTCAACGGCGTTCTCCTGCGGTGGGGCAAAAAAGACAAACTGCGGGCGATTCACACAGACAAGGTGGAAAGATAATGCCTTATCAATAGCTTGTCAGCGCTTAATTGCACATTTTTTCATTCTGTGGGGCCGCATCCCATATACAGCTAAATTTGTATGAAAAAACAACAGGAAATGGCGCGAAGTGAGCGGGGCTGCTGCAAAGAAAAAGCCGGTCAGTGACCGGCTAATAAACTTAGGCTTCTGCAGCCTGTTTGTGGAAAAGTTCTCTAAATACCGGATAGATGTCTTCTGGCTCGCGAATATGTTGGATTGCGAAGTTATCAAACATTGCCTGCAGATGTTCATACTCGCGCCATAAGGTCTGGTGCGCGCGACGCGTGATCTCGATATAGCTGTAATAACGCACAACCGGCAGAATATGTTTGGCTAAGATTTCGTGGCAGAGCGGTGAATCATCGGCCCAGTTATCACCATCCGACGCTTGCGCCGCATAGATGTTCCACTGTGACGGGTCATAACGCTCTTTAACCACCTCATCCATCAACTTCAGTGCACTGGAAACAATGGTGCCGCCTGTTTCCTGCGAGTAGAAGAACTCCTGTTCGTCGACCTCTTTGGCTTGAGTGTGATGGCGAATGTACACCACGTCGACGTTCTTGTAGGTACGGCTCAGGAACAGATACAGCAGAATGTAGAAACGCTTCGCCATATCTTTGGTGGCTTGATCCATCGAACCTGACACGTCCATCAGGCAGAACATCACGGCCTGGCTGGAAGGTTCTGGTCGCTTCTCGAAGTTTTTGTAGCGCAGGTCAAAGGTATCGATAAACGGCACGCGGTCGATGCGCGCGCGCAACTCAGCGATCTCTTTACGTAAACGCTCCTCTTCCAGTAACTGCGCCGGTTCGCTGGTTTCCACTTCGGATAGCGTAGCTTCCAGTTCGTTTAACATGCGGCGTTTACCCGCCGTCATCGCCGTACGACGAGCCAGCGAGTTCTGCAGCGAGCGCACCACGCTGATATTAGCCGGCGTACCGTTTGAGGTGTAGCCCGCGCGATGGGTTTTGTACTCGTTTAACTGCCGATGCTGATTCTTGCGCAGGTTCGGCAACGCCAAATCTTCGAACAGAAGATCGAGATATTCATCTTTAGATATCTGGAAGCTGAATTCGTCCTGGCCTTCACCATCCTGACTGGCGTTGCCCTGGCCGCTACCGCCGCTGCCGCCGCCACCTTGCGGACGTTCAATGCGATCGTTTTGCACGAAATGGTCATTCCCAGGATGCACGCGATGGCGACTGCCGCCGCGGCCCTGATGGAAGCTCGGTTCATTGATATCGTCAATTGGAATCGAGACCGATTCGCCGCTCTCGACATCGGTCACCGAACGCTTGTTGATGGCCTCGGAGATCGATTGCTTGATTTGCGACTTATAACGGCGCAGAAAGCGCTGCCGATTGACGGCGCTTTTGTTCTTACCGTTGAGACGCCGATCGATAAAATAGGCCATAAAAATCCCCCAAACTGCATTGCAAGCTTAGGCCGGGAAAACCCGGCCTCCTGTTGCAGCACCGAAGCGCCGCGACGCTTACAGATAACGATTATGAAGATTTACGCACGCGCAGATACCATTCGCACAGCAGGCGTACTTGCTTGCGGGTATAGCCTTTTTCCATCATGCGATCGACAAAATCATCGTGTTTTTTCTGCTCGTCCGTTGAGGTTTTGGTATTGAACGAAATCACCGGCAGCAACTCTTCGGTGTTCGAGAACATTTTCTTCTCGATGACCGTGCGCAGTTTTTCGTAGCTGGTCCAGTTCGGATTGCGTCCGCTATTCTGCGCACGGGCACGCAGCACAAAGTTGACAATCTCGTTACGGAAATCTTTCGGGTTACTGATCCCGGCAGGTTTCTCGATCTTTTCCAGCTCGGCGTTCAGCGATTCGCGGTCAAACAGCTGTCCGGTGTCGGGATCTCGGTACTCTTGATCCTGAATCCAGAAATCAGCGTAGGTGACGTAGCGATCAAAGATGTTTTGACCGTATTCAGAGTAGGACTCCAGATACGCGGTCTGAATCTCTTTACCGATAAACTCGGCGTATTTTGGAATCAAATAGCCTTTCAGGTGCTCCAGATACTTCTCGGCTTGATCCTGAGGGAACTGCTCGCGCTCAATTTGCTGCTCCAGCACGTAGAACAGATGCACCGGGTTGGCCGCTACTTCGGCATGGTCGAAGTTGAACACGCGCGACAGGATTTTAAACGCGAAGCGAGTAGAAAGGCCGTTCATGCCCTCATCAACGCCCGCGTAATCGTGATACTCCTGCCAGGATTTGGCTTTTGGATCGGTATCTTTCAAGCTTTCGCCATCATAAACGCGCATTTTCGAGTAGATGCTGGAGTTTTCCGGCTCTTTCAAACGCGACAGAATCGAGAAGCGGGCCAGGGTTTCCAGCGTGCCCGGCGCGCATGGCGCCGTGGTCAACTCACTGTGATCCAACAGTTTGTTGTAAATCTTGATCTCTTCAGAAACGCGTAGGCAATAAGGCACTTTGACGATGTAAACACGGTCGAGGAAGGCCTCATTGTTTTTGTTATTACGGAAGGTGACCCATTCTGATTCGTTAGAGTGCGCCAGAATGATGCCGTTGAACGGCAGGGCAGAGATCCCTTCGGTACCGTTGTAGTTACCTTCCTGCGTGGCGGTCAGCAGCGGATGCAACACTTTAATCGGTGCTTTAAACATCTCAACGAATTCCATCACGCCTTGGTTTGCGCGGCAAAGGGCACCTGAATAGCCGTATGCGTCAGGATCGTTTTGCGCGTGATTTTCCAGTTTGCGGATATCCACTTTACCAACCAACGCAGAGATATCCTGGTTGTTCTCATCGCCTGGTTCTGTTTTGGCAATCGCTACCTGCTCCAGAATCGACGGCCACACTTTCACCACTTTGAAGCGGGTGATATCGCCGCCAAACTCATGCAGGCGTTTCGCCGCCCAGGGCGACATGATGGTGCCCAGATAACGCCGTGGCACGCCATACTCTTTTTCCAGAATATTGGCGTCTTCCTGCGGGTTAAACAGGCAGAGCGGATGATCGTTTACCGGGCTGCGCTCGCCGTCGGCGCTCAGCACATAGATCGGCACACGCTGCATCAGCGCTTTCAGGCGCTCGGCCAATGAGGATTTACCGCCACCCACCGGGCCCAGTAAGTAAAGGATCTGTTTCTTCTCTTCCAAACCCTGCGCGGCGTGTTTCAGGTAGGAGACGATTTGCTCAATCGCTTCCTCCATACCGTAAAACTCTTCGAAGGCCGGGTAGCGTCCCATGACTCGGTTGGAAAAGATTCGGGAAAGGCGAGGCTCTTGCGCAGTGTCAACCATCACCGGCTCACCGATGGCCATTAATAGTCGCTCGGCAGCGTTGGCGTATGCACTGCGATCCTGTTTACAGATGGCGAGGAATTCCTGCAATGAGAACTCTTCGTCCTTGGCAGCTTCATAACGCTGACGATAGTGATCGAATATATTCATAGCGATGCCCGTCCTTTCGTTTTTAGCACAGGTAAAGGAGCGTAATAAAAGTTTGTAGCAGCTCCCGGAAGATATTCTTTATTGAGTACAGCAACCCTTATGCCAACCTGACGTTTTTTTATCGGGATACACAATTCTTATGGTTACTCTGCTCGTACAAAAAAGTCTCGTCTTACATTTAACTGTAGAAGGCATTCAGAAAACCTGCAGCCACTTTTCTCCTTATTCAGCGATATATCAATAACAAAGTCTCATAAGCACTGAGGCAATCAACCTAAGCCGTGTGAGCGATGAAGCCACTGAGAATATTTCGCTATGCTGGTTAGAGAGCATCATTAAACGTTAACCGATAGCAAAAATTTGGTTAGACTCTGCGTGTGATTGTTATATTAATGGACTGAATAAATTGTGAACCAATTCAAACTTAAAGCGCTTACTCTGGCTATTCCTTGTTATTTTGCGGCGTTCGGCACTCATGCAGAACCCTTATCTCTTGGCGCTTCGGTGATTTATGCGCAGTCACCTTATCGGGGCGGACAAGACCGCTATCTGCCGATTCCGGTGATTAATTATGAAGGTGAAAACTTCTGGTTCCGTAGCCTGCAAGGCGGCTATTACCTGTGGAAAGACCCGCAGAATCAGCTGTCGCTGACGGTGCTGGGATCGCCGCAGCAGTACGATCCGAAAGACAACGATTTGGGTGACATGAAAGCGCTGGATAAGCGCCGTATGACGCTGATGGCCGGCGCCAACTATCGCCACGTTGCCGATTGGGGTATCGTGCGCACCGCTTTGCTGGGTGATGTGCTCAATAACAGCAATGGGTTAATCTGGGATCTCACCTATCTATATCGCTTCGATTTCGGCGCATTCAGCCTGACGCCGGGCATTGGTGCCATGTGGAACAGCGCCAATCAGAACCGTTATTACTACGGTGTTTCATCCCATGAAAGTGCGCGAACCGGCATCGCTGAGTATCATCCAGACGACAGCTGGTCGCCGTATGTCGAGATGAATGCCAGCTACCAAATCAGCGAAAGCTGGAACGCCAGCTTGTCTGGTCGTTACACGCGCTTCGACAGCGAAATTAAAGACAGCCCGATGGTCGATAAGAGTGGCCAGTTCACACTCTGGACCGGCATCAGTTACAGCTTCTGATGATCAAATAAACGCCTCGTGATGAGGCGTTTTTCTTACATTGCACCAATGCAGAGCCCCATATCAGCGCAACAGGAGGAGTGATGAAGACTATCCAATTTCACGGTGAATCAGCTTTACCCGCTATTGGCCAGGGAACCTGGTATATGGGTGAGAATGCAGCGCTGCGCAGCCAGGAAGTGGGCGCACTGCAGGCGGGTTTAGATCTTGGACTTAAGGTTATCGACACGGCGGAAATGTATGCGGAAGGCGCTGCCGAAGAGGTGGTCGGCGAAGCGTTACGCGGCCGTCGCGATCAAGCCTGGCTGGTATCGAAGGTGTATCCATGGAATGCCGGTGAAGTCGATGCTATCGAGGCCTGCGAGCGCAGTCTGCGCCGTCTGCAAACCGATTACCTCGATCTCTACCTGCTGCATTGGCGTGGCAATGTGCCCTTAGAAGAAACCATTCGCGCGATGGAATCCTTGCAGCAGCAGGGCAAAATCCGCCATTGGGGCGTCTCGAACTTTGACCATGACGATATGCTGGAACTGTGGCAAGAGCCCGGCGGCAAATCCTGTTTAACCAATCAGGTGCTGTACCACTTAGCGTCCCGCGGGATCGAGTACGATTTGTTGCCACAGTGTCAGCAGCGCGAGATGCCGATCATGGCCTATTGCCCGTTAGCGCAGGCTGGACGACTGCGACAGGCGCTGTTTGACGATGCGCATCTTCAACAGATTGCACAACAGAAGGGCATCAGCGTGGCGCAAGTGCTATTGGCTTGGGTGATCCGTCAGCAAGGCGTTTTGGCCATTCCTAAAGCCAGCAGCGTTTCACATGTGCAGCAAAACGCGGCCGCGCTTAGCATCAATCTGACTAATGAAGAGCTGAGCATCATTGATCGGGCGTTTCCTGCGCCTCAATCTAAAACTGCGTTAGATGTGGTTTAGCGGCGCAACGGCGCCGCATTTTATTACTTATTAACGATACGAATCGTGGTGCCTAAACGCGCAGGGGATTCGCCCGCGCTTTTTAACGGCTTGCTAATGCGCGCCGTTTCCACGCACACCATGGTTTTATAGCCTTCATTTGGCATGTCCCCCATGCTGCATGATAACTCCGGACCTGGATTCCACGTGACAACGTCACTCTGATAGTGGTGATAGACTTCAATCTGGCGTTTGCCCGCTTTATCGTGAATCACGCTGCAGTCATCCGCTGCGGTGTGAATACGATCCACGCGGTTGGGATAGGTCTGCTTGCCGTCGGATGCGCCAATCGCATTATCGTTAACCTTATCGATAAAGCTGTTACCCAATCCGCTTACTTCGACCTGTGTGATATCCGCAATCTGGAAGTAGCTGTGCAGCGCTGCGGTGGCTTCATAGTCGCCGTAAGCTTCCAACTCAATTTCACAATGCTCAGCAATCCGGAAGCGAGCAAGCAGGGTGAAATCGTGCGGCCAGAGCTTTTTGGTTTGTGCGTTGCTTTCCAGCGTAAAAGTCAGCATTACCGCATCTTCGTTTTCGTCATGGGCGGTCAGCGTCCACGGCATATTGCGTGCAAAACCGTGCGCCGGTTCACCTGCCGGACCAAACCACGGCCAGCAAATCGGCACGCCGCCGCGGATTGCTTTACCTGTGGTAAACGGGGTTTTTTCACTGAGCCAAATCACCGGTTTTTGGCCGCTAGGCTGCCACGAAAGCAGAAGCGCACCTTGCAGGGCAATCGCCGCACGCACTTTAGGATGGCTGATTACCACAATCGGCAAATCATCCTGCTGGCGCTGTGACAGATAAGGGGTGATTTGATTCACTACCGGAAGGGTATAAAGCGTATCTTGCATGGTCAGACCTTCTCTTTTATCCAGTCGAAAAAAAGGGGCGACCGAAGTCACCCCTTGTCCGTTTAGCCGGTTAGCTTACTTAGAAGCAACCAGTGCAATCAGATCGAGAACTTTATGTGAGTAACCAGTTTCGTTATCGTACCAGGAAACCAGTTTCACGAAGTTGTCGTTCAGAGCGATACCTGCTTTAGCATCGAATACTGAAGTCAGGGTTTCGCCGTTGAAGTCGGTAGAAACCACGTCGTCTTCAATGTAGCCCAGAACGCCTTTCATTTTGCCTTCTGACTCAGCTTTGATCACTGCACAAATTTCTTTGTAGGTCGCTGGTTTTTCCAGGCGAACAGTCAGGTCAACAACAGACACGTTTGGAGTAGGAACGCGGAACGCCATACCGGTCAGTTTGCCGTTCAGCTCTGGCAGAACAACGCCAACTGCTTTAGCTGCACCGGTAGAAGATGGGATGATGTTCTGCGCTGCGCCACGGCCGCCGCGCCAGTCTTTGTGAGACGGGCCATCAACGGTTTTCTGCGTCGCGGTGGTTGCGTGAACGGTGGTCATCAGACCTTCAACGATACCGAAGTTGTCGTTGATAACTTTAGCCAGTGGAGCCAGGCAGTTGGTGGTGCAAGACGCGTTAGAAACGATGTCCTGGCCAGCATATTTGTCAAAGTTAGCGCCACGTACGAACATCGGGGTGCTGTCTTTAGATGGACCAGTCAGAACCACTTTCTTCGCGCCAGCGGTGATGTGTTTACGTGCGGTTTCGTCGGTCAGGAAGATACCGGTCGCTTCAGCAACAACGTCAACACCCACTTCGTCCCACTTCAGGTTAGCCGGGTCTTTCTCAGCGGTAACACGGATTTTCTTACCGTTAACAATCAGTGCACCGTCTTTCACTTCTACAGTGCCGTCAAAACGACCGTGAGTAGAGTCATACTTCAGCATGTATGCCATGTAATCGGCGTCGAGCAGATCGTTGATCGCGACGATTTCGATGTCAGAACGCTGCTGCGCAGCACGGAAAACGATGCGACCGATACGGCCAAAACCGTTAATACCTACTTTGATAGTCATATATTCCACCAGCTATTTGTTAGTGAATAAAAGGTTGGCTGTAAAATTACAAAAACCTTACCAGGCGTCAAGCGGAATCGTGTCAATTGTTGCGACAGGTCAATTCCAACACCAGGAATAATTCGTTGCGCAATCGCTTACGCAGCACCCTTATTGCGCGCCTATGTTACGCCGAATGCGGGCTGAAAAGGGATGACTTTTACAAAGGGTGATCGCCATCACAAAATCGTGCTGTGGAACAGATGTCGGAGGCGTTAGCACGAAAAAAGACCCGATGGATGTTGTACGTTTGTTAGAATACTAGTCGATTTTTTCAGAATGACACTCCGGAACTCAAAATGGCTAAAGACACCGCACCCGACGCAAAAATTGCGCAGCTTTCCGAAATGCAGCGCTATGTCACTCAGCATCGTGGAACGGAGCCCCCTTTCTCGGGCGCCTTGCTGCACAACAAGCAGGAAGGGATTTACCACTGCTTAGTTTGTAATTCGCCGCTGTTTCTATCCGAAACCAAATACGATTCAGGCTGTGGCTGGCCAAGTTTCTATCAGCCTTTCAGTGACGACGCCATCCGCTATCTGGAAGATGATTCTCACGGCATGCACCGGGTTGAGATTCGCTGTGGCAACTGTGATGCACATTTGGGACATGTGTTCCCGGATGGCCCACAGCCGAGCGGCGAGCGCTACTGCGTGAACTCCGCCTCGCTAAACTTCACTGATGAGCAGGGCAATCAGCAAGAGGGTTAAGCATGAAACAGGAACTGGAAGCGATGCTGGAGGCGATGACGCCGGAAGTGTACGAGCGGCTCTCCACGGCGGTTGAAATCGGCAAATGGCCAGATGGCGTCGCGCTGACGCCAGAGCAGAAAGAGAATTGTCTGCAGCTGGTGATGTTGTGGCAGGCTCGCCACAATGACGATCCGCAACATATGACCATCAGCAAAGGTGGGGATATGGTGATGAAATCGAAGAAACAGCTGAAAGAAGAGTTCGGCATTGAGCCCGACGTCACGCGCATTAACCTGCACTAAAAATCAAAAGGGCTGGTTCTCACCAGCCCCTTATTTTCAGATTAATACCGCACCTTGTGCTTCCATCTGAGCGAAAGCAATTTCACTGTCATCCGGATTCAGGTTCACACCGCGGCAGCCCTCTTTAACCACCTCCACGTTGTAACCTAACTCCAGCGCATCCAGCACGCTGTATTTGACGCAGTAATCGGTCGCAATACCCAACATCACTAAATTGCTAATGCCGCGCTCGCGCAGCCAGCTGTCGAGTTCTGTCTTGCGTCGATGGCCGTTATCAAAGAAGGCGCTGTAGCTATCCACCTCAACATCGCCCCCTTTATGGAATACGGCATCAATTAGAGAGCGATCGAGATCGGGATGAAAATCCGCCCCGACAGAATTCTCAATACCGTGATCGGGCCACCAGATCTGCGCTAAACCGTTTAATTCGCCGAGCGTGTAGACCGGCTCGCCGGAGATCGAGGCGAAGCTGCCGTGATTGGCTGGATGCCAGTCTTGCAATGCCACCACACATTCACCCCGATCGTGAAACTCACGCGCAAATCGATTGGCGACGGCAACCGTTTGGTCACCCTCACGCACCGCCATTGGGCCGCCGGGGCAAAAATCGTTCTGAATATCGATGATTATCAATGCCCGCTTCATTGGTTTCGCTCCGTATCAATCTTCGGTCAGTTCGCCGCGTAAATTCTGCTGCATTTTGGCACGAATTTCCGCGCTGGTAAGGTTCTGACTCAATAAAAAATGCAGTTTGGTTAATGTGGCCTCAACGGTGAGATCAAAACCGCTGATCACACCCGCATGCTCAAGCGCATTGCCGGTGGCATAGCCGCCCATATTCACTTTGCCGGACATACACTGCGTCAGATTCACCACCACAATGCCGCGATCGCTGGCCTGTTGCAGTTCCGAAAGAAACTCAGCATTTTGCGGCGCGTTGCCAACGCCGTAAGAGCGCAGGATCAAGGCTTTCACCGGTTGACGCAGGAAATTACCCACCACGTCGGCAGAGATACCCGGATAAATCGTTACCACGCCAATCGGCTGTGGTGTTATCGGATGCACAATCAGCTCGCCGTGACCTTGCGGTGCGGGCGGGGTGTTTAACCGGCGGATATGAATACCCGCTTCCAGCAAGGGCGCCAGGTTTGGCGATGCGAAGGCATTAAAGCCGTCAGCATGTGCCTTAGTGGTACGGTTGCCGCGGAACAGCGTGTTATTGAAAAACAGGGCAACTTCACTGATCGGATAATTGGCCGCCACATACAGCGAGTTCAGCAGGTTTTGCTGCCCATCAGAACGCAATTCTGCCAGGGGAATTTGCGAGCCGGTGACAATCACCGGCTTAGCGAGGTTCTCCAGCATAAAGGAGAGCGCCGAAGCGGTGAAGGCCATGGTGTCGGTACCATGCAAAATTACAAAGCCATCGTAACGATCGTAGTTTTGCTTAATATCGTTCGCAATCGATTGCCAATCCTGCGGCGTCATGTCCGAGGAGTCCATCAGCGGCTGATATTCATGGATGGTGAAATCCGGCATTTCAGGCCGATGGAATTCGGGCATGTTTGCCAGCTGCTGTTGCAGATGACCCGATACCGGAATGTAGCCCTGCGCAGAGCGCTGCATCCCGATGGTGCCGCCGGTGTAGGCTACGTAGATATTTTTCTTTTGCATGAAGGAACTCAGACTTGCCGTAAAACGCGCAGTATAAGGGGATTGCGAACGAAAAGCAGCCCGACCAGCGGCCGGGCTGTAAAGATTAGCGTACGTTGCCGCAGTTCAGGCAGAAAGCGTAGCGATTTTGCGGATCGTTGAGGTTATTCAGTAAGCCAGGTTGCTGTTTCATTGCGCTCATTACGTCCAGCATTGGCGCAGGCAGCCAGACTTTCAGCGCAGCCGGCAACACCGCCTGAACCGACGCGTTCATCTGATTCAGCAGCAGATCGATCATGCCCGGATCGTCCTGATACCAGCTCAACTCCGGCTTAGCGACTTTCGCCAGCTCAGCGGCTTTCGCCACGGCATCGTCAAAGTCACCCAACGCATCGACCAAACCATTGGCTTTGGCATCACTACCGGTCCAGACGTGACCCTGCGCAATCGCATTGATCTCCTCAGGCGTTTTGTGACGCGAGGCCGCTACCAGGCCCACGAAGTTACGATAGCCGTTCTCAATGGTCAGCTGCATCAGCTGCTGCACTTCGGTTGGCAGCGCTTTGGTGGTAGCGACGTCCGCTAGCGGCGATGTGGCAACGCCGTCAGTATGCACACCCACCGAACTCAGGCTGTTTTCAACGGTGTTAATCACGCCAAAGATACCGATGGAACCGGTCAGCGTGCTGGGTGCCGCCACGATGTAATCGGCAGGCGTTGAAATCCAGTAACCGCCGGAAGCCGCCATGCCACCCATTGAGACCACCACCGGTTTACCCGCATCGTGGGCTGCCGCCAGCTCTTCACGAATCGCTTCCGATGCCGTGACGCTGCCGCCAGGGCTGTTGACACGCAACACAATGGCTTTGATTTTAGCATCCAGGCGCGCATCGCGGATTTGCGACGCCGTGGTATCACCGCCGACGTTTCCGGCACTCTCTTCACCGTCCATAATCGCACCGCTGGCGAGGATCACGGCGATATTGCCATCCTGGCTCTGCGGCGGCTGTTTAACGGTGTAATCGTAGATACTCACGCTACGGTAATCGTTATTCGCCTTATCCCAGCCGAAGGTTTTCACCAGTTCCTGATCGGCGGCTGCACGCGTATCCAGTACATCCACCAATTTATTATTCAGCGCATATTTCGCGGTATCACCTTGCACCGCTTGCAAGCCGCTAATGATGCCGGCTGCACCTGGGAACAGCTGTTCTGGTGTAATTTGACGATTGGCTGCCACAGTATTCAGGTAATTCTGCCACAGCTGGCCAATCCAGCGCCCATCAGCGTCGCGCGCTTCCGGTGACATATCGTCACGCAGGAACGGCTCAACCGCAGACTTATAAGTGCCTACACGGAATACATGCGAATTAACTTTCAGCTTTTCCAGCAAAGTCTTGTAGTACAGGCCGTTGGTGGCGAAACCGTGTAGATCAACCGTGCCCTGAGGTGAGAGATACACCTTGTTGGCGTAACTGGCGATGTAGTATTGCGCCTGGCTGTAACTGTCGCCGACTGCATAAATAGGTTTGCCGGCGTCACGGAATTCGCGCAGTGCTTTACCCACATATTGCAGCGAAGGTTGATCGCCACCGGCAAAGTCACGCAGCTCCAGCACGATGCCAGTGATGTTTTTATCGGTTTTTGCCTGGCGGATCGCATCGACGACATCGAACAGGGAATTCTCCTGCAGGCGATCGCTATTTGCGCCTAACAGTTGACGGCTGATACGACTCAGACGATTGCTGACGGAAGGTTTATCGACCAGCACTCCACTCAGATCGATTTTCAATGCGCCTTGCTGTACAGGCTCACTGTTGTTGGAACTGGAAACCTGCAGCCAAATCCCGACGCCCGCCAGGATCAAAACAATAAGAAATAAATTAAGAATAAATTCCCGAATAAAATTCAGTACCCGCCAGGTCCAGCGGAACAGACCGGAAATAATTCGCCACAAAGTGCGCATAAACTCTCCATATTCACGTAGCAGGGCAGCCAGCACGCGGTCTGCCCCGATGTCGGGTTCATCCTAAAGAGCGGCGTGCGAAAAGTCAGCAGGAAATCGCGCCAGACTGTTACAAAAGATCGTGCTGTGCCAGGATTAGCCCACGCTTTTTATTCACGGGAGAAGAATAATGGATGCATTGGATTTATTAGTTAATCGCCGCTCGGCGTCTCGTCTGGCAGAACCGGCTCCGGCAGGTGAAGCGTTGCAAAATATTCTGCACGCCGCGATGCGCGCCCCCGATCACGGTACGCTGCAGCCATGGCGTTTCATTATTGTCGAAAATGAGGGGCGCGAGCGCTTTGCTAACTTGCTGGAACAGGCCGCGCGTGACAGCAATCTTGAGCAGAAGGCGATTGACAAAGCAGCCTCCGCGCCTTATCGCGCGCCGATGATCATCACCGTGGTGGCGCATTGTGAAGAGAACGCCAAAGTGCCGCAGTGGGAGCAACTGGCGTCTGCCAGCTGTGCAGTGATGGCGATGCAGATGGCCGCCGTGGCGCAAGGTTTTAATGGCATCTGGCGCAGCGGTCCGTGGACCGATCATCCGTCCGTGCGCGAAGCCTTTGGCTGCCGCGAGCAAGATGCGATTGTCGGTTTCCTCTATCTCGGCACGCCGCAGTTGAAAGCCAACACCACCGTGGTTGCGCCGGACACCGCGCAGTTTGTCAGTTATTTCTGACAGACAATGCTGGACTTTTGCGGCAGGTTAGGCGCCGTTGCAAAGATTGCACAGAGCCTGTGCGAAAGATCGAGGTTAGGTCGTGCAACACTTACTCCCAACTGACAGCCAGGCTAACATAGCGCCTCCTGTTCATCGCATAAGGAAGTCGCCATGAGTGAACCTGTTCGTTTAACGCAATACAGCCACGGTGCGGGTTGTGGGTGCAAGATTTCGCCGCAGGTGTTGGAAACCATTCTGCGCAGTGAGCTCAGCCCGTTTCACGATCCGCAACTGCTGGTTGGCAATGAAACGCGTGATGATGCTGCAGTCTACGATCTCGGCAACGGTACTGCGGTGGTAAGCACCACCGACTTCTTTATGCCGATCGTCGACGATCCTTTTACCTTTGGTCGTATCGCCGCCACTAACGCCATCAGCGATATTTACGCCATGGGCGGGAAACCCATCATGGCGATCGCTATATTAGGCTGGCCGGTGAATCTACTGAGTCCGGAAGTGGCGCAGCAGGTGGTCGAGGGCGGGCGTGCCGCTTGTCAGGCGGCGGGAATCGCCCTGGCGGGCGGTCATTCGATTGATGCGCCAGAGCCGATCTTCGGCCTGGCCGTGACCGGTATCGTCGATGTGGCACGGGTGAAAAAGAACAGCGCGGCGCAGGCCGGTTGTCAGCTTTTCCTCACCAAACCATTAGGCATTGGCATTCTCACTACCGCCGAGAAAAAAGGCCTGCTGCGGCCTGAACACCGTTCGCTGGCTGCCGATGTGATGTGCCAGCTGAATAAAGCCGGAGCGGAGTTCGCCAAACTGGCGGGCATCAGCGCGATGACCGATGTCACCGGTTTTGGCTTGCTCGGCCATTTAAGTGAAATCTGCCAGGGTTCAGGATTGCGTGCCGAAGTGATTGCAGCGCAGGTACCGCGCCTGGCGGGCGTCGATGACTATATCGCTGCGGGAGCGGTGCCCGGTGGCACCAGCCGCAACTTCGCCAGCTATGGCGAGCAGGTTTCACCCTTAGATGATGCCACCCGCGCGTTGCTGTGCGATCCACAAACCTCCGGTGGTCTGCTGGTGGCGGTTCAACCCGGCGCCATTGAGGCATTCCAGCGCTGCGCCTCTGCAGCAGGCGTGCAAGCAACGTCGATTGGCGAACTGTTTGCCGCGAGAGCCGATCGTCCACTGATTACCGTAGTTACCTGACGTTAAGGAACGACGCCATCCATGCGTTTGTTTATTGCCGAAAAACCCAGCTTAGCGCGTGCGATTGCCGACGTGTTGCCAAAACCGCATCGACGCGGAGACGGCTATATTGCCTGCGGGAATGACCAGGTTGTGACCTGGTGTGTTGGGCACCTGCTGGAGCAGGCGCAGCCCGACAGTTATGACAGCCGCTATGCGCGCTGGAATCTGGCTGATTTACCGATTATTCCGGAAAAATGGCGCCTGCAGCCACGTCCATCCGTAGCGAAGCAGTTGAAAGTGATTGAAGGCCTGCTGCAACAAGCCAGCATGGTGGTGCATGCGGGTGACCCCGATCGTGAAGGTCAACTGCTGGTGGATGAAGTGCTGGATTATCTGCAGCTCGCACCAGAGAAACGTAAAGCGGTGCAGCGCTGCCTGATTAACGATCTTAATCCTTCGGCGGTTGAACTTGCGGTTGGGCGCTTACGTGAGAACCGCGAATTCATTCCGCTGTGTGTGTCTGCGTTAGCGCGTGCGCGCGCCGACTGGCTGTACGGCATCAACATGACGCGCGCCTTTACCTTGCTGGGCCGTAACGCCGGTTACGACGGCGTGCTGTCGGTTGGCCGCGTGCAGACGCCGGTGCTGGGTTTAGTGGTGCGCCGCGATGAAGAGATCGAAAACTTTATCCCTAAGGACTATTTCGAAGTTAAAGCGCACATCGTCACGCCAAAAGACGAGCGTTTTGTCGCGACATGGGTGCCAAGCGATGCTTGCGAGCCGTGGCAGGATGAAGAGGGGCGTTTGCTGCATCGTCCGCTGGCGGATCACGTGCTTGAGCGCATTAATGGTAAGCCGGCGCTGGTCACCGGATATAACGACAAACGTGAATCCGATACCGCACCGCTACCATTTTCGCTTTCTGGCCTGCAGATCGAAGCCGGTAAGCGCTTTGGCCTCAGCGCGCAGAACGTACTGGATTGCTGTCAGCGGCTTTATGAAACCCATAAGCTGATCACCTACCCGCGTTCCGATAGCCGCTATCTACCCGATGAGCACTTTGCCGGCCGCCATGCGGTGCTGAACGCCATTCAGGCGCATCAGCCCAATCTGACACCGCCAGCGGATTTCAATCCCGATCAGAAGAACCGCTGCTGGGACGACAAAAAGGTCGATGCGCACCATGCCATCATTCCCACTGCGCGTGCCAGTAAGGTTAATCTGACCGAAAATGAGGCCAATATTTACGGCCTGATCGCCCGCCAGTATTTAATGCAGTTTTGCCCGGATGCGGTGTTCCGCAAATGCGTTATTGATCTTGATATCGGCGGCGGAAAATTTATCGCCAAAGCGCGTTTTCTGGCTGAAGCCGGCTGGCGTGCGCTGCTCGGCAGTAAAGAGCGTGACGAGGAGAACGATGGCACGCCGCTGCCGGTCGTCGCTAAAGGTGATGAGCTGCTGTGCGAGCGCGGCGAAGTGCTGGCGAAGCAGACTCAACCGCCGCGTCCGTTTACCGATGCGACGCTGTTGTCTGCGATGACCGGCATCGCCCGCTTTGTGCAGGATAAAGAATTAAAGAAAGTGCTGCGTGCAACCGATGGTTTAGGTACGGAAGCGACGCGTGCGGGCATTATCGAATTGCTGTTCCGCCGCACTTTCCTGGTGAAAAAAGGCCGCTATATTCATTCGACGGATGCGGGCAGGGCGTTGATCCATGCACTGCCAGAAATGGCCGCCCGGCCCGATATGACGGCGCAATGGGAATCGACGCTTACCCGGATTAGCGAGAAGTCTTGTCGCTATGATGAGTTTATGCAGCCGCTGGTCAGCACCTTGATTGGGCTGATTGGTGAAGCACGCCAGCGACCGTCGTTACAGGCCTTTCGCGGATTGACAGCGCCTGGGGCCAAAAAGAAAGCCAAACCGAAAACGGCTCGTCGCAAAACCAAGGAGACAGAGTGATGCGTTATGCAATGATGTTGCTGGGCGGATTGTTGTTATGCAGCACCTCGGCGCTGGCCAACCGCCAGCCGGAAAACAATCGTATGGGCAATACCGATGTGGTGGTGGATCTGCCGCCAGAAGCTTGGACACAAGGGCAAAACAATCGTCAGAGCAATTGCATGCAGTGCTGTACCTATGAGAACCGCAGTTATTCTGAAGGTGCGGTGGTCAAAGCAGAAGGCGTGTTATTGCAGTGCGGCAGGGATGAGAAGGTATTAGGAACCAATCCGCTTATCTGGAAGATCATCAAATAAAAGCGCGTGGCGCTAGACGCCACGCTGCTTCATCACAGCTTAAATGTCGACCAAACCGGGGCGTGATCCGACGGTTTCTCCATGCTGCGGATATCGTAATCGATGCCACTCTCAATGCAGCGCGAGGCAAGCGGCTGGCTCGCCAGCAGCAGATCAATGCGCAGACCACGGTTGTCGTCAAAGCCTTTCGAACGGTAGTCAAACCATGAGAAACGATCGTTGGTTTCCGGGAACTTAGCGCGCCAGGTATCAACTAAACCCCACTTCAGCAAGCGATCCATCCACTCGCGCTCCTCAGGCAGGAACGAGCATTTTCCGGTACGCAGCCAGCGTTTACGATTGTCTTCACCAATGCCGATGTCAAAATCGGTGCTGCTGATGTTCATGTCGCCCATGATCAATACCGGTTTATCCACGACTAGCTGTTGCTCAAGATAGCTTTGCAGATCGCGATAAAACTTCTCTTTCGCCGGGAACTTGGTGGGATGGTCGCGGCTTTCACCCTGCGGAAAATAACCGTTGATCACCGTGATATCACCAATCGGACTCGGGATTTCCGCCATGATCAAACGACGCTGCGCATCTTCCTCATCGCCAGGGAAACCACGGTAGACGTTAACAGGCTCAGCTTTGGTCAGCAGCGCGACGCCGTAATGACCTTTCTGTCCATGATAAAACACGTGATAACCCAGTTTGCTGACGTCTTCGAGCGGGAACATATCGTCATGCACTTTGGTTTCCTGCAAGCCGATGACATCGGGTTGATGCTGTTCAACCAGCGCGGCTAATTGATGAGGACGCGCACGCAAGCCGTTGATGTTGAAAGAGACAAATTTCATTTCGCTGCCATTTTTATCCGCAAAAGTATGGCGCGATGGTAACGAGTTTTTGGGCAAAAGTCATGGTGTGAATCAGGAGGTTACAACGATTAAAACAAGTGGGAAAAACAGGAGAATGGTATTGATGGTGGTGGGAGAAGGATTCGAACCTTCGAAGTCTGTGACGGCAGATTTACAGTCTGCTCCCTTTGGCCGCTCGGGAATCCCACCGGGGATATGACATATTGTGGCTTCAGGCAGAGACGATTCAGATGGTGGTGGGAGAAGGATTCGAACCTTCGAAGTCTGTGACGGCAGATTTACAGTCTGCTCCCTTTGGCCGCTCGGGAATCCCACCACTGGCCTGAATCATTGCGTCTTAAAGCGGGGCGCATCATAACAAATGCGCTCGGTCTGTAAAGCGCCGTCACTGAAAATAAAAACTGTTTGCCCACTTTTTATGCGTGGCGCTGAAGAGTTGTGCAGTTCAGCGCCGAAGTGGTTAAAGAATGATCGTGCGGTTGCCGTAAACGAACACGCGCTGGCCTAACACTTTATACAGTGCGCGGCTCAACACATTCTTCTCAACGTCTCGTCCTGCACGCATCATCTCTTCTGCGGTGTAGCTATGATCGACGTTGATCACGTCCTGCATGATAATTGGACCTTCATCGAGGTTATCGTTCACGTAGTGCGCGGTGGCGCCGATGATTTTCACGCCGCGCTCATAAGCCTGATGATACGGACGCGCGCCAATGAACGCCGGCAAGAAGGAGTGGTGAATATTGATGATCTGGTTTGGATAACGTTGCACAAAGGCGGGCGTCAACACGCGCATATATTTTGCCAGCACCACATAATCAGGCTGATAACGGTCAATTTCATCCGCCATGCGGTTGTCGTGCTCTTCACGCGTGTGGCCTTCGTGGCTCACCATCACAAACGGAATATCGAAACGTTCAACCAGTGAACGCAGCGTTTCGTGGTTACCGATGACTGCAGCAATCTCCATATCCAGACCGCCAAACGCGCTTTTCATTAGCAGATCGCCCAGGCAATGCGCCTCTTTGGTCACCAGAATCACGACACGGCGACGACCGGCACTTTGCAGTTCACGCACTGAACCGACGGGCAGCGCGCTATCGAGATCGGCCAGCAAGGTGTTGTCGTTGAAAATGCCTTCCAGCTCGGTGCGCATGAAAAAGCGTCCGGTGCGGTGATCGACAAACTCATTGTTCTGCACAATGTTGAGTTCGTGCTTGTAGCAAATGTTGGTGATCTTGGCGATCAAACCTTTCGCATCAGGGCAAATGGTTCGTAAAACTTTTCGTTGGATGGTTTGCGCTTGCATCTCGATCAGAGTCCTGTCAAAGCGATGAATGGTAAAGCCGTTGTGTATCTGTCCAGATTACCCACAACATTTTTTGTATTTTTTATCGGCGCCACAAGGACAGCGATCGTTACGTCCCAACTCAGGCGTTGTTCCGTCGACATAGTACCAGCGTTGATCCTCGCGAAGAAAGCGCGAACATTCATAGATGGCTGAAGTGCGGCCTTTTTCGAGGTAACGCGCAAAAAACGTCACGAAGGCTTCATTCTCATGGCTTCCATGATTACAACGAGTTACATTCAAGCCCAGCCATTCAGTACCGGCAAAACTTTCGGATAATAACGTCTCAAGGTCGGCCACGCGTTTACTGGAGTGCCAGGTTTTCGCCAGCCACGCGGCATCTTTCACGACGTAGGCGGTGTAGCGTGAGCGCATTAATTGTTCCGCGCTGGACGGGTTCGCTTGGCCATTCAGAAAGGGTTGGCAACATACGCTATACTCCTTTCCGCTGCAGCAAGGGCACTTTTCAGACACGTCATCTCCTGGAAGTGATTAAAGTAAATTTAAGCGTGCGCTATGGTAGCCGACTGTCAGGCGTGATGCTACGTACCATGCCAATCATGAGGTGAGATGAGAAAGGTCAGGATTGGGCTGGCACTGGGTTCAGGTGCTGCCAAAGGTTGGTCCCACATCGGCGTGATCAATGCGCTGGAACGCGCAGGGATTGAAATCGATGTGGTGGCCGGATGTTCTGTTGGCGCGTTGGTCGGTTCGGCTTACGTGAATGGACGGCTGGGCGTGATGGAGAAGTGGGTGAGTGCATTCCGTTATTGGGATGTCATTCGATTAATGGACCTGTCGTGGCAGCGTGGTGGTTTATTGCGCGGCGACCGGGTGTTTAGCCACATCCGCCAGCTGATTCCCAACGACCTCATCGATGAGTGCGATAAGCCATTTGGCGTCGTCGCGACCAATCTCAGTACCGGACGAGAAGTGTGGTTGACCGAAGGCGATTTGCATCAAGCTGTGCGTGCGTCCTGTAGTATGCCAGGCTTATTGCCACCCATTGCTTACAATGGATACTGGTTGGTGGATGGCGCGGTGGTGAATCCCGTGCCGATCTCATTAACCCGCGCATTGGGTGCTGACATCGTTATCGCCGTGGATTTACAGCATGACGCACATCTGATGCAACAGGATTTATTGTCAGTTACGCCGCAGAGCGGTGAAGAAGCGGCGGCAGTAGAAGCGCTGAGCTGGGGAAAGAAACTGCGTCAACGCCTGATTGGCCTGACGCATCGCCGTGCTAATCAAACGCCGGGTGCGATGGAGATTATGTCGACATCAATCCAGGTTCTGGAAAATCGCCTGAAACGTAACCGCATGGCGGGCGATCCGCCGGATGTGCTGATTCAGCCGTTTTGTCCACAAATTTCCACACTGGACTTCCATCGTGCAGAAGAAGCCATTGCGGCTGGCAAGGCCGCCGTTGAGAAAAAAATGGATGAACTATTACCGCTGGTCCGTGGCAGATAGTCAGGTTGTTCATTCACAGGTGTTGCGACTTCAGCCAATTCTGAAAGGCGCAACGGCATTTTATGAACCACTATTGAATTATCTGGTACGCAGGGGGAGAGAATGGAAAAACCGCTAATCGGCAAAAAGATACTCATTGTCGAAGATGAGGTCGTTTTCCGTTCATTGATAGACAATTTATTAACCAGCTTAGGTGCAACAACGCTTGAGGCAGGTGATGGTGTTGATGGCTTAACCTTGTTGTCGGCGCAGTCAGTGGATCTGGTTATTTGCGATCTTGAAATGCCGCGTATGGGCGGTATCCCGTTCGTTGAGCGTCTTCGCACGCGCGGCAATAATGTGCCCATTCTGATTATCTCCGCCACACAAAATATGGCGGACATCGCGCATGTGTTGCGTTTGGGCGTGCAGGACGTATTGCTAAAACCGCTCAAAAATATGGAACGTTTCCGTGAAGCGGTCTTTGAGTGTCTCTATCCATCCATGTTTACCTCCAAAGTCGAGGAGGATGAACAGCTCTTTCAGGATTGGGATGCGCTGGTCAGCGATCCGCTGGCGGCATCTAAATTACTTAAACAGCTCCAGCCGCCGGTGCAGCAAACCATTGCCAATTGCCGTATCAATTACCGTCAGCTCACCATGGCGGAACAGCCGGGCTTAGTATTGGATATTGCGGCGCTATCAGATAACGATTTGGCATTCTATTGCCTTGATGTAACGCGCGCTGGCGATAATGGCGTGTTAGCCGCGCTGTTACTGCGCGCACTGTTTAATGGTTTGCTGCAGGAGCAGCTCTCCGGCCAGAAGCAGCGACTGCCTGAGTTGAATGGGCTGCTGCGTCAGGTCAACATGCTGTTAAGGCAGGCGAATCTCAGCGGGCAGTTCCCATTGCTGGTGGGCTATTATCATCGCCAGTTAAAAAACCTAATCCTGGTTTCAGCAGGGCTCAACGCGACGTTGCATGTCAATACTCATCAAATCCAACTCAGTAATGGTGTGCCGCTTGGTACTATGGGCAGCACTCATCTTAATCAAATCAGCCAACGTGCCGACGCCTGGCAGTGTCATATTTGGGGCGCCGGAGGCAGGTTACGTTTGATGCTTTCAGCCGAAGAATAACCGGTTAGATTTAATTTTTCCGTGGGTTAAAGACAGGACCAGGAGCAAGCTTTACACTTGGGTAATAGTCCTAAATTCCGTGGATTAACTTCTTCCAGGATAATTCCACCTGATAGTAACTGATATACTCATTTCGTTTTTAAACCGACATATCAAGTATTAACTTGAACGGCCTATTAAGAGAGGTATTTTGATGTCTGCCTATAAGACTAAAGTTAAAAAAGCGGTAATCCCAGTTGCAGGCCTCGGCACGCGTATGCTGCCTGCGACCAAAGCTATTCCAAAAGAGATGTTACCGTTGGTCGATAAGCCGTTGATCCAGTATGTCGTGAATGAGTGCATTGCAGCAGGCATTAACGAGATTGTGCTGGTTACGCACTCTTCTAAAAACGCCATCGAAAACCACTTTGATACCAGTTTTGAGCTGGAATCTATGCTGGAAAAACGTGTTAAGCGTCAGCTGCTGGACGAAATCCAGTCAATCTGCCCTCCACACGTCACCATCATGCAGGTTCGTCAGGGTATCGCGAAAGGTCTGGGCCACGCAGTAATGTGCGCACATCCACTGATTGGTGATGAGCCGTTCGCCGTAATCCTGCCAGACGTAATCATCGACGAATACGAATCTGATCCAACCAAAGACAACCTGGCAGAGATGCTGGCTCGTTACGAAGAGAGCGGCCGCAGCCAGATCATGGTCGAGCCGGTTGCTGATGTAACCGCTTACGGTGTGGTTGATTGCCAGGGTGCCGAACTCTCTGCAGGTCAGAGCGCGCCAATGGTTGGCGTGGTTGAGAAGCCTAAAGCTTCAGAAGCCCCATCAAACCTGGCCGTTGTAGGACGTTACGTGTTGTCTGCTGAAATCTGGCCGCTGCTGGCGAAAACGCCTCCAGGTGCAGGTGGCGAAGTTCAGCTGACTGACTCCATTGCGATGCTGATGGAAAAAGAGACCGTTGAAGCTTATCACCTGAACGGTGTCAGCCATGACTGCGGTAACAAACTGGGTTACATGCAAGCGTTTGTTGAGTACGGCGTTCGCCATCCAGTGCTGGGTAAAGATTTCACCCAGTGGCTTGAAGGCGCGGTAGGCAACAAAAAGTAACTCAATAAACACAGGATAATTCAATGAAAGTCACTGTATTTGGTATCGGCTATGTCGGTCTGGTTCAGGCTGCGGTGTTGGCCGAAGTCGGACATGACGTTCTCTGCATTGATGTCGACGAAAAGAAAGTCGAGAACTTAAAGAAAGGCAATATTCCGATCTTTGAACCAGGCCTGACGCCGCTTGTTATGTCTAATTACGAGTCGGGTCGCCTGAAGTTCAGTACGAATGCGGAAGAAGGCGTTAATCATGGCGTGATGCAATTTATCGCCGTGGGTACGCCACCGGATGAAGACGGTTCTGCCGATCTGAAGTATGTGACTGCCGTTGCGCGCACGATTGCGCAGCACATGAACGATCACAAAGTTGTTATCGACAAATCTACTGTACCAGTGGGTACCGCAGATCGTGTGCGAGCGGTAATGACGGAAACCCTGCAAAAGCGTGATGCAAACATCGCCTTTGACGTGGTATCAAACCCGGAATTCCTCAAAGAAGGTGCGGCAGTCAATGACTGCATGCGTCCTGAACGTATCGTTGTCGGTACCGATAATGATGAAGTGGTTGAGCTGTTACGCGAGCTGTACGAGCCGTTCAACCGTAATCATGATCGTATGATTTTGATGGATATCCGCAGTGCAGAGCTGACCAAATATGCGGCTAACTGCATGCTGGCAACCAAAATCAGCTTCATGAACGAGATCTCTAACCTGGCAGAACGTCTGGGAGCCGACGTTGAGAAAGTTCGCCAGGGTATTGGTTCAGATTCACGTATTGGTTATCACTTCATCTATCCAGGCTGCGGCTATGGCGGTTCTTGTTTCCCGAAAGACGTGCAAGCGCTGATTCGCACTGCTGAGTCAATTGGTTACACTCCGCGTCTACTGCAGGCGGTTGAAGACGTCAACGATTCGCAGAAGAACAAGCTGCCAACCTTTATTAAACGCCATTTTGGCGACGATCTGCGCGGCAAAACCTTTGCTCTGTGGGGACTGGCGTTCAAACCGAACACTGACGATATGCGTGAAGCCTCCAGCCGCGTGCTGATGGAGACGCTGTGGGAAGCAGGGGCAACGGTTCAGGCGTTCGACCCAGAAGCGATGGACGAAGCGCAACGCATTTACGGCCATCGTAACGATCTGAAGTTGATGGGTACCAAGGAAGCCGCGCTGCAGGGTGCGGATGGCTTAGTGATCTGTACTGAGTGGCAAAACTTCCGTGCGCCAGACTTTGACGTCATCAAAAGTGCGTTAAAAGAACCCGTGATTTTTGATGGTCGTAACCTGTATGATCCTGAGCGTATCAGCAAGCGCGGTTTCACGTACTATGCAATCGGCCGCGGAGCGTCAATTAAAATCATAGAATAATGAGGGATGTATGAAGTTTCTGGTCACCGGCGCGGCAGGTTTTATTGGATTTTACGTCAGTCAGCGTTTGCTGGCCGCTGGTCACCAGGTTGTCGGTATCGATAACCTGAATGACTATTATGATGTCAGCCTTAAACAGGCTCGTTTAGACCAGAACACCCAACATCCTGATTTTATTTTCGTAAAAATGGACCTGGCGGATCGCCAGGCCATTTCCTCTTTATTCGCTGAGCATGCGTTTGAACGCGTTATTCATTTGGGCGCTCAAGCCGGCGTGCGTTATTCAATCGAAAATCCCCATGCTTATGCCGAAGCAAATCTAATCGGCCACCTCAATATTCTTGAAGGTTGCCGTCATCATAAAATCGGCCACCTTTTGTATGCCTCATCCAGTTCAGTTTATGGCCTGAATCGCAAAATGCCTTTTTCAACGGACGATTCCGTTGACCATCCGGTTTCACTTTATGCGGCCACAAAAAAAGCCAACGAATTGATGTCGCATACCTATTCACACCTTTATCAATTGCCCACTACGGGATTACGTTTCTTCACCGTGTATGGCCCATGGGGCCGTCCGGATATGGCATTGTTCAAATTTACACGCGCGATGTTAGCGGGTGAGCAAATTGACGTCTATAACAACGGACAAATGACGCGTGACTTTACGTATATCGATGATATTGCTGAAGCAATCGTGCGCTTGCAGGATGTGATTCCTCAACCGGATGAAAAGTGGACGGTGGAAGCAGGTTCTCCCGCCAGCAGCTCGGCTCCTTACCGCGTTTACAACATTGGTAATAGCCAGCCGACCAGCTTAATGACGTATATTGAGTCGCTGGAAAAAGCATTGGGCATTGAAGCGAAGAAAAATATGCTGCCCATGCAACCTGGCGACGTACTGGGCACCAGCGCTGACACGCAACCTTTGTACGACGCGATCAATTTCCGTCCTCAAACTAGCGTAGAGCAAGGTGTGCAGCATTTTGTTGATTGGTATCGCCGCTTCTATCAACAATAATTAAGCATGAAAAAAGGAAGCCATTGGCTTCCTTTTTCTTACCTGGTCAAAGTGAATTAGCGATGAACTAATTACAATGCTGAGCGCTGGAATGATTACAGTAGGAAATCGTCCAGTTGTTTACCTTGTTCTTCAATTGCTTTTTTAATCACAGCAGGAGTGCGGCCCTGGCCAGTCCAGGTACGGTTTTCACCGTTTTCATCAACGTAAGAATATTTAGCTGGACGCGCAGCGCGCTTAGCTTTGCCCGGAACTTTCGTTTCAGATAATGCCTGTAACAGATCATTTGGGTCAATACCATCGGCAATTAGCATCTCGCGGTATTGTTCGAGTTTGCGTGTGCGTTCTGCATTTTCCGCTTGTGCATGAGTATCATCTTCACGACGCTCATTGACCACAACTTCGAGTTTTTCTAGCATCTCTTCCAATGTTTCCAGAGAGCATTCCCGAGCTTGTGCGCGCAATGTACGGATATTATTAAGAATTTTAAGTGCTTCGCTCATTGTCCTAATCTCAAAATATAATAAATGGGAGTTGTTCTGCCGACTCATAATAATGGTGCAAAAAAATAACTGCAATAGCCAGATTTAAAAGCAAAACGTAAAAATAAAAAAGAAGGGCAGATTGATAACGCTCTTCAGAATATATTTACTTATTTGGTAATCTTTTCTAACTTGCTGACCAGGCTGAACGCTAATCCTGACGCTTCGGCTTTAATTTAAATGAATAAAATATCGGCGTAATCGCTATTTTGTCAAAACGTGCTTTCTTTCTATAGTGACTGTGATATCCATCTTAATGGTGATGTTATTTTGAGCAGATGATAAAAATAATGCATCGCTACAGCTATACAGGTTTATGGTAAACTGCGCCGCAACAGATATAGGCTGCGATGAGATTTTCTAATGGCTCAACTTTATTTTTATTACTCTGCGATGAATGCGGGTAAATCAACGGCTTTGCTACAGTCTTCTTATAATTATCATGAACGTGGTATGCGATCGTTGGTTTATACCGCCGAGATCGACAACCGCTTTGGTGCAGGCAAAGTCAGTTCACGTATCGGGCTTTCGTCTCCTGCATTTTTATATAACGATGAGACAAAGCTCGATGAGGAAATAGCTGCAGAACATGCGAAGCAACCCGTGCATTGCGTGTTGGTCGATGAAAGCCAGTTCCTTACGCGCGAACAGGTCAAAGCATTATCTGATGTTGTCGACAATCTGGATATTCCGGTGCTTTGCTATGGCCTGCGCACAGATTTCCGTGGAGAGCTGTTTGTTGGCAGCCAATATTTACTGGCATGGGCGGATAAGCTGGTTGAGCTTAAAACCATCTGCCACTGTGGCAGAAAAGCCAGCATGGTGCTTCGTCTTGATGCAAAGGGTAAACCTTTCAGCGAAGGCGAGCAGGTGGTGATTGGTGGCAATGAGCGTTATATATCGGTCTGCCGTAAACACTATAAGCAGGCAATCGATGAGGGTTCACTTCAGGCGATATATGGCTCACAATCGCCGCAGGTTTAACTCATCAGCAAGCCATAAAAAAACCCGCCGTAGCGGGTTTTTTGTTTAAAGCGGTTTAGGCTTTTTTGGTTTTCTTGTCAATTTTCACTTCGGCTTTAACTTCTTGAGCATTCTCACTCAATGACTCAGAGAATTCACGACCGTAGAAGGTATCCAGCATGATTTGTTTTAACTCAGCAATCAGCGGATAGCGTGGGTTCGCACCGGTACATTGGTCATCGAATGCATCCTCAGCCAGTTTGTCCACTTTCGCGAGGAAATCAGCTTCCTGCACGCCCGCTTCGCGGATTGAGGTTGGGATGCCCAACTGCGTTTTCATCTCTTCAAGCCAGGCGAGCAGTTTTTCAATTTTCTGCGCGGTGCGGTCGCCAGCGGCGGAGAGTCCCAGATGGTCAGCAATCTCAGCATAACGACGACGTGCTTGTGGGCGGTCGTACTGGCTGAAAGCCGTTTGCTTAGTCGGGTTGTCATTGGCGTTATAGCGAATGACGTTTGAAATCAGCAGGGCGTTTGCCAGACCGTGTGGAATGTGGAACTCAGAGCCCAGTTTATGCGCCATTGAGTGACACACACCCAGGAAGGCGTTTGCGAACGCAATCCCCGCGATAGTTGCCGCATTGTGAACGCGTTCACGTGCTACCGGATTTTTTGCGCCATCGCGATAACTGGCTGGCAGATTCTCTTTCAACAGTTTCAGTGCTTGCAAGGCCTGACCATCAGAATACTCATTCGCTAATACGGAGACGTATGCTTCAAGTGAGTGCGTTACCGCATCGAGGCCACCGAAGGCGCAAAGTGAACGCGGCATATCCATCACCAGGTTGGCATCAACTATAGCCATATCTGGCGTCAGCGCATAATCCGCTAATGGATATTTCTGGCCGGTCGCATCGTCCGTTACCACGGCAAACGGCGTTACTTCAGAACCCGTACCGGAAGTGGTAGTGATGGCCACCATACGCGCTTTAACACCCATTTTCGGGAACTTATAGATGCGTTTACGGATGTCCATAAAGCGCAGTGCCAGCTCTTCGAAATGCGTCTCAGGATGTTCGTACATCACCCACATGATTTTTGCTGCATCCATCGGTGAACCACCGCCGAGTGCGATAATCACATCAGGTTTAAAGCTGTTCATCTGCTCTGCACCTTTACGGACGATGCTCAGCGTTGGGTCAGCTTCTACTTCGAAGAAGACTTCGGTTTCAATACCGTGAGATTTCAGTACGCGAGTCACCTGATCGGCATAGCCATTATTGAACAGGAAGCGGTCGGTAACGATAAAGGCGCGTTTGGCACCATCAGTTGCCACTTCTTCCAGAGCAATCGGCAGTGAGCCGCGACGGAAGTAAATAGACTTCGGAAGTTTATGCCACAACATATTCTCAGCTCGCTTGGCCACGGTTTTCTTGTTGATGAGATGTTTTGGTCCCACGTTCTCAGAAATGGAGTTACCGCCCCATGAACCACAGCCCAACGTCAGTGATGGAGCCAATTTGAAGTTGTACAGGTCACCGATCCCACCTTGTGACGCCGGCGTGTTAATCAGAATACGCGCGGTCTTCATTTTGTCGCCGAAGTAATGCACACGCTCGATCTGATTATCCTGATCGGTATACAGACATGAGGTGTGGCCAATACCGCCCATGGTTACCAGTTTTTCAGCTTTATCGACCGCGTCGTGGTAATCCTTCGCCCGGTACATCGCTAAGGTTGGAGAGAGTTTTTCATGCGCGAAAGGCTCTGATTCATCAACCAGTTTCACTTCACCAATCAGAATCTTGGTGGTTGCCGGCACGCTAATTCCCGCCAATTCGGCAATCTTCGTCGCCGGCTGGCCGACAATCGCCGCATTCAACGCGCCATTCTTCAGAATGATATCCTGAATCGCTTTAAGCTCTTTACCTTGCAGCAGATAGCCGCCGTGGCTGGCAAAACGCTCACGTACCGCATCATAAGCCGAATCAACCACAATTACGGATTGCTCAGACGCACAAATCACACCGTTATCGAAGGTCTTCGACATCAGGATGGATGCGACTGCGCGTTTGATATCCGCTGTTTCATCAATTACCACTGGCGTGTTACCGGCACCAACACCAATTGCGGGCTTACCGGAACTGTAAGCGGCTTTCACCATGCCCGGACCGCCGGTTGCAAGGATCAGGTTGATATCAGGGTGATGCATTAACTGATTAGAAAGTTCGACAGATGGGGTGTCGATCCAGCCGATGATATCTTTTGGTGCGCCCGCCGCAATCGCTGCCTGCAGCACAATGTCGGCGGCTTTGTTAGTGGCATCTTTCGCACGTGGATGCGGAGAGAAGATAATGCCGTTACGGGTTTTCAGGCTGATCAGTGCTTTGAAAATCGCCGTAGAAGTTGGGTTTGTGGTAGGAACGATGCCGCAGATCAGGCCAATCGGTTCAGCAATAGTAATCGTGCCGAAGGTGTCATCAGTGGCGAGAATACCGCAGGTTTTTTCATCTTTATAGGCGTTATAGATGTATTCAGAAGCAAAGTGGTTCTTGATGACTTTATCTTCAACAATACCCATACCTGATTCGGCAACGGCCAGCTTGGCCAGTGGAATGCGTGCGTCTGCAGCGGCGAGGGCGGCAGCGCGGAAGATTGCATCAACTTGTTCCTGACTAAAATTAGCGTACTCACGCTGTGCCTTTTTTACACGTTCAACCAGTGCATTAAGTTCGGCAACATTAGTAACGGCCATAGTGCTCTCCTGAAGGAAGTTAAACTCTTTTAGTAAACAAGCCTGAATCCAGAAGTATAGTCACGCTATGCTTATATATTGGGCAGGTTGGCGTCTGTTTTGCCGTTGCTTACTAAAAGGGTTTCCTGGTCAAGATACTTAAGCGTCAGGAAGTTGTTTCGACGGGGTAAGATTACCCCTGATGAGGTAGGTAAATTTTGATGCAGATCAATCCGGATCTAAGCTGACACCTTTCAGCACTAACTTTCGCAAGTAAAGTTAGCGCGATGTGCCATATATTCTGCACGCATCGGCTGCATCGCAATAACCAACGGTTAACAGCAGCTAAATAAACTGGCTCAAAGCCAGACGGATAGCATAAATTTCTGCCGCCACCTCTGGTTTTTCGCCCGGCTTATGCACTACATTAAGCGCGCTTTTCTACTCAGACTTTACCGGAGCCCACTTTGAATCCCGTGCTACTCGATCTTTCCGGCTACATTAAGTTTTTTGTCGGTTTGTTTGCCCTGGTAAATCCGGTAGGTATCATCCCGGTCTTTATCAGCATGACCAGCTATCAGGCGGTGGTTGAACGAAATAAAACCAATCTTACCGCCAACCTGGCTGTGGCCATCATCCTCTGGACGTCACTGTTTCTTGGCGATGGCATCCTGCATCTGTTTGGCATTTCGATAGATTCATTCCGTATTGCTGGCGGTATTCTGGTGGTCACTATCGCGATGTCGATGATCAGCGGAAAACTGGGTGAGGATAAGCAGAACAAGCAGGAGAAGTCAGAGAGCGCTATTCGCGAAAGCATTGGCGTGGTACCGCTAGCGTTACCGTTAATGGCTGGTCCCGGTGCAATTAGTTCAACCATTGTCTGGAGTACGCGTTATCACAGCTGGCAGAACTTAATTGGTTTTAGTATCGCGATTGCCATTTTCGCCTTTTGCTGTTGGCTGCTGTTCCGCGCAGCACCGTTGATGGTGCGGGTGCTTGGACAAACCGGGATTAACGTGATTACCCGTATTATGGGCTTGTTGTTAATGGCGTTGGGCATTGAGTTTATTGTTACAGGTATGAAATCTATTTTTCCTGGTTTGCTGAATTAAACGAAGTTATTTTTTTCTTTTAAGAGATTTCACGATCCAAAATGGTGCATATCTTCATTTTATTGCACCATTTTGGTTAATTTATTCATTAGCCTTAACTGCAAACGTCCAGCATCACTTTTACTACTATCCTCATCCCATCCGAGTAAAACCTCACACTAAACTGTGATAATCGTCACAGATAATTGTTCTGCACATATCTTTGAAATTAGCATTTGAGAAAAGTTGATAAGTTAATCGATGACTCTTTATGCGGATAATGGCTAATTTTATAGTCGAATTCGTAAAAATCATATTGAAAGAACAATAACGAGTAAATTACATGCAGTTATCCTACAAATAACTTTAAAATCATTTGGTTAATCGATAATTCAATAAAAGAATTAACACTTTTCCTACTCACCCGAACGTGATAAAAGAGAATCTGCTAACATTTTTGCAGTTTAGCTTTGGCGTGCGGGCATCTGTTCTGATAATTTTCGGCACATCACAAATTTTTTATATGATAGTGACAAATGTGTACGCTTCTTGCTTACAGGCTATCAGGCTTATGATTAAGGTTGATATTTGTTGATGAAATGCATGGTAGCGAAAACGGCAGTACGTTCAGTGCTTGCCCTCTGCCTTACAGGCGCACTGGCAGCAAGCCAGGCAGCCCAAATTCCCGCGGGCACGCAATTATCTGAATTACAGCGTATCGTGATTAATAATGGCAGTGAGGTGGCAACGCTTGATCCGCAGAAAGCAGAAGGCGTGCCGGAATCCAATGTCATGCGTAATTTACTGGAAGGCTTGGTTGAAACCGATAATAACGGTCAACTCGTCCCCGGTGTCGCTAAGCAATGGCAAAGCGAAGAAGGGCGCATCTGGATTTTCACGCTGCGTGACGATGCGCGCTGGAGTAACGGCCAGGCTGTTACTGCTCAGGATTTCGTCTACAGCTGGCAGCGCCTGGCCGATCCTAAAACTGCTTCGCCTTACGCCAGCTACTTACAGGCTGCGCATGTGGCGAACGTTGACGCCATTCTGTCTGGCAAAGCCGCACCGTCTGAACTCGGCATTAAAGCCCTCGACGATCGTCATCTGCAAGTCACCCTTTCTGAACCCGTTCCCTACTTTGTTGCCATGCTGGCTCACAGCGCGATGAAACCGGTCTATCGTCCGGCGATAGAGCAGTGGGGCGAGCAGTGGACACAGCCGCAACACTATGTTGGCAATGGCGCTTTTACACTCGCGGAGTGGTTGGTAAATGAAAAAATCGTGGTGAAACGCAATCCACAGTATTGGGATAATACCCACACGGTGATAGAAGAGGGCGTATTTTTACCGCTCTCCTCAGAGAACAGCGATATCAACCGCTATCGCAGCGGTGGCACCGATATGACCAACAGCGTGGTGCCGCCGGAAATGTTCAAAAAGTTACAGCAGGATCTCGGCGATGAGGTCAAAATTAGCCCACTGCTGTGCACCTTCTATTACGAAATTAATAACAAAAAAGCGCCATTCGATGACGCGCGCGTACGCGCCGCGCTAAAGTTAACCCTCGATCGCGACATCATTGCGCAGAAGATCATGGGCCAGGGCCAGATTCCTGCCTACGGATTGACGCCGCCGTTTACCCACGGTATCACGCTTTCCCCACCGGCCTGGGCGCAACAAACGCAGTCCGAGCGTAATGCCAGCGCCAAACAGTTATTAGCCGATGCCGGCTTTAATCAGCAAAACCCGCTGCGTTTTACGCTGCTGTACAACACCTCCGAACAAAACAAGCGACAGGCGATTGCTGCGGCCTCGATGTGGCAAAAAAATTTGGGGGCGGTGGTGACATTGCAGAACCAGGAGTGGAAAACGCTGCTGGAGACGCGCCATCAGGCGCAGTATGACGTGGTGCGCGCCACATGGTGCGCGGATTACAATGAACCTTCTACCTTCCTGAATATGCTGTTGAGCGGTTCGTCCAATAACACCGCGTTTTACCACAGCCCGGCGTTTGACCAGTTGATGAAGCAAACATTAACCAGCGCAGACGAAGCAAAGCGCGCCTCGCTTTATCAGCAGGCGGAAGCGCAACTCGATAAAGACTCGCCAATCGTACCGGTCTATTACCGCGTTAGCGTGCGGTTGGTAAAACCCTGGGTGGGTGGTTTTACCGGCAAAGATCCGCAGGACATGCTGGCGTTGAAATACTATTACATAAAGAAACATTGAGTAATGGGCCGATCCGGCGCTACAGTCGGGCGGCACTTTACCGTGGTAAACCCTGAAGGGTGATTAGGGTCTTCGTTCAGACACGCAAAAATCACCTGGAAACGGGGTACGCCGGGCGTTAAATCGACCCGGTAAAGATAATAAAACTGGAGCGTAATAATGAACAACATCACAAAAAAAAGCCTGATTGCCGCAGGCGTATTAGCCGCAATCGGCGCGCTGGCAGGGAATGCCGCGCTGGCAGCAACAGTGCCAGCAGGCGTTGAATTGGCAGCAAAACAGGAACTGGTTCGCGGTAACGGCGATGAAGTACAGTCGCTGGATCCCCACAAGATTGAAGGTGTACCCGAAGACAACATCGCGCGTGACCTGTATGAAGGTTTAATCACCAGCGACAGTGATGGCAAACCGGTACCGGGCGTGGCGGAAAGCTGGGAAAACAAAGATTTCAAAGTCTGGACTTTCCACCTGCGCAAGAACGCAAAATGGTCCAACGGTGAGCCGGTCACCGCACAAGATTTCGTATATAGCTGGCAGCGCCTGGTCGATCCGAAAACCGCATCGCCTTACGCCAGCTATCCGCAATACGGCCACATCGTCAATGTTGACGACATCATCGCCGGTAAAAAGCCAACTTCCGAGCTGGGTGTAAAAGCCATCGACGATCACACACTGGAAGTGACCCTGAGCGAGCCCGTACCCTACTTCTATAAGCTGCTGATCAACTCCGTGATGTCTCCGGTGTATAAGCCGGCGATCGACAAATTTGGCGATCAGTGGACCCAGCCGCAAAACTGGGTCGGTAACGGCGCCTTTAAACTTGAATCGCACGTGATCAACGAACGCGTAACGCTGGTGCGTAACCCGCAGTATTGGGATAACGAGCACACCGTGCTGAACAAAGTCACCTTCCTGCCAATTAACTCCGAAGTCAGCGACGTTAACCGTTACTTCTCTGAGAACGGCAGCGATATCACTTACAACAACATGCCTATCGAGCTGTTCAAAAAACTGCAGCGGGACAACGGCAAAGAGTTGATGGTCAAGCCATACCTGTGCACCTATTACTACGAAATCAATAACCAGAAAGCGCCATTCACCGATCCACGCGTGCGTACCGCACTGAAACTCGGTCTGGATCGCGACATCATGGTGAACAAGGTTCTGGCACAAGGTCAGCAACCGGCTTACAGCTTCACCCCGCCAGCCACCGATGGCATGGAACTGCTGCCGCCGGATTGGTTCAAGTGGGATCAGAACAAGCGTAACGAAGAAGCGAAAAAACTGCTGGCTGAAGCGGGTTACACCGCGGATAAACCGCTGACCTTCAACCTGCTGTACAACACCTCCGATCTGCACAAAAAACTGGCGATCGCCGCCTCATCTATCTGGAAGAAAAACATCGGCGTCAACATCAAGCTGGAAAACCAGGAGTGGAAAACTTTCCTCGACACGCGTCATCAGGGCAACTTTGATGTTTCTCGTGCGGCATGGTGTGCGGATTACAACGAACCGACTTCATTCCTGAACATCATGCTGTCTGACAGCAGCAGTAACACCTCGCACTACAAAAGCGCTGACTTCGATAAAGTTATTCACGATGCGGTTAAAGCCACAGACGATAAAGCGCGCGTAGCGGATTATCAGAAAGCTGAGCAGATTCTGGATAAAGACAGCACCATTGTACCGGTTTACTACTACGTCAATGCGCGTTTGGTGAAACCTTACGTGGGCGGTTACACCGGCAACGATCCGCTGGATAAAACCGTCGATAAAAACCTGTATATCATTAAACATTAATAGCACTCAGGCTATCGACAGTGGCGGTGCTGCGGCACCGCCTTTTTACTTTGTGAAGCAACAGCCTGGTAGGTACGGCAATGTTAAAATTCATCCTGCGTCGGCTCCTTGAAGCCATCCCGACGCTGTTTATCCTCATCACCATCTCTTTCTTTATGATGCGACTGGCACCCGGCAGTCCATTTACCGGCGAACGTGTCCTCTCGCCGGAAGTGATGGCGAATATCGAAGCTAAGTACCATCTCAACGATCCAATTGGCAAACAGTACCTGAGCTACCTGGTGCAGTTGGCACATGGCGACTTTGGCCCTTCGTTTAAATACAAAGATTACTCGGTCAATTATCTGGTCGGCCACGCCTTCCCGGTGTCAGCCAAACTTGGTCTGGCTGCCTTCTTCCTCGCCGTGGTGCTGGGCGTAACGGCTGGCGTGATCGCCGCCCTGAAGCAGAACAGTTTGTGGGATTATGCCGTGATGGGGGTCGCGATGACCGGCGTGGTGATCCCCAGCTTTGTCGTGGCACCGTTACTGGTGCTGGTGTTTGCGATTACCTTACGCTGGCTACCAGGCGGCGGCTGGAACGGCGGCCAATGGAATTACATGTTGCTGCCGATGGTGGCGCTGTCGCTGGCCTACATCGCCAGCATCGCGCGTATTACCCGTGGTTCGATGATTGAAGTGATGCATTCAAACTTCATCCGTACCGCGCGCGCTAAAGGATTGCCATTGCGTCGTATCGTGCTGCGTCACGCGCTAAAGCCTGCCATGTTGCCGGTGCTTTCCTATATGGGACCGGCGTTTGTCGGCATCATCACCGGTTCCATGGTGATTGAATCCATCTATGGTTTGCCGGGCATTGGCCAGCTGTTCGTTAACGGGGCATTGAATCGTGACTACTCGCTGGTGATGAGTCTGACCATTCTGGTTGGCGTGCTGACCATTCTATTTAACGCGATCGTTGATGTGCTGTACGCCGTGATCGATCCGAAAATCCGTTACTGATTGTGGAGCTCGCCCATGATGTTAAGTAAGAAAAACAGCGAAGCTCTGGATGCCTTCAGTGAAAAACTGGAAGTCGAAGGGCGCAGCCTCTGGCAGGATGCGCGTCGCCGCTTTATTCACAACCGCGCAGCCTTCGTCAGCCTGCTGGTGCTGCTGGTGATCACTTTGTTCGTGGTGTTCGCCCCGATGTTGTCGCAGTTCAAATATGACGATACCGACTGGGCGATGATGTCTGCCGCGCCGGATACCGTCTCCGGCCACTGGTTTGGCACCGATTCATCGGGTCGCGATTTGCTTGTGCGCGTTGCGATTGGTGGCCGTATCTCGCTGATGGTGGGTATCGCCTCCGCGCTGATCGCGGTGCTGGTGGGCACGCTGTATGGCTCACTAGCGGGTTATCTGGGCGGTAAAATCGACTCGGTGATGATGCGTATTCTGGAGATCCTCAACTCCTTCCCGTTCATGTTCTTCGTTATCCTGCTGGTAACCTTCTTTGGTCGCAACATTCTGCTGATCTTTGTGGCGATCGGCCTGGTGTCGTGGCTGGATATGGCGCGTATCGTACGTGGGCAGACGCTGGGCCTGAAGCGCAAAGAGTTCATCGAAGCGGCGCAGGTCGGCGGTGTGAGCACCTTCAAAATCGTGCTGCGTCACATTGTGCCGAACGTATTAGGCGTAGTGGTGGTGTATGCCTCGCTGCTGGTGCCGAGCATGATCCTGTTCGAATCTTTCCTCAGCTTCCTTGGCCTCGGCACTCAGGAACCGCTGAGCAGTTGGGGCGCATTGCTGAGCGATGGCGCCAACTCGATGGAAGTGTCGCCGTGGTTACTGATGTTCCCGGCAGGTTTCCTCGTGGTCACGCTGTTCTGTTTTAACTTTATCGGCGATGGCTTGCGTGATGCCCTCGACCCGAAAGATCGTTAAGGAGTTTCCCGATGACCATTCATGAATTTCAGCCAGCCATGGCTGCACGTGCGGGAAACAATAACCTGCTGCTTGATGTAAAAGACCTGCGCGTCACCTTTAGCACCCACGATGGCGATGTCACCGCTGTGAACGACCTCAACTTTTCACTACATGCGGGTGAAACTCTGGGCATTGTTGGCGAATCCGGCTCGGGGAAATCGCAAACCGCGTTTGCCTTGATGGGGCTGCTGGCAAAAAATGGGCGCATTGGCGGTTCAGCGAAATTTAACGGCGCAGAGATCCTCAATCTGCCGGAAAGCAAGCTCAACAAACTGCGCGCAGAGCAGATTGCGATGATCTTCCAGGATCCAATGACGTCGCTTAACCCTTACATGCGCGTCGGCGAGCAGTTAATGGAAGTGCTGAAGCTGCATAAAGGCATGAACAGCGCTCAGGCGTTCGAAGAGTCGGTGCGCATGCTGGATGCGGTGAAAATGCCGGAAGCGCGTAAGCGTATGAAGATGTTTCCGCATGAGTTCTCGGGCGGTATGCGTCAGCGTGTGATGATTGCGATGGCGCTGCTGTGTCGGCCGAAGCTGCTGATTGCCGATGAGCCGACTACGGCGCTCGACGTGACCGTACAGGCGCAGATCATGACGCTGCTGAATGAGCTGAAGCGCGAATTCAATACTGCGATTGTGATGATTACCCACGATCTCGGCGTGGTAGCGGGTATCTGTGACAAAGTGCTGGTGATGTACGCCGGTCGTACCATGGAATATGGCCGTGCACGTGATGTGTTCTATCATCCTGCCCATCCATACTCGATTGGCTTGCTGAGTGCGGTGCCGCGTCTGGATGCTGAGGAGGGCGAGTCGCTGACCACCATTCCAGGCAACCCGCCAAACCTGCTGCGCCTGCCGCAAGGCTGTCCGTTCCAGCCTCGCTGCGCCTACGCCATGGACATTTGTGCCAAGGCACCGCCGCTGGAGCCTTTCGCTGAAGGTCGCTTACGTGCCTGCTTCAAGCCGGTGGAGGAGTTAGTATGAGCACCGTAGTCGAAGAGAAAAAAGTCCTGCTGGAGATCGCCGACCTTAAGGTGCACTTTGAGATTAAGGATGGCAAACAGTGGTTCTGGCAGCCACCGCATACCCTAAAAGCAGTCGACGGCGTCAGCCTGCGTTTGTACGAAGGTGAAACGTTGGGCGTAGTAGGCGAATCAGGCTGCGGTAAATCAACGCTGGCCCGCGCCATCATTGGCCTGGTAAAAGCCACAGAAGGGCGCGTTGCCTGGTTAGGACGCGATCTGCTCGGGCAAAGCCAGGAGCAATGGCGTCAGGCGCGCAGCGATATCCAGATGATTTTCCAGGATCCGCTGGCATCGCTCAATCCGCGTATGACCATTGGCGATATCATTGCGGAACCGCTGCGCACCTATTACCCGAAGATGCCGGGCCAGCAAGTGAAGGATAAGGTGAAAACCATGATGATGAAGGTTGGGTTGTTACCTAACCTCATCAACCGCTATCCGCACGAGTTCTCGGGCGGCCAGTGTCAGCGTATTGGCATCGCGCGGGCGCTGATTCTCGAGCCGAAGCTGATCATCTGCGATGAGCCGGTATCGGCGCTGGACGTGTCGATTCAGGCGCAGGTCGTTAACCTGTTGCAGCAATTGCAGCGAGAAATGGGGCTGTCACTGATCTTTATCGCACACGATTTGGCGGTGGTAAAACACATCTCGGATCGCGTGCTGGTGATGTATCTCGGGCATGCGGTTGAGCTGGGTACTTACGATGCGGTGTATAACAATCCGCAGCATCCGTACACCCGCGCGCTGATGTCAGCGGTGCCGATTCCCGATCCGGACCTGGAGAAGAACAAGCAAATCCAGCTGCTGGAAGGAGAGCTGCCATCGCCGATCAATCCGCCATCGGGATGCGTGTTCCGCACCCGTTGCCCGATTGCCGGACCAGAGTGCGCGAAAACCCGGCCGCTGCTGGAAGGCAGCTTCCGTCATGCGGTCTCTTGTTTAAAAGTCGATCCGCTGTAAATGAAAACGCCGGGCGATTGCCCGGCGTTTTTTGTCTGTCGCTTACTCGCGCCAAAGGATGTGGCAGAGTTTGTGATCTTTCTCGCGGCAAAGCAGGACGCGTGCGAACACATCAGTGATCGGCTCGCCGTCGGCTTCACCTAAGCCAATCACCACTTCTGCGAAGAAGTCTGGGTTGAGATCGAAATCAACATGTTCCTGCCAGTCTTCCGCAGGATCGAACAGTTCCGCGCCACCCCGCTCTTCAAACTGCAGATTGAACAGAATAATGTCAGCGGGATCGAGATTGTCACCAGCCAGCTCAAGAAAAATATCGTAAGCCTGCTCCAGCGTTTCATCTTCAGTAAGGCGATTATTTAAATCCATGGTCATTCCTGCTTGCCCTGAGGCGGTAATATTTTCGCTCGTTTTACAGTAAAGGACTAAAGAAGTAAAACAGTCGTTCAACGATGCGTTGCCACCAGGCACGTTTAGCCCAGCGAGCACCATCCAGTAAGCGTGAGCGGGCGATGTAATCATCCTGCACGGTAGCGAGATCGCTGCCAAAGCCGTCATCATCAACCACCAGAGTGATCTCAAAGTTGAGCCACAGGCTGCGCATATCCAGATTTACCGTGCCGACCAAACTCAGCTGCCCGTCAACCAGCACACTTTTGGTATGCAACAGGCCATCTTCAAACTGGTAAATCTTCACGCCGGCTTCCAGCAGTTCGGTGAAGAAGGCACGACTCGCCCAGCCTACCAGCAGCGAATCATTATGGCGCGGCACAATGATGCTCACTTCCACACCGCGTAACGCTGCGGTACAGATGGCGTGCAGCAGGTCATCGCTCGGCACAAAGTAGGGCGTGGTCATAATCAGCTGCTGACGCGCGGAGTAGACCGCTGTGAGTAACGCCTGGTGGATCATATCTTCCGGAAAGCCGGGCCCAGAAGCGATTACCTGAATAGTATGTCCGCTCTCCTGTTCGAAGGGCATCACGTTGCCATCCGGCGCGGGTGGCAGAATGCGTTTACCGGTTTCAATCTCCCAGTCGCAGGCATACACAATGCCCATGGTGGTTGCCACCGGGCCTTCCATGCGCGCCATCAGGTCAATCCATTGTCCCACGCCGGCTTCCTGCTTAAAGAAGCGCGGATCGACCAGGTTCATGCTGCCGGTATAAGCGATGTAGTTATCGATCAGCACCACTTTGCGATGCTGACGTAGGTCCATGCGGCGCAGGAACACGCGCAGCAGGCTTACCTGCAATGCTTCAACCACGTCGATGCCGGCATTGCGCATCATGTTGACCCACGGACTGCGGAAGAAGGTGACGCTGCCCGCTGAATCCAGCATCAAACGGCAATGTACACCGCGACGCGATGCGGCCATCAGCGATTCCGCCACTTCATCGGCCAGCCCGCCGGGATGCCAGATATAGAACACCATCTCGATATTATGCCGTGCCAGCTGGATATCACGGATCAGTGCGTGCATCACGTCATCGGAGTTGGTCAGCAACTGCAGCTGATTACCTTTCACGCCGGCGATGCCCTGACGATGGCGGCACAAATCAAACAGGGACCGCGCCACGTCGCTGTGTTCAGTGGCGAAGATATGACGGCACTGTTTGAGATCGTTAAGCCATTTGGCGGTGGAGGGCCACATGGTGCGCGCGCGTTCGGCACGCCTTTTACCTAAATGCAGCTCACCAAAAGAGAGATAAGCGATTATACCCACCAGCGGTAGAATGTAGATGATCAGCAGCCAGGCCATTGCTGAGGTGACTGCGCGGCGTTTCATCAGAATACGTAGCGTGACACCCGCAATCAGCAGCCAGTAACCAAACAGCAGCAACCAACTGATTAGGGTATAAAATGTGGTCATTAAGTGGACGTCCTGTTCGCGCTTTGTTGTGCAAAGTTTACGTGCTGATCACAGGGAGTGAAACCTTTAATCGTGAATGACGTTTCGATGAAGCTTTCGATTTGGCATTTCCTGGCAGATCTTTATAATGCCTGCCGAGTTTAGCCTGTCTGAGAGGATGTTATGAGACGCAGCAAAAATGAAGTGGCGCGCTGGAGAATGTTACGTCAGGTACACCGTCGTCGTTCTCGCTGGCTGGAAGGGCAGTCGCGTCGTTATAAGCGCATCCATACCATTCGTCATCAGGTGGCGCAGCAACATCGCCGCTCCATCCTGTTTATCTCGCAAATGGACTGATGGGTTTACGCGGCCATCATGCGCCGCGTAGCACCCGGATGACATTGACCATCTCTACTGCCGCTGCCAGCACAATTAACATCACAATGTGCTGACGAGCGTTGCGCCAGCCTTGCTGACGCCATAGCCAAAGTGCTCTGCCGATGAGAGCGAATGCTATCACCAGCAGTAAAACTGACAACCACATAGATTAGAAAACGCGTTTGAACGGTTTGACCGCGACTTTCTCATACACGCCTGCGGCAATGTAGGGATCATCCTTGGCCCATGATTCCGCGACTTCCAGCGAAGAGAATTCGGCGATGATCACGGAACCGCTGAAACCGGCCGGGCCTGGATCGTTGCTGTCAACTGCTGGCAGCGGACCCGCAGCAATCAGTCGACCTTCATCTTGCAACAGCTTCAAACGAGCAAGATGCGCGGGACGTACCGAGTTGCGTTTTTCCAGTGAATCAGCGGTATCTTCCGCATAAATGACGTAAAGCACGATGGGATACTCCCGTTAGACTTGCCGAAATTGCGTGACACGTTAAGTGATCGTTAATCAGAGTGCAAACGAAAGATAAATACGCTGTCATTCAGCGCAATCAGGGTTAAAAAAGACCTTTCTGCGGGGCGCTTGCACATCGCTTATTGAAACTGATTGCTATTTGCATTTAAAATCTGCGCTTCACTCAATGAACATGAATGATATGACCACGTTGACTACGCCTTTACCTTCACGTACCCCCATTGCTGTAATTTTATCCGTGGTACTTCACGGTTCGTTGATCGCTGGCATTCTCTATGCATCTTTTCATCAGGTGATTGAAGTTCCAAAAGCGTCCCAGCCTATCAGCGTTTCGCTGGTGGCTCCGGAAGTGCAACCCGAACCTGCGCCTGCTCAGGTCACGTCGCCGCCACCTGAACCTGAGCCGGAGCCTGAAGTGGCGCCAGAGCCGCCGAAGGTTGAGCCGGTACCGATTCCTAAACCGGAACCTAAGCCGAAGCCAAAACCTAAACCGAAGCCAAAGGTTGAAAAGAAGGTTGAGCCGAAACCGCGTCAGCAAGTGAAGCCGCAGGAAAATCCGTTTAAGCAGGAAGCGCCAACCACGCAGACGCGTCCAACAACCGCGCCGAAAGCCAATCCGACCGCAACGCCGAGCATTTCAGATGGTCCGAAAGCGATGAGCGTCAGCAAGCCTGCCTATCCGGCACGTGCGTTCGCGCTGCGTGTTGAGGGACGTGTGCGGGTGCAGTTTGACGTTGATAGCGACGGTCGTGTGGATAACGTCCAGATTTTGTCGGCAGAACCGCGCAACATGTTCGAGCGCGAAGTGAAGCAGGCGATGAAGAAGTGGCGTTATCAGCCAGGTCGTCCGGGCAAGAATCTCACCATGAACATCGTATTCCGCATCAATGGTGGCGCCAATATCGAATAAGCACTCGTGGCTGAGAGGCAATAAGAAAGCGGTCAGATGACCGCTTTTTTAATGTTACAGATCGCTTAAATTGCTTCTGCCGGGCGGCAACGGGCGAGATTGCCCGGTATTGTCGACGGCGACGTAAACAAACACCGCTTCGGTTGCGCAGTAGGTCTGTCCAATCGGTTCGGACGACACTTTCTTGATCCACACTTCGACGTTTATGGTCATGGAACTGTTGCCGGTGCGGATGCAGCGTGCGTAGCAGCTCACCACATCGCCAACCGCCACCGGTTTAAGGAACGTCATTCCGTCCACGCGCACGGTGACGACACGTCCTTCGGCAATCTCTTTCGCCTTAATTGCGCCGCCCATATCCATCTGCGACATCAACCAGCCACCAAAGATATCTCCGTTAGCATTGGTATCCGCTGGCATGGCCAGGGTACGCAACACCATCTCGCCTTGCGGCGACTTATGTTTTTCGTCCATTGCTCAGTTCTTCTGCAGGTGAAGAGAAGCCCGACGCTGTCGGGCGGAGTGGCATTATTTTTGTTCTTGTTGCGGCATCTGTCGCCAGATATACACGCCGCTTAACAGGGTAAAGAGTAGGGTCAGGCCGGTCAGACCGAACACCTTAAAGTTAACCCAAAATTCCTGCGATAACCAAAACGCAACATAAATATTCGCTAAGCCGCAGGCGAGGAAGAAGATTGCCCAGGCAATGTTGAGATTGCGCCACACGCCTGACGGCAGTTGTAACTCTTTACCCAGCATGGTTTGGATCAGCGGTTGCTTCATAAACCACTGGCTGTAGAGCAGCGCGACGGCAAACAGCGAATAGATCACCGTGACTTTCCATTTGATGAATTCATCGTTATGGAATACCAGCGTCAGCGTGCCGAATACCGCGACCAGCACAAAGGTAAAAATGGTCATCTTTTCCAGCTTGCGGTAGAGCACCCAACTGACGACCAGCGCCAGACCGGTGGCAACGATCAGTGCGCCGGAGGCGACAAAGATGTCGTACAGCTTGTAGAAGATGAAGAAAACCACCAGGGGAAGAAAATCGAGTAACTGCTTCATAGCGTTTCCAAATAGGCAGGAGCGTACAGTTATGGCGCCCGGGTGAGCGCCATAACGATTAACGTAACAGCATATACAGCCGGTACAGATAGATAATCAGTACTGCGGAGACCAGGTTACCCAGCGCGTTCAACACCACGGAGGCGATATTGGCGGGCAGCACGGTCAGCGATGAGAAGAAGAACATCAGCACAATTTTGGCCAGCAGCCACAGCACAATAGCCGGTGCGATAACCTTAATATTCTTCCAGGCGAGACGCATGCTGGCACGCATCGCGCCAATCACGCCGAGCTTCTCATTGGCGAGAATCACCGGTGCCAGTGAAAACAGGATCGCCAGAATCACGCCCGGTACCATCAGCACCATAAAGCCCAATTGAACCAGCAGGGTGATCAGGAAGGTCTGCAGCAGCAGCTTTGGCAGGATGGGCGCAGATGCGCCAATAGCGCGCAGCGCGCTGACGCGTTGTCCGCCCGATACCATTGGGATTAGAAGCAGCATGCCACCCAGCAGCAGCGTGTTGCCAATCAACGCAGCGAACGTGCCTGCAGCGGAAGCGCGCAGCAAAATACGCTGCTGATCCGGAGACATATTTTGTACCAGCTCAAACAGCGACGATGCGCTGTCATCGGACTGGCTCAACAACGAGAGCTGGTCTTCACCTGGCGTTAACGCGTGGCCGACGATCACAGTAATGAACGAGGTCAGCAGCGCCAGCAGTAAAATAGTAACCAACTGATGGCGCAAAAAATTTCCTGTGTCACGGTATAACGAGCTTGCCGTGATAGACATGTAAACTCCTTGAAAGAACCGGATTAATTAACCCGGCGATTGTACATGTTCTACTGGCGTGCTGGCACCCGCATTGGGATAACTTTCTGTCATAACAGGTAAAGAAGGGTGAAAAAGCGCAGGAAGACCGTAGCGAGCACGGGCGCGATCGCAGGCTTCGTTCTGTTCACCGTTCTCGCCGGACATCGAAAACTCCCGACAGGGCGAAGGGCGCTGCTGATAAATGCCGCAGGATACGCAGCCGCCGACGTCGCCCTGTAGCGCAATACAGCGCGGCTGGCGTTGGTTGGTGCCGCGCATATTGCGCATAAACGGGGTTAACGGTTCGGTTAATTCAACGGGAACAGCACCGGCGCCATCATCGGCTTCGGCCCAGTAAAATGAGACACGGAAGTGCGCGCAGCATGCGCCACAGGTCACGCATGGATTTAGTGAATCGCTCATCTGATCGCCCGCCACCTTTAAGGTATCGAACCAAAATCACACAGGGGAAAGGTAAAATAGTCACGGCGAAAAATTTTCGCAAGCGGACTTTTATTACGCGCTGTAAAGCCAAAATTGATCTGAATCAATTCATTGTTTTTTAAGTGATTAATTTAGATTGATGCAGATGATCTTTTACCAAAAAAGGGGTAAATGTTGTGCCGCATTCAACATTGTGACCCATCTTTATTTGGCAAAGGAGTGATTATGAAACTGGCAAAATGCGCACTGCTGATGGCGCTGGCAATTCCGCAACTGGCTCTGGCTCATGAAGCCGGTGATTTCTTTATGCGTGCAGGTAGCGCCACCGTTCGTCCGACCGAAGGCTCTGACAATGTGCTGGGTATGGGCGGCTTTAACGTTAGCAACGATACGCAGCTGGGCTTGACCTTCACCTATATGGCAACGGATAACATCGGCGTTGAGCTGCTGGCTGCAACCCCGTTCCGTCATAAGGTTGGACTGGGCGCCACCGGTAATCTGGCCACCGTGCGTCAGCTGCCGCCAACCTTAATGGCGCAGTACTATTTCTTTGATAGCAAAAGTAAAGTCCGCCCGTACGTTGGCGTCGGTATCAACTACACCACCTTCTACGATGCCAAATTCAACCAAACGGGTGAGGATGCCGGTTTAAGCGACCTGAGCGTGAAAGACTCGTGGGGCATGGCAGGCCAGGTCGGTCTGGATTATCAAATCAACCGCGACTGGATGCTGAATGCATCGCTGTGGTACATGGATATTGATACCGAAGTGAAATTTAAAGCTGGCGGTGAGCAGCAAAACATCAACACGCGTATCGATCCGTGGGTGTTCTTCTTTGGTGCGGGATATCGATTCTAATCGGCAACCAGAAATGAAGCGGGCGACCAGAAGGTCGCCCGTTGTGTTATTTGATCTGCATATTGTTAACCACAGATTTCACGCCCGCCACGCTACGCGTTACGGCCACCGCGCGATTTGCCATCTGCGGTGAGCTGACAAAACCGCTCAGCTGAACTTTACCCTTGAAGGTTTCAACGTTAATTTCGGTCGATTTCAGCGACTCGTCATTCAACAGCTGAGCCTTAACTTTGGTGGTTACCACGGTATCGTCGATGTAACCGCCAGTGCCTTCTTTGGTTGCTGTGGGTGCACACGCGCTAAGCGCCAGCGCCATTACCGCAGCCATCATAAATCCTGCAACGACTTTGAAAAATTTCATTGGTTATCTCCCTGTCTTAGATGATGTTTCGCCGCAATGGGGCGGCGCAGTTAATTGTGGTCTGGAGATGCGAAATCATCAAATCGGCGCGCGTGAAAAAGTCAGAAATAGGGCGTTTTTACCACTTATTGATCCAACCGCAGTTTTCGCTGGGCATGAAAATCTGAGAGTAGCCGGGAATTTGAGTTTGGGGATATTTTTGGCAATAGAAAGGCCTTATCCGCACCAGCGAATAAGGCCCTGAAGGATTTTAGCGGGTGGCTGCTTTCAGACTACTCACAAAGGCTTTCAGCTCGCTGAGCAGCGTTGCCGGATCGTTCTGGTTACGCTCAATAATTTTCACAATTGCCGACCCGGAAATGGCACCCGCCGCACCGGCGGCGATGGCTTCTTTCACCTGGCCGGGTTCAGAGATACCAAAGCCCTGCAGCGGCGGCGCAGCGTTAAACTCACGCAGCTTTTCGATCAGGTGATGCAGCGGCAGGCTGGCACGATTTTCCGAACCGGTGACGCCTGCGCGTGACAGCAAATAGGTATAACCGCGACCGTGCGCAGCGATCTCACGCAGCAGTTCATCATCAGCATTTGGTGGACAGATAAAGATCGGCGCCACATTGTGGCGCAGCGCAGCCTGACGGAAGGGCGCAGACTCTTCCAGCGGCACATCCGCAACCAGCACGGAATCGACGCCCACCGCTTCACACTGCGCATAAAAGTTGTCGATACCTTTGCTGAACACCAGATTGGCGTACATCAGCAAGCCAATCGGCAGCTCGGGATATTTCTGACGCACGGTCGCCAGAATTTCAAAGCACTGCGCCACGGTGGTGCCGGAAGCAAAGGCACGCAGCGTCGCGCCCTGAATGGTTGGGCCGTCGGCCAGCGGATCCGAGAACGGAATACCGAGCTCTAGCGCATCCGCACCGCCTTCAACCAGGGTATCGATAATTTTTAGCGACAGTTCAGGTGACGGATCGCCGAGAGTAACGAAGGGGACAAACGCGCCTTCTTGCTGCGCCGACAGACGTTGAAACAGCTGATTATAACGCTCCATCAGATCTCTCCCTTGGCTTTCAAAATATCGTGAACGGTGAAAATGTCTTTATCGCCGCGGCCAGAAAGGTTAACCACCAGCAGCTGCTCTTTTTCCGGATTTTCGCGGATCATTTTCAGTGCATGTGCCAGCGCGTGTGAGGATTCGAGCGCAGGAATAATCCCTTCAGCACGGCACAGCTCTTTAAAGGCGCTGAGCGCTTCGTCATCGGTGATCGAAACATATTCCGCGCGGCCGATACTGTTCAGATGCGCATGCTGAGGACCCACTGACGGGAAGTCCAGACCCGCAGAGATTGAGTAGGATTCTTCAATCTGCCCCTCTTCGGTCTGCATCATCGGCGCTTTCATACCGAAATAGATCCCCACGCGACCGTGCTTGAGCGGCGCACCGTGTTCTCCGGTTTCGATACCGTGCCCCGCCGGCTCTACGCCGATCAGGCCAACGCTTTCTTCTTCGATAAAATCAGCGAACATGCCGATAGCGTTCGAACCACCGCCCACGCAGGCTAACACCGCATCCGGCAGGCGACCTTCGCGCTCCAGAATCTGGGCTTTGGTCTCTTCACCAATCATGCGCTGGAATTCACGCACGATAGTCGGGAACGGATGCGGGCCAGCGGCGGTGCCGAGCATGTAGTGCGCGGTTTCATAGCTGCCAGACCAGTCGCGCAGCGCCTCGTTACAGGCATCTTTCAGCGTGGCTGAGCCGCTATGCACCGGAATCACTTCCGCGCCCATCAGACGCATACGGAATACGTTTGGCGACTGACGCTCAACGTCCTTGGCGCCCATGTAGATGCGGCACTTCATACCCAGCAGGGCACAGGCTAACGCTGACGCGACACCGTGCTGACCGGCGCCGGTTTCCGCGATGATCTCGTTTTTGCCCATGCGCTTAGCCAACAGCGCCTGACCCAGCACCTGGTTGGTTTTATGCGCACCACCGTGCAGCAAATCTTCACGCTTTAGATAAAGGCGGGTTTTGCTGCCTTTAGTCAGGTTGCTGCACAGCGTTAAAGCCGTTGGGCGTCCAGCGTAGTTTTTCAGCAGGTCAGTAAACTCGGCCTGAAACTCGGGATCGCGCTGCGCTTCAACAAACGCATTTTCCAACTGGCGCAAGGCTGGCATCAGGATTTGTGGTACGTACTGGCCGCCAAACTCGCCAAAATAGGGATTCAATAACGTGGTCATTTTTTCATCTTCCTTATTCGGCCCGCGCCATGGCGGGCAAGCGAAATTAATAGGCGCGCAGCGTGCGGAATACCGCCGCGACTTTGCTGGCATCTTTAATGCCTGGCGCAGATTCTACGCCGGAGTTGAAATCGAGGCCGGCACAGCCCAGCTGCGCGGCCTCTACGCAGTTGTCCGCGCTTAGGCCACCGGCCAGCAGCACATTGCTGAGATCCTGGCCTTGCAGCAGTGACCAATCGAAACGCTGGCCGGTGCCGCCCTGGCCATTATCAAACACGTAACGATCGACGTGCGGCCAGTCGCGCGCAGGTAACTGCTCTTTAATGCTCAGCGCTTTCCAGATTTTGGTGTCTGCTGGCAGCGCCTGACGCAATTCTGCGACGAACGCCTGATCTTCATCGCCGTGCAGCTGCACCGCATAAAGTTTTAAACTTTCCGCTAGCGTGACAATGTCACTTGCCGCATTGTTGCGGAACACGCCAACATACTTCAGCGGGGCAGCAGCCTGCACAACCTGCGCTTGGTCGCGGCTGATTTTACGCGGCGAGCCTTCAGCGAAGATTAAGCCACCATAGATTGCGCCAGCTTCCTGCGCTGCGCGTGCATCTTCGGCGCGGGTCAGGCCGCAGACTTTATTATCACCGAGCAATACGCGACGCACGCCAGCGGTGAGATCGGCTTCTTCCATCAGCGCGGAGCCAATCAGGAAGCCGTTAGCGAAGTGGCTCAGCTCACGTACCTGCGCATAATTGTGAATGCCAGATTCGCTGATGACGGTGACGCCATGTCCGAGGCGCGGGGCTAACTGACGCGTGCGATTCAGGTCGATGGACAGGTCGCGCAGGTCGCGGTTATTAATGCCGACGACTTTGGCTTCCAGCGCAATCGCGCGTTCCATCTCTTCTTCATTACTGACTTCGGTCAGCACGCCCATTTTCAGGCTGTGCGCCACGGCGGCGAGCTGACGATATTGCTCATCATCCAGCACCGACAACATCAGCAGAATGGCGTCGGCCTGATAATGACGTGCCAGATAGATTTGATACGGATCGATGATGAAGTCTTTGCACAACACCGGTTGCGTGATGGCGGCGCTAACAATCGGCAGGAACGCAAAATCGCCCTGGAAGTATTTCTCATCGGTTAACACCGACACCGCAGAAGCGTAATGACGGTATACCCCAGCGATGGTGGCGGGATCGAAATCCTCGCGAATCAGCCCTTTGGAGGGCGATGCTTTTTTGCATTCCAGGATGAATACCGTGCGCGATCCACGCAGTGCATCGTAAAAATGACGTTCCGCAGGCTGCAAATCGTTCTGGAAGGTGGCCAGCGGCTGCTGTGCTTTGCGCGCTTCAACCCAGACGGCTTTATCTTGTACGATTTTCTCTAAAACAGTGCCCTTAATACTCATCTCATCCTCTCGCTGCCAGAGCGACAACGCGCTCGTAGGCCTGTCCGCTGCGAATGGCAGCGATGGCGCGCTGTGCGTTGTCGCGCAAATCTTCATTTCCGAACACTTTCAGTAACATTGCGACGTTGACCGCCACCGCCTGCTCATGGGCGGGCTGGCCTTTACCCTGAAGTAAACGGGTCAGAATGTCACGGTTTTCTTCCGGCGTGCCGCCTGCCAACGCGTCTTTATCATGGAAGCCAAAACCGAAGTCTTCTGGCGTCAGTTGATAGCCAGTGATTTCGCCATCACGCAGCTCGGCGACCTGCGTTGGGCTGTGCAGCGCTACTTCATCCATGCCACCGCCGTGAACCACAGCCGCACGTTGATAGCCGAGCACTTTTAGCGTTTGGGCGATTGGCAGTACCAGCTCCGGGCTGTACACGCCAATCACCGCCAGCGGTGGACGCGCAGGGTTAATCAGCGGACCCAACACGTTAAAGATGGTACGGGTTTTCAACTGCTGACGTACCGGCATCGCGTGACGAAAACCGCTGTGATACTGCGGAGCAAACAGGAAGCAGACGTTGAGATCGTCCAGCGCCTCACGTGCTTGTTCCGCAGGGATATCCAGATTGATGCCAAATGCCGCCAGCAGATCGGAAGAACCCGACTTGCTGGAGACGCTGCGATTACCGTGCTTTGCCACTTTCAGGCCGCAGGTTGCCGCAACAAAGGCGCTGGCGGTCGAGATATTGATGCTGTTGCTGCCGTCACCACCGGTACCGACGATATCGGCAAAGGTGTAATCCGGGCGCGGGAACGGTTTTGCATCGGCCAGCAGCGCGGAAGCGGCACCGGCGATCTCTTCCGGACGCTCGCCACGGACTTTCATGGCAATCAGCGCGGCGGCTAACTGCGTCGGCTCCAGCTGACCGGTAATAATAGCGCTAAATAGCTGGTGGCTTTCGCCCTGGCTCAGCGTCTCAGACTGATAAAGTTTTTCCAGAATAGTTTGCATCATAATCTCCCTATTACTGCGCCAGCGCCCAGGCCAACGTCTGTTCTAATAAGCGCGCGCCCTGAGTGGTGAGAATGGATTCGGGGTGGAACTGGAAGCCACACACCCGGTCGGCATCGTGGCGCACGGCCATCACCATGCCGTTGTAGCTGGCGTTAACGGTCAATTCGGCTGGCGTATTGCTACCGACCAGCGAGTGATAGCGCGCCACCGGCAGCGGATTGCTCAGGCCAGCGAACATGCCTTCGCCATCGTGGGTAATAGAAGAGGCTTTGCCGTGCAGGATCTCGCCGGCCTGGCCGACATGGCCGCCGTAGGCTTCAACAATCGCCTGATGACCGAGACAGATGCCGATAATCGGCAGACGACCGCGCAGCGCTTGCAGCAAATCTGGCATGCATCCGGCATCTTTCGGCGCGCCCGGACCCGGCGACAGCATCAGAATTGGGTTTTCCATCTGCTGCAGGCGTTCAATCAGCACCTCAGCGGGCACGTTGTTGCGGTAAATCACCACGTTATGGCCAAAGGTACGCAGCTGATCAACGAGGTTGTAAGTAAAGGAGTCGATGTTATCGAGCAGCAGGATATCGGCCATCAGAAAATCTCCTTGCAGTGATGGGCTGTTGCGATGGCACGCAATACCGCGCGCGCTTTATTGCGGCTCTCGTCCGCTTCTGCCTGAGGCTGGGAATCCAGCACCACGCCGGCACCGGCTTGCACGGTGGCTACGCCGTCTTCAACCCACGCGGAACGGATAACGATGCAGGTATCAAGATCGCCGTTAGCGGTGAAATAGCCGACTGCGCCGCCGTAGCTGCCGCGACGTGTGCCTTCTTTCCCGGCAATCAGTTGCATCGCACGCACTTTCGGTGCGCCGCTCAGCGTGCCCATGTTCATGCAGGCGCGGTAGGCGTGCAGCACGTCGAGATCTGCGCGCAACGTGCCGACCACGCGTGACACCAGATGCATCACAAACGAGTAGCGGTCAACTTTAGTCAGGTCTGCCACGTAACGGCTGCCCGGCACACAGATACGCGCCAAATCGTTACGTGCTAAATCCACCAGCATCAGGTGCTCAGCCATCTCTTTATGGTCGGTGCGCATTTCAAGTTCGATGCGGCTGTCGAGATCGCGATCCAGCGAGCCATCGGCATGGCGGCCGCGTGGACGCGTACCGGCAATCGGGTAGATCTCAATCTGACGCGACGTCGCGTCATATTTCAGTGAGCTTTCTGGCGAGGCACCAAACAGCGCGAAATCCTGATCCTGCATAAAGAACATGTAAGGACTTGGATTGCTGTTTTTCAACGTGTCGTAAGCGGCCAGTGGAGAAGGGCACGGCAGCGAGAAGCGACGTGAAGGGACAACCTGGAAGATTTCGCCAATGCGAATCGCTTCCTGCATCTCACGAACGACGCTGCAATACTCTTCGTCGCTCTGGCTGGTGCTCAGCGTCATGTGCTCGACGCGCTGGACCGGCAATGCGGGCGCTGCTTGCGTCATCTGGCCGCGCAGTTGTTCGATGCGGCCTTGCAGACGCTGGAACTCGCTGGTCGATGGGCTGAATAAGCTGGCCTGCAGGCGAGCAGTGCGCTGCTGATGGTCGATCACCAGTAAGGTTTCGGCCAGATAGAAGCAGTAATCCGGGCAACGCTGTTCGTTGCGCAGTTGCGGCAGATCTTCGAAACCGGCCACTAAGTCATAAGCGAACAAGCCGCCAAGTAGCATCGCTTCACGCTCCTCTTCCGGGCTGTTCACCAGCTGCGGGATCAGGCGCAGCGCATCAAATACGGAAAGGGCCTTCAGGCGGGAATCTTCGTCCTGCATGCCTTGCGGCTGGGTGAAATGCAGCTCGCGGCCATCAGGGCGCACCTCGATACGCACCTCAGAGGGCAGCGCCTCGTCCAGCAGCGGCAAGATAGCGCGACCATTTTCCGACAGCGCTTTGATGGTGACGATGTTGCCCAATGCGCTGACGCGCAGCGCGCTATCCACGATTAACAGGCTTTTCAGGTTTTGTTTGCTGTCGATATCAGCGGATTCAAGCAGCAGAGTTGCTGGACGTGCGCCGCATAACTGATGAAACACTGCGGCCGGATCTTCGCGGTAGGGCGCGGTACCGGTTATCAACTTCAATGTAGGTTTCGCAATAGCCATAATGGATTCTCTGAATTTCGCTCAAAAAAAAGCCCGCTCGGTGGCGGGCTTAGGTATCAATCTGCACTGCGGTTACGCAAATTGTGCACGACGACGTCGCCCGATAAAGGGATCTTCGCGCCACCAACCATTTAGATGCGTACCAAAAATAGTCATGATTAAATACCCGTTACGTGTGAACTTGTGTACTAGTTAACTGGTTCGGGCGAAAAATGTCAATACCCTTTTTCAGCCAGGGGCAAAATCGTTATCATGCCTGCCGGTTTATGCAGTTGCTGGAGTTATTTTGTCGGACATCGCTCGTTTTCCCCTTTACGATTTACACAGCCATACGCTGGCTTCTGACGGCTTATTGACGCCGACCGCGCTGGTGCAGCGCGCGGTTGAGATGAAAGTCGGTGTGCTGGCGATTACCGATCACGACACGGTGGCGGGCGTGGCAGAAGCGCAGGCGGCAGTGATGCAACAGGATCTACCGATCCGCGTGCTAGCCGGTTTAGAAGCATCAACCTTATGGGAAAATCACGAAATCCACATTGTGGGGCTGAATGTCGATTGCCAGCATCCCGCGCTGACTGAATTCCTTGCGCTTCAGTATCAGACACGCCTTGATCGTGCGCAGCAGATTGCCGAACGCCTCGAGCGCGCTCGCATTCCTGATGCGCTAGCCGGTGCGCAGCGACTGGCGCAGGGCGGCTTGATCACGCGTGGCCACTTTGCGCGTTATCTGGTGGAGATTGGCAAAGCCGACAATATGGCGCAGGTATTCAAGAATTATCTGGCGCGCGGGAAAACCGGCTACGTGCCGCCGCAATGGTGTACAATTAAACAAGCCATTGATGCTATTCATCATTCTGGCGGCTATGCCGTTTTGGCGCATCCCGGTCGTTATGGTTTGTCGGCTAAATGGTTAAAGCGGCTGATTGCGCATTTTGCCGACGTGGGCGGCGATGCCATGGAAGTCGCGCAGTGCCAGCAAGCGCCCAACGAGCGCACGCAGCTGGCAACCTATGCGCGTGACCATCAGTTAGCCGGGTCGCAGGGATCAGATTTCCACCAACCTTGTCCGTGGATAGAACTGGGACGCAAGTTATGGCTACCGGGCGGCGTGGAGCCGGTTTGGGAACGCTTCCCCGCATTGGCGCCCAGCAGTGCTGTTACAGACAGGTGATATGAGGTTTTTATGAGTCAATATTTTCACATTCATCCCGACAATCCGCAGCCGCGCCTGGTAAATCAGGCCGTTGATTATCTCAATAAAGGCAGCGTGATTGTTTATCCAACCGACTCTGGCTATGCGCTGGGGTGTCGTCTGGAAGAGAAAAATGCCATGGAACGCATTTGTCGCATTCGCCAGTTGGATGGCAATCACAACTTTACGCTGATGTGCCGCGATCTGTCGGAGCTGTCGACTTACGCGCAGGTGGATAACTCCGCGTTTCGCCTCCTGAAAAACAACACGCCGGGCAACTACACCTTCATTTTGAAGGCGACGAAAGAAGTGCCGCGTCGTCTGATGAATGACAAACGTAAAACCATCGGGCTACGCGTGCCGTCCAACCCGGTGGCGCTGGCGCTATTGGAGCGCCTTAACGAGCCGATGATGTCGACTTCGCTGATGCTGCCCGGCAATGATTTCACCGAGTCCGATCCGGAAGAGATTCAGTACAGCATTGGCAAGCTGGTGGATCTGATCATCGATGGCGGCACGCTGGGACAGCAGCCGACCACGGTGATCGATCTCACCAGCGATGCGCCGGTGGTGGTGCGCGAAGGTGTCGGTGACACGCGCCCGTTCCAGTAATCATGCATGGTCAGGCGTGGCTTTCTGCGTCTGACCAATATTGGATTCCAGCCAGGTTTTGAAATCCCCGTACGGAATATACAGCGAGACATCTTTTAAGATGACTTTCTTGCTGCGAACGTTAGATATTTCATGGCTGTAACCGACAATCACCCCGCCAATAGTTTGGTCGGCATTATATACCGCGCCACCCGACATCCCTTGCACCACGCCAGCATTTGATGCCATTGCAATGCAGGGCTTTTTATTCCATTTATTGGTAATGGCGGTACGCGCTAAATTAACGCCGCTCGATTCCACCGGCATAGCGGAAATAAAGCTGTAACCGTACATTTTAATCGGTTCGCCAACAGCACCGTTGCGGAATTTCGCCAGCGTTTCTGGACTGTTTTTATGATAAATAATCGCGACGTCGCAATAAGGATGATAGGCCTTGACACGCTGCACGGCCGTTTTTGCCACGTGCGCCGCCGTCAGGCTGTATTCTGGCGTCAAAGGAATGGTTGTACCGAGAATGCCCAAACCTAGCACGGTCGGGATGCCTGTCACGCTCATATCAACGTGTTGCATCGCAGTACGACTGTACTCAGTGTGGCCCACGGAACAACCGCTCAGAGCCAGCGCAGCGAGCGCAGGCCAAAGCAGAGAGGTTTTCATGGCTGTGATCTTCTTTAAAGCATGTCCGTAAAATCCCTGGTGAAGACTTTCGACATGCAAATTAAATTCATTCCGTAAATGAATAAACGCGTCTAATCCCGCGCGCGCCGGTTTGTAATATCAGTGAAATTACACAGTGGTTCGTTAATGATTTGTAAGTTGAACGAATATAAATAGTAAATGAAAGCTATGTTATTATGACGACGCACTGGATTTCAGGCTTAAATTTTACACAGTTTTTTCTGCAGAACAATTCATCAAATTTAATATTAATCAAATAATACAAAAATACAGACTTAATCCAACCTGTAGTGCCAATAAACTATCAGTTTGCATTTATTACGGTAATGGACCTTATTTAATGCTGTTAAATAGTTTTTTATGCTGTTTTATTGTTTTTACTTAGATTTAAAGTTTGTGATTATCCTTAAGCGTGGCGAGCAATAGCGGTTAAGCAGTCTTGCAAAGCGCTAATGTATCAGTTGTCTTAAGTTGATAATAGGCTCAGGCGGGAAAGGTTAGGGGCAAGTGATAATAATTCAGTCACTTGGCGTGGTTGCTGCGGATGCAAATAAGATCGATCTATCAGCCAGCTGAATGTTTGTTGTCAAAATCTTAATGTGCCCGTTTTTACCGGGCCCTCTGTTATCGGCAGCAAAGGAAAAGGTGTTAACAAAACTTGCGTTAGTGTAAAATCGCGGGCCGTCTGAGATTGCAGAAGCAATGCAGAGCGGTAACAGATTCTGATATGGGAATTGGTAATCCCTGTATCGTACCTCTTCTTACCACGACGCCTGGGAAGGCGACAACGAGGCTCCATGAGCGAAAAATTACAGAAAGTATTAGCGCGCGCCGGTCACGGTTCGCGTCGCGAAATCGAAACCATGATTTCAGCCGGACGCGTCAGCGTTGACGGCAAACTGGCGACGCTTGGCGATCGCATCGAAAGTGATAAATCCCTGAAAATTCGTATCGATGGCCATCTGGTTTCCATCGCTGAGTCGGCGACCGAAGTGTGCCGCGTACTGGCGTACTACAAGCCGGAAGGTGAACTCTGCACGCGTAACGATCCGGAAGGGCGTCCAACCGTGTTTGATCGTCTGCCGCGTCTGCGTGGTTCACGCTGGATTGCCGTCGGTCGTCTGGATGTGAATACCTGCGGTTTGATGCTGTTCACCACCGATGGTGAACTGGCTAACCGTTTGATGCACCCAAGCCGTGAAGTCGAGCGTGAATACGCGGTTCGCGTGTTTGGCGAAGTGGATGACGATAAAATCCGTCAGCTGAGCAAAGGCGTGCAGTTGGAAGATGGCCCGGCATCGTTCAAAACCATTAAGTTTGCCGGTGGCGAAGGGATTAACCAATGGTACAACGTGACGCTGACCGAAGGACGTAACCGCGAAGTGCGGCGTCTGTGGGAAGCGGTTGGCGTGCAGGTTAGCCGTCTGATGCGTGTGCGTTACGGTGATATCCAGTTGCCGAAAGGCTTGCCACGCGGCGGCTGGATCGAGATGGAGTTACCGGCAGTCAACTATCTGCGTACGTTAGTCAGTATGCCGGAAGAGACGGTAACGAAAGTGGCCGTCGAAAAGGATCGTCGTCGCACCAAGGCTAACCAAATCCGTCGTGCGGTAAAACGTCACGGTGTGGTGAGCAACAATCCGCGTCGTAATAACACCAAACGCGGTTCCTGATGCCACGCCTGACGCCGCGCTCTGCGGCGTCAGCGTGTTACCAATCTATTCCTTGCTGTGCCTGAATTCCCGCATCGAACGCATGTTTCACCGGACGCATTTCCGTCACGGTATCTGCCAAATCCAGTAACGTACGATGGCAGCCGCGACCGGTAATGATCACGCTTTGCTGTGCAGGGCGCTGTTGCAGCATATCGACCAGCTCAGCTAAATCCAGATAATCCATGCTCACCATGTACGTGATTTCATCCAGGATCACCAGATCGACGCTGCTATCGGCCAACATGCGACGCGCCTGCTGCCACACCAACTGACATGCTGCGGTATCGGTCTCGCGGTTCTGCGTATCCCAGGTAAAACCGGTGGACATCACCTGAAATTCGACGCCGTGCTGTTCCAGCAAGTTGCGTTCACCGTTGGGCCATTCGCCTTTAATGAACTGTACCGCCGCCACTTTTTTACCGTGTCCGCAGGCGCGCAACGCGGTGCCGAAAGCGGCGGTGGTTTTCCCTTTGCCGTTACCAGTGAACACCATCAAAATGCCACGCGTCTCGGTGGCGGCGGCGATACGGGCATCAACCTGCTCTTTCAGTCGCTGCTGGCGTTGCTGATGGCGATCGCTCATGCGGTTGCTGGCCCCGCTTTACGTCCCGGCTGCGCATCGAAGCTGGTACCGGTTTTACGACGACTGTCATCGCCCATTAAATAGAGGTAGAGCGGCATCAAATCCGCGGGGGTTTTGAGTAAATTGGCATCCTCATCCGGGAAGGCGCTGGCGCGCATTTTGGTGCGCGTACCGCCAGGATTGATGCAGTTCACCCGCAAGTGACGGTTTTTATACTCGTCGGCCAGCACCTGCATCATGCCTTCAGTGGCAAATTTCGAAACCGCATACGCGCCCCATCCTGCACGGCCGGTGCGGCCTACGCTGGAAGTGGTAAACACCAGCGATCCGGCATCTGATTTCAGCAGCAGCGGCAGTAATGCCTGGGTTAAATAGAAGGTGGCATCGAGGTTAATCTGCATCACGTCCCGCCAGATCTGCGGATCGAGTTCTTCCAGCGGTACGATCTCGCCCAGAATACCGGCATTGTGCAGCACGCCATCCAGACGCGGTACCAGCGCAGCGACCTGCTCGGCCAATTGCTGGCAGCTTTCTGGCGTGGCTTCAGCCAGATCCAGTAATAAAGAAGCGGCTGGCTGCTTGTTTAACTGGTTGATGGCCTGCTCCGTTTTCTGCAGCGTGTTGGCATTGCGCCCCAACAAGATGACGCGCGCGCCATAGCGCGCATAGGTCAGGGCTGCTTCACGGCCAATGCCGTCGGAAGCGCCGGTGACGAGAATGATGCGATTTTCCAGTAGATCGCTTTTCGGTTGATAATGCACAGCGATGTCCTTTGCTAGGGTCAGAAGGTTTTTGGCTTTATGCCTGAATTTGCCGCGCGGTGCAACGCTTGAGCCTCGCATTCTGTGCCGCCTGCGGGCATTTCAGGCGACGACAGCGCGTAAAGCGGGTAAACTTGCAGCTGTTGTAATTTACTGTTTAATAAGGCGGCAGAATGGATTTTTTCTCCAGTTACGGATTATTTCTGGCTAAGGCTGTCACCGTGGTGGTGGCGATCGCAGCTATTGTTCTGATTGTGCTTAATGCCGCGCTGCGTAAACGTCACAGCAGCGGTCAGCTGCGTTTGACGCATCTCGATGATGATTATCGTGAGATGAAGGAAGACCTGCAGCTCGCCAAAATGAAGCCACAGGCGCAAAAAGTGTGGCTCAAGCAGCATAAGAAAGAAGAGAAGCAAAAGGCGAAAGCCGATAAACGCAATGCCAAAGCGGGCGTGAGCGAGACGCTGAAGCCCACGCTGTATGTGCTGGAGTTCAAGGGCAGCATGGACGCGAGTGAAGTCACCTCATTGCGAGAGGAGATCTCCGCGGTGCTGGCAGTTGCGGTACCGGGCGATGAAGTGCTGCTGCGCCTCGAAAGTCCCGGCGGCGTGGTTCACGGCTATGGTTTGGCGGCTTCGCAGCTGCAACGCCTGCGCGATGCCGGCCTGCAATTAACGGCTGTGGTGGATAAAGTCGCTGCCAGCGGCGGTTACATGATGGCTTGCGTGGCGGATCGCATCGTGGCCGCACCGTTTTCTATTATTGGTTCGATTGGCGTGGTCGCGCAGATCCCTAACTTCAACCGCCTGTTAAAGCGCAACGATATTGACGTCGAGCTGCATACCGCCGGTCAGTACAAACGGACTTTGACGCTGTTTGGTGAAAACACCGAAGAAGGGCGCGAGAAATTCCAGGAAGACCTCAATGAAACGCATCAGCTGTTTAAAGATTTTGTACAGCAGATGCGTCCGTCGCTTGATTTGAACAAAGTGGCGACCGGCGAGCATTGGTATGGTCGTCAGGCGCTGGATTTGGGTTTGATTGATGAAATCGGCACCAGCGATGCGTTGATTATCAAGCATATGGATCGCTTCACCGTGCTGGGCGTGCACTACGCACGTAAGCGTAAAATGATGGATCGCTTTACTAACAGCGCCAGTCTGGCGGCAGAGCGGTTGATTCTGAAAATATGGCAGCGCGGCGAGAAGCCGCTGTTGTAACTGAGCCCGGCAATTGCCGGGCTTTTTTATGCCAGATGATATTGAGAGGAGAGTTCGACCGCGAGGTGTTTAAATACGTTAAATACCGTGGTGGTTTTGGCGGTGGGCAAGCCTTCATCATCGAGAAAATAGGGACCGCGAAACACCAAAACATCACCTTGCTGAATCACATCATTGGCTTCTAATCCGACAAAATAATCGTCGTGCTGCGTGATTATCTGATTGGCTATTTCCAGTAACGCCTGGCGTGAAATAGATTCCGTTGGCACTGACATTTTTCACCTCTTTTTTGACAGCCATTTTTCTCCTTCTATATTACTTGCGAGCTATCGCGTTCAGCAAATCAGCATTGCGTCATAAAACTGGCGCAAAATTAGGCAGAATGCTAATTAAGTTGCGTAACGGATTTTATCAGGTAGAGTGTGGGCGATTCAGCTTTCAGGGAGATCACACCCGGATGTGTGGTTCTGTCAGATGGAAAACTCGCTCCTAATCATAAAGTTGCAGAAGTCGACGCAATCTGACCTGAGATTATCCCTGCTGCCTTGAAATGCGAAATGCTGGCAGCAATATTGAACCCATTGGGTTTTGGGACCTCCAATTCTCTCCCGTTTATCAGGACGTTTCATTTAGGTAAAGGTACATATGGGTAAATCACTCGTAATCGTTGAGTCCCCGGCAAAGGCCAAAACAATCAATAAATACCTCGGTAATGACTACGTGGTGAAATCCAGTGTCGGTCATATCCGTGATTTGCCGACCAGCGGTTCAACTGCCCGTAAAAGTGCCGACGGGGAAAAAGCGAAACCTGGAAAAAAGGTTAAAAAGGATGAGAAAGCCGCACTCGTAAACCGCATGGGTGTGGATCCCTGGCATGGTTGGGAAGCGGATTATCAAATTCTGCCGGGCAAAGAAAAAGTTGTCGCTGAGCTGAAAAACCTGGCTGCCGATGCAGACCACATCTATCTCGCAACCGACCTTGACCGCGAAGGGGAAGCCATTGCCTGGCACCTGCGGGAAGTGATCGGTGGGGACGATAAGCGCTTTAGCCGCGTAGTATTTAACGAAATTACCAAGAATGCGATTCGTCAGGCGTTTGACAAGCCTGGCGAGCTTAATATTGAACGTGTCAACGCACAGCAAGCGCGCCGCTTTATGGATCGCGTGGTGGGTTACATGGTGTCGCCCCTGCTGTGGAAGAAAATTGCCCGCGGCCTGTCAGCCGGCCGCGTTCAGTCGGTTGCGGTGCGTCTGGTCGTTGAGCGCGAGCACGAAATCAAAGCCTTCGTGCCAGAAGAGTATTGGGAAATCGATGCTGATTTCGCCACGCCGAAAGGCGCCGATCTGGCCATGCAGGTGACGCATCAGAATGACAAAGCGTTCCGTCCGGTCAATCGTGAGCAAACTCACGCGGCGGTAGCGATTTTGCAGAAAGCGCGTTACGAAGTGCTGGATCGTGAAGACAAGCCGACCAGCAGCAAGCCTTCTGCACCTTTTATTACCTCAACGCTGCAACAGGCGGCGAGTACGCGTTTGGGCTTCGGCGTGAAGAAGACCATGATGATGGCGCAGCGTTTGTATGAAGCGGGCCACATCACCTATATGCGTACCGACTCCACCAACCTGAGCCAGGATGCCGTGGCGATGGCGCGCGGTTATGTTGAGAGCAGTTTCGGTAAAAAGTATCTGCCAGAAGCGCCGAATACCTATGCCAGCAAAGAGAACTCACAGGAAGCGCACGAAGCCATTCGTCCTTCTGATGTGAATATCGTGGCTGAGCAGCTGAAAGATATGGAAGCTGATGCGCAGAAACTTTATCAGCTGATTTGGCGCCAGTTTGTTGCCTGCCAGATGGTTCCGGCTCAGTACGACTCCACCACGCTGACCGTGGGCGCGGCTGAATTTAAATTGAAAGCCAAAGGCCGCACGCTGCGTTTCGATGGCTGGACGCGCGTGATGCCTGCGCTGCGTAAAAATGATGAAGATCTGACGCTGCCGCCGGTAGATGTTGGCGACATGCTGGATCTTAAAGAGCTGATGCCAAGCCAGCACTTCACCAAACCGCCGGCGCGCTTCAGTGAAGCATCGCTGGTGCGTGAGCTGGAAAAACGTGGCATTGGTCGTCCATCAACGTATGCCTCGATTATCTCCACCATTCAGGATCGTGGTTACGTGCGTGTTGAGAACCGCCGTTTCTACGCTGAAAAAATGGGTGAAATTGTTACCGACCGTCTGGAGTCTAATTTCCGCGAGCTAATGAACTATGACTTCACCGCGCGCATGGAAAATAGCCTCGATCAGGTGGCGAATAATGAAGCCGAATGGAAAGCGGTACTCGACTCCTTCTTCAGTGATTTCAGCCAACAGTTAGATGATGCTGAGAAAGATCCGGAAGAGGGCGGCATGCAGCCCAACCAGATGGTGTTGACGTCAATTGATTGTCCAACCTGTAGCCGCCCGATGGGGATTCGCACCGCCAGTACCGGCGTGTTCCTGGGTTGCTCGGGTTATGCTTTGCCGCCGAAAGAGCGCTGCAAGCAGACCATCAACTTGATCCCGGAAAATGAAGTGCTCAACGTGCTGGAAGGCGATGATGCTGAAACCAATGCGCTGCGCGCTCGTCGTCGTTGCCAAAAGTGTGGCACCGCGATGGACAGCTATCTGATCGATAACCAGCGCAAGTTACACGTCTGCGGTAATAATCCAGAGTGCGACGGCTACGAGATTGAGCAGGGCGAATTCCGCATCAAGGGCTACGACGGTCCGATTGTTGAGTGCGAGAAGTGTGGTTCTGAAATGCATCTGAAAATGGGTCGTTTCGGTAAGTATATGGCGTGTACCAACGACGAGTGCAAAAACACCCGTAAGATTCTGCGTAACGGTGACGTCGCGCCGCCAAAAGAAGATCCGGTGCCGCTGCCAGAATTGCAGTGTGAAAAGTCGGATGCTTACTTTGTGTTGCGTGATGGTGCAGCGGGCGTGTTCCTTGCTGCGAATACCTTCCCGAAATCACGTGAAACGCGCGCACCGCTGGTGGAAGAGCTGCAACGCTTTGCCGACCGCCTGCCAGAAAAGCTGAAATATCTGTCAGAAGCGCCAGCCGCCGATCCGGAAGGGAATAAGACGATGGTACGTTTCAGTCGCAAGACCAAACAGCAATACGTCTCTTCCGAAAAGGATGGCAAAGCCACTGGCTGGTCAATGTTCTATGTTGACGGCAAATGGCAGGAAGCGAAAAAGTAATTCCCCGCAAGGCCAGCATTCGCTGGCCTTTCTCTTATCCTTATAGCTAATCGTTCTACATTCTTCCTTTAACTGATATAGTAGTTATAGAACTCTTTTCGTTTCGCTGACTCGCTTTCCCTCCCTCACCGCAATTAAAGCGGAAACACGCCTGCCGGGAATGCACCTCTGTCGCTACCAGGAAGATATAACTATGAAATTGCAGCAGTTGCGTTACATCGTCGAAGTGGTTAATCACAATCTTAATGTCTCATCGACCGCCGAAGGCTTATATACCTCGCAGCCAGGCATCAGTAAGCAAGTCCGTATGTTAGAAGATGAGCTGGGCGTGCAGATATTTGCGCGCAGTGGTAAGCATCTGACGCAAGTAACGCCTGCAGGTGAAGAGATTATCCGGATTGCGCGCGAAGTGCTGTCCAAAGTTGACGCGATTAAATCTGTTGCTGGTGAACACACCTGGCCAGATAAAGGCTCGCTGTATGTAGCAACTACCCATACGCAGGCACGTTATGCGCTGCCAGGCGTGATTAAAGGCTTTATTGAGCGCTATCCTCGCGTTTCATTGCATATGCATCAGGGATCGCCGACGCAAATAGCTGAGGCGGTTTCAAAGGGCAATGCAGACTTTGCCATTGCCACAGAAGCCCTGCATCTGTATGACGATTTGATTATGCTGCCGTGCTATCACTGGAACCGCGCCATTGTGGTAACGCCAGATCATCCGTTGGCGGGTAAATCAAATGTGACGATTGAAGAGCTGGCGGATTTCCCGTTAGTGACTTACACATTTGGCTTTACAGGCCGTTCAGAGTTGGACACCGCGTTTAATCGCGCCGGATTAACGCCACGCATCGTCTTCACTGCGACGGATGCTGACGTCATTAAGACGTACGTGCGTTTAGGCCTGGGCGTTGGCGTAATTGCCAGTATGGCGGTTGATCCGGTTGCAGACCCCGATTTGGTGCGTATTGAAGCTTCAGAAATCTTTACGAATAGTACGACCAAAATTGGCTTTAGACGTAGCACCTTCCTCCGCAGCTATATGTATGATTTTATTCAACGTTTCGCGCCACACCTGACGCGTGATGTGGTGGATGCGGCGGTCGCATTGCGCTCCAATGAAGACATCGAAGCTATGTTCCGCGACATCAAGTTACCCTTCAAGTAAATTCCTAACTCATTCTTTTGCCAAGGTGTCCAGTGGGCACCTTCGGAATCCCCTAGCGCTTAGCGCCACGAGTACTTCAAAAAAAATCATTATTTTTTTGTAAATGAAACATGGGTCACATGTTTTTTCATTGTTATCTATTAAATGCGAATCAGTACACAATTTTTACGATGCTGCTTTGCAGCTCGCCAGGAATATTCCCATACTCTAGTTAAGAGTTGATGAAGAAGGGCTTTTTAACTGGCATGGTAAATTAAAATCAAATTTAGATTGGATCTAATTTGCTGTTAACCCAAATTTACAATGTAACGATTTAATTAATAGTTGTGTTGGTAATTAAATTTATCTCATCAATTTTTGGCGTTTTGATAAATAGCGTTAATCGTTGTGCTCAATAAAAATAACTGGATTTTCGGTCTTAACAAGTTTAGGATTCGTCCTAAATCTTAATCGTTGTCATCAATCGTTTTATTGAGAGTGATTATCAAAAACTATGAATACGAGAATAACTGTACAGCCGGGCTTCCGGACTAAAAGCACCAAAGTTGAGCGTACTGGTAATACCCGTCGCAAAGCTTGGATGACTGTCTTCGCTGCTTCAGCACTGTTCTGGGTAGTGGTGGCGTTAATGATTTGGCGTATGTGGGGTTAAGCCATGTGGGCAAATACACTCAGTCGTAAGCATCCGGTTTCTGCACGTCAGCCGCAAACGCCTGCGTGCAAAGTTAAAGACGTTGTATCCACTGAACCTCAGGTCACCATTCCGACTTCGTGGGAACTCAGCGAGAATCAGCGCAACTTTATTGAATCCTTCATGGATATGAAGTCGAAATAACGCAGCATGCGTTCCGTACTATATTTAGTCGTTTAGTCCCTCTTTTTGCCGGATTATCCGGTGGGCAAGTTAAAAGCCCGTCCTTTAACACTCAGCATTAAAAAAACGGTGTCATCAGTACAACGCTGAAGACGGTGGACTTTTTTTGCCCGGAATCCGGGAGGGAGTGAATTATGAGCATCAATACAACAACATTATCCTGGGTGAGCGTTTATACCTTTTCCCTGGCTTTTTGGGCCGCCGCCTTCTGGGCGATGATTTAAGCCCTAACTCAAATTACACTGAATTTTATAAATGCCCTGACAAACGTCGGGGCATTTTTCATTGTGTTTTAATGTGTCTATTCGTGTTGTTATCAAAACGTTAACGGCAATGTAGTCTATCTTTAAGTTAAACCTTGCAGTCACTGAGGTTTAAAAAAGATTCACTTACATGGAGGCGCTATGTCGTTAACGTTACGCGAGCAGAGTCAGGACACGCTGGATGTTCGGGCAAAAAAATATCATTACTACAGCTTGCCCAAAGCAGCTCAGCAACTGGGCAATATCGATCGCTTGCCCAAGTCGATGAAAGTCCTGCTGGAAAACCTTTTACGCTGGCAGGATGGTGATTCTGTCACGCTTGAAGATATTGAAGCGCTGGTCGCCTGGCAAAAAGATGCTCACGCCGATCGTGAGATTGCCTATCGTCCCGCGCGTGTATTAATGCAAGATTTTACCGGCGTACCGGCGGTGGTAGATTTGGCTGCCATGCGCGAAGCGGTGAAACGCCTTGGCGGCGACGTCGCCAAAGTCAATCCCTTATCCCCGGTAGATTTGGTTATCGATCACTCTGTCACCGTGGACCATTTCGGTGATGACAAAGCCTTTGATGAAAATGTGCACCTGGAAATGGAGCGCAACCACGAGCGCTACGTTTTCCTGCGTTGGGGGCAAAAAGCCTTTAATCGATTCCGCGTAGTACCCCCGGGCACCGGGATTTGTCATCAGGTCAATCTGGAATACCTCGGTAAATCTGTCTGGCATGAGACGCTGAATGGGCAAGAGATCGCCTATCCCGATACGCTGGTGGGCACCGATTCGCATACCACCATGATCAATGCGCTCGGCGTATTGGGTTGGGGCGTTGGCGGGATTGAGGCTGAAGCGGCGATGCTTGGCCAGCCGGTCTCAATGCTGATTCCTGACGTAGTCGGTTTCAAACTCACTGGTAAATTGCGCCCGGGCATCACCGCAACGGATCTGGTGTTAACCGTTACGCAAATGCTGCGCAAACATGGTGTTGTGGGTAAATTCGTAGAATTTTACGGCGACGGCTTAGCCGATCTGCCGCTTGCCGATCGCGCCACCATCGCCAACATGGCGCCTGAGTATGGTGCGACCTGCGGCTTTTTCCCTGTCGATGATGTCACCCTGAGTTATATGACGCTCACCGGCCGCGATGCGGAGCAGGTTGAACTGGTTGAGGCTTATGCTAAGCAACAAGGTATGTGGCGTAACGCGGGTGATGAGCCGGTGTTCACCAGCTCTCTAGCGCTGGATATGGGCGACGTCGAGTCCAGCCTGGCCGGTCCAAAACGTCCGCAGGATCGCGTATCACTCGGTGATGTTCCTACTGCCTTTGATGCCAGCAACGAACTGGAAGTGAATCAGGCGCAAAAACCGCATAAAACCGTGAGCTACCGCGATAGCGAAACTGGAGAAAGCTATCAGCTGGATGACGGTGCGGTCGTGATCTCGGCGATTACCTCTTGTACTAATACCTCAAACCCTAGCGTGCTGATGGCTGCCGGTTTACTGGCGAAGAAAGCCGTTGAACGCGGTCTGATGCGCAAGCCCTGGGTTAAGGCCTCACTGGCACCCGGTTCCAAAGTGGTTTCCGACTACCTTGCTGTGGCCCAGCTTACGCCATATCTGGACGAGTTAGGATTCAATCTGGTCGGTTACGGTTGTACTACTTGTATCGGTAATTCCGGCCCGTTACCGGACGCGATAGAAAGCGCGATTAAAGAGGGTGACCTCACGGTTGCCGCGGTGCTTTCGGGTAACCGCAACTTCGAAGGCCGAATTCATCCGTTAATTAAAACCAACTGGCTGGCTTCGCCGCCGCTGGTGGTCGCTTATGCCTTAGCGGGTAATATGAAACTCAATCTGCAATCCGATCCGCTCGGCCAGGATCGCCAGGGCAACGATGTTTTCCTCAAGGATATCTGGCCTTCGCCGGAAGAGATTGCGGAAGCGGTGCAAAAAGTCACCAGCGATATGTTCCACAAAGAGTATGCCGAGGTGTTTAACGGCACGCCTGAGTGGCAGCAGATCAAAGTCAGCGAAGCGGCAACCTACGATTGGGATGGCGATTCCACCTACATTCGTTTATCGCCATTCTTTGACGACATGGAGAAAACGCCTAAGCCGGTGCAGGATATCAAAGGCGCGCGCATTCTGGCGATGCTGGGTGACTCCGTCACCACCGACCACATTTCTCCTGCGGGAAGCATCAAAGCCGAAAGTCCAGCCGGACGCTATTTGCTGTCGCATGGCGTTGAGCGCACCGATTTCAACTCTTACGGTTCGCGTCGTGGTAACCACGAAGTGATGATGCGCGGCACCTTCGCCAATATCCGTATTCGTAACGAAATGGTGCCGGGAGTTGAGGGCGGTTATACCAAACACTTCCCGACTAACGAGCAGCTTGCGATTTACGATGCGGCGATGAAGTATCAGCAGGAAGGTGTGCCGTTAGCGGTGATTGCTGGTAAAGAGTACGGTTCCGGCTCAAGTCGTGACTGGGCAGCAAAAGGGCCGCGCTTACAGGGCGTGCGCGTGGTTATCTCCGAATCCTTCGAGCGAATTCACCGCTCTAACCTGATTGGTATGGGGATTCTGCCGCTCGAGTTTCCGGCTGGCGTGACGCGTAAAACGCTGCAGCTTACGGGTGAAGAGTTTATAGATGTGGCAAACCTGTCGCAGCTTAAGCCGGGTGGCACGGTAACCGTAATTCTGACGCGCGCGGATGGCAGCAAAGAGACGCTAGAGACGCGCTGCCGTATCGATACGGGTAACGAGCTAACCTATTATCAGAACGACGGCATTTTGCATTACGTGATCCGCAACATGCTGAACTAAAAGAAAAAGCCGGGATTTCCCGGCTTTTTTTATCTGCTTTAAAATCTGCTTAAGACTTCGGCAACAGATGACCCATTTTCTCGGCTTTCGTATCGAGATAGTGTGCGTTTTTCGGGTTACGCCCGACAACCAACGGCACGCGTTCGACGATATTGATACCGGCTTCACTCAGGATCTCAACTTTGCGCGGATTGTTTGTCAGCAAGCGCACTTCATTGACGCCCAACAGTTTGAACATATCTGCACATAGCGTGAAGTCACGCTCATCAGCGGCGAAACCGAGCTGATGGTTGGCTTCGACCGTGTCGTAGCCTTTATCCTGCAATGCATAAGCACGAATTTTATTCAGCAAACCGATGTTACGACCTTCCTGACGGTGATACATCAGAATGCCACGACCTTCTTCCGCAATCGCCGTTAACGCCGCTTCCAGCTGGAAGCCGCAGTCACAGCGCAAGCTGAACAGGGCATCGCCGGTGAGACATTCGGAATGGACGCGCGCCAGCACCGGATTGTGATCGCTAATATCACCATAAACCAGCGCGACATGGTCGTGGCCGGTTGCCAGTTCTTCAAAACCAACCATCAGGAAATCTCCCCATGGCGTGGGCAGTTTGGCTTCTGCTACCCGTTTAAGCTGCATGTGACTCTCCAGAACCTTCAGAGGATGCGCTATCATCATGATAACGCACGGGCCATGTGGCCCGATGAAACTTACGCTATTGTGCCACAACCCGAACGGCTGCCGTTAATCGGTCAGAGTGATTGTAGTGATAAAGCACAATTATCCAAGCCGCAATAGGTATGTTATTCTTTTTTCAGCTAAAGTTATGCTTAACGCACCTGTTAATCCGGATCTAAAAGGAAGCGAATGTTAAAAATCATTCAGCGCACCACCTTAGGGGCGTTTTTATTGTTGTTGATGCCGTTGGGCGTATGGATATCTAACTGGCAATGGCAACCCGGGGAAAGCGGCAATCTACTTCGCGTGCTGTTTTGGATGACGGAAACCGTTACCAGTCCGTGGGGCATCCTCACCAGTATCATCCTCAGCGCCTGGGTGTTGTGGTGTTTACGCTTTCGGCTCAAACCCGCGATTCTGCTCATTCTTATCATGAATGGTGCGATTCTTGCTGGTCAGTACACCAAATCCTCAATCAAAGAGCATGTGCAGGAACCGCGCCCCTACGTCATCTGGCTGGAAAAAAGTCATGGCATTAACGGTGATGAGTTTTATCAGCTTCATCGCCAGCAGCGCGGCGAAATGGTCTCAACTTTGCTGGCCAATGACACTCAGCTGCCGCAATGGCTGAAGAATCATTGGGCATTTGAAACCGGTTATGCGTTTCCTTCCGGGCATACCATGTTTGCCGCCAGCTGGGCGCTTTTAGCCATCGGCCTGTTATGGCCGCGCCGTCATTTTGCCACCGTTGCCGTATTATTCGTTTGGGCGACCGCGGTGATGGGCAGCCGTTTAGTGCTGGGTATGCACTGGCCGCGTGATTTAGTGATGGCAACGCTGATATCCTGGTTATTGGTGACCGTTGCTACGCTGCTGGCCCAGCGTTTTTGCGGCCCGCTCACCATTCCTCCAGAGGAACATCGTGAGATCGCGCAACGTGATGATGGATTGTAATCAGCCTATTCATCCCCATATGATTGATTGTGCTTGCAGAAAAAAGCGCTAACTGATGTGGGGATAAGCAGCATCGACGGCGGTTTTTTGGCATACTTCTATTGGATAACCTCTCGACAGGACGCATTGTGAAATATTTGCTTATTTTTCTCGTGGTATTGGTCATTTTCATTATCTCCGTCACGCTCGGAGCTCATAACGACCAAATCATCACCTTTAACTATCTGCTAGCGCAGGGCGAATTCCGCATTTCAACACTGCTCGCCAGCTTGTTTGGCGCTGGATTCCTGCTGGGATGGGCGATTTGCGGCCTGTTCTGGTTACGCTTACGTGTTTCTCTGGCAAATGCACAGCGTAAGCTTAAACGTATGCAGGCACAGAATGAACAATCTACTGCAGTGACCCCATCACCAACTGCCAGTCGTCGGGATTAATTTTCGATGCTTGAATTGCTGTTTCTGCTTCTTCCTGTTGCTGCGGCATATGGCTGGTATATGGGCCGCCGCAGTGCTCATCAGGATAAGCAACAGGAAGCGAACCGCCTGTCGCGCGATTATGTGACCGGCGTAAACTTCCTGCTCTCCAATCAACAGGACAAAGCGGTTGATCTCTTTCTCGACATGTTGAAAGAGGACAGCGGCACGGTTGAGGCGCATCTGACGCTTGGCAATCTGTTCCGTTCGCGTGGTGAAGTTGATCGCGCCATTCGCATTCACCAATCCCTAATGGAAAGTGCGTCGCTCAGCTATGAGCAGCGCTTGCTGGCGATTCAGCAACTCGGCCGCGATTACATGGCAGCCGGGTTGTACGATCGTGCCGAAGATATGTTTGGGCAGCTGGTGGAAGAGACCGATTTCCGTATTGGCGCGCTGCAGCAATTGTTGTTGATTCATCAGGCAACCAGCGACTGGCAAAAAGCCATCGACGTGGCGGAAAAGCTGGTTAAGCTCGGCAAAGACAAGCAGAAAGGGGAAATTGCCCATTTCTACTGTGAGCTGGCGTTGCAGGCATTAAGCAGTGACGACCTTGACCGGGCGATGAGCTTGCTGAAGAAGGGCGAGTCAGCCGATCATCAAAGTGCGCGCGTCTCAATCATGATGGGCCGCATTTTGATGGAGCAGGGCGAGTACGCCAAAGCCGCCAGCCGACTGCAGCGCGTGCTGGAGCAGGACAAAGAGCTGGTGAGTGAAACGTTACCCATGCTGGAAACCTGCTACCAGCGCCTGAACCAACCCGAAAACTGGGCGCAATTTTTACAGCGTTGTGTCGATGAGAATACCGGCGCCGCAGCAGAGCTTTATCTCTCCGATATTCTTGAGCAACAGCAGGGACCGGAAGCGGCACAGCTGTATATCAATCGTCAGCTTCAGCGTCATCCGACGATGCGTGTGTTTCATCGTTTGATGGATTTCCACTTACACGAAGCGGAAGACGGACGTGCGAAAGAGAGCTTGATGGTGCTGCGCGATATGGTCGGCGAGCAGATCCGCACTAAGCCGCGATATCGCTGCCAGAAATGTGGCTTCACTGCCCATGCTCTGTATTGGCATTGCCCATCTTGTCGCGCCTGGTCTTCAGTTAAACCCATCCGTGGACTCGACGGCCAATAAATGGGCGCATCACGCGTCTGGTTACATCTATTTAGTTACAACATACTTTTAAGTTTGATTAAGAAACTGCCTTGACATCGTGCAGCTAGCAGTCAAACAGGCAAGTTCTGGCGGTAGCGTGATTGTCGGCACCGGCCTGCGCAGGTAGAATGCTTGCCGTTTGTCCATTGCGCCTGCGGGTGCCAGTTACTGAGGAAACGTTATGCCTGTAACCACTTCACCTATTCTGGTGGCACTCGACTATCATGATCTCAACAGCGCGCTGCAGTTTGTAGACCGCATCGATCCAAGCCAGTGTCGCCTGAAAGTGGGCAAAGAGATGTTCACACTGTTTGGTCCATCGCTGGTGAAAACGCTGCAGGAACGGGGTTTTGAAGTGTTCCTCGATCTCAAGTTTCATGACATCCCAAACACCACCGCACATGCAGTCGCGGCCGCAGCCGATCTTGGCGTGTGGATGGTGAACGTGCACGCCAGCGGTGGTGCTCGCATGATGAACGCGGCTCGTGAAGCGCTGGTACCATTCGGCAACGATGCGCCGCTGCTGATTGCTGTCACCGTATTGACCAGCATGGATGAAGACGACCTCAAAGGTTTAGGCATTACCTTATCTCCAGCCGCGCAGGCTGAGCGGCTGGCACGTTTGACCCGCGATTGCGGCCTGCACGGCGTGGTTTGTTCGGCGCAGGAAGCCACGCATTTTAAGCAGGTGATAGGTCAGGATTTCGCGCTGGTTACGCCAGGCATTCGTCCGGCCGGCAGCGATGCGGGCGATCAGCGCCGTATCATGACGCCGCAGCAGGCAAAACTCGCGGGCGTGGATTATATGGTCATCGGGCGTCCGATCACCCAATCCGCCGATCCGGCCGCCACGCTGCAGCAAATCCTGCAAAGTTTACAGGAGGCTTAATGGCTCAGGACAATCGATTGGTGTATTCGACCGATAGCGGTCGTATCACCCATGAAGAAGAGAAAGCGCCACGACCTAAAGGCGATGGCATCGTGCGTATTCAACGTCAAACCAGCGGACGTAAAGGTAAGGGCGTGTGTCTGATTACCGGTATCGATCTGGATGATAGCGCTCTCGAAAAACTGGCTGCTGAACTGAAGAAAAAGTGTGGTTGCGGTGGAGCAGTGAAAGAGGGCGTGATTGAGATTCAGGGCGATAAACGCGATTTGATAAAAACGCTGCTGGAAGCCAAAGGCATGAAAGTCAAACTGGCGGGCGGTTGAAGCAGTTCGGGCCACTTTTGAGGTGGCCCGTTGTTAAGTAGATGCGCTGCGTAGCCTGATAATTATAATTTATTTGCTGATCTGGTGGCCGATGATGCCGCCGACAGCTGCGCCACCAACGGTACCAAGTCCGCTACCGTTGGTCAGCACTGAACCACCAATGGCACCTGCACCCGCACCGATTGCGGTATTACGGTCGCGTTTAGACCAATTCGAACAGCCGCTCAGCGCGACAACTAGTGTTGTTGCCAATACGGCAGCAGTAAGACGTTTCATTGTTGTAGTCATTAACTTCTCCTTGATTGTTAACACCGTGGTAACCATATAAGTATAGATGTTACACCGCACTCGGCAGGGTAAAACGGTCCTAAAATGCGAGTTTGCAAGCCACTTCTTGTTTAATCATCAAAACCAACCCGCGCCACACATTTAACGCCTTAGCCACTTTCCGCAGCTTTTACAGCCGTTCCATCCATAACGCTTTTTCTTCCTGCTCCGCACAATTCAGCTATCACAGTTCGCAGGAGAAAAAAGATGCTGGAAGCGTTAAAGCAGCAGGTGCTGGAAGCCAATCTCGATTTACCCCGTTACAACCTGGTCACCTTTACCTGGGGCAACGTCAGTGCGGTGGACCGCGATCGGGGTTTACTGGTGATCAAGCCGTCGGGCGTGAAGTACGAGCAGATGCAGCGCGACGATATGGTGGTCGTCGATCTCGCCAGCGGCGAGGTAATAGAAGGGAAAATGCGCCCATCCTCGGATACGGCCACCCACCGCGCGCTTTATCTCGCCTGGCCAGAGATCGGCGGCATCGTGCATACGCACTCTCGCCATGCCACCATTTGGGCTCAGGCTGGACGTGAAATCATCGCGTTAGGCACCACGCACGCCGATGATTTTTACGGCACCATTCCCTGCACGCGGCAGATGAAGCGCGAAGAGATTGAGCAGGAATACGAGTGGAATACCGGCCAGGTGATCACTGAAACTTTTGCACAGCGCGGAATTGAACCAACGGCAATCCCCGCCGTGCTGGTGAATTCCCACGGCCCGTTTGCCTGGGGTAAAGATGCGCATGCTGCGGTACACAGTGCGGTGGTATTAGAAGAGGTGGCCTATATGGCATTGCATACCGAGCAGCTGCGCACTGAGTTACCGCCGATTTCGCAAACTTTGCTTGATCTGCACTACCTGCGTAAGCACGGTAAAAATGCCTGGTATGGGCAGAATTAAAGTCAATTCTGAAACATATACGCCTGCTGGCGTAATGCCAGTTAATTAAGCTAATGGTGAGCGCGCAGGCCTGGGGCACTTTTGGTCCGGCGGTCCTCGCGCCGCTAGCGCGGTACCTTCACTTCGTTCGTCTGCCTGACGGACCGGCGGAGACGGGACATCCTTGTCCCGGCTCCGCCTTTCGCCTGCGTCCTGCGGGCTCTCCTGGCCTCCTCGCTTCGTTCAGCGCTGCGGATTGCCGGCACAAAAGCGCCCCCGGCCTGCTCATATGCTTCAGTGCGAGTTGTTGAAAAGGGCAGATGTGTCAGCGCCCGCAAAGATAATCCATCCTTTGAGCAAAAACGCCTCCCGGCTCCTCTCTTTTAACTTCCAATCATCTGGTATGGCGATTCACGGCATAAATACAAAATGACCAATCAATAAAAATAAAACAGCGTTTCATAAATGCATTTGCGATCACTTTTTTCCTTTCTGCCAATCGTTATCTTGCTCGCCATGCCATCTGGCAATTCATAAAAACACCTCCCTCTGGCTCAGTTAAGGTGACACCTTTATGCATATCAAACGTGCAATCGATAAAATTCCTGGCGGCATGATGCTGATTCCGCTGTTTTTGGGCGCGCTGTGCCATACGTTCTCTCCGGGCGCAGGTAAATACTTTGGTTCGTTCACCAATGGGTTGATGACCGGCACCGTCCCGATTCTTGCGGTGTGGTTCTTCTGCATGGGTGCATCCATCAAACTCAGCGCCACCGGCACAGTACTGCGTAAATCGGGCACGCTAGTGCTCACCAAGATTGCGGTGGCGTGGGTGGTCGCGGCGATTGCTTCACGTGTGATGCCGGAAAATGGCGTGGAAGTGGGTATGTTTGCCGGTCTCTCGACGCTGGCGTTAGTGGCGGCGATGGATATGACCAACGGCGGTTTATACGCATCCATCATGCAGCAATATGGTTCGAAAGAAGAGGCCGGTGCGTTTGTCTTGATGTCGCTGGAGTCCGGTCCGCTAATGACGATGGTGATTCTCGGCACCGCAGGCATTGCGTCGTTTGAGCCACATGTCTTCGTTGGCGCAGTACTGCCGTTTATCGTCGGGTTCGCGTTGGGTAATCTCGATCCCGAACTGCGCGAGTTCTTTGGCAAAGCGGTACACACGCTGATTCCGTTCTTTGCTTTCGCGTTGGGTAATACCATTGATTTGACCGTCATCGCGCAAACTGGCCTGCTGGGCATTATGCTGGGTGTCGCAGTGATCATTGTCACCGGCATTCCGCTGATTATTGCCGATCGACTGATTGGCGGTGGCGATGGGACAGCGGGGATTGCGGCATCCAGCACCGCAGGCGCTGCCGTAGCCACGCCAGTGTTGATTGCCGAGATGCTGCCACAGTTTAAACCGGTCGCACCCGCCGCAACGGCATTAGTTGCTACTTCGGTCATTGTCACCTCCGTCATTGTCCCCATCATCACCGCGGTTTATTCACGACGCGTTAAGCGTTCTCATGTTGCTGTGGGGCAACGCGCTGCCATCAAGTAAGCCCGCTAATGCTTCCCCGGCCGCTGGTCGGGGATATCTCTGGATTTTGCTTTATAAATCAATCTCTCATTTGGTCTGGCCTCACTCTGGATTACGCTGATGTGGCGTTTAACGCACTACATAAACATAAACAGAGGATGAGACAATGACAGTAATTAACCAACCAACATGCAGACTGTTCACCGAAGTTGGACAAACCACACAGCTCGCGGCCTACTATGAAGAGGGTCGCCGCACCATGTGGATGATGCTGCGTGCGCAACCCCGTCCGAGTTTTAATCACGAATTAATTGAGGAGATCATGAACCTGAGCTATTCCGCTCAACGTTCCGGTCTGCCGATTGATTTCTGGGTGACGGGATCGTTAGTGCCACAGATGTTTAACGCCGGAGGAGATTTGCGTTTCTTTGTGGAATGCATTCGCAACAACCGTCGTGAAGCACTGCGCGCTTATGCGCGTGCCTGTGTCGACTGCATTCACTCCGCAGCGCGGGGTTTCGATACCGGTGCGGTCACGCTGGCAATGATTGAGGGCAGTGCGCTCGGCGGCGGCTTTGAAGCGGCGCTGGCACATCACTTCATTCTGGCGCAGAACAGCGCGCGCATGGGCTTCCCGGAGATCGCATTCAACCTGTTCCCCGGTATGGGCGGCTACTCGTTAGTGGCGCGTCGGTCTGGCATGAAGCTGGCCGAAGAGCTGATTATGGAAGGCGAGTCACACAGCGCGGAATGGTATGAAACGCGTGGTCTGGTCGACAAGGTGTTCCAGCCGGGCGATGGTTATCGCACCACACGCACCTTCATCGATACGTTACGTCCAAAACTGAACGGCGTGCGGGCAATGTTGAAAGCGCGTCAACGCGTATTGCAGTTATCACGCGCTGAGCTGATGGATATCACGGAGGACTGGGTCGATTATGCCTTCACACTGGAACCTAAAGACATTGCTTACATGGAACGACTGGTACAACTGCAGAACCGTCATAGCGCATCCTTGCGCAAAGCCGGTTAATCTCGCAGACCAGCGTTAAACGCGGGCAGGATGCTTAGCCAGCCAATGCCCGAGCTGTTCTGCGGGCATTGGTTTTGCATAATAATAACCTTGACGCCCATCAACACCGTTGGCCATAACAAACTTCTCTTCGGCTTTGGTTTCAATGCCCTCGGCAATCACCTGCAGCTTCAGGGCTTTGGCCACCGCGACAATCGCACGCACCAGCGACTGCGCCACGGGTTGTTTGTTGATATTACGTACAAAGCTCTGATCCAGCTTAATGGCATCAATCGGGACGCGCGCCAGCTGAGAAAGTGAGGAGTAACCGGTACCAAAGTCATCGAGATGCACCTGCGCACCCAGCTCCTGAAACTGTTTCATCAGCATCAGCGCACCGGCTTCGTTCTCAATCAAACAGCTTTCCGTCAGTTCGATATCAATCGGACAATCGGTCAAACCGGCTTCATTCAATGCCTGTTTCAGATCGGTGTAAATGCTCTGGTCGATCAGCTGCTTAGCCGAGACGTTAACCGCGACGCGCAGAAAGATGCCTTCGCTGCGCCACTTAATGATCTGCTGCAGCACGTTGAGCATCACCCAGCGGCCCAAGGGCACAATCAAACCAGACTCTTCGGCGTAGGAGATAAAATCGCCCGGCGGCACCAGACCACGCTCTGGAGAATTCCAGCGCACCAGCGCTTCGGCGCTCAGCACTTCGCCTTCGGCATTGAGTTTTGGCTGGTAGTGCACCACCAGATGATCCAGCTCGAGCGCTTTGCGCAGGTTGGTATCGAGCCACAGATATTCAAACACGCGCTGATTCATCTCATTAGCGAACACGCAAAATTTGCCGCGGCCGTTTTCTTTGGCGTGATACATCGCGGTATCGGCGTTACGAATCAGGCTTTCACGATCTTCACCATGCAGCGGGGCGAGGGCGATACCCAGCGAGCAGCCGCTGTAAACCTCAATCAGGCCAATGCGGAATGGCTGACGCAGCCGCTCAAGAATACGCGACGCCATCGCTTCCAGCGCTGCCTGGCTGGTGTGTTCCGCCAGCACCACGAACTCATCGCCGCCAAGGCGCGCCAGCGTCTGGTCTTTGCCAAGACAGCTGAGGATGGCCAGCGACACGGCTTGCAGCAGCTGATCGCCAAACATATGGCCGTAAGCGTCGTTCACCTTCTTAAAATTGTCTAAATCGAGGTACACCACACCGGTTTGACTGCCATTCGCCAGCTCCAGTGCCAGACTAATCTGCTGATGGATCGCGTTGCGATTGGGCAAGCCGGTGACGGTATCGGTATTGGCCAGCACGCGCAGACGTTCCTGAGCGCGGCGCTCTTCGGTTATGTCGGTTCCGGAACAGATGAGGAAAATTTCATTTTTTCCGCTACCGCTGTGAACGAACTTATTACGAAACAGAAACAGTCGCTGACCTTTACGGGTTTTTATCCAGCGTTCAACTTCGTAAGAACTGCCTTCACGGAAGAAACCGGCGATATTACGGCGTGATGCCTGCGCTTCCTGCTTGGTCATAAACAGCTGGAATACGTTGCGGCCAATCACTTCCTGCTCTTTCAGCCCGGTGTACTCTTCACTCAAACGGTTGAAACGCTGGATATTGCCGCGTTGATCGAGGATCACAATGACGGAATTCGCCTCAGAAACCACTTGCTCGGCGAAGGATAAACCCAGCGTCAAATCGCGCGCGACAGACGACGTATCGCCCCAGGCTGACGAGGTGCCTGCCCAGGTAGATTGATTGACTTTACGGCCGACAAAATGCATCGGAACAGGTTCGCCATGCAGCGACAGCGTGAGGTTAATACTTGAGGTAATGACCGTCATCGCACGTAGTAAACTGGCCTGTGCGGGAGTCAGCGGCACCGCCATATTGGTGTTTGCGTTCTCATCTTCGGCAAAATGCAGAGCATCACTATCTGAAGTTAAACGCCAATGAGGGCTGGTGGTGCCAAACAAGGTATATAGCAATGTTTGCCCTTGTTCATCGGTCATGGAAACTTCCTCCGGGGGAATGCTCAGCGGGCGGTATCTCATTATTTTAGCAACAGTATTCAACCTCCTGCGTCAGCACAAGATGCAATCCAAATATATTTTTGTTTTTATTAAAGAATGGCACGAAAAAGCCCCGACAAGCGGGGCTAATCTCTGTTAGCAAGGGCACTTACCGAGTTTTCCGGCCTGGCTGGGAAAGCGGGCATCGAGGCAGTGACGGTGAAAAGCACGCTCATCCATGGGGGCGATCGTTGGATGATGTTCGCGCATATGCTTCAGATAAGTTTGATAGTCATGAACGCCGACCATTAAACGAAAACTTTGCTGCAATCCCCGCCAGATGCGCTGCCAGCGCGTAAGATTTTGCCCAGCCGTGGCGGGGGCGATTGGTAAGCACTGCTGAATGTGCCACGGCCCGTTGGGTTTTCTCCAGTGATAAATGGACTCAGACATTTCGCACCTCTTTGCGCAGTGAGATCTCAGATTCATGGGTGGTTGGCACCGTGCTGTTGAGCGCCCGACGAATCACGAAGAAGGCCGCCACCAGCATGGTCACCGCCACCAGCATGAAGAAGGCGCACAGGGCCGCGTTAATTTGATTGCTGAAGACGATGGTTTGCATGTCAGCAACACTCTTCGCCGGGGCGATGACGATGCCGTCATCAATGCCTTTGCGGAACTTGTTGGCCTGCGCCAGGAAACCAATCGAAGGTTTTTCGTGGAAAATCTTCTGCCAGCCCGCGGTCATCGAGGTAATGAACAGCCAGGCGGTTGGAACAATCGTCACCCACGCATAACGCTGCTTCTTCATTTTGAACAGCACCACGGTGCCGAGAATCAGCGCCATTGACGCCAGCATCTGGTTGCCGATACCAAACAGCGGCCACAGCGTATTGATGCCGCCGAGCGGATCGACCACGCCCTGATACACAAAGAAGCCCCAGCCCGCTACCGCGACGGTGGTTCCCGCCATGTTGCCCAACCATGAACGGTTATTCGCCATCGACGGCACCACGGTGCCCACCAGATCCTGCACCATAAAGCGACAGGCGCGGGTGCCGGCATCCACAGCGGTCAGGATAAATAGCGCTTCAAACAAGATGGCGAAGTGATACCAGAACGCCATCATGGCGCGGCTGTTAAACACTTCGGTAATGATATGCGCCATGCCGACCGCAAAGGTTGGTGCACCACCGGCACGCGAAAGAATGGTGCTTTCGCCGACGTCGCGCGCAATGCCGCTCAGCATCTCGGGCGTCACCATGAAGCCCCAGCCATTAATCACCTGCGACGCATTTTCCACCGTGGTGCCAATCAGCGCGGCAGGGGAGTTCATGGCGAAGTAGACGCCCGGATCGAGCACCGAGGCACAGATCAGCGCCATGATTGCCACAAAGGATTCCATCAGCATCGCGCCGTAGCCGATAAAGCGGATATGACTTTCGCGCTCCACCAGTTTCGGCGTGGTACCGCTGGAAACCAGCGCATGGAAACCTGAAATGGCGCCACAGGCGATGGTGATAAACAGGAACGGGAACAGCGCGCCGGAGAAGACCGGCCCGGTGCCATCAATAAATTTGGTCACCGCGGGCATCTTCATCTCGGGCATGGCAAACACGATGCCAATGGCCAAACCGATGATCACGCCAATTTTCAGGAAGGTGGAGAGATAATCGCGCGGTGCCAGCAGCAGCCACACCGGCAGCGAAGAGGCGACAAAACCGTAGATCACCAGCACCCACGTCAGCTCCGTGCCTTTCAGCGTGAACAGCGGGCCCCAATAGGGATCGGCTGCTACATTGCCGCCGTAAATAATCGCCGCCATCATCAGCACAAAACCAATGATCGACACTTCCGCGATTTTTCCCGGACGCAGGAAGCGCATATACACGCCCATAAACAAGGCAATCGGAATGGTAGCGGCAATGGTGAACAAGCCCCACGGACTGTTGGCCAGCGCCTTCACCACCACCAGCGCCAGCGCGGAGAGAATGATGATCATCACACCCAGCGCGCCCAGCATAGTGACCACGCCAGCGAATGAGCCGAGCTCCTGACGCGCCATCTCACCCAGCGAGCGGCCATCACGACGCGTTGAGATAAACAGGATCAGGAAATCCTGCACCGCACCGGCAAACATCACGCCAACCAGAATCCAGATGGTGCCCGGCAGGAAGCCCATCTGCGCCGCGAGAATCGGGCCGACCAGCGGGCCCGCACCGGCAATCGCCGCAAAATGGTGGCCGAACAGCACCCATTTATTGGTCGGCACATAATCGAGGCCGTCACTTAAGCGCTCCGCCGGCGTGCGACGGCGATCGTCCAGTTCGAAAATACGCTTAGCGATAAACAGGCTGTAAAAGCGATAGGCAATGCTGTAGCAGGCGACGGAGGCAATCACCAGCCAGACCGCGTTGACGTGTTCGCCACGGCTGAGGGCCAGCATGGCAAATGCGCCCGCGCCAATTAACGCCACCGCTAACCAGATGAGACTGGTTTTGACGTTGTTCATGAGTTAACTCCTTGTAGGGACCGGGAAAAGAGGCGATCGAATACAACAAGTTAAAAGTAATGTAATGAATTGTTAACGACAGACAAAGGCATTAGAAATGTGAAGCGGAAAGCAAATTTAACATTTGCTGAAGCGGGCGGAGAGAAATGCGGGATAACGGCTGTTATCCCGCGAGTTTTCATGCTCAGGCGGCCGGACGCGCGACCACGCTGCGGGTTTCCATACGCACTTCGGCGATGGTCACGTCGATGATGTCAGTGACACGGTATGCGACTTCACCTTTTATCTGCACGGTGCCGCTTTCCTGCGAGCACACCAGCTCATCACGCACCGCGTGGATGAACGGCGCAGGAATGAAGGCTACCGCGCCATTCTCCAGCAGACGAACGCGCATGCCGCCGCGAGACACGTCGATGATCTCGGCGCTGAACTTGCGATCGGTAGCGGCAAACGGTGCAAGGAAGCGGGCATACAACCAGTCACCAACATCGCGCTCGGCCATGCGGTTCAGGCGACGACGTTCGCTCATGATGGTGGTCAGCTCATCCTGCGGACGGCCAGTGCTTTCACCGCGCACAATCGCCTTCAGCAAGCGATGGTTGATCATGTCGCCGAACTTACGAATCGGCGAAGTCCAGGTCGCGTAGGCTTCGAGGCCAAGACCAAAGTGCGGGCCCGGCTCGGTGCCGACTTCTGCAAACGACTGGAAGCGACGAATGCGGCTATCCAGATACTGGGTTGGCTGCGCATCGAGTTGACGACGCAGCTGGCGGAAGCCTTCCAGCGTGGTAATCGCCTGCGGATCCACGGTGATGCCATGCGCTGCCAGCACGCCAGCGGCCTGCTCAGCATTGGCCAGATCGAAACCGGTGTGCAGGTTATAGATACCGAAGCCCAGCTTCTCCTGCAGCACTTTCGCGGCACAGACGTTAGCCAGAATCATTGACTCTTCCACGATGCGATTGGCGATGCGACGTGGCTCGGAGATGATATCCAGTACTTCGCCTTTTTCGCCCAACACAAAGCGGTAGTCCGGACGATCTTTAAACACCAGCGCGTGGGTTTGACGCCATTCGCTGCGCGCCAGGCAAACCTGATGCAGTAGGCGAATCTGCTGAGCAATGGCGTCGTTTTCAGGCTGCCAGCTGCCGCTGTTTTCCAGCCAATCGGAAACTTCGTCATAAACCAGCTTGGCTTTCGACTCAATCCACGCAGCAAAGAAATGCACGTCATCAGCCAGGCTGCCATCTTTCAGCACGGTAACGCGGCATGCCAGCGCGGGACGACGCTCGTTCGGACGCAGGGAACAGACGTCGTCAGAGAGTTCGCGCGGCAGCATCGGTATGTTGAAGCCCGGCAGATAGTTGGTGAACGCGCGTTTCGACGCCAGCTTATCCAGCTCGCTGCCTTCTGCCACGTAAGCGGTTGGATCAGCGATAGCGATGGTCAGGATCAGATTGCCGTCGGCAGCCTCTTCCACGTACAGCGCATCATCCATATCCTGGGTGCTGGCGCTGTCGATGGTGACGAAGTTCAGTGCGGTCAAATCTTCACGCTGCAGATTTTCGTCGAGCATCTCACCAAAACCGACGTCCGGAGCCTGACGTTCGAGGTTATGGCGCGACAACGTTACCCACCACGGCGCGAGGTGATCGTCCGCAGTGACAATGAATTCGGTCAGTTCAGCATAGAAACCGCGATCGCCTTTCAGCGGGTGACGACGCATCTCTGCTACCGCCCAATCGCCGTTCTGGAAATCGTGGGTCACGCCACGTTCGGCGCGGCACTGAATCGCCTCTTTCAGCAGCGGATGATCCGGCACAATTGACAGGCGATCGTCTTTCTTCTGCACGCGGCCGACAAAGCGGGTCAGGAACGGCTCAACCAGGGTTTCCGGCTCGGCACTCTCGCGGTCTTTATCGGTGTGGATCACGGCCGAAATACGGTCGCCGTGCATCACTTTCTTCATCTGCGGTGGCGGAATGAAGTAGCTTTTCTGGGCATCAACTTCGAGGAAGCCAAAGCCTTTTTCCGTACCTTTAACAACACCTTCGACGCGCGGAGTCTGCGCGTGAAGCTTCTCTTTAAGCTGCGCGAGCAGCGGATTATCCTGGAACATAATTTATATAGTTTCGTGGCCTAAGAGCGGCTGACAGTTTTACGCGAATCGGGTCCGCGCGGCAAGGCCAAAACAGGCTAAAAAGCCGCTTTACGCGGCTTTTTACCTTCTGATAACGCTTTGGTCAGGCGATACGTTGTGACGGTGTGGCGGTGCTTAATGCCAGCTTCACCGGCACCGATTTCGAGGTCGGTGTGCCGCTGCCGTCGCCAAAACTCGAGAGCGGCACCAGCGGGTTGGTTTCCGGATAATACGCCGCGAGGTTACCGCGCGGAATGTTATAGGGCACCAGCTTGAAACCGCTGACGCGGCGGGTTAAACCGTCATTCCACAGCGTCTCGATATCCACTAACTGGCCTTCAGTGAAGCCCAGCGACGCCATATCATCCGGATGGATAAACACCACTTCGCGCTGACCATACACGCCGCGATAACGGTCATCGAGGCCATAAATCGTGGTGTTGTACTGATCGTGTGAACGCAGCGTTTGCAGTGTGAACGGCACCGCGACATCGCCCAACTGCGGGAACAGCGACGTAGGCAGGGCGGCGGCGCTGAACTCAGCACGTTTGCTTGGCGTATTGAAGCGTAGCTCGGCGGCAGCGCTACCCAGGTAGAAACCGCCCGGAATGTCGCACTTGTTATTGAAATCAGCAAAGCCGGGAATCGTGGCGGCGATGTGATCGCGAATCAGATCGTAATTGCCTGCCATCGCCAGCCAGTCGATTTTATCGCTGCCTAATGTCGCATGGGCGATGCCAGCCACAATCGCGGTTTCAGAGCGCTGCGTCTCCGCCAATGGAATGCCGACGCCTTCTGAGGCGTGCACCATGCTGAACGAGTCTTCCACGGTGATGTACTGATTACCGCTTGCCTGGCGATCGCGTTCGGTACGGCCCAGCGTTGGCAGAATCAGCCCTTCGCGGCCTGGCACCAAATGGCTGCGATTGAGTTTGGTGCTGATGTGCACGGTCAAACCGCAATGCTGCAACGCTTCTTCGGTGACCGGTGAATCCGGTGCGGCCGCCGCGAGGTTGCCGCCCAGCGCAATCAGCACTTTCACTTCGTCACGAAGCATCGCGTTCAGCGCTTCAACGGTGTTGTGACCATGCTCGCGCGGGGGTTCGAAATCAAAGTGCGCGCCGAGTGCATCGAGGAAGGACTTGCCCGGTTTTTCATCGATGCCCATGGTGCGGTTGCCCTGCACATTACTGTGGCCGCGCACCGGACACAGGCCTGCGCCTTTCTTGCCCAACTGACCAAACAGCAGCTGCAGGTTGGTGATCTCGCGAACGGTATCCACCGAGTGTTTATGCTGAGTAATGCCCATCGCCCAGGTGACAATCACGCGTTCAGCACTTTGATAAATCGCCGCCGCTTCACGAATCTGCACTTCGCTGAGACCGGATTGGCGCACGATATCGTCCCAGCGGGTGTTATCAACGGCGGCAAGATACGCGTCAATGCCATGAGTGTTGGCATCGATAAACGCCTGATCGAAAATGCCTTCTTCACCGGCAGCTAAACGTGCACGCTGTAGCTCAAGCAGGGCTTTCACCATGCCGCGCACCGCTGCCATATCGCCGCCCAGATTAGGTTGGTAATAGGCGGAACTGATGGTGCCCGCCATCGACGTGACAATCTCCAGCGGCTTTTGCGGATCGGCAAAACGCTCGAGGCCGCGCTCGCGCAGGGTGTTAAAGGTGACGATTTTCGCGCCGTGATCGGCCGCGTGACGCAGGCTGTGCAGCATGCGCGGATGGTTGGTGCCCGGATTCTGACCCAACACGAAAATCGCGTCGGCATGATCAAAATCGTCCAGACGAATGGTGCCTTTACCCACGCCGATGCTGCGTTTCAGGCCGGTGCCGCTGGCTTCGTGGCACATGTTGGAGCAGTCGGGGAAGTTGTTGGTGCCCATCACACGGCCAAACAGCTGATAAAGCCAGGACGCTTCGTTGCTGGCGCGGCCGGAGGTGTAAAGCTCCATTTGATTTGGATGATCCATCGCCTTCAAATGGCGAGCAATCAAGGCTAACGCATCGTCCCAGCTGATCGGTTCGTAGTGGTCGGTCGCGCTGTTGTAGCGCATCGGATGGGTTAAGCGTCCCTGATACTCAAGGAAGTAATCGCTCTGTTGATAAAGAGTGCTGACGCTGTGCTGGGCAAAAAATTCCGGCGCAACCACACGACGCGTGGCTTCCCACGTCACCGCTTTTGCTCCGTTTTCACAGAAGCTGAAGGTACTTTTATTGTCATCGCCCCATGCGCAACCTGGGCAGTCGAAACCGCGCGCTTTGTTCATGCGCATCAGGTTTCGCATGTTCTTCAGGGCAGCTTTACTATCAAGGACGAAACGGGTGGTGGCTTCCAATGAACCCCAGCCGCCCGCAGCAGCGCGATAGGGTTGAATCTTACGTTTAAATTTCATAGTTGCAGGCTTATTTGTTTATGAGTTGTTATCAGAATATGTCTTCTGTTAGCGGGAAGTGTGCGACTCTCCTTAAAAGTTGTCTAATTGATTGGTTTAATGGTGCGATAGGCGGCGTTTATCGTGAAACGCACGCAAAGCGTGACATAAGTCAAACTTTCCCGGCTGTTAAGGGGCGGCAGTTACGTGCTGCTGAGATAACTGACTAATAATTGCTCTTTCCATTCTGAAAAGGGCACGCAGCATGAAGAATCTGGCAAGCCAAATTCACGCCTTCGGTAAAGCCTTAATGATGCCCATCTCGGTGATTGCTGCCGCAGGGATCTTTCTTGGCCTGGCCGCTGCAATGCAAAATCCGGCCATCACCGGCGATGCCTTCGCTAATCTGCAGGTGCCACAGCTGATTATCGGGTTTATCCGCAAGGTGGCGGGCGCGCTGTTCGCCAATTTGCCGCTGTTTTTTGCGGTGGCCAGCGCCATCGGGCTGGCGAAAGCGGAGAAACCGACCGCCGCCTTTGCCGCCGTAATTGGCTATATCGCCATGAATGTCGGAATCAGCTCCACGCTGGCGTCGAAAGGTTTGACGGCCGCTACCACCACGCCAGAAGCGCTGCAGAAAGCGGGTATGGATCAAACTGCGGCGATGATGACGTCGGCCGAATACATCGACATGCTCGGCATCTTTACTTACAACATGAGCGTGCTGGGCGGCGTGATTGCTGGATTGATTACCGTGCTGCTGCATAACCGTTTTTACACTCAGCAACTGCCGACGGCGATCAGCTTCTTTGGTGGACGCCGCTTTGTGCCGATCGTGACCGTGGTGGTGCTGCCGCTGGTGGGCGTGCTGCTGGCGTTGATTTGGCCGACCATCGGCGAAGGCATCGCGTGGGTGGGTTTGATGATTGGTAAAAGCGGGCAATACGGCGCCTTCCTGCTTGGCACCAGCGAACGCTTACTGATTCCCACCGGTTTGCACCATATCCTCAACGAAACCGTGCGCTTCACACCGATTGGCGGCATGGCAACGGTTGATGGACAAAGCATCGTCGGCGCGCTGAACATCTTCAACACCTCGCTAACGCATCCCGGCGCCATCCCGGACGATACGGTGCGCGGCGCGACGCAGTTCCTCGCGCAGGGCAAAATTCCGGTAATGATGTTTGGCTTACCAGCCGCCGCGCTGGCGATCTACCACACTGCGCGCCCTGAGCATAAGCAGCGCGTTAAAGCGCTGGTGCTGGCCGGTGCACTGACTTCCTTTACCACCGGCATCACCGAGCCGCTGGAGTTCTGTTTCATCTTCGTGTCGCCGGTGCTGTATATCCTTCATGCGCTATTAACCGGCCTGTCATTTATGTTGATGTCGATGCTGCATTTGATGATTGGCAACGTGCAGGGCGGCGCCATCGATCTGGTGGTGTTCGGCATTCTCGGTGGCAGCAAAACGCATTGGTGGTGGACGATTGTGCTCGGCGTAATTTATGTGCCGATTTACTACTACGGCTTCCGTTTTGTCATCACGCGGATGCGGGTTGAAACGCCGGGACGGGAATCCGATGAGGAGCACAAACCCGAACAGGTGGCGGCGGATGAGCGCACCAAAGTGATCATCAGCGGGCTGGGCGGCGAAGCCAATATAGAGGACGTCGATTGCTGCTTCACCCGGCTGCGCGTGAGGGTCAAACAGATGAATGAGGTGGTCGATCAAACGTTACTGACCACCGGCGCGAACGGCATCAATCGCGTCAGCGAACATGATATCCAGGTGATTTACGGCCCGCAGGTCGAGAAGATCGCCAACGACGTAAAAAGTGCCTTGGGTGTGGCGTAACACAATAGCCGCTGCGCGTGGACGCAGCGCAGCGGCAACCGCCATGATACACTGCTGTTTTCCAGCCAATTCTGCTTTCCATGGACATCAAACAATTAATCTATCTGACAAATCTTGAACGCGAACGCCACTTTGGCCGCGCGGCAGAGGTCAGCTTTGTCAGCCAGCCGACGCTATCGATGCGCCTGAAAAACCTCGAACGCGAATTAGGGCTGTCGCTGATCAACCGCAGTAATAATTTCGATGGCTTTACGCCGGAAGGCGAGCGCGTACTGACCTGGGCGCGGGAAATTGTTTCGGTGTACCAGGGATTGAAGCTGGAAGTGGAGTCGCTCAAGCATGGCGTCAACGGCACCTTGCGGCTTGGCGTGATGCCGCAGTGCAGCGTGGCGCTGCCAGCGTTGTTGAAAGCGGTTGAAGCGCGTTATCCACAGCTGGATTATCGCGTGGCCGCGATGAGCGCCGATCAGCTGCTGGAAGCGCTCAACAGCCACACCGTGGATGGCGGTATCGGCTTTTTTGAACTGACGTCACTGCGCGAGCTGCATTTTCAAACTGCGCTGTTGAAAGATCCGGGTGTCGAGGCGCTGTTCAATCCGGCGCACTTTCCGGCGCTGCTCGAGCAAGAGAACATCTCGCTCGCCACGCTTGCCTGCCAGCCGCTGTGTCTGGCAGAGCCCACGCGCTATTTTCGACGCTATCTTGATGGGCAGCTGCGGGAAACCGGCTTGATTCCACGTGTGATTGTTGAGAGCGCGTCGATCATGCAACTGCTGCAAAGTGCGCAGGTTGGTTTGGGCGTGATGGTGTCGCCATGCGGACATCTGTTGCCGGAGCTGATGCAGAATCTGGCGCGGCGGCCGATTGAGATGGCGCCAATGGGCCGGCAGGCGGCATTAGTGATTGCCGAGCCGGGCAGAGCATCGCCGCTGGCTCAGCATTTCTTTGATGAAGCGCGGCGACATCTGCCCGATTAACGGGTTTCGCCGAGCGCCATCAGCAGGCGATCCTGCCAGCTGGCGAAAGCCACCGCTTGCAACAGCATGAAGATGCGTTCGCTGCCCCAGCCCGCGTTCAGCAGCGGCTGCAAATGTGCAGCGCTGAAGCGGTCGGGCAGGCGAGTGAGCTGGGCGCTGAGTGAAATCACCGGCGATGCTGCGCCAGCGCTTTCGACATCCTGCAGCAGTGCGTCACGCCATTCATCGGTAACAAAATCAAACTGACGTCGACAACCCAGCACGCGTGCGCTAACCGCCTGCGCCAGCGCTTCATCCCCGGCAAAATGTTCACTCAGCCGCTGTTTTAGCGTGGCGAAGCCATACAGCACTTGCGCATCGTGCACCAGCAGCCAAATGGCATCATCCAATCCCTCAATACCCTGACAGAAAGTAACCGCCGCCAGTTGATCGGCGCTGGCATAGCGCAGTTCAACCGGTTTCAACGCGTGCTGCCAGCCGTCGTTGCCGGTAAACAGCGCTGCGCTGGCGTCCGGCGGCGGTGTTACGCCCGGAATCCAGCGCACCGGCAAGCCCATCATCGCCTGCAGCGATGCCACCACGCGTGACTGATAGCTGACATATCCCACCAGTTGATTCAGCGTGACGATATCGGGCTCGGTTAAGCCCACCGCGTCCAGCGCGCTGATGCTGCTGGTGGTGATCAGTTCCGGCTGCATCGCCAGCTGACGCGCATATTGGGTGATTTGCGTCAGGCGATTATTGCTTTCACGTGATGAGTCCGGACCCGGCAACGGATTGAGCCGGGCTGAGTAGTGATTGCACAGGCGCTGCACGCCGGCGACCTGCGCCACCGTTAGCGCGGTGCTGAGGCGATCGTACAGCGTTAAGGTGTGGGTCAAACTGGTGGCAAGCGTATCGGGAAACAGAATCTGGCTGAGATCGCGCGCGGCCAATAACGCAGGCTGAAAACGCGACAGCAGCGGCTGTAGCGCGGTCGCTTCCTGTTGCAAACCGAGTAAGAAACGATCGTCGATATAGGCGGCTTCGGGCACCAGCGGCGCAGTGGCGGTGCTATTCGGGCGAGTCTGGCTTTCATAAAACCAGTGGTCATGGCCGGGAGAACGGCGTTGTTCCATGGTCATTCCTTGCGCTAAAAACGGACTTGCTGCACAGCGTGCGAATCTGAAAAGCAGGCATGCAACAAAGGGCTAGCTTATCGTCGCTGAACGGCTGTCCACGGCAAAAGAATGTTGGGGAATAATTAATAGCTTACGAGTATAAGGAGGGCGTTATTTGAAGAGGAGGTCGCCATGAAAGGCGACCTTGGATAAATCTTATTTCAATTCCAGCTCGTTCATTGCGGCAATGCTGAAGCCGCCATCAACGTGTACCACTTCACCGGTGATACCACCCGCCAGATCAGAGCACAGGAATGCAGCTGAGTTACCCACGTCTTCGATGGTAACGGTACGACGAATCGGGGTAACCGCTTCGCAGTGCGCCAGCATTTTACGGAAATCTTTGATGCCTGACGCGGCCAGCGTACGGATTGGACCGGCAGAAACGGCGTTAACACGCGTGCCTTCTGGACCCATCGCGTTCGCCATGTAGCGCACGTTAGCTTCCAGTGACGCTTTCGCCAGACCCATCACGTTGTAGTTCGGGATGGCGCGCTCTGCACCCAGGTAAGACAGGGTCAGCAGGGCAGAATTCGGGTTCAGCATTGCACGGCACTCTTTCGCCATCGCCACAAAGCTGTACGCGCTAATGTCGTGAGCGATCTTGAAGCCTTCACGGGTCACGGCATTCACGTAATCGCCATCCAGCTGATCGCCAGGTGCGAAACCGATGGAGTGAACGAAACCGTCAAATTTCGGCCAGGTTTTTGCCAGTTCGGTGAACAGCGCAGTGATGCTCTCGTCTTCAGCCACATCGCATGGCAGAACAATGTCTGAACCCAGATCTTTAGCAAACTCTTCCACACGACTTTTCAATTTGTCGTTCTGGTAGGTGAAAGCCAGTTCTGCGCCCTGTTTGTGCATCGCCTGCGCAATACCGTAGGCGATTGAGAGTTTACTGGCAACGCCAGTAATCAGAATGCGCTTACCGGAAAGAAAACCCATAGCTGTAATCCTTTTGGTCATTGTTGTTGGCGGTCGCGGTGGTTGAAAAACAGGCGACCGACGTTAATCTCGTGCGAAGTCTAGCACGTCTCTATAAATGCGGTAAATCGCACCGCGTTTTCGGCGCCTTAACGCTCGCGGCGCCAGGCTTCGGCGGTTAAGGCTTCACCAAAGTGGCTGGTGATCAGGCGCTTGGTGAGATCGTGCAGCGGCGAGGCCAATACATCGGCGGTGCCGCCGCGCTCGACCACTTCGCCCTGATGCATCACCAGCACCTGATCGCTGATGTGCTTCATCATGCCGAGATGCTGCGTGACATAAATATAGGCGATGCCGTGCTTCTCCTGCAGTTCCAGCATCAGGTTTACCAGCTGTGAACGCATGGTCATATCCAGCGAGGCGAGGGCTTCATCGGCGACGATCACTTTTGGCTGCAGAATCAGCGCTCGCGCCAGCGCCAGACGCTGCTTCTGGCCCGGCGCCAGCATGTGCGGATAGTATCCGGCGTGGTCGCGCAGCAAACCGACCTGACGCAGCGTGGCGATAATGCGTTTTTCACGCGCGTCATCATCCAGCTCGGTATTCAGGCGCAGCGGGAAATCGAGTATCTGGCTGATGCGCTGGCGCGGATTCAGCGAGGTTGAGGGATCCTGAAAAATCATGCGAATGCGCTGGCTGCGATAACCATAATCACCGTACTCCAGTGGATGATCGTCAATCAGCATCTCGCCCTCGCTCGGCTCGACCATGCCGCTGAGCATTTTTGCCAGCGTCGATTTTCCCGAACCGTTTTCACCAATCACCGCCAGCGTCTGTTTTTCACGCAGGGTAAAACTGACGCCTTTCACCGCCTCAACGTGCTGACGACGGAACAAACCGGTGCGATAGCGGTAGGTTTTACTCAGGTTGCGCACTTCCAGCAGCGTTTCCATGTTTACTGGCTCTCCATATTCAGCGGGAAGTGACAAGCAAACAGATGCGCTTTATTGCCGGTCAGGCGCGGTGTTTCGATGCATTTACGCTGCGCATACGGGCAGCGCGGCCCCAGACGACAGCCAATTGGCAGATGTTCCAGTGAAGGAATAGCGCCAGAAAGCGTGTTGAGGCGGCTTTTGTGCGGCAGCGCGCTACCGAAATCGGGCATCGCCCGGATCAGCGCCTGCGTGTAAGGATGATGCGGTGACTCCATTAACTCTTCGCTTTGCGCGATCTCCACCGTCTGGCCGCAATACATCACATTAATGCGGTCGGCCCAATGGCTCATGGTGCGCAGATCGTGGCTGATCAGCAAAATAGTGGTGTTATTATTCTGATTGAGGCGGCTCAGCAGGCGGAAAATTTGCGCCTGCGTGGTCGGCTCCATCGCATTGGTTGGTTCATCGGCGATCAGCAAACGCGGCTGATTGGCCAGCGCGATGGCGATCATCACCTTTTGGCATTCGCCGTCGGTGAGTTCATACGGGAAACTGCGCATGATGTCTTTATGATCTTTGATGCCGACGCGATGCAGCAGCTCAATGGCGCGCACTTTGCGCCAGAACCACAGCCGTTTATACCAGCGGCCTTTGTGCGTCCAACGCGGAATCGCCTGCATCAGCTGGCGACCAATACTTTCTGACGGATCAAGACAGGATTGCGGCTCCTGAAAAATCATCGACACGTTATGGCCGACGATCCGACGGCGTTCGCGCGGTGACAGGCGCAGCAGATCAATATCATCAAACACCATGCGATCGGCGGTGACGCGCCAGTTATCTTTGGTGACGCCGCAAATTGCTTTGGCGATCAGACTTTTGCCTGAACCCGATTCACCCACCAAACCGCGGATTTCGCCTTCGCTTAGCGTCAGGTTGATGCGATCAACCGCTTTGACCGGGCCGTCAGCGGTCATAAATTCGATGGTCAGGTTACGGATATCCAGTAGCGGCATTATTCAACTCCCGCTTCTACAGCGCGACGAATGCCGTCGCCCAGCAGGTTAACGATCAATACGCTGACCATCAGCGCCACGCCCGGCAGCATGACCGTCCACGGCGCCACGTAGATCAGCTCCAGCGCGTCACCCAGCATCGCACCCCATTCGGGCGAGGGCAGCTGCGCGCCAAGATCGAGGAAACCGAGTGCGGCGATGTCCAGAATCGCCATCGACAGCGAGCGGGTAAATTCGCTCACCAGCAGCGGCAGCACGTTAGGCAGCACCGCATTCCACAAGATATTCAGGTTGCGCGCGCCATCGAGACGCAGCGCCACCACATACTCTTTTTCCATCTCATCATGCACAGCAGTATAGATCTCGCGCACCAGACGTGGGATCAGCGCGAGAAACACCGCCAGCATCGCGTGTTCCAGGCGCGGGCCGAGAAATGCCACCACGATAATCGCCAGCAGCAGCGAGGGAATCGACAGCAAGGTATCCAGCACGTGATTCATCACCGCCGAGCGCATGCCGTGCGTGATACCGGCAAACACGCCAAGCACCAGCGCACAAATTGCCGCCAGCACCGTCACCAGAATCGCCGATCCCACGGTCGGCGCTACGCCGCTTAGCAGGCGGCTCAGCACATCGCGGCCTAAATCGTCGGTGCCGAGGAAGAAGGAGACATCGCCGTAGCGCGACCACGATGGCGGCAGCAACTGATAACCGAGGAATTGCTGATCGATGCCATACGGCGCCAGCAGGCCGCCAAACAGGCACAGGAACAGCAGCAGGCCAAAGCCGTACAAGCCGACCATGCCGCTGGTATCACGATACAAGCGCTGCCAGCTGCGACGCAGCGTGCTGGGCAGCCGCTTCTCGTCGTAGACATTATCTAAGGGCATACCATTCCTTATGTTTCAGCGGGTTAAGCGCCGCACCCAGAATATCGGATAACACGCTGACCAGAATCACCAGACCTCCCACCACCATCACGCCAGCGGAAATCGCCGCGTAATCCTGCTGGCGAATGGCGTTAATCAGCCAGCGGCCGAGGCCCGGCCAGTTGAACACCACTTCGGTAATCATCGCCAGCGTCAGCATGGTGGAAAATTGCAGCCCAAGGCGCGGAATCACCGGCGGCAGCGCATTGTGCAGCACGTGGCGGCGGATCACCGTGAAGCGCGACAGGCCGCGCGTGGCGGCGGCTTTGACGTAGTTTTTGTCCATCACATCGCTGGTGCTGCTGCGCAATAAGCGGATCATCTCGGTAGCAGGCGCAACGGCGAGAACGACCACCGGCAGAATCATGTGCGTTAAGGCGCTGACCAGCATTTCATGACGCCACGGCGACGGGCTCAGCCAGGCATCAATCAGCGCAAAGCCGGTAACGTTTTGCACCGGATAGAGCAGGTCGAAACGTCCGGACACCGGCAACCAGCCGAGTGTTAACGAGAAGAACAGCGTAAACAGCAGCGCTAGCCAGAATACCGGCATCGAGAAGCCAAGCAGCGCCAGCGCGCTAATGGCTTTATCCTGCCATTTTTTGCGCATCACGCCGGCGCAAATTCCCAGCGGAATCCCCACCAGTAGCGCCAGAATAAATGCCATTACGCACAGCTCCAGCGTGGCGGGAAACACTTCGCGCAGCTGAAGATCAATCGGCTGGCCGTTGGTGCTGGAGACGCCAAAATCGAACTGCAGCAAGCCCTTGAACCAGAACCACCACGCATCAAACAGCGATGCGCCTTCGAGCGGGGCGTTTGGTGTGAAGTAGCTCAGACTGAAGCTCACCAGCGACAGCAAAAACAGGGTGATGAGCAGCAGCACCACGCGACGCAGAATATAGATAATCATGCTTACTCCTCGCTGCTCTCATCGCGGTAAACGCCGGCGAACGAAGCGTTACCAAACGGGCTCAGCACCAGGCCTTTGATATCATGCCGATAGGCTTGCAAACGCAGCGATGACGCCAGCGGCAACACCGGCAACTCCTGCGCCAAAATCTGCTGCGCCTTGTCATAGCTGTCAATGCGCGCCGATAGCTGCTGGGACAACAGTGCATGCTGCAAAGCCTCATCAAAGGCGGGCGAGCACCAGTGTGCGTAGTTGGTTTGCGAACGGATCGCCGCGCAGCTTAACAGCGGACGGAAGAAACTGTCGGGATCGTTACTGTCGGTTGCCCAGCCGGTGAGCGTGAGGTCATGGTTCATCTCCATCAACTGCGCTTCCTGGAAGCGGCCTTCCACCGGCGCGATAGTGACGCGCACGCCAACCTGAGCCAAATCCGCTTGCAACAATTCAGCGGTTTTTAACGGGCTGGGATTCCACGACTGCGAGGAAGAGGGCACCACTAAACGTAAATGCAAATCTTCCAGCCCCAGCGCTTTCAACTCTTCACGCGCCTTAGCCGGATTGTATTCGGTGACGCGCGCATCGTTGTCATACGCCCAGGACGCACGCGGTAAAATGGAGGCGGCAGTTTCAGCGGTGCCGTAATAGATCGACTCCATCAGGCGTTCGTTATTGATCGCCAGCGCCAGCGCGTGACGCACTTCCGGGCGATCCAGTGGCGGTTTGCGCGTGTTGAACGCCAGATAGGCGATGTTCATGCCGGGACGCAGCGTCATGCGCAGGCGCGGATCGTCACGCAAAATGCTCAGCTGGCTGGCGGCGGGATAGGCCAGCACATCGCATTCGCCGGTCAGCAGTTTGGATAACCTTCCGGTGCCGCCAACGCCCAAATCGATCACCACCTGCTGCAGACGCGGCACGCCTTTCCAGTACTGCGGATTACGCGCCAGGCGGAGATATTGCCCGGTACGGTATTCGCTCAACTGGAACGGGCCGGTGCCGACCGGTTCGCGGTCCAGCTGTTCCTGCTGGCCTTTAGCGCTGAGTTTATTGGCGTACTCCTGCGACAAAATCGGCGCGTAATGCGTCGCGATATGCCACAAGAATGAGGCGTCCGGGCTGTTCAGGCGGATTTCAACGGTATCGCTATCCAGCTTTTTCACACTCTGCACCGAATCGGCAAACTGCAGGCTATCAAAATAGGGATAGCTGCCGCCGTTGACGTTGTGCCACGGATGCTTGCGATCAAACATGCGTGCAAAGCTGAACACCACATCATCGGCGTTCATTTTCCGCGTCGGTTTAAACCAGTTGGTGTGCTGGAAGGCGACATCTTTACGCAGGTGAAAACGGTAGGTTGCGCCGTTATCACGCACTTCCCAGCTCTGGGCGAGGTCGGGAATCAGCCGATAAGTATAAGGATCCACGTCCAGCAGCCGGTCATACAGCTGCGCCGCCAGCGTATCAACGACTAAGCCGCTGCTAACCATTTGTGGATTGAAGGTATTAACCGTGCCGTTAACGCAATAGACAAAACCGCTGTTGCGGATGTTGTCCGTTGGCGCGGCCCACGCTGACGCGCTCATCATGCTGAGACCCAGCAGCAGAGAGGGGAATAATTTTGGCATAGAACTCAACGATTCTGAGGCAATAGCGTGAGTGTATCTTAAACGCCACGTACTCCCCAAATTCGCGACGCTTCTGCTGTGTTTTTCGCCAAACTGGCGATGGGGTAATCACAATCTCTGTGTGGAGATGAGAAAAATTCTCAATTAGGGGTTTACAGATGATAATAAGAATGATTATTATTATTCTGCGCTTCGACGGTGGCTCTACCGAAGAAGAGCACGACATTGCTCACATTGCTTCCAGTATTAGTTGCCCGCGTTAACCCGCGGGCCTTTTTTCGTCCTGTTTCGAGCGGCTGCCGCGTTGGCTGCGCTCGTCCACCCTGGTCACATACTTATGTATGCTCCCAGGGATGTCCTCGCTTGCCGCCTTGCATCCACTCGAAACAGTTAGAAAAAAACACCGTGCGATTTGCTTTAAAAAAGAAAAATCAAATGAATACGTATAGGCGACGTTTATGGCGATTTGGCTAATCCTCGTCGCGTGCCTGAATACCGTGCTTTTTCATCATGGCGCGCAACTGATGGTACGTCACACGCAATAACTCGGCGGCGCGGCGCTGGTTGTATTTGGCTTGTTGCAAACTCGCTTCAACCAACTCGCGTTCCTGTTGATTTTGCCACTGACGCAAATCCAGCGGCAGGGAAGGCAAGGCAGATACGTCCGCCTGGGCAATGACGTCGGCGTGCGGCGTGCGGGGGGCGAACGGGTTAATGATAATGTTATCCAGCTCATCGTCGGCGCTGTGATGGCGATAAACCGAGCGCTCGACCACGTTCTTCAGTTCACGCACGTTGCCGGGCCAGCTGTGATTCAGCAACGTCAGCTGGGCGCGATCGCTGAAGCCAGGGAAAAGCGGCAAGCCCAGTTCGCGGCACATCTGAATGGCGAAATGGTTGGCCATCACCAGTATGTCGCTGCGGCGTTCACGCAGCGGCGGCAGCTGCACCACATCAAAGGCGAGGCGATCGAGCAGGTCGGCGCGGAATTTACCGGCGGCGGCAAGCGCCGGCAGATCTTCATTGGTGGCGCACACCAAACGCACATTCACCTGCAAAGATTGATTACCGCCAACGCGTTCCAGCTGTCCGTATTCAATCACGCGCAGCAATTTCTCCTGCACCAGCATCGGCGCGGTGGCGAGTTCATCCAGAAACAGCGTGCCGCCATCAGCGCGTTCGAAGCGTCCCAGATGACGTTTTTGCGCCCCGGTAAACGCGCCAGCTTCATGACCGAAGAGTTCGGAGTCGAGCAGGTTTTCATTTAGCGCGGCGCAGTTCAGCGAAACAAACGGACCTTCCCAGCGGTTTGACAAATAATGCAGGCGGCTGGCAATCAGCTCTTTGCCGGTGCCGCGCTCGCCAATCACCAGCACCGGTTTTTCCAGCGGCGCTAAGCGCGAAACCTGTTCCAGTACCTCCAGAAAGTTATTCGATTCGCCTAACAGGTTGTCTGAACTGTTCGCCATGATGAAATTCGCCACTGATTAATCAATTTCACTACCTTAAGCGATGTTCTGGCGGATGTAAAATAAACAAATAGCGTAAAATCAATAAATTAAAAGTTGGCACGCGAATTGTATTAGTGAAGAGCGCCTCGCGCACCTACACACAAAATTTGAGGAACATCATTATGGGTATTTTTTCTCGTTTCGCCGACATCGTGAACGCTAACATCAACTCTCTGCTGGAGCGCGCCGAAGATCCGCAGAAACTGGTACGCCTGATGATTCAGGAAATGGAAGATACGCTGGTAGAAGTCCGTTCAACCTCAGCCCGTGCGCTGGCCGAAAAGAAACAGCTGCTGCGCCGCAGCGAGCAGGCTGAAATTCAGCAGGCCGAATGGCAGGAAAAAGCGGAGCTGGCGATTAATAAAGGTAAAGAAGATCTGGCGCGTGCTGCTTTAATTGAGAAGCAGAAGCTGACCGATTTGATTGCTGCGCTGCAGCAGGAATCGACTCAGGTTGAAGAGACGCTGGACCGCATGAAAGGCGAGATCGGTGAGCTGGAGAAAAAACTCACTGAAACCCGTGCGCGTCAGCAGGCGTTAACGCTGCGCCATCAGGCAGCATCGTCATCACGTGATGTGCGTCGTCAGCTCGACAGCGGCAAGATTGATGATGCGATGGCACGCTTCGAATCCTTTGAACGTCGCATCGATCACATGGAAGCAGAAGCAGAAAGCCAGCGTTTTGGTAAACCAAAAGGTTTGGATCAGGAGTTCGCCGAGCTGAAAGCCGATGATGAAATCAGCCAGCAGCTGGCCGCGCTGAAAGCTAAAATGAACCGCCCTGAGTGATCGCCACGGGCCTGATTGCGGGCCCGAGTTAAAAATGGTGTTAGTGATTAAGGAGAGTCAATGAGCGCACTTTTTTTAGCCATACCTTTAACGATTTTCGTGCTGTTTGTCGCACCAATTTGGTTATGGCTGCATTACAGCAACAAACGCAACGGCGGCGCCGATCTATCGTCGAGTGACCTGCAGCGTTTGCAACAAATTACCCAGGATGCTCGCCGCATGCGTGAACGTGTTGAAGCACTGGAAGCCATTTTGGATGCCGAACATCCAAACTGGAGGCAACCATGATGAATGGCCGTAAATTGTGGCGCATTCCGCAGCAGGGCAAAGTACGCGGCGTTTGCGCGGGTATCGCCGAGTACCTCGACATTCCGGTGCGCTTGCTGCGTGTGATTGTGGTGCTGTCGCTGTTCCTTGGGCTGTTTATGTTCACCATCGTCGCCTATTTTATTCTGGGCTTTGTGCTGGACGAGAAACCCGTTGATGCGACATCTGAACGGGCACCCAGCGCACGTGAACTGCTCGACGAGCTGGAAACAACGCTGCAAAGCGATGAGCGAAAGGTGCGTGAAGTTGAACGCTACGTCACTTCAGAGACGTTTAGCGTGCGCAGCCGCTTTCGCCAGATCTAAATTCCCGGGCTTTCAGGCCCACTTCTTCTATTGTGATAAGAGGCTCTATGCAAACTCAACGTTTTACTGCTCTGCGCCGTCGCGCGACACCTGCGTTGATGTCGGCGGGGAAATTTATCATCATTAGTGCAGTAACTTACGGGCCCGGCGGTATCGCTGGCTGGGCGGTGAAATCGGTGGCGCGCCGTCCGCTGCGCCTGTTGCTGGCGGCCGCCCTGGAACCGTTGCTGAGCAAAGCGTTTAAACGCTTATCGGCACGATTCATCAGGGAGAACGATGAAAAGACTGCAAAATGAATTTGTGGCGTTGATGAACCGCGGTGTTGACCGGCATCTGCGCCTGGCTGTAACCGGTTTAAGCCGTAGCGGCAAAACCGCGTTTATCACTTCGCTGGTTAACCAGCTTCTCAATGTTCACAGCGGCGCACGTTTGCCGCTGTTTTCCGTGGTGCGCGAAGATCGCCTGCTGGGCGTCAAGCGCGTGCCGCAGCGTGAACTCGGCACGCCGCGTTTCACCTACGACGAAGGTCTGGCGCAACTGTACGGCACGCCGCCGATGTGGCCGACGCCGACGCGTGGTGTGAGCGAAATGCGTCTGGCGCTGCGCTATCGTCCGGATGAATCGCTGCTGCGCCATTTCAAAGATACCGCCACGCTCTACCTTGAAATTGTCGATTACCCCGGCGAATGGCTGCTGGATCTGCCGATGCTGGCGCAGGATTATCTCAGCTGGTCACGCCAGATGGTGGGCTTGCTGCAGGGCGATCGCGCGGGCTGGTCAGCGCAATGGCGCAGCTTGTGCGCCGATCTCGATCCTTTTGCGCCCGCCGATGAAAATCGTCTGGCAGCCATTGCCGCTGCCTGGACCGATTATCTGCACCAATGCAAAAGCGAAGGCTTGCACTTTATCCAGCCGGGCCGCTTTGTATTGCCGGGCGATATGGCCGGCGCGCCCGCGCTGCAGTTCTTCCCGTGGCCGCAGGTCGACGAGATGCAGGTTAGCAAGCTGGCGCAAGCGCCAGCAGGCAGCAACTTCGCCATGCTGCAGCAGCGTTTCAACTATTACTGCCAGCACGTGGTGAAAGGATTCTATAAAAATCATTTCCTGCGTTTCGATCGCCAAATCGTGCTGGTAGATTGTCTGCAACCGCTTAACAGCGGGCCGCAAGCGTTCAACGATATGCGTCTTGCCTTGACGCAACTGATGCAGAGTTTCCACTACGGTCAGCGCACGCTGTTCCGCCGTCTGTTCTCTCCGGTGATCGATAAGCTGCTGTTTGCTGCCACCAAAGCCGATCATGTGACTTCGGATCAGCACGCCAATATGGTGTCCCTTTTGCAGCAGCTGGTGCAGGACGCGTGGCAAAACGCGGCGTTCGAAGGCATCAATATGGATTGCCTCGGTTTAGCCTCGGTGCAGGCCACAGAAAGTGGACTAGTTGATCATCGTGGCGAGAAGTTACCGGCGTTGCGCGGTCATCGTTTAGCCGATAATGAAGCGCTGACGTTCTATCCCGGCGAAGTGCCGCCACGCTTGCCTGGCCACAATTTCTGGCAGCAGCAGGGATTTCAGTTTGAACAGTTCCGGCCGCAGCAGCTGGATGTCGATCGCCCGCTGCCGCACATTCGCATGGATGCCGCGCTGGAGTTTTTATTGGGAGATAAATTGCGATGAGCGACGAAACACCTTTGAAAGGACGCATTGATTTTGCCCGTCCGCTGACGGTTGAAGCGGAAAAACCGCTGCGCGCCGCACAAACCTTTAGCGCGGACAGCGAGAAAGCCTTTCTCGCCACGGCGGAAGCCGAGCCGTTGGAAGAGGGCGAAGGCGAAAAAGTGGTGGAAGCCGCGCTGCGGCCGAAGCGCAGCCTGTGGCGTAAAATGGTGGGCGTTGGCCTCGCTATTTTCGGCGTCAGCGTGGTGGCGCAGGGCGCGCAAACGCTGCACGATGCGTGGCTGCTGCGCGACTGGTTTACCCTCGGCACCGGCGTGGCGGGCACATTGATTGTCGCCGCGGGGGCGGGTGCGCTGATTGGTGAATGGCGGCGTTTATATCGTCTGCGTCAGCGGGCCGAAGAGCGCGATATTGGCCGCGAATTGCTGCACAGTCACGGCGTCGGCAAAGGTCGTGCGTTCTGTGAAAAGCTGGCGCAACAGGCGCAGCTTGATCAGGCGCATCCTGCACTGCAGCGCTGGCATGCGGCGCTGCATGAAACCCACAACGATCGTGAAATTGTCACATTATATGCCCAACTGGTGCAGCCGGTGCTGGATCGTCAGGCGCGCCGGGAAATAAGCCGTCACGCCGCCGAATCGACGTTAATGATCGCCGTTAGCCCGCTGGCTTTGGTAGACATGGCGTTTATCGCCTGGCGCAATCTGCGGCTGGTCAATCGCATCGCGGCGATCTATGGCATTGAGCTGGGTTACTTTAGCCGCATCCGCCTGTTCCGCTTAGTGCTGCTCAATATGGCGTTTGCCGGGGCTTCCGAACTGGTGCGCGAAGTCGGGATGGATTGGATGTCACAGGATCTTGCCGCGCGCCTGTCAACCCGCGCTGCGCAAGGGATCGGTGCTGGTTTGCTCACCGCACGCCTAGGCATTAAAGCGATGGAGCTGTGTCGCCCGTTACCGTGGCTGGAAGATGATAAGCCGCGTCTGGGCGATTTCCGTCGCGAGTTAATCGGTCAGCTGAAAGAATCCCTGGTAAAAAGTGGGGATAAAGCAGGGCAGGCTGCTAAATAATCAGCACTTGCGTACCTTTCACGCTGCAACTGGCGTGAAAGGTAAAATTATCTGTGTTACCACGCATATTCGGCGGGATTTTTGTTGGTCGCTCCGTTACACTTCCCTTTATCGCCTGCCTCTGGCTGTCAACTTTTCCTGACAGGCCTCTTCTGAGGCGCTGCAAGTTAGCGTATTATCACTAAAATCAAAACCTGACTAAGGCTCATCGCAATGCGTTTGGAAGTTTTCTGCCAGGACCGAATCGGTCTGGCGCGCGAGTTGCTCGACCTGCTGGTTGCCCGCAATATCGACCTGCGCGGCATCGAAATTGCGCCACTCGGTCGCATTTACCTCAATTTTACCGCGCTGGAGTTTGAACCCTTCAGCAATCTGATGGCGGAAATCCGCCGTACACCTGGCGTGACAGATGTGCGTACCGTTTCGTTTATGCCCTCTGAACGCGAGCATCGCGCATTGAGCGCGCTGCTGGTGGCGATGCCAGAACCGGTGTTATCCATCGATCTGAAATGCAAAGTCGAGCTGGCCAATCCGGCAGCGCAAAATCTGTTTACCCTTGATGAACAGAAGCTGCGCAATCAAAACGTTGGCACTTTAATCACCGGCTTCAATTTCCAGCGCTGGCTGGAGAATGATCGCGTTGACGCACAGGCGCAGCATGTGGTGATTCAGGGACGCGATTTCCTGATGGAAGCGCGACCAATTTATCTGGCAGAAGAAGAGGGCCAGAGCGACCTGCCGGTCGGCGCGATGATCACCCTGAAATCGACGGCGCGTATGGGCCGACAGTTGCAGAATCTTACCGTTACCGATGAATCGGAGTTCGATCATATCGTGGCGGTTACGCCAAAAATGCGTCAGGTGATTGATCAGGCGCGCAAACTGGCGATGCACGATGCGCCGCTGTTGATCGTCGGTGATACCGGCACCGGCAAAGATATGCTGGCTCGCGCCTGTCATTTGCGTAGCGCGCGTGGCAAAAAACCGTTCCTGGCGCTGAACTGCGCCTCATTGCCGGATGATGTGGCGGAGAGTGAGCTATTTGGTCACGCTGCCGGTGCTTATCCCAATGCGCTGGAAGGCAAGAAAGGCTTCTTCGAGCAGGCTAACGGCGGTTCGGTATTGCTGGATGAGATTGGCGAAATGTCGCCACGCATGCAGACCAAACTATTGCGTTTCCTCAACGACGGCACGTTCCGCCGCGTGGGTGAAGAGCATGAAGTCCACGTTGATGTGCGCGTGATTTGCGCCACGCAGAAGAATCTGATTGAGCTGGTGCAGCGCGGTGAGTTCCGCGAAGATCTGTTTTATCGCCTGAATGTGCTGACGCTCAATCTGCCGCCGCTGCGCGAACGTCCGCTGGATATTCTGCCGCTCACCGAAATGTTTGTCGCGCGTTTCGCCGATGAACAAGGCTTGCCGCGTCCGCGCCTCTCATCGCAGCTGACGCCATTCCTGACGCGTTATAACTGGCCCGGTAACGTACGCCAGTTGAAGAATGCGCTGTACCGTGCGCTGACGCAGCTGGAAGGTTACGAGCTGGGGCCACAAGATATTGTGTTGCCAGAGCAGGCGCTGGATGTGTCATTGGGCGAAGAGGCGATGGAAGGTTCGCTGGACGATATCACCAGCCGTTTCGAACGTTCGGTGCTGACGCGTCTCTATCTCTCTTATCCCAGCACGCGCAAACTGGCGAAACGCCTCGGCGTGTCGCATACCGCGATTGCCAATAAGCTGCGTGAATATGGGTTAGGGCAGAAGCGCAACGAGAGCGAGTAATAGAGCGCGTGCATCCCGCAACGCTGTTCTGCCTGCGGTCGCCATTTATGGCGTAGCCTGTCAGTTAGGAAAGCATTTTGCTTTAAATTCGGTGCGGGCTCTGACACATCTGCTGCGTCACGGGCCGTCCTCGCGCCGCTAGCGCGGTGCCTTCGGCTTCTACGTTGTGCCAACGGACCGTTCGCGGATCGGCCGTCCTGGCCGGCCCCGAACTGCCTCGCGCATCCATGCGCGAGGCTCCTGGCCCAACGTAAAAGCCTCAGCGCTGCGAATGGCCCTTTTGCCGCAGCAGACGCGCCAGCGCCTCTGGCAAATGAGCCCTTTTCAGCAGCACGCACTGAAGATTCATCGTGGGCTTAACTGACAAGCATTACGCCATTCATGGCGACCTATCGTAAATGTGCATCTACTCTGGCACGCGGATGTCTACCTGACTTCCTGCTCTCGTAAACACTGGAATTTCCCTCAGTGGCGCGGCGACGCTGATGCGTTGGCCGCCTTGATAGCACTCACCATTGCGGGTAATCCATTGTTCACCAGCAGGTAACCACACTTCACGTTCACGCTGCCCGGCGTTTAGCACCGGCGCGACCAGAAGGTCGCGGCCCAGCAGATACTGATCTTCCACTTGCCAGCTCTCTGTCTGCTGCGGGTAGTGATAGAACAGCGGGCGCATCACCGGATCACCGAGCTCATGCGCTTCGCGCATCAGGCCATCAATATAGGGGCGAATCTGCTCACGTTGCAGCAGGCAGCTTTTCATCAGCGCGTAATTCTCCTCACCGTAACTCCATACCTCATTGGGCGAGCCGCTGTTGCACTGCGCAATGCCATCGCGCCAGGTTTCTTCAGGTGCAATTTGTGGCTCGCGGTAACCATGCAAACGCATCACCGGACAGAATACCGCCCACTGGAACCAACGGATCAACAGTTCATGAAACGCCGGATCATGAATATTCCCGCCCTGAAAACCGCCGATGTCGGTGGTCCACCATGGAATACCTGCCATCGCCATATTCAGCCCGGCAGTGAACTGATTACGTAAGGCATGGAACGAGGAGTGAACGTCGCCCGACCAGGCAAGCACGCCGTAACGCTGGCTGCCCGCCCAAGCGCAGCGCACCAGATTGACGATCTCGCTCTCGCCCTGTTGTTGCAGACCTTCATAAAATCCGCGGGCAAACAGCTGCGGATAGATATTGCCCACTTCCTGTACCGGACCGAGATGATAGCGGTAATTATCAAAATCGTAGGCGCGGTATTCTGGCTCTGCTTCGTCGAGCCAGAAAGTGCGGATGCCGTGGTCATAATAGTTGCGCTTAACTTCCTGCCAGACGAACTCGCGTGCGGCGGGATGCGTGGCGTCAAAAAAAGTGGTGTTGCCCATAAAATCAAGGTTCACCGATACGCCGCGCTCGCTGTTAACCAGCAAGCCTTTGGATTTCATCAGACGATAGTTATCACTGCGGCTATCCACCGTGGGCCACACCGACACCATGGTTTCGATGCCCATCTCTTTCAGCTCCTGCACCATGGCACGCGGATCCGGCCAGTCGCGCGCATCGAAACACCAGGTTCCCTGATTTGGCCAGTGGAAAAAGTCGATGACGATCACCGAGAGCGGTAGCTGCAGGCGGCGATATTCGCGCGCGACCTCCAGCACTTCCTGCTGAGTGCGATAGCGCAGTTTGCATTGCCAGAAACCGGTCGCGAAGCTGGGCATCATCGGAGCTGTGCCGGTGGCGCGGCCATACTGACGCACGATCTCAGCGGGTGTGTCGCCTGCGGTGATCCAGTAATCCATCTGATCGGTTACTTCGGCTTGCCAGCGCGTGCCGTTTTTACCAAAGGTCACCTCGCCGATGGCCGGGTTATGCCACAGCAAGCCGTAGCCGAGATTGGATACCATAAACGGCACGCTGGCCTGCGAATTGCGCTGTGCCAGCTCAAGCGTGCAGCCTTTCAGATCGAGACAATCCTGCTGATACTGGCCCATGCCATAGATTTTCTCTTCGGCACGCGCTTCAAAGCGCACGCTCAGCTGATATTTCCCTCCCGGAATCGGTCGAAAGGCGCGCGCATCCAGCTTCAGGGCGCTGATGTATTTGTCCTGGCTCTTTTCGCTGGCACCGATGCCCACGGTGCTGCGCTGACGCCAGAACTCCTCGAGCAGCAATTCGCCGTGCTGATTATAGAAAGCCAGCTGGCCGCGAATATTCAGCGTGGCGGTGATATTGCCGTTACGCAGGCTGAGAGATTCATGCTCGCGCTGGATCTCCACCTCGCAAGCCGCAGGCGATAACAACGCCCAGTCATGGTCGATCAGTTCGGGCTGACAGGTGGCTCGTACTCGCAGGCTATGCGCGCCCCAGGGTTCGATAACCAGCGTCTGACGGTCAAATGTCCAGATAATACGCTGGGATTCGGCGCGTAATTCACTCATGACAACTCCTGTGGTTGTAAAAGGGGGGAAGCAGTGGCAGCCGGTTGGGCTGACACTTTGTGCTGATTGATGGTGCGCATGGTGGCATCGTTAAGTTTGTAGCCGCGCATCGCCAGCGCGCTTAACAGCGACAGCAGGCCGGGAACCACCGAAAACAGCGCCACGATGGCCATCATGGCGGCGGGTTGCTGATGCGGTGCCTGAGCGACGTAACCGCTCAGGCCAAGCGTCCAGCCTACAATCGCGCCGCTAATGGCCATGCCCATTTTCAGTACGGCGAGCAGAGTCGAGAAGACGGTGCCATCGAGGCGTTTTCCCTGACGATATTCACCGTAATCCACCACATCGGCCATCATCACCCACATCAATGTGGTGGTGACCTGATAGAAGCTGGAGACGATGAATGTCATGCCAACCAACAGCGCCAGCGAGCCGGGCAGGAACACGATGCTGATGCTTAGCACGCCAGCAGTAATGGCGCTGAGCGTAAAGGCGGTGATTTTGTTCAGGCGGCGCGTCAGCAGTTTCGCCAGCACGCTACCGACGCTTTTGCCGACAATATGCGCGGCCAGCAGCCACATGAAGAGGTTGGCATCACCCAGAAAATAGGTGACGTAGTACATCATCGCGCCGAGCCGCACCACGCCGAATGAGATATTGCAGAACACCAGCAACGCGACCACGCGCCACTGATCGTTACGCAGCAAATCGCGCAGATCGGCAAGAAAGTTGCCGTGGTTTGCGGGAGCATTGATGCGTTCGCGTGTATTGAGAAAACAGATAAAAAACAGCAGGGTTGCCAGCGTCGCCATTATCGACATTGCTGCGAAGTAACCGTCCAGTTTGTTACCGCCGCCTAGCCAGGTGGCGAGCGGGATCATCAGGAAAGTGGACATCGCGCCGCCCAGCGTGGCCAGGAAGAAACGCCATGATTGCAGGGAGATGCGCTGATTATCATCGGCGGTGATAATCGCCCCCATCGAGCAGTAAGGAATATTGATGGCGGTGTACATCAGCATCATCAGGCTGTAGGTCACGGCGGCGTAAATCATCTTGCCAGTCAGCGACAGGCTTTCCGGCACCGCATAAATCAACATACAGCTGACGCCGAACGGTACCGCGAGCATCAATAGCCAGGGACGGAATTTGCCCCAGCGTGAACGGGTTCGGTCAGCCACCATCCCCATCGCCGGGTCGATCACCGCATCGGCGACGCGCGCCAGTAAAAACAGCGTGCCAACAAAGATTGCGGGCAAACCCACCACATCGGTGTAGTAAAAGGTGAGAAAAATAATGACGTTATCGATGGCGATATGGCTGGCCATATCACCGAGGCCATAACTGAACTTTTCTTTAATGGATAAGCTTGCTTGCATAAAGATTCCCGCCTGTCTTTGAATCGCTTAAGTGCAATTGACGGTTAGTTATAGGTAGCGATGCTGATGGGAACAATTGCGGGATTTGTTACGGGTTTTATGTTTTTTAATTAATGTGATACGGGTAACAAGAATCACAGTAAAAATGCAACAGGACGGGAAGTAGTGCTACGTATCGCGATAAATCAACAGGTTGAAAATTGAACCATCCTGAAGGTGAGCATAAAAAAAGCACCGAAGCGTTCATCATTCGGTGCTTTCTGTTTTGCCTGGCAGGCGAGAGATTTACTTCAGCGCAGCCAGCGCGGCATCATAGTTTGGCTCTTCGGTGATTTCATTCACCAGCTCGCTGTAAATCACTTTATCGTTTTCATCCAGCACCACCACCGCACGTGCGGTCAGGCCTTTCAGCGGGCCATCAGCAATCGCCACGCCATAGTTTTCTTTGAACTCAGCGCCACGCAGGGAAGAGAGCGTGATCACGTTGCTGACGTTCTCTGCGCCACAGAAGCGTGACTGAGCGAAAGGCAGGTCGGAAGAGATGCACAGCACAACCGTATTGTTAGCTTCACCTGAACGCTCGTTAAACTTACGCACCGATGCCGCACACACGCCAGTATCAATGCTTGGGAAAATGTTCAGAACTTTGCGTTTGCCTGCATAATTAGCCAGGGATACGTCAGTAAGATCTTTTGCGACCAGGTTGAAAGGTTTAGCTTGCTCGCCAACTTGTGGGAACTGGCCTGCAACCGGCACCGGATTGCCCTGAAAGTGAACAGTCTGAGACATGCGATTTCCTTTTTTAACGATGAAATATCTGACTTTTGGAACGTCAGAACAGGTATAGCGCTTGTTTATGACATAATTTTTAAGGGTTTACGAGCGCATTTCCTGGCGATAATCGAGCCGGCTCGCATTAAAGCGACGGATTTAAGGAGAAATAATGAGAACAGTGAAGAGTTATCCGGAAGCCTGGCCGTTACATTCGCCGTTTGTTATTTCGCGCGGCAGCCGCACCGAGGCGCATGTTGTGGTAGTGGAAATCGAGCAGGATGGCGTTAAAGGCGTTGGCGAAGCGACGCCTTACGCGCGCTACGGTGAAAGCGAAGAGTCGGTGCTCAAGCAGATCGCCTCGCAGCTGAGCGCGTTGCAAAGCGGCATGACGCGAGAAGCGCTGCAACAGGCGTTACCGGCGGGCGCGGCACGCAACGCGATTGACTGCGCACTGTGGGATCTGGCACGACAGCAGCAAGGCGAAAGTCTGGTGCAATTGTGCGCGGTGCAACTGGCTGAAGAGATTGTCACCGCACATACCATCAGCATCGATACGCCAGATGCGATGGCCAGCAGCGCGCAGGCGCTGTGGCAACATGGCGCGCGTTTACTGAAGATCAAAATGGACGATCACCTGATCAGCGAACGTTTGGTGGCGATACGCAGCGCAGTACCGGACGCGACTTTGATTGTCGATGCCAACGAATCCTGGCATGCCGAAGGCCTGGCGGCACGCTGTCAGCTGCTGGCCGACCTCAATGTCGCGATGCTGGAACAGCCGCTGCCGGCCGCAGAAGACAGCGCGCTGGGCAACTTTATCCATCCGCTGCCAATCTGCGCTGATGAAAGCTGCCACACGCGTGAAAGCCTGCCGCAGCTGAAAGGGCGCTATGAGATGGTGAATATCAAGCTGGATAAAACCGGTGGATTAACGGAAGCGCTGGCGCTCGCAGAGGCGGCGCAGCAACAGGGATTCGCGATTATGCTCGGTTGCATGCTCTGCACGTCGCGGGCGATTCGTGCGGCATTACCGCTTACGGCGCACGCGACCTTCGCGGATCTCGACGGTCCAACCTGGCTTGCGGCCGATGTTGAACCGTCGCTGCATTTCTCTCACGGCGTACTCAAGCCGCTGGCTGCCAGCGCAGCAGATTGATCATCGCTTCCAGATAGACTTCGGTGGCTTCGTCCACCGAAATCGGTGGCATCTCGGCGGTAATGCATAACAGACCGAGATCGTCGCACCAGCTGCCAAACGAACCCGGCGTAGCATAACCCACGCTGCTCACCACCGGCAGCGCGGTCTGCTGCGCCAGCCACTGCGCTAATTCGCTGTGGTGCGGATCGTCAATGCAGGCCAGCGGTTCATGCCACGAAACCACCCAACGCGGTTTGATCTGATGAATCAGCTGGCACAGCGCGCGGGTTTCTGGTTCGGAAGAGGGCGCTGAGCCGGTTGAGAGCACTACATCACGCTCATCCGCTTCGCTGTTCCAGCGATACACCGTGTCGCCATGCTGCCAGTTAGCGGCGGGGAAATTACGGTTGAGATCGACGCCGTTGGCGTTGGCGCGCAGCCCCAACTGACAACCATCGGGATTGACCGCCAGAACAACGTGATGACGCCGCAGCGCGTCCGGCAAGGTGCGCATCGCGCCCGATAAGGTGGCAATCGCGGCATTCTCGTCGCCGTGCGTGCCAGCAATAATCAGCCCGCTTTCGGCATCGGCGGCGGGTGCCGGAAACCACAGCAGCGGTGCACCCAGCACCGATTGCCCGTATTGTTGCCAGACAGCGTCCAGCTTGCCGCGCAGCGGACGTGGATGGTATGACGACATGACGTTCCTCTATGAAATGCTTCCAACACCGCCAAAAGCCTTCTGGCGCTTAAGGTAAAAATGTGACCGGGAATCCAGCCTCAACATAACGGTAAATAGCCTGCGGGGAAATAGCTATATATCAATCAGCAATTTGCGATAAAGTGCCAAAAGTTGCTGGCGACACAATCTCTTCGCGGTCGCCATTTTTTCGCGTAAAGGAGTGGTGATGAAACTAACGTTCCGCAAAACGCTGACTGCCTTAATTGTAGCCAGTGCAGTCTCACCCGCATTCGCCGCCAACGTGCCGTCGGGCGCACAGCTGGCCAGCACCCAGGAAATTGTTCGCCATATTAAAGATGAACCCGCTTCACTCGATCCGATGAAGGCGGTTGGCTTGCCAGAAATTCAGGTGATGCGCGATCTGTTTGAAGGGCTGACCAATCAGGACGCCCACGGAAAAATCGTGCCGGGCGTGGCGCTAAGCTGGAGCAGCAACGACAACAAAACCTGGATGTTTACCCTGCGGAAAGATGCGCGCTGGTCAAATGGTGAGCCGGTTACCGCGCAGGATTTTGTCTACAGCTGGCAACGTTTAGTTGAGCCGAAGAACAGTTCGCCGTTTGCCTGGTTCGCCGCCTTAAGCGGCATTGAAAACGCCGAAGCAATCACCAAAGGACAGATGAGCGCCGATAAGCTGGGCGTAACGGCAACCGATGCGACCCACCTTAAGGTGACATTGTCACGTCCTGTACCGTGGTTCCCGAGCATGGTCGCCAACGCCGCGATGTATCCGGTATCGAAGCAAGTGATTGAAAAAGAGGGCGACAGCTGGACATCACCGGGCAAGCTGGTGGGCAATGGCGCTTATCAGCTGCAGGATCGCGTGGTGAACGAAAAAATTGTATTGGTGCGCAACGCTAACTATTGGGATGACCAAAAATCGGTGCTGACGAAAGTCACGTTTATTCCGATTAATGAAGAATCCAGTGCTACCAAACGCTATCGTGCCAACGATATCGATATCACCGAATCCTTCCCGAAAAACATGTACGCGCTGCTGAAAAAAGAGTTGCCTGGTCAGGTGTATACGCCGGATCAGCTTGGCACCTATTACTACGCGTTCAATACCGAGAAAGGGCCAACCGCTGATGTACGCGTGCGCAAGGCGCTGTCGTGGAGCATCGATCGTCGCATCATTGCGGAGAAAGTATTGGGCACAGGCGAGAAACCGGCCTGGCACTTCACGCCGGACGTTACCGCCGGTTTCACCCCGATGAAGAGCTATCTGCAGCAACATAGCCAGCAGGAACTGAACGCGCAGGCCAAAGCATTGCTGACAGCGGCAGGTTATGGACCGGGCAAACCGCTGCATTTGACGCTGCTCTACAACACCTCGGAAAGCCATCAGAAAATTGCTATCGCGGTGGCTTCAATGTGGAAAAAGAATCTTGGCGTGGATGTCACCTTGCAAAATCAGGAGTGGAAAACCTATATCGACAGCCGTAACAGCGGCAATTTCGATGTGATCCGCGCGTCATGGATCGGCGATTATAATGAGCCTTCAACCTTCCTCAGTCTGCTGACCTCGACCCACACCGGCAATATCGCGCGCTTCCGCAGTGCCGATTACGATGCGGTGATCACCAAAGCCAGCACTGAAACCAGCGTGGCGGCGCGTAACACCGATTACAACAAAGCCGAGCAGATCATCGCCGATCAGGCACCGATCGCGCCGATCTACCAATACACCAACGGCCGCTTAATCAAGCCGTGGGTGAAAGGTTATCCGATCACCAATCCTGAAGACGTGGCGTACAGCCGCGAGCTTTGGATTGAGAAGCATTAACTCCGCACATCCGCAGGCGGTGATTGTCACCGCCTGTCATCTTTGCTCACAGCCTGATGATTGCAACTGGTCTGCGCCACGCTAGACTGTATCGTATTGATTTTGATAGTGAGGCGAGTTCGTGAACGTCATTGAAGGAAAAGCGTTACAAGTATCCGATGCCATTGTGTCCTGTCAGCTGGATGGCGCAGGCGGCATGATCCCCATCGAAGATAAAGACGTCATCAACTGCGAACGTCCCTGCTGGTTGCACCTCAATTACACCCAACGACAAAGTGCGGAATGGCTGCAAAACACGCCGCTGATCCCCGATTCGGTGCGTGATGCGCTGGCGGGTGACAGCATGCGTCCGCGCGTGACAAGGCTCGGCGACGGCTTCATGATTGTATTGCGCAGCGTTAACCATAACGCCGATTCACGTCCCGATCAGCTGGTGGCGATGCGCGTATTTATCAACGATAAGCTGATTGTCTCGACGCGCCGTCGCAAAGTGTACGCCATTGATGCCGTGCTGACCGATCTACAACAAGGTAACGGTCCGGTTGATGGCGGCAGCTGGCTGGTGGATGTGTGCGATGCGTTAACCGATCACGCCAGCGAATTCATCGAAGAGATGCACGATAAAATTATCGAGCTGGAAGATGCGCTGATGAATCAGGAAGTACCAGCGCGCGGCGATTTGGCGCTGCTGCGTAAGCAGCTGATTGTGATGCGTCGTTATATGGCACCGCAGCGCGATGTCTATGCGCGGCTGGCTATCGAGAAGATGGCGTGGATGAACGACGATGATCGTCGCCGTATGCAAGAAGTTGCCGATCGCTTAGGTCGCGGATTGGACGATCTCAATGCCGGCGTGGCGCGTACTTCGATTCTGGCGGATGAAGTGGCGTCAATCCTTGCGGAATCGATGAACCGCCGCACTTATACCATGTCGTTGATGGCGATGATTTTTTTACCGGCCACGTTCCTTACCGGCTTATTCGGCGTCAACCTCGGCGGCATTCCGGGCGGCAATTGGGCGCTGGGCTTTACCGCTTTCTGCGTGTTGCTATTGGTGATGGTTGGCGGCGTGGCGATATGGCTGAAACGGCGGAAATGGTTGTAAGGCATAAAAGCGGATTAAACCTGATCGATATCAATATCCCGCCAGCGCAATCGGGGCAAACTCTTTCCCGCAGGTGAATGCAACGTCAAGCGATGGGCGTTGCGCTCCATATTGTCTTACTTCCTTTTTTGAATTACTGCATAGCACATTTGATTCGTACGACGCCGGCTTATCCGCCGGCTTTTTTTTGCCCGCCTGGCTTGCTCGGCCAACCTTTCCTATGCTTAAAGGACATTCAGCGACAAGGAGAAGGGCATGCAAGAGATCATTGCCAGCGAACCGATTCCTACCGATCCACCACCGATTCCCGAACCGATTCCACAACCGCAGCCGATACCACCCGCACAGCCACCACACGATCCCGAATTCCCACCGATTCAGGATCCACCGCCGCACCGTTAATAAAAAAGGCGCGTAGCCGAAGCGACGCGCCTTTTTTGCAGCAAAACCTATTACTTAATTTCCAGCACATCAAGACGTACGCTGAGATTCGGCGCATCATCCTCTTCTGGCTGCCAGCCCGCGGGCTGCACCGGCAAGCTTTCGCGATCAAACGCCAAATCACCGCCATCCACCACGGCATCACCGTGTTTGATGCCTTTAAAATCGAACAGATTAATGTCGGCCATGTGTGATGGCACCACATTCTGCATCGCGGTAAACATGGTTTCGATACGGCCCGGATAACGTTTATCCCAGTCACGCAGCATGTCGGCAACCACCTGACGTTGCAGATTCGGCTGCGAACCGCACAAGTTGCACGGAATGATCGGGAACTGGCGCGCTTCCGCAAAACGAATGATGTCTTTCTCGCGGCAGTATGCCAGCGGACGAATCACAATATGTTTACCGTCATCGCTCATCAGTTTTGGTGGCATGCCTTTCATCTTGCCGCCGTAGAACATGTTGAGGAACATGGTCTGCAGAATATCGTCGCGATGATGACCTAAGGCGATTTTGCTACAACCCAACTCGGTGGCGGTGCGATACAGAATACCGCGGCGCAAACGCGAACAGAGCGAGCAGGTAGTTTTGCCTTCAGGAATCTTATCTTTAACGATGGAATAAGTGTCTTCGTTAACGATGTGATACTCAACGCCCTGTTGTTCCAGATAGGCCGGCAGAATATGCTCCGGGAAACCGGGCTGTTTCTGGTCGAGATTCACTGCTACCAGCGAGAAATTCACCGGCGCGCTCTGCTGCAAATTACGCAGGATCTCCAGCATGGTGTAGCTGTCTTTACCACCAGACAGACAAACCATGATGCGATCGCCTTCTTCAATCATGTTGAAGTCAGCAATGGCTTCGCCAACGTTGCGACGCAAACGCTTCTGCAGTTTGTTAAGGTTGTACTGCTCTTTTTTTGTTACTTCTTGATTTTCTGACATTATTTTCACGCTTGAGAGTGAAGGCGAGGGCCGTTAGCGGCTGAAGCAATCTTCAACGGCAATAAACCCTGTAAACATGACTGCGTATGGTACGGATTGCGGGCGCGAATGCTAGCCTGAAGTGATCTCTTTTCTGATGATAACTCAATGCGCTTGAGACAAAGGCGCAAACTTTGTCAGAACAATCTGGCTATTTATTGATCTGGGCAAATATTTACCTCATCTGGGCCTGACAGGATGGCCGAAGTGCTTTTTTTACTTTCTTTAGGTGAGGAGCGGCAAATGCAAACGTACGATATGGTTTTTGAAGAGGCGTGTCGGCTGGTGGGGCAATGTTATCTGGAGCTGGCACAGCGTGGCGCAGCAACCGAAAAAGAGGTGTTAGCCAGCGAGTTGCGCAATCTACAGTTGCGCTATCGTGAACTCACCGGCTCACCGAATCGGGCGGTAGAGATGGCCATCGTTCAGCTCAAGCCTTGTTAATCCATCAACATTAACCCAGCAAAGAAACGCCCGGCCATCGCGCCGGGCTTTTTCATCTACTCGCTTTTCTCGGTTTTCCCGGCTAACTCGGCCAGCCGCTGATAACGCTGACTGGCGGCTTCCGTTGCATCACGCCACAGCTGCGACGCTTCTTCTGGCCGCTGAGTTTGCAATTGGCGGAAACGCTGCTCGTTCATTAATGCTTGTTCGAGTTCCGAGGTCGGCGGACGCGAATCCAGCGCCAGCGCGGCTTTACCTTGCTCGGCGCGTCGAGGATCAAAACGATAAAGCGGCCAGAAACCGCTGGTGGTCAGCAGGCGCATCTGTTCGTGGCTATAAGCCAGATCGTAGCCATGCTCTTCACACGGGCTGTAAGCGATGATCAGCGAGGGTCCCGGCCAGGCTTCCGCTTCCTGAATCGCTTTCACGGTTTGATTGAGCTGCGCGCCCAGCGAAATCTGCGCCACATACACATGCCCATACAGCAGCGTCGACATGCCGAGATCCTTGCGCGCCTTGCGTTTCCCCTGTTCGCCAAACTTGGTCACCGCGCCGAGCGGCGTCGCTTTTGATGCCTGGCCACCGGTATTGGAGTAACACTGCGTATCCAGCACCAGCACGTTGACGTTTTCGCTCAGGCTCATCACGTGATCGAGGCCGCCGTAGCCAATGTCGTACGCCCAACCATCGCCACCAATCAGCCAGACCGATTTCGCCACCAGCGCATCCGCTGCTTCGTTTAACGCTTTGGCTTCATGCTGCGGTGAAGCCGCGAGCAGGGCGCGCAGCTGTGTAATTTGCTCGCGTCGTTGCGAAATGGTGACGCTGTCACCTTTTAATGCGTCAACCAATGCCGCCGGTAGCTGCGCAGCGCATCGATCCAGTAACCTGAGCGCGCGCTGTTTCTGCTGGTCGACGCTCAAACGGAAGCCCAAACCAAATTCGGCATTATCTTCAAATAGCGAATTCGCCCACGCCGGACCGCGACCTTCAGCATTGGTGGTGTAAGGCGTGGAAGGCAGATTACCGCCATAAATGGAGGAGCAGCCGGTGGCATTGGCAATCAGCAGGCGATCGCCATACAGCTGCGTCAGCAGTTTGATATAGGGCGTTTCCCCGCAGCCCGAGCAGGCACCGGAATATTCAAACAGCGGCGTGATCAGCTGCGAGGTGCGGATATCAATACGTTCCAGCTGCTCGGCGGTGATCTCCGGCAGCGCGAGGAAGGCATCATAATTGACCTTTTCCGTCTCAACATGCTCCAGGCGTGATTTCATGTTGATGGCTTTGATTTCTGGATGCTGGCGGTCGCTGGCCGGGCACACTTCCACACACAGATTGCAGCCGGTGCAATCTTCCGGCGCCACCTGCAGCACGTATTTCTGTCCGCGCATATCGCGCGATTTCACATCGAGTGAAGCGAGCGAAGGTGGCGCATCGTCCAGTGCTGCAGGATCAACCACTTTGGCGCGAATCGCCGAGTGCGGGCAGGCGGCGACGCAATGGTTGCACTGCGTACAGAGATCGGGCTGCCAGATCGGCACGGCTTCGGCGATATTGCGCTTTTCCCATTGCGTGGTGCCAACTGGCCAGGTTCCATCAGGCGGCAGCGCCGAAACCGGCAGTTTATCGCCAAGGCCGGCCAGCATCGCTGCGGTGACGGTTTTGACGAAATCGGGTGCGCTATCGGCTACCACCGGCGGGCGATGCGGACTGCGATCGTCTACCGGTTGCAGCGGCACCCTCTGTAGCGCTTGTTGTGCCATCGCTAGCGCTTGCCAGTTGCGCTGCACCAGCTCTTCGCCTTTGCTGCTGTAGCTGCGCGCAATGGCGTTTTGCAGTTCAGTTAATGCGCTATCGCCTGGCAAAATCTGGGTCAGCTGGAAAAAAGCCATCTGCATCACGGTGTTGATGCGTGCGCCCAACTGGCATTCGCGCGCGATACGCACAGCGTTGATCACATAAAATCGCGCCTGTTTATCGTTGAGCTGGCTCTGCACTTCCTGCGGCAGGTGCGGCCACACCTCCTCAGCGCTGTAGGGCGTATTGAGCAGAAAAATCCCACCCGGCTTAAGCTGATCGAGCATCGAATACTTATCGATAAACTGCAGCTGATGGCAGCCAATGAAGTCGGCTTGCTGAATCAAATAGGCGGATTGAATCGGATATTCACTGACGCGCAGATGGGAAACCGTCAGGCCGCCGGCTTTCTTCGAGTCGTAGACGAAATAGCCCTGCACCTGCCACGGTGTGGCGTTACCGATTATTTTCAGGTTGTTTTTACTGGCGCTGACGCTGCCGTCGCTGCCTAAACCATAAAACAGCGCTTCAAGCCGTGCGCGATTCGGCACGATATTGGCTTCCAGCGGCAGCGAAAGATGGGTGACGTCGTCGTAAATGCCGACGGTAAAACGCGCTGGCGGTGTTTCGCGCAGCAAGGCACTAAAAACCGCCAGCACCGCATCGGGTGCGAACTCTTTCGATGACAAACCATAGCGACCGCCGATCACCTTCGGCAGCGACGCCCGCTCGCCACGGCTGTAAGCTTCAGCCAGCGCGGTCATCACATCCAGGAATAGCGGTTCGCCGAGCGCGCCGGGCTCCTTGGTGCGATCGAGCACCGCAATCCGCTGGGCGGAAGCGGGGATCTTTTGCAGCAAATGCGCCGCCGAAAACGGGCGATAGAGGCGCACTTTCACCAGCCCGACTTTCTCGCCGCGCTGCAGCATCTCATCAATCGCCTCTTCAGCCGTGCCGCAGCCGGAGCCCATCATCACCATTACACGCTCGGCCTGCGGATGGCCATAAAACTCAAACGGCTGATAATGGCGGCCGGTATTTTCGCCAAACGCGGTCATTGCAGCCTCAACGTGCTGGGTGCAATCGTCATACCAGCGGTTGGTGGCTTCGCGTGACTGAAAATAGGTATCAGGATTGGCGGATGTGCCACGAATCGTTGGGCGATCCGGCGTTAATGCACGAGCGCGATGGACGTTAATTGCCTCGGCGGGCATCAGCGCCTGCAAGGTTTCATCGCTGATCGGCACGATCTTGTTGATCTCGTGCGAGGTGCGGAAGCCATCGAAGAAGTGGATAAATGGGATGCGGCTATTCAGTGAGGCGATTTGTGCAATCAGGGCAAAATCCTGCGCTTCCTGCACGCTGGAGGCGCAGAGCTGCGCGCAGCCGGTTTGTCGTACTGCCATGACATCGGAGTGATCGCCAAATATCGACAGCGCGTGCGTCGCCACGGTCCGCGCCGCGACGTGCAGCACAAACGGCGTCAGCTGGCCCGCCAGTTTGTAGAGCGTCGGGATCATCAATAGCAATCCCTGCGAAGAGGTGAAGGTGGTTGAGAGTGCACCGGTTTGCAGCGCGCCGTGCACCGTGGCAATCGCGCCGCCTTCAGATTGCATCTCGACCACGCGCGGCACATCGCCCCAGATATTACGGCGGCCTTCGCCGGACCAGCTATCCGCCAGCTCGGCCATGGTTGAGCTGGGCGTGATGGGATAAATGGCAATCACTTCGCTGGTGCGGAAGGCGACTGAAGCCACTGCACCGTTACCGTCGACGGTAATCATAAATCGTCCTTTGCTACGCTGAAAAACCCGCAAACTTTACGGGGGTTATCAGTTCAGTTTAGCAAAGGGCTAAGACACGACTTTTTCATCTGTGTGCTGGCGAGATGGCAGCGCACCGCAATCTAACATTGATGATTTTTACATCATCTCCAGCGATTGAACGCCTTTGATTTCCATCACTTTGTCATAGATGTTATGCATTGGTGTACGTCGTGACAATGTCACCTCAACGCTCAGTTCGCACAGACCAACCTCTTCATCACGGTTCACTACGGCGATGTGACCGTAGCGCACATTTTCGCGTTGCAGCACCAGCAGCACCAGCGGTACGCTTTTGGGTTTGAGGTGCACAAGCAGCGTATGGTGACGGCCAATCAGCCAGTGACTGATGCGACGGAACGTCTCCAGCACCACCAGCGCCAGCACGGTGCCGTAGATACCGATTTCATACATGCCGCTACCGATCACCAGACCAATCGCCGCAGTGACCCATAAACCGGCGGCGGTAGTAAGACCTTTCACCACTTGCTTCTGAATAATGATGGTACCGGCGCCGAGGAAGCCCATACCGCTTACCACCTGCGCCGCAATACGGCTGGGATCGAGCGCTACATGGTCGCTGACTAACATATCGGCAAAGCCATATTTCGATACCAACATAAACATCGCGCTGCCGATACCGACCAGGATATGGGTGCGCAAACCGGCCTCTTTGGCGCGCAGCTGCCGCTCTAGCCCAATCAGTCCGCCGAGAATTCCCGCCAGCGCGATGCGGATAAGCATATCCGTCAACATCGTTCTCTCCTTAGTTATTGAAAAACAAACCCTCCGCCGGTTGAAAAGGGCGGAAACGTCTCAAACAGGATAATTCTGCTTGCAAACAATGAAATTAAATTTTGTAAAAAGCTGTGTCGCCTATCGATCCCTCAGCGCACCTGACATATGCTGGTGCGACTTTTTCGCTCAATCCCCGGAGCCCCATCGATGAAAGCCGCTCTCTTCCTGCTGGCTGGCGCCACCTTGTTACTTTCTGCCTGCAGCAGCAACAGTGACAACGAACCGCCACAACAAGCTACTGCCGCCCACGTACAACCGCGCGTTGTGATGTCATCAATGGCTGAAGTGAATTGCAGTAATGCCGGGGGATCGCTGGCGTTTTCGCGTCAGTTAGACGGTTCACGCATCGGTATGTGCCAGTTGGCGAATGGTCGTCGCTGTGACGAACAGGCGCTAATGGGTGGAAGCTGCGCCCGCTAAGGCAGGCGCAGAAGGGTTAAGCGGTGACCTGATTCGGGCTGATTTCGCCGCGTTCCAGCTGTTGCAAGTTGCTGAGCGTGGTTTCTGAAATTGCCGTCAAGGCTTCGGCGGTCAGGAAAGCCTGATGGCCGGTGAACAGCACGTTGTGACAGGCCGACAGACGACGGAACACATCATCCTGAATCACGTCATTCGATTTGTCTTCAAAGAACAGATCGCGCTCGTTTTCATACACATCCATTCCCAGCGAACCAATCTTCTGCTGCTTAAGCGCATCAATTGCCGCTTGTGAATCAATCAAACCGCCACGGCTGGTGTTGATGATCATCACGCCATCTTTCATTTGGCTGAACGCCTGCGCGTTGAGCAGATGGTGGTTTTCCGGCGTAAGCGGACAGTGCAGCGTAATCACATCGGCTTCAGCGAACAGCGTTTTGAGATCGACATATTCCGCGCCCAGCTCCAGCGCCGCCTGGCTTGGATAGGGATCGAACGCTAACAGGCGCATGCCAAATCCCTTGAGGATACGCATCGCCGCGATACCAATCTTGCCGGTTCCGACCACGCCCGCGGTTTTGTTATGCATGTTGAAGCCGGTTAAGCCATCCAGCGAGAAGTTAGCGTCGCGCGTGCGTTGATAGGCGCGGTGAATGCGACGATTCAGCGTCATCATCAGGCCAACCGCATGTTCCGCTACCGCTTCTGGCGAATATGCCGGGACGCGCACCACGTTTAAGCCGAGCGCTTTTGCCGCCGCCAGATCGACGTTATTGAAACCGGCACAGCGCAGCGCAACGTGCTTCACGCCCAGCGCCGCCAACTCTTCCAGCACCGCTTTGCTGGCATCATCGTTGACGAAAATACACACCGCATCACAGCCCGCGGCGTTCTTTGCCGTCGCCGGTGTCAGCAGGAAGTCAAAAAACTGCAGCTCAAATTCGTAGCTGTCGTTGACGTGTTCAAGGTATTTTTGGTCGTAATGCTTGGTGCTGTAAACCGCAACTTTCATTGTTTCGCTCCTGAAAAATGCAACGTCGGTATCACAACAGGATAACGTTTTCCGCGTCATTTTGCTGAGCTTCAGCCAGACTATGTCGCTAACACCTTCATTTGCCGGACGTAACATGCCATCATTTGGCTCCTCGTCAGGATTGTGTAAAGAACAGGAACGTTAACTGCCATGACGCGTGGCCTTCGCCGAACACTTGCTGCGCTGCTGGCGCTAATATTGCTGCTATTGGGATTGCTGCTGACGCTCACGCAATGGTTGCCGCGTCTGGCCGGTATCTGGCTGCCCGAAAATACTCGCGTGGAACTCAACGGCACGCCGCGCTGGCAGCAAGGCGCGCTGCATTTCCCGTCGGTGCGCTATTTGGCGGGCGATTGTGTACTGGCAAACGTCAGCGATGCGGCGCTCGGCTGGCAGCAAAAGCGCTGGCAGCTCAGCGCCGGTGAAGTGCAACTCAATAGCGACTGCCTGCAATCGCTGCCGCACAGCGAAGCGAGCGGTGCGCCGCGCAGCCTGGCTGACTGGCAGAAGATGTTGCCTGGCGCCGATGTCCACCTGCAAAAAATCACCATTCTGCCGTGGCAACAATATGCCGGACGTTTCGATCTCACCTTAAATAACGATGTGCAGCGGCTGCATTATCAGGGCGACAACCTGAGTGTGGATGCGCGGTTGCAAGGCCAGCTGCTTCAGATTGCCCAGCTGCAGCTCAGTCATCCTTTACTGCCCAAACCGCTCAACCTGCATGGCGATGTCACCTTGCCAACCTTTGCCGATGGTTTGCCGGTAGCGGGCGAACTCAGCGCTGACCTCAATATTGTGCAGTGGCCACAGCCGCTGGCGCTGGCGCTCAACTGGCAGCAACAGCAAGGCACCCTGACGGTGACACAGCAGGATGACGATCAGCCGCTGCTGCAGTTGCCGTGGCAGGTCGATGAGCGGCAGATTCGTATTACGCAAGGTCAATGGCGCTGGCCGCAGGCCGATCAGTCGCTATCGGGTGGCATGGCGCTAACGCTGGAAAACTGGCAGCAAGGCCTGGAAAACACGCTGGTCAGCGGGCGATTTAATTTGCTGACGCAAGGGCGCGGCGGCAAAGGCAATCTGGTATTAAGCGTTGGCCCGGGCAAACTGAGCATGGTCGATAGCGCCTTGCCGTTCCAGTTGACCGGCGAGAGCAAATTCGCCGATCTGCAGCTGTTTGGCAGCATGCCGGGCTTACTGCACGGCGTGCTGACCGATCCGCAATTGACCCTGAAACAAGGCGCGCTGCTGCGTTTGCGCGGTCGCTTGCTCTCAACGCTGGAAGTGGATGAAGCGCGCTGGCCGCTGGCGGGCGTGACGGTGGCGTCGAGCGGAATTAATGGTCGCCTGCAGGCGATACTTAAGGCACACGATCCCAGCTTTGGTCGCTTCAGGTTGCATCTCGATGGCCGCGCCAGCGATTTCTGGCCCGACAGCGGCGTGTGGAACTGGCGTTATTGGGGGGACGGCCTGATCGAGCCGCTCACCGCCAAATGGGACGTGAAGGGCACCGGCAGCTGGCAGGACACCTTGATCAGCCTCGACACGCTGAATACCGGTTTCGATCAGCTGGCGTACGGCATGGTGCAAGTGGCTAAACCGCGCCTGACGCTCAATGCGCCGGTGCGCTGGCAGCGCGATCCCTCGCATCCGGCGTTTAACGGTGGCTTCACGCTCAAATCCGGTCAAACCCAGTTCAGCTACGGCGGCTGGCTGCCGCCATCAGAACTCAATTTTGAAGCCAAAGGCAGCGATCCCAGCCAGTTTATCTGGCGCGGTCAGCTGACGGCGGAGGATATTGGCCCGGTACGCGTGCATGGCCGCTGGGACGGCGAACGTCTGCGCGGCGAAGCCTGGTGGCCGGCGCAATCTTTGACGGTGTTCCAGCCACTGCTCAGCAGCGATTTAAAAATGCGTATCCAGTCGGGTGAACTGCGCGCGCAGGTGGCATTCTCGGCGGCTAGCGAGCAGGGCTTTGAAGCGGGCGGTCACTGGACGGTGAAAAACGGCAGCCTGTGGATGCCGGACAGTGAAATCAACGGCATCGATTTCTCGCTGCCGTTCCGGCTGAAGGATCATCAATGGCAGCTTGGACGGCGCGGTCCGGTTTCACTGCGTATCGCCGAAGTAAAAAATCAGTTCTCGCTGCAAAACATCACCGCTGATTTGCAAGGTCACTATCCATGGCAGGAGCGCCAGCCGTTAACGCTCAGCAACGTCAATCTCGATCTGTTAGGCGGACACGTCAGCATGCCCGAACTGCGCATGCCACAGCATCAAGCGGCGCGCGTCTCGCTGAAGGAGATCAATCTCAGCAAGCTGGTCAGCGCCATCAAACCCAAGCAGTTTGCCATGTCTGGCAAGGTCAATGGCGAATTGCCGCTATGGGTGAATAATCCGCAATGGCTGGTTGAAAAGGGCTGGATCGCCAACAGCGGTCCGCTCACCTTCCGGCTGGATAAAGATATGGCGGACGCGATTGTCAGCAATAACTTTGCGGCCGGAGCGGCGCTGGATTGGCTGCGCTACATGGAAATCTCGCGTTCATGGGCCACTATCGATCTGGATAACTTCGGCAATCTAATCATGCAATCGGAAGTGAAAGGCGTTAGCCAGTTCAGTAACCGCCGACAGACCGTTAATCTGAACTACCGGCATCAGGAAAATTTGTTCCAGCTGTGGCGCAGCCTGCGCTTTGGCGATAATTTGCAATCCTGGGTGGAGCAAAATGCCACCTTACCCTCGAAGAAGGATCCCCAACCATGAGCCTCAGGGCATTACTGGTGCTGGCAGCCTGGCTGCCGCTGATTGGCTGCGTGCCGCGCATTGAAGTTGCGGCGCCGAAAGAGCCCATCACCATCAATATGAACGTCAAAATTGAGCATGAGATTCACATCAAGGTGGATAAAGATGTGGAAGCGCTGCTGAAGAATCAGAGCGGACTGTTTTGAGGAGAAGCATGATGAAACGCAAGGGGATCGCGCTGCTTGCGGCGCTGCTGCTGATGCCGTCTGCCTGGGCGCTCACGCTGGATGAGGCGCGTCAACAGGGGCGCGTGGGCGAAACGCTCAGCGGCTATGTGGCGGCGCGTCAGCAGGACGAAGAAACGCTGGCGCTGGTCAAGCGCATCAACGATGGCCGCCTGCAGCAATATCAGCGCGTGGCGCAGCAAAATAACCTGACTGCCAGCGAAGTGGCGCGCATCGCCGGCGAAAAGCTGGTGAACCGCGCAGGTAGCGGCGAGTATGTGCGCGGCATCAATGGGCAGTGGCTGCGTAAGTAAAGCGACTTGTTTTTACAGCGGCTGCCGGGCAAAGGCCGTTTTTTACGCATAGTAGGGCTTGGGTTAACGAATATATAAAGTGAAGTAAATGTGTAGCTGTTATGCGTTACCTGCTGGTTGAAATAAATGACTAATTGATTTGCCAAAAATTCAATATAAGTTAAGCATTCTTAATCAACTGGCCCTTGTTTTCCAAAGTGCTCAGTGTATGATTTTCGCCATTCTGATGCTTACTGACTATGTGATAAGACAAAATCTTGAATTGTCTTGAGAGACTTAATTATTTAACACAACATAAAATGTAATCATAATCTCTGAATTACGAGTTCGCGTGAAGCATCAATCAACTTGCCCCACACTCCGGACAGACTCCGCCCGGGTGTGATGCGCGATTTAGTTAATTACTTTAATTTAAAACTTTAAGGCATGTTATGGCAGAGTACTCTTCATCAGAAGATGACAGTTCACAAGCTTATATTCTCAAATCACTTGAGGATATGCGGCGCAAGTTACTGGATTTAACTTCACGCAACAGGCTGCTAAATTTCCCGGTCGCTCAAAAACATTCTTCATTACGAATTGTTGATGAGTTACCCGATCAGCTTTTTAGAACCTTGATTTCGGAAGAGCCTATGCAGTTTGCAGGCGTTCCAGACCCTTCAAGACATCAGCTCCAAAAGTTTGGCTTTCTTGATAAAAACCAAGATTTGACAGATGAGAAAAATAAAAAGTCGATGCCTGATGCCAAGAGCTGGGCGGCAAAATTAGGCATTAATACAAGCTATGAATTGCTGAGCCAACCAAAAGACAATGTGTCTGCTGAAGATTACCAACAGGTGGTCAAAGCCTGGCAGGATATTCTTGATTCACTGAAAGATAATGCTACATCTCGACCGGGGGCATGGAATAACGCATTGCAGTCTGAGCCACCAGCTGAGCGACTGATCGCTACACTTATGCAACTCGGTTATAAAGATTTAGGTGAATTCGAACGCGATGCAAAAGCGGGAAAGCCGCTTCGCACCCCTTCTATACGTGCATCCCTAACTGATACTCAAATTCAGACACTTTATTATCCTTCAGAGCTTGAGGCCATGTTGCGCTCATTGCATGGCAAAGCCCAAGTTGCGATTGAGGAAACTGGAGCTGGAATTCTTTATCTTGCTTTGGGATTTTTAGAATGGTTTGAAAGTGAGGATTCCGATAAGCCGAGGCTGGCGCCTCTTTTCACTATTCCTGTTACTTTGGAAAAAGGCAAACTTGACCCGCAGGCAGGTCTTTACCGATATCATTTGCGGTACACAGGTGAAGATATTCTGCCAAATCTTTCTTTGCAGCAAAAACTTCAGGGTGATTTTGGTATTGCGCTACCTAATCTAAGTGATGACATGTTGCCTGAAACCTACTTCCAACAAATCCAGGCGATCATAGAGAAAAGTAAACCACGTTGGTCTGTTCGTCGTTATGGCGCGTTAAGTCTGCTGAACTTCAGCAAGATGCTGATGTATCTCGATCTCGACCCTGACCGTTGGCCGCAAGGCAGCAAGAATCTACTCAACCACGAAATTATCAAACGACTTTTCACCTCACAAGCTGGAGATGTTCCGGACTACACCTCCGGCGGGTCAAATGAGTATTCGATTGATAATTTCAGCGATATTCATGAAAAATTCCCTTTGATTTATGACGCTGACAGTTCCCAGCATAGTGCACTTATCGACTCCGTTAATGGAGAAAATCTTGTCATTGAAGGTCCACCTGGGACGGGCAAATCTCAGACGATCACAAACCTGATCGCTGCAGCAATGCTGAACGGTAAGAAAGTTCTCTTTGTTGCTGAAAAACTTGCGGCTTTAGAGGTGGTAAAACATCGCCTTGATAAGGCTGGATTGGGCGATTTTTGTCTTGAGTTACATAGCCATAAGTCCCACAAGCGTAAGGTAATAGAAGATATTCAGAAGCGATTGCTTAATCCAGCATTGCAGCAATCTCCTGCACAAATTGATGCAGAGATATCACGTTATGAAGACCTAAAAAACCAGTTAAACAGTTACGCCCAGGAAATCAATCAAGGATGGAAAAATACAGGCCTGACGATTCACCAAATCCTTACGGGGGCAACGCGCTATCGACGCGAATTGGGTATTGAACCCACGCTTCTACATATTGAAAACTTTTCGGGACAGACCTTTGATCGTGTTTCACAGTTGAGACTGCGAGATCAAATTAAACAGTTTAAAGACGTCGTGGTCGAGTTTCGCCTGCAAGTCGGCGAGCAAGCTGAATTGGCCGAACACCCGTGGTATGGCGTCAACAATATTGACATCCCGCTATTCGATTGCGATAGGATCGTTGCATTGCTGAGTGAATGGAATGCCGCGCTATTTTCCTGGCAGGAGGCACTTTCTGATTTTTTACAAAAACATTCAATTTCCTCAACAAGCTATGATGATCTCTGCTGGCAGACTCAACTAATTGAATTAACCGTACAACTACCGCAGCTTTCTGACAACATCGACTTTGACGCTTATAAAAAACTCGATGAACACAGTATTGAACAACTGAAAAAATGGTTCATTAATTACGACGAAGTTCAAGCCGACTATGTTCAACTAGCTGGTTTTGTTGCCACTGAAAAATTTCATTTTCTTGAAGAGAATGCTGCCGTTCAAGACTTACCCGATATTGCAGTAACGTTTGGCCTTGAAGGTACAATTACACTTGCTGATGTTGTGCGCTTAATCCGGGGGCTTGAACAACTGTACGAAGATTTTGAGTCCGATAGTGCGGGCTTATCTGCACTACTCGAAGCGTTGCCTCCAATAGTTGCTCAAAAGTTTCCAGCTACTGCCCAAGGATTTAGCCAGGTTATCACCTTTATTGATATCGCCTCTGCGCTACCAGCCGATTTAGTCAAATTCAGACACGACAGATTTGATGATGACAGCATTGATTCGGTACTCAGTGACTTATATCAGCGTCTGGCATCATTGCAGATATTGCGTGACCAGCTCAAACCACGCTTTGTTTTAAGCCGAGTCACAGATGATGAACAGCTAAAAAATATAGAAATTAGCTTACATGACTCTGGATTGCTGAGTAGATTGAGTAGTACCTGGCGCCAGGCAAAAAATACGCTTATTGGATTATCTACCGACTCCACCGCCAAATGGAAAACACTGAGTGATGAGTTACCTAAACTTCGCCAGTATGCGCAAGAGCTGGCTGAGCTTGAAAGTCGAAACTTCAACCAACTTTTAGGAGAGCTTTACCTAGGGCTTGATACGAATACGGATCACCTGAGGCAAATCCGTGATTGGTATTGCAACGTGCGCAAAGCTTGGGGTATAGGATTCGGAACTAATGTTGCGATTGGCAGTGCATTGCTCACGTTAGACGGCCAGATTTTTAGAGGCATTCAGCATTTAAAACAGCAGGGAGCAGACGCACAAATCTCTCTGCATCTTGCCCGCCTTAAAGAGCACGAACGGACGTTTTCATCGGGCATGTTGATTGTGGGTAATGATCAGTTGCTGGCCGGCGAGATGAACTTATTTACACCGATTATTGCAAAGCTTAAAGAGGCGCTAGTACCGATTCAACAATGGTTTACGGCTGAGCAGCTTACGCTGAATACGGTAAGTGAAAAAATTTCAATCCTGAAGCAGTTACATATTCGGCAGCGTGCTTTAATCGATAATACACTGCCCGCCGAAATCTTTGCCGCTGCTGGTGAAATCGTTTTAGGCGTGAATAAAAATAACGCATATCCTCTAAAAGTTATTAATGAAACCATCACGTTTACCGAACAGTTACGCGATAAAATTCATAGTACCGATCTGGCTCGCTGCATTAAAAAACTCAACGGTGGTGATGCTTATCGCAATTTACAGTCTGAATTAGTCTCTCTTCAGCGCGTGTGGCAAGCGCATGTTGATGCTCAGGATAACTTTGTAGGTGAGACACAACTAACATTGGCCGAATGGTATCAAAAAAGCGGCAACAGCCTTGATGCGCTGATTGGGCGTAATAAAGATGCCATTAATAAGCCTCGATGGCTCAATGGCTGGCTTAACTTCATACGCAGATCGAAAGAAATAGAGAAAAGTGGACTGCAGCATATTCGTGATGCAGTCATGAACCATACGCTCGCGATTGAGCTTAGTGATGCTGGATTCCAGGTGGCGGTCTATGACCAGCTAGCACGTGAAGTGGCTTCGGAGCGTCCACATTTGCTTCGTACTTCAGGCAATAGCCGTAGCGCACTGCAAAAACAATTCCGGGATTATGACAAAGCGTTACAGAAACTGCAGCGTGAGCGCATTGCGGCTATTATCGCCAGTAACCCAGTTCCTCAGGGCTCAGCCGGGGGGCGAAAAACTGATTACACGGAGTTAGCTCTAATACGTAACGAGGCAGGTAAGAAGACGCGACATATTCCAATTCGGCAGCTGATTAACCGTGCTGGCCAGGCGCTACTTCAACTGAAACCGTGTTTTATGATGGGGCCTATGTCTGCGGCTAACTATCTTGAACCTGGTGATATAGAGTTTGATCTGGTTGTGATGGATGAAGCGTCACAGGTTAAACCTGAAGATGCGTTAGGAGTTATTGCTCGTGGAAAGCAGATTGTTGTAGTTGGCGATCCCAAACAGCTTCCTCCAACGAGTTTCTTCGATCGCGCAGGCATTGATGATGACGATGAAGACACTGCGGCTGTAAGCCAGACAGACAGTATCCTAGATGCCTCTCTGCCGCTTTTCAAAATGCGTCGCCTGCGATGGCACTACCGATCAAAACACGAAAGCCTAATTGCCTATTCTAATCGCCATTTTTATAACAGTGATTTAGTTGTGTTCCCTTCGCCGAACGCTAAGGCACCAGAGTTTGGCGTTAAATTTAGCTTCGTCCAAAACGGCCGCTTCGTTAATCAGCAAAACATTGAAGAAGCTCGCGTCATTGCTAAGGCGGTTGCCCTACATGCAATCCAGTCACCTGATGAGTCACTAGGTATTGTTGCGATGAACTCTAAGCAGCGTGAACAGATTGAGCGTGCCATTGACGAAATGTGCCGTGAGGATGCACAGGTAAACGTTGCCATCGACCGCCTGAGAATTAAAAGTGATGCACTGTTCGTTAAAAATCTTGAAAACGTGCAAGGTGATGAGCGCGATGTCATTTTCATTTCCTTCACGTATGGGCCGGGTGAGGCCGATGGCAAAGTTTATCAACGCTTTGGCCCGATAAACTCAGATGTCGGTTGGCGTCGATTAAACGTGCTTTTCACGCGCTCTAAAAAGCGTATGCATGTGTTTAGCTCAATGCGCTCGGAAGATGTGCTTCTAAATGAAACGTCTAAGCGAGGTGTGCAAGCGCTGCGCGGATTCCTGCACTTTGCTGAAAAAGGCAATATGGACGGACTCGATCAATCCACAGGGAAAGCCCCAGACAGTGATTTCGAAGTTGCTGTTATTAATGCGCTCGAGTACGCGGGCTTTAGCTGCGAACCTCAGGTAGGTGTGGCAGGCTTCTTTATTGATATCGCTGTGCGAGATCCTGGCAAGCATGGGCGCTATCTAATGGGGATTGAGTGCGATGGTGCAACATACCACTCAGCAAAATCGGCTCGAGATCGTGACCGCCTGCGGCAGGATGTTTTGGAAGGACTGGGCTGGAGAATTCGTCGTATTTGGTCAACTGATTGGTTTAGTAATCCAAATGAAATCTTAGATCCAATTATTCGTGAATTAAATCAGTTGAAAACGCTTATCGACAAAAACGATTATTCCGAAGAAGAGGCGATTGCAGAGTTAGTTGCAGAAGAAAGAGAAAGCTGTACCGATCTGGCTGATTACAGCGATGTCATGGAGCCCCTTAAAATACGGCTTGAGCGGTTTGCTCGAGAAGTCATTGATGTAGAAAACCCATTCATAGCGGATGAAAGCAAGTTACTTAGGCCTGCCATGATCGAGGCTTTGGTTGAGCACCAGCCTCTTTCGCGATCGGAGTTTGTAGAACGTATTCCCAAATACCTAAGGGAAGCTACCGAAAGCAAAATGAGTAAGGCCTACCTCGATAGTGTACTGGCTATTATTGATGGCCAAGAGATACTCGATTAGCGTTGTATGTGAATTCCGCCTGGAGCATATGTGCCTCAGGCGGAATAATTAACGCCTCCGCGAAAGGGGACTTAAGAACAATTCTTCTAATTATCCAGTTGCTTAACCGCTTCATGTACCGGCACTTCACCGCCGGTTAATTCAATGATCACCCGGCTGACCGCCGGTTGATCGATGATTTCAGCCAGCGTCGCCGCCACGTCATCGCGAGGAATATCGCCATACGGGATGGCCAAACCAGCACGCACCCGGCCTTGGCCTTGCTCATCCGTTAGCGTGCCGGGGCGTAAAATCACCCAATCCAGATCGCTTTGCGCCAGCTCGACATCGGCTGCTTTCTTCACGCGCATGTAATTTTCGAAGCTGGCGGAGAGGTTTTTGTTTCTGCCGGCTTCAGGGAAAGCCGAAACCAGCAGAAAGCGTGAGATGCCGGCCTGCTGCGCGGCAGCAACTGCGGTAGTTAATCCTTTGCCATCAATGGCGTTCGTCATCTCTTCACCGCCTTTGCCACCGGCACCGGCGGTGAAGACCACCACATCGCTGCCCTTCATCAGCGCGGCCAGCGATGTTGCGTCCAGCGCGGTTAAATCGCCGTTAACCGGCTCCGCACCCCGTTCACGCAAAGGCTGCTCCTGTTCCGCTTTGCGAAACAGCGGGCGCGCAACGTGCCCGTTTGCGGCCAGCAGTGATGCCAGACGACGGCCAATGTTGCCTGCGCCGCCAATGATAAATACCTTGGACATGAGTACCTCTTAAATTGCGTGGATAACAGCGGGTCAGTATAGACAACGTCAATCTGCGGAGAAAAAGCAGCGCAGCTTTTGCCTTTCGCGTCCGTGCTGATCCATATTCTCCACCGCCAGCCATTGGCTTAAAGCCTGCTGAATCGGCGGCCATTCACCATCAATGATCGATAACCAATCGGTATCGCGATTGCGCTGTTTGCGCGTCATGGCCTGACGAAAACGACCTTCAAAGGTAAAGCCGATACGTTCAGCGGCGCGTCGGGAAGCCAGATTTAGGGAATCACAACGCCAAGCCACGCGGCGATAACCGAGCGCGAAGGCCTGCTGCAACAGCAGATATAACGCTTCAGAGCCCAATACGTTGCGCTGCATCAGCGGCGACCAGGTCACATGGCCAATCTCAATCGCGCCGTTCTGCACGTCGATATTGGCGAAACAGACCGCGCCAACCGCTTGCTGATTAGCCTGATCGATCACCGCATAACTGACCAATCCACGGTCACCTATTTTGTTAGCAATCCAATCGTTCATCTCGGCTAACGATTGCGGCTGCGATGCGCCAAGCCAGGTCCAGTCGCGATCGTCGGGTGCCAGCAAAAAGGCGGCAAACAGGGCGGGCGCGTGATTGAGTTGAAGCGGTGTGAGATGGCAAAAGCGGCCAGTGAGAATAGCAGCGGGCGGGAAGATTGCGGGTTGCCAGTCGTGTAGCGCAAAACCGATAGGCTGACCATATTGATTGTGTTGTGTCACTTCATCTCCTTTCGCTGTGCTGAAAAATAACAGCAAAAAAAATGCCCGCCAGTTAAGCCTGGCGGGCATTGATCATGCGAAAAAAATGATTACGCAGCAACGATTTGTTTGATGGCGTCTTTTGCATCGTTAGCCGCTTTGGTCGCCACTTCTGGACCATAAGCGATGCCTTCCGCGAACACGAACTCCACGTCAGTGATACCGATGAAGCCGAGGAACAGCTTCACGTATGGCGTCAGCAGATCGCTGGCAGTATCTTTATGGATGCCACCACGGCTGGAGAGGATCACCGCACGTTTGCCGGTCACCAGACCTTCCGGGCCTGCTTCGGTGTAACGGAAGGTCACGCCAGCGCGGGCAATCAGATCGAAGTAATTTTTCAACTGAGTTGGAATGTTGAAGTTGTACATGGGTGCGGCAATAACCACGGTGTCATGGGCTTGCAGTTCAGCAATCAGCTCATCGGAGAGAGACAGCGCTTCCTGCTGACGTGGTGACAGTGGGGCATCGGATGGGCGCAGCGCGCCAACCAGCTCACCATCCAGCACCGGAATCGGCTGCGCGGCTAAATCACGTACGTTAACCGAGTCACCTTTAGCGCGTGCTTCGTCAGCGTAGAAGTCAGCCAGTTGATTTGACTGAGAGTAACCAGCGAGGATGCTTGATTTCAGAACTAAAACTTTGCTCATGGTATTTTCCTGTGCGTTACGCGGTTGGCTTACCGCTCAATGCTTTACACTGTACGGAGTTAGCCCGTGAGGTAAAAGCGCAATATTTCGAGATCAATGTTCGAAATAATTGAATAACCTCGCACGTCCCGTTCAGGCAGGTATTCCAAATTGTGCTATGATGCCGACCATTAATTGCTTGAATCCGCCGGGAAATCATCTGCCCGCTGCAACAACAGGTACGCATCGCTATGTCATCATCCGACTCTTCACCTTTAGCCTCCCTCTGGCCGCGGCTCGATAATCTGACGCTGCGCGACAGTCAACGTCTGCGACGTCGACTGCTGGGCGCTGCAAAGGTGAAAAATCCTGCGGCGCAGCAGGGCATTGTGGCTGAACTGGAGCCGGAATTTGTCGCGGCGGAGCAACGCCTGGCGCAGCGCACGGCGGCGACACCGCGCATCACTTTCCCGGACAACCTGCCGGTAAGTCAGAAGCAGCAGGACATTGCCGATGCGATCAGTCAGCATCAGGTGGTGATCGTTGCGGGTGAAACCGGATCGGGTAAAACCACGCAGCTGCCGAAAATCTGCCTGGCGCTGGGGCGCGGGGTTAAAGGGCTGATTGGTCATACTCAGCCGCGTCGTCTGGCGGCGCGCACCGTGGCCAACCGCATTGCCGATGAGCTGGAAACCTCGCTCGGCGGCACCATCGGTTACAAGGTGCGCTTTAACGATCAGGTGAGCGAAACCACCCAGGTTAAGCTGATGACCGACGGTATCCTGCTGGCGGAAATCCAGCAGGATCGCCTGTTGCTGCAGTACGACACCATCATTATCGATGAAGCACACGAACGCAGTCTCAACATCGATTTCCTGCTCGGCTATCTGCGCGAACTTTTGCCGCGTCGTCCCGACTTAAAAGTCATTATCACGTCAGCGACCATCGATCCGCAGCGCTTCTCACGCCATTTCCACAATGCGCCGGTGATTGAAGTGTCCGGCCGGACGTATCCGGTCGAAGTACGTTATCGCCCAATGGTGGAAGAGGCTGACGACACCGATCGCGATCAGCTGCAGGCGATTTTCGATGCGGTCGATGAGCTGGGACAAGAGAGCCGCGGCGATATCCTGATCTTTATGAGCGGCGAGCGCGAAATCCGCGATACTGCCGATGCGCTGATGAAGCGCGATATTGCGCACACCGAGATTCTGCCGCTGTATGCGCGCCTGTCGAACGCCGAGCAAAACCGCGTGTTCCAGTCGCACAGTGGACGCCGCATCGTGCTGGCGACCAACGTGGCGGAAACCTCGCTGACCGTGCCTGGCATCAAATATGTTATCGATCCTGGCACCGCACGTATCAGCCGCTACAGTTTCCGCACTAAAGTGCAACGCTTGCCGATTGAGCCGATTTCGCAGGCTTCCGCTAATCAGCGAAAAGGGCGCTGCGGCCGCGTTTCGGAAGGTATCTGTATTCGCCTCTATTCCGAGGATGATTTCCTCAGCCGCCCGGAATTTACCGATCCCGAAATTCTGCGTACTAACCTCGCCTCGGTGATTCTGCAGATGACCGCGCTGGGACTGGGCGATATTGCTGCCTTCCCATTTGTCGAAGCACCGGACAAGCGCAATATTCAGGATGGCGTGCGCCTGCTGGAAGAGCTGGGTGCCATCACGCTGAGTGAAGACGAAACCTACAAGCTGACGCCTTCGGGCCGCCAGCTCGCGCAGTTGCCAGTCGATCCGCGTATGGCGCGCATGGTGCTGGAAGCGCAAAAATTTGGCTGCGTACGCGAAGCGATGATCATCACCGCGGCGCTATCGATTCAGGACCCGCGCGAGCGTCCTTCGGATAAAAAGCAGGCATCTGACGAAAAACATCGTCGTTTTGAGGATAAAGAGTCTGATTTCCTCGCCTTCGTCAATCTGTGGAATTACCTGCAGGAGCAGCAAAAAGCGCTCTCCAGCAATCACTTCCGTCGCCTGTGTAAAACCGAGTTCCTTAACTATCTGCGCGTGCGTGAATGGCAGGATATCTACACGCAACTGCGTCAGGTGGTGCGGGAACAGGGGATGCCGGTCAACAGCGAACCTGCGCCGTATCGTGAAGTGCACTGCGCTTTGCTTACCGGTTTGTTGTCGCATATTGGTCAGAAAGATAACGACAAGCAGGAGTTTACCGGCGCTCGCAACGCGCGCTTCGCCATCTTCCCCGGTTCCGGGCTGTTTAAGAAGCCGCCGAAGTGGACCATGGTGGCGGAACTGGTGGAAACCAGCCGTTTATGGGGCCGCGTTGCCGCCCGTATCGATCCGGAATGGATCGAACCGCTGGCGCAGCATCTGATTAAACGTAGTTACAGCGAACCGCACTGGGAAAAAGCACAGGGCGCGGTGATGGCGACGGAAAAAGTGACGCTTTACGGCCTGGCAATTGTGCAGGCGCGTAAGGTTAATTACAGCCGCATCGATCCGCAACTGAGCCGCGAGCTGTTTATCCGTCATGCGCTGGTGGAGGGCGATTGGCAGACGCGTCACGCGTTCTTCCGCAATAACCTGAAACTGCGCAACGAAATTGAAGATCTGGAGCACAAATCGCGTCGTCGCGACATTCTGGTCGATGATGAAACGCTGTTCGCTTTCTACGATCGCCGCATCGGCAGCGACGTGGTGTCTGCACGCCATTTCGATAGCTGGTGGAAGCAAGCCAGCAAAGAGAATCCGGATCTGCTGAGCTTTGATAAGCAAATGCTGATCAAAGACGGCGCGGACAAAGTCAGCCAGCTCGATTACCCCAACTTCTGGCATCAAGGCAACCTGAAACTCAAACTGAGCTATCAGTTTGAACCGGGCGCGGATGCCGATGGCGTGACGGTGCACATTCCGCTGCCGCTGCTGAACCAAATCGAAGAGACCGGTTTTGAGTGGCAAATTCCGGGCGTGCGCCGCGAACTGGTTATCGCGCTGATCAAATCGCTGCCCAAGCCGGTGCGCCGCAATCTGGTACCCGCGCCCAACTACGCCGAAGCGTTTCTCGGTCGCGTTACGGCGATGGAACTGCCGTTGCTGGATGCGCTGGAACGCGAATTCCGCCGCATGACCGGCGTCACCATTGACCGGGAAGCCTGGCAGTGGGATCAGGTGCCCGATCACCTGAAAATGACTTTCCGGGTGGTTGACGAGCACAACCGTAAGCTGCAGGAAGGCAAAAATCTGCATCAGCTGCGGCTGCTGCTGAAAGGCAAAGTGCAGGAAACGCTGTCGAAAGTGGCGGATGATGGCCTGGAACAGAGCGGTTTGCACATCTGGAGCTTTGGCGATTTGCCGCAAAGCTACGAACAGAAGCGCGGCAGCTATCAGGTCAAAGCCTGGCCGGCGCTGGTGGATGAAAAGGACAGCGTGGCGATTCGCCTGTTCGATAGCGAAGTGGAACAGCAGAAAATGATGTGGCGCGGTCAGCGTCGCCTGCTGCTGCTCAACATTCCGTCGCCAACCAAGTATCTGCACGAGAAGTTACCGAACAAAGCCAAACTCGGTTTGTACTTCAATCCCTACGGCAAAGTGCTGGAACTGATCGATGACTGTATCGCCTGCGGCGTGGATAAGCTGATGGCGGAGGCGGGCGGCCCGGCGTGGCAACAGGAAAACTTCGAACAGCTGCGCGACAAAGTGCGTGCTGATTTGAACGAAACAGTGGTCACCATCGCTAAACAGGTCGAACAGATCCTGACCTGCGTGTTCAATATCAACAAGTTCCTTAAAGGACGCGTGGATATGTCGCTGGCGCTGGCGTTAGGCGATATCAAAGCGCAAATGAATGGCCTGGTGTATCGCGGTTTCGTCACCGGCAATGGCTGGTCGCGTCTCGGTGATACGCTGCGCTATCTGCAAGGTATTGAGCGTCGTCTTGAGAAGCTGCCGGTCGATCCTCACAGCGATCGTGCGCGTATGCTGAAAGTGCAGGCGGTGGAGCAAGCCTGGCAGACGTGGCGGAATAAATTGCCGCCTCAGCGTCAGGATGATGCCGACGTGCAGGCGATTCGCTGGATGCTGGAAGAGCTGCGAATTAGCTATTTCGCCCAGCAGTTGGGCACGCCTTATCCAATTTCGGATAAGCGTATTCTGCAGGCGATGGAGCAGTTGAGTTAATTGTTAGATGGCGCGATAAATCGCGCCGCTACGAAACAGCGCGGTTTTAACATCGCAAAATTCGCGAAGAAAACGGCAAGACGGTGCAGAGGCCCCAGGGATGGGTCCACGACGACGTTACGTAGCGGACCCGCCTTTTTGCCTGAGAGCGCCGAATTACTGAGCTAACTCTTCCAGCTTATCTTTAAAGGACGGCACCGCAATCGCGCGGTTATCGGCACGGTAACGATCGGCCGGCGCGGGTGCTGAACTCTGTACCGCAATCAACTGCCACTCATCACCGTTCTTCAACAGCAGCGGCGAACCGCTGTCGCCCGGCAAGGTATCGCACTGATGCGACAACACTGCACGCTGCGCCCAACCGGTCACTAAACAATCGCTGTGCGAATAGAGCGTATCCAGATGATCGGCCGGATATCCGGCTTGCGTCACTTTACGTTGCGTGGTTTTCAACGCGGCGGTTAAATCGCCACGCGAACCCTCAAACAATGGAATCGGCACAATACCGGAGGGCGGATTATGCAAAATAACCAGCCCATAATCGTAGGGTGCGGCTCCCGGCGGCACGATCCAGCCTTCGCCGTCTGCCTGCAACCGGCGCGCTAAAGAGGGTTCAACGCGCGCATCAATATCATGAATCTCGTAGCGCCAACCTTTCGCGCTGGCCATAAAACGCAGCGCCACCGGCTTATCAAACTTGCCGGGCGGAGCCAATAAACAGTGTCCGGCGGTCAACGCCAGATGGGCAGAAATCAAGGTGGCAGTGCAGAGGTTACCGCTTTCGGTCTCTAACTGACCGATGGCATCCCAGGGCGCGGCGCTCACGTCGCTGATCGCCTGGCGATGATCTTTGCCAAAAAACAACGTTTTGATGTCTTCCGGGCTTGGCCCATCTTCATCATCGGCATGTGCTGTGTGGGTAAAACTGAAAAGACCAACGAGTAACAGGATAGCCAGGCGCATAGTTCTCTCAATGGCGAGAATAAGTAGAAGTTGTTGTCATCACGCTTGAGCGATAACTATAGTCGGTGAGCGGTGAAAAAGGGAGAAATATTGGAGTAATCAGCACGCTACAACGACTAGATAAAAAAGCTGGCTGCAACTATGCCACAGAGGATCATCACAATCAGAATAATTTCGAAGCGATAGCGACGCACCATTTTTCGCTACTCCAGTAAATAAACACCCGGCATAACCGGGTGTTTTCAATCATCAATACGGTGTTGGCGCTAAAGCGATCTTATTTAGCTGCTTTTTTCACTTTGTGGTGCTTTTTAGCAGCCTGAGCTTTCTGCGCAGCTGGCTTGGTTACTTTGTGGTGCTTTTTAGCAGCCTGAGCTTTCTGTGCAGCTGGTTTGGTTGCTTTGTGGTGCTTTTTAGCTGCCTGGGCTTTCTGTGCAGCTGGCTTGGTTGCTTTTTTGTGGTGCTTTTTAGCAGCCTGGGCTTTCTGTGCAGCTGGCTTGGTTGCTTTTTTATGATGCTTTTTAGCGGCCTGAGCTTTCTGTGCAGCTGGCGCTTTCTTCTCTACTTTTTTGTGCTTCTTAGCAGCCTGCGCTTTCTGAGCAGCAGGTTTCTTATGATGTACTGCTTTGTGTTTCGCTGGCGCTGCAGTGGTTGCTGGCGTTGCTGGAGCAGCTGTGGTCTCAGCAGCGAAAGCAACAGAAGACATACCCATAGCAGCGGCGATCACCAGTGCAAATAATTTTTTCATTGCAAAATCCTCGAACTATTTTTTCATGTGTAGCCCACTGCGGGGCCGGTGAAAACACTATATGAAAAACAATTCAGGCTTTCCGTGAGGCATTGGTATCGGCGTGTAACGGATTGTACAAAGCGGCGTAAAGGAAGAGAAAAGGGCGGCCGCATCGGCCGCCGCGCAGTTTACTCAGAGAGATAACGTTGTTCAAGGTGCTGACGGAAATAGTGCGGATTCAGCGCTTCGCCGGTGGCATTGATCAGCAGCTGCTGCGTTGGGAAACGGCTGCCGTGCTGCCAGATGTTCTGCTGTAACCAGTCAAACACTGGCTGCAACTCACCTTGCTGGATCAGCGTCTCAACCTGCGGAATGGCACGCTTCACCGCCTGGAACAGCTGGGCTGCATACATCGCACCCAAGGTGTAGGTGGGGAAATAGCCAAACGCACCGTCGGTCCAGTGAATATCCTGCATGCAGCCATCGCGATAATTACCGCGCGTATCAATGCCCAACGATTGCTGCATCTTCTCGTCCCACAGCGCCGGGATATCTTCAACTTCAATCTCGCCTTCAATCAGCGCGCGCTCGATCTCGTAACGTAAAATCACGTGCGCCGGATAACTCAGTTCGTCAGCGTCGACACGAATAAAGCCCGGCTTCACGCGCTGCGCCTGACGGATAAAGTTGTTTAGCGCCAGCGCAGGCTGATCGCCCATCAGCGCCACCACCTGCGGATGGATATGTTGCAGGAAGGCTTCACTGCGCCCCAGCTGCATCTCCATAAATAGGCTTTGCGACTCATGAATCGCGGTAGAACGCGCCTGCGCCACCGGCTGACCGCGCCACTGTTTTGGCAAATTCTGCTCGTAGCGCGCATGGCCGGTTTCATGGATCACGCCCATCATGGCGCTAAGGAAGTCGTTCTCGTTGTAACGCGTGGTAATGCGCACATCTTCCGGCACGCCGCCGCAGAACGGATGCGCACTCACATCTAAACGGCCGTGATTGAAATCGAAGCCCAGCGTTTTCATCACGCTCAGGCCGAGCTGTTTCTGCGATTCGATAGCGAACGGACCCACCGGCTGCGCGATCGGGGTTTGCTGCTGCTTCGCCACTGCTCTTTGTAGCAGGTCGGGCAACCAGCTTTTCAGATCGCCAAAGGTTTGATCCAGCTGCGCGCTGGTCATGCCAGGCTCAAACACATCCAGCAGCGCGTCGTAGCGCGATACGCCGAGTGCATCGGCACGCAGCTGCGCCTCTTGACGACTCAGCTTGACCACTTCTTTCAGATTGGCGGAGAAACCTTGCCAGTCGTTCGCCGGACGCTGCTGACGCCAGGCGTGTTCACAGCGCGAACCGGCCAGCGACTTGGCTTCCACCAGTGAGGCGGGCAGCAGCGTCGCTTGCTGCCAGGCGCGCTGCATCTCGCTCAGGTTAACCTGCTCGACATCATTCAATGATTCCTGCTGCGCGGCATCAAACAGCCCGCCGAGGCGTTTATCGGTCAGCACTTCGTGCATGAACACGCTCAGTTCGGCCATCGCTTCACCGCGCGCCTGGCTGCCGCCCGGCGGCATGGTGGTTTGCATATCGACACCGGCAATGGCGCCTAAATGGCCAAAGCGGGAGAGACGCTGAAAAGTGCGGCTAAGTTCTTGATAAGCTGAAGTCACGTAAAAAGCTCCTTATGACGGTAAGCGTGGCGCAATGTCCCGCAAGGGTAGATCAACCGGCCAGCAAAAGCGAACGCTGGCGCCGCCAAGCGGGCTGCTCTCAATCGAGACATTTCCCTGCATGGCCAGCGCAATGGAGTGCACGATCGCCAGACCCAAACCACAACCGCCGGTGGCGCGATCGCGGCTCGGATCGAGGCGTACAAAAGGTTCGAACACGCGGGCGCGCTCTTCCTGTGGAATGCCCGGACCGTCGTCTTCCACCTGCAAACAGCCCAGCGCGCCATCAAACCATAAGCTGACGCGCAGGCGCTGTTGCGCATAGCGCAGGGCGTTATTCACCAGATTATCCAGCACACGCTCCATAAGGCGCGTATCAGCGCTGCCGACGTTCTCCAGCTGCGGGATATCCAGCGCAATCTGCGTCTGCGGATTCATGGTTTGCACGTCTTCAATATGTACACGTAGCCATTGCGCCAGATCGAAGGATTGCAGATGAAGATCAACGCGCGGACGATCGAGGCGCGCATACGTCAGCAACTCCTCAATCAAACTCTCCAGCTGGCCCACATCGCGGTTCAGCGCGGCGGATTCCGTGGCGGTGAGGTTATCGCTCATCTCCAGCCGGTAGCGCAGTCGTACCAGCGGCGTACGCAACTCGTGTGCGATGCCGTCAATCAGCTGTTTCTTACTGGCAACCAGCGTGTTGATGTTCTCCGCCATCTGATTAAACGCCACGCCAAGACTGTGCAGGCTGGAGGTGCTTTCAAAATGGGTGCGCACGTCGAGTTCGCCACGGCCAAAACGCTGCGCGGCTTTCTCCAGCCGCTGCATCTCTTGCCAGTGCGGACGCAGCCAGATAAACACCGGCAGCGCAAGCGACATCCCGATAAATGCCAGCAGCGCGATATCCAGAATGCGCATCTGATGCAGATAGAAAAGATACGGAATCGGGCCAACGGAAAGCACATAGTGGCTGCGCGGAATATGCTGTAAGAAGGTGTACTGATCGTCAATCGCCACGATTTCCCCGGCGCGCAGGCGCTTCATGTCTGCATCACCCAACTGATATTTGCTCATCGGCTCAATATTCAGATCAAACGACAGGTCAAGATCGAGGCTGCGAATGGTTTTGCTCCAGTCGCGCGGTGGGATCTCACGCAGTTCGCTGCGCATCAAAAAAAGCGAGCTGGCCATCAAGTCGTTCATCGACTGACGTCCGGCGCGTTCGGCGGTAAATTTGTACACCAGCCCAACCAGCAGCGTCATCACCAGAAAACAGACGAACAGCAGCAAATAGAACTGAATAAAGAGCTTTCTCATGCGGAACGGGTATCCCAGGCCTGCGGCGCGAACAGATAGCCTTTGTTACGGATGGTTTTAATGCGGAATGGCTCGGTGGCGCTGTCGTAGAGTTTTTTGCGTAAGCGAGAAATCGCCACGTCGATGCTGCGATCCATGCCATCGTAGGTCACGCCGCGCAGGGTTTTCAGCAGCGCATCGCGATTGAGGATCTGTCCGGCGTGATTCGCCAGTTCCCACAGCAGATCGAAATCGGCGGTGGATAGCACAATATTCTCCTCAAACAGCGTCACCTGGCGATTGAGCGAGTCGATGGTCAGGGAACCAAAACGCAGCACGCGTTGTGAGCTTTGTAGGGCGGGCGTCACTTCCGGCTGACCGGCATGCGCCTGACGCAGATGCAAACGCAGGCGCGCCAGCAACACAGCCGGCGGCGTGGTTTTGAGGATGTAATCGTTAGCGCCCATCTCCAGCGACAGAATGTGGTTCATGTCGCTATCGAGCGAGGTGAGCAGCACAATCGGACCTTGCCAGCTGGCACGTAGATCGCGGCACAGTGTCATGCCATCTTTGCCGGGTAACATGATATCCAGCATCACTAAATCGGGATCGTGCAGGGCGATGGTGGCTTCGGCGCGGTCACCGCGCGTTTCAACAATAACTTCAATATCGTGGCGGCCAAGATAAGCGGCGATCAGTTCGCCTACTTCTGGCTCATCTTCCACATAGACGATTTTGTTCATAATTCACTGTGACGGATGAGAATCTCAGCAGCATAGCTTTTCCTGGTCCTGAGCTCTACGCTATCGCACGAAATATCCCTGCGTGACTGGTATGTATACCGTGAAATGTGCCATCATTAGCGGCGCGTTGTCGCGCAAGGTTCGGAACCGTAACGAAAAACAGGAGGAGTGCGAGAGTGTCTGATAAAGAGCTGGCTTCAGCCGGATACAGTGATCGCATCTGCTTCAATTACAGTGATTTTCTCTCCGCTTCCTGCAAAAAACGCTGGAGTTTTGTCGATGCCATTTATGGCGTGATGCCTATTTTTGGCATGGTGACGCGTAAATCGGCGCACAATCTTCAGGCCAGCGACGACCATCTGAAAGAATTAGCATTACAAATCATTTCAACACAGGTGAGCGACGAGATTAATATCGCGCGTTTGATCACCCTGGCCGAACAACAACACATCAGCCGCTTTGATATTCAGCTGCCGTATCCGCTGTCAACCGAGCAGCTTGACGCTATTCATCAGGAATACCGTAAGCCGCTCAACTTGTCACAGCAGGATGACCTGCTGTGCGTTTCCATTCCGGTTCAGCCGCACTAATTCGTTAGCTGCCACAACGCGGGCAGTGACGCCGCAATCAACAACACAATCGCGATGCGCTCCAGCTGTGACAACATTTTGTCGCCACGGCCGCCGCGTCGTGCGTACAGAAACAGCAGCAATCCGGGCGCATAGAGCACGACTGAAAGCAGCAAATGCAAAGGACCCGACGCATACAGCAGCCAAATGCCATACGCGCTGGCACCGACGCCGGTAAACATCGCCCAGGGTTTGTTCTGCCCGCGTACTACCTTAATCAGATACAGACCCACCAGCAGATAGGGCACCAAAATCATTTCTGAAGCGATGGTCAGCAGCGTGTTGTAATCCGCGCCGGTTAGGGCGATCAAAATCAGGCAAACCTGTACGCTGCCGTTGGTCAGCCATAACGACGCCGAAGGGGAGTTGTGGCGGTTCTGACGCGCGATGCTGCGCGGGAAGGCACCTTGTTGTGCGGCGAGGAACGGCACTTCAGCGGCCATAATCGTCCAGCTCAGATAAGCGCCGCACACCGAAATAATCAATCCGACCGCAATCACCGCATCGCCCCAATGACCGAGCAAATGCTTCATCAAACCCGCCATAGAAGGGTTGCGCATCTGCGCCAGCTCGGCACGCGGAATCACGCCTAACGACAGCAGCGTAACCAGCAAGTAGACCAGCAGCGCGGCCAGCACCGCCATCAGCGTGGCGCGTCCGACATCCTGTTTATTACGCGCACGCGCAGAAACCACCACCGCGCCTTCCACACCAATAAATACCCACAAGGTGATCAGCATGGTTTGCTTCACCTGCTGCCACAGCGGCTGACCGAGTTCCACGCCGCTGAAATCAAAGCGGAAGCGATCGTAGTTGAATGCCAGCAGCGCCAGCACCACAAACAGCAACAGCGGCACCAGTTTTCCCATGGTCGCCAGCAGATTAATGCTGGCCGCAGTTTGCACGCCGCGCAGCACCAGACAATGCACCAGCCACAGCAGCACCGACGCGCCGAGCATCGCCTGCCACGTATTGCCATCACCAAACACCACGCGATCCGGCGTGTCGGTAAAGAAACTCAGCGCCGAGAAGACAATCACCAGATACGAGACGTTGGCAATGACCGCACACAGCCAATATCCCCACGCCGAGCAGAAGCCCATCAGCTCGCCAAATCCGGCGCGCGCATAGGTAAAGATGCCGCCATCCAACTCCGGCTTCAGCCGCGTCAGCAACAGCATGGCGAGCGACAGGAAGATGATGCCAACGCCGGTGATGAGCCAGCCGATCAGCAGCGCCGCCGGGCCGGCAACCGCTGCCATATTTTGCGGCAGGCTGAACACGCCAGCGCCCAGCATAGAGCTGAGTACCAACGCGGTGAGCGCACTAAGACCTAATTTTTTATCCAAAACGCCCATCCTAAACAGCAGAGTATGCTGGGTGGTGACGATTCCGCTGGAGTGTCGCGTGGCAATGAGCCAACTTTGAAACGGAATCCCCTAAAAACAGGCGGCAGATTTTACGGAGTGCAAACGGGGAAGGCAATGCAAGACTATGCAAATCTGCGCACAGATTATGCAGTTAGTATCAGGGAGATTTTGAAAAGGGCGACGGACGCCGCCCTTAATCGCTATTACTTGAACAGATCGGCGGTGACGGTCAGGTTGCCGCCGCTCTGGTTCTGCCATTGACGCGTGATGTGGTAGTACTTAGCGCCTTTTTCCACTGCGCGTTTGCCAACCGCTTCCGAGATTTCGGTTGGGGTACCAAAGTGATCGGAGAAGGTGATGGTGTCAAACGGCTGCATCTGCGCAGCAGTAATCGCATTCACTTCCTGCACGCTACGGCCATCGGCAGTTTTCACCGTGTAACGTTGGCCGGTTGAGCTTTGCGTTTCGAAGAAACGACCAACGTTGCGGCTTGGGGTATCCGAAGAGGCCACGCCAGGAATGGCCACTTTAGTGGCGGCGGTGCCACCTGCGGCCAATGCTGCTTTACCGGCTTCAGAATCTGCTGGGATTGAATCAGAGGTGTTCTGTACTTTACGTTCTGGCGCATCAGCCTTGTAAACATACGCGGTCACATACTGGTTGCCGCCGTTGTTCGCATCAACCTGACGCACGATAAAGAACGATGCCGCACCTTTATTTTTGGCTGCCTTGGCAATCGCTTCATTAACATCTGGCTGGCTGGAGAAGAAGCCATTTACCGATACGGTGTCATACGGCTCAAGGCGATAGGCTTCTGCTTTCGGCAGCTCTTTCACGCCTGAGAAGGTGCGATATTTAGTGGAGTCATCCGCTTTCGGTGCGTTGGCTTTATACAAATCAGCCGTTACGCGCCAGTTACCGCCGTTGCCGTTGCTATCATTAATACCCTGAACATAGAAAGAGTCAGCGCCTTTGGCATCGGCTTGTTTGGAGATGGCATCAGTTGCATCGCCAATCGCATTGAAACGGCCGCTGATATTAATACGTTCGAATGGTTTCAACGCGGCCGCTTGCTCTGGCGTTAACTCTTTAGCAGCAAACGCATTCGCTGCCAGCAGTGATAACAAGGTTGACGCCAGAATGGTGTTCTTCAGCTTCATAAAAATGATCCTTCGCCTTACGCAAAATGAGTACGAAAACGTGCTGGACTCTTGATGTATAACAGATTAGCCGCTGATTATTGCATGTAATAATCGGCCTGTCTCAGCCAATTTAAGCGCATAACATTGACAATCTCTGCCGTTTATTCATCGACCTGTCATTGACTTCTGTTACGGCTCTTTTTTGCACAGATAACCACTTATTCTGGTAACACTTAGTGCCATAATAGTTAACGCATTGTTAATTAAAGGTTTTTAAAAACACTTAATTCGACATGAAACGATTTTGCGCAGCACAATATTTTTTAATAAACACCAAATGCAGTGGCAAAACATGGCATTCAATCTTTGTGTCTGAATATTTGTGTGAATGTCATAAGTGGGCATTATCGCTGTGGATCACTCTTCATATTTTCAGTAGGTTATAAAGACTTTGTTACATTGTGCATTTTGCTCATAAAAAGCTGAAACACTGTTTCGGCTTTTGAGCTTTTTGCCACTTACAGAACCTCATCCTTTAATTGTTGAAAGGAAACAGTATGTTAATTGGGATACCCAAAGAACGGTTAGCCAATGAGTCGCGCGTGGCCGCCACGCCAAAGACCGTTGAGCAACTGATCAAGCTGGGATTTAGCGTCACCGTTGAACAGAGCGCAGGACTTCGCGCCAGCTTTGATGATGAAAGCTTTATCGCCGTCGGCGCCACTATTACTAACACTCACGATGTGTGGCAATCGGACATCGTTTTGAAAGTGAATGCGCCGGACGATCAGGAGATTGAACTGACGCGCGCCGGTAGCACGCTGGTGAGCTTTATCTGGCCTGCGCAGAATCCCGCGCTGTTAGAAAAGCTGGCTGCACGCAACGTCACCGTGATGGCGATGGATTCGGTGCCGCGTATTTCTCGTGCGCAGGCGCTGGATGCGTTGAGCTCAATGGCGAACATTGCGGGTTATCGCGCCATCGTTGAAGCCGCTCATGAATTCGGCCGCTTCTTCACCGGTCAAATCACCGCTGCCGGTAAAGTGCCGCCAGCCAAAGTGATGGTGATCGGTGCGGGCGTCGCGGGATTAGCGGCCATCGGCGCGGCAGGCAGTTTAGGTGCCATCGTGCGTGCTTTCGATACGCGTCCTGAAGTGAAAGAGCAGGTGCAGAGTATGGGCGCCGAGTTCCTTGAGCTGGACTTTGAAGAGGAAGCGGGCAGCGGCGATGGTTATGCCAAAGTGATGTCTGAAGCCTTTATTAAGGCAGAGATGGAGCTGTTTGCCGCGCAGGCGAAAGAAGTGGACATTATCGTCACCACCGCGTTGATTCCTGGCCGTCCGGCCCCGAAGCTGATTACTGCCGAGATGGTTGCCAGCATGAAACCAGGCAGCGTAATCGTCGATCTGGCTGCGCAAACCGGCGGTAACTGCGAATTGACGCTGGCCGATCAGGTGACCTTAACCCCTAACGGCGTGAAGATTATCGGTTACACCGATTTGCCAAGTCGCCTGCCAACGCAATCCTCACAGCTTTACGGCACCAACCTTGTCAACCTGCTGAAACTGCTGTGTAAAGAGAAAAACGGCGAAATTACCGTGGATTTCGACGACGTGGTGGTGCGCGGGGTGACGGTGATTCGTGATGGCGAAGTGACATGGCCAGCGCCGCCGATTCAGGTTTCAGCCGCGCCGAAAGCGCAACCCGCCGCACAGCCGCTGCCGAAGGCAGAAGCCAAACCGGTTTCACCATGGCGCAAGTATCTGCTGCTGGCGCTGGCGGTGGTGCTGTTTGCCTGCCTGGCCAACGTCGCGCCGCCGGACTTCCTGTCACACTTCACCGTGTTCGCGCTCTCTTGCGTGGTCGGCTATTACGTGGTGTGGAACGTGAGTCACGCATTGCACACGCCGTTGATGGCCGTCACCAACGCCATTTCCGGCATTATTGTGGTGGGTGCGGTGCTGCAGATGGGCCACGGCGGTTGGGTCACGATTCTGTCGTTTATCGCCGTACTGATCGCCAGCATCAATATCTTCGGTGGTTTCACCGTCACCCAGCGCATGCTGAAAATGTTTCGTAAGAATTAAGGGGTAGCAACATGTCTGGCGGATTAGTTACTGCAGCATATATTGTTGCCGCGATTCTGTTTATTTGCAGCCTTGCCGGTCTCTCTAAACACGAGACCTCAAAGCAGGGTAATATTTTTGGTATGAGCGGCATGGCGATTGCGCTGCTCGCCACCATTTTTGGCCCGAACACCGGGAACATTGCCTGGATTCTGCTGGCGATGGTGATCGGCGGTGCGATTGGTTTGCGTCTGGCGAAAAAAGTCGAAATGACCGAAATGCCGGAACTGGTTGCCATTCTGCACAGCTTCGTGGGTTTGGCGGCGGTGTTGGTGGGCTTCAACAGCTATATCGATCATGCGCCAGGCCTCGCGCCGGTGATGGAAAATATCCATCTGACAGAAGTGTTCCTCGGCATATTCATCGGTGCGGTGACCTTTACTGGTTCACTGGTGGCGTTTGGCAAACTGCGCGGCAAGATCTCCTCATCAGCGCTGATGCTGCCACATCGTCATAAAATGAACCTCGCGGCGTTGGTGGTTTCCTTCCTGCTGATGCTGTGGTTCGTACAAACTGATAGCACCGGTGCGCAGGTGTTTGCGCTGCTGCTGATGACCGTCATTGCGCTGGTGTTTGGCTGGCATCTGGTGGCGTCAATTGGCGGCGCGGATATGCCGGTTGTGGTCTCGATGCTGAACTCTTACTCCGGTTGGGCGGCGGCGGCGGCAGGCTTCATGCTGAGCAATGATTTGCTGATCGTTACCGGTGCGCTGGTCGGTTCCTCGGGTGCCATCCTCTCTTACATCATGTGTAAAGCGATGAACCGCTCCTTTATTAGCGTGATCGCCGGTGGTTTTGGTACCGATGTAAGCGTGGGCGGCGAAAGCGATGAAGTGGGCGAGCACCGTGAAATTACGGCGGAAGAGACGGCAGAAATGCTGAAAGCCTCTTCTTCTGTAGTGATCACGCCGGGTTATGGCATGGCGGTGGCGCAGGCGCAGTATCCGGTAGCGGAGATTACCGAAAAGCTGCGCGCGCGCGGTATCAAAGTTCGCTTTGGTATTCACCCGGTTGCCGGTCGTTTGCCGGGTCACATGAACGTACTGCTGGCGGAAGCGAAAGTGCCTTACGATGTGGTGCTGGAAATGGACGAGATTAACGATGACTTCAGCGATACCGATACCGTTTTGGTGATTGGCGCGAATGACACCGTTAACCCAGCCGCACTGGAAGATCCGCGCAGTCCAATCGCTGGCATGCCGGTGCTGGAAGTGTGGAAAGCGCAGAACGTGATTGTATTTAAACGCTCGATGAGCACCGGATATGCGGGTGTCCAGAATCCGCTGTTCTTTAAAGACAATACGCAGATGCTGTTTGGCGATGCAAAAGCGAGCGTGGAAGGCATTCTGCGCGCGCTGTAAAAAAGCAGGGCGGTGATGTGATTCACCGCCCTGAGTAGAAATAAGTAGGGCGGCCATGGCGAGCCGCCCTTTTTTTAATCAATCGTCTTCATCTTCTTCGTCATCGTGATCAATCGGCGATTTGAAATCGTCTGGCTTGATCGCCAGCAAATCACAACGCAGATGATCAATCACCTGTTCCGCGGTGTTACCCAGGAACGCGGCTGACAAACCGGTACGGCCAATGGTGCCGAGCACCACAATGCCGGCGTCCAGATGCGAGGCAATATCCGGAATCACTTCCTCGGGCAAACCTTTCGCCACGTGGGTGAACTCTTCACTGATGGAGAATTTTTGACGCAGCGCTTTCATCGCCACTAAATGCTGGCCGCGAATCGCGTCGTTGTAAACGCTGGGATCAAAGTCGGGCAGTTCGATAGCAATATTGATCGGGGTGATGGGGTAAGCGCCGACCAAATGCACTTCGGTGTGATTCACCATCTCGGCAAGCAGCGTGGTTTCACGAATTAGCTTCTGATTCAGCTCATCATGATGCGGCTCTTCGCTGGCTAAGTTGACCGCTACCACCGCTTTGCCGCCTTCAGGCCACGCCTGATCTTTCACCATCCATACCGGACATGGACATTTACGCAGCAGATGCCAATCCGTCGGGGTGAAGATGACCGCTTCGAGGCGATCGTGCTGGTGCGCCATTTTCAGCACTAAATCATGCTGATGTGCCAGAATTTCCTGGATGATGGCTTCATACGGACGGTTATGCCAAACCACTTTGATTTCAATTTCAACGCCAGCCTCAATATATGCCTGGGCCTGTTGGCGGATCCATTCGGTACGTTGGCTGATTACCCCTTTGCGCATATTGGAGCGCTCGTCGGGCGACAGCAGCGTGGTCATTTCATATGAGAAGTCGTAAATAGGCAGGAAAGCTTTGATTTTTCCGCCGATTCGTTGATTGAGATAAACCGCACGACGCAGCGCGGGCTGATCGTCCTGCTGGGCATCAATAGCCACCAGAATATTTTGGTACCGGGACATAAGCCGATCTCCTAAAACCAAAGCAAGTTGGGTTAAAGATAGCCTAAGTTTGGACAGGGCAGAAGCGGAAAAGTTGTTGCCGGATCAATAAAATAACTTTTATTAACCCGGCACAGAATCACGCGGCCTGTTCGGTCTGGCCAGCTAATTCTGCCAGCAGAGCGTGGTTCTCAATGGTGATATATTTGCCTTTTACGGCCAGCATGCCACTTTTCTGGAAGCGACCCAGCAGACGACTGATGGTTTCTACGGTTAGTCCCAGATAGTTACCAATGTCGCCACGCGTCATGGTCAAACGGAATTCACGCTGTGAGAAGCCGCGCTGACCGAAACGACGCGACAGATTCCAGACAAATGCCGCCAAACGCTCTTCGGCATTTTTCTTCGACAGCAGCAGAATCATATCCTGATCGCCTTTGATTTCACCGCTCATCAAACGCATCATCTGCTGACGCAGCGCCGGCATTTTACCGGAGAGGTCGTCAAGCGTTTCAAACGGGATTTCGCACACCATCGCGGTTTCCAGCGCTTGCGCAAAGCTTGGATGTTTGGCACCAACAATGGCGTCAAAACCCACCAAATCGCCTGCCAAATGGAAGCCAGTAATTTGCTCGTCGCCTTGTTCAGTGATGGTGTAGCTTTTGATAGTGCCGGAGCGGATAGCGTAGAGAGATTTCAGTTCATCACCGGCTTTGAACAGCGTCTGGCCTTTCTGAATCGGCTTTTTGCGCTCAATGATGTTATCCAGCTGATCCAGTTCGTGCTCGTTCAGCGTGAAGGGAATACACAATTGGCTGATACTGCAATCCTGACAATGGATGGCACAACCGCCAGACTGAATACGTCGAATGCTGCGTTTTTCCTGGATCATATAGTTACGCTCGATGATTATTGACTGCGGTCAATTTTAACATTTTTCTTAGCGAAGGGAACTCATCCGAGCAGTAAATGTCCTTAAAACCCCACAAATGTCAGGTATTACGCGGTTTGCGCTGGTCTGACTGAAGCGCATTTATTGATCTGGAACGTTTTGTTGCCAGGTTTACAGCTATAGCGCGCTTAATACAGCGCAAAAAGTGACAGATGTTTTGCCCATAATCCTTTGCTACTCTTTTGCTTTAGCGTCGAATTGGACGCGCAGGCAAACACCAGGCGAGAGGAAACACCATGAACCTTGATGATGAAGACCTTTTCCGTGATGCCATGGGTGATGTGACACCATTAAAAAATTGCGCTAATACCCAATGGCTACGCGCACCTTCGCCTAAAGCGCCGCGTGCGCCGCAGGAAAGTGACGAGCAGGAAAATTTCCTCACGCGTGGCTATCTCGACATCGTTCCGCTGACCACACCGCTGGAATTTAAAGTTGATGGCGTACAGCAAGGCGTGCTGGATAAGCTGCGACTGGGCAAATATCCGCCTGAAGCCAGCCTTAATCTGTTGCGTCAGCCAGTAGAAACCTGTCGTCAGGCGCTGTTCAGCTTTATGCAGCAGGCCAATAAACATGGGTTGCGCAATCTATTGATTATTCATGGCAAAGGGCGTGACGATGAGTCGCACGCCAATATCGTGCGCAGCTATGTGGCGCGATGGTTGCCGGAGTTTGCAGAAGTGCAGACCTTTTGTACGGCGCAGCCGAAAGATGGTGGGGCGGGCGCGCTCTATGTCGGTTTACGAAAAACCGAACAGGCGCGCCTGGAGAACCGTGAGCGTCATGCAAAACACAGTCGCTAGCTGTGGAATTTGCGGATGGTCGCCATCAACACTTCGGCGCTCAGGCTTAACGGACTGCCGCTGCGCGTAATAATGCCCACCGGTTCGCCTGGCCCCGGCGAGGCGATCGGTAGCGCGCACAACGCATCGTGATTCAAATCTTCTTTGATGGCGCCAGAAGGCACAAACCACACATAGTCGTAACGCAGTGCCAGCTGTCGCGCCAGCGATGTCGATGAGGTTTCGACGCAGTTCGCTGGCAAGGTACAACCTTGCTCATTCAGCATATGCTGCGCGATACGGCGCGGTGCGGTGCCTTCCGGCGAAATCACTACTGGCCACTGCATCGCGCGCGACAGCATAACGTTCTCGCTTAATAGCGGATGATCGGGGCGCACCACCAGTTTGAGTGATTCCAGAAACAGCAATTCATAAGTGAGTCCGGCCATCATATCGCTGTCCGCCATACGACCAATCCCGACATCAAACTCACCGGCACGTAAACCGGCTAACAACACGTTGTTATGCAATGTCGCAACCTGCACCGTGGTGTTAGGTTGCTGTTCATGGAAGCGATCGAGAATTTGCGGCAGCATGCCCATCGCCGCCGTCGTCAGCGCGCCGAGTCGAATCACCACCGGTCGGCCCGGCTGCGGCGCGTTGAAGCTCTGACCCGCATGATTAAGCGCATCCAGCACTTTCACCGCATGAACCAGAAACTGTTCGCCCAGCGTGGTGAGCTGCGCGCCGAGTCGTCCGCGCTCAAACAGTCGCGCGCCCGCCAACTCTTCCAGCTCATTCAATGTTTTCGATAAAGCGGGCTGACTCAGATTGAGCGTTTCAGCGGCACGACCGAGCGTGCCTTGCTGCGCCACCGCCACAAAGGTATGTAAATGACGCAAGCGAATGCGCTGATTGAAAAGGATATTTTTGTCCATACGCCCAACATAATGAGTTATGCCGAGGAGCAGCAATGAGGAAACGTTAATTATGTTAACTTGCCTGCAAATTTATATTAACAAAATCACCGCTATGCAAGCTTCGCCGCTAACCTGATGTATTTATGAGTAAAGCTGAAAAAGACACTTTTTGCAGCATATTCGCGCGCTATAAAATCAATAACATACAGCGTAAAAAGTTGAATAGTTCTCAATTACATCCAAAAAGAGTGCCTGTTATTGTTAACGATGAGCTATGATAAGCGCCGTTTTTTTTACTAAAACTGATGCCCTAAACGGTTAAAAGTGCAGGAGTCGTTACGTGACCAGCGTTGAAGCAGTAGACGTTCGCCAGCTTATCAATAAGAGTGCGCTTAGCAGCTGGCAGAAGCGCTTAATCGCGCTGTGCTTCGTGGTAGTGGCGCTGGACGGCATGGACATTGCGCTGATGGGCTTTATTGCGCCCACGCTGAAAGCCAGTTGGGGCGTCACGAATCATCAACTCGGCATGGTGATCAGCGCGGCGCTGATTGGTCTGGCATTAGGGGCGATGGTCGCCGGACCGCTGGCCGATCGCTATGGTCGCCGCGTGATGATCCTCATCAGCGTGCTGTTTTTCGGTCTGTGGACGCTGGCCACGGCGATGGCGCAGAACATCGAACAGATGATGCTGTTCCGCTTTCTAACCGGTTTAGGGCTTGGGGCCGCGATGCCCAACGTGGGCACGCTGGTGGCCGAATACGCGCCCGAACGTCGCCGCTCATTTATTATTACCGTGGTGTTCTGTGGCTTTACCTTTGGTGCCGCGACGGGAGGCTTTGCCGCTTCGTGGCTGCTGCCGCGCTATGACTGGCACTCCGTTATGCTGATGGGCGGCGTGCTGCCGCTGCTGGTGCTGCCTTTTTTAGTGCGCGGCTTACCGGAATCGGTACGTTTTCTGATTAGCCGTCGCGCGCCTGCCGCACGTATTCACGCCATCCTCGAACGTATGCTGCCCGGCAGCGTGCAGCCGGATAGCCATTATCAAAGCACTGAGTTGCCGACCGCGCGTAAAGGCTCGGTGGCGACCGTGGTGTCGCGCCGCTATCTGTTCGGCAGTTTGATGTTGTGGGGCGGCTACTTTATGGGGCTGTTCCTCGTTTATCTGATTGGCAGTTGGATGCCTTCATTGATCAGCACGCTCGGCATGTCGGTGACGGAAGCGGCGATTGTCACGGCGATGTATCAAGCTGGCGGAACCCTTGGCTCGCTGTTTGCGGGTTGGTTGATGGACCGCATCAACGCCAACCTGGCGCTGGCGGTGATCTATTTCTGCGGTGGCATTGCCATTGTGGCGCTGGGTTTTTCACCCGCGCAGGTCGGCTTAATGAGCGCCATCGCTTTCTGCAGCGGCTTCTGTTTTAACGGCGCCAATACCGGCATGAATGCGCTCTCCGCCAGTTATTACCCAACTCATGCGCGTGCCACCGGCTCCAGCTGGATGCACGGCATAGGGCGCATCGGCGCCATCATTAGCGCCTTTGTCGGTGCCGAGTTGTTAACGCTTGGCTGGACGTTCAGTCAGATCTTCCTGCTGCTGGCGATTCCCGCCGTGTTAACCACCATCATGCTGGTGCTGAAATGTCGCTTTGGTGACCAGTCAAACCTCACCGAGTGACAAGGCGATCACAGTTCCACGAAATTGTTACCCGCCGCTAAAGGGTTGATCTACAGTAGCAACAACCCGTTAGCCCAAGGTGATGATGATGCCAAACTTTCTCAGCAGCGATGCCATCCGCACGCTGTTCTCGCAGGCAATGTCGACCCTGTATCAGCAGGAAGTGCCGCAATACGGCACGCTGACGCAGTTGGTCACCGCTGTTAATGAACGTACGCTGGAAGCCAATCCCGAGTTAAAAAACCGCTTGTCGGCCGCCGATGAACTGAGTCGCCTGAGCGTCGAGCGTCACGGTGCGATTCGCGTCGGAAAGGCTGATGAACTCAGCACGTTGCGCCAGATGTTCGCCGTGATGGGCATGGAAGCGGTGGGGTATTACGACCTGTCGCAAGCCGGTGTGCCGGTGCACTCCACGGCGTTTCGTCCGGTCAGCGATCGCGCGTTGCGCCATAATCCATTCCGCGTTTTCACTTCGTTGCTGCGTCTGGAACTGATTGATGATGCGGCGCTGCGCGAGAAGGCCGCTGCAATTCTCGCCGCGCGCGATATCTTTACGCCAGGTTGCCGCGCGTTGATCGCTAAGCATCAGCAGCAGGGCGGTTTGAACGCCGCGGATGCCGCCACTTTCGTGCAGGAAGCGCTGGAAACCTTCCGCTGGCATGCGCACACCACCGTAGACAGCGCCACTTATTACGCACTGAGCCAGCAGCATCGTCTGATTGCCGATGTGGTGTGTTTCCGTGGTTGCCACATCAACCATTTGACGCCGCGCACGCTGGATATTGATCGGGTGCAAGCGCTGATGCCTTCGCGCGGCATCGATCCCAAAACACTGATTGAAGGCCCGCCGCAGCGTAAAGTACCGATTCTGCTGCGCCAGACCAGCTTCAAAGCGCTGGAAGAAGCGGTGCACTTTAACGATGGCACGCCGGGCACGCACACCGCGCGCTTTGGTGAGATTGAACAGCGCGGCGCGGCGCTCACCCCGAAAGGACGCGAACTTTACGATCGTCTGCTGGCCGAAGCCGGTACCGGCAGCGATAACCAGCATCACCAGCAACATCTAAGTGAAGTGTTTGGTGATTTCCCCGACGACGAAGAGTCTTTGCGCGAGCAGCAGCTGGCGTGGTTCCGCTATCGCCTGACCGAAAAAGGCGAGCATCTGCCGCCACGCGCGGGCGAAAGCGTGACGCAGTTGCTGGCTGAAGAGCGTTTGAGTGCCGAACCGATCGTTTACGAGGATTTTCTGCCGGTCAGTGCCGCGGGGATTTTCCAGTCGAATCTGGGCGACGTGGCGCAAACACGCAGCGCGGGGAATGCCAGCCGAGCGGATTTTGAAAGCGCGTTAGGTTGCGCGGTGCAGGATGAAATGGCGTTGTACCAGCAGATGCAGCAGCGCAGTCTGGAACGGTGTGGCGTAGCCTGAGGAGAAATGTTACAGCCGGTCTGAAATTCAGCAGACCGGCTGCTTTTCTTGTGGTTATTGCAAGCGCGCGTCACGCACCAGCGTGTACTTCCCGGCACCCAAAAACATAATGGCGAGCGCACCCAGCAGGTAAAGCGCTTCTGTCTCTAGCGCCCACGCACCGACGTCGGTGCGATGCCAGACAGCGCCCATTTTTACCAGCAGTGTCGCAACAATCATGTTCACCGCAATAATGAACGCCGCAGGGCGCGTCAAAAATCCGATGATCACCATTACAGGTGCCGCTATTTCCCCGATGTAAGCACCGTAAGCGATGAAACCTGGCATTCCTTTGACGGCGAGCATGTGCGCAATCCAACCCACGCCATGCACCACTTTGAACGCCCCATGAAACAGCAGCAATCCGCCAAACGTCAGGCGCAAAAGCAGTTTGCCAAGGTCCGGGTGATCGCACATCCGGTTGAACATTTGATTAATGCCACCAAACATGGTGTTTCTCCGTCGCGCCAAGTTAACTTGCAACCTTAAAACAAATGGCCTCGATGGGGCTAGCCAAAATATTTGATGGAGTTGTTCAAAGAATCGCGCCGCGTTTCGGCTTAATCTGCAAATGCTTTCAGAACATGGACATTCGTCTAAGGCCTGCAAATAATGGAACGATGCATTATTAGGGAAGCCGAGATGAAAAATGAACGACGTCTGAGGATCATGACCGCAGAAGGGGAACTCAGAGGCCTGATGGACGAAGATCTTTTTGTCTTTAAAGGAATACCGTACGCAGCTGCACCTACTGGCGCTTTACGCTGGCGACCGCCGCAGCCGGTCCAGCCGTGGCAAGAGGTGCGTGATGCGACCGAATGGGGCGCAGCAAGTTGGCAAAATCGTGACTATTGCGTGGCCGCCGGCGGTGGCGATCCCGGTCGCTTTAGTGAGGATTGTCTCTACCTGAATATCTGGACGCCGGATGTTGAGCCTTCGCGGCCGTTGCCGGTAATGGTCTGGTTGCATGGCGGGGGATTTTCCATCGGCGCCGGTAATCTTGATCCTTATCGCGGTAAAGCGCTGGCGGCGCAAGGTGTGGTGGTGGTAACGCTCAATTATCGCCTCGGTCACTTCGGTTTTTTCTCTCATCCGGCGCTGGATGCGCAATACCCCGACGGGCGCGTGATCAACAACTTTGCCTTACTCGATCAAATTGCTGCTTTGCAGTGGATTCAGCGCAACATTCCTGCCTTTGGCGGCGATCGCCATAACGTGACGCTGTTTGGTGAATCCTCCGGTGCGCGTAGTGTGTTATCGCTGTGCTGCTCGCCGCTCTCCGAGGCGCTGTTTCACAAGGGCATCGTACAAAGCGCCTACAGCCTGCCCGACATCCCGCAAAAGCAGGCACAACAGATCGGTTTACAGGTCGCGGCGCATTTTGCGTTACCCGAAGATGCCAGCGCCGAGCAGCTGCGCGAGCTACCGGCCGAACAATTCTGGCCGTTAGAACGCCCGCTGGCGCTCGGCCCGGTGCCCATCAGCGGCGATGCGGTACTGCCGAAACCGATGTTAACCACGTTTATCTCCGGCAAGCAGCATCGCATTCCGTTAATGATCGGCAGCAACAGCGATGAAGCCAGCGTACTGGACTATTTTGGCGTGGATGCCACGGCAGTATTGCGACAGATGCGCAGCAAAAACCGCATCAGTTATCGCCTGATGAAGTGGCTGTACGACATTCATGATGATGCGCTGCTGGGACGTGCGGTGGCGCGCGATATGGCGTTCACGGTGTTACCGTTAATCATCGCTCAGGCGCAGCACAATATCGGCCTGCCCGCATGGCGTTACTGGTTCGATTACGTCTCCGAAAATGCGCGCGATCTCTATCCGTACGGAACATGGCACGGCAACGAAATTCCCTATGTCTTTAACACGCTGGATACGCTAGCGCCGCCAGCGGAACGCAGCTACAGCGAGCAGGATAAAGCGTTCGCCTCCACAGTCAGCGCTTATTGGGTCACCTTCGCGCGTGAAGCCAGCGAGTTCAGCTCGCACTTAGCGGGTGAAGTAGATTGGCCAGCCTGGCGACCGGGCGACGATCTGACGCTGGCGCTGGGCGATCAGGGCAAAGCCCAGGCGGTGGTAAAGGCGCGCTTTATGCGTGGACGGCTGCGTTTGTTCCGTTTGATGATGCGCAGCCACGTTAAGCTTTAATGAGCGTGCTAATGGTGTAATCTGGCAAATCAATTTATAAGGCAAATTATCGCCTATCTTGCTGATAAATCATAAAAGCGCATATTCCTTACCTGCGTCAGTAAGCAATTAATTAGCTTACAAAACCGTTACATTTTCCCAATCCGATGCCGATAAACGCAATATGCCCGATTTTATCGGGCCTCCTTCGCGTTTCACACCAAGGGATTATGTATGGGTATCTTAAAAAATTTCACCATCCGCGCCGTATTGCTCACCATTCTTGGGCTGTTTTGCCTGCTGTGGTGTGCCGTTGGGCTGTTTAGCGTCCACTCACTGAACGCCCTCGGCGAGGGCAACGAGATTGACCGCCAACTGGTCAATCAAATGACCATTTTAAGCAAAGGAAATGATCAATATTTTCGTGTCGTTACGCGTCTGTCTCGCGTGATGGAAGGCCGCGCCTCAGGCAGCGCAGTCGGTGCTGATGCTTTTACCCCGGTGCAACAAGCGCTCGACAATATGAAAACGCTGCTGGCGCAGTTTAAAACCATGGCGCCAGGTCCGATGGATGCGGAGACCGCCAATAGCGTCATCGCCAACTGGCAAAAACTGCTCGATGAAGGCATCGCACCGCAGGTATCGCTGGCGCAGCAGGGCACGCTTGAAGCCTATCGTGCGCAAGCCAATAACGTCACGCCGCCACTTAGTCGTGCGTTTGGTGCCAGCGCGGAAGCCTTCAATAAAGCCGCAGGCAGCAAACTGGATGAGACGCGCGTCACCGTCGATAAGCTCACCAGCATCACTAAAGTCATTATTCTGGTGGCGGTGGTGATTGGCTTGTTTATCTTGCTGTTTACCGATCGCTATCTGGTGGCGATGCTGGTGAAACCACTGGAGCGTATCCGTAACCATTTCACGATTATTGCGCAGGGCGACCTCAGCCAGCCGGTGGAAGATTTTGGCCGTAACTGCGTCGGCAAGCTGGTGCCGCTGCTGCGTGCCATGCAGGACAGCCTGCGCGAAGCGGTAAGCGCGATTCGCAGCGGCACTGAAAACATTTATCGCGGCGCAGCGGAGATCTCCTCCGGCAACAACGATCTCTCATCGCGTACCGAAGAGCAGGCGGCCGCGCTGGAGCAAACGGCGGCCAGCATGGAGCAGTTAACTGCCACCGTGAAGTTCAACGCCGACAACGCGCGTCAGGCCAGTTCGCTGGCTGAAACCGCTACCGGCACCGCACAGCAGGGCGGACGGTTGGTGGGCGAAGTGGTTACCACCATGCAAGGCATCTCAGGCAGCTCGAAGAAGATCGCTGAGATCACGAGCGTGATTAACAGTATCGCTTTCCAGACCAACATCCTGGCGCTGAACGCCGCGGTAGAAGCCGCACGCGCCGGTGAACAGGGCCGCGGTTTTGCCGTGGTGGCCAGTGAAGTGCGCAATCTGGCGCAGCGCAGCGCCGGTGCGGCGAAAGAGATCGCCACACTGATCGAAGATTCCGTGCAGCGCGTGGAAAAAGGGTCGGCGCTGGTGAGCAGCGCGGGTAGCACCATGCACGACATTCTTAAGTCGGTGCAGGATGTGAATGAAATCATGAAGCACATCGCTGCTGCGTCAGAAGAGCAGAGCAAAGGGATTTCGCAGGTCGGTACCGCCGTCACCGAGATGGACAGCGTCACCCAGCAGAACGCCTCGCTGGTTGAGGAAGTTTCTGCCGCTGCCAGCGCGCTGGAGCGCCAGACGCAAGAGCTGCAGGCCTCGGTGGCGAAATTCCGTCTATCGGACAGCGCGCCTGTGAATAAGGTCGTGGTATCGCCAACCGCGCTGCGTCGGCCGGTGTTGACCGGCGCAGGCCTCGCACAGCCGAAATCAGCCTCTGACGAATGGGTCTCGTTCTAAACCTCAGATAACCACGCCACCAGTTCCGGCAGGAACGGTGGCGCATCTTTTTCCGCCCGCTGTAACAGGCTGTAGCTTGCGCCGGTCGCCACACTGGTGGCAAACGGCGCAATCAGTCGCCCATTCACCACATCGTTCTGCACCAAGGTGACATCCGCCACCGTGACGCCAAAACCCTGAATCGCAGCGCTGATCGCGAGATCCATGGTGGCGAAATGCTGATTGCGCGCCATTGGCAACGCGGCATCCAGCCCGGCCAGCCAAAGCTGCCAGTCGCGTGAATCCGGCGTGGGATGCAGAAAAGTAAACTTCGCCAGTTCGCCAATCTGCGTGGGCGGCGTGACGCTGCTGGCCATCACCGGCGTTAAACGCTCCTCAAACAGGCAAATCGAACCGGCTGGCGACGGGCCAAACACAATCGCCGCGTCAAAGTTATCGAGCTGTGAGCCATGATCGAGTGTGGTGGTCAACGCTACGTGAATATCTGGCCGCTGCTGTTCCAGCGCCACCAGACGCGGCACCAGCCAGCGCATGGCGCAGGTAGGCGCTTTCAGACGAATCGAGGCGTTGCTGCGGCTGGCTTTTTCTGTGGCATTCACCAGCATGGCGAAACCTTGCTGCAATTCCGGCAGCAGCGCGGCACCTTGTTCGGTGAGATGCAGACCACGGGCGTGGCGGGTAAACAGCGCGAAGCCCAGCCAACTCTCCAGCGTGGCGATTTTACGGCTCACCGCGCCTTGGGTGATGCACAGCTCGCTGGCGGCACGCGTCAAATTGAGATGGCGCGCGGTGACCAGAAACGCGTGGATGGCATTGAGCGGCAGAGCAGAGCGGGACATAACAACCTCAAGCTATGATTTTTAATCATGGCTATTATGACAACAATTCGCTTGTCGACTCAAGCCGCACACCGTTGAATAGAAATCTACTTTCGATACGTGGTTATGCAACCTTACGAGGCACCGATGACCTTGAACAGCAGTGTGAACATCTCTTCCAAACAGCCCGATGTCGGCACGACGATTTTTAGCGTCATTGGCCAGCTGTCGGCGCAGCATAAAGCCATTAACCTGTCGCAAGGCGCACCCAACTTCCCGTGTGATCCCCAGCTGGTTGAGCTGGTCAGCCAGGCGATGCGTGACGGTCATAACCAATACGCTTCAATGACCGGCCTGCCGTCGCTGCGTGAAGCGCTGGCGGAGAAAGTTCACACGCTGTATGGCCAGCACTATGATGCCGGCAGCGAAGTGCTGATCACCGGCAGCGCCAGCCAGGGCATTTACATGGCGATTTCCGCGCTGGTCCACGCAGGCGATGAAGTGATCTTCTTCGAACCGGCTTTTGACAGCTACGCGCCGGTGGTCCGTCTGCAGGGCGCTACGCCAATTGGCCTGAAGTTGCAGGTGCCGGATTTCGCCATCAATTGGGAGGAACTGCGCGCCACCATTACGCCGCGCACCCGCATGATCATTATCAATACGCCGCACAATCCCAGCGCGCAGGTGCTGTCAGCTGCGGATCTGGATCAGTTAGCCGCGTTGACGCGCAACACCGATATTGTGGTGCTGTCTGACGAAGTCTACGAACACATCCTGTTTGATGGCCGTAAGCACTGCGGCATGGCAACGCATCCGGAACTGGCGCAGCGCAGCGTGGTGGTTTCCTCCTTCGGTAAAACCTTCCATGTCACCGGCTGGCGCGTGGGTTATGCGCTGGCACCGGCAGCGCTGATGGAAGAGATCGTCAAAGTCCATCAGTTCATGATGTACGCCGCCGATACGCCGATGCAGGTCGGTTTTGCTCACTATCTGCAAAATCCGCAGAACTATCTGCAGCTGTCGCCGTTCTATCAGGAGAAGCGCGATCGCCTGCTGACCTTGATGGAGGATTCGCCGTTTAAACTGCTGCCGAGCGCGGGTTCGTTCTTTATGTTGGCCAGCTACGGACATTTCAGTGACGAAAGTGATAGCGAAATGGTAAAACGTCTCATCGTCGATCACGGTGTGGCCACCATTCCGCTGTCGGCGTTTTATATGGACGGCACTGACAATAAATTAATTCGCCTGTCATTCGCAAAAGACGACGCAACACTTCAGGCCGGTGCAGAAGCGCTCTGCCAGGTCAAAGGGTAACTTAGGGGTAAATATAATGAAAAAATTGAACGCACTGTTTGTCGCTTTGGGCATGCTGACTTCGGCGCACGCGCTGGCGCAGGAAACCTTACGCTATGGTCTGGAATCGCAGTATCCGCCCTTTGAGAGCCGCAACGCGCAGGGCGAACTGGAAGGTTTCGATATCGAACTGGGTAAAGCGATTTGTCAGGTAGGCAACTTCGACTGTAAGTGGGTGGAAAGCAGCTTTGATGCGTTGATTCCGGCGCTGCAGGCGAAAAAATTTGATGCCATTAACTCCGCAATGAACATCACCGAAGCGCGGGCGAAAAGCATCGACTTCACTAAGCCGATCTACCGCATTCCGACCATGTTAATCGTGAAAGAGGGCGAGAAGCTGCTGCCAACCGCCGAATCACTGAAAGGGAAAAACATCGGGGTGCTGCAGGGTTCGATCCAGGAAACCTATGCCAAGAAACACTGGGAAGCGCAGGGCGTTACGGTGACCTCTTATCAGGATCAGAACCAGGTTTACAACGACATGGTTGCCGGTCGTCTTGACGGCACGCTGGTGATGTCAGCTGCCGGTCAATCGGGCTTCCTCGAAAAGCCGCAGGGTAAAGGTTTCGCCTTTGCCGGCAAGCCGGTAGAAGATGACACCATTCTCGGCACCGGTATCGGTTTTGGTCTGCGTAAAGGCGATGACAAATTGAAACAAGAGCTGGATGCGGCAATCACCAAGGTGCAAGCCGATGGCACCGTCACTAAGCTGGCGGCGAAATTCTTCCCTGGGATTGATGTTTCAGCGAGCAAATAACCTAAAAAAGGTCGCCATGAATGGCGACCTTTTTTTATTTCGCGGCTAAATAACACAACGCTTCTGCCACCTGATACGACTTCACAAACGAGGGAACCGGCAAAAACTCAAAACGCGAATGGAAGTTGTGCGCGCCGGTGAAGAAGTTCGGCGTCAGCAGCCCTTTCGCTGACAGCGCTGCACCGTCGGTGCCGCCGCGCATCGGGATCACCTTGGGTTCCACGCCCACTTGCTCTAACGCGGCAAAAATCAGGTCAATCGCACGACGATCTTCACCAATTGCATTACTGATATTGCTGTAAGTATCGTTAATCGTCAGCGCTACATGGCCGGTGGGATAACGCGCGGCGATTTCATCGGCCACTTCCACCAGTTGCTGTTTCTTCGCATCAAAACCCTGCAAATCGAAATCACGAATCGAGGCTTTCAACACCGCGCGGCTGGCGTTGGCATTCATATCGTTGAACCAGATATAACCTTCGCGGCCTTCGGTATGTTCGGGGGTTTTTAAGCGATCGAAGCGGGAGATGAAGTCATGCGCCATCAGTAGCGGATTGACCAATACGCCTTTGCCCGACATCGGATGCGCCGGCACGCCGGTAAACACCAGCTCAGCGGCGGCGGCATTGAAGTTTTCATACACCACTTCACCCAGCTCGCAGCAGTCGATAGTCCAGGCGAAATCGACGTTAAAGCGCTGCTCCAGATCCAGTGCTTTTGCGCCACGCAGGCCAATCTCTTCATCGGGCACAAACGCCACCACGATATCACCGTGATCGCCGCGCAGGTTCTCCAGCAACGTCATCACCACCGTCACCGCTGCTTTGTTATCGGCGCCCAGCACGCTGGTGCCGTCGCTAAAGATAATCTCCTGCCCGAGATAAGGTTTGATCTCCGGATGTTCCGCCACGCGCAGCCAGATGTCCTGCGTGCTGTTAAGGCACAGATCTTCCCCGGTGAACCTGAGGGTTTGCGGGTGGATATCCGGCGACAGGCCAACATCCACGGTATCAATATGGGTGATAAAACCGATACGCGGCGCATCAGGGCGATTACCGGGTTTCACCGCAGTGACCGTGGCGTGCTGGTCAATCACGATATCCTGTAAACCCAATTCGTCCAGCTCCTTGGCCAGTAACTCTGCCATCGCATGTTGGGACGGCGTACTCGGCAGCGTGGTTGATTTGGCATCGCTCTGGCTGGAAACCGCCAGATAACGGTAGAAACGCTGGGTCAATTGGCTGGCAAGTTGGTCTGTCATCACAATTCCTTATTAGCATTGCGGCGTCTGTAGTACGCGTGCTGGTTAAATCATGTTATTTATTAATCAGATGAACATTACATAACGAAGCAGACTCATGGAAGTCAATAAAAAGCGAGGATCATGATGAAAAAAATGATGGCAAATCTCACTCTCACTGCAATCGGCTTGGCGGTCGCGGGCGGGGTTTCGGCAAAAACGCTGGTGTACTGTTCAGAAGGATCGCCAGAGAACTTTAACCCGCAGTTGTACACGTCGGGAACCAGCGTCGATGCCAGCGCGGTACCGATTTTCAACCGCCTGGTGGACTTCACGCCCGGCACCACCGAACTGGTGCCGAGCCTTGCCGAGAGCTGGGATATCAGCCCGGATGGTAAGGTCTACACCTTCCATCTGCGCAAAGGGGTGAAATTCCAGAGCAACAAGCTATTTAAGCCGTCGCGCGATTTTAACGCCGACGACGTAATCTTCTCGTTTATGCGCCAGATGGATGCCAAAAACCCCTACCACAATGTCTCCGGCGGTAACTATGCCAACTTCGAGAGCCTCGAGCTGGCGAAGCTGATCACCAGCATTGAGAAGGTCGATGACAATACCGTGCGCATCACCCTAGCTCACGCTGAAGCGCCATTCCTCGCCGACTTAGCCTGGTATTTTGCCTCGATCCATTCGGCTGAATACGCCGACCAGATGTTGAAAGCCGGCACGCCGGAGAAGGTCGATATGGAGCCGATTGGCACCGGGCCGTTTGAGCTGGTGCAGTATCAAAAAGATTCGCGCATTCTCTATAAAGCCTTCCCGGAATACTGGCAGGGCAAGGCGAAGCTCGATCGTATTGTCTTCTCGATCACGCCGGACGCCTCGGTGCGTTATGCCAAGCTGGAGAAAAATGAATGCCAGATTATGCCGTTCCCCAATCCGGCCGATCTGGAGAAGATGCGCACCAATCCCGATTTAACGCTGGAACAGAAATCAGGCCTGAATACCGGTTTCCTGTCGTTCAACACCACCAAAGCACCGCTGGATAACGTCAAGGTGCGTCAGGCGCTGGCGATGGCGATCAATAAGCAGGCGATCATTGATGCCATCTTCAAAGGTACTGGCACGGTAGCGAAAAACATCCTGCCGCCGGACGTGTGGAGTGCGGATAAAGATCTGAAGGATTACGACTACGATCCGCAGAAAGCCAAAGCGCTGCTGCAGGAGGCGGGGATTAAGCCAGGCACCGAAATCGCCCTGTGGGCGATGCCGGTACAGCGACCGTATAATCCAAACGCGCGACGAATGGCGGAGATGATTCAGGCGGACTGGGCCAACGTGGGTATCAAAGCCAATATCGTCAGTTATGAGTGGGGCGAATACCTCAAGCGCGTGAAAGGCGGTGAGCATCAGGCGGCGCTGATGGGCTGGACCACGGCGACCGGCGATCCGGATAACTTCTTCGGTCCGCTTTACAGCTGCACCTCGGCGAATGGCGGCTCCAACTCGTCAAAATGGTGTTATCAGCCGTTTGAGAAGATCATTACCGAAGCGCGCGCCGAGCAAAATCACGACAAACGCGTGGCGCTGTATCAGCAAGCGCAGCAGATTATGCATGACCAAATGCCAGCGGTGATGATTGCTCACTCAACCATTTTCGAGCCGGTACGCAAATCGGTGAGTGGTTATCAGGTCGATCCGTTCGGTAAACACATCTTCTACCCGGTGGATATCAAGAACTGAGTCACGGCTTCCAGCGCTGGCGCAGCGGTTCCTCTAACGCATCCAGCTGTTGCAGCAAAAAGGTGAGAAACACATTCAGGGCGGCACTGCGAGGTCGCCCTGATTGCGTCTGCAGCTGCAAGGTGCGCTGGCTCAGCTGATCGATGCCTACCGAGCGCAAAATCAAACCGTGCGTTTCCGCTTCCTGCAGCACGGTAAAGGCGCTGCAAATTGTCACCGCCTGCGGCGTGCGCAGCAGGAATTGAAACAACATCGAAAAGGTATCGCAGGTCATCACCGGCTCAACCAGGCTGCCGTTCATATGGCTGGCGAGCTCAAACAGTTGCCGCACGGTGGTGTTTTGCTGCGGCAAGGCCAGCGGATAGTGACTGAGATCGGCGAGCGTGACCTGCGGCGCGTTGGCCAGCGGATGCGTTTGGTGCATCACGATTAATACCGGTGCCGGCCATGAACCCATCACTTCCACACCGCGCTCAGCGTGAAGACTAAATTGCAGCGCCACGTCACACTCGCCGTTGCGCAGCGCTTCCGCCACGCCTTGCGTGCTGGCGACTTTCACATCAAACAGCACGCCCGGATTGTCATTGCGAAAATCTGCGATTAAACGAGGTAGCAGCGTAAACGCCAGCCCATCGGTGCAGGCCACGCGAATCAACGTGCGGCGCACCGCTTTCAGTCCCTTAATTTCCGCCAGCGCATACTCCATATCCAGCAGATTCTTACGTACGTGATGTGCAAAGATTTCCCCCGCTTCGTTCAACACCATGCCGCGCGCGTGACGCGCAAACAGCGGCACGCCAACCTGATTTTCCAGCCGCTGAATTTGCCGGCTGATCGCCGACACCGCCACAAACAGCTGTTCGCTGGCGGCGCTGAGCGAGCCAGTATTAGCGACGGCGAGAAAATAGCGGATTTCACTGCTTAACATGCGGATGCCTCATGGTGGTGCATGCCTCGAAATCGGGCAGGCTAGCTTTGCTATAAAAGCAAATCTTACTCGATAAATTGATAATTGTGGCAAAGCAGTGTTTCCGCAAAGATGCCTTAACGACAAAACAATAAAAGACAGGGCAAACATGACAGCACAACAGGCGGTTCAACAAGCCACCGCTTATTTTGACAGCGGGGAGTTTCAACGAATTTTGGCGCGTCGCGTGGCGCAACGTACCGAAAGCCAGCGCGACGATCGTGACAACGAATTACAGCGCTATTTGCAGGATGAGATCGGTCCGCAGCTGATCGCTCTGGGCTTCACGTTGCATTTCATCGACAACCCGGAAGCCGCTAATCGACCGTTCCTCGTGGCGGTACGCATTGAAGATCCCATGCTGCCAACCTTGCTCAGCTATGGTCACGGCGATGTGGTGTTTGGTGATGATGAAAACTGGCGCGACGGCTTATCACCATGGCAGATGGTTGAAGAGGGCGATCGCTGGTATGCGCGTGGCAGCGCGGATAATAAGGGCCAGCACTGCGTTAATCTGGCGGCGCTGGAGCAGGTGTTTGCGTTGCGCGGCAGCAGCCTGGGCTTTAACTGCAAAATACTGTTTGAGATGGGTGAAGAGATCAGCTCGCCAGGGCTGGCGCAGTTGTGCCAGCAGCATGGCGAACTGCTGCAAGCCGATCTGTTTATTGCTTCAGACGGTCCGCGCCTCAATGCAGTTCGTCCAACGCTGTTCCTGGGCTCACGCGGCGCGGTTAATTTCCGTTTGACCGTTAACGCGCGTGACAACGCCTATCACTCCGGCAACTGGGGCGGATTGTTGAGCAATCCGGGTACGCAGTTGGCCAACGCCATCGCCTCGCTGGTCAACGCGCAGGGCGTGTTGCAGGTTGAGGCGCTGAAACCCAACTCTTTGACGCCGCAGGTGCGCGATATTCTCGGCGATATCGATGTGGGCGGCATGCCGGGCGATCCCGATATCGACGTGAACTGGGGCGAGCCGGGACTGACGCCAACCGAACGCCTGTATGGCTGGAACACGCTGGAAGTGTTGTCGTTTCTCACCGGCAATCCGGCGCGTCCAATGAATGCTATTCCGGGCAGCGCCACCGCCGTGTGTCAGCTGCGTTTTGTGGTGGGTACCGACTGGGAAAATCTCGCCCAGCATGTGCGCGCCCATCTGCATCAGCACGGTTTTGGCTATGTTGACGTGGAGTTTATGCGCGGATCGCCCGCGACACGCCTTGATCCCACCGATCCGCTGGTCAACTGGGTGCTGACCAGCATGGCGGAAACCAGCGGCAAGAAACCGGCGCTGCTGCCTAACCTCGGCGGTTCGCTGCCCAATGACGTGTTCTCTGACATTCTCGGTTTGCCAACCTTATGGGTGCCGCACTCGTATCCAGCTTGCGGCCAGCATGGCGTCAATGAGCATATGTTGAAATCGATTGCCCGCGAAGGTTTGCAGATTATGACGCGTCTGCTGTGGGATCTCGGCGAGCAGGGAACGGAACTGGTGGCGCAGCATCGTGCGCACGTTGGAGGTGGCCAATGAGTACATTAAATACCACGATGCCGTTGAACGCAGCGAAGCCCAATCTGCACAAAACGCTGTTCGCGACCTGTATCGGTAACGCGCTGGAGTGGTTTGATATCGCCGTGTACGGCTTTTTTGCCAGCTACATTGCGCATGCTTTCTTTCCTACCAGCGATCCGTCGGTTTCAATGTTGCTGACCTTTGGCAGTTTTGGTGTGTCATTCCTGATTCGTCCGCTGGGCGCGATTGTGCTGGGCAACTATGCCGATCGTCACGGTCGAAAAAAAGCGCTGCTGTTATCGATCAACCTGATGATGCTCGGCGGCGCGGTCATCACCTTTATGCCGAGCTACAGCAGCATTGGCCTGATGGCACCGCTGCTGATTTTGCTGGCGCGTCTGGTGCAGGGTTTCTCCGCCGGGGGCGAATTTGGCAGCTCGACGGCGTTCCTGGTTGAACACTTCCCGGAGCGCAAAGCCTTTATCGCCAGCTGGCAGTTCGCCACGCAGGGCGCCAGTACGTTGATGGCGTCGGCATTTGGACTCGGACTGACGCAGATTCTCAGCGAAAGCCAGATTCAGGATTGGGGATGGCGTATTCCCTTCGCCTTCGGCCTGCTGATTGGCCCGCTGGGGATCTATATCCGACGTCACGTACATGAACCGGCGAGCTTTGCTGAGCACAAACCGGAAGCCGCACCGCTGAAAAGTCTGTTTGGTCGCCAGAAGGAGTTGATGCTGTTGGCGATCGGCCTAATGGTGATTTCGACTGCGGTGAACTACATGCTGAACTATGTGCCGACTTACGCTACCAAAAATCTGCACCTGTCGGGCAGCGTGGCGTTTACTGCTACCTTGTTGGCGGGCGTTATTCTGACGGTGGTCACGCCCATTATGGGGTTATGGGCCGAGCGGGTGGGGCGCGTGCCGCTGATGTGGGGATCGTTGGTTTTGCTGATCGTCACCATCTATCCGGCGTTTAAGCTGGTGGTTGATCACACCACGCCGACTACGTTGATTTTGCTGGTGTGCTGGATGGCGCTGCTGAAGTCGATCTACTTCTCAACGGTGCCGTCGGTGATGGCGGATCTGTTCCCGATGGGTACGCGCGCCAGCGGCATGGCGATCAGCTATAACGTGGCGGTTACGGTGTTTGGTGGCTTTGCCCCGCTGATTTGTACACTGTTGATTAGCGTGACCGGCACCAGTCTGGCGCCCGGTTATTATCTGATGGCGATGTCGGTGTTAAGCGGCCTGGCGCTGCTGCGCAGCCAGAAGCGGGTTTTATAAAGGTTTCAGGGTTACAGGTCGCCACTTATGGCGTAATGCTTGTCAGCTAAGGCAACGGCGAGTGTGCTGGCCGGGGCCACTTTTGGGCCGGCGGTCCTCGCGCCGCTAGCGCGGTACCTTCACTTCACTCGTCTGCCTGACGGACCGGCGGAGACGGGACGTCCTTGTCCCGGCTCCGCCTTTCGCCCGCGTCCTGCGGGCTCTCCTGGCTTCCTCGCTTCGTTCAGCGCTGCGGATTGCCGGCCCAAAAGCGGCCCCGGCCTGCTCATCAACTTCAGTGCGTATTATTGAAAAGGGCTCATTTGCCAGAGGCGCTGGCGCGTCTGCTGCGGCAAAAGGGCTATTCGCAGCGCTGAGGCTTTTACGTTGGGCCAGGAGCCTCACGCAGGGATGCGTGAGGCAGTTCGGGGCCGGCCATGGATGGCCGATCCGCGAACGGTCCGTTGGCACAACGTGGAAGCCGAAGGTACCGCGTTAGCGGCGCGAGGACGGCCCGTGACGCAGCAGATGTGTCAGTGCCCGCACGAATAGCAATCCTGAAGAAAAATGCTTTCTTACTAACAAGCATTTCGCTGTTCATGGCTTCTGGAGATCACTATCTACGAGAACTGCAAATACGCCACGTGCGTCTGCAAGAACTCTTCCAAACCGTGACGGCCATCAGCGCCGCCAATGCCCGATTTACGCCAGCCCGCATGGAAGCCTTGCATCGCTTCGAAGTTCTCGCGGTTGATATAGGTTTCACCAAACTTTAACTTACGCAGGGCAACCATCGCGGAGTTGAGGTTCTGAGTGTAAATCGATGAGGTCAGACCATATTCACAGTCATTCGCCAGCGCTATGGCTTCATCAAGGGTTTTAAAGGTCATTACTGGCAGCACCGGACCAAAAATCTCCTGCTGCATGATCTCCATATCCTGACGCACGCCCGTGATAATGGTTGGCTCAAAATAGAAGCCTTTGCTGCCTGCACGCTTCCCGCCCAGCACTACTTTGCCGCCATCCGCGACCGCGTTCGCCACTTTCTGCTCAACGCGTTCCAGCGCGGCCGCAGTAATTAGCGGGCCCATATCGATATCGTTTTGCTCGGCCGGATTACCCAATTTCACCTGCTGCATGGCGGCAGTCAGCGCACTGATAAAGCGATCGTAGATGCCTTCCTGCACGTAAACGCGCTCAGCACAGTTACACACCTGTCCGGTGTTGATCACGCGAGAGCTAACAATCGCTTTAACCGCCAGATCGAGATCGGCATCATCCATGACGATGGCCGGCGCTTTTCCGCCCAGCTCCAGTGATACTTTGGTGACATTTTTCGCTGCAGCTTCCATGGTGGCGATACCGGCGTTGACGCTGCCGGTCAGACTGACCAGGCCGACTTTCGGGTTGCCTGCCAGCTCCTGACCAATCTCCGGCCCATAGCCGTAAACAAAGTTGATCACGCCTTTTGGCAGACCAATTTCATGGATGATGTGCGCAAAAATCGCCGCATTGTTAGGCGTCAGCTCACTTGGCTTGATAACAATGGTATTGCCGGTTACCAGCGCGGGCGCGGCTTTACGTGCAATCAGGAAGAAGGGGAAGTTCCACGGCAGAATGCCGGTGGTGACGCCAATCGCTTTCCTGAACACAAAGATGTTTTCGTTGGGACGATCGCTATTAACGATCTCGCCATCATAACGGCGTGCCCATTCGGCCATGTACTCAAGATAATCAGCGGTAAACAGTACTTCAGTTTGCGCCAGACCCTGGGTTTTTCCGCCTTCGGCGACGATAGTGGCGGTCAGTTCTGGTTCACGCTGACGAATAGCAGCGGCAATTTTGCGCAGCCAGTTGCCGCGTTCAACGGCGGGGAGCGCTTCCCAATCCGGCTGCGCCACTTCAGCAGCGTCGATGGCCTGCGCGGCGTCGTGTTTACTGCCTTCCGGCACGCGCGAAAGTAATGCCTCAGTTGCCGGGTTAATCACTTCTATCCACTTGTCGTTCTGATCGGCAACAAACGCGCCATTAATATAATGTTGATGGTGTGTTGTCATGTGCAGGTTCTCCGCGATCGGTTTCGTTAAAGATTTGTGAATTGCAGAGTGAAACAGATCAGGGCATAGCACCTTTTTGCTATTGCCAATGCAACTTGAGGGATGGCAAAGAAGGGAAGAACAACACGACAGACGCAGCATTCCTGGCGAAATGCCGCGCTTTCAGCGGCTTAGTAGTGATTTAAGGTATGTTAAAAAATGTCAGGAACCTGGCATCGCCGCGCCGCTGACAATAAACCACGCCAAAAAACTGACGCCAGCAATGATGATGGCAATAGGGAAAAGCAGTCCAATTTTCATAGTCATCCCGAGAGTTAAGCGATCTGCACGATCGCGCGATGGGTTTTCATCATACTGAACAGCTGGAATTGCGTGGCGTCGTCAACCTGACGCAGATGCTCACCTTTCTGATAATGAATCGCATGAACGTGACCCAGCTGTCGCCACACCACAATCACCGAAGCCAGCAGGGCGCAATTCTCCTCGCTCTGCACGCAATCCAGCGTGGCGTAATGTGCTTCATCTAATCCATTAATAAAGACGTTCAGCGCCTGCGCCGGCACGATGGCCCGGATGTCATCCAGCATCACGCGGCTCACCGATTGTGACAGCAACAGCCGCAATCTTTTGGTATTCATCTCAATCCTTCGTCCTGATGATTTTCCCAACGTTATACGGATTAAACGCCTGCGGGGAAAGTCTGGTACGCGGCTTTGTGTGACTGCCATGTTAACTGTTGCAGTGGCAGTGAATCAAAAACTGTGCTGATCGGCACAGCATAATAGAAAAATATGTTGAAGAATAAGCCACTTATAAAAATCACCCCGTGACCTGCCTGCGAATGCGATTTTGTGATCCTTATGTTGACGACCCACCGAATTTTGCCAGCAACCTCCGCTTTCCGGCAGCCATCCAAAGGCTGACGAAAAGCTGCCCACCGTAGACTGCCGGTAATCGGGAAACCGCCGGTTTCCTGTTGGCCTCAACCTTACGAAGGAATAACAATGAACAGTGCCATCATTGCAGGTATTTTCTGGCATCTGGTGGGTGCCGCCAGTGCCGCCTGTTTTTATGCTCCATTTAAGCAGGTGAAAAAGTGGTCCTGGGAAACGATGTGGTCGGTAGGCGGCGTTATGTCGTGGCTGATTCTTCCCTGGGCAGTCAGTGCGGTATTACTGCCGAACTTCTGGGCGTATTACGGCAGCTTTAGTTTCTCTCAACTGATGCCGGTATTTCTGTTTGGTGCCATGTGGGGCATCGGTAACATCAACTATGGTTTGACCATGCGCTACCTCGGGATGTCGATGGGCATTGGTATTGCCATCGGTATCACGTTAGTGGTGGGAACCCTGATGACGCCGCTACTACAAGGCCGCTTTGTCGAGCTGTTCAGCTCACCCGGCGGACGCATGACGCTGCTCGGCGTGTTAGTTGCGCTGATCGGCGTGGGGATTGTATCGCGTGCCGGTCTATTAAAAGAGCGGGCGCTGGGCATCAATGCCGAAGAGTTCAACCTGAAAAAAGGGCTGATTCTGGCCGTGATGTGCGGCATCTTCTCGGCCGGCATGTCGTTTGCGATGGATGCCGCCAAGCCGATGCATGAAGCTGCAGCCAATCTGGGTATCAATCCACTCTATGTTGCGTTGCCAAGCTATGTGGTGATTATGGGCGGTGGTGCGTTAATCAATCTGGCTTACTGCTTTATCCGTCTGGCGGTAAAAACCGATATTTCTGTACGCCGTGATTTCTCCGTCGCCAAACCAATGCTGCTGGCCAATATCGCGTTTGCTGTGCTGGGCGGCACCATGTGGTATTTGCAGTTCTTCTTCTACGCCTGGGGACACGCCAAAATCCCAGCACAGTATGACTTCATCAGCTGGATGCTGCATATGAGCCTCTACGTGCTGTGTGGTGGTTTGGTTGGTCTGGTACTGAAAGAGTGGAAATCGGCGGGTCAACGTCCGGTTCGCGTACTGTCACTGGGTTGTGTGGTGATTATCATTGCTGCCAACATTGTTGGATTAGGCATGGCAGCCTGATGTAAAGCCTGACGCCGCTACTGCGCGTCAGGCTTTCACTTTCTCAGCTGAGAGTTCGCGATGCGGCAGGAAACGCTGCCGCCACGCGCTCGGCGTTAAACCAGTTTCTCGCGTAAACACCACTGAAAAGTAGTTACTGTCATCGAAGCCGCAACGCGCGGCCACTTCACTGATTAAGCAATCCTGCGTCCGCAGCAGATACTTCGCCTGACACAGCTGTAGCTGCCGCAGATAGTGTCCCACGGTCATACCGGTTTGCTGGCGAAAAAGCTGCTTCAACGCACGCTCGCTTAACTGATTCTGCTGGCAGAACACCGCCAAATCGAATGGACGGCTGATGGCACCTTGCAGCGCCGACATCAGCAGATCCAATTGTTCACCCTCAGGTAATGCCCAGGGTCGATCGGCAGCATAGCCGTGACGGCGTAAAATCAGCGCGAGTTGCAAAAACAGCGCTTCAGAGAGTTGAATTGATAGCGAATCACTTTTGCGGCTTTCGCGCTCCAACTGGCTAATCACGCCGCGCGCTAACGCCATCCCGCGCGTGGTTAAACGCCAGCAGCCTGGCGAATCCTCTTCTTGCGGCGGCAGCAACTGGTTCCAGTCAAGGCCAAGGCGAAAGCGATCGCGGCAGTAAAGAATGTTATCCAGCGCCAGATCGTTGACGCTGTCATAACTGTGGCAGTCGTTATCGTGAATGTAAAAAACGTCGCCGCAGGTTATCAACCATGGACGATCGTTCAACACATGCAGGCCGTTACCGCGCCAGACGATAACGATTTCACTGAATTCATGACGGTGCGGAGGGAAGGAGGGCTGCGGCATGCGCTCGGCCACCGCAATCGGCAGATTGGTGGCCGGAAAATAGTCTTCGCGCGTTAAGATCAGCGACATGAGGAAACGCTCCAGTTATAGCATCTGCTGGCGCTCCGCTCTGGGCGCACAGCCAAATTCCCGCCGGAACAGCGTGGAGAAGTGGTTGCTGTCACCAAATCCACACTGGTAGGCGATGTCTGTTATGCGCATATCGCTATGACGCAGTAAATGCCGCGCCTGTAACAGGCGAAGCCGATTAAGGTAACGCTGCGGTGTATTACCGGTTTGCTGCTTCATCTGGCGGTGCAGAGTGCGCAGCGACAATGAAAAACGATCGGCTAATGCATCCCACACAATCTCTTCACTGTAGTGCTCATTGAGCCAGTCGAGCAACCGATGTAAGCGTGCTTCCTGATCCTGTGATTGATCGTTGTGAGCCGCTTCGCGCAACAACACCAGCAGTTGCAGAAAAAGTTGCTCCTGATGTGCGTGACGTTCCAGCGACCACACATCTTGCTGCTTCATCTGCGTAACGATTTGCAGCGCCTGCGCCATCACCTTGTGATTGATGCGCCAGTGCGACGCGTAGTGATCCTCTTCTTCGCGCGGCAGGAGCGCCTGCAAACCCGAGAGAAAACGGAATGACGCCGGACTGCGATACAACACGTTGGTCAGACACAAATTTTCCGTTTGCTCATAAAGATGACGATCGTGATCGCGCACAAAGCACACGCATCCTGCGGATAAAGCTTGTGGCTGACCGTTAAACACATGAATGCCAGAACCGTGTTCCACCAACACAATTTCATGGAAATCATGATGGTGCTCCGGAAATGCCTGCTGCGGCACGCGCGGCTCGATGGCGATGGCGTAATTCCCTTCAGGGAAGAAATCTGCGCTATGTAGAACGGTCATGATTCGCCTCTTAATTAACTCAACCGTTGCCGAGTCTACGCAGGCGCCCCGCACCTTACCTTGAATTTTCATCTTAGTGACGCAGGAAAATGGCTAATTTTTCAAGATCTCACCGGCGATTGACAGAAATGCGGCAAGGCTCACATCTCGCCACTTGTGTGGTTCTGTGAGCTTTCTCACGAACTTCTTTGTCAGCCTGCCAGTGACTATTACGCACTGGCAGTAAGGGGAAGGTGGCAAAAAGCGGAGATTTCTAATCTGTAGGCATCTCATTACAGGAAGAACACGCCATGAGTATGCGTAACATTGTTGCCATTGATTTAGGCGCATCCAGCGGGCGCGTGATGCTCGCACAATGGAGTTCAGCGAATCAGCAGATCAGCCTGCGCGAAGTGCGTCGCTTCACCAATCAGCGTGTGCGCCGTGCAGATTATGATTGTTGGGATTTGGATCGACTGGAGCAGGAGATTCGTTTAGGGCTGGCCCAGCTTGATGATGACGGCATTGTGCCGGACAGCATTGGCATAGATACCTGGGGCGTCGATTTGGTGCTGCTGGATGCCAACGGTGAACGCGTCGGCGAGGCGGTAAGTTATCGCGATAAGCGCACAGAAGGGCACATGGCTCAGGCCATTAACGATCTCGGCAAAGGTGCAATCTATCAGCGCACAGGCATTCAATTCTTACCGTTCAACACCCTTTATCAACTGCACGCACTGCATCAGCAGCAACCAGATTGGCAGGAAAAAGTGCAGTATGCGCTGATGATTCCTGACTATCTGCACTATCGCCTTACCGGCCAGATGAACTGGGAATACACCAACGCCACCACCACACAACTGCTCAATATTCACAGCGGCGAATGGGACAGCGATTTGCTTGCGTGGGCTGGCGTGCCGGCTAAGTGGTTCGGCAAACCCACATCGCCAGGTAACACTGTCGGTAACTGGACCAGCGCCAGCGGCAACCACGTTCCGGTGATCGCGGTTGCGACTCACGATACGGCGAGCGCGGTTTTGGCCACCCCGTTAATGCAGGATGATGCCGCTTATCTCAGCTCGGGAACCTGGTCACTGATGGGGATTGAGAGCTTGCAGCCTTGTGTCAGCACGGCGGCGCTCAATGCCAACGTAACCAATGAAGGTGGAGCAGAAGGCTATCGCGTTCTGAAAAACATTATGGGTTTGTGGCTGCTGCAACGTGTCTGCACTGAGCTGCAAATTACCGATCTCTGTTCGCTGATCAAAGAAGCCGCAAAAGAGCCCGCCTGTCGTACGCTGGTTAACCCCAATCACAGCCGTTTTATCAATCCAGACAGCATGGTTCAGGAGATTCAAAACGCCTGCGCCGAACAGAACATGCCCGTACCGCAGACGCCGGCTGCGCTGGCTCGCACCATCTTCGACAGTCTGGCCTTACTCTATCGCCAGGTTATTGGCGAACTCGGCACACTGCGCGCGGCACCGCTGCGTCAACTGCATGTGGTGGGCGGCGGCAGTCAGAACCCGCTGTTAAATCAATTGTGTGCCGATGCCTGTCAGCTGCCGGTATTGGCGGGGCCGATTGAAGCCTCGACGCTCGGCAACGTCGGCTGCCAGCTCATTGCTTTGGGCGAACTGCGTGACGTCAGCGATTTACGCCGCTGCATTAGCCAAAACTTCCCGTTAGAAAAATTTGAACCGTTGAACAACAGCGCCTTCGCTGCCCATCAGGCACGCTTTGCCGCGCTCAGCCAACCTGCTAAGGAACTTGCATATGACTAAGCTGATTGAACAGGCCTTCGAACTGGCCAAACAACGTTACGCCGCCATCGGTGTGGATGTGGAACAGGTAATGGCGCAGCTGGATGGCATTCCGGTCTCGATGCACTGCTGGCAAGGTGATGACGTGCGCGGCTTCGAAAATCCGAACGGTGAACTGACCGGCGGTATTCAGGCTACCGGCAACTATCCGGGACGCGCCCGTAATGCTGATGAGCTGCGCTCTGATGTTGAAAAAGCGATGTCACTCATTCCGGGTGCTAAACGCCTCAACCTGCATGCGATTTATCTGGAGAGCGATAAGCCGGTCGACCGTGATGCGATTGAACCGAAACACTTCAGCAACTGGGTGGAATGGGCCAAAACGCACAAGCTGGGCCTCGATTTTAATCCAAGCTGTTTCTCCCATCCGCTGAGCGCCGATGGCTTTACCTTGTCACACGCCGACAAAGGGATTCGTCAGTTCTGGATCGATCACTGCAAGGCCAGCCGTCGTATCTCTGCACACTTTGGTGAGCAACTGGGTACCGCATCCGTTATGAATATCTGGGTGCCGGACGGAATGAAAGATCTCACCGTCGATCGTTTAGGACCGCGTCAACGCCTGGCGAGTGCGCTTGATGAAGTGATCAGTGAAAAACTCAATCCTGCGCACCACATTGATGCGGTAGAGAGCAAACTGTTTGGCATCGGCGCAGAGAGCTACACCGTGGGTTCCAATGAATTCTGCCTGGGTTATGCCAGCAGCCGCCAGACCGCGCTGACTCTGGACGCCGGCCACTTCCATCCAACCGAAGTGATTTCCGACAAAATTTCCACGGCCATGCTCTATGTGCCGCGCCTGCTGCTGCACGTAAGCCGTCCGGTGCGCTGGGACAGCGATCACGTGGTGATTCTCGACGATGAAACCCAGGCCATCGCTACCGAGATCGCGCGCCACAAATTGTTCGACAAGGTGCACATCGGTCTCGACTTCTTCGATGCGTCGATCAACCGCATCGCGGCGTGGGTAATTGGGACACGCAATGCCAAAAAAGCGCTGCTGCGTGCTCTGCTGGAACCTACCGACCAGTTACGCAAGCTGGAGAACGAAGGGGATTACACCGGCCGCCTGGCGATGCTGGAAGAACAAAAATCGTTGCCGTGGCAAGCGGTGTGGGAAGCCTGGTGTCTGCGCCACGATGTCCCTGCTGATGCCAGCTGGCTGAGCGAAGTCCGTCATTATGAACAACAAACACTGCGTCAACGTTAAGGTACACACCATGCAAAATATCCTCTTTTCCGCTTTTGTTCAGGGAATGGTTAAAGCGACCAGCGACATGTGGTTGAAAGGCTGGGATGAGCGTAATGGCGGCAACGTCAGCTTACGTTTACTGCCGGAAGAAGTTAATGATTTCGCCGGTGATTTCTATGCCGAGCCGCGCTGTATTGAGCTGACCAAACCTGCTCCAGCGCTGGCCAATGATTGGTTCCTGGTCACCGGGTCGGGGAAGTTTTTCCGTAACGTTCAGCTCGACCCGGCCGACTGTCTGGCGCTGCTGCAGGTGGATGACAAAGGCTTGTCATACAAAATCCATTGGGGTTTGAGTAACGGTGGCCTGCCAACATCAGAGTTGGCAGCTCACTTCCAGTCGCACAGCGTGCGCAAGCAGGTCTCAAACGGCATTGATCGCGTCATCATGCATTGCCACGCCACCAACTTTATGGCGCTGAGCTATGTGGTCGATCTGGATTCCGCACGCTTCACACGCCTGTTATGGGAAGGCAGCACCGAATGTCTGGTGGTGTTCCCGGATGGCGTAGGTATTCTGCCGTGGATGGTGCCCGGCACCGATGGAATTGGTCAGGCAACGGCAGACGCAATGGCAAATCACAGCATTGTGATGTGGCCGTTCCATGGCATCTTTGGCGCGGGTCCAAACCTTGACGAGACTTTCGGCCTGATCGATACGGCGGAGAAATCCTCCGAAGTGATGGTAAAAGCGCTGTCAATGGGCGGCATTCGTCAAAGCATCACCACTGAGCAGCTGATCGCGCTGGGTGAACGCTTCAACGTTAAGCCGTGGCAAGCCGCGCTGCAGGCGGAGCGCAGCGATGTTGCGTAAAGCCTTTGTGATGCAGGTGCATGCACACTGCCACGATGAGTATCTGCGCCGTCATACGCCAATTTGGCCGGAGCTGGCTGAGACGCTAAAAGCGCATGGCGCGCACAATTACGCTATCTGGCTGGATGCTGAACGCAATCTGCTGTTTGCCAGCGTGGAAATTGAGTCTGAAGCGCGCTGGGAAGCAGTGGCAAAAACGGAAGTGTGTCAGCGCTGGTGGGCATCGATGAAGGATTTAATGCCATCGAATCCGGATAACAGTCCGGTGAGTGCAGCGTTGAAACCGATGTTTTTCCTGCCTTAACGCTCGCTCACCTCAGTATTTGTACGGAGGCAATAATTTTAGGCCGACACGGAAGTCGGCCTGAATTTTATTTGGTGCTCAATTCACAATATCCCGCCAGAGCGGGCCAGATTGCCATCTGCGTATCCACGATCTGGTCAAGGTCCTCACGATTAGCGCCTTCACGCGCACGCACCGACATGCCCTGCAGTAAACACGCCAGGTAGCGGGCTAACCTTGCACTATTGGCACATTGCGGTAACTCGCCGCGCTGCTGCCGGGTATCAAGAAATGCTTTTAACGCTGATTCCTGCGCGTGATGCTGCTGAGCCAGCATTTGCGCCACTTCTTCTGAGCCGGAAGAGAGCGCGCTCGAGGTACAAATGAAGAAACAGCCAGCAGGCTTATCACATGCGGTGAAGCATGCGGCGGTTGCGCGAAAATAGGCTTCAATGGCCGTTTTCACGTCTAAAGCATCATCATTTAGCACGGCGTTGCGTTGCGCGCTGAACGTTTCAATGTATCGCTGCATCGCCGCACGGAATAACCCTTCTTTATTTTCAAACTCAGCATAAAGGGTTGGGGCTTTAGCGCCGGTAGCGTTAACCAAATCGGACAACGAAGTGCCTTCATAGCCATGCGCCCAGAACAACATCAATGCCTTGTCCAGGGCATCGTTGCGATCAAACACTTTCGGACGGCCGCGCGTTTTCCTGTTCACCACATCGATAACTTCTGTCATTGGGCACCTCAAAGCGTAAAAACACCCCATTAAATTACCGATCATTAAATAAATATGCAAGCGCAGCCCGGAATGAGTCTATTCGTCATTGCCCGTTTGTGCTTTTGGCTGGCGAAAGCACCCAAATGGATAAGTCAAAAAGGGCTGGGAAGCCCATAATCACGCCACTTCCGATTAAAATAATGACCGTTAATAAAATAATTGACGCGCGGACCCATTCGGCAGTAGCATTTAATTAACGGTTGTTAACTTAATCGCGACCGACCCCAATTCATCTGTTTAAGAGAGCAAAATTATGAAAAGCATCAAACTGACTTTGGCCGCTGTAGCATTGTCTTCAATCGCGTTTGGTAGCATGGCTGCAGACTTAGTAAACGAAGCGCCGCTGAATCAACAACAAATTGGTGTGGTTAGCGCATCAGGTAGCACTAACCTGACATCGCTGGAGAATCAGCTAGCGGAAAAGGCCAGTGCTGCCGGAGCAAAGTCATTCCGCATCACTTCGACCTCTGGCAACAACAAGCTAAATGGCACAGCAGTAATTTATAACTAAGAGAATTGAGCGGAGGGCAATTTAGCATTCCGCAGGAAGTGAATAAAAGGCTTCAGAAGATAACCTTCTGAAGCCTTTTTTCTTATCCGTTTGAACGCAGCTGAGGATAGCGGCGGAAGATAGCGATACACCAGAACAGTGCGGCAAGGCCAATAATGCCGCCGACGTTACCGACATCAGACATTTGCATATGCAAACTGACCTGATTACCCAGTAGCGCACCCGCGCCGATACCGATGTTGTAGATACCTGAGAACAGGGACATCGCGACGTCGGTGGCATCCGGTGCCAGCGCCAAAACGCGCACCTGCATCGCCAGACCAATCATCATCATTGCCATGCCCCAAACGATGCACAGCACGGTGATTGCAGCGGGACGTACTGCGGCAAACACCAGCAAGCCCATGCTTAGTGTGATCATCGCAATTGCAGCGATCAGCATCGCAGAAGGGAATCTATTGCCCAGCGTACTAAACAGCACGCTGCCGAGAATACCCGCTGATCCAAACAGCAGTAACAGCAGCGTGGTGAAATTATCATCGGCATTAGCCACCACCTGCATAAACGGTTCGATGTAGCTGTAAGCGGTATAATGCGCCGTCACCACCACGGTAACCAGTACGTACATTGCCACCAGCGCCGGACGGCGGAATAGCATCGGAACGCTGCTCAGTGAACCCGTGTGCTCGCTCGGCAGACGCGGCAGTATGCGCATCAGCAAAATCAGCAACACCAAAGCAGACAAGCCGATCATGCCGAAAGTAGTGCGCCAGCCAAGATATTGACCGACGATACGCCCAATCGGCACGCCCAGCACCATCGCCAGCGCGGTACCGGTTGCCAGCATACTCAACGCCTGAGTTTTCTTACCTGCAGGCGCCACGCGAATGGCCAGCGAAGCGGTGATTGACCAGAACACGGCGTGCGCTAAGGCAATACCGATGCGCGAGATAACCAGTGAGGTGAAATCCCATGCCAAAGATGACAGCACATGGCTGGCAACAAACACGATGAACAACACGGCCAATAGCAGGCGGCGCTCAATATTGCGCGTTAACAACATCAGCGGCAGAGACAATAGCGCGACAACCCACGCGTAGATAGTCAGCATAATGCCAACATCGGCAGTCTTCATGTCATAGCTGGCGGCGATATCCGACAGCAGACCGACAGGCACGAATTCTGTGGTGTTAAAGACAAAAGCAGCAATAGCCAGCAGTACAACGCGTAGCCAGGCCGTTTTACGTGAAACAGTAGTAGATTGCATGGAGTTCAAATCAGTCAGACGGCAAATGAGAGGGCAAAAAGCACCCCAGAAAGTGACCGGAGTCACAAATTGCCGCTATTGTGGAGCATTAATGAGCGGAGGGAAACCGTTTGTCGGGCTTTTATTACTGAATATTTTTTATCAAGAGTGGCGTAATTAATAGCCTTACGTTTTTACGCTTTCTGTCATCAATACGAGCGCGAACTAGATCAAAAACGGGGAGATAGAGGCGACTGGACCTGACGCCACTTTGAGCGCCTTAAGGTCCAGTTATTATTACACTTAAATTTATAGTTATTATGAAACGCCGCAGTGCTGCTTAACAAAAGAGTTAAGTCTGCTGACCACTCTCACATCATGATTATCAGAGTCGCACCATGTGTTTTAGTGCCACACTATTTTGAGTCGTCATGTTTTTTTTTAACCCCACCGGACAGCAGTGCTCGCAGCCCAGCGCGCTGGCATAAAATTTACGCGCTTGCTGAATGGCGGCATTTGGCGTGTAGAAAGTCCCAAGGAAACGGCGTGCCTCATCGGCGGGTAAGTACGGGCATCCCGTTGCATGTACTACATGGTTGTCGTTATAGCCGGCTTGCTTATCGACGTAATAATAGAGTCCCATCTATCGTCCTCATTGCTGTGAAATAATAAAAGTCTAACTATTGTTGGAATGGAATGAATTATAGCGACGAATGGCCGTTTTGTTTTATCTGGGACTGTGAGATCACCGGATGGCGTGGACTTGATGAGAGAACGGGGCGCATTAGCCCCGTTTAACAGATGAAAGGTATTACAGTTTCCGGCACTGCAATCGCCAGCCGACCAGCAAAGCCATTAATAATAGCAAGCTAATGAATGCCGTAACGCCCATCCAGCCATAGCTGTGCCAGAACACGCCGCCCAATGTACCCGCCACGCTGGATCCAACGTAATAGCTAAACAGATAGAGTGACGATGCCTGGCCTTTAGCCCGACGCGCACGCGGGCCAATCCAGCCGCTGGCAACGGAGTGCGCCGCAAAGAATCCGGCGGTGAACAACATCATGCCGGGTAAAATCAGCCATAGTGAGTTAAACGCCGTCAGCAGCAATCCCGTCAGCATAATCGCAGTTGCGCCAATCATCACCGGACCGCGTCCAAAGCGGCTGGTCATCGCGCCGGCTTTCGGTGAACTCCAGGAGCCGGTCAGATAGACCACCGACAGCAATCCCACCACCGCCTGGCTCAGCGACCAGGGCGCACTCAGCAGGCGATAGCCGATGTAGTTGAACAGCGTGACGAACGCGCCCATCAGCAGGAAGCCCTCAGCGAACAGCAGCGGTAATCCTTTATCGCGCCAGTGCAAACGGAAGTTGATCAGCAAACTACGCGGACGCAGCGAAGCTGGACGGAAATGACGCGACGCAGGCAGAATTTTCCAAAACATCAGCGCGCCCGCCAACGCGAAACAGCCAATCACGCCCACCGCAACGCGCCACGAGAAGAAATCAGTCAATACGCCCGTCAACAGGCGTCCGCTCATGCCGCCAATCGAGTTACCGCTGATGTACAGCCCCATGGAAAAGGCGATAACGCGTGGATGAATCTCTTCACTCAGATAGGTCATGCCAACCGCCGCAACCCCGCTCAGCGATAAGCCAATCAGCGCGCGCATCAGCAAAATCCCCTGCCAACTGCTCATGGTGGCGGAAATCAAGGTACAGATAGCCGCGAGCAACAGCGCGGTAACCATCACCGATTTACGCCCAATCGCATCCGACAGCGGCCCGGTAAACAGCAATCCCAATGCCATTAAGCCGGTCGATAGCGAGAGAGAAATACTGCTTTGCGCTGGAGAAACACCAAACTGTTGCGATAACACCGGCAAAATGGGCTGCACGCAATACAGCAGGGCGAAAGTGGCAAGACCGGCAGAGAACAGCGCCAGCGTCACGCGCATAAACTGCGGCGATCCGCGTTCAATCCATTCTGAAGGGGCTGCAGCTGGAGCAGGCTTTACGGACAACTCGTCTTCATCGAGTATCACCGCCTGAGAAGAGCGACTCACGGAACATCCTCGTTTGAACAATCATGCCGTTACTGTAGGAAAGGGCGAATAGGTTGTACAATATATTAATAATCTCAAATGAGACGTTTAAAGTATGAATGTTGAGTTGCGTCATTTACGCTATTTCGTTGCCGTCGCGGAGGAACTGCATTTTGGCCGCGCCGCGCAGCGCCTGAATATTTCGCAACCGCCGCTGAGTCAGCAGATCCAGCAACTGGAGCAGGAAATTGGCGCCCAGCTGTTTACCCGCACCAATCGCAGCGTACAGATCACGCCCGCCGGCGCGCTGTTTTTGCAGGATGCGCGTGCCATTTTGTTACAGGTGGAGCAGGCCACCCGCCGCGCCGCACGCGTGCATAGCGGGCAGGAGGGCGAGTTGCGCATCGGCTTTACCTCCTCAGCGCCGTTTACCGGTCTGGTTTCTGACGCGCTGTACCAATTCCGTCAGCGTTGGCCAGAAGTGCACATTCAGATGCAGGAGAACAATACGCGGCAGCAGCTTGCGCCACTTCATGACGATCGGCTCGACCTCGGTGTGATGCGCAATACGCCGCTGCCCAGCGATCTGCAGCACCGCGTGTTACTGCGTGAGCCGCTATGCGCGGTAGTGCATTGGGCGCATCCGCTGGCCGATGCAGAGTCGATTTCCATTCAGGCATTAGCCAACGAGCCGTTTGTATTTTTCGATCCGCAAGGCGGCACTGCGTTGTACGGTGAAATCCTGGCGCTGCTGCATCGCTATCAAATCAAACCTTTTATTACGCAGGAGGTGGGCGAGGCGATGACCATCCTTGGTCTGGTGGCGACCGGACTCGGCGTGTCGATTCTGCCGGCGTCATTCAGCCGTGCACGTCTGGCCGATGTGGTGTGGATCCCGTTGCAGGAGAGCGACGCGATTTCTGAAGTTTGGCTGGTCTGGTCAGCGACGCGAGAACCAACGGCGCAAATGAGCAATATGATGTCGCTGATGCTGCAAAATGCAGAGAATTGAGTCCGCAGTTGAATGAGGGCCCAAACTTTATGTGCGATAAATCACATTTCTAATCAAATATTTGACGCTGCAGGGCAATCTGCATCACCATAGCTGCTGTTTATTTAGAAGCGCGAAAATAATGGGAGCAGGGCGTGAATCTGTACAGTCAACCTGGTCATATTGATCAGATAAAACAGACCAACGCTGGTGTGGTTTACCGACTGATTGACCTTTACGGCCCGATTTCGCGTATTGAGCTTTCTAAACGTGCCCAGTTAGCCCCCGCCAGCATTACCAAAATCGTGCGTGAAATGCTCGATGCCCATCTGGTTCAGGAAACTGAATTTCAGGAGCCAGGCAGTCGCGGTCGTCCCGCGATTGGTTTGATCCTCGATACGCTCGCCTGGCACTATCTCGCCGTTCGCATTCAGCCCGGATTCATTACGCTGACGTTGCGCGATCTCAGCAGCCGCGCGCTGCAGGAAGATCGCCTGCCGCTGCACGCCAGCGCCGACAAACCACTGCTACAAACCTTGCACGAGACAGTGAATGACTTCTTTATTCGCCATCAAAGCAAGCTGGAGCGTTTGACCGCCATCGCCATCACTTTGCCGGGATTGATTAACGCCGCTTCTGGCGTGGTCCATCGCATGCCGGGTTATGACGTGCAGGATATGCCGCTGGGAGAAACGCTGGCGCAGCGCACCGGTTTGCCGGTGTTCGTGCAGCATGATATTTCCGCCTGGACGTTAGCCGAAGCGCTGTTTGGCGCATCCAGTGGCGCGCAACATGTGATTCAGATTGTGATTGATGAAACCGTCGGCGCAGGCGTGATCAGCGGCGGACAACTGCTGCACAAAAATGGTCGTACGCTGGTGGAGATTGGTCATACGCAAATCGATCCTTACGGCCAGCAGTGTTATTGCGGCAATAATGGCTGTCTGGAAACCGTCGCCAGCATCGGAAGCCTGCTTACTCTCACCGCCCAGCGTTTGCCGTCGCAGCCGGACAGTGTATTGCATCAGACGCCGTTGACGATTGAGAGCTTATGCGCAGCCGCGCAGCAGGGCGATCGCCTGGCGCGTGATGTGATTGCGGGCGTCGGACATCATATTGGCCGCATGCTGGCGATGATGGTAAACATCTTTAATCCTCAACAAATCCTTATCGGTTCGCCGCTGAATCAGGCCGCCGATGTGCTGTTCCCTGCGGTGAGCAGTACCATTCGACAACAAGCCTTGCCCGCATACAGCAGTAAAATCCAGCTCACACCAACGGCTTTCAGCGATCCCGGCACCTTTGGCGGCGCCGCACTGATAAAAGACGCGCTCTATAGCGGCCATTTATTGGTAAAACTGTTGCAGGGATAATTACAGCTCACCTTAAGTTTGTCCTAACGCAATCTGCCCGCGAAAACATTTCCTTAAACTGCCTCCTTCGCACGTTACACATCGCTTTAATGAAGGAGGAGAATGGTGAAAACGCTTTTTGTCACCGGTACCGACACCGCGGTGGGTAAAACCGTGGTATCACGCGCATTATTGCAGTGCTTTGCCAAGGCGAATCTGTGCGCCGCAGGCTTCAAACCTGTCGCCAAAAGCGCGCAACTCACATCTGAAGGCTTACGTAATAAAGATGCCCTGTTATTACAGCAGGCTTCAGGTCTCGCTCTCGATTATTCCGCCGTCAATCCTATCGCCTTACAAGAGGATGAAATCAGCACCAGCGCGTCGCAGCGTATAGATTATCCGTTGCTCAGCCGCAGTCTAAACGATTTGCAGCAGCGCGCCGCGCGCGTGGTGGTAGAAGGCACCGGCGGCTGGCGCAGTTTAATGAACGACTTACAGCCTTTGTCCCACTGGGTGCGGCAGGAACATTTACCCGTTGTGTTGGTAGTCGGCATTAAAGAAGGTTGCATCAGCCACGCTTTACTGACCGCCGAGGCGATTGCGCAGGATGGATTGCGACTCGTGGGTTGGGTAGCCAACCGTATTAATCCCGGTCTGGCGCATTACGCTGAAATTATTGATGTTTTGAGCAACAAGTTAGGTGCACCTTTATTAGGCGAGTTGCCTTATCTGCCGCGCGCAGAACAGCGGGAACTGAGTGGTTATCTGGATATTTCACTGCTCGATGACAATTTTACGCACGACAACAGTGCAAAGCCTGCGGCCTGATGAAACAAAAGGCCGCAAATGATCAATGGCTGAATCTAAGATTTCAGGTTCAGCCCTCCTCTTTACTGAATTAATTGCCATAATATTCAATATCTTACTTACAAATTTTAATAAACCCCTTGTTCTGGCGTGATTCATGCATCAGCAGCTCTGATGAATATCTTGCCGGAGCACCTGTATGTCGCAATCAGATGAGAAAGGTTTGTTGTATGGGCTGAATGACCGCATCGGTCCATTGCCTGCATTTTGTGCCGCACTGCAACATGTGCTGGCCAGCGTAGTGGGCATCATTACGCCGCCGCTGATTATTGGTTCCGTGTTGGGATTACAGGCATGGATCCCTTATCTGATCAGTATGTCACTGCTCGTTTCCGGTCTCGGTACTTTCCTGCAGGCGCGCCGCTTTATGGGCATTGGCGCAGGCATGATCTGCCTGCAGGGCACCAGCTTTGCCTTTCTCGGGGTGATTCTGTCGGGCGGATTGATGGTCAAAGCGCGCGGCGGTTCGCCAGAAGAGATCATGGCGATGATCTTTGGTTGCAACCTGGTGGCGGCGATGATTCCGATGTTGATCAGCCGCTGCATCGCGCCATTACGCAAAGTGTTGACGCCGGTGGTTACCGGCACCGTTATTACCTTAATTGGTATCAGCCTGATTAAAGTCAGCATCACCGATTGGGCTGGCGGCCATAACGCCAGCGATTTTGGCGCGCCCGGCAATCTGGCGCTCGGTGCCTTGACGCTGCTGGTGATTATCGTACTTAACCGTTCGCAAAATCGCTGGACGCGGCTGGTTGCGGTGGTGGCCGGCATTGCTGCGGGCTGTATCGCCGCAGCGTTAACCGGCCATCTCACCCTTAAGCCAATGGATGATACGCCGTGGCTGGTAATGCCGGCGCTGTTCCGTTTTGGTTTTGCCTTTGACTGGACCATCTTTATTCCCATCGCGCTGGTATCGGTGATAGCCGTGATTGAAGCGGTGGGCGACCTCACGGCGAACTGCATGTTGTCGCAGCAGCCGATTGAAGGCGGAGCGTTTGAGCGCCGCATGCAGGGCGGTATTTTCGCCGATGGCATCAGCTGCTTGCTCGCCGCCGTGTTCTCTGCCTTTCCCAACACCACTTTTGCGCAAAATAATGGCGTCATCCAAATGACCGGCGTTGCCAGCCGTTATGTTGGCATGGTGATCGGCGTGATGCTGGTGCTGCTCGGTATGTTCCCGGCGATTGGCTACATGCTGCAGCAGATTCCACCGCCGGTACTGGGCGGCGCGACCATCGTGATGTTTGGTAGCGTGGTGGCGGCCGGCATCCGCGTGATGACGCAAACGCCGCTTGGCCGTCGCGAGATGCTGATTGTTGCCGTGTCGTTTGGTATCGGTTTGGGTGTCGAAGCGGTGCCTGAGGTGCTGAAACAGTTCCCGACGCTAATTAGCAACCTGTTTGGTCACGCGGTGACTACCGGCGGGATACTGGCGATTATTTTGAATGTCGTGCTGCCTTCAGAGCGCAGCGAAGCAGTGGCGGCAAAAACGGCTGAAGAGTCGCACTAACGTGCAGGGTGCATACGCAAGAAGAGGCGGCAGATCGTAAAGACGCCATAAACCATCCCTGGGGCTTGGCCCGCGCCATCCATGGCGCGGGACACTTTACTCCTCTGCCGCCTCTTCCTGCGTTTCAAGCATTGTGCGGTTTATGGATTCAACCGACGGCGCGTACGTCCAGAACTGAGATAATCGGCAATGTAATCCTGCGATATCTCGCCGCTATAACGACCTTCCTCATCGACGATCGGCATCCACACCGTGTTGTGCTCATACAGCTTCGACAGCACCACGCGTAGGTTTTCTTCCGCTTTGCCGGTCACTTTAAAGGTATGCAGCATCTCTTCGCAGCGGCCAGTAGCGCCGCGCGCTTCACGCCGCTTCACAAATCCCAGTGGCTTGCCATCTTCATCAACTACCGTCACCGAACGCATATCGTTATCGTCCATGGTGGCGAAGGCCTCCTGCAGTGGCGTATTACGCTGCACGGTGATGGTGGGCTGCTGATCGGTGACATCGCCGGCCTGCACCAGCAACAAACGTTTCAGCGTACGGTCCTGACCGACAAAGGAGCCAACAAAGTCGTTCGCCGGTTTGGCTAACAGCTCATCCGGGCTGGCGCACTGCACAATTTTCCCCTGACCAAACACCGCAATGCGGTCGCCGAGCTTCAGCGCTTCATCAATATCGTGGCTAACCAGCATCACGGTCTTCTTTAACTGGCGCTGCATCTCAAGGAATTCGTTCTGAATCACTTCACGGTTGATTGGGTCGACCGCACCGAAAGGTTCATCCATTAGCAAAACCGGTGGATCCGCAGCCAGCGCGCGAATCACGCCAATACGCTGCTGTTGACCGCCAGACATTTCGCGCGGATAGCGATGCAGGAACTTGGTCGGATCGAGCGCCACCATGCTCATCAATTCCGTGGCGCGTTCACGGCAGCGCTTCTTATCCCAACCCAACATGCGCGGCACCACGGTAATGTTCTCCTCGATGGTCATATTCGGGAACAGACCAATCTGCTGGATGACATAGCCAATATTGCGGCGCAGGGTGACGGTATCTTGTCCGCTGGTGTCTTCACCGTTGATCAAAATCCTGCCGCTTGAGGAGGGAATCAAACGGTTAATCATCTTCAGGGTGGTGGTTTTGCCACAACCCGATGGGCCGAGCAGCACGCACATTTCCCCGGCAGGCACTTCAAGGCTGACGTTATCCACGGCATTAAGTGATGTGCCGTTCTTTTGCGTAAAGGTTTTCGTCAGGTTTTCAAGTTTTATCATTATCGAATCCCCTTAGGAGTCAGCGCCGACTGCAAACGGTGCAGCAGCCAATCAAGCACAATCGCGAGCAAACAAATCATCAAGGCACCGGCAATCAGCATGCGCACATCGCTGCCGCTGATCCCGTCGAGCAGTTGCAGGCCCAAACCGCCCGCACCAATCACGGCGGCAATCGCCATCACGCCGACATTCATCACCACCGCTGTACGAATACCGCCAAAAATCACTGGCAGCGCCATCGGAATTTCTACCCAGCGCAGACGCTGCCAGAAGGTCATGCCAATCCCGCGACCGGCTTCACGCAGTCCGGGAGACAAATTCTCCAGCGCGGTGTGGGTGTTACGCACAATCGGTAACAGCGAGTAGAGAAACACGGCGGTAATGGCGGGAAGGGCGCCAATGCCCTGACCGATCATAGAAAACAGCGGAATCATCAAACCAAACAACGCGATGGTGGGAATGGTTAACACAATGGTGGCGATGCCGAGCACCGGCGTGGCCAGCCACTTAAAGCGCACAATCAAAATGCCCAGCGGTACGCCAACGATAATGGCGAAACCGACCGCAACCAGCACCAGCCATGTGTGTTGCCAGGTGAGCGTTATCAAGGTGTGCCAGTTATTCATGATGTAATGCAAGGTATCCACAGCGCCTCCTTACAGCATGTTCTTGGATTGAAGGAAATCACGCGCCACCTGTTGCGGCGACTGATGATCAATATCGACACGCTTATTCATCTCGGTGATCGCTTCGTCATTAATTAACGCGGAGAGCTGATTAAGCGCCGTATCCAAACCCGGATGGCTCTCGAGCACATCCTGGCGCACGACAGGCGTGACGTTGTAACTTGGGAAGAAGTGCTTATCATCTTCTAACACTTTGAGTTCGAACCCTTTCACACGGCCATCGGTGGTGTAGATCAAACCGGCATCAACAAAGCCATCGCGAATCGCGTTGTAAACCAAGCCGGGATCCATCTGGCGAATCTGCGGACGATCGAGCGGCATGTTGTAGGCTTTCTGCAGTGGCTTAAGACCATCGGAGCGGCCTGAGAATTCCAGGTCCAAACCCAGTTTCCAGTTATGATCCGGATCGTTCTTGCGTACCTCTTCCAGCTTCGCCACCAGTTGCGACATGGTGTTGATGCCTTCTTTCTCTGCGCGATCGCGTTGCATGGCAAACGCATAGGTATTGTTCATCGGTGCAGGATTAAGCCACACCAGGCCCAATTTCGCATCCAGCTGTTTTACCGTTTTATACGCGTCTTCGGTCGACATCGGCTTATTGATGTGGTTAAAGATGATCAGCGAAGTTCCGGTGTATTCCCATGTCATATCAATCTGTTTATTGATCATTGCGTTACGACCAATAGTGGTGGCGATATTGGTCTTGGGGATCACCTGAAAACCTTTCTTCTGCAACCAGATCACCGTCATCGCGGAGAGGATGTGCTGCTCCGTAAAGCTCTTGGTTGCCATGGTAATCGGTGTTGCAGCCGCGGCGCTTTGGCTGATTGCCAGCGTCGCGGTGAGTGCCAGCGCAGTACGTTTAACCCAGCGCGCCAGTTTGTTGGCAGTGGCCATCACAAATCTCCTTGTGTTAAGCCGCAGAGTGCGGGCTGAGATAACGTCCCAATGCCGCGAGCAGCATGTCGAGCACCAGCGCAACCAGCGCGGTGGCCACAGCGCCGAGGATCAGCGTAGGGAAGTCGTTGAGGTAGATGCCGGGGAAAATCAGCTCACCAAAACTGCTGGCACCGATCAGAAACGCCAATGGCGCGGTACCGACGTTAATCGCCGTGGCGATGCGCACGCCTGCCAGAATCACCGGCAGCGCATTGGGAATTTCCACCTGACGCAAACGCTGAAACTTCGTCATACCTATACCGTTGGCGGCTTCAATCAGCGACGGCGGTACCGCGCTTAAACCGGCAAAAGTATTACGCACAATCGGCAGCAGCGAGGCGAGGAACAGGGCAATCAGCGCGGGACGATCGCCGATACCGACAATCACCATCGCGAGCGCCAATACCGCCAGCGGAGGCAGCGTGTTACCCACGTTGAAGATTTGCATCACGTACTCTGCCCAGCGACGAGCAAATGGACGGCTAAGCAGGATGCCGCTGGGAATGCCCACCAGTAACGCAAAGAACATTGACCAAAACACTAAAAACAGATGCTGCTGCCCGAGATAAACCAAATCTTCCCGCCGGTCGCGCAGCGTATTGAGCCCCAGCCCCCAAACCAGCAGGGCAATCACCGCAACAATCGCGAGCAGAGCCAGCCCAGCGCGGCGGGCGAGCGATGCATTTTGCATAGCCAGTGTCTCCCTGATTCAAGAAATCGTTCGATAGGTAATGTCATTCCCAGGATGACGGCGCAGTGTTAAAACGCACACACACGAAAATCCTTCACCCCGTTAAATTGCAGTTAAAATGACTGTTATCAGATGCTTTTTCAGTGAATATCTGGAAAGCACCGCTTAGACTTATAGCAATGCTTGTCGATAAGCGCTAGTTTTTGCGGCAAAATCAGACAGATAGAAATAATAAAAAACGCCATCTAACCCGCGTGGAATAAGGCATCATCCGACAATAAAAAATTTTCATCGAAATAAGTGACGTCGTAACAGATGGGGCGCACGTAGAGGAAACTGGTTTGGTGAATTTTCAGCTAGCCTTGTTAGAAATTAAGGAGACGTATGACTGAAACTGCAGAATTGAACACGGAACATCGCCACTGGATTCTTATCGGCTGCATGCTCGCTATGTTTATGGCGGCGATTGAAGTCACCATCGTAGCCACCGCCATGCCGACCATTATTGCCGATCTTGGCGGCTTTTCGCAGTTTGGCTGGGTATTTTCCATCTATCTACTGACGCAAGCCGTTAGCGTGCCGCTGTATGGCCGACTGGCAGATATGTGGGGCCGCAAACGGCTGTTGTTTATCGGTGTTTCGCTCTTTTTACTGGGATCGATTCTGTGCGGATTTGCCCACAGCATGGCGTGGCTGATCCTGTTTCGCGCTTTTCAGGGGTTAGGTGCCGGGGCGATAATGCCGCTAACGTCCACCATTGTGGCGGACGTCTATTCGCCGCGCGAACGCGCCAACGTCCAGGGCTGGCTCTCCAGCGTCTGGGGCGTGGCGGCAATCATTGGTCCGCTGAGCGGCGCGTGGCTGGTGCAGCACTTTAGCTGGTCGGTGATTTTCTGGGTCAACGTGCCGATTGGCGCCATCGCCATGCTGCTGCTGGCGCGTTTTCTTCCATCGCGCGAACAAAATCAGGCCACCACGCTCAATCTCACCGGCAGCTGCTGGCTGATGATCTGCGTAACGGCGTTGCTGGTCGCGCTGCTGCAGGCAGAAGTGCTCGGTTTCTGGCTGGTGCCGTTCCTGCTGCTGGCGGTCATTGCTGCCTGGCGTTTAAAACAGCATGAACAGCGTGCTGATGCGCCGCTGTTCCCGCTGGAAATCTGGCGCAGCCGGCTTATCGTCGCTGGCAACATTGGCAACCTGATCATCGGTGCCAGCATGATGGGCATCAGCGCCTTTCTACCAACCTGGATTCAGGGCATCACCGGCGGCACGCCGCTGCAGGCCGGCAGCGCACTGGCGATGATGTCGATTGGCTGGCCGCTGGCCAGTACATTGAGCGGTAGGTTGATGCTTATCACCTCCTATCGCTTCACCGCGCAGTTGGGCGCGCTGCTGCTGATTGCGGGCAGCGCATTACTGCTGCTACTGCGCAGCGACAGCTCAATCGTGCAGGCCGGATTCACCGCCTTTGTGATTGGCACCGGCATGGGCATGACCAGCACCACGTTTCTGGTATCGGTACAGAACCATGCGCATTACGACATTCGCGGCATTTGCACCGCCTCAATTATGTTTAGCCGCATGATCGGTTCGGCGATTGGTACCGCGTTATTGGGCGCGGTGCTGAACCTCAATTTGTCGCTGCGTCTGCCGCAGGCCGACGATCCGATGCAGAAAATCATGTCGCCTGAAAGCCGTCAGGCGCTGTCGGAGGCGACATTGCATGACTGGACCGGACAAATCGCCAGTTCTTTACATTGGGTGTTTGTAGTGTCGTTGCTGATTGCGCTGCTAACGTTGTGGGTGGCGTGGATAATGCCGCGGCAAAGGCCGGAAGTGGAGTAAAAGCAGGGCGGCCAGAGAGCCGCCCGAAAGTTTACTGCGCTGGCGTATCCTGAGAGCTGCCCGCGCTGTCTGGCACGGTGCTGTCACCATCACGGCCATTTTTCTTGTAGACGATTTTCTGTGTGTCGTTCTCACAATGACCCACAACCTGGCCGCCGACCTGATCGGCTTGATCATTGGCCACGATATCCAGCGTGAAATCCGATTCGGCGACGCCGTTGTTAATGATTTTTTTGCTGATGTCCGCTTTGACGCTTTCACAAGAAGCTTGCGCCAATAGCGGCAGCGACAACATCGCCATCAGCAGAACTGCATTACGTTTTTTCATCATTCACTCCTTTGGTCAGAAATCCTGTCAAAACTATAGCAGTGATAAACGATTAAGGTGCAATTGGACGTCCGGTGCGGCGGTCGAGGCAGCGCAGCGTATTCGGTTCCCAATAGGCGTTAACGTTGTAGCTCTTTTCGCAGGAATCGCGGGTATCAAAGGCTTTGTCCGCTTTATCGAACTCTTTCTCAACGCGCGTATTGACCTTATTACGCAGGTTTTTGGTATCGTTCCACTGCTCTTTGCTCTGGCGCGCGGCTTCATTACTGGAGGCGCTGCTGCCATCTTCAATAATCAGGCGATCGGTTTTGGCCGCAGCGATGGGCGCAGCCATTAACAGGCTCGACGTCACCACGGTAGCCAGCAGGGCGGAAAACAGTTTTTTCATCGTCATTTCCTTCAGTTAACACCAGCACAGCCGGGATCGCGGCTGTAACAACCATGGCCGCTAGTATATCATCGCTGCTTCTTTGCTCACCAGCGGTGAGCGCTTTGTTTAGCTTAGCGAGAGATTTTCTATGCTGGTCAAAACCGCCTTGCTGTTTTTTATCACTGCGATAGCGGAAATTGTTGGCTGTTTCCTGCCGTGGCTGTGGTTGAAGAAGGGCATGACGGCGTGGCTGCTGGTGCCAGCCGCGGCAAGTCTGGCGCTGTTTGTCTGGTTGTTGACGTTGCATCCCGCCGCGAGCGGGCGCGTTTATGCGGCCTATGGCGGCGTATATGTGCTGACGGCGCTAATCTGGCTGCGCGTGGTGGATGGCGTAAAACTGAGTACGTGGGATTGGGTCGGCGCGCTGGTCGCCTTGAGCGGCATGTTGATTATCGTAACCGGTTGGGGCCGCGCGTAATCATCGGCCACACCGGCGTGCGAGATCAGGGGAAACATCCCGATGCGGTCGTCGCGGCAAAAGCCGCCGGAGCGCCTCATAGGATGGTCGCCCCGGGTATTTCGATCAAACAGCGTGTAACCGCGATTAACCTTTATGCACCTTCAGTCCCGCGGTGGTTTGCGTCACCGGCATAATCTCCAGCGTATTGATGTTGACGTGCTTCGGCAGCGTCGTCACCCAATAGACCGCTTCGGTGACATCTTCCGCCGTCAGCGCGGTGGTGCCTTCATAAACCTGGCCCGCTTTATCGTCATCGCCCTTGAAGCGCACGTTTGAGAACTCGGTGCCGCCCACCAAACCTGGCTCGATATCGGTCACGCGCAGCGCGGTGCCGTGCAGGTCGGTACGCAGATTCAGGCTGAACTGGCGCACGAACGCTTTGGTCGCGCCATACACGTTGCCACCCAAATAAGGCCAGCTACCGGCAATCGAACCGATATTCACGATATGACCAACATTGCGTTCAACCATTGCCGGCAGCACCGCACGCGTCATGTACACCAAACCTTTGTTGTTGGTGTCGATCATATTTTCCCAGTCTTCGATATTGGCTTTGTGCGCCGGTTCCACACCCAACGCCAGGCCAGCATTGTTAACCAGCACATCAATATTGCGCCATTCAGCGGGCAGGGAGGCGATCGCTTCATCGATGGCGGCGCGATTACGCACGTCCAGCTGAACGGTATACAGATTGTCGCCCAACTCATCTTTCAGCTCTTTTAAACGCTCAGCGCGACGTCCGCTGGCGATCACTTTGTGACCTGTAGCAATGAAGCGGCGGGTGATACTTTGACCAAAACCAGCAGTTGCGCCAGTAACAAAAATAATCATCTCACTGTTCCTTATACGATTTCAGGTTATCAGCCACACCTTAGCATTAACCTCGAACCCATGCTCATGAAAACCCAAAGCAGCGTGTTGCAGGATTTTTCCTGCACATTACGAGTGCAATGGCGCACCACAAAGACGCATCTCAACAGGCGATAATCACGCCATGCGCAGTAAAACTCGCCGCAATGTTAAATCGCAACCGTTTGCGATAGCAGGCAACCGGTTGCGCATACGTTTGCTCGTCAAGCTTGACACAAAAACGCATCAGAACAACCTATTATATTGAAAGTAAAAAGTATTTTTTGTTCTTTGCATTGGCATGCGCTTTGCAATCTATCTTTAAGGCAATCACCTGCACTCATAAAAAAGCACCAAGGAACCATTATGCCTTACGCACCCGAAACGCTGCTGCGCGCCAGCTTCTTTGATTTCACCGCTCTGGCCGCGCAGCCAGACGACATCGCTGCCAATGCGCGCTATCTCGAAGATGGCTTATTAACGCTGCGTGACGGCAAAGTGGTCAGCCTGGAAAGCTGGCAAATCGCGGAAGGGCGCGTTGATCCCACTCGCGTCATCGATCTGCGCGGTAAACTGATCGTGCCCGGCTTTATCGATACCCATATTCATTACCCGCAAACCGAGATGATCGGCGCCTTTGGCGAACAGCTGCTGGAGTGGCTCAACCAATATACCTTCCCGGTGGAGAGCCAATATCACTGTCCCGATCACGCGGCAAAAATGTCGGCGTTCTTCCTGCACCAGCTGCTGTCGAACGGCACCACCACCGCGCTGGTGTTCGGCACCGTGCATAAGCAGTCGGTCGACTCGCTGTTCAGCGCCGCGCAGCAGCTGGATATGCGGCTGATCGCGGGCAAAGTGATGATGGATCGCAACGCGCCTGAATACCTGACCGAAACGCCGGAAGAGAGTTATCAGCATACGCGTGAACTGATTGAGCGCTGGCATCAGCGCGGTCGCCTGAGCTATGCGCTCACCCCGCGCTTTGCACCGACCTCGTCGCCGGAATTGCTGGATAAAGTGCGTCAGCTGCGCGAGGAGTTTCCTGATGTCTGGATGCACACGCACCTAAGTGAAAATCCGCAGGAGATCGCCTGGGTAAAAGCGCTATTCCCGGAGCGCGCAGGCTATCTTGATGTTTATCATCATCACCAACTTACCGGCAAACGCAGCGTGTTCGCGCACTGCCTGCATCTGGAAGATCAAGAGTGGCAATGCCTGCATGACACCGATTCATCAATTGCCTTCTGCCCGACCTCAAACCTGTTCCTCGGCAGCGGATTATTCAACATCAAACGCTGCTGGCAGCAGGGCGTGCGCATGGGCATTGGCACCGACGTTGGCGCAGGCACCACCTTTAATCTGCTGCAAACGCTGGGCGAAGCCTACAAAGTCGGCCAGCTACAGCAATACAAACTCAGCGCTTGCGAAGCGTTTTATCACGCCACCTTAGGCGGCGCGCACGCGCTCGATCTGGATGACGTTATCGGCAACTTCAATCCCGGCAAAGAGGCCGATTTCGTGGTACTCGATGCGGCGGTGTCGCCGCTGCAGAAGCTGCGCAATGCCAACAGCAAAGACATCTGGGAGCGGCTGTTTGTAATGATGACGCTTGGCGACGACCGCAACATCGCGCAAACCTGGGTGAGCGGCAAACCGGTTTGGCAGCGCGAAAGTGAGGAGCAAATCGCATGATCCAGTTCTTACTCAACGATCGTTTAATCACCGAATGCGAGCTTGATCCCAATCTCACCGTGCTTAACTACCTGCGCGGCCAGCAGCAGCGTCGCGGTACCAAAGAGGGCTGCGCGTCTGGCGATTGCGGTGCCTGCACCGTCACGCTCGGTAAAGTCGTCGATGGGCAGATGCAGTATCAGGCGGTGAACAGCTGTTTGACGCTGGTCAGCAGCCTGCAAGGCAAGCAATTGATTACCGTGGAAGATCTCAAGCAGGGCCGCGAACTGCACAGCGTGCAGCAAGCGATGGTGGATTGCCACGGCTCGCAATGCGGCTACTGCACGCCGGGTTTCGTGATGTCGCTGTTTACTCTGCAGAAAAACAGCGCTGGCTGGGATCGTCATCAGGCGGAACAGGCGCTGGCGGGTAATTTATGCCGTTGCACCGGCTATCGTCCGATCATGGATGCGGCGCAGCAGGCGTGTGAACAACCTGATGCGGATGCCTTCCGTGCTAATGCACCCGCGCTAGTGCAGCGTTTACAGGCGCTCAGCAACAATGAAGTACAGATCATCGAAGCCGCGGGCAGCCGCTGCTACCTGCCGAAAACAGTAGCGCAACTCGCCGAGCTCTATCAGCAATATCCTGAAGCCCGTCTGGTGGCTGGCGGTACCGATCTGACACTGCAAATCACTCAGCAATATCAGCGCTTGCCGCTGCTGATCGCGCTGGAGCAGATTGATGAGTTGAAGGTCTGCCACGAAGATGAAACGCATCTTTATCTCGGTGCTGCCGCCTCATTGCAGCATTGCTATCAGTTTTTAGCACAGCACATTCCAGCGTTTAGCAGCATGCTGGAGCGTTTTGCCTCATTGCAAATTCGTAATCAGGGCACGCTCGGCGGCAACATTAGTAACGCATCGCCGATTGGTGATTGCGCGCCGATGCTGCTGGCTTTAAATGCGCATCTGGTTTTGCAGCAGGGTGAAAAGAGGCGAGAAGTCCCGCTCGATCAATTCTTTACCGCCTATCGCCAAACGGTCTTGCTGCCGGGTGAATTCATTCGCAGCATCACCATCGCTAAAGTGACGGTGTCACCCAACTTTGCGGCGTGGAAAGTGGCTAAACGGCTGGATGATGATATTTCCGCAGTTTTCGCCGCTATCAATCTGCACATCGCGGAAGGGGTAATTGTGGAAGCGCGGCTCGCCTTTGGTGGTATGGCCGCCACGCCGAAACGCGCGCTGGCGGCTGAAGCACAACTGCTGGGCCAGCCGCTGCATCTCAGCGCCATCGAAAAAGCCTGCGCCGCGCTAAGTGTGGATTTCCAGCCACTAAGCGACTTCCGCGCCAGCGCCGATTATCGCCTGCAGGTGGCGCGCAATCTGTTGCGCCGCTACTACGCACAAGCGTCTGGCGAGCTGACCATTACTGAGGTATCGCGCTATGTCTCATAACCGTCCGGAACTGAACGAAACGCTGCTGAAAGCCCAGTTTGCCACCGACATGCAAACGGGCGTCGGGCGCAGCAATAAACATGAAAGTGCCGACAAGCATGTCTCCGGTGAAGCGCTGTATATCGACGACAAGCCGGATCTGCCGGGATTGCTGCATCTCTGTCCGCGTCTGAGCGAGCATGCGCATGCGCGCATCACCAAACTGGATGTGCAGCCATGTTACGCGGTGCCGGGCGTAGTCAGCGTGCTGACGTGGCGCGATGTGCCGGGCCTCAACGATGTCGGTCCGCTCGAACCGGGCGATCCGCTGCTGGCGCAGGACACAATCGAATATTTCGGTCAAATCGTCATTGCCGTCGCCGCTGATTCACCGGAAGCGGCGCGTGCCGGCGCCGCAGCGGCGATTGTTGAGTACGAAGCGCTACCGGCCGTCCTCGACGTGCGTGAAGCGCTGGAACAGCGTTTCTTTGTACAGCAACCGCACATTCACCAACGCGGTGATGCTGACGCTGCGCTGGCGCGGGCGTCACGCCGTATTCAGGGCGAATTTCACATCGGCGGTCAGGAACATTTCTATCTGGAAACCCAGACGGCGCTGGTGATCCCCGGCGAAGATGACAGCTTGCAGGTGTTCTCCTCGACGCAAAATCCCACCGAAGTGCAGAAGCTGGTGGCGGAAGTGATGGGCATCACCATGAACAAAGTCACCATTGATATGCGGCGCATGGGCGGTGGCTTTGGCGGCAAAGAGACGCAGGCGGCAGGCGTGGCGTGTTTGTGTGCCATCGCCGCGCGTCAGCTGCGTAAACCGGTAAAAATGCGTCTGGCGCGCCGCGACGATATGAAGATCACCGGCAAACGCCATCCGTTTTTTGTCCGCTACGATGTCGGCGTCGATGACAATGGTCGCTTCTGCGGCGTGAAGATCGATCTGGCCGGCAACTGCGGTTATTCACTCGATCTCAGCGGATCGATTGTCGATCGTGCGATGTTCCACGCCGATAACGCGTATTACCTCGGCGATGCACTGATTACCGGCTATCGCTGCCGCACACATACCGCCTCGAACACCGCGTACCGTGGCTTCGGCGGGCCGCAAGGCATGGTGGCGATTGAGCAGATCATGGATCACGTTGCGCGCGAAGTAGGAGTAGATCCGCTCGAACTGCGCAAACGTAACTATTACGGCAAAACCGATCGCAACATCACCCATTACCACCAGCAGGTGGAAGACAATCTGCTGGATGAGATGACGGAGCAATTAGAAACCAGCAGCGAATACGCCGCGCGGCGTCGTGACATCAGCGCATTTAACGCCAGCAACCGTTTTATGAAACGCGGACTGGCGCTGACGCCAGTGAAATTCGGCATCTCATTTACCTCCAGCTTCCTCAATCAGGCCGGCGCGCTGATTTTGATTTACACCGATGGCACGGTGCAGCTCAATCACGGCGGCACCGAAATGGGCCAGGGCTTAAACACCAAAGTGGCGCAGATTGTGGCGGAAGTGCTGCAGATTGATATCAGCCAGATTCAGGTGACCGCCACCGATACCGGCAAAGTGCCCAACACCTCGCCAACCGCAGCGTCCAGCGGGGCCGATCTCAACGGCAAAGCGGCGCAAAATGCCGCACAAATCCTGCGCGATCGCCTTACCGAGATGCTGTGTCAGCAACATCAATGCGCGGCAGACGCGGTGCATTTCAGCAACGGTATCGTGCGCGTCGGCGAGAAGCACTTCACCTTCGCCCAGGTTGCACAGCAAGCGTGGCTTAATCAGGTGCCGCTTTCTGCCACCGGTTTCTACAAAGTGCCGGGCATCCATTACGATCGCGCCGCCGGACGCGGCAAACCGTTCTATTACTTCTCCTACGGCGCGGCCTGCTGTGAAGTGCTGGTGGATACGCTGACTGGCGAATACCGCTTGCTGCGCGCCGACATTTTGCATGACGTGGGCGCGTCGCTGAATCCGGCCATTGATATCGGCCAGGTTGAGGGCGGTTTTGTGCAGGGCATGGGCTGGCTCACCTGCGAAGAACTGGTGTGGAACGACAAGGGCAAATTGCTCACCGATGGCCCGGCCAGCTACAAAATCCCGGCGATCAGTGATGTGCCCAGTGATTTGCGCGTCACGCTGGTTGAGAACCGCAAAAACCCGCAGGACACGGTGTTCCACTCCAAAGCCGTCGGCGAACCGCCGTTCATGTTGGGCATCGCCGTGTGGTGCGCATTGCAGGATGCGGTTGCCAGCGTTGATAACTATCGTCGCCATCCGCAGCTGGACGCACCCGCCACGCCGGAGCGAGTATTCTGGGGGATTCAGCGCTTATCAGGAGCGGACCATGATTTATCATGACTGGATCAGCGTGTTGCACAGCCTGCGGGAAAAACGCGAAAGCTGCGTACTGATTACCGTGCTCAGCGAGCGGGGCTCCGTGCCGCGCGATCGCGGTAGCAAAATGGTGGTCAGCGCCACTGACACTTTTCTCACCATTGGCGGCGGCCATCTCGAATATCAATGCATTGCTCAGGCGCGAGAGATGCTGCAGCAGCGCTGCACTCAACCGCGCAGTGAAGAGTTTGCGCTGGCTGCACGTCTCGGCCAATGCTGCGGTGGTCACGCCACTTTGCTGTTTGAACCGCTGATGCAGCAGCAGCCGGAAATCCAGGTGTACGGTGCAGGTCACGTTGGCCAGGCGCTGGTAAATCTGCTTGCCACTTTGCCGTGCCGCATCACGTGGATTGACAGCCGCGCCGCGCAGTTTCGCGCCGTGCCGCCCGGCGTGACGGTGCGTCAGGTTGAGGATCCGATTGACTGCGTGCAGGAAGCCGCGCCCGACAGCTATTTTGTGGTGATGACGCACGATCATCCACTCGATCTGGCGCTCAGCGAAGCGATCTTGCGCCGGGGCGATTTTCGCTATGCCGGTGTGATTGGTTCTGCCACTAAAGCCCAGCGCTTTCGCTATCGCTTAGAGGGCAAAGGCATTGCGGCAGATTCCCTCACACGTTTGCGCTGCCCGATTGGTTTGGCGGATGTGAAGGGCAAGTTACCGGCGGAAATTGCCGTCGCGGTGGCGGGAGAAATCATCAGCGTTTATCAGCAGCAGGCGATAAGTTGTTGAGTGACGAGGAAACTGCCAGGATAGAACCATCCCGCCGCCACCGTGCGGCGTTGCTGATTATCAGGAGCGATAATGAATTCACGAGCTAATCCGTTTTTCACCGCCAGCACCTTGCCGTATCAAACCCCGCCATTTGACCAGATTCAGGAAGAGGATTTTCTGCCGGCGCTGGAGGCGGGGATTGAAGAGAAACGGCGCGAAGTGGCGGCGATCGCCAGCAATCCTGACGCGCCAACCTTTGCCAACACCTTTGAGGCGCTGGAGCGTAGCGGCCAGTTGCTGAAGCGCGTGAATCTGGTGTTTGGTGCCATGACTTCCGCCAACACCAGCGATCGCCTGCAGGAAATCGATGAACTGATTACCCCGCAACTCACCGCGCTCAATGATGAAATCTACCTGAACAGCCAGCTGTTTGCTCGCCTCGATACCGTTTACCAGCATCGCGGTTCGCAGTGCCCGGATGCCGAAGCGATGCGTCTGGCGGAAGTCACCTGGCAGCATTTCCAGCTGGCCGGTGCCAGCCTGAACGAAGCGGATAAATCCCAGCTGCGCGCCTGCAATCAGGAGCTGGCGAGCCTCAGCACCCGCTTCGGCAATAAGTTGCTGGCGGCCACCAAAGCCGGTGCTTACGTGGTGAGCAATGTTGCGGCGCTGGCCGGATTAAGTGAGGAAGAGTTGGCGCATGCCAAAGCGGCGGCCGAAGCACGCGGCTTGCACGGCGAATGGCTGATTGCGCTGCAAAACACCACGCAGCAACCGGCGCTGCAGGTGCTGGAAGTGCGCGCCACGCGTGAAGCGCTGTTCCAGCAGGCGCTAACACGCAGCGAGCAGGGCGATGATAACGACACGCGCGACATCGTGTTACGCATGGCACAACTGCGCGCGCAGCAGGCGAGTTTGCTCGGCTTCAAAACCTATGCCGAATGGAGCATGCAGGATCAGATGGCGAAAACGCCGGAGGCGGCTTTTGCCTTTATGCGCAATATTGTCCCTGCCGCGCGGGCCCGCGCGAAACGCGAAGCCGCCGACATTCAGCAGGCCATTGAAGCCGCGCATCACCGTTTTCCGCTGCGCGCCTGGGACTGGAGTTTTTATGCCGAGCAGGTGCGTAAAGCCCAATACGCGCTGGATGAGAGCCAAATCCGCCCGTACTTTGAGCTGAATAACGTGCTGGAAAAAGGTGTATTCTGGTCGGCCAGCCAGCTGTTTGGCATTCGCTTTAGCCAGCGCCACGATCTGCCGGTTTATCATCCGGACGTTAACGTCTACGAGATTTTCGATGCCGACGACACGCCGCTGGCGCTGTTCTACACCGATTTCTTTAAGCGTGATAACAAAAGCGGCGGCGCGTGGATGAGTAATTTCGTCGACCAAACCACGCTGCTCGGCACCAAACCGGTGATCTACAACGTGTGCAATTACACCAAGCCGCAGGCAGGCCAGCCGGCGCTGCTGAGCTGGGATGAAGTGATCACGCTGTTCCACGAGTTTGGTCATGCGCTGCACGGTTTGTTCGCCACGCAACGCTATCCGAGCTTGTCGGGTACCGCCACGCCGCGCGACTTTGTCGAGTTCCCGTCGCAGATTAATGAGCATTGGGCCAGCAACGAAGCGGTGTTTGCCAACTATGCGCGCCATTACAAAACCGGAGAGGCGATGCCGGCTGAGCTGCGTGACAAGATGGTGCGCGCCGCGAAGTTCAACAAAGGCTACGACATGACCGAGCTGCTGGCCGCCGCGCTGCTGGATCTGCAGTGGCATTCACTGACCACGCACGACAATCCGCAGGACGTCAGCCACTTCGAGCTGCAGGCGCTGGCCGCCGAAAACATTGCGCTGCCGACGGTTCCGCCCCGTTATCGCTCCAGCTATTTCCGCCATATCTGGGGCGGCGGCTATGCAGCCGGTTATTACGCCTATATCTGGACGCAGATGCTCGCCGATGATGGCTATCAAGCCTTTGTCGAACGTGGTGGATTAACACGTGAAAACGGTCAGCAGTTCCGCGAACATATTCTGTCACGCGGTAACAGCACCGATTTGCAGCATCTGTGGCTGGCGTGGCGCGGCAAAGAGCCGGAGATCGGCCCTATGCTGAAAAATCGTGGATTAGAGTCGTAGAACCGCCATTGATGGCGACCTGGTTCAACCCAGCGGACCGCCTTCAATGGTATCGCACATGCCGGCAAGCACGCGCTCGCCGGTTTCGTTTTTCAAATCTGCATACCACGCCGCCGTCACTTCCGCGTCTTTAGCGTGGGTCACATCGCAGCGCTTACGGGCTTTCAACACCAAATCTTTGGTGCGATCCACACGACGGGCTTCATAGCGCAACAACGCATCCTCAATCCCTAAAGAGTGTGACGCCAGCGTCTGCGCCAGCACCACCGCATCTTCCATCGCCGCACAACCGCCTTGCCCGATATCCGGCGTGGTGCTGTGTGCGGCATCGCCCAGCAACGCCACGCGACCTTTTACAAAACGGCTAAACGGTTCGATGTCGTGGATTTCCACACGGTTGGTGGTTTCCGGATTGAGGCGTTCAATCAGACGCTGCACCGGTTCGGCCCAGCCGCTGAAGTAGCCTTTGAGATCATTTTTCAACGTTGCGCGATCTTCCGGCAAGCCTTTTGGCAGCGGAACATCAAAGAAGAAGTAGAAGCGGTTATCGCTAACCGGCATCAGCGACACGCGTTTGCCTTCACCGACAAAAGTGGTCCATTGATCGGCGGGCGCAATCGCTTCATCAATCGTCACCAGGCCGTTCCAGTTGACGTAACCGGCGTAACGACGTTCCACGCTTTCACCCAGCACATAGTGGCGGATCACCGAGTGCGTACCATCGGCGGCAATCATAAAATCACCTTCGGCCTGGCTACCGTCATCAAACCATGCGGTGACGCCATGCTCGGTTTGCTCAACCTGCGTGACGCGTTTACCAAAGCTAATGCGCGAACGTCCGTAGGTATCGATCAGCATCGCCTGCAATTCGGCGCGCGCCACCGGATAGGGATATTCCCCCACCTGCTGCACCAGCGGTTTCATGCTGAAGCGGGTGAGCGTGCTGCCGCTGTGCGCATCGTTGTAGGCCATAAACGCCATGTTGCCGCCCAGTGCGCGCAGCGGCTCTTTCATGCCCAACGCGTTGAGACATTTCACGCCGTTGGGCCAGATAGAGATCGCCGCACCCACCGGCTTCATCTCTTTCACTGCTTCAAACACCGCGGTGTCAAAACCCGCTTTCTCCAGCGCAATCGCAGCACTCATACCGCCAATGCCCGCGCCAATCACAATCGCTTTCATATCCATCTCCTTTGCTATGCATTGAAGACTGCAACTTTTGTACCAGGTTGGAGGGTTGGCCGAATGGAGGCTAACTCATTGATTTAAAATCAACGAAGCAGCATCTGATCTTGCCGCTCTGCACTACAGTGGCGCACGCCCATGCACTGCAGCAGAGCAGCTTCTGTGAAAGAGTGAATCGATTGTTTCAGCATGGTAATTGGCCCCTCAGCAGCCATACTCATTACACCCGTTCTGCGAGGACTCAATCATGAAATGGATAATGGCTTTTACCTTGCTGTTCAGCGCCAGCGTGCTGGCACAACCGCAATGGCAGCCGGAGCGAAAAGCACCGGTGGTGCAGCTGACGCCGATTGCCGCGAAGTGCGATGTTTCAGCCTGTCAGCAAAACTGCTATGTGCAGCAATCACAGTGTAAAAATGACAATAACGGCGGCTGCGGCTCGCTGGCACAAATTTGCGTACAAAACTGTGCCAGTCAGTGTCGTTAAATGAAATAAATCTGTCATAACCGAGTGCTAGCGTGTTTCCCCGGCAAGGTAATATTTTGATAACAGGGGAAAATAATGAAAACCCGCTTCACACTGATTGCATCGGTTATTCTGCTGGCACAGCAGGCACATGCGGTTTCACTGCCCGATGCGGCCGCGCTGGCAGGCTTAACCTCCACCGGTTCCACCTCCGCTTATAGCGATCTCGAACAGCAATCGCTGCAGGCTGAACGTCAGGCGCTGCAAGGTGACAGCAGCACGTTGACGCGCGAGCAACTGGAAAAAGTCAAACAGACCGCGAAACAAGCTGATACGCAGTGGCTGAAAAACAGCGGCTACGATTTCAAAATGAAAGAGAACCAGCAGGCCGGAATTGCTCTGCTTTCGGGCTTTAGCACGTTGCCCGCCAGCGTACTTGATGCCAGCCAGGCCACCGTCACCCACATCAACCTGAACGCCACGCAAAATGTGCGTCATCAGGCCCTGGCCGATGCAGAAGCCATCAGCTATCTCTATTTCCTCTCTGATGCGCTTGGTCCGCGCCTTGGCAAAGCCTTCCTCGCCGCTTACGACAAAGGTGAGATCGGCAAAGCCGCCGCGCTGATCAAAGCAAGTGAAGTCAGCGCCAGCGCGGCGAAAAAGCACTTTAACTATCCGCGACCGTTCCTGCGCGCGGGCAACAGCATTCATCTGGTGCCGGACGATGTGGTGGTCAAAGACAACGTGCGTTACACCGCCGACGGCGGCTCTTTCCCGAGCGGCCATACCAACACCGGTTATACCGATGCCTTGTTGTTAGCCGAAATGGTGCCGGAACGTTTTGAAGCATTGGTGACGCGCGGCGCACGCTACGGTTATTCGCGTTTAGTGTTGGGCGTGCATTACCCGCTGGATGTGATGGGTTCGCGCATGGTAGCGCAGCGCAACGTGGCGAATTATCTCAATGATGCGCGCTATCAGGCACTGTTTAGCGAAGCGCGCGATCAGCTGCGTGCTGCGCTGGAAAAAGAGTGCGGCACGTCGCTGGCAGAGTGTGCGCGCAGCAATGGCAAGGACGATCCGTATCGCTCACCGGCGATGAAGCAGTTCTATCGTTTCACCATGAGTTATAACCTGCCAAAAGCCAATGTGCAGAACGCGCCTGTTAAAGTCCCGCAGGGCGCGGAGATCCTGCTGAAAACCGCGTTGCCGCAGCTGTCTGATGCGCAGATTCGTAGCCTGATGGTGAAAAGCGCGCTGCCAAACGGTTATCCGCTGTCTGGCAACAGTGCGGATCAGTCATTCTGGCAACGTGTCGATTTAACGGCGGCTTTTGCTTTAGCGAAACCGGCGCGTTGATGGGTCTCTCGCCATGAATGGCTATCCTGCGTAAGCCTTTTCATCCTTTAATCCGACGATCAAGCGCGAAGGGCGATGACGTGGCTTGTGCAAATAGGGCTGAGGCGGCGGGATGGTCGGGATTGAGAATGGCGTTGTCTTCGCCGGTCAAAATGCTGGGTACCGTTAACAGCAAAGGAAAGCCGCCTTGCACATCGAGGAACGCAGCGCCAATCGCCTGTGTCTCTTCCTGCTGCTGATACTTTTGCCAATCGTCGGGCAGTTTATTGCTGTCCAGCGCCATGATTTCGCTCTCAGGGATCGGCAGAGTAAAAATCACAAAGCGGCTCTTCTCCAGCATCGCTTTACCGGCATGCACCACCAGTTCCAGCGTGGCGAGCGCCTTTGAACTGCTGAGATACACCGTCTTAATACCGGGCGGATTCCAGCGTCCGCCCCATTTTTCAGCGCCAGCGCCGCTAAATGCCTCGCTGGCGTACTCTTCTTTCACGAGTCGATAAAACAGCCGATAGGGAGCATCCGGTTCCTTCCGTTGCGTCATTACACAATTACTCCGTGTTCCAGGCGACCAATCAGCGTTAACACCGCATCACAACCCGCAGGCGTGCTCAGCATCTCCATCGGCAATGCATCATCCAGTGCCAACGCAGGTTGATACATCCAGTGCATGGCAGCGTCAACGTCACCGGCAAATAATTGCAATACGGCATCCAGAATTTCGAACACCTGATACACGCGCGCACCTTGCTCCACCGAAAGTTGCGATCCGGCTTTCTCGCGGCGGCGATAGGTATTGCGATCGATAGAGACCATCTGGGCCACATCCAGCGGCGTTGCTTTCAGCACCGTGGCCGCGCGTTCAACGATGCCGACATCCAGACCTTCGGTGATCAACTGGTGCGCTTTCAGCGGATTACGCGGTAAGCCCATTTGATCCATAAACGATTGCTGAGCGTGCTGGATCAGCGTGGGATCGAAGACGCGTGCGGCATTGCCGTGATTGAATGGGGATGCAGTTGTCATAACAACCTCCTGAACAATGTTCATTTGAACATTTTGATAGCTCAAGTGTACATCACTGCGCAGGGGTTGTCATTTTTTATACGACCTTAAAACTAATGCATTGTTAATAAACAATAATCAACTGGCTTCCTGCCACATCTCGCGCATCGCCAGCTCCAGCTTTTTAAACACCCGATAACGTACGTCGTGAAACGCAACGCGATCCGCTCGCGGCAACAATTCGCCGGGATTGATCTGCACCGCCTGCTGCGCGGCCTCGGCAAGATTGCGCCACGCGCCGACGCCCACACCGGCACACAAGGCGGCGCCCAGCGCGCCGGTCTCTTTGCACTCCGCCACGCGAATCGGTATGCCTAACACGTCAGCAAACATCTGCGGCCAGATGCAACTGCGCGCCGCGCCGCCCGACAAAATGGCCTGCGTAAAAGGGATGCCTGCCGCACGCAAGCGATCAATATGCGCCCGATGGGCAAAGGTCACGCCTTCAAACAGCGCAAACAGCATATCGGCGCGCGTATGCCAGCCGCCTAAGCCATAAAACCCGGCCTTGGCCGGTTCCGATTTGCGTCCGGAATAAAGATAAGGATGATAGAGCGGTAGCTGGGCATTGGGTTGCACGTGCGCCACGCTATCGCTGCTGCGCGCCGCGCCCTGACCGCCGCGACCATCGTCAAATTCGCGCAGGAACCAGTCGAGATTCGCCGCCGAGGTGGCGCTGGCCTCAATCGCCATATAACGGTCGGACTCAATAATGGAGTTCATAAATACCGGGCGCAGATAATCGGGTTTATCTACCACCACCTGATTGATGCTCCACGTACCGGCGACAATTGAGGCTTCACCGCTGTTCACCACGCCAGAACCCACGGCGCTGGCCACCACATCAAATATGCCCGCCACCACCGGAATGCCCGCCGGTAATCCGGTGAGTTGGGATGCACGTTCTGTGACATAACCAACCACCTCGCAGGATTCACGCAGTTCGGGCAGCAGGGCGAGCGCCTCTTCGATGTCGTACAGCGCCATCAATTCACGGCTGTAGCTGCGCGCACGATAATCAATTAAGCCGGCACCGGCGGCATCTGAAAAATCAGCGCTAATCGCACCGCTGAGAAAATGGGCGATAACGTCTTTCGCCAGCAATAAATGTCCGATTTGCGCCCAGCGCTCGGGTTGATGTTGCTTAATCCAGCTGATCAATACCGGTGTTGCCGCAGGCCAGGGTTTTTGCAGCGAAATCTGGTAGATGCGCTTATCCGCGCCGCTCATTTCCAGCGCGTGCACCTTGTCACAAGCTCGATGATCGATAGATTGAATACCAAACAGCGGCTGCTGATGCTTATCCAGCGCGTACAAACCGTTGCCGTGACCGGCCGCGCCAACCGCAATCACATCACTGGCGGGCGTCTCCGCCTGCTGCAGACAACGGCTCACCGCATCGCTGACGCCATGCCAGATATCCGCCACCGGCCGTTCGGCGTAGCCTTCCTGCGGACGATGGGTTTCTCCCGCGCACTCGGCCACCGACAATACGCGACCGCTGAGATCAAACAGCACCGCTTTGATCATGGTGTTTCCGGCATCAATACCGACAATCTTCATATCCGACTCCGTGCAACTGGCGAAGACGGCGCACCGCTTAAGCGCCGGTGCAGGTAAGGCTCAACCCTGCTGATAGATTTCCAGGGCGTCCGCGCCGCTGGCGCCCTGATGAATAATCGCCATCAGCGCTTTCACCACGCGTGACGGATTATCGTGTTGATAAACATTGCGGCCATACACCATCCCGCTGGCACCTTGCGCCATCAGCGCAGCACTTTTCGTCAGCACGCCAGCCAGTTCACCTTTGCCGCCGCCGCGCACCAGCGTGGGACAGCGCGCCGCTTCCACCACGCGATGAAAATCTTCCACGTTCTCAGTGGGATCGGCTTTGATGATATCGGCACCTAACTCACGCGCCAGCCGCACCAGCGGCACAATTTTCTCGACATCGCCGAGTGAGCCGTAAGCCGCGCCTTGTCCGGCGGGGGCCATCACCAGCGGCTCAATCATCAGCGGCATGGCGTAGCGATCGCAAGCCTGGCGCAAGCGGCCAATATTTTCGACGCACATGCGGAAAATGCCCGGTTCATCCGGGATCAGATAGAGATTCACTACCACTGCGGCGGCGTCCATCTGCAACGCGGCAAGAATCGGTTCATCCGGATTGTGCAGCACCGCCCACATTTCCCGGTGACGCGCCGCGTTGTAGGCATTGCCCACATCGGTGCGCATCACCAGCGCCGGTTTGCGTCCCGCCACACGCTGCAGCAGATCGGCCTGACCATAGTTGACCTGAATCGCATCCGGCTGCGCGGCGATCAGGTTATCCATCACGCCCTCAATATTCTCCAGTCCGATGAGAAAATCAGGCTCGTTGGCGATACCGTGATCAATGGCGACATCCAGACATTTACCGTGCTGAAACAGACGCTGCATGCGCACTTTATTGGTTACTAACATGTCGTGTTTCCTCCTGAAAAACCGTGGGGTAAAGGCCGGTAAGCCCGTGCAACCGTGCCAAATTGGCGCAGCCGCGCTGCAGCTGCTGCGTGCGTTCGCTATCACTCCAGCCGAGCGTCGCGGCCATGATCTGCGCGATCTCCTGCACCAGCGGCGCGCTAAGTTCACCGCAAATCGCCAGCGAGGTGCGGCGCACCAGCAAATCCTCCAGCTGACAAACCTGCTCGTGCTCAATCAGATACCGCAATTCGACATCGCTGTAGGCGGCGTGATGCTGCAACATTTGCTCGCCGTGCTGCTGGATCAGCGCCAGCAGCGGCAGGGCGCGGCTGCCGTAACGTTTGGCGAGTTGCATCACGCGCGGTAGCGGCACGCCATAACGCTGCGCCAGTTGCGCCAGCCACGCGGTTTGTCCTGAAGGTTTGGGGAAATCACGTCCGCCGCCAATCGGCACATCACCGCTGGAGACCTGCCGTTTTTCGCCGAGCAGCCGCAGCACGCGATCTGCCGCCTCTTCACCAAACTGGCGGAAAGTGGTCCATTTGCCGCCGACTAAACAGAGCGTGCTCCAGGCGCGATTGGCGTCAGCTGGCAACACCACTAACGAGTGATTGCGCGAGATTTGGCCGTTGAGTTTAGCCTCGCTGGCGGGCAGCGGACGTACGCCGCAGAAGGTGTAAACGATGGCGGAATCCGCCACCTCGATATGCGGGAAGACGAAGCGCAGTGACTCCAGGATATAACTCTTTTCCTCCTCTTCGCACACCACTGCATCGGGATCGTCCACGCGGATATCGGTGGAACCCACCAGCACCTTGCCAAACCACGGAAACATGATGCAGACGCGGCCTTCCTGGTTTTCGAAATAGACCATTTCGCCGTCCAGCATCTGCAGCAATTCAGGATGATCGAGGATCAGATGCGAACCTTTGGTGCCGCCAATCAGCTTTGGCAGATCGCGGTTGGAGGTGATGCGTTGGTTAAGCTGGTCGATCCATGCGCCACCGGCATTCACCAGCACATGCGGTTGCAGGCTAAATCGCTCACCGCTCAACGCATCCTGCAAAATAACCGTTTCGCCCTCGGCGCTGACCAGCTGCAGATAATTGAGCGCCAGCGCCTCTGGACAGGCTTTTTCGGCATCATCAATCAGCTCAAATCCCAGCCGCTCGGGCGCGCTGATCCAGGCATCGTAATAGCTGGCGCTGTATTTCACCCAGGGCGCGAATCCTGGCCAGCGGTCACGCGTGGCGGCTTCATTGCGCACCTGATGCTTCGGCATCGATCCATATTGGCGGGTGTAAATGTCATACAGGCTAAGCCCGGTTTTGATCAGCAACGCCCCGCGCCGCGTCGGTTTATCGCTCAGGCGTAGAAAACGGCGGGTAGCATTCACTAAGCCGCCAGCGAGATTATCGATCGGCACCGTGGTGCGTAGGGGGAAAACATAGTGCGACGCATTTTTCAGCAGGCGATCGCGCTCGGTGACCGACTCTTTGACCAGCGTGAATTCACCGGTTTCCAGATACCGCAAACCGCCATGAATCATGCGCGACAGCGCACCGCTGGCGGCCTGACACCAGTCGCCTTTTTCCACCAGAATCGCCGGAATGCCCTGTAACGCCAGCTCACGAAACGTACTGATACCGTTGATGCCGCCGCCGACAATCAACACCGGTGTCGATGAACGCAGGCGCAGGGCGCTCAGACGTTGTTCGCGGGTTTTAATGTTATCCATGAGATGCTCCTCGGCTCAGGGCCAATTCCAGTACGCCTGCCGCAGTCGATTCATCAGTGACCATGCCTTTCAGCCACTGACCGTGCAGCACGCAGTCAATCGGGTCCACTTTGTCACGACCAGCCACCACCGCCATTGAGAAGGGAATGCGTTGCAGTTCAGGCAACGTCAGGCCAACCAAACGCCGGTTGGCATCGAACGGAGCCGGTTGGCCGTTAGCATCCAGCAGCCAGGCTAACAGTTCACTGCGCGCACCGCTGGTTTCAATGCTGGAGGAAGCATGGCGCGCCGAGAGGTTAAGATCGTAGTAGCTGGAGTTGTCGCTATGAATTGATCCTAAACCCACTACCGCTAACGTGGCGTTACGCGCTTTATCCAGCACCTGGTCGACGGCGCTAATGCCCATCAGCATGTCGCGTTCATCGGCAGAATCAGTAAAAAGCGGGGCGTGAATCTGCCATGCGTGTCCGCCAAGACGCGCCGCCATTTCCGAGGCCACATGATTGACGTCGGTGTAATGTTTGCCTTGCACGCAGCCCAGCGCGGGTACCACTTGAACATCGTATTTACGTGAGGGTTGTAATGCTTCAACCAGCGCACTTACACCTTTGCCACCAGTAATAGCAATGACATCGCCATCCTTTAAGCGTGATAACAAATATTCTGCCGCCGCTGCGCCGACCATTTGCAGACTATGATCCTCACTGCGTGCAACGTTCGGCGCCACCACCACCTGTTGCAACTGACCGAGGGCAGCCAGATCGCTCTCCAGTTGATGTGCTGAAAGCCAAGGGGATTTGATGGTGATTTCCACCATGCCGCTCTCCTTGCCCTGACGTATCAGACGATTAACACTGGCAACCGATAAGCCGGTTTCAACCGCAATCTCCGACTGTTTCTTGCCATCGAGGTAATACATCACCAGAACTTGGTAAATCTGACGCGCGCTATGAAACGCAGGGTGCTCATTAGCGAATTCCATGGGCGATAATTCCTTATGCAGCACGGTATTTATTCAGTAAGTGATCGATTGAGACGGCGGCCAGTAAAATCAAACCTTTAATCAACTCCTGCCAGTAAACGGAGACGTTGATTAATATTAGCGAGCTGGTGACGATCGACAGCAATGCAACACCAAGCACCGCGCCAAGAATTGAGCCAGTGCCACCTTTCAGACTCGCGCCGCCAATGACCGCCGCTGCAATGACATTCAGTTCCATACCGACACCAAAGGTTGGCGTTGCAGAGCCAAGACGTGCCATATAAATAATGCCGGCGAGTCCTGCCAGCGTAGAGGTCAGTACTGTGACCCACAATTTGATGCGATTAATGTTGATGCCGGAATAGGCGGCGGCACGTTCATTACTGCCGGTGTAGAACACTTTGCGAAATAACGTGGCTTTACGCAGCAAGAAGTCGAACAGTGCGACCAGCACGAAGAACAGCAGGATAACGAACGGAACGCCCCACAGAGCGCCCTGGCCGATAAATTTGAAACTCACGGGCAGGGTAAATAATGATAGCGGCGTTCCCTGAGTGACGATCATACACAGGCCGCGCACGATAACCATCGCCGCCAGCGAAGCGATAAAGTGACTGAGGCCGATTTTTGTTACCGTCAGCCCCATTAAAAAGCCAGTCAGCGCCGCCGCCGCAATGCCGCCTACGCCAGCCAGCCAGGGATCCACGCCGCTAAGAAATAGCTGCCCAGCGACCACCATTGAAAGACAAACCACTGCGCCAACCGAAAGGTCGATACCGCCAACTATTAGCAGAATAGTCATGCCAATCACCACAATGCCTTCAATTGAAAACGACAGTAGCATCGCCTTCATGTTGGCCCAGGTGAGAAAGTAGGGGGAAGTGAAACTCATCACCATGAAGATCAGTGCAATGATCGCAATCAGTCCCACTTCGCGCTGTTTGTGAATGCCGCCAAAAAGAGACCAACGCGATTTTTGCAGTGTAGGCAAGGTGGTATTCATTGTCATACAGCCTCCGCTTCTGGAATGATGCCAGCCGCTAGCCGCATCAGGTTCTCTTCATTCATTGCCTCACCGGTCACTTCTCCGCTCATGCGCCCTTCATGAATCACGATGATGCGATCACACAGGCCAATGAGTTCCGGTAACTCTGATGAAATCACGATTAAACCCACACCGCTGGCCGCCAGTTTGGCGAGGATACTGTAGATCTCAGCCTTGGCGCTGACATCCACGCCACGTGTTGGTTCGTCAAGAAATACAATTTCCGGCTGTACCGATAATACGCGTGCTAGCGCGACTTTCTGCTGATTCCCACCTGATAGCGACGACACCGGATCGCTTAATTTGGCAAGCTTGAGTTTCACTTGCTTTGCCAGCGCCTCTGCCTGCTGACGCTCAAGCTGCGGACTGATCAACAAACGATGATGACTGACTGCGTTGACATCCAGAGCCGAAATGTTCCATTCGATCGGCATCGTTAAAAAAAGTCCGGCATCTTTGCGATCCTCCGACAAATAGACCATGCGCAGCGCAATACTCGCGGCGTAATCCCTCAATGTCACAGCTTTGCTCTTGATACGGATTGCGCCACGTTTGATGGGCAGTAAACCGCAGATACCCTGCGCAATTTCGCTGCGTCCTGCCCCCATCAAACCGCCAATGCCAAGGATTTCGCCGGGACGCAAATCAAAATTGATATCGTGGAAGTGTTTGCCATCGCCAAGCTCACGCACTTCAAGCAATGGTGAAGCGGCGCTAACTGGGCGTTTATCAGGATAGAGTTGCGACAGTTCTCGTCCGACCAAACGTGTAATCACTTCATCGGGCGTCATGTTTTGCAGCGATGAACTGTGTACCGTAAGGCCATCGCGCAGAATGGTGACGTGCTGGCATAGCGCAAAAATCTCTGCCATGCGATGGCTGATATAGACCACTGAAATACCTTGCGCCTGCAACTGGCGCACAATCGTAAACAGCGTTTGAGCCTCTGGTTCGGTTAGCGCGGCGGTGGGTTCATCCAGAATGAGCAGGCGACAATCCAGCGTCAGCGCTTTGGCGATCTCCACCAGTTGCTGCTGAGAGAGAGAAAGTTCACCCACTTTTTTAGTCACCGCTATCGGCGCGAGTCGATTCATCACCTGCTGCGCTTTTTCACGTAGTATTTTATGCGGCATGAGCACGCCGCGCTGGCCAGCGGCATGCGCCATCCAAATGTTTTCATAAATGCTGATATCAGGACAAAGAGCAATTTCCTGATGTACCAGACCAATGCCAAGACTCTGTGCTTCACGTGGTGAGCGAATGGTCACGGCCTTGCCACAAAGCAATATCTCGCCACCATCTGGACGCAAAATGCCATCAATAATGTTCATCAACGTTGATTTTCCAGCGCCATTCTCTCCGGCCAGCGCATGAATTTCTCCCGCGCGGAGGGTGAGATCTACCCCCTGTAAAGCCCGTACCGCGCCAAAACTTTTAGTGATGCCACGTAATTCCAATAGTGCTGTCATAATCGTCGCCTTACTCATTGATGCCTTTAGTGCCGCGGCGTTTCAGATAAGCATCCCAGCGGAAATCATCGGCGTTGTCTTTAGTCACCACCGCATAACCGTTATCAAGGATTGGGAAGGCAAAAGGATTGGTCCCGTTGCGTTTGGCGTCATTCATCGGATCGATCAGTTCAGGATGAGCAGCAAGGAACAAGGTCATAAAACCCATATAGCCCTGGATGCCCTGATTTGGATTGATTGCGCCAAATACCTGACCGCTTTTAATCATATCCAGCACCTTAGCGTTGACATCCACGGTCATCACTTTCACTTTGCCGCCGTTTTCAGCCACTGCCTGCGCAGCACCAATCGCAGAGCTGGCTTCCGGCATAAAGATGCCTTTCAGATTGGGGTTCGCCTGCAACATTGAGAGTACGGCGTTATAGGCTTTCGAAGGGTCCTGATTCGTCGCAGCGCGTGCGACTAATTTGCTGTCAGGAAAGGCGGTTTTCATCTCATTAATAAACGCAGTGACACGCCTATCGTGATTATCCTGACCGGGGTTTTCCAGCACCGCAAATTCGGCACCTTTACCCATTGCTTTCCCTAGTTCGTCGGCTGCGGCTTTACCCTCACGGAAATTGTCTGAGGTGATATAAGCAACGCGTTTACTGTTAGGTGAATCGGCGGCAAACGTCACCACTGGAATGCCCATTTCAGCAGCACGATTAATGGGCTCAATAAAGGGGTCAGGATTCATCGGATGAAGAAAAATACCGGCGGGTTTTTGTGCCAGGATTTGTTCAAAGCTTGAGAGTTGCTGGTTAACGTCATAAGCGGGTGTGCCACCGTATACGGTCTTACAGCCCAGCTGATGCGCAGCCTGCTTGAACATTTCGTAAACCGGGAACCAATACTCTACGCCTGTCACCATCACGTTCATGTAGTAAGTTTCGCCGGGTTTACAGCGAAATTGAGGCGCATCCGCTGCTTGCGTGATGCTGGTGAAACTGCCCGCCATGAACAAACTGGCGAGTAGAACAGTGATTTTTTTCATGTTTATTCCCCGGAACTGACGCTGAATGTGTATGGCTCAGCCGTGACGACAAAACGCGGAAAAACGAGCCGGGGTTGACCTTGAAAATTATTTCTTATGCATGAAATAATTTTCAAAAGGTATAAAAGCTGGCGGGGAAAAGATCAAACGTTGGTTAATGAATTGTTTCTGACTTGTGAGTGCGTTCACTAATTGCGCAAGGGGCTCTTACCGTTTTACACATTTAGTGACGAAAGCTATTTACGCATCCAGCGCTGCAAACGTGCCAACTGGGACGTTCAGCCAGGAAAGAGGAAACCTGGCCTGCAGTGATAATAAAAATCGCATTCACCGTCAGGCTAATCACGATTGAACATCAATGTAAAATAGGAATTAATTAATGCTCATCACGTTTAGTGGATTACCCGGCACCGGCAAAAGCACCATTGCGCGCTTATTAGCGCAGCAGATCGGCGCGGTGTATTTACGCGTCGATACTATCGAACAGGCGTTGCGATCGGGTGAAGAGAGCGAGAAAGCGATCGGGCCGGAAGGGTATTTTGTCATCTACGGATTGGCGCGCGACAATTTGCTGCTCGGTTCTACCGTTATTACCGACTCGGTTAACGACCTGCAACTGATCCGCAACGCTTATCGCGATATCGCCTTGTTGAGCGGTGCGCCGCTGCTGGAAGTCGAAGTAATCTGTTCCGATCGTAACAAACATCGCTTTCGCGTCGAAAATCGCGCTTCCGATATTAAAGGTTTGAAGCTGCCGGATTGGCAGGCAGTTGAACAGCGCGAATATCAAGCCTGGGAGCGCGATCATTTGCATCTTGATAGCGCCTTGCTCTCGGCGCAGCAGTGCGTGGATGCCATTCTGCAAGCGCTGCCGAAAACCTCCCAATCCTGATCTTTCAGTGGCGGCATTTAATATGCCGCCACTTTCACCTGAAACCCATCCTTCGATCTTAATGTGATCAACCTCCGGATTCGGCGGTTGCATGATTGTTTATTGCTGCGCATTTGTTATGAATGAAGAGTATATTAGTTTCGAATGAAACTAGCAAGTTAACGAATCGGAGCATGTCATGAATACTACTTTCACTTCATTGCAACAACCTGATGATTTCAAACATAACGTTCGCCTGATGAAAAGGGTGTTAAGAGAGCAGATCGGCGATGTCGAAGGTCTGTTTGAACAAGTCAGAAGCAAAATCGTCAGCGAAATTGCCGCCGCTCGCGCGGAAGAGGCGCAAAACGGCAGCGCGTGGCCGCAGGTGAGTCTGCAGGATATTGCGGCGGGACGTATCACCGATGAGGTGAAGGATCATATTCGTCGACGCGGTTGTGTGGTAGTGAAGCAGACATTCCCGCGCGATCAGGCGCTGGCCTGGGATGAATCAATGCTCAAATACCTCGATGACAATGATTTCGACAACGTCTACCAAGGGCCGGGCGATAACTTCTTCGGCAATCTTGATGCGTCACGTCCGGAAATCTATCCGATTTACTGGAGCGATGCGCAGATGTCCGCGCGCCAAAGCGATGCCATGGCCCAGACGCAATCTTTCCTCAATCGCTTGTGGACGTTTGAGTCGCGCGGCTCGCGCTGGTTTGATCCTGACGTCAGCATCATTTATCCCGATCGTATTCGTCGCCGCTTGCCGGGCACCACCTCCAAAGGTCTTGGCGCGCACACTGATTCAGGCGCATTGGAGCGTTGGTTACTGCCGGCGTATCAACAGGTGTTCAGCAAAATTTTCACCAACCAGTTTGATCAATACGATCCCTGGGATGCGGCGCATCGCACTGAAGTGAATGAGTATCAATCGGGGACTACCACCAAGTGCTCGGTATTCCGTACCTTCCAGGGCTGGACCGCGCTGTCGGATATGCAGATTGGTCAGGGCTTGCTGCATGTGGTGCCGGTGCCGGAAGCGATGGCCTATTTGTTACTGCGTCCGTTGTTGAAAGATGTACCGGAAGATGAGCTTTGCGGCGTTGCGCCGGGCAAAGTGCTGCCGGTTTCAGCGCAGTGGCATCCGGAACTGATTGAGGGCTTGTGTTCGATTCCCGCGCTGCAGGCGGGCGATGCGGTTTGGTGGCATTGTGATGTGATCCACTCGGTCGCGCCGGTAGAGGATCAGCAAGGCTGGGGCAATGTGATGTACATTCCCGCCGCACCGCTGTGTGAGAAAAATGCCGCCTACGCGACGAAAGTGGCGCAGGCGCTGGCCAGCGGTGCGTCGCCTGGCGATTTCCCGCAGGAGGATTATGAAACGCAGTGGCGCGATCGCTTCACCCTCGACGCGCTGAATGCCAATGGTCGCCGCAGTCTGGGATTGGGCTAAATTTCTGGTAAGCTTGACAAAAATTTCACAGCAGCGGGTGTTATGAACGCACGTCATCAGCAGATTATCCAATTGGTCAGCGAGCGCGGCAGCGTCAGCGTAAATGAGCTGGCGCACACCACCGGCGTCTCAGAAGTGACGGTGCGTCAGGATCTCAATCTTCTGGAGAAAGGCGGCTTTCTGCGCCGCGTGCACGGTTCCGCCGTGGCGCCAGAAAGTGATGATGTTGGCGCGCGTATGCAAACCCGCTTCGCGGTGAAAAAGCGATTGGCCGAATACGCAGCGGCGCTGGTGAACAGCGGTGAAACGGTGTTTATCGAAGGCGGCAGTACTAACGCCTTGCTGGCGCGTGAATTGAGTGAACGCAACGACATCACCATTATTACCGTGAGCCATTACATCGCCGGATTGCTGCGCGAAAAGGGCGGCGATGTGATCATCCTCGGCGGCCTGTTCCAGAAAAGCAGTGAATCGGTGGTGGGACCGCTGACGCGTCTGTGTATTCAGCACCTCAATTTCCATAAGGCGTTTATCGGCATTGATGGCTGGGATGCAGTCACCGGCTTTACCGGCCGCGATATGCTGCGCTGTGACGTGGTCAACGCCATCATGGAAAAACCTACACACACCATCGCGCTGACGGATTCCTCAAAGTTTGGCCAGATTCATCCGTTTGCGCTGGCACCGCTTCAGCCGTTTAACCAACTGATCACCGATGCCGAACTGGAGGCGAGCTATCAAAAAGCGCTGCGTGAGAAGGGCGTGGAAGTGAGTTTGGTCTAGCTCACGCAATCAGCTATTCAAGTGAAAAAGGATTGATGAACTGCCTGTGCCACAAGCTTTCCCGATCCACCTTGCTCAAATCGGCTTCATCACAAACATGATGCCAATAGGTTTCAATCGACGCTTTTATCAGCATGAAATGCGCATGCGCGTCAGCGCGACTCAAAGCAAAGTGATGAGCTGCATCCAGGCAGCTGCTTAAGCGGCTCAAATTATTGTTGCCACTAATCAGCATTGCCTGCGAGGCTTCATTGCCAGCGCGACCTTGTGGGCAAATGTCATAAGCAGGCGTAAGACTTAAGCTGTTACCATCCCAAAAGGCGGCATGATTGCGGGCATGGTCATCGGTGTTGCCGCTGAGAATATTGAAGCAAAGCCGTTTATACAACTCCAGCAAAGTCTCTTTGGGCGCGGCAAAACGTTGACGAATAATTTCAGCGAGTGTTTCGTAGCTGGCATAGCGCGCCAGCATATCGTCGAGTTCAAAAAGGGTCAGCGCCGAAAGCATCACCTTTCGCGTCCATCCATCGGCTTTATGTTCGCGGTCAAAGCGCTCAATCATGATCACATCGCGTCCGGCGGCTTTGACTAGCTTCACCGGAGCGACATGCAATCCTGCCAACTGCGCCAACCGCATCGCCAGGAATTCGCCTTTCACCACGTTCCAGATATCCGCACTGGCAGAAAATTTCGCGATGTATTTTTTTCCCTCGGCCTCGATCAGCGCTTTTGGCCGCGCGCCACCGATCGACGTCCCATGGAAAAGCGCCTGATCCAGTTCGGGTGTTAGCGGCACGCCTTTTTCAACCCGATCAGCCGACTCCAGTAATTCAGGAAGGGTGACATTTGCAGTTGAGCGCGGAATGTATTCCGTTGCCGAGTGCTGGAAATCCAGGGCACCAATGCGATCTGAACCGGACTCAATGAGATACGTCAGCTCATCGAGTATTCCGGTATCGACGTTCGCGCCTTTCCGTCCCATTCGACGGTTGATAATGACACGGCGTCCCCAGGCATCAGGTGCGCTGTCACGGATACATCCCGCAATGTTTAACCCATTCAGCGGCGGAATAACGCCAGTCCGCAGAGGAAGTTCATTGGGATTGAGCGGAATGCGGTTTTCTCGCTGCAGATAACTACGACCATAGTTGAAAAGCAGCGTACCGCCTTCAGCCTCAAGCCTGCCCGCCACCACTGGTGATGTTTCACCAGGCAGCCATATCCATACGTAAGCGTCTCTAAAACGCGCTTCAGAAGTCATCCTTCACCTTCCTGCTACTCTTTTTTTTACTGGTGTGTTTGGGTAACAGCTTGAGCTTTTCTTCAACACGATTTCGATGACTGACCAATGATGGCAAACTCACCTCTGCATCAAACAGGGGAATGCCCAATATGGCCGCAATCTCGAAATAACTGCCAATCTGACATTTCACGTCGCCTTGCTCAATGCGATGTAAAGTCCCACGCGAAATACCGGCTCTTTCTGCTAACTCAGATACTGGAATTTGCTTCTCGATACGTTCAGCACGAATCAAGGAAGCTAATAGGGCAATCGCTTCCTGAGCATAGCGTGAGGTGGGTGAAGTGATAGAAGCCATGACTTGTTCCATACAGGGTACCAATAAACGTTATATGTACTATATATGGAACATCATAGCCTGGTGTGAAGGGTTTTATCAACGGCGCATAATGTCAGAGATGTTCACTGTGTAGTACCAATTACGCTTATTGGTACTACACAGTGAACATTTCATTACTATACTTCAATCCACTAATGCCTGCGCGGTGACCTCATCCGTGATCAAACCGGTCACCAGACCGCTGGCCAGCACTGCGCGAATCGCGGCGACCTTACTGGCGCCGCCCGCCAGGGCGACAATCTCTGCGCGATGCGAGAGATCGAGATCCACCGACAACGTGCGGGCCGTTAAGTTGGTGTGAATCATCTGTCCGTTGGCATCGAAGAAGTGGCCCAGCAGCTCGCCGACCGCGCCGGATGAGGAGATATCGTTGATCTCCGCTTCATCAATCATGCCGGCTTCAACCAGCTGAGCCGCGGGTTCCACGGTGCCAATTCCCACCAGTTTGACTTCACTTTGCGCCGCCATGGCAAACACCTCGCTCACGCCGCGCTGCGCCAGTAACACTTGGCGATCTTCCTGGGTATTGGCAAAGAAAGGCACGGGCATCATGTAGGCCTGCGCACCGGTTTTCTCGGCGACGCGGTGCATAACGTCGTGAGGATTGAGCGCGTAGTTGCGGGTTAAACAGCCGAGCAGCGAGACAAAGCGCATATGCGGCGCATCAATACGTGGCAATTGATGGATGGCGGCGGAAAGGGTGCGGCCATGCCCCAGACCCAAGGTGGTAGAAGGCGACGCGGTGAGCAGGTTACGCAGGTAATCCGCGCCCGCCATGCCCAGCGCGCGCACCGGCAAGCCTTCTTCGCCAAGATCGGGGGCGACATGACAGAAGTTAAGCGCGAATTTCGCGCGCAGACGATCTTCTAATTGGACGCAGGCGACGATATCGCCATCAATCGACACCTTCACCGCGCCTTCCGCCACCATGCGCGCAATCATGCGGTGCGTTTTCACCGACGGCAGCCCGAGTCGTTTCGCCACTTCCGCCTGCGTTAAACCGCCGACGTAGTGCAGCCATGCGGCGCGCAGCGCCAGAGATTCGTCGCGTTCAGTCGAGGTTGGTGCCGGTTTCATGGGTTGTCCTTTGGTTTATATGGTGCGCTTAAGCCCTCATCCCAACCTTCTCCCACAAGTGGGAGAAGGGGCCGATCGAGCAGCGTGCGCGCGCGCACAGTTCCCTCGCCCGCTTGCGGGAGAGGGTTAGGGTGAGGGGGAAACCGCGGCCCTCACTCCGCCAAATGCAGATCCTGCACGCCGGTATCAATATGCCCGGCCCAGAAGGCGACGCTTTCGGCGATCTCCGTCACCACGTTGCTATCGGTTGGCTCGCGCTCTTTAAAGCTCAGCTCAAGGCAGATCTCATTATCATGCGCCCCGCCGCGCGCCAGCGCGTCCAGCAGTGGCTGCGGCTGAATGCGACCGCCGGCATTGTACTGCAATGTAAAAGGTCTGTGTCCGCCTTTATCCAGCATGCTCTGTTTAATATGGATAATCGGCGAGTAACGCGGCACCGCTTCGGCCCACGCATAAGGATCGTAATCGCGCGGATCGGCGGAAGTGACATCTCCGTGATCGATATCCGCCATCATCCACATCGGCAGCGCCATTGAGGCAGCACTCAAACGCTGCTGCAGCGCCAGACAGGCCGGAATGGTTTCGCCGAACTCGCGGCCCACGCTCATGGGTTCCCAAAACAGGTATTTCAATCCGGCGGCTTTGGCGTGTTCGGCAACGTCGGCCCAGCAATCAATGGCAATGTCGATCAGTGCGTCGCGGCGCGCAACATCGTTGAAATCCTGCTGGGTAAAGATGGCGAACTGCGAACCTACCGCGTCGCCGCCCAGCTCGGCGGTGATATCAGCGAAGATTTTAAACCAGTCAACATAATAGCGGCGCACTTCGACATCAGGGTGACCAAAATGGTTGAGGCGACCATAGGGTCCGGTCATGCCGGAGGTCACGCGCACGCCGGTGGCGCGTAGCGCCTGCTGCATCTTGCGCGTCATGCGCGTGAGGGTCGCAGCAGGCCAGCCGGGATTGATAAATTCATGGGTGAGCTGCACATCACGGATGCGGATCTGCTGCGCCACGGTGGTAATCAAATCCTGCGGGTCGGCAAAGCGGTTCACCAACGGATTAGTATTCAGTGACAGCGTTAACGGCATGATTCACCTCTTATCCGGCATGCGCACGCAGCGGCGCGGGAGCAGCAAAGGTGGCGTTGAACCACTGGGTGAAAGCCTGTTGCTGCGCGTCATCGAGGTGCAACTTATGCTTGGTGCGGCGCCACAACACATCCTCGGCCTGCTGCGCCCACTCGTTTTCCACCAGATAACGCACCTCGGCTTCGTACAGCTGCCCACCAAAATGGCGGCCAAGATCGCCCAGCGCATTGGCATGACCGATCAGCTTATCGATACGCGTGCCATACAGCCGCGCATAGTGTTTACGCAGCGCCTGCGGTAGCCACGGCCAGCGCGCTTTGACCTGCTCTAAGAAACTGTCGAAATCGGCGTGTGGCATATCGCCGCCCGGTAAGGTGGCGCCCCGCGTCCAGTCCGCGCCCATGTTGGGGAAGAACGGTGCCAGTTTTTGTATCGCATGTTCAGCCAGCTTGCGGAAGGTGGTGATCTTGCCACCAAACACATGCAGCAGCGGGGCATTTTGTTGATCGTCGAGGTCAAACACGTAATCACGCGTCACCGCCGACGGATTGCCTTTGCCGTCATCAAACAGCGGACGCACGCCGGAGAAGCGCGTGATCACATCACTGGCGCGCAGTTTCACCTTGAAGTAGCGATTCACCACGTCGATCAGGTATTGCTGTTCGCTGTCGTCAGCGGTGACCGCTTCCGCTTTGCCTTGCCACGGAATATCGGTGGTGCCGATCAGCGCTTTATCGCCTTCATACGGGTTGATAAAGATCACCCGCTTGTCGGTGTTCTGCACCAGATACGCCTGCTGACCTTCCCAGAATTTCGGCACGATGATGTGCGAGCCTTTGACCAGCCGCACGTTGCGACTGCTTTTGGTGTGTGTCACCTGATTAACGATATCCAGCACCCACGGTCCGGCGGCGTTGACCAACACTTTGGCAAACACGGTGCGTGAGGTACCGCTGGCATCCTGCAGGGTGATTTCCCACTTGCCGTTATGACGTGTCGCCGCTACGCAGCGGGTACGCGGCAGAATGGTGGCGCCGCGCTCGGCGGCATCCAGCGCATTCAGCGTCACCAGCCGCGCATCATCCACCCAGCAATCGGAGTACTCGAATCCTTTACTGTAACTGTCCAGCAGCGGCGCACCTTCAGGATCGCGGCGTAAATCCAGCGAACGCGTGCCCGGCAGTTTCTGACGGCCGCCAAGGTTGTCATAAAGAAACAGGCCGAGGCGCACCAGCCACGCCGGGCGATCGGTTGGGCTGTGCGGCAAGACAAACCGCATCGGCCAGATGATATGCGGCGCGGCGTTGAGCAGCACTTCGCGCTCGATCAGCGCCTCACGCACCAGCCGAAACTCGTAATACTCCAGATAACGCAGCCCGCCGTGCACCAGCTTGCCGGAGCGCGATGAGGTGCCCTGCGCGAGGTCATCTTTCTCACACATCATTACCGACAATCCGCGACCGGCAGCGTCACGCGCGATACCAGCACCGTTGATACCGCCGCCAATCACAAACAGATCCAGCATGTGTTCACTCATGATTTACTCCTCAAAACTGTTTTAGCGCGTGCCAGGCGGCAGGAAGATCGTTACGCAGCTGCTGATAGGTGGGAAACAGCTGGTTATAGCGCTGCATCAGTTCGCTCGCGGGCGCTTCGGGCGCATCCAGCAGCGGCATCACCCAGGTTTTGACGCAGCTCTCCATCGACGGATACGCGCCAATCGCCACCGCCGCCATCATCGCGGCACCGGCCGCTCCGGCTTCGTCGCGCTGGCTGATGCGCACCGGCGCACCAATGCAGGCAGATAAAATCTGGCGTAACGGCTTCGAACGCACCGCGCCGCCGGTTAAACGAATTTCTCCCGGCAAACTGCCCATCGCCTGATAGCAATCGCGCGCCGCAAAACCGATGCCTTCAATGACCGCCCGCACCAGATCGCCAAAATTGTGGGTGTAACTCAGGCCGGTAAAGCTGGCGCGCGCCTCGGCATTAACAAACGGCCCGCGCTCACCGGCAATCGAGATATACGGGTGATAAAGCAGGCTGCCGGGCTTCGCCGCGTTGAGCCAGCGATCGATATGGCCCACCAAACGGGCATGATCGATTTCACAGCCAAAGCTGTTAAGCAGATCGCTGGCGAGATTCAGTAGCCAGTCAAGATTGAGCGTTGATGCCATATTGGTTTGCACCTGCGTGACATAGCCCGGCCACGGCAGCGGGATCACGTAGCCGGTTTGTGCCGGATTCAGCCACACCTCACCAATGGTGACGCTGCGCAGATGTACGCCGGTCGAGCCAACAATCGAGCAGGCGGTATTGGCTTCGCCGGTGTGCACGCCAGCGCCAAGCGCGGTCATCGCCATATCGACATAGCCGAGGCAGATTGGCGTGCCAGCCCGTAAACCGGTGGCCTGCGCGGCTTCCGCGGTTAACGGATGCGTGGCGTCTGTGCCTTCAATGATCTCCGGCAGCAGATGACGATGCTGTTCCAGCCCCAGCGCGGCAATCACCTGATCGTCATAGCGCTGGTGGCGGAAGTTGCCAAAGGTAAAGCTGGCCTCAGAAGGATCAGTGGCGCGGATGCCGGTGAGATTGAGGTAAAGCCAATCTTTGCAGTGCAGCGCCACTTCGCTGTTAGCTAACAGCTCGGGATAGAGGTGATCCATGTGCGCCAACTGCGATCCCTGCTGACAGGTGTTGAGTCCGGTGCCGGTAGCGCGAAAGCGCGCGGCGGCTAACGGGTGCTGATTGAGTTTTTCAACCGTTGGTGCCGCACGCGCATCCAGCCAGATCCAGGCATCGCCGACCGGCTGATTGTTGGCACCCACCAGCCAGCTGCCGTCGCCTTGTGCGGTGACGGCCACGGCAACCACCCGCGCGGCCAGGTTGTCGACGCGTTCACCCAGTTTGCGTATCGCTGTGACCGCATCCTGCCAGGTTTGGCTCATTGACTGCTGCGCTGCGCCGCCTTCGCTGCGGTAATAACGGTTACGCACCGATGCGCATGCCAGTTGCGTGCCTTCCAGATCAAACGCCACCGCTTTAACCACCGAGGTGCCGGAATCCAGACCCAGAATGATATCGCCACTGTCCACATACACCTCCGAAAGAAGAAGAGTTAAATTCATCGCCGCCAACACCGAAAGGTGTTAACGGGCTGTGATGAATTTGCTAAATAATGTCTTACACCACTTCTCACTGAGATAACATATCAACTGTATTATTTTTCGATAAAACCAATAAATTTCACCTGAAATAGCGATTGTGATCACGAATCAGGCGTCAAAACCTTACAGGTAGAAATGAGATAACACGGCGAACAGGCTGATAAGGCGGGGTTTATTGCACTTTGTGATGGGGTCGACATCAATTAAGCGATCCAGATCGCTCTCCTGAAAAAATTGCGCGTCACCTGTTGACAATTTAGTCACATCAGCACAATTCTCATCACACAAGTTATCACATTTATAACATTATCGGCGCGATTATCGCAGCTGATGTCAGTGAGAGGTCACGTTATGTCCGATGTCTCAATTCAGGCCCAGCAAATTTCCCGCAAGCGCGTGCGGCGCTACGCCACCCTCGGCGTGGTGGTGATTGCGCTGATCGCGGCGATGGCGCTCGACACCAAGGTGGTAAAAATTGGCTCCGCCGAAGATGCGCAGGAGCAAGGCTTCTCGCCCGAGAGTTACGGCCAGAAAACCTTCCCGACTATCCAGCAGGATGTGGCATCACGCGCAGTAGACGCCAAAACGTTAGCCGATGCGCTGCAAACTAATCAGCAGGAAGCGGTGCAGAAATATGGCGTTGGCGCACCGCTGCCGGTCTTTGCCGTCAAGTTCTCCGGCGTGGTGCAAGCCGGGCAGATGGGCATCTTCCCGCTGAAAATCGATGGATTAGCAGGTGATATGCAGGTGCGGTTGCAAACCGGTCCGGCGATTACCGGCACCGATCTGCGTGACGCTAACGGCAAGATCCAGTTCGGTGATTTCACGAACCAAATCGAATATCAAAATGCCGGTTCCGCCATCAATCGTGCGATGAAAAGCGCGGTGCTCGACAAGCTGGATCGTGATGCGTTGCCGGGAAAAACCGTGCAGGTGGTTGGCGTGTTCCGCTTACTCAACGCGAAAAACTGGATGGTGACGCCGGTCAGCATGGAGGTGAAATGAAACCGTTCAACCTCAATCCCGCCTTGCTGAAAGGCGAAGTGATCCTGCAAGCGCGCAACGTCAGCAAAGTGTACGGCTCCACGCACGCGCTGAAGGGCGTCAATTTCGAAATTCGTCGTGGCGAAGTGACCACGCTGTTTGGTGAAAACGGCGCGGGTAAATCGACGCTGATGAAAATTTTGTCTGGTGTAATTACGCCAACAACCGGGGAAATCTTGTTACACGGCGAGGAGAAGACCTTTCGATCCGCCACCGAAGCGCGTGACTGTGGCATCTCGATTATCCATCAGGAGCTGAATCTCGCGCCGAATATGAACGTGCGCGACAACATCTTTATGGGCCGCGAAATCATGAAGCCGGGCGGCGTCGATTATGCCGAAGAGGCGCGCGTGACGGCGCACCTGATGGCGGCGCTGGAGGAGGAGATCGATCCGCTGACGCCGGTGGAAAACCTGCGTCTGGGACAGCAGCAGATTGTGGAGATTGCCCGCGCGCTGTCGGTGAATTCGCAGATTCTGATCATGGATGAACCGACCTCGGCTCTGAGCGCGGCAGAAGTGGCGGTGCTATTTCAGGTGATCCGTGATTTAACCAGCCAGGGCGTGGCGATTGTCTATATCTCACATCATCTGGAGGAGGCGCTGGAGATTACCGATCGGGCGGTGGTGCTGCGCGATGGCGTGATGACCGCCTATGCCAAACGCGATGAGATCGATCTCGAATGGATCGTGCGCAACATGGTGGGCGATCACTTTGATCTGGGATCGCCGCCGCAGGGCTACGACTTCGGGCTGCCAGCGCTGACGGTGAAAGATCTGACGGTGAAAAGTAAAACCGGTATTCGGCTGGTGGACAACTTATCGCTGGCGGTGCAAGCCGGGGAGATTGTCTGCATTTACGGGCTGATGGGCGCGGGGCGCACCGAGCTGCTGGAGTGCATCGCCGGACGTCTGCAACAAAGCAGCGGTCACATTCTGCTGCAGGACACCGATATCTCCGCGCTAACCATCTCACAACGCATTCAAATTGGGCTGGCGCTGGTGCCGGAAGATCGGCAGCGCGATGGCCTGGTACAAACCATGACGGTGGGAGAAAACCTGTCGCTCGCCAGCATCGGCGACTTTGTACGCGGACTGGTGCTCTCCAGAAGCCGGGAAAAACAGCTGGTCAACGACAGCATTCGTAACGTGACGGTGAAAACCGCTGGTGGCGATGCGGCGATTGGATCGCTCTCCGGCGGCAATCAACAAAAAGTGGTGATCGGCAAAATGCTCGCCACCCGTCCCAAAGTGATACTTCTGGATGAGCCGAGCCGCGGCATCGACATCGGCGCCAAAGCGGAAGTGTTTCGCCTGCTGGCGGAGAACGCCAAAAAGGGGCTGGCGGTGGTGTATACCACCTCGGAAGTGGGCGAATGCCTGAGTATTGCCCATCGCATTGTGGTGATGAGCAAAGGGCGCATCTCCGCCATCTTCGACGCAAGCGTCAGTAAAGAACGCATTATGGCCGCTTCAGGCGAGTCTCTGGTGGCATGACATGAAAAGTGGAGCAAAAAGTATGACTGACAGAACCCAAACGCTGGACACGCCGCCGGTGGTCAACAAGAAAAAAAACGACAAGCAGCTGAATGTGGCGCGTCTGCTGCTGGAAGGGCGCGCGTTTATCGCGCTGCTGGTGATTATCGCTACCTTCTCCATGTTGTCGCCCAACTACTTTACCGGCGCTAACTTTCTCACCATGGCGTCGCACGTGGCGATCTTCGGTTTGCCGGCGATCGGCATGCTGCTGGTGATCCTCAACGGCGGCATTGATTTATCGGTGGGCTCTACGCTGGGTCTCGCTGGAGTGATGGCCGGATTTATGATGCAGGGCATCAGCCTGGAAGCGCTCGGCGTGGTGCTCTATCTGCCAGTGTGGGCGGTGGCGATTTTGACGCTGGTGGTGGGCGCGCTGGTGGGATTAGTCAACGGCGTGCTGATCGCCTGGTTCCGCGTTCCGGCCTTCGTCGCCACGCTCGGCACCATGTATGTGGCGCGCGGCATTGCGCTGCTGATCACTAATGGTCTGACCTACAACAAACTCTCCGGCAGCGAAGCGCTGGGGAATACCGGTTTCGACTGGCTCGGTTTTAATCGCCTCTTCAATATCCCGGTTGGCGTGCTGGTGCTGGGCGTGGTGGCGCTGGCGTGTGGTTTCCTGCTTAGCCGCTCAGCGTTTGGTCGCTGGCTGTACGCGTCGGGTGGTAACGAACGTGCGGCCGATCTGTCGGGTGTGCCGGTGAAGCGCATCAAAATCAGCGTCTATGTGTTGTCTGGCGTCTGCGCGGCACTCGCCGGGCTGGTGCTCTCCTCACAGCTCACCTCGGCCGGCCCAACCGCTGGTACCACTTATGAACTGACTGCGATTGCGGCAGTGGTGATTGGTGGCGCGGCCCTGACCGGTGGACGCGGCAACGTGCGCGGCACGCTGCTTGGCGCGTTCGTGATTGGTTTTCTCTCTGATGGCCTGGTGATTATCGGCGTCTCTGCTTACTGGCAGACGGTGTTCACTGGTGCCGTGATCGTGCTGGCGGTATTGCTCAACACCTTGCAATACGGACGACGCGCTCGCTAACTCACGCGCGCTGTTTCAGCAGCGCGCGGATATCCGTAAAACCTGTACCCCAAATAATAACGGAGCACCAACTATGTTCACTAAACGTCTCTTCATCGCGGCTGCGGCTATGGCCATCACCACTTTTGCTGCACCCACCTGGGCAGATAACGGGTTAATGACCATCATCGTTAACGATCCTTCCAACCCTTACTGGCTAACGGAAGGCCAGGTAGCGCAGAAAGCGGCGGAAAAGCTGGGCTACAGCGCCAAAGTCAGTGCGCACAAAGGCGATACCAATACCGAAAGTCAGCTGATTGATACGGCGATCACCAATAAATCGAAGGCGATTATTCTCGATCCGGCGAACGCCGATGGTTCGGTCGGCTCGGTGAAAAAGGCCATCGCCGCCAATATTCCGGTATTTATCATCAATGCCGAACTGAACCAGAGCGGGCTCGCCAAAGCGCAGTTGGTTTCTAACAACGCGCAGGGCGCGGCGGTTGGCGCAATGGAGTGGGTGAAGCAGGTGGGCGATAGTGCGAACTATGTCGAGCTGGTCGGCCCGCCGTCGGATAATAACGCCGCTACCCGCGCCAACGGTTTTGATACGGTGCTGTCGCAATATCCCACGCTGAAGAAAGTCGGTCAGGAAGTGGCTAACTGGGATCGCACACAAGGCTTCAACAAAATGCAGTCACTGCTGCAAGCCAATCCCAACATCAAAGGCGTGATCAGCGGCAACGACGAAATGGCGCTGGGCGCGATCGCTGCGTTGAAAGAAGCTGGCAAGCTGAATCAGATCAAAGTCGGCGGTTTTGACGGTTCACCGGATGCGGTTGACGCTGTGAAAGCCGGTACGCTGGCCTACACTGTGATGCAGCCGGTGGCGCAGTTCGCGCAGAAAGCGGTAGAGCAGGCGGATAGCTTCCTGAAAACCGGTAAGACCGGTGCGGCCTCCGAGAAGCAGCTGTTTGACTGCATCCTGATCACTAAAGAGAACGCCGGTAACTTTGCTTCACCGTTTGTTCTGAAGCAGTAAAAGTGGCGCAATAAATTGCGCCACTACGCTATGTGCGTTTTTTATAACAACCACCTTTGAAACGCACGTATTCGTAGCGGCGCGATTTATCACGCAGTGTAACGTTAGTCGCAATTTGCCAAAATCCGTATTAAACGCTGTAATGAGTGCCGAAAACGCTTCTCGCTTCACTTTCCCGGATGAAATATGGCGCATAACCCGCAGGACTCTTCACTTGGCGTATTTATGGCCGAAACCTTACCCAGCGATAGCCGCCAGGCGCGTCAACTGGCCCGTCGCCAGTTAATCGCCGAAGCGGTGATGGCAGAAGGGGCGATTCGCATCGAAGACATCACCGATCGCTTCGGCATCAGTTTGATGACCGCCCATCGTGATATCGACGAAATGGTTGAGCGTGGCCTGCTGCATAAATCGCGCGGCGTGGTGTCTGCGACGCCAACCAGCCTGGTTGAATCCAGCGATATCTATCGCGCCACGCGTCAGCTGGAGGAGAAACAGGCGATTGCCGATGTCGCCGCGACCTACCTCGAACCGGGACAGGCGATTTTCCTCGATGATTCCACCACCGTGCAGCAGATGGCGCGGCTGCTCTCGGCGCGCGCGCCGCTAACGGTAATCACCAATTCCCTGACCCTCATGAACGAGCTGCGCAATGGCCGCGATATCACTTTGATGGGCCTCGGCGGGCAGTTCTATCACTGGTGCAATGCTTTTATGGGCCGCATGACGCGGGATGAAATTGCCAGCCTGCGCGCCGACGTGTTTTTCGTCAGCATGTCAGCGATTATCGATGATGCAGTGTTCCACCAATCCGCAGAAACGGTGGAGACCAAACGCGCGATGTTTGATGCCGCGCAGAAGCGCATTCTGATGATGGATAACACCAAGTTTGAACGCCGGGCGCTGCACCGTTTTGCGCATCTGAGTGAATTCGATGTGGTAATTGTTAATCAGGGCACGCCAGTGCCTATTTTGCGGCGTATGCAGGATTTAGGCGTGAATGTGGTGGTCGCCCCGATGAAAATAAATCATTCGGTTAATTCCTGAAAAGGCGGGCATCCTAAATGGGGACCTTTATATGACGTGCCAATCTTTACATTAATTTAAATATATCCCGCCTCGTTGATTTTTTTTACTTTCTTTAATCTGCTCAGGGTCTTATTCGGGGATTTCCTGGTTATGTACGCTGCGTAGTGCTCTATGGTTATTATTCGGCCCTGGTTCAGAATAATGAGGTATCTGATGCTGATTAAACTTAAACGCACACGAACGCATGATGAGGACAGGAATCTGGCAATGTGGCTCGCCACGGCCGCCGGCGTGCTCAATGCAATCGCCTTGGGGGCGTTTGGCTTTTTCCCCTCGCATATGTCAGGTAATACCTCTCAATTATCCAGCGAAGTATCGAACGTTAATTTCCGTGATATCACCTTTTTAGCCACCATCCTGTTTGCCTTTGTTTGTGGTGCGGTCACGGCGAGAATGGTGGTGATCAGCGGATTAGCCAATGGCAATCGCATTATATTCTGCCAAATATTGTGGGTTGAAGGGCTGGCCTTAATAGCGTTATCGCTGTTTGAAATGTTCTTTTATTCGTCAGCCAACAACCGGGAAGTTATTGTCATTCTGGGCTTCCTGATGGGCGTGCATAATTCAACCTCTACGCAGTTATCCAATGGTCGCGTGCGCTCCACCCATATTACCGGCACGTTGACCGATGCCGGAATTTCGCTGGCATCGGTATTAGCCGCTCTGTTCCGCCGCGATCCGTCGAAACAACTCTCGGGCCAGAAACGTCAGCTGTGGACGCATCTGACCACGATATTTTCCTTCCTGATCGGCGGGATTGTCGGCCTGATGATGTTTAAACATCTAGGTTTCAAAGCCATGTCGATGGTCGGCGGCATACTGCTGATTGTTGCCACATTGGCGATGGTGAGAACGGTGGCACGGGTAAAGCGGGCGGCTTCCTGACATGATGGAGCGTGTGCAAGGCGGCGACTTTTTCGCCGCCTCGCTAGTGCCAGCCGCAAATAAGAATTTTTACCTTCCGTCTCATCATAAAACACCTTAAATTCACGCCGACGAGCAGTACCAGTCACAACAGATTGGGTATTTTAACAACAATCAAATAAACACTTTTGCATGCCATCTATTCATGGCAGTGAGGCTTTGTATGCTTTTAAAACGCAGCTGTAATATTGCTATTGTCGTACTGGTCATGTTTTCTGTTACCGCTTGTGGCATGTCGCATCGTGGCAGGAATACCGCGATTGGTGCCGGTGTTGGTGCGGTAGGCGGTGCGGTACTTACCGGTGGTAGCACCTTCGGTACATTGGGTGGCGCGGCGATCGGTGGTTTAATCGGACACGAAGTTAGCAGGTAAGGAAATATTCTCGCGTAACTATGAACTTTATTTCACTCTCATTTATGCTGCATAGGATATCAATACTGTTCCTATCGCAAAATGAGGTGATGACATGGAGTTCCACCGTAAAAACTGGCATGAGAAAGCCTTCGATTTAGCGAATCGAGGTATTTCACTTGATTCGCTGGGTGAGCATCAGGCTGCAGCCTGTTCATGGGGTGCAGCCGCTGAATTAGCCAAAGCGCATCTGCGAGATGACGATATCTATTTCTGGATTATGAGCGGCTATGGCGCAATATTAATCCAGTGTCAGCGCTATCAAGAAGCAATTGAAGCGGCGAAAGAAGCCCTCGACAGGGAAGCGCAACTCAACCAAATACTTTCCCGAATGACGCTTGCGCGTGCGCTCTATGCTCTGGGTGCAATTGATGGCGCAAAATTTTATTTTCAGCAAATTTATGACATGAAAGGTGATGGCATTTTTGCTGCTTTACCCGAATTCGAACACGCCACCCTGAAGGATTTAGTCCGTTTCAGGAAATAACCGGAGAGGCTTTCTCTCCGGTTATCCTTCAAAAAACCAGCTGGACTTTAGCCGCACGCTCTTTATCCGCCGCCAGCTCCAGTGCGGCATTACCGGCAGTCTTTGCGCTCCTGCGTTAAGGACCATCACCGGCAGGCACGGACCGGGAGTGGGTATCATCCCGTTTTCCTGTACCAGTTGGGTAAATTCAAGCGCTCTGCTAAGCCGCTTATTGTCGACGACCGCGCCCTGATCAATCTCTGAAAGCCGATCGTAAGTGGAGCAGGGAAGAGCAATGCCGTTTAGACGGGGTTCTTTTTTCCCGTCAGGGTAATGGTAGGCGTCTTGACGAGCAGAAGCTCCATGATTTGGCTGGTTGCATCATCACTATAGACCAGCAGCATGCAGGCAGGACCGCGTTCCTCAAACCAGCGGTGATCGCAGCCGTCGATCTGTATCAGCTCGCCAACGCAGGCGCGACGATAGCGCGGCTGCTGGATCCTCGGCGCACGCATTTTCCGGGGGATCCAGAGTCCGGCGCGAACCATCAGCTGACGCACGGTCTCTTTAGCCAGCACAACGTCATGGAGTTCGGCCAGCTTCTCGCAGGCGAGCGTCGGAACAAAGTCGGCGTAATTATTTCGAATGATGCCCAGAGCAAGTTCAGCAAGGCCATGAACAAGCTGCCGATTACCGCGCAAAATCCACGGCGGCGGTTCGCCAGTGCCAGCAGTCCGGGATACGCTCAGAGAAAATGAAAAGCCGGTAATACACAGCGACAGAGGCAGTCATTATCGATGGCCGGGCTGGCTTGACGTATCAACGCGTCGGGACTTATAAGGTCCATGTCGCGCAAAGGTTGCTCATCGGATAACGCAGCGTGCGAAGGCTTCTTCGGGCGGGTCAAAAATGAAATGTACTACGGTAGAAACTGGGCGGGCGCAACGCTGGAAAATTTTATGTGCTTCCTGGACAGGTACATACGCTGGTATAACGAGGAGCGTATTAAAATCTCATTAGGTGCAATGAGCCCGGTGAAGTACCGGCAGCATCTGAGGATCTCAACATAACCAGTCCAACAAAACATCCGCATCTCCGAGGCGGACATCTGAATTTAGCCACTACAACCAATGTCTATCCATTATTAAGATGTCGTCTATCTGGCTAAGTTAAAGTGTCATTCTTTACATGGACAGAGTCTGGTTATCTGGGCGTGTTTCTGGGGTGAGCTACCCACGTATTTTCGGCAATCATCAGTTTTCTGACGGTTTCCTTTGAGATGCTCAGACCAAAACCGGCATTGAGTAATCGCCATGCGCCAGTCGGGCTCATACCGCGGCAGCGGGTGCGGATAAGCTTTATCACCTGAGCTTTCAGGTCGTCTTTCAGCTGATAGTTACCGGGTTTACCACGACGCCTGTTAATCAGTCCTTCCGGGCCATCTTCGCGATACCGCTTAACCGGGCGACGGCATTGCCGGCGGCTCAGCTCCATCGATTCGGCGGCGTCGGCCAGCGAGATATCCCGTGCCAGAAACGCTTCGATGAGGTCGGCGCGCATCTGGTCACGCAGCAGGACGAGTGGTTTAAATTCATTCATGCATTCACCTCTTATCGCTGCCTGCGGTTAGGCGGGCAGGGGAAAGACGTCAGCGCTTCAGGCTCGGAACAAAGTCTTCGGGGCTGACCAGCACGGGGTTGATTGCCCGCAACTCCTCAAGCGCACGCTCCTGAGCCGCCTGCGCGGCATTTTTTTACTTCGTGTACGCTGACCTTCGGCCTCCTGTTCGTCCTGCTTTTCCAGTGCCAGCCTCAGAACCGCGCCCAGTCGCTTGTTATCAACGATCGCCCCCTGATCCACACAGGCAAGACGATCAAAGACCTGATAGCGCAGCAGCCTGTGTGCATACCGGAAGGCGATTCTGCCGTCCGGATACTCGTAGACCGTGACTCTTTCGCCGGCGATCCGGGTGTTTTCATCTGTTGGATCAATGAGGTATATCATTTTATCATACTGAAATGTCAACGCTTTTGAGAGCTTGCGCAGGTCCTGCCAGGCAAAGATATCATCGAGTTCTTCCGGCGCTAAATCAGCCGGACGGTGCAAATCCTTCGGATACTTTGGCGGCCGCGAAAAACGCCGGTTAAAGTCATCGATAAAACCTGCAACCCAGCGGTTCGCCTCGCTAATGGAGCTGATGTTATGCAGCCGCATCTCCTTGACCAGCCGATCCTGCAACGTCTGGTTAGCGCGCTCAACGCGTCCCTTGGCCTGGCTGCTGTTGGCACAGATAAGCTCAATGCTCAGATCGCGCAGCGCACGTCCAAACTGCGTGGTTCCGCTGCGGCGCGCGTCCGTGCCGTTGACCCGAAATACGGCGTGCTTATCGCTGTAGAATGCGACAGGTTTTCCATGTAAATCAATGTATTCACGCGTAGCCGTCATATAATCAAACGCAGACTCAGAGTCACAAAAGCGAAGGTGCATCAGGCGGCCAGTGGCATCGTCAATGTACACGAGCAGGCAGCACTTCGGCGCGCGTTCCTCAAACCAGGCATGATGTGAGCCGTCCAGTTGAACAAGTTCGCCGAGGCAGTCGCGCCGGTGTCGGGGCTGATAGATGTGAACCTGACGCCGTGAATGTGGCCGCCAGAGTCCGTCAGAGATCATCCAGTTACGGACTGTCTCAACGGAAACCGGAATGCCGTGTCGTTCAAGAAGCTTCTCTGTGGCCAGCGTCGGACCAAAATCCGCATAGTGTTGCCGGATCAGTTGCAAAGCAGCGCAGCGTAAATCTTCGGGAATGCGGTTATTGCCGGGACGACCGCGCCGGGTAGAAACAACCGACGCCGCGCCGTGTTCACGGTAACGACGTAAAACACGTTGCACCTGACGAACGGTAAGTTCAAGAAGGCGAGCAGCTTCACGCTGCAGCAGAGTGTGGTCGTGAACGCGCTGGATGATGCCGAGCCGGTATAGATCTTTATCTGTCATAGTCACCAACATAAAGTCTGCATCCTGAGCTAAGCCTGAGGAGATCTAAGGTTAGTTCAGGGACGACATCTGTGAATTGTTCCGTACGACATTAGCGCTTTGGAGTAACAACCAAAGGGCGCATAATGTATATTATGTTAAATGAAGTATCTCATTGCGCACTTCAACCATTATCCGCTCATCACCTGCCTTCTTTCACCTCCGTCACCAACAATCCGTAACCCGCGATCATCCCGGCGACGGATTGTTGAACGCACGTTGCCGTTATCTGCGCCCTTTAATCACCGACGCCTTCCAGTTGAAATCACTGACTTCGCTCTCTTTCAACGATTCAGGTTTCTTCCTGCGCGTTGGCGTTTTCTTTGCCTTTTCAGCCAGCGCTTTCTCTTTGGCCAGTTTCGTCGTCATAATCTGCTGCCGGGCTTCCGCCGTGAACTCTTTCTCTTTCTTTGCATCCGGCTCTTTGCCAGTGCGCTGGCGATACTTCTCCATCAATCCCTTAAACGCTTCTTCTACTGCAACGCGTTCACTGAGATTGAATTGATCGATGGAAATCATTTTCTTGTCGTTCATAGCGTACCGTCCAATAGTGATTTTCTGGCAACAAGTGTACAGCATTTACCGGCAATGAAGATCGCACCATTGCCGCTTACGTGGCTTTCTTGTAACCTTTGCCGTCAACATTTTAAGGATTTCCTATGAACGATCATCGCTCCAAAGATCCCTTGCACGGCGTCACGCTTGAGATGCAAATTAATGCGCTGGTCGCCCATTATGGCTGGGCCGAACTGGGTAAGCTCATTAATATCAACTGCTTCAAAAGCGATCCAAGCGTTAAATCGAGCCTGAAGTTTTTACGCCGCACACCCTGGGCACGCGCTGAGGTTGAAGCACTGTATCTGGATTCACTGGATGATTTTGCTGCGGATAAGGCAGATGATTCCGCGCCAAATCCCTGGACTATGGGCAAAGATCAGTAATTTCTGGCGACAAAACCGGCAGCGCTACGTGAATTCTCGGCAACTTCCACCCTGCTCTTTTTGCAGAATTCACGTAGCGACATCATATAAGTTCTCCCATTTATCCTCCGCTCTGTCACTTTCATAACTTCCCAACCTTGCCCGCGTCATCACATTTTCCAATGACCGATCGTATTGTAAGTTTCCATGCTGCATGACAATATCGCTACATGTATATACATGTACCACCAAGAGAAGCCACATCATACTAACAATAATTTCCCATCTTTAGCCGTTTTAGCGAGGAAACTATGTCAGCCGAATCACCTGCAGCAGATTACGCCGGCGCAGAGAAACAGCGCCTGTCAGAAACGCGATCCATTGATTACATTCCTCCGAGCGAACGCCACGGACATCCTTTCAGCCAGTTCACCTTGTGGTTTGGTGGCAATTTGCAGATCACCGCCATCGTAACCGGCGCGCTGGCCGTGGTGTTGGGCGGCGATGTGGTGTGGTCGATCATCGGCTTGCTGGTTGGGCAAGTTGTGGGCGCGGCGATCATGTCACTGCATGCCATTCAGGGACCGCGTCTCGGATTGCCGCAAATGATCACCAGCCGCATGCAGTTTGGCGTATATGGTGCGGTAATTCCGTTGGTGTTGGTGTGCATCATGTATGTCGGATTCTCTGCCAGCGGCACGGTGTTGGCCGGACAGGCGCTCGCCAAACTGATTAATACCAGCAATGCGTCAGGCATGATCCTGTTCAGTGCGATTATCGTCGTCATCGCGGTGCTGGGATATCGCGTGATTCACAAGCTCGGTAAAGTAGCCAGCGTGATTGGCGTGCTTGCCTTTGTTTACCTGTTTATCACGCTGCTCTCAACCCATGATCTGTCCGCGGTGTGGCAGAACCAGCATTTCACGGTCGCTAACTTCCTGCTTGCGGTTTCGTTGTCGTCGTCATGGCAGATTGCATTTTGCCCGTATGTTTCTGACTATTCGCGCTATTTACCGGCTAACGTCTCAGCCAAAAAACTTTTCAGCTGCGTTTTCTTCGGCACGGTTTTAGGAACGCAGGCTTCAATGACGTTGGGTGTAATTGTCGCGGCGATTGTCGGTAAGGCTTTCTCTGGCAACGAGGTTGGCTATATTGTCAGTTTAGGCAGCAGCGCTACGATGGCGATGGTGATCTATTTTGCGATCTGCTTCGGCAAAATCACTTTCACCACGCTGAATGCTTACGGCAGCTTTATGTCACTCACCACCATCGTTTCTGGCTTCCGTCAGAAAACCGCATTAAGTCGTGGCGGCCGCATTCTGTTTGTGGTGTTGATGGTGACGATTTCTTGTGTGATTGCGCTGATTAGCGAACCCGCTTTCCTGAAATCATTCACCCATTTCCTGCTGTTTTTACTGGCCTTTTTTGTGCCGTGGAGCGCAATCAGCCTGACTGATTTCTACCTGATCACCAAAGGTAAAGTCGATGTACCGGCACTCTCTCAGCCCAACGGACGTTACGGTCGCTGGAACTGGGCGGGCATAATTGTCTACTTCTGCGGCGTGCTGGTACAGTTGCCGTTCATTGATAATCCACTGCATCACGGTTCGTTAACCTGGATTTTTGCCGGTAATGATGTGTCGTGGATTATTGGCTGGATTGTCACCGCACTGTTGTGGTTAGCCGCAAGAAAGGTCGATCGTCGAGGGACTTTGTCGCACTCTGCTTACCCCAATCAGTGACATTGTCACGTATGTCATATTAATGAATCGCGCTCACAAGTGCTTGCGACTTTGAGCGCATTATCATTCAGCCAGCCCACCGCTACACTTTAACTAACGAGAAATATAAGCAACTGTAAGGCGCACCTGGTCGCCATTAATGGCAATCCTTAGGGATTATTTGTAACTCACCACCGTCACCCAATTGGCGTCACCGCCGGCCGGTGCTTCGCCAACGCGCTTTAGCGCCCCGCTTTCTTGATCAATGGCATAGCTGCCGGTCACCGCACTCTTTTCGCCGCTGGCAATCAACCAACGTCCGTCAGCGGTGATCGCGATGCCGCGCGGCTGTTTCTCGACTTGCCAGCTATCAATCAGCGTCAGTTTGCCGTCTGCTTTGTTAATCCGGTATCCGCTGATGGTGCTGCTGGTCCGCTCGCTGACATAGAGAAAACGGCCATCCGGCGTTAGACGAATATCGGCCGCCCAGATGCGCGGCGTGGTGTCGCTGTAGCCCGGCGGTCGCTCTTTGCCGTGTTGCAGTTGATATTTTTCCGCTACCGCATTTGGCGTCTCCGCCACTTTCACCAGCTCACCGCTGGCTTCACGACGAAACTGCGTAATGATGCCGCCCATTTCACCGATGTTGTAGAGATAGCGATTATCCGGCGACAACACCGAATGGCGCGGTCCGTTTTCTGTCGCCGTTTTAACATAGCCGTTGCCTAACCCCGAAAGCTCGCCCTCGGCGCTCAGTTTCAATTGCAGCACGCGATCGGTGCCGAGATTGCCGACATAAGCCTGCTCGCCGCTCGCATCAACAATCACCGAGTGCGCGGCATGTCCGGTTTTGTAACTCCCGACCGGCGGCGCAATCAGCTTGCCGTCGCTATTGAGTCGATAAACGTGCACCACATCGCCATCATAGGAAGCGCCTAGCAGAAAACGACCCTGCGGATCCGTGCTGATGTAGGGATAGCTGGCCGCAGCGGATACGCTATTCAACGGGCTGAGATCGCCCGTTTTGCTGTCGATGTTCCAGCTCACCAGTTGCAGCGGTTTACTGCGAATCGCGGCGTACAGATGTTTATGATCGGCGCTCAACGCCATCGGCATCACTTTGCCGCCGACCTGAGTGCGTCCTAATAGTTGCAATGCACCGGTTTGCCCATTCAGCGCGTAGCGCGCGATGGTGCCATCATCGGCTTCTGAAACGTAGACAAAAGTCTGCGCCAGCAACGGCGCGCTGGCGGCCAACGATGCTAAAAGCGTCGCCGCGCGTAATAGGTTCTTCATGCTGCTTCCTTAGCGTACCAATGACGGACGTTTGGCGTCATAGCGCCAGTTATCGATCAAAAACTGCATCCCCAGCGCATCGTTGCGATTTTTATCCGGCAGCGCGTTATATAGCGCATGCGCCTGTTCGATGCGATCCATATCCAGCTCGATGCCCAATCCCGGCCCCGGTGGTAACTCCAGATAACCATCGCGGATTTGCGGCGGTTGACGCGTAAGCTGCTGACCATCCTGCCAAATCCAGTGCGTGTCAAAGGCGGTTTGACGATCGCCAGGCGCGGCGGCACCCAAGTGCGCCACCATCGCCAGCGAAATATCAAAATGGTTATTGGAGTGGCAGCCGGTTGTCAGCCCCCATTCGTTGCACAGCTGCGCCACCACGTTGGCGTTACGCATCGTCCAGAAGTGCGGATCGGCGAGCGGAATATCAATGGCATTCAGTTGCAGCGCATGATGCAGCTGGCGCCAGTCGTTGGCGATCATATTAGTCGCGACCGGCACACCGGTGGCGCGGCGAAACTCGGCCAGCGTTTCCCGACCGGAATAGCCTTGTTCAGCGCCACAAGGATCTTCCAGATACGGCACCTTTCCCGCCAGCTGCTTGCCAAAGCGAATCGCCTCATCCAGCGACCAGCTGGCGTTAGGATCGACGGTGACGCGTGCTTCAGGGAAGCGCGCCAGCAGCGCTTCCACCGTTGCCACTTCCACTTCACCTGCCTGCACGCCGCCTTTGAGCTTGAAGTCGCGGAAGCCGTATTGCTCAACTGCCGCTTCGGCCAGTCGCACCACGGCATCGCTGTCCATCGCCGCTTCATGACGCAGACGGAACCAGCCATCTTGTTCATGCTCTCCCGATCGATAGTGCATGTTGGTGCGCTTGCGATCGGCGATATAAAACAAATAGCCGAGCACCGGAATGCGGTCACGCTGTTTACCGCTGGCAAGCAGGTCCGCTACCGGCAGGTTAAACAGCTTGCCTTGCAGGTCCAGCAGCGCCGCTTCAATGGCGGCGGCGGCGTTATAAAACTTCTCCGGATTCATCTGCGGGATATGAATGTCGTTGGTGTGCGAGGTTTGTTGCTGACGAGCCTCGCTGCTGAACAACTGGCTCAGCGTCGCGTTGAGACGCAGCAGCGAACTACCTTCTATCAGCGGGCGAAACTGTTCCAGCAACTGCAAGGTGGATGCATGACACGGCGTTTCGCCAACGCCGGTATGTCCGGCGGAATCGGTCAATATCACGATGATGCGCGTGAAGTAGCAGTTATGGGCACCGCCAATGTTCAATAACATGCTGTCGTAACCGGCAACCGGCACGATGCGCATCGATTTAATGACTGGACTGTCTGACATGGTTTCTCTCCGTGTGACCGAAAGCGGGTGGAACAGGTTTGCGACGCAGCAGCAAATAGAGTCCGGTAACCACAGACACGCTGGTTAGCGCGTAAAGTCCGCCGGTGGTGCTGCCGGTGTGCATTTCGAGGTAGCCGAATACCGTGGGCGCAAAGAAGCCACCGAGGTTGCCAATCGAGTTGATCAGCGCAATGCCGGGCGCGGCAATCGAGGCGGGTAATTCACTTTGCGGCATCGGCCAGAAGAACGCCGCGCTCACTTTGGATCCGATGCAGGCCACAATCATCGCCACAAAGCCAAACCACGGCGTACCCAGCGTAGCCATAAAGGTGCCGCACGCGGCGATCAGCATGGCGATGCCGAGCCCTTTATCCAGTTTATCGCGATAGCGGTCGGTGGCTTTGCCGAGCAGAAACAGCGCGACGATAGCGAACAGCCACGGCACGGCGGTCAGCAATCCGGTTTCAAAGCTGTTGAAGCCCTGAATACGCTGAATGATTTGCGGCAGCCAGAACACTAACGTGTAGCCGGTCATGGTCATGGTGAAGAAGATCAGGCAGTAAGACAAAAGGCTGCGATCGCTGATCAAGCCCCAGCGGCCGTGTTTCACCGCGTGCTCTTCGCGCGCATCATCTTCCAGCGCTAACTGCTGCGCCAGCGCCTGTTTCTCGGCATCGCTCAACCATTTCGCGCCTTGCGGTTTGGATACCAGCACAAAGGCTGCCAGCAAGCCGATCACCATCGATCCGCCGCCTTCCATAAACATCACCCATTTCCAGCCCGCGATCCCGCCAACATCATGCATCATCAGAATGGCGCCGGTGAGCGGACCGGAGAACAGAAAAGCGCTGGCGGTGGCGCTCAACACCATCGCGGTAGCTCGCCCTCGCCACGCATTCGGCACCCATTGACGAAAATAGAACAGCACGCCAGGGAAGAAGCCGGCTTCCGCCACGCCGAGCAGGAAACGCAGCAGATAGAAATGCAGCGGCGTACTCACAAAACCGGTAAGCACCACCACCATGCCCCACGTAATCATGATGCGCGTCAGCCACACGCGTGCGCCGAGTTTCTTCAGCATCATGTTGCTCGGCACTTCAAACAGCGCATAGCCGATAAAGAACAGCCCCGCGCCTAAGCCGAAGGCGGCCGCACTAATACCCGCATCCGTTTGCAGTTCGGCTTTTACAAAGCCAATGTTAGCCCGGTCAATTTGGTTCACAATTAACATCAGCGCCAGCATCGGAATGATGCGGCGGAAGAACTTGCCGATAGCCGAGGCGATATGCGCGTCATGATCGGGCGATAATACGTATTGTTGTTGTGTCATGCGTCACCTGTAGGGAGAAAAGCATCGCTATAGGTATACGCAGCAGAGTGTGGCCAGGTGTATGTGGCATTGCCCGATACCGCTTAGGCAAATGCCCTATGATTGTTAAAATTCATGGTGTTATATTAATTCGCGTCGAAAAGTTTACGCTTGGTTTGTGCGCTGGCTCACTACGGGCCCCGTGCCTGAGCATACCTCACATTAAACTGAGCGACTTTCGTTCGCCCTAGGCTCAAATTGTTTCAGTTTTGCCGTGCGGCGACCGAGCAAAGGGCGCCTGGCCGCGCCCTCTGCACTCCCGGGCCTTGCGCCAGCCCAATCCGCCGCTGCGCGGTACCTTCACTCATTCACGATTCCTGACGGACCGGCGCCGATTCGCTCCTGCTCAGCGCCGCCTCTCGCCGCATCCATGCGGCTCGCCCTGGAATCCCTCATTCGTTCAGCGGTTTGGGATGTCGCCTCAACACCCGCGCTGCTGCATCAATGCATTAATTTGAATCACCATCGCTATAAATCCCCTAGGGTCACCATTTATGGTGACCTGGTACACAAATGGCCCAGGTTCCATAAAGTGCTTTCTCAGAAGTTGTTATTTGAAGACATTCGGGTAGTTACAGCTATGAAAACTAAGATAATGTAGATAATTAATTTACCTGAAGGACAAATCCTCCCGATAAAGCAAGTAACTTCAAAAGTTACATATTGAAAATTCATGCAAGGATGAGGTCAACCCTCATCAAATAAAGTGTCCAGGTCTTCTAGCTGTGGAAATGAGAAATCAATGGCTGAAAGTTTCAATCCCAGTGACGTCAAATAAAGAGTAAATGCTTTCAACGATCCCGCGTAATGGCCATTTTCAATCTGTGAAATAACCGTGCGATGAATGCCTGCACGCGTCGCAGCGTCGGCTTGAGTCCAACGGTTAGCCTTGCGCCTTTCCTGACATTTAGCGCCTATTGCTTGCAAACCAGGCAACATAAAACCTCTATTGTTGGTATATGATAACAATGTCTATATTTTTACCAAAACGTTATCATATAGCAACACTTAAGTTCTGCACAGGCGGCCTTAATGCCTTTTCCTCGTCTACACTTGCCTCACGTGGAAACGCTAATAGAGGTAAAAATGTCGCAATCTAATCAACGTAATCAAGCTTGGCTATTAGCCTCACGCCCGCATGGCGAACCGGTAAAAGAGAATTTCCGCCTGGTGGAGCAGCCCATTCCTGACGTGAAGGACGGCCAAATCCTGCTGCGCACGCTCTATTTGTCGCTTGACCCCTATATGCGCGGGCGCATGGATGACAGCAAATCTTATGCTGCACCTGCTGAACTCGACCAACCGATGGTTGGCGGCACGGTGAGCGAAGTGGTGGAATCTAAACACGCGGATTTCCAGCAAGGCGATGTGGTCCTCGCGCAAAGCGGCTGGCAAAGCTATGCGGTTTCGGACGGAAACGGCGTGGCGAAATTGGGCGATCTGCCCCATCCTTCCTGGGCGCTGGGCATTCTCGGTATGCCGGGCTTTACGGCCTATATGGGCTTGATGGATATCGGCCAGCCAAAACAGGGTGAAACCCTGGTGGTCGCGGCGGCTACCGGCCCGGTCGGTGCAACGGTGGGTCAGCTTGGCAAACTCAAAGGCTGCCATGTCGTCGGCGTTGCGGGGGGTGAAGAGAAGTGTCGTTATGCGATTGAGAAGCTCGGTTTCTCCGCCTGTATCGATCACCATCGTGACGACTTTGCGGAACAACTGGCGGCTGCCTGCCCGGACGGCATTGATATCTACTTCGAAAACGTTGGCGGTAAAGTGTTTGATGCCGTATTCCCGTTGCTGAACACCGCAGCGCGCGTGCCGGTGTGTGGCCTGGTTTCTGGTTACAGCAGCCGCGAATTACCGCCGGGCCCGGATCGCACCCCGCAAATCATGGGCGGCATTCTTAAACGTCGTATTCGCATGCAGGGCTTTATCATCTTCCAGGATTACGGCGATCGTTATCCTGAATTCCTCAAAGCGATGACGCCGCTGGTGGAGCAGCAAAAAATCCACTACCGCGAGCACATGATCGACGGGCTGGAAAATGCCCCGCAGGCGTTTTTCGATATGCTAAAAGGCAAAAACTTCGGTAAAACCGTGGTGAAAGTCGCGCAGTAAACCGTTGTGTTAACGCTATTTTTCACTTTGCATAGCCGCAATTGAGATATGGCGCGCGCTGAGCGCATGAGAAGATATTTTCCCTACATCGTCATTATCGGGAGTTCTCATGTCGCTCAGCCAAACCCACATCCTGAAGGTCAATTCCCAACAGCCTGAAGCACCCATTCCCTTACCTGCTGAACCGGCGCATATCATTCGTGATGATGCCGAAGCCATTGAAATTGCTCAACGTCTGGCCACAGACTTTGCGCGTGACGCCGCACTGCGCGACCGCGAAGGCATCTTGCCGCTCAACGAGTTGGATGCGTTCTCACAAAGTGGCTTGTGGGCGATGGCGATCCCTAAAATTTATGGCGGCGCGGGCGTATCCTGGGTGACGGTGGCGAAAGTCATCGCCATCATTTCGGCGGCAGATTCCGCGCTCGGTCAGCTACCGCAGAACCATTTAGCCGGCGTGGCGCATCTGGTGGCGGATGGCAGCGAGGCGCAGAAACAAGAACTACTAGGCGAAGTGCTGGCTGGCTTGCGCTGGGGCAACGCTTTCTCCGAGAAGAATTCGCGCACCGTCGCCGATTTCCAGACGCGTTTTCAGCGTGAAGGTGATGACGTTGTGATCAACGGCGAGAAATTCTACGCCACCGGCGCGCTGCTGGCGCATCGGATTCACGCGGTGGCGCTCGACGACCAGGATCGCGCGCATCTGATCGTGCTAGACCGCAACACGCCGGGCGTGACCATCATTAACAATTGGTCGAGCTTTGGTCAGCGCACCACGGCATCGGGCACCGTGCTGCTGGAGAACGTGCGCGCCCCGCTTTCCCGCGTGATCCCGGCTTATCAGGCGTTTGAGCGCCCGACTGCCGCCGGTCCGATTTCGCAGATTATTCAGGCGGCGGTGGATGTGGGCATTGCTCGCGGCACTGTTGAAGACACGCTGCATTTTGTGCGCGAGCGGTCACGTCCGTGGATTGATAGCGGCCAGGAGCGCGCATCCGATGATCACTTTACGCTGGCGGCAGTCGGGGATTTGAAAATTCGCCTGCACGCCGCTGAAGCCTTACTGTGGCGCGCTGGCGAAGCGATTGATCTGGCGCTGCAGCAACCAGATGAAAGCACGGTTGCAGCAGCAACGGTTGCTACCGCTGAAGCCAAAGTGTTAACCACCGAAATCGCTATTCTGGCAGGTAATAAGCTGTTCGAACTGGCGGGTACGCGCTCAACGCTGCAGGAGTTCAACCTCGATCGCCATTGGCGCAACGCGCGCACCCACACCTTGCACGATCCGGTGCGCTGGAAGTATTACCATGTTGGCAATTATTACCTCAATGGCACCCCGCCGCCGCGCCATGCCTGGAGTTAACGGTGGCGAAAACGTGCCGCTGGATGGTCAGCCGTGAGTCGCGGCTGACCAAACAACCGTTCGCGCAAGGTTACGGCGTGCGCAGGCGTTTCGCGGATAAGCCCTCGGCTCCGCAGCACCGGCATCACATGCTGGATAAAATCCTCAAAGCTGCCGGGACTAATCGCCAACGCCAGATTGAAACCATCAACACCCGACTCCGCGGCAAACTGTTCCAGCTGATCGGCAATGCTCTCTGGGCCGCCGATCAGCAGCGGATGCAATCCGCCAATGCCGATGTAGCGCGCCGCATCACGCAGCGTCCAGCGTTTTTGATCGTCAATGCGCGTCAGGCTGGCTAAGGCTGAGCGACAGGCATCGGTTTCACGAAACGCCAGCGGCGTATCCAAATCCTCCTGTGACCAGTCGATACCGGTCCACGCAGAGAACAGTGCCAGCGCGGCCTCTTCGCTGATGTACTGCTGATAATCGCGATATTTAGTCTGCGCGGCTTCATCACTCTCTGCGGTGATCACCGTGATCGCTGTGACGAAACGCAGCGAAGCCGCATGGCGCCCTTCTGCTGCGGCTAACTGGCGAATGCGTTGGATATCCGCAGCAATGGCCTGCGGCGTAACGCCGCCGAGAAATATCACTTCCGCGTTGCGTGCAGCGAATTGCGCCCCGCGACTGGAGGTTCCCGCCTGAAACAGCACCGGCGTGCGCTGCGGACTGGGCTCGCTTAGGTGCGCATCCGGTACCTGATACCAGCGCCCGGCATGCTTGATAGCATGCACTTTCGCCGGATCGCTATACACGCTGTTTTGCTTATCGCGCCGCACCGCGTCCTCTTCCCACGATCCTTCCCACAGCTTGCCGGTGATATCGAGAAACTCCTGCGCGCGATCGTAGCGTTCATCGTGCGGAATTTGCTGCGTCAGCCCCAGATTACGTGCCGCTGAATCCAGCATTGACGTCACCACATTCCAGGCGATGCGCCCGTTGCTCAGGTGATCAAGCGTGGTGAATTTGCGCGCAAGCAGATACGGCTGTTCGTAGGTGGTAGAAACGGTGATGCCAAAGCCCAGATGTTGCGTCACCGCTGCCATTGCAGAAACCAGCAACAGTGGATCGTTAACCGGCATTTGTGTCGCCAGACGCAACGCCGCGTCCGGCTTGTTTTGCCACACGTCCAGCTGGCCCAACGTATCGGCGATGAACAGCGCATCAAACCCGGCGCGATCCAGCTGTAGGGCAATATCGGTCCAGTAACGCAGTTCGGTATAGCGATGAGCCTGATCCTGCGGATGCCGCCACAATCCTGCAGAGATGTGGCCCGGCACATTCATCATAAAACCAAACAGTAAAAACGGTGCCCGGCTCATCTTTGACCTCTCTCAGCTGTGACGACGCGCGCGCAGAGCCCCGACGGCCAGCACAATGAAAATTAATCCGCCGGTGGCGACCTGTTGCCAGTAAAAATTCCAGCCGACCAGCAGCAAGCCGTTGGCGATAAAGCTCAGCAGCACCACGCCAAGCAGCGTGCCTAACACATTGGGCCGACGTGATGGCGCGAAGGTGGCGCCAATAAAACTGGCACCAATCGCATTCAGCAGATAGGCATTGCCCGACAGCGGCACCCAGGCTTTGACGTTGGCCGCCAGAATCAAACCGACGATACCGGCAATCAACGCTGCGAGAATAAACGCCAGCGCAGTGAGTCGTTTCACTGGCACGCCCGAATGCTGCGCAACGCTGTACTGCTCGCCCATCACCCGCAATGAACGGCCGGTGGCGCTGCGATGCAGCAACTGATAGAGCGCCAGCGCTACCAGCAACAATAGCCACAACGGCAGCGGAATGCCGAGCAGCGCGCCGTGACCTATCGCCGAAAACCCATCGGGCAGTTTCTGGCTCAGCAGATAAACCGGTTGTCCGCCATTTGACGACAGCTGCTGCACGCTTTGTCCGATAAACAGCGTGCCAAGCGTGGCGAGAAACGGCTCCACGCCCAACTGTGTCACCAAAAAGGCGTTAAACACGCCAACCAGCAGCGCGGCAATTAATGCCGCGAACAGCGCCACTGGCAAACTGACCTGATGCAGCACCAGTGTCACCAAAACCAGACAGGCAATATCGATCGCCGTGCCCACCGAGAGATCAATCGCGCCAATGCGTGTCACCAACGTCATCGCCAGGGCGACGATCGCCAGCGGCGCGACGTTATTGAGCAACACACTGCGAATATTGGAGACAGTGGCAAAAGCGGGCGCCGCGACAATAAAGAACACGAGCAGCGCTACAAAGGTCAGCACGATGATGGCGCGCAGCCAGCCGGTCTGGCGCGGGCGTGGCGCGACAGGTGATAACAAAGAATCAGACACCTTGCGTTCTCCTTGACTGGCGACGACGTAACAGCGCGGTTAACGCCACCACTAATAGGATCAACACGCCTTCGACGCCGTTTATCCAGTAACTTGAGACATTGATCAGCTGAAAGCCGTTGGCAATCAGGCTGAGAAATAGCGCGCTAATCAGTGCGCCGCCAAGTGTCGGCACCAGACGACGGGAAAACACCACGCCCAATAGCGCCGCCGCGATCACCATCAACAGATTGTCGTTGGCGCCAGGCGAACTGCCGCTTAGTAGCGACACCGACGCAATTGCCGCGATAGCCGCGCTGACGCCACACAACACGTAGCTCAAACCCTGATAGCGTTTAACGCCGATGCCCGCCGCATTCGCCGCCTGCGGATGGCTGCCCACCGCCTGCAAGCGCAGGCCAAAGGACGTCAGGCGGCTCAAGGCTATCACGCCAAACGCCAGCAGCAGAAACGACCAGCCCAGCCACGACACCGCTAGCGGACCGTTGCTTAACAACAGATTTTGCAGATCGCTGCTGGCTGACACCGAGGCGTTGCTGGTCAGCACCATTTCCAGGCCGATAGCGATATTCATGCTGGTGAGCGTTGCCAGCAGCGGCAAAATCCCCAGCCAGACAATCGCCAGCGCGTTAAACAAACCCACAGCCGCACCGGTTAACAGCGTCAGCAGCAAGGCAATCGCGATGGGCTGACCGGCGTTGAGCTGGCTGGCAAACACCGCCGCACTTAGGCCAAGGTTGGCGGCAATCGACAGATCAATGCCGCCGGTAATGCCCTGCAAGCCGCCGCCGCTCAAAACCAGCGTTAAGCCCAGCGCCAGCGTGCCAACCACCGCGGTTTGCTGCAGCACGTTGCCGAGATTCATCACCGTAAGGAAAATCGGCGACAGCCAGGCAAAGACGGCTAAAACCAGCACAATAATCAGCAGCGAAACGTGTTGCAGCCACTGCTGACCACGCACGCTGCGCGGTGCTACAAGCGGTGCAGATTGGGTAACATCACTCATGAAGCACGCTCCGTTAACGCGCCGGTGCCCGAAGCCCAGGAGAGAATTTCCTGATGGCTGGTGTGCTGTGCCTCCAGCGTGGCGACATGTTCGCCGCGCGCCAGCACCATAATGCGATCGGCCAGCGTTTGCAGTTCGAGTAAATCGGTGGAGAACACCAGAATCAGGGCGCCGTCATCAGCCAACTGCTGCAATGTGTGATAAATCGCCGCCTTAGCCGCAATATCAACGCCCACCGTGGGCTCATCCAGCAAATACAGACGCGCACCGGTGTTTAACCATTTGGCCAGCACCACTTTCTGTTGGTTGCCGCCCGAAAGCTGACGCAGCGCCGCCAGCTGCCCCGGCGTGCGAATATCCAGTTGCTGAATGTTCTTCGCCACCAGTTCGCTCTCCGCCTGACGCGAAACACCGCCCCAGCGCAGTAAGCGCTGCACCGTGGTTAAGGTGACATTGTCACGCAATGACAAATCTAACGCGACGCCGTTGGCGCGGCGATCCTCCGGTACAAAGGCGATACCGCGCTTCACTGCGGCATGTGGAGAAGCCGGCACGCCGATCACTTCGCCCAGCGTAACCTTGCCGCTGACGCCGTTTTCCAGCCCGAACAGCGCGCGAATCAGCGCTTTACCGCCGGAACCTAACAAGCCGGTGATGCCGATGATTTCGCCTTGTCGGCCGGTGAACGACACACTGTGAAAACTGCCGGGCGCGCTGAGCGCAGTAACCTGCAGTACTTGCGCACCGGCGCGGCGCGACTGACGCGGTGCCAATTCATGGCGCGCGTCGCCTACCATCGCCGCGATCAGTGCCGCCGGTGACAGCTGATCTGCGTTGAACTGCGCCACGTCTTTGCCATCACGTAGCACCGTGACGCGTTGGCACAGCTCCTGAATTTCATCGAGATAGTGCGAAACATAAAGCAGCGCGATGCCCTGCTGGCGCAAGCGTTCAATTACCCGGAACAGCGCATGCACTTCATGGCGCGCCAGCGCGGCTGTCGGTTCATCCAGCACCACCACGCGCGGCGCGTTTTGCAGCACGCGACAGATTTGCACCAGTTGCTGCTCCGCCACGCTCAGCGTGGCGATCAACGCATCAGGATCGAGTTGCAAACCAAAGTGCAGCTGCAGCTGCTGCTCTGCCTGCTGGCGCATACGACGTCGCAGGATAAACGGCGTACCGGCTAAGCGCGGTTCGTTGCCGAGCCACAGCGCTTCTGCCACCGTCAGCGAGCCGGGCAACAATCGCTCCTGATGCACGATGGCGATGCCCTGGCGTTGCGCCTGCGTGGGCGTAGCGAGCGTAAGCGGCTGGCCATCCAGCTCGATGCTGCCGCGATCGGCGGCGTGAATGCCGCCTAACACTTTGATCAGCGTCGATTTACCCGCACCGTTATGGCCAATCAAGCCGTGAACTTCACCGGCATGCACGCTGAGCGACACCGATTGCAGCGCAGGCACGCCATCAAAGGCTTTGCTAATGGCATGCAGTTGCAGTAGTGGCGCGTTATTTGCCATCCGTTTGACCCAGGGTTTTCTGCGCTTCGGCAGCGTTCTCTTTAGTCACCAGAATCGACGGCACATAGGTTGCGGGTGGCAGCGAACGATCGCCAGCGAGGTATTTCGCTACGTTCTGCACCGCAGTTTGGCCAATCACATACGGCTGCTGCGCCACCACCGCTGCCGCGCTGGATTTGGGATCTTTAACCAGCGACACCACATCCGGGCTGCCATCCACCGCGTACGTTTTGATTTCGTTGCGTCCGGCAGCGTCTACCGCCTGCGTGGCGCCGATTTGCGGCACATCCCACGCCGCCCAAATCGCCTGCACTGAACCTTTCGGATATTTATTCAGTAATTGACTGATTTGCGCATACGCATCCTGCACGGTATTCGGGATGACATCGCGCAATTCAGGTTGGATAATTTTAATTTTCGGATACCACTTCAGCACGGCTTTTAACTGGTCGTAGCGCATTGCTACTACCGGCACGCCATAGAAACCGTTAAATACCAAAATATTGCCTTCGCCGCGCAGATCGTTTACCAGTTTTAATGCTAACTGTTCGCCAATATAAAAATTATCCGATGTGGTGACGTTAATACTGGATGGGCTGGCGGTATCAACGGTAAATAAAGGAATGCCCGCTTCGCGTATTTTTTTCAGCCAGGGTTCCAGCACCGACGCTGTGCCGAGGGTTTCAATGATGGCATCCGGTTTTTGCGCAATAAGCGTCTGAATCTGCGCAATTTGCTGCGACTCTTTACGCCCGCCATCCAGCGCAATCGGCGTTCCGCCAAGGCGCTTCACCTCATCGATTTGTCCCTGATAAGCTTTCAAATCCCAGTAGTGATCGGTACCCGCGACGGTGATGCCAATGCGTTTACCCGCCAGCGACGGAATCGGTTGATCCTCGGCGTGCGCCATTCCTGATAATAGTGATAGAGAAGCCAATAACAGACCTGCCAGGCGGTGCTTTTTCATTCTTAATATCCCTGGAAACAATAAAATAATGTTGTGTGACGCCTGTTATCTGGCGTGTGAAATAAAAATTATCACAGCCATTTTTTATCCATAATGCTATTTTCTCCTTAGGCTAGCTGGCGATTGGTAATAGCCAATCCGCACTATTTCGGTGCGTTTTTTCCCGCTGCGCTTTGTCGGTTTTTTATGCACAGTTACGTAAAGATACTGGTAATCCATACAGATAAGGTTCAGGATGGTCACTCATCCTGGATTAGCACCCACGGCCATTCACCCTCTATCTGAGGGCTCGTAATGAACTTTTATTCAACTGAAACCGTTTGCGCCATTACCGGTGCCAACCGCGCCAATTTACGTCGCTGGTTGCGCGGTGGATTAATTTCTGAGAATCACGTCAATAAGGACTGGAGCCGACATCAGGTTGATGAAGTGCTCGCCATGATGGCATTGACCTCGGGTGGTGCCACGCTGTGGCAAATCTATCAAGGTCGACACTGCGGGCTCGATTACTCTTCGTCTGGTTGGGTGGCACGCCGCGGCGATCTATTACGTCAGCTGGAGTTAGGCTCTGATCGAGAACTGGCGCGTACTGTGCGCAATCTGGCGGGCGACTACAGCAGCGACGATTTCGTCAATGTGCTGATGAAACCGCTCAACCGCTGGCTGCGTGATGATACGCGTCGCGGGGCATCACGCAGGTTAACGCGCTTTCATGAAGCGATCGTTCATCACAGCGACTGTGTAAAACGCGCTTCAGCCCGTCAGCAGCAGATGCCACTGTTACTGGAAGTGGTCAGCACCGGCGATGAAACGGAAGTGTGGCTGGAAGCCATTCGCCTTACCGGACAAGGGTTCTGCGTCGAGGTGGATCAAACCTCACAACCGATGCTGTACAGTTCAGAAAGCCGCCACGATCATCACCTGTTGTGGTGCGGTGCCGGGATCAGCCATGAACGCATGACCCAGTTCCAGCGCGGATTACGTTCCGGTAAACCGGTGATGCTGAGCGGACCCGATCGCAGCGTTCATCCGGCTGTCGCTGAAGCCAGAGTCGCTTAGCCGGTGCTTTATGCACCGGTCTCATCGCTTATCCCATTCCGCACTTTGCTTATTCAAAAGAAGTAGTTAGCCACGGCAACAACGGTTAAGTCACATCACACTCTCTTCTGCTACGCTCTCGCCTCCCAATCAGGAGGATCCATGAGTTCATTAATCGATATTTTCACCAGTCATAAAAGCGATCGCAGTTTTACCGACCTTCCCGTTGCGGATGCGGTGCTGGATCGCATCATTTCGGCCGCGTATCGCGCGCCAACCTCGGTGAACTCGCAGCAGGTCTCTTTGGTGGTGACGCGCGATGCTGAAAGACGGGCACAAATCTCCCAGATTGCTGGCGGTCAGCCGTGGATTGCCAAAGCGCCGGTGTTTATTACCCTGGTGCTGGATATGCATAAATCGCGTCTGGCGATGTACGCTATCGACCGCGAGCAGATCGCGCAGCAGAGCATCGAAAGCATTGTGTCGGGCTCAACCGATGTGGGTATTGCGTTGGGTTCTATCATGGCGGCAGCGCGTGCAGAAGGTTTGGGCATTGTGCCGATTGGCGGTATTCGTCGCGATGCGCAGGCGTTAATCCGCTTGCTGGATTTGCCGGAATATACTTTCCCGGTGGCGGGCGTGGTGATTGGCCATGTCGATCAGCCTGCGCATCAGAAGCCGCGTCTGCCGCTGGCCACCTTCCGTCATGAAGAGCGCTATCAACGTGATGGACTGGAGCAACACATCGCTGCCTACAATCAGGAGATGGTGCAGCACTGGAAAAATACCGGACGTGAGGATGGCGAAAGCTGGAGTGAAAGCGTTAGCGGTTATTATCACAAGATTTACTTCCCGCACGTGCTGGACGCGCTAAAGAAGCAAGGGTTTGGCAACGACAAGTGACGGTTTTTCCCCGCGCGCTGTGCGCGGGGAAAGAGAATTAACGCCCTTTCTTCTTACGACCTGGCTGGGCGAAACGCTGGCGATTAGCCGGTTTTGCCCCCGCTTTCTCACCCGGTTTAGCGCCAACCGTCGCGGGCTTTTTCGCCACGCTGGCGGGTTTCTTTTTCCCCTGCGTCTTCTGCGTTTTTTGATCTTCGGATGATGAGTCTTCAATCAGTTTGAAAAGATCGATCAGCTCGTCATCGGTCAAATCGCGCCACTCGCCGAGCGGAATCCCTTTCAGGCTGACGTTCATGATGCGCGTACGTTCAAGCTTGGTCACTTCAAAGCCGAAGTGCTTGGTCATTCGACGAATCTGACGATTCAGCCCCTGAACCAGAATGATGCGGAAGACAAAGGTCGACTCTTTTTTAACTTTGCACTTTTTGGTGACGGTGCCGAGCATCGGTACGCCCGCGCTCATTCCGGCAATAAATTCATCGGTGATCGGTTTATCAACGGTGACCACATACTCTTTTTCGTGGTTATTTCCGGCACGCAGGATTTTATTCACCAGATCGCCGTGGTTGGTGAGGAAAATCAGTCCCTGCGAATCTTTATCCAGGCGACCAATCGGGAACACGCGCTTGCTGTGATTAACGAAATCACCAATGTTGTCACGCTCACCCTCTTCCATGGTGGTGATGATGCCAACCGGTTTGTTCAGCGCAATCAGCACTAAATCTTCTTCGTCACGCGGCTCAATCAGCTGCCCGTTCACCTTGACTTCATCCCCTGCAAACACCTGCGCACCGACGGCAGCGCGTTTACCGTTTATGAAAACGTTGCCTTGCTCGATGTAACGATCGGCATCGCGGCGTGAGCAGATTCCGCTCTCGCTGATGTATTTGTTCAGGCGTGTGGATGAGTTAGGCAGCATGGTTCCTCCGAAAAAAAACGGACTATACAGCAACCTTAGGCGTTGGTTAAGCCTCGCGACAATCATCAGCATTTCTCTTACCACGATATAACAGCACACTAACAATGTGGTTGTTGTCTGCGGATCGATCAGCGACAATTCGCACCCATCGTTTTTTCTTATGACAGAGTGATTCCCTCATGACAAATCAGCCATCGGTGACGTGGATAACCTCCGTGCGCACCTTTCTGGCCCGCCTTTGGCCTCATCCGTTACCGGGAGGCAGAAAGCAGATGGTCATCGCCAGCATTGGCGCGGGATTGGGTTTAATGATGACCAGCCTGACCAGCCACTGGCTGCTCGGTGAAGTGAATCTGTGGTTTGTCGCGCCGATGGGCGCTTCAGCGGTATTGCTGTTTGGTCTGCCGAACAGCCCGCTGGCGCAGCCGTGGTCAATTGTCGGCGGCAATCTGGTGGCGGGCGTTGTTGGCGTCACCACCGCGCTGTGGGTTTCCCATCCCGCGCTGGCGTGCGGCATCGCGGCCTGTGTGACGATTGCGTTGATGTTTCAACTGCGCTGTTTGCATCCACCGAGCGGCGCGGTGGCGCTGACCGCAATTTTGGGCGGTAACGGCGTCCAGCAACTGGGTTACCACTTTATTCTGACGCCGGTGCTGTTGAACTCGGTGTGTCTCGCGCTGCTGGCGTTGCTGTTTAACAATCTCGCCGGACGCCGTTACCCGCATCCGCTGGCGGCAGCGGAAACCAAAGCGCCGCCTGTGGTGATCGACGTAGCGATTACGCGTGAAGATCTGCATCTGGCGCTGGAGAGCGGTGAAGTGCTGGATATCGATGAGGATGATTTGCAGCAGTTGCTGCAACGCGCCGAAGAGATTGCGACTCTTCGTCAGCGCGGGCAGATGCCGGCATCATCATGAGTGGTCGCCATAAATGGCGACTCGACACCATATTCTTTCACGATGACTTCATCGCCCTCAATTTCAACCACCGCAAACGGCACCTCTTCTGCCCCATCCAGCATCCCTTTGAGCGTATAGAAGCCTGTTTGACCGATGCGCGCAAAGCCGCCGCGATGATCGTGCCCAGAGAAACAGCATTGTATGTTGTAACTAGAAAGCAGCTCTGCCAGCGCGCTGCCGTTGAGTAAGTTGTGGCTGTTATGCGGCGCCAGCGGATAATGCCCAAACACCACCACTTTCTCCCCTTGCTGCTGGGCTTGCTGCAACTGCTGCTCAATCCACGCCAGTTGCTGCGTTCCTACCGCACCGTTCCAGGGTTTCGCCTGCGGCTGCTGGCGCGCGGTGAGGTCCACCAGCATCGCCTCCGCCTGCTTGCGATCGTCACCGTTCTGCGTGTTGCAATAGAGGCTGATGTCGTTGCCGTCATAAACAATAAAACGCCAGCCCTGCAGCCCAAAGGCGTAATAGCTTTTGGGTAGCGCAGCGGCTTCGTTGAGATGCTGCGCGATGGTCTGCGCATCGTGATTACCCAGCACCACCGCATGTGGATGTTCGAGGCGATCGTAAATCGGCAATATCGCCGCGTAGCTGTTCCAGTCGCGATCGACTAAATCCCCCAGCGTAACGACAAAATCCAGCGGCTGCTGATTCAACACCGCAATCGCCTGCGGCAGCTTATGCAGCGCGTGACGATAGTAGAGATTTTTCGCCATATCGGCGTCGATGTCGGCATATTGCGGATCGGCAATCAAACCAAAACGCAGCGTGCTGCTCAGCGACGCGGAACGCACATCGGGCAAGGCATAGAGCTCGGCGACATCGCCCAGCAGTTCACGCTGCAGTTCAGTCAGCGGATGCGGATAAGACACGAAAAGCACTCCTTAGCGAATACCAGCACGCATAAAAGATTGAATAAACTGACGCTGGAAAATCAGGAACAGCACCAACAGCGGCAAGGTGGTCATTAACGTAGCAGCGCCAATCAATGCCCATTGCACGCCCTGCTCCGGCGCCGAGAACAGTTGCAGGCCCACGGTGAGCGGCCGCACGTTGACCGAATCGGTAATCACCAGCGGCCAGAGGAAATCATTCCAGTGGAAGCTGATCGACACCAGCGCAAACGCCACATAGATCGGCTTCGCCAGCGGGATGTAAATCTTGCGCAGAATGTAAAAGCGGCTGGCACCTTCCACAATCGCCGCCTCTTCCAATACCAGCGGAATACTTTTAAAGGTCTGGCGTAGCAGAAAGATGGCGAAGGCCGAGGAGAAATACGGCAGCGCGATGCCGGTCAGCGTATCGCGGAAACCCAGCGCGCCGATGGTTTTGTAGTTATTCAGAATCAGCACGTCGGGGCTGATCATCAGCTGCAGCAGGATCAGCGCGAAGATCGCGCCGGAAAATTTCAGGCGGAAGCGCACTAACGCGTAAGCGGCCATGGTCGCCAGAATCAGCTGCACCACCACAATCATCAGCACCAGCAAGCTGGTATTGAGGAAGTAGCGACCAAAGGGCGCGGCGTGCCAGGCATTAACGAAGTTCTGTAAGGTCAGCGGCGAAAAAAGCGAAAAGCCCGCCTGATCGGATGCCGGATGAATCGCCACCCAGATCGCCACCAGAATCGGTAAAAACCACAGCAACGCGGCAAGCCCAATGCCCATATTCAGACACAGGCGACCAAACGTGATTGTCGGCTTCATTGGTAATGGGCTCGCTTGTCCAGCAGGTTGAATTTAAGCAGTGCAATCGCGGCGAGGATCACTAGCAGTACCACCGTCATTGCCGCTGCGGCGGGCATATCCCAGAAGCTGAAGGCAGTGCGATAGATGTAGAACAGCAGCAGGCTACTGCTGTTATTCGGCCCGCCGTTGGTCATCGCGATCACCTGATCGACGATGCGAAACGCATTCATCGAGGCATTGATCAGCACAAACAGCGTGGTGGGCATCAGCAGCGGCCACTGCACGCGGCGGAAGAAATAGCGGCGCGACGCCCCTTCTATCTGCGCGGCTTCGCTGAGGCGCGGATCGATCTGCTGCAAAGCGGCGAGATAAAAGATCATAAAGAAGCCCGCTTCGCGCCATACCGATACCGCCATCAAACAGTACAAGGCGCTACCCGGTTCGCCGAGCCAGTTCATCGCTGGCAGCGAAAACAGCGCCAGCAGCTTATTCAGCAAACCCAGCTGCGGCGTGTAGAAGAACAGCCACAGATTGGCGATGGCGATCATCGGCAGCAGCGAAGGTATAAAGAACGCAGTGCGCACCAGCGCATTGGCACGCATGTGACGATTGACCGCCAGCGCCATCAGCAGCGCCAGCGTTACCGCCAGCGGAATGGTGATCAACGCATACAGCAGGTTATTCCACAGCGACTGAATGAAGATGTCGTCATCCAGCAGCGCAAGATAGTTATCCAGCCCAACAAAATGGGCTGGACGACCGTTACGTGCTGCGCTGAACAGGCTTTCCCATACGGTCGCAACCGCCGGATAGTGCGTAAACAGCAGTAAAAAACTCAGTGCCGGTAAAATCAGCAGGTAGCCATACAGCTGCATCGACCATAACCGGGGCCGCCGAACCGGCGCAACGGTGAGAATCGTGCTCGTCATTATTGATAAGACTTCAGCAGACGATCGGCTTGCTTCTGCGCGTCTTCCAGCGCTTCGGCTGGCGTTTTCGCCTGCGTCACCGCCGCTTCTACCGCGTGATTGAGCGCATCCTGAATCTGCACGCTGTTGTAAGTCGAGAGTTCTGGCTGCGCATACTTCAGCTGTTCACGCGCCACCAATGCCTGAGGAACCTCTTTAACGTAATCCTTCATCACCGTGGTATCCCATGCCGCCGGAGAGGTCGCTACATAACCGGTGGCGATACTCCAGCGCGCCGCCTGCTCGGGTGAGGTTACCCAACGGATAAACTCCATCGCCGCTTTCTGCTGTTCTGGTGAGGCATTTTTGAAGACATACAGGTTACCGCCGCCGGTTGGGCTGCCGCGCTGGGTTTTCTCCGGCAGCATCGCCACACCGAACGGGAATTTCGCGTTATCACGCACGTTGGTCAGGTTGCCGGTGGTGGTCACCATCATGGCAGTTTTGCCGCTGATGAAGTCCTGCGGCGTGGTGCCCCACGCAATGGCACCCTTTGGCGACACGTCCTCTTTCTGGCCGAGATCGGTCAGCCACTGCAGCGTTTCCACGTTGCCCGGTGTGTTGAAGTGCACCGCTGTACCTTTGCCGTTATCAAGACGACCGCCGTTGGTGGCGGACAAACCCTGGAAGTTCCAGTAACCGTTTGGCGTGGACGGAATCTCAATGCCCCATTGGCTGACGCCGTTGGCATCTTTGATCGTGAGTTTCTTACTGAACTCGACCACCTGCTGCCAGTTGGCCGGTGGCGTATCGGCATTCAAACCGGCTTTCTCAAACGCCCGTTTGTTCCAGTACATCACCACGGTTGAACGCTGGAACGGTACGCCCCACACTTTGCCGTCAATGTGACGCAGAAAGGCCGGATAGAAACCGTCGATCCATTTTTTGCCTTCCTCGCCCTGCGCTAAATCGCTGGCCGCCACAATCGCACCGGCATCAATCAGTGAATACGCTTCGATATCACCGATCACTGCCAGCTGCGGCGCGTTGCCACCCCGAAAGGCGGTCAGCGCTTTGGTCACGGTGGTGGCGTAGTCACCGGTATACACCGGCTGAATGCTCACGTCCGGATGCACTTTCTGGAAATCCGCCACCAGCGAATCTACGGTGTGGCTTACTTTGCCGCCCACCGCGATCGGGTAATACATTTGCAGCTTGACCGGTTCAGCCGCAAAAGCTGAGGTGGTGACGGCGAGAACTAATGCAGAAAGACGTGAATAACGAATCGCAGACATGATTTTCCCTTGGGCAAATGACAACGGTTAAACGGCGTATTTTTTCTGTGAAGCAAACATCTGTTGTTCGGCTGGCACGCAGCGCTTACCGCTCTCGCGATGAAACAGATATTGCCGCGCGGCGGACCACTGCAATCCCACCTCACTGCCATCGGTGAAGCGCTGCATGCCCGGCACTTTAATGGTCAGCGGTTCGCTGATGCCAGCAAGCAGGCACACCAGCAAGGTATCAGCGCCCATATATTCAGAACCGATCACCCGCGCGGTCAGCGCCGCCTGTTCTGCAGCGATCGGCTGGATATCTTCGGCACGCAATCCAAGGCTCAGCGGCGCGTCGCGGTATTCCACTACCGGCGCGGTGAGATGCAGCAGATAGTGATGCGCGCCATTGCGCTGCAGCGGCAGGATGTTCATCGGCGGTGCGCCAATGAACTGTGCGGCAAACACGCTGGCGGGATTGTTGTAGAGATCGTCTGGCGTGCCGTGCTGTTCAATGTGGCCATCGTTGAGCAGGATAATGCTGTCGGCCATGCTCATCGCTTCAGTCTGATCGTGCGTGACGTACAGCATGGTCAAACCGAGTTTTTTCTGCAGCGCGCGGATTTCACGGCGCATGCTTTGCCGCAGCCTGGCGTCGAGGTTCGACAGCGGCTCATCCATTAAACACAGCGTGTTATTGGCGATCACCGCACGGCCCAGCGCCACGCGCTGCTGTTGTCCGCCGGAGAGCTGCGATGGCAAACGATCCAGCAGCTTATCCAGCTCCATTAGCTTGCTGACATTATCCAGGCGTGCAGCAAACGACAGTTTCTCCTCGCCGCGCGCTTTCAAACCAAACAGCAGGTTTTCGCGCACGTTGAGGTGGGGAAACAGCGCGTAAGATTGAAACACCATCGATAGCTTGCGCTGCGACGGCGGCAGATGGGTGATATCGGCATGATTAAAGTGGATCGCCCCGCGATCGGCTGTTTCCAGTCCGGCGATGGTACGCAGCAGCGTCGATTTACCGCAGCCCGATGGACCGAGCAGCGCGACAAACGCGCCTTCTGCCGCGTCGAAGCTGATGTCGTCCAGGGCGGTTTTCTCGCCCCAGGCTTTAGTGATGTGGTGAAGCGAAAGGTGGCTCATGCATCCGCAATCCAGAAATCAGAATGGCGGTAAGCTAGCGGAAGGAAATGAAGGTTTTATGTCATTGCGGTGACCGCGCGGTTAATCAGATGCGCAATGCATTACGCCGCTACAAATAATTGCACGCTTAGTAGCGGCAAGGTTCACGCGCTCTTTTGCTTTTTACTGATTGAAATAGTGCTGATGCAAAATCGCAGCCCCATCATCAATCGCTTTCATCAATATCTTTTCACTGGTGACCGCATCGCCGGCCTGTAACGCTTCCAGCAGGTGATCATAGTTATGATGCCCATTCACCACCTCGGCCGGCTGCGGATAGAGATAGTTAAAGCACGGACCGATCTGCACCCAAAGCTGTTCGATCAGTGCCTCCAGCGTTGGCATTTGCGCATAGCCATAGAGCGTAAAACGGAACGCGCGATTGGCTTCTAACGCCGCCTCGGCATCACCGCTTTGTTTGGCTTGCATAAAGCGCGCGCAGAGTTTTTTCAGTTCGGAAATCTGTTTTTTTCCCAAAAATGGCGTCGCCGCCCTCACCGCTAAACCTTCAAGCTGCTTACGAATCAGCGTAATCTCATCAAAGCGCTGGCGCGTCATTTCCGGGACCAGAAACGCCGCAGCTGGCGTGGCGTCTAATGCTCCGGCAGAAACCAGTCGCAACAAGGCTTCACGCACCGGCGTGATGCTGGTACCCAATTGAGCCGCCAAATCGCGCGTCACCAGCCGTGCGCCAGGTTTTAACTTGCCAACAATCAGCGCGCTGCGCAGTGACGATTCCACCTGCGCGGTCAAACTCATGCGCTGCGCTTTATCCATTTCGATCATACGTTGAGGGCCTTCTACTGAATTTCGCAAATGGTAAGTTATTTTTAATGTTTTATTGCCAACTTGCCAGATTATAGGATATATCATGTATTACAAATAAGCACAGTCTTGATTCTGGCAGTATCCACTCTTTTCACTACCTTGCCGTTGGCAATTTTGGGAAACGTTATGAGATTACCTGCAGTGAAGTTTGCCACCACCGCGTTGCTATTTGCTCTGATGCCAGCCGTACAGGCAGCGGAATTGACCATTGGCCAACCCACGTCTGCCACGGCGATGGATCCCGGCTTTCTTAAAGAATCTGCCACCTTAGTCGACAACCTCTTCGATACCTTAGTGCGCCGCGCCGATGACATGTCATTACAGCCGGGCTTAGCCACTGAGTGGAAAGCGATTAACGACACCACCTGGCAATTTACCCTGCGCCAGGGCGTGAAATTTACCGATGGCGAGCCGGTGAACGCCGAAGCGGTGAAGTTCTCCATCGAACGTATTTTAGACCCCGCCAATCACGCACCGACGATTTCCTATATCCGCACCATCAAATCGGTGGACGTGATCAACGACTATCAGGTGCAGATCCACACCAACGGCCCGGATCCTCTGCTGCCCACGCGCATGAGCCGCTACCCGGCTTACATTGTGCCGCCAGCGTACGTGAAGAAAGTCGGCGCCAGCGAGTTCGCACGCAAACCGGTAGGCAGCGGCGCTTACAAGCTTGATAGCTTTATCCCGGATGAAAAAGTGGTGATGGTCGCCAATGAAACTTACTGGCGCGGCAAACCGGCGATTGATCGCGTTACCTGGCGTCCGATTCCCGAAGCCACCGCACGCCTCACCGCACTGCTGACCGGTGAAGTGCAGCTGATTGAAAGCGTGCCTGCTGATTTAGTGCCCGCGCTGAAAAATCGCCCCAACGTCGAACTGGAACAGGTGAAAGGCGGCGGACTGACGATCTATCTCGGCCTTAAAGATGATGAGAAACCGCTGAGTGATGTGCGCGTCCGTCAGGCGCTTTCGCTGGCGTTGAACCGTCAGGCTTATACCCAACAGCTGCTGCACGGCTTTGGCACGCCAACCGGCACCATGGCCGGAGCCAATGACTTTGGTTATCTGGCGGTTCCGGCCACCGCGCAGGATGTGGCGAAAGCCAAGTCGCTGCTGGCTGCAGCCGGTTACGCAAACGGCTTTACCCTGCGCTTCCAGGCGCCGCGCCGCTATATTGCCAGCGCCGATGTGGCGCAAGCCATCGTGCAGGATTTAGCCGCCATTGGCGTGAAAGCCGAGCTGGAGGTGCCGGAATGGTCGGTTTACACCCAGCAGGTCGCGTCCCAGAAACAGGCTCCGATGTATATGCTGGCGTGGGGATCCACGCAGACGCTGGATGCCGATGCCGCGCTGTTCCCCATCCTGCGCAGCGGCGAGCCCTATTCCACCGTGCATGATGCAGAGCTGGATAAGCTGCTCGACCAAAGCCGTCAGATTGTCGATCCCGTTGCGCGCAAAAAAGTGCTAGAGCAGATTCAGCAACGCGTCGCGGAACAACAGCCGCTGCTGCCGCTGTACCGTGAAGATACCTTGTATGCGCACAGCACGTCGCTCAACTTCAAAGGCCGCGTCGATGCCCGCATCCCGCTGTTTGATCTGAGGCTGAAATGATTTCACCGGGCACCGTGCTGCAGCGCCGTCCGCGCCGCCTGATTTACGGCGATGCGGTGATCGGCAGCCTTTTGCTGATCGTGGTGATTGCCGCGGCGCTGCTCTCTCCGTGGCTGCCGTTGCCCGATGCCTTAAGTAACAATCTCAATGAGATGTTCCTGCCGCCGGGTTCGCCCGGTGCGCAAGCTACGCATTGGCTCGGCACCGATCAACTGGGCCGCGATCTGCTGGCGCGCATTCTCTCCGGCACGCGCTTGTCGCTGCTGGTGGTGTTGGTCGCGGCGGCGATTGGCGCGGTGATTGGCGTCGCGCTCGGTATGATCGCCGGTTACGCCGGCGGTTGGGTTGATGCGCTGATCATGCGACTGATCGACATCCAGCTGGCGGTACCGTTTATTCTGTTGATTCTGCTGGTGATTGCGCTGATGGGCGCGTCACTGACCAACATCATTGTGATTATGGGCTGCACCAGCTGGGCGATTTATGCCCGCGTGGCGCGCGCCAAAACCTTAGAGATTCGGGAACTGGAATATATTCAGGCGGTGCGCGCCATGGGCTTTTCGCCGCTGCGCATACTGCTACGGCATATCCTGCCTAATCTGCTGACGCCGCTGGTGGTGTTGCTAACGCTGGATATCCCACGCCTGATCGTGCTCGAAGCCTCAGTGGGTTTTCTCGGCATGGGCATTCAGCCACCCACGCCAACGCTGGGCAACCTGATTGGCGAAGGTCGCTCTTACATGCTGCTGTCGCAATGGCTGGTGCTCTATCCCGGTTTGGTGATTGCGGCGCTGGTGATTGGCTGCAACCTGCTCGGCGATGCGCTGCTACGTCGCACGCACACAAGGCTGGATTAAGATGCTGAACATTCTGCTCAATCGCCTTGGCCAATCGGTATTAGTGCTGCTCGGCGTGTCGCTGCTGATTTTCTTTAGCCTGCACATGACGGGCGATCCGGCGGCGCTGATGATGCCGCCCGGCTCCAGCCAGCAGGAGATCGATACTTTTCGTCATAGCATGGGCTTTGATCGTCCGCTGCTGTGGCAATACAGCCACTATCTTGGCGGCGTACTGCACGGGGATTTTGGTGAATCGCTGCGCTACAGCCAGCCGGTATTAGCGTTGATTGCCGAACGTCTGCCGGCGACGGCGCTGCTGGCGGTGAGTGCGCTGGCATGGAGTTCGCTGCTCGGTCTGCTGCTCGGCATTATCAGCGCCCTGCGGCCGCACAGCCTGTGGGATTTGTTATGCCGTATGCTGGCCTTCTCCGGCCAGGCGATTCCGGTGTTCTGGCTCGGGCTGCTGCTGATTCTGCTGTTCAGCCTGAAGTTACAGTGGCTGCCCTCCAGCGGTTACGGCACTTTCGCCGCGCTGGTAATGCCGGCGCTCAGTCTGGGTGCGTTTTACATGAGCGCCGTGGCACGCCTGACGCGCGCCAGCCTGCTGGATGTGCTGCAACAGGATTATATCCGCACCGCGCGCGCCAAAGGGCTCAGCGCCTGGCGCATCGTGGTACGCCACGGTTTGCGTAACGCACTGATACCGGTGATCACCGTGCAAGGCATGTATTTCGCCTCGCTGCTCGGCGGCGCACTGGTAACCGAGATTATTTTTGCCTGGCCCGGCATTGGTCGTCTGGCGATTCAGGCGATTCAAAACCGCGATTTCCCGCTGGTGCAGGCGATTGTGTTGCTCGCCGCCGTGGTGTTTGTGGCGATCAATTTGCTGATCGACCTGCTCTATCTGGTGCTGAACCCGAGGATTCGTTTATGAGTCGCCTTGACGCCACGCTTGAACTGCTGAGTGAACTGACGCACTGGCCAAGCGTGGCCGGTCAGTTATCCTCGCAGCGCGGGTTGGCCGCCTGGCTGGAACAGTGGATGGTGGCGCAGCTGAATGCCGCGATCGTCTATCCGGTGGCGTCTCAAACCGATGATGTCCCGCCACTGGTCCATGTACGCATCGATAACGGCAGCAGCAAAACCGTGGTGCTGTACAACATGTATGACGTAATGCCTGCGGATGATGCCGGCTGGGATGTGGCGCCGTTTGTCGGTGGCGTGTGTTACTGGGAAGATGTTGGCGCGGTATTTGTTGGACGCGGTGCAGAGAACAACAAAGGCCCGGTCGCCGCCCTGCTGATTCTGCTACGTGAACTGCAGCAGAGCCAGCAGCTCGATTTTAATATTGAAATCCTGCTCGAAGGCGAAGAGGAAGTGGGCAGCGGCGCGCTGCGGCGTTATCTGGCGCAACAGCCTTGCCCGATTGCTCCCGCTGAAGCCGTGCTGTTTCCGTCACTGTGCGAATACGGTGGCGGCGCACCGCGCGTCTACCTCGGCTTTACCGGACTGGCCAGCGGACGCCTCAGCGTCACCGGCGGCGCATGGGGCGGACCGTCCTCCGCGATTCATGCCAGCAATGCCGGTTGGATCGCCAATCCGGCTTGGCGTTTAGTACAGGCATTAGATGCCATCGCGCCAGCAGAACACAGCGGCGTATTGGCGTGTCACGCCACGGACGATGAGGCGAATCAATTATTGGCGACCTTAGCCGCCGAATTCAGCATCGATGACGAACTGCAGTTCCGTCGCAGCCAGCGCCTGATGATCGCCGGCGATACGCTGAGCTGCCTGCAAACGCTGCTCGGCAGCGCGGTGTTAACGCTGGCCGAACTGCACAGCGATCCGCCGGGCGGACGCGGCGTCATCCCGTTCCGTGCCAGCGCGGAACTGGCGTTTCGCATCCCGCCAGGTTTCGATCAGGACGCGATGATTGCCGACGTGCAGCAGCGGCTGGCACAACCCGATTTAGCCGGCAGCGAGCTGCACCTGTTTGATCGCTATCCCGGCGTGCGCTTTAGCCGCAGCGCCAGCGGCATCGATGCCCTGATCGCCAGCTATCAAACGCTGGGTGCGGCACCGCAAATCTGGCCGTGGGCGCCGGGCTGTGCGCCCGCCTACGCTTTCGCGGCCGTCGCGCCCGCCTTTCTGATTGGCGGATTAGGCCACGGCGGCAACGCGCACGCCGTCAATGAGTTTGTCACGCTGGCGGGACTCGAACGCTTCCAGCAATCCATGAGCTTATGGCTCAACGCATTCAATGATTCGGCCATTGGCCGGGTCGCGCCACACCAGGGAAACACCGCAGTACACAAAAATAAAGGTTGTAAATAATGAAATCAGTAGAAGAGTTTGAACGCGTTCCGCTCGGCTTCTTCCCCACTCCTCACGAGCCGCTGCCGCGGCTCAGTGAGGCACTTGGGATTACGCTGACGATCAAACGTGATGACTACAGTGGCTTCGGCGGCGGCGGCAACAAAGTCCGCAAGCTGGAGTATCTGATGGCGGAGGCCTGCAAAACAGGCGTGAATGTGGTGATCACCACCGGCGGGCATCAGTCGAACCACGCCCGCATGGTGGCTGCCGCCGCACGCAAGTTTGGTATGCGTCCGGTGCTGGTGCTGCGGGGCAATCCGCCCGCAAGCTGGCAGGGGAATCTGCTGCTGGATAAGCTGTTCGGGGCCGAGGTGCAGTTCCTCGATCCCGACGGCTATTTCAGCCAGATTGAAGGTGCGATGCAGGCGCACGCGGATGCGGCTCTCGCGCAAGGTGAAACCCCCATGATTATTCCGCTGGGTGGCGCAACACCACTCGGCGCATTGGGTTATGTACGCGCAGTGGAAGAGATAGCAGCGCAGCTGGCACCCAGCCAGACGCCCGCACCCGATTTCATCGTCGCGCCCACCGGTTCCGGCGGCACACTGGCGGGATTGCATGTGGGCACGCGTCGCTATTGGCCTAATACCCGGGTGATTGGCGTGAGCGTCAGCGCCAAAGCCGACTGGTTCCAGCCACGCATTGCCGGCATGGCGCAGGATTGTGCCGATCTGCTGCAATGGCCGCAGCAGTGGCAGCCGGAGGATATCTGGATTGAGGATGGTTATGTCGGTCAGGCGTACGGCGTGCCATCGGACGGCGGCATCGCTGCCATCTATCAACTCGCCCAACTGGAAGGCGTGCTGCTGGATCCGGTTTACACCGGTAAAGCGATGCACGGCCTGTTCTCGCTGGTCGAGCAAGGGCGCATTCCGCAGGGATCGCGCGTGACCTTCGTGCATTGTGGCGGTTCTCCGGCGCTCTATCCCTTCGCCGATCGCCTGCTGGAGCAGTAATGGAAGCCTTGTTGCGTGTACTGGATGAAGCCACCGTCGCGCAATTAGGCGGCGGGGATATCGCTTTGGCGCTGGAAGACGTCAAAGCAGTGATTCAGCTGATGCGTCTTGGCGAAGCGCAGATGCCCGCCGAAAATCACATCGATCTCGGTACGCCGCTCGGTAAAGCGTATGCCTTACCGGCGCGCGTCGGCGGTAGCTACAATGCCGCAGGCGTGAAGTGGACGGCACATCGTCCACAGCGACCGGATGCGTTGCCCGCCGCCCTAGCCTTGACCCTGATTAACGATGCGCAGAGCGGCATTCCGCGCGGCTTGCTGGCCAGCGGGGCACTCACCGCGGCGCGCACTGCGGCGGTGAGCGCACTGGCGTTACAGCTGGCCGCACCGCGTCCGGTAAAACGCGTGCTGCTGCTCGGCGCCGGTTTACATGCTCAGGCGCATCTACGCATGCTGCAGCAGCTGTTTCCGCAGCTGGAACAGATTGGCGTGTGGAATCGCTCCCCTTTTAAACTCAGTGCGTTGCGCGAAGTGCAGATCGAAACCGATCTGCCGCTCGCTCTGGCGCAGCCTTATGACGCCGTGCTGACCTGTACCAGCGCCGACCAGCCGATTGTCGACGCCGCAGCGGTACGTCCCGGCAGGATCATTTTGCAGGTCGGTTGTCACGAAGTAAGTTTTGCCGCCATCAAAGCCAGCAGCAAGGTGGTGGTGGATGCGTGGGGCGATTTTTCCCAGCGCAGCGCCAAAAGCCTGTTCCAGATGTTCCGCGCCGGGGAGTTTGCTGAGCAGGATGTGGCGGCCGATCTCGCCGCGCTACTGCTGGATCACTGGCGTCCACAGCCCGATGACAGCGTCTATTTCTCCTCATTTGGCCTCAACGTGTTTGATATCGCCCTCGCCGCCCGCGTGTTGCAGGCCGCCGAGCACGACGAGCTCGGTTCGTTGCAGTCGCTGTTTTCAGGAGTTCTGCATGATCATTGATGTGCTTTCACTGCATCAGCGCCAGGCGCACGGCGAAGCGTTTCTGCTGATCGATGTCCGCGAATTTGCCGACTGGCAACGCGCCACCTTGCCTGGCGCGCAGCACTGTAACGTCTACGACTATTTTATTGAGGATTGCAGCGAGACAGGTTTAGCGGTGATGGCAGCCGAAGCCGCCACCGCGCTGCAGCCGATGTTTACCGCGTATCCCAACGCCACGCCGGTGTTTTTCGAGCAGCAGGTCGGCATGCGTTCGCCGCGCGGCGCCTGGTTCGCATGGCTACTCAAGCGTGATGATGCGCTGATTCTGGATGGCGGCGTGGATGCGTGGATTGCGGCAGGCTATGAACTCGCGCCGGGATTGGGATTAAGCCGCACCGTGGCGCATCCACCGGCAGCCAACGCACCCACGTGGAATCGCGAGCTGGTGTGCAGCCGGGAACAGGTGTTGGCAGCAGATGGCGTGGCGGTGATCAACGTGGATGCCCGTCGCCCCAGCGAGTTTGACGGCAGCTTTGCGCATGCCTGCTGTCAGCGCGCGGGACGGATTCCGCATTCTCAGCTACTGTTCTGGGAAGATGTCATCGCCAACGGCCATTTCTTATCAGCGCCGCAGATTGCCGCACGCGCCGCGGCGGCAGGACTGAGTAAAAACGCGAAGTTGCAGGTTTATTGCCATCGTGGTGCCCGCGCCGCCACGGTGTTGGCGGCGTTAAAACTGGCGGGCTATCCCCATGTTTCGGTGTACGTCGGTTCCTGGCACGAATGGGCCGAGCACCACGAACTGCCGCTGTTACACGGCAGCTGATCGCAGCGCCAGCGCCTGCTGCACGTCCGGCGCAGCGGCGAGCAGTTGGCGGGTGTAATTGTCCTGTGGATGGTTAATCACGCTGGCGGTCGCGCCGGACTCCACAATCCTGCCGTGATACATCACCACCACGCGATCGCACAACTGACGCACCGCGCCGAGATCGTGGCTGATAAACAGCACCGATAATCCCAGCTTGTGGCGCAGCGTATTAAACAGCGCCAGAATCTGCCCGCGCACCGATAAATCCAGCGCCGCTACCGCTTCATCCGCCACCAGCAGCTTCGGCTCCATCGCCAGCGCGCGTGCAATGGCAATACGCTGACGCTGGCCGCCCGAGAACGCGCCCGGCAGACGGGTGGCATGTTCGGCTTTCAATCCCACCAACGCCAGCAGCTCTTTGACTCGCGCATCCACCGCCGCGCCTTTGCGCAGTTGCCAGACTCGCAGCGGTTCGGCGATCTGCTCACCAACCGGGATTTTCGGATTCAGGCTGGCATAAGGATCCTGGAAAATAATCTGCGTGTGGCGACGTAAGCTATGCAGCTGACGTCCTTGCAAATGCTGCCCCTGAAAATGCACTTCGCCGCCATCCGCCGTAATCAGGCCAATCGCCGCGCTGCCCAATGTGGTTTTACCGGAGCCGGATTCGCCAATCAGTCCGACAATTTCGCCCTGCGCAATCGACAGATTCGCCGGATGCAACACGCTTTGCCGTTTGGCCGGCCACAGCGGCATGCGGCGCGGCAGCGGATAGCTTTTACTGATGTCGCGCAGCACCAGCAGCGGCGGCTGGGCAACCGGCGCAGTCGCCTCGGGGATTTGCGCTGCCGAAGCAGCAATCAATTTGCGCGTGTAAGGATGCGTTGGCGCGCCGAGCGTACTCAGCACCGCGCCCTGCTCAACCAGCTGCCCTTGCTGCATCACGCAGACGCGGTCGGCGTAGCGCGCCACCACCGAGAGATCGTGGGTGATCAACAAGATCCCCATGCCCATCTCCTGCTGCAACTCCTGCAACAGTGCCAGAATCTGCGCCTGAATAGTAACGTCCAGCGCGGTGGTCGGCTCATCGGCAATCAATAACTCCGGTTGACCGCTGATGGCGCTGGCGATCATCACCCGTTGCCGCATGCCACCCGACAGCTGATGGATATACTGCCGCGCGCGCTGCGCCGGATTGACGATGCCGACGCGATCCAGCAGCGCTATCGCTTCCTGCTGCGCCTGTTTCCAGCCAAACTGACGATGCCGCACCAGCACTTCGGCAATCTGTTCACCAATACGCAGCGTGGGATTCATGCTGGTCATCGGCTCCTGAAACACCGTGGCGATGCGGCAACCACGCAATTGCTGGGTTGTGCGCGCATCCAGCGGCTCGCCATTGAACACCACGCGGCCGCCACTCTGCTGCACGCCCGCCGGCAACAAACTCATCAGCGCCAGCGAGGTCAAGGTTTTGCCAGATCCCGATTCGCCAACTAACGCCAGGATTTCCTTGCGATCGAGATGAAAAGAGATGTTATCCACCAGCAAGCGCTGATCGTGAGTGTGCAGCGAGAGATTTTCAACCGAGAGCAAGCGCGCGTTAGTCATCAGGCAGGGATTCTCAACAAGGAAAAATACAGGATATATCCTGAACATAGCACGAACAAGACCGTTAAGTTATGGCACTGCGCGTGGCGGAATAAGGCTGTTCATTAAGTTTAAAATATTCCGTATTAACGGCGATGATTGCCGTTGAATCGTAAAATGATAAACTTTTTTGTATCATTGGTTTATATTATTTCATATCGACGGCAATAATCGCCGCCAGTTACATGATTCGCAAACGGGTGGCTTATGCTGAATGCTGAAAGTAGAAAGCGGCTGAGAAGCTTGATTCCTGCTGGCTTAATCGCGACGAAAACATGGCTGCAGGAGAACGAATTAAACCCGCACTTCATTGATAATGCAGTGAAGAGCGGCACGTTGATATCGCTTAAACCCGGTGTTTATATGCGTGAACCTGCACCTCTACTGTGGAAAGGCGTGGTGACTTCGTTGCAAAGAATGCAGGAACATCCGGTTCATGTCGGCGGATTAACCGCTCTGGAGTTAGACGGTTTGGCGCACTATCAGTCGCGTGGCAAGTTAGCCAGTGTTCAGCTCTACTCGGCGGCGCCGATGCCGACCTGGTTAAACAAACTCGGCATCAATACGCATTTTGATTACCACAGTACGCGTAAAATCTGGCCAGAATCACTCATGCATGAGAAGAAATTCCTCCGCGAAGAGGTGTGGCATGACTCTTTGCCAGCCTTGCACTATTCCGGACCCGAAAAAGCCATGCTGGAAGTGTTAAACGACGTACCCAAAACGATCAGCTTTGAACATGCCGATCAACTTATGCAAGGACTCTCAACGCTGTCACCGCGTAAAATAGGCGCACTTTTGCGAGCCTGCTCCAGTATTAAAGCAAAGCGATTATTTATGTGGCTGGCGGAAAGACATAATCATGCCTGGCTTAAACACCTGCATCCGGAGGCATATGATTTTGGCAGCGGAAAACGTGAACTTGCCAAAGCTGGCCGACTTGATAATAAGTGGAACATTACAGTGCCAAAGGAGATGTGATCGATGGACAGAACGAGTATCTATTATCGGCAGGTACAACTGCTGCTGCAAATTCTGCCATTGGTCTCTCTGCATAACTGCTTCGCCTTAAAAGGTGGAACAGCCATCAATCTTTTCATCCGGGAATTACCTCGTTTATCTGTGGATATCGATCTCGTGTTTTTACCAGCATTAAATCGCATCGCAGCATTAGCCGCGATAAAAAGGGCACTTGATGAAATTGCTGAAGAAATAAGCACCAAGCTGGTCGGCAGCAACTTTATTCGTTCTTATGAAGATAAAAATGATGCATTGCGACTGATCGTGAATCATGCAGGCGTGCAAATTAAAATTGAGTTATCGCCGGTGTTACGGGGAACCGTATATGAATCCAGAATAATGCAGGTCTGTGAATTGGTTGAAGATGAGTTTGGTTTTAGTGAAACCAACGTCGTTTCATTCGCCGACCTGTATGCAGGAAAGATTTGTGCAGCACTTGATCGTCAGCATCCCAGAGACTTGTTCGATGTCAAATTCCTGCTCGAAAATGAAGGCTTAACGGAGGCGCTCCGCAAAGCATTACTGGTTTATTTGATCAGACACCCTCGCCCGCTTTCTGAACTGCTGCAACCACAGTTAAAAGACATTTCAGGCATCTATGATGGCGAATTTCGTAACATGGCGGAGATAGATGTGCCTCTGCAGGAACTTGAAGCAGCCAGACGTCATTTAATTGAAACGATTAATGCTGCAATTACAGATAAAGAGCGTAAGTTTCTCCTCTCTTTCAAAAATGGCCAACCCGATTGGTCGCTTCTTGAGTTATCGAATATCGATCAACTTCCTGCCGTTCGCTGGAAACTGCAAAATTTAGCGAATATGCCAAAATCCAAACATGTGGCGGCAGTTAATAAATTGAAGAGCGTTTTGAAAATTATTTAGCATTAGGCTTCATGCGCGGTAGTAAGATACGCTAACACCGCGCCGCTGCATTGATCCTTACGACTGACCATCATTAAATTCGCGGTTAATCTAAGTCATACGCCAGCGCAGACGTCGGTTCTGGATGATAGTCAGGCATATAGCCGACATCGAGCAGACCGTTGTTAATCGCCTCATAACAATGGTTGGCCGTTTAACTAAACTTTCTCCTGCGACAAACTCAGAATGGTGCGGATGTTCTGCGCGGTGGTGGCGATAATATCGATCGCGCCAGTGCGCAGTGCGCCGAGAATCGCCATCGCTTTGGTATTTTCTGCGGCAATGGCAATCACGCAGGGAATCTTGCGGAGTTCATCAATGCTCAGCCCAATGACGCGATCGTTCATCACGGTATCCACGTGCTGGCCCTGCGAATTAAAAAAGTCGTAGCCGGCGACATCGCCCGTCACGCCCTGATTAACGCTGGCGTCGATGATTTCGTGCGGTGTGAACCAGCCGAGTTTCACCATATAGCTGTTTTCGTTCATGTCGCCGATGCCCACCAGCGCCACGTCGGCTTTACGCGCGCGGTCCAGCGTCTCTTTGATGGTGCCGTTTTGCATAAACGCATCGCGCAACGCGCGGTTCTCAACATAAGCGGGCGCGTAAAGCGTTTCGCTGATGCCGCCGAACTTCTTCGCCAGACGACGGCTGATATGGTCGGCGTTAATGGCATCACCGGGACGATGCGTGCCGCCAATACCGCTGATAAACAGACAATTACGTGTCGGCACCTGGCCGGGATAATCGGCGACAGCGGCCACGTTGCGTCCTTGCCCAACGGCAACAATGGCGTCGTCTTTCAGCGACTGCGCTAAATGTGACGACACCAGCGCGGCGACCTGACGTCGCTGCTCTTCCTGATCGGGCTGATCGAGCGCTATCAGCGCACGTTGCAGCTGTGGGAAGCGATTTTGCAGCTGTTGTTCGAGGCGGGTGCTGAAGACGGGATGGTAACGCACGTTGATTTCGACGATGCCCTCTTCGCGCGCGCGTTTGAGCAACCGGCCGACTTTAATGCGGGAAATACCAAACTTACGCGCAATCTCCTCCTGGGTGATTTCGTCCTGATAATAGGCGACAGCTATTTCCGTCAGCAGCTCGGAGTCCTGAGAAAGCGTGTTTTTTTCCATCCGTAACCTGTCTTTTGGGTGTTATATGAAGATGTTGCGACCACGCCATGTAGGGTGCGAATTGACGCGCACCAGGTCAACATAAATGGCGACCCTACAAAATGGGGCGAGATCTGACTTTGGCAGGGAGTTATATCATTGATACGACTCGCTTCGCCAGACCACAGCGCCGCGAGTCGATCGAGCGTCACGCTTAGCGCTTGATGGCGTCGATTTTCAGCATACGGGCAATCACGATATCCAGCTCTTTCTGATCGAAGATCTGTTTCCAGTCAGGTTTCACAATCTTCTCACGACCGTACTCCATGGCGATCATGCAGGCATCCGAGAACGGGTTGGTCGCGCGGAACGCCACGGCGAGCGCGATCTGAATATGGCCGTACAACATCGCTTTAGCCGCTTCTTCCGGCACGCCGCTGTGCTTCACGGTTTCATCCAGCGCCTCTTTCATAAACGCACCCACCATGCAGGCTACGGTTTCCACCAGCGTCGGTTCCAGATACGCCAGCTGCGTCACGGTGACCCAATGCACCTGCTCCACCGGGCCGTACATCACGCTGATCACCTTGCTCAGCTCGGCTTTCTGCTCATCAGAACCAGTTTCATAGGAAGCCGCCACGTGCTGAATCGCCGCGATACCACCGAAGGCATCGGCATGTTCTTCTTTGGTGTAACGCTCAAGGAATACCGACGGATGGCAAGGATGCGCCACCGCGTATTCAATGCCATCACGATGGGCGATCAGATTGGCGTAGGCCGCCGCCGGATCCAGCGTCAGCAGAATCGCGCCCGGTTTCATCTGTGGCACCACGCCTTCAGACACTTTGCCCAGCAAGATATCCGGCACAGCAAGAATCACCACGTCGCTCAATGGCACCACGGAGGCGGCATCAGAAAGTTCGCGCCCCTGCGCGCTCACCTGCTCTTGCGCCTTGGGGGAGTTCTCACAGTAAAACACCTGGTAATCGCTTTTCTGGAAGTTTGCAGAAATACGCATACCCATTTTGCCGCCCGCGCCAATCACGGTGATGGTTTTCAGTTGCACGCTCATGTTGTTACTCCTGATCTTGTTTACTACGTAAGAATTCAACGGTGCGGCGAGTCCATTCGGCTTCTCGCTCGCAGGTTACAGCGGCATCGTCTTGCCACGGCAACCAATGTTCGACGATTTGGTTAATGCCTTTATCCGCCGGGCGCACGCTGGCGATCATCCGGTCGTAATCCAGCAAGCCTTCGCCCATCGGGCAGCCGGCGAAGGTAAAGCCGATCCAGCCATCACGGCGCGTGAAGGCAAAGTCTTTGATGTGCAGATTGCCGACGCGCGCGGCGGTGTTGGCAATCACCTGCTCTGGCAGTTCGAGTCCGGCGACACAGTTGGCGGGGTCGAGACACACGCCGAGCCACGGAGACAGGAACTTGTTGATCACTGACATCATCGCGCCGCTGTTCACCTGCTCGTATGTCTCCAGACAGAGACGCACCTGCTGGCGGGCAAAATCCGGCAACACTGCGCCAATCAGCTCGGCGGCTTCGTCAAGCGTGGGGCGGTGATCGGCGGTGTAGAACATCGAGCGTATGACGCGCGCATCAAGGATCTCCGCCATGTGCAGATAACGACGCAGATGCGCAGTGCCGAGGCCGCGCGTGCCGAGTTCCAGCGTGATGCCGAGCGCATCAGCCTGCTGACGCAGCGTCAGCAGCTGTGCGTCAGTCCAGCTTTCAATCGCCGGGTAATCGCAGATTTGAAACACCGACACATCCAGTTCGGCGGTCTGTTGCAGCATCTGCTCCAGCGTCAGCGGATGAGGGACTTTCGATGACATGCGCCAGAAAAAGGCGTAGGTACTGAGTCCGATACGGCTCATTAACGGCGCTCCTGAGCCAGCTCACTGGCTTCATCAATAATTTGTGCCAACGCTTTGGGATCGTGGGCAAAGCGCCCCAGAAACAGGCCATTTACGTCCGCGCCAAGGCGCTGAATCAGTCCCGGACCGGCACTGCCGCCGTAAATGATTTTCAGGGTGATGCCGGGCGGCGTGGCGAGCTGCTGCAATCCGGCGCACACGGCGCGGATGTAGCTGTCCGGTGCCGGTTGCGGCGCACCAATCGCCCACTGCGGTTCGTAGGCAAAGAACACCTCGCCCTTTAAGCCCTGCTGCGCAGACTCGGCCAGCGCTTCGGCCAGCTGCTGCTGACACAGCGCGATTGCCTGCTGCGGTTCTGCCTGCACTTCTTCACCGATGCACAGCACCGGCGTGATGCCGTGACGCAGCGACATCGCCACTTTGGCGGCAATTTGCACTTTGTCTTCGTGAAAATGACGACGGCGCTCAGCGTGGCCAATTTCGGCCAGCGAGCAGCCCAACTCCTGCAACATACTGGCGCTGACTTCACCGGTCCAGGCTCCGTTCTCGGCCTGGCAAACATCCTGAGCGCCGAAGCGCACCGGCGTGTCAGCGAAGATGGCTGCAACCGCCGGAATCGCCGGATAAGCCGGTAACACAAACAAGCCCACGTCGCCGTTTTTCACCGCAGCATGGTCGGCTAATGCCGCTACATCACGACACCATTGCAAGGTTTGCTGATAGCCGAAGTACATTTTTAAACTGACGCCGAGCCAGATTTTTGGCTGAGACATGCTTCAAGCTCCTTGTTCAGAGGCACTGTGTTCTTTTAGCAGATCGCCGACGGTATTGACGATCAATGCCAGCGAAATGGCTCCGGCATCCGGCGTGCCAACGCTTTTTTCTGCCAGCGGACGCGCACGCCCCATTTTGGGCACCAGCTGCGCGGTGTCCTGCGCAGCTTTATCAGCCACCTGCGCCGCCTTCAGCCAGGCGTCCGTTAACGACGCACCGGCGGCAACCGCCTCATTCAGGCTGTCGCTGAACGGCACCAGCACATCTACCATGGTTTTATCGCCAACGCGCGCTTTACCAAAGTGCATAATGCCTTCTTTTGCTTCACGTACGCCGGTGGCCACACGCTGTGCATCTGGTGTCTGACGATCGCCAAGCGCGGTACCCAATGCAGTGAGCGCCACGCCCCACAACGCGCCGGACGTGCCACCGGCTTTGTCGGCCCAGGCATCCGCCGCGCGGCACAGCAAGCTGCCCGCCCCGGCACCGCGCGCAGCGACTTCACGCGCTTTCTCAACCGCGCCCAGCACGCCGCGCTCCATGCCGATACCGTGATCGCCGTCACCGGCCACCGCATCGATATCGCCAAGGCGTTCAGCGTTACGCTGTAACATTCCCGCCACGGATTCGAGTAACTGAAGTACGCGTTTCGCGCTCTCTTGCGATTCCGCGGTGGCTGCTGGCAAGGCTTCTTCCGTGCTTTCAACGCGCTCAGCGGCGCTTAACGGTTCGGCCACCAATACGCTGCCTTTGCGGTACGCTGGCGTATTAGTCGGCGCGCGCCACAAGGTTTCCAGCTGATCGTCCAGCCACATCAGCGTCAGTGACGCACCGGCCATATTGAAGCTGGTGACAAACTCGCCGACGTCCGGCTCAACCACCTGCAGGTTGGCGGCCTCCAGCAGTTGCGCGACGCGACGATAGACAACAAACAGCTCTTCATATTTCACCGAGCCCAGACCGTTGAGGATCACCGCCACGCGCTGACCTTCGGCCTGCGGGATGTCGGCTGGCAATTCATTGAGCAAGCGCTCCACGAAGATCTCGGCCAGCTCATCCGCACTCGGCATGTCGGTCTCTTTGATCCCCGGCTCGCCGTGAATGCCCAGTCCCAGCGCCATGCGCCCTTTTTCCACTTCGAACAGCGGATGCGAAGCGCCCGGCAGGCTGCAACCGGAAAACGCCACGCCAAAGGTACGCGTGCGTTGATTCGCGTGCTGTGCCAGCTGCAGAACCTGCGATAAATCGTGACCCGCTTCAGCCGCGGCGCAGGCGGCTTTGAACACACACAGATCGCCAGCCACACCGCGACGCTTCTCCAGTTCATCTTTACCCGCGCTGGAGATATCGTCGGTCACCGCCAGCACTTCACAGGCGATGCCTTCCGCCCGCAGACGCTCGCACGCCTGGCCAAAGTGCAGCACATCCCCGGCGTAGTTACCGAACATCAGCAACACGCCCGCGCCGTTATGGGCCGCACGCGCTACGTTGTAGATCTGCTGCGCTGATGGCGAAGCGAATAAGTTACCCATCGCCGCGCCGTGTGCCAGACCTTGTCCAACCAACCCGGCGAACGCCGGATAGTGACCGGACCCGCCGCCCACAATCACCGCCACCGTATTCGGCTGGCTGCGGGTGCTGCGCACCACGCCTCCGGCGACCTGACGGACTTTATCGGCGTTGGCGGCGACAAAGCCTTCGATAAGCTCAGCGGCAAAGGCTGAAGGTTGGTTAAACAGGTACGTCATATTAATGCTCCTGAGCTAAAGAGGTCGGCTGAGACGGCGAGCGACGGCGATTAAGTAACAGCATGAGGAACGCGGACAGCAGCATGAATCCACCCACTACAAACATCGGCAAGGCGTAGCTGTTGGTGGCGTCATGCAGCGCGCCGGTGATGTAGCCCGCGGAGAAGCCCGCTACGTTTCCTAAGGTATTGATCAAAGCAATGGCTGCGGCGGCAGACGCGCCGGTCAGGAACTGCGTGGGTAAGGTCCAGAAATTCGGCAGTGCAGCGAAGATGGAGCTGGCGGTGATCGCAATCACCATAATGGTGGTGAACGGCGAATCCATATACAGCGCCAGCGGCACGCTGATGCCGCCTGCCAGCGCTGGAATGGCGATATGCCAGGTTTTGCAACCGCGACGCGTGGCATCTTTCGACCAGAAGAACATCACCACCGCCGCGATCAGGTACGGCACGCCGGTAATCAGCCCTTTCTGCATCACGTTAAAAGTGGTGCCGAACTGCTGCTGGAAGCCCGCGATAATGGTTGGCAGGAAGAACGCCAGCGCATACAGGCCATAAATAAAGCCGAAGTAAATCAGGCACAGCATCCAGACGCGGCCGTTGCCCATCACCGAGCGCAGGCTGTGTTTTTGATGGCCCTGCTTCTGTTGATGCTCGGCTTCCAGTTCGGTGGTCAGCCAGGTTTTCTCTTCGGCGGTCAGCCACTTGGCCTGACGCGGCGAATCCACCAACCAGAACAGCGCGACGATACCAATCAGAATCGCGGGAATCGATACGCCCATAAACATCACGCGCCAGCCTTCCATGCCAAACAGGCCGTGCTGCTGAATCAGGGACGCGGCTAATGGCGCACCGAACACCACCGTCAGCGGCTGGGCAAGATAGAACAGCGACAGGATTTTGCTGCGATGACGTCCCGGCACCCACATGCTGAGGTAGAGAATCGCGCCTGGGAAGAAGCCGGCTTCAGCGATACCCAGCAGCAGACGCAGCGTATACAAGCCTTCCACACTGCTCACCCAGGTAAACAGCAGCGAGACAATGCCCCAGCTGATCATGATGCGCGCCAGCCAGCGACGCGCGCCGAACTTATGCAGCGCCAGGTTGCTTGGCACTTCCAGCAGAATGTAGCCAATAAAGAAGATGCCCGATGCCAGGCCAAACTGCAGCGCGGTGAGGCCGAGGTCTTGCGTCATGCCGTTGGGGCCGGCAAACGAAATCGCGGTGCGATCAAGGAAGTTGATAAAGAACATCAGCGCCACGAACGGCACTAAGCGCCAGGAGATTTTTCTGATGGTGGATTGTTCCACCGCTGTCATTGATGGTTGGTTCATAACGCACCTCCACGACGTGCGTGAGTGATCATTTCTTGATGTGGTGTTGACCAATCGCCAAACAGGCGCTGGCTGCAGGAGTACTGAGAGGTACGGCGTAAATGACACATGTTCGAGTCCTCGATGGGTCTTCTTGTACATTGGTATAGCCATGCGAACATATGAACACTACACGGATAATTGTGCATCTCTCAACTGCAACGCGTGAAAGTGTGAGCAGCCGCATAAGATTTGATTTTGGTCAACTTATCGGATTACTACGCCCATTTGCCGGCGCACAGGCGATTTCAAAGGGTTCTATGAGATATTCAGGCGCGATCCTGATGGCAATTCATATGAACAACCATTGAACATATGATTGATTTTGTGGCAGGCTAACTATGAACATCTTCTCGCCTGCTGAACAAACGTGCAGGCGTCATTGCACACCCTGCTGGAGAACGACGATGAAAACTATCGCAATTGGCGCCGATGATGCGGCTATCGAATTGAAAAATGTGATTAAAAAGCTGCTGGAAGAGAAAGAGTATGTGGTGACGGATTACACCAATGACGCGCAAAACGACCGTCCGATGTATCCGGATGTGGCATTTGCGCTCGCCACCGCTATCCAGAAGAACGAATTTGAGCGCGGCATTCTGCTGTGCGGCACCGGCATCGGCGTGGCGATTGTCGCCAACAAGGTGGAAGGCGTGCGTGCGGCGCAGTGTCATGACACCTTCTCTGCTGAGCGTGCTCGCAAGAGCAACAACGCGCAGATCATGACCATGGGCGCGCGCGTCATCGGGCCTGAGCTGGCGAAGAACATCGTGAATGCCTGGCTGGCATCGGAATTTGAAGGTGGCGGCTCAACCGCCAAAGTAGACAAGATCGGTTACTACGAACAAGTATCCCACGCTAAATAAGCGCCGACGTCGCACCTCTGGAGAACCTTATGTCTACACGCCGGGAAAGAGCCAACGCCATCCGCGCTTTGAGTATGGATGGCGTACAACAAGCCAATTCGGGACATCCGGGCGCCCCGCTGGGCATGGCGGATATCGCTGAAGTGTTGTGGCTCGACTTTTTGCAGCACAATCCACGCAATCCTCACTGGGCTAACCGCGACCGCTTCGTTTTATCGAACGGTCACGGCTCAATGCTGATTTACAGCCTGTTGCACCTGAGCGGTTACGATTTGCCGCTCAGTGAATTAAAAAATTTTCGTCAGCTGCACTCCAAAACGCCGGGGCATCCCGAATACGGCTACACACCCGGCGTTGAAACCACCACCGGCCCGCTGGGTCAGGGCATCGCTAACGCAGTGGGTTTTGCCATTGCCGAGCGCACGCTGGCGGCGCAGTTCAACCGTCCGGGACATGACATCGTAGACCATAACACCTACGTGTTTATGGGCGACGGCTGCATGATGGAAGGCATCTCACACGAAGTCTGCTCCATCGCCGGTACGCTGAAGCTGGGCAAACTGGTTGCCTTCTACGATGACAACGGCATCTCCATCGACGGTCACGTTGACGGCTGGTTCACCGACGACACCGCCAAACGTTTTGAAGCCTACGGCTGGCACGTGGTGCGCGGCGTGGACGGTCACGATGCCGACGCGATTAAAAAAGCGGTGGAAGAAGCCAAAGCGGTTTCCGACAAGCCTTCACTGCTGATGTGCAAAACCGTTATCGGTTTTGGTTCGCCGAACAAAGCCGGTACGCACGACTCGCACGGCGCGCCGCTGGGTGCCGATGAAATCGCGCTGACCCGCAAGCAGCTCGGCTGGAACCACGGTCCGTTTGAAATCCCTTCAGACATCTACGCGCAGTGGGATGCCAAAGAAGCCGGCCAGGCGAAAGAGTCCGCATGGGACCAGAAGTTTGCCGCCTACGCCGCCGCGCATCCGGAGCTGGCTGCCGAGTTCAAACGTCGCGTGAACAATGAGCTGCCGGCGAACTGGGCCAGCGAGTCGCAGAAGTTCATCGAGCAGCTGCAGGCCAGTCCGGCGAAAATTGCCAGCCGTAAAGCCTCGCAGAACGCCATCGAAGCCTTCGGCAAAATCCTGCCGGAATATCTGGGCGGCTCCGCTGACCTCGCGCCGAGCAACCTCACCATGTGGTCCGGCTCGAAGCCAATCAACGAAGATGCGGCGGGCAACTACATCCATTACGGCGTGCGCGAGTTCGGTATGACCGCCATCGCCAACGGTATCGCGCTGCACGGCGGCTTCATGCCTTACACCGCCACCTTCCTGATGTTCGTCGAGTACGCGCGCAACGCCGCACGTATGGCCGCGCTGATGAAAATCCGTCAGATCATGGTTTACACCCACGACTCGATTGGTCTGGGCGAAGATGGCCCTACGCACCAGCCGGTTGAGCAGATGGCCAGCCTGCGCGTGACGCCAAACATGAGCCTGTGGCGCCCGTGCGACCAGGTTGAGTCAGCGGTGGCGTGGAAGTACGCGATTGAACGCGTGGACGGCCCGTCGGCGCTGATCTTCTCGCGTCAGAACCTGGCGCAGCAGGATCGTAGCGCTGAGCAGTTGGCTAACGTGGCGCGCGGCGGTTACGTGCTGAAGGACAGCGAAGGTACGCCAGAGCTGATCCTGATCGCTACCGGTTCAGAAGTGGAACTGGCGGTGGCGGCGTTTGATCAGCTGACGGCGGAAGGCCGCAAGGTGCGCGTGGTGTCTATGCCATCCACCGACGCCTTCGACAAGCAGGACGCGGCGTACCGTGAATCCGTGCTGCCAAAAGCGGTTGCCGCACGCGTGGCGATTGAAGCGGGTATCGCGGATTACTGGTTCAAATACACCGGCCTGAACGGCGCGATCGTCGGCATGACCACCTTCGGTGAGTCAGCGCCTGCGGATCAGCTGTTCAAAGAGTTTGGTTTTACCGTTGAGAACGTGGTTAACACGGCGAAATCGGTTTTGTGATTTGAGGTCGCTAAATAGCGACCCAACAAAATAAAAGGCGGCTCTGTTGAGTCGCCCTTTTTACTCATCGGTGATACGAATGATTTTTTGCGTCATGCTCATGGCGGAATCAAACGGGCCGGTATTGCGCACGATTTTCACCATCAAGCTGGCGCCCACCCACAGCTGATACAAACTTTCCGCTACACGCATAGGTTTGTCATCGATAGACAGCGAACCTTCCTCAACACCCGCTTCTAACGCATCCGCCAGTCGCGCGATAATGCCGGCCGTGCCGGTCTGTAGCGTGCCGCGCATGCTATCCGAGAGATCGGCAACTTCCGCGCCCAGCTTCACCGCCAGACACTTGCCCTGACAATCGGAGAACGATTGCGATTCACGCCACAGCTGCCAGTAATTCATCAGCCGCTGCGCCATCGTCAGGCCCGGCTGGCTCAACGTCGCGTCTAGCTCAGCCAGATAATCATCGAAATAGCGCGCCAGCATATCCACGCCAAAAGCCTCTTTCGAGCTGAAGTAGTGGTAGAACGAGCCTTTTGGCACACCGGCATCGGTGAGGATTTCATTTAATCCGACAGCCGAAAAACCCTTGCCGGCCATAATGCGTTGGCCAGTGGCAAGGATGTGATCGCGGATTTCATTGCTATGCAATTGGGATGTAGTCGTCATAGCGTTAGGTTACCAAATACTAGACCAGTCGTCTAGGCGCTAAGCATGCGTTTACTGCTGCGATAAGGGAGGCGGACAGCGGTTCGCCTCCCGATGCGTTTATTGCGCCAGTTGCTTGATCAACTGTTGCGCCGTCTCTGCTGAAGACGTTGGGTTTTGTCCGGTAATCAGCAAACCATCGCTGACGACATAGGAACTCCAGTCCGCGCCTTTCGAATACAGACCGCCCTTCGCAACCAGCTCGTCTTCCACCAGGAAAGGCACCACCTGAGTCAGGCCGACCGCTTCCTCTTCGCTGTTGGTAAAACCGGTGACTTTACGGCCTGCTACCAGCGGGTTTCCTTGCGGGGTTTTGACGTGGCGCAGCACGCCCGGCGCATGACACACCAGCGCAACGTGCTTATTGGCGGCCAGGAAGCCTTCAATCAGTGCGATAGAGTGCTGATCTTCTGCTAGATCCCACAGCGGACCGTGACCGCCTGGGTAAAACACCGCGTCGAAATCGGCTGGCGATACGCTGTCCAGACGCACGGTGGCGGCGAGTTGCGCGGTTGCTGCTGCGTCAGCTTCAAAGCGATGCGTTTGCTCAGTCTGGAAATCGGGCTCATTGCTTTTAGGATCTAACGGCGGATTGCCGCCTTTCGGTGACGCCAGCGTGATTTCTGCGCCAGCATCTTTGAAGGCGTAGTAAGGCGCGGCCAGCTCCTCCAGCCAGAAACCGGTTTTGCGGCCGGTGTTACCCAATTGGTCGTGTGAGGTTAGAACCATAAGAATCTTCATCATCCATCTCCTGCTTGCTGGGTTTAAACTTCTAAACTAGACCAGTCGTCTAGCGCTTGAATTCAAAGTAACAGCTAATAGACCAGTCGTCTAGAAGTTAATTCATTTTTATTATTGAAATGGTATGCGCTGCTGTTTCTTACCTTTCGATCTGCTTCAGCGTACTCTGTCCCGGTTTGCCCTTTCTCACGGAACCGAAAAAATCATGTCCACCCTACGATTACTCATTTCTGATTCACACGATCCCTGGTTCAACCTCGCAGTAGAAGAGTGTATTTTCCGCCAGATGCCGACAACGCAGCGCGTGCTTCCCACACATCAGCAAGTGAGATTGTGGGAAGTACTACACCCGAATAGGTAATATGCGGGTGTTTACATTAATCAAATCTGAAAACCTCGTTCAAGTCATGATTACCTTCACGCAAAGCTTTGAATCGGAGAAAAATGCTTTTTATTAATTTATCACTCTCAAAATAAAGTTCATTCACACCTTTTAAACTTTCAGTCGTGGCATACTCAAGTGTTGTCACAAAAGATACACACTGTTATCGCTTGATCCTTGTTATACCAAAAATGCTACACTGTGATTTTTCTTAACATTGTATTGCAACTGCATGTAATATATGAGCTTCACAACAAGGAGAAAGTGATGACTACAGAAGATTTCGAAAAACTATACCCTCGTGAGCTATATCAGTATGTTCAGACGGCTAGAAGAGAAAAAGGTCATTTGGGACAAACTGAAATTTACTCATATGACATAGTTGATATTGCTACAGGTGAAACGGTTCACAAAGCAACCTATACAGACCATATGAACGTGAACGGGTTCGCCACAAGTAAGAATTGGGAATAAAAAAAGCCCACATTGTGGGCTTATTTGTTTTTATTAAACTTGAAAATATCGAAAATGGTTGGTCTATCTTCTTCCATTTTTGATACAAGATTAGTTAGACGAAGACGTAAAAAATTAACTTTTTCCATTTCTGATGCAATGTTTTCTAATTGTGTAATATGTATCCTATTAATATCAAAATCCTTAAAATCATGATTTTGTACTTCAACATCTAATTGTGGAAGATAGATAGAACTTATGATTCCAAGACAGAACGATGATTTAGCTAGAAATTGTTGAACCGTTTTCTCAATCTCTCTAAAAATATCATCATACTTTCCGTTAAACTTTATATTCAGTATATACAAACTATACATTGATCTTTTCACATTACTAAATGATGCATCAATTTCATTATGGTTTTTCATCGCTAACCAGTACACTGAATACAACTGCTCAAAATGTTTAACTTGAAGTTTATCAGTGCAAACTATGTTAGAAATTTGGCTACTAAGAAGACTATAGAAAATCCTATACTTCAGTGAAAAGAATAAGTGATGAAGATCATCTATCATAAATTTTATAGATAACTCAAAAGATTTATGCTTTGCGAGTTCTGATTTCCAATCTCTTGCAACCATCAAACCGGTGATTGCAGCACTCGCCATAATGATATTAGCACTAGCACTGATCCAATCAGTACTCTTAGTACTAGTAAACTGCCCAGGAAAATGACGATAATAAACGATGACTAAAAACGCCAGAAGCATCACTGAAACTAAAACCACTAAAATCTTTTTCATAGCATCCCTCTCAAAAACCTCATTAAACTACTGAAGCTATAAAAATCAACTACCTCATAATGCATTTTATGGTTTTGTAAGGAATAATTGGTGTTATAGATTGATGACCTTCTTAATGGAAATTATATTAGTTACCGCTAACCAGAAGAATAATAATTCTGATTATATCGCTTAGTGGGAATGAGAATAACACAATACCAAAGTAGTCTAGGATCGGTAAAATGATGTAGTTTTTCGGTTGCTGAACTGGATGCAAATGCAAAGTTAGCAGGATCATTAGCCATGATCCCAAAGCTGATTGATTGTAGTACTGTCGTCTTGAGCAACTGACTACATGACATCAAAATTATTTTCTTAGTACTTCTAAGTTGAGCCATGTCGATAGGCTCACATTGAAAATTAAATGGAACCCATGGTAGGCCCATACTTGGCCCATCTACCCAACGTACTGGAGCATCTGGAGACTTTAGCCATTCACTCGTTTTCTGAATCTTCGAAGGTTGAATCGTCTTCTGTGCTTTCTGTAGTATCGTCGTTAGTTTCTTCTGGTTGTAATTCATCTTCTAAGATTTCCATATCTTCAGGTAGGGTAAATTCCATTTCACCCAAATCGTATAATTGTTGATCTATTGCAGTACGTAATATGTCACGTAAATCTTTTGCATCTTCCTGTGCAAATAATTCAAGGTAAACTTTATTAGGAATAGTTCTTGAGTTTTTCTTTATCTGGAAAAGATATTGAGTAAGAATGTGTTCTACATAGATGGTACTGATAACTGTTTCACGTTTTTCTGCTAATTCGATTTCTGCAAGTTCTTTTTCAGCAGATAGTTTTGCGAAACGTTCACGATCCATCTGATCTTTAATATCACCATTACGTAATTTATTAATGATGTTGTCACGAATTCATTTATAGATTTCTTCCTTAAACTTTGTACAGTCCAGTCCTTCGGCTACCCATGTACGCGAAATTACTGAAACGTCATAACCATATTGTTTACTGAGTTCTGAATAGCTTATTGTTAGTTTAGCCATTATGATTTATTCCTTTTATAGTACTGATCAAAATGATTGAGTTAAATCATTTGAGTGTTGTTTTTGATTTATTTAAATCAAATATATTTAAAATTAATCGGTGTCGAAAGCTCGCACTGGGGGCCATACCGGGGAGGAACCATTGCTTTTTGAATGATTCCATGTGAAATGATCGCAAATGAATTGATTATGCGTAAATGGTTGATAGTAATGGCATATTATTAATGAATCGAGCCATCTAAGGTGCTCACCTGCCCTGTCATTACATGATGAGTACAGACAGGTGAGTAGCAGGGTTGATTAGATGATTGAATACAATCACTCTAAGTTGAAAGGCAGATGTTCGTAACCAATACGTACACGTATTTGGCCCGAGCTATCCTATACTTCAATGACACGGCGGTCATAGTGATAGTGGAACTCTAAATCATTTCCTACTGGCTTAATGGTGATGCGGGTTGATTCCTTTGCTGCAATAGCACGTTGATCATTGGTATGGTGTATATGACTAATCATTGTCTCTAAATCCTTCTGTGAGTTGATAAAGTCGCCAGTACTCTATTGGCTGTCCATCTATGGAACTGTCATTGATTAGCTCAATGATCATATTTTGTAGCATATCAAGGTTTACTCTCTCACTACCCCTGTACTGGTCAATGGAATTCCAATGGTAATTACTACGGCCTATGCTGTAGCCACGTTGGTAACGAACTGTAATGTATTTATACTTGGCAGTGATTGAGTAGACATCTATCAACAGGCTATACCCATCCGTAACCACTATCCGAACCGATAACAGAACATGACTACGGGAATGCTCATAGCCTGTCTCATGCCCATCTGTAATGGTTGTAGTGCCTTTGGTGAAGTTTAAGTAGACAATCATTTTGAATACCCCATGTAGTTGTTATATGGGTATTTATTTTTGTTCTGGATCTTTTAGAGAGGGAGTTGCCTTTCTAAGCAGTTCATGTATAAAGTATTATTATCATTTCTACTTGAGAGGGATTTCATGGATATCTTTCAGTTTTTAGATAAAAATATAGCTGTATTATCAACTTTAGCAGCCACTGTAATTAGTACTGGAGCCACTGTATTAATTCAGAAGAATAGTAATAAAAGTAAACTTAAGGAAATGGCACACCAAACCACTCTTAAAATAAAAGAGCAGGAATATAACGAAAAAAAGAAAGTATTAAATGAAATGCTTAGTTTTCTTCAAATCCTAAGTCAGCCAAGCAATTTTTCAGTGCATACAACACAAGAAACTGGAACATCAGTCATGTTAGCTTCAAGAGAACTAATTACAAAGGAGTTAAGTAAGTTCTATGTTAGCTATTCAATATTCCTGGAAGATAAATTACACGATTATTTGAATAAATTAACTGATGCCTTAATGAAATTAGAAGAAAAAGATTTTGATTTTCACCGCCAGCAAAAAGATACTTCGTCTCCTTCATATGAGGATAACCATTTGACATTTTGTTGTGCTGCTGCGGTTAGAGTTCTTATTGAAATTCAAAATTTCAGACAAGCACTTCGTGATGAACTTGCTTCTGCTAAGGTGATGTAATGGCTTGGTATGACTTAACAGGTACGATTGCTGATTGGGTAATGGCGGGTGCTGCTGTATATGCTGCATGGAATGCGAGAAGTTGGTTTTCACAAAGGTCTCATACTAAAGGCTTCGATAAAGCAGAAGAGATATTAGCTTCTATTGATGAACACAATATAAAGACAATAAATGAAGTTAATATAATACATTCAAGCTTTTCATTATTTGATGATATAAAACAAACTCGTTCAGCACCTCTTAAAAACGCACATTTCGAATATGCTGAAAATCAGTTAAAGCATAAAAACACTGTAACATTAATTCAAAACTTGATTAATGACCTGATTTGCCTTGAGCGTTGGGCTATAAAAGTTTCAAATCCAGGTGACATTTTGGATGTAACAAATAATTTAATTGATATGCATTCATCTGCCGCACATTTCTATGCATCTTGTGATTCATGTCTTTATCAAATACATTATGTTGGTTGGGTTGATTTTGATAATCACTTTAAAGTGATCAAAAGTAATTACGACGATTACCTTTTGGCCTTAGCAAATTTAGACAGGGCGTATAATAAATTCAAAGTGCAAAGATTCGACCATTTCTTTAAATTACAATAAAAAAAGCCCCGAACCACGAAAAGTTTGCAGAACAATTCCGATAATGACGGTTCTGGGCGATTTGGTGTATAGTACATCTAATTATCACTGATTGGAACTCCAACATGGAAGATTTTATTAAAGTCAGAGAAAAAGACACAGAGTATTTAACTTTATTACTTGATAAAGATATTAAAACTGATGCAATTCTTGCGAGTTTCAAAGATGGTAAATTGAATGAGTCAATCGATTATTTAAAAATAAAAGAAGCTTATGCTAAAGCACATGATATTCGTAAATTTGAAATTGAACTTTACTGGAAAAGAGCAAATTATTTCTGGCTTTTTATGACGGCCCTATCCGGTTTGATAGGATTCTCACTTAATTCTGAAAACCATTACGTTCAGGTTTTAAGTCCGGCTCTATCCATAGTTGGTTTCATTTTGGGTTTGGCTTTTTTTTGTGCAAACCGAGGAAGTAAATTCTGGCAGGAAAATTGGGAAAAGAACTTAGATAAACTTGAATACTACATATCTGGTGACTTATACAAAATAACTGCAAAAATAAACATCCTTAAACCTTCTGTAAGCAAAATAAACTCATATATTGCAAAAATAATTTGCTTGCTTTGGATCGTAATTTTCATATTTACTTTGTCCTTCATCGTTTCGACACTTAAGAGTGAAAGTGACAGTTTCTTATTAATTATAACGTATACAATTTTTTCTATAATTGTTCCAGCTTTTGTATGGAGTAAAATAAAGGATTCAAAGATAGAATCGTCTAACCCTGAGTTTTACAAAAGATGATAATTACTTATGCACCAACTTGCCCCATCATGGGGCAAGCTTAGTAATTATTTCACTGTGCCAACAACTTCAATTAGAAATTCATTGAAGTTGTCGAATACACCAAATACGTTCTCTGTTGCGGCATTATCTCTAATCTCGAACAAGTTAGTTTTGTTATCATATGTGAATAGTGAAATACTATCGTTGCCTATGACCAACCTTTGAGCCAAATCAGGATTAATGAAATCATCGTTATCCCTGTAGAAATCATTCATGACAAATAGGTTTTTGTCCAAAGGTTCAGGTACTGAAAGACTATAAAGAATCAGTCCATTGTATTCGAAACCATCCATAGTTTTCAGGAAAGTAAAATAGTCAGGTTGATTTACTAAGAGAAAACAAAGCTCGTCACCCAGTTTTTTAAGCATTGGAGTAGCGAGCGAATCAGGTTTACGCTTCGTAATACTATCTACAAATGCTTCATTAATTGGTGCTTCTACTGGGTTGCCCCATTTATCCATCATGTCTTGCAATTCGATTAGAATATCACTGGTTTTCATTATTTAATTCCTTTCAAATTATTTTAATGGATAAATTGAGCCTTTAGGCACTGCCCAAGGTGTAACTCGGCTTTCGCCTGCAATCATTCCCCTGGTTGCTGAAGACTGCATATTTGTAAACACCTTATGATATGGCTCATTTTGAATCAATGTTAGATTATCAAAGGCATTGGTACCACCATCATCTAGGGGTAATTTGTGGTGAACACTCCAGCCATTTGGAACACCCCCTTCTTTCATACGAAGTAAGTCGGATGAACTAAATGTATTAGCAGCATCTTGAGTACTTGATAGTTTATTGACGAAGTTTTTTCTCACAGTGCTGTTAAATTCTCTTCTCAGTACTGCTACATCACTCGGATCTCGTTTAACGTAAGTGATGTCTTTAATTTCAATGCCATCAAGAAATTTAGATTGGCCTCTTAGCTTTCCAAGATAGCTACTCATTTCTTCATAGCTTGTAGGGCGTCTTGCTAGAAGTACTGAGGCGGCTGCTATTGCTGTACCTGCCGTTGTTTCGTTTAGTACTTGGTCATAACCCTGTAAGGCTTCACCACCTAACTGTTCCGCAGTCTTCCTGAAGCCCTCAATGTTGCCATTATAAACACCACCCGCTGCTAACAATCGACCTGCTGCTTTGCTATTGATGGTTTTTCCAGCTTGGGCATGTTGCACTGGTGCATCACTGGGATTGAATCTTTGAGTGGGTTTTGGCTTTCTGCCATTGTGATTTAATAGTACTTTCTCATATGTCTCACGAACTCGCATTTCAAACCATTCATGCCAGTGATCCATAAAGCAGTCGTAAACAAGATCACCATCCTCATTGAATGAGAAAGCATGTTTGTAATGATTCCATTGTTCAATATCACCAATGCCGATAATCCATGCACTGTCTAGGTTATGCTGGGTATTGTCATAAACTGGATCATACATATCTGAACGTTTACGAGTATATTCGCTCGATGTTAAGGGATTCACACCATTTTTTCTTAATGGGACATCATGCCCACTTTGAGTACCGTTATATTTCTGGTAGTCTAATTCGTAGTATATCTTAGCTGCTTTAAATGCCATGTATGGCGATAATATGTACTGGAAATCTTGCGGTGCAAGCTCTCTCTCAGCGTCCCAAATTCTGATCAATTTGAAATCTAACATCCAATCCCCTTTGGTTATGTGTATTCCTTCACGAAAATATTATCTTACGCTTTCTTAAAAAGAAACATCTCAGTAATGTAAATTCAATCTTAATCCACGTGATGCATTATAAAATAACCTTATATAATACAGTAAATTTGTAATTTATTTTTATCCTTAAGAGTTCTACGTATTCCATTATTTCCACTTTAAACCATTGTCGCGTGATTCTCGGTCAAAGATTTCTTTTACTACATCGAGTGTGATTCTCTCTGGGGAATCCCAATCCAGTACTATATTGAACGCTTCACCTTCAATATAGTACTGGATTTCTTCACCGACTTTATGTACTGCAAATCGGCCTACAGTGATCTTATCTAACATTTATTTTCCCTATTTCGTAATGGTTCAATTTCTCCAGATGTAATTAATAAATCATGACTGCCCAACAGTAAGGGCTTAAACAGCCCGATTCCCGATAAGGAACGAAGTGACGCGTAGTTACTCACGAAGACGAATACCCAAATCATTTTGTCAGTACTATCAAATGACCGAGCAAAGCGAGAAACGAACACGGCGTTTTTTGAGGTAGTTTTACTGCCGAAAACACGCGAGTTCTGATCTAACAATTTAGTTTATAGAGACTAACGAGCGAAGCGAAGTTAGGCTCTCAGAGACTGAATAGTCAGTAAGTCCCCTATTCCTGAATTAATAATATCCAAATAAGGTTGCGGGCATACGCGATATTTCAATTTGTACCGCCACATTATCGACATAGCGCAGGCGGGAAAACTCCCAGATAAATGCGTTGTCGTTAATGGCAAATATCTGTTGCTCATCACTATCGGGGCGCCTTTTACGCAGGCTAAGTGAGCGGTAATGCATCTGATCAAAGCGCTTTTCGGTGATCGAATTATAAACCAGCGGGTTATTACGTACCGTTTCATTAATCCAGATACCTGATCCCTGCACGATACGTACCGCGCCGATACTCACCAGTTTCTCCAGCGCCTGGCGGATAGTGAAACGCGATACGCCATATTCTTCGGCCAGCTGGCGTTCAGGCGGTAATTTGCGCGGCGCGGAGGTATCTTCCTGATAGATCTTGCTCAGCAAATCCTGGGTAACGAACTCTTTCTTTTTCATTGAATTACCCTCCTCCGGTGTTTTATCCGCAGATGATAGCACGATGTTATATGGAGGAAGGGTTAGGTGCCCATGAATGGCGGCTCTACAGGCTTTTCTGCACCAGAAACGCAATCAGCGTTGCATCCCGCTCGCCCATCAACGCTGGCAAAGCCTTGTTATCGCTGACGGAATCGCCTTTGTGCAACCGTTCATTATCCATACGCACAATGCCGTCCAGCACGCTGACCCAGCTGGAAAAGCCTGCACGCTGTGGCACATCCACCTGTTTGCCGCGCTCCAGTTTCAGGTCATAAATGTATACCGCCTGATTCAGCGCCAGCGGCGCCTCGCTGCCGTGCGGCCCTGCCAGTAACGTCCACGCGTTTACTGCCGCACCGTCCGCGCGGGTAAAGGTATTGACCTGCGGCTCACCGCCGGTTTGCGCTGGATTAATGGTGGCCTGCAACATCTCGGTTTCGATAAAAGGCGCAGACTCGGCAAAGCGCATGCCGCTACCGGCACTCAGCAGCAGCGCGCGTTTGGCGTTAAGGGAGTGCGTTTCACCCTGCTCGGTGCTGTGCAGCAGCGAACCGCGCCAAACGTAGCTGAAAATCTCGCTATCCTGATGAGAATGCAGCGGGATAGTGGCATCCAGTTGCAGCGTCATTTGGTCGACAATCGCCAGCGGTCCAAACGCTTCACCGGGACGCTGACGGCGAATGGAAAAAGGACCATATTCAAACAGCTGATCGCGTTGGGCGCGCAGGATGTTCATGATGTTATTCCTTGATGATTTTTTCTGTCCACCATCATAGAGGTCTGAAAAATCATGAACAGCAGGCAAAACTGCTCGCTTAAATCAAAAAAACTGAACAATGCTAAAGCGCCGAAATAATCAGGTTGGGTTAATGTTTTTATTCATCGCCAGTACAGCTTTAATTGCGTAAAATAGCCGCTTTATTCTGCGAGTGTAATAATCATGAACCGAAGCGAACAGATCCTGGCCGCCGCCGAGCAATGCATGCGGCTGAAGGGCTTTCACCAGACATCGATTCAGAATATTGCCAGCCAGGCCGACGTCAGTATTGGTTTAATTTATAAATACTATAAAAACAAAGAGGCGATCATTGAGGCATTAGTCACCAATGTAGTGCAGCGGATGATCACGCTACTCAATGCCGACTTTGAACGTATCGCGCATATGAAAGGACATTATCACGAAGCGGAAGATATTGTGCCGGCGGCAGTGGAAAACAGTATTATTCTGCTGATGGAAGTGTCATCTGAAGCCACGCGTAATAATCGCATCCAACAAATCATGCTCGATGCCTGGCATGATCTTAAAAATAATTTTATTGCTCAGGAGCAGACGCTGCACCCCGAGCAGGACGCCAATGCCATTCACACCCGCTTATATGTGATGTCGCTGATTATTGACGGCATTATTATTCGCCGCTGCATGAAGCAGCGCGATATGGCGTCGGGCTTTATGCCGTTTTTCAATGCGGTGGTGAATGATGTCTATCCGCACGGGGCGGTGTAAATTCAGCCGAACAGATGCTGGCTGAGAACGCCGTTCACCCGCTGCATTTCACGTTGGTCCAGGTCGCTATCGACGAAGGCGCGACAGGCGACGCCATCGACCAGCAGCAATAAAAATTGAATGCGATTGGCGCGCTGTGTTGGATCGATATCAGGTTGTTGCGCGCGAAAAATAGCCGCTAACTCAGCAAGTAATAATTGCTCCTGCTGGGCCAGAATGGTACGCACCGATTCATTACGCGACGCCTCAGAATACATTTCCAGTAATAATTTCCGGTCCTGACTCGGCCAATGCTGCCAGAATGGCGAATCAGCGTTGATAATATCCTGAGTCGATTGTTGTGCGGGCAAATGTTGTATTAAAAACAGGCGCCAGTTCTGCGCGATGCTTTTTATTGTTTCCATTACAATAAGTTCTTTACTGCTAAAGTATCGATATATCTGTCCTGCCCCTAACGCAGATTCGCGGCTAATATCCGCCATGCTGGCGCCATGAAATCCGGATCGACTAAAACAGACTTTCGCCGCAGAAATCACCTGCTGCTGACGCTGTAAGAGAAAATCGTCATGTTCAGAGTGACTCACATTGGCTCCGAAAAAGAATTTATCGTTTTAATCCCGTCATCATACGTGATGCGTTTCCGGTGAGAAACCCAGACAATGTTTCCAATTCTTGCTTCCCCGCACGCAGGCATTGTAGCGGCGCAATTTATTGCGCGATAAATCGCGCCGCTACGAAAAGTGCAATTATTGCGCGCTCATTATTTCAGATTCTTTCAACGCCGTGCCGCCACCCATCACTTTATAGAAGGTGATCAAATTCAGGTAATAGGCTTGCTGCGTACTCACCAGATTGGTTCGGGCACTGTACAGCGTGCGCTGCGCGGTTAACGCATTGAGGTAGCTATCAACGCCGTTGCGGTAGCGCAGATCCGCCAGATGATAATAGGTTTGCGATGCCGCTACATTACGCTGCTGACTGCTGAGCTGATCGTTGATGGTGCCACGACGCGCCAGCGCATCCGCCACTTCCTGGAAGGCGGTTTGCACCGCTTTCTCATACGCCGCTACGTAATATTCCTTCTGTGCTTTGGTGTATTTCAGGTAAGAGACGTTGTAGCCGCCCTGGAAAATCGGCAGCGAAATGCTCGGCGCAAACGACCAAATGCCCGCCCCGTTTTTAAACAGCGTCGACAGATCGCTACTGCCGACGCCGCCGCTGCCCGTCAGCGTAATGCTCGGGAAGAAGTTGGCACGCGCCGCGCCGATACTGGCGTTGGCAGACTTGAGATTATGCTCGGCTTGCAACACATCAGGACGATTCAGCAACGCATCTGATGAGACGCCCGCAGGCACCTCGCGCAGTGCGTTACCTATCGATTCAATGCTGTCAGGCAGCAGGTTATCCGGCACGCTGCGGCCCACCACCAAATCCAGCGCGTTTTTATCCTGCGCCACCAGCGTGCTGTAGCTGGCGACATCGGCCTGCGCGGACTGATAGGTGGTTTCCGCAGACGAGACATCCACCATCGAGGCGATGCCATTTTCCATCTGCTTGCGCGTCACCTGCCACGATTGTCGCGCGCTCTCGGCGGTCTCCTTGGCAATCGCCAGATTGCTGCGATCGGCGGCGAGCTGCAGCCAGTAATCCACGGTGTTGTACAACACCGTCAGGCGCGTGCTGCGTGCGCCCTGCAGCGTGCCGAGATAGGTTTCATACTGCTCGCGCGTCAGGCTCTGGTTTTTGCCAAACAGATCGAGTTCAAACGAACTGACGCTGCCTTCTGCCGAATAACTGTTGCTGATGGCGGTTTGATTGCCTTCGCCTGTTAACGCGCGCGAACGCGTGCCGCTCACGCCGGCGCTAATAGCCGGGAACAGATTGGCGCGCTCTTCACCGTATTGCGCATGCGCGGATTTAACGCTGGCCACCGCTTCACGCAAGTCGCGGCTGCTATCCAGCGCCATCGCCACCACCTGCCGCAGTTGGGCGTCGAGCACATAATCCTGCCAGCTCAGGTCGCGGTAGTTGCTGGCTGGTGTGCCTTGCAATGAACGATAGGCTTCACCGCTCGGCATCTCGCTGCTGACCGCGCCTTGCGGGCGCTGATAGTGCGGATCGAGCGACACACAACCCGACAGCAGCGCGGGAACCAATACCATTAAGAGTTTTGCCGACATGTTATTCCCCCGCCTTGGCCACAGATGCATGATTATCGTCATGCGGTATCGCCGGGAACACGCGACGCACCAGAACAAAGAACAGCGGTACAAAGAAGATCGCCAGCAAGGTAGCGGTCAGCGTGCCGCCAATAATACCAGTACCAATCGCAATACGGCTGTTGGCGCCCGCGCCGGTGGAAATCGCAAGCGGCAATACGCCAGCGGTAAATGCCAGCGAAGTCATAATGATGGGCCGCAGGCGCATCGATGCCGCGTGCGTTGCCGCCTTCACCAGGCTTTCCCCTTTGCGGTAATTGTCTTCGGCGAACTCAACGATCAGAATCGCGTTCTTCGCCGACAAGCCAATGATGGTTAACAGCGCCACCTGGAAGTAGACGTCGTTTTCCAGCCCGCGCAGGCTGATCGCCAGCAGCGAGCCGATCACCCCCAGCGGCACCACCATCATCACCGAGAACGGCACCGACCAGCTTTCATACAACGCCGCCAGGCACAGGAACACCACAATCAGCGAGATGCCATACAGCGACATCGCCTGGTTGCCGGAGAGTTTTTCCTGATAGGACAAGCCGCTCCACGCAAAAGTGGTGCCCGCCGGCAGCTTCGCCGCCAGTTTTTCCATCGCGCTGATCGCATCCCCGGAACTCTTGCCGGCCGCCGCCGAACCTTCGATTTCGTAGGACGCGAGGCCGTTATAACGAGACAGCACATCCGGGCCGTACGCCCACTCTGAGGAGGCAAACGACGCAAACGGCACCATGGTGGTATTGCTGTTGCTATCGCTGCCGCGCACGTACCAGCGATCGATATCTTCCGGCTTGCTGCGGAACTGCTGATCGCCCTGCATGTAAACCTTCTTCACGCGGCCACGATCGGTGAAGTCGTTGATGTAGCTGCCGCCAATCGCCGCACTGAGCGTGTCGTTGATGTCGCTGATGGTGAGACCTAGCGACTGCGCTTTTTCATCGTCGATATTGACCTGCAGCTGCGGCAAATCCGGCAAGGTGTTGGCACGCACCGCGCTGAGCAGCGGATCCTGATTGGCTTCAGCAATCAGCTGATTGCGCATTTGCAGTAGCTGATCGCGCCCGGTGGCACCACGCGCCTGCAGCTCAAAGGTGAATCCGTCTGACTGCCCTAAACCGGACACCGACGGCGGCGACAGCACAAAGATCTGCGCATCACGAATGCTGGCAAGATTGGCCATTGCACGCGCGGCAATGGCATCGGCACTGTTTTCAGCACCTTTACGCTCGCTCCAGTTCTTCAGCGAGATAAAGCCAATCCCGGCGTTCTGGCCGCTGCCGGCAAAACTGAAGCCATTCACCAGCATACTGACGTTGACGTTGTCTTTTTCTTTGGTGGCGAAGTATTCCTGCACCTGACGACGAACCGCGCTGGTGCGGTTTTCCGTCGCGCCCGGTGCCAGCTGGTATTGCACCATGATATAGCCCTGATCCTCAGTCGGCAGGAAGCCGGTCGGCAAACGCATATACAGCACCGCGCAACCGATCAGCAGCACCGCGTAGAGCAGCAGATAGCGCACCGAGCTGTGCAGCACATGACCCACGCCGTTGTGATAACGCGCCTGCACGCGCTCGTAGCTGCGATTGAACCAGCCGAAAAAGCCCTTTTGGCCGCCTTCTTCGTTGTGCGGTTTGAGCAGCGTGGCGCACAACGCCGGCGTCAACGTTAACGCCACAATCACCGACAGCACCATCGATGACACAATGGTGATGGAGAACTGACGATAGATAACGCCGGTTGAGCCGCTAAAGAAGGTCATCGGCAGAAACACCGCCGACAGCACCAGCGCGATACCAATCAGCGCGCCGGTGATCTCCTTCATCGATTTTTCAGTGGCCTGACGCGGCGGCAAACCCTCTTCGCGCATCACACGTTCGACGTTCTCCACCACCACGATTGCGTCATCCACTAACAGCCCGATGGCGAGCACCATGCCGAACATGGTTAAGGTGTTGATCGAGTACCCGAACAGTGACAGCACGCCAAAGGTTCCCAGCAACACCACCGGCACGGCAATCGCCGGAATCAGCGTGGTGCGGATGTTCTGCAGAAACACGAACATCACGATCACCACCAGAATCACCGCCTCGATTAGGGTTTTCACCACCTCTTCAATCGAGATTTTCACGAAGTCGGTACTGTCGAGCGGATACGCCACTTCATAGCCCGGCGGCATGCTGCTGCGGAACTCGTCGATGGTGGCTTTCACCTGTTCGGCGGTTGACAGCGCATTGGCGCCGGACGCCAGCTGCACCGCGATCCCTGAAGCCGGATGACCGTTCGCCAGCACGTTGGCGCTGTAATCCTCATCACCCATTTCTACGCGAGCCACATCACTCAGATGCACCACCGAGCCGTCGCTTTGGCTTTTCAACACGATATTGCGGAACTGTTCCGGCGTTTGCAGACGTGAACGCGAACGCACGGTCGCCACCAGCTGCTGCTCTTTGTTGGCCGGTTGCGCGCCCAGCTGACCGGAGGAAACCTGGGTATTCTGGCTCTCCAGCGCGCTGGTCACATCGGACGGCATCAGCGAAAAGGAGGCGAGTTTGGCGGGATCGAGCCAGATGCGCATGGCGTATTCGGCACCAAACACCTGCACGCTACCGACGCCCGGCACGCGCGCCAGCGTATCTTCCATGTTGCTGACCATGTAGTCCGCCACATCGGCCGAGGTGCTTTGGTTGGTTTTATCGTACAGCGCCAGAATCAGCAGGAAGTCGCTTTGCGCCTTCTCCACCGTCACGCCTTGCGTGGTAACGGACGTCGGCAAGCGGCTTTCGGCCTGCTGCACTTTGTTCTGCACCTGCACCTGCGCAATATCCGGATCGGTGCCCTGCTGGAAAGTGACGCTGATTTTTACCTGGCCGGTTGAGGCGGTGCTGGTGGAATCGAAATAGAGCAAGCCGTCGAGGCCGGTGAGCTGCTGCTCGATCACCTGCGTGACGCTGCTTTCCAGCGTTTCCGCCGACGCGCCGGTGTAAGTAGCCTGAATACTGATCTGCGGCGGTGCGACGTCGGGATATTGCGCAATCGGCAGGCTTTTAATGCTGAGCACGCCAAACATCATGATGCAGATGGCGATCACCCAGGCGAATACCGGCCGACGAATAAAGAACTGAGCCAACATAATTACTGGCCTCCGCTGCGGGCGCTGTTCGGCGTCACTTCAACAGCTTTCACCGTCATCCCGGCCTGCACTTTGGCGGTGCCTTCGACAATCAGCTTGTCGCCGCTGTTTAAACCGCTGGTCACCAGCCAGGTGTTGCCGATAACCCGATCGGTCACCACTTCCCGGCTTTGCACTTTGTTCTCGTTATCCACCACCAGCGCCGTGGCATTGCCCTTGGCATCACGCGTGATGCCCTGCTGCGGCGCCAGAATCGCATCATTTTTAACGCCGTTAGTGACGCTGGCGCGCACATACATGCCCGGCAACAATTCATGCTGCGGATTAGGGAAAATGGCGCGCAGCGTAACGGTTCCGGTGGCTTCATCAACCGCCACTTCAGTCAGTTCCAGCTTGCCGGGATGATCGTAATTGCTGCCGTCTTCCAGTTTTACCGTTACTGGCACCACATCGCTGCTCTGCTGAAGGGAAGCCTGCTGACGCTTCAGTTTCAGCAGTTGCACGCTGGATTGCGTGAGATCGACATAGATCGGATCGAGCGCGCGAATGGTCGCCAGCGCCGTGGTTTGCGCCGAGGTCACCAGCGCGCCTGGCGTCACTGACGAAATGCCGATGCGGCCAGAAATCGGTGCTTTGATTTGCGTGTAGTTGAGGTTGATGCGGGCGCTTTCGACGGCGGCACGATATTGATCAACCGACGCCACGTTCTGTTGATAGGTTGCCAGCGCATCGTCGGCATCCTGACGCGATACGCCGTTCTCTTTCACCAGCGCGCTATAGCGCGCGGATTTTAACTGGCTGCTTTTCACTAACGCCTGCGCATTTTTCAACTGCGCAACGGCCTGATCGTAGCTGGCCTGATAGCTGGCCGCATCGATTTGATACAGCACCTGACCGGCTTTGACTTCGTCGCCTTCGGTAAACAGGCGCTTCTGGATGATACCGTCCACCTGCGGACGCACTTCCGACACCATGCTGCCCACCACGCGTCCGGTGAGTTGACTATCGAGCGTCACCGACTCAGTTTGCAGCGTATTCACGCCGACTTCGGTGGTCATGTCGCCCGCTGGCGGGGCGCTATTTTGGTCACAGGCGGCGAGCAATAACACCAGCCCGGCGATGGCCGCGCGCTGAAAATTCTTCATGAATAATCCTGTAGTGAACGTTCATTCTCAATCTTGAGTCTACCAAATCGCGGATGTGGGCGTATGTCAGGAAAATGAAAAGAGCGCTCCTGAAAAGCGACAGCAGAATAGCGACCTCTTTGATTGAGGATTTTTAGGGGTTAAATCGCTATGGGTTACAAAGTGTTGCTAACGATAATGAGTTATAACCACTAATGCAAATGATTATTATTTACATGAAAGTAAACGTTAACCTGATGCGCGGTCTTGCATGCGCACCCTACGAAAAATCACGTACCACCTTTAACGCCAGCTGCGGGCTGGTTAATGGCTGACTACCGGCGCTAAACAGCCTGGACGCCGCCGCCATGGAAACCTGGGCCAGCGCCACATGATCTGCGCCCTGCTGTTTCCCGTCTGCCACCGCTTGCGCAATCATTTGCAGATACGCATCCTGATGACCCGCTTTAAACGCCGCCCATGCGCCAGGAATCAGCTGCACAACAGGATGCTGTTCAACCGTTAGCGTTGCTGGGCAAAACAGCGCGCGCGTCGCCGCCAGCGTGGATTCCGCCGCACACAGCACCAGAGATTTTCCCGGCAAACGGCGCACCTCATCGGCCAGCATGCGATCGGTGCGATACACCGGGCAATCATGCCCTTCAGCGTTAAAATCATCGGCGACCGGACCCAGCGTCGAGCAGGTAATCAGAATTGCGTCGAACCACGGCGTCAGGCTGCGTAACAGCTGTTCCAGCTTTTGCTGCTGAGAAGCGGTCATGCCACCGGTCAGCTCCGCTTCCGCCAGCAAATGCGGCATCACGATATGACTCAGTGCGCCGTTGCTCATGCCCAATGAGTGCGCGGCATCATCGAAAATAGCGATATTACTGGCAGCGGTATGCAGGCAGGCGATAGTCATACAGTTCCTTATCAGTGGCGTCTTTCACGGAGGTTCAATATAACCTGACAAAAACAAAAAAAGGCGCCACAGCGGGCGCCTTATTCTATTTTACAGCGATTACTTCAAACGGAATGCCACAACGCTGTCACCCGCCTGGGTGCCGAGCGAACCGTGACCGCCTGCGGCAATCACCACGTACTGCTTACCGTCTTTACCCATAAAGGTAGACGGTGTGGCTTGCGCACCGGCACTCAGCTCGGTCTGCCACAGCAGTTCGCCGGTGGTGCTGTCGTAGGCGCGGAAGAAGTTATCCGCAGTTGCACCGTGGAACACCAAATCCCCTGCGGTCAGCAATGGACCACCGTGCGCCACCATGCCCATCGGGAAGCCGATGGGGAAACGGCCAGGCAGGAAGCTGGTCTTCAGGTTTTTGGTGACGCCCACGCGGCGCAGCCATTCGGTTTTACCGGTCTTCAGATCCACACCCACCATGCGGCCCCAAGGCGGCGCTACACAGGGAATGCCGAGGCCTGACGCCATCTGCTGGATATGGATCGCGTAGTCACCGTGGAAGTTTTCGTTCCAGTATGGCGTGCCATCTTTGGTGAACAGGCGCTCGGTGGCGGTCTGCTCGGTGCGTTTGATCAGGTTGTACTTGTAGGCCAGACGCACTGGCGCGGCAATCAGCATTTGACGCTGCGGATCGACAGCAATAGAACCCCAGTTGAACACACCAATGTTGCCAGGGAAGATCAGTGAACCGCCTTCCGTTGCTGGCGTCCACGGATTGCCATCATAGCGCAGGCTACGGAAATCCATGCGGCATGACATCTGGTCAAACGGCGTGATGCCCCACATTGACTTCTCGGTCAACGGCTGCGGGATGAAGTTCAGGCTGGAAACCGGCTGAGTCGCCGCAAATTTCTCACCCGCTACGCCACCTTCAGTCGAAACCTTCACCTGGTTTACCGGATACACCGGCTGGCCGGTAAGACGGTTCAGCACAAACAGGTTGCCGGTTTTGGTCGGCAGGATCACCACAGGCTGCTTCTGCCCCTGATAATCGATGTCCACCAGCGAAGGCTGTGATGGATTATCGCGGTCCCACAGATCGTGGTTGGAGCTCTGATAGCGCCATTTGAACGCACCGGTTTGCAAATCCAGCGCCACCAGCGCATCACGGAACTTCTCGGTGTTGCTGTTCGGATCGCGTTCAATGCCCACTTCATCTGGTGAAGCGTTACCAAACGGCACATAGACTACGCCGTTTTTCAGGTCAGCACTCAACGTGCCCCACGCCACTGGCGTGTCCTGCGGGTAGTTTTGACCGGCAGCAATTGGCGCGGTGTTTTCCGGGTTAGCCGGATCAAAGTTCCACATCAGACGACCGCTTTGCACGTCATAGGCGCGAATCACGCCTGACGGGTTGCCGCTGTTGAAGCCGTTATCCATCACGGAACCGCCAACGATCACCAGCTTGCCCGCCACCAGCGGTGCTGCGGTTTGCATCAGCGCATGTGGACGCACTTCACCCATGTTGGCGTGCAGATCAACCACACCGTTCTGACCGAAATCTGCGCACGGTTTACCGGTATCGGCATCCAGCGCAATCAGCTGCGCATCGGTGGTGGCGTTAAAGATACGCTTACTGCAGATGGCCGGATTTGCGGCGCTACCCTGTGCGGCAACCGGGGTTTCTTCGTAGTAGCTTACGCCGCGACAGGTCTGATGCTGCTGCAGGTAAGAGCGGTCTTTATTTGGCGTAAATTTCCACTTCACCGCGCCGGTTTCCGGATCAAGCGCATGCACTTCGTTATGCGGCGTACAGAAATACAGCATACCGTTAGCTTTCAGCGGCGTAGCTTCGAAGGTGTATTCGGTGGCATCCGCATCCTGGCGCAAATCACCGGTGTGATAGGTCCATGCAACTTCGAGGTTTTTGACGTTGTCTTTGCTGATCTGATTCAGCGCCGAGAAACGCAGGCCGTCAGACGAACCACCGTACGCGGTCCAGTCGTTAGCGGCGCCCTGCTCGCTGTTCTGCTCGCGGGCATTGCTGATGGTGCCTTGCTGCGGAACCGGATCGTAGAAGCACAGACCAATCACCACCACGATCATGATCATCACGGTGCCGCCGAGGAAGCCGTGGAAACGGCGTTCGCCGCGATACAGCGGTTTCACCACCCACGGCATCGCCAGCCACAGGCCGATCACGCCGAACAGGTCACCGCGTGGGATCCACTGCCATTTATCAAAGCCCACTTCCCAGATAATCCAGGCGAGCGTAATCCACATCAGCACCGCATACAGCGCCAGCGCGCTGCGCTGGTTGCGGAACAGTAAAATTGCGGTGATAAGTAATCCCACCGCCATCAGCGCATAGAAGGCGCTGCCGCCCAGCATCAACAGCTTGCCGCCCATGTACAGCAAGGCAATCGCCAGAATCGCGAGCACGATACTGGTTAATTTGTTAACCATGCTAATCCCTCAACCATTTTCATCGAAAAACCTCAAAAATAACCCCACATAAAATCAACAGAATTTTAACGTACGTTACCGTTTAGTAAAAACCCGTTGCGAGGTGTGTCGTTAGCTCCGCTAATGAATGTAGTTTGGCTAATGGCTTCCAGCTACCGCCTCGTTCAATCTGTGACTGAAATCACGTTTCATTTTCGTTGAGAGAATTAATCATTAGTGAGGAAAATTCGCATTTTTTGATAACGAAAAATGGCGAGGATGCACGATTTGGGGGCATTTGCGCCTGAGACATAACCTTGCGCAGATTTGTTACTACGCCCGCTGTAGTAGAAAACTTACGCTGTTTTCTTTTTTACCCGGGAAACGTTATGAAAATCACTTTATTAGCCAGCTCATTGTTGCTCCTCGCGGTGACTTCTCACGCTGCCACTAACCCACTGATCGTCGGCGATCAAAAAGGCAATGCCCGCGCGGTGATGTCCGCCGCTGGCGAGCTCAACAATGTGCCGTATGAAATCAAATGGTATGAGTTCCCCAACGCTGCGCCGCTGCTGGAGTCGCTCAACTCCCAGCATCTGGATGCCGGCTTAGTCGGCGATGGTCCGCTGTCGTTTGCCGTGGCCGCAGGCGCGCAGATCCGCGCCATTCAGGCATCGCAATATCTCGGCAATGCCATCCTGGTGAAAAAGGACAGCGCCCTGCACAGCATCGCCGACCTGAAAGGCAAGAAAGTGGCGACGGTAAAAGGATCGGCCGGGCAAAACATGGTGCTGAATGCGCTGCACGAAGCGGGTTTGCCCGACGACAGCGTCAATTTTGTCTTCACCACGCCGTCGGAAGCGACGCTGGCGCTGGATAATGGCGCGGTGGATGCGGTGGCAACCTGGGAACCTTATGTGTCCTTTGCCGTGGCGCAGTCCGGCGATCGCATCGCCATCGACGGCAAAAATTCGCCGGTTTCAAACTATCTGGTGGCGACCGATAGCGCCATCGCCAGCAAGCGTGAGCAGCTCACGGACTTCCGCGAGCGCCTGATTCGCGCACGTGCGTGGGGCGTGGCGCATCCACAAGCCTACGCCAGCGAGATCGCCAAACTGCTGCGTCTGCCAGATGCGGTGGCGCTGAGTAAAGTGCAGCGTGAAAACAACGCGCCGGTAGAGGATTACGCGTTGGTGGAGAAACGCCAGCAGCTGGCGATTGATACCTTCACCCGCGGCGGCCTGATCAAACCCGGCTTAAAAGCCGACAAGCTGGTGGATGCCTCCTTCTTTAACGCCAACGGAGCCGCCAAGCCATGATGAACCTGGCGCTCTACCTCGACTCCGGCATTCATCAGGGCGGCTGGCGCCATCCCGATTCAGCTGCGACCGGCGGCAGTAACTGGCCGCTGTACCGCAAAATCGCCCAGCGCGCCGAAGACGCGAAGCTGGACATGATTTTTGTCGCGGACAAGCTGGCGATTGATGATGTTTACGGCGGGCATCTGGCGCACACCGTGCAGCATCGTCAGGTTGGCTGGTCTGAACCCTTAACATTATTAGCCGCGCTGGCGGCGGTGACTGACCACATCGGCCTCGGCGGCACGGTTTCCTCCTCCTATTCGGTGCCTTACACCACCGCACGTCAGCTGGCAAACATCGACCATATCAGCGGCGGGCGCGCAGCGTGGAACGTGGTTACCTCGCTGAGCCACGCCGAAGCGCGCAACTTTGGTCGCAGCGAGCACTTCAGCCATGAAGACCGCTATCGCCGCGCGGCCGAATTTATCGATGTCATGAAAGCGCTGTGGGACAGCTTTGAAGAGGACGCGCTGATTCTGGATAAAGCGCAGGCGCACTTTGCCGACCCGGCACGCTTCCATAGGCTTGATCATCAGGGTGAATCTTTCAACGTGCAGGGACCGCTTAATCTGCCGCGTCCGCCGCAAGGCCATCCGGTGGTGATTCAGGCTGGCGTATCAGAAGCCTTTATCGATCTGGCGGCGCAACAGGCGGAAGTGCTGTTTGTGGTGCAACCTAATCGGGAACGCGCGCAGCAGTTTTATCAAACCCTGAAACAGCGTGCGCTGCAGTATCAGCGTCAGTCCGATCAACTGCGCATTCTGCCCGGCATGGTGCCGATTGTCGGCAATACGCAGCGCGATGCCGAGGAGCGTGCGGCGTACCTGAAATCATTGATTACCGTGGAATCGGGCCTCAGCTTTGTTTCGGCCAGCATGAATATCGATCTGTCGCAGTACCCCATTGACGGGCCGGTGCCTGACCTGCGTGAAAAGATCACCGGCAGCAAAGGCCGTTTTCAGTATGTGATCGCCAGCGCCATTGATCAGAACCTGACGCTGGGCGAGATGGCGAAACGCTACGCCGAGAGCTTGTCGTTCCCGGCACCGACCGGCACAGCGGATAGCATTGCGCAGCAGATGATTGACTGGTATCAGCATCAGGCCTGCGACGGTTTTGTCATTCTGCCCACCTACATTGACGAGAACGAAGATCGCTTCCTCGAACAGGTTGTCCCGCGCCTGCAGGCTGCGGGCGTCTTCCGCAGCGACTATCAACCGGGCACGCTGCGCGATCGTTTAGGCTTAGTAAAGCCGGAAAATCGCTTTAACCTTTCGTCATTAATTGAAATAACTTAATTAATCATTAATGCGCTGCTGCGATTATTCCTGGCAACAATTATCATAGCAGCGCGAATAAGTGCGGTTTTATTACAGTTTTATTTATCCCCTCTTCATTTAATCTTTTTTAAATTGATTAGCCATTGCGCCGCAATGACTTTTTGAGAGTTTCCTCAGCCTGTTATCCCGGATTAAGCGTGATATAAATCACGTAACTGCTCTGCGGCAAGGCCGCTAATAAAAAGAAGGTTATGATGATTAGCGCAGATTTCTTTTATCGTAAATTACGTTTTCCTTTTAAACTCACACACGCTGCTTTTAAGTTTCCGGTTGCCAATGCGCGAGCCCGGCAATATCAGGTGATGTCGCCTGAACAGACCATTGACCTGCTGCTCAGCAACCACAAGCTCTCCGTAAGCCGCTATGGCGACGGCGAATTGGAAATGACTTTGTTCAAGAATATCGGCTTTCAATCTTTTGATGAACGACTCTCTATTCGCCTTAAAGAGATATTACGGCGCGGAAGTCAGCCGAAGAATCCGTGTTTATTGTGTATGCCCGATGCCTTTCGCGGCACCGCGAATATGCGTTTTGGTTCGGCCCTATTCTGGTTTTTTCATAAAGCATTTTATTTTCGCCATTATGAAAGCTTATTAAAGAAAGATTACCGCTACGGCAATACCTCCGTTACGCGTCCCTATCACGATTATAAGGACAAGCAGCAGGCGGTTCGCGTGTTTAATAAGTTCAAGCAGCTGTTCAGCGATAAAAAGATATTAATTGTGGAAGGCAGCGGCACGCGTCTCGGCATCGGTAACGATCTGCTTGATGGCGCGCGGGAGATTAGACGCATCACCACGCTCAATCGCAACGCCTTCTCGGTCTACAACGATCTCTACAGCTCGGTGCTGGCGCACGCACGCGATTACGATATGGTGCTAATGTCGCTCGGCCCCACTGCCACGGTGCTGGCTTACGATCTCAGCCAGCATGGCATTCGCTGCATTGATACCGGCCACATTGATATCGAGTACGAATGGATGCGCAGTGCCGCGCGTGACAAGGTGCAGGTGGCCGGCAAGAACGTCAATGAAGTGGGCGTGTTACTCAGCGACGATGCGCGCGACGCCGATGAGCATTATCGCCAGCAGATTTTGCTGCATGTCGGGTTGCCGCAGGAAGCGGTGCTATCGGCGATGGTAATGCATCCGCCGATCTAATCCACATCGCAAGTAATCGCAAAAATAGGGCATTTTGAGATTGCTTGCGATAACGCTGTTACCCTTCGCGCTTTTTCAGCCACTCCTGCAGCTTGCGCAGTGAAACAGGCGCCTGGTACACCGTTCCTTTCCCCTCCTTTAGTGGACGCAACAATCCCTGTTCGGTGAGGTTTTTCAGGCGCGCACGCGCGGTGTTATCCGCGATGCCGAGCCGCGATTTAATCCCGGCAGAGCTGAGTAACGAACCCGGCGCATTCAGCGCGATGGCCATGATATCCAGCTCACCTTTGGCTAAAGTCATATGCTCTTCCACCCACGTCACTAAACGTTCCCGCTCTTTATGCAGCGTGGCGATTTGCTCGGTGAAGGCAGTCACCGCGCGCATCACCACTTCGCATTGAAACTGCACGAAATAGGTCAGATCCATCTCATCAGTTTCGCTGTAAAGATAGGAAATGCCGTACTTTACCGCCGCGGCTTTCAACAGCTTGCTGATGGAGATGTAGCGGAACGCGCTGTAACCGTGACGAATCAGATGATGGTAGAACAGCCCGCGTGCGGTGCGCCCGTTGCCATCATTGAACGGGTGAATGTAGCCGATAGCAAAGTGCATCACGCAGGCCACCAGCAAAGGATGCGTGCCCTGCTGCTCCAGCCACGCAACTTCGGCGCATAGCGCGTCCAGCAGGCTATTGAGCCGCTGATAATCCGGCGGCTGATGAATGATTTCGCCGTCGCGCCCGGCAACAAACACATCGTTATTGTCGCGCACGGCGCCGGGCCGATATTTGTCATCATTAATGCCGGCGCAGGCGATGTGATGAATTTCCAGAATATCGGCGCGCGTCAGCGGCGCGTCACCCAGCGTGGCAATGTGCTGCATCAAGCGCCAGTTGCCCATGATCATGCTTTCATCTTCGTTGCGCGGTGCACGCCCCACCGCCAGCAACTCCATCGCCACGCGCGAGGTGGTCGCCGCGCCTTCCAACTGGCTGGATGAAATCGCCTCTTCCATGATCAGCTGTGACATCAGGTAAGAAGCCGCGTCCTCATCCGTTGGTTCGCCGTTGCGCGCAAAGGTCATACGATCAACCATCGACATCGCCGCCGTGATTTTGGCCGTGAGATTACAGGTCACGGTTTGATCGGCGATCACAAAGTGCTGCGCGCTGCTGCGGCGCTTGAATTTCAGTGCGCTCCACACTTTCTCACGCGTCTGACTATCACTGACACGACGATATAACTCATCGAAATGCAGATAGCGCTCATCCCACTCGGCATGACTGGCAAGAAGCGAGTTAATCTCACTGATACTCAGTGAATCAATAAGTTGAACGGGCGGGCGGCGCAGTTTCATCTCAAGCAATCTCAAAAACAGGGTATTTTGAGTTTACTTGAGATTCGCTGCGACGACAAATGTCGCTTGCAGCGGAGTTAGCTGCCGTGCCGCTGGCAAAATGCGCGGAGATCGGAGGACTGGAAATCGGCCAGATTCGCCATCAGCTTCTCCAGCGGCCAGTTCCACCAGGCAATCGCCTGCAGCTGCGCCGCAATATCCGCCGCGAAACGTGCACGGATCACTTTGGCTGGCACGCCACCGACAATGGTGTATGGCGGCACATCTTTCGTCACCACCGCACCGGCCGCCAGCACCGCGCCGTCACCCACCGCCACACCCGGCAGTACGATCACGCCATGGCCAATCCACACATCATTGCCAATAATCACGCGATCGGCGCGACGGTCAGCAAAGAAGCCATTATCGCGTTCCGCCTGCGCATCGTAGTATTCCGGACAGTAGGTGAAACGGTGCTGCGAGGCGCGATCCATCGGATGATTGGGTGCGCCAATCCGTACATGATTGGCAATGGCGGTAAAGCGTCCGATTTGCGCATCGGCGACGCAGCAATGTTCTCCGAGATAGGAGAAGTCGCCCAGTTCGCTGTATTCGATATAGGTTTCGGCCAGCACTTCACATTGCGCGCCAATCTGGGTTTCGCGCATGCGCACGCTGGGATCGATAACAGTGTGTTGCAGTTTTGTCGGTTGCACAGCAGCAAGTGCCATAATGAAAGCTCCGTGTGGTCAGATGTCTGGATGACCGGTTGCGACTGGGCAACCGCGAGCGACAACACTACAGCGGCAAAATGACACTAATGCTATTGTGCAAATCTGTTTCTGGCGATTCGAGGAAAAGGAATGAGAACACCGTGGTCAATACTGGCGCTGTTATGGTCAGCCGGACAGGCATCCGCCGCGCTGCCCGCCGACATCAAAGCCGGTGATATTGTGCAAGTCCAGTTAGCGCAACTCCACCCGACGCAGGCTGCGATTGGCTATCGTCAGCTGGATTACAAACAGCATCGTTATGAAGCCGAACCGAAAAAGCTGTTCGATGATTATTGCGAAAGCATGGGGCAGAAAGGCGTTGATAAATTTGACAGTAAATCACGTCTCTCGCAGCCCAGCAGCTTCAGCTGTAAAGCGCCGGTCGGCAGCGAACCGGGGCCGATGAAAACGGCGGTGATTGCGCCGGATAACGTGCTGTACCTTACCGATGGTCATCATACTTTCAGCAATTTCGCCGATATCGCCGGTCTTAACACGCCGGTGCAGGTGCGCATCACCGATGACTTCCGCAGCCTGAAAACCATGTCCGCCTTTTGGCAAAAAATGGAAACGGCACATCTGGTGTGGCTGGATACGCCAGCAGGCAAAATCAAACCGGACGCGCTGCCGAAAGAGTTGGGCCGCCAGCATATGCAGAATGATGAATATCGCTCGCTGGTCTATTTCGTGCGCGATATTGGCTTTGAGAAGGAGCAGAATCCGCCGCCGTTCCTCGAGTTCTACTGGGGCAAATGGCTGGAAACGCAGCTGCCGCTGAAGAACTTTGACCTCAATAACCGCAACGGTTACGCCAAAGCGCTGGAAACCATCGCTGAGAAGATGACCAGCGTGCCGAAAGACACGGTGATTGCGCACAGCGATAGCGGCCCGCTGACGGCGGATCGGTTAGGTGCACGCAAGAAAGTGAATGAGAAGAAGCTGGAGAAGCTGGTCTCCGACAAGGGCAAACTGACGTGGGCTTTTGCGCAATAATCGCGTGGTCGCCATTCATGGCGACCCATTTACCCATCAGCGCCCTTTCAGCGTTAAACCAATTCGCAGTTTTTCACATCCGCCGATGGCGCCAGCAGATTTTTATCAAATTCGCGCAGTGCCACGCCATCACGAATACGCATCGGCCAGTCGGGATTGGCCAGCGCGCTTTTGCCTATCGACACATAATCCGCGCCCTGCTCCAGCGCCTGCGCCGCCGTGCTGGCATCACTTAACGCGCCATTGGCGATAATCGGCAATTTCGGTGCCGCCTGGCGCGCAATTTGCACCAGTGACAGCGGCGAATCGGCAAACGCCGGTTGCAGCGCGTCATATTCAGTCAGATGCAGATAATCCACGCCGGCCTCAGCAATCGCGGCGAATACCAGGCGCGCGCCCGCTTCGCCTTCCCGCCATTTGTGATGAAAATCATTCACTTTGCCCTGTGAGAGGCGAACTCCCAGCGTAACATCCTTGCCTACGCGCTGGCGCACCGCGGCAATCACCGCCAGCGTCAGAGACAAACGCGCCACGATATCGCCGCCCCAGCGATCGCTGCGCTGATTGGTGTAATCGGTAAAGAACTGGTCAAGCAGATAGCCGTTAGCGCCATGAATTTCGATGCCATCAAAACCCGCTTCGCCGATTGCCCGCGCCGCAGTGTGCGCAAAGCTGTCGATCACCTGCTGGATCTGCTCTTCATTCATTTCGCGTGGCAGCGGATAGGCGCCATGACCGTGATAGAAACCGAGTTGTTCCCCGCGCGGCTGCACCGCTGAGGGCGCGAGCGTGTCCGGTCGATAGATATTGCCCTGCGATATCGCCCCGGCATGCATCAACTGCGCAATGATTTTGCCGCCATGCTGATGCACCCGATCGGTGATCGCGCGCCAGCCGGCGCTCTGTTTAGCGTTAATCAGCCCCGCCTGAAACGCATAGGTTTGCGACCAGGCTTCATCGATATAGATGCCTTCGGTGATGATGGCGCTAAAGCCGCCGCGCACGAAGCGCTGATAGTAGTGCTGCATACGTTCGCCCGGTATGCCGTCAACGCTGGCGGAGATGCGCGTCATGGGCGCCACCATAATGCGATTCTTCAGCGCCAGCCGGTTCAGTGTGCCGCTCTGAAAAAGATGTTTATCACTCATATTGCTCTCTGGATGCGGATTATCTACAGAGCGCAGTATATTCGGTCGCCACAGGGACAAAAATGGCCGATGATGATACGTCTGTATAACGGAAATCGTTACAATGAACTCAAAAGATGTTGAGGTGTTCCTGATGGTCACCCAGACGCGCAGCCTGACGCAGGCTGCGCGGCGACTGAACACCACGCCGATGACGGTCTCACGCCGACTCGCCTCGCTGGAAGAAGATCTCGGCGTACGCCTGCTGCATCGCACCACCCGCGCCATTGCGTTAACAGATGAAGGTGAAGAGTTTCTGCCCTACGCCAAAACCCTGACGGAAACCGAACAGAGCGCGCGCAATCTGTTCTCACCGAATAAACAGGGCGCCACCGGCCAGCTGCGCATCACCGCACCTTCTGGTTTTGGCCGCCGCACCATTATTCCGTTGCTGTCCGCGCTGATGGCGGAGAATCCCGAACTGAAGACCGATTTCCAGCTCAGCGATAACGTCACCGATATTGTTGGGCTGGGCTACGATGTCGCCATTCGCATCGCCCCGCTGCGGGATTCGCGCTTAGTCGCGCAGCGGCTGGCGGATAATCCGCGCGTGCTCTGTGCTTCTCCAGACTATCTGGCGCGCTTTGGCACGCCAAAACTGCTGGCCGATTTGCATCAGCATAACTGCCTGCGCTTATCCGGCGTGCCGCAATGGAGTTTTATAGTCGACGACCATATTTCCAGTGTCAGCGTTGAGGGCCGTTTTAGCGGCAGCAATGTGGAAGGCGTGCGTACTTTGTGCGTGGCGGGCAGCGGCATCGCCCAGCTCTCTGCGTGGGATGTGCAGCAAGAGTTGGCGGCAGGTGAACTGACTGAGATTACCTTGCGAGATGCCCAACCGCAGCTTCTCGGCGTCTGGGCGCTGTTTCCCACCGCACGGCACCTGCCAACGCGCGTCACGGTTTTTCTAAACGCCCTAAAACAGGCGATGGCGCGCTAATTCAGAAAATGTGCATGGCGAATCAGGGGCAAAATCTGGATGCGGAAGAGGTGGGATTAACCGCGAAGAAAATTAAAATCGACGCATTTCTTGAACTAATTCTGGCAGGAAAGATCAGCGATGCGACAACGGTTACCGCGTTTTTGTTGGCGCGGGCGAAAGGGTTAATCGACTGATCTCTCTGCTTTATTCCAGGTGCGCATGAATGCGCACCCTACGAATACAACATCGATGTTGTGCCGCCATTCAGGGCGACCGATTACTCCGCAGCAATATCCGCTAACACCGCTTCTGCCTGCGCCTTATCCACCGCCACGCCATCAATAAACAGCTGACGCTGTTCACCCGGCGGCAGCATAATCTTCAGCGTCTGCCAGGCTGGCTGGAAGCTGCCTTTGCGCTGGAAGTTGAGGTGAATCGCCTCAGCATCGCTGCGCATTTTCCAGTTGAGCCACAGCGCATTGCCCTGCTGATAACCCCAGCTTTCGCCATCATCCTCAAACAGCATACCGTGGCTGACACCTTTGCCTTTCAGCGGGAACAGCTGCAAGGTGCGGCGATCGTCAGTTTTAGTGTCAACATGACGCAGGCGCTCGCTGAGCGGTAAGCCCGCTCCGGCACGCACCAGCATCGGCTGGGTTTCCAGCGGAGCCGCCAGCGTGATCCATTGACCGCCGCTGAACCATTGCTGGGTAGCGAAGTCATACCAGCCAGTTTGGTTGTCGGGCAGCCACAGACGACGCTCGCGCTGGCCCGGTTCGACCACGCTGGCCACCAGCAGATCGCGGCCCAGCATAAACTCATCGCACTCGGCGAACGTCTGCGCATCCTGTTCATGATCGAGGAAAGTCGGACGCAGCATCGGTTCATCGTCAGCATGCGCCTGCCACAGTAACGTATAGAGGTAAGGCAGCAGACGATAACGCAGTTCAATCGCGGCGCGGATCGCAGGCGTAGCCGCCGGATACATCCAGGGTTCATTGACGGTGTGATCGTCATTCCACGAGTGAATGGTGAAACGCGGATGCATCACGCCGTTTTGTACCCAGCGCACAAACAGTTCTGCATCTGGTTTATCGCCGGAGAAGCCACCGACGTCGTGTCCCACGTTGTACAAACCGGACAGGCTCATGCCCAATCCCATGCGGATGTTGTAACGCAACGTGGTCCAGTTGGTGCGGTTATCGCCGCTCCAGGTTTGCACATAGCGCTGCATCCCGGCGCAACCCGAACGGGAAATCAGGAAAGGACGTTTTTCCGGCGCGAAGCGCTGTTGCGCTTCCATCGAGGCGCGCATCATCAGCAGCGGCATCACCGGGCGAATGTGTTTGATGGCAATTGGCGTGCCGAAACCGTGGCAACGCGCTTCGCCGTCCCACACTTCATATTCGTTATTATCGTTCCAGGTGGAATCGATGCCCTTTTCCAGCAGCTGTTTGGTGACGTTTTCCTGCCACCAGGCGACGGCTTGCGGATGGGTAAAATCGAGATGTGAACCTTCGTCATCCCAGAACACCGAACGTTCAGGCGCATCTTCTTCGGAGTCACGAATAAACAGCCCTTGTTCCGCCACTTCGTTATAACGCGGATGATCCTGCAACAGACACGGTTTGATATTGGCGGCGAGGCGCAAGCCGGCGTCGTGAAACGCCTGGCTCATCACCTCCGGCTGCGGCACTTTGTCGTAGTTCCAGTTGAACACGTAGCGCTTGTTGTTAATCGAGGTGTAGCCGGACGAGAGCTGGAATGAATCGCACGGAATATCGTGCTCTTCGCAGAGACGAATGAAGTTCATCAGCTGATGTTGTGCATCCGGCGCATCGGTGTAATGCATGGTTGAACCACTGTAGCCAAGGCTCCATTTCGGGCCGAACAGCGTTTTACCTGTGAGACGCACAAAGGCTTTGGTGACATCCAGCACCTTGTCACCAACAAACAGGTAATAGTCGATATCACCGCTTTCGGCCTGCCAGCGGCGATACGGTTGGTGATAGTTATCGAGTTCATTACCCAGATCAAACCAGCTGCTGCTGAGGTTATCGTAATAGAGACCAAAGCTAACATCGGTACGACGGGTGATGGTAAACGGCACATGCTTGTACAGCGGATCGGTGGAGGCCGCGTTGTAGCCCATCGCATCAAGGTTACGCATCTCATAGCGCTGGCCATTACGCTGCAAATCGCCGGTTTTCTCGCCCAGACCATAATAGCGATCGTCGTTCATGCGGCACTGATAGTGCGCCACGCCATCCCCGTGCGTGTTGATTTGATAAGCGCTGGTTGGACGGTCGCAGGTCAGCAGCTGCCATGCGCCGTGGCTGTCGCAATATTGCCACTCCAGCGCCAGCGGTTGATGGACGATCACCCGCAGCTTATCGGTGGCCACCACCAGCGTGTCGCCCTCTTCTTCCAGCGTGAACGATGGCAAGGTGAATCCGGCCAGGCTGTCACGCTGACGCCCTTCCCACGGCACATCACTTTGTGGCGCGATGCTCCAGGTGCGATCGAGGCTGTATGCGCCATGACGTTTAATCGCCACGCGGAACATGCCCGTTTCCAGCACATACAGACACAGCGTGTGTTTGCCGTCGACGTTTAACGCCACGTGGTGTGCATCGGAACCGGCTAATGACCAATTTTTTAACGTTTTCATCGTTACCTACTTTTCATGCGCGCTGGGCGCGACGTTCAGCAATAAAAGCAATCAGGAATACGGCGCCAATCAGGTCGAAGAAGCCCATGGCGACAAACAGCGGATTAAAGCCAATGGTGTCGGCGGTAACGCCGATCAGTAGTGAGAACAGGAAGCTGGAGATCCAGGCGAACGAGCCGCGCATGCCGTTGACGGTGGCCATCTGGCCTTTATCAAACTTCTCCACCACCAGCGCGCTCAGCATGCAGGAGATGATCTGATGGCCGAAACCACCAATCGAGATCAGCGCAATCGCTACATAAGGATCTTTAGTCACCGCGACCAGCGCCAGCGACAGCATCAGGAAAGCGCCCGTCACCGAACTCGCCACCACGGAATTAACCTGGGTAAAACCAAAGATTTTGGTGTAGAGCCGCGTCAGATAGCCGCTGGCCGCGCTGCCTAAATCGGCGGCGAGGAACGGCAGCCAGGCGAACATAGCAATCTGCTTCAGATCCATACCCAGCTCTTTCGCCAGATAGAGCGGCACCCAGAAGCTCAGCACGCCCCAGGCAGGTTCAGCCATAAAGGCGGGAATGGCGATGCCGTAAAAACGTTTGTTTTTCGACACGGTTTTCAGCGCGGTGAAGAACGGCAGTTTCACTGCTGGCGGTTCGTTATCCTGACGAATAAATTCCAGTTCCGAGGCCTGCAGATTGGGATGCTGCTCCGGATCGCGATAGAACAACCACCACAGCACCACCCAACCCAACGCCAGGCAGCCGGTGAACAGGAACGCGCCCTGCCAGCCAAAGGAAGCGTGCGCAAAGTAGATAATCGGGGGTGCCAGCATCGCGCCAAGCGAGAAGCCCACCCCCGCCCATCCGGCGGCGATAGGACGCTCTTTTTTCGGGAACCATTCGCCAATCACTTTGGCGTTAGCGGGCGTGGCTGCTGCTTCAGCGCCGCCCATGACAAAACGCAGGATAGCCAGATGCACCCAATTGGCCGCGCCAGCGTGGAACAAACAGGCGACGGCCCAAATGGTGGCGCAGATCAGGAAGCCGACTTTCAGGCCAATAACGTCGATCAGCCAGCCGCAAATCGGTTGAAAGAAGGTATACGCCAGCTGGAATGCGCCGACGATCCAGGAATATTGTTCGGTGGTGATGTTGAGGCTGGTTTTGAGCTCCGGTGCCAGCAAGCCCAACGAGTTACGGGTGATGTAGTTGACCGTGACGCCTGCTAAGAACAGCACCAATACCCACCAGCGCAGATTGCGCAAGGTGCGTTTGGTGCCTGCGGCGGTTATCCCTGGGTTTAAACTGCGGTTCATCTGATTCTCCGTTAGTGAGTCATTTCTAACCATCCGCCAGGAGTGAACCACAGTTGCGAAAAGTGGTCGCCAGATTGATGTCGCAAATGTGATCTGGTTAACCAAAATCACTTACCAGGTTGACTTAACCCCGTAAAGAGCAGAGTTTTAATCCGGAATCGCGTAGTTATTATCTGATGTAATGCGCTAATAAAGAATATTGGTCAACCAATAGTGAGTGAGGTAACAACATGAAGCAGACCTGGCGCTGGTACGGCCCCAACGATCCTGTCTCTCTGGCCGATGCGCGCCAGGCGGGCGCAACCGGCATCGTCACCGCACTGCACCACATCCCTAATGGCGAAGTGTGGTCAGTCGACGAAATCATGCAGCGCAAGGCGCTGGTGGAAGCCGCCGGTTTGGTGTGGTCGGTGGTGGAGAGCGTGCCGATTCATGAAGAGATTAAAACCGGCAGCGGCCGCTGCCAGAACTGGATCAGCAATTATCAGCAGTCGCTGCGCAACCTGGCGCAGTGCGGCATTAAAACCGTGTGCTACAACTTCATGCCGATCCTTGACTGGACGCGCACCGATCTCGAATATCTGCTGCCGGATGGCGCGAAAGCCCTGCGTTTTGATCAGATTGAGTTCGCGGTGTTTGAACTGCACATTCTGCAGCGTCCCGGCGCGGAGCAGGATTACAGTGCGCAAGAGATCGCCGAGGCTGCTGAACGCTTTGCAACGATGAGTGAAGAGCACCGTAACCGCCTGATGCGCAACATCATCGCCGGTTTGCCGGGTGCGGAGGAAGGCTACACGCTGGATCAATTCCGCGCCCAGCTGGCGCGTTATCAAGGTATCGGTAAGGCCGAGCTGCGAGAGAATTTTGCCACCTTCCTGCGCGCCATTGTCGCGGTTGCGGAAGAAGTGGGCGTACGCATGGCGGTACATCCGGACGATCCGCCACGCCCAATTCTCGGCTTACCGCGCATCGTTTCCAACGCCGACGATCTGCAATGGATGATCGATACCGTCAGCAGCCCCGCCAACGGTTTCACCATGTGTACCGGCTCGTACGGCGTGCTGGCAGAGAATGATTTAGCCGGCATAGTCAAGCGCTTCGGCCCACGCATCTACTTCGCGCATCTGCGCTCCACCAAGCGGGAAGAGAACCCCAACAGCTTCCACGAAGCCGCGCATTTGGGTGGCGATGTCGATATGTTTGCGGTGATCAAAGCGATTGCCGAAGAGGAACAGCGACGTAAAGCCGCAGGACAGCCGGATTTGATTCCGATGCGTCCCGACCACGGCCACCAGATGCTGGATGACCTGAAGAAGAAAACCAATCCCGGCTACTCGGCGATTGGTCGCCTGAAAGGATTGGCGGAAATTCGCGGCGTCGAACTGGCGATCCACCGCGCCTATTTTGCTCAGGAAGCCCAATAATGCGCTTTATGGATGAAGATTTTCTGCTGCAGAGCGACATCGCGCGGCGCTTGTACCACGACTTCGCTTCGGATATGCCAATCTACGATTATCACTGTCACCTCAATCCTCAGGAGATTGCTGAAGATCGTCGCTTCGCCAACCTCGGCCAAATCTGGCTGGAAGGCGATCACTACAAATGGCGCGCGCTGCGCGCCGCGGGCGTCGATGAGTCGTTGATTACCGGCAAGAACACCAGCGACTACGACAAGTATCTCGCCTGGGCGCAAACGGTGCCAAAAACCCTCGGTAACCCGCTCTATCACTGGACGCACCTTGAACTGCGGCGCCCGTTTGGCATCACCGATACGCTGTTTGGCCCGGACACCGCGCCTGCGATCTGGCAGCGCTGCGCGGAACAGCTGGCGACGCCGGAATTTTCCGCGCGCGGCATCATGCGCCAGATGAAGGTGCGCATGGTCGGCACCACCGACGATCCGGTTGATTCACTGCACTATCACCGTCAAATCGCCGATGACCGCAGCTTTGATATTGACGTTGCGCCGAGCTGGCGTCCGGACAAGGTCTTCAAAATCGAGCTGGAGGGTTTTGTCGACTATCTTGCTCGTCTGGAAGCCGCCGCCGATGTCGCCATCGACAGCTTCGAGGCGCTACGCCGCGCGATGTTACGACGCCTTGACCACTTCTCCGCCCACGGTTGTCGCGCCTCAGACCACGGTATTGAAACCCTGCGCTTTGCGCCGGTGCCGGACGACCGCGTGCTCGATACGATTTTGGCGAAACGTCGCCGTGGCGATGCGCTGGATGAATTGGAAATCGCCCAGTTCAGCAGCGCAGTGTTGGTGTGGCTTGGCAGCGAATATGCGCGACGCGGCTGGGTAATGCAGCTGCACATCGGCGCGATCCGTAACAACAGCACGCGCATGTTCCGCCAGCTCGGGCCAGACAGCGGGTTTGATTCGATTGGCGATAACAATATTGCCTGGCCGCTGGCGCGCCTGCTGGATGCGATGGACCTCAACGATCAGCTGCCGAAAACCATTCTCTATTGCCTCAATCCGCGCGATAACGAAGTGCTGGCTACTATGGCGGGCAACTTCCAGGGCGCGGGTATTGCTGGCAAGGTGCAGTTCGGTTCAGGCTGGTGGTTCAACGATCAGCGCGACGGCATGCTGCGTCAACTGGAGCAACTGTCGCAAATCGGCTTACTCAGCCAGTTTGTCGGTATGCTGACCGATTCACGCAGCTTCCTCTCCTACACGCGCCACGAATACTTCCGCCGTATTCTGTGCAATCTGCTGGCGCAGTGGGTAAAAGACGGCATTGTGCCGCACGATGAGCCGATGCTCGGCAACATGCTGCGCGACATCTGCTTTAACAATGCCGAACGCTATTTCGCGCTGAAAGCCCAGTGATGGTGGCCAGGTCACTGCACGCCGTGACCAGGCCGATTCTTATTCGCTATGCTATAGTGCGCGTCTCTGAGTGAGGCTGTATCAGAGGTTGTGAATCCTTTAACACACAGAAAAGAGCACGATGAAAACTCAAACTTCAGCACAGCGCCCTTATCAGGAAGTCGGGGAAATGCTCCGCCAGATGATCACGCAAAAGCAGTATGCGGTGGGCGAACGGCTGCCGCCGGAGCGCGAACTCGCCGCGCTATTGAATGTGACGCGTACGCTAGTGCGTGAAGCGCTGATTATGCTGGAGCTGGAAGGATTAATTGAGGTACGTCGTGGTGCGGGCATCTATGTGATTCACGATTCGCCGCAGCAACCTGTTTCGCTTCACAAAGCCAGCAACGATGCCGGACCGTTCGAGATGTTGCAGGCGCGTCAGCTGCTGGAGAGCAATATTGCCGAGTTCGCCGCGCTGCAGGCGACGCGTGAAGACATCATGAAGATGCGCCAGGCGCTGGAGCTGGAAGAGAAAGAGCTGGCGTCGGGAGCGGTCAACCAAAGTGAAAACGGCGATCGCAATTTCCATCTGGCGATTGCCGAAGCCACCCATAACAGCATGCTGGTTGAGCTGTTTAAGCAATCCTGGCAGTGGCGCGAAGATAACGTGATGTGGAGCCAACTGCATCGCCATCTGGTCAACAACGATTACCGCAAACAGTGGCTCGACGATCACAAAAAAATCCTCGCGACGCTGATCAAAAAAGACGCGCGCGCCGCCAAGCTGGCGATGTGGCAACACCTTGAAAATGTGAAACAGCGGCTGCTGGAGTTCTCAGACGTTGATGATATTGATTTCGATGGTTATCTGTTTGAATCCTGGCCGCTGTACGCCACCCATAATCCGCCAAACTAATGTGCGTTAACGACTTACCTTGTAAGGCTAATTACCCAGAGCACACATTGAAGCGGCGCAAATCATTGCGCGCTAAATCGCGCCGCTACGAAAGGTGTGGTGATTCGGCACGGCGCTTGACTGATCGGCATTACGCCATTCAGGGCGACCTTACAACATCAACTCACCACGCTTAACGCCTGATCCTTTGCCAAAAAGAACGGCCTTAAATACGCCACGCTATTCGACAGCGGCAAAATTTCATCGCTAAGCTGAATGCCGATGGTTTCCCGCAGATAACGGCGGCGGGTTTCGATGCGCTGCCACAAAGCCGGATAATGGTTGCGGATGTCGCTTTGCAGCGCCGCATCGGCCAGTACCACGCACTCTTCGGCGCTGGCACCGCTGTAGCCCGGCACCGACGGGATGATGTCAATTTGCAGCATCATGCCGCTCTTGAGCAATTCGGTGGACTGATGATAAATCGGCGACGACATCCACTCTTCGTCCGCCACCAGATGTCCCGGATTGAGGTGCCAGCCAAAACGGGCTTTCGGCAAAACCTGCTCGATAAGCTGATACAGCTCGCTACCGCTCATGCCGCAGCGAATGTTTTCCAGCCAGGCCACCACGGCCGAGAAATAGGGTTTGGCGATGCGCTCCAGATAATCTTGCTGGCCTGGCGGCAGCTCGCTTTGATCGGCAACGACAAAGCCGCTGCGGCTGGAGAGTCCACCTTTAAAAGCGGTGGTTAGCGAGAGCGGATCGCCGCGCTGCACTTTTTTGCAGGTGGGATAAAGGTTCGCTTTGTCGAAACGGCTGCCGGTCGCGGCGATGGTGACCACCGAGTTGCATTGCCCTTCGGCGTGCAGTAACGCGCCCAATTCTGTTTCACGCACGCCCACCTCAATGGCATTCAGCGCGTCCAGCATGCACTTTGACGCGAGGTTTGCGCCATATTCGTAATGGGCGATTTCATTGGCATTGCAGGTGGTGCGCGCGCCGTTATCGCCAATAAACAAATGGATGGCATTTTCTAACGTGGCGTCATCGCTGAGCGTGCGCTGAATGGCATCGACAATAAAGTACGGCAGATCAAACATCGCACGCCCATTGCCGGCGGCGGGCGTAAACATCTTCCAGCCCACCAGCCCGACTTTATGGCCGTTCGCTAAGCCCGCATCTTTGAAGAGACTTTCCAGCGGCACTTCATCGTCCATGGGCTGATTGGGAAGCGAGAAGTACGGCGTGTGCAGCAGCGCGGCCGCTGTGCGTGAGAAGCGCGCCATTTTCAGGTTTTCGTTGCCCAGCACCAGCGTGCAAGCTCCGGAGTGATTCAGCAGCAGCACCCCCTCTTCGAAACGCGGGATAAATCCGGTCAGATATTCGAAATTGCTGCCGTGTTCCTTGTCGGCATAGATCACCAGCCAGTCAAAACCCTCGCGCTGCATGCCCGCCAGCAGCGCGTTCTTGCGCTGCACAAGCGTATCATCGGTGAGAAAAACCGGTTCAACGTCGCTGAACGTCATCGGCGCGGTAATCGGCCCGAACGTGATTGCCATGATGCACTTCCTCGCATTACAGAATGAGATGAGGATAGTCGCGTTTTTAGCGCAGCGGATTTTGATCCACGCGAAAAAAGGCGGAGGGGTGAGCTCCGCCTTGTCTCAAGTTCCAGTCAGTGTGCCTGACCGGTCAGTTGCAAAAGGGCAACGATGATTTGAAGAATGATGCGGACGATGTCCAGCAGCAATCGAACAAGTTCCATCACTTTCCTTCTCCTCTGAGAGGAGCGCGCCTTTCAGCTGCCGGGGCTTTGACTCCACCCGCCGACCGCCTAAGCACAATTGTGAGGAGTGCTGAGCGGCTCTCATTGTAAAAGCCACAGGCCAGCACCACCTGAAACCTGCCGGGATTTAACTATCCGCGCCCCTGGAGTCATCAGAAAAACAATGAGGCTTCGCTCGTCACTCAATACCTGTATAACCATACAGTATTATGGCAAAACTTGAAATATCTCGCCGCACATTTTATTATCGCTGTTGTGAGGAGTGCTGAGCACCCCGTTCGCGGCGCGGTTACCAGCCGTTTAGCGAACATAAAAAAAAGGATTTGGCTTAATGCCAAATCCTTTTTTATTACCTGCGATTAATTATCTGGCGGAACTGATACGCCAAATGGTATTTCCCGCATCATCGGCAATTAATACGCCGCCCTGCCGATCGGTGGCTAAACCAACCGGCAAGCCGCGCACCTGCTTCTGATCGTCGGTGAGGAAACCTGTCACCACCGGCTGTGGTTGTCCCACCGGTTTCCCATTCTCGAATTTCACCCACACCACCTGATAGCCGTTGAGCGGCGTACGGTTCCAGCTGCCGTGTTCGCTGATAAACGCCCCGCCGCGATACTGCGGCATATTATCCGCGCCGTAGAACAACAGACCGAGTGGTGCGACGTGCGAACTCAGGGCGTAATCCGGTTTAATCGCCTTCTCTACCAGATCCGGCCTCTGCGGCTGCGCGCGCTCATCCACGTGCTGGCCATAATAGCTGTACGGCCAGCCGTAAAAGCCTTTGTCCTGCACCGACGTCATGTAATCCGGCACTAAATCAGAACCGATCTCGTCGCGTTCATTCACAATCGCCCACAGCTTGCCGCTCTGCGGCTCCCACTGCAATCCGGTGGGATTGCGCAGGCCGCTGGCATAAATCCGGCTGGCACCGCTGGCCGCATCCACTTCCAGCACCGCCGCACGGCGATACTCCTCGCCAATGCCGTTTTCCGTCACGTTACTGTTCGAACCTACGCCAACGTACAGCTTGCTGCCGTCGGGGCTGGCGAGCAGCGATTTGGTCCAGTGATGATTAATTGGCCCGCCCGGCAGCTCGGTCACTTCCACCGGCGGGGTGCGGATCTCGGTTTGCCCGGTTTCATACGGGAATTTCACCAGGCTATCGGCGTTCGCCACATACAGCGTGTTGCCCACCAGCTGCATACCAAACGGCGCCGTCAGGTTGTCGATAAAGCGATGTTGCTCCCATTTGCCGTTAACATTACGCAGCAAGGTAATGCGATTACCGCCCTCGCCGCCCTTGCCAGACGCTTTCTGCACAATGCCCATAATCAGCTGCTTCGGTGCGGTGGTCGGTTTCGGTGTGCCATTGGATTCCGCCACCAGCACATCATTGTTCGGCAGCACCAGCACCTGACGCGGATGCTGCAGATTGTCGGCGATCTTTTCGATCTTTAACCCATCCGCCACTTTCGGCATTTCACCGGCTTTCCACGGCGTGCCTTCCGGCACCTGCATCGGCGGCATAAAGAAGTTCTGCGCCTGTGGCAGTTCAGGATTCGCACCAATTTGCTTTTGAGGATCGATCAGCGCCCCATCGTCACAGGCGCTGAGCAGCATCGCGATGGCTACCGCACTGAGTAAGTGTTTCATACGCGACCTCCTTGCGTGCGACGTTCGCGCAACACCAGCTGCACGTTAGCGATCAGCAGCAGCGCCACCACCAGCGTCGACAGCGTGATGCCCAGTGGCACCACCGCGTAAGCATCGCGACTGTGAATAAAGGCATTCACCACCGCCAGCACGATCGCCAGCAGCGACAGCCAGAAATGGGTTTTCTCGTTCGGCCGCGCGCCGCGGAATAAATAAACCAAACTGATTAAACGTGGCAGGATGGCCAGCACCAGACCGATAGTGATTAGCCAACTGGCGGATTTGGTCCACATGATGACGAAGGTTTGCAAATAGAGGATATCGAAAAACCAGGCGGCGACAAAAAAGCCCAGCGGCAACGGTTCCAGCAGCGTATACAACGTCACACCGAACACCGATCTTCCTGAGGTATGAAACATTACTCTCTCCCTTACCGTATTATTGTCAGATGGTGCACGCGTTTCGCTTTTATAAAACAACGTGCAGCCACCTGTGAAATATTAGTAAAGATAAACAGTAACGTTTAACACTTATCTAACACACTCTAACTTAAGACTTATCTGCCGGCAGGCTTACCCAATAACCCGGTTGATAAGGCAAGGGCAGAAACTTTTCATGAAACTCACGGAACGTGGCGTCCGGATCGAGATCGGCAAACAATTCAGGATGCAGCCACTTCGCCAGCGCCTGAATCGCGACAAACTGATACGGGCTGTCGTAGAACTGATGCCAGATGGCATGCGCGTTACCGTTGTGCGCCACCGGCAGTGTTTTGAAGGCATCACGCATCATTAGCAGGCGTAAACGCGCCGTCGCTTCTTTCACATCCGCACCGGGCCCCACGCCAACCCATTTACCCACGGTGTTGTAGTTTTTCCAGTTCGCGCCTGTCACCACCACCACATCGGGACGGCTGGCGATGATCTGCTCGGGATTGAGTGTGCCGAACGTGCCTGGAATCAACGCTTTGGCGATGTTGCTGCCGCCCGCCAGTTCTACCATCTGGCCAAAGTTCTCGTTACCAAACGACATGCAGCACTCGTCGCTGTAGCCGCCAGCACGATCAATCATCACTTTCGGGCGCGTGCCGTTAAAGTTTTTCAGGTGATCGGTCACCTTTTCGATTTGCGCACGGCGGAACGCCACGATCTCTTCGGCGCGCTGTGGATTGTTAACCAGCTCGCCCATGATGCGGATGCTTTGCTCAGCATGTTCCATCGGCTTCTCGCGGAAGTCGATAAACACCACCGGCACGCCCACCGCTTGTAACTTCTCGATCAGCTTGCCTTCGTCGGTCGCGGCTTTGGATTCGAGGTTCATCAGCACCAAATCGGGCTTCAGCGTCAGCGCCTGTTCGACGTTAAAGGTGCCATCTTTCGCGCCACCAAAGGTCGGCAGCTTTTTGATCTGCGGATATTTCTTTTCATACGCCATATAGCCGTCGTAGTCGGCTTTATGGAAATCGTCACGCCAGCCCACCACGCGCTGGAACGGCGCAGCGGTGTCAAACGCCGCCAGCAAGTACATCTGACGCCCTTCGCCGAGAATGATGCGTTTAGACTCCTCCTTGACCTCGACCTGTCGTCCAGCCACATCGGTAATGGTTTTCGCCGCAGCGTGCCCCGCCACCGCCAGTAATCCCAGTGCTATCAGCCATGATTTCATTTAGTACACCTAGAATGATAATGATTATTATTTAAATTTCGCGGCGTCACTATTACCTGGCAGACAGGAAATGAAAAGCCCTGGATACACATTTTTTTACATTCCCCGCGCTTTTTCCCGCTGTGCATTCGCTCACAAAACGCCCGTTAATCGTGAAAAACCTCACAGCGCACCGGGCAAATGCACAATTAATCGCCACGCTATCCCGCGCTTTGGCTAATGCGTAAACAAAATGTGAACGCTAAATTACAAAATGAAACGTCGTTTTATTTTTATGTTAATACCCAGTTGGGCAAGCCACTGAGTTGAAGGAGGAGTTACCGTGAAGATCAGTGCCATTGATGTCACCCTGTTTAGCTACCCCACGCGCCGCGTCTCTGACAGCGCCGGACATTCGCATCCCGGTGCAGAGACCGATGCGCAAATGGCGCTGCTGACCATCACCAGCGAAGATGGCGATTGCGGCTACGCGTTTGCCCCCGCCGAAGTGATTCGTCCGCACGTGGTGAATGCCTTCTTCCGCAAGGTGCTGATTGGGCAAAATGCCTTTGATCGCGAGCGTCTGTGGCAGGATCTGGTGCACTGGCAGCGCGGTAGCGCCCATCAGCTCACCGAACGCGCGTTATCGGCGGTGGAACAGGCGCTGTGGGATTTGATTGGTCGCAAGCTCAAACAACCGGTCCACAAACTGCTTGGCGGTTATCGCGAGAAAATTCCCGCTTACGGCAGCACCATGTGCGGCGATGAGCTGGAAGGCGGTTTATCCACGCCCGATGAATACGCGCAGTTTGCCGAAAAACTGGTCGCGCGCGGTTATCAGGCCATCAAACTACACACCTGGATGCCGCCGGTGTCGTTCGCGCCCAGCACCCAAATGGACATCAAAGCCTGCGCTGCGGTGCGCGAAGCGGTCGGCCCGGACATCGCCCTGATGCTCGACGGCTATCACTGGTACAGCCGCAGCGAGGCGCTCACCATCGGCAAAGCGTTGGAAAAACTCAATTTCGCCTGGTTCGAAGAGCCGATGGAAGAGGAAAGCATGGCGTCATACGCGTGGCTGGCGGAAAACCTCAGCATTGATGTGCTCGGCCCGGAAAGTCTCGGCGGCAAACACCACAGCCGCGCCGATTGGGTGCGCGCTGGTGCGTGTGACATTCTGCGCGCCGGTGCTAACGGCGTCGGCGGCATCTCCGCCACCATGAAGGTCGCCAGCCTGGCCGAAGCCTTTGGTATGGATTGCGAAGTACACGGCAACGGTGCCGCCAGCATCGCGGTGGTCGGCGCTATCCGCAACTGCCGCTGGTACGAACGCGGTCTGCTGCATCCGTTCCTCGATTACGAACAGCCGCCGGCCTATCTCAACGCGCTGGTCGATCCCATGGACGCAGAGGGTTTTGTCCATCTGCCAACGCGTCCCGGACTTGGGGAGGACATCAATTTCGCGTGGATTGAGACACACACGCTAAATCGCTGGTAAGCGCCCAACACAAGCAGTACGGCATAAAAACGATAAACCTCTGACCTGCTGGACTTTGCTTATGAACCTGATGAACCCCTGCAGAGCGTGGTGCGCCGCGCTGCTGCTGCTCACCTGTAGCCCATCGTTGCTGGCGGCCACGCCAGACGACCAGCTGATTGTGGGCATGAACATGAATAACCTGCTCACGCTCGACCCCGCCGCCATGACCGGCAACGAAGTGGTCGGCATTGTCGTCAATCTCTATGACGGTTTAGTCGAGTTAGATCCGCAACAGCTCACCAACGTGCGCCCGGCGCTGGCGGAGCGCTGGGAGATCAGCCCCGACAATCGTCAACTCACCTTCCATCTGCGTGACAATGTCACCTTCCACTCCGGCAATCCGTTGAGCAGCGCCGATGTAATCTGGTCGATGCGTCGCGTGCTGCACCTGAACCTGGCACAGGCCTCGGTATGGAAATCTTACGGCTTCAGCAAAGAGAACGTGGATGAGATGATTAGCGCGCCGGATGCGCGCACGGTAGTGATTCGCCTGCCCAAGCCTAACGATCCCAAGCTGGTGCTCTATTCGCTGGCGGCGCTCGGCAGCATGGTGGTGCTCGACAGCAAAACCGTGCAGGCGCAGGCGGTGAATAACGATTGGGGCAATCGCTGGCTCACCACCCACGAAGCGGGTTCCGGACCGTTCCGCCTGGATGTGTGGCAGGCCAAAGATGTGCTGCGCATCAGCCGCGATGCCCACTACTGGCGCGGTGCGCCGAAGCTGACGCGTGTGGTGTTCCGTCATCTGCAGGAGTCGCAAACCTTGCGTCTGATGATGGAGAAAGGCGATCTCGATATTGCCAGCAACATGGCGATCCCCGATGTAAAAGCGCTGCGCCACGATCCCGATCTCACCATCGACGCGGTACAAAAAGGCACGATTTATTACCTGGCGATGAGCATGAAGGACGATCACTTCGCCCATCCGCAGGTACGCGAAGCGCTGCGTTATCTGGTGGATTATCAGGGGATTAACAAAACGCTAATGGCCGGTTACGGCACGCTGCATCAGCGGCCAATTCAAGCCGGCATGCCGGCAACGCTGCCCGATCCTGGCTACAAGCTGGATGTGCCGCGCGCCAAAGCCTTGCTGGCCGCCGCCGGTTATCCCAACGGGTTTGATACCACGCTGCGCGTGCTGGCCGATCAGCCGTTCCTCAATGTCGCGATTGCGATTCAGTCCACGCTGATGCAGGGCGGCATTCGCGCCAAAATCATTACCGGCACCGGTAACCAGATCTACGGTGCGATGCGCGATCGTCAGTTCAATCTGCTGGTCGGGCGCGGCGGCAGCGGCGTGGAGCCGCATCCGCACTCCAGCCTGCGCGCGCTGGTGTACAACCCCAACAACGCCGACAGCGCGCGCCTCACCAATTTTCAGGGCTGGCGCACCGGTTTTTATGACGCGCAGCTGAACAGCATGATCGATAAAGCGCTGCTGGAGCGCGATGTAAAACAGCAGCAGCAGGATTACTTCGCTATCCAGCAGCGCTACGACCAGCTGATTCCGGCGCTGATGCCGATCTCGCAAATGACCGATTCGGTGGTGGTGAATAATCGGGTGCAGGATTACGTGCCGCATCCGTCGGCCACCACTTTCCTGCGTGACGTATGGAAAACGCCAGACAGCCTGGCGGGAGGTGCGCAATGAAGCTGACAAAAAGCCACTGGCGGCGCCTGCGTAGCCGCACCGTTCAGGTGGCGATCACGCTGTTTGGCCTGCTGTTGCTGACCTTCTTTATTGGTCGCGTGATGCCGCTCGATCCGGTGCTGGCGATTGTCGGACCGGATGCCGATCACAACACCTATCAGCAGGTTTATCACCAACTCGGCTTCGATAAACCGCTGTGGGTGCAGTTTGGTATCTATCTGCAAGGCCTGCTGCACGGCAATCTTGGGTTGGCGCTGCTGACCGGACAACCGGTAATCAACGATATCCTGCGCGTCTTCCCGGCCACGGTGGAGCTGGCGACGCTGGCGATTGTGATTGGTACCGGCCTCGGCGTCCCGCTGGGCGTGTGGGCCGCCGCGCGCCGCAACAGCGTGATTGATTATCTGGTGCGCATCATCAGCCTGGCGGGTTACTCCACGCCGATCTTCTGGGTGGGTATGGTGGGTCTGCTGCTGTTTTATGCCCATCTCGGCTGGGTTGGCGGCGCGGGCCGTGTGGATTTCAGTCTCGATGGCATTGTGCCGCGTCGCACCGGCTTTCTGCTGATCGATGCCTTGCTGGTGGGCAACTTCACGGTGTTCAGCAATGCGCTCAATCACCTGATTCTGCCAGCGTCCCTGCTCGGCTTTCACTCGCTGGCTTACATCAGCCGCATGACGCGCAGCTTTATGCTGGCGCAGCTGTCGCAGGAGTTCATTTTGACGGCGCGGGTGAAAGGTCTCAGCGAATGGCAGGTGATTTGGCAGCACGCGTTCCGCAATATTCTGGTGCAGCTGCTGACGGTGGTTGCGCTGGCGTACGGCTCGCTGCTGGAAGGCGCGGTGCTGATTGAAACCGTGTTCTCATGGCCCGGTTTTGGTTCCTATCTGACCGGCAGTTTGATGCTCGGCGATATGAATGCGGTGATGGGCTGCGTGCTGGTGGTCGGCCTGATTTTCGTGCTGCTCAATCTTCTCTCTGACCTGCTCTATCAGGTGTTCGATCCGAGGACCAAAGTATGACGATTTCTCTCGATACGCCGTTAGCCAGCCAGACGCGTGAACGGCTGGCGCGCTGTCGCCGCACCGGCGTGCGCATCGGCCATTTTCTCGGGCAAATGGCGCGCAACCCGTTAACCGCGATTGGCGGCGGCATCATTTTGTTGCTGCTGGTGGTGGCGCTGTTCGCACCCTGGATCGCGCCCTACCATCCGCTGATTCAGGATCTCAACAACGCGCTGACGCCGCCCAACGCGCAGCACTGGTTTGGCACCGATGAATTTGGCCGCGACATTTTCAGCCGTCTGGTGTGGGGCGCGCGCATCACGCTGTATATCGTGCTGCTGGTGTCGATCACCGTGGGTCCGCTGGGCTTGCTGCTCGGCGTCACCGCCGGTTACTTCGGCGGCAAAGTGGATAGCGTGTTGATGCGCGTCACCGACATCTTCATCTCCTTTCCTAGCCTGGTGCTGGCGCTGGCGTTTGTCGCCGCGCTCGGTCCGGGGCTGGAGCATGTGGTGATCGCCATTACGCTCACCGCCTGGCCGCCGATTGCCCGCCTGGCGCGCGCTGAAGCACTGTCGCTGCGTCAGGCCGACTTTGTCTCCGCGGTGCGCTTACAGGGCGCCTCGTCACTGCGCATTTTGTGGAAACACATTGTGCCGCTGTGCCTGCCTTCGGTGATTATCCGCATCACCATGAATATGGCGGGCATCATTCTCACCGCTGCCGGACTCGGTTTTCTCGGTTTGGGCGCGCAGCCGCCGGATCCGGAATGGGGCGCGATGATCGCCAGCGGCCGCACATACATGCTGGAGTGTTGGTGGGTGGTGACGGTGCCAGGTCTGGCGATTCTGATCAACAGCTTAGCGTTCAACTTCTTAGGAGATGGCTTACGTGACATCCTCGATCCCCGCAGCGAATAGCGCTGCACCGTTGCTCAACGTGCAGGATTTACAGGTCAATTTCGTCAATGGCCGGCTGGTGACGCCCGCCGTGCGCGGCATCTCCTTCCAGTTGGGCAAGGAGAAACTGGCGATTGTGGGTGAATCCGGTTCCGGCAAATCCACCGTTGGCCGCGCGCTATTACAGCTGCATCCACGCAGCGCGCAGGTCACGGCACAGCGCATGCAGTTTGATGACGTGGACCTGCTGCGTGCCACGCCGGCACAGATGCGCGCCATTCGCGGCAAGCGCATCTCCATGATTATGCAGGATCCGAAATACTCGCTGAATCCGGTGGTGCGCGTGGGTGAGCAGATTGCTGAAGCCTGGCGCAGTCATCATCCCGGCCAGCGCGAGGTTGCGCGGCAGCGGGCAATGGAGATGCTCGAAGTAGTGCAGGTGCGCGATCCGGGCCGCATTTATCAATGTTACCCGCACGAAATTTCCGGTGGTCAGGGCCAGCGCGTGATGATCGCCATGATGCTGATTACCGATCCCGAGCTGCTGATTGCCGACGAACCCACTTCGGCGCTGGATGTTTCGGTGCGTTTGCAGGTGCTGGCGCTGCTGGATGATTTGGTGAAACAGCGCGGTCTGGGGCTGATTTTTATCAGTCACGACATCAATCTGGTGCGGCGTTTCTGTGACCGCGTGCTGGTGATGTATGCCGGGCGCGTGGTGGAGTCGCTGGCGGCCAGCGAACTCGATCAGGCGCAGCATCCCTATACGCAAGGCCTCCTCGCTGCACTGCCCGATATGGATCAGCGTCGAGCGCGTCTGCCGGTGCTGCAACGTCAGGCCAGCTGGCTGCAACCCTAAGGAGCAATGATGAACGAGATGATCCGCGTGAGTAATCTCAACCTCAGTTTTGGTGAGGAAGAGCGGCGCAATCAGGTGCTGTTCGACGTCAATTTGTCGATTCATCAGGGTGAAATCTTTGGCCTGGTTGGCGAATCCGGATCGGGCAAAACCACGGTGCTGAAGTGCCTCGCCGGGCTGTTCACCCACTGGCAAGGCGAGCTGGCGATTGATGGCGTGCCGCTGGCGCATCGCATCGCGCGCGAGCGCTGCCGCAGCGTGCAGATGGTGTTTCAGGATCCGTACGGATCGCTGCATCCACGCCACACCATCGGCGATATTCTCGAGGAGCCGCTGCAGATTCACGGCATCGGCCAGCGTCAGCAGCGCGTTATCGCCATGCTGGAGAAAGTTGGCCTCAATCGCGCGTGGCAAACCCGCTATCCGCACCAACTTTCTGGCGGTCAGCGCCAGCGCGTTGCCATCGCCCGCGCGCTGATTCTCGAACCGCGCGTATTGCTACTGGATGAACCGACCTCGGCGCTGGATGTCTCGGTGCAAGCCGAGATCCTCAATTTGCTTAGCGATCTGCAGCAGCAGGAGAAGCTGACCTACCTGATGGTGACGCACGATCTCGGCGTGGTGGCGCATCTGTGCCATCGCGTGGCGGTGATGCAACACGGCAAAGTGCTGGAGACGCTGGATGTCGATGCGCTGGTGCACAATCGCGCGCAGGTGGCGTATACGCAGATGCTGGTGGATGCGAGTCGGCAGGATAACGGGGTTTTAGCGTAGGATCGCCATTTATGGCGTAATCCTTACTGATAAGGACATTTTGCTTTGAATAGGTAGCGGGCTCTGACACATCTGCTGCGTCACGGGCCGTCCTCGCGCCGCTAGCGCGGTGCCTTCGGCTTCCACGTTGTGCCAACGGACCGTTCGCGGATCGGCCTTCCCTGGCCGACCCCGAACTGCCTCGCGCATCCATGCGCGAGGCTCCTGGCCCAACGTAAAAGCCTCAGCGCTGCGAATAGCCCTTTTGCCGCAGCAGACGCACCAGCGCCTCTACCTATGAGCCCTTTTCAACAACACGCACTGAAGTTTAAGCAGGCCGGGGCCGCTTTTGGGCCGGCAATCCGCAGCGCTGAACGAAGCGAGGAAGCCAGGAGAGCCCGCAGGACGCGGGCGAAAGGCGGAGTCGGGACAAGGATGTCCCGTCTACGCCGGTCCGTCAGGCAGACGAGCGAAGTGAAGGTACCGCGATAGCGGCGCGAGGACCGCAGGACCAAAAGTGGCACCGGCCTGCGTACTCGTCACTGGTTTAACTGACATGCATTACGTCGTCTGTGGTGACTTGAATGAACAATTGAGACGTCTGCAACGGTTGGTCGGTAGGATCAATACGCGTGACTGTTGAATCGAAGGGATAACAAAATCGAGTGCTTCACTGACTCTGAAGCTGCCTAACTCTTAACGTCTTCTCCGACAATTTTTACGACATTTCCTCCAACATTTTGATGCCGGAGTGCAAATGAAGAAGGACATAAACAGCAAAGCCAGGTTTCCCTGGCTTTGCTTAACCGATATTGATTACTGCGTCAGTTCACGCACAAAACCCACGATCTCCTGATTCTGCCCATGTTCAAACAGGCAATGCTGCAGGCGCGGGCCGCTCACTGCAGTTTTCACCAGCTCAGGATCGATGGCGCGCAGTGAATCAAGGTAATTCTCTTTCAGCAGCGCCGCTTTCACTTCGTTCAGAATGCCGGCATTACGCACCTGCGGCTCTTTCCGCTCTGGCGGATAGCCGTGCCCTTTTTCACCGGTAAAGGCTTTTTCGAAAATAAAGCGCAGGTTTAGTTCCGCGCCCCAGCCGAAGCCTTTGGCGAATGGCAGCGACAGCGCATTGCCGTTGTTGATTTGCGCAAAAAGGTAAGCATCCGCCGGATCGATGCAGTAGCCGCACACCACGCCGGGATGCAGGTTGAGCGACATCAACGCGCCCTGGCCGGTACCGCAACCGGCCACCACGAAGTCCACCGCTTTGCTGTTAAGCAGTACGTTGGCCATGATGCCGAGGTGAATATAGGTAAGATGGTGATCCTGTTCGTCGCTCATACCGACGTTAAACACCTGATGCCCGAGCGGTTGCGCCACAGACTGAAGCTCTTTCAACACCGTTGCGTTCTTCGCAGCCTGGCTGTTTTCCATCATCAAAGCGATTTTCATGATCCATTCTCAGATTAAATTGAAACACCGTTTCATTTTAATCAAAGAACGTTAAAATGCAGCCTTTAAATGCCTTTTTGACTGTGAGTTAAGTCACATATTGACGATGCAACCTGCAAGGAGAAATCATGTTTATCTTTAAAAGCGCAACCCGACTGGACGATTTAGGTAACGGCGTAACGCGCCGAATACTGGCGCACGGCGGCACCCTGATGGCGGTGGAAGTCACCTTTAAGCAGGGTGCTGTCGGTCCGCTGCATCACCATCCGCATGAGCAGCTCACCTATGTGCTGTCCGGACGTTTTGCCTTCACCATTGATGGCGTTACCAAAGAAGTGAGCGCCGGCGATACGCTGTATAAAGCGCCGAACATTGTGCACGGTTGTGTGTGTCTGGAAGCGGGCGTATTGCTGGATACCTTTACGCCGCAACGCGAGGATTTTCTGGCGGCACCTTAACGTGCCGCCAGAACGATTAGCGGGAAGCCCACCAAAGTCGCAGTTTCAGCCCCCAACCGCTGGTCCAGCCGCTGCTGGTGCTGATGACTTTGCCCTGATGCAGCACGATAAAGGTCGGCGTGGCGTTGATATCCCAGCGCTGGCCGATCGCCCCGCTCTCATCATTGATCGCCACGCCTTGCAGCCCTTTCTTCTCCAGCCAGGTTGCCACGCGCGCGTCACTGCCGGAACGCAGCGCCACGCTCACCACCTTGTCACCTTCCTGACTCATCGCCGCCACGGTTGGCGTGGTGAGTTTGCACACGCCACACCAGGTTGCCCAGACGTACACCAGCAGTGGCCGATGCTGGCTGAGTTCCGCCAGATTCACCTCGCCTTGCAGCGAGGTCAGCGATTGTTGCGCCAGGTCGGCAGGCAGCTGCGGTGCCCGCAGCCAATCCATGCCCCACAGCGCAGCCGCGACAATCAGCACCAGCAGCAGTGCCTCACGAAGCCAGCGCTTTAATCGACTCATTGCTTCGCCTGCAGCGCGCCTTTCACTGCCGCTTCCAGCTGCTCATATGGCACCGCGCCGCTGATCATCTGGTCGCCCACCAGCGTGGCTGGCGTGCCCTGAACGCCGAGCTGCTGCGCCAGCGTCAGGTTGCTGTTGATGGTATCGAGGCTCACTTTGCTTGGCTCTTTCAGCTTGATGCCGGTTTTCTCCAGCGCCGCGTCGATGCTGGCGTTATCGTGATTGCCCTTTTTCGCCATCAAACGCTCATGCAGCTTTAGGAAGTTTTTCGGCTGTTGCTCCCACACGGTGAGCGCCAGACGCGCCGAGGTGAGAGAGGTTTCAGCACGGTACGGCAGCGGTTTAATCACCACCGCCACCTGCGGATAAGCCTTAATCAGTTTTTCGATATCGGCTTCAAACTTCTTACAGAACACGCAGTTGTAATCGGTGAAGTAGACCAGCGTCAGCGCCGGTTTTTCAGCGCCAATGCGCGGTGAACCGGCGTCGTTGAACAGCGCATCGTGGTTTTTCTTCACCATCTGCGCCACTACGTTTTGCTGCTGTTGCGCTGCTTCTTTATCAAAGGCATCAGCGGCTTCCGCCAGAATCGACGGATTCTGCACCAGGGTTTCACGGATCAGTTCTTTGATGCGCGCTTCCTGCTCAGGCGTAAAAGGCGCGGCCGCCAGTGCAGGCATGGCAAGGAACATCAGTGGCAGTAACAGGGATTTCTTCATTATTTTTTCGCCTCAGAGAGAGTGGAGATCACCGCTTCACGACTCAGCAGCGGTGACAAAATCTGGCCTTGCGGCAGTGCAGGGCCATAAATTTGGTTAAAAGGGATCGCCACGCGGTCGCGGCGGCGCAGGAATTCACCAATGGCGGGATCGGGCTGCGTCCAGTCGCCGCGCAGCAGTACCACATCATCGGCTTTGAGCGCAGCACGCACATCGGGCTGATTCAGGACGCGAGATTTATTCACTTTACAGGTGATGCACCAGTCGGCGGTGACATCGACAAACACCCGTTTATCCTGCTCAAGTGCCTGATGGATCGCCGCTTCGGTCAACGGCTGCCAGTGCAGCGCCTCCTCTTCCGGCGAGATACGCGTCATCAGGAACAGCGCTCCGGCCAGCGTCAGGGTGATAAACACCACGCCCGCCTGCTGCAGCGCGCGACGTTTCACCAGCCAGCCACACAACACCACGAGTAACACGCCCGCCATCATCAGCGCGAAGGTGCTGCCCCAATGCGGCACCAGCAAAGTCACCAGCCAGAAGGTGGCGAGCAGCATCAACAGGCCGAGCACGCTGCGCAGATGCAGCATCCAGCGCCCCGGACGCGGCAGGCAGCGCGCCATGCCCGGTAACGCCGCCACCAGCAACCATGGCAAACTCATGCCGACGCCGAGCGCGACAAACAGCAGCCATAGCTGCGGCAGCGGTGCCGTCAGCGCATAAGCCACCGCCGTACCGAGAAACGGCGCGCTGCACGGCGTGGCCAGCAAGGTGGCAAACGCGCCCTGGCCGAAGTGGCCGAGCAAGCCGTCGCCGCCCTGCGTCGCCAGTTTGGTATTCAAACCCGACGGCAAGCGGAAATGCAGCAGATCAAACAGGCTGGCGCTAAACAGGAACATCACCAGCACCATCACCAGCAGGAAGCCGCTGCTCTGGAACTGAATGCCCCAGCCCAGCGCCTGACCGCTGAGTCGCAGTCCCGTCATCAGCAGCGCCAATAGCAGGAAGGAGAAAATGATTCCAGCGCTAGAGGCGAGAAACTGCTGGCGCGTCTGACGCTGCGTTTGCCCTTGCTGCTGCACCAGGCTGCTGAGCTTGATCGCCAGCACCGGCAACACACACGGCATCAGGTTGAGGATCAAGCCGCCGAGCAGCGCCAGCAGCAACACCGACCATAAGGTTTGCGCCGCATCGCCGGACACCAGCGTTTCCGCGCCGATATTTATCGCGCTTTGCTGCGCAATGCCAGCATCCGCAACTACCAGCGACAGCGTTTTGCCGCGCAGATCCGGTGCCGCTTCGCCCCATTCATCGGTGACCGCTACGCGCGCGCTGAGCGTGTCGCCATTCACACGGATCGTCGGTGCCGCCAGCATGCTGCCCGGCGGATAATCGAAGAACAGTTCAGGTTGTTGCCAGCCGCCCTGACGCTGTGCGCGGATCTGCAATTCGCCATTTACAAAGCTGGCGTGGAGTTGATCGGTTAAGCCGCTAGCCGCCGGGATGCGCCCCATCGCCTCGGCGAAATCGCGGGCAAAATCGGCGTCTGCGGGCTGGGTCAGATCGAGGCTGATCGGGAAGTCGGTGAGGATGCAAACATCGCTACAGGTTGAGAGCGTCAGCGTTCCCGCAAGTTGCTGGCTCGACAGTTTCGCCAGCGCGATCGGCAGCGTGATATCGCCTTTATAGCCTTGCGTGGTCAAGCCGCTGACGTCAAAACGCTCGGGCGCGGGCCAGAACCATTGCGCCTTGACCGCCGGGGTTTGCCAGCGGATTTCCGGCGCAACGCCGCCTTCGCCTGGCGTGCGCCAGTAGGTTTTCCAGCCGGGTTGCAGGCGAATATCCAGCAGCAGTTGCTGATTATCGTTGTGGCTGGCGCTGCGCAAGCGCACTTCGGCGTGGCTGTTTTGCGCATTGCGCAGCCAGCCAGTATCTGCCGCCTGCGCAGTGATCGCGCAGCTCGCCAGCAGGAGCAGCAGGCTCCTGATCAATACAGTCATGTGAATTCTCCAGTGAATAACAGGGTTTACGCGATGTAACGCGCAGGTGTTATTCCCGGAAGACGCAAAAGGTCAGATGCCGCCGTCGCAGAGGTGGAAACAGCGGTGCGCGGCGATAGCCGACGCAAGTGGTGGTTTGTGTGAAGGTGGCGATCAGTGCCAGCAGCAACAGCAGGAAAGGCAATGCGGTATCAAGGATTGGCGCGGCGGCACTCAGCGATTTTGCGCTCAGCGCACAGGGTTTTTCGCTGCCGCTGGCATCATCACTGCTGTTGGTGTGCGCGGACGCGCTGACCTGCGCTAAAGGTGCGGAAGGCAAATTGAAGCTGCGCTGGACGAGACAAAACGCCAGCACCAGACAAACCAGTGCCAGAATCCATTTTGCGCGTGATAGCGATATCGTCATGCCGCAGCCTCAGAGAAAAGTGCGGGTATTTTAAGCATCTGCAGCAGAAACACCAAGCTTTGCTGTGTAAACTTTTGTCTTTGTGGTGCTCAACGCAGATCCGGCATCGTAGCGGCGCGATTTATCGCGCATCTAAACGAAGGCATATTATCCATCTAAACACGACGCAATCTATGGCGCCGCTACGATGATTGCGTCCATCAATATTTTATCGTTATACGGCGTTAAACAATATCATCCACCACGCCACCATCGACGCGCAGCGCGGCACCGGACGTCGCCGACGCCTGTTGCGAGCAAACATACACCACCATATTCGCCACCTCTTCCACCGTGGCGGCGCGTTGGATCACCGAACCTGGCCGCTGCGCCATCACAAACTCTTTCGCCAGCTCTTCCAGCGGCTTACCGGTGCGCTTCACCTCATCTTCCATCATCGCGGCAAAGCCATCAGAGAGCGTTGGGCCGGGCAACACGCTGTTTACCGTCACGCCGCTGCCCGCCACCACTTTTGCCAGACCGCGCGCCAGCGATAGCTGCGCCGTTTTACTCACGCCGTAATGCAGCATATCGGCGGGAATGTTCAAGGCTGATTCCGAGGAGATAAACACCACGCGGCCCCAACCACGCTGCACCATCTCCGGCAATAAAGCCCGTGACAGGCGCACGCCGGACATCACGTTGGTTTGCCAATAGGCGTCCCAGGTGTCGTCATCCACTTCATAAAAATCCTGCGGACCGTAAATCCCGGCGTTATTCACCAGAATATCAATTGGCGGCAAGCCGTTAAGCAGTTGCTTTACGCCCTGGGCACTGCCGAGATCGGCGATAAAGGTGTGAATTTTGGCGCCCGCCACTAATCCGTTGAGCTTCTCGCGCGCACGACTCACCGAGGCTTCACTGCGCCCGTTCAGCACCACTTCCGCCCCGCTGGCTGCCAGACCTTGTGCAATGGCAAAACCGATACCGCCAGTTGATGCGGTAACTAAGGCTGTTTTTCCGTGTAAATCGATATTCATCGTGCTTTCCTCTGTGAGCGTAATCACAAAGCCTGGTTCAGACAGGAGAAGATGCATTGACGAATCATGCGATGGTGCTGTCGGCCACAGGGCTGATGTGCGTTCAGCCTGCTGCCGACATTATTTAGCCCGAGGCCGATAAAGCCGGTTGAGCGCTGATCGGCAGCCGCAGTTGACGCTGTAACCAGGCGCAGGCTGCCGCCTGATCCGGATTGCGTGCGTTAAGCTGCAACACCGGACCCAGCGCCATCGGTTGGGCGGTTTCTGCTAACTTGCGCAGTTCTGGCAGATACTCCGCGCCCGGATGTCCCGGCATGCGATCGGTTAAACGAGCCTGATAACGCGCTACCGCCTCATCCGGCGTGATCGCCAGCCACAGCTCCAGCACCCGCGTCACGCCCGCCTGCTGCAATCCCTGCTGCAGCACCTCTTTCGGCTGGAAGCCAAACCAGGCATCGATGACATAGATACAACGCGTCGGCGCTTGCGCCACCACTTGCCAGATCGCCTGATACGCCGCACAACCTAACTGGCGATTGCGCAGGCGATCCACCGGCGCAAAGCTGGCCATAAAAGGCTCTTTCAGGCTATCCAGCGTCAGCACCGGAAAGCCGAAATGCTCGGCCAGCGCGCGCGTTAGCGTGCTTTTGCCGGAAGCCGGAATGCCATTCACCAGCACGACAATTTTCTCTTCTGTGTCGGTTGTCATAGGATTTCTATCACCTCCGCGGCACTGCTGGCCTTTCGCAGTCGCACCAGCGTCTCCTCATCCTCCAGCAGCGTAACAATCGCGCGGATGCCCTCTTCAATGTGGGCGTTACTGTCACGCGCACCGAACATAATCACGATGTCGGCTTTGTCACTGCCGTCGAATGAGATCGGCTCATCCAGCACAATCATGCTGAAACAATCTTTCAGCACGCCGGCCTCCGGCCGCGCATGGGGAATGGCGATGCCCTCCTCAAACACGTAATAGGCGCCATGCTCCAGCGTGTTAGCGATCACCGCTTCCGGGTAACTGGCTTTGATGTAACCGCCATTCACCAGCGGCAGCGCCGCCAGCGCGATCACTTCGCGCCAATCCCTGGCGCTGATCCCCACCTGAATCGCACTTGCCTCCTGCAGCAGCTGTTTAATACTCATACTGCCTCCTTAAAACGATTTGCGAATGGTGTTACGCAGTTCATCAATTTTGACAAACAACGGATCAATTTCCTGACGATAGTGTCGACTTTTGGCAAAGATATTTAATGCACGATTATATTCCAGCATTAATTGTTTTTGCGTGTCTGCCGCCTGCGGATTACTAGCCAACTGTTGTTCCAGTTCGCTTATTTTCCCGCTGATGGTTTCAGCCTGAAGATCTATTTCCTGTGAATCCTGGCTCTTATTATCAGAGCCCTTTTTCAAGAATCCAAACATAGCATCTCCTGCCCCGAATGGCGCCGGGCACCTCAGGTTGTTACGTCATGAGTAAGTCGGAATTAGCGGAACAGTTGAATCTTTTCTACCAGCACATTGGTAACGGCATCGTTGGCCGGCACAAGGAAATTACGCACGCTGTCGTTGACCTTGCCCTTTTCAAACGTCTGCTTGCAGTTTGCAACCCACTGCACATTCATCTCGGTGCCAACGTTGACTTTCTCAATCCCGCTGCGCACTGCAAGACGCATATCTTCATCGCTGACGCCGGTACCGCCGTGCAGCACCAGCGGCGTTTTAGTGGCATCGGTAATTTCCGCGAGGCGCTGATGCTGAATATGGGCTTTACCGGTGTACAAGCCGTGCACCGTGCCGATGGAGATCGCCAGCATATCGACGCCGGTTTCATCGACAAAGCGTTTGGCTTCATCGACGGTGGTAAACGCCGCATCGTTCATTTCCACCTCTTTGCCATCTTCCGAACCGCCAATCGCGCCCAATTCCGCCTCAACCGAAACCGCCAGCGGGCGCGCCATATCAATAACACGGCGCGTATTGGCGATGTTCTCTTCAATCGGTAAATGTGAACCGTCATACATAATTGAACTGAAGCCCGCATCCAGCGCGGTTTGGATAGCGTCCAAATCCGAACAGTGATCGAGGTGCAAACAGGTCGGCACGTTACGGCTTTCAGACAATGAGCGAATCGCATCCACCAATAATTTATGTCCGAGATATTTGGCGGTTCCGGTTGAGATCTGAATCATTAATGGGCTATTCGTTTTCTCCGCTGCTTTAAAAAAGGCGGGCAACATTTCCAGGCAGTGCAAATTAAAGGAACCGAGCGCTTTAAATTCACGTTCTTTAGCCACCTGTAACAGATCGGTAAAGTTATAAAGTTTCATGGAGCTTTTCCTCATGGGATTTAGACTTGGTGGATTTTCCGTTAACAAACCAGGCGATGAGAGTAATAAAGGCGATAAACAGCGCGACGAACAGCCAGTTATTCTGGAATGCATGGCCGAGCACCAGGCCGGTACTGATGACATCCGAATCACTGAAGGTGACGCCGGTAAAACCGTAGCTTTCCAGCATCGGCACCAGAATCGCCGGCAGGAAGGTAATGAACAGACCGTGCACGAAACCGCCGATCATTGCGCCGCGACGCCCACCGAGCGCATTACCGAACACGCCTGCGGTGCCACCGGCAAAGAAGTTAGTCAGCAATCCTGGCAGAATCATCGCCAGACCAAACATCGGGAACACCAGCATGCCAACCACCGAACCCAGCGTGGTGGCGAGGAAGCCGACGATCACCGCGTTCGGGGCGTACGGGAACATCACCGGGCAGTCGAGCGCCGGTTTTGCATCCGGCACCAGACGCATGGCGATACCACGGAAAGCCGGCACCAGTTCGTTCAGCAACAGACGCACGCCGCTATACAGCACGAACACACCGCACACGAACTGAATCGACTGCATAAAGGCGTACATCAGGTAGTTCATGCCGTTGCTGTACTGGCCGATAAATTCCGGACCGGCGGCGACCGCAGGGATCAGGTACATCGGCACCATCACCACCGCCATCGACAGATAGGTGTCCTGCAGGAATTTAAAGTTGTCGGGCAGTTTGAGATCTTCGGTGGAGCGTGACCCTTTGCCCACCACCTTTGCCACCGCCGCCGTTAGCAGATAGCCAATGGTGCAGAAGTGCCCGAGCGCCACGTCGTCAGAATCGGTGATGCGGCGCACCACCGGTTGGGCCAGCGCAGGCATCACCACCGCCATAATGCCGCCAAAAATGCCGCCGGTAAGGATCAGAGGTAAACCTGTCAGCCCCGCTTTATAGCCAATCACCGCACCGATGGTCGCCATCCACAGCAGCGCCTGTCCGGTAAGGAAGATGTATTTGAACGGTGTCAGACGCGCAATGATGATGTTGACGATAAAGATCACCAACAGCGTCAGCGCCACTTCTGAACCCAGCTCGCGGTTTGCTAACCCGGCAATGGCGGCAACGTCGGTGATATAACCCTGCATGCCAAAGCCGTGGGTGAAAATGGTGTTCAGGAAGGTCAGCGTACCGACAATAATGTTGATACCGGCCATCATAATTAAGAAACCGAGCAGGGTTTTAAAGGTGCCTTCCACCACCTTGCCCGCCGATTTTTTTTGCAGTAGCAGACCAATCAGGGCAATAAAGGCGATCAGTATCGAAGCCTGCCCCAATAAGTCTTTTACCAGGAAGTCGATGACACTATTCATGATTAGCAACCTTTAAGTTACGTTCTTTCATAAACGCCACGATTTTCTCTTCAATTTCCGCTTTGTCGGTCAGCTTATTGAGAATAATCACCCGCTTGATCTGTTCCGGGCTGGCATCGGCATTTAACACATCAGCAAAGGCTTTCTGGGTTAAAATCATGTCGGATTTAAAGGCGTTGGCTTCAGAAATGGTGGTGTGATCAATATCAGCATCAATTTCGAGTTTCTTTAATACTGACTTGGCGCTCATTTCAATCGCAAAGCTTGAACCCAAACCACATCCACAGACACATAATATTTTCAGCATGGCTATTTCCTCACAGAATTTGCAGTTGTTTAGCGAGTTTATAATGATGCCCTTCCGTATCGACCAGGCGTTTTTTCATGCTTATTAAATCAATCGGAATCGGTCGATTACTGCCATTAATAATCACCGCTTTATTGCGCATTCCCGACTGAATACAACGCGCGACTTCACTGGCCATAATGGTGCCCTGATAAATCTCTTCACAGGTAGGATCGCCATTACGCAGGCCATAACCGATAATCGTTTTACGAATACGCACACCAATTAACGGTTCGATTTGTTTAATTAAGGTATCGATAGCACCCTGAAAGCCCGGTGAATATTCACGGGTGTAGCCTTCTGAGCACAAAATTATTACGCTGTTCTGCGCCGCCAGCCGCTGCGTGATGCGCTCCGCCAGCTCCTGCGGTGCAATCTGGCATTCCGGTATCAGCGCGAAATCGGCATTGGATTTGATCGCTGACTGCAAGGTTAATTCACCGCAATAACCACCCAGCAGCTCCACCATAAATACACGACCGGTTAAGGCGCGGCCGGTATTACGTAACTTCGCCACCTCTTTTAACACCTGCTCACAGGCGGTGGAGAAACCGATGCTGTAATCACTGCCAAAGACATCGTTATCGATGGTCATGCCGACGCCAAAACAGTTGACACCAAATTCGCTCAGCGTATGCAGGAATTGTAATGAACCATCTCCGCCCGCCATAATTAATACATCGATGCGCAGCGATTTAAGGTGTTTGGCGATCATCTCATATTCCGGGCGAATTAATTTCCTGCTGGTTCGTCCCGATTGCATCACCGGAATAGCGGCGATGGCGTAATCCACTAAATCACGTTGGGATATTTCCTGATGATTGTTTTCCAGCAAACCTGGAATACCACCATTAAATAACACCATTTCCGCTTGAGTTAAGCGCGATATTTGATACACAAAGTTATTAATCCCGGTGACATCGCCACCGCTGATCACCATGCCAATTCTCATTGTCATCATCCTTTATGCTGTGCGTCTGGAATTCATTCTTCCGATTAACCGCATTGTTATTTGCAACGAATGTCACACTTTTGCGATGAATTTCCCGAGTGAGATAATTGACAGCATCCAACAAAGGCTTATTTTTGTGATATAAATCACATGGCATTTTTCACCTTAAAACCTTAATAACAAATAAAATCATAGGTTTATATTTATTTTGCGCAGTAAAATCAGCAAGCCAAATAAACGCGCCCTTGGCGATTTTTATTTCGATCTATTTTGTGATTTCCCGCGCATTTTTATCGGTTCCTGCCGGTTATTCCGTAAAGTAAAAAGGGATAATGATTCCGTGCGTTATTTACGCGTCAGGGCCAGTGAATGATTGACTCAGTGCAGCTGCGCTTGTCCAATACCGTGGCAGATAAAGAATAAAGAAGAGAAAATGAGCATGCAGAAGGATATGTTGCGTAAGTTGGCCGCGGTGGTAGGTGACAAACAGTTATTAACCCATGCGGATGATAAAGCCTGGTACATAAAGGGGTTCCGCGTCGGGCGCGGTGACGCGCTGGCGGTGGCGTTACCGCAAACCTTGTTGCAGCTGTGGCAAACACTGCAGGTGTGCGTGGCGCACGATGTGATTGTGTTGATGCAGGCGTCAAATACCGGCGTCACCGGCGGCTCAACGCCCGACGGCAATGATTACGACCGCGATATCGTGATCATCAGCACCCGCCAGCTCAAAGGCGTGCAGGTGATCGATCAGGCGCGCCAGGTGATCGCCTTCCCCGGCACCACCTTGACCGAACTGGAGCACACCTTACAGCCGCTCGGTCGAGAGCCGCACTCGGTGATTGGATCATCCTGCATCGGCGCGTCGGTGGTCGGCGGGATCTGTAATAATTCCGGCGGCTCGCTGATTCGGCGCGGCCCCGCGTTTACCGAAAAATCCCTGTTCGCCCGTATTCATGAGGATGGTCGCCTGGAGATGGTTAATCACCTCGGCATCGAGTTGGGCGACACGCCAGAAGTGATGCTGGCAAATCTCACGCAGCAGCAGTATCAAACCGGCGAGCAAGCCGACTGGCAGGGTAAAATCTGGGCTGATGACTACGCCGACCGCTTACGAGATGTGACCGCGGATTCCCCAGCACGCTTCAATGGCGATCTGCGCTACCTGCACGACAGCTCGGGCAGCGCCGGTAAAGTGGTGGTGTTCGCTGTACGCTTGCCCACCTTCGAAGCCAGCGCCGGCAGCGACACCTTCTACATCGGCACTAACGATGAGAGCGTGCTGGTGGCGCTGCGCCGTTTCCTGCTAACCGAAATGAGCGAACTGCCGCTGCAGGCGGAATATATCCATCGCAATGCCTTCGATTTAACCGTGCGCTATGCCAAGCATATGTATCTGGCGATTCGCAAACTGGGCCCGCAGGCCATTCCGCAGATGATGGCCAATAAAGCCAAATGGGATGTGCACGTCAGCCACCTGAAATTCCTGCCGCGCAATTTTGTTGATCGGGTGCTGCAATTCTTCAACCAGCTGACGCCGAGCTTTATCGCGCCGCGCATCATGGATTACCGCAGTGAATATCAACATCATCTGATGATCAAAGTGGAGTCGCCGCAAACCGCCGAATTACAGCGCTTGTTGCAGCAATTCTTTGCTGAGCAGCCAGGCGGCTTTTTCCGCTGCAATACGCGTGAAGCGACAGATGCGTTTTTGGTGCGTTTCGGCGTGGGCGGCTGCACCATTTCCTACTGCGATGCGCTGGGCTATAACCCCAACGAACGGCTGGTGGCGTTTGACGTGGCGCTGCGTCGCAATGATGACGCGTGGCGTTTGACGCTGCCCGATCATCTGGCGGCGCAGGTACAGGTTGATTCGTGTTGCGGGCACTTCTTCTGCTTTGTCAATCATCAGGATTACGTGCTGAAATCCGGCTACGACGCGAAAGTGTTTAAGGAAGAGGTGAAACGGTATCTGGAACAGCGCGGCGCGAAATATCCCGCTGAGCACAATGTCGGGCACCTTTATCAGGCGTCGTGTGAGCATGTCGCGCATTGGAAACAGCTTGATCCCACCAACAGCTGTAATCCAGGGATTGGTAAAACCAGTAAGAAGAAGTTTTGGCGGGAGATGTAGCATCGCACGTAGAGTGCGCATTCATGCGCACTCGGTCACCATAAATAGCGACCCTACGTAATGACGAATAATTTCACGTACGTTTCGGTTGAATCTTTCAGCTTTGATTGACCAAAATCAACCAGCGATGCCGTTCGCGCAGCAGACGCTGATGCAGTTGCTCAAGCTGCTGCAGCGTCAGTGCCTGAATAGCCGCGCGATTGAGAGTGGCCAGGCCGTGCTGCTGGCGCAGGGTTTCGAGTGCGGCCTCGCCATTGTCTTTGCTTGCGCATTGCGTCATTAAGCTTGCCTGCCATGCCGCCAGCTTTTGCGGCGAGATTGCCGCGATCTCGGAGACCATCTCACGCATAAAGCGTTTGCAGTGACCCAGCAGCGCGCGCCAGGAGATATCCGGTGATTGCAGCGCCAGCATCAAGCCATCCACATCCGCCACCCGCTGATAGCGCGCCGACACCACATAGCCAATTTGCTGATCCACGCGCAACCGCTGGAAGAAGCGCGTTTCCAGCATCAGCGCCAGCACGCGTAAAGCGGCCAGGCTGGCATCGTCGGCCTGCGGTAACGGCATAAACAGCAGCAGCGCCTGATCGCGCCCGTCGCAGGCGATGGGCACGATGCCGTGTTGCAGTCGTGCCGGCGGCGTGTCGCGCGCCAGATCCGGCGTAAAATCGCTGAGCAGATGCGCCACGCGCTGGCTTAATGCGGTATTGGTGCCGCACCATGCCGCCAGCCATTGTGGCGCGGGTAATGGCTTGATCAAGCGAGTGGGCAACGCGGCGAGCAATTGACGAATCACAATCGAAGGGGTATTCGCTGCGGGTTGCGCCAGCATCGGCGTGTTCAGCGCCAGTAATGCCTGATGCACGCTAAACAACGCGCGATCGGCGGATGCAGGCAAATTGAGCAGCAGCTGCCAGCTGGCATGCGTCTGTTGCCAGCTGCCGTTGCCACCCGCGTGGCGCAATTCCGCCAGCAACGGGCGTAACTGGCACTGCCGCGCCTGCGCGTCTTCCTCACTCAAGGTCTGATAAAACGCCGGACGCAGCAGCAGCGTTTCAACCTGTTTTACCGGTGCAATCAGCGGCAACGGCTGCGCCACGGGCGAGAGACGAGGGAGCGGAACAGCGGCTGAAGCAGGATAGAAGTGAAACGCTGCGGGTTTGGTCGCAGCCAACGACGGCGGCAGCCACTCGGCCAGTTGCAAGGTAAAGCCCTGCGTGTGATGCGGTGCGCCGTCAATCTGTTGCTGCGTGAGCAGACGCGTGCGCGGACAATCTGGCAACGCTGCGGCAAAATCCGTGAAATTGTCTGGCAGCGCGCAACCCGTCGCGAAGCCCAACGCCCGGCCGCGCAACTGTTCCAGCGGCGACAAGCTCGCGAAATCCTGCTGCGCGAGCTGTGCGTAGTGCTGCAGCTGAAGCGCATTACATTCAGTTAACGCAGCCAGATGCTGCCAAACGCGTTGCTCAATCTGTTGCGCCTGCGCCGGGGAAATGCGCCTGGCGCTAAAGCGCAGCGCCAATAACGCTTGTTGCTCATCTTGCCATAACCAATGCGCGTCAAAGGTTTCGCATAACGCCTCAGCGCGCAACTGCGCCAGCAAGCTGCCGGGCGCTTCGTCCTGCCAGAATGCTTTTAATAATGTGACATTGTCACGCACGGTCTGCTCATCGCCCGCCACCAACATCGTCAGCCAGAAATTTTCTTCACCGCCTGATAGCAGTAAACGATCGTCTTGCAACAGCGTAGCTTTAACAGCCGCAGCGCGTTCTCCACCCGCCAGCAAACTGCCGCCGTAGCGTGCCGCCAGCTGTTCGAGATCATTCAGTGATTGCGGGCCTTGCAGCCAAAGTTCCATGTTTTCAGCGCAATACAAGCGGCTATGGAAATCGCGTAGTGCGAACTGCAACGCCGTGACATTGTCACCAAAAGCCTGCCGACTGCCGACTCGGAAGCGCTGGAAACGTTCCGGCAACTTATCCAGCACGGCAGCTTCACTCAGCGTGTCGGCATGGTTTTGCAGCAGTTGATACTCAGCCTCAATCACCGCCGCTTCCTGCTGAATGGCCTGCGCCGTCAGCAACGGTGACGCCAACATATCGCACAGCCGCTGCACGCCCGCTGACAACGCTGCGGCTGGGAGCTGAAAGAAATAGGCGCTGCGGCTCAACTGCGTGGTGGCGTTCACCTGGCCGCCCTGCTGCTGCAGCCACGGCATCAGGCGATCGTCGCCGTGAAAAGCTTCGCTACCGCAAAACAGCAGATGTTCCAGCAGATGTGCCAAACCCGGCCAGCGATCCGCTTCATCCAGACTGCCGGCCTGCACGCGCATCAGCGCCGCTGCCTCATGCGCGTCGGGCTGATGATAAAGATGGCAGCGCAGGCCGTTGGTGAGCGTGAGCTGGCGCGCGTGCATCAGGTAACGCGCTGCTTAAAGATCAGTTCGGAGTTGCTGCGATTGCGGAACTGCAGCTGCTGGATTTTGATGTCGCTGCAGTTGGCTTCGCGACGTGCTTCGAGGATCTTGCCGTGATGCGGCGATTTGCTGCACACCGGATCGGTGTTATCGGCATCGCCGGTCATCATAAAGGCCTGACAGCGACAGCCGCCAAAGTCTTTATCTTTCTCATCGCAGGAGCGACAGGGTTCCGGCATCCAGTCAAAGCCGCGATAGCGGTTAAAACCAAACGAGTTGTACCAGATATCGTCCAGCGTGCGTTCCAGCACCGACGGGAACGCAACCGGCAGCTGACGCGCGCTGTGGCACGGCAACGCGGTGCCGTCAGGCGTGACGCTGAGGAAGATCGATCCCCATCCGCCCATGCAGGGTTTCGGCCGCTCTTCATAGTAATCCGGCGTCACGAACAGCAGATTGGTGAGATTGCCGCTGGCGCCCATGCGCTGACGATAATCGGCCACCACCGCTTCGGCGTTGGCGATCTGCTCGCGCGTCGGCAGCAATCCTTCACGATTGAGCTGCGCCCAGCCATAGAATTGGCAAGTCGCCAGCTCGACATCGTCGGCTTCCAGTTCGATACAGAGATCGATGATCTTGTCGATCTGGTCGATATTGTGGCGATGCAGCACGAAATTCAGCACCATCGGATAGCCGTGCGCTTTCACCGCTTTCGCCATCTCCAGCTTCTGCTGGAAAGCCTTTTTTGACCCGGCCAGCGCCGCGTTCAGCGTTTCATCGCTGGCCTGGAAGCTGATCTGGATATGATCGAGTCCGGCGTCGGCAAAGGCATCGAGTTTTTTCGCCGTCAGGCCGATGCCGGAGGTGATCAGGTTGGTGTAGAAACCGAGATCGCGCGCGGCGCGAATCAGCTCCGGCAGGTCTTTACGGGTTAGCGGTTCGCCGCCGGAAAAACCGAGCTGCACGCTGCCCATGGCGCGCGCCTGACGAAACACCTCAATCCACTGTTCGGTGGTCAGCTCTTTCTCCTGCTGGGAAAAATCCAGCGGATTGGAGCAATACGGACACTGCAGCGGGCAGCGATAGGTCAGTTCTGCCAGCAGCCACAGCGGTGGCGTCACGCTTTTACTCGGGTTCACGACACTGTATCCATTTTTGTTCGATGGCGGATTGCAGGAACTCTTTGACGTCGTCGCCGACACCGCCCGCGTCCGGAAAACGCGCATCCAGCGTGGCAACGATCGCCGCCACATCCTGTTTGCCATCCACCAGTTCGAGGATCGCCACGGCGGTCTCGTTCAATTTGGCCATGCCTTCCGGATAGAGCACCACATGGCTATCCTGCGCCGCTTCCCACTGCATGCGGTAGCCGCGACGGAAAGCCGGAATCACATTATCTTTCATGTTGTTATACCAGTCTTGTGCTGTGCCAGGACACCTGATCGGTGACCGTATGATAAGGCGGACGTTGCAGCGCATACGCCATGGTCATGGCATCGAGCATGGTCCAGAGAATATCGAGTTTAAACTGCAGGATCTCCAGCATGCGGTTCTGCTGTTCGGCGCGGGTAAACACCTCAAGCGCCAGCGCCAGCCCATGCTCCACATCGCGGTTCGCCTGGCTCAAACGGCTGCGGAAGTAGAAATAGCCTTCCTCTTTGATCCACGGATAGTGCTGCGGCCAGCTGTCGAGACGCGACTGATGAATCTGCGGCGCAAACAGCTCGGTGAGCGAGCTACAGGCCGCTTCCTGCCAGTTAGCACGGCGCGCGAAGTTCACGTAGGCGTCCACCGCAAAACGCACGCCCGGCAGCACCAGCTTCTCTGACAGCAACACGTCACGTTCCAGCCCCACCGCCTCACCCAACTGCAGCCAGGCTTCAATCCCGCCCTCGTGACCGTTGCTGCCGTCGTGATCGAGGATGCGCTGCACCCATTTACGCCGCGTCGCCGCGTCCGGGCAATTCGCCATGATCGCCGCATCTTTTAGGGGAATATTGGTTTGATAGTAGAAGCGGTTCGCCACCCAGCCCTGAATCTGCTCGCGCGTCGCCTCGCCATTGTGCATGGCAATGTGATACGGGTGATGAATGTGGTAGAACGCGCCTTTATCGCGCAGCGCCTGCTCAAACGCGGCGGGCGATAATGCTTCAGTGATGATCACGATGCAAACTCCTGCAGATGAATCGCCATGCCATCCCAACTCACTTCAATGCCCTGCTGCGTCAAATAGGCGCGCTGCGGCGATTGCTCATTAAGGATCGGATTGGTGTTGTTAATGTGAATCAAAATCTTGCGTTTGGCCGGCAGCGCAGCCAGCAACGCCATCAAACCTTGTTCTTCGGCCAGCGCTAAGTGGCCCATCGCTTTGCCGGTATTTTTGCCAACGCCGGTGGCGAGCAGCTCGTCGTCCTGCCACACCGTGCCATCAATCAACAGGCAATCGGCTTTTTGCAGCCACGGCATGATCACCGCATCCGGCTCGCCGAGTCCCGGCGCGTAGAGCAGCGTTTGGCCGTTGGCGGTGTTTTCAATGAACAGCGCCACGTTGTGGCCCGGCAGCGGGCGATCGCGATACGGCGAATACGGCGGCGCGTTGCTGAGAATCGGAATCGCGGTGAACTGCAAACGGTGGCAGACATCGACGCGGAACGGCTCCAGCGGCGTTAATGCATGATGCTGCAAGCCGCCATTCCAGTGCTGCAACATGGTGAAAATCGGGAAACCGCTGGTGAGATCGCCATGTACTTCCGGCGTGCACCACACCTGATGCGGACAGCCTTCGCGCAGGCTCAGCAAGCCGGTGGTGTGATCGATTTGGCTGTCGGTGAGAATGATGCTACCAATCGCCGTGCCGCGCAGCACACCCTTTTTGATCAGTTCTGGCGTGTGGACGATTTGCTGGCTGATGTCCGGCGAAGCGTTGCACAGCACCCAATCTTCACCATTGTCGCTGACAATGATCGAAGATTGGGTGCGCGCCTGCGCCTGAATGCTGCCGTTGCGCAGGCCGCTGCAATTGGCGCAGTTACAGTTCCACTGCGGGAAGCCGCCGCCCGCCGCTGAACCGAGGACTTTAATAAACATGAACGTTGACCAAAGAGAGAAAACAAAATGCCCGCACGAACGGCGGGCAGAAGTCTTAGCGGTTGGAGATGTACAGAGTCACTTCCAGGCCCAGACGCAGGTCAATAAACGCAGGTTTTTTCCACATAATGGTCTTCCTCATAAAACAAAAACGCAGAGAAATCTCTGCTGAAGAGGATTACGGCTGTGACTTAGATCACATCGCAATCCGTACGCGCGCAGATGTTGCGCCAATGTAGCGAGCAGATCAACCCTGATTCGGTAAGGGAATGGTGCTAATCCTGCCAAATTTGTTGCAACACGCGCTGCCAGTTGCCCCATGCGAGCTGCTCAAGTGCTGTTTGATCGTAGTCGAACGAACGCAACAACGCATAAAGATGCGGTAATCCGCTCACGTCTTTCAGCGCCTCAGGCACGCTGATGCCATCAAAATCGGAGCCCAGCGCCACATGATCGCGGCCCATTATCGCGATCAGGTGCTCAACATGTTTAACAATTTCGATCAATGCGGTGTCGCTGTCGCGTTTTCCGTCGCTGCGCAGAAAAGCGTTGCCAAAATTCACGCCCACCACGCCGCCGCTGTCGCGGATGGCGCGCAGCTGATCGTCGGTCAGATTGCGTGGCTGCGCGCAGAGCGCGTGCGCATTGGAGTGCGTCGCCACCAGTGGCGCGGTTGACAGGCGCGCGGTGTCCCAAAAGGCTTTCTCGTTCATGTGCGACATATCGATCAGCATGCGATGGCGATTGGCAGCGGCGATCAGCTGCTCACCTTGTTCGGTCAAACCTGGCCCGCTGTCCGGTGAGTTGGGGAATGATCCGCTGACACCTTCGCCAAAGCGATTGGGCAGATTCCAGAACGGCCCGATGCTGCGCACGCCCGCCAGGTAAAACGCATCAAGCGCTTCACCCTCGCCATCAAACCCGTCCGCGCCCTCAATATGCGCCACCAGCGCCAGCACGCCGTCAGCGCGACAGGCGGCAATATCGGCGGTGTTAAGACATAACCGCGCCCGCCCGTCAGATTGCGCCGCCAGCGTTTTCAGGATGTCGAGTTGCTGCCAGAGAATCGTCAGTGGATCGAGATTTTCCTCCGCTCGCTGCGGCGCGACCTCTTTGACATAGCGCGCTGGCGGCACGAACATCGCGAACAGCCCACCGGCAAAACCGCCCTGCTGCATGCGCGGAAAATCCAGATGGCCCTTTTCGATGCCGTGAAAAAAGGCCTGCGCCGGATCCTCGCGATGATGCAGCCACAGATTGAGAAGCAGGTCGTTATGACCGTCGAAGGTTTTTAGCAACATGAGGGGTTCTTTGACGAAACAACATGGCGCCATGCTACGCGCGCGCTGCTGTTTCGCCAAATGCGGGCGCACAAAGGGTTAGTTCTGCGCAACCTTTAAGCCGTGATAGAAGGTCGGTTTCACGTCAAGAGGCTTCTGGATCAAACCGTATTTCTGGTAGAAATCGGCGGTCTCCTGCTGCTGAGCGATGGTGGCATCATCAATGCCCTGCCAGTGCGATTTGCGGCGTGAGAAGGATTTCGCCGCGGCCTCTTTCGGGAAGCCGATGATTTTTGCCAGCGTGGTCGAGTACTCATCGACATGGCTGTTGGCCCAGCGATCGGCGGCGGCTAAGCGATTGACGTAATCCTGCAGCGCCGCGCGTTTGGCTTCATCGTTCAGCGCGGCGTCGGTGGCAGCGAGGAAGCTGTTGCCGCTGGACAGGCCGACGCCGTTAACCAACACACGTCCGGTATGGGTCACTTCCGCCAGCGCAGTATAGGGATCCCACGTTGACCAGGCATCCACCGAACCGTTTGCCAGCGCGATGCGCGCATCCGCCGGCGTTAAGAAGCGCCAGTTGACCTCTTTATCGCTGACGCCCGCTTGCTCCAGCGCTTTGAGCGCCTCAAAGTGACCAATCGATCCACGTCCGGTGGCGATGTTTTTGCCCTTTAGTTCAGCAACGGTTTTGATGGGCGAATCCGGGCTGACCAGCACCGCCAATCCTGCGGGTACCGATTTGCTCACCGCCACCGCTTTCACCTGCGAACCGGCCGCCAGCGAGAACAACAGCGGCGCATCGCCGATAATACCGGCATCCACCGCACCGGCATTCAGCGCCTCCGCCAGCGGTGCCGCCGCCGGGAACTCGGCCCATTCGATTTTATAATTGAGGTTGTTCAACTGCTGCGCCGCTTCCATTTCGGCGTGCATATTTCCCTTTTGATCGGCAATGCGCAGCGTCACGGTTTCTGCCGTCGCCGCACCGCTGGCTGCCACGATCAATAGTGCCAAAGCTGCTCTTTTCATTGTGTTTTATCCCATCGCGCAAAACTCCAGCCTAACCCGCGCGTGCCAAATGACCGATGCCGATTTCGCATGAGATATGCCGCGTGGCGCATAAAGACTATGCATGCAATCACCGCAATTATCGTAGCGGCGCAATTTATTGCGCAATGTCGGGAGGAGCGCGGTGTCGCCTGAAAAATACGCGATTAATCGCGCCGCTACAGAGTGTGCGCGCAAGAGTCTGAACCCGGTTGTCAGTTATGCGCGAATGATTGTCAGCAATGCGCGAGCCGCGCCACGCGATGCTGGGCGAGACTGAACGCCATATCACAAGGAGATCGTTATGCTCACGCAACCCGCTGCAAAATACCGTCCGTTTCCGGTCATCGACTTACCGGATCGTCAGTGGCCCTCGCGCCAGCTGACGCAGGCACCGCGCTGGCTCTCTACCGACTTACGCGATGGCAATCAGGCGCTGGCGACGCCGATGGACAGCGCGCGCAAGCTGGAGTTCTGGCAACTGCTGCTGCGCTGTGGCTTTAAAGAGATTGAGGTGGCGTTCCCGGCGGCATCGCAGACCGATTTTGATTTTGTACGGTTGCTGATTGAGCAGAAGCACATTCCAGACGATGTGGCGATTCAGGTGTTGACCCAGGCGCGCAGCGATCTGATTGATCGCACCTTCGACGCGCTGCGTGGCGCGCCGAACGCCATTATTCATCTCTACAACGCCACCGCGCCGCTGTTCCGCGAGCGCGTGTTCCGCCAGAGCAAAGCCGAGATTATCGAACTGGCCTGCGCCGGTGCGCGTCAAATTCGCGCCCGTTGCGAAGCGCAAAAGGATACCGCGTGGACCTTCGAGTATTCGCCAGAAACCTTCTGCTTTACCGAACCGGAGTTTGCGCTGGAGATTTGCGAAGCGGTGGCGGCGATTTGGCAACCGGGCCCGGCGCGTCCGATGATCATCAACCTGCCCGCGACCGTCGAAGTGAACACGCCGAACGTCTATGCCGATCAGATTGAGGTTTTCTGTCGCTACTTCAGCCAGCGATCGCAGGTGTCGATCAGCGTGCATCCGCATAACGATCGCGGTACCGGCATCGCCTGCGCCGAGCTGGCGCTGCTGGCGGGTGCCGATCGCGTGGAAGGCTGTTTGTTTGGCAACGGCGAGCGCACCGGCAACGTCGATATCGTTACGCTGGCGCTCAATCTCTACACTCAGGGCATCGCGCCGCAGCTCGATTTCAGCGATATCCAGCAGGTGCTGGAAGTGGTGACGCGCTGCAACCAGCTGCCAGTGCATCCGCGTCATCCGTATGCCGGTGAACTGGTGTTTACCGCCTTCTCCGGTTCGCATCAGGATGCAATACGCAAAGGCTTTGCCGCCCGCGCTGAGCGTGAAGAAGCAATCTGGCAGATGCCGTATCTGCCGCTCGATCCGCTGGATATCGGCTGCAGCTACGAAGCGGTGATCCGCGTTAACAGTCAATCGGGTAAAGGCGGCGCCGCCTGGCTATTGGAGCAGAATCACGGTCTGCAACTGCCGCGCGGCTTGCAGCAGGATTTCAGCCGTCTGGTGCAGCAGCAAACTGACCAGCACGGTCAGGAGATGACCCATCACGCGCTGTGGCAGCTGTTTTGCCAGCATTACGGCTTAACCCAGCCCGCGCGTTGTTTGCTGGAAGCGGAAAGTCACAGCGACGATAAAGGCGAAACGCGCCTCAAGGCGCGGCTGCAACAGGGCGCGCAGCAGTTGATGCTGGAAGGTAAAGGCAACGGCTTGCTCTCAGCCGCCGTTGCCGCGCTGCGTCAGCGCTATGACGTAATCATCACCATTGAGGATTATCACGAACACACGCTGGGCAAACGCAGCGACAGTCGTTCGGTGACCTACATCAGCTGCATTAATGCACGCGGTGAACGCGCATGGGGCGTGGGCATTGATAACGATGTGGCACGCGCTTCACTGCAGGCGCTGCTCAACGCAGCGCACGCTTTTCTGCCGCAGGAAAGTAGTTCGCTGGCGTGACGCCGAGCACGCGGCGAAACATCGCGCTGAAGGCGCTCGGGCTGTCATAACCGAGATCGAGCGCCACCGTCAGCACGCTATCGCCCTGCGCTAAGCGGGTTAACGCCACGCTCAGTCGCGCGCGGCGCACCCAGTCGCTGAATTGTAACCCGGTTTCGCGACTAAAATGGCGCGCCAGCGTGCGTTCGGCCACGCAGAGTTGCGTAGCCGCGCGGGCCAGCGTCCAGTTTTCCCCGGGCGCTTGCTGGATCTGCTGGCACAAACTCAGCAGCCGCTCGCTTTCCGGCAGCGGCAGACCAAACGGCAGCACGTCCATCACGCGGATCTCATCGAGGATCAGCTCGTAAATCCGCTCGGCGCGGCTGCCGGGAACGTACTGCTCCGGCAGCGCCAGCGCGCTAACAATCAACTCACGCAGCAGCGGCGAAATCTGCACCACCTGACAACTGGCGGGCAGATCGGCGCGCGCCAGCGGATCCACAAACAGCGTGCGCGCGGCCACCGCGCCAACTATGTGCAGTGCGTGACGCGTCCCCGCCGGCAGCCAGACGCCGCGACTCGGCGGCACAATCCAGCTGCCGTGCTGCGTTTCCACTTTCACCACGCCGCTCAGCGTGTGGATCAGCTGGGCGCAAGCGTGGTGATGCCACGGCTCCGCGTCGCCATGCGCATAATCGTGCGCATAGGGCACCAGCGGACGATAGGCGAAGTCGAAGTTGAGCCGCGCACTCATGTTAGCGTTTCAGATATTGATAAACCGCCGCCAGATCCTGCTCGCCGTAACCGGCATCTACCGCTTGCTGCCAGACATCCACAATGTTTTCCAGCGCCGGCAGTTTGCTATCGCCCGCCGCATCCAGCGCCAGTTTGGCGTCTTTCAGCGCCCACACCAGATGCATCTGCGGCGTGAAATCGCCGCTGGCAATCATGCCAAGTTTCATTTTGGCGTACGGTGCCGCCAGCGGGCCGCCATCCAGCACTTTCCACAGATCGTCGGTGCTGAAACCAAACTCTTCCGCCAGACGCGTACTTTCCGCCAGGCTCTGCATCAGACCAATCAGCCAGCTATTCACCACCAGCTTCATGCGCGAACTGGCACCCGCCTCGCCCAGCCATTGCGTGCCTTTACCGATCGCGGCGAACACCTGCTCGGCGGCCTGCGCATTGCTCTGATCGCCGCTGGCCATCACCAGGATTTGCGCATTCTCTGCTGGCGCTTTAGTGCCGGAAACCGGTGCATCGATAAACACCACGTCCGGACGCGTGCTTTTGAATTCCGCGATCAGTTGATCGGTGGCGGCCACGCCGATGGTGCCCATCTGGCAAATTGTCGCGCCCTGCTTGAGCGCGGTGCTGGCGTCGTTCAGTGCCTGACGCGTGGTATCGCCGTCGGCCAGCATGGCGATCACCACATCCGCGTCTTCAACCGCTTGCGCGGCGCTGTCGGCCAGCGTGATGCCTGCATCCAGCAGATCTTCGCCTTTGGCACGCGTGCGGTTCCAGCCGCGCACCGTGAAGCCTTTTTTCAACAGGTTAGCGGCAAACGCATGCCCCATCGCGCCCAATCCCAATACCGCGACCACAGGTTGTTGACTCATCATTCCCTCTCTTTTGTGCCTTAAGACAAAACCGCCAGACTGACAGAATTTCCCTGTCGCAGCCAGCCAGAGATGCCATAAAAAAACATTTTCAACACCGCAATGATGAATAATCCGTCATACTATTTACGCTTTTCAAACAAATGATAAAACGATTAACATACGCGCCATTAATGTTCCATTCGGTACATTCCACGCCCTTTTTACGGTCTTTCATAATGAAAATAGCTTTACTGCGACAGGCTTCGCTGATGATGCTGCCTGCGATGTTACCGGTCTCGGCGCTGGCGGCAAACGCGGCCAGCAACACCATGGTGGTGAGCGCGGCGCCGTCCGCATCCGGACTGTCTGAACTGGATACGCCAGCGGCAGTTAGTGTGGTGTCCGGCGACGATATGCGCCATGCCGCACCGCGCGTCAATTTGTCAGAGAACCTCAGCAGCGTGCCCGGTTTGCAAATTCAAAACCGCCAGAACTATGCGCAGGACCTGCAGATTTCGGTGCGCGGTTTTGGTTCGCGTTCCACCTTTGGCCTGCGCGGCATTCGTATGTACGTCGACGGGATCCCCGCCACCATGCCTGACGGCCAGGGACAAACTTCCAACATCGATATCGGCTCCATCGATCACATCGACGTGCTGCGCGGCCCCTTCTCGGCGCTGTACGGCAACTCATCGGGCGGCGTGATTAACGTTGAAACCGAAACCGGACAGCAACCCACCACGCTGGAAGCCAGCAGCTGGTACGGCAGTTACGGCAGCTGGCGCAACAGCGTTAAAGCCAGCGGCGCAACCGGCGACGGTACGCAAGCCGGCGACGTCAACTACACGGTTTCCGCCTCGCGCTTTACCACGCACGGCTTCCGCGATCACAGCTCGGCGCAGAAAAACCTCGGCAACGCCAAACTCGGCGTGCGCATCGATGATGTCAGCACCCTGACGCTGCTGTTCAACAGCGTGCACGTTGAAGCGCAGGACCCGGGCGGCTTAACCGCCGAACAATGGAAAGACAATCCGCGCCAGGTCGCCAGCAACGTGACCTTGTATGACGCTCGTAAAACTGTCGATCAAACGCAAGCGGGCCTGCACTATCAACGCCAGATGAGTGAAAACGACGACCTGAGCGTGATGATGTACGCGGGTGAACGTGAAACCACGCAGTATCAATCCATTCCTAAAGCCACCCAGCTGCGCGCAGGTTATCCCGGCGGCGTGATTGCTTTGTCGCGTCATTATCAGGGCATTGATACCCGCTGGACGCACCGCGACGCGCTGTTCACCATTCCAGTGACATTCACCGGCGGGCTCGACTACGAAACCATGACCGAGAAACGCAAAGGTTATCAGAACTATAGCGGCGAGGAATTGGGTGTACAGGGCGAGATGCGTCGTAATGAACGCAATCTGATGTGGAACCTCGATCCTTATCTGCAAACCGCGTGGCAGCTGACCGATAAACTGTCGCTGGATGCCGGCGTGCGTTTTAGTACGGTGAATTTCGACTCAAATGACTATTACGTTACTTCTACCGATTTGGATGATAGTGGCAATCGCCGCTACCATCGCTGGTTGCCTGCCGCTGCGTTGAATTACGCGATTGATAACAGTTGGAACGCCTACGTTTCTGCAGGTCGCGGCTTCGAAACACCGACACTGAATGAGTTGTCGTATCGCGCTGAAGGCCAGGCTGGTCTCAATTTAGGCCTGCAACCTGCAACTAGCGAGACGGTTGAGTTGGGCAGCAAAAAACGTATCGGCAATGGCCTGCTAACTGCTGCGGTATTTCAGACCGACACTAAAAACGAAATTGTCTCAAACGGCAATTCTTATGGACGTTCAACTTACAAAAACGCCGGTGAAACCCGCCGTCGTGGATTGGAGCTGGGCCTCGACCAGCAATTCGGCGAGAGCTGGCGCTTCAAAGCCGCATGGACCTTGCTGGATGCCCGCTACCGCTCTAACGCCTGCGGCACCGAAAGCTGCGACGGCAACCGCATTCCCGGCATTGCGCGTAACATGGCTTACGCCGGACTAGCTTACGCGCCCGACCAAGGCTGGTATGCCGGAACCGATATGCGCTACCTGAGCGATATCGCGGCGGATGATGAGAATGACGTAAAAGCGCCGTCTTATACCGTGGTCGGCGTGAACAGCGGTTATAAGTGGCTGGTGCAGAACTGGACGTTGGATCTATTTGGCCGCGTCGATAACCTGTTTGACCGCAACTACATCGGTTCAGTTATCGTGAATGAAAGCAACGGTCGCTATTACGAACCGGCGCCGGGTCGCAATTACAGCGTGGGCCTGACGGTGAGTTATGCGTTTCAGTAAATAAACGCGTTGGATAGATGATATTGAAGCCCTGCAAGCCGCTTGCGGGGCTTTTTATTGGTTGAATATTGTCCAGCACGGCATATTGCTTTATAGTTATGTAGCAACATCTCTACATATCATGGAGGTCGTGATGACAGTGACGAGAATCAGCAGTCGAGCTTTTAATCAGGAGGTATCCCGGGCCAAGAAAGCCGCCGAGGAAGGCCCGGTTTATATTACTGACCGTGGCAATCCTGCACATGTTTTACTGACATTTGAAGCGTATAAAAAACTCACGGGTTCAAACCGAAGCATCGTAGATTCACTCGCCATGCCGGACGGCGTAGATATCGATTTTGAGCCAGAACGTGCGACCATAATCAACAGGGATGTGGAGTTCTAATGCGCTATTTGCTAGATACCAATGTTATTTCAGAATTACGTAAGGCAGGGACGCCTAAAGCCAATCCTCAGGTGATTGCCTGGGCTAAAAGCATTGATGCTGAAGAGATGTTTATTTCAGCATTAACGCTGATGGAAATTGAAAAAGGTATCCTTAAGTTCGCCCGTAAAGACCCTCAGCAAGCTCATCATTTACAGCGCTGGTATCAAGAGCAGGTTCTGACAGAATTTGCCTGGCGCACACTCTCTATTGATAGCGGCGTGGCCCGCCTTTGCGCTCAGCTGCATATTCCTGATGAACGCCCACATACCGATGCGCTGATCGCGGCGACAGCGATTCATCACGAGCTGATTCTGGTCACGCGTAACGTACGGGATTTTGATACCACTGGCGTGATGTTGCTGAATCCATGGCAGGAACGGTAGGCTCGCCATTCATGGCGTCCTGCAAGCCAGGTGCGCATGAATGCGCACCCTACGATGATCCTTACTTCAACAACGCCAGCACATCTTCGGTAGTGCCGGTTTCGCCCAGGCGCGGGAAAATGCGCTCGACGCTGTTTTTATGCGTTTCGGCATTCAGGCAGGTCATGGCGTCGGTTGCCAAGGTGACGTTGTAACCCAGCTCATACGCCTGACGCGCCGTGGATTCCACGCCGATGCTGGTGGCGATGCCGCAAATCACCACTTGTGTGATGCCGCGCTGCTGCAGCTGCTCGTGCAGATCCGTGTTGTGGAATGCGCCCCAGGTTTTTTTGGTAACGATGATGTCGCCGCGCTGCTGCGCCAGGTCCGGCACCAACGTCGCCCAATCGGCTGGCAAATCGCCAGCGTGTTTCGGCTGCTCATTACGGCCAGGCGCGCCGCCCGCAACGTTGACCAGCACCACCGGGCGCTTTTGCCCACGGAATGCATCGGCCAGACGCGCTGAGCGCTCAATCACTTCATGCGCCTCTAACGGTGCGACCGGCAGCGCAACAATGCCGTTTTGCAGGTCAATCACAATCAGCGCGGTGTTGTCGTCAAGGGTAGTTAAAGCCATGTTGAGTCCTCTCAGGATTATTGGTCGGCAAGTCGTTGCAGTAAGGGAAGCGCGGCCAGCAGCGTGTGCTGTTCCTGCGGGCTCAGTTGCGTTGCGATGCTGTTGAGCAGCCAGTCATCACGTTGTGCGCGGTTGGCAGCAATCAGTTTCAGGCAGGCATCGGTGGGTTGATAGCGGGTTTTGCGGCCATCCAGCGGATCGGCTGCGCCCTGCACCATACCCAGCGTCTGCAGGCTCGCCACGGTGGCGCCCATCGACTGAGTGCGCACCCCTTCCAGCGTAGCCAATTCTGTTACCGTCATCGCGCCATCGCGCACCAGATAGCCGAGTACCGACACCTGCGGCCAGGTGAGATCGCCCGGCGGCGCCGATTCACGCAGGCGACGCGCCAGTTTGCCATTGATGCTGCGCAGTAACGCCGCCGCGCTGTTGAGGTCGCTCATGGCACCTTCTCCTTACTGATGAGCCGCGAGTATATAAATACGAAGGCAAACTGGATAGTTTACCTTCGTATCAATTTGTAATTGTGCTGGATTGTTAGGTAGTCGCCATGCATGGCGATCCTAGGCGCGCTGCAGATAATGAATCAAACTGTGGAAACGCAGCGGCGTGCTGAGAGGATTGCGGTAGCTGTGCGGCGTGTCGGCGGCGAACTGGCTGGCCTGGCCCGAAAGCAAGCGACGCCATGTGCCTTCCACGCCCAGCAACAATTCGCCTTCCAGCACCACAACCTGCTCAATCACCCCGCTTTCATGCGCTGATGAATCACTCTGCGCGCCACCCGCCAGTGTCACTTCCAGCAGATCAAAACGCAGTCTGGCATCGTACGGCAGCAGCGGCTTAACCTGCATCTGCGCGTTGGGCTCGCTGAAGGTCGCCACGCTGCCCGGCGGTTGATCGCTGCCCTGCACAAAGAAGGAAAACGGCACGTTAAAGCCAGTGGCAATTTTCCACAGCGTCGCCACCGTGGGGCTCGATTCGCCGCGCTCGATCTGGCCGAGCATCGCTTTGCTCACGCCGGTGCGATCCGCTGCCAGCGTCAGGCTCCAGCCGTTGGCCTGACGCAGCTGTTTCAGCGCCAGACTCAAATGTTGATGCAAATTTTCCATGTGTTCTCCCGAAAAGCTCGCGCGCAGTGTAGCACTTGTGCGCTATAACGCTCCATGCCACAATGTGCGTTATAACGCACAATCGGATGTGACCTGATGACCACCGCCACCACACGCAGTGCCTTCTCTTTCCCGATGCTGATTTCGGGTTTTATCGCCGTGCTGGTGGGCTACAGCAGCACGGCAGCGCTGATCTTCCAGGCGGCGCAGGCGGCGGGCGCTTCGCCGGCGCAGATTGGCGGCTGGCTGTCGATGCTCGGCGTAGGTATGGGGTTGGCCTCGCTCGGCTTATCGCTATGGACACGCCTGCCGATCCTCGCGGCCTGGTCGACGCCTGGCGCGGCGCTGCTCGCCACCAGCGTGCAGGGTTTGACGCTGAATGAAGTGGTGGGCGTGTTTGTCGCCACCAACCTGTTAATTGTGTTGTGCGGCGTCACCGGTCTGTTCGCCCGCCTGATGAATCACATTCCGCAATCGCTGGCGGCCGCGATGTTGGCCGGGATTCTGCTGAAATTTGGCATCGGCACCTTTAGCGGTTTGCAGAGCAATTTCGCGCTGTGCGGCAGCATGTGTCTGGTGTGGTTGTTGAGCCGCCGCTGGCTGCCGCGCTACGCCATCATTCTGGCGTTGATCGCGGGCGTGCTGGTGGCGCTCGGCCAGCAATCGATCCACTTTCCGCCGCATGCGCTGGCGATCAGTCGGCCGGAATTCATCATGCCGCAGTTTACTCTGGCGGCGCTGATTGGCGTGGGTTTGCCCTATTTTCTCGTCACCATGGCGTCGCAAAATGCGCCCGGCATCGCCACCTTGCAGGCGCACGGCTATCAGCCGCCGGTATCTGCGCTCACCGGCTGGACCGGATTTATCGCTTTAGTGCTGTCGCCATTTGGCGGGTTTTCGGTGTGTATCGCTGCGATTACCGCTGCTATCTGTATGGGCGACGATGTCGATCCGAATCCGGCGCGCCGCTGGATGGCATCGGCATTGGCGGGCGTGTTCTATCTGCTGACCGGATTTACCGGCGGATTGATCGCCATCATGCTGAGCGCCTTGCCGCCGGTGTTGATTGCCACGCTGGCGGGTCTCGCGCTGCTGGCTACGCTGTCCGGCAGTTTGCAGCGCGCCTTAGCCGAACCGGATCAGCGCGACAGCGCCATCGTGGCGTTTCTGATCACCGCCAGCGGTGTTTCGCTGCTCGGCATCGGCTCCGCCTTTTGGGGTTTGCTCGGCGGCATGCTGACCTATGTGATCCTTTCCCCGCGCAGCCGCGCTTAAAATTTCAGCAATCTTCTCCGCACGCGGGAAAAACGCCCTGTTTTTCCCCCTTTATCAGCCGTTTGATTTCGCTGCATTTGGCTTAAGATCACTATCATCGCCAAAAACACACACTGTTCTGCCTCAGACAACCACCGATAAGGGCCCAACGAGTGGCAAAAACTTTTCTGCGCAGCGGCAATCTGGACACGGTACTGGCACTGGGTGAAAACGGCCAGCCGGTCTGGACGTCCGCGCTGCAAATCCGTGAAACCCTGCGCCTGCGCCGCCAAACCACGCTGGCCAATTGCCTCGCGATCCCGCAGGTCAACGAGCGCGGTGACCGCCTCGATTGGTACGCCCCGTTTACTGGCAAAGTAAAATCCTGGCTGGGTGCCAGCGATCATGAGCGCCGTCAGGCGCTGGAACTGCTGACGCTAAACCAGCAGGATCTGCAGGCGCTGAGCCTGCGTGCACGCGATGCGGAGAATCCGGCGATGCGCTTGTTTGGTGCGTTGCTGAGCAAAACGTTGCAGTTCCCGGATCAGCAGTACGTTTATCTGGTGGATGGCAAACCGGTGATCACCTTCTGGGGCTTTGTTGATCCACAGGCGCGTTCGCGTGATGACGCGCTGGCCTGTCTGCGCGATTCGCTGGAAGATGCGCTGCCGCCGCTGCTGCCGGAACCGCCAGCACCTGCTCCGCTGGTGGTTGCGCCGGTAATTGCGCCGCTGATCGAGGTGCCGCCTGCCGCTGCTCTACCGATGATGGAGCCGGAACCTGAAGCCGAAGAACCGGCGGTTGAGGACATTGCTGAGCCCGCGCCTGAACCGCTACCCGAACCTGTCGCGCCGCCACGTCGCGCCTTTGCCGTGCGTCCGCTGATGCTGCTGTTGCCGGTTGCGGCGCTGGTGGCTGCGGGCGTCGCCTACTGGCTGCACAGCGCGCCGCAACCTGCTGCGATTAGCGTTGCGGATGTGCCGGTGCCGGTGAGTAAGCCGCCTGCCGTGATGGTTAAAGCGGAAAAACTCGCCGCCACGCTGCCACAAACCGCCGCCACCGTCGTTGCCGCCGCGCCGGTTACCACACCTGTCGCGCTGCCTGAGGTGGTCGCTGAACACACCGAACCGGCCAAAGCGGATGATTTGGTGATGACCACCGAAGATGCGCGCGTTGGATCGGTGAAATTTATTAACGGCACCTGGCGCGTCACGTTGCGTCAAACCAATCTGCCGACCGGCAAACCGCCAAGCCTGCGCTATCAAATCCGCAACGGCAAAGGCACCGCCACCATTACCCAGGGCGACAACATCCGCTGTAAAGCCGATGTCACCGCCGCGATGACCAGTGCCGGCAGCATGGAAGTGCGCAGCCGCTATACTGCGACCTGCAGCGATAAATCGCGTTACCGCATGCCGGAACTGGTGTGTAAAGCCGGTGATGGCATCGCCAGCTGTACTGCGCAATACGGCGCAGATCAGGTCTTCCCGTTGACGATTAAGCGTGAGAGTAAGTAAACATGTTGGCTCCCCTCATCGATGACAAACAGAAAATCACGCTGATTGAAGATAGCGGTGTGCAGTTTCTTGATTTTGGTTTGCGTTTACCTGCGTTGCAGGCTCGCCGCCAGTTCGTGCGGCAAACCGCCAACGGCCCGCTGCTGCGTCTCAACGTCGACGGTAACAGCGGCAAGTTCCTGCTCTATCCGGAAGATGGCGGCTCGGCGGAAGTGGTGCGTCCGGAAACGGATATCGCGTTAGCCGATTCTCTGAAGCTGCTGGCCCATCAATGGCTGCCGCTGCCGGTGCTGCGCTGCACCAGCGGACGTCGTTTTATCGGCGGCCCGGACAACTGGGCACGTCTGCATCTGGCGCCGCTGGCGCAACCCGACGCGGCAGGCAACACCCATCGCATCACCCTCGCCTTTGATACGCGCATTGTGTCTGAGCAGGATGGCGGCGAGCAGCACGGTTTAAGCAAAGCCGATGCGCAGAACGGCGTCAGTTTCGCCCTCGCCTGGCACAACTACGAGCTGGGTGAATTCCTCGACCATACATGGGTTGATGGCTGGCTGCGTGAAACCTTTAGCCAGCAGGTGCATGCGCTGGAATCACGCCGTGAGCAGGAGCTGAACCAGGCGCTGCGTGAATTCGAATACCAGGCGCACTATCTCAACCTGCTGGAACTGCTGGGCGAACAGCTCGATCTGGCGGAAATCTATATTCAGGCAACTTCGCTGCAAACCCCGGCGGTCAACGTCGATATCATTCTCGACGTCGGCAACTCGCATACCTGCGGCATTCTGGTGGAAGATCACGCCGAAGAGAGCAGCGGCCTGCGTCAAACCTACGAGCTGCAGCTGCGCGATCTCTCCGAGCCGCATCAGGTTTACAACGAGCTGTTCGACAGCCGTCTGGAGTTTGCTGAAACCCGTTTCGGTAAGGCCAACTTCTCGCTGGAGAGCGGCCGCGAAAACGCTTTTATGTGGCCGTCGCTGACGCGCGTAGGCCGGGAAGCCAGCCGTCTGGCGTTGCTGCGTGCCGGCACCGAAGGCAGCACCGGTTTGTCCAGTCCGCGCCGCTATTTGTGGGATGAAGCGCGCTATCAGCCAGGCTGGCGCTTCAACGCCAACGGCAGCAGCGATGAGCCGCAAGCCACCGCGCTGCCGTTCACCCTACTGATTAACGACGAAGGCCAGCCGCTGCACGCGCTGGCGGAAGACGATCGTCTGCCGGTGTTCTCCGCCAGCTACAGCCGCAGTTCGCTGATGACCTTTATGCTGTGCGAACTGCTGGCGCAGGCGATGATGCAGATGAACAGCGTGGCGCAGCGCCAGCGCATGCCGCAAAGCCAGGCGCCGCGCCAGCTGCGTCATGTGATCCTGACGCTGCCGTCGGCGATGCCGAAGCCGGAGCGTGAGATTTTCCGTCGCCGCATGCAGGAAGCCATCGCGCTGGTATGGAAAGCCGAGGGCTGGCATCCGGCCGAAGAGGAATTTACCGCCGCCAGCCAGGCAAACAGCCTGCGTCCGGTACCGGATGTGCAGATGGAGTGGGACGAAGCCACCTGTGGTCAAATGGTGTGGCTATTCAACGAAACCCAGGTCAACTTTGCCGGCCGCGCAGAAGATTTCTTCAGCAGCATGGCGCGCCCGGATCGTCCGCGTGAAGTTGACGAGCTGCCGGGTAAAAGCCTGCGCATCGCCTCGATTGATATCGGCGGCGGCACCACCGATTTAGCCATTACCCAATATCGCCTCGATGACGGCCAGGGCAACAACGTCAAAATCACCCCGCGCTTACTGTTCCGCGAAGGTTTCAAAGTCGCCGGTGACGATATTCTGCTGGACGTGATTCAGCTGTGGATTCTGCCAGCGTTGCAGCAGAGCTTGCAGAAAGCCGGTTTGCAGCTGGCCGAACCGCTGATGAACAAGCTGTTTGGTCACGACAGCCGCATGGACGGACAAGCCACGCTGCGTCAGCAAGTGACGCTACAGCTGTTTATTCCGCTGGCGCAGGCGGTGCTGGAGCAGTATGAAAATTGGGATCCGCTCGACAGCCATAGCGAGATCAACGCGCTGTTCGGCGAGCTGGTGCCGCAAAAACCGGCCAGCAGCGTGCTGGCGTTTGTGAATGGCGAAATTCAGCGCACGCTCGGCGGCGACAGCCGATTCGATCTGCTCGAAGTGCCGCTGGTGGTCAGCATGGCGCAGTTGCACGGCGAGTTCCTGCAACACCGTATGGCGATCATTCCGGCGCTGCGCGCGATGTGTGAAGTGGTGTCGCTGTATCAGTGCGATGTGCTGCTGCTCACCGGTCGTCCGTCACGCTTCCCTGGCATTCAGGCGCTGGTGCGACATCTGCAACCGCTGCCGGGCAGCCGTATTTTGTCGCTGGAAGGCTATCACACCAGCGACTGGTATCCGTTCAACAAGCAGGGCCGCATTGATAACCCGAAATCCACCGCCGCAGTCGGCGCGATGCTGTGCCTGCTGGCGCTCGATCTGCGCCTCAGCAGCTTCTGGTTCCGCGCCGGTGATTTCGAACCGTACTCCACCATTCGCTATCTCGGCGTGCTGGATGAGACCTCGGCGCTCAGCGACGATAATCTGTGTTACAGCGAGATCGATCTCGACAGCAGCAGCTTCGCGCTGGATCGCAAAAGCAGCTTCCGCATTCGCGGCAACGTTTGCCTCGGCTTCCGCCAGCTGGAGAACGATCGCTGGCCGGCCTCGCCGCTGTATAGCCTGAGCATTGTGGACCCGACGCTGGCGCGTCAGGTTGCCGGCGAAAGCGTACTGCGCATTAAGCTGGCGGTGCAGCCCGGCCCGGCTAATCTCGGCCCGGAGCGTTTGGTGCTGAGCGATGCGCGCATGGATGACGGCACGCGTGTGCCGCTGGAGCAACTGAGTCTGAAACTGAACACGCTTTCTGCTACCGGCAACGCGAATGCGCAATATTGGATCGACAGCGGGAGCGTCTGCAAACGATGAGAACTGCCAAAAAAGCCTCGCCGGTTACGCCCGCGAAACGTCTTAGCCTGATGCAGGAAACACTGGATGGCGCGCTGAACTGGGTGGAAACCCATCAGGCGCACACGCCGCGTCTGGCAATGGAAGCTGAAACTCTGACGCTGCAGCTGCGCCGCGCGCGCGTGGAGAGCCATGCATTGGCGCGCCAGCTGGCGCGTCCGGTGACGCTGGCGCTGTTTGGCCAGTCGCAGGCGGGCAAAGCCTGGCTGCTGAGTGAGATGGTCGGTGATGCCCAGGGCCAGTTAATTGCGCGCCTTGGCGATAAAACCCTAAATTATTTCCAGAACATCAATCCCGGCAATCTCGATTTCGCCATCGCCACCCGCTTCAGCCACCAGCGTGAAACGCAATCCAACGCCTGGCCGCTGGAGATGACGCTGCTGAGCGAAGTGGAACTGATTCGTTTGATGCTGGCCTGTGCCAACACCGAACTGCAGCCGGACACGGCGCAGATCGATGCCGCGTTGCAGCGTTTGCAGCGCCACCGTCAGGATGAAGCGCAGCCTGGCCTCGATAGCGATGCGCTGATCACGCTATGGGCGTGGAGCCGTCGTCACCATCGTCATGCCGAGATTCTCGATCGTCACTTCTGGCCGCAGGCGGTAGCGCTGGCGCCGTGGCTCAACGTGGACGACCGCGTGCAGCTGTTTGCCCTGCTGTGGCCGGGACAGAACGCCTTGAACGAAAGCCTGCGCAGCCTGATGCATTTGCGCCACCAGCTGCGCCATGCGCCGCGCGTGTTAGCGCCGCTCAGCATGCTGGTGGATGATGCCGCGCTGCCAGCAGAAAAACTGATTGGCAATGATGCCGACTGGCAGGAGATGATCGAAGTGTGTCCGATCGTCGCCAATCGCGTGGGGAAAGCGCAACATGTTCCGCTGGGATTGCTGTCGCTGCTGACGCTGGAGATCACCTTGCCGCTCAGCTCCACGCCGCGTCAGGCGCTGTACGATGATGCGGATATGCTGGAGCTACCTGCACCGGGCACGCCAGCCGATCGCGCGCAACAGGATGAACTGGCCCAGATGCGCAAACGCGATCCGATGCGCGCCACGCTGCTGGAACAGAAACGCGCACTGCTGCCGGGCCTGTACGCCGCGCGTCAGGGCATTGATCTGATGCTGATCTGTACCGCCGCCAGCCAGCGTCACGACACCGATGTCGCCGCCAGCGCGCTGCGCGAGTGGCACATACATCAAACCATCGCCGCCAGCGGTGAGAAGCCGCGTCTGATTTGGGCGATCACGCCACATGATGCGCGCTATCAGCAGCAGCAGATTAACGTTGATGAAGCGGTGCAACGCCAGATTGGTCAGCCGGGACAGAGTTGGGGTTCGATGCTGGCGCTGGATCGCGCGGGCGTCGATCGCATGGGCAGCTGGTTGCAGGATGAGATGCAGCCGGAAGCGCGCCGTGAGCGTTTAGCGTTGCAGCTCAGCGCGCTACAGCACAAGCTGGTGGAACGTTTGCAGCCGTGGACCGAATCCAGCGCCACGCCAGAACAGGCAGCTCGCAAGCAGGCGATTTCCGATACGCTGCTAAAATGCTTGCAACATCGCACCGGTTTGCACGGCGAACTGCTGGAGCGTTTGCAGCCGTCGCGTGAAGCGGTGCGTCAGCTGTGGCTGAGCCAGAGCAGCAGCCATCACATTCAGCACAGCGCCAAAACCGCGGCCGCTGAGCAGAGCTATTTCGGCATCGGCTTCGAGTTCGATCTGTTTAAAGATGAGCCGGTCGCTGCCGCTGAGCCGCGCAGTTCGGGCGGTCAGCGCGATCAGCAGTTCCCGCAGCAGGTGTTTGCACTGTGGCTGGAGCACTTGCGTCAGTTGCCGGAGAGCCGCAGCCTGCTGGCGCTGCTCAACGTCGATAAGCCGACGCTGGAGATGCTGGTGGAAGAGTTAATAACCGCTAGCTTCCGTCTCAAGGTGCTGAGCAAACTGCAAAGCGCGCTTAACGAGCCGGATGCGCAGGCCAGCGCCCATGAAGCGCGTACCGATCGTCAGGTTTCACGCGCCATGACGGTGCTGGGAGATTTTGTGGCGTGGCTGGGCTTTTTACAGCGCCCGGAGAGCGAACGTCCTGAAAGCCGCGTCAATCGCGGTCAGACGATTTTCGCCCGTCCGCCTGCACCGAGCGTCAGCTTCTCGCCGGGACAGCGTTTGACGCGCTTGTCTGCCGCGCCCGCCAATCATACCGCTTACTACATCTATGACTGGCTGGTGGGGTTGAATTCGGTGATCGTTGAGAACAATGGCTACACCGGCGGCGGCGATTTGCCCGCGAATGCCCGCCAGATGCTGGCGATTTTGCTGTTACCGCTGCACGCGTAGTTTATTCCCCACGCACCAGGCGCAGCTCGCCTTGCAACTGCTGCTGCGCCTCCTCCAGTAACGCCAGCACCGGCGCGAATTCTGCACTCACGCTGGCGTCATCGGCATGCGCTAAATAGAAGGTGGCCGGCAGCGCCATGCCGCCGGTCAGCCAATCCCATAGCGCATCAAGATTGTTACCGAAATCCACTGGGCAGGCACTCTGCTGCACCAGCGCGCGGTAAAACGCCTGGCGATCTGACAAGTTTTCAAAGTCAAAATGGAGCGTCAACATGGTTAAGGCACCTGTTTGTAGCTGCGATAGTGATCGGTGGTGAGGAAAATCAATCCATCATTTGAGTAAAGCAGACGATCGGCGTCGCGGTGACCGCAATCGTAATTCACGTCAGCTTCATACCATTGCCTGCCCGCCTGCATCGGCAGCCTTCTTTCGCGGTTGCTAAAGCGATCGCCACCAATCGCGCGGCCCGGCAACACTTCACACAAGTTGCCCTTGCTGGGATTCCAGCCCTGACGACGCGCTTCATTTTTGGTGAGATAGAGATCGGGTAATGTGTGATGCTGCTGCACCCAACGCGCCACGGTGTTGGCATCGGTGAGCTGCGAAATATCGGGGTGGCTAGCTGACCATTTATCGGACAAACGCGGTTTCAACCCGAGCCACAGCGCGGCCAGGATCAGAATTAAGGCAATCCAGAGTTTTTTTGACATGGTGGCATCCTGAAAAACAGGACGACGATAATAACAGATTTAGGGCAGGGAAAAACGCGGGCCAGCAAAGCTGGCCCTGGCGGGGTTTACTGCATCGCGCTGGCGGATGGCGCGGCGTGACGACGCCATGCCCCCGGCGCTACGCCATACTGGCGTTTAAAGCTGCGGTTAAACGACTGCTGCGAGTCGAAACCGAGTGAAATCGCTACGTTAAGAATCGGTTCATTGCTGGTGGTCAAGCGATCCGCTGACTTCTTCAGCTTCTTCTCACGGATGTATTCGCCCAGAGGCAAACCTGTGTGCTCTTTGAACATACGCTGCAGGTGCCATTTCGAATAACCGGCGCGCCCCGCTACGGTATCCAGATCCAGACGCGTTTCAATATTGTTGTCAATCCAGTCGATCAAATCGTGAATAAATGCGGTGGTCATCATCTCGTTTTCTCCGGTCGCCGTTGCGAACAGTATCAGTATCAGTTGCAATTACACTTTAAGGTTGAACGACTATGCCAGTTAATGCAAGTTTTATTATTGCATTAAATGCCGCACTGCGCGTAGGGGCTTTGATCCTTCTGCAACGTAATGATCAAAACCGCACATAAAGTGTATCAGATATTCTTGCAGATGCAGTTTGAGCAAGCCTACACTCGTGGCGTTTTAATGCAATCATAAAAGTTGCAGATTTTTCGTACGTCTCCTTTCATTTTCACCAAAGCGGAATAACAACAATGCATCTGCAAACGTACAGGGTTCAATGGGCGGTAAGCCTGTCAGGAGTGATATTGCTGGGAAGCCTGCTGGCCGGTTGCGATCGCGGTGTGGCGCAAAACGCCCCGCCGCCACCGCCCGAAGTAAGTGTCGCGCAGGTGGTAGAGCAGAAAGTCAGCCAATGGGATAGCTTCAATGGCCGTTTCGAAGCGGTGCAGAGCGTGCAGCTGCGGCCGCGCGTTTCGGGCTATATCGATCAGGTTAATTATCGCGAAGGCGATGAGGTGAAAAAAGGTCAGGTGCTGTTCACCATTGACGATCGCACCTACCGCGCCACGCTTGAGCAGGCGCAGGCCGAACTCGCTAACGCGCGTAGCCAGGCTACGCTGGCCCGCAGTGAATCGGCGCGTACCGATAAACTGATCGGCACCAATGTCGTGTCACGCGAAGAGTGGGAACAGCGTCGCTCGGCGGCTAATCAGGCGCAGGCCAGCGTGCTGTCAGCACAGGCGGCGGTGGATATGGCGCAGCTGAATCTCGATTTCACCCGCGTTACCGCGCCGATTGAAGGTCGCGCCAGCCGCGCGATGATCACCACCGGCAACTTAGTGACCGCCGGTGATAGCGCCAGCGTGCTGACCACGTTGGTATCGCAGGATCGCATGTACGTCTACTTCGACGTCGATGAAGCCACCTATCTGCATTATCAGGCGATGGCGCGTAAAGGCGAAAATCGCGGGTCGCTGCCGGTAGAAGTAGCGCTGACCGGCGAAGAGGGTTTTCCGCATCGCGGCACCGTGGATTTCCTCGATAACCAGCTGACCGCCAGCACCGGCACCATCCGCATGCGCGCCTCGCTGGATAATCAGCAGCGTCAGTTCACACCGGGCCTGTTTGCGCGCGTGCGCTTGCCGGGCCGCGCCGACTTCACCGCCCTGTTGATTGATGATAAAGCCGTGCTCACCGATCAGGATCGTAAGTACGTTTACGTGGTCGATGCGCAAGGTAAAGCCCAGCGCCGCGATATTCAGGCCGGCGAGTTAGCCGATGGTCTGCGTATTGTGCAGCAAGGCCTGAAGCCCGGCGACAAGGTGATCGTTAACGGCTTGCAGAAAGTCTTTATGCCTGGCATGCCGGTGAACGCCCAACCGGTGGCGATGCGCTCCGCTCAATAACCTTCGAGACTGCCTTTTATGGATTTCTCCCGCTTTTTTATCGACCGACCGATTTTCGCCGCGGTGCTGTCGATTTTGATCTTTACCACCGGACTGATCGCCATTCCGCTGCTGCCGATCAGTGAATATCCCAACGTGGTGCCACCGAGCGTGCAGGTGCGCGCGGAATATCCCGGTGCCAACCCCAAAGTGATTGCAGATTCTGTGGCGACGCCACTGGAAGAAGCCATAAACGGGGTAGAAAACATGATGTACATGAAATCCGTGGCGGGTTCCGATGGCGTGCTGGTCACCACCGTGACCTTCCGTCCGGGCACCGATCCGGATCAGGCGCAGGTTCAGGTGCAGAACCGCGTGGCGCAGGCTGAAGCGCGTCTGCCGGAAGAGGTGCGCCAACTCGGCCTCACCACGCAGAAGATGTCGCCGACGCTGACGCTGGTGGTGCACATGTTCTCGCCGCACGGCAAGTACGATTCCCTCTATCTGCGTAACTACGCCACCCTTAAGGTGAAGGATGAACTGGCGCGCCTGCCAGGCGTCGGTCAGATTCAGATCTTCGGTGCCGGTGAATACGCGATGCGCGTCTGGCTCGATCCCAATAAGGTGGCGGCACGTGGCTTGACCGCCTCCGATGTGGTCAGCGCGATGCAGGAGCAGAACGTGCAGGTGTCTGCCGGCCAGCTTGGCGCGGAGCCGCTGAAGAAACAGAGCGATTTTCTGCTGTCGATCAACACCCAGGGTCGTCTTGAGAGCGAAGAGCAGTTCGGCAATATCATCCTGAAAACCGCTGACGACGGCACGCTGGTGCGCCTGCGTGACGTGGCGCGCATCGAGATGGGTTCTGGCAGCTACGCGCTGCGTTCACAGCTGAACAACAAAGATGCGGTCGGCATCGGTATCTTCCAGGCACCGGGCGCCAACGCCATCGATCTGTCAAATGCGGTGCGCGACAAAATGGCCGAACTGGCCACCCGTTTCCCGGACGATGTGCAGTGGGCCGCGCCGTACGACCCAACGGTATTCGTGCGTGACTCGATCCGTGCCGTGGTGCAAACGCTGTTCGAAGCGATTGTGCTGGTGGTGCTGGTGGTGATTCTGTTCCTGCAAACCTGGCGCGCCTCGATTATCCCGCTACTGGCGGTGCCGGTTTCGGTGGTCGGTACCTTCAGCATCCTTTATCTGCTCGGCTTCTCGCTCAATACCTTAAGTTTGTTTGGGCTGGTGTTGGCGATCGGTATCGTGGTGGATGACGCCATTGTCGTGGTGGAGAACGTCGAACGTAATATCGAGCAAGGCTTGTCGCCGACGGCGGCGGCGCATCAGGCGATGCGGGAAGTGTCCGGGCCGATTATCGCCATCGCGCTGGTGCTGTGTGCGGTGTTCGTGCCGATGGCGTTCCTGTCCGGCGTGACCGGTCAGTTCTATAAGCAGTTTGCGGTGACGATTGCCATTTCAACGGTGATTTCCGCCATCAACTCGCTGACGCTGTCACCGGCGCTGGCAGCACTGCTGCTGAAGCCACATGATGCCGCAAAGGATATGCCGACGCGCATTATCGATCGCCTGCTCGGCTGGCTGTTCCGTCCGTTCAACCGCTTCTTCCAGCGCAGTTCAGATGGCTATGAATCGCTGGTGGGTAAAACCTTGCGTCGTCGTGGCGCGGTGTTCGGCGTCTACGTGCTGCTGCTGGCCGGTGCGGGCTTTATGTTCCATACCGTGCCGGGCGGCTTTATTCCGACGCAGGACAAGCTCTACCTGATTGGCGGTGTGAAGATGCCGGAAGGTTCGTCGCTGGCGCGTACCGATGAAGTGATTCGCAAGATGAGCGAAATCGGCATGAACACCGAAGGCGTGGCTTATTCGGTCGCCTTCCCCGGTTTGAACGCGTTGCAGTTCACCAACACGCCGAATACCGGCACGGTGTTCTTCGGTTTGAAGCCGTTCAGTGAACGTACGCGCACCGCCGCGGAAATTAATGCTGAGATCAACGCTAAGATCTCGAAAATCCAGCAAGGCTTTGGCTTCTCGATTATGCCACCGCCGATTTTAGGTCTGGGACAAGGTTCGGGTTATTCGCTGTATGTGCAGGATCGCGCGGGGCTCGGTTACGGTGCGCTGCAAACCGCCATCAACACCCTGACCGGTGCGGTGTTGCAGACGCCGGGCATGATGTTCCCGATTTCATCCTACCAGGCCAACGTGCCGCAGCTGGATGTGCAGGTGGATCGGGATAAAGCCAAAGCGCAAGGCGTGTCGCTGACCGAACTGTTCAGCACGCTGCAAACCTATCTCGGATCGTCGTACGTCAACGATTTCAATAAGTTTGGTCGCACCTGGCGCGTGATGGCGCAGGCGGATGGCGATTTCCGCGATAGCGTGCAGGATATCGGTAACCTGCGTACCCGCAACGATCGCGGCGAAATGGTGCCGATTGGCAGTATGGTGAATATCACCACTACATACGGCCCGGATCCGGTGATTCGCTATAACGGCTATCCGGCGGCTGACCTGATTGGTGATGCCGATCCGCGCGTGCTCTCTTCGGCGCAGGCGATGCAGAAGCTGGAGGATATGTCGACGCAGGTGCTGCCGAACGGCATGAACATTGAATGGACCGACCTAAGCTATCAGCAATCAACGCAGGGCAATACCGCGCTGATCGTCTTCCCGGTCGCGGTCCTACTCGCATTCCTGGTGCTGGCGGCGCTGTATGAAAGCTGGACGCTACCGCTGGCGGTGATCCTGATTGTGCCGGTGACTATGCTCTCGGCGCTGGTCGGCGTGTGGCTGACCGGTGGCGATAACAACGTGTTTGTGCAGGTTGGGCTGGTAGTGCTGATGGGACTGGCGTGTAAGAACGCGATTCTTATCGTCGAGTTTGCGCGCGAGCTGGAGATGCAAGGCAAGAGCATTGTCGATGCAGCGCTGGAAGCCTGTCGTCTGCGTCTGCGTCCGATCGTTATGACCTCGATTGCCTTTATCGCCGGTACCATCCCGCTGATTCTTGGCGAAGGTGCGGGCGCAGAAGTGCGCGGCGTAACCGGGATTACCGTGTTCTCCGGCATGTTGGGCGTGACGCTGTTTGGCCTGTTCCTGACGCCGGTGTTCTATGTGACGCTGCGTAAGCTGGTGACGCGCAAGCAACCACAGGCGGAAGTGCAAACTGTGTAAGGGTTTTAGGTGAAATGAACAATCCGGGCCGATGTGCCCGGATTTTTTTTGCGTGCAGATTGAGGCAATAAAAAAGGGCGTCATGAATGACGCCCTTACGGATGAGAGTGGTTTTAGCGGCCTTTTTTACACAGGTCGGCGAGTTCGAGATCGGGCAACTCTTCGCAGTTGCTGGTGTCGTTATGCTTCAGTTCGGCCAGCGCGTCAGCTACGGTGCGGGTTTCCAGCACTTTCAGCGACGCTTCTTCAGCCTCTTCAGCAATCGATTTGAAATACCAACACAGGTTGGCACTGACCAGACAACGCGGTGCCACGTCGGGACGTGACGCCCAGAGTTTTTTATCTTCAATCACAGAAGTATAAATGTCGCGCAGTGTGATTTCGGCGGCCGGGCGACCCAGATGAATGGAACCGGTGCGGCCAAGCGTTGAGACGATGATGCCGTCACGCGTGAGCGGAACCATAAGTTTCCGAATGAAACTGGGGTTCGCTTCAAGACCATACGCCAATATGGCACTGGTCGAGCGTTTGCCCAGTTGCTCCGCCATCGCTACGCTCAAAACCATCTGCAAAGCTGTCGGGAAGCGGTAATCAAGCATTTCAATATCCTGAGTTGCGGTTATCTTGTTGTTTTTATGCCGCGACAATGAGTAATCAATGAGCAATAAATATAACAAACACTGTTGCTTTTTAGAAGTCAACGCCCGTGATCCAGGCACGTATTCCCCATTTAATCGGGCAGAAGCGCACAGGCTGCTTAGTTTATCACTCCCCTTTCCGACTGTGGGCTGGCCTGCGGCAATTTCTGCTGCAAAAGCGCGACCAACAGCACGTTAATCAACGCCAGAACGCATAACAACCACAGCGTGGCGCTGGCACCGAGGTGCTGAAACACATAGCCACCAACCAGCGGCGTCAAGGCCTGACCAATTAAGGCGGGACGCGCCATGCGCCCTACCACAATCGCGTAGGCCTCTGGTTTGACCATCACCAGCGGTAAAGTTCCCCGCACAATGGCACGCAAACCATTTCCAGCACCGTACAGCACCATGCTGAGCACCGCAAACTGCGGATAACACGCCAGCAGCAACAAGCCGAGCGCCACCAATCCCACCGAGAAAAAGGTGGTCCAGATCGGGTGACCGCGCTTGAAGGCGATGTCTACGATGCGCGATGCCACCTGACACGGACCGAGAATCGCACTGATGGCCAGCGCCGACGCCAGCGTGTGGCCGCTGGCCTGCAGCAGGGTGATCAGCTGCACCGAAATCGCCGTCATGATCACCGATGCGAGCGTGAAAATGCTGCACAGCAGCCAAAACAGTGTCGGTGCCAGTTCGTCGCCCTGCGCGGTCGGTTTTACCTTAGCGGCGGCGATTTTCGCTTCTGGCGCGGGTAGCGCGTAGAGATAGGCGGGCAACACTGAAACACATAACAATCCGGCAATGGCAAAACAGGCGTTACGCCAATCCAGCCAGTGAATCAGCAGCGCGGTGCCCGGCCACACGATAGTGGTACAGAAGCCAGAAATCAGCGTAATGCCGGTTATCGCGCCGCGTGCCTGGCCGCCATAGAGCGTGCCGAGCGTGGCAAACAGCGCATCGTACAGGCCCATCGCCATACCTACGCCGATAATCAGCCAGGCAAACAGAAACAGCGGCAGATTGTGGCTTAATCCCATGATCACCAGACCGATCGCCATCACCGCCCCGCTCGCCGCCAGCAATGCGCGGCCATAGGAGCGGGAAATCAGTCGCCCACTCAGCGGCGCCAGCAAACCGGAAATCAGCATGCCGAGCGATAGCGCGCCATACACCCATTGCTGCGACCAGCCGGTTTCCGCCACGATCGGATTGGCCATCACCGCCATCAAATAGAAGGATCCGCCCCACGACAGGATTTGTACTACGCCAAGCGTAACTATGGCGGCGGCAGGTGGCTTTGGCTGAGGCTTCACAACATTATTCCGTTAGCAGGCAAAGCATTGTTATAACACGTTCATCCAGCTTGAAAAATCCCACGTTTCCCTGCTTAACAAAATCCCTGCGCAATGCTGGCAGACCGGCACCCAAGCCAGTACACTGAAAGCATGTTGTAACTATGGAGGCGTTTTATGGCTCGTTATGATTTGGTTGCCGATCTGCACGAATGCGTTAATGCGCTGGAGGCGGGATTGGGCGCGTTACGTCAACACATTGAGCAGCAACCGCTGTTGATTGCGCGCGTGTTTAGTCTGCCGGAAATCGAGAAAGGCCGCGAACATGATGAAATTGAACGCATCGCGGTGACGCAGCATCTTGGTAAAACGGCACGCGACATGGCGCTAATGCATTACTGCCGCCTGTTTATGCAGCATCAATCGGAAAAGCTCAGCACCAAAGCCGCCGTGCGCTTGCCGGGCGCGATTTGCATTGAAGCCGACGGCGATGTGCATGCGCAGATTACGCAGCAGGTTGCCGAGATTAATACTTTGAAGCAGCGGCTGGAACAGCTGATCACCGTGGAGTCGGGCTTGCCGAGCGAGGCGCGCTTTGAGTTCGTCCACCAGCATCTGCGCGGGTTAATTACGCTTAACGCCTACCGCAGCGTCACGCTGCTCAACGCGCCGGACAGTTTGCGCTTTGGCTGGGCGAATAAAAACATCATCAAAAACGTCACGCGTGATGCGGTGGTAGAACAGCTGGAGCGCAGCCTGAAGGCCAATCGTGCGCAGGCACCGTGGACGCGGGAACAGTGGGCGGAGAAAGTGCAGCAAGAGCTGGAAGCAATCCTCGCGTTGCCAGCCGGTGCGAAGCTGAAAATCAAGCGTCCGGTGAAGGTGCAGCCGATTGCCCGCGTATGGCGCGCCAGCGAGAAGAAACAGGTGCAGCTTGCCTGCCCTTCTCCGCTGCTGGTGCTGTGCCGCGATCGCACGCAGGTGCCGATTCTGGGAGAACTGCTGAACTACGATGCCGATAACGTTGCCTGGCGTCATAAACCGCTGGCCGAGCCGCTGCATCTGATCATTCCGCGCCTGCATTTGTGGAGCGATCGGCTGGCGTAAAATTTATTTTTAAATCGCTGCATCCAATTCGCAGGCTGCCCTCGTATATCAGAGTGTGAGCAACTTCTTCGCTCCCTACTACGAGGATTTATGATGAAAAAGCTAATGAGCATTGCAGTCGTATCCAGCACTTTACTGTTCACCGCAGGTGCATTTGCCGCCATGAATGATGACTCCGTGATGGTCGGCGGCGCAGCGATGTATCCGCAAAAGAACATCGTTGAAAACGCGCTGAACTCCAAAGATCACACCACGCTGGTTGCTGCTGTTAAAGCGGCGGGTTTGGTGGAAACCCTCGAAGGTAAAGGTCCGTTTACTGTCTTCGCGCCAACCAATGCGGCCTTCGCCAAGTTGCCTGCGGGCACCGTTGATAGCCTGGTCAAACCGGAGAACAAAGCGAAGTTGACCAGCATCCTGACTTATCATGTGGTGGCCGGTAAATACGACATGAAAGCGCTGGAGAAAAAAATTAAGCAAGGTGGCGGACATGCCGAGCTGAAAACCGTCAACGGCCAACCGTTGTGGATTATGAATAATGGCCCGCACAATATTCAGCTGAAAGATGGTCAAGGCAATGTGGCGAATATCAGCACTTATGACGTCAATCAGAAAAATGGTGTGATTGATGTGATTGATACCGTCTTGATGCCTAAGTAATTGCCTATACTCGGATTGGGCATTTTAGCCAACCGGGAAGATGATGGATAACAGGCTTGCAGAACGGTTAGACAACTTATTGCCGGCGATCGCAAAAGGCGATCGCCGCGCGTTTGAGCAACTGTATCGACTTACGTCGCCGCACCTGTTCGCCCTCGCCCTGCGCATGCTGCGTCAGCAAGGTTGGGCGGAAGAGGTGCTGCACGATTGCTACCTCACCATCTGGAACCGCGCCGCCTCTTACGATGCTGCCCTGAGCGCGCCGATGACGTGGATGACGCACATTGTGCGCAATCGCTGCATTGACGGGTTACGCAGCGGACAGGCGCGCCTGACGCTGGAGGCAGAAGAGTTTAGCGACCTGCTACCAATCACCAGCGAAGACGAACAGAATAACTTGCACGATCCGGCACAAGCCGATCGCCTGCGACACTGCATTGGCCATCTGAGCAGCGAACAGCAGCAAAGCATCACGCTCGCCTATTATCAGGGGATGTCCCACAGTGATATTGCCGCCTGGCTGCAACAGCCGGTTGGCTCGGTAAAAAGCTGGATTCGCCGCGCGCTGGAGCATCTGCGGGAGTGTGTGGGCCTATGAACGATAAATTACAACGCGATGATGCCTTATCAGCTGAGTATGCGCTGGGCACCTTGAGTGGGCTGGCGCGTTTGAGCTTTGCACGCAGGTTGCGAAACGAGCCCGCGCTCGCGGCTAATGTTGCGCGCTGGCAAGCCCTGCTAGCGGGCCTGGATAATCAGCTTGCGCCCGTCACGCCACCGGAAAAGGTGTGGAAAAAGATTACATTGAGTTTGCCCGAGCAACGCGTCATTCAACCCAAACGCCATTATGCGGGCTGGCTGGCGGCTGCCAGTGTCGCGGCGTTCGCCCTGCTCGCCTCACTGTTCCTGCAGCAGCCGACGTTAACACCGTTGACGGTACTGAACGACGCCCAGCATCAACAGCAATGGGTGGTCAGCGCGGACAGCAAACTGGCGCAGCTGAGCCTGACGCCGTTACATCCCGTGACCATCGCCGATAACAACAGTTTGCAGCTGTGGCTGATTCCGCCAGGCAAAGCGCCGATTTCATTGGGTTTGTTGGATAACCAGAAGGCAACGGATGTGGCGTTGAATAGCACGATTTCCCGCTCAGGCATCATTGCCATCAGCCTTGAACCGCGCGGCGGCTCGCCAACCGGGCAGCCAACCGGTCCGGTGTTGTATAGCGGGCAGCTATAAATCACCGCACAATCCGTAGCGGCGCGATTTATCGCGCAATCAATTGCGCCGCTACGAGGGTGCTACGTCTGCCAGTTTTTAACAGCGGTTTACTGCTTCATGCTGCCCACCATCTCCTCCGGACGCACCCACTCATCGAACTGCTCTTCGGTCAGATAGCCCAGCTTCAGCGCCGAGCCTTTCAGCGTCAGGCCTTCTTTATGGGCTTTCTTGGCGATTTCCGCCGCTTTGTCGTAGCCGATATGGGTATTCAGCGCCGTCACCAGCATCAGCGATTCGTTCAGCAGCTGATCGATGCGCTCGCGTACCGGTTCAATGCCAATCGCGCAGTGGTGATTGAAGCTGTCCATGCCGTCGGCCAGCAGACGCACCGATTGCAGGAAGTTGTGGATCACCATCGGACGGAACACGTTGAGCTCAAAGTTGCCGGACGCGCCGCCAATATTCACCGCCACGTCGTTGCCCATCACCTGACAACACAGCATGGTTAGCGCTTCGCACTGCGTGGGGTTCACTTTGCCTGGCATGATCGAGCTGCCTGGCTCATTTTCCGGGATCGCCAGTTCGCCAATGCCGCAACGCGGGCCAGAGGCCAGCCAGCGCACGTCGTTGGCAATTTTCATTAGCGAAGCTGCCAGGCCTTTCAGCGCACCGTGCGCGTGCACCAGCGCATCGCAGGTCGCCAGCGCCTCGAACTTGTTCGGCGCGGTGACAAACGGCTGTTTGGTCAAATCGGCCAGCGCTTTAGCGACGCGAACCGCGTATTCCGGATGGGTATTCAGGCCAGTCCCGACCGCGGTGCCGCCCAGCGCCAGCTCCGCTACGTGCGGAATACTGTTCTCAATGTGTTTGAGATTGTGCTCAAGCATCGCCACCCAGCCGGAGATCTCCTGACCCAGCGTCAGCGGTGTCGCATCCTGTAAGTGGGTACGACCAATCTTGACGATATTTTTGAAGGCGTCGGATTTTTCACTCAGCGTCTTTTTCAGCACGTGAATCTGCGGAATCAGCTGCTCCCGCACGGCGATGACCGCGGCCACGTGCATGGCGGTGGGGAACACATCGTTGGAGCTTTGGCTTTTATTCACGTCGTCATTTGGGTGCACCAGACGCGACATGCCACGCTCGCCGCCAAGAATTTCACTGGCGCGGTTGGCCAGCACTTCATTCATGTTCATGTTGGTCTGGGTGCCGGAGCCGGTCTGCCAAATTGCCAGCGGAAACTCCTCGCTGTGCTTATCGGCCAGCACTTCGTCGGCGGCTTTGAGAATCGCCTGGGCACGATCGGCCGGAAGCAAGCCGAGATCCTGGTTCACCTGCGCCGCCGCGCGCTTGGTCAGCGCCAGCGCATGCACCAATGCCACGGGCATTTTCTCGGTTGAGATTTTGAAATGTTCCAGCGAACGCTGGGTTTGTGCGCCCCACAACTTATCTGCCGGTACTTCAATCGGTCCCATTGAGTCTTTTTCAATGCGATTGGCTGCCATGACTACGTCTCCTTAGCTCAGATTTTGAGGTTTCCGCTTTAAACGCCTTCCCGCGACGCCGTTGAGCGAGCAAGATTGTCACATACAAGAATTTAACATTATGCGAGCCTATCGCCTTTATTGCACTTGTTCGTGTATTTTCTATGGCACTTTCTGCTTTAATAAGCCTATTTACTTACGGTTATTAAGGGTAAACGATGCAAAAATTGAACAATTCGCTGCAAAATTACGCGTGGGGCAGCAAAACTGCGCTGACCGAACTCTATGGCATCGAAAATCCACAAGGTTTGCCGATGGCGGAACTGTGGATGGGCGCGCACCCGAAAAGCCCGTCTACCGTTGAGGTCAACGGCGAAGTGCGTTCGCTGCGTGAGGTAATTGATGCCGACAAAGTCGCCATGCTCGGCAAAGCGGTGGCTGAACGTTTCGGCGAGCTGCCGTTCCTGTTTAAAGTGCTGTGCGCCGATCAGCCGCTGTCGATTCAGGTGCACCCCAGCAAAGCCGCTGCCGAACAGGGTTTTGCGCGTGAAAATGCCGCGGGCATTCCGCTGAGCGCTGCCGAACGTAACTATAAAGATGCTAATCACAAGCCCGAGCTGGTGTATGCGCTGACACCCTTCCAGGCGATGAACGGTTTCCGTGAGCTGCATGAGATTGTCTCGCTGCTGGAGCCGGTGGCCGGTGCGCATCCGCAGATCGCTCACTTCCTCGAAAACACTGATGAAGCCAATCTGGCAAAACTGTTCGCCACGCTGCTGTCGCTGCAAGACGAGGCCAAATCGCGCGCCATCGGCGTACTGAAATCGGCGCTCAATGGGCGTGAAGGCGAACCGTGGCAGACCATCAAATCTATCGCCATCGATTATCCGGATGACAGCGGTCTGTTTTCGCCGCTGCTGCTCAATGTTATTACCCTGCAGCCCGGCGAAGCGATGTTCCTGTTTGCCGAAACGCCGCACGCCTATCTGAAAGGTGTGGCGCTGGAAGTGATGGCGAACTCCGATAACGTGCTGCGCGCCGGTCTGACGCCGAAGTTCATCGATATCCCGGAACTGCTGGCTAACCTGAAGTTTCAGGCAAAACCGGCCGCGACGCTGCTAACGCAGCCGCAGCGCGACGGCGAAACCCTGAACTTCCCGATTCCGGTAGAGGACTTTGCCTTTGCCATTCATGGGCTTTCCGCTGCGCCGCAAACGCTGGCACAAAACAGCGCGGCCCTGCTGTTCTGCATTGAAGGTCAGGCGATAATTGAGAAGTCCGGACAACAGCTGGTGCTGAAGCCGGGTGAATCCTGCTTTGTCGCTGCCAATGAGTCGCCGGTCAACGCGGCAGGCACCGGACGGCTGGCGCGCGTGTTTAATACGCTCAACTGAGATCCGGCTGACGCTGACAGCATTAACTGCTATTCTTTTAAACTATTAATTTAAAACGCCTGCGGGCGTTTTTCTTCACCCGTCGCGCACCGATCAGCGGCGTGCGGACGCAAGGATAAGGACGACACAGCGATGAAAAAGACCCAGGTTGCCGTAGGTGTGATTGTGGCGCTCGGCGTGATTTGGACTGGTGCTGCATGGTTTACCGGTAAACAACTGGAAAGCCATATTGATGAGATGTTGCAGAACGCCAACGCGCAACTAAATGCTTACGCGCCGAACAGCCGTTTAACGCTGAGCTATCAGGATTATCAGCGCGGCGTGTTCAGCAGCAAAACCAAATTGGTGGTACAGGCCAGCTCGCAAACCAATGACAATCCGCTGTTGAAGCCTGGTCAAAGTATCGTGCTGAACGAGACGATCGATCACGGTCCTTTCCCGTTCGCCCAGTTGAAGCGCGGCAGCCTGATCCCAAGTATGGCGTCTGTACATACCGAACTGGAAAACACCGATGCGGTGAAGAAACTGTTTGAACTGACCAACGGCAAATCGCTGGTCAACGCCGATACCCGCGTCGGCTACAGCGGTGCGACCAATACCGATCTCAACCTGCTGGCGGTGGATTACAACAATCCGCAGACCGGCGATCGTCTGGCCACCAATGGCGGCACGCTGAACATCAGCGCCGACAGCAAAGGTGACAAAGTCAGCCTCGACGGCGACTTCTCCAGCATCGCGATCACCAGCAAAAACCAGGTTGAGCTGCCGGTGCTGTTTACGCTGAATGGCCTGAAGCTGAGCGGCGATACCCATCTCAGCCCGGAAGGCGTGCGCGTCGGCGATCAGTCGATCTCTCTGGATAAACTGGATGCCAGCATCAACGGTCAGGAGGGTTTGTCGCTGGAGAAGCTGAAAACCACCTCATCCTTCGACAATAAAGAAGGCAAGATTGGTGGGCAGTTAGATGTCGATGTTGACAAAATTACCCTGCAGAAGCAGCCGTTTGGTGAAGCTAAGCTGGCGATGAAGTTTGCGCAGTTTGATGCGCAGGCGGTGAAAGCCTTCTCCGATACTTACAACGCGCAGATGCAGGATCTGCTGAACCAGCCGGGCGTGGCGGAAGATCCGATTCGCTATCAGGCCAGCGTGCAAACCATTCTGCGTAATAACCTGCCAACGCTGTTGAAAGGCTCGCCAACGCTGAGCATCGCGCCGCTGAGCTGGAAAAATGAAAAAGGTGAAAGCACCTTTAACCTGAACGTGGGCTTTAACGATCCGGCCACCGTGAGCGGCGAGGCGCAGAGTTTGGGTGCCGCAGTGGATCGCGTGCTGAAAACCCTCGACGGCAAGCTGGCGATCAATATGCCAATGGCAACCGAAACCATGCGTCATGTCGGTTTGGCGGAAGGTTATCAGGGTGACGATGCGCAGAAACTGGCGGATCAGCAGGTTAAGGGTTTAGCAGCGATGGGCCAGATGTTCCGCCTGACGCAGCAGCAGGATGATAACATCGTCACCAGCCTGCAGTACGGCAACGGCCAGGTCACCATGAATGGCGACAAGATGACGCTGGAGCAGTTCCTGTCACGCTATATGCTGGGCGCACCAACCAGCGAAGGTATGCCAGAGTAATTCATGGGGCGGCCAACTGGCCGCCCTTACACTTCGCCGCGCATTAGCTGCGGCGGCACAATCAAACTCTGAATCTCCGCTTCCGGCTGCGCCAGCCGCTGCAACATCCGCTCCGCCGCTCTTCTCCCCACATCACGCGCTTCACTACTGACAAAGGTCATGGTGGGATCGTGCAACTCCCGCTGCGGATCGTCATTAAAGCCCACCAGCGCCAGCTGCTGCGTGTAGTAGCTATCCACCGCGCCTTCACCAAAGGTTCGCCCACAGCGTAACGCGCCAAAATAGCAGCCGAGCGCGGTGCTGCCGTTATGCGCCAGAATCGCGGTGATGCCGGGATGTTGACGCAACAACTGCAGCGTTAACGCGGACACGCTTTGCTGGCGATCGTCGCACTCGATAATCCAGTCGGACCGGAACGATAGGCCGTATTGCAGCAAGGTGGCGCAATAGCCGCCAATCCGCTCGGCGCGCGTCAGTGACGATCCCAAACCGCCCATCCAGGCGATGCGCTGATGTCCCTGTCGAATCAGATACTCCGTCGCCATGCGCGCCGCCTGGCTGTTATCGGGCCGCAGTGAGTCGACATTGTCGAGGCTGCTGGCGCGCGAAGCGCAAACCAACGCGATGTTTTGCTCCTGCGCCTGCGGCACCAGCGTTTCTGCTTGCGCCGCCGCGCCGCCGAGCACAATGCCTTCCGCGCCCTGCGCCACCAGCGTGTCAAAACAGCGTTTAAGGTGTTGTCCGTGCTGACCGCTTTGTGTCAGCACCAGCACTTTGCCCTGCTGCTCCAGCACTTCACTGAGTCCGGCCGTCATCGCGGCATAAAAGGGCTGGCTGAGATCGCGCACGATCAGGCCGATCACGCCGCTTTCGCCGCCGCGCAAAATCGAGGCTGAGCGATTACGCACGTAGCCAAGCTGCTCAATCGCCTGATTAACGCGTATGGCCGTAGCGGGCGAGATGCGCCCTTTGCCGGAGAGCACCAACGACACGGTAGAGACCGACACCCCGGCGACCAACGCCACATCATGAATAGTGGTTTTCTGCTGGGACATAGTGTTCCGTTACCAACGTCCAAATTCAAAGAGATAAAACGTTACACTGATTGCACCAAAAATAAAGCCTGCAATTAGTCACTCTTTGTGATTATAGCCACAAAAATAAGTGGTAAAACGTTTTATCATCCTTGGCCACATTGAAGCCTTTCACTTTTTATTGCCAGGAGAATCTATGTCCGCCAGCCGCCCCAAAATGTCACTTTGGGAGTTTTTCCAAAGTCTGGGTAAAACCTTTATGTTGCCCGTCGCCCTGCTGTCGTTCTGCGGCATTCTGTTAGGAATTGGCAGTTCCCTCAGCAGTCATGACGTCCTGACGCTAATTCCTCTTCTCGATCAGCCTTTCCTGCAATACCTGTTTATCTGGCTCGCGAAGATTGGCTCTTTTGCCTTTAGCTATCTGCCGGTGATGTTTGCCATTGCCATTCCGCTCGGTATGGCGCGCGAGAATAAAGGCGTCGCCGCCTTTGCCGGTTTTGTTGGCTACGCGGTACTGAACCTGAGTATCAACTTCTGGCTCAACATCAACGGCATTCTGCCAACCACCGATGCGGCGGTGCTGAAAGCCAATAACGTACAAAACATCCTCGGCATTCAGTCCATCGACACCGGTATTCTCGGCGCGGTGATCGTCGGTATCGTGGTGTTCTGGTTACATGAGCGCTTCCACAACATTCGCCTGCCAGATGCACTGGCGTTTTTCGGTGGTACGCGTTTTGTGCCGATCGTTACGGCGATGGCGATGGGCGTGCTGGGCCTGGTGGTTCCGCTGATTTGGCCATTCTTTGCACGCGCGATTACCGGCCTCGGCTGGGTGATTAACAGCGCCGGTGAATTTGGTCCGATGATCTTCGGTACAGGCGAACGTCTGCTTTTACCTTTTGGCTTGCAGCACATTCTGGTGGCAATCATCCGCTTTACCGATGCGGGCGGCACCATGGATGTGTGCGGTAAAAGTGTTAGCGGTGCGTTAACTATCTTCCAGGCGCAATTGGCCTGTGCGGATACCCACGGCTTCGCCGAGAGCGCCACGCGCTTCCTGTCGCAGGGTAAAATGCCAGCCTTCCTCGGGGGGTTGCCGGGTGCGGCATTGGCGATGTATCACTGCGCCCGTCCGGAAAACCGTCATAAAATTAAAGGCCTGCTGATTTCCGGCGTGGTGGCTTGCGTGGTGGGCGGTACCACTGAACCGCTGGAGTTCCTGTTCCTGTTCGTCGCGCCGGTGCTGTATTTGATCCACGCGCTGTTGACCGGCTTGGGCTTCACCGTGATGGCGATGCTGGGCGTCACCATCGGTAACACCGACGGCAACGTGATCGACTTCTTCGTCTTCGGCGTGCTGCACGGCCTCTCCACCAAATGGTATTGGGTGCCGGTGATTGCTGCGGTGTGGTTCGTGGGTTATTACGCTATCTTCCGCTTTGCTATCAGTCACTTCAACATCAAAACGCCAGGCCGCGAAGTGGAAACCAACAGCGTGGCGCAGCAGGTTAATCGCGCGGCTGTGGGTAAATCTGGCTTTAATACGCCAGCGATTCTGTCGGCGCTGGGCGGCGTGGAAAACATCGCCTCACTGGATAACTGCCTGACGCGTCTGCGCATTACCGTGGTCGATATGAGCAAGGTGGATGATGCAACGCTGAAAGCCAACGGTGCGATTGGCGTGGTGCATGTAAATGCGACCAATCTGCAAGTGGTGATGGGCCCTCAGGTGCAGTCGGTCAAAGATGAGATGGCACACTTGATGAGCGCGACGGTGTAATGATGCAGGATTTCACTTTCAATCAGGTGGTGGATCGCCGCGGTAGCTGGTGTACGCAGTGGGATTTCGTGGCCGATCGTTTCGGCGTGGCGGACTTGCTGCCCTTCACTATCTCCGATATGGATTTCGCCACCGCGCCATGCATCCTCGAGGCGCTGCAACAGCGCCTCGCACACGGTGTGTTTGGCTACAGCCGCTGGCAGCATGATGATTTTCTTTCTGCCATTCAACATTGGATGCGCAGCCGTTTCGCTACCGAAGTGGCGGCAGAATCGCTGGTTTATGGCCCGTCGGTGATTTACATGGTGGCGCAGCTGTTGCGCCACTGGACGCAGCCGGATGATGAAGTGCTGATTCACACCCCCGCTTACGATGCGTTTTATAACACCATCGATGGCAATCAGCGTCGCGTGCTGGAGCTGCCGCTGCAGCGCCACGCTAACGAATGGCTGTGTGACATGACGCAGCTGGAAAGTTTGCTGGCGCGTCCGCGCTGTAAAGTGATGCTGCTGTGCAGTCCGCACAATCCTGGCGGCAAAGTGTGGCGCGAAGATGAGCTGCGCCAGATGGCGGCGCTGTGCGAAAAGCATGGCGTTAAGGTGATTAGCGATGAAATTCATATGGACATGGTGCTGAGTGATGCGCAGCATACGCCCTGGAGCCAGGTCGCGCAGTCCGCCTGGGCGCTATTCACCTCGGCCTCCAAGAGCTTCAACATTCCGGCGCTGACCGGCGCGTGGGGCATCATTCCTGATGAGCGCGATCGTCAGGCGTGGTTCCATGCGCTGAAGCATGAGGATGGCTTATCCTCGCCAGCGGTAATGGCGCTTGCCGCTACCATCGCCGCTTATCGCGCGGGCGCGCCGTGGCTGGATGCGCTGCGCGACCATCTACGTGGCAACATGCAGCATATCGCGCAGCGCCTGAACACGGCGTTTCCGCAGCTTAACTGGCAACCGCCCGCCGCGACTTACCTGGCGTGGATCGATCTCAATCCGCTTGGCATTGATGAACAGGCGCTGCAACAGCGTCTGATTCATCAACACAAAGTGGCGATCATGCCGGGTTCGACCTACGGCGCGGCGAGTCGCGGCTATCTGCGTCTCAACGCCGGTTGCCCGCGCAGCAAACTGGATGATGGGCTGGATCGCCTGATTGCCGGGCTAAAATCGTTCTAAAATGCCACGGATGCTGATTAATTCAGCATCCGTTTTGCTGTTTGCGCAAATCGCTGGCGCTGTTGCGCAAGATGTTTTTATAATCCTCTGCACTTTATGAAACTTAAGCGAGTGCGCCATGATTGATCCAAAACTCCCCCTTACCGACATTCACCGCCACCTTGATGGCAATATCCGCGCACAAACCATTCTCGACTTAGGTCGTCAGCATAATCTTGCGCTGCCCGCTGAAACGCTTGATGCATTGCGTCCGCATGTGCAGGTCACGGCTAATGAACCGGATCTGGTGAGTTTCCTGCAGAAACTCGACTGGGGCGTGAAAGTGCTGGGCGATCTTGATGCCTGTCGTCGTATCGCGCTGGAAAACGTCGAAGATGCGGCGCGCGCTGGCATTCACTATGCGGAACTGCGCTTCTCACCGGGCTACATGGCGATGACGCATCAACTGCCGATTGCCGGCGTGGTTGAAGCGGTGATTGATGGTGTGCGCGCCGGCATTCAGCAATACGGCGTTGATGTACGCCTGACCGGCATTATGAGCCGCACCTTTGGTGAAGAAGCTTGCCTGCGCGAGCTGGAAGCTTTGCTGGCACATCGCGAGGGCATCACCGCCGTCGATTTGGCCGGTGACGAACTCGGCTTCCCAGGCAGTGAATTCCTCAGCCACTTTAATCGTGCGCGTGACGCCGGTTTCCGCATTACCGTTCACGCCGGTGAAGCCGCAGGCCCGGAAAGCATCTGGCAAGCGATTCGCGAGCTGGGCGCGGAGCGTATTGGTCACGGCGTGAAGGCGATTGAAGACCGTGCATTGATGGATTTCCTTGCTGAGCAGCGCATTGGGATTGAGTCATGCCTCACTTCGAATATTCAGACCAGCACCGTTTCGTCGCTGAGCAGCCATCCGCTGAAAACCTTCCTGCAGCACGGCATTCTCGCCACCATTAACACCGACGACCCGGCGGTTCAGGGCGTTGAGCTGGCCCATGAGTATGAAGTGGCGGCACCGCAAGCGGGATTGACGGCAGAAGAGATGCGTCAGGCACAGGATAATGGTGTAACCATCTCGTTCCTGAGTGATGCAGAGAAAGCCGCGCTGCGCGCGCGCGTAGCGGGATAAAATATTCCCTCTCCCTTTGGGAGAGGGAATAAAGCGAGTATTGGCGCTCCCATGGGAGAGCGAGTAAAGCGAATTAACGCAACGATAGGGTCTGACGCTTCTCGGCGGACTGCAAGCCCAGCTCGATCAACTCCATCACCTGAATCGCCTCTTCTGCCTGCACCGGATTCGCACCTGTGCCCGCAATCGCATCACGGATACCTGCGTAGTACGCCGGATAATTACCTGGCAAGGTCAGCAGCTCTTTCTCCACCATCACATCGCCTTCCGCCAGCGTCAGCGTGCCGTTGCGCATGTCGTAGCCCCAATCTTCCTGCGGCGGACGTTCACCCGCTTTCAGACGATCTTCCTGCGGATCCAGCCCGTATTTTACGTAGCTGCCGCGCGTGCCGTGCACCACAAAGCGCGCGGATTCCGCCGCCACCAGCATGCTGGCATGCAGCACCACGCGACGCGTAGGATAGGTCAACACCGCATGGAAGTAATCGGTGGTTTGCGCGCCCGGACGCAGCTCTGCCATATCGACATTGATCGCGACCGGCGTGCCAAACAGCTGCAAAGCCTGATCCAGCACGTGCGGTCCGAGATCGAACCAAATGCCGCTGCCCGCGCCTTTCATTTCACGCCAGCGCTGACGCACTTCCGGACGGAAACGGTCAAAGTGGGATTCGAAGTAACGCACTTCGCCCAGCGTACCGTCGTTCAGCAGGGATTTCAGCGTCAGGAAATCGCTGTCCCAGCGGCGGTTGTGGAACACCGACAGCAGCAGACCTTTGGCTTTGGCTAGCGCATCCAGCTCACGTGCTTGTGACAACGTCACGGTAAACGGCTTATCGACCACCACGTGTTTACCGGCGTTGAGTGCCGCTTTGGCTAATGGGAAGTGGGTGTCATTCGGGGTCGGAATAACAATCAGTTGCAGTGTCGGGTCGTCCAGCAGCGCTTGTGGATCGGAAACCACCTGCACTGACGGCCAGTCAGCATGCACTTTGCTGGCATCGCTGCTTGAGATCGCCGCCAGCTCAACATCCGGCGTACCGGCGATCAAGGGTGCATGGAAGGTTTTGCTGGCAAAACCGTAGCCGATTAGGCCGACACGTAATTTATCGCTCATTCTCATTCCTCTTGTTCGTTACCAGAATGATTTAAGACGAATCGATCTATAAGAACAAGGCGGAATCACCTGAAAACTCAGGAAATAGCACTCCGTGCGGATTGCCAGCTCTCGTGCGCCACCAACGCATCCTGCGCATCCTGGCTACGGCGGCGGAAGTCGCTGGGGCTGACGCCAACGCGTTTGCGGAACACGCGTGAGAAGTAAAGTTGGTCATCGTAGCCCACTTCACGCCCGACAGAAGCGATCGGTTCCTGAGTGGTTTGCAGCAGCAGTTTGGCGCGGATCACCCGCTGATCTTCGCGCCAGCGCAGCAGATTAATGCCCATTTGCTCGCGGAACAGATGCGCCAGCCGTGACGGCGACAGGCAAACATGGCGCGCCACTTCTTCAATCTTCACTTCGCCCGCCAGATGATTGGTGACGTACTGGCAAGCTTCAATCACGCGCGGATCGCGGATCTGTTGATGGCTACGCGGATCCTCTTCCACCGCGCGCAGCAGCAAGCGCTCCAGCAGATTCATCGCCAGCTCTTCGGCGAAGCGACGACCGGAGTTGTGGGTTTGCTCGATGCTGGCGAACAGGCGATCAAACTCGGCACGCTGCGCTTCTGACAGATGCAAGCGCCCCACGCCCTGGCTCTCATCCTGCCACTGCAACCAATCGGTCCAGTAAGCGCGCGGGCGGAAATAGACCCAGCGATGGAACCAGCACGGGCTGTCTGGCGCGCGGCCGTAATAGTGCGGGGTTTTCGGTTGAAACAGCAGCAGATCGCCCGGCTCGCAGTCGAAGGCAGATTCGCCATCAAACACGCGCCCCTGACCTTTGATAGTCAGATTAAGGATGTAGCCTTTCATGCCGTGCGGACGATCGATAAAGAAATCGAGTGCGTCATTGGCATTAATCGGCGTTAAGCCTGCCACCAGCCAGGCATTGAACGCATAGCCCGGCAATAAGGGATTCTGCTGCTCACTTGGGGGTTCGCGATGGTACATAATGCCCTCACTTTTCGGTTTCGCGGCGCTGAGCGTGCCCACTTTCCGACACGCTCAGCCTGGGTTATCAGGCGGCTTTACTTTTCTGTTTGTAGCGGTCAAAAATCACCGCCGCTAACAGTATCAAACCGCGCACTACATACTGTGAGAATGGCGAGATATTCAATAAATTCATCGCATTCTCAACCGTGCCCAGAATCAGCACGCCCGCCACTACGTATGAAATTTTGCCAATGCCGCCTTTCAGCGAGACGCCGCCCAGTACACAAGCCGAAATCACAATCAGCTCGTATCCGAGCGAGGTCATGGGCTGGCCGCTGGTCATGCGCGACGCCAGAATGATGCCCGCCGCCGCCGACACTAAACCGGACAGAATGAAGATGATGATACGCGTGCGTACCACCGGCACGCCGGCCAGACGCGCTGCTTCTTCATTGCCGCCAATCGCCAGCGTGTTGCGACCAAAGGTGGTTTTGTTCAGCAGGAAACCGAACAGCACCATGGTAGCGATGGTGAGCCAAATCGGTGCCGGCACGCCGAGCCAGTTGGCGTAACCGAGGGTAAAGAAGCGCTCGTCTTCAATCCCCACCGCTTTGCCGTCGGAGAAGATGTAAGCCAGGCCGCGCACAATCTGCATGGTGGCCAGCGTGGTGATTAGGGCGTTGATTTTCAGCCGCGCAATGACGAAGCCGTTGATAAAACCGGTGGCCATGCCGAGCAGCAAACCCGCTGCCACGCCAATCCACAGGCTTTCGGTCATGTTGATCACCACCGCGGTGACCACACCGGCGCAGGCAATCACCGACGCCACGGACAGGTCAAAGTCGCCGGAAGCCAGGCAGAACAGCATCCCGCACGCCACCATGCCGGACATCGACATCGCCAGCCCGAGCCCTTTCATGTTGATGATAGAACCAAAGTTCGGCACGAAAATGGCACAAACGATAAACAGCAGTGCGAACACCACCAGCATGCCGAAGTTGTCCCAAATCCGCCCCAGTTGCAGCCCGTTGCGCTGCACCGGTGGCGTGTTGGAAGTGGTAGATGAAGCCATTATTGCTCTCCTTTACATCAGGCCACGGCGGCCGCTTGAGTGGTTTTCGGCATCGCCAGGCTCAGCGTCAGCTGCTCTGTGGCCGTGTCATGGGACAGTTCACCGGCAATGGAACCTTCACGCATCACCAGAATGCGGTCGGCTAATCCCATCACTTCCGGCAGATCGCTGGAGGCAAACAGCACCGCAATCCCCTTTTTCGCCAGTTGATAAATCAGGTTGTAGATTTCGTGTTTAGCACCGACGTCAATGCCGCGCGTCGGCTCATCGAGCAGGATTACGTTCATCTCTTCCGACAGCCAGCGGCCCAGAATCGCCTTCTGCTGGTTGCCTCCGGAAAGATTCATGATCAGCTGCTGCGGGCCTGGCGTTTTAATGTTGAGTGAACGAATGTGGATATCGGCGTTTTTCGCTTCCCAGCTCGGTTTGATCAGGCAACCAGCGGTGAGATTGTGGCGACGCGCGCTGATGTTGATGTTATCGCGCACCGAATGCACCGGAATGATGCCTTCAGATTTGCGATCTTCCGGGCACAGCATGATGCCGGCGCGGATGGCGTCGATCGGCTGGCGAATGTTGAGCTTTTTGCCATCCAGCGTCACGCTGCCGCCGCGCAGTTTGGTGGCACCGAACAGCCCTTTCATCAGTTCACTGCGTCCCGCGCCCACTAAACCAAACAGGCCAACGATTTCACCGGCACGCACCGTCAACGAAATCGGCGTGCGCACGCCCTTCGCCTCCACCGCGTCCAGCTGCAGGCGCACCGGGCCCAGTTCACGCGGCGCGTAACCATAAATATCCCCCAGATTGCGCCCCACCATCGCCTGTACCAAATCATCGTGATGGGTGTTTTTCATGTCGGTGAAGGTGCGCACGTAGCGGCCATCTTTAAACACGGTGATGGCATCGCTCAGGGCAAAAATCTCCTCCATGCGATGCGACACGTACAACACGGTGCGGCCCTGCTCGCGTAGCTGACGGATGACGCGGAACAAGTGATCAATTTCGCGCGCCGACAGCGAGCTGGTCGGTTCGTCAAAAGCGATGATGCGTGCGTTACGCGCCAGCGCTTTGGCGATCTCCACCATCTGCCATTGGCCGAGCGACAGATATTTCAGCGGCATGTCCGGATCGATATCCATGCCAAGATTTTGCAGCTGCAAACCGGCTTCATAGCGCAGCAGTTTGCGATTCACCAGACCGCGCTTGTGCGGCAGCTGGCCGAGATAGATATTTTCCGCCACGCTCATTTCCGGCACCAGATGCAGTTCCTGGTAAATGATCGCCACGCCGGCATCCAGCGCATCCACGGTGGTGTTGAAACTCTTCGGCTGGCCTTTAATGCGGATCTCGCCGCCGCTGGGCTGGTAGCTACCGCTGAGGATCTTCAACAGCGTTGATTTACCGGCACCGTTCTCCCCCATCAGCGCGTGCACTTCGCCGGCACGGCAGCTGAATGAGATGTCCTGCAGCGCTTTCACGCCGGGAAAGGTTTTGCTGATGCCATGAAACGACAGAAAGGCTTGATCTATGTTCATGGTGACTCCTCTAAGCCTTCATGCTTCGCACTGTAACTGCGTTGGTTGCGTGAACTTACCCCGGTCACTTACAAAAGTAAGCTCCCGGGGATAAGTGCACTTGCCGTCTTGTTACAGCACGAATCATTTTGGCTAAACATTTAGATGGTGCTGCTCAAACAACGAACAACGTGATTACTTCAGCCCTTTCTTATCCAGCTCGGCTTTGAAGTTATCGCGGGTAATCAGCACCACATCGGTGACCTCGGTGAACTTCGGCGGCTCCTGATCTTTGGTCACCCAGTTGTAGAGCATCTCGCTGCTCTTATAACCGTGTACATCCGGGCTTGGCAGCAGCGAACCGTAGAAGCCGGTGGCGGAACCTTTCGACAGCTCACTCACCGCATCAACACCGTTAATGCCGATACCGATCACATCGGGCGCTTTAAAGCCCTGACCTTCGGTGGCGCGAACGCCACCCAGCACGGTGTTATCGTTCATGCCGAGAATCAGCCAGTGTTTCACTTCCGGATGCTGCACCAGCAGCGAGTTACCGGCGTCAAAGGCGCCTGGGATATCATTGGATTTGGTCGGCACCTGATAGATCTGCTTCTCCGGGAAACCGGCGGCTTTCAGCGCGTCCATCGAACCGCTGGTGCGACGGCGTGCGGTGTCGAGTTCGTTGGCGGTGATGGCCATCACGCCGGTCTCTTTCACATCCCAGCCGCGTTTCTGCATCTCTTTATACAGTTCCTGCCCCTGACGCTCGCCGATCTTGGTTGCCGCCATCATCACCAATGGCACGGTATCCATCGGCTTGCCTTTGGCGGTCACGAACTGATCATCGACGGCAATCACTTTCAGACCGTAACCGCGCGCTTTGGCGACAATCGCGGAGCCGAGTTTCGGATCTGGCGTACAGATGACGAAGCCTTTCGCGCCGCTGGCGGCCAGGCTGTCGATGGCGTTAAGGGTTTTCTCACCGTCGGGCACGGCAATTTTGATCACTTCAAAGCCGAGATCCTTGCCGGCTTTATCCGCGAATTTCCATTCAGTCTGGAACCAGGGTTCCTCCGGTTGTTTAACGAGGAAACCGAGTTTCATGGTCTCGGCGATAGCGGATTGTGACATAACCGCAGCGAGACCTAGCGCCGCCAGCGTTTTAGTGAATTTATGCATGATGCTCTCCGGCATAATGTTGTTTTAGGCTGTTATTAACCAATCGGTGTAAACGCTACCAATCAAATCATTCTGTGGGGTACAGCTAAAAATCAGCGCGTTAGCGCAAAGGTTGTACAAAGGCTGCGCAAACGCTGGGCTAGTTGTAGCGGGAATGGACGGGAAAAATGTAGAGCGGTATCACATCCCAAAACGATGACAAAATCCTCCATATATTCAGCAAATTTAACCGGTCGTTAACTTTTGCAGTGGATCACACATCCTCGCCGATGGCAGAAAAGTGCATATTCTCAGCGACTGATGACTAACCGCTTCTGCCGCCCCATTCCAGGATAGAGCCAGATAACTCACACAGGAGAATCCCAATGGGTGCTGGCGCCATAACAATTGGGCTGGATTTTGGCAGTGACTCGGTGCGTGCGCTGGCCGTGGACTGTCACAGTGGTAAAGAGCTGGAAAAAGCGGTGGTCAACTATGCACGCTGGGCCAACGGCGAATTTTGCGATGCGCACGCCAACCGCTTTCGTCACCATCCGCAGGACTATATCGATGCGTTAGAACAGGCGATTGTCACCGTGGTTAACGCCTTAACGCCTGAACAGCGCGCCGCCGTAGTGGGGATTGGCGTGGATTCCACCGGCTCGACGCCTGCGCCCATCGATCGTGATGGCAACGTGCTGGCGCTGCGCCCGGAATTCGCCACCAACCCCAACGCGATGTTCGTGCTGTGGAAAGATCACACCGCGATTGAAGAAGCCGAAGAGATCAATCAGCTGTGTCGTAGCGGTCGTTTCAACGACTACACCCGCTATATTGGCGGCGTCTATTCGTCGGAGTGGTTCTGGGCCAAGATACTGCACGTGTCACGTGCCGATGCTGCGGTACGTGAAGCGGCAGTGTCTTGGGTGGAACTGTGCGATTGGGTGCCCGCGCTCCTCAGCGGCACTACCGCACCCGCGCAGCTGCGTCGTGGACGCTGTGCCGCCGGGCACAAATCACTGTGGCATCCGGAGTGGCAAGGTTTGCCGCCGGCTGACTTCTTCCGCGCGCTCGATCCTCTGTTGGTCGAGCAGCTTGATTCCCCCTTGTTCGCAGACACCTGGACCGCCGATGTGCCGGTGGGCACGCTCAGCAGCGAATGGGCGCAGCGCCTCGGCTTATCGCAACAGGTGATTCTTTCGGGTGGCGCGTTTGACTGCCACATGGGCGCGGTTGGTGCCGGTGCGCAGCCTTACACGCTGGTAAAAGTGATTGGCACCTCAACCTGCGACATTCTGATTGCCGACAGCGACACCGTTGGCGACCGCGCCATCAAAGGCATCTGCGGCCAGGTGGATGGCAGCGTGGTGCCGGGCGCGATTGGCTGCGAAGCCGGTCAGTCAGCGTTTGGCGATATTTATGCCTGGTTCAGCCGCCTGCTTGGCTGGCCACTGCAGCAGGCGGCGCAGCACCATCCGGAGCTGCAACCGCAGTTAGCCGCGCTGCAAAAAGATCTGATCCGCAACCTCACCGAAGCCTGGGCGGCCAATCCGCAACTCGATCATCTGCCGGTGGTGCTCGACTGGTTCAACGGCCGCCGCACGCCAGACGCCAATCAGCGCTTAAAAGGCGTGATCACCGATCTCAATCTCGGCACCGATGCGCCCGCGCTGTTTGGTGGCCTGATCGCCGCCACCGCGTTTGGCGCACGCGCCATTATGGAGTGTTTCGAACAGCAGCAGATTCCGGTGCAGAGCATCCTGACGCTCGGCGGCATCGCCCGTAAATCCCCCGCCATCATGCAGGCGTGCTGCGACGTCATGAACCGTCCGCTGGATATCGTCGCCTCTGACGAATGCTGTGCGCTCGGCGCGGCCATTTTTGCCGCCGTGGCTGCGGGCGTGTATGCCGATGTGCCTGCCGCCCAGCAGGTGATGGCCAGTCCGATTGATGTGACGCTGCAACCCAACGCCGCGCGCGTGGTGGTTTATCAGCAACTTTATCAACGTTATCAAAACTGGTGCCAGGCTGCTGAACCGCAGTACGCCGCGCGCACCGCATCCGCTCAGTAAAGGAGAGATTTAATGGAACAGCACAACGTACAACAGGTGTGGTTTGTTATTGGTACGCAGCACCTTTACGGCGCGGAAACCTTGCGTCAGGTAGAACAGCACGCCCGCCAGGTGATGGACGGATTGAATCAGGCCGGCACCTTGCCGGTGTCGCTGGTGCTGAAGCCGCTGGTGAAATCACCAGACGAAGCGCTGGCATTGTGCCGCGACGCTAACCACGATAATCAGTGTGTCGGCATCATTACCTGGCTGCACACCTTCTCGCCGGCCAAGATGTGGATTGGTGGCCTGAGCATCCTGAATAAGCCGCTGCTGCAATTCCATACTCAGTTCAACGCGGAGATTCCGTGGGACAGCATGGACATGGACTTTATGAACCTTAACCAAACCGCGCACGGCGGTCGCGAGTTCGGCTTTATCGGCGCGCGTATGGGTTTGCAGCACAGCGTGGTGACCGGTCACTGGCAGGATAAAGCCAGCCAGCAGCGCATCGGACGCTGGATCAATGCCGCGCTGGCAAAACAGGCCAGCCAGCAGCTGAAAGTGGCGCGCTTCGGCGACAACATGCGCGAAGTGGCGGTGACCGAAGGCGATAAAGTCGCGGCGCAGATTCAGTTTGGTTACTCCGTGAATGGCTGGGGCGTGGGCGATTTGGTCGAGGTGGTGAATAGCGTCAGCGATGGCGACGTCAACGCGCTGATCGATGAATACGAAAGCCAATATCGCTTCACCGATGCCGCCGCCGTCAATGGCGACAAACGTCAAAACGTACTGGATGCGGCACGCATTGAGCTGGGTCTGAAACGTTTCCTCGAAGCCGAGGGCTGCAAAGCCTTTACCACCAACTTCCAGACTTTGCACGGCATGACGCAACTGCCCGGTTTGGCGGTGCAGCGCTTGATGGGCCAGGGCTATGGGTTTGCCGGTGAAGGCGACTGGAAAACCGCCGCGCTGCTGCACATTCTCAAGATCCAGGCAGGCACACGCGCGGGCGGCACTTCCTTTATGGAGGATTACACCTATCACTTCTCACCGGGCAACGATTTGGTGCTGGGCTCGCACATGCTGGAAGTGTGCCCGTCCATCGCCAAAGAGGAGAAGCCGCTGATTGATGTGCAGTTCCTCGGCATTGGCGACAAAGCCGATCCGGCGCGCATGATCTTCTCCACGCCGGCAGGACGCGCGGTGAATGCCAGCGTCATCGATCTGGGCGATCGTTTCCGTTTGCTGGTGAATGTGGTGGATGCGATCGAACAGCCCAAACCGCTGCCAAAACTGCCGGTGGCACGTGCGCTGTGGCGTGCCCAGCCGTCGCTGGCCACCGCATCAGAAGCCTGGATTCTGGCCGGCGGCGCGCACCACACGGTGTTCAGCCAGGCGCTGGATCTGGATGATATGTATCTGTACGGCGAGCTGAATGGCATTGAAGTGCTGGTGATTGATGAGGAGACGCGCTTACCGGCATTTAAAGATGCGCTGCGCTGGAATGAGGCGTATTACCGCCTGGCACGTTGATTTCGTCCTCTGCGATATTCCCCTCATCCTAACCTTCTCCCGCAAGCGGGAGAAGGAACCGTTTTATAAACGCTGTCACTCCGAACTCAACGTATGCTTTTGCTTCAGGAAAGAGTGCTGCTTATCGCTGCACCGGCGGCTCCCTCTCCCGCGCGCGGGAGAGGGTTGGGGTGAGGGAAAGGCGGGTGAAGAAGTTAGGAGGTCAAACGCTTAACAGGTGCGTTCTGCTGGCGATCCCACATCACGGTGAGCAGGCGTTGCAGCGCGATAAACGCAAACAGCAGAATGCCGATGGCGATCTTGGTCCACCATGAACTCAAGGTGCCGTCGAAGTTAATCCACGTCTGAATCAATCCCTGAATCAACACGCCGAACAGCGTGCCCAACACCGTGCCCACGCCGCCAGACAACAAGGTGCCGCCAATCACCACCGAGGCAATCGCGTCCAGTTCCACACCCAATCCCGCTAGCGCATAGCCTGCCGAGGTATAAATGGAGAACACAATGCCCGCTAATGTCGCCAGCGTGGTCGACAACATATAAATCCTGATGGTGGTCGCGCGCGTAGACACGCCCATCAACTGCGCCGAAGTCAGGCTACCGCCAATCGCATACACCTGATTACCAAAGCGCGTACGGTGCGCCAGAATAATCCCGCCGAGTACCACCACCAGCATAATCAGCGCCAGCAAACTCAGGCGTCCGCCGCCAGGGATCTTCCACGCCAGACTCGACAGCGTGGTATAGAGCGGATGATCGATAGGAATCGAATTCTCCGACACCAGATAGCTGCAGCCGCGCAGGAAAAACATCCCCGCCAGCGTAATGATAAATGCCGGGATTTTCAGCGCATCGATCAGCCAGCCCATCATCGCGCCAAACAGCGCGCCCATCGCCAGCACCAGCGCAAACGCCAGAAGCGGATCGAGATGATAATCACCAATCACCCGTGCCAGGAACACGCCGCTAAAGGCAATCACCGCGCCCACCGACAGATCAATGCCGCCGGACAAAATCACGAACGTCATCCCCACGGCGATAATGCCGAGGAAAGCGTTATCGGTGAGGATATTGCAGATCACGCGCGTTGAAGCGAAGCCGGGAAATTGACTCAGGCAAAACAGATAACCCGCCACAAACACCAGCAGCGTGATCATCAAGGGCAGATGACGTTTCATCATTTCGGGCGTCTCCGTTTCAACATGGCAATAAAGCGTGGCGACTGCAGCAGCAATACGCACATCACCACCACCGCTTTCACCACCTGATTGAGTTCAGGCTGGAAGCCGGACAGCAAAATACCGGTATTCATCGATTGAATGATCAACGCGCCAATCAGTGACAGCACCAGATTGAAGCGCCCGCCCATCAGCGAGGCTCCGCCAATCACCACCGCCAGAATGGCATCCAGCTCCAGCCACAAACCGGCATTATTAGCATCGGCACCGCGAATATCCGCAGCGACGATCATGCCCGCCACCGCCGCGCATATGCCGCTAATCACATAGGTCGACATCACCACCAGCCAGCCATTCACACCGGCATTGCGCGCCGCACGCAGGTTAATACCGACCGCTTCGATAAACAGTCCGAGCGCGGTTTTGCGCGTCAGCACCCACACCACGAGCGCCACCAGCAGCGTAATCCATACCGGCACCGGCAGCAGCCACAGCGAACCGCTACCAAACCACGCCAGGCTATCGCTGTTGAAGGTAACGATTTGGCCCTGTGTAATCAGCTGCGCCACGCCGCGTCCCGCCACCATTAAAATCAAAGTGGCGACAAACGGCTGAATTTTTAGTAGCGCCACCAAAATGCCATTCCATAAACCGCAGGCCAGGCCGGTACCGAGCGTCGCCAGAATGATGAACGGCAAACTGTGCCCCGCCACCGTCAAGGTCGCCGCCGTTGCGCCGGCAATCGCCATTACCGCGCCCACCGACAGATCGATGCCGCCGGTGGCAATCACCAACGTCATGCCAATCGCCAGCAGCGCCACCGGCGCGGCGCGATTGAGGATATCAATCGGGCTGCCGAACAAACGGCCATCCTGAATGTGAATGGCAAAAAAGTTATTCGCCACCAGGCTATCCACCAGCAGCACCAGAATCAGCGCCACTATCTGCGGCATGCCAGGCGGCAGCTTCGGCTTACGCCGTTCGGGTTTGTCATGTGTCATAGGGGATTCAAGCATGTTGTGCTCCTCCATCGGCGATGGCGTTGACGATCGCAGCCACCGACAGCTGCTCCAGCGGGATTTCGGCCACCTGCTTCAAATCGCGCATGATCAACACGCGATCGGCATAGCCCACCAGTTCTTCGAGTTCAGAGGAGATAACCAGTAGCGCCAATCCGTCGGCGCACAGGGTTTCAATTAAGCGAATGATTTCGGCATGCGCGCCGACATCGATGCCGCGCGTTGGCTCGTCGAGGATCAGAAATTGCGGTTTGGTCACCAGCCAGCGCGACAGCAGTACCTTCTGCTGATTGCCGCCGGACAACAGCTCAACCGGCTGATCGGCATGCGGCGTGCGAATGCCGAGGCTCTTGATAAAGCGCTCGGCGATCTCCTGCTGCTCACGACGCTTGATCGGTCGCAGCCAGCCGCGCTGCGCCTGTAGCGCCAGAATGATATTTTCGCGCACCGACGCGCCACCAATGATGCCGTCGGTTTTACGATCTTCCGGACAGAAACCCATACCGAGGCGCGAAGCCTTGGCGGGCGTGCGGATGTTCTGCACTTTGCCCTTGATGGTCGCGGTGCCACGATCCGCCCGGCGAATGCCGAACAGCACTTCGGCGGTTTCGGTACGGCCTGAACCGAGCAGTCCGGCCAGTCCCACCACTTCACCCGGACGCACCTGCAGGTTGAACGGTTCAATGGTGCCCTTCTTGCCATAATCTTCAAATGACACCACCGGCTGATTGCTGCGCAGCGTGCTGCCCTGACGCTGCAAAGCGGTTTCCAGCAGCTCGCGTCCCAGCATCAACTTGATCAGTTCAATCTGCGGCAGCGTGGCGGTATCGCGCGTGGCAATAAACTGGCCGTTACGCAGCACGGTGATGCGATCGGTAATGCGGTAAACCTGGTCGAGAAAATGGGTAACAAAAATCAGGCTCATCCCTTTGGCTTTTAGCTGCGCCATCAAGGTAAACAGCATTTCGACTTCATTAGCATCGAGGCTGGCGGTCGGTTCATCAAGGATCAGCACCTGCGCGGAGAGATCGACCGCGCGGCAAATCGCAATGATCTGCTGCATCGCCACCGAGAAATGGCCCAGCGGACGCGTTACGTCGAGTACAAAGCCGTAGTTGCGCATCAGCGCATCGGCATCGCGCACCATGCGCTTACGATCAATCATGCCTAAGCGCCGCGGCTCGCGGCCAATGTACAAATTATCCGCCACCGACATATTCGGCAGCAGGTTCACTTCCTGATAAACCGTGCCAATGCCCATCTCCTGTGCATCAGCGGTGTTGTGCGGCGTAATCGCCTTGCCGTTCAGGGTTACCGTGCCGGCATCACGGGTATACACGCCGGTCAGAACTTTAATCAGCGTGGATTTGCCCGCGCCGTTTTCGCCCAGCAACGCCATGATCTCGCCCTTGCGGATGCTGAACGAGACATTATCCAGCGCCTTCACGCCGGGAAAGCCTTTGCTGACGCCGCTAATGGTCAGCAGTGCGGTTTCATCGGAGGTGCTCATCAGGTTCTCCCTCGCCTTACGTCATCAAAAACCGCCCCGAAGGGCGGTTGCGGGGATCAGTAACCCATGCCTTTTTTGGTATCGAGCTGCGCCTGTGCGGAGTCCGGCAGATACAGTTTCGATTCTGTTTTGATGATTTTCGGCGGCATCGTGCCGTCCTTCTTGAATTTCTCCAGCGCGTCGAATGCTGGACCGGCCATATTAGGCGTCAGCTCCACGTTGGCATTGGCTTCACCGGCCAGCATCGCTTTATAGATATCTGGCACACCATCAATCGAACCGGTCAGGATATCTTTGCCTGGCTTGAGGCCAGCTTCTTTAATCGCCTGAATGGCACCGATCGCCATATCATCGTTATGCGCGTAAACCATGCAGATATTCTTGCCGTTGTTTTCCGCCTTGATAAAGCTCTCCATCACCTCTTTACCTTTACTGCGGGTAAAGTCACCGGACTGCGAGCGAATCACTTTGATATTGTCGTGGCCGGCGATGGCTTCGGCGAAGCCTTTCTTACGGTCAATCGCCACGCTGGCGCCGACGGTGCCTTGCAGCTCGACGACGTTACATTTTTTGTCCGCGACCGTTTTCACCAGCCAGTCGCCAATCAACTTGCCTTCCAGCACGTTGTCCGCAGTGACCACCGCCATGTACAGCGATTTGTCTTTCACCACGATGGCGCGATCGAGTAAGAACACCGGGATTTTGGCGTCTTTGGCTTCTTCCAGCACCGGTTCCCATCCCGTTTGCACCACCGGCGCAATGAAGATGGCATCAACGCCCTGCGCGATGAACGAGCGCACCGCTTTGATTTGGTTCTCTTGTTTCTGCTGGCCATCGGCGATTTTCAGCGTGATACCGCGCTTTTGCGCTTCACTTTTTGCCACATTGGTTTCTGCTGAACGCCAGCCAGATTCCGAGCCAACCTGTGAGAAGCCTACCGTCATATCAGCAGCCAACACCGACGTACTCAGTGCCGAGCTCACCATGGCGGTCAAGAGTAAACGTTTCCACATAATTTCATTCCTCTGAAGGGAGTGTGTTGTAGGGGTACAAAACGCGAATTAAGCCTGGCTGAAAAGCGCGTAAACAAGCGCGACACACTTCACAAATCAGAGTGAATTAAAGGAGTTACGTGAACATGCAATGCTTTATGGATCGTGGCATTATGGACAAAATGCCTGCTAATTATTGCGGAGGGCGTTAAATAAATGTAATAAACAGAATCGGTTATGCTTCTCACTTCTGGAAACGATTACAGCGGGCGCGTAAAGAATGGTTATGGTCTGCAGCGACAATCAATTATTGGTTTTGTGACTGCTCGCACAGAATGTGAGTGCCGGTTTCACGGCGTGTGCATAAATTTGCTGACCAGAGCGGAATAAACAGCGGATTCATTCGCAGCACGATCGCAAATACCTATTATAGAGACGGAGAAATAACGGCTTTCCAATAATGTGTTAATAGCGTGTGATTTTCTCACAAGCCCGCTAAATACCGGCCTCAATTTGCCTTAAATCGTACTTTATATGCGCGTTTAAAACGCGTAAAAGGCAAAAAAGTGTCGTTTCATGAGCGAATTAGCGCATGTTGTCTGAATTTTGTATTTTTTTATGAGTCGCGTATGGACTCTCGCTGCGTGCTCCCTATACTTGGGCACTTCCAAGTACTTTATATTTAAATGGCAATCATGACTGCATTAGATTACCTGCTGAAATTCCGCAAAGTGAATAATCTCGATAGTCTGGAAAAACTCTACGACCATCTGAATTATTCGCTGACTGATGATAAAGAGATCATCAATATGTATCGCGCTGCCGACCATCGACGTGCTGAACTGGTCTCTGGCGGACGTCTGTTCGATATGGGCCGCGTGCCGAAAACCGTCTGGCGTTACGTGATCTAATTGATTTATCCCCTCTCTATCTGCGCTCTTGCGTTGTCCAGGTCGGGCGTGCCCCGTTTGGACATGATACGCTCTGCATCGCCCTCTTCTCTGCAAACAGGATCTTGTCGATGACCCAACTGGTGAACCCGCCACGTATTGCTGGCTGGCTACTGCTGCCGCTGGCGTGGCTGATCATGACCATGCTGACCAGTGCGCTGGTGGTGGCGATGTATCTGAGTCCGCTGTTTAAACCCGAATTACGCACGACGCTGTTCTCACACGGCGGCACTTTGCTGACGCAATGGTCGATCTCGCTGCTGACTGCTGCGGTGGTATGGGCGTATAGCATTTGGGTGTGCTGGATTTTCTGTAAACGTTCGCGTCGCTTACCGCGCCATTACATTCTGTGGCTGCTGATGACCATCTTGCTGGCGTTAAAAACCTTTGCCTTCACGCCGGTGGCCGATGGCAAAGCGATTCAGACTTTACTGCTGTCGCTGCTGGCGGCTGCGGTGTTTGTGCCCTATTTCAAACGCTCTCAGCGCGTAAAACAGACGTTTATCCAGCCATAATGACGTGAGTTTCGTCAGCAATTTAATTCTGAGTGCTCTCAATGCTCACACAAACCCGTTGAAGGTTGAGATGCACCTCTCAATTCCGGATAATAGACGCCTTTCGGCTTCCCAGGTTAAAAAATGACCGATTACTTACTTCTCTTTGTTGGCACAGTGCTGGTGAACAACTTTGTGTTGGTCAAATTCCTCGGCCTTTGCCCATTTATGGGCGTGTCAAAAAAACTGGAAACGGCCATTGGCATGGGACTTGCCACCACTTTCGTGATCACGCTGGCGGCGATCTGCGCCTGGCTGGTGAATCACCTCATTCTGGTGCCGCTTGATCTGGTCTATCTGCGCACCCTCGCCTATATTCTGGTGATTGCTGTTGTGGTGCAGTTCACCGAAATGGTGGTGCGTAAAACCAGTCCGTCGCTCTATCGCCTGCTGGGTATCTTCCTGCCGCTGATCACCACCAACTGTGCGGTGCTGGGCGTGCCATTATTGAGCGTTAACCTCAATCACACCTTCCTGCAGGCGGCGCTGTATGGCTTCAGTGCGTCACTCGGCTTCTCGCTGGTGATGGTGCTGTTCGCCGGCATGCGCGAGCGTCTGGTACTGGCGAATGTTCCCGCGCCGTTTAAAGGTAACTCGATTGCGCTGATCACCGCAGGTCTGATGGCGCTGGCCTTTATGGGCTTTACCGGGCTGGTGAAATTCTAATGACCGCGATTTGGATTGCGATTATCGCGCTGGCTGCATTGGGCCTGGTGTTTGGTGCCCTGCTGGGTTACGCCTCACGTCGCTTCGAGGTGGAAGAAGATCCGATTGTTGAGCAGATCGATGAGATTTTGCCGCAGAGCCAGTGTGGTCAGTGCGGCTATCCCGGCTGCCGCCCGTATGCCGATGCGGTGGGTAACAACGGTGAAGCGATCAATAAGTGCGCGCCCGGCGGCGAGCAGACCATGCTCAAGCTGGCCGCGCTGCTCAACGTTGAACCGCAACCGCTCGACGGCGGCGCAGACGTGCTGGAGCCGATACGTACCGTGGCATGGATCGATGAAGAGAACTGCATCGGCTGCACCAAATGTATTCAGGCTTGCCCGGTGGACGCCATCGTGGGTGCCACGCGCGCCATGCACACCGTGCTGAGCGATGTCTGCACCGGCTGCGATCTCTGCGTTGCGCCTTGCCCGACCGACTGCATTGAGATGCGCCCGGTTGCCACCACCACGGCCAACTGGAAGTGGAATCTCGACACCATTCCTGTACGGGTGATCCCGGTAGAAACCCATGCTTAATTTGTTAAACCTGTTCCGCAAAGAGAAGCTGTGGGATTTTCAGGGCGGCATCCATCCGCCTGAGATGAAAACACAGTCCAACGGTACGCCGCTGAGCCAGTTACCCCTGCCTGAGCGCTTTATCATTCCGTTAAAACAGCATATCGGCCATGAAGGCGAGATTTGCGTGGCGCCCGGCGACAAAGTGCTGCGCGGCCAGCCGCTGACCTTTGGCGGCGGACGCATGCTGCCGGTGCACGCGCCAACGTCCGGCACCATCGAAGAGATTGCGCCACACATGACGGCGCACCCTTCTGGCCTCTCCGAGCTGTGCATTTTCCTGCGTGCCGACGGCGAAGATCGCTGGACCACGCTCGATCCGCAGCCCGATTACCGCGCCCTGTCGCGTGAAGAAGCGGTAAAACGCATTCACAATGCCGGCATCGCCGGATTAGGCGGCGCGGGCTTCCCGACCGCCACCAAACTGCGCGGCGGCCTGCGCGGCGTAAAAACCCTGATCATCAACGCCGCCGAGTGCGAGCCGTACATCACTGCCGATGACCGTTTAATGCAGGATTGTGCCGCCGAAGTGTTGGAAGGCTGCCGCATTCTGGCGTGGGTGTTGCAGGCGGAACGCGTGCTGATCGGCATAGAAGATAACAAACCGGAAGCCATTGCCGCGCTGAAACAGGCATTGGGCGGCGATCGTGAATTGCAGATTCGCGTGATTCCTACCAAGTATCCGTCTGGTGGCGCGAAACAGCTGACGCAGATTCTCACCGGCCTCGAAGTGCCACACGGCGGACGTTCCACCGATATCGGTGTGCTGATGCAAAACGTCGGCACCGCGTGGGCGGTAAAACGCGCCATCGTAGACGGCGAACCGATCACCGAACGCGTGGTGACGCTGACCGGCGCAGCGCTGGCGCGCCCGCGCAACGTCTGGGGACGGCTCGGTACGCCGATCAGCCACCTGCTGCAGCATGCCGGTTTTACGCCGGGATCGCGCCAGATGGTGATCATGGGCGGTCCGCTAATGGGCTTTACCCTGCCGTCGCTGAACGTGCCGCTGGTGAAAATCTCCAACTGTATTCTGGCGCCGTCGGCCAGCGAAATGGGCAACGATCAGCAAGAGCAATCCTGTATCCGCTGCAGCGCCTGCGCGGATGCCTGCCCAGCGAAACTGCTGCCGCAGCAGCTGTTCTGGTACAGCCAGGGCGGCGATCACGAAAAAGCACGCGCGCACAATATTGATGACTGCATTGAGTGCGGCGCCTGCGCTTACGTCTGCCCGAGTAACATTCCGCTGGTGCAATATTACCGCCAGGAAAAAGCCGAACTGCGCGCCATCGATCTTGAAGCGAAACGTACCGCCGAAGCGAAAGCGCGTTTCGAAGCGCGTCTGGCACGCCTGGAACGCGAAAAACAGGCGCGTGAAGCGCGTCATGAACAGGCTAAACAGCGCGTGGCGCGTAGCGATCAGGGTGAACTCGACGCCGCCGTGGCACGCGTGAAAGCGCGTCAGGAAAAAACGCCGGAGCAGGATGCTGCGGAACGCGAAGCGCGTCATACACAAGCCTTAGCGCAGCAGGCCGAGAAGCAAGCTGAAACGCAGGCGCTGAGTCGTCAGTCCGGCGATCCGCGTAAAGCGGCGGTGGAAGCGGCAATTGCCCGGGCGAAAGCGAAGAAAGCGGGCGCACCAGCGGCTGACGTCGCGCTTGCCGAGCCGCCAGCTGATGCGCCTGCGGCAGAAGTCGATCCGCGTAAAGCGGCGGTGGAAGCCGCGATTGCGCGTGCGAAGGCGAAAAAAGCTGCCGCTGCGGCAGAACCCGCACCCGCTGAGCCGCCAGCCGTCGCGCCTGCTGCTGAAGTCGATCCGCGCAAGGCCGCCGTTGAAGCGGCGATTGCGCGCGCCAAAGCCAAAAAAGCCGCCGCTTCCGCACAACCCGCTGCACCGGCACCCGCCGAGCCGTCAGCCGACGCGCCTGCTGCTGAAGTTGATCCGCGCAAGGCCGCCGTTGAAGCGGCGATTGCGCGTGCCAAAGCGAAGAAAGCCGCGGCTGCCGCTCAGCAGGCTGAAGCCACATCTCCTGAAGTGGAGGCTGCTGCCTCTCCTGACTCCGCCGACCCACGCAAAGCGGCGATTGCCGCTGCGGTCGCCCGTGCCAAAGCGCGTAAAGCGCAGCAGCAGCCTTCGACGACTGAGGATTAAATGGCTTTTCGTATTGCAAGTTCTCCCTATACCCACAACCGCCGCAGCACCGGCAATATCATGCTGCTGGTGGTGTTTGCCGCGCTGCCGGGCATGGCCGCACAATGGTATTTCTTTGGCGTCGGTTTCTTAATTCAGGTTTTGCTGGCCACCGCCACCGCGTGGGCCACCGAAGGGGCGATTCTGCGCCTGCGTAAAACGCCGGTGTTGCCGACCTTATCCGATAACTCTGCCCTGCTCACCGCGTTGCTGCTGGGCATCAGCCTGCCGCCGCTCGCGCCGTGGTGGTTGGTGGTGTTAGGTACCATTTTCGCCATCGTCATTGCCAAACAGCTGTACGGCGGTTTGGGGCAAAACCCGTTTAACCCGGCAATGGTCGGTTACGTGGTGCTGCTGATCTCCTTCCCGGTGCAGATGACCAGCTGGTTGCCGCCCGATAGCCTGCAGGCGATCAAACCCGGCCTGCTGGATTCGCTCAGTATGATCTTCACCCATCACACGCTGGCCGGTGAAACCATGCAGCAGCTGCAGCTCGGCGTTGATGGCGTCAGCCAGGCGACACCGCTCGATACCTTTAAAACCGGCCTGCGTGCTGGGCACAGCGCTGAACAGCTGCTGGCGGAGCCGATCTACAGCGGCGTGTTAGCCGGTGTTGGCTGGCAGTGGGTTAACCTCGGTTATCTGCTGGGCGGCGCGCTGCTGCTGGCAAAGAATGCTATCCGCTGGCACATTCCGGTCAGTTTCCTCGTCTCGCTGGCGTTCTGCGCCACGCTGGGCTGGGTGTTCTCGCCGGAGTCGCTTAACTCACCGCTGATTCACCTGTTCTCCGGTGCCACCATGCTCGGCGCGTTCTTTATTGCTACCGATCCGGTGACCGCCTCCACCACCAATCGCGGCCGCCTGGTTTACGGCGCGCTGATTGGTTTGCTGGTGTGGCTGATTCGCAGCTTTGGCGGCTATCCGGACGGCGTCGCCTTCGCGGTATTGCTGGCCAATATTTGTGTGCCGCTGATTGATTACTACACTCAGCCGCGCGTTTACGGCCATCGCAAGGATTGAAGATGATCGAAGCTATTCGTAAAAATGCGGTGACGCTGGCGGCCTTTGCGGTGATCACCACCGGCGTGACGGCGGTGGTTAACTATGTCACCAAGCCGACGGTGGAGCATCAGACCGCGCTGCAACAGAAAAATTTGTTAGATCAGGTGGTGCCGACCGATCTGTACGACAATCACATCCAGCAAGAGTGTTATCTGGTGACCGATGCGCTGGCGCTGGGCAATGATCGCCCGCACCATCTCTATTTAGCGCGTAAAGGCGATCAGCCGGTGGCGGCCGCGCTTGAGACCACCGCGCCAGACGGCTATTCTGGGGCGATTCAGATGCTGGTCGGTGCCGATTTCCACGGCAAAGTGCTGGGCGTGCGCGTGGTTGAGCACCATGAAACGCCGGGCCTCGGCGATAAAATCGAACTGCGTATTTCAGACTGGATTAACAGCTTCAATGGCAAAGTGATCCACGGCGCGGATGACAAAAATTTTGCGGTGAAAAAAGACGGCGGTGAATTCGACCAATTTACCGGCGCAACCATTACGCCACGCGCGGTGGTCAACGCCACCAAGCGCACCGCGCTGCTGATTGAAACACTGCCAGCGAAGCTTGCTTCGCTGCCTGAATGTGGAGATGCAAATGAGTGAAGCCAAAAATTTACTGGTCGGCGGCCTGTGGAAAAATAACTCCGCGCTGGTGCAGCTGCTCGGTCTCTGTCCGCTGCTGGCGGTGACCTCAACAGCGACCAACGCTCTCGGTTTAGGCCTGGCGACCACGCTGGTGCTGACCATCACCAACAGCGCAATTTCCGCCTCGCGTCGTTGGGTGCCGGCCGAAATCCGTATTCCGATTTACGTGATGATCATCGCTTCAGTGGTGAGCTGCGTGCAGATGCTGATCAACGCCTATGCGTACGGTTTGTATCAGTCGCTCGGCATCTTTATCCCGCTAATCGTCACCAACTGCATTGTGGTGGGTCGCGCTGAAGCGGTCGCCTCAAAGAGCAGCATTCCGCTTTCGGCGCTGGACGGTTTTGCCATCGGCATGGGCGCAACCTGCGCGATGGTGACGCTGGGATCGATTCGTGAACTGATTGGCAGCGGCACGCTGTTCAACGGGGCGGATCAGCTGCTGGGGCCGTGGGCCAAAGCGCTGCGTATTGAAGTGGTGCACTTTGATTCGCCGATGCTGCTGGCGATGCTGCCACCGGGCGCCTTTATCGGCCTTGGCATGCTGCTGGCAGCAAAATACCTGATCGATCAGAAGATGAAACAGCGTGCGGCCACCCGTGCAGCAGCGCCTGAAGCGGAGCCGCAAGGCGCAACCGGGAAAGCGGTGTGAATAAAGAGAAACGCGCGCAGATCCTGACGCGCCTGCGTGATGAGAATCCGCATCCGACCACAGAACTGAACTTCAGCACGCCGTTTGAGTTGTTGATTGCGGTGTTACTCTCCGCGCAAGCCACCGACGTCAGCGTCAACAAAGCTACCGCGAAGCTCTATCCGGTGGCGAATACCCCGGCAACGATGCTGGCGCTGGGCGTGGATGGCGTGAAGGAGTACATCAAAACCATCGGCCTGTTTAACAGCAAGGCGGAGAACGTCATCAAGACCTGCCGCATCCTGCTGGAACGGCACGGTGGCGAAGTGCCAGAAGATCGTGCGGCGCTGGAAGCGCTGCCGGGCGTCGGGCGTAAAACCGCCAACGTGGTACTGAATACCGCTTTCGGCTGGCCGACCATCGCCGTTGATACTCATATTTTCCGCGTCAGCAATCGCACCCGCTTTGCGCCGGGCAAGAATGTGGAAGAAGTGGAAGATAAGCTGCTGAAAGTGGTGCCGGCGGCGTTTAAAGTCGATTGCCATCACTGGCTGATTCTGCACGGTCGCTATACCTGCGTGGCGCGCAAACCGCGTTGCGGATCCTGTCTGATCGAAGATCTGTGTGAATTCGACGCCAAAACCGAACTCTGAATCGCGGGCTCTGACACATTTGCTGCGTCACGGCAAATGTGCCCTTTTCAACTGCGCGCACTAAAGCTTCATAGCGGGCCCCGGCCAGCGCACTCGCTGCTGGCTTAACTGACACGCATTACGCCATAGACCAGCTGCGTATTTAACCTGCGGCGGCCTGCAACCAGGCGACCACCAGCGGCGACAGCCGGTTTTGTAACGCTGCCCGCTCGGACTGGAACAAGGTGGCGACAAAGAACGGGTGATCGGTCAATTCAATGCCGCGCACGTCGCCTTCCAAATCCCATGACGTGATCTGCAGATTCTGCGTCGCCAGCGCTGCGCTGAACTCGGCGTTGACGCCAAAGTTGCAGTGGTAACCCTCATCGCTCTGTAACGCACCGTAAGCCCGAGCAATACGTGAACCCGGCTGGAAGGTCACGCTGCCACGCTGTTCCACCAGCGAACAGGCCAGTGGCGCAATCACCCAGCGACCGCTGGGATCGGTTTCCGCATGCACCGCATCTTCCCAGCCCAGCACATTGCGCGCGTACTCAACGATGGCGTACTGAAATCCGCCGCACGAGCCCAAAAATGGCTTACCGCTTTCCCGCGCCCAGCGAAGGGTGGCAAACACGCCCGCATCATTGAGATAAGGACTGCCCGGAACCAACCAAATCGCCTGGTAATCATTGAGGTTGTGCTGATTGAGTTCCGGCGTGGCGATCCAGTCGGCGCTGACGTTGAGTGAAAGGGTTTTTGCAGCGAGTTGTACAGCGGGAGGAATGGCCTGATGCGCAACGGCATTAGCACGGTAATCGCCAATCAGGGCGACACGAATCGACTTCATCATGACTACGTCCTTTCAGGGAAAAAAGGAGGTTACAGCAAAGTTAACCCGCTGTCTAAATGCCATTAAACGTCGATTTATGCGGCTTTCGTTTCCACGCATTGCGCTTATGGACGCCTGTTTATCTGCCAAATAAGGTGTCAGACCGCGCTAATCTTCGCCAGATGTCAGCTACGCAAACGTTTTCTTCTTTTACCCTGATAATTAATTCGTGGTTTTGTGCGCAGGATCAACTAATTAGCGTTCTGGAATCTTTTGACTGCTTATTACGCTCACCAATCAAGCTGTTGTGCTTATTATGCGCACAACGGCAATAATAATATCTGTATAAATTATGAACTTTAGCGTTATATTCTGATAAAGCCGCCCTGAGCAGTTTATATCAGGAAAATGATCTTCCCGATCTGCATTTCACCTGTTTATCCTGATATAATTCCACCCAGCGAGATTTAACACTGATTTACAACTTTGTATAACGGCATTAACCCTACCTATTGCAAGTATTTCAGCGTGCAGAAAATGCTTGCCCTGTTGGAGTGATTCAGCCAAATTAGTCGCCGTTTTTCCTTTCTAATAACAATGTTGCGCGGGATTACCCAGCCCGACGCAGACTTAATTCCTGTCGCAAAACAGGCTATGTTAAAACTGAGGTATACGTGTCAACTGCAAACAAACACACTGACGGGGCGCCAAGCCTCAACGCTTTTAAGCAACCGAAAGCGTTTTATCTGATCTTCTCCATCGAACTGTGGGAACGTTTTGGTTACTACGGCCTGCAAGCCATCATGGCGGTTTACCTGGTTAAACAGCTGGGCATGTCCGAAGCGGACTCCATTACGCTGTTCACCTCGTTTAGCGCGCTGGTGTATGGTTTAGTCGCCATCGGCGGCTGGCTCGGCGATAAAGTGCTGGGTACCAAACGCGTCATCGTGCTCGGCGTAATGGTGCTGGCGCTGGGTTATGCGCTGATTGCCTTCTCCGGCCATGACACCTCAATGGTGTATATCGGCATGGCGACTATCGCGGTAGGTAGCGGTTTGTTTAAAGCTAACCCGTCTTCCCTGCTGTCGACCTGCTACGAGAAAGATGACGCGCGCCTCGACGGTGCCTTCACTATGTTCTACATGTCGATCAACATCGGTTCGCTGTTCTCGATGATGCTGACGCCGTGGCTGGCCGCGAAATATGGCTGGGGCGCCGCGTTCTCGCTGTCGGTTGTCGGTCTGGTGATCACGCTGCTGAACTTTCTGTTCTTCCAGCGTGTCGTGAAAAACTACGGATCCAAGCCGGATTTTGCCCCGCTGCAGATGGGTAAACTGCTGATGACGCTGATTGGCGTGGTAGCACTGATTGCGCTGGCGGCCTGGCTGCTGCATCACCAGAGCATCGCACGTATGACGCTGGGCGTCATCGCCGCCGGTATCGTGGTGATCTTCGCCAAAGAAGCCTTCGCGCTGAAGGGGGCCGCACGTCGTAAGATGATCGTGGCCTTCCTGCTGATGGTTGAAGCGATTGTGTTCTTCGTGCTTTACATGCAGATGCCAACCTCACTTAACTTCTTCGCTATCCGCAACGTTGAGCACGCGATTCTCGGCATCACCTTTGAGCCGGAGCAGTTCCAGGCGCTGAACCCGTTCTGGATTATGCTGGCAAGCCCGATTCTGGCCGCGGTGTACAACAAGCTTGGCGATAAAATGCCGATGCCACACAAATTCGCCTTCGGTATGGTGCTGTGTTCAGCGGCCTTCCTGGTTCTGCCGTTTGGTGCCAAATTTGCCAACGAAGCCGGTATCGTCTCAGTGAACTGGCTGATCCTTAGCTATGCGCTGCAGAGCATTGGTGAGCTGATGATTTCCGGTCTGGGCCTGGCAATGGTGGCACAGCTGGTACCACAGCGTTTAATGGGCTTCATCATGGGTTCGTGGTTCCTGACCACCGCGGGTGCGGCAATGATTGCCGGTAAAGTCGCGAACCTGATGGCGGTGCCGAATGATGTGACCGATCCACACACGTCACTGGCGGTCTACAGCCATGTATTCCAGCAGATTGGTATCGCCACCGGCGTGATCGCCCTGCTGATGTTAATCACCGCGCCACTGCTGAACCGCATGACGCAGGATGATAGTCAAACTGAACTGAAACGCGCCAGCGCCAATCAGTAAGCAGAAAGCCGGGCATGTCCCGGCTTTTTTCTACCCACTATTTCGCCGCCATTCACATTTCCTTTAACGATTTCTGCTACCCACACTTCGCTTTTTGCTCGCTTAACTTCATGATGTCGGCTCACTGTTAATCTGAGTGGAATAAGCATGGACAGGTTTGATGAGCTTGAGGTATTTGTCGCGGTTATCCAGCAAGGCAGTTTGGCCGGTGCCGCACGTTTGTTACAGCGATCGCCACCGGTGATCACGCGCACCCTCAACACCCTTGAAGCCCGCCTCGCCACCACTTTGATTGAACGCACCACGCGCCAGCTGGCACCCACCGAAGCTGGCTGGCAGCTGTTTGAGCAGGCACAGCGCGTGCTGAGCGATTATCAGCGCGCCATCGACAGCGCTCACCACAGCGGCCTGCATGGCTTGCTGCGTTTAACCGCGCCGGTGCAGTTTGGTCGTCGCCACGTCATGCCCCTGGTGAATGCCTTCCTGCAACAGCATGCGGAGATGCAGATTGAAGTGGTGCTCAGCGACAGCTATCAGGACCTGATCGAAAACGGCCTCGATATCGCGCTGCGCATCGGTGCACTGCAGGACTCTTCGATGGTGGCGCGTCAGGTTGGCACTGTGCGTTCAACGCTGGTTGCCAGCCCCGACTATCTGCAACAGGCTGGCACGCCTGTTCATCCCACTGAACTGACTCAACATGCGTTAGTGACGAGCTTGCGCCATACGCGCGAGTGGCGCTTCGCTCACGACCTGCGCGTGCGCATCACGCCGCGTCTGCGGGTTAATGATGTGGAGAGCCAGCTGGAAGCGCTACGCAGCGCACACGGCATCGGACGGCTGCTGTCGTATCAGGTTCTTGACGATATCCACAGCGGGAAACTGCTGCGCTTGCTGCCAGAATGGGAACCCGCGCCGCTGCCGGTGCAGTTAGTGACCCAGCGTGTGAAGAATATGACGCCTAAAGTGCGGCAATTTTGGGATTTTGCGCTCGAAAAGCTGCCGTTACTGCCATGCTTTGCTGAATAAACCTGAACGTTGACCGTAATTCCTGATCGCAGTCACGGGTAAATATCCCTGGCAGACTTATGCTGCTTTGATCACCACAACACTCAAGGAGAAGCCATGATGAAACTCTATTGTAAGCCCGGTGCCTGTTCGCTATCACCGCATATTGTCGCGCTGGAATGCGGGCTCGACTTCACCCAGGTGAACGTGGACCTGCAGAAGAAAGTGACCGAGCAGGGAGAAGATTACTGGCAGATTAACCCGAAAGGACAAGTGCCGGCGCTGCAGTTTGACGATGGCAGCATCCTGACCGAAGGCGTGGCGATTGTGCAATATCTGGCGGATCTTAAGCCGGATCGCCATCTGCTGGCGCCGACCGGCAGCCTGACGCGCTATCACACGCTGGAGTGGTTGAGTTTTGTCAGCAGCGAACTGCATAAAAGTTTTAGCCCGCTGTTCCGTCCGGATACCCCGGAAGAGTACAAAACCATTGCCCGTGCGCAGCTGGAGAAAAAGTATCAGCAGGTGAATGAGGCGTTGCAGGATAAACAGTGGCTGCTGGGATTACGCTTTACCGTTGCCGATGTGTATCTGTTCGTGGTGACGCGCTGGGCTAAAGCCATCAAGCTGGATTTAGCGGGACTGGATGCGCTGGATGCCTGGTTTAATCGGGTTGCAGAGCGCCCAGCGGTGCAAGCGGCATTGAAGGCGGAAGGTTTGGTTTAATCCAGCGCTATTCTTCGTCGGGTCGCTATCAGTGCGTACGCCCCAGATCGTTGGATCGTCATTCATGGTGAGCTGAATGGCAGGTGCGCAGGACTGCGCACCTCACGGGGAATTTACAGCTTTTCAGCGGCGAAATGCTGTGTCGGCTTAGCAATCGCATCCTGCGCGGCCACCAACTGCAATTCGTACTCGCCCATTTCGTGGGTTTTCAGCATCACTTCATAAACCGCCGCGGTGATGTGCTCAAGCGCATCCTGCAGCGACTTGCCGTGCAGCAGATCGACCAGCAGCAGACCGCTGGTGAGATCGCCCACGCCAACCGGCTGACGCACGCCAAAGTCCACCAGCGGACGGCTGATGTGCCAGCACTCATCGGCGGTCACCAGCAGCATCTCAAAACGATCGCTACGACGTCCGGCACGCGCCAGATGTTTCACCAGCACCACTTTCGGGCCTTTGCTAATCAGTTCTCGTGCCGCAACCACCGCTTGCTCCACGTTGGCCACTTCATGGCCGCTGAGCATCTCCAGCTCCAGCAGGTTCGGGGCGATGATGTCACTGGCAGGCAACGCCATTTTGCAGTGAAACTCCGCCACGCCCGGCGCCACGATGCAGCCTTTCTCCGGATGGCCCATCACCGGGTCGCAGAAGAACCACGCATGCGGATTGGCTTCTTTCACCAGACGCACGATCTCCAGAATCTGTTCGCCCTGCTCCGCCGATCCCAAATAGCCACTTAACACCGCATCACAGGTTTTCAGGCGGTCAACCGCCGCAATGCCTTTTACGATGTCGGTCAAATGCGTGGCGGGCATCACGGTGCCGGTCCAGTGTCCATATTGAGTGTGATTAGAAAATTGCACGGTATTCAGCGGCCAAACGTTTGCGCCCATGCGGCGCATCGGGAATTCGGCAGCGCTGTTACCGGCGTGTCCGTAAACAACGTGAGATTGAATTGCGAGAATATTTTTCATTTTGCCCTGTACTGCTGTCTTGCCATAAAAAAGGGCCGGAAGCCGGCCCTGAACGCTTACTGCCAGTTAATCAGGCAGTAATGTTTTTTACCGCGACGCAACAACGTGAAACGTCCAAACAGTTTATCGCTGTCGCTGAAACGATACTCCGCATCTGACTGTTTTTCGCCATTCAGCGATACCGCGTTAGAACCGATCATGGTGCGAGCCTGGCCGCGTGATGGCACCAGCTCAGCCGCCACCAGCGCCTGCTGCAAATCGTCTTCTGCCGTCAGCGTGATGGTTGGCATGCCGTCCTGCGCCAGCTGCTCGAAGTCCGCTTCGGTCATCGCGCTCAGGCTGCCGGAGAACAGGCTCTCGGTGATGCGTTTTGCCGCAGTTAAGCCGCTTTCGCCGTGCACCAAACGCGTCACCTGCTCAGCCAGCACGTATTGCGCACGTGGCGCTGTGCCGCTGTTTTTGTCTTCTTCTTCCAGCGCATTGATCTCTTCAATGCTCATGAAGGTGAAGAACTTCAGGAAGCGATATACGTCGGCATCCGCAGTGTTGATCCAGAACTGGTAGAACTTGTATGGACTGGTTTTCTTCGCATCCAGCCACACTGCGCCACCTTCGGTTTTACCGAACTTGGTACCGTCAGACTTGGTGATCAGCGGTACGGTCAAGCCCCACGCCTGCTGCTGATGCAGACGACGCGTCAGATCGATACCGGAGGTGATGTTGCCCCACTGATCGGAACCGCCAATCTGTAGCACCACATCGTGACGCTTGTTCAGCTCCGCAAAGTCATAACCCTGCAGCAGGTTGTAGGAGAACTCGGTGTAAGAGATGCCCTGATCTTCGCGGTTCAGACGCTGTTTCACCGCTTCGCGGTTGATCATCTGATTCACTGAGAAGTGCTTACCGATGTCGCGCAGGAAGGTCAGCACGTTCATGCCGCCAAACCAATCGTAGTTGTTCGCGGCAATCGCGCTGTTGTCGCCGCAATCGAAGCTGAGGAAAGGCGCGACCTGGTTGCGGATCTTATCCACCCACTCGCCAACGGTTTCAGCGGTGTTAAGTTTACGTTCTGCTGCTTTAAAGCTGGGATCGCCAATCAGACCGGTGGCACCACCCACCAGCGCGACCGGCTTGTGTCCGGCATCCTGAAAACGTTTCAGGCAGAGCAGCGGCACCAGATGGCCCAAATGCAAGCTATCAGCGGTAGGATCGAAGCCGCAATAGAGTGCAATTGGCCCTTGCGCCAGTCGCTCTGCTAACGCTTCTTCATCCGTTACCTGGGCGACTAAGCCCCTTTCTTGCAATTGTTGTATCAGGTTACTGCTGGTCATCACTGACTCCAAATTGATCAGACTGCACCTAGGCTGGTACACAGCTTTCCGCTGACGTGCGGAGACGAAAAAAAAGAGGGCTATAGCATAAAGCGCTGACGCCAACTGCGCCAGCGTTGAAAGGGGATAAAACGCAGTTTTACGGGGCTAAACGGTCAATCGACCAGCCATTGTCATTACGCTGGTAGAGGAAGCGATCGTGCAGACGATGTTCGCCGCCCTGCCAGAACTCCACGGTGTGGAATCTGACACGGTAGCCGCCCCAGAAACTCGGCAGCGGCACGTCGCCCTGCTGGAATTTCTGTTTGAGTTCGAGGAACTTGCCTTCCAGCACGCCGCGCGCCGAGATGCGGCTTGATTGCTTCGACACCCATGCGCCAATCTGGCTATCACGCGGGCGGCTGCTGAAGTACTTCAGTACCTCCAGCGGCGACAGTTTTTCCACTTCGCCCAGCACCATCACCTGACGCTCAAGGAAGTGCCATGGAAAGTGCAGCGAAATACGCGGATTCTCTGCCAGCTGCAGCGCCTTGCGGCTGCCGAGATTGGTATAGAACACCATGCCTTGCTCATCGTAATGCTTCAGCAGCACAATGCGCTGATAAGGTTGGCCGCTGCTGTCAACGGTGGCGACCGTCATTGCCGTCGGATCCGGCAACTGCGCGGTGCAGGCCTGCTGCAGCCACTGCTCAAACAGCGCCAAAGGGTTATCGGGCAGATCTTTACGTCGCAGCCCGCCGCGGGTGTATTCACGACGCAGATGGGCAATATGTTGCAAGCTGTCACTGTCGCTCATGCTGTTTCTCTTTCTCACGTTTACTGAACGGAGGTATCCGCGTTCTGCAATTCACAATCATTAATCACGATTTTGTTATTACGTTCAACAAAAGCGCCATTGCCTTTTGACCAGAAGACGTAAGTGCCGTCGCTGTAGCGCGCGCCAGAGGCCGACACCGTTTGTGCCAGCGTCAGGGGCTTACCATCCAGAATAAAGCTCACCTGCTGCTTCGCGTTATCCTGAGTGACCGTCAGCGGCAAAGTCCCGCACTGATAGCGCAGCTGTTGCGGTGCCTCTTCCTGCTTATGCATCATGCCGCAGCCACTTAATAGCGCCACGCTGCTCAGTATCATCATTATGTTTTTCATTTTTACCTCTTAACGACCAAGTCGGGGATTGGCGGGGTAAATTGCGCCCAATACGCTCATGTCCCGCGCACCCGTTACCGCTGGCAGGTTGCCCGGTAACCCATTTAATGTGCGAAACGCCAGCCACGCAAAGGCCAGCGCTTCCATATCATCACCGCTGATGCCCGCTTCGTCGGTGGTACCGACTTCCGTTCCCGACAAATGCGTGGCCAGCCGCGCCATCAGCAGTGGATTTCGGCTGCCTCCGCCGCAGACCAACAGACGATCGCAACCGTCGTTGAGCTGCACCTGCTGCGCAATGGTTAACGCCGTCAGCTCGGTCAGCGTAGCCTGTACATCCTGTGGCGCCAGCGCCGGGAAACGCTGCAACTGCTGCTCGATCCAGCTGAGATTGAAATATTCGCGCCCGGTGCTTTTTGGCGGCGGCAGTGCAAACCACGGATCGCTGAGCATCAACTCCAGCAGCGCTGGAACCACCTGACCGCTGCGCGCCCAGGCGGCATCTTTGTCGTACGGCAAACCTTTGTTGCGCCAAATCCACGCATCGATCAGCATATTGCCCGGCCCGGTATCAAAACCGCGTACCGGCTGGCCGGGGATCAGTAGTGACAGATTAGCGATGCCGCCGATGTTCAGCACCATGCGGCGCTCAGCGCTGTCCATCAACAGCGCCTGATGGAAAGCCGGCACCAGCGGCGCGCCCTGCCCGCCGAGCGCCATATCGCGGCGACGAAAATCCCCAATCACCGTGACGCCGGTTGCCGCCGCGATCTGGTTGTTATCGCCAATTTGCAGTGTATTCGGCGCATCACTTTGCGGCTCATGCCACACCGTTTGTCCGTGGCAGCCAATCGCCATAATGTCGCTGGCCTCCAGCGACTGCTGGTGCATCAAGGTTAAAACCGCCTCGGCGAACAGCTTGCCCAGCCGCGTATCCAGCTGCCCGAGCTGCGACAGCGTCAAGGTTTGCCCCTGACAAATGGCCAGCACCTGCTGGCGCAATTCCTGCGGGATGGGATGACAATAGCTGGCCTGCTGCGCCACCATTTGACCATCAATGGCCGCCAGTACCACGTCCACGCCATCAAGGCTGGTGCCGGACATCACGCCAATATAGCGTCCTGATTTCATAGCGGTTCACTCCCTTAACATCGTCTGGCTTAAGCCTGGCAAATTACCGGGTCTAATTCTATGATAAAATTCCGCTTTTCAGCGTCACTGCACAGTGCATTCCAGCTCAGAAATATTTTCGTTGGGTAATTGAATTTTTGTTGAGGGACGATGGTCTATGCTTCGCCCCAGCCGCGTTTTATACGGACTTAGCGTCATTTGCCAGTTTTCTGTCTTATACTCTGTGCAGTACAGGATGAGAAACATGGCGTTTTTTTGCATTAAGGAGCGTTCTGATGATTAAGCGTTTTGTAGCCGTGGCGTTGACCGGCTTAACTCTGGCAGGTTGTGCCAACGACAGCACCCTTTCCGGTGACGTTTACAGCGCCAGCGAAGCTAAACAAGTACAAAGTGTTTCCTATGGCACGCTGGTTTCTGTTCGTCCGGTGAAAATCCAGGGCGGCGATGAAAACAACGTGATTGGCGCAATTGGTGGTGCAGTACTGGGCGGTTTCCTCGGTAACACCATTGGCGGCGGCAGCGGTCGCAGTCTGGCAACCGCCGGCGGTGCGGTACTCGGTGGCGTAGCCGGTCAGGGCGTTCAGGGTGCGGTCAACAAATCTGACGGTGTCGAGCTGGAAATCCGAAAGGATGATGGCAACACCATCATGGTGGTGCAGAAGCAAGCTGCCACCCGTTACTCGGTTGGCCAGCGCGTCGTGATGGCGTCAAACGGCAGCCAGGTTACCGTTTCGCCACGTTAAGCGAACAGATAAAAAAAACCGACGCCTGGCGTCGGTTTTTTTATTTCTCGCGGTTATGAAACTCAAGAATGTTTTTTTCCAGCCGCGCAATCAGCGTCACCATCTGATTGATCTCCTCCAGGCTGATGCCGGAAAGAATGTCATCGCGCGTGGCATCAATCACATTCTCAACCTGCTCGATAATCGGCTCAGCCTGCTTGGTCAACTTGATGCGCTTGGCGCGACGATCGTTGGCGCAGGTCGCGCGGGTGATCAATCCTTTCTCTTCCAGCTGATCCAGCGTGCGCACCAGTGAAGGCTGCTCAATGCCGATCGCTTTGGCCAGCTGAATTTGAGACTGCTCTGGCGGGAGTTGATGAATATTGTGTAGCGTCACCCAGTGTGTTTGTGTCAACTCAAGCGGTTTTAAACGCTGATCGATTAACGCGCGCCAAATGCGCACCAGACGAGACAGATCGGTTCCCAAGGGCGTATCCATTGCATCTCCTTATAATTAGCTTGCTAGCTATTAAGCCAGATTTTACACTATTCTGCGAGTTTACCTGGCAAATTACAAATACCAGGCCTGCATATACGCTTGCCGTCTACGCGCTATTTAGATGATTCCCGGTCAAAAAGGATGATGACACGTGTCCCTAACCGCCTTTTCCCCCAGCGCCCCGCTTACCGACCTGGTGTTCGGTGCGTCGCTGTTTTTCCCGCCGCTGTTTAAAGCGGTGTTACTCGGTTTCTTTTTCTGGTTGTTGATTCACCCGCTGATACGCGGCTGGATCTACTCCGGCGATGTCTGGCATCCCACCTTGATGGACCTTTCCCTGTTTGTACTGTGCGTCGCTGGCGCATTGTGGTTACTGAGCCTCGGATAAATCACTATGAAATTCAACCCTTTTAAGTATTTTTCAACCCTGGTGATTTTTGCGCTGGCCCTGCTTGCCGGATGGTGGATGTGGAATTACTACATGCAATCGCCATGGACGCGTGACGGCAAAGTGCGCGCCGAGCTGGTAGATATCACGCCGGAAGTGTCCGGTCGCATCATCGCTCTGGAAGTGCGCGACAATCAGTTTGTGCATAAAGGCGACGTGCTGCTGAAGATCGATCCGGTGCCGTGGCAAATTGCGCAGGCCAATGCCGAAGCCCAACTGGCTAAAGCGCAGGCCGATCTGGCCAAAGCGCAGCATGAAGCCAATCGCCGCGCCAGCCTGCCGCGCAACGTCATTTCAGCGGAAGATATGGATGCCGCCCGCTTAACCGCCAATGCTGCCGCAGCGACGGCAAAAGCGGCGCAGGCTAGCCTCGATCAGGCACGCTGGAATCTTGATCAAACCACCATTACTGCGCCCACCGATGGCTGGATCAGCAACCTGACGCTGCGCACCGGCAACTATGCCAGCGCCGGTACGCCGCTGTTTGCGCTGGTCGACAGCCACTCTTATTACGTGATGGGCTATTTCGAAGAGACCAAGCTGCGCCATATTCAGCCCGGCGCTGCCGCGCAAATTGTGTTGTACAGCAACGGCGCACGCTTGCAGGGTAAAGTGGAAAGTATCGGACGCGCCATTTATGACCAAAGCGTCGCCAGCGATGGCGGGCTGGTGCCGGATATCAAGCCTAACGTGCCTTGGGTGCGCCTGGCGCAGCGCGTGCCGGTGCGTATTCGCTTAGACGCGTTGCCGGAAGGTGTGCCGCTGGTGGCAGGCACCACCTGCACCATCTCCATCGCCCACTGAGGTTGTGATGACTTTTCAGTGGCTGGCGTGGCAAAATCTGCCGTGGATAAAAGCAAGTGGGGGCGAGTGGCGCTACGCGCTGCGTAACGGCATTGCGATGTGTCTCGCCTTGACCATCGCCTATGCGCTGCAACTCGATCAACCTTACTGGGCCATGACCTCGGCGGCGGTGGTGAGTTTTCCCACCGTCGGCGGCGCCATCAGTAAAAGTCTGGGGCGCATCGTTGGCAGTTTGCTCGGTGCCAGCGCCGCGCTGCTGATCGCCGGACACACGCTGAACGAACCCTGGCTGTTTGCCTTTTTCATGGCCGGGTGGCTGGCGTTCTGTACCTGGATCGCCAATCACTACCAAAATAACGTGGCCTACGCGTTTTCGCTGGCGGGTTATACCGCCGCCATCATCGCTTTTAGCAGCGTCAACATCACCGATGTCACTCAGCTGTGGGATATCGCCCAGGCGCGCGTGTGCGAAGTGATCTCCGGCATCCTGTGTGCCGGATTGATGATGATGATTCTGCCTAGCACCTCAGATGGCAACGCGCTGATGAGTTCACTGCGTCAGATGCACGCGCGTTTGCTGGATCATGCGGTGTTATTACTGCAGCAAAGCAGCACTGATAACGTGCGCACCGCCCATGAGAATGTCATTAGCCAGATTCTCACCATGAACCTGCTGCGCATTCAGGCGTTCTGGAGCCACTATCGCTTCCGCCGCCAGAATAACGTGCTGAACTATGTACTTCACCAGCAGCTGCGTCTCACCAGTGTACTCTCCAGCCTGCGCCGCATGTTGCTGAATTGGCCCGATGCGCCACCCGAACTTTACGACGCCATGGCCAAACTGTTGCAGGAACTGGCGCAGCCGCAGTGCGACAAATACCGTTTGGCGCTGATTCTGCGTGGCATCACGCCATCAGCAACCGGTGATTACCGTCAACGCGCCTTCGTCCAGCGACTGCGTTATTTCTGCTGGGTGTATCTCAATGTGAATCGCTGGATTCGCCTGATTGAACGCGCCGATGCCGATACCCGTTTTCAGCCGCCGTATGCGCCCTCGCTGGCGCGCGAAAGCGACAGTGCTGAAGCCGGCTGGAGCGCGCTGCGCACCTTCAGCGTCATCATGCTGGGAAGCGCCTTTTGGATCACCACGCAATGGGATTCCGGTGCCGCCGCCCTGACGCTTACCGCCATCGCCTGCGTGCTTTACTCCTCCGCGCCCTCGCCCAGTGGCAGCGTCTCGCTGTTGCTGAAAACCTTGCTGTGGCTGTCGCTGTTTAGTTTTGTGCTGCAGTTTGGTTTGATGGTGCAAATCAGCGCGCTGTGGCAGTTTTTACTGGTGCTATTCCCGCTGCTGCTCACCTTGCAGTTGTTCAAACTGCAGCAGAAGAAACGCGCCGGGATGTGTGGGCAATTCATTGTTTTTATGGGATCCTTTATCGCCGTCACCAATCCGCCGGACTGGGATTATCAAAGCTTCCTCAATGACAATATCGCCAAGGTGTGCGGCGTAATGCTGGCGTGGCTGGCGTTTCAGGTGCTGCGTCCCAGTTCCGATGCGCGTCGCAGTCGTCGGCATATTCGTGCCCTGCGCCATGCGTTTCTCGATCAGCTTCGCCGCCATCCGCGCCTGAGCGAAAGCCACTTCGAATCACAGATTTATCATCATATTAGCCAGCTCAGTAACAGTCGGGACGAGCAGGCGCGCGTCTGGCTGCTGCGCTGGGGCGTGGTGTTACTGAACTGTTCCCACATTGTCTGGCAGCTGCGCCAATGGCAGCCGACGTCGGCTACGCTCAGGCAAATGCGTGATAGCAGCCTGCAGGATCTGCAACGAATTATAAGTCTGCGCGGCGTGCATCACACCGCGCTGCAGGCCACGCTGGATGAGCTGGAAACCCTGATTGAGCAACTGCAGCAGCAACAGGAGAGCGAAGCCAATACGCTGGCGGGCATTTTGTGGCGCCTGCGCTGCTCACTGGCCCAGTTAGCGCAGGCGGTACCGGATTGATTACTGGCAATATTGCGTGGTCTGACGATTAAAATCATCCTGCAACTGCTGCAGCGATTTCTGTCCTTCAAAGCGGGTTTTATCCTGATCGGACATCGGTTCAATTACCAGCGCCTTCTCTTCTGAAGAGTAGATAAAGCGGCGATACAAGGTGGTGCCGGTGAAACTTTTGCCCTGAATACCGCCGCACACCACTGTCATCGCATGACGATAAGTTTCGCTGTGGGTGAAGTTGGTTTCGGTGGCGCTGCGCAAGACATTTTCGCAGCCATTGGCTTCGAGCCGATGAAGGGTGTGCTGGGTCAGCCATTCACGGCCACGCGCAATTTTCTCACAGCCGACGCGCAGCGGATTGGTATCAATGGTGCGTTGCAGTTGTCGACTGGCATCTAAACGCAGCTGTGTGTCGTTGGGTTGATCGCATCCCACCAGCAATAAACATAACAACATTATCCCACGCGCTTTCATTCCTGCCCCTGAAGGTTTTATTCCTGAATCAATATCATAGGATGGAAAAACCACGGAGAGTAGCAAGAAAATGGGTCAACTTTTTTCAGCGTGAGGAAAGGGGGGCGACAAGCTGCTGCCGCCCAAAGCATTAAATTACGCCGCAGGCAAAACGCGCCCCGCCGCCGCCAAGCGGTTGCGGATGGTCGGCATGATTATCGCCGCCCACATGCACCATCAAGGCTTTACCTTTGATTTCACTCAGGGATTTGATGCGTGGCGCAACGACCGGATACGTCGCCTTGCCATCTTCTGTGACAAACAGCGCGGGTAAGTCACCAAGGTGACCATCAGCATACGGGCCAAGATGCTTGCCGGTTTTTTGCGGATCGAGATGTCCGCCCGCCGCACCGGCCGCCACCGTTTTACCGTCCGACTCGCCCGGTTCACAGCTGCCTTTAGCATGGACGTGGAAACCATGAATGCCGGGTTTCAGGCCGCTTAACGCTGGGGTAAATTGCACACCGTATGGCGTTTCGCTAAGCGTGACGGTGCCAATCGCTGCCCCGATGCCTTGCGCCGTGGTTTCATGCAGCGTGACTTCTTCTGACGCCGCCTGCGCACCCGCGGCGCAGGCCAGAGCCAGCATAACAATGAGGGTTTTCTTCATAACGTCTCCTTACGGTTAGATTCCCTCTAAGCCTGGACTGCTTTCATCCAGGCTGCCGTAATTTGACGCAGCTTTACGCTTTAGGGCACATCGTAGCCGATGGCGGCTTTACGGATGCGGAACCATTGCTGGCGATCCAGCGTCAATTGGCACGCGCCAACCGCCTCTTTTACACGTTCGATTTTACCTGATCCAATAATCGGCAGCGGACGGCTTGGCAGTTTCATCACCCATGCATACACCACCTGCTCGATATTGCTGGCGCCGATCTCCTGCTTCACCTGCTCCAGCTCATCGCGCAGCGGCTGAAAATGCGGATCGTTAAACAGGCGACCGCCGCCGAGGCATGACCACGCCATCGGGCGAATGCGATTTTGCTGGCACTGATCGAGTGAGCCATCCAGCAGCGACGTTTGTTCCAGCGGAGAGATCTCCAGTTGATTGGTGACCAGACTGAACGGCAAACGCGATTGCAGCAGCGTGAACTGCGAGGCGGTGAAGTTGGAGACGCCAAAATGGCGTACTTTGCCGCTCTGATGCAGCGCCGTAAAGGCTTCGGCAATCTCATCAGCGTCCATCAACGGATCCGGGCGATGAATCAATAGCAAATCGAGGTAATCGGTATGGAAATGGCGCAGCGAATTTTCGGCGCTGTGCAGAATATGGCTGGCTTCGGTGATGTAGTGACCAATGCGGTGTTCAGGCTTCGCGCGCGTTGCAATGCCACATTTGGTGACGATTTGCAGCTTCTCACGCAAGCCTGGCGCGAGGCGCAGCGCGGCACCAAAGGCGGCTTCACACTGGTAATCGCCGTAGATGTCGGCGTGATCGACGGTGGTGATGCCCAGCGCTAAATGGTGCTCAATAAATTGCACCACTTGCTGCGGCGTCATGCCCCACTCCATTAAACGCCAGTAACCGGCGATCAGCGGTGAAAATGAGGGTCCCTGCGGTGCAATAGCCTGCGCTTGTAACATGGTTAAACTCCCAAAACACGGTTCCAGATGACGAAAGCGGGAGTATAACGGAAAGGCAAATCATCGTTTTCTTAAAACAGTTCCGGTTGTTGTGGATCATGATCTTCATCCACTTTTTGCTGCCGTTGCAGGCGCAAAAAGCGTTGCCGGCACAAGCGCAGCACATCGCGCTTTTGCGCATCGCTGAATTTCATCCAGTTAAAGCGCTCTTCCCGGCTGCGTAAACAGCCACGACAATAGCCACGCGCGTCACTCTGGCAAATACCACGACACGGGCTGGGAACGGGGAAGAACTCAAGTTGCTCGGCCACATCCACTCCGCAATTAACATCTCATATCACATTGATAACAGCTTAATGACATTGTGCAAAGCGTAGACGCCCATTGCGCATAATCAAGCCATTACGGCGTCTGGTTACGCCTGTTTACCAAATAGCCAGCATTCATCGGATTTGGATGGTTTATGTTTACTCTTGGTTAAGGTTTTCCTCAGCTTCTCTTCATACGATTGTCACACGACTTCTTACCGTTGAGTTTTCATGAGATTCCCGACCACCCTGCAGTGCGGCACCAGCGGATTTAACCTTATTGCTGCGCTGTTCTTCGCACTAGTTTTAAATGCCCTGTTCTTGCTGCGTGCATGGGAAATGATCCCTTACGATCAGTTCCACGATTATCTGTTCGCCGCCAGTATTCCGCTGGTGCTCGCCTCGGCTTTCTATTTTCTTTTCTCGCTTGCTGCCTGGCCTTATCTGCGCAAGCCGTTGCTGATTGTGCTGGTGTTCGTCAGCGCCGCCGCCAATTACTTCATGCACAGTTTTGGCACGGTGATCGACACCAATATGATGCAAAATGTCTTTGAATCCGACCCGCAGGAAGCCTCAGCGTTGTTCAGCAGCCGCTATCTACTCTGGATGTTATTGATGGGGATGGTGCCGGTGGCGCTGATTTGCGGCGTGCGTATTCGTCGTGGACCGCGCTGGTGGTGGAATCTGCTGCAACGCCTGACGGGCGCACTGGGCGCAATATTGGTGATACTGCTGATGGCGGCGCTGTTTTACAAAGATTACGCCTCGCTGATTCGCAATAATAAAAACCTGATCAAGATGATTACCCCGGCCAATATCGTCAGCGGCACCGGCCACTATGTCGATCAACGCTATCTGCAAGGTAGCCAGGCGCTGGTGAAAATCGGTGAAGATGCACACAAAGGTCCGTTAATCTCCACAGCGACTAAAAAAACGCTGGTGGTGTTAGTGGTGGGTGAAACGGCGCGCGCCGAGAACTTTTCGTTGGGTGGTTACGCGCGAGAGACCAATCCAGAATTGAAAAAACAGCAGGTAATTTACTATCCCAACGCCAGTTCCTGTGGCACAGAAACCGCCATTTCGGTGCCCTGTATGTTCTCGAATATGCCTCGCATGCATTACAACGCCAATCTGGCGCACCACCAGGAAGGCGTACTCGACGTCCTCGCCCATGCGGGCGTAAGCGTACTGTGGCGCGAAAATGATGGTGGCTGTAAAGGCGCCTGTGAACGCGTGCCGCACACCGATATGACGCAGTGGAAACTGCCGCAATATTGTCACGATGGTTTTTGCCAGGATGAGGTGTTGCTGCATCGTCTTGATAACTATATTGCCAGCCTGCACAACGACGGCATTATCGTGCTGCATCAGATGGGCAGCCACGGCCCAGCCTATTATCAGCGTTATCCGGCTGAGTTCCGCCGTTTCACGCCCACCTGCGACAGCAAGCTGATTCAGGATTGCGATCATCAGGCGCTGGTGAATACTTACGATAACTCGCTGCTGTATAGCGACGACATGCTGAGCCGCACCATCGATAAGCTTAAAGGCCTAAGCGATCGCTTCAATGTGGCGCTGGTTTATCTCTCCGATCATGGCGAATCGCTTGGCGAGCGCGGGATGTATCTGCACGGCGCGCCTTACCTGTTTGCGCCTGCGCAGCAAACACACATTCCTCTGCTAATGTGGATGTCACCGGGATATGCGGCGGCAAACCACATCAATGATGCCTGTTTACGCCAGCAAGCGGCTGACGCCAAGGTTTCGCAAGATAATCTTTTCCATACGGTTTTAGGCATGTTCAATATCCAGACGCAGCAGTATCAGCCGCAGCTGGACATGATCAGATCGTGCCAAACTGCCGCCTGAGGGTTGCGTTAGACTGACTGGTCTAATAACCTGCGCCCCATGAATAAGACTCTGCAACGCAACGATACCCGTGAACACCTGCTCGCTATTGGCGAGCAGGTTTGTTTACAGCGCGGCTTTACCGGCATGGGTTTGATCGAGATGCTGGCGCTGGCAGAAGTCACGAAAGGCTCGTTCTACCACTATTTCGGTTCGAAAGAGGCCTTTGGCGTGGCGCTGATTGAGCGCTACTTCAGCCATTTCCAGCAGCAGATTGATCAGCAGTTGAGTCTGCCCGATTTAACGCCGACCGAGCGCCTGTTAGCGCATTTCCGCTATGGCGAACGGCTGTTTATCGAGCAAGGTCATATTGTTGGCTGTCTTGGCGTAAAGTTGTCAGCCGAAGTGTGCGATCTCTCTGAGCCGATGCGCGATGCACTGCAACAGGGTGCCAACGCCATTATCGCTGCCTACACGCGCTGTTTGAATGAGGTGGCGGCTGAGCAGCCGCTGCCGTTTGGGCAAACGCCGCAGCAGCTGGCGCAGCGCTGCTACTTGCTGTGGCTCGGAGCCAGTTTGCAGAGCAAGATTTCCCGAGAGCCGGGCCCGATTAGCCTGGCACTCGACACCATCGAACAGTGGCTGATAAGTCACTGATTTTTAAAACCCCATTTACTAGACGACCGGTCTTCCTGGAGCAATCAATATGGCGAGTAAGCAGCTGTTCTCCCCACTTAAAGTGGGCGCGATTACCGTACCGAACCGCATTTTCATGGCCCCGTTGACGCGTCTGCGCAGCATTGAGCCGGGCGATATCCCTACGCCGCTGATGGCAGAATATTATCAACAGCGCGCCAGTGCCGGTTTGATCATCACCGAAGCCACCCAGATCTCTTTCCAGGCGAAAGGCTATGCCGGTGCGCCGGGTCTGCACACACAGCAGCAAATTGCCGCGTGGAAAGTGATTAACGAAGGCATTCATGCCGCCAACGGTCACAGCGCTGTACAACTGTGGCACACCGGCCGCATATCTCATAACAGCGTGCAGCCCGAAGGCAAAGCGCCGGTCGCCCCATCCCCCCTAGCGGCAGGTACGCGCACGTCCCTGCGCGCCGCGGATGGTTCTGTTTATCGTGAAGACACCTCAGTGCCACGCGAGTTGTCAGTGGCTGAAATTCAGCAAATCGTAAAAGATTTTGGTCAGGCCGCCGCCAATGCGCGCGAAGCCGATTTCGACCTGCTGGAGCTGCACTCCGCGCACGGCTATCTGATGCACCAGTTCCTCGCACCAGGTTCAAACCAGCGTACCGATGAGTACGGCGGTTCGATTGAAAAGCGTGGCCGTTTCGCGCTGGAAGTGGTGGATGCGGCGATTGCCAACTGGTCTGCCGATCGTATTGGTATCCGCGTTTCGCCAATCGGTGCTTTCCAGAATCTGGACAATGGCCCGGAAGAAGAAAAAGCGGCGCTGTGGTATATCGCCGAGCTGGGCAAACGCAGCATCGCCTATCTGCACCTTTCTGAGCCAGACTGGGCGGGCGGACAGCCTTACAGCGATGCATTCCGTGAAAAAGTACGCGCCCTGTTCCCTGGCGTAATCATCGGTGCCGGTGCTTACACCGTTGAGAAAGCCGACGATCTGATTGCGCGTGGCCTGATTGACGCCGTGGCCTTTGGTCGCGACTTTATCGCCAATCCGGATCTGGTTGCCCGTCTGCAGCAGGATGCGCCACTCAATCCGCAGCGTCCTGAGAGTTTTTACGGTGGCGGCGCGGAAGGTTATACCGATTATCCAACCCTGTAAGAAAATGGCTGCCGCGGCGGATAGGCGGCAGCGTTATTTCATCAGTGTCTATACTAAGTTGCTTGTCATGCACTGATGACGTTTTAAAAAAAAGAGGATGTTATGCGTTTACTTCACACCATGTTACGCGTTGGCGATTTACAACGTTCAATCGATTTCTACACCCGCGTGCTCGGCATGCGCGTACTGCGTCAAAGCGAAAACACCGAGTATAAGTACACCCTGGCATTCGTTGGCTACACCGAAGAGAGCGAGGGCGCGGTGATTGAGCTGACTTACAACTGGGGCGTGGATAAATACGATCTCGGCAACGCTTACGGCCATATCGCGCTGGGCGTGGACAATGTGGCTAACACCTGCGAACGCATTCGCAGCGCGGGCGGCAACGTAACGCGTGAAGCGGGCCCGGTAAAAGGCGGTTCGACTATTATTGCGTTTGTTGAAGATCCAGACGGCTACAAAATCGAGCTGATTGAAAACAAACATGCCGGTCACGGCTTAGGCAACTAAGGTTGCCCGTCAGCCTGCTATTTGCAGGCTGACTTCCCTCTCCTGCTGCACCCTCCTGCGATTTTTGCCATAATGCGCGCTGCCCTATTTATTGCCATGAGATCCTGATGTCTGAATCGAACGCTTTAAACGCTCTCCACCAACGCTTCCGCGGTTTTTATCCTGTTGTGATCGACGTTGAAACCGCGGGTTTCAATGCACAAACCGATGCACTGCTGGAAATTGCAGCCACCACGCTGAAAATGGATGAAGACGGCTGGTTGCACCGTGATGAAACGCTGCACTTCCATGTGGAACCGTTTGAAGGCGCCATTCTGAATCCTGCGGCGCTGGCGTTTACCGGCATCGATCCCACCAATCCGCTGCGCGGTGCGGTAAGCGAATATGAAGCCCTGCATGCGATTTTTAAAATGGTGCGCAAAGGCACCAAAGATAGCGGCTGCAATCGTGCCATTATCGTGGCGCACAATGCCACTTTCGATCTCAACTTCGTGATGGCGGCCGCCGAGCGCACCAGCCTGAAGCGCAATCCGTTCCACCCGTTTGCCACTTTTGATACCGCGGCACTGAGCGGTTTAGTGCTGGGGCAAACCGTGTTGGCGAAAGCCTGTAAAGCGGCGGGAATGGAGTTTGATAGCACGCAGGCGCATTCGGCGCTGTATGACACCGAGCAAACCGCGACGCTGTTCTGTGAGTTGGTAAACCGCTGGAAACGCCTGGGCGGCTGGCCGCTGGCTTTTAGTGAAGAATCCGCAGACGAGGCGTCTGCCGAGTAACCAAAGAAAAGGCCGACATGTGTCGGCCTTCTGCATTATTCCGCTTCTTTATACTTCTCAGCGGTCTCTTTCAGCAGTGGCTGAAGTTCACCGCGCTGGAACATCTCAACGATGATGTCGCAGCCGCCGACCAGTTCACCGTCGACCCACAGCTGCGGGAAGGTTGGCCAGTTAGCGTATTTCGGCATTTCAGCGCGAATATCCGGGTTCTGCAGAATATCCACGTAAGCGAAACGCTCGCCACACGCAGAAAGCGCCTGCACGGCTTGCGCCGAAAAACCACAGCTTGGCAGCTTTGGCGAACCTTTCATGTACAGCAGAATCGGGTTTTCTGCGATCTGACGCTGAATTTTTTCAACAGTACTCATTATTGCCTTCCTTAATCTTCTACTTCGTGTTTGTTTATTGTAGCGATTTCGCTCCCGGACTGAAAACGGGATTTTGCGTTTGCACTGGCTAATCGCCATGTTTGTTAAGTTAACGCATGACAAATAACATTTTCATATCATTAATTGGCATTAATAAATTAATAATTAGCAATAATTTCGCTGTGTTAACCAGCTGAAATCGTTCATTTTTGCTACAGAATCAATCTGGTAACATTTTAATAGAAAAAGGCCTTACCTTTTGTAAAAAAAGTGGATTAGAATTGCCTCGGCGCTGGTCACTTGATCAGATTTCTCTCACTTTAATGCAGTCTGCTATGATTCAGCCTGCTTAACCTGTAATCGGATTATGCGTCTACTAATTACGCTTTTCATACTGGCTTTTGCCCAACTGTTCTTTAATGTGGCCGCTGCATCTCCGCATGCGCCCGTTAACGCCAGTTCGCTTAAAGCAGAGAAAAAGAGCGCACGTGAAGACGAGCGCCGCAAACGACGTCCGGTAAAAACCACCACCAAAAAATCGCGTCTGACCGCTGTTCAAAAATTCAAGCTCAAAAAACAGAGCAAAACAGACATCGCGCTGCACAAAACCACCAGCAAAAAATCCCCGCTGAAACTCTCTGCTAAGAAATACGGTCATCAACGTTTAGCGAAGAAAACGCCAGAGATCGCCGTCAATGATGAAGCGTTAGCGCTGACCGGTATCAAAATGAGTAAAGCGCACCGCCAGCGTTACCAAAAAGCGCGTGAAACGGCAATGACCAAATTAATGGGTCAGCTCGGTAAACCTTATCAGTGGGGCGGCGCTTCGCCACACACCGGTTTCGATTGCAGCGGCCTGGTGTGGTACGCCTATAAAGATCTGGTGAAATTCAAACTGCCACGCACCGCCAATGAGATGTATCACCTGCGTGATGCGGCACCAATTAAGCGTGAAATGCTGGAGAAAGGCGATCTGGTGTTCTTCCGCATCAACAATCGCGGTACCGCCGACCATGTGGGCGTTTATCTTGGCAATGGCAAATTCATTCAGTCGCCGCGTACCGGCAAAGATATTCAGATTAGCGCATTGGGTGAGGATTACTGGCAGAAACACTATGTGGGCGCGCGTCGTATGATGACGCCAAAAACCATTCGCTAGTTTTTGCGCAACAGACATGAAAAAGCCGGATGCTGTTCTCAGCTCCGGCTTTTTTGTTAATGCATGATCGCGGTAAAGCTGAAGGCGATAATCATCAACAGTGCGCCAACAGTGGTCATTAGCGCCAGCTTCAGGTCGGTATTCATCACAACTCCTTAGTCACACAATTGTTAGGGTTAAGACGATTTTCGCACAGCAATAGGCAAAAATCTCGTGTTATCCGCGCCAGCTTGCTAGAATCGCCGCCTTTCGTTGCGCAACAGATTTTGCGCAGGCTGTATTTACAGCGTGATGAAGTGATTTCGCCTGCTAGAACATACCGTTTTGCCCGCTTTTTTGGGCTGTAAAAGCATTAGCAGACGCAAACGTTTAACAATATACTTATCAGTAAGTTGCGATAAGCCCAGGAGCACCATTTTCATGGCAACAATTAAAGATGTCGCAAAACGCGCGGGTGTCTCAACCACCACGGTTTCGCATGTCATCAACAAAACGCGTTTCGTTGCGGAAGAGACGCGTAACGCCGTATGGGAAGCGATCAAAGAATTACACTACTCGCCGAGTGCCGTGGCGCGTAGTCTCAAAGTCAATCACACTAAAACCTTGGGTCTGCTGGCGACCTCCAGCGAAGCGCCCTACTTCGCTGAAATTATCGAAGCGGTGGAGAACCGCTGCTTCGAACGCGGCTATACGCTGATTCTCGGCAATGCGCACAACGATCTGCAAAAGCAGCGCGCTTACCTGTCAATGATGGCGCAAAAGCGCGTTGATGGCTTGCTAGTGATGTGTTCGGAATATCCAGACGATTTGCTGCAGATGCTGGAAGAGAACCGCAATATCCCCATGGTGGTAATGGATTGGGGCGCGTCACGCGGTGATTTCACCGATACCGTGCAGGACAATGCATTTCAGGGCGGCTATCTCGCCGGGCGTTATCTGATTGAACGTGGCCATCGCGATATCGGTGCCATTCCTGGCCAAATGGAGCGCAACACCGGCGGTGGACGTCATGCTGGCTTCCTGCAGGCAATGAACGAAGCGGGCATTACGGTGCGTCCCGAGTGGGTGGTTCAGGGCGACTTTGAGCCTGAATCGGGCTATCTGGCGATGCAACAGATCTTAAATCAGAAACAGCGTCCAACCGCGGTGTTCTGCGGTGGCGATATCATGGCGATGGGCGCGATTTGCGCTGCTGATGAGATGGGTTTGCGCGTACCGCAGGATATCTCGGTGATTGGCTACGATAACGTGCGCAACGCGCGCTATTTCACACCAGCGCTCACCACCGTGCACCAGCCGAAAGCTGAACTAGGCGAAAAAGCGCTGGAGATGCTGCTGGATCGCATCACCAGCAAGCGCGAAGATCCGCAAACTATCGAAGTCCAGCCAACGCTGATTGAACGCCGTTCGGTGGCGTACGGTCCGTTCCGCGACTACCGCCGCTAAGCCGACACTTCGCTGAGCCATTCGTGGTTCAGCGTTTCCGCATCCCCGAGATAAGCCAGTAACCACGCCAGCGCCGGTGACGCGCGCTGTTCTGACCAGCTGACGCAGCACGGACTGTCCGGAAACGCCTGCGGTAGCGCCAGCTCGACCAGTTTTTGGCTGTCCAGCAGTGGACGCGCCAAATGGCCAGGCACCATGCCGACGCACAATCCTGCCAGCAAACAATCCATCCCGGTTTCCCACTCTGGCACCACCAACCGCCGCTGATTATCCAGCGTCCATGTCATACGGCGCGGCAACGCACGCGAGGTATCTTCCAGCACCAGCGATGGCCACGCCCGCAAGGTTTCATCATCCAGCTCCTCACTGTTAACCAGCGGATGATCAGGACTCACCACACAACGCCAGTTCAGCGCGCCCATATCCTGAAAGGCAAAACGTCCGCCCACCGGGATGGCCTGAGTTGCGCCAATCGCCACATCCACCCGACCATCAGCCAACGCATCCCACACGCCGTTAAACACTTCGTAGCTGATAATCAGCTCCATGTCGGGAAAATGGCGGTAGAAGTCTTTCACTAACTGTCGCGTACGCTGCGGTTTTACAATGCAGTCGACTGCGATGCTCAACTCGCCGCGCCAGCCATTTGCCAGTTGCTGACACTGTCGGCGAGTTGCCAGCATTTTTTTGATAACAGAACGGCCTTCCCGCACAAAATGCTCGCCCGCCGCTGTCATCACCACTTCCCGATGCTGGCGCTCAAACAGCGGCACCGCCAGCCAGTTTTCCAGCTGGCGCACAGTATAACTGACGGCAGAGGGCACGCGATGCAGTTCCTGCGCTGCCGCGCTAAAACTTCCGGTGCGCGCTACTGCATCCACCACTTCAAGCGCATATTCTGACCACATAAATTTGCCTTCAAAAATTTTAACAGCACCATGCAAATATTAGCGTTTCACAAAGCGCGCCGCATCCTTTTACACTCCCCGGCGTTCACCCTGCCCAAAAGAGAATCAACATGTTGTCGTCTAAAGCATTTATGCCTTATCTCGCCGTGCTCAGCATGCTCGGCTTTCTTGCCACGGATATGTATTTGCCCGCCTTTGGCGATATGCAGCGTGATTTTGCTAGCGCACCCGGCACCATCAGCGCCAGCCTGAGTCTGTTTCTCGGCGGTTTTGCCTGTGCCCAGGTATTTTGGGGACCGCTATCAGATCGTTATGGACGTAAGCCGATTTTGCTGGCGGGCCTTGCCATCTTCGCCCTCGGTTGTCTGGGAATGCTGTGGGTGACCGATGTCCGCCTGATGCTGGCGCTGCGTTTTATGCAGGCGATTGGCGTGTGTGCGGCTGCCGTAAGCTGGCAGGCGCTGGTGGTGGATCACTACCCAAAAGCGAAAGCCAATAAAGTGTTTGCAACGATTATGCCGCTGGTTGCGCTGTCTCCGGCGCTGGCACCGCTGCTCGGCGCCTGGCTGATCGGCCACTTCCACTGGCGCAGCATCTTTATCACGCTGACGCTGGTTGCCGTGGTGTTGCTGATCGGTACGCTGCAGTTAACCTCGCCTAAGCGCGAGAAAGTTGCCTCAGGCAAACAACCCGGCTGGTTGACTTTGCTGGGTACCCGCGTCTACAGCGGTAACGTCTTAATCTATTCGGCATGTTCGGCGAGCTTTTTCGCGTGGCTGACGGGCTCACCTTTCATTCTCGCCGCAGCTGGCCTGACGCCGGGCGATATTGGCCTGAGCTATATTCCGCAGACCATTGCGTTTCTGATTGGCGGCTTTGGCTGCCGCGCGCTGTTAAATCGTTATCAGGGCGCGCAACTGCTGCCGTGGTTGCTGGTGCTGTATAGTCTGAGCATCCTAAGTCTGTTTGTCATCGCCCTGATGCCTTCAGCGCCGCTGTTTGTGCTGCTGATGCCCTTCTGCGGCATGGCGCTGGCTAATGGCGCGATCTATCCGATTGTGGTGGCCAGCGCATTAGCGCCCTTCCCGCACGCCACCGGTAAAGCGGCAGGATTACAGAATTTATTCCAGTTAGGATTGTGCTTTGTCGCCAGCCTGCTGGTCTCCGCCGGCCTTGAGCAGGCGCTGTTCAACACCACATTAGTGATGGTGGCCACCGTGGTACTGGCGTGGGCGGGCTTTGTCTGCCAGCGATCGGCAAACGCACAAAGTGATATTGCCCACACTTCCCGTCCCTGCGAAGATAATCTCTAAGCCAACGCTTTTCGTTAGCAAACTAACGATAACCCGTTGAATATTGACCCACGTGAGCATATACTCAGTGGGTCAGTAATTCTGTATTAAATCAATAATATAAATGTAATACCTTTAGCGACTCTGTCGCGGGATGGCGTCTGCACGATACTCCAGTGCGGCGTCCAACTTTTCTATTCAAATTCATGCCTCTGTAAAACGTCGGATTTCTGGCGCACGGATTTTCCGTGAGTTCTCTCACAGGTCTTGGGAAATTGGCTATCCTTTTTCTCAGGTTCAGATCGGAAGGTGATGGAGAAGCTATGAGTTCATCTGTTATAGAAGAAGTGAGCCTTGAAGAAAACCACTGGTTTCGGATCGTCAATGAACTGCTAGAGCGTGCTGATATTGCAGTTAATGGCACTCGTCCCTGGGATATTCAGGTAAAGCATCCAGATTTTTTTAAACGCGTGCTCGAGGAAGGATCGCTCGGATTAGGTGAAAGTTACATGGATGGTTGGTGGGAGTGCGAACAGCTTGATATGTTCTTCCATCGCGTTTTAAAACACCATCTGGATAAACAATTACCGCGGCATTTTAAAGATACGTTGCGCATCGCCGCCGCGCGTCTTACTAATTTGCAATCGAAAAAACGCGCCTGGATTGTGGGTAAAGAGCATTACGACCTGGGTAATGATCTATTCTCACTGATGCTTGACCCCTATATGCAATATTCCTGCGGCTACTGGAAAGATGCTGATACGTTGGAAAACGCGCAGCAGGCCAAACTGGATATGATTTGCCGCAAGTTACAACTTGAACCGGGCATGACGCTGTTGGATATCGGTTGTGGCTGGGGCGGACTGGCGGAATATGCCGCACGCCATTATGGCGTCACGGTGCATGGCGTCACTATTTCTGCAGAGCAACAAAAACTGGCACAACAACGCTGTGAAGGACTGGATGTCACTATTTTACTGCAGGACTATCGCGACCTGAATAATAAATATGATCGCATTGTTTCTGTCGGAATGTTTGAACATGTCGGGCCGAAAAACTATGCCACTTATTTTGATGTTGCTGACCGCAATCTCAAACCAGACGGCATATTTTTACTGCACACCATTGGTGCCCTCACAACGGATATGAATGTCGATCCGTGGATTGATAAATATATCTTCCCGAACGGTTGTCTGCCGTCGGTCCGTCAAATCGCTGATGCCAGTGAGCCACATTTCGTCATGGAAGATTGGCACAATTTTGGCGCAGATTACGATACGACGTTAATGGCATGGTATGAACGTTTTCAGGCGGCGTGGCCGCAGCTAGCTGAGAAATATGGCGAACGTTTTAAACGAATGTTCGACTATTATCTCAACGCCTGCGCCGGTGCGTTTCGTGCCCGTGATATTCAGCTGTGGCAGGTGGTATTCAGTCGTGGTAAGGATGGCGGATTACGCGTAGCACGTTAATGAGCTTGCAGAAATAAATCAAGGCGCCACAGGGCGCCTTTTTTAGCGCCATTATTCTGCGCTGGCAATCTGCGCCAGTGCAGCGGCTTCACGCTGTGCTAATACGCGCTCAACGGTTTCCACAATGGCCTGCGTATGAGGATCAATCTCAATATTGACCTTCTGACCAAACTTCTTCGCGCCTAACGTGGTGCGCTCGAGGGTTTCCGGAATCAGATGCACACAGAATTTGCTTTTGGTTACGTCGCCAACGGTCAAACTAATTCCGTCGATACCCACAAAACCTTTATGCAGAATATATTTGATCTGCGTGGCGTCCTGTAATTTAAACCAGATTTCGCGGTTGTTTTCTGACTGGATGATTTTGCAGATTTCCGCCGTGGTCATAATATGGCCAGACATTAAATGGCCGCCAATTTCATCACTGAACTTCGCTGCACGCTCAATATTCACTACATCCCCGACCTGTAATTCACCCAGGTTGGTAATGCGCAATGTTTCTTTAATCAGATCGAAGCTAACCCGATCGCCATTAATCTCAGTCACAGTCAGGCAGCAGCCGTTGTGGGCTACCGATGCGCCCAGCGCCAGTCCCGGTAACAGGTCATCCGGTAAGCGCACAATATGGGTACGAAACAGATCTTTCTCTTCAATGCCGACAATTTCTGCCGTGCCTTGCACAATTCCAGTAAACATAATCTTAGCCTCTGCAAAGTTTGCGTCAGTTTATCACAGCTTGTCGGCGGCAGCTTAATTTGGCGGAGTTCAAACTTTACACAAATTGCTAAACAAAATGCGATCAACGTTTGGCGGAAGCCAGCGCTGCCGCTACACTGTGCGCGCATTCTTTGGGGATTTCGCCCCGCTCTCTTCATTAATTAAGCAGGTGTAACGTGCAGAAGTATTTTACCGAAGCGCGTCAATTGCTGGCCCTCGCGATCCCGGTCATCCTTGCTCAGGTGGCCCAGACTGCGATGGGATTTGTAGATACTGTTATGGCCGGTGCGGTAAGCGCCACGGATATGGCCGCCGTCGCTGTCGGCACCTCTATCTGGCTTCCCGCCATTCTGTTTGGTCATGGTCTTCTACTGGCTTTGACGCCTACCGTTGCGCAACTCAACGGTTCAGGACGACGCGAACGTATCGCGGAACAAGTACGCCAGGGATACTGGATGGCAATCGGTGTTGCACTCCTGATTATGGTGGTGCTGTGGAACGCCGGTTATCTGATTAACACCATGCATGATATCGATCCTGAATTGGCCGCCAAAGCTGAAGGATACCTGCATGCGTTGCTGTGGGGCGCACCGGGTTACCTGCTGTTCCAGGTGATGCGCAACCAATGCGAAGGTTTGTCGAAAACCAAACCGGCGATGCTGCTCGGCTTCCTCGGCCTGATGGTGAATATTCCGCTCAACTATGTGTTCATTTACGGCCATTTTGGTATGCCGGCCTTAGGCGGCGTCGGCTGCGGCGTGGCGACGGCATCGGTCTATTGGGTGATGTTCCTGGTGATGCGCTTCTGGGTGAAACGCATGGCAAGCATGCGCGACATCCGTATGAAAACGCGCTGGTCTGCACCGTCACGTACGATTTTGTCACGCCTGTTCACGCTGGGTTTGCCGGTGGCATTGGCGCTGTTCTTTGAGGTGACGCTGTTTGCCGTGGTGGCGCTGTTGGTATCACCGCTCGGTATCGTGAAAGTGGCCGGACACCAGATTGCACTCAACTTCAGTTCGCTGATGTTCGTGTTGCCGCTGTCGCTCGGCGTCGCCACTACCATTCGCGTTGGCTATCGGCTGGGACAAGGTTCGGCCGAACAGGCGCGCGTTGCTGCGTGGACCGGGCAAGGCGTCGGCATCAGCATGGCGGCCATCACCGCACTGTTTACCGTGATTTTCCGTCACGATATCGCCGGCCTGTACACGGCAAATCCAGAAGTCATTACCCTTGCGGCACAGCTGATGTTGCTGGCGGCGATTTATCAGTTCTCAGATTCGATTCAGGTGATTGGCAGCGGTATCTTGCGCGGTTATAAAGACACGCGCTCGATCTTCTTCATCACCTTTATCGCCTACTGGGTGCTGGGTTTGCCGGTGGGTTATGTACTGGCGATGACGGATTGGGTCTTGCCGAAGTTGGGTCCCGCCGGCTTCTGGTGTGGCTTTATTATCGGCCTGACCTCCGCAGCAGTGATGATGATTTGGCGCATCCGTCGTTTGCAGCGCCTGCCTGCGCAGGTCATCCTGGCGCGCGCCGCGCGCTAAGTGGCTGGTAACGGCGAAAAAAACGACGCATAGCACAGTTGCTGGTCAGTCGTAGGGGAAAAACACTTTTTCCCCTTGCCAGCATCACGGCCTGCCGTTAATATTCGTCCCCGCTGTCGCCCTGACAGCGTGTTGCGCTCTTAGCTCAGTTGGTTAGAGCACCACCTTGACATGGTGGGGGTCGATGGTTCGAGTCCATTAGAGCGCACCAAGTGCGTCCGTAGCTCAGTTGGTTAGAGCACCACCTTGACATGGTGGGGGTCGGTGGTTCGAGTCCACTCGGACGCACCATTTTTGTGAATTTCCTGAATGCGCTCTTAGCTCAGTTGGTTAGAGCACCACCTTGACATGGTGGGGGTCGATGGTTCGAGTCCATTAGAGCGCACCACTCTGGTTTTATCTCCTTGCGCAACACCTTTTTCTTGATCTGCATCGTCTATATCGCGCCGCTTTTATATTGGTTTTCGCATACTTAGCGACTATACTATGCCGCGTTGTTCCACCTGAAAGGTTTCAGCGCTAACGTGCCTATGCAAACAACTCCAATGATTTGCGCAACACTGATCACTCAGTTCCCTAGCGTACTGCATAACTTCTCTGCACGCTTTGCTTTCGTCTCCTATTCTTATTTCTGTGAAATCCGATCCAACACCATAAATATTCTCACTTCGGTGCCGTGCGCATCGAATCCCGACCTTTATCATCCATCACAACTTATAGAAAACCTGACATGAAAAAGACCAAAATCGTTTGTACTATCGGTCCAAAAACCGAATCCGAAGAAATGCTGACCCAACTGCTGGAAGCGGGCATGAACGTGATGCGCCTTAACTTCTCGCACGGGGATTACGCTGAACATGGCCAACGCATCACCAACATGCGTGCCGTTATGGAAAAAACCGGTCGTCAGGCCGCTATTCTGCTGGACACCAAAGGTCCGGAAATTCGTACCATGAAACTGGAAGGCGGCAACGATGTGTCGTTGAAAGCCGGCCAGACCTTCACCTTCACCACCGATCAGTCAGTCATTGGTAACAGCGAACGTGTTGCCGTAACCTACGCCGGCTTCACTGAAGACCTGAAAATTGGTAACACCGTTCTGGTCGACGATGGTTTGATCGGTATGCAGGTCACAGAAGTGACTGAGAATTCAGTAATCTGTAATGTCCTGAACAATGGCGATCTGGGTGAGAACAAGGGTGTTAACCTGCCAGGTGTCTCCATTCAGCTGCCTGCACTGGCGGAAAAAGATAAGCGCGACCTGATCTTTGGTTGCGAGCAGAACGTTGATTTCGTCGCCGCTTCGTTTATTCGTAAGCGTTCTGACGTGCTGGAAATCCGTGAGCACCTGAAAGCGCATGGCGGCGAGCATATCCAGATCATCTCGAAAATCGAGAACCAGGAAGGCCTGAACAACTTCGACGAGATCCTCGAAGCCTCAGACGGCATCATGGTTGCTCGTGGCGACCTCGGCGTTGAGATCCCGGTTGAGGAAGTGATTTTCGCGCAGAAGATGATGATTAAGAAATGTAATAAAGCACGCAAAGTGGTCATCACCGCGACGCAGATGCTGGATTCCATGATCAAGAACCCACGCCCTACCCGTGCGGAAGCCGGCGACGTGGCGAACGCCATCCTCGACGGTACCGATGCGGTCATGCTGTCTGGTGAGAGTGCTAAAGGTCGTTATCCACTGGAGTCGGTCACCATCATGGCGACCATCTGTGAGCGTACCGATCGCGTGATGAAATCGCGCATTGACTCGCTGCAGGACTCACGCAAGCTGCGCATCACCGAAGCGGTATGCCGCGGTGCCGTTGAGACTGCAGAGAAGCTGGAAGCACCACTGATTGTTGTAGCCACCGAAGGTGGTAAATCTGCTAAAGCTATCCGTAAGTATTTCCCGGATGCCACCATTCTGGCGCTCACCACCAACGAAACCACCGCTCGTCAGCTGATTCTGAGCAAAGGTATCGAAACTCATCTGGTGAGAGAAATTGCCTCAACTGATGATTTCTACCGCATTGGTAAGGAAATGGCGCTGGAAAGCGGATATGCGCAGAAAGGCGATGTGGTGGTAATGGTTTCAGGTGCATTAGTACCAAGCGGAACGACAAATACCGCGTCTGTACATGTAATCTGATTAGCAACTGAATTTTTATTTAAAAGCGCCTTTAAAGGCGCTTTTTTTATTGCAGAGGTAATACAAAAGCCAGAAATTTCCAATCGAAATTAACTATTCAAAATCTCGTATGATTAAGGTTAGTCCGATTAAATCTCTCTGTTTTAGCTAATTATTTTCATCATCTTCTGTTAAATGCTGTTTCTTTGAGCGAACGATCAAATTTAAGCATGTTCTCATCAAAAATTTATTCTCAACTCAAAAAGCTTTGTGTAATACTTGTAACGCTACATGGAGATTAACTCAATCTAGAGGGTATAAAGAATGAATCGCACTAAACTGGTACTGGGCGCTGTAATCCTGGCTTCAACTATGCTGGCTGGTTGCTCAAGCAACGCTAAAATCGACCAACTGTCTTCAGACGTTCAGACTCTGAACGCTAAAGTTGATCAGCTGAGCAACGACGTGAACGCAATCCGTTCTGACGTTCAGGCTGCTAAAGATGACGCAGCTCGTGCTAACCAGCGTCTGGACAACCAGGCTCACTCTTACCGTAAGTAAGAGTTCTGGTTTGAAAAATGGTGCCCATGTGGCACCATTTTTTTTGTCCTGATTCTGCGATTCTCTGGTCCGAATTCAGGGCTGCGCCACGGCCTCACCACGCTGCTCCATTGGTACTGCGCTTTCATCTGTAACCGGCTCACCGCTGCTCACTAATACCGGCATCCCGGAACGTCGGGCTATCGCTTCCTTGATCAACGCCGTATCACTCTTCTCGCTCTTCGAGAAGGCTTTAAGCTGCGCTGACTGCGCAATCGGCATGGTTTGCGGATCGTCCTTATCATTACGTGATAACGGCTGATGCACTTCAACGTAGCGCTTACCGTCGGGTTCAATCGCATATTTGATGGGCTGATTGATCACCTGCACCCGCGTCCCTTTCGGCACGCTGTTGAACAGCGCTTCAATATCATCCGGGCGCAAGCGAATGCAGCCAGAACTTACGCGCATGCCAATACCAAAGTCAGCATTGGTGCCGTGAATCAGATACTGACCGGTCCCACGCGCCAGACGCATCGCAAACAGCCCCATCGGGTTATCTGGCCCGGCTGGCACCACGCCCGGCAAGGTAATACCCTCTTTGGCGTAGCGCTTGCGGATATTGGTGGTTGGCGTCCAGGTAGGATTCGGGATTTTCTGGCTGATGCTGGTGACCATGGTTGGCGTCATAGCGCCTAACTGACCGATCCCGATCGGATAGACGACCACACGATCTTCACCTTTCGGATAATAGTAAAGTCGCAGTTCCGCGAGGTTAATCACGATACCTTCCCGTGGTGCATCGGGTAGCAGCATCTGCAGTGGCACGGTTAATTGTGTGCCAGCCTTGGGTAGCCAGGGATCAACGCCTGGATTAGCTTCAAGCATGCCGAGCATGCCTATCTTATAACGTGCGGCAATGCTCTCCAGCGGCCGCTTGTCATCCGGCACGGTGGTCAGGGTGTTTTCGCCAATCAAACGGCTGTTATCGGCCGGTAGGGGATATTCCGTAGCAAATGCAGGTGCAGAGAGTCCGCAACAGGACAACAGCAATGCACCGGCTAAACGTAAGGCTGGTTTCATGCAATTTTCTCTTTGTCGGATAGAACAGACCCCGGTCAAGCCGGGGTCAGGAGAGTGTAACTTAGCTGAGGGTCTGAGCGTTATGCCGGATCGCGCGGATCATCGCTTCCAGCCCCTGCGAACGCGAGGGAGTGAGATGTGAGGTCAGCGCCAATTCGCCGAACCAGTGGCGCACATCGAGATCGAGAATCTCTGACGCCTTAAGCCCTTGATACAGGCTAAATACCACTGCAATCAACCCTTTAACGATGGCGGCATCGCTGTCGCCTTCGAGGGCGATGGTGCCATCGGCCTGCGGGGTCATGCGTATCCACACCTGGCTCTGACAACCTGAAATCACGTGTTCCGGCTGCTGTAAGCTTTCGGAGGATTCTGGTAATTTCCCACCGAGTTCAATGATGTAGAGGTACTTCTCTTCCCAGTTTGCGCAACGATTGAAGTTACGCACTAATCTCTCTTTATCTGGCAAATTCGCCATGAATCACTCCTGAAGTCTGCTCAACCGCCCAGCAGACGATGAATACGGGTCAAACCTGCGGCCAGACGATCGGCTTCTTCTTCGGTGTTGTACAGCGCGAAGGAGGCACGACACATTGCCGGCACCGCATAATGACGCATCAGCGGCATCGCACAGTGATGGCCGGTGCGGATCGCAATACCGTATTGATCAAGGAAACTACCGACATCAAAGGCGTGATGGTTACCGAGGTTGAAGGCCACTACGCCGCTGCGGCTTTCCGGGCCGTAAATCACCAGATCCGGCACCGAAGCCAGTTTGTCCAGCGCATAACGCATCAGCATCGATTCGCGCTGATGAATCACGTCCAAGCCCAGTTCGCTGATCCACGTTAACGCCGCACCCAAACCAATGATGCCGCCGGTATTCGGCGTGCCCGCTTCGAAACGCCATGGTGTAGTGTTAAAGGTGGTGCCGGTTGGCAGCACAACCTCCGAAATCATCGAACCGCCGCCTTCCCAGGGTGGCATGATCTCCTGCAATGCTTTACGCGCATACAACACACCAATGCCGGTCGGACCATAAATCTTATGGCCGGAGAAAGCGTAGAAGTCGCAGTCGATATCCTGCACATCCACCTTGTGATGCATCACCGCCTGCGCGCCATCCACCAACGTAATCACACCAGCGGCTTTCGCTTGTGCCACGATAGCTTTTACGGGATTGACGGTGCCGAGCACGTTAGAAACGTGGGTGACCGCCAGCAAACGGGTGCGGCTATCGATCAAACCACTCAGCTGTTCCAGCGCCAGCTCGCCCTGCGCATTCAGCGGCAAAACGCGAATTTCTGCGCCGGTACGCTGCGCCACCATCTGCCACGGCACGATGTTAGCGTGATGCTCCATCTCGGTGACGATGATGTTGTCGCCCGGCTGCAACTGACTGCCGCCCCAACTGTTCGCCACCAGATTGATGGCTTCCGTGGTGCCTTTGACGAAAATAATCTCTTCTGGCGAAGCGGCGTTAAGAAAACGCGCTGCCTGATGACGTACGTTCTCCATGTCGGTGGTCGCCTGCGCGCTCAACGAATGGATACCACGGTGCACGGCCGCATAGCCGTGCTGGTAGAAATAACTTTCCGCATTGATGACCGCGAGCGGGCGCTGTGCGCTGGCCGCGCTATCAAGGTAGGCCAGCGGATGTCCGTTGACCTCACGTTTCAGAATCGGAAATTCCGCTCTGATGCGTTCGAGATCGAAACTCATGACTCAACTCCCGGGATACGCGCGGCAATGCGCTGCAGCACCACCTGACGCAATACCGGATTTTCCAGCGTTTCAGTGAGTTCAGCGGCAAAGGCATGGATGATCATACGCTGTGCGGCAGTCTCATCGATGCCGCGCGAGCGCAGGTAGAACATCTGCTCTTCATCAATACGACCAATGGTCGCACCGTGGCTGCACTTCACGTCATCCGCATAGATTTCCAGCTGCGGCTTGGTGTCCACTTCAGCCAGACGGCCCAGCAACAGGTTGTTGTTAGTCATCTGTCCATCGGTTTTCAGCGCGTGCTGCGCCACTTTGATCATGCCGTTGAACACCGCACGACCTTTATCGCGCGCGATGACTTTATGCATCTGACGGCTGGTGCAGTAGCCTTTGTTGTGTTCCAGATAGCTGCGGGTATCGCACACTTCCTGATTCACCGGCAACGACAAGCTGTTGATCGCCAGATTGGTATTTTCGCCATTCAGCTGCGCGCTGGTGTTGTGACGCGATAAGCCCGCACCCAGCAGGAAGCTGGTAGTGGCCACATTCGCATCGCGGCCCATCACCACATCATTGTGCGCGAAGTGGTAAGCCTCCTCGCTCTCAAATGACAGTTTGATGTGCTGCAGTTTGGCATTGTCGGCCACGTCGAAAGTGAAACGCGCGCCGGTAAAGTGCGCCACGTCATTCAGCGTGACATAGTGCTCAATCACTTCCGCTTCTGCGCTGGCTTCCAGCTGCAGATGGTGGCGATGGTGCACGGTGTTAGTGCCCGCATCCTGACCGCTGGTGATGTGCAACAGATAAAGCGGTTTAGCCGCTGATTTACCACGCGCCAGACGAATTGTCGTGGCTTCTTCTGCCAGACTTTCAGTCAGATGCAGGAACACTTCCGGCTGAATCGGTGCCGGTAGCGGACGACGCTCAGAAGCCTGCGCATGCTGAATTTCAAACAGGCCGGTATCACGGCTGCTCAATTCAGCCTGAAAACGACCGTCAACAAACACCAAACGCACCGCATCAACCGGCAGCGCCAGCGCTTCAACTTGTTCCGCGCTCACTTCCTGCGGCTGCGGCAGCACAAACTGCTGCGCCAACAGGCCATCAAGCGGCGTGTATTTCCAGTTTTCATGCTTACGCGTCGGCAGGCCGACACGCATCAGTTGCTGCCAGTGCTGCTGCGCCTGCAAAGAACGTACGTCACCGCGCGATTCAAACAGATGATGCCACTGCTGCAGGGCGTTATCACTCCTGGTCGGTAAGCCAGCCATAGCCTTGCTCCTCCAACTGTTTCACCAGCGAGAAGTCGCCAGATTTAACGATCTTGCCCTGATACAGCACATGTACGTGGTCCGGCTTGATGTAATCCAGAATACGCTGGTAGTGCGTCACGATGATGAATGAACGCTTACCGTCGCGCAGGCTGTTTACGCCTTCTGCCACGATTTTCAGCGCATCGATATCCAGACCGGAGTCGGTTTCATCAAGGATGCACAGCTCAGGTTCCAGTGCCGCCATCTGCAGGATGTCGTTGCGCTTCTTCTCACCACCAGAGAAGCCCACGTTCACTGAACGGGTCAGCAAATCTTCTGGCATCTTCAGCAGCTGGATTTTATCTTCGATGAAATCCTGGAAGTCGAAACGGTCCAGCGGCTCCTGCTCACGGTATTTACGTACAGCGTTGACCGAGGTCTGCAGGAAAAACTGGTTGCTGACGCCCGGAATTTCTACCGGATACTGGAAGGCCATGAAGATGCCTTCACCGGCACGCTCTTCTGGCTCAAGCTCCAGCAGGTCTTTGCCCTTGAAGGTGACAGAACCGCCAGTGACTTCGTAATCTTCACGGCCAGCCAGCGTTGCAGACAGGGTACTTTTACCTGAACCGTTCGGTCCCATGATGGCGTGGACTTCGCCCGGTTTCACTTCAAGGTTCAGACCGCGCAAAATCTCTTTGTCTTCAACGCTAACCTGCAAATCTTTAATGCTTAACATACTCTTTCCTTCACATTGCTTCCGGCAACGGGCATCAGCCCACACTGTGCTCAAGGCTGATAGCTAACAATTTTTGCGCTTCCACGGCGAATTCCAGTGGCAGCTCGGAGAAAACGTCTTTGCAGAAGCCGTTGACGATCATTGAGATCGCATCTTCTTCGCTGATGCCACGCTGCAGGCAGTAGAACATCTGATCTTCACCAATGCGCGAGGTGGTGGCTTCGTGCTCAAGATGGGCGGTGTTGTTGCGCGTTTCCACATATGGGAAGGTGTGCGCACCGCACTCGGCACCAATCAGCATCGAGTCACACTGGGTGAAGTTACGCGCGTTGGTCGCGGTTGGCATAATTTTCACCAGGCCACGATAGGTGTTCTGACTCTTACCGGCAGAGATACCTTTGGAGATGATGGTCGACTTGGTGTTTTTACCGATGTGAATCATCTTGGTACCGGTATCCGCCTGCTGGCGGCCTGCGGTCAGTGCGACCGAGTAGAACTCACCGATCGAGTAATCACCGCGCAGAATGCAGCTAGGATATTTCCAGGTGATCGCCGAACCGGTCTCAGACTGCGTCCAGGACATCTTGCTGTGATCGCCTTCGCACAGGGCACGTTTGGTCACGAAGTTGAGGATACCGCCCTCGCCTTCGCCGCCTGGGAACCAGTTCTGTACAGTGGAATATTTCACTTCAGCGTTTTTATGGATGATCACTTCTACCACTGCGGCGTGCAGCTGATAGGTGTCACGCACAGGCGCAGAGCAACCTTCGATGTAGCTGACGTAGCTGTCTTCATCGGCGATCAAAATGGTGCGCTCGAACTGACCGGTTTTTGCCGCGTTGATGCGGAAATAGGTCGACAGCTCCATCGGGCAACGTACGCCTTTCGGGATATAAACGAAGGTACCGTCAGAGGCCACAGCGGAGTTCAGCGCAGCGAAGAAGTTATCGTTTGGCGGCACGACGGTGCCGAGATACTTCTGCACCAGCTCAGGGTGATCGTGAATCGCTTCGCCGAACGAGCAGAAGATGATGCCCTGCTCCGCCAGCTTGCCGCGATAGGTGGTTGAAACGGAGACGGAGTCGAAAATCGCATCCACCGCCACTTCACGACCTTCACGCACCGGAACGCCTAACTGGTTGAACGCGTCTTCCACTTCCTTCGTCAGGTAGTCGCTGGACGCGACGCTGCCGGAGGTTTGCGTGGCACCGGGTTCAGAAGCACAGCTGTCATCGCAGTTGCCGCAGGACGGCGCGGAATAATAGCTGTAATCCTGATAATCCAGTTTCTCGTAGTGCGCTTTCAGCCAGTGCGGCTCTTCCATTTGCTCCCAGGCGCGGAACGCCTTGAGACGGAATTCAAGCATCCATTCAGGTTCGTTACGTTTAGCCGAAATGGCGCGCACCACATCTTCATTGATGCCGTGGGCAAATTCTTCAGTTTGTAACTGGGTAAAGAAGCCCTCTTTATAGTTGAGCTTACCTTCCCACATTTGTACATCGTCAGATGCTTCGCTGTGTCGTGACATATTTCACTTACTCGACGCCAAAGCTTTCACCGCACCCGCAGGCGTGTTGAGCTTTAGGGTTGTTGAATTTAAAAATCTGGTTAAGACCTTCGCGGACATAATCCAGCTCGGTACCGTCAACAAACGGCATCGCCTGAAGTGGCACAAACAGTTTTGCGCCGAATTGCTCAAACTGCAGGTCGTCATCGGCAGGATCTTTCACCAGGTCCATAACGTACCCAAAACCGGCACAGCCGGACGTTTTCACACCCAGTTTCAAGCCCTTGAGTTCAGGGTCTTGTTCTACCAGGTTAAGAATCTGTTTCGCTGCCGATTCGGTCAGCGTGAGCCCTTTCCAGACGAAATCTTCGGGTGAAAAAGAGTCGGCATTTACTGATGACATTGTGCTACCTCGTATGACTGGGCCTTTTCAGGCTATCCCCCTATGGTAGTGATATCAGATATCACTTCAACCTCTTGTTTTGCAGGGATAATCATCTCGTGCTGTTTTTTACTGCTGCTTTATTAAGCATAGTCGCTTCAAAGCAGATTGACGGCAGCATTCCCGTGCGCGCCTGACCAACGTAACCCGTTAAATTGTCGTAAAATTTCCAAAATCAATTTTACGTTTCCATCCTGATTGATAGGTTACGCCTTTCCACTATGTAAAGAAATTGTTATTACCGATTTTAGTAACAGGCAGAGGAAATCAATAAAATTTCACAGCGGGAATTGCATTCCTGACGCGGTTTAATATGATAATGATTATCATTAACCTATAAAGGTGGCGATATGACGCTTACCGTCTCAGCCTGGTTACAACATAAAATCGACGAATATAAGTTTTCGGTGCGTGATATCACCGTTGACTTCTACATGGCTCAGGCAAAGCTCAACCGCACTGATTGCACGCTCGACCAACTGCGGCGCTTTAACGACACCTGTCTTGATATGGCAGAAATCTGCGAACTCAATGGCGACGATCACAGCTTTCTGCATGCCATGGGCAAGCTCCATCACCGCTTAGTGCAGGAGATGGGCAATGCCGATCGTGACCGTTTGTTCCGGATTCAGGCCTATCAACTGGCGCGCCTGTCATTAACACGCTTGTGTCATCAACTGGCGCTCAGCGGCGAGTGGGATCAAGCCACCCGCCTGCAGAGTGATTTTGTTCGCCACGCAGGCTGGATATTCTAATCCAGCTTTGTGACGTCTCCTACAATTTGTTTACATCATTTCCAGTAATGCTTGCAGTGGATGACGCATGCCATTGCCTTCTGCGCGTTTTACCTGGCTACGACACGAAAAACCGGTTGCCAGACAGCGCTGACGCGGCAGCTTTTGCAATTGCGGATGCCAGGACAGCTCATAAATCCCCAGCGAATTCTCCAGGTTTACGCTTTCATGGCCGTAGGTTCCCGCCATTCCGCAGCAGCCCACATTGACGTTTTCCAGCTTCGCACCAAAGCGCGCAAAAATGCTCTGCCACTGATTCGGCGTGGACGGTAGCGCGGTCACTTCGGTGCAGTGCGCAAACAGATACCAGGCTTCGCCGCTGGCGGTTTGCTCCGCACGTGCCGACAAGGCGGTTTGCAGCCACTCATGCACCAGCTGCACGTTAAACTCGCCGCGCTGCTCGCCCAGCACCTGATGGTACTCATCGCGGTAACAGAGCACGGTCGCCGGATCGACACCGACCATCGGCATGCCCAGTTTTGCCACGCGATTGAGAAAATCAGCGGTTTTGCTGGCGGTGCGCGCAAAGCGCTGCAGGAAGCCTTTCACATGTTGCGCCTTGCCATTCGGTGAGAACGGCAGCAGCACCGGACGATAACCGAGTTTCTCAATCAGCTTGACGAAATCGGTGACCAGCTGTGCCTCGTAATAGCTGGTAAAGGGATCTTGTACCACCAGCACGCAGTTTTCGCGTTGCGCCGCATCCAGCGCTTCTAACTGCTCCAGCGTCAGGTTCATCGCCGGATGGCCGCCTAACTGCTGCTTGAGGCTCGGCGATGACAGCAGCGGCAAATCCACCATGCCGATATGCTTTTTGCTCAGCTCGCGCATCCACGGCTGCTTGAGGAAAAAGTTGAACACCTTAGGCGCTTTGGCCATCAGCGGCGCGTAACTCTCCACGGTGGCCACCAGATGATCGCTCATCGGGCGCAGATAGCGGGTGTGATACAGCTGCAGGAAGCGTGAACGGAAGTTCGGCACATCGATCTTGATTGGGCACTGCGTCGAGCAGGCTTTACACGCCAGGCAGCCCGACATCGCCTCTTTCACTTCGTGCGAGAAGTCATATTCGCCCTGATTCGCATGCCAGGTATTGCGCGTGCGCTGAATCAGCGTACGCAAGCTGGCGCCCTGTTTCGGCAGCGCCTGCTCAAGTTGGGTAGGATCCACGCCCTGCTCGGAGAGCAAACGCAGCCATTCACGCGTGAGTGTGGCGCGCCCTTTCGGCGAGTGAATGCGGTTGCGGGTAATTTTCATCGACGGGCACATTGGGCTACGTGCATCAAAGTTGAAGCACAAACCGTTGCCATTACACTCCATCGCACCGCGCCACTCGTTGCGCACCGTAACCGGAATCTGCCGATCGTAGGTGCCGCGTTTCACCGCATCAACCTGCATCATCGGTTCATCACTGCCGAGCGGCGTACAGATTTTGCCGGGATTCATGCGGTTGTCAGGATCGAACGCGGCTTTGATGCGGCGCAGCTCATTGAATAACGTTTCGCCAAAGAACTCCGGGCTGTACTGCGCGCGGAAACCTTTGCCGTGCTCGCCCCACAATAACCCGCCGTAGCGCGCGGTCAGCGCCACCACTTCATCGGAGATCTGCTTCATCAGCAGCTCCTGCTGCGGATCGCACATATCCAGCGCCGGACGCACATGCAGCACGCCAGCATCCACGTGCCCAAACATGCCGTAGCTCAGGCCGTGGCTGTCGAGCAGCGCGCGAAAATCGACGATATAATCCGCCAGCTGTTCTGGCGGCACCGCGGTATCTTCCACAAACGGAATCGGCTTGGCGCGCCCTTTGGCATTCCCCAGCAGGCCAACCGCTTTTTTGCGCATATTATAGATGCGCTCAATGCCGCCTAAATCGTCACACAGTTGATAGCCAATCACGCCGCCCAACTGCTGCTGCATCAGCTCATCTAAGCGCTGACATAGCGTGCTGATCTGCTGCTCAATCAGTTCGCCATCATCACCTGCAAACTCCACGATGTTGAGCCCCAGCAACTGTTTATCTGGCACATCGGTAATCAATTCATTTACCGAATGCCAGACGATATCTTCTCGCGCCAGATTCAGGACTTTTGAGTCAACGGTTTCCACCGACAGCGCTTTGGCTTCCACCATTAAAGGGGCGTTACGCAGGGCCGAGTCGAACGAATCGTATTTGATGTTGACCAGACGGCGCACTTTTGGGATGGGGGTGATGTCGAGGCGCGCTTCGGTAATAAAGGCCAATGTGCCTTCCGCGCCGCACAGCAAACGCGTCAAATCAAACGTCTGCAAATCGTCGCTGAACACATGACGCAGATCGTAGCCGGTCAGGAAGCGATTGAGCTTGGGGAATTTCTCCAGAATCAGATCGCGCTGTTCGCGGCAGCGACTCAACACCTGCTGGTAAATGCGCCCTTCCGCGGTCGGCGTGCTGGCCAGCTGTTCCGCCAATTCAGTCGGCATGGCGCGCGTATCAAGGATGTCACCACCCAGCAGCACCGCGCGCAGGCCTTCAACGTGATCGGAGGTTTTGCCATACACCAGCGAACCCTGGCCCGAAGCATCGGTGTTGATCATGCCGCCGAGCGTGGCGCGATTGCTGGTGGAGAGCTCCGGCGAGAAGAAGAAGCCATACGGCTTGAGCCACGCATTGAGCTGATCTTTCACCACGCCCGCTTCAACCCGCACCCAACCTTGCTCGGTGTTGATTTCCAGGATGCGGTTCATGTAGCGCGACATATCCACCACGATGCCCTGATTCAGCGACTGTCCGTTGGTGCCGGTGCCGCCACCGCGTGGCGTAAACACCAGGCTGGTAAAACGGGTTTCACCGGCAAGGCGCGCAATCAACGCCACATCCGCCGTCGAGCGCGGAAACAGCGCCGCATCAGGCAGCAGCTGATAAATACTGTTGTCGGTGGCAAGCGAGAGGCGATCGGCATAGCTGGTGGCGGTATCGCCGGTAAAGCCTTGCTCTTTCAAGGACTGCAGGAATGTCAGCACCAGTTGAACGAGGCCTGGTGCCTGAGAAATCTGTGGGATCATTATTGAGTGACCGAGATGTTGTAAACGTTTGCGTCGTGATTTTTTTCAGCCCTTGGTTTTATCATACTTTTCTGCTGGCTGCTGTTTTTTCAGGAAAGCGCGCCGCCGTCGCTGCTTTTCCTGTTTAATTTTCAGGAAATAGATCATCATTAATCAGGGCTGTTCAGCCCCACTCTGAAGGATTCAATCGAGGTTAACCGTTGTGATGAAAGACCTGCAACGCGGTATGGATTTACCGCAAATGCTGTTTTCACTGATGTTCATTCTAATCATGATCATCGCCAGTCTGTGGGTGGTGCAGCCCTTTATTCTTGGCTTCGCCTGGGCCAGCATGGTGGTGATCGCCACCTGGCCGTTGATGATTCGTCTACAGCACATGTTGTGGGGACGCCGCTCGCTGGCGGTGATCGCCATGACCATTTTGCTATTACTGTTGTTTATTATTCCTATCGCCCTGCTGGTCAGCAGCCTGATTGATAACAGTGCGCCGGTGATCGCCTGGGCAACGCAGCGCCATCTGGTAATGCCTGACTTCGATTGGTTGCGACAGATTCCCTACGTCGGCAGGAAACTCTACTCGAGCTACCACAAATTAGTGGATGGCGGCGGCGCGGCGATGCTGAATCAGGTGCAGCCTTATATTGGTCGCACCACCGGCTTCTTTGTGGCGCAGGCCGGCCACTTCGGCCGCTTTATGATGCACCTCATCGTGATGCTGTTGTTCAGCGTGCTGCTCTACTGGCGCGGCGAGCAGGTGGGCCACGGCATTCGTCATTTTGCTTATCGCATGAGTGGACGCCGTGGCGATGCCGCAGTGCTGCTGGCCGGTCAGGCGATTCGTGCTGTGGCGCTAGGCGTGGTGGTCACCGCGCTGGTTCAGGGCGTGCTCGGCGGTATTGGTTTAGCCATTTCCGGCATTCCTTACGCCACGCTGTTAACCGTGTTGATGATTCTGACCTGCCTGGTGCAGCTCGGGCCGCTGGTAGTGTTAGTGCCAGCGATTATCTGGCTGTACTGGAGCGGCGATACCACGTGGGGCACGGTGCTGCTGGTGTGGAGTTGCGTGGTCGGTACGCTGGACAGCGTGTTGCGTCCGGTGTTGATTCGCATGGGTGCCGATCTACCGATGATCCTGATTCTTTCCGGCGTTATTGGCGGATTGATTGCTTTCGGTATGATTGGGCTGTTTATCGGTCCGGTGGTCCTGGCGGTGTCTTATCGTCTGGTTTCAGTGTGGATGCATGAAGCGCCCGAACCGGATGACGATGTGCAGACCGCCATCGAAGCGTTGGCCGATCACGAAGAAGAACTACATTAAGCGTTCCCCGCCGGGTCGCCGTTCATGGCGACCTCATTCACATTAACGCCCACTTAGCGAAGATGCACGTTCTCTCAGTTTTACACTGGCCTTACTTTAACCGGCCTAATGCCCCAACATCGCCACCGCGCATTTCTTACTGATAATAATTTTTTTCCATAAGCGATTTTTAAGAAAAAACGCAGTTTTAGGCGCTTTAGGCGGAATTCTCTTACGGAATGATTATTTTTACAGCTGAATTGCCGCTTAGCAGGGAAGAAAAAGGCCACGAAAGGTTATCAGCTTTAAACTAATAAGAGGATTCTTAAAGACGCCAGCGAGCCTGATCAATAACATGTTTCCTATGTTTTGAATCAAGCTACTGATTTCTAAACAACCTTATTCCCCTGAGTAAAGTGAAGAATTGCTGTGTGTAGTCTTTGCCCATCCCCTGTGATGGGCTTTTTTTTGGCTTTTTTTCAGACAAAAAAACAAGGCCAGCAGCGCTGACCTTGATAATTACATTAATGACACGTCAAATTCTCATCTGATGCATCAAATTACCGCCTGGTTAATGTTTGGATGCGTTCAGCTCTGCCAAACTCAACCAGGTTTCAACCACGGTATCCGGATTAAGCGACAGGCTATCAATGCCCTGCTCCATTAACCATGCCGCAAAGTCCTGATGATCCGACGGTCCCTGACCGCAAATACCGACGTATTTGCCCTGTTTTTTCGCCGCTTTGATCGACATCGATAACAGCGCTTTCACGGCATCATTACGTTCATCAAACAGCGCGGACACCACGCCAGAGTCACGATCGAGGCCCAGCGCCAACTGCGTCATGTCGTTAGAGCCGATGGAGAAGCCATCGAAGTGCTCGAGGAACTGCTCAGCCAGCAAGGCGTTGGACGGGATCTCACACATCATGATCACTTTCAGGCCATTCTCGCCGCGCTTCAGACCGTTTTTCGCCAGCTCGGCGACCACCGCTTCGGCTTGATCGACGGTACGCACGAACGGAATCATGATTTCAACGTTGGTCAGCCCCATTTCGTTACGCACGCGCTTCACCGCTTCGCACTCCAGCCTGAAGCAGTCGCGGAAGTTGTCAGCAACGTAGCGACCGGCGCCACGGAAACCGAGCATCGGGTTCTCTTCTTCCGGCTCATAACGCTCGCCACCCACCAGGTTGGCGTATTCGTTGGTTTTGAAATCGGAAAGACGCACAATCACGCGCTTCGGCGCAAATGCGGCACCCAGCGTCGCAATCCCTTCGGTCAGACGGCCGATGTAGAACTCAATCGGGTCATCAAAGCCTTTCATCATCTGACGAATCTGCTGCTGCAATTCCGGCGTTTGCTGATCAAACTCCAGCAACGCTTTGGGATGCACGCCAATCATACGGTTGATAATGAACTCCAGACGCGCCAGGCCAACACCTTCGTTCGGCAAGCAGGCGAAATCGAACGCACGATCCGGATTACCGATGTTCATCATGATCTTCAGCGGCAGTTCCGGCATGGTATCGACCTGCGAGCTGGTCACTTCGAAGTCCAGCAGTTCGTCATAGACATAACCGGTATCACCTTCGGCGCAGGAAACCGTGACTTTGTGGCCATCTTTCAGGTGATCGGTGGCATCGCCACAGCCCACCACCGCCGGAATGCCCAGCTCACGCGCGATGATCGCTGCGTGGCAAGTACGACCGCCGCGATTGGTGACGATGGCTGAGGCTTTCTTCATGATCGGTTCCCAATCGGGATCGGTCATGTCAGTTACCAGCACATCGCCTTTTTCAATGCGATGCATCTCGCTGATGTCGTGGATGACTTTGACTTCACCGGCGCCGATGCGATGACCAATGGCGCGGCCTTCGACCACCACGTTGCCTTTGCCCTGCAGCGTATAACGTTCCATCACCTGACCGTTGGAGCGCACCGTTTCCGGACGCGCCTGCACGATGAACAGTTTGCCGGTGTGGCCATCTTTCGCCCATTCAATGTCCATTGGGCGTTTGTAGTGCTGCTCAATCAGCACCGCCTGACGCGCCAGCGCCTGCACTTCGTCATCGGTTAAGCTGAAGCGATCGCGCTGTTCCTGCTCGACATCTTCAATGCGCACCTGCTCGCCATGCTCCTGCGAATCCGCATACACCATGCGCAGCTTTTTTGAGCCCATGGTGCGGCGCACAATCGCCGGACGATTGGCGGCCAGCGTGGGTTTATGCACGTAGAACTCGTCGGGGTTTACCGCGCCCTGCACCACCATTTCGCCCAAACCAAAGGCGGAGGTGATAAACACCACTTGATCAAAGCCCGATTCGGTATCAATGGTGAACATCACGCCCGACGAGGCGAGGTCCGATCGCACCATGCGCTGAATACCGGCCGAGAGCGCCACGCCGCGATGGTCGTAGCCCTGATGCACACGGTAAGAGATGGCACGATCGTTAAATAAGGAGGCATAAACGTGCTTCACTGCGATGATGACCGCGTCATAACCCTGCACGTTAAGGAAAGTCTCCTGCTGGCCGGCAAACGAGGCGTCGGGCATATCCTCGGCGGTGGCTGACGAGCGCACCGCAAAGGAGGCGTCGGCATCATCAGCAGAGAGTTGTTCGTAGGCGCTACGAATTGCCGCTTCCAGTTCAGGCTGGAATGGCGTATCGATCACCCATTGACGAATCTGTTTACCCGCTTGCGCGAGCTCAGCAACATCATCAACATCCGTTTTATCCAGCAAATCATAGATCCGCTGGTTCAGTCCGCTTTGATCGAGGAACAGATTAAACGCGTAAGATGTGGTCGCATAACCGTTGGGTACGGAAACACCCAGCGACGACAAATTCGTAATCATTTCTCCAAGGGAAGCATTCTTGCCTCCCACCCGATCAACATCATGCATGCCAAGCTGGTTGTACCAGAGCACTAGCGACTGTTGGTCTTGATTGGACATTGAGATTATCCTTTTAAATGATGTGAATACACATGGAACATTTTGCTATTCGCCAAACCAGCCTGGCACAACCGATTAATAAAGACTAAGTGTTGAATCGTTAAAGCAGGAAAAGAAAGACAAAATCGGATTAGTACTTAGAATTAATTGTGTTGCGCAACCGCCCTATTTCACGCTAATGGATTGCTGTAGCGATATTTTTCCCCTTTTCAGAGGGTTAGCGATTGATTTTTGTTGCGCAACGCCCTCACACTTTATTTCATGCGCGAAAAGGAAAATGCGCGAAAATAATGCTTTTCAAAACAGCATTTCATCTAATATTGATTATTCACTGATTCATCTTTGTGAGCGCAATAGCGGACAATATGGATATTTCATTTTATTATTATTTAAAATGAAATGTTGTCATCGATAATTTGGGCATTGCTACGCAAGAGGATATTTGCACTATGAACACTGAACGCAGCGTATTCTACATCTCTGATGGCACCGCCATTACCGCCGAAGTGCTGGGCCATGCGGTGTTATCCCAGTTCCCGGTGATAACCCACAGCGTGACGCTGCCATTTGTCGAGAATGTGCAACGCGCTCAGGCGGTTAAAGCACAGATCAACGCGCTTTACCAGCAGAGCGGCGTGCGCCCGCTGGTGTTCTTCTCCATCGTCACACCCGATGTCCGTGAAATTATTCTCGAAAGCGAAGGCTTTTGTCAGGACATCGTGCAGGCGCTGGTCGCGCCGTTGCAGAGCGAACTCGGCGTGGCGTCAATGCCGGTGGCGCACCGCACGCACGGTTTGACCGCCAGCAACCTCGGCAAATATGACGCGCGCATTGCCGCCATCGATTACACCCTTGCGCATGATGACGGCATTTCCCTGCGCGGCCTCGAAGATGCGCAGGTGATTCTGCTCGGCGTGTCGCGCTGCGGGAAGACGCCCACCAGCTTGTATCTGGCAATGCAGTTTGGCGTGCGTGCCGCTAACTATCCGTTTATCGCCGATGATATGGATAACCTGAAACTGCCGCCGGCGCTGCGTGCACATCAGCATAAGTTGTTTGGTTTAACCATCGACCCGGAACGCCTGGCGGCGATTCGCCAGGAGCGCGCGGAAAATACCCGCTACGCTTCGTTGCGCCAGTGCCGTCTCGAAGTAGGCGAAGTGGAAGCGCTATTCCGTACCAACCAGATTCGTTATCTCAACAGCACCAACTATTCGGTGGAAGAGATCGCCACCAAAATCCTCGATATCATGGGTCTGAGCCGCAGCATGTATTAGGTTTCTCTGCCGGTCGCCATAAGTGGCGACCTCCCGCCACATACCGGACCTGTATTGCAATCGTAAAGTCTGGCTTCCGTCTGGTTTTAAGACCTTTGTTTTTAGCAGGTTGAATTCGCAGGCTATTAGTTTATTGTGATCACCATCACTTCCCGGTATTTCACCGCTGCGAAGAACAAATTTTTGAGAATCTCAATGAACAAGACTGATGAACTGCGTACCGCGCGCATCGGTAGCCTACTGACCCCGGCTGCGCTCGCGCATGAACACCCTATTTCGGCAGAGATTGCCGCCAACGTCACCGCTTCCCGCCAGCGCATCGCACGCATTCTGACCGGTGAAGATCCGCGTCTGCTGGTGATTATTGGCCCTTGCTCGCTGCACGATCCTAAAGCGGCGATTGAGTATGCTGAACGTCTGAACGTGCTGCGTGAGCACCATAAAGATCGTCTGGAAATCGTGATGCGTGCCTATTTCGAAAAACCGCGCACCGTGATTGGCTGGAAAGGCCTGATCTCCGATCCCGATCTGGATGGCAGCTACGATGTAAACCGCGGCATCGCCATTGCGCGCAAACTGCTGCTGGATATCAACGCGCTGGGCATGCCAACCGCCACTGAATTCCTCGATATGGTGATCGGCCAGTTTATTGCCGACCTGATCAGCTGGGGCGCGATTGGCGCGCGTACCACCGAAAGCCAGATTCATCGTGAAATGGCGTCAGCGCTCTCCTGTCCGGTCGGTTTCAAAAACGGCACCGACGGCAACGTGCAAATTGCGGTCGATGCGATTCGCGCCGCGCGTGCCAGCCACATGTTCCTGTCACCGGATAAAAACGGTCAGATGACCATCTATCAAACCAGCGGTAATCCGCATGGTCACGTGATCCTGCGCGGCGGTCGACAGCCGAACTATCACGCCGAAGATGTGGCGGCGGCAGCGGCCAATCTGCGCGACTTCAATCTGCCGGAGCAATTGGTGATCGACTTCAGCCACGGCAACTGCCTGAAGCAGCACGGTCGTCAGCGTGACGTTGCCGATGATGTGGCGGCGCAAATCCGTGCCGGATCGCGCGCGGTTGCGGGCGTGATGATCGAGAGTTTCCTGCAGGAAGGGAATCAGAAAGTGGTGAGCGGTGCGGCGCTGACCTATGGTCAGTCAATCACCGATCCGTGCCTCGGCTGGGAAGACAGCGCCGAGGTGCTGGCAAAACTGGCTGCCGCGGTCGACAGCCGTTTTTAATTCTGACCTAGCTGGAACAACTCACTTCCAGCGATTTGCCCCACTCTGGTGGCCGTTGGCGCAACTCTGCGCTGACGGCCGCATCGCTATACGGTTGCTGTAACGCGCTATGCAGCTTCGCTAACGCCTTGGTCTCGCCGTTCTCGACCTTTTCAATCACCTGCTGTGCCAGATAGTTGCGTAACACCAGCGCCGGATTCGCCGCCTTCATCACCGCCTGACGCTGCGCATCGCTGGCGTGGTCTTGCAACAAACGCTGGCGATAATCGCTGTACCAGCGATCAAAGGCCTCACGATCAATAAACTCATCACGCAACGGCGAACGGCTTTCATCTTGCTGCGTGTCGCTCAGCATGCGGAAGGTCAGCGTGTAATCACTGTGTTCCGCCGTCATCATCGACAGCAAGCCAGTCAGAAGCGTGTTGTCATTAGCATCCGCCGTCAGCAAGCCGAGTTTGGCACGCATTTTCTCCCCCCAAACGCGCATCAGTTCACCTTCATAATGACCCAGCGCCTGCTTAAGCTGCTCGGTGGTCATCAATCCCGACAAGGCATGCGCCAGGCGATTAAGGTTCCACAAGCCAATCATCGGCTGATTTTCGAAAGCGTAGCGGCCCTGATAGTCACTGTGATTGCAAATGTAATCCGGCTGATAGTCGTCGAGGAAACCGTAAGGACCGTAATCCAGCGTTAAGCCCAGAATCGACATGTTATCGGTGTTCATCACGCCGTGCGCAAAGCCAACGCTCTGCCAATGGGCGATCAGGCTCGCCGTGCGTTTAACGATATCGGTGAACCACAGCAGGTAACGATCCGCTTCATCCTTGAGCTGCGGCCAGTGATGGCGAATGGCGTAATCCGCCAGCTGGCGCACTTTGTCTTGTTCACCGCCGTAATAGAAATGCTCAAAATGACCGAAACGCAGATGGCTGTCGGCAATGCGCATCAGCATCGCACCGCGTTCCTGGGTTTCGCGTAGCACCGGCTCATCGCCAATGGCTAACGCCAGCGCGCGCGTGGTGGGAATGCCCAGATGGTGCAGCGCTTCAGACGCGAGGAATTCGCGTACGCTGGAGCGGATCACCGCGCGACCGTCACCCATGCGCGAATAGGGCGTTAATCCGGCCCCTTTCAAGTGCCAGTCGAGCTTGCGACCGTTGGCCAGCTGCTGTTCACCCAACAGAATGCCGCGCCCATCGCCCAACTGTCCGGCCCAGACGCCAAACTGATGGCCACTATAAACCTGCGCCAGCGGCGACATGCCGGGCAGCATTTCGCGTCCTGACCACACGCCATGCCCGCTGCCGGCGAACAGCGCATCATCTAAACCCATCTCTTGTGCCAGCGGCGCATTGTGATAAAACAGCCGTCCACCCGCTAATGGCGTTGGGTCCAGCGCGGTGTAGAATCCGGGTAATTCTTGCTGCCAGCTATTGGTAAATTGCATCGACACTCCGGAAGGTGCGCTTAAATCAGGCACCCGCAATGAGTTATAAGATAACAGAGAGTGTAACGCCGACGCGGCGCGGAAGACAGGCGAAAGGGTTACTGCTGCGAAGGCGTATGTAAATTCAGGTCGGAATAGATGAGATCGTTAAGACGTTCAGCTTTCACCACCGGGAACAGGCTGCCCTGTAGCTGCGCACCACTCAACGTGGTCATCTTTTCCATCATTTGGTTATCGTCAATACCACAAATAATGATCTGGTCCGCAAAATCGGAAAAATTATTGATAACTGTCTGAATAAAAGGCGTAAACGAGGCGCGCTTGGCCAGGTTATGAATAAAGGCTTTATCCAGTTTTAACACGCTAAACAGATTATCGTACACCGCGGTTGCCGGTGCTTTTCCTGCGCCAAATTGTGAAAGCGATAAACGAAACTCACTTTGTAATGCTGCAAGCAATGGATGGGATTTACCCAAAGATAATTGCGGAAACGTTTCGCTGATATCTAAAACAATAAAAGGGATTTGTCGGAATTTCCTTAACAGAAATTCGCTGGCTAAAAGTGTATTGGCCATAGAATCATCAATACGTACCAACGCGGTAATTTGATTAATCTCAAAAAAGTCGCGGTACTTTTCCAGCAATGAAAGCTGGCTCTGCAGCAAACGTAATTGCTGCGCATCGTCCAATTGCGGCAACAGCAAATCCTGCGGCAGCGTAATAGGTGCGCTGTCGTGGACAAATTGCGTCACCAGCTCGACCGCAGTCAGCTGGCCCGCCAGAGAGTAAACTGGATAAAACCAGGTTTCCGACTGATAGTCGGCAGACAAATGGACTTTCATTTTTCAAGCCAGAAGCAATGGCAATTGGCGCATCGTATATCAACGAATACCACCAGGCAATAGGACCAAACGTTTGAAGAGGTGCCGTTTTAGGTCTTATTACGCTGATTTAAACCGCAAATAATACTTAAGCCAAATAAGCCGGGGTTAATGTCCATACCAATTAAATAAATTTAGCTTTATTATTAGTATTAAATCAATGGCGGGTAAAGTGCCATTTTAAATGATAGTTAAATATCGGCAGAATTCAGATTTAATTCAGGGTGAGATACCCTTTCTTTTTTCGCGTCTTTATTAAGCGATAACAACGCTATTTAGATGCGACGCGCCTGCCAAAATACTTTACGCCAGTAAACATTATCCAGCGACGAGCGGATCACGCCCTGGCTGGTTGAGGCGTGAATAAAGGTGTTGTCGGTATCGTAAATACCGACGTGCAAACCGTTTTCTCCACTGCCGGTTTTGAAGAACACCAGATCGCCAGGCAGCAGATCGCCCTTGTCGATGCGCGTACCAATGTCGGTTTGATCAATGGTCGAGCGTGGCAGTTGCATATCGAATTTATCGCGGAAGGTGAGATAGACGAAGCCGGAACAATCTACGCCACCGCGGCTTAATCCGCCATAGCGATACGGCGTTCCCCGCCAGCGGCTCAGCTGATCGTTGAGTTGGGCAATCACGGTGATAGAGTCAGACAAACGGCCATTCGGCGGCGGTGCATGATGGCTACAGCCCGCCAGCAACAGTGCCAAAATCAAAATTCTCAGCCGCATCCGCCTTTTCCTCTCTCCCTTGTCCGGCAGACACTGTAGCGGCAAAGCGCTACGGCACGCAATCCTCTGTCAGGGAATAAACAGCAGCGGACCTTGTGCGGTATCAATTTGTTCAAACGGGGTTTGGTAAAGCGGCGCTAAATGCGCAGCGGTCAGCACCTCGCTGGCCCTGCCCTGACGGAAAACCGCGCCTTGATGCATTAACCACACGCGCTCGGCATGGCGCAGGCTGTGGTTGAGGTCGTGTCCGCTGGCAACAATCGCCAGACCGCTGTAACACAGTTCGGCCAGCAGCTTATCGACCGCACGTTGCTGCGCCACGTCGAGTGCACTCATCGGCTCATCCAGTAGCAGCAGTTTGCCGCGTGGATTGATCGCCGGATGAACCTGCAACACCACGGCAGCCAACCGCACGCGTTGCCATTCGCCACCAGAAAGCTGCGTAAGACTGCGCGTCAGTTTGTCCTGCAGCGCTAACTGCGCGAGCACCTCTTGTAACACGCAGTCTGTTTTCGCCGTATGTGCGGTGATATGCATGCGTAAGTAATGCCACACCGGCATTTGTCCCGGCGCCATCTGCTGTTGCGGCAGCCAGCCGCGCAGCGGGGCCAATGCTGCACCGTTTAACGTGGACAGCGGCGCGCCATCCAGCAGAATGCTGCCCTGACTCGGCAACAAACCGGACAGCGCGTTGAGCAAGGTACTTTTGCCGGCGCCGTTCGGCCCCACCAGATGCACTAATTCACCGGCGTTAACGCTAAGTTCAACGGGAGCCAGCCGCCCTGTGACGCTGACTCCCTGACACTGCAATAGCATTTATTCGGCCAGCGCCTGCTCTACACTTTTCAGGATGATGGGATCGTCTGGCGTCATATCCGGTGAGAAGCGCGCAATGACTTTGCCCTGCTTATTAATAAGGAATTTTTCGAAGTTCCACAGGATATCGCCTGGCGCTTTCGGCGCGCGCCCTTTGCTCTCCATGCGCTCGAGGAAACCGCTGCCTTCCGGGCGTTGCGCCACCGGCTGCGCCGCCGTCAGCTGCGCATAGAGAGGGTGACGATGCTCGCCGTTGACATCGGTTTTATCGAACATCGGGAAAGTGACGCCGTAAGTGGTGCTGCAAAAGGTTTTGATCTCTTCGTTACTGCCCGGCTCTTGCTCGAGGAACTGATTGCATGGGAAGCCAAGCACGCTGAACGGCTTATCCTGCCAGGCTTTCTGCAGCGATTCTAACTGCTCATACTGCGCCGTCAGGCCACATTTAGATGCCACATTAACTACCAGTAGCACCTTGCCCTCATAGGCCGCCAGCGTGGTTTTTTCACCGTCCAGCGTAACCAGTTCTGTCTGATAAATGCTCATAGTCGATTCCTGTTGTTGATAACACGTTGCCAGCCAAAGCTAGCGCGAAGACTTCACTAATAACATGATAAATAGCGGCGCGCCGAGCGTGGCCGTTACCACGCCAATCGGCAGTTCGGCAGAGGTTAACACCAGCCGCGCAATAATATCCGCGCCAAGCAGCACTGCGGCACCGGCTAACGCCGCCGCAGGCAACAAATAACGATGATCGCTAAAACCGCTGAGACGCAATAGATGCGGGATAACCAGACCAATAAAACCGATCGCACCCGCCATCGCTACGCTCACGCCCACCAGCCAGCCCATCGCCAGCACCAGCAGGTTGCGCCACAGCAGCAGCGGTAATCCGAGCTGACGTGCCGAGGTTTCGCCCAGCGCCAGCAAATTCAACGTGCGTGCGGTGGCGATCAGCAGCAGCGTTACCGGCAGCAGCGCCAACATCATCCAGCCATAGCGCCAGTCGATGCCGCTAAAGCCGCCCATCATCCAGTACATCAACTGGCGCAGGTCAAGGCTGGTGCTAAAGTACACTGCCCACGTCATGATGGCGCTACAGATAATGCCGAGCGCCACGCCGGTCAGCAGTAAGCGGCTCACTGAGAGTTGTTTGTGAGCGAAGTGCAGCAGCATCAGCGTGATCAGCAGCGCACCGGCCATGGCCGCCAGCGCTAAGCTCCATAGCGAACCGTTACCGAGCATCACGCCTAATACCAGACCAATCCCCGCCCCATTAGACACGCCAAGTAAGCCGGGTTCCGCCAGCGGATTATTGAACAGCGCCTGCATCACCACACCGCACACCGCCAGTGCCGCCCCCACCAGCAGCACCGCCAGCGTGCGCGGCATGCGCAGCTGCCAGACGAACAGATCGCCTTCCGCCGAAAACCATTGTGTGGGAGAGATCCAGCTGTCGCCGGCACACAGGCTAAGCCCGATGAGCAGCAATAGCAGCGCAATGAGTGCGATGAGCCAGCGCTGGCTGCGGCGATTTGCCTGGGAAGCAAGCTGATCCAGCAGAGTCATAGATAAGATTGGCTGAGAAAACAGAGATTTGATTGTAGTGGGATTACAGCAAAAAGAAAGCGGCGCTGTGGAGGCGCCGCTGGAGAAGCCTTACTGATGCGGAGGAAGCGGCTGACCATGATTATCACGCTTCTGCTGATTGTCACGCTTGCCGTGATGCTGCGGTTGCGGCTGACGTTTGTCGTCGCGGTGCGGTCCATTGCCCGGATGCTGCGCCTGCCAGCCGTTACCGTTCCAGTAACCGTGCGGACCTTTGGTGCCGATGCGCTGGTTGTGGTGCTGTTTCCACCACGTTGGCGCGCGCCAGTCGTAGCCATCCCAATAGTAGCCACGTTTATCCTGATCGCCGATATGCACCGAAACGCCCGGCGTGTTGATGCTGACGGAAACATTGGCGCTAGCCAGCAGCGGCATGCCTAACAAGACACTTAATAAAATTGCTGTCTTTTTCATTATTCGAACCTTTTGCTCTGTGATGGCGCTGTTATAACAAAAGTGTTGATGCCGTCACTATCGGTGAGGACCGATTTTCGCCCTACTTTCCGGATACTTACTAAATCCTTACATCGTGAATAAATCGTGAGGAGCGGCCAGATTTAAGACAAAAAAAAAGGCCGCTAAGCGGCCTTTTTGTCGTACTGAAATTAGTCAGCATCCTTGGGTGTCGCGTTCTCGACGCGACTTTTCAACTTCTGTCCCGGACGGAATGTCACCACTCGGCGCGCGGTGATAGGAATATCTTCCCCCGTCTTCGGGTTACGGCCCGGACGCTGGTTTTTGTCACGCAGATCAAAATTACCAAATCCGGACAGTTTTACCTGTTCTCCGTTTTCCAACGCGCGGCGAACCTCTTCAAAAAAAAGTTCTACCAACTCTTTGGCATCGCGTTTGCTCAACCCGAGTTTTTCAAACAGGTACTCTGACATTTCAGCTTTTGTAAGCGCCATAGGTTCAATCCCTCAAGGTTGCCTGGAATCGCTCTTTTAATGCCGCAACGCATTTGGCAACGGTCGCGGCAATCTCCTCTTCTTCGAGTGTCCGGCTGGTATCCTGCAAAATCAGGCTAATCGCTAGGCTCTTTTCACCTTCGTTTACGCCCTTACCACGGTACACGTCAAACAAGTTTACGCCAACTACCTGATTTACGCCAACTTTCTTACACTCCGCAATGATATCTGCTGCAGGCACATTTTCAGCCACCACAACGGCGATATCACGACGGTTTGCCGGGAAGCGAGAAATCTCGCGCGCATCAGGCAGGACGCGGTCTGCGACCTTATTCCAAAGCAGTTCAAACACTAAGGTGCGACCATTCAGATCCAGCTTACGTTCCAGCTCTGGATGAACCACCCCGATAAATCCGATTCGTTCGCCGCGTAAATAAATGGCGGCGCTTTGTCCTGGATGCAGCGCCGGATTGGCTTCCGCACGGAAGGAAATCTCATCAAGTTTACCGGTCAAATCCAGCAGCGATTCTAAATCGCCTTTCAAATCATAGAAGTCAACCGTCTGACGCGCCAGATCCCAATGCTCTTCATAGCGATTGCCGCTTAAAACGCCGGCCAGCATAAGATCCTGGCGGATACCCAGATCGGCCTGTGTATCAGGAACAAAGCGTAAACCGCTTTCAAACAGGCGTACGCGGCCCTGCTGACGGTTTTGGTTATACACCACCGCGCCCAGCAAACCGGTCCACAGCGACAGGCGCATTGCCGACATATCGCTGGAGATTGGGCTGGGCAGGATCAGCGCCTCTTCGCCCGGATGCAGCAACTGCTGCAGTTTGGGATCAACGAAGCTGTAGGTAATCGCTTCCTGATAACCTTTATCTACCAACAGATTTTTCGCACGCTTCAGCGACAGGTCGGCTTCACGATGCTGCGTCATGATCAGGCTGGCTTTCACCGGCACATCGGGGATATTGTTATAGCCGTAAACGCGCGCCACTTCTTCGACCAGATCTTCTTCGATAGCCATATCGAAACGCCAGCTTGGCGCAACGGCTTGCCACTCTCCTGCACTCACTTTCACTTCGCAACCCAAACGCGTCAGGATGTCAGTAACCTGTTCGTCAGCAATGACATGGCCAATCAGACGATCGAGCTTTTCACGGCGCAGCGTGATGGTGGCGCGTGGCGGCAGCGCGCTCGCGTCAGTTTGGTCGATGACCGGGCCCGCTTCGCCGCCACAGATGTCGAGCAACAGTTGCGTCGCGCGTTCAATCGCTTTGTGCTGCAACGCTGGATCGACGCCACGCTCGTAACGATGAGATGCATCGGTATGCAGGCCCTGACGGCGAGCGCGGCCGGTGATCGCCAGCGGATCAAAGTAGGCGCATTCGAACAGCACATTTTGCGTCTCTTCATTGACACCGGAATGCTCGCCACCAAAGATGCCGCCCATCGCCAGCGCTTTGTGGTGATCGGCAATCACCAGCGTGTCGCTGCTGAGTTTAGCTTCGGTACCATCCAGCAGCGTCAGCACTTCGCCCTCTTCTGCCATACGCACCACGATGCCGCCGTCGATGCGGTCGAGATCGAAGGCATGCATCGGCTGGCCAAGCTCCAGCAGTACAAAGTTGGTGATATCGACCACCGGATCGATTGAGCGAATACCGCAACGACGCAGCTTCTCACGCATCCACAATGGCGTATCGGCTTTGACGTTGACACCTTTCACCACGCGGCCAAGGTAGCGCGGGCAAGCGGCGGTGGCATCAACGCGAATCGGGAAGGTATCGTTGATGGTGGCTTTTACCGGCTCAATTGCGGGAGCCGTCAGCGGCAAACCGTTCAAAACTGCTACATCACGCGCAATCCCGATGATGCCCAGGCAATCGGCGCGGTTTGGCGTGACGCTGATTTCAATGGTGTTGTCATCCAGCTGCAGATAGCTGCGGATATCGGTGCCAATTGGCGCATCGGCTGGCAGCTCGATGATGCCGTTGTGATCGTCGGAAATACCCAGCTCAGAGAAGGAGCACAGCATGCCTTCAGACGGCTCGCCACGCAGTTTTGCCGCTTTGATTTTGAAATCGCCCGGCAGCACAGCGCCAACGGTCGCTACCGCCACTTTCAGGCCCTGACGGCAGTTTGGCGCGCCGCAGACGATATCCAACAGGCGATCGCCACCGACGTTGATTTTGGTGACGCGCAGTTTGTCGGCATTCGGATGCTGGCCGCACTCAACCACTTCACCCACCACGACACCGTGGAACGCACCGGCAACCGGATCCACGCCGTCCACTTCAAGGCCGGCCATGGTGATTTGCTCAGACAGCGCAGCGCTGTCCAGGGCTGGATTTACCCATTCGCGTAACCAGAGTTCACTGAATTTCATTGGATAACCTGCCCTTATTTAAATTGTTTGAGGAAACGTAAATCATTTTCGAAGAAGGCGCGCAGATCGGTCACACCGTAGCGCAGCATGGTGAGACGCTCCATGCCCATGCCAAACGCAAAGCCCGAATAAATTTCCGGATCGATGCCAACATTGCGCAATACGTTCGGGTGCACCATGCCGCAACCCAGCACTTCCAACCACTTGCCGTTTTTACCCATCACGTCCACTTCTGCGGACGGTTCGGTGAACGGGAAGTAAGAAGGACGGAAGCGAATTTGCAGATTCTCTTCGAAGAAGTTGTTGAGGAAATCGTGCAGTGTGCCTTTCAGGTTGGTAAAGCTGATTTCTTTATCGACAATCAAACCTTCCATCTGGTGGAACATTGGCGTGTGCGTCTGATCGTAATCGTTACGATAAACACGGCCTGGCGCGATGATGCGGATTGGCGGCTGCTGGTTTTTCATGGTACGGATCTGCACGCCTGAAGTTTGGGTGCGCAGCAGACGCGTGGCATCAAACCAGAACGTGTCGTGATCGGCACGCGCCGGGTGATGGCCGGGAATGTTCAGCGCATCAAAGTTGTGGTAATCGTCTTCAATTTCCGGACCTGTTACCACCGCGAAACCCAGTTCGCCGAAGAAGGTTTCGATACGATCGATAGTGCGGGTCACCGGATGCAAGCCACCATTCTCAACGCGGCGGCCAGGCAGCGACACGTCGATGGTTTCCGCAGCCAGACGCGCATTCAGCTCCGCACTTTCCAGCGTCTCTTTGCGCGCGGTAAGGCGGTCCTGCACTTGCTGTTTGGCCTCGTTGATGACCGCACCCGCAGCCGGGCGATCTTCTGCCGGCAGTTCACGCAGGGTGGTCATTTGCAGCGTCAGATGCCCTTTCTTACCCAGAAATTCGACGCGCACGGCGTCCAGAGCAGCGATATCCGCCGCCTCGTCGATGGCGGCCGTGGCACGAGCCACCAGGTCTGCGAGTTGGGACATGATTTCCTCTTCTTCCAGCCGGGCTGGTCAGTTCTCGTTGGGATCAGATGATCCGATTAAGTGTCGCCAGAAACAAAAAAGCCTCCACGAGGGAGGCTTTCAGCGCGATTTTTCGTTTCTTTTCTTATGCGCAAAAGCCCCTGATGTTCAGGCGCTAAAGTAAAAAAAGAAACGGAAAATAGCAGCATTCATGCTTGCGTTACCTTGTCATATTTAGAAACCGCACTATTGAAATGCGCAGCGGCCAAAATGTCAATCTTTTGCGTGAGTTGCGGGTAATAAAAAAGGGAGCAAGCTCCCTTTTTCAACTGACTTACGCCAGAGCTGATTTTGCTTTTTCAACAAGTGCAGTAAATGTCACTTTGTCGAATACAGCGATGTCAGCCAGAATCTTACGGTCGATTTCAATAGAGGCTTTTTTCAGGCCATTGATGAAACGGCTGTAAGAGATACCGTTCTGACGAGCCGCAGCGTTGATACGCGCGATCCACAGTTGACGGAACTGACGCTTACGTTGACGACGGTCACGGTAAGCATACTGACCAGCTTTGATAACAGCCTGGAAGGCAACGCGGTATACACGTGAACGTGCACCATAGTAGCCTTTAGCTTGTTTTAAGATTTTCTTGTGACGTGCGCGAGCAATTACACCACGTTTAACGCGAGCCATGTGAGCTCTCCTATATCATATTCTGTGATTTCCCTTCATCTTTCGTGCCGCAGCGGCGGTGGCTGTCTTCATTCATCCCAGTCACTTACTGATGTAAGTTCAGGGATTCATTCAGTTGCCGCCTTGCTGCAACCCGAAATCTTTCGGGGAATTAAACTAAAAAAATTTACTTATGCGTACGGCAGGCAGGCAATAACCAGACCCAGATCGCCTTTAGACACCATGCCTTTCGGACGCAGGTGACGTTTACGCTTAGTAGACTTTTTAGTCAGAATATGACGCAGGTTCGCGTGCTTACGCTTGAAGCCGCCAGAAGCGGTCTTCTTGAAGCGCTTAGCGGCGCCACGTACAGTTTTAATCTTTGGCATTTTTACAAATATCCACTTCGCATTGTTAATAAAATGAATCAGACAGGCGAATAAAAATCCGCACAACGCAAGCGCTGCGCGGCTTTATTACTTGAAGGCCTACTGTTTCTTCTTAGGAGCGAGCACCATGATCATCTGACGACCTTCGATCTTCGAAGGGAAGGATTCGACAATCGCCAGATCCATGTCTTCACACAGATCTTTACGGACGCGGTTAAGCACTTCCATACCGATCTGCTGGTGCGCCATCTCACGACCGCGGAAACGCAGCGTGATTTTGGCTTTATCACCCTCTTCCAGAAAGCGAATCAGGTTGCGTAGTTTGACCTGATAGTCGCCATCATCGGTACCAGGACGGAATTTGATTTCCTTGACCTGGATAACTTTCTGCTTCTTCTTCTGTTCCTTAGAAGACTTGCTTTTTTCATAAAGGAACTTGCCGTAATCCATGATACGGCAAACCGGCGGTTCGGCGTTCGGGCTGATTTCAACTAAATCTACGCCGGCTTCTTCAGCTTTCTCAATGGCTTCACGCAGGGTGACAATGCCAAGTTGCTCGCCGTCTACGCCAGTTAAGCGCACTTCGGTGGCACGGATTTCGCCGTTGATACGGTTCGGACGTGTTGGTTGTACTCGTTTTCCGCCTTTAATAACCTGTTTCCTCTAATTGGTGAAGATGTCGGCTGCGAATCTCTTGTTGCAGCTTCTCAACAAACACATCTACGTCCATGCTCCCAAGGTCTTTACCACGGCGGGTGCGCACGGCAACTTTGCCTGCTTCCACCTCTTTGTCACCGCAAACCAGCATATAAGGGACGCGACGTAATGTGTGCTCGCGGATTTTAAAGCCTATCTTCTCGTTTCTCAAGTCTGCTTTGACACGAATGCCAGCATTCTGCAATTTCTTCGTCAATTCACTGACGTATTCTGACTGACTGTCGGTGATATTCATCACCACAGCCTGCACCGGCGCCAGCCAACTCGGGAAGAATCCAGCGAATTCTTCGGTCAGGATGCCGATAAAGCGCTCCATTGAACCGAGAATTGCGCGATGGATCATTACCGGTGTCTGGCGGTCGTTGTTTTCGCCGACAAAAGTCGCGTCCAGACGCTTCGGCAGGGAGAAGTCTAGCTGAACGGTACCACACTGCCAGGCGCGGTCGAGACAATCGTACAGGGTAAACTCAATTTTAGGGCCGTAGAAGGCACCTTCTCCCGGCTGATATTCGAATGGAATATCATTCTCTTTCAGCGCTTCTGCCAAATCCACTTCCGCACGATCCCACATTTCGTCGGTACCGATACGTTTTTCCGGACGGGTCGACAGCTTCACCACGATTTTTTCAAAACCGAAGGTGCTGTACATGTCGTATACCATGCGGATACAGCTGTTCACCTCATCACGTACCTGATCTTCGGTACAGAAGACGTGAGCATCATCCTGGGTAAAGCCGCGCACGCGCATCAGACCATGCAAGGCACCTGATGGCTCGTTACGATGGCAGCTACCAAACTCCGCCATACGCAGCGGCAGGTCGCGGTAGGATTTCAGACCCTGATTAAAGATCTGAACGTGGCCTGGGCAGTTCATCGGCTTGATGCAATATTCACGGTTCTCTGAAGAGGTGGTGAACATGGCTTCTTTATAGTTCTCCCAGTGCCCGGTTTTCTCCCACAGCACGCGGTCCATCATGAACGGACCTTTCACTTCCTGATAGTCGTACTCTTTCAGCTTGGTACGCACAAACACTTCCAGCTCGCGGAAGATGGTCCAGCCGTCATTGTGCCAGAACACCATGCCCGGTGCTTCTTCCTGCATGTGGTAGAGATCAAGCTGCTTACCGATTTTACGGTGATCGCGCTTCGCCGCTTCTTCCAGACGCTGCAGATAGGCAGCCAGCTGCTTTTTATCCGCCCAGGCCGTACCGTAAATACGCTGCAGCATTTTGTTGTCGCTGTTGCCGCGCCAGTAAGCCCCGGAGATTTTCTGCAGTTTGAAGTGATGGCAGAAACGCATATTCGGCACGTGCGGACCGCGGCACATGTCGATGTATTCTTCATGTTGATACAGGCCAGGACGATCGTCGTGGCTGATGTTCTCGTCAAGAATGGTGGTTTTGTAGCTTTCGCCACGCTCAGCAAACACGTCACGTGCTTCCTGCCAGCTCACCTTTTTCTTCACCACATCGTAGTTGGTTTCAGCCAGCTGGTGCATACGCTTTTCCAGCAGCTCAAGATCTTCCTGGGTTAAGGTATGTTCCAGGTCAACGTCATAATAGAAACCGTTATCAATCACCGGGCCGATCGCCATTTTGGTGTTTGGCCACAGCTGCTTAATCGCATGCCCTAACAGGTGCGCGCAAGAGTGACGAATGATTTCTAAACCGGCGTCGTCTTTAGCGGTAATAATCGCGACCTGAGCGTCCTCGGTGATCGGATCAACCGCATCAACCAATTCGCCATTCACGCGACCCGCGATGCAGGCTTTCGCCAAACCCGGTCCAATATCCAACGCAATATCCATCACGCTGACCGGACGGTCAAAGCTGCGCTGGCTGCCATCAGGAAGAGTAATTACTGGCATTTCATATCCTTAATTGCAGTGGTAAGCCACACGAAAGCCTACATGCAAAAATGAGTTTCGTAGTGTGTAACCCGGCGTGATGTCAGACCCACGTTGTCGGAATGACGCCAGGAATGTAAAGCGGCGATGATAATAGCAGCTTTCGCCGCCGATCAAAACCCGTGCAGAGATTCGCTAAGCTAAAGAGAAATAAAAAAAACCGCTGCGAGGCACAGGCCTGGCAGCGGTGATTCACATCCGTCTCGCTTACATTGAGTATGAGAGCTGGATCGTGGTTTTGGTATCGGTACGATCCGGCGCAGATTCTGGCGGATTATTGTTCCAGGTCACGTTGTAGCCCAGCTTCAGCGCGAAATGGGCATTGATGGCCACCTGCAACGCGGTTTCTGAGTTCAGCGTGGTGTCTTCACCGAAGCTGCTCAGCACAGAAACACCCTGGATAAATTTGGTGGTATCTGTCAGCTGCCATTGATAGCTCACTGCACCATAACCCAATGCTTTGGTTTCATGGCCGCCATCATGGAAATCGTCGTAACGCACACCCGGACCGAATTCAGCACGCAGTGAGTGAACCGGGCCGCTGAGGATCTGACGACCGTAACCGGCGGTCAGCACATCGCGTGAGTCATAACCGTTGAAACGGTCGCTTAACCAGCTTGCCTGACCAAACAGGTAGTCAGCGCTGTTGAGGTTATAACGGCTACGGCCACCAATGTTGTAAGTCTCAGATGAACGCTCATCGTTTGAGGAGTTGTTTGCGGCGTTGCCCCACAGACTCAATGCGGTATTGGTTTGATACCACGTCATATTGGTAGACGCACTCAGCGAAGAACTGGTGGTGTTTCCAGTTTGAGCCAGGTAACCCGCTGACGCGCTGCCTTCAAACGGCTTTTTCGCCGTTGCAGGGTCATCCATGGAGGTGAAAACGGCGTTATCTGCAAAGGCCTGGTGACAAAATGCTCCAGCAGAGAGCAATAAAACAGCGGACAGCTTGTTAAAGGCTTTCATTAAAAGTAACCCGTACGACAGTTTAAAAAACGAAGAGTCTGAAGCGTTTCTCCGGCCAATCAATGCAATTTACCGTAAGTTTTGTAAAAAAGTATGTATCCGCATAAAAAACCAGGAAAGCCGCTGGACCGCTCTTTTAATGGGACTTTTCCCATTTTCGCTGCGCATTATAGGGGGCAATTACTCAAATAGCAGCCTGAAGGCTACACGATTTTTCTGAACTCTTTTGACAAAGCTTTACCTGCTATTTTCACTAATGAATTGGCTAAAATTCGCTCTATACTGCGCGCTGGTCTACGCTGAAATCTGTTCGATAACAATGAGGTGAATAATGAGTGACCATGATGTCAAACGTTACATTGTCACGTTAAAATATCAGGAAAGTGGACTCGGCGACGTGCAGTCAGTGACCAGTGCCATGATCAATGGCGGTTACAGCACCACCTTCAGCGATGATGAAGGTCATCCGCATGAGTTGGGCACCAATAGCTTCGGCATTGTCAGCGCGTTAGAGGAGCATGAAATAGCAGAGCAAGCCGCGGGATATGCCCAAATCGCGCTCGATCATAAACCTGAGGTCACCGTCATCACGTTAGAGGCATTTCTGAAACAACAATCCTGACGCAGTGCAAAAAACGGCATCGACGCCAGGTTTGCTCAGGTTTTGCGCGTTACAATCGAACTCACGCAGCGAACAAAGAGGATTACCCGATGTGGTCAGCCATTAGTCGTCTGTTAAGCGAGTACGCCGGTGATGCCGAAATCACCGATCGTCAGGAACTTCCCGGTGGCGATGTCCATCCCGCCTGGCGCATCCGCTATGGCGAGTTGGATGTGTTCGTCAAATGTAACACCCGCGATATGCTCACCTTGTTCAGTTGGGAAGCCGATCAACTCGACCTGCTGGCGCGCACGCAAACCGTTCGCGTCCCGAAAGTGTATGGCGTTGGCAATGATCGTGATACCAGCTTCCTGCTGCTGGAATATATTCCGCCTCAACCCTTTACCGCACAGAGCGCTTTCCAGCTCGGCCAGCAGTTGGCGCATCTACACCAATGGAGCGAGCAACCGCAATTTGGTCTCGATTTCGACAACAACATCACCACCTCACCTCAGCCGAATAGCTGGTTACGCCGCTGGTCAGTGTTCTTCGCTGAGCAGCGCATCGGCTGGCAGCTGCAACTGGCCGCGGAAAAAGGCGTGCACTATGGCGATACCGAACTGATTGTTGATTGTGTGCAGCGCACGTTAGCCAACCACCATCCGCAACCTTCTTTATTACACGGCGATTTGTGGCCCGCCAACTGCGCCGGCAGCGCAGAGGGTCCGTGGTTGTTTGATCCCGCCTGCTATTGGGGTGATCGCGAGTGCGATTTAGCGATGCTGAGTTACTACGCCGATTTGCCGCGCCAGATCTATGATGGCTACCAGGCGGTTTGGCCACTGGAAGACGGATTCTCGCAGCGTCAGCCGGTGTATCAGCTCTATTACCTGCTGAATCGCGCCAATGTTTTCGGTGGCAACTGGACGGGCGAAGCGCAGTTCGCCATCGGCCAGTTGTTAGATGAAGATGTGTTGGGCGAACGTCAGGCCAGACCGGCCTGACGTGTTACAGCATGCCGAGCAGTTTCAGCACAAAGTAGCCCGCGATTGCGATAATGATCGGCAGGATATAGAGCGGGAAAATCTGCAAGAAAATGGTGTGACGCGGGATGTGGATTTTCTCTTCCAGCTGCGCTCGCGTGCGCCCTTCACTGCCTTTGGCCTGTTCCATGATCAGCTGATCTTCAATTCCCTCTTTAATATGGCGCGACTGACGCCACATGCGCGCACCTGAAGCCTGCAGCGCTATGCCGATAAAGATCAGGATGTAGATCAGCCAAAACCCGATATTCGCGCCACCGTTAAATTCCGGCACCGGAGAGTTCTGCCAAAACACATTAAGAAACGGCGTATTGAACTTCACCATGTCGACCATGACATGCACAAAATCGAGCATCACGGCATCGATGCCCGGCTGCTTTTCACTGTGCTTAAACATAAAGCCCAGCAGCGAAATCATCGTGGATAACAATGCGGGTATAAAAATCACCCAGCCAGCCACTCGCTTAAGGATGGCGATGCGGACAGCCTGTTGGTAAGTCATGGTGTCTCCCTGAACCAAAAATAGTTTTGCCTAAGTCTACCTGTACTACTGCAATTTTTCCTGAAAAATGCGTGGCCTGCCGCAAGTCGGCTTTATCCGGCTCTCGTGCTATGGTAAGCCAAATTTCTAAGGGAGCAGTTATATGTCATATCGTCGTCCCGTATTGGCCGCCATCTTTGATATGGATGGATTGTTGATCGACTCAGAACCGCTGTGGGATCGCGCGGAACTGGATATATTCGCCAGCCTTGGCGTGGACATCACCCGCCGCCACGAGTTGCCCGATACGCTGGGTCTGCGCATCGATCAAACCGTGCGCATGTGGTTTGAAGCGCTGCCCTGGAGCGGCCCGGATCAACAGGAAGTGACGCAACGCATCATCGCCCGCGCGCTGGCGCTGGTGGAAGAGACGCGTCCGCTGCTGCCTGGCGTGGAGCAGGCGCTGCAACTGTGCCAGCAGCAAGGTTTGAAAATCGGCCTCGCCTCCGCCTCGCCGCTGCACATGCTGGAGCGCGTGCTGGAGATGTTTGACCTGCGCAAATACTTTGATGTGCTGGCGTCCGCGGAAGCGCTGCCGTACAGCAAGCCGCATCCGCAGGTCTATCTCGACGCCGCAGCCAAACTGGGTATCGATCCGCTTAACTGCGTCACGCTGGAAGATTCCTTCAACGGCATGATCGCCACCAAAGCCGCACGCATGCGTTCAATTGTGGTGCCGGCGGCCGAGCATCGTGAAGATGCGCGTTGGGCGCTGGCCAATGTGATTCTTGATGATTTAACCCAGCTCAAACTCGAACATCTGCACGGTTAATCGCAGCCCGCTTAACGCGGGCTTTTTTATGCAACTTGATCGCGCACGCAAATAAATAAAACATCGTTTCATTTTTATTGAATTCACATCTCATCCTGCCTAAGATGCCCAAAGACCCGCATCGGGACCACTTCCTTTAACTCTTGAGAGGCCTGAGATGGACATTCGTCAAAGCATTCATAGCGAGCATGCCAAAACCCTGGACACGGACGGCTTACGCCGTGAGTTTCTGATCGACAAGATTTTCGACGCCGACAATTACACCCTCACTTACAGCCATATCGATCGCATCATTATCGGCGGCGTGATGCCGGTGCAGAAACCGGTGACTATCGGCCATGAAGTGGGTAAGCAGCTGGGCGTCAGTTACTTTCTCGAACGCCGCGAACTCGGCGTAATCAACATCGGTGGACCCGGGGTGATTGAAGTGGATGGCAAAACCTGGGAGATTGATCAGCAGGAAGCGTTGTATGTCGGACAAGGCGCGCAGAGCGTGATTTTCTGCAGCAGCGATGCCAGCCGCCCGGCGAAGTTTTACTACAACAGCGCGCCGGCACACACCCATTATCCAGACAAAAAAATCACCCTCGACGAGGCTGTGAAAGCCACGCTCGGCGATGCCGCCACCTCGAACCGCCGCACCATCAACAAATTCATCGTGCCGGACGTGTTGCCAACCTGCCAGCTAACCATGGGATTAACCCGCCTTGATGACGGCAACTTGTGGAACACCATGCCGTGTCACACCCACGAACGTCGCATGGAAGTCTACTTCTATTTCGATATGGCCGACGACAGCGCCGTGTTCCACATGATGGGCCAGCCGCAGGAGACGCGTCATCTATTGGTCCATAACGAGCAAGCGGTGATTTCACCGAGCTGGTCGATTCACGCGGGCGTGGGAACGCAGCGCTATACCTTTATCTGGGCCATGGTGGGCGAAAACCAGGTATTTGATGACATGGACCACGTCAACATCAGCGCACTGCGCTAACAAGGAGCGAATCATGATACTCAACGCATTTAATCTTGCAGGCAAAATCGCGCTGGTCACCGGCTGCAATACCGGTTTAGGCCAAGGTATGGCGCTGGGTCTGGCGCAGGCGGGATGTGACATTATTGGCGTTAACCGCGCCGGACCGGATGATACGCAGGCCAAAGTTGAGGCGTTAGGCCGCCGTTTTTGGTCAATTCAGGCCGATCTGACCAAGCCATCCATCGTGCCGCAAATTGTTGAACAGGCGGTGGCGCAGGCCGGTCGCATCGATATCCTGGTGAATAACGCAGGCATCATTCGCCGCGAAGATGCACTCAACTTCAGCGAGCAGGATTGGGATGATGTGATGAACATCAACAGCAAAAGTCTGTTCTTCCTGTCACAGCAGGTTGCGCGGCAGTTTATCGCGCAAGGCAATGGCGGCAAGATCATCAATATCGCCTCGATGCTGTCTTTCCAGGGCGGCATTCGGGTGCCTTCTTATACCGCATCAAAAAGCGCAGTGATGGGGTTAACCCGTTTGATGGCCAACGAATGGGCGAAGCACGGCATCAACGTTAACGCCATTGCGCCGGGCTACATGGCCACCAATAACACGGAACAGCTGCGCAGCGATGAGTCACGCAACGAGGAGATTTTAGGCCGCATTCCATCAGGTCGTTGGGGCATCCCGGACGACATGATGGGCCCAATTGTGTTTCTCGCCTCCAGCGCCTCCGACTATGTGCAAGGTTATACGTTGGCCGTCGACGGCGGATGGTTAGCGCGCTAGGCTAACCTGTTCTTTTCCCGCGTCATTGTGACGCGGGAAAGTGAAAAATATTAACGCTTCGTTACAGCGTCACCATTCTCATTCACTGGATAAATCCCTATACTGGATGCATCGACAGTTTTATGCAGCCAGGTTCCATCATGACGGCCGAAGGCCATATCATTTTTGCCATTGCCAGCGCCATTTTTGCCAAGCGCGCGGAACTGACGCCAGTATTGGCCAGCGCCGACTGGTGGCATTTAGTGCCTGCTGCGCTGTTAACCTGCCTGCTGCCCGATATCGATCACCCTAAATCCGTGCTTGGCCAGCGCTTAAGGTGGCTATCTCATCCCATCGCCCGCATCTTTGGTCATCGCGGTTTTACCCACAGTTTGCTGGCGGTGGCGGTGAGTTTGTGGCTATTCCAGATCAATGTGCCCGCCGACTGGTTTCTTCCCGCCGACGTACTGCAAGGCATGACGCTCGGCTATCTCAGCCATATTGTCGCCGATATGCTCACGCCCGCCGGCGTGCCGCTGCTGTGGCCCTGCCGCTGGCGCTTCCGTTTGCCCATCCTGAATAGTCAAAAAGGTAACCAGCTGGAGCGAGCACTTTGCCTGGCGCTGGTCGGTTATGCGTTGTGGTTCCCGCCCGGCATGCCCTCTTTTGGTGCCAACGGCTGGCCGGAGCAACTGTTCAATACGCTACAAAATGGCGTCGGTCGGTTGGTTAATGGTCAAAACGGTCAATAAGCAGTCGAATCAAGCGTTAAAGTTATAAAGCATTCTTTTTGGGTATAAGCCCGCCCCACGCTGAACTGATAACATTCCAAATATTCCCTAACCGGGACTTACTGTTTTTCGTGCCATCCCAGGATGGCGCGTCACACCCTGGAGTTGAGCATGGATTTTCCCCTCATTATTAATATCGTGGCGTTTATCGCACTACTGATTCTGCTGAATCGGATTGGCAACCAAAGCTGGAGCCTGTCCAAACGCGTGCTGACCGGTTTGGTTTTCGGTGTGGCCTTTGGTCTGGCGCTGCAAACCATCTATGGCGAAAACAGCCCAACCGTGAAAGCGTCGATTGGCTGGTTCAATATCGTCGGCAACGGCTACGTGCAATTGTTGCAGATGATCGTGATGCCGCTGGTGTTCGCCTCGATCCTGAGCGCGGTCGCACGTCTGCACAATGCCTCATCGCTGGGTAAAATCAGCGTGCTGACCATTGGCGTGCTGCTGTTTACCACCGCAATTTCCGCGCTGGTCGGCGTGCTGGTGACCGGCCTGTTTGGCCTGAGCGCTGAAGGTCTGGTGCAAGGTGCGCAGGAAACCGCGCGTCTGAGCGCGATTCAGAGCAACTACGTGGGCAAAGTGGCTGACCTCAGCACGCCGCAGCTGCTGCTCTCCTTCATTCCGAAAAACCCGTTTGCCGATCTGGCGGGCGCCAATCCCACCTCGATCATCAGCGTAGTGATTTTCGCCGCCTTCCTCGGTGTGGCGGCGCTGCAACTGCTGAAAGATGACAAGGTCAAAGGCGAGCGCGTGATGGTGGCGATCGATACCCTGCAATCCTGGGTCATGAAGCTGGTGCGTTTGATCATGAAGCTGACGCCGTACGGTGTGCTGGCGCTGATGACCAAAGTAGTAGCAGGTTCCAACCTGCAGGACATCATCAAGCTGGGTGGCTTCGTGGTGGCCTCTTATCTCGGTCTGGCGATCATGTTTGCCGTACACGCACTGCTGCTGTCGGTTAACGGCATCAACCCAATGCGCTTCTTCCGTAAAGTATGGCCGGTGATCACCTTCGCCTTCACCAGCCGTTCCAGCGCCGCCAGTATTCCACTGAACGTGGAAACCCAGACGCGTCGCCTGGGCGTGCCAGAATCGATCGCCAGCTTCTCGGCGTCATTCGGTGCCACCATCGGCCAGAACGGCTGTGCCGGTCTCTATCCCACCATGCTGGCGGTGATGGTTGCGCCAACCGTGGGCATCAACCCGTTTGATCCAATGTGGATTGCAACGCTGGTAGGTATCGTGACGCTGAGTTCTGCCGGTGTGGCTGGCGTGGGCGGCGGTGCCACCTTCGCCGCGCTGATCGTGCTGCCGGCGATGGGCCTGCCGGTCACGCTGGTCGCGCTGCTGATCTCCATCGAACCGCTGATCGATATGGGGCGTACCGCGCTCAACGTTAATGGTTCAATGACCGCCGGTTCACTCACCAGCCGCTGGCTCGGATTGACCGACAAGAAAGTGCTGGAGAGCGACGAACACGCCGAACTGGCACACCGCTAAATTGATGAGTTGCAACAACGGTAGATCGCAAGGTCTGCCGTTTTTTTATGCCTGCGCGATATGCCCCGTAAGGTCGCCGTTTATGACGACCTTACCCGCTTTCCTCCCCAATTCAACCCAATCATGGCGCTAGCGTCAGGAAAGCGTTAAGCATGGTAAACAGAGGAAAAATCAGCCGCTTTTCGCTTGAGTTTTCGCTCAGTAAAGCCAATTCTGCAGTTAATCACAGCAGGAGAATCACCGATGAAAACAGTTATCGCCTCGGTGCTGGCGTTAACCTTATTAACACCAGCCATCAGTTTTGCCCATCCCGGCGGTTGGGGCCCCGGCCCAGGCCCGCATTGGGGTGGAGGTCCACGTTGGGGTGGTCCCGGCCCGCTGCGTTTCCTACCCGAAGCAGCAACCGCCGTTTTGCTGGGCGGTCTGACCTATTACATGCTGAACGGTAACTACTATCAGCGTCAGGGCGACACCTATGTGGTGGTGCAGCCGCCTGAAGCCCCGCCGGGCGGCGGTATGCGCGTGCTGGATTTCAACGGCAAGCGTTATTACGTGCAGGAAGGTCACTACTACCAGCGCGAGATCGGCGGCGAGTATATCGAAGTGCCGCGTCCTTACGGTTTATAAGCGCCACAACGAAAAACGGCCCGTCAATGACGGGCCGTTTCTTATTCTGCTGCGATTACTGAGCCGCTTGCGGATCGGTATCGTAGTCTTTACAGCTCTGGAAACCGTAGTTCATGACGCGACCGGTATCGTTATAGCTCACGAAGTAGGTCTGCGGTTTGCCGTCGCGCTCGCCAATCACGTAAGTCTGGCAAGTGCCGCGAGCGTGAACCATGGTGATTTCAGTAGACGCTGGGCCGGCAATCTGGCGAACCTGATCGCGCGTCATGCCTTTCTTAACATCCTTCACTACCGGCTTGGTTACGTAGCTTTCGGCTTTGTCATAAGTCGTACAACCAGACAGGGCTGCCAGCGTCATAGCGGCAGCGATACATCCCATCACTTTATTCATGTTGTTGTTCCTCGTTTTTTTGTCCGTGTGAAATTAGCCTGGAACATAAATCCAGATTTATCAACTTTATGGGATAAATTTAGCTAAATTCCGAAGCGTTAGGATTTGGTAAAAATGCTGTGTTGATGCGCTACGGTTCGTATAATCACCCGCGAAAAAATACCTATAGCAATGAATAAAGACAGAGGATTAATGACACCTGCACCTTCTCATCGGCTGGTTTATGCCATCACGCTGGGCCTGCTCGCTGCGCTCGGGCCACTTTGTATCGACCTTTACCTGCCGGCGCTGCCGGAGCTGGCGCGCGATCTGCACACCGAAACCGCCACGGCGCAGCTGAGCCTCACCGCTGGCTTGCTGGGTTTGGGTGCGGGTCAATTGCTGTTTGGGCCAATGAGCGACAAGTTTGGTCGCCTCCGTCCGCTGCTGTTATCGCTGGTGCTGCTGTTTATTGCCTCGATTGGCTGTGCGCTGGCAAAAGACATCCACTCGCTGCTGGTAGCGCGTCTGTTTGAAGGTTTGGCAGGCGCCGGCGGCGCGGTGCTGTCGCGTGCCATTGCCCGAGATATGTACAGCGGCCATGAGCTGACGCGTTTCTTTGCACTGCTGATGCTGGTCAATGGTTTAGCGCCGATTGGTGCGCCGGTGCTGGGCGGCGCCTTGATGACGGTGCTTAACTGGCGCGGCATTTTCGTGGTGCTCGGCTGCATCGCCGTCGTGCTGATCTTCCTTGCCCGCTGGAAATTGCACGAAACTTTACCGCCAGCGCGCCGCAGTCAGGGCTCGATCTTTTCCGCCTGGGCGGCGCTCGGCCAGGTCGTCACGCATCGGCAGTTTATGGGCTTCTGCCTGACGCAAGGTTTTATGATGTCCGGCATGTTTGCCTATATCGGTGCCTCGCCGTTTGTACTGCAACAGCTGTATGGCCTGACGCCGCAAGCCTTTAGCTTCTGCTTCGCTGCCAACGGCTTCGGCTTGATTATTGCATCACAAACCAGTGCGCGCCTCTGTCCGCTGTGGGGAGAATATCGCGTACTGAAAGGGGGCCTGACGCTGGCGTTTGTTGCGTCGAGCTGCTTGCTGCTGGCGGGACTTACCGACGCAGCGCTGCCAGTTCTGCTGGTCGCGCTGTTCTTCACCATCGCCAGTAATGGCGTGATCGCCACCACCGCTTCTTCGCTGGCGATGCAAAGCCAGGGCCAGCGCGCGGGCAGCGCCTCGGCGGTGATTGGCGTCGGCATGTTCACCTTTGGTGCCATTAGCGTACCCATTACCGGCCTGGGCGGCACCTCGGTCGCGAGCATGACCGGCACCATCTTTGGCTGCTTTATGCTGGCGATTGTGTCGTTCAATCTGCTGGTGCAGAAGGCAAAAAACGTCTGATTTGCCAGCAAATAACCTGAACAACCAGCCGTGCGGCTTGTTGTTTGTGGGGAGAGGCGTTAGCTTTAGCAGATGATTCGCATTGTGCCGTCAGGCTACTGACTTGAGGAGAGGTTCATGTCACTGCAACAGGAAATCATTGAAGCCCTTGGTGTAAAACCGGTTATCGACCCGCAGCAGGAGATCCGCGTCAGCGTTGATTTTCTGAAGTCTTACCTGAAAGCCCATCCCTTTTTGAAAACGCTGGTACTCGGCATCAGCGGCGGCCAGGATTCGACACTGACCGGCATTTTGTCGCAAACCGCGATTCGCGAACTGCGTGAAGAGAGCGGCGATAACGATTACACCTTTATTGCCGTGCGTTTGCCGTATGGTGTGCAGGCCGATGAGCAGGATTGTCAGGATGCGCTGGCATTTATCCAACCCGATCGCACGCTGGTGGTGAACATCAAAGAAGCGATCCTGGCCAGCGAACGTGCGTTGAAAGATGCGGGTATTACGGTATCGGATTTCGTGCGCGGCAATGAAAAAGCGCGTGAGCGCATGAAAGCGCAGTATAGCATCGCCGGCATGACCAAAGGCGTGGTGGTCGGTACTGACCATGCGGCAGAGGCGATCACCGGATTCTTCACCAAGTACGGTGACGGCGGCAGCGACATCAACCCGATCTTCCGCCTGCATAAAGGCCAGGGCAAACAGCTGCTGAAAACGCTGGGCTGCCCGGAACACCTCTATCTCAAGCATCCTACTGCCGATTTGGAAGATGATCGTCCTGGCTTGCAGGATGAAGTGGCGCTCGGCGTGACTTATCAGCAAATCGATGCCTATCTGGAAGGCAAGACCATCGATGCCGCCGCAGCAAAAACCATCGAAGGCTGGTATCTGAAAACTGAGCACAAACGTCGCCCGCCGATCACCGTGTTCGACGACTTCTGGAAGAAGTAAGTGCATGGCGTTTCCCGCCGTCCGGGCGGGAAACTTTCTCATCGCCGCTGACTGGCGAGAAAAAGCACAGTTTGATACACTGGATGAACAACCAGTAATTGGAGTGTGCTTTGGTCAGACGTGCAGCCAGCCACCGCCTCGATTTCGATGCGGCAGCCATCTATCAATATCCCGAACATCTACGTCAGTGGCTGGAAGGTTTACCCAACCAGCCGGGCGTCTATACCTTTCACGGTGAAAGCGAAAATCTGCCGCTGTATATCGGCAAAAGCGTCAACCTGCGCAGTCGGGTGATGGCGCATTTCCGGGCGCCGGATGAAGCGAAAATGCTGCGTCAGGCGCGGCGCGTCACCTGGATCCCTACCGCTGGCGACGTCGGCGCGCAGCTGCTGGAAGCGCAGATGATCAAAACGCAACAGCCGCTGTTTAATAAGCGCCTGCGTAAGAACCGCCAGCTCTGTTCGCTGCAGCTGGGCGACGGTGCGCCGCAGGTGGTGTATGCAAAGGATCTCGACTTCTCCCGCTCGCCCAATCTTTATGGCCTGTTTCGCAGTCGCTTTGCCGCGCTGGAGAAGCTAAAAGCCATCGCCGATGAGCAGCGCTTGTGCCACGGCTTGCTGGGGCTGGAGTCGTTGCGTCCAGGACGCGGCTGTTTTCGTGCTGCACTAAAACGCTGCGCCGGTGCCTGCTGTGGTAACGAGTCGGTTGCTGAGCATCAGCAGCGGTTGCATGCGGCATTAGAGCAGATGCGCATTCAATGCTGGCCGTGGCAAGGCCCGGTTGGCATGGTGGAAACGGGGACAAACATTACGCAAATCCACGTGATCGATCACTGGTTCTGGCTGGGATCGGTCAACAGCGAAGCTGAAGCGCGCCAGCTGCAGCGCGCCTCGCACGGCTTCGATCATGACGGCTATAAAATTCTCTGCCGTCCGCTGCTTTCTGGCGTGTTCCCGCTGATCGAGCTGTAAAAACAAAACCGCCGAGGTTGCCCAAAGCATCAGATGCGATGGACAACCCCGGCGGTCTCTATTCCGTTAGCGAAAGAACTTATTCAGCATCAGCCGGCGGTGGTGGCGTTTTACCATCGTGCGGGCCTTTCTCAGTTAAGCGCTTCTCAAAGTTCGCGTTGTACTGTTTCTTCTGCTCTGGTGTCAGCACGTTGTAGATCTTGTTCTGAGTTTCCATCATCTGCAGCGCACGATCTTTGGCATTCGCCGTCATCTTCTCAGCCTGCGCTTCGGCTTTCGCACGGTCAAAGGTATCGGAAGCGATGATGGCATGGTCAGCACGACGCTCTTCCAGCGACGGGCGTTTCATCTCTTTATGTCCATCACGCAAAATCGTTTTGATCTGCGCTTTCTGCGCATCGGTCAGGTTCAGACCTTTAAACATCATCTCCATACCGTGATGACGCATCGGCGGCTTGTGCATCGGCTTTTCGCTGCCTGCTGGCGGCGGAGTCAGGTTGTCTGCCGCTGCATGGACGATATTTGCAGCACCAAAAGCCATTGCGGTAGCCAGGAACACAGAAGTTAATTTACGCATAATATTGTCCTTACTTATCAGTTTAATGACGACAGCCTGTGTCGCGTCTTCGGAAACAAGCATACGACGCTGAACGTCAACTACTCAGAGGCTGAGTAAAGCCCTGAAAGCATAAAAGACAGAGATCAGGCAATCATGGAGAGAAAGAGAAGAAATGCGTGAGGAATTGAAAAAGTTTATGACAATCAAGGGAAAAACGCAGGAATTAAGGAGGAGTGTAACGGTATTGTCGGTTTTCAGGAAGGGAAATGTCGGCGCGTTGATGCCCTCACCCTGGCCCTCTCCCACCGGAAGATGGAAACGCTGCCACATGTCACTCAATCCAAATATTCGCTCGTTCGGCTCCCTCTCCCGCCTGCGGGAGAGGGTTAGGGTGAGGGAAAATCACAACGCCAGCGCCTGCGTCTGTTCATTCTCCTCCACCAGCATCAGCCCCGCGCGCAATCCTGGCGCGACATTCGGATTGGGAAACAGCACATACTCGCGCGCCTGCTGCACGTAGTAACGCCGGTCACCCTCCTCCGCCAGCAGCGTGCCCTGCGGGAAAGCGGTAAAGTTCAGCGTCTCCGGCCCCATGTGCAACACAAACTTATCGCCGTGCCGGGTCAGCTGTTGCGCCACGCGATAATGGCGTGGCTGTTCACGCACCTCCGGTAAGGCATCGCCATACAGCAACGCCGCCAGCGCCCGCTGCACGCCGGCAAACTGACTTAAATCGTTCTCACCAAACGGCAAAGCCTTGCCCAGCTCCAGCGTGCAGCTCGCCGCATTATGGTGCTCGCAGCTGTAATGGGTGAAGGTGCCGCCCGGTGAACGATGGAACACCAGCGCCTCCATTTCTGCCGCCGCCAGCCAGTGCATAAACGCCTCGGGCCACGGATTGGGATTCAGCGGCATTACGCCAAAACGCGCATGATACGAGCCGCGAATCGCGGTATGCAGATCGAGATGCCAGCGCACTTCATGATCGAGACAGGCGCGCCAGAAACTCTCCAGCTCCTGCTCCAGCTGCAGCACGCGCTGCGCTTCGGGTACATCGGCCACCTGCTGCCAGCGTCCACCAAACAGGCGGTTGATATCATGTTGCTGGTAGCGCTTGCCGCTGCGCAACGCGGCTGGATTTCCCAAAATCACCAGTAAGCGCACCGCCAGCGGCTTCTCGCCTTTTAAGAGTGGCGTCAGCAACAGATTGAGAATCTCAACCGGCGCGGTTTCATTGCCGTGAATGCCCGCAGAGAGCACCAGCGCCTGCTGTGTGGGCGTATGCGGCGTGAGGGACATCAGTCCCTCGTTATGCCATTGCCAACTGAGATGATCGTTGCTGCCCTCTCTTTGCTGTGGCGGCTCACCAGACAAGGTCTGCTGTAAAAAATCCTGCATGTTCACTCCTTTTTAACGACGTGGGGCGAACCTCTCACCCCGGCGTTAACGCTGAAACGCGTAGACACTGCCTAAGTCTAGCAGCTTCGTCAGCTCATCCAGCGCGGTGCGCCCCTCACGCAGCAGTTGCGGGTCGGCTAAATCGGCCTGAGTTAAGCGATCGCGGTAGTGGCGATCCACCCAATCGTTGAGCGTGGCAAACAGGCGATCGTTCATCAATACCGCCGGATTCAGCGCCTGACGCTCGGTTTCGGTTAACACCACGCGCAGACGCAAACAGGCCGGACCGCCACCGTTAAACATGCTTTCACGCAGATCGAAAACTTTCAGTTCACGGATTGGCCCGCCGCTCTCCACCAGCTCAGTGAGATAACGCCACACGCCCGCATGCTGGCGTGACTCTTCTGGCAGCACCAGCAGCATACCGCCGTCGGCGCGCTGCAACAGCTGGCTGTTAAACAGATAGGTATTGACCGCATCGGTTACCGATACTTTATCGCGCGGCACTTCAATCGGCTGGAAACCGCTAACGCGGGCGGCGATGTCACTCAGCAACTGCGGCTGGTTCACAAAGGCATCCTGATGGCAGAACAGCACCTGCTGATTGCTCACCGCAATCACATCGTTATGAAACACGCCCTGATCAATCACCGCTGGATTTTGCTGAGCAAACAGCGTGCGTTGCGCATCGAGCTGATGCAACCGCGCCACCGCTTCGCTGGCTTCACGCGTTTGACGCGCTGGATAACGTGCTGGCGTTGCGCCCTGCTGCTGACCATCACGGCCATAAATAAACAGCTGCACGCCCGCATCACCGTAATCACTGCCGAAACGATTGTGATTGGCCGCGCCCTCATCACCAAACTGCGCCACCTGCGGCAGCGCATCGTGCACGCAGAAGTGCTGCGGATGACGGAAAATCGCGCGCAGCAGATCGGCAGTTTCCGGCGCCTCAATGGCGCGATGGAATTTGTTATTCAGATTGGCGACGGTGAAATGCACGCGACCATCGGCGCTATCCGCCGACGGTGACACCGTGGCGGCATTCGCCACCCACATCGCTGAGGCTGAGCTGGCCGCCGACAGCAGCTGCGGCGCGTGCTTCGCCGCCTGCGCCAGCACCTGCTCATCGCTGCCGCCAAAGCCGAGCTGGCGCAGCAGCGGCAGATTAGGACGTTCGTGCGGCGGGATCACGCCCTGTACGTAGCCCATATCCGCCAGCGCTTTCATCTTCAGCAAACCCTGCTTCGCCGCCAGACGCGGGTTTGAGGGCTGCAGCTGATTGCGCGTCGAGGCTTCGTTACCAAACGACAATCCCGCGTAATGATGTGTCAGGCCGACCAGCCCATCAAAGTTCGCTTCAAATGCTTGCATTATTTCGCTCCCTGCGCGGAGAAATCGAGGCCCGGCGCTAAGCTGCCCGGCAGCGCCAGGCTTGGGCTCTCCAGCGACGCCATTGGCCATGCACAGTAATCGGCGGCGTACCACGCGCTGGCACGATGATTCCCGGATGCGCCAATGCCACCAAAGGGGGCGGTGCTGGCCGCGCCGGTCAGCGGTTTGTTCCAGTTAACGATACCGGCGCGCGCCTCCAGCAATAGCTGATCAAACTGCGCGCGCTGCGGCGAAATCAGACCGCACGACAAGCCATAGCGGGTATTATTGGCGATAGCAATCGCCTGCTCGAAGCTGTCGTAACGAATCACCTGCAGCAACGGACCAAAGACTTCTTCATCCGCTAAATCTTTCACTTCGGTCACATCAATGATGCCCGGCGTGATGATGGCACTGTCGCGGTCCGGCCAGTGCATGCCGAGCATCACTTTCCCGCCCTTTTCCACCTGCTGCTGCCAGGCGGCAAAAATATGTCCGGCGGCGGTGGGTGAAATCACGCTGCCCATAAACGGCTGCGGCTCGGCATTCCACGCGCCAGGCTGCAAGCGCGCACTGACCTCAACCAAACGCTGCAGGAAGGCATCGCCCGCCGCGCCGCGCTTCACCAGCAGACGACGCGCGCAGGTGCAGCGCTGTCCGGCGGTAATAAAGGCCGACTGAATAGCGATATGTACCGCACCATCAAGATCCGCAGGATCTTCAACAATCAACGCATTGTTGCCGCCCATCTCCAGCGCCAGCATTTTTTCTGGCTGTCCGGCGAACTGACGATGCAGGTGATAGCCGGTGGCGGCGCTGCCGGTAAACAGCAGACCATCAATTTGTGCCGCATTGGCCAGCGCCTGGCCGGTTTCACGACCGCCCTGCAGCAGCGCCATTACGCCCGCCGGTAAACCCGCTTGCTGCCACAGCTGCACAGTTTTCTCCGCCGTCAGCGGCGTCAGCTCGCTCGGCTTAAACACTACGCAGTTACCCGCCAGCAGAGCTGGCACGATATGGCCGTTCGGCAGATGGCCAGGAAAATTATACGGACCAAACACCGCCAAAACGCCGTGCGGCCGATGGCGCAGCGAGCTCTCGCCATCGGCCTGTTCGCCGGTGCGGCTGTGATAGGCCTTAATCGAAATGGCAATTTTGTTGATCATCGTCTGCACTTCGGTCAGCGTTTCCCAGCGCGGCTTGCCGGTTTCCTGGGCGATGGTTTCCGCCAGCGCGTTTTTGTGGCTTTCAAGCAGACGGGCAAACCCTTCCACCAGCGCCTGACGCTCCGCAAACGGTTTTCTCGCCCACTGCGGGAACGCCGCGCGCGCCGCTTCGCAGGCCGCGGCCACTTGTGCTGCCGATGCCGCTTTGCCCTGCCACAGCGTTTCGCCGGTTACCGGATTGTGTTTGCTCAGGGCGTCAGCGCCGCCGGTCACCCATTGACCTTGAATAAAATGCGTCATGCTTTTTTCTCCTCGCGACACAGCGTGACCACACGCAGTTGATCGCCAATGTTGCAATGCAGCGCCGCGCGCTGGCTTTCAGTCAGTTTTACCGTGCCGGATGCCATATCCACCGGCAGCAGCGCCACGCGGAAATGCTGAAAATCCGCGTTGGCCACCAGACACAGCGGCCAGCTTTCATCGGCTGCACCGTTCTCAGCGGTTAACTGGCGACTCTTGCGAATGGCACGAATGCGATCGATTTCGCACTCCAGCGTCGGGCCGCCGTCGAAGATGTCGACATAGTTGAGATAGCGGAAACCTTCCGCCTCCAACACCGCACGCGCGGGCGCGGTTTTCGGATGGACTTCGCCAATCACTTTTTGCGCCGCTTCAGACAGGTAATGAATGTAGAGCGGATGTTTGGGCATCAGCTCGGCGATAAAGGCTTTCTGCCCGGTGCCGCTCAGAAAGTCGGCTTTGCTGAACTCCATCGAGAAGAAGCGGCTACCGACGCTGTCCCAGAAAGGCGAGTGGCCGCTGTCATCGCTGACGCCACGCATCTCCGCCACCACGTGTTGCATAAAGCGGTCGCGGAAGTTGGCCATAAACAGAAAGCGCGACTTCGAAAGCAGATGGCCGTTTTTGCCATCGCGGTAATCGGGATCGAGGAACAATGTGCAGAGTTCGCTGCTGCCGGTATGATCGTTGCTCAGCGACAGCGTCGGCAGGCTGGCATAAACGTTCAGCTCTTTCGAGGCGTGCACCTGTGTGCCAACGCGGAAGTTGTACCAAGGATCCTGCAAACCCACCGCCGCTTCGATGGCACAGATGCCGACGGCACGATTATCCTCGCTGTCGGCCAGCACAAACACATAGCCTTGTTCGGCAGGCGGTAACGCGCCTTGCCAGGTGAGCAGCGAACGCTCAATACGGGCTTTAAGCGTTTCGCTATCCGCGGGCAGCGAGGTTAAGCCACCCCCGGTTTTGCCCGCCAGCGACAACAACTGCGAGAGATCGTCACGTTCGACGGGGCGAATCACCATCATGATGTGGCTCCTTTGAGCACGCGTTCACAGGCACGTTCGAAACGCGCCAAACCTTCTTTAACTTCGCGCTCGCTGATGTTCAGCGCTGGCGCAAAACGTACCACGTTGGCACCTGCTATCAGCACCATTACGCCCTCTTCGGCCGCGGTGAGGTTGAACTGTTTGGCTTTACCGGCGAAATCGTCGTTTAGCACGGCGCCAATCAACAGACCCAACCCGCGCACTTCTTTAAATACCGGCAGACGCTTGTTCAGTTCCTGCAACGCCGTAACAAACCATTGATGACGCTCGGCCACGCCGGCCATAAATTCCGGCTGATTAATCAGCTCCATCACTTTGCCCGCGACTGCGCCCGCCAGCGGATTGCCGCCGTAGGTGGTGCCGTGCGTGCCCACGCCCATCACCTGCGCCAGATCTTCACGTGTCAGCATCGCGCCAATCGGGAAGCCGCCACCCAGCGCTTTGGCGGTGGTTAATACATCCGGGGTCACGCCGTAATGCATATAGGCATACAGCGAACCGGTGCGACCTACGCCGCTCTGCACTTCATCAAAAATCAGCAGCGCATGATGTTTATCGCAGAGTTCACGCAGTCCGCGCAGGAAAGCGGGATCGGCTGGCAGGACGCCGCCTTCACCCTGAATCGGCTCGACGATCACCGCGCAGGTTTGGTCATTGATCAGCGCGGCCGCCGAGGCCAGATCGTTGAAATTAGCGTGTTCGACCGCCGGTGGCAGCGGCGCAAAATCACGGGAATAGGCCGGTTGTCCGCCTGCTGTCACGGTAAACAGCGTGCGACCGTGAAAAGCATTATTAAAAGCAACGATGCCATTTTTCTCAGCACCGAAACGGTCGTGTGCGGTTTTACGTGCCAGTTTCAGCGCCGCTTCATTCGCTTCAGCGCCGGAGTTACAGAAAAACACGCGATCGGCAAAAGTAGCATCAATCAACTGTTTGGCGAGACGCAGGATAGGTTCATTGGTATAGCCATTTCCGGTATGCCACAGTTTGCCGGCCTGTTCGATCAGCGCCTGCTGCAACGCCGGATGCGCATGTCCCAATGCGTTGACCGCAATGCCACCGGCAAAATCGATATACTCTTTGCCTTGCTGATCCCACAGCGTTGAACCTTCCGCGCGGACCGGAACAAAAGCCGCGGGTGCATAAACTGGCATCATCCATTGATCGAAATTCTGACGTGAAACCTGCAGTGACATAGCCCTTTCTCCTGCTCCACACCCGGTGAAGCCTTTTGTTTTGAAATTGTTAAAAATGTTAAGTGGCAGCTCTACTGTATATTGCAGATAGCGTGCCAGCCAGCCGCAAAAATGCATAACCGTCTTACCACTACGGAATATCAATAACTTAACAGGTGGTGATATTCACTTTAATTGCATAAAAAGTGAATATCAGTCTGATGCAGGCTGAATAGCAGTAATTTATTTAGCGGATTTATGCATCGGCAAAATGAAATATTGCTTTTGTGATCGGGCAGGAAATATTTCGCCAAATTAATGCGATAAACGCACTTTTTTAGGGCGCAATGTGCCTGATTGGTGCAGGAAAGTGATAGCGCGGTGCAAATTTAGCATGGCGCGAATTAATCGGGTTTTAACATTTCTCTCACTGAATTGAATATTATTTCGCCAGTTCATTGTTAAGCGAAAAGCTAAATAACATTTTGTGACCAAGGTTATTATCAGAACAGAAATAAAAGGACACAAAGCCATGAAGCCGATAATTACTCTGCTAATGATTAGCTGGATTCAGATATTTGCTATTGAACAATAATGCATAGGCTTGTGCTATTTCACGAACAAGCTACTGATTTTATTTACGCATCTTTAAATTTAAAGTTATTCAATAAAATCATACAGATAAATATTAAAATCATCATTACACATGTTGTCTTATGGATAAGTTTAACCAATACAAAATTCCACATAATGGAATTTAAGATTAAAAATCACACAAAAAGTTAACGAGAAATATTTAGTTACATATATTGCACTGTCGATCTTGAACCTTTTGTGTCATTTTCTTTTCACCCCGCAGATGGGGACAAAATTAAAAAATATCACAGGGTAAAAATTAAATGATGAAGCGCTCCTTACTGGCAGCAGTGATGCCTTTACTGCTGGGACTTTCTTCGGCTCAGGCCGCCGAAATCTATAACAAAGATGGCAACAAGCTGGACCTGACCGGCAAAATTAACGTCTCGCATCTGTTCTCCGATAACGAAGGGTCAAATGGTGATACCTCGTCTTATACCCGTATTGGTTTTAAAGGCGAAACCAAGATCAACGACCAGCTGACCGGCTACGGTCAATGGCAGTACCAGTACAGCCTGAGCAACTCTGAAGGCAGCGATGCCAACAGCGGTAACAGAACCCGCCTGGGCTTTGCTGGCCTGAAGTTTGGTCAGTTCGGCTCGATCGATTACGGTCGTAACTACGGTTTGATTTATGACGTGCTGGGTTACACCGATATGCTGCCCTTCTTTGGTGGCGATCAAGGTTACTCTGATGGGTTCCTGTCTAGCCGCTCAGGTGGCGTGTTGACCTGGCGCAACAAAGATTTCTTCGGTCTGGTGAAAGGCTGGAACGTTGCTGCACAGTACGAAGGTAAAAACGATCGTAACGATGCAAACGTTGCCGTACGCCGTTCGAATGGTGATGGCTTCGCGCTCTCCACTTCTTATGATTTCGATTTCGGTCTGAGCGTGGTTGGCGCTTACGCGAGCCTGGATCGTACCAATACGCAGAACCAGGCCTTACGTGGCGAAGGCGAGAAAGCACAGCACTGGACCACGGGCCTGAAATACGATGCTAACCAGATTTACCTGGCAACCATGTACGGCGAAACGCTCAACGCAACCCCAATCACTGGTGGCTTTGCTAACAAAGCCGTCAACTTTGAAGCCGTTGCGCAGTATCAGTTCATTAACGGACTGCGTCCTTCAATCGGCTATGTTTCATCGAAAGGCAAAGAGATTGAAAATATTGGTGATGTCGATCTCACCAAATACGTCGCTGTCGGTGGAACCTACTACTTCAACAAAAACATGTCTGTTTATGCTGAATACAAGATCAACCTGTTAAAAGATAACAATGCGTTGGGCATCGCTTCTGATGATGTCACCGCTGTGGGTCTGATTTACCAGTTCTAAGTGGCAATACCCTCATGGCTGTTCGGCTAGTGTCGGCTGAATATGCGCAAAGGGCAGCGAAAGCTGCCCTTTTTTATTGGTGCGAGGCGATTACGGCGCCATCAGATCAAAGCGATCATCATCGCCCTGATCCAGTGAGAACGGCGGTTGCAATTGCAGGACGATTTCGTTTGAAGTAACGCGATTCTGTTTACTGTCTTCTAACACCACCGACAAGCGATAGCTGTTATGCGCACCCGGCGAGCTATCCCACGCGGGCAGGATCACGCTCCAACCCTGTGGATCGTTGGGATTGGCACCCGGCGTCAGGCTCAGCGCCTGGGTATCGCCCTGCCACATCACTTTAGCGATCGGATTGGTGCTACGGATTTGCAGTTTCAGCGGCAAACTTTCTCCGCCATTCAGCTGCCACGGCGGCGTAGCGAGAAACACCGACAGCGTTTTACGCTGGCGATATTCCAGCACCGGCGTATAGCTGCGCGTCACGTTATCGTAGCGACTGCCGCGCAGTGAGTGCGCAGCCGCTACGTTATCCGGACTCAGCTGCTGGCTGAGCGCCACGCCAAAGCGATAGTTAAGACGCAAGCCGAGCTGATCCTGGCTCTCACCGCTGTCGCTGGTTTTATGGCTGGCGGATAAGGTTACCAGCGGCACCGGCGTGTAGGTGACGCCAAAGGTCAACGCCGATGGGTTATGGTAGCGGTTGCCGGAGCTAAACAAATCGACGTTATCGCCCAGATATTGCTGCCAGCTTACTGACGCACCGAGTTGGCGATAGTGCGGCAAATAGCCTTGCGTGGTGAAATCATAGCCGCGCGCCATGCGCTGCTGCTGGAAGGGATTGCGATCCTGCCAACCTGAGAGCGGCGTATAGTAGTTGGCGGAGAAGCGCAGATAATCGCCCCACGCTTCGGTACCCAGCGAAGCGCGCTGTAGGCCACTGCTGAACATGCGATCGACAAAACCGTTATAGCCCAGCAGCCATTTTCCTGCCACCCAACGTTGCCCGAGGCCAGCATTGCCGACCAGCCCATCATCAGTTTGATGAAAGCCAACCTGACTGAAGGTCAGATAGCGATAGTTATCCGCCCAGGGTGTCAGCAGCGAAGCACCGCTGCCGGCAAAATTGCCCTCCATATCCACATTGAAATCGATTTGAGCATTGCCATACGGTGACAACAGCGACTGGCCTTCATCAACCAGTCGATTGCCCACTTCATCGCGGAAATGGTTAAAGGCCCACAGCCCCGCCTGCTGGCCAAGGGCATTGTCGTCCGTACTGTTCTGGCTGGCTTCACCAATGCTTTTGGCAATGGTCGCCAGTTTTTTGTTGAACGCTTCCGTTTCATCCTGGTAACCCAATGCAGGCAACTGATCGGCCATTTTCTGGAAACGTGTGGGATCGCTAAACGGCGCATCGGCGAGTTTAGTGTCAGAGATCAACGCCAGCGCAGGCGCGGATGCGGCAAGTAGTGAAAAACCAGAGAGATAACGCACGCTTTTAGGTGATAACAAAGTAAATAACATAGCTAAAAATAGGGTTCGACCCGGTTCAGAATTAGAGGTGGCTCACAAAACTGCATAAGTCTACCCTAGCATATTCTGATGCAAGTGCCGGACATGTCTGGTTTCGATTAAGGCAGAAAACGAAAAAATCAGAATGTAGGTAAGCAGGCGACGCAATATGTTGTGCCCTGCTTGCCCATCAAGAGATGACCGCTCAAATCATTGAGCGCGCACATTGTAGCGGCGCAATGCATTGCGTAATGCTCGTCAGTTAAAATATGAAACCCCTAATTACCGAGAGCATATGTTGTAGCGGCGCAATTCATTGCGCGATAAATCGCGCCGCTACTGAAGGTGCGGAGATTTGATACAGCGCTTTAGTGATCGGCATTGCGCGATGAATCACGCCGCTACGGAAGGTGCGACCATGAGGCTTAGTGTTTAGCATGACGCCATCAATGGCGACCCAACAGCGAACTATCAGGAAAAGATTAAACCGCCATCCACATTGATGGTCTGCCCGGTGATATAGCGCGCATCGTCAGAGGCGAGGAAAGCCACTAAGCCAGCGACATCTTCCGGCTGCCCTGCGCGTTTAAGCGGGATGTTTTCCACCCATTCGGCCATCAGTTCGCCTTTGCCATACTGCTTTTTATCGCTGCTGAGGATCTCGCCCCACACGCGATCATTGTAGTCCCACATTTCACTCTCGATGATGCCCGGACAGAAAGCATTCACCGTGATATGCCACGGCGCCAGCTCCAGCGCCAGGCTCTGGGTAATACCGATCACGCCCATCTTGCTGGCGGCATAGTGCGGCGTATAAATGAAACCCTGCCGTCCCTGACCGGACGAGGTGTTGATCAGGCTGCCGCTGCCCTGCTTCACCATATATTTCGCCGCTTCCCGGCAGCACAGCCACACGCCCGTGGTGTTCACCGCGAGGATCTTCTCGAAGTCACTTTTGGGCATCGCATCGAAACGATCGATGGTAATCACCCCCGCATTCTGAATCGACACATCAATGCTGCCAAAGCGCTCAGCCGCCTGCTGATAAAGCTGCTGCACCTCCGTTTCATCGGTAACATCGACCTGCAGCGCCAGAACCTCACTGCCAAACTGCTGTTCGATGGCCTGCGCGGTACTGAAAACGCGTTCCGAATTCGACACCATCACCAAACGCGCCCCGTCGCGTGCAAAGCGCGCTGCAATGCCCGCGCCAATGCCGCGGCAGGCGCCGGTAATCACCACCGTCTTTCCACTAAAATCGCGTGTCATATTGCCTCCTGTTATCCATGTGTCGCTTCAGGCAGGGCGGCCGATTGCTGCTTTTTTTCATGTCTGCGCAGCAGCACCACCTTACTTTGTAATTTTTGCTGGAACTGATCGATCACCACCGCAGTGACAATCACCAGGCCTTTGATCACCATTTGCCAGAAATCGCTGACGCCCATCATCACCATGCCATCGGCGAGAAACACGATGACAAAAGCACCGATAATCGAGCCTGAAACGCGACCGCGTCCACCCGCCAGCGCCGTGCCGCCCAGCACCGTGGCACCGATGGCGTCCATCTCGAACATGTTGCCGGTCATCGGGTGCGCGGTTTGCAGCTGCGACGCCACAATCAAACCGACCAGCGCGGCGCACAAGCCGGAAAAGGCGTAGACAAACACTTTGACCTTGATAATCGGCACACCCGCCAGGCGCGCCGCCGATTCGTTGCCACCGGTGGCATAGATGTAACGACCCAGCGGTGTTTTACGCGTCAGATACAACCCCAGCAGCAGGAAGCCGAGCATCATCCATATCGGGATATACACGCCCAATATCGAACCCGAACCGAGCAGGGCAAAGCCGGTATTACCCAGTGCTGGCGTGCCGACAAGGTTGGCGTAGGTGCTGCCATCGTTGAACAGCAGCGCGGCGCCGCGTGCCACGTACATCATGCCGAGCGTACAGATAAACGGCGCTACGCCGAGTCGCGTCACCACCGCGCCATTAATCAATCCCAGCGCCACGCCGAACAGCGCCACCACCAGAATCACTTCGGGCACGTTGAAGAACAGTACGTTGCCGCCCCACAGCGGTACGCCGTTGGTGAGCAGCGCACCCGCCACCATGCCGCATATGCCCGCCACCGCCCCGACCGAAAGATCGATGCCGCCAGTCAAAATAACCAGCGTCATGCCAATCGCTAGCAAGCCGGTGATCGCCACATGCTGCGTCATGATCAGCAGGTTGGAGGTGGTGAGAAAGTTAGGCACCATAAAGCTGAAGAAACTCACCACGATCAGCAAGGCAATAAAGGTACGCGCCTTAAGCAGGTACATATAGATCAGGTATTTTTGATTCATCGTTTTACTCTCCAGCGGGCTCAATCATGTGGCGTTGAGGCGCTAATCAGGGCTTCGCGCGTGGCCGCCGCGCGCGGTAAATCGGCGGTGATGCGACCATCCGCCATCACCAGAATGCGGTCAGCCAGCGCCATCACTTCATCCAGTTCGGAGGAGGAGAACATCACCGCCAATCCCTGCTGCGCCAGGTTGCCAATCAGGTGATAAACATCGGTTTTTGCCCCCACATCAATGCCGCGCGTGGGCTCATCCAGCAGCACCACCTGCGGCCCGGTCATCAGGGCTTTGCCCAGCACCACTTTTTGCTGATTGCCGCCGCTTAAGGAGGTGATCGGCAGCTCGGGATCGCTGACCTTGATGGCGAGATGGCCAATCATTTCATCCACACGGCGCTGCTCGTTGTGCGGATTGAGCTTGCGCCAGCAACGGCGGAAACCCCGCAGGCTGAGATCGCTGAGCGTCATGTTGGCGGTGATCGACATCAGCTGTACCACGCCTTCGGTTTGACGATCTTCCGGCACCAGCGCGATGCCTTTTTTCAGTCGCTGCTGGAAACTGCGCTTCTCCAGCGCTTCGCCGTTCAGACTGACGCTGCCCGACTGACAGTGCATCATGCCAATCAACCCTTTGAACAACTCGGTGCGCCCGGCGCCAAGCAAACCGTAGATGCCAATCACTTCGCCTTTTCGCAGCGAGAAAGAGACATCATTGAGCTTGTAACCGCCGTTTTGATGCAGCGCGGTCAGCCCGTTGACGCTGAGTACCGTTTCACCCTGCGTCGCCGGTTGATAATCGAAGTGTTTCTTCTTGTCGCCCACCATCTGCTCAATGATCCACGGAACCGAGGCGTCGCGGACTTCGCGTTCGCTGATGAAGCGTCCGTCGCGGAAGATGGTGATGTGATCGCCAATCTCCATCAGCTCTTCCAGCCGATGTGAGATATAGATAATGGTGACGCCGCGCCGTTTAAGCTGGTCGATGACGTTGAACAGCACTTTCACTTCTGACTGGCTGAGTGCGCTGGTCGGTTCATCCATGATCAATACGCGCGTGTCCTTGGACAGCGCGCGGGCGATCTCCACCAGCTGCTGATGGCCGATACCGAGTTCAGCCAGCGGCGCGTAGGGATCGACATCCAGCTCCAGCCGTTCCAGCAATGCTTTGGCGAGCGAATACTGATACTTCTCGTTGATCACGCCGCGCTGGAAAAACTCATTGGCCATGAAGATGTTGTCCATCACGTTCATATTGGGAAACAGGTTCAGCTCCTGAAAAATAATGCTGATGCCCTGTTTTTCCGCCTGATGCGTGGAGCTCAGCGACACCGCTGCGCCGTCCAGCAGAATCTCGCCGGATGACGGGATCTCCACGCCCGCCAGCATTTTCATCATGGTGGATTTGCCCGCGCCGTTTTCGCCAATCAGCACGTTAACTTTGTTGCGATAGACGCGGTAATTGACCTGATCCAGCGCGGTGACGCCGGGATAGATGCGCGACACGTTACGGGTTTCAATGATCACGTCATGTTGAGGCTGTTGCATATCCGCTCCTTACTGACGTGTAATCGCCGCAGGCGTCACATTCGGCACCTGTTCCGGCGTATCAAAGCTGCTAAACACGCCAGCCAGCTGCACTTTGTCACCCACTTTGGGCTTGAAAGCACTCATCATGTTCGCCGCTTGCTGATTGATCGCGCGACTGTAATCGCCGAACAGCACCTGATCGTTAAAGTCCTGATAGCTGGCACCTTTGTAGGCATCACGCAACACCGTGCCGGGAAAAATCGGGCCAACCTGCACCGTGACAGTGTCACCGGACACATCTTTCACTGTCATCCGACCGTTACGCGACGTGGTGTTAACCGCCGTGATTTCACCGCTCACGTTGACACTGAACACGCACGGGTTCTCTTCCTGACTGCGATAGCCATAAGTTTTACAAGCGCTATCAAAATCTTTGGCGGATTTCAGCGCATTCAACAACTCAGCCACCGGCTTCGCATCATGTTGAACTTGCGGTACCAGTTTCTGTTGCCACGTTTGGGCAATATTGCCCATTTTGGGATTGGGAGGATTTTTCAGGTCGGCCAGCTCCTGCTGCGACACAATGCGGCAACCGCTAAGGATCACGACAGGAAGCAGTAACCAGAGTCGTCTGTGCATCACATTCTCCTGGGCGCCCGATCTACGGGCGCACCGCATTGATTACGACTTGAAGTTAAAGTCCTGCACGCCTTTGGCGTTGTCTGGCGTAATGAGAATGCCGCGGAACATCACGCGCTGCTTCTCAGGCTTGGTGCCTTTCTGAATAAAGTTGTCGAGGTCGGTCACGCCCTGTGCGGCGATGGCTTGTGCCTGCAGCATCACCGTGGCTTTCAGATCCCCTTTTTCCACCGCGTCACGTTCATCATTGCTGCCGTCAATGCCGACCACGATGACGTCGTTACGGCCTGCCGCTTTCAGAGCTGCAATCGCACCCAGCGCCACGGGGCCGTTACCGCAGATCACGCCTTTTACATCCGGATGCGCCTGCAGAATGCTGTCCATGATACGTTTGCCGTCAATCAGCGTGCCTTTGGCATCCTGACGCGCCACGCTTTTCATGTCGGAATATTGATCGAGCACCTGATGGAAGGATTTGGAGCGCGTGACGCAGTTGTTGTCGGCGAGGTTACAGGTGAGTTCCGCATAGCTGCCCTTTTCCCCCATTTTCTCCACAAACACGTTTGCCACGTCGGAGCCGGCCTGGAAGTTGTTGTGGGTGATCTGCGCCAGCGCCACGTCATCCACCGGGATTTCGCGGTTGATCAGCACCACCGGAATGCCGGCATCTTTGGCTTTTTTAATCGCGGCGACGCTGGCGGTGGAGTCGGCGTTATCCAGCACGATGCCCTGCACCTTTTTGCCGATGGCGGCATCAATCAGTTCACTTTGCTTTTTCACATCTTCGCCATGCGACAGCACGCTGGTTTTATAGCCCAGCTCTTGCGCTTTGAGGTTGGCACCTTTGGCTTCGGAGGCGTAATACGGGTTATCCAGCGAGTTCACCAGGATCATGATGGTGCCTTTATCGGCAGCGAAACTGGCTTGGGAGATCAGGCAACTGGCAATAGCAGTTAACAGCAGGGTACGTTTTTTCATGGTGAGGTTCTCTCATTGTTATAGTGGGTCACGCAGGGTCAGCCGTTCTGGTGTTGGCGCGGCTTACCAGATGGTAAAGCCACCGTCGATCATCAAATCTGCGCCGGTGATCATGTCGCTGCCGTTGCTGGCGAAGAACAGCACCGCGCCGGCGATTTCGTCGGTATAGGCAAAGCGTCCCAGCGGGATCAGCTTTTTCATCTGCTCGCCCTTCTCACCGCGCCAGGCTTTTTCACCCATCGGCGTCAGCACCACGGTGGGCGATAAGGTATTGACGTTAATGCGATAGGGAGCGAACTCTTTGGCCATCACTTTGGTCATGCCGAGCAGACCGGCTTTGGCGGAGGTGTAAGCAACGTGGTTGTCGATAGCGATGGAGGCGGCCTGCGACGCAATGTTGATGATTTTGCCGCCGTTACCGGCGCGCACCATGCGTTTACCGGCCTCCTGCGAGCAGAGGAAAGGACCGGTGAGATTGACGTCGATCTGCTTCTGCCACTCGGCAAAATCGGTTTCTAACACCGGTTGCAACATCACGTAGCCCGCGCAGTTCACCAGGATATCAATCTGACCGTAATGCTGTTCGACGCGATCAAATGCCGCTTCAACCGAGGCCGGATCGGTCACGTCGCAGCACACCAGCAGCACGCGATCGGCAGCAAATTGATCCTGCACGCCCGCCACTTTGTCACTTTCGAAGGGCGGATAAAGCAGCGCCAGCCGTGCGCCCTTCTCCAGCAGCATGGCATTACTGGCCATCGCAATCCCGCCCAGCCCGCCGGTGACTACCGCCACTTTGCCGGTTAAATCCTGCTCAATGTTCACGCCGTAGCGCAGGTTAACGTCATATTCCCCACTCATCGTCTCTCTCCATAATGGTGTACGGCGGCGCTGGTTATTACTGGCCGGGTTATCGTTTTTACAAACATCATTTTCGAACAAAAATATAAGCTATCGATTAATAATGGTTTGTGGAGGAGATCAAATTTCATACAAATTGCAGCAATAAAATTATCTTGATGATTTTGTTGAATTTGCACAATTCACCGCCTTCAGGACATGGAGCGAGCTGCTGACGGCTTTCTGCGAAATCAATCGCATAGCAAATGATGATTTTCATTCGAAAACGAATGTTTCTGGAAGCTATCTCGCAAATGGCCAAATCGCAGAGTAAAATCAGCTCGGGTTTCCTTATTGGCGAAACCAGACCGTGATTGGAAAGAGGGAGCATTTCGATTGAAAAGCAAAACTGAGCAGCTGGCAGATATGCAGCAGCGCCGTGAGAAGATTCTGGAGATGATCCGCGAAGACGGCACCGTCACGGTTAAAGCGCTGACCGATACCTTCGGCCTGACCGAAGCCACCATTCGCACCGACTTGCGCATATTGCAGCAAGAGGGGCACGTACAGCGTTATCACGGCGGCGCCACGCTGATGACCGGCAAGCAGAATACCGGCGCGATGTTGCTGGAGCGCCAAACACATCTTGAAGAAAAACAGGCGATTGGCCGCCTTGCCGCGCAGCATGTGGAAAATGGCGACACGGTGATTTTCGATTCCGGTACCACCACCACGGCGATTGCCGAGGCGATCAGCCATATCCGTCGTTTATCGGTAATTACCACGGCGGTGAATATCGCGCTGAAGCTGGGCGGCGAGCCGGGTATCAATATTTTGCTGACCGGCGGCACTTTTAAGTTCCCGACGCTTTCGACTTCAGGTGAGAAAGCCGCCTCGTTTTTCGAAAACGTGCTGGCGGAGAAGCTGTTTCTTGCCACGGCCTGTATCTCACCGCGTCTCGGTTTGAGCTTTCCCAGCGAGACCGATATCAAGGTGAAAATGGCGATGATCAAGTCAGCCAACAGCGTGTATGTGGTGGCGGATTCCAGCAAGATCGATAAGGTGTCGATGTTCGCGCTGCCGTGCGACTGGAGCCATATTCACTATCTGATTACCGATAGCGGCATTTCGCCGGCGCAGGTCGCGGCGTTTGAGGCGTTAGGCGTGCAGGTGTTGGTGGCGCAGTCGGCGTTGGCGCAGAAGCGCGCGGTGTAAGGTGCGGTGCGCGCTGTCCCTCACCCCGGCCCTCTCCCGCAAGCGGGCGAGGGAGACGCTGCCATATGCAGGCCCGAACGGTTCCCTCTCCCACCTGTGGGAGAGGGTTAGGGTGAGGACAAACGTGTTTAAAACCCTAAGCTATCCAGCAGGTCATCAACCTGATCCTGGTTCGCCACCACGCCGGGTGCATTGGCGTGGATCTGCGGACCGTTCAGCAGGCTGTTGCCCTCTTTACGCGCCGCGGCGTTGGCTTCTGGCATATTCTCCAGTAGCACCATCAACAGCTGACGCTCGATCTCCTGGATCACATCCATCATGCGCTTGATCACCTGACCGGTCAGGTCCTGGAAATCCTGTGCCATCATGATTTCGAGCAACTGCTTATTGGTGTACGACGTGTGTCCCGGAACGTCAGTCAGGAACTGGCGCGTATCCGAAACCAACTCGCGCGCATCTGTCAGTTCAATCGGATTTTCAAACCACGCATCCCAACGGCCTTTCAGCTGGTTGGCGCCGGCTTCCATTTGGTCCTGGTGTGGCTGCGCTGCTTCAACGCAGTTCAACGCACGTTCTGCCGCTTGCGCCGTCATTTGCACAACATAATCCAGACGATCGCGCGCATCAGGAATCGCTTCCGCCGCTTCAGCAATTGCCTGGTCTAACCCCAGCTCACGCAAACTGTCACGCAACATGCGCGTCAGTGAGCCGATGCGGGTAATAATGTCGTGTGCCGAGGCTTCTTCGGTTGATTTCGGAAGGTCGCTCATCACATCTCCTTACATACCCAGTTTTTCGAATATTTTGCCTAACTTCTCTTCCAGCGTGGCCGCCGTGAACGGCTTCACCACGTAGCCGCTGGCGCCCGCCTGCGCGGCCGCGATGATATTCTCTTTCTTCGCTTCCGCGGTCACCATCAGCACCGGCAGTTTGTTCAGCGTGGCGTCAGCACGGATGGTTTGCAGCAGCTCCAGACCGTCCATGTTCGGCATGTTCCAGTCGGAAACTACGAAATCAAAGCCACCGGCACGCAGTTTGGTCAGCGCATCGACGCCATCTTCTGCTTCTTCAACGTTATTGAATCCAAGCTCTTTCAGCAGGTTACGGACAATACGACGCATCGTATTGAAGTCATCCACCACCAAAAAGCGCATATTTTTATCAGCCATATCTACTCCCGTGTTGTCTCGTCCAGCAGGACGGGCTCGTTAAATTCGCAATGCCTGTCCGGCGCTAATTTTCGCCAGCATGTGCTGACTGATGTGGCCTAAATCGACCACTTCACTGGTGCCGCCCATCGCAATCGCTTCGCGCGGCATACCAAATACCACGCAGCTGGCTTCATCCTGCGCGATGGTCCAGGCGCCCGCGCGATGCATTTCCAGCATCCCGGCCGCGCCGTCGTTACCCATCCCGGTCAGAATCACACCCACCGCATTTCGTCCTGCGTGCACCGCCACCGAACGGAACAGCACATCCACCGATGGCTTGTGTCGGTTCACTGGCGGACCGTCATTCAGTTTCACCACATAGTTGGCCCCGCTTCGGCCCAGCTCCATGTGCATGGCGCCCGGCGCGATATAGGCGTGGCCGGGCAGAATACGCTCGCCGTCTTCCGCTTCTTTCACGGTGATTTGGCACAATTTATTCAGACGCTCGGCAAACGAGCGCGTAAAGCCTGGCGGCATATGCTGGGTAATCAGCAGCGCCGGGCTGGTCGCCGGCAGCGGCTGCAGCACATGGCGAATCGCCTCGGTGCCGCCGGTGGAAGAGCCAATGGCGATCAGCTTTTCACTGCTCAGCAACGGGCCCGCTTTCAACGTGACGGGCATCGGCGTGGAGGCACGCACATGCAGCTTGGCGCGCGCGGCGGCGCGGATCTTGTCAGCAATCATCTGGCTATACGCCAGCATGCCTTCGCGGATGCCGAGCTGTGGCTTGGTGACAAAATCCACCGCACCCAACTCCAGCGCGCGCAGCGTCACTTCTGAACCTTTACCGGTCAGCGAGGAGACCATCACCACTGGCATCGGACGCAGGCGCATCAGCTTCTCGAGGAAATCGAGGCCATCCATGCGCGGCATCTCCACATCCAGCGTCAATACTTGCGGGTTGTACTGTTTGATTAAATCCCGCGCCACCAGCGGATCGGGCGCACTCGCGACCATCTCCATATCGGGATGGCTGTTGATGATTTCGGTCATCAACTGTCGCATCAGCGCAGAGTCATCCACGCACATCACGGTGATTTTGCTCATCGTCTTTCCTTGCTCAGTCCATAGACTGTCTGTCCACGCAGCCAGAACTCTTTGCTGATCTGACTAAAGTTCTCTGAATGCCCGGCAAACAGCAGACCGCCGGGTTTCAGCAGAGGCACGAAACGGCGCAGAATCTGTTCCTGCGTCTCTTTATCGAAATAGATCATCACGTTGCGACAGAAAATAGCGTCGAACGGACCCGGCAACGCCCAGTCGTGTGCCAGTAAATTCAGTTGCGTATAGTTCACCATGTTGGCGAGGTCGGAACGCACGCGCACCATGCCTTCATGCGGACCGGTGCCGCGCAGGAAAAAGCGCTGCAGCTGCGACTGCGATAGCGTGCGTAGCTCTTCCTGGCGATACACGCCGGCCACGGCTTTCTCGAGCACCTGGGTATCGATATCGCTGGCGTGGACCTGGAATTTACCCGGACCGGTGCCCAGCGTTTCCGCCAGCGTCATGGCGATGGAGTACGGCTCTTCGCCGGTTGAGGCGGCGGTGCTCCACACGCTGTAGTTACCCGTGCGCTTACGCGCATGATCCGCGAGGATCGGAAAGTGATGCGCCTCGCGGAAGAAAGAGGTCAGATTGGTGGTCAGCGCGTTAATAAACGCCTGCCACTCCGCACTGTTTTGGTCTTGCTCCAGCAGCGCCAGATAGCGGCCAAAGTCATCAATATTCAGCATGCGCAGACGACGCACTAAACGGTTGTAAACCATCTCGCGTTTGTGGTCGGCCAGCACAATGCCCGCGCGCTGATAGATCAGCTGGCTAATGCGACGAAAATGCGTATCTGAGAGCGGTAACCGCTGCACCATTTGCGAGAGCAGCGTGGTCGCTTCACTTTGATCCAATAACGTCGATTTCTTCATTTCAGGTCACCCGGCAACAAACTGTTTAAATTGTGATACTGCGGTTGCTACTGTGCTGCCAGTCGCGCCATTCTCATGGGCCGCCTTGCGGCGGCCACAAGGATTAAAAGGTTTCCCAGTTATCGTCAGTGCTACGTGCGCCTGCCGGTGCCAGTGCTTTTGGCGTGCCGGAACGCAAATTTTTTGCCGCTGTAGATACGTTAACGGCCTGAACGACAAATTCTTTACCGATATTGAACACCGCAACCGACTGTTTCAGTCGGCTGGCCTGATCTTCCAGCGCGGCCGCCGCCGTTGCCGACTCTTCGACCAGCGCGGCGTTCTGCTGCGTCACGCGATCCATCTCGTTCACCGCCAGACCGACCTGATCGATACCACGGCTCTGCTCGTCCGACGCCGAGGCAATTTCGCCCATGATGTCGGTGACCCGCGTGACCGCATTCACGATGTTGGTCATGGTTTCCCCGGCGCTCTCCACCAGCACGGAACCGGTGTTGACGCGGCTGACCGAATCCTCGATCAATCCTTTAATCTCTTTCGCCGCCTGCGCGCTGCGCTGTGCCAGACTGCGCACCTCGCCCGCTACCACGGCAAATCCACGTCCCTGCTCACCGGCGCGTGCTGCTTCTACCGCAGCGTTCAGTGCGAGGATATTGGTCTGGAAGGCAATGCCATCGATCACGCTGATGATGTCAGCGATTTTCTTCGAACTGCCGGTGATCTCTTTCATGGTAGTCACCACGCCATCCACCACTTTGCCGCCCTGCTGCGCGGTCTCCGAGGCGGTGAGCGCCAGCTGTGACGCCTGACGGGCATTTTCGGCATTCTGCTTCACCGTGGCGGTTAACTGCTCCATGCTGGCAGCGGTCTCTTCCAGCGAAGCCGCTTGCTGCTCGGTACGCGAGGAGAGATCGTTGTTGCCCATGGCGATTTCACTCGCACCGGTGTAGATCGCATCGGAACCGTCACGCACGGTACGCACCGTCCGCGCCAGCTCTTGCTGCATCTCTTGCACCGAGGTGAGCAGCTCGCCCATCTCGTTGCGCACCGTGATCTCCACCTGCTGCGTCAAATCGCCACGCGCGATGTGACGAATGTGCTCGATGCTGTGCTTTAGCGGACGGATCAGCACCGTACGCATGCCGCTCCACACCAGCGCAATCACCAGCAAGGTCACCAGCAGCGTGCCGACCACCAGCATGATGGATTGGTTGTACGCCGCCTCATTGGCTGCAATGCCCTGATTGGCGAGCACAATGTTGTAGCTCAACCATTCGTTGTAATCCTTAGCAAACTTGTCCTGGAATCCCTGCGTCGGCTGATCGACAAATCCTTTGAAATTTCCACTACTGAGGAAATCGATCAACTCACCCAATGCTCCGCGATAGGCGTTGTAGTTGGCCTGTAACGTCAGCACGTTCTCGGCCTTTTTGCCCTTTTCAGACAGGTTGGCGTTAAATTCGGCAAAACCCTCATCAGCGTGCTTCAACTCCTCACTCGCCAGCGCCACCAGATCTTTCACGGTTGCGCCTGAGCCAGCCTGCTGACTGTCCAGCAGGTAACGGATCCCCGCACGGTTCAGCGTGTTACGCGCCTGAACCAGCGATACCCATGAGGTGCCCATTGCCCGCTGCAGCGTGCTAAGACGCTGGTTATAGGCAAAATTTTCTTTATCGGCTTTGACCGTGGAGTAGAACACTCCACCGGAGAACAGCTGCAGTAAGGCAAACAGCGCCAGCACGCACAGCAGGCCGGATACAACACGAATACGACTAAACATAAACACCTCATTGGTTGGCGGATCGCCTCTGTTATCGGCTTTTCTGAGGGGATCTTTATGTGTGTTCGCAGGGGTTGGACCAGCGGGGGGTTGATGGGTGCTCGCTGTCCCTCACCCCGGCCCTCTCCCGCAGGCGGGAGAGGGAGACGCTGCCACATGCAGGCTCGATCGGTTCCCTCTCCCACTTGTGGGTGTACAGTCCGGGGACATTGTGAACACTTGTTCGGGGACATGGTAGACACTTACAACTAAGGCATAAGAACCCGTTTATGGAGTCGCTTATGTCCTGGGATGCGAGAGATACCATGTCATTACGTAAAGAGTTTGTTCTGTTCGCCTCGCAAGACGGGGCGAACATCCGCGCACTCTGCCGTCACTACGGCATTTCTTCCGCCACTGCCTACAAGTGGCTTCGCCGCTGGGCTGAAGAGGGAGAATCCGGTCTTGAGGACCGCCCCTGCATACCCCATCACTCTCCCAACCGCTCGTCTGACGACATCACTGACCTGCTTCGTATGGCGCATGAACTTCATCAGCACTGGGGCGCGCGCAAGATAAAGCGCTGGCTCGAAGACCGCGGACACCGCATGCCCGCCTTCAGCACCGTCCACAGCCTGATGGCCCGCCACGACCTGCTGCCGGGCTCAGCTCCGGGTGTCCCGGCCACGGGCCGGTTTGAACATGCGGCCCCGAACCAGCTCTGGCAGATGGATTTCAAGGGGCATTTTCCCTTTGGCGGCGGCCGCTGCCACCCGCTTACCCTCCTTGACGATCACTCCCGCTTCTCGCTTTGCCTCGTACACTGCGCTGATGAGCGGCGTGAGACGGTGCAGAAGCAGCTGGTCAGAGTCTTTGAACGTTACGGCCTGCCGGACCGGATGACGATGGATAACGGTTCACCGTGGGGCGACACTACCGGGACCTGGACGGCCGTCGAGCTGTGGCTTATGCGACAGGGTATCCGGGTGGGGCACTCCCGGCCTTATCATCCGCAGACGCAGGGCAAGCTGGAGCGCTTTCACCGCAGCCTGAAGGCTGAAGTGCTGCAGGGGAAGTGGTTCGCGGACGACGGTGAGCTGCAGCGCGCCTTCGATCACTGGCGGACGGTTTATAACCTTGAACGCCCGCATGAGGCGCTGGATATGGCGGTGCCGGCGTCGCGCTATCAGCCATCGGCTCGGCAGTACAGCGCCAGCGTAACGTCAGCGGAATACGACGAGGGCGTGATGGTCAGGAAGGTAGATATCAGTGGGAAGCTGACTATAAAAGGCCTGAGTCTGAAGGCAGGCAAGGCGTTCAGGGGAGAGCACGTTGGCCTGAAGGAGATGCAGGAAGACGGGTGCTACGAGGTATGGTGGTACAGCACAAAAGTGGGGGTGATCGACCTGAAGAAAAAGTCGATCACCATGGGTAAAGGATGTTAAAAAGTGTTCACCATGTCCCCGAACACCTGTCTACCATGTCCCCGGACTGTACAGTGGGAGAGGGTTAGGGTGAGGGGCAAACAACTCAAAACTTAAAACGTCTCCCAGTTACCCTCACTCACCGGCGCGGCAGCCGCTTTGCGCGGTGCGCTGGCGATCTGGCGCACCGTGCTCGCCTTTGGTTGCGCCTGTGCGGCGCGCGGAATGCGGAACACCGATACCGACTGGCTCAGGCGGCTCGCCTGCTCTTCCAGTGATGCGGCGGCGGCGGCGGACTCTTCCACCAGCGAGGCGTTCTGCTGGGTGACGCGGTCCATCTCGGTAACCGCTTGTCCCACCTGATCGATACCACGGCTCTGCTCATCCGATGCCGAGGCGATTTCGCCCATAATATCGGTGACGCGCGTGACGGCGCCGACGATATCGTTCATGGTTTCTCCGGCGGTGCCGACCAGTTGCGAGCCGTTGTTGACGCGGTTCACCGAATCTTCGATCAAGCCTTTGATCTCTTTCGCCGCCTGCGCACTGCGCTGCGCCAGGTTGCGCACTTCACCGGCCACTACAGCAAAACCACGGCCCTGTTCACCGGCGCGTGCTGCTTCTACCGCCGCGTTCAGCGCCAGGATATTGGTCTGGAAGGCGATGCCATCGATCACGCTAATAATGTCGGCGATCTTCTTCGAGCTGCCGGCGATATCCTGCATGGTACGCACCACGCCATCGACCACCTCGCCACCTTTGCGTGCGGTATCGGACGCGCTGAGTGCCAGCTGCGACGCCTGACGCGCATTCTCGGCGTTCTGTTTCACCGTCGCGGTGAGCTGCTCCATGCTGGCCGCCGTCTGCTCCAGCGAGGCGGCCTGCTCTTCGGTACGCGCCGACAGATCGTTATTCCCGGCGGCGATTTCGCTGGCGCCGGTGAAAATCGCATCGGAACCGTCACGTACATTGCCCACGGTGCTGACCAGCGACTGCTGCATTTCATGCAGGCTTCCCGCCAGCTGGCTCATTTCATTGCGCCCTTCCACAACGATATTTTGTGTGAGATCGCCCGCGGCAATATGGCGAATATGCGCCAGCAGTTGATGCAGCGGCTGAATCAGCACGCTACGCAGGCCGAACCAGCAGCCAACGATCACCGCAATCACCACCAGCGCCACCGACGCCAGCAGCCACATCATGGTGTGGAAGGCGCGCTGATTCTGCGCCACGCCTTCTGCCGCCAATGTGCTTTGCTCCGTCCGCCACTCTTCGTAAGTGGCTTTCATCGCGACCTGTTTAGCTTCGATGTTCTGCGCAAACATGCCTTGCAGATCGTTGGCTTTCAGGCGATCCAGCATCGCTTTCAACCCGTCGTTGAAAGCGGCGTAGTTCGCTTCCAGCTTATCGCGCAACGCGTCTGGCAAGCCTGGCGTGGCCGGCAAGTCGTAGTAGCGTTGATAGTGGCCGGCAGCCACATTGAGTTGTTTTTCCGTCTGGGCGATTAAGGCACTCAGCTGACCGCCATTCGACTGCGCGGCCATGGTGCCCTGCATACGCAACATGGCGCGGTTGAGTACGGTGCGGGTTTGGTTCAGTTCAATCCAGGCGTCTGACATCGCGCCAACGTTGTTGGAGGAGATCTGCGCTACCGCAAACGCCTCTTTATCTTTTTGTAAGGCGGACCAGAACAGGCCACCCGACAGTAATTGTAAAGCGCCAAACACCAGTAATACGGCGATTAAACTGGTCACTACATTGATTCGTTTTAACATGGGATCTCCAGGGATGCGTTTCGGCTCCCCCAGTTATCGACCGGCAATCTGAATTTTTCAGGGTGCTTAAGCTACTTTACGAATTAAAACTCTGCGTTTGCGCATGATTGCAGTGTTTTATAACTAAAGAAATTAACAGTAAAAAAAATGCGCCTTTATCGGGTGAGCGATAAAGGCGCATTGGGTGGTGCGGGTTGTCCCTCACCCCGGCCCTCTCCCGCAGGCGGGAGAGGGAGACGCTGCCACATGCTGGCTCGGACAGTTCCCTCTCCCGCCTGCGGGAGAGGGAGACGCTGCCACATGCTGGCTCGGACAGTGCCCTCTCCCACGTGTGGGAGAGGGTTAGGGTGAGGGACCGACCACTCAGAAACTTAAAACGTCTCCCAGTTACTCTCCCCAGCCGCGGCGGTCAGCGCTTTACGCGGTGCGCCGATCGTGGGTGGTGCGATCTGCGGATGACGCACGCCGCTTCTGGCCTGCGGCTGCGTTTGCGCCGCGCGCGGTACGCGGAACACCGCCACCGACTGGCTCAGGCGACTGGCCTGCTCTTCCAGCGAGGCCGCCGCCGCCGCAGACTCTTCCACCAGCGAGGCGTTCTGCTGCGTCACGCGATCCATCTCCGTCACCGCCTGGCCGACCTGATCGATACCACGGCTCTGCTCATCCGATGCCGAGGCAATTTCGCCCATGATGTCGGTGACGCGCGTTACCGCATTAACGATATCGCTCATGGTCTCACCAGCGGTGCCCACCAGTTCAGATCCGCTGTTCACGCGGCTGACGGAGTCTTCAATCAACCCTTTAATCTCTTTCGCCGCCTGCGCGCTGCGCTGGGCCAGATTACGGACTTCACCCGCGACCACCGCAAAGCCACGGCCTTGCTCACCGGCGCGCGCCGCTTCTACCGCCGCGTTCAACGCCAGAATATTGGTCTGGAAGGCAATGCCATCGATAACGCTGGTGATGTCGGCGATCTTCTTCGAACTGCCGGCGATGTCGCTCATGGTGCGCACCACGCCTTGCACCACATCACCGCCCTTCTGCGCGGTTTCGGAAGCACTCAGCGCCAGCTGCGACGCCTGACGCGCGTTTTCGGCGTTCTGCTTCACGGTGGCGGTCAGCTGTTCCATGCTGGCGGCGGTCTGCTCCAGTGAAGCCGCCTGCTCTTCGGTACGTGCCGAGAGATCGTTGTTGCCCGCAGAGATTTCGCTCGCTCCGGTAAAGATGGCATCCGAACCGTCACGCACATCACTTACCGTGCGCACCAGCGACTGCTGCATCTCATGCAGGCTTTCCGCCAGCTGGCTCATTTCGTTGCGTCCTTCGACCGCGATGCGCTGCGTCAAATCGCCCTGCGCAATGTGCTGAATATGCTGGATATTCTCATTAAGCGGCTTGATGAGGATTTTGCGCATGCCAAACCAGCACAGCACAATCACCGCCACCACAATCGCCAGCACCGCGCCTAACAGCCAGATCATGTGATCGTAGGCTGAGCTGTTGGCTTCGACGCCCGCCGCAGTCAGGCGATCCTGATCGGCACGCCATTGGCGGTACTCTTTCAGGAAGGCGTTTTGGCTTGGCGCAACCGGCGCTTTGGCTGCCAGATCGAGATCTTTTGCGACCAACGCGTCCTGCAACTGGCCTAGCGCGCTGGCATAGGCGGTATAGGTTTGATCGAGACGTTTGTTGAGCGCGGCATCCTGTCCCGGCGTGTCCGGCGTCGCTTTAAACAGCTGGTAGTTATCGGCGGCCTCTTTCTGGAAGGCTTTGCTGTCGCCGTACAAACCGGCGATATCCGCTTCGGTACCGGTCAGTTTGCTGGTTGCCATGCGCAGCTGAATGCGGGTTAACACCACACGGCTCTGATTGAGGCTCATGTAGGCGTCGTTGATGGCGGCGGTGTTTTTGCTCGCCAGTTGTGAAACGTTAAAACTGTTTTTGTCATCGCTTAGCGCTTTAAAAAACAGTGAGCCGGATGCCAGCTGTAAAAAGCCAAACACTAACAACACCAGCAATAAGCTGGTGACCACGCGGATTCTCGTAAACATAGTTTGCCCTGGAAAATGAAGGAAAAAATCGTACCGATCGGTTATCGACCAGGGGCGGAGAAGATTGAGGGATATTACAGCGATTTTTTGCGGATTTATTGTTGATTTGTAAGGAATTAATTAATGTGTGTAATGATAACGGGCCGCAGCAGCGCGGCCCGTTGCGGAGATTAGGCAGTACGCAGGTTATCCACCAGCGCCATCTCTTCGCTGCTCAGCAGCTTTTCGATGTCGACCAGAATCAGCATACGTTCACCCAGCGCGCCCAGACCGGTCAGGTACTCGGTGGACATGGTGACCGCGAACTCTGGTGAAGGACGAATCTGCTCTTGCGTCAGCGACAGGACATCAGAAACGCCATCCACCACAATGCCCACCACGCGATGCTCAAGATTCAGCACGATCACCACGGTGTTCTCGTTGTACACCACATCCGGCTGCGAGAACTTCACGCGCAGGTCGATGATCGGCACGATCACGCCGCGCAGGTTGGTGACGCCTTTGATGAATTCCGGCGTGTTAGCGATGCGGGTTACCTGATCGTAACCGCGAATCTCCTGCACTTTCAGAATGTCGATGCCGTACTCTTCGTCACCCAGTGTGAAAACTAAGAATTCCTGGCCCACGGTTTCGCCAGCGATTTTGGTCACGGTTGCCATGTCAGTCATTTTTTTACCCTTTCGTTATCTATTACGCTGCGGCACCGGCCACACGCTTTTCACGGTTCAACGATTGCAGTGCTGAGACATCCACAATCAGCGCCACGCTACCATCGCCTAAAATGGTGGCGGCAGAGATGCCCGGCACTTTGCGATAGTTGCTTTCAAGGTTTTTCACTACCACCTGATGCTGACCAATCAGCTGATCGACCAGCAGCGCATAGCGACGGCCTGCGCTTTGCAGAATCACCACAATGCCTTGCGTGGCGTCGGTTTTGGCGTTCTGCACCTCAAACACATTCCACAGTTCTACCAGCGGCAGATATTCGCCACGCACTTCCAGCACGCGCTCGCCACCGGCCAGCGGTTTCAGCTCTTCTGCGGTTGGCTGCAGCGATTCCATTACCGCGTTGAGCGGCAGAATGAACACTTCGTTAGCGACGCGTACCGACATGCCGTCGAGGATCGCCAGCGTCAGCGGCAGCAGGATGCGAATGGTGGTGCCTTTGCCCTGCTTCGAGGAGATTTCGACGTGACCGCCCATTTCCTGAATATTCCGTTTCACCACGTCCATGCCCACGCCACGGCCCGACACATCGGTGACCTGCTCAGCGGTGGAGAAGCCCGGCGCGAAGATCAGCATGCCGACTTCTTCATCGCTCATGCTGTCGCTGACCGGCAGGCCAGACGACAGCGCTTTAGCCAGAATACGTTCGCGGTTCAGACCGGCACCGTCATCGATCACTTCGATGCAGATGTTGCCGCCCTGATGTTCCGCCGACAGCGTCAGGTTGCCGACGGCGGTTTTATTCGCGGCCAGACGTTTTTCCGGGGTTTCGATACCGTGATCGAGGCTGTTACGCACCAGGTGCGTTAACGGGTCGATGATACGTTCAATCAGGCTCTTATCCAGCTCGGTTGAGCTGCCGAGCAGCGTCAGCTCCACTTCTTTGCCCAGCTTGCTGGCCAAATCGCGTACCAGACGCGGGAAGCGGCTGAAGACGTACTCCATCGGCATCATACGAATCGACATCACCGATTCCTGCAGATCGCGGGCGTTACGCTCCAGCTGACCCATGCTGTTCAGCAGGTCGCCGTGCGCCACCGGATCCAGCGCACCGGAGCGCTGTGCCAGCATCGATTGGGTGATCACCAGTTCGCCAACCAGGTTAATTAGCTGGTCAACTTTCTCAACGGCAACACGGATGCTGCTGGATTCGCTGCCTTTGGCCGGTGCGGCGGCACGTTTAGGTTCGCGCTTCACCGCTGGCGTGATATCGGTGACGGTGGCGGTTTGCACCGGTTCAGCAGCCACTTCAGCAACCGGGGCGTCGGCAACGGCCGCCGCGCCTGTAGGGAAGTGAATCTGTGCTTCATCCAGCACAAAACAGAGCACCGCGACGATGTCATCTTTGCCGACGCCATCAATGGTAACGTCTAGCGAATTGGCGCCTTTCACCACGTTGCTGACGGTACCGAGATTGCCGAGCTCCTCCAGCATCAGCTCCGGCTCTTTCTCTTTCAGGTCAACCAGTTGCAGGCGCAGACCTGCGGCCGCAACTGGTGCTGCGATCTCAACCACTTCGGCGACTTTGGGCGCTTCAGGCGCAATGCCTTTCGCTTCCAGTGCCAGCTGACGCAGCGCTTCGCAGATATATTTAAAGCTTTCTGCATTCGGCTCCTGCGCCGTTTTATAGGCATCGAGCTGTTCTTGCATAATATCTTTGGTTTCCAAAAACAGGTTGATGATATCGGTGCTGAGCTGCATCTCGCCGCGGCGCGCACCATCCAGAATGTTTTCCAGGATGTGGGTGGTTTCCTGTAAAACCGTAAAGCCAAACGTACCGGCTCCGCCCTTGATGGAGTGGGCGGCGCGGAAGATGGCATTCAACTGCTCGGAATCGGGCTCCTGGGGATCAAGTCCCAACAGGTGTTGCTCCATATCCGCTAACAGCTCATCGGCTTCATCGAAAAACGTCTGGTAAAAATCGCTGATGTCCATGCTCACGGGATCACCTCGGCTGTGAGGGTTGGTCTGGTGTCACCGCGCTCGCCGTGGGCGTCGCCGCTGCCGCTGGGGCCGTTGCAGCAGCCGGCGCAGCCGGTGTTGCAGTGGAACCTGTTGGAGCAGTCGACGCAGCCGGTACAGCGGGTGCGGTAATGTTGGGAATCATTTGCGCCGGGTCGCTCACCTGAACGGCATCGCTCTCGGCATTCTCTTTTTCAATCGCCGCTTCGGTGTCGTGATTCAACACCAGCAGGCTAATGCGGCGGTTGACTGCATCATTAGCACCACGGTTTTTCAGCTTCATGGTGTCGGCCATACCGACCACACGCAGCATTTTGGCGCCGTCGAGGCCACCAATCACCAGCTCGCGCCGTGAGGCATTGGCACGATCCGCCGACAGTTCCCAGTTGCTGTAGCCACGATCGCCGTTGGCATACTGGAAATCATCGGTGTGACCCGCGAGGCTGATTTTGTTCGGAATATCATTCAGCACCGGCGCGATAGTGCGCAGGATGTCGCGCATGTAAGGCTCCACGTCCGCGCTGCCGGTTTTAAACATCGGGCGGTTCTGGCTATCGATAATCTGAATGCGCAGTCCCTCTTCGACCATGTTGATGATCAAGTGCGGACGCAGCGCTTTCAGACGCGGATCGGCTTCAATCAGCTGGTCGAGCTTTTCACGCAGGCGATTCAGGCGGATCTCCTCCAGCTTCTTCTTCTGCGCATCCATATCGACAATCTTCTTCACTTCACCCTTCTGCTGCGTCGGATCATCGCCGCCGCCGGGGATCGGACTTTCGCTGTCGCTGCTGCGCTGACCGCCGGTCAACGCCACTTTCAGCGGCGTTTTAAAGTATTCCGCAATCTGGACCAACTCTTTGGGGCTGGAGATGGAGAGCAACCACATCACCATAAAGAACGCCATCATCGCCGTCATAAAGTCGGCATAGGCAATCTTCCACGAACCGTGGCTCCCATGGTGACCTTTATGTTTGCGCTTTTTAACCAGCACAATGGGGCGATTGCCTGCTTTCATGAATTCTCATCCGAAGTTTGTTTCGCCGGGTTCTTGGCGTTACGCACGTGCTCTTCCAGCTCCGAGAACGACGGACGTTCGGCGGAGTAAAGCGTTTTACGACCAAATTCCACTGCGATTTGCGGTGCGTAACCGTTGAGGCTGGAGAGCAACGTCACCTTCACGCACTGCATCATCTTGGTGGTTTCGGCACATTTCTGACGCAGCACCGACGCCAGCGGAGAGATAAAACCGTAGGCCAGCAAAATCCCGAGGAAAGTACCGACCATCGCGTGCGCCACTAACGCACCCAGTTCGGCCGCCGGACGATCGGCTGACGCCAGTGCGTGCACCACGCCCATTACCGCCGCGACAATACCGAAAGCCGGTAAGCCATCACCCACCGCCGAGATACTTTGCGCGGGGACTTCACACTCGTGCTCGTAGGTCTCAATCTCTTCATCCATCAACGCTTCAATTTCGAAGGCGTTCATATTTCCGCTGACCATCAAACGCAAATAATCGGTAATAAAATCGACTAACTGTTTATCGGACAAAATACGCGGATAGTTAGCGAAAATTTCACTCTGGCTGGGATCTTCAATGTCACGTTCTAATGACAACATGCCTTGCTGACGGGATTTCGCCATCAGGCGATAAAGCAGCGCCATTAAATCCATGTATACGGCTTTGTTATATTTCGAGCCGCGCATTAACAATGGCAGCGCTTTTAATGTTTTCTTAATCGATTTGCCATTATTGCCGACTAAAAAGGCACCAATACCGGCACCGCCGATAATGATCAGCTCCGCCGGTTGATAAAGCGCGCCTAAATGTCCGCCGACCATCGCGTAGCCGCCCAACACGGAGCCGACGACCACGATATAACCCAGAATTATCAGCACAAAAAATCCTTACGTCCGTAACGTGTTGATGGAAGTTAAGCCAGAGAGCCGCAGGTGTTATTCGTTGATCGCAGGCAAAAAAAAAGCAGCGGTATTAACCGCTGCTGGATGTTTTCCACGATGCGAACAAACTTAAACGGCGCGTTTAACCTGTTCATCCAGCAGTTGTGGAAAGGTATCGGCAGAATCTGCAGAAAGTTTACGTCTTTTTACGGCACGTGATGGCGGCTGGCACAGGCTGCAGACAAAGCTGCCGATGGGCTGATGAGCGTGGTTAATAAAGCTGCCACCACAGCACTTACAGTCAGACAGTTCCAGCATGCCACTTTCAACGAATCGCACCAGGGTCCATGCACGCGTTAGCGCCAACAGCGGGCCCTCGTCCGATTGCGGACACTGCTCAAGATACAAGCGATAAGCTTTGATTACCGCTTCAACGCCACTGTTCAAGCCGGTTTTCAGCAAGAACTGCCAGGCGTTACAGAACATAGAAGAGTGGATATTTTGTTCCCAGGTCATGAACCAATCGGTAGAGAATGGCAGCATACCTTTCGGTGGTGGCGCACCACGCAACTCTTTATAGAGTTTAATCAGGCGACCACGGCTCAGCTGAGTTTCACTCTCCAGCATTTGCAGTCGTGCGCCCAATGTAATCAGCTCCATGGCCAGCTGAATATCACGCGCTTCCTGAACAATACTTTTTTCGCTCATTAAACGGCCCTCTTCTTCGCAGAGACGTCATCTTTAGACGCATTTCGCAGGAGACGGCTGGATAATAAAATACCGGTGTGGATTTGCTGTAAGTCATCCACACGTGACTCTTGAGTCAGGCGATTAATATGGTTGTGATCGGTAAATCGGAACTGGCAAACCAGTTGGTTGGTTTCCGCTAATTTTACCATCTCAGGTAAAGTTAATTGCGACAATGCATCAGCCATCGATTCATCGATGCCTAAACGAAACATTGCTGAAGCTTTTTCCTGGTTAATTAAACGCTGAGCAAGAAGCAAATATGACAGATTGATGTCATATATATGTTTTAGTAATTCTGATGTACCCATTTTTTTCCATCCTGATAGACGCGACACATATACGGCCACAGAATTAAATTGTTCTATGGTTCGGGCTGCTGGTTGGTAAATCTAAAGATGGCAAAAAATAATCAGGCTTGAGCCAACGTGCTCCTGACTGTTGCACTTTTCGTCAGGACACTGATCTGTAGTAATCAAAACTCCAGGCCATTCTTTGCTTGAGTTGTAACCATCTTCCGTGACGTCTGCTTACAGTTTTTTAAGACTAATCTGAAAACAAGGCAAATCTATATTGTCTGATTTCGACATACAACGTGAGTGGCGCGAAATTTTAGATAAAGTGTGATCTACGTCACACTTTTAAGGCAAATTTTTTCTCTAAACCTTCAGCAGCGCTTTTCTGTTGTCCATTTTTTGCGCGATTTCTGATTATTTCCTTAATATTTTGCTGAAGTAATGCGGATTTTAGGCTGTGCGGAAGATTGTCATTACAACGCGATCAGTTATCTGCTCTATGGCAATCAGGGTGCTATAACACGCCATATAAAGGATTATATGCAGCATAATACTCTAAATTAGCATGAAACTATTCGCTTCTAAATTAATCACTTACAGGGAATATTGCCCATGTGCCGTAAAGCGAGACGCTAGCGAAGCGTGAAGTCTGGGCGCAGAGCGCCAGGGAACTGTTAGTGGATTGTAGGGAGTGTTTAGCGCACGGCAGGGGATGTAACAGGGCGTTACATTAGAGAAATGAATGAATAGGCATTTTTCGGTTTGCTCCACGATAACTATCGGCGCACCACCTGAGATCTTTAGGGTTGCGAGGAAAAAAAGCTCTTTTTGCCTTTCGTTTGTGTGCTTTTTAACCAAATCGTGCGCTTTTTGCTGATGAGTCAGCGCATTAGCGCTTTAAGAAATGAAATCGATTTCGTGAAGTTACAGTGGCGCGTGAAAACGCTGTGCAGCGGAGCGTAAATTCAAAGAGGCGCGATAAATCGCGCCGCTACGGAAGTGTGCAATAAGTGAGCAAAGCACCCAATGTTAGCATTTACCGTAGCGGCGCAATGTATTGTGCAATTAAGCGTTACGCTAATTTCGGAAAGGTAGCGACTTTATTTACCGTACCGTGATCATCACTGCGTACCGGCAAAGTATTTAAATCTTTCAGGAAGCTTTCACGCCAGTGTGAAATATCCTGTTTGCGCAACACCGCCATCATGTCGTTATAACGCGAGATACGTTCGGTACGCGGCATGGTCAACGCGCGATCGAGCGCCGCCGCCACGTCATCACGATCGTACGGATTGACGATCAGCGCGGAAGTCAGCTCATTGGCCGCACCAGCAAAGCGGGACAACACCAACACGCCAGGGTTATCCGGGTCCTGCGCTGCTACATACTCTTTCGCCACCAGATTCATGCCGTCACGCAGCGGCGTAATCAAGCCGACGTTGGTGAGACGGAAGATCTTCATTAACAGACGACGATCAAAGTGCTGATTGAGGTAATAGAGCGGCGTCCAGCCCAGCGTGCCGTATTTACCGTTGATGCGCCCCGCTTCCGTTTCCAGCTGGTGACGGATGTCCTGATAAGCCTGCACATCGCCGCGCGAGGTGGGCGCAATTTGCGAGTAGCGAATTTTGCCGCGGTGCTGCGGGAAATTCTCCAGCAGGGCTTCGAAGGCCAGGAAACGCTCCGGCAATCCTTTAGAGTAATCCAGGCGCTCACAGGCAATGATATTCTGCAGATCGCCCAAATCGCGTTTCATCGCCGCCATTTTCGGTGGCAGCGGTCCTTCCGCCATCTCTTTAATGGTGTCTGGCTCAATACCAATCGGATAGACCTCAGTCATAAAGGTGTTACCGAAGGCACGATGCTTCTTCTCTCCTTTATTCTGCAGCTGCGTCAGCTGGCTCAGGCTATCAAGGAAAGCTACGCGGTCAGATTCTGTCTGGAAGCCCAGCAGATCGTAGTCGCACAGCATCTCCAGCAGCTCCTGATGCGGCGGCAGAGCATTGAAGATCTCTGGCGTCGGGAACGGGATATGCAGGAAGAATCCGATGCGGTTATTAATGCCCTGCTTGCGCAGCTCGGCGGCAAACGGCAGCAGATGATAATCGTGGATCCACAGAATATCGTCGGGCTTCAGCAGCGGTTTAAGGCGCTGCGCCAGCAAAGTATTGACGCGGCAGTAGCCATCCCAGGCTTCGCGCTGATACTGCACCAGATCGAGGCGATAGTGGAACGCCGGCCAAATCACGGTATTGGAGAACTGGAGATAATATTGATCATAATCGTTTTGATTAAGCGGCAGTGACGCGTAGGTGATGCCGTCTTTTTCGATCTGCGTAAGTTCTTCATCCTCTTCTTCACCCGAGAATTCGCTGATCTCTCCGTTCCAGCCAAACCATAATCCACCGGTATCTCGCAGTGCATCTAAAATACCGACAGCAAGCCCGCCTGCGCTGGCCTTGCTACCATCGGGGATCGCGATACGGTTAGATACGACGACTAAACGACTCATAACCTAAACTCCTTACCAACATTGTCATGTTCTAGTTGTAATAATAGTTGTTCAAGCCAGTGCCATACGGCCTCAACGCTGTTGAGGCGATAGCGTGCATGGCTGGCCCCTTCACCGACTTTGACAGAGATCCCCTGCATGGCATTTACCACGAGGAATCCTTTTTCATCTGTCAGGTCGTCTCCCACAAATACCGGAATGCGTCCGGCAAAGGGTGCTTCCTGCATAAACTCACGTACGGCAGCGCCTTTATCGATGCCTTGCGGCTTCAGTTCCACCACGCATTTACCTGGCTGAAGCGCCAGCTCGGGAAAGCGTGCAACGGCGTCTTCGGCCAGCTGCATAATGGCGTTTTCGTACTGCGGCGCATTGCGATAGTGAAGCGCAAATGCCATGCCTTTCACTTCTAATAGCGTATCGGGCCACTGATCCAGCGTCTGCTGCAGTTCAGTTTGCAGTGTTTGCGCAATATCCCCCGGCAAGCTGTGGCGATGCACGCGGCCCGCCGCATCGCGGCGTTCTGCACCGTGCACGCCCGCGGCGGGGGCTTCGAGTGGCGCGACTAAGGCGTCGAGTTGCGCAATCGGACGGCCGGAAACCAGCGCTAAGGCGCCGTGGCTAAGATTGGAAATGTGTTGCAGCAGCTGGCGTACCGGAGCGGGAATGGAGACCGACTCGGGCTGCGACTGAATCGCTGCCAGCGTGCCGTCGACATCAAAAAAGAAGGCGTAGAGTCCGCCACTTAATGACGGCAAGGTGCTGTTGTGATTAACCGCGGAGGTCACGACTCTTCTCCTGTCTTGTGGAATTTGTCATTACAGGATGTTCGGAGGCTGGCTGGGTGATCGAGGCGGTTACTACCGCATAAGTGTGTGCGAGGAGGTTTTGCAGATAACACGGAATTTCGATAGATAACTCTCCACAAACAAACATCATTTAAACTCACTCGCCAGGCTGACTGCGAACATCGTCAGAATTAAGTGTAGACGCAGATCACGATATTGCCAGATACGCGCGGCCTGGCTATAGGATAAGTGGCCGTTTTAGGCCTTATGCCGCAAAAGAATTGCCTCAGCGCTTTTTCAGCCGCTTCGCTTATTTTTTTAGCGTTGATGGCGCCCTTCTCCCGCCTCAATTCCCGGATTATGCCGACTTGCATCCGCCGCGAGGATTATCATATGGTGCGTTTACCGTGCGGCTACAGCGCGGAAATAGCGCCCTGATCGGCATTGATCATGGCTGTTAGACCCATTCAGGCAGGAATCCGGATGATGGAAAACCGATCGACATCACATTTTTCACTTGTCGCGGCAGGTGAGCGAAGATGATCCCGCAAAGCTACAGCCAACGCGTTCACTTCTATTACTGCATTCTGGTCGCCCTGAAAATCAACGCCAAAACGAAGAAGTCTGGCGGCGTGCGCGGCAAGAATAACTTCCTGCTGAAATGGCTGCGTAATGCGCAGAACAACACCATTTTCCCGCCGGATATCACCAGCGAGATTGAGTGGCTGCGCGCCAAGATCATCAGCTCCGGGCCCGACACCGACCTGGAACCGATGCTGCAATATGTTTACGACACGGCGAAGCGTGCCGAGACGATGCGTTTAGGATCATGATTCCTTCCATTTATTCGACTCAATGGAAACCGCGATTTTATTGAGGCAACGCAATATCTGTATCGTCATTACCACGTAAATCTGGATACGGTTAAATCTTCTTATCTTGATGAATTTAATCGAAAAAACTTAAATCTGGCATCTACGTGAAGGTAATTAATATGATTAACAGAATGATCCTCAATGAGACCGCCTATTTCGGTGCGGGCGCGATTAATTCTATTGTCGATGAGATTCACAAACGCGGTTTTAACAAAGCGTTGGTGGTGACCGACAAGGATTTGATCAAGTTTTCTGTCGCCACCCGCATCACCGATCTGCTGGCGCAGCACGACCTCAGTTTCGCCATCTATGATGAGGTGATCCCCAATCCTACCGTTGAGGTGGTGCATGCGGGCGTCGAGGCTTTTCGTCGTTCGGGTGCCGATTATCTGATCGCGGTGGGCGGCGGCTCGCCGCAGGATACCTGTAAAGCCATCGGCATGATGATTGCCAATCCCGAGTTCAGTGACGTGCGCATGCTGGAAGGCGGCGCCGCCACGCGCAATCCCTCCGTACCGATCATTGCGGTGCCTACTACTTCCGGCACCGCAGCGGAAGTGACCATCAATTACGTCATCACCGATGAAGAGAAGAAGCGCAAGTTCGTCTGCTACGACCCGCACGATATCCCGGCGATTGCCATTATCGATCCCGACATGATGGCCAGCATGCCCGCCAGCCTGAAAGCGGCGACCGGCGTCGATGCGCTGACGCACGCCATTGAAGGCTACATCACGCGCGGCGCGTGGGAACTGACCGACATGTTCCACCTCAAAGCGATTGAAATTATTGGCCGCTCGCTGCGTGATTCGGTTAAAGGCGTGCCTGCGGGCGTGGCGGATATGGCGCTCGGTCAGTACATCGCCGGAATGGGCTTCTCGAATGTTGGCTTGGGTCTGGTGCACGGTATGGCGCATCCGCTGGGCGCGTTTTATGGCACGCCGCACGGCATCGCCAATGCGGTTCTGCTGCCGCATATCATGGCGTTCAATGCCGAGCATACCGGCGAGAAGTACCGCGATATCGCCCATGCGCTGGGCATGGAAGGTGCCTATAGCTGTTCATTAGCCGATGCCCGTGCGCTGGCCATTGATGCGGTGATCACCCTAAACCACGATATCGGTATTCCGCTCAGACTGCGTGATATCGGCATGCAGGAGCAGGATGTGGATGCGCTTGCCACCGCAGCTTTCGCCGATGTGTGTACGCCGGGCAATCCGCGGGAGTGCAGCGTGACGATGATCGCTGCGCTGTATCGTGAGTTGTTCTGATTAGGCGTTAACCAGGTCACCATTAATGGCGACCGACGTGTTTTGTAGGTGCGCATTTATGCGCACCAGAACGACGCGCTTATTTAATTCATGCCAACATTCACCCTTTAAAATAATATTTATCTCGCGGCTTAAAATAAAATTAATTTAACCCGGTGCGCTTGCAGCAATGGGATGCCCGCTTAGTATTAATGAGGCGGCATGCAGTTGATGAGTACAAGGCTAAATTCACTCCTTCCCTCCTCCATTTCTTATCGTTATTTATTTTTAAACATCAGAATTAATTCCCTTTCTCCGTTTATTTTATTTTTTGAGGTGAGCTATGTTTCGACACGTAAAGCAGTTGCAATATACCGTGCGCGTTAATGCGCCCAATCCCGGTCTGGCCAATTTATTACTCGAGCAGTTTGGTGGTCCGCAGGGCGAATTAGCCGCTGCGATGCGCTATTTCATGCAGGGCTTAAGTGATGAAGATGCGGGTCGTCGCGAGATGCTGATGGATATCGCGACTGAAGAGTTGAGCCATCTGGAAATTATCGGTTCGCTGGTTGGCATGCTGAATAAAGGTGCCAAAGGCGAACTGGCGGAAGGCAGCGAAGAGCAAGGCGATCTTTATCGCTCCATCACCGGCGCGGGCAATGACAGCCATCTGACATCGATTCTGTACGGCGGCGGCCCGGCATTAACCAACTCCGCGGGCGTGCCCTGGACAGCGGCTTACATTGATACCATTGGCGAAGTGACAGCGGATCTGCGCTCCAACATCGCGGCCGAAGCGCGCGCCAAAATCCTCTACGAACGCCTGATCAACCTCACCGATGACGTGGGCGTGAAAGATGCGCTAGGCTTCCTGATGACGCGCGAAGTGGCGCATCAGCTGTCGTTTGAAAAAGCGCTCTACTCCATCCACAACAACTTCCCACCGGGCAAACTGCCGCCGATCGAGAAGTATGCGCACACCTACTACAACATGTCTCAAGGTGACGATATTCGCGGTAGCTGGAATTCGGATGAGAACTTCGACTATGTCGCCGACCCGCAGCCCGCAGTGGATGGCGGTGATGGCTCCGCCAGCGTGACGCTGCCGTCAAAACAGCTGAGCGATCTGGATACGCTGGCAACACGCACCGCTTCACAGCCCGATACCAATCCGATTACCGGCGCGGAACCCGGCAGTAAAACGCCGCTTACCAATCAGTAATTATCACAGGTCGCCCTAAACGGCGACCTGGCAGATTAATCCGGAAAACGCCCTTTCATTTCAGTTACGCGGCTGGGTTGTTGAGGGATGTGCCATAGTTGACGCTGGCATAAATAATAAGGATGGCTTGATGATGTTTGGTTTTTTAACTTCCCTGTTCGGTAGCCCGGAGTCATTAGTGCAAGTCATGACGCGCCAGGACATTCAGGAATCGATCGAGGAAGGCGACAGAATTATTATTGATGAAGATGGTAACGCTTCGGTTAATGCGTTGAGTCCTGAAGTGCAGCGCGATTTTGCCCATCATGTCAGCACATTAAAGGATATTTAAATGGGCACGGCGATATTTATGGTGATGATGGTTTGCGGCTATTGGTATACCAGCCGCGACATGTCGAGCCGTTTAAAAATTAAGCGTTCCTTTGGCTGGGATGTCTATTTTCTCATTGCGCTGTATGGCTGCATATTTGTGCTGCAAGGCGTGCTGGCAACCGCGATTATCTGGCTGATTCTGCTGGCCGCATCGGGCGTGAACAATGCGTTTGCGCTGACCTCGGCGGAGAATGTGCACTGGAACGTCGATTTCATGACGTGGAGCTTTTTAGGCATTCAGGCGCCGGTGGTGCTGATGCTGGCCTTTGCCATCCTGTTCTGTATGTATCGCTCCAACTGGGCGGTCAGCGCCCGGCTCAACGCCGGTGGACGCAAGGAGTTGTATCAACGCCTTTCCCGCTCCAACGGCATTGAACAGTTGCTATTGCAATGTATGGAAGAAGGCGAGCTGGCGTGGGTCACACTGAAATCGCGCCGTATCTATATCGGCATGATTCACGCGGCGACCTTTGAATATCCAAACACTGCCAACATTGTGTTGATCCCGATGCTGAGCGGCTATCGTGATTCACGCACGCTCAATCTGGCGATCGAGCATAATTACAGTCTGTGGTACCACAATCACAACATTGATTTCTCGTCCGCACCTAAAAGTGCCCTTGAGTTTCGTAAAGTGATTATGGTGCATCAAATAGAGAGTTTGTCGCTGTTTGATCCGGCCAGCGCCAGCGCATTAGCGATGGATAAGCAAAGCGGTAATAAACGCAAGTGGATGCGAAAATCCGCGCCCAAACGCGACTATCCCTGAATTTACTATTCAAAGATGCTGGCTTAATCGTGCAATTGCTTTATGTTGCACGGAGCCAGCAACATTCCATAATAAGTCAAAATAATAAGGGCATCATGATGGACTTTAAAAAGTTCGAGGACACTTTACAACTGTGGGGGAATTTACACTTCACGGGAATTGAACTGCAACAGCGTGATAATAAAAGCGAAATTTACGCGACCGGCACTAATAATCATACCCAAAGCCAGCTGTATATTTGCACGCTTTCAACTGATGTCGCTTCACACGTCCAGTTAAAACAGTTTCGCACCTGGTTGCACAGAATTAATATTGGCAAAGCGAAGCGCCGATTAGCTCTCGCCAGAAAGGATTAATTCATTGTCCCCGCGCGGGGGACAGAGAGGAATATCAGGCGTCGTCAGGCGTGTAACCCACCACAATTTCCAGTGTTTTGCGCAGCACATCAGCTTCAGCATCACCTTCTGCGGTTTCCAGCGCCATAATCAAACAGAGAATAATCGATTTATTACTGACGCGCCCTTCGGTGGCCAGCACGTGGCGGATAACCCTATCCAATACGGCAGCTTCGTTTCTTAACGTACTGTCTGCATTGCGAAAATGCTCTGCCAGTTCGGTGTCAGGCAGTGCAGCGTAGAGGTTGTGATTTTCCGACATGATTCCAGTCCCGTGATTGTATCTACGCTCGAATTTACAATGCCTAAACGCGAGCCAATCAGTCAATGTTTACGATTGTTACCAGACTGTTGGTTGTTACCAAACAGCTGAAGAACGTTGTCGCTTTGCGGCTGCTCTTCGCGCAGCTTTTTTCCCGCCGAAATACTGTTGCGTACATCGGTGATGGCGGCAGTAATCGCTGCACGCTGCTCTTCGTCGTTGCTCTGCTGCTTCATCAGCATCAGCTGATTCAACAGCGCTTGCGTATTGACCGGGCCCGTACGTTGCAACAGCGCCAGCGCCGCTTCGCCAATAATTTCATCGATTATTTTCTGGTGTTCACTTCTATTCATAAAGAATTTTCATAACGAATCTCTGACCGCCGCTTCGCCCCGGTGCGGGGCGAAACCAGTGTGGGAGCGTATTCAGAGTAAAATTTTAATACTTGTACAAGTTTGACGTCTGACTGGCTCTCAGCTTTCACGTTCAAATAACAAGCCAATCAGCTGATGATAGTGATGCTCTTCTTCAGCATTGGCGGCCAGTTCCAGTCTGCGCAGCAGCTTGGTGCATAGCGATTTGCGGTTGAGGTTACGGCCTTCGCGTAAGATTTCAACCACGATCTGACCCAAGGTTTCCTGCTGCGATGGCAGCGACGCTTTGCTGAAATAGTTGGCAATGGCCTCGACTGAACTCGGCGTGTATCCGTTCTGACGCATAATTGACCCCAATAAATGAAAAAGTTAGATCATTTGACCTAAGTAAAGTTGTACAGATAGCAAAAAGCTGTACAAGGAGCTTACTCAAGATATCAGGCAGGTTTTGTTGCAAAAAGTGCTAAGAAGTGTGAATTAGGACAATTAGAAAGCTTTTATTTCCAAATCTGTGCGCTCCGCGCCGAAAGTCATCGACGCGTGAGCCGGTTGGGATGGTCAATTGTCGTCGGCATCGGCCGAAGGCATTCTGACACTGCCTTCCTGGCGACTCAATCCGCGCAATGCTGAATGGACGCGATTATCGCTGCCCGCCGGTTGACGGTGCGTGAGCAACCATTGCTGCGCCTGGGCAATACGCTGCTGCTGTTGACTGTTTTGCTCTTTTCTCGCCATGCGCGCGAGCTCTGCCAGCAGTGAGGAAACGCTGACTTCCTCACGGCGCACCAGTAATGCATAGGCCGCTTCGCCGATAATTTTAGGTTGCGAATCTGACATCTTCTACCTCCTGAGAATATGGGCTTACGCTTGCTTCTCACTCTTCATTATAGATCATCGGCCTGGCGCCTTGTTAACAGACAGCTCTGGTTATCTTGGGTTTTTGTTACTAACACGTTATGGTAACTGCCCTTCGGTGGCCTCTGCTCGCACCGACGACGTGATTAATAACAAGCATTAAGCAAGGAAATCTGGCATGGAGTTCACCATACGCAAAGCCACGGCAGAGGATGCAGAGCTGCTGCACCTGCTGGGCCGCATGACCTACAGTGCGCATTTCAAACATATGTGGGTTTCCGCAGACGAACTGGATGCCTTTATCGACAAGGAATACGGTCTGGCAGAGCTGAATAGCAGCCTCGCGGCGCCCAATGAGAGCTGGCTGATCGCCGAGACCGACAAGCCGATTGGCTTCGCCAAAGTCACCTGGAACACGCCAGTGCCGGATTCCGGCATGAGCGGCGCGTTGCTCAACAAGCTCTACCTCAATCCAGAAGAAACCGGCAAAAACTACGGCCGCTGGATGTTCGAGAGCATCATCAATGAGGCGCGCGACAAGCGTGAAGGCTACCTGTGGCTGGAAGTGTTAGGCGATAACGTGCGTGCACGTAAGTTCTACGAAGCCTTTGGTATGCAGCACATCAAAGACATTCCGTTTATCACCGCTTCACAGCAGAGCACCCTGCAGATCATGGGGATGATGATTTAAGCGCAGCGGCAAGCCCTTTGGCACAAAATAAATTTCCTTTGTTGCCAACTGTTTTGCAAATCATTACGGGTTCTGGCTTGATCAAACTGCCTATTCGACATTACTGTATACATATACAGTGACGATTTGAGATCGCAGCCATGCAGTTTTATCAGCCCGCGGAAATCCGCGCTATTCTCGCCTTACCTTTGTTCATCAGCCGCGTGCCCTGCGGCTTTCCGTCCCCGGCGCAGGACTACGTTGAACAACGTATCGACCTCAACGACTTTTTAGTCGATCACCCCAGTTCAACCTATTTCATTAGAGTCAGCGGTGACTCGATGATCGACATCGGTATTAATGAGGGTGACATGCTGGTGGTGGACAGTTCGCTCAAACCCAAACACGGTGACATTGTGGTGGCTTCGCTTTCCGGCGAGTTCACCGTGAAACAGCTGATGTTACAGCCTTACCTGCATCTCAAACCGATGAATACCGCGCATGCGGTGATCGCCATTCCTGACGCCGATGAGTTCGAAGTCTTCGGCATCGTTAAACACGTGATTAAAACCATAGGCCGCTGATGTTTGCCCTGGTGGATGTGAATTCGTTTTACGCCAGCTGTGAAACGGTGTTTCGCCCGGATCTGCGCGGCAAGCCGATTGTGGTGCTGTCGAATAACGACGGTTGCATTATTTCGCTAAGCAGAGAAGCCAAGGCGCTGGGCATTAAGATGGGCGCGCCCTACTTCAAACATCGGGAAGAGTTGATGCGCCACAAAGTGGTGGTGTTCTCGTCTAACTATGCGTTGTATGGCGATATGTCGCGCCGCGTGATGGAGACGCTGGCGCTGATCTCCACGCGCGTGGATGAGTATTCCATCGACGAAGCCTTCGTTGACGTCACCGGCATCAACGCCTGCATGACATTCGAACAGTTAGGCCGCGACATTCGCGACCGTATTTATCAGGACACCCATTTGCGCGTGGGTGTCGGCATTGCGCCGACCAAAACCCTCGCCAAGCTCGCCAACTGGGCCGCCAAACGCTGGACCAAAGCCGAGAACGTGATGGATCTCTCTTTGCCCCACCGTCAGCGCGAGTTGATGAAACTGGTCAAGGTTGAAGAGGTGTGGGGCGTGGGCCGGCGCTTATCGAAAAAGCTCAACCTGATGGGCATTACCACCGCGCTGCAATTGGCTGAAACCCCGACCGCGCTGATCCGTAAACACTTTGGCGTGGTGCTGGAGCGTACGGTGCGTGAATTATGTGGCGAGTCTTGTCTGGCGTTTGAAGAGGTGATTCCCAACCGGCAAAATATCCTCTGCTCGCGCTCGTTTGGCGATCGCATTACCGAATATCAGGATATGCGCGAGGCCATCGCCAATTACGCGGCGCGTGCCGCAGAGAAGTTACGCAGTGAGCGGCAATATTGCCGTCATATCGGGACGTTTATTCGTACCAGTCCGCACGATCCGCATCATCCTTATTATGCCAATGCGGCCAGCCAAACCTTGATTACGCCCACCGCTGACAGCCGCGATATTATTCAGGCCACGCTCAACTGTTTAGATCGCATCTGGGTGCCCGGTAAGCGTTATATGAAAGGCGGCGTCATGCTGGGCGATTTCTTTAGCGATGGCGTGGCGCAGTTTGATCTGTTTGCGGAATATCAGCCGCGTCACAATAGTGACCAATTAATGGCCCTGATCGACAAGATGAATGCCCACCAGCGCGGTGCGTTATGGTTTGCCGGACAAGGCATTCAGAAACCCTGGTCGATGAAGCGCGAGATGCTGTCCCCGGCCTACACCACCCGGCTGGCGGATCTGCCAGTAGCGAAGTAAGCGCTTCACGCTTGAATTACACGCATGTCAATACACTCTTCAGTCCCTGACACAGCGTCATCACGACCGCAGAACCGGGTTCGTCTAAAGGTGTCTGAACCGACCAAAGAAAAACCGCGCCAGCCAGCGCGGTTTTGTACAGGTAACTGGCGTGGGTGCGTTACTTCGCTGCCCTGTGCGCCTCAGAAGCGGCATTCATACCCGGATGCAGATTGACACCGGAAACGTCCGTGGTTTCTCGTGCCTTGTGCAGGTCACATGCCGCCTGCATTGATAACCACAGGCGCGCCGCAATACCCAGCCCCGCCTCAAGCCGCACCGCCATTTCAGGACTGACCGATGCTTTACCGCTGGCGACTTTACTCAGCGCTGAAGCTGATACGCCAAGCTCTTTCGCCAGTACGCGCAAGCCAATATTGTTATCTTCGATGTATTCGGTGATCAGACCGCCCGGATGCGGGGGATTGAACATTGCCATCAGTGGTAGTCCTCCAGGTTAAGAATATAGGCATCGCCGTCGGTGAATTCGAAGTTGATACGCCAGTTAGCCCTGACCGTTAATGAAAACAGGTTTTTCCTGTCCCCTTTCAGGGGATGAAAACGAAACCCCGGATAGTTTCTGAATTCATCCGTGGAGAGCGCTTCATCAATGACCAGAAGGCGAAGCCGAATGCGTTCTGCGTCCTGCGCCTGGACGCCGCTGATATCACCTTTCTCAAACAACTTTTGTAATCCCTTATGCTTCCAGCTTTTAATCACGTCACGTCTCCGCGTTTCCTGCTGAGAACAGCATATCATATGTTTCTCAACAGGAAACAGGTCTGGCTTTTTATTTTCGCAGCGCGTCACAGACTCAAGCCCTGAGCGGATCTGCCAGTAGCGAAGTAAGCGCTTCACGCTTGAATTACACGCATGCGAATGCGATATTCAGCCCCTGATACGGCCACAGCTTAATAACATCCGGAGAATCTATGGCGAATGAAGAACGCGTAAACGAGCTGGAAGCAACGGTAAACCAGCTGCAGATTGAAGTCGCTGCCTTGCGCGAGTTAATGATTAAGCAGGTGGCGGTAAATAACATCACCTTCAAAGGGAAATATGATGAGGTGATTATTCAACTGGCGAAAGAATATGAAGAGCGCGGCTTAGAGGACGAAAGGAATAGCCAGATGCACGAGGCGCTGCGTCAATATATCAAATACCAGCTGCCCGCCGTGGAATAAGCCAATTACGCTTGCGATTCATCTATATTAATCCCTTTCACATCATCACGCCCTTCACGCTTTGCCCGGTACAAGGCGTGATCGGCGTACTCCAGCAGTTTTACCGCACTGAGGGTGGCAGACGTCGCAGTGGTGGCGCAGCCGGCACTGATCGTCACCCGCCCTTTGGGCGAAGAAATATGCGCAAGCTGCCTGATCCGCACCGCCTCAACCACCCGATGCGCAATCGTCATGCCCTCATCGAATGGGGTATCAGGCAGGATCAGCGCAAACTCCTCGCCGCCATAGCGTGCGGCGATATCGGAGCGCCGCGCCACCACGGCAGCTAATACTTCACCGATCGCTTTCAGGCACTTATCCCCGGCGATATGGCCGTAAGTGTCGTTGTAATGCTTGAAGAAATCGATATCCATCATGATCAGCGTGAGCGGTTTACCGCTGGCGGCGGCGTGGGCTAGCGCTTGATGCAGGAAACGATCAAACTCCCTTCGATTCGCCAGACCGGTTAAACCATCAACGTGCGCGAGTTGATTCAGGGCGAGGTTGGCGCTGTGCAGTTCGTCGCGCAGCTGAGTCAATTCCTGCTGATAGCGCAACACGCTACGCGCCTGACGCAGCTGGAAGACGCCGAGCAGCAAGATGGTCAGCAGCAGGATAATGCTGAGCAGAATATCCTGCGCCCGACGGTTAACCCACACATGGAACAGATCGTCACTGTTGTAACCGGCGGCGACGATAATCGGATAGCGATCGGAACGCGCAAAACCAAAGATCCGCGCCTGGCCATCCAGCACCGATTTCCACTGCCCGCTGCCGCGATCCATTTTCGCCAGCATCTCCTGAAACAGCGGGCTGGCTGAGAGATTTTTGCCGATGTAACTGTCAGGCATCGGACGCGCATACAGCACCGTGCTGTCAGCCAGCATCAACACCAGCACATCGCGCGCACCGAGTTCGTAATAGCTGTAGAAGCGACGGAAAAAATCGACCTTGATGGTGGCCAGCAGCACGCCCTTAAAGCCACCGCTGGCATCACTGACGCGCAGGGAAACGGGGATGACCAAATCACCGGTGCTGCGGCTGTTGATCACCGGGCCGATATGCACGCTGTTGCGCCGGTTATGGCGCTGAAAAGTGAAGTATTCACGATCGGAATTATTGATATTGTTGGGTGCGCGTTGGGCGGAGGTGGCGATCCACTTGCCATCTTGATCGTAGTAGAACAAGCCGTGTAACTGCGGTAAGCGGCGCTGTAATTCGCGCATGGTATTACTCAGGTCAGCGCCCTGAATGCGCGTTGCCAGCTGTAGCTGCAGATCACGCTGTACCTGGCGTAGCGACAGCTCGGTCTGCAGGAAGGTGTCTTCCGCCTGACGCGATTGTGATAACGCCAGATTCATCGCGGATTCCTGGGTCTGACGCACGGTCGCCAGCCAGTCTTCACGCAAGGTCCAGATACTCATACTGGCTACGGTGATCAACAGCAGCAGTCCAGAGAGCACAATGCTTTTCAGTAAACCGCCGTCAGAAGAAACCGGCTTATCCATTTTTCTTTTAAACTGCATGTTGTCCTCTGTCTTCCCCACCAACAGAGTTAAGCAGGTAAACCACGCATCAGTGGACGAATGCGGTTATTTTTCGGGCCATCGATAACTCCTATGACCAGTTGCGAAATATTACTGTAATCTGGTTTCACCACATTGAGTGGCTGCAACACACAGTACGCGTTTACACGATCACTTCGGTATGCATCTCGACCAGCCCGCAACGAGCGGGCTTTTTTTTGCCTAAGATGCAGGGAAAACGGGACGGAGCAATCAACTCCGCCCCGCGCATTAGGCTGCGACGGTCAGCGCTTTTTTGCTGCGCGACCAGACACGATGGGATGCCATGACAGAAAGGAAGTCTGCCATAAAGGTGCCCTCGGCTTTCACATCTTCCACCAGCCCTTCTTCGACCTCATTGTCCTGCACGTTGAACTGCGCCTTAAACCGGCGTGCATCACCGCTCAGACCGATGGCTTTGAGATGCTTATAGGCTTCCAGCAGGAAGTAGCGCGCATCACCGCTCAGCAGCAACGCATCGATATTGCCATCCGGCACAATCACCGCATCAAAGGTCAGCGAAGGAAGACCGGTAAAGGTGGCATCAACCGGCAGCACCGATCCATCATCCGCCAGCACTTGTCCCATGTGCGCTGCCAGAATTTTGGCATGCACGCCCTGCGCTTTCAGCGCCTGCAGAATCGCCAGCACGTCGGCGGCTTTCACACCGTCACTCAGCAGTAACGCCACCTGACGGCCTTTGATATCGCCGCTCGGTTGCGCATACAGACTCAGGCTGTCATCTTTTTTCAGGCCGTTGACATCTTTCGGCGGAACGGTGTTGAGCTGCTCATCACTCAGCTTCAGCCCCAGATTGGTGGCCACAGCCTGCGCCAGCGTGACGTCAATCTGCAGCAGATGATCGACCACGCGTTCGCGGATGTAAGGACGCGCTACCTTGCTAAGCTCAAACGAATAAGCGCCGATGATATGCTGCTGCTCTTCCGCCGTCTGGCTCAGCCAAAACAGCCGTGGCTGCGAGTAATATTCGCCAAACGATGGGCTACGCTCGCGCACCTTGCTGCCTTCCACCCGCTCCTGATAGCTCTCGAATCCGCCCTCTTTTGCCGCTGGCGGCACTTCACGTGGCCAGTTGTTGTTGATGGAGTTCGGTTCGTAGTTGGCCGGATTGGTATCGATTTCCGTGCGATGCATGCCCTGACGCTGGAAATTGTGGTACGGGCAAACCGGACGGTTGATCGGGATCTCATGGAAGTTCGGCCCACCCAAACGGCTGATTTGCGTATCGGTGTAGGAGAACAAACGGCCCTGCAACAGCGGATCGTTGGTGAAATCCAGCCCCGGCACAATGTGGCCCGGATGGAACGCCACCTGTTCGGTCTCGGCAAAGAAGTTGTCCGGATTACGGTTGAGCACCATTTTGCCGACCAGTTCGACCGGCACCAGCTCTTCAGGGATCAGTTTGGTGGCATCGAGAATGTCGAAATCGAATTTGAACTCGTCCTCTTCCGGAATCAGCTGCAGGCCGAGCTCATATTCCGGGAAGTCACCGGCTTCAATCGCTTCCCACAGATCGCGACGGTGGAAATCGGGATCGCGGCCGGTCAGCTTCTGTGCTTCATCCCACAGCAGCGAGGCTTTGCCCGCCACCGGTTTCCAGTGGAAACGCACAAAGGTGGCTTTACCCTCGGCGTTAATCAGGCGGAAAGTATGGATGCCAAAGCCTTCCATGGTGCGATAGCTGCGCGGAATGCCGCGATCCGACATCGCCCAGATGACGTTATGCAGCGTTTCAGGTTGCAGCGACACATAATCCCAGAAGGTGTCGTGCGCGCTCTGCCCCTGCGGGATTTCGTTGTGCGGCTCGGGTTTCACCGCATGCACGAAGTCCGGGAATTTATGCGCATCCTGAATGAAAAACACTGGCGTGTTGTTGCCGACTAAATCAAAAACGCCCTCATCGGTATAGAACTTGGTGGCGAATCCACGGATATCGCGCACGGTGTCAGCCGATCCTGCGCCACCCTGCACGGTGGAGAAACGCACGAAGACGGGTGTGATTTTTTCGGCATCGCTGAGGAAACCTGCTTTGGTCAGTTTTTCCAGCGAGCGGTAGGGCTGGAAATAGCCGTGCGCCGCCGAACCGCGCGCATGAACGATACGCTCAGGAATGCGTTCATGGTCAAAATGCGTGATTTTTTCACGCATGATGAAGTCTTCAAGCAACGTGGGCCCGCGCGAACCGGCACGCAGCGAGTTCTGATCGTTGGCGATGCGGGTGCCCTGATTAGTGGTCAGGTCGGCGTTTTCGCCATTTTTGCGGTACTCATCGAGCTGCTCAAGTTTGCTGTTTTGCGTGGCGGGCGCTTTCAGGCTGCCGGGCGCGGTAGGCTGCTTGCCCGGCGGCGTCGGTTCAGCGGCAGGTTTATGTCCACCGCCTTGCGGTGCTAAATCACCTAATCCTGGCTCAGAGGTTTCTGGCCCTTTATGCGGCGCGGTATGGGTTAAATTCTGTTCTTTTTTATCTTTCGACATGTGACATGCTCCTCCAGTTAAGACCCTATTAACTGTAGAGCATAAAAACATTTATATTTCGTCTGGTTTAGAAATGATGTTTAAAGAGATTAATGAGGAGAATGTAAAGCGAGGATATTTTAACCGAAAGGTAGCTTTAATGGTTTATTAATAAGATTAATCCTGATAAATACCGTTGCGCTTTATTTCAATTATTTTCGCACCCTCCACAGGGTCGCCATTAATGGCGACCAAAAATATCATGCGGCGAAACAGGCGCTATGAATGCGTTAAGGTTTCAAAATCACCTTAGTCCAGCCCGCATCACGATCGTCGAAATGGCGGTACGCTTCGGGGCCTTCGGCCAGCGACAGTCGATGAGAAATAATGCTCGCCGGATGCGCTTTGTCGGTGGCAATCAATCGCGCGAGCTGCCGGTTATAGGCTTTGACGTTGGCCTGGCCGGTACGGATCGACTGCCCTTTAAACCAGAAGCTGCCGAAATCGAACGGCATTTTACCCACTTTGGCTAACTCGCTGGCCGCGCCGGGATCCTGCGGGATAACACGCCCACCACGCCAATGCCGCCGGTGGCTTTGGTGGAGGCGACCAGGCTGTTCATGGTGGCGCTGTTATCTTCGTGTCCATGCTGATTACAACATTGATAACCCACGCATTCACAACCGCAATCCGTGCCGCGTCCATCCGTTAGATCAAGGATTTGCTGCACCGCTGCGTCGCCCACGGCATTGATGCCCGTTGCGCCCATCTGCTCCGCCAGCGCCAGGCGATCGGGGTGCGTATCCACCACAAACACCTGCGACGCGCCTTTGATGATCGCCGAATGCGCGGCCATCAAGCCTACCGGGCCCGCACCGTAGATGGCGACGCTATCGCCCGGTCGCAGGCCTGCCAGTTCGGTCGCATGCCAGCCGGTGGGGAAAATGTCTGACAGCATCACATAATCTTCCTCTTTCTCCACCGCATCCGGTGGCAGCAGCAAACAGTTAAAATCGGCAAACGGCACGCGCAGCAGCTCGGCCTGACCGCCTTCCCACTCACCCATTTCAGCAAAGCCGTAGGCCGCACCTGCGGTGCCGGGGTTGGCGGTCAGACAGAAACCGGTTAACCCTCTCTCACAATTTTCACAGAAACCACAGCCGACGTTGAACGGCATACAAACGTAATCGCCAACCTTAAGTCGCTCGACGCCACTCCCCACTTCCACCACTTCGCCAAGGTTTTCATGACCAAAGATGCGTCCCTGTTCAAAGCTGGTGCGCCCCTCGTACATATGTAAATCGGAACCGCAAATATTGGTGGTGGTAATACGAATAAGCGCATCGGTAGGACGCACAATTTTTGCATCAGGAACATTTTTAACCGAGACATCAAAAGGCCCGTTATAGACGATAGCTTTCATAATTTATTTTCCTGAGTGGCGAGCACTCTTAATTCGAATGAGCAGATAAGCACGGCGCTAATTTAACGTCGCGCTTAGCCAAAGAAATAAAAACCGCGTCTACATACCCTGGCATAAATAAGTCAGTTGTGCTTTTTTCAATTACCGCTGCGTTTGTCGTGCAGTCGCGCATATTTGTGCCAGACTTAACATCGTGTCAGCAGGAAAATCTATGGAGAGCGTATGAAACAGGTTGTTTTAGCTTCAGTAATCATGATGTTCAGCGTTGGCGTGAGCGCAGCGGAAGGCGGATACCAATCAGGTGAAACAGCACCGCCGCAGAAGAATCAGGATGCCGGTTATAAAGGATCGGAAGACACCGCACAAACCCCGATTTCACGTATTCGTGATTTCCGTCAGGGCGGCTATGTCACGCTCGAAGGCCATATTATTGAAAAGCTGAAAGGTGATAGCTACAAATTCCGCGATGATACCGGCACGATTATCATTAATGCTGAGAAGCCGGCCTTCAAAGAGAAAACCTATTCAGCCAGTGATAAAGTCCGCGTGAGTGGAAAAGTGTATGGGCGTGGCGAACAAACCACCTTGAGGGTATCGCGGATTGATGAACCTTAAGGTTACGCATTTATTACCTTAAGAATAGCGGGTGAGTGCATGGCTTTTCATCCTCACCCTTTTTAGGCCTAACAGCGCAGCAGATAATCACATTCACATATACGTTTTTCGCCATTCCTACAGCACTATTTTGCGGGTATATTAGCGCGCATGTAGTGAATAGAACTCGTAAGAGTCTGAATGAGTTTTTATGGATAGAACGATTTATATTGTTGACGATGACCCCGCTGTCATCAACGCGCTGCAAAATCTGCTGAGCTCAGAAGGCTACCTGATTTCGACCTTTACCTCCCCCGCTGAATTTTTACATCAGCCGCATTACCGCACCCCGAGCTGTTTAATTGTCGATATGAATATGCCGGGCCTCGACGGCTTTGATGTCTCGCACGACCTCACCGCACGCGGATACACCATTCCCACCATTTTCCTCACCGGCTTTGGCACCATTCCTCTGACGGTCCGCGCGATGAAGGCCGGCGCCTTTGAGTTTCTCACCAAGCCGGTGATGCCGGATGACCTGATACAAGTGGTATCCGCTGCCATGGCGCTGGCCGAAAAAAGCGCAGCACTCGCACAGGAAAGAGTTGTACTCACCGGGCGTTATCACTCTTTAACGCCACGGGAAATGGAATTGATGCTGCTTGTCATTCGCGGTTTATTAAATAAGCAGATTGCCGCCGAAATGGGCATCAGTGAAATTACGGCAAAAGTGCATAAACGCCGCGTAATGGAAAAAATGGCGGTGCGTTCAGTATCAGAATTAGTCAGAGCCGCTGAGAAACTTCATTTACTGCAAGATGAATAACGCGCGCGTTAAAGTGATAACGGTCCGATTTTCCTCCCGCGAAATAGCGCGGGAGGATCAGATAAACTATTTCCCCAGATTTAATGGCAGGGTAAAGCTAAATACGCTGCCACCCTGTGGGCGGTTTTCCGCACTCAGCACACCACCATGACGTTTGATGATTTCATTACTGATGGTCAGGCCCATTCCCATTCCTTCCGCTTTGGTGGTGTAGAAAGAGTCAAATATCTTGCCGATAACCTCTGCCGATAATCCGCTGCCGTTGTCGGCAACCTCTATACGAATATGATTCGCGTCAGGATTGGAGGATGAGAGCCGCAGAATACGCGCTCCGGCATTATCTGCCATCGCCTCAATGGCATTAATCACCAGATTCAGCAGCACCTGCTGAATCTGTACGCGCTCGCAAAACACCTCATCCCATGGCGCTTTAATATCCAGTTCAAGTGCCACCGAGCGGCGCTCAAGTTCCAGACGCGACAAGGTTAAAATATCGCGCGCCAGCAGATGCAGCCTGGCCGATGCATACTCCGCGACATTATTGCGCGTCAGTGACTGCAGGCCGCGAATAATTTCGCCAGCGCGCCGCCCTTCGTTAATGATCTCCTCAATGCTTTCACTGGCTTTCTCCAGCTGAGCCGGATCGCGTTTCAACCAGCGCAGGCTGGCGCCAGCATTGGCCACAATCGACATCAGCGGCTGATTGATTTCATGGGCGATCGATGAGGTCAGCTGTCCTACCGTGGTGGCGCGCGCCACGCGAGCCAGCTCGGCCTGGGCAATTCTGGCGGCATCTTCGGACTGACGCTGCGCGGTGATATCCGTCAGCGTGCCGAAATATTCGGCGACATCCGGCCAGTTCTCCACCGGCTCACCTATGCCTTTGATATAACGGCATTCGCCGTCATCACGGATGATACGAAATTCAGCCTGCATGCTCACGCCATGCGCCACGCTGGATTCAATCAGCGCTTTCAGGCACTGAAGATCGTCTGGATGCACCCGCCGCTGAAACTCGGCCATCGAGGTGCTCACCTGCCCGGCGGGCAGCCCCATGATGCGTTTATATTCGTCCGATATCAGCTGGATATCCGGCTCAAGATGCCAGTGCCAGGTACCGGTATTACTGATTTTTTCACCCAGCATCAGGGATGTCTGGCTGGCGCGCAGCTGTTTTTCAATTTTCCGCCGCTGGATGTTCTCCTCCACCAGCTCGGCATACAGCCGCGCCGTTTCCAGAGAAACCGCAGCCTGCGCGCCTAACATCGAGACAATGCGCGAGTGCTCCGCGGTGAAAACATCAGGCATCAGCCGGTTTTCCAGATAGAGCACGCCCACCATTTGCGCCTGGCGGAACATCGGCACACACATCACTGCCGCGCCAGAGGCAACCAGATAGTTATCCTGACTAAACGGGCTAAACACTTCCGGCCGACCGGTACGGATTTCCTGTCCGGTGCGGATCACCGCCGAGAGAATCGACAGCGGCAAATCAGTCGCTACCGGCAGTTCATTAACGATTTTGACTCTGACGCCCTCCACCGTGGAGGAGGCGCGCGCCTGAATTTCCGGCACATTGCCGTCGATGAGGCGGATCAAAATACAGTGCTGCGCGCCGGCGCGCTCCACCAACATCATCATCAAAATATGGATCAGCCGATCAAGATTGATCTCTTCGGTCAATGCGCGCATCGCCGTGACCAGGCTTTGCAGGTCGCTGATCACCGCGCTCTGCTCAAAGGTCACGGTGTTTAACGCGCTCTGCGGCGGGTGCGCCGCCAGATGCGGATAGTGCATTTCAAGCTGGCGCACCTTGGCGCCCGCGCCCCAGCGATCCCAGGCGGCAAGCGCGCCTTTGATGTAGCCCTCGGCGGCGAACGCCATGCCGCGCGCACTGGCGCAGCGCGCGGCCAGTTCGCATGCCAGACCGTTGATCGGATGAAACTGCCCTTTGCGCGACAGCTCAATGGCTTTTTCAAACTGCTCCAGCGCCGCGCCGCTGTTATCCTCCAGCCTGAGCAGTTCGGCGCGCAGTAGCGCCTCTTTGTCGGCGAAGGTGCCGGGGTTCTCCGTTGCCCAGGTGATGATTCTTTCAAGATGGCGCTGCAGTTGCTGCCGCTGCGTGGCATCAAGCTCATTCGGTTGCAGCGGTATGCTGAGTGAAAGCGCACTGTAGAGATGGAAATCCAGCATATGCACATGGCCGGGAATCACGTCTGTGAGCGGCGCAGCGTCGCTGAACTGGCGCTGAGCGGCGGCATACTCACCGGCAAAGAAGTGCGCCATGCCTTTATACAGCCGCGTCCAGAACTGCATCAAAAACAGCGGTTCAATGGCGTATTCGGGTTGCACCACATTTAGCGCGGGCGCATGGAAATCATCGCCGGACAAGGTCTCACCGGCTGGCTTACGCAGGAACATCACGTAATCCAGCTGCATGCCGAGTATCACTTCCACATCGCGATACTGCGCTTTGCGCACATAGACCATGCCGCGCATGATCGAAGTATGCACGCCATCAAGATGGTCACCGCGCGCCAGGCAATTCATGGTGAGATGACGCAGCGCCAGACACGCCGACGTGCGATCGCCAATATCAACCGCCACATCAAAAGTCGCTTTAGCGCACTCAATGGCGTAACTGAGCGGCATGGTCCAGACGCTCACCTGGTCCAGCGGCATCAGCGTGCGCGCTTTGTAGCTAACGAAGTCGTGCTTATACACCAGCTCGCGGGCCAGCAGCGCGCTGGCAAATCCACGGCTGTATTCATTGAACTGATCGCCACACACCACGCCGTACCAGGCCAGCGCCAGCGTGGAGGCACCGCTAATGCCCTTCTCCATCGTCAGATGCAGAAGTTTGCACAGGATAATGAACTGCAGCCGTGGGCTGATAAAAGCGGCGAAGGTGCTGGCGCTGGCCATCAGGTTCATCACCGCTTCGGTTTTATGGCAGGTCACTCGCGCCAGGGAACGGAAGCGCGTATAGGGATTTTTGCCAACCTCTTTTTTCAACCGTTGCCTGGCGACATCGCACTCGGCTTTATCCGGATAGCGCTGCAGATGAATGTCAAACACCGCCAGCCAGGCCAGCGCGGTTTCCAGCGCCAGCTGGCTGTCGGACTGACGCATATGAATTTCAGCAATTAGCGTCGCCGCTTCGGCTTTATCGGTGACCACACCGGGCGTGGCGAGAATCTCAGAGCTCAACGCCAGCGCGCCCGATAAGTTGCCGTTTAAAAACTCACACTCTGCTTGCTCAAACAAAAACGGGCCGCTCTCCTCCGCGCCTGACGCTGCGTTGAGCGCTCGGGCAGCGTGTAAGAAACGCAGCGCGGAAGCGTAATCGCCCATAATTTTCGCGCGTCGGGTGGCGTTTAGTAACAGCAGACTAAACGCAGCGGCTTCGGGCGCTAAAAGTGCGCGATTTTGCAGCGTGATAGTGTGATGCGCGGCACTGAACAGCAGCGCATGCGCGTTATCCTGGCGCGCGGCCTGCATGTAATAGCGCGCAGCGGCAAAGTGAAAATCATCTTTTGCCGCCGACGAAAGCAACTTCAGCGCGGCCTCATGCATGCTGTCATGCATAAAGGTGTAGCTGTGATCGGTCAGCGAGATCAGCCGGGCCTCAGCCGCAGGGCGCAGCGTGGCGTGAAGGGCGCTAAGCGTCGTATCGAGGATGCCGGCCAACACCGGCAGATCGCCGCTACTGCCGATACAGGCCAATCGGCCCAGCAGCTGGCGCAGCGGCAGCGCGAGCAACTGCAGCTGTTGCAGCACGCTGGCGGCAACGTTCGCGGTGTAATGGCAGTTTCTCAACGCGTGCGGATTGTAGGTCCATTTATGGGATGCAGCGTGTGTGATGTGGTGATCGCGCACCGCCTGGCGGTAAAACTCACGCGTGGCGAGCGGATTCCCGGCGGTTTTTTCATGGATGATCTGCGCCAGCTCGGTGGTCTCCGCGCTGCGCGTGTGAAAAATGCCGGCCAGCCAGCTGGCGATATTTTTCACCGACAGCGGCTCGGGCGTGATATCCACAATGCGCGTGGCCGCCGCACGAATGCGCTCCAGGCTGGCAACCACCGTCGGACAGGACAACGAGGCGCGATCGCGATGAGAAATCACCAGCAATAAGGGAATATCTTCACTGGAGCGCAGCAAATTCTGTAGCAGCTGCAAGGTCGCCTGATCGGCCCAGTGCACGTCATCAATCAGCAGGATCAGCGGCCGCCCCGGCACCGTAAAGGCTTTCACCAGGCTGCAGGCCACCAGATTCAGGCGATTGCGTGCATCTAACGAGCGTGCATCCGCCTGCACGCTGGCTTTGTGGTTGAGCAAGATGCCCAGTTCGGGCACCAGATTAACGGCCAGCCCAACATAATTCCCCAGTTGGCGCGTGATGTGTGTTTTCCAGCGCGCCAGCTCTTCGGCGGGCAACCCGAGCAGATGCAGCGTCAGCGATCGAAACGCCGAGGTAAATACCGCGTAGGGCAAAATGGGCGAGTGCTGGTCGGCTTTGGTCACCGTCAGCAGCGCGTTTTTTTCCCGCAGGATTTTAAGCGCCGAGGCCATCAGCGCCGATTTTCCGGCACCGGACGCGCCGCTAATCGCCACCATGCAGTGTTTCCCGCTGCTGCACACCTCATCAAACGCCGCCAGCATCTCGCTGGCCTGAGCATGGTCGCTGTACAGCACATCGGATAACAGCGTTGTGGTTGGCACATCCTGTAAGCCCAGCGCGAAGGATTCAACTACGCCGTCAGGCATCAGGTTGGATTCACAGCGGCGCAGATCGGCCAGCACGCCTTCGACGGTTTGATAACGCTGCTCCGGCGATTTGGTTAGCAGGCGTAAAATGAGGGATGAGAGTACCAGCGGCACATCTTTGCGCAGCCGGTGCGGCGGCAGCGCTTCGGAGGCAATATGATGGTGCACCCATTCAGCCGCGCCCCCTTCAGCGCTGCCATAGGGAAGCTTGCCGGTGAGTAATTCGTAAAGCACGATGCCCAGACTGTAGAGATCGCTGACCCGGCTGACCGCGTGCGCGGTGCGCGAGGTATGCTCGGGCGACATGTAGGCCAGCGTGCCGCCGGTCACTGAGGCGCGCAGCGGCTGCTGTGAGTCCGCTTCGATAAACGCCAGGCCAAAGCCGCCCAGCACCACGTCGCCTTGATCGGTAAAGAAGAAATTGGCCGGTTTAATGTCGCCGTGCACCAAACCTTGCTCATGCAGCTTGCTGAGCGCATTACACAGCAGCACGGCGCAGCTGATGAACTTCTGAATTTTACCCGCTGGCAGGCGCAGATAATCCGCCAGGGTTTGGTAGCGAAACGCGGGATAAATCAGGGCGTAGCGCCCCTGATATAAGGTGTGGCGCAGCGGTTTTCGCGCCCAGCTTTCTGCTAATAAGGCGCGCAGCGCATACTCATTTTTCAGCAGTTGCGTTACCGGAAACTCCGCCTCTTCGGCCGCCGCCGTGGCCAGCACGAAGCGTTCATCGGAGATCGGGTGACGGCATTCGATCCACTCAACCTGCCCTTCCTGCGCCAGCGGGGTGAAAACGATGTCATCCGCCAGCACCAGCGCCGCGTCATCCGCGATATTTAACGACAGGAAAAGCGTGCTCATTGGCGCGCTGCCTGGGAGGAAAACGCCAGACGGATATGTTCAAACAGCAGGTCGATATCAATGGGCTTTCGCATAAAGGTGATCGCGCCTAGATGGATGGCATACCAGAGCATATTCTCATCGCCATTGCCGGAGATGATAATTCCGGGTGGGTTCTCGCGACGCTGTACCAGCGCACGGAACAACTCAAAGCCCGACATGCCTTTGAGCTCAACATCAATAATAAACAGCGCAGCGTCATTTAGCGCCGTCTCGTCCGCTAATAGCGCTTCAGCCGACTCAAATGCCTGCGTTGCGTATCCTTCCGACTGAAGCAGATTGCTCAAACCACTGCGAACCGATCGTTCATCATCAACAACGACAATGCGCTGCGACAGCTGCATGCTGTGTTCCTTCATTATTATTCACTGCCTGCGGCGCGTCCTCAGGAGGTTTTGTCACTCGATGGCGGCGTGCCGCTGATTTTAGGCACACACTCTTGACGAAACCAGGCCAGCGTGACCGGTTGACGGTTTATCAGGCGCTTACACAGCGGGATAATCTGTTCGCCGACCAGCATACCAAACAGACCAAGCAGCGCAATCACGGGCGGCGCTGGGGAATTGACGTCGATAACGGCATAAATGATGCCAACTAAAATACCGACCGAGAGCGATATCGCATAGGTTTTCAGCATGTTCAACCCGCCTGTTTTGCGGTGAGCATGGCGGGAGGTAGCGGCCTGTCAGCGGCCATCGCGCGTGAGGTTTTATCGACGGGCGCTACGGGATGCGTCAATTTTCCACCCAGCGAACTGCCCACAATCATGCCCAGCAAGCCCACCAGCGCCACGGCGGGCGGCGCCGGCGATCGCACGTTGAGCAAGGCGTAAATCAGGCCGATAAACACACCCGCCGCCAGAGAAATCAGTAAAGGACTCACCGGTCCTCCTTGAAAAAAGAAAGGCGAGCCCGTAAGCGCTCGCCTGGGTGACGATTTAGCGAACGGGCGCAGCAACCGGTGCCAGCGTGCGATGCTCGCTCTTCTGACGCGATGGCGCTTTGTGCACCATGGTGTAAGCGTAATCAACGCCGATGCCGTAAGCACCGGAGTGCTCTTTCGCGATATCCATCACCGCGTTGTAGGTCTCTTTGTGTGCCCAGTCGCGCTGCCACTCCAGCATCACCTGCTGCCAGGTCACTGGGATCACACCCGCCTGAATCATGCGCTGCATGGCATAGTCGTGCGCTTCTTTGGTGGTGCCGCCGGAGGCGTCAGCCACCATGTAGATCTCATAATCACCTTCCAGCATGGCGCACAGCGCGAAGGTGTTGTTACACACTTCGGTCCACAAACCGGAAACAACAATTTTCTTCTTACCGTTGGCCGCCAGCGCATCACGCACTTTCTGGTCATCCCACGAGTTCATCGAGGTACGCTCAAGAATGTCCTGGCCGGGGAACACATCCAGCAGCTCCGGGAAGGTGTTACCTGAGAAGCTCTCGGTCTCCACCGTGGTCAGTACGGTAGGAATGTTGAACACCTTCGCCGCTTTTGCCAACGCGACCACGTTATTTTTCAATACCTGACGGTCGATGGACTGCACGCCAAACGCCATTTGCGGCTGCTGGTCAATGAAGATGATCTGGCAGTTGTGCGGCGTCAGTACTTCTAATTTACTGGTTGTCATTTTTGTATGCCCATTGAGGTGAATGTCTGGGCGCAGTGTAAGAACCTTTGGGCACACGAACCATTATCTATAGGTATAACTATACGAAGGTATACCTATCCTTTTGTATAACTAGACGCTTTCCGCACCGCCTGAACATAATCCCACCCAGTATTTCACCTGCGAAATTGGCAGGACCTCTTATTCAGGAGATTTTATGGTTACGTTAGGCAAAGCAGACATCATTTTGACCAATGGGCGATTTCATACCGTCGATCGCGGCAACCCGATTGCCGAGGCCGTGGCGATGCGCGATGGCAAATTTCTCGAAGTGGGTAGCCTGGCCGACGTGATGCAGCATCACTGCGAAGGCACCAAAGTGATTGACCTCAAAGGCCATACCGCCATTCCCGGCCTGAATGATTCCCACCTGCACCTGATCCGCGGCGGCCTGAATTACAACCTCGAACTGCGCTGGGAAGGCGTGCCCTCGATCGCCGATGCGCTGCGGATGCTGAGAGAACAGGCGCTGCGCACGCCGTCACCCCAGTGGGTGCGCGTGGTAGGCGGCTGGACCGAGTTTCAGTTTGCCGAGCGTCGCATGCCGACGCTGGATGAGATCAACGAAGCCGCGCCCGATACGCCGGTGTTTATCCTGCATCTGTACGATCGCGCCTTGCTCAACCGCGCCGCGTTGAAGGTCGTCGGCTACACCAAAGACACGCCCAATCCGCCGGGCGGCGAGATCCAGCGTGACAGCAATGGCAACCCGACCGGCATGCTGATTGCGCGCCCGAACGCCATGATCCTTTACGCCACGCTGGCGAAAGGGCCAAAACTGCCGCTGGAGCAGCAGGTCAATTCCACCCGCCAGTTTATGCGCGAGTTGAACCGCCTCGGCCTGACCAGCGCCATTGATGCGGGCGGCGGTTTCCAGAACTATCCAGAAGATTACGAAGTCATTGCCGAGCTGCATGAGAAAAAGCAGATGACGCTGCGTATCGCCTACAACCTGTTTACCCAACGTCCGGGCCACGAGCTGGAAGACTTCGAGAAGTGGACCGACATGCTGACGCCGGGCCAGGGCAGCGACTATTTCCGTCACAACGGTGCCGGTGAAATGCTGGTGTTTTCCGCCGCCGATTTTGAAGATTTCCTCGAACCGCGTCCGGATTTGGCGCCCGGCATGGAAGATGAGCTGGAGCGTGTGGTGCGTCATCTCGTGGAACATCGCTGGCCGTTCCGCCTGCACGCCACTTACGATGAATCGATCAGCCGCATGCTGGATGTGTTTGAAAAAGTGAACCGCGACATTCCGTTCAACGGCCTGCACTGGTTCTTCGATCACGCCGAAACCGTGACGCAGCGTAACCTTGACCGCATCAAAGAGCTGGGCGGCGGCATTGCCGTACAGCATCGCATGGCGTTCCAGGGCGAGTACTTTGCCGAGCGTTACGGCATTGAGGCCACTCGCCATACACCGCCGGTGGCGCGCATGCTGGAGACCGGCGTGCCGGTGGGTTTAGGAACCGATGCGACGCGCGTGGCCAGTTATAACCCGTGGACCGCGCTTTACTGGCTGGTATCGGGACGCACTGTGGGCGGCATGCAGATGTACGACGTCAACGCGCGCCTCGATCGTGATACGGCGCTGATGTTATGGACGCAGGGCAGCGCCTGGTTCTCCAGCGAGCAAGGTAAAAAAGGCCAGATTAAAATCGGTCAGCTGGCCGATATGGTGGTGCTGAGCAAAGACTACTTCAGCGTGCCTGAAGAGGAGATCAAAGGCATTGAGTCGGTGCTGACCGTGGTGGACGGAAATATCGTTTATGCCGCCGGCGCTTTCAGCTCGGAAGCGCCGCCCCTCATTCCGGTGCTGCCGGAATGGTCGCCGGTGGTCAAGGTTCCCGGCCACTATCGCAGTGCGCCACCGACCGCCACCACACGCGTGGGCATGATGCAGCAAGCGCATCACTGCAGCGGCCCGTGCGGCGTGCATACGCATTCTCACGAGATTGCGCGCGGCGCCAACCTGCCGGTTTCGGAAGAGAACGCCTTCTGGGGCGCGCTCGGCTGCAGCTGCTTCGCCTTCTAAACCATGAAACATTCACTCTCACAGCCGCCTCGCATTGATGCGGGGCTGTTCTTCCTGCGCCTTACCGGCTGCCTGCTGTTGTTGCACGTGCACGGCTTGCCGAAGGTGTTCCATTTCAGTGAAGAACTGACGCGTATCGAGGATCCCTTTGGCCTGGGTGCCTACTTCAGCCTGCTGGCGGCGATCGTTGCTGAAGTGGTCTGCCCGCTGTTTATCCTGCTCGGCGTGTTTACCCGCCTCGCCTGCCTGCCGATTATCGGCGTGCTGCTGGTGGCGATGCTGTTCGTCCATCCCAACTGGAGCATAGCGGAAGGACAGTTTGGCTGGCTGCTGCTGACCATTTTCACCACGCTGGCGCTGACCGGCCCCGGTCGCTGGCGCGTGTTTGGCGGCGTTTCGGAGGTTGTTCATGGCGCAGGTTAATGACATTCATGACATCCCCGAGGCGGATCTGCCGCCCGTTTCGCAGACGGTTTCACCATGGCAGCCGCTGCGCCAGCGCGTGTTCCGCATGCTGTGGATCGCTACCGTGGTATCCAATGTCGGTTCATGGATGAACGACGTAGGCGTTAACTGGACCATGCTGACACTGAGCGCCGATCCGCTCTCGGTGGCGCTGGTGCAGGCCGCCAGCAGCTTACCGATGTTTCTGTTTGCACTGCCGTCTGGCGTGATGGCGGATATCGTTGACCGGCGTAAATACCTGCTGTTCTCGCAAATCTGGGTGTTTATTGCCGCCGCGAGCCTGACATTCCTTTCCTGGGCAGACCTGGTCACACCGATGGTGCTGCTGATTGCGGCGTTCCTGCTGAGTACCGGCGCGGCCATGAGTTCTCCGCCCTTCCAGGCCATCGTGCCGGATTTGGTCAGTAAGGAGGAGCTCGGCCCGGCGATTGCGCTTAACTCGCTCGGCATTAACATCAGTCGCGCTATCGGCCCGGCGCTCGGCGGCCTGATTCTGTCGTTTGCCGGTCCGTGGATGGTGTTTCTGCTGAATGCGCTTTCGGTACTCGGCGTGTTTCTGGTGCTGTATGTGTGGCAAGCACAGCCCAGCGTGCAGCGTTTGCCGCCGGAGCACTTCTTCCCGGCGGTGCGTGCCGGCGTGCGCTATGTGCATGCTGCGCCGGTACTGCGCAATGTGCTAGTGCGCACCATCGCTTTCTTTGTGTTTGGCAGTGCCGGTTGGGCGCTGTTACCGCTGGTGGCTCGACGCGAACTGGGCCTCGGGCCCGGCGGCTACGGCATTATGCTGGGTTGCATCGGCATCGGCGCGATTTGCGGCGCGCTGCTGTTGCCGCGTATGCGCAAACGCTTTAATCCCGATCAGCTGATGGTGCTGGCGAGCCTGATGTTTGCCATCACTCTGCTGGCGCTGGCGTTTATTCGTCACCTCTGGTTGCTGAATGCGTTCGAGTTCTTTACCGGCTTTGCGTGGATTGCAGTGCTTTCCACCCTCAATCTTGGCGCGCAGCGCAGTGCCGCCAAATGGGTGAAAGCCCGGGCGCTGGCGGTCTATCTGACGGTGTTTTTTGGCTCGATGACGTTAGGCAGCGCCATTTGGGGACAGCTGGCATCGACATTCAGCATTCCATTGTCACTGACTGTCGCCACTGTCGGCATGCTGCTGGCGAGCCTGACGGTGCTGCGCTGGCGGCTGGATCAGGATCCGGATCTGAACCTCGACCTCAGCACGGTCAGCGATCCCTTGCCCGAGCTGGAGATTCGTCACGATCGCGGGCCGGTGATGGTCAGCTATCATTATCAGATCAACCGCAGTGATGCGCATGCCTTTGCGGTGTGCATGCAGGATATGCGTCGCGTCAGACGGCGTGGCGGCGCGCTGAACTGGTCTCTGTATGAGGACATGCTGCAACCCGACATGTTTGTCGAGACCTTTGTGGTTGGCTCATGGATGGAGCATCTGCGTCAGCGCGAGCGCTACACCATGAACGATCAAAAGATTCAGAACCGCGTGCTGGCATTCCATCAAGGCACGGAACTTCCGGAAATTCGTTATCTCGTGGCACCTGAATAAGGCGCTTTCATTCATCGACATTAATAAGGCCGAAACATGAGCACATTTAAGACGCAGGATGGTACGCAGATCTATTTCAAAGATTGGGGTACCGGCAAGCCGGTGCTATTCAGTCACGGCTGGCCGCTCGACGGGGATATGTGGGACAGCCAGCTGAATTTCCTGGCGGAGAAAGGCTATCGCGTTATCGCTTTTGACCGCCGCGGCTTTGGCCGTTCCGATCAACCGTGGGAAGGCTACAACTACGATACTTTTGCATCGGATATTAACGACCTGATTAGCCATCTGGATCTGCAAAACGTGACGCTGGTGGGCTTCTCAATGGGTGGCGGCGATGTGGCGCGCTACATCAACAATTACGGCACAGCGCGCGTGGATAGCTTAGTGCTGCTGGGCGCGGTGACACCGATCTTCGGCAAGGCCGATGATTATCCAGCAGGCGTCGATTTGTCGGTGTTTGAAGGCATCCGTCAGGGCTTACGTAAAGATCGCGCGCAGTTCATCAGTGATTTTGCGACACCGTTTTACGGCACCAACGCCGGTCAAACGGTTTCAGAAGGCGCGCTGACGCAGACGTTGAATATTGCGCTGCTGGCGTCACTGAAAGGGACGATTGATTGTGTTACCGCGTTTTCGGAAACCGACTTCCGTCCTGATATGGCAAAAATCGACGTGCCGACGCTGGTGATTCACGGCAGCAACGACCAGGTCGTGCCGTTCGAAACCACCGGGAAAGTTGCCGCCGAAATGATCGCCGGCGCGCAGCTGAAAGTGTATGACAACGCACCGCACGGCTTTGCGGTAACGCATACCGATCAGCTCAACGCCGATCTGCTGACGTTCCTGCAATCGCTTTAACGGGAATAACATTAATCGGCCGGTTTGGCCTAATACTTGTCAGTTATGAAAGAGTTTGGCTTAAGGGCTGCATTAATCGTGCGGGCTCTGACACATCTGCTGCGTCACGCACTGAAGCGTCGAAGCGGGCCGGGGGCAATTTGGGGCCGGCAATTCGCAGCGCTGAACGAAGCGAGGAAGCCAGGAGAGCCCGCAGGACGCGGGCGAAAGGCGAAGCCGGGACAGGGAAGTCCCGTCTTCGCCGGTCCGTTAGGCTGACGAGCGAAGTGAAGGAACCGCGTTAGCGGCGCGAGGACAGCCGGCCCAAAAGTGCCACCGGCCTGCACACTCGTCGTTGGCCTGGCTGACATGAGCATTAGGCCATTTTGGCGGGCCTTTTGTGGCAGAGAACTATTGCGGCGTGGCGGCAGCAAATTTCTCTAATGCCGCCCCGTCGAGCCGATAACGCACCCACTCATTTAACGGCAGCGCATCAATACTGAGATAGAACTCTCTGGCCGACTGATCCCAATCTAACGCACTCCACTCAATGCGGTTGCACTGATGATTGACCGCGTGCTGCGCGACATACTGCAGCAGCGCTTTGCCTGCACCGAGGCCGCGAAAATTGGGCGAGAAGTACAAGTCTTCCATATAGAGTCCGCGCCGCCCCAGCCACGCCGAGTAGCTGCGGGTAATCACTGCGTACCCGGCGGTTATGCCATCAATCTCGCACATCAACGCTTCGCTATGGCTTTCGGGATTGAATAGCGTCGATCTGATCTCTTCCACGGTAGTTGATGACGACTGTAATCCATGTTCATAAACCGACAACTCAGCAATCATGTCGTAAATGGCGTCCGCGTCATCAGGATTGGCTGGCCGAATAGTCATCTTCATGCATTATTTCTTATTTAATCAGATTGATGCTGCCCAGCATAATGGGTATTGTTCGATGAAATAAGTGCAATAAAATCAATGATAGGTGAATTTCATGCATCATGTGCTGCGTCGACTGGACTTGAATCTCCTCCCCGTTTTCGACGCAGTTTTCAGACATCGTTCGGTCAGGCTGGCGGCGATTGAGCTCAGTTTGAGTACTTCCGCGTTAAGCCACGCGCTGTCCCGATTACGTGAGTTTTTTAAAGATCCGCTGTTCTACCGCGAAGGCCACAAAATGTGTCCCAGCGTTTATGCCTGCCAGCTGGCGCCCTATATTGCCGAAACGCTATCCGGGTTAAATCGGCATCTCAGTCCGCTGAAGCCTTTCGATCCGCTGACCAGTGATGACTGTTTTAGAATTGCGGTAACGGATTACACCGCTTTTTGTGTCTTTCCGCGGCTGATGCATGCGCTGACTGATACGGCACCCAATCTGAGTTTTGAACTCTGCCATTTGCCGCATAATCCGGCGCTGATTGAATTACTGGCGGGTGAAATCGATATGGCGCTGAGTTTTAGCGAGCCGGATAGCATGCATCATCCCGATCTCGAAGAGACCGATTTATTCAGTGATGAATTTATGGTGATTGCCAATGCGCGACGCAGCAGTCTGAATCTTGACGACTATCTTGCCGCCGGGCATCTGGTGGTTACGCCGTGGAATGAAAAACAGGGATTACTGGATTCCCATCTTGCGCGCATTGGCCTTAAACGCCGCATCGCCATCAGAACGCCATCGATGCTGAGTGCGCCCTTTATTATCGCGGAAAGTGAATTGCTGATGGCGATCCCGTCTTTCGTTGCCAGTAAAATCAAACAGGCCGCCGATGTGACCTCATTCAGGCTGCCGTTTCCCGCGCCAAGGTTCACCGTGAAAATCTATTCACACAAACGCAGCGGTAAACGGGAACCTACGGAATGGATTAAATCGATGATGGCTAAAACCATTTCGCAGCAAGCGTTCCGTTTCGAGGATTAACGGACGATTTTACTGGTCTAAAAATCGTCCGTGATAATCGGATTTAATGGGGTAATGCTCGTTGTAGCGACCAAAAAGCCGATAGCGATTTAGCGCAATGCGGTCGTAACAATAATTGCTGATAACGTCAGGCATAAACCTCACGACAGACAAAACGCGCCACGGCCACGGCATATAATGCATGATGCGGAAAATTGCCTGCGCACGGAGCCAATGATTTTGCCCATCAATCAAAACGATGGTGCGAATATCTTCATCTGGCAGACCGACAAAACGTAATAGCGCTTTCCCCTGCTCACTCTGAACCGCCGCAAAACGTACATGGCGTGGAATGCGATGACGCAGGAGAAACATCACCCACGCGTTGCACAGTTTGCATACGCCGTCGTATAAAACGACCTGTTCTCCGGGATTTATCCCAGCTGGGTTTGTCATCATCGTCTCCTCAACCATAGAGATTGTCGCAGCAGATAAGCTGCGTTACGCCGCCTGCCACTCCGCCACCAGCGTGTTAATTAATTCTGCCGCCGGCATTTCCCGCGCCAGCGCGGCGCCCTGCCCGGCCCACTGCGCGCCAAAGCCGTGCGCGCCTTTAGCGGCGGCGGCAGCAGCGAGCGCTTTGCCCAGCGCGTAGGTGAGTGGATAAGGGGGAATGGCATCCTGCGCGAACTCGCGCGCCAGCTGGCAAAAATCGTTGGTGAGACATCTTGCCGATCGGCCAGAAATGGCGGCAATCATCTCGGTGCTGTTGGCCTGCGCGCTTTTCAGCGCCTGACGATATGCCGCGTTGGCGGCGGATTCCGGGCACAGGATAAACGCGGTACCCAGCTGTACACCCGCCGCGCCCAGCTTGAGCATCGCAGCCATGCCCGCGCCATCCATCACGCCGCCGGCGGCAATCACCGGCAGCCGCGACGCCCGGCGAATCGCCTGCACCAGCGTAAAGGTGCTGAGCTGCTGATCGTCATTTTCTGGATGGAATATCCCGCGATGCCCGCCCGCCTCAATACCCTGTGCCACAATAAAATCGATGTCGGCAGCTTCGATGGCGTCTGCTTCAGCAACGCTGGTGGCGCTCGCCAGCGTGATAATGCCGCGACGTTTCAAGCGCTGCACAACCGCGGCGGACGGCAAGCCAAAGTGGAAACTCACTGCGGCGGGCGCGGTGTCAAGCAGGACCTCCAGCATCGCGTGGTTATCCACAAACGTTTGATAAATTTCTGACAGCGCATCGGGCGGTGTCGCTTCATAGCGAGCAAACACCGGCTTGAAACGTGCGATCCACGCCTGTTCTTGCTGAGGATTGCGCTGCATCGGCGCGTGGCAGAAGACGTTGACGTTGATGGGCGCGGCTGTCAGGGCGAGCGTTTTGCGGATCATGCTATCCGCCTGTTGCGGCGTTGAAGCGCCCACGCTGATCGAACCCAGCGCGCCGCTGGTGCTCACCGCCGCCGCCAGTTCCGGCGTCGAGACGCCCGCCATCGGCGCCTGAACGATCGGATAGCGAAGGTTAAGGGTCTGACACAGGATGTTGTTCATATTATTGGCCTGTTGGTAAGAGGTAGCCGATAACATGCCGCGATTTTTCGGCTCGGTAAAGGCTGGCATCTACACTTAATCTGTCTGTACCTACAACAGGAGAATCCCGATGCATAAAATCGACTTTCCGGTAAGCAAAGCGCGGAAGTATCTGGAGCCGGGTCCGGTGGTGCTGCTGAGTTCCCAGTTTGAGGATCATCGCGACATCATGACGCTCGGCTGGCACACCATTCTGGAGTTCTCGCCGTCGCTGGTTGGCTGCATGATTGCCGGCGGCAATTACAGCCATGAACTGATTCGCCAGAGCGGCCAGTGCGTGATTAACGTGCCATCAGCCAATCTGGTGGACAGCGTGGTGGCGATCGGTAACAGCCACGGCGATCGTCTCGATAAGTTTGATGCCTTCAATCTGACGCCCGAACCGGCCAGCGTGGTCAATGCGCCGTTAATCGGCGAGTGCTTTGCCAGCTTTGAGTGCCAGCTGTATGACGATTCAATGGTTGATAACTACAACTTCTTTATCTTTGAGATCGTTAAAGCGCATGTAGCTGAAACGCCGGAGTTTCCGCCGACGCTGCACTACACCGGCGAAGGACGCTTCAGCGTGATGAGCAATTTGCGGCTCGACAAGCGCGGCGACTTTAAGCCTGAAATGTTAATTTAACTGCTTGAATTGATATGGGCTTGCCCCCACTTTGATTCTTTCGCCCTGACAGGAGTAGATATAATGGCAACCGAATATGCGGTGATCGCAGGTGGCTGTTTCTGGTGTACTGAAGCAGTGTTTAAAGATGTGATTGGCGTGGAGTCAGTCGAGAGTGGATATACCGGCGGCGCACGCCCGAATCCAACCTACGAGCAGGTGTGCAGCGGTGCGACCGGCCACGCAGAAGCGATTCGCATCGGTTTCGATCCAGAGCAGGTGAAGTACGGCGATCTGCTGGATATCAGCTTTGCCACCCACGATCCCACTACGCTGAACCGCCAGGGCAACGATGTTGGCACCCAATATCGCTCTGCGATTTTCCCGGCGAATGCTGAGCAGGAAGCCGAAGCGATTGCCGCGATTGCGCGCGCGCAGGAGAATCTGAGCGATCCGGTAGTGACCACCATCGAGCCGCTGAAAGAGTGGTATGCGGCAGAAGGTTATCATCAGGATTATTGGCAAGGCGCGGGTCAGCGCAACGGCTACTGCATGGCGGTAATCCCACCGAAACTGCAAAAGCTGCGTAAGAGCTTTGCGAATCGCGTTAAATCGAGTTAATTCAGTACCGCCAATGTCGAGGCCGCCACGAATGGCGGCCTTACATGGTGCGCGACCTTCTTCTGTTTATCCGTCATAATATGTGCCCTCTTCTCCTCCGAGAGCGATCATGTCTTCTTCACAGCAAGGAACCGCGGCGCGCAAGCAGCCGATGAAGCTTAATACGCTGGTCACCCTGATGCTAAGCGCAGTGATTGTGCTGGTGCTGCTCAGCGTGCATATGTTCTATTTCTTCCAGATTGGCGCAGCGACCCGCGCGCAGCTGGAGGACAAAGCCATGGCGGTGGCGCGCACGCTGGCCGACTCACCGGAAATCCAGCGTGCATTGGCGTTCCCGCCGGATGGCACGCGCATCCAGCCGATCGCCAAAGCGGTGGAAGAGACCAATAATTTGCTGTTCATTACTGTCACCAACATGGACGGCATCCGCTATTCGCATCGCAATCCTGAACTGATTGGCAAACACTTCATCGGTGACGATCTGGAGCCCGCGCTGCGCGGCCATGAAAACGTCTCGGTGAATAAAGGTTCGCTGGCGAAAGCGCTGCGCGTGTTTACGCCGGTGTACAACAATCAGCATCAGCAGATTGGCGTGGTGGCGATTGGTATCTCACTGGATGCCGTTTCGGTGCAGATCAACGAGAGCCGCTGGAGCATCCTGTGGACCATCTTTATTGGCACGCTGGCCGGCGCCATCGGTACTTTTGTACTGGTGCGCGTGCTGAAGCGCATTTTGTTTGGCCTCGAACCCTACGAAATTTCTACCCTGTTTGAACAGCGTCAGGCGATTCTCAACTCGCTAAAAGAAGGCGTGGTGGCGATGGATGATCAGGCGCAGGTGACGCTGGTGAATCAGGCGGCGCGATCGCTGCTGAACGATTCGATGGGCACCATCAGCGGCGACCGCATCTACGATGCCTCAGTGATTGACGATCATCTGCGGGATGTGCTGCACAGCGGGCGGGCGCGGCGTGATGAAGAGTTGAATGTGAATGGCCGCGTGTTGCTAAGTAATACCGTACCGGTGCGCACGCAGGGACGAATTATCGGCGCGGTCTGCACCTTCAGGGACAAGACGGAAATCAGTCAACTGATGCAGCGTCTGACGGGCATGGTAAACTACGTCGATGCGCTGCGTGAGCGCTCGCACGAGTTTATGAACAAGCTGCATGTGATCCTCGGCCTGCTGCACATGAAAAACTACACGCAGGTGGAAAGCTACATTCTCAAAACCGCCAATAATTACCAGACGGAGATCGGTTTCCTGCTCGATAAGATTAAGTCGCCGGTGATTGCTGGTTTCTTGCTGAGCAAAATCAACCGCGCGTCGGATTGCGGCCATCGCCTGACCATCAGCGATGCCAGCTTCCTGCCCGACAGCGGCAATGAGCAGCAGATGGCGGCGCTGATTACGGTGATCGGCAATCTGATTGAGAACGCGCTGGATGCGATGAGCGAGCAGGTAGAAGGCGAGATTCACGTGATGCTGCACTACCAAAACGGTTGGCTGACCTGTGAAGTGAGTGATGATGGTCCGGGCATTGAAGCCGATCATCTCAGCACCATTTTCGAAAAAGGCTTCTCCACCAAAGGTGAAAACCGCGGTGTCGGGCTGTTTCTGCTGCAGCAGCAAACCGAAAATATCGGTGGCAGCGTGAGTGTGGAGTCAGAACCCGGCGTGTTTACCCAATTTTTAGTCCAACTTCCCTGGGATGGAGGAAACCAATCCGCATGATCAATGTGTTAGTGGTCGATGATGACGCCATGGTCGCCGAGCTTAATCGCGCGTATATCGGCCAAATTCAGGGCTTTCACTGTTGTGGCACCGCCTCAACCTTGAAGCAGGCGAAAGAGATCCTGTTCAATAGCGATACTGCGGTCGATCTGGTGCTGCTGGATATCTATATGCAGCAGGAAAATGGCCTCGATCTGTTGCCGGAGCTGCGCACGGCGCAGAGCGCGGTGGAAGTGATCATCATTTCGTCGGCGGCCGATGCGGAGAATATCAAAACCTCGCTGCACTACGGCGTGGTGGATTACCTGATCAAACCGTTCCAGTTCCCACGTTTTGAAGAGGCGCTGACCGGCTGGCGGCAGAAGAAATCGCTGATGGACAATCAGCATTACTATCAGCAAGCGGATGTGGATCTGCTGATTCACGGCAGCCCGGCCACGCAGCACGACAATAAGCGCCTGCCAAAAGGCTTAACGCCGCAAACGCTGCGCACGCTGTGTCAGTGGATTGATGCGCATCCGGGGCATGAATTTTCGACTGACGAACTGGCAGCTGAAGTGAACATCTCGCGCGTGTCGTGTCGTAAATACCTGATTTGGCTGGCGCAGATTAATATTCTGTTCACCAGCATTCACTATGGCGCGACCGGCCGTCCGGTGTACCGCTATCGCCTGCAGCCGGAATACCATTCGCTGCTGCAGCAATATTGTCAGTAACGTAGCTGCCAGTCGACATCGAGCTGCTGGAAGTGAAAGTGCTGCGGCGAGGAGCAGATGATCTGCCGATCGCGCGTGACAAACACCGCGTCGATGTCGGGCTGGTCAGCGAGATAAGCCAGCCCTTGCTCCACGCCCATGCCAAAGAGCAGCGTGGTGTAGATATCGCCATCAATCGAGCGATCGGAAATCACCGTCACGCTCAGCAGTTCGTTATCAAGCGGATAGCCGGTTTGCGGATCAAAAATATGATGCCAGCAGCGGCCGTCCAGTTCGAAGTAGCGCTCATAAATCCCCGACGTCACCACCGATTTGCCCTGCACCTGCAGCACGCCTAACAGCTCATCATCACGACCAAACGGCTTTTTCAGGCCAATGCCCCAACCCTGCGGCTCGTGCGGCGGCGAACCCAGCGTTTGCACATTGCCGCCCAGATTGATCAGCGCCTGCTGCACGCCCTGCTGGCGTAAAAACGCCTGCACGCGATCGGCGATGTAGCCTTTGGCGATGGCGCCGAGATCGATCTCCATGCCTGGCAGTTGCAAAAACACTGAGCGATCGGCGGGATTGAGCACGACCTGATGCGGATCGGTCAGCTTTAGCAGGGATGCGACTTCTGGCGCAGGCGGCACCGCACGTCCCTGAAAACCGATTTTCCAGCGCTTCACAATCGGCCCAATGGTGAAATTGAAGGCGCTGTCCGGCAGTAAACTCACGGCGTGTGCCACGCTAATTAACGCAAACACCGCTTCGCTGACGATCACCGGATGACGGCCTGCGGCGTGGTTGATCGACATCACTTCGGATTCAGCGCGGTTAACGGTGAACAGGTTTTCCTGCTGTTTTATCAGTTGAAATACGTGGCGGGCAAGCGTGGGATTGTCATCAAACAATTTGAGCAGAATGGGCGAACCCATCAGAACGGCAGAGTAAGAAAAGACGCCAGCGGTCATTGCATGCCTCTAAAGAAAACGATGCCCGCACAAGGCGGGCATCTTTACAGCTTAGTGTCCTAACGCCAGTTTAGCCGCGTTGTGACCGGCTTTGATACCGAAGATGATGATATCGGCCACCGCATTGCCGCCGATGCGGTTGGCGCCGTGGATGCCGCCGACCACTTCACCGGCCGCCCATGCGCCTGGAATCACCTCTTTCTGCGCATCCAGCACCGCGGTATCGGTGTTGATGGTCACGCCGCCCATGGTGTGATGCACGCCCGGTGCGATACGAATCGCGAAGTAAGGACCTTTATTCAGCGGGTGACGCAGCGCGGTTTTACGACCGAAGTCCTCGTCATCCTGCTTCGCCACGAACTCGTTGTAACGACCGAGCGTGGTTTGCAGCGCTTCCTGATCCATGTTGAGTTTCACCGCCAGCTCGTGTGGCGTTGGCGCGCTGATGACAAAGCCTTTAGCGATGTATTCGTCAGCCGCTTTGTTATTGGCGCGTACCTGCTCGTCAAACACAATCCACGCACTCTTCTCAGGCAGCGCGATGATCTCAGCGGACACTTTGTCACGGGTTTCCATTTCATTGTAGAAACGCTTGCCTGCCTGGCTCACCAGAATCGCCCCGCCGCCGCGCATTGCTTCGGAAATCAGGTACGACGTGGTTTGCTCAACCGTTGGGTGAATCTGGATTTCACCCATATCCACGGTATCCGCACCGATGTGTTGCAGCATGGCGATGCCGCTGCCGGTGGCGCCTTTATGGTTGGTGGTGACGAAACCGTCCAGCTCAGGGCGATATTTCACCACCATTTCGCGGTTGGCACTGAAGCCGCCGGTCGCCACAATCACGCTTTTGGCGTTAATAATGCGGCTGTCGTTGTACTCATCCACCACTTTCACGCCGGTGACCGCACCGTTTTCCACTAAAATTTCGGCCACTGAGGTTTCCAGCAACACTTCGATATTGCGCAGATTAACGTTTTTTACCAGCCCGCTAATCAAAAAGCCGCCGACTGCCGAACGATCTTCAGGACGGTGCGTACGATCGATGCTCATGCCGCCGGTGATGGTGATGTCGCACAGCTCGATGTCTTTGGCGGCCAGCCACTCAATCGCTTCGGGCGCCTGCTCAACAAATTCGCGCAGCAGCACCGGATTGTTTTTAAATTTGCCGCCTTTCAGCGTCTCTTCATAGAACAGCTCTTTGCTGTCTTCAATGCCTTTCAACTTCTGATAACGGGTTTCCGCCGCGTTCATCCCGACCGAGGCTTTGATGGTGTTACCGCCGATGGTGGGCATCTTCTCGATGATCACCACGCGTGCGCCATCGTCATGCGCCTGAATCGCCGCCGCCAGACCGGCACCGCCGGTGCCCACTACCACCACATCGTAATTCACCGGTGCGTTCGGGTTACCGCCCTCTTCAATCACATACTCTTTGCTTGAAGTGGTCATGGCGCGTGATACCGCTTTTTTCAGCGCTTCACTCTGCGTGGTGGCGCCAGTGATGGCGTCAACGTGCGGGCTGTTCGCCACCAGAATGCGTTCACGCAGACTTTCGAAGGTGCTGGTGAAGTCGACGTCGAGGCTCGGATCCGGCACCAGCGAGATGTCGGTGATACGGTCGGTGTCGAGGGTAACGTTGATTTTCAGCTTCAGCGCTTCGGCTTCGACTTTCGCCTGATAAACGCCCGCTTTGTATTTACGGCCGGTATCGCTGACGTCGCGGATCATCGCATCCACCAGCGAGAAGCGCCACAGCGGTTCCGGGATAGTCAACTCTTCGCGCTTGGTGCTGTCGATATACAGCTCCATGTGCTGATTCTTGATGACGCGATCGGTCCAGTCCGGATAGGCGATACAGGCTTTGCCCACCGCCACCAAGTCGAAACCGTGCTCCAGCGCGTTCTCGGCATCTTCTTTATTGACGATGCCGCCGACGCCAATCACCGGCACTTTCGCCAGGTTAGGTGAACGCTGTGCCAGGTATTTGGTGATCAGCGGCGTTGGATCCTGAGTGTCGACAATCGACGGACGCAGCAGCTGGCCAACAGAGAAGTGAACGTAGTCGAGACCGCGTTCTGCCAGTTTCTCCAGCAGATAGAGCGTGTCGTCCCAGCGGATTCCCGGCACTTCCAGCTCTTCCGGTGAGAAGCGATAACCGATGATGAAGTCTGCCGCGGCGAAGCGGTCAGCCATTTTGTGGGTGATTTCCAGCACTTCCAGTGGGAAACGCGCGCGATTGTCGCGGCTGCCGCCCCATTTGTCGTCGCGCTGGTTGGAGTTTGGCGAGTAGAACTGCTGGATCAGATAGGTGTTGGCGCCGTGAATCTCCACGCCGTCGAAGCCGGCTTTGATCGCGCGGTTCACCGCATCACCAAATTTGGTGATCATCACATCCACTTCTTCTGCAGTCAGCGCCTGAGGTTGAGTGGCACCGTCGCGCGGTGCGGCGATGGCGCTCGGTGCGACCGGGGTTTTACCGCCGATCAGCGCCGGTTCAACCATACGGCCGCCGTGATAAATCTGCAGAATCGCTTTGGAGCCTTGCGACTTGATGGCGTGGGCGATTTTCGCAAGGCCTGGGATTTTGTTGTCGCTGTCGATACCGAGCGCGCCTGGAAACGCAGGGCCGCGGTTATCAATAAAGCAGCACTCGACAATCACGGTACCGATGCTGCCGGCGCGCACGCGATAATATTCGACAAGGTCACTGGTAACACCGCCATCGTAATAACCGGTACAGGTGGTCATCGGTGCCATAACCAGTCGGTTTTTAAGCACCGCACCTTTCGGTAACGTAAGCGGATTAAGAATCGGGGTGAGCGTATTCATGATGAGCAACTCCAGAATTAAGAAACTTGGTATTCAATTCTTTGGGGGTTCGGAGAATTTTATAATTATTTGAGTGGTCCGATTTCATGGCGTAAATATAGCATTTTATTTACTTACATAACCTTATTCGTTAGTTATATAAGTTTTACGCATGAAAATAATATTTGAGGCTTATTGCTAAAAGCTGCGCTCCGCTAAGTTTTAACCAAGACTTGACAAAAATCAACTTTTTCCTTACATTTAAAACAAATCCAGTCTTATCATAAAGATAAATCGTCTCCTTTCTCTGCTTTTTGCTTGATTTGTGCCGTTTTATTCATCTCACACAGTTAATTTTCACCTAATGGTTCGTTAATTAAGGCGCACAGGTTTAAAGCAAAAAAATCACCAATAAATTTTATTGATCTAGATCAAAATAGATATTTTAATTAATCGCATCATAAGCGCATCCATTAGATAATTCGCGCATCGAATTTTGTAAATGGCGATTTATTAAGACTCAGTTTTAAATGTCACGACTAATCTGTTAAAAGGGTTTTGTAACTAAAAAAACCAGCTTGGTTCGGGGCGTATATCCGCATTCTCCATAACTTGCAGACAAAACTATGAACACACAAACAACCCAGAGTGAATCCCTCACCGCGCCTCCCGCGGCACCAGGGAAAAAAAAGAACCGCCTGATAATGTTGTGCCTGCCAATTATTGTGGCTGTGCTGTTGCTGCTGGTGCCGACTCCTGCGGGATTGGAACCTTACGCCTGGCACTTCTTCGCCATTTTTGTCGGGGTTATTGTGGGACTGATTTTCGAGCCGCTGCCGGGTGCCGTTATCGGGTTAACCGGCGTGGTGGTGATTGCGCTGTTCAGCCAGTGGGTGCTGTTTAGCCCGGCAGAACTGGCGGATCCCAAGTTCAAAACCGCGGCGCAGTCGTTCAAATGGGCGGTGAGTGGCTTCGGCAACTCCACGGTCTGGCTGATCTTCGGTGCCTTCATGTTCGCCGCAGGCTACGATAAAACCCAGTTCGGTCGCCGCCTGGCGCTGATTCTGGTGAAATATCTGGGCCGTCGTAGCCTGACGCTGGGTTACGCCATTACCTTCGCTGACCTGTTGCTGGCGCCGTTTACGCCATCCAACACCGCGCGCAGCGGCGGTACCATCTATCCCATTATTGCAAACCTGCCGCCGCTCTATGGTTCAAAACCGAACGATCCTAGCGCACGTAAGATTGGTTCATACCTGATGTGGGTTGCCATCACCGCCGCCTGTATCACCAGTTCAATGTTCCTTTCTGCGCTGGCACCAAACCTGCTGGCGCTGGCGCTGGTAAAAAGCGTGGTGGGCTTTGATATCTCATGGGGCATGTGGTTCCTCGCCTTCCTGCCGCTGGGCGTGCTGCTGATTCTCACCATGCCGCTGCTGGCTTACTGGCTTTATCCGCCAGAAGTGAAAGTGAACGATGAAGTACCGCGCTGGGCCACCGCTGAGCTGGCTAAACTCGGTAAACTGAAACGTAACGAAATCCTGCTGCTGGGCTTCGTGGTTGCGGCGCTGATGATGTGGATCTTCGCCACCGCCTGGATTGAGCCCGCAATGGCCGCACTGTTAGTCATCGTGCTGATGCTGTGGACCGGCGTACTCAACTGGAATGACATCACCAGCAATAAAGCCGCCTGGAACACCTTCGCCTGGTTCGCCACGCTGGTCGCGCTGGCGGATGGTTTAGCGCGCGTTGGCTTCATCGCGTGGCTGGGTAAAGAAGGCGCAATGCTGTTGCAAGGCTATGACCCGCAGGTTTCTGCCGTCGTCCTTCTGGTCGCCTTCTACCTGCTGCATTATCTGTTCGCCAGTACCACCGCGCACACCACCGCGCTGCTGCCCGCGATGCTGACCATCGCCGCATCCATTCCGGGCATCAACATGCCGGTGTTCTGCCTGATGATGTGTGTTTCTCTGGGTGTGATGGGCATTATCACCCCGTACGGCACCGGCCCAAGCCCGATTTATTACGGTAGCGGCTATCTGCCAACTAAAGATTACTGGCGCCTGGGCACCATCTTCGGCGCGCTGTTCCTGGTTCTTCTGATGGTTGTCGCCTATCCATGGATGGTGATGATGTTCTGATGATGTTGCTTCGATGTTAAAAACGGAGCCGCGCATACCGTGAAAATGTTATGATACTCGCCAGTCAGCCCCTGCGGAGTGCTGGCGAGAGAAAATCGAATAACAAACTGCCTAATTTGTCGCCCGTCATGCTGGCGGGCCACACGAAGCTAAGTGAGCCAACATGTCGAACAAACCCTTCTATTATCAGGATCCCTTTCCTCTCGCCAAAGATGATACCGAATACTATCTGCTGAGCCGCGATTACGTCTCGGTGGCCAACTTCGATGGCGAAGAAGTCCTGAAAGTCGATCCCAAAGCGCTGACGCTGCTGGCGAAGCAGGCATTCCACGATGCTTCCTTCATGCTGCGCGCCTCGCATCAGGCGCAGGTCGCGTCCATTCTTGCCGACGATGAAGCCAGCAAGAACGACAAATACGTCGCCCTGCAGTTCCTGCGCAACTCCGAAATTGCCGCCAAAGGCGTGCTGCCAACCTGTCAGGATACTGGCACCGCCATCATCATGGGCAAAAAAGGCCAGCGTGTCTGGACCGGTGGCGGCGATGAAGCCGCGCTGTCGCAAGGCGTTTACAACACCTTTATTGAAGATAACCTGCGCTATTCACAGAATGCCGCGCTGGATATGTATAAAGAGGTGAATACCGGCACCAACCTGCCGGCGCAGATCGACCTCTACAGCGTTGATGGCGACGAATACAAATTCCTGTGCATCGCTAAAGGTGGCGGTTCCGCCAACAAAACCTATCTGTATCAGGAAACCAAAGCGCTGATTACGCCCGCCAAATTGAAGAACTACCTGATCGATAAAATGATGTCGCTGGGTACCGCGGCCTGTCCGCCGTACCATATCGCGTTTGTGATTGGCGGGACTTCAGCCGAAGCCACGCTGAAAACCGTCAAACTGGCTTCAACCCACTATTACGATTCGCTGCCGACTGAAGGCAACGAGCATGGTCAGGCGTTCCGCGACATTCAGCTGGAAGAAGAACTGCTGAAAGCCTCGCAGGAGCTTGGCCTCGGCGCGCAGTTTGGCGGTAAATATTTTGCGCATGATATCCGCGTGGTGCGTCTGCCGCGTCACGGCGCATCCTGCCCGGTGGGTATGGGCGTGTCATGTTCCGCAGACCGAAATATCAAGGCCAAGATCAACCGTGAAGGCATCTGGATTGAGAAGTTGGAAGACAATCCAGGCCGCTATATTCCGGAAGCGCTGCGTCAGCAGGGTGAAGGCGAAGTGGTGCATGTCGATCTCAACCAGCCGATGAGCGAAATTCTGGCGCTGCTGTCGGCTTATCCGGTCTCAACCCGCTTGTCGCTTAACGGCACCATTATCGTGGCGCGCGACATTGCGCACGCCAAGCTGAAAGAGCGCATCGATAACGGCGAAGGCCTGCCGCAGTACATCAAGGACCATCCGGTCTATTACGCGGGTCCAGCGAAGACGCCAGAAGGTTATGCCTCCGGTTCACTCGGCCCAACCACTGCAGGTCGTATGGATTCCTACGTTGATCTGCTGCAGGCCAATGGCGGCAGCATGGTGATGCTGGCGAAGGGCAACCGTAGCAAACAGGTTACCGATGCGTGTCAAAAACACGGCGGCTTCTACCTGGGCAGCATCGGCGGCCCGGCTGCGGTGCTGGCACAGCAGAGTATTAAGAGTCTGGAATGCGTGGAGTATGCCGAACTCGGCATGGAAGCGATCTGGAAGATTGAAGTGGAAAACTTCCCGGCATTCATTTTGGTGGATGACAAAGGAAACGACTTCTTCCAGCAGATTCACAATAACTGTGCCGCCTGCGTGAAGTAATCTGCGCATCGCACCACAAAAAAGCCGTTATCTTGTGATAGCGGCTTTTTTATTGCGATATTTCTGACGAATTGATCATCGAATGAGGCAAAACAGAAAGGTTAAAAACGGAATTGGCTCTCCAGTTGACGCAATGTTTCCATGCGTTGTGCCGTGGCGATTTCGCGCGCTTTTACTTCCAGCAGCAGGTCAGCATCGTTTTGGCCAATCACATACACCGCCTGACGCCCAGGCAGGTTAACGGTAATAATATTTTGCTCCACACCGTCCAGCATCTCATCATGCTGTTCCAGGTAGTTATACAACGTGTTCATGAAATCTCCTTGAAAATAGGTGGGCTATTCTGCCCAATCGCCTCCTTTAAACACACAAGACCTGGCTTAAAGATGCCACCTTGATCAGAAAATTCTGGCGAAGTGAATATCCTGCAGCGGCAAGATGACGAAGAGATGAAAAGGCAGCGAGATTGCCCCGCCGCCGTTTTCAATCAGAAGAAACCCAGCGGTTGCGTGCTGTAACTCACCAGCAGGTTTTTCGTTTGCTGATAATGATCGAGCATCATTTTGTGGGTTTCGCGACCAATACCCGATTTCTTATAGCCGCCAAACGCCGCGTGCGCCGGATAGAGGTGATAACAGTTAGTCCAGACGCGACCGGCTTTGATGGCGCGGCCCATGCGATAGGCGCGATTGATGTCGCGGGTCCAGACGCCCGCGCCCAGTCCGTAAATCGAATCATTGGCAATTGCCAGCGCTTCCGCTTCATCTTTGAAGGTCAGCACACCAACCACCGGGCCAAATATCTCCTCCTGGAACACGCGCATGCTGTTATTCCCTTTGAGCAGTGTCGGCTGGATGTAGTAGCCGCTGGCAAACTCTTCGCCCACTTTCTCTACGCCGCCGCCGTGCAGCACCTGCGCGCCCTCTTGCTGCGCAATTTCCAGATAAGAGAGGATTTTGTCGAACTGCTGCTGCGACGCCTGCGCGCCAATCATGGTTTCGGTATCCAGCGGATCGCCACGTTTAATGGTTTTGATGCGCTTCATCACCGCCGCCATAAACGGCTCAAAGATCGATTCCTGCACTAGCGCGCGCGACGGACAGGTACAAACTTCACCCTGATTAAGGAAGCCCAGCACCACGCCTTCTGCCGCTTTCTCAATGAAACTCTCTTCAGCATCCATGATGTCTTCGAAGAAGATGTTCGGCGACTTGCCGCCCAGTTCAACGGTGGACGGGATCAGGCTTTTCGCCGCCAGCTCCAGAATATGGCCGCCAGTGGCAGTGGATCCGGTGAAGGCGATTTTGGCGATGCCCGGATGGGATGCCAGCGCTTCGCCTGCCTCTTTGCCGTAACCATGTACCACGTTGATCACACCCGGCGGCAGCAGATCTTTGATCACGTCCATAAACAGCGTAATCGACAGCGGCGTTTGCTCGGCCGGTTTCAACACCACGCAGTTACCTGCGCCGAGCGCCGGCGCCAGTTTCCATGCCGCCATCAGCAGCGGGAAGTTCCACGGAATGATTTGCCCGACCACGCCCAGCGGTTCGTGGAAGTGATAGGCGGCGGTGAACTCATCGATTTCAGCGGCGGTGCCTTCCTGCGCACGCACGCAGCCAGCGAAATAGCGGAAGTGATCGACCGCCAGCGGCAGATCCGCCGCCAGCGTTTCACGCACCGGCTTACCGTTATCCCAGGTTTCGTTGACCGCGATATATTCCAGATTCTCTTCCAGCCGATCGGCAATTTTCAGCAGCACCAGCGAGCGTGCCTGCGGCGAGGTTTTGCCCCACGCATCGGCAGCGGCCTGGGCGGCAGCCACGGCGTTATCAATATCGGCGCGGTCCGAACGGGGAAATTCGCCAATGGTAGAAGCATTGATCGGTGAAGTGTTGACGAAGTAGTTACCGTTCACCGGTGCAACAAATTCGCCGTTGATAAAGTTGCCATAACGCGATTGCAGAGTAATGAGAGAACCTTGTTCTCCCGGAGCAGCGTAACGCATGGTGTTTCTCCTTGCGGGACAGAGTGGCGATTAACAACTATGAAACCTGTTATTAACATTGGGCGATCCACGCCAGCCTGTCAGATCGTAAAAGGGGAAACTGTGACCGCACCGAAGGAAATGTGGCGAGCGTAGGCCGCTACAGATAATTCCGAGTTTTCCCGCTTATGCCGCAAAAAGCGGAACATGGGCGAAATATGTGGTCAATATGAAGCAGGATACTAACCAGGAGAAACAGATGTTGGCTTCAGCCCTGACGTTAATGCGTGCCAAAGCGAACTTTGTTCAGCAATTTATCCGCAACCCGCGCAAAATGGGCAGCATCACGCCCTCTTCCGCCGCGCTGTGCCGCACCATGTGCGATGCGGTGAACTGGGATAACAGCCTGCGTATCGCCGAACTGGGCGCCGGTGATGGCGTGCTCACACGCCACGTGCTGGCGCGCATGTCACCGCAAGCACAGCTTGATGTGTTCGAAATCTGCCCGGAACTGGTGAAAAGCCTGCGTGGATTGCCTGATGCGCGCATGCAGGTACGCGCCTGTTCGGCGGAATATCTCGCCGGGGAATATGATGTGATTTTTTCTGGCCTGCCGCTGCTGTCATTACCGCCCGCCACGCGCGATAACATCCTCAGTGCGGTGCATGATGCGCTGGGTCCACGCGGCGTATTCGTGCAGTTTCAATACACCTCGTTCACCCAGCCAAATTTGTCACGCTACTTCACCTGGGAACGCCAGCGGGTGCTGAAAAATATGCCACCTGCGTGGGTTTATCGCTGCACGCGCAACTACGCGCCCTGAGCCTGCGCGCGCGGCTGCGGCCGCGTTTGTAGCCAGAAGCTGCGCAACAGTTCGCGCGACCAATCTTCGCCTGAAAGAACCGTGCCATCGTCACTGACGCCCGCCGGTAAACAGGCGGTCATAATCTCGCGGGTAAATTCCGGATGAAACTGCACCGACAGCGCCTGCGGTGAATAACGCAAAATCTGACAACTATCCTGCGCCGAGCTCGCCAGCACCTGCGCATGCTGAGGCGGCGTTAACACCGATTGCCGATGTGACAACCACGCCTGAAACTCGCCCGGTAGATCGGCCAGCCAGGGGTCGTTGTGCGCCTGCGCATTGCGCGTCAGCGGTTTCAGTCCACGCTCCCAGCCCTGCGGGTTATCGCCCACTTTGCCACCCAGCGCATACGCCATCAGTTGATGCCCGTAACAGACGCCCAGCAGCGGCAGCTCCGCCTCCAGCGCGCCACGAATCCAGGCGGCGGTGCGTTCGCTCCAGTCAGCGTGATCGGTGACCATCGCCCAGGAACCGCTGAGGATCGCGCCACTGACGCGGTCAAAGGCCGGTAAATCATCGCCCAGATGCGGACGCACAATCACATAGTCATCGGGCTGCAGTTGCAGCGCGTCGATAAACCAGCGGGGTTGTTCACCAATTTGCGCCACAACCTGCGGCGGCGGGATTTCAAGTTGAATCAGAGCAAGAGGTAAAGCGCGGGTGTGTGTCATGCCGAATACGGTCCTCGTTATGGTCGCCTTTCGGACATCCACTTTGACAGTAAATCAGCGACATGTCTTATTTTTTTCCTGCATAAGCTAATGCTTATGCGAAAAAAATGTTGCCCGACATGCCCGAAGTCCGCGCCTTCATGCCATCATTAGCCGGTGATCATCTTTGTACAGCGTGAAGGAAGACCTCGTGGCAGTGCGGCATTTTTTAATGGTTCTGATGGTGGTTTCCATTTGGGCTTTCAACAACGTGGCGGTGAAGTGGGGATTACTGGAACTTCCGCCGCTGTTTCTCACCTGGATGCGCTTTGTGGTGGTAGCGATTGTGCTGGTGCCATTCTGCCGCATTACGCGCGCGCAACTGCCGTGGCTGCTGACGCTGGCGTTCACCTTCGGTTTTATGCACTTCTCGCTGCTGTTTGTCGGCATGCGCTACACCGATGCCGGCACCGGCGCCATCGTGGTTCAGCTCGGTACGCCGATTGCCATGCTGCTGGCGATGGTGATTCTCAAAGAGAAATTGCGGCTGGTGCAGCTGTTTGGTATCGCCATTTCGCTGAGCGGCGTGGCGGTGCTGTCGGGCAGTCCGACCATTCCGGCCTGGTGGGTGCTGTGTATTCTGTTGTGCAGCGCGTTTGGCTGGGCAATCAGCAATATGATTGTGAAAAAATCGCCGCCGATACAACCGCTGACGCTCACCGGCTGGATCTCCTTCCTTGCGGTGCCGATTGTCGGTGCCGCTTCGTGGCTGACCGAATCCCATCAGTTTTACGCGCTGAGCCACGCCGGCTGGCGCGGCTGGTTTGGCATTCTTTATAGCGCGCTCGCCTCGTCGATTGTTGCCTATACGCTGTGGTACGCGCTGCTGAAGAAATACAACGTCAACCTGATCATGCCCTATTCGCTGCTGACGCCGGTGCTGGCGGTATTGATGGGCGTTTTCGTCTTGGGTGACAGCATGAACAGCTTCAAGATCCTCGGTGCGTCACTGGTGGTGCTGGGCACCGCGATTGCGGTGATCAACCTGCGTAACCTGCGGATGCACGCGCGTTTCCCGCGCTTACGCCGCCGTTAATCCGCTCTGCTATGCTTGAGTCTCGCGCGTTTTCCGGAGACTCAACATGGATTCTCAACGTGCTGCCGCACTGTGGCAGCAAATGTGGCAGGGATTGCGAGGCGCAGACCCGCTTCCCTCGCCGACTTTTCTCCAGCCCGACACTTTTTCCTCTGCCTTTGCCGTCAGCGAATTGGCGGCCACCAGCATCGGCCTCGCCAGCCAGGCGCTAAGCGATCTGCTCGGCCAATCCGCGCCGGTCAGCGTTAATGTCCGTCTCGCCTCGCGCTGGTTTCAGCACAGCCTGATCCCGCTCAATCGACCGCCTGCTGCGCTGTGGGATGAATTCGCCGGTGATTACGCCAGCGCCGACGGCTGGATCCGCCTGCACACCAACGCGGCACATCATCGTGCGGCGATGGAGCGCGTGCTCGGCCAGCATGCCGATCGTGCCGCGCTGGCCGATGCGGTGGCCCGCTGGCCCGCCGCCACGCTGGAACAGGCGGTGATTGATGCCGGCGGCTGCGCCGCGCAGATGCGCAGCGAAGCGCAATGGCTGCAGCATCCGCAAGGCAGCGCCGTACAGCAGGAAGCGCTGATTGCCCAACAGGCCACCGACGCCGCCCCACCGCCCGCCTGGTTACTGTCGCCCGCGCGGCCGCTGCTCGGCGTGCGCGTACTGGATCTCACGCGCATCATTGCCGGACCGGTGGCGACACGTTTTCTCGCCAGCCTCGGCGCGCAGGTGCTGCGCATCGATCCGCCCGACTGGCACGAACCCACGCTGGAAGAGGAGATCACCTGCGGCAAACGCTGCGCGCGGCTTGATATCAAATCCCGCGCCGGGCGCGAGCAGCTGCGCCAGCTGTTGCAGCACAGCGATGTGCTGGTACACGGTTATCGTGCTGATGCGCTGGAAAAACTCGGGCTGGATGCCGATACGCGCCGCCAACTCGCGCCGGGCCTGGTGGATGTCAGCCTCAATGCGTGGGGCTGGAGCGGGCCATGGCGCAACCGGCGCGGCTTCGACAGTCTGGTACAGATGGGCTGCGGCATCGCCGAACAAGGCATGCGCTGGAGCGGCAATAATCAACCAACGCCGCTGCCGGTGCAGGCGCTCGACCACGCAACCGGTTATCTGATGGCCGCCGCGGTGCTGGAAGGTTTGCGTCAGCGCTTGACCAACGGCATTGGCTGGCAGGCGCGCTTATCGCTGGCACGCACCGCGCGGCTGTTGCAGCAGTTCGGTGCCGCGCCGCAGAATGCGCAAAACGGTATACACGCGCAGCACGATGACGCGCTGAGCGCGATAGAGATCAATCAGTGGGGAATTGCAGAGAGATTGCGCGCCGCAGCGTATTTGCCCGGCACGCCAATGATCTGCGCAACGCCAGGCGTGAAGCTTGGCAGCAGCGCAGCAAGCTGGTAACGATTACGCCTCGTCGCCCTGCTCTTCGTTCAGTTCGTCGTACATCGCCTGCATCGCCTCACGGCTCAGCACCGCCAGCGTGCGGTAAAATGCCGTGGTGGCATGCGCTTCCACTTTGCCGAGGAACGCGCCGCACCACGGCAGCAGATACTCATCAAACAGCGCCAGCTGCGCGGCAGATTCATCCTCTGCCGACTGATCTTCCAGCCAGGATGCCGCCAGCAGCAGCACGCCAAAGTGATCGGCAGGCGCTTCGCTCAGCGGCATGCCGCGCGCGCTGAGAAACGCACGCACGTCTGCTTCAGCAACACCGTTTGGCCACTGTGACGCGTACGGCGGCACGCTGCACTCGCTGCCGACAAACAGCGCATTGTAGTCAGCGGCCAGCGCCTGCGGATCGCTATTCTGCTGCAGGCGCGTCAACAGTTCGTCCTGCTCCAGCGGCCACTGCTGTTGCAGTTTACCTTCACGCAGCAGAGTGAACAGCGGCACCAGCAGCGGATCCTGCGGCTGGCGATTAAACAGCGAGCCGATGACGCGGCAGAGTATGGAAAACTCATTCATGCAACAGAATTCCTTGAGGTAAAAAAGTTAAAAATCAGCAAATTCGGGAATCGTTTTGCCGGTGCGCAACGCGAGGAAGTCGAGCAGGCGACGCGGCGTGACATTTAACACGCGATCTTCGGGAAAATCCACTTCGCTGGTGATGCGCAGGCAGTGTTCGAAATTGCCCAGCGTAAACGCGGTATGCGAATCGGAGCCAAACGCCAGACGTCCACCGGCATCACGCACCGCTTCGGCAATGGCGCGACAGTTCGGTTCGCTGCCCGGACGCGAATGGGTAAAGGAGGAGTTGTTGATCTCCAGCGCCACATCGTAATGCGCGGCGGCTTCGGCAATCGCGCGGATATCCACCGGGAACTTCGGGTTGCCCGGATGCGAAATGATATGCACCAAACCGCCCGCCATCGCCGCAATCATCGCTTCAGTGTGATGTGCTTTGTCACGCGGCGCATAAACCGGTTCGTGGAAGCCCGCGACGATCAGATCCAGCGCATCCAGCATCGGGCCGCTGCAATCGATCTCGCCCTGCTGATTTTTGATGTTGGCTTCGATACCGCGCAGCACGCCAACGCCATCAATCACGCGCGGCCAAATGCGCATGTTGACGAAGTGCCAATAGTGCGGCGCATCGGCCATATCCGGGCCGTGATCGGTAATCGCGAACAGCTTCAGGCCGTTCTGTTTCGCCTGCGCCACATAATCATGCAGCGTGCTATAAGCGTGCGTGCTGGCAACGGTGTGCATATGTAAATCAACGGGATACATCTTCATCTCCTGACCCAATGGAAATTAATAACCGCGCTGGCGATCGACCAAACCACCCGGCTGTTGACCTTGCTCCAGAGCAAGTATGGCATCCGCAATGTAATCCATCGCCTCGCCTGGCAAGGTAATCGCCGCAGTATGTGGCGTGATTGTGACATGCGGATGAGACCACAACGGATGATCCTGCGGCAGCGGCTCGCGCTGGAACACATCCAGCGCGGCGGCGGCCAGCTGACCGCTGTTGAGCGCCGCCAGCAGATCGGCTTCTACCACATGCGCACCGCGCGCAAGGTTGATGAAGCAGGCGCCGTGCGGCAATGCGTTAAGGAGCTGGCTATCAATCAGGTTGGTGGTTTCCGGCGTGGTCGGCAGCAGATCGATCAGCACCTGCGTGCCCGCCAGGAAAGCATTGAGCTGTTCGCGGCCATGAAAGCTTTGCACACCGTCGATCTGCTTCGGCGAACGGCTCCAGCTGCGTAAAGGAAAGCCCCACTGACGCAAACTCTCCAGCACGCTACGGCCTAATACGCCCGCGCCGAGCACGCCAATGGTGAAGTTTTCGCGATCGAAACCGTCCAGCTCCTGCCAGCAAGCCTGCTGCTGCAGTTGACGATAGTCGGCAAAACGGCGGAACCAGCCCAGCACGCACCAGTTGGCGTACTCCTGCATCTGGCGCGCCATGCCGGTATCTTCCAGGCGGAATAACGGCATGGTGTTGGCCAGCATCTGTGGATTGTCACGCAGCTGTTTGAGGATCTCGTCGACGCCCGCGCCCATGGCAAACACGCCTTTCAGCTGACGCCCCGCCAGCATCTCGACCGGCGGAGAACGCACTACCGCATAATCGGCCGGCGCGTTGTCGCCCGGCTGCCAGTCACGCACGCGCGCCTCCGGCAAACGCTGACGCAAACCCTCCAGCCAACCTTGCGGCGCCAGCGACGGGTGATACCAGATTATCTCCATACGACTCTCCTTTTTTTGCTTCAGCCTCAGGCAAATAGCCGTACAGGGCAAGCAAAAACCTTAGTCTTGAGGCAATTTCTCACGTGATTAATTCCGGGCGCTTCACATTTCCACCGCTGTGCGAGGCTAAGCGGCGCGATTACGACTAAAGTTGTTCGGGTGGTCAATGCGTTAGCACACCACCTTTTCGGACAAGGAGAAAAACCGATGATAAAAAATGCCGTATTCACGCCCGCGCGTCTGACCTTTTTACTTAGCGCCGCGTTGCTGGCTGGTGCCAGCGCCGCACACGCCGACGATCAAAGCCGCATGCTCAGCAACCAACCGCAGCCACCGGATGTGCGCCTGGGACCGTTGTTCAATGCGGTACAGCAGGCTAAATTTTATCCGGATCAGAAAACCTTCGCCGATGCGGTGCCGAAATCCAATCCCTCGTCGATTCTGGCCGACTGGCAGATGCAAAAAAACCAGCGCAACTTCGATCTCAAGCATTTTGTCGACAGCAACTTCACGCTGCCAAAAGAGGGTGACAAATATGTGCCGCCCGCCGGGCAAAGCCTGCGTGAGCACATCAACGGTTTATGGCCGGTGCTGACGCGTACCGCGCAAAGTGCCAGTCAGTACGATTCGCTGCTGCCGCTGCCCAAACCTTATGTGGTGCCTGGCGGACGCTTCCGCGAAGTGTATTACTGGGACAGCTACTTCACCATGCTTGGCCTGGCGGAGAGCGGACACTGGGATCGCGTGCAGGATATGGTGGATAACTTCGCCACCGAGCTGGACAAATATGGCCATATTCCCAACGGTAACCGCAGCTACTATCTCAGCCGCTCGCAGCCGCCGTTCTTCAGCTTGATGGTTGACCTGCTGGCAACGCACAAAGGCGACGACGTCTATCGCCAATACCTGCCGCAGCTGCAGAAAGAGTACGATTACTGGATGGCGGACAGCGACAAAGTGGCGGCCGGCCAGGCCAGCAAACGCGTGATCAAACTCAGCGACGGCACGCTGCTTAACCGTTACTGGGACGATCGCGATGCGCCGCGTACCGAATCCTGGCTGGATGACGTCAACACCGCGAATAAAGCGCCGGAGCGCAATAAGCAGCAGGTCTATCGCGATCTGCGTGCGGGCGCGGCTTCGGGCTGGGATTTCAGTTCGCGCTGGTTCACCGATGCGCACAATCTGGCGTCCATCCGTACCACGCAGCTGGCACCGGTTGATCTTAACAGCCTGATTTTCCACCTCGAACAAACATTGTCTAAAGCCGCCAAACTGGATAAGCAGGATGACAAAGCCAAACAGTTCGCGGCGGATGCTGAGAAACGTCAGGCGGCGATCAATCGCTACCTGTGGGATGAGAAAAAAGGCTGGTACGCCGATTACGATTTCCAGAAGAAGCAGGTTCATTCACAGCTGACCGCTGCGACGCTGTTCCCGCTCTATATGCAGCTCGCGAGCGATAAGCAAGCTGAACGCACCGCTTCCGCAGTTGAAAAACAGCTGCTGAAACCCGGCGGACTGGTGACCACCACGGTGAATAACGGCCAGCAATGGGATGCGCCAAACGGCTGGGCGCCGCTGCAATGGGTGGCGGTGGAAGGTCTGGAGCATTACAAGCAGCCGAAGTTGGCGCAACAGATTGGTCAGCGCTTCCTGCAGAACGTGCAGGCGACCTACGACAAGGAACATAAGCTGGTCGAGAAATACGTGGTTGAAGGCGCGCAGCTGGGCGGCGGTGGCGGCGGTGAATATCCGCTACAGGACGGCTTCGGCTGGACCAATGGCGTGACGCTGAAGCTGCTGGATAAGTACTGCCCGAAAGACAAAACCTGTAATAACGCTGGCGATATCCCGAATATGCCGGTTTTAAGTAGCGCGAAGTAATTACCTCTATTCTGCCGGGCGAAGTAGCCCGGCAACCGCACATTACTGTAGCGGCGCAATTTATTGCGCGACCCGAACCTGAGTAAGGTTTCGCCAGTGCAATGCGCGATAAATGGCGCCGCTACGGCTCGTGCCTATCATCTGTGCATTTTCCTCACATTCCTCTAGCAACAAACTCACATCTTGAAACATCCGCGACAAAAGATAATAATTCTCAATCTGATATCGATAGCTATTCCCATTAAAATAACAGGAACCTCTCATGACCTCGTTGTTTACCCTTAAACGTGGCCGCGTACTGTGCGCGCTTGCGCTGGCTTTACCCGCGGCAAGCTTCGCTGAAGAGTCGATTGTCGTGACAGCGCAACCGCAAGAGAGCGCCACCTCACCGACGCAGGGCTATCTCGCCACGCGCAGCAGCGGTGCCAGCAAAAGCGATCAGCCGCTGATCACTACCCCGCAGTCGATCTCGGTAGTGACGCGTCAGCAGATGGAAGATCAGGGCGCGCAGGATCTCAATCAGGCGCTGGGTTACACGCCGGGCGTCTTCACCAACTTTGGCGGCGCGGCCACGCGTTATGACACTATCGCGCTGCGTGGTTTCCACGGCGGCGATGTCGATAACACCTTCCTCGATGGCCTGCGCGTGATGAGTGACGGCGGCAGCTTCAACATCCTGCAGGTGGATAACTGGTTCCTCGACCGCATCGATGTGATTAAAGGTCCCTCCTCCGCGCTCTACGGCCAAACGGTGCCGGGCGGATTGGTGAATATGGTGAGCAAGCGCCCGCAGTTTGCTGAAGAGGGCCACTTCCGCCTGGCGACCGGCACCAACGCCACCAATAACGCCGCCTTTGATTACACCAACGCCATCAACGATCAGTGGGCATTTCGCGTAACCGGCATTACGCGCAACAGCGATACCCAATACGATCACACCCGCGAAGAGAAATATGCGATTTCGCCACAGCTGATGTGGCAGCCAAGTGAAGATACCAACTTAGTGCTGCGCGCCTACCTGCAGAAAGATCCGTCCGGCGGCTATCACGGCTCGGTACCGGCGGAAGGCACGCTCTATAGCCATAATGGCCGCAAATTGAGCGACAGTTTCTATGAAGGTGACACTGCGCTCGATCAGTTCAAACGTCGCGAGCAGATTTACAGCTATGACTTCTCGCATCGCTTCAACGATGTGTGGTCGGTGTACTCCACCGGCAGCTACAGCCACTCCAATACCGAGCTCGATCAGGTTTATCAGATTGGCTGGAACGCAACGAATCCAGACCTGCTGAACCGCTACTACTCCGGTGAGCGTTCATCGCTGAGCGCGTGGGCCAACGACAACCGCTTGCAGGCCGATTTCGCTACCGGCGCGGTTCAGCATCGCGTGACGCTGGGCGCGGAATACCATCGCTATAAAAACGACATCACCAAAGCCAGCGGTGCCGCCAGCGCGCTGAATGCGTGGAACGGCGAAGAAGTGGGCATCATGCCAGACTTCGACTGGACATCGCAGACGCGCCGCTACTATCAAACCGGTTTGTATCTGCAGGATGAGTTGCAGCTCGATCGCTGGCATCTGGATTTGTCGGGACGCTACGATCGCATCGTGTCGGAAAACGGCACCAGCCGTCGTCAGGACGATCACATCAGCGGCCGCGCTGCGCTGCTATATGCCTTCGAGAACGGCATCTCGCCTTATGTCAGCTGGAGCCAGGCAATAACGCCGGCTTCGTTAACCGATCCTTTCGGCAATCAGCTAAAACCGACTACGTCAGAGCAGTATGAAGCGGGCGTGAAATATCAGCCGCTGGGCACGCGCGATATGTACTCAATCGCGGTGTACGATTTGACCCAGGACGATGTCGCCAACCGTAACGTGCTGGACGGCACTTACACGCCGTCGGGCAAAGTGCATTCGCAGGGCATTGAACTTGAGGCGCGTAATCAGCTGACGTCGCGTTTTAGCACCATCGCCGGCTACACGCTAAATCATCTGCGCTTCAAAGATTCCGTGGACGGTAACGATGGCCATACGCCGTATGTGACGCCGAACAGCATGGCATCGTTGTGGGGCCATTATCAGTTTGACTACGGCTTGAGCGCCGGTGCGGGTGTGCGCTATATCGGTAAACAGTGGGCGGATAACGAGAACACCACGCGTCTGCCATCGGTAACGCTGTTTGATGCGTCGGTTCGCGCCGATCTTGGCGCATGGAACTCACAGCTGAAAGGCGCCTGGCTGCAGGTGAATGCCAACAACCTGACCGATAAGACGTATCTGGCCGCCTGTTACGGCACCGGTTATTGCTATCGCGGTGCCGAGCGCACGGTCATGGCCACGGTGGGCTACGACTTTTAATCAGGCATAAAAAAAATCCGCCACCCTTTGCGGGATGGCGGATTTCATCAAATCCTGGCGCGATTAACTTCGCACTTTACGGTAGATCCACAGCACCACAATGGCACCAATCACTGCCACCACGAAGCTGCCAAAGTTGAAACCGTCAACTTTACCGAAACCAAACAGGGTACTGATCCAGCCACCGACAACCGCACCCACCACACCCAGAACCACGGTGATGATAAAGCCGCCGCCATCTTTACCCGGCATAATCCACTTAGCGATAATCCCGGCAATCAGACCAAAAATAATCCATGAAAGAATACCCATGTACTGCTCCTTACGTTATTAATCAATGTGTTCACCGCCTCTAGTATAGACGGGATTTTATGATCTGCATCCCAACTTGCCGCAGTAAATAGCCGTTAGCTGACTAAAGGTTAGCGCAGCGACGCCGATAACTGACGAACAGCATTGTCAGTCGTGAAAATAACAATCGGATAAGTGGAGCAGGACGTGGGAGAAGCCGATAAAGAACAATACCTCAAGCGAGGCACGTTAGCGGTTTTGGGCGTGATGAAGGACCTGTTGCGTTTTCAAACCCTGTTGATGGTGAATTTTTCGCGCGGTCAGTTTATCAGTCGCTTGCTGTCAGCCGATGAAGATCAGGTGATCTTTGACCTCGGCAGCAACGCGCTGGATAACGATTTAGCGCTGCAAGGTGGCGAAGTAAATATTGCCGCCGAAACGCACGGTGCCAAAGTCGAATTCGGCTTAACCGGTTTACAGCGGGTTGAATTTGAAGGCTTACCCGCTTTTGCTGCGTCGCTGCCGGAACTGGTGTGGCAGATTCAACGTCGTGAATTCTTTCGCGTCAATGCGCCGCTGGAACCGGTTTTTTATTGCCACAGCCAGTGGCCTGATGGGCGTACCGCGCGTTTCCGCCTGCAGGATCTGTCACTGGGCGGCGTCGGCGTGCTGCTGGACGAAGCGTTACCGGAAGGCCTCAATCGCGGCGATACCTTTAAAAACCTGCGCGTGGATTTAGCTGAGTATGGTCACTTTGAGGTGACAGCACAGCTGCTGCACATTGGTGAACGCACCGTAGTGACAAGCAAGAATGAAACCCGCGCCACACCGCGCCTCAGCTTCCGCTTTACCGCCATCGAACCGATTCAGGAACGCCAGCTACAGCAGGTGATTTTTGCGCTGGAACGTCTGGCGCGTGATAAAGCCAACCGTTTCCAGTAGCGCTGGACGTTTATCACCGTACAACATCGTAGCGGCGCAATTTATTGCGCGATGTGGCATGAGATACACGTCTAAAAAGCGCGATAAATCGCGCCGCTACGAAGCGTGCGCGATTTAAATAACGGTAATCAATGCGGCTGATAACGGCAACGCGCCACCGCATCCAGCCAGCCGTGATAATTCTCCTGCATGCTTTTCGCCTGATCCTCACGCGGCGTGATCACGCTACCGCCCTGTAACGCCTGCATCTCACTGCCTTGCTGCCACCAGCCTAAGGTGCGGCCCGCTAATAGCGCGGCGCCCAGCGCAGAAACTTCTGCCGTCGGCACGCGTTTCAGTGGCCGCTGCAATACATCGGCCTGCATCTGCATCAACCAGCTATTTTCCGTGGCGCTGCCATCCACGCACAGCGCAGGAAGTTGCACGCCGCTGGCCTGCTCCATGGCAAAAAACACATCGGCGATCTGGAAGGTGATCGACTCCAGCGCCACGCGCGCCAGCACCTCCGGCGTCGCCGCATCGGTCAACCCACATACCATGCCGCGCGCTTTCAAATCCCACCAGGGCGCGCCAAGACCGGAAAGCGCCGGCACAAAATAGATGCCCTGATTGTGTTCGCTGCGCTGCGCCAGCGCAGTGAGTTCTCGCGGATCATGAATGCCAAGCATGCGGCCCAGCCACGCCGCGCCGGAACCGGTGTGGGTAATGTTGCCTTCAAAGGCATAGCGCAGCGTGCCGTCGTGCCACGCCACCGTGGTGCTGAGGCCATTTTCCGTCAGCAACGGCGTCGCCATCGACATCATCAGTGATGAACCGGTGCCGTAAGTGGCTTTCACCACCTCTTCGCTGCCGTTGCGCTGCGCTTGCAGCGCAGCGTGCGAATCGCCGATGCGTGACAAAATCGGCGTGCCGGGCGCTAAACCGGGAATATCGTTGCGTGTCACCACGCCTTGCGCGCTGGCCGAGGGCACAATCTGCGGCAGCGCCGCGCGGGGAATATGGAACAGCGCCAGCAATTCATCATCCCAGTCGCCGCTGTGCAGGTTGTAGAGTTGGGTGCGTGCCGCATTGGCATGATCGGTGACGAAGCTTTCGCCGCCGCTCAGCTGCCAGCTCAGCCAGCTATCCACGGTGCCGATACAGAGTTCACCGGCCTGCGCGCGCGCAAATCCATTCGGCAACGCAGCCAGCATGCCGGTAAGTTTACCGGCCGGGAACATCGGATCCACCGCCAACCCGGTGAGTCCGGTGATGCGCGGTGCTTTACCCGCCACGCGCAGATCGCGGCAAAACGCCTCCGAGCGGCGATCCTGCCAGCTGACCAACGGCGTCAACGGCTGACCGTTATGTCGCTGCCAGATCAGCACCGATTCGCGCTGGTTGCTGATCGCCACCGCCGCAACCTGCGCCCCCGCACACTGCGCCAGACAAGCGCTCACTGCCTGTTTCACCGCCTGCCATATCGCCAGCGGATCCTGCTCCGCCAGACCCGGCTGCGGATGTTCCAGCGTCAGCGGCTGACTGCCGCGTGCCACCACATTGCCGGCACGATCGACCGCAATCGCTTTCGCGTTGGTGGTGCCTTCATCAATTGCCAGTATCAACGAACCTGCCATCTTTACGCTCCTGCACAGATGCGCGCTGCACTCTTCACTACGCTGGCGGCATCAATACCATGTCGGGCACGGGTTGAGGCGCGATCGCCGGCAATCGCGTATTCGCCGTCGGGGATGCCCAAACGCAGCAGCGGGATGCCACAGCCGCCTTCCGCCAGCACTTCCGCCACCAGGCTGCCGACGCCGCCGTTGACGTTGTGTTCTTCCACGGTAATGACCGCTGGATAGTGATTTAACAGCTCGCGCAGCTGTTGGGTATCACAAGGTCGAATCGATGGAATGCTGATCACACCTGCTGTAATGCCTTGCTCATGCAGTTGCTCGGCGGCGTGAACCACCTCGTGAACCGTCGAGCCCATCGCCACCAGCACAATGTCATGACCTTCACGTAATACGTCGATTTGGCCAGGCCGGAATTGGTAATTTTCATCGTGCAGCTGCGGCAGATCTTTACCGTCCAGACGGATGTACACCGGCCCGACATGCGCCAGCGCATATTCAATAATCTGGCGGCACTCCAGCGGGCAGGATGGCGCATAAATTTCGATGTTGCCGAAGCCGCGCATCACCGCAATGTCGTCGATGCTGTGATGGGTGCTGGCCAGCGGGCCGTAGCTGGCACCGGCATTCAGGCCAAACAGTTTAACGTTGGTGTTGTTGTAGCAGACGTCGACTTTAACCTGCTCATTGGCGCGCGAAACCAGGAACGGCGCGGCGTTGCAGGTCACGGCCACTTTGCCGCCAATTGCCAGACCGGCGGCGGTGCCCACCAGCGTTTGCTCCGCGATACCCACGTTGATCAGGCGATCGGGGAATGCTTTGATAAAGGGCGCAATTTTGGCGGTTGAGGTGGAATCGGCCACCACCGGCACTAAATCGACACCACGATTAACCGCATCAATAAATGCCTCAACCATTACCGTCGCCAGGTGTTTTGCATTACTCATCTTTTAATTCCTCCAGTGCCAACGCAATCTCTTCCCCTTTCGGCACACGGTGATGCCACTCCGGTTTGCCCTGAATAAAGGAGATGCCGAAGCCTTTTTCGGTATGCGCCACAATCACCTGTGGCTTGCCGCTGTTGCGCGGCAGGTTTTCGATGGCGTCCACCACCGCCGCCATGTCATTGCCGTTGCACTCGCTCACATCCAGACCAAAGGCGCGCCATTTTTCCGGCAGCGGATCGGTATTCATGATGTCGCGCGTATGCCCCGCCAGCTGCAGCTTGTTCTTGTCATTGATGATCACCAGGTTATCGAGGCCGTAATGCGCCGCCACCAGCGCCGCTTCCCAGTTGCTGCCTTCCGCCAGCTCACCGTCACCGGTGACGACAAAAATGCGTCGGTCGCTGTTATCTTTCTTCGCCGCCAGCGCAATGCCGACCGCCACCGGTAAACCGTGACCCAGCGCGCCGGTGTTCAGCTCAACGCCCGGCGTTTTTTGCCGCACCGGATGGCCCGGCAGATGCGAATCGGAATGCTGATAAGTCGGCAGCCATTCGGTGGGGAAATAACCGGCTTCTGCCAGCACGCAGTAATAACCGCCCACCGCATGGCCTTTCGACTGGATATAGATGTCGCGCTGCGGATCGTTGGTGCGATCTGGCGCGCAGTTCAGGATGCGGAAATAGAGCGCGGTAAGGATCTCAACCTGTGAGAGATCGGCACCGGTGTGACCGCCCGCCGGGCTGCCCGCATTAAGCTGGATGATGCGGCGGCGCACGGCGCGCGCTTTCGCTGCCAGATCCGCTACCGTGTATTTGAAAGGATTCATAAACACCTCTGAATTTTAAAGCATGGATGAATATTTATTCGTGATAAAGAAAAAAAGGTGCAGACAATCAGCGCCTGCACCCAACCGATTAACTTTTTGCCGGGCTACCGCCCTCCTCAATCAGCGCTTTCTGCGCCACCACCGCCGCTTTCTGCTGCATGCGGCTCTGCATTTGGTCGATGATCACCGCCACGATAATCACGATGCCTTTGATCACCATTTGCCAGAACTCGCTCACACCCATCATGATCAAACCGTCGGCGAGGAAGCCGATCACAAAGGCACCAATCAGCGTGCCAAGAATGGTGCCGCGTCCACCCGCCAGCGAGGTACCGCCCAGCACCACTGCGGCAATCGCGTTCATTTCAAAGGAGGTTCCGTTCGCCGGATGGCTGGCCACCAACTGCGACGAGACCACGATGCCAGCAATTGCCGCGCAGAAACCGGAGATGGCATAGACCCAGATTTTCACCGACTTCACTTTCACGCCCGAGAGTTCAGCGGCGCGTTCGTTATCGCCAATCGCGTAAACCTGACGGCCAAACGGCAGGCGGCGCGCCACGTAGGCAATCACCAGCGCCAGCAGCACCATCATCCAGATGGCCCACGGCAAACCAAGGAAATAGCCAGCGCCAATCTTGTCGAATCCGGTATTCCCCAGCATTTCATTGCCCTGCAAACCGGGGAAGGTTTCGCCGCCCGAGGTGAGCATCGCCGTGCCGCGCAGGATGTACATGGTGCCGAGCGTGCAGATGAACGGAGCCACGTTATAGCGGGTAATGATCCAGCCATTGACCGCGCCAATCAGCCCGCCAATCAGCAATACAATCGGCACGATTAGCCACACGCTGGGAAAGATAGCGATGCCAAACATCGGCAACACAATGCCTTTGGTAATCAGCCAGCCGGCGATCATGCCGCACAGGCCGAGCGTGGCGCCGATAGAGAGATCGATGCCCGCCGTGATAATGACAAACGTGATGCCGAGCGCGAGGAAGGCGTTAATGGCGATGTGTTTCACCATGATCACCATGCTGCCCACCGCGAGGAAATCGGGCACCGTGATAGCGAAGAAGCCGACAATCAGAAACAGCGCAATAAAGGTGCGCAGTTTGAGCAGCAGCAAAATCAGGCTTTCGCGTGAGTTGAACGCTTTGACAGGCGATGCGAGCGCGAGCGCGCCGTTGTTTTTCATATCAGAACCCTTGTGCGCTTGCTTTAACCAGCGCCGCCTCTTCCGCTTCAGCGCGCGGCAGGTCAGCAGTCAATTTGCCGCCGGACATCACAAGGATGCGATCGGCAACGGCCATGATCTCTTTCAGATCCGAGGTGGAGAACACCACCGCAATGCCCTGCTCCGACAGCTTCACCATCATGCGGAACACTTCGCCTTTGGCACCGACGTCGATGCCACGGCTCGGCTCATCCAGCAGCAGCAAACGCGGATTGGTCAGCAGCGAACGGCCAATCACCACCTTTTGCTGATTGCCGCCGCTCAGTGCGCTAATGGCGACATCCGGCGAAGAGATTTTGATCGCCAGATTGCCGACGGTGCTGGTCACCACTTCGCGTTCCGCCTGCTCTGAAATTACGGTGCGATGCGACAGACGCCGCCACAGGCTAGCAATGGTGAGATTGCTCGCCACCGATGAGATGGGAAAAATGCCCGAGCGTTTGCGATCTTCCGGCACCAGACTCATGCCCATACGAATGCGTTCAGCGGTGGGTAGACGCGTCGGCAGCGGTTTGCTGTCGAGCCACAGCTTGCCTAGATAGTTACGCTGCGTGCCAAGCAAACACTCAAACAGCTCGGTGCGCCCGGCGCCCATCAACCCGTAAATGCCGACGATCTCCCCGGAACGCACCTGAAAACTGACATCATCCACCAGCGTGTTGCCGTTCGGGCTGACGCAGGTGATGTGTTCGGCTTCCAGCACCGGCGCACCGAACTGGCGATCCGGCGGCAGGAAAGTGCCGACCGGTTCACTGCCCAGCATTTCGCGCACGATCCACGGCACGTCGATATCGCTGACCTGCGCTTCGGCCTGAAAACGCCCGTCGCGCAGAATGGTGATCACATCACCAATCGCCATCAGCTCCTCGAGCCGATGCGAGATATAGATGATGGAGACGCCCTGACGCGTCAGTTCGCGGATCACCCGAAACAGGATCTCCACTTCAGTTTTGCTCAGCGCCGAGGTCGGTTCGTCGAGGATCAGAATGTCAGCGTCCTCCGCCAGCGCTTTAGCGATCTCCACCAGTTGCTGCTGGCCAACCTTCAGGCTGCCGACCTTCTCATCCGGTGAAATTGGCTGATCGAGGCGCTGCATCAGCGCGGCGGTGCGGCGTTTCTGCTCGGCTTCATTGATGGGCCGAATGCCGCTTTGGATTTCCCGGCCAAGGAAAATGTTCTCCGCTACGCTGAGGTTCTCAAACAGGTTGAGCTCCTGATGCACCATGCCGATACCGTGGCGCGCGGCGTCTCGCGTGCTGTGAAACGCCACTTTGTTACCGTTCAGGAACATCTCACCGCTGGTCGGTTGCTGCACGCCGGCGAGAATCTTCATCAGCGTCGATTTTCCCGCGCCGTTTTCGCCGATGATGACGTTAACTTTGCCGCGCCACACGCGGTAATCCACGCGATCCAGCGCTAAGGTGCCGGGGAACAGCATCGACATCTGATTGGCTTGCAGAATGATCTCGTCGCTCATTATGGATTCCCCTGCTGCAGCCGCACCGCCACAACATCTTCCACTGTGCCCGCGCCCATGCTGACGGCCAGCAGCGCCTGCGCCGGTTTGCCCACCCAGCTGGCATCCACCGCGGGCAGCTGTTTCACCGCGTGGCGATTCAGTGCTTTGGTCAGTTGCGCGTACTGCACCTGATTGGTGAACTCTTCGAAGCGGAAACCGGCCGCATCGCGAATGGCGTTGCCGCGCAGCACCGGACCAATCAACACTTTCACCGGCTTGCCGTTGATGGTCATGGTGAGACTGCGTTCCCGCTCGTTGCTGTTATCAAACGCCGTTACCGTGCCTGCCGCGCGCACAAACACGCTTTCGCTGCCGCCCGCTTTGACGGTGTGGCTTTTGGTTTCCATATCCGCCCAGCTCAGCGCCTGCTTCTCAGCTGGCTGCTGCACGCGGCTGGCCCAGCTTGACTCCGCAATCTGCTGCGGCGTTTGATCGCTGTAGCCCGGTTTGGCGTTGGGATCTTTCGGCATGATGGGTTTGCCGTTGGCATCGAGATCCACCACGGTGCAGGCGGCTAACATCAGCGTCAGCAGCGCCACCAGCGTGCCGCTCAGCGCTTTCCCCTTCATGCCGGCCTCCATGTTATGGCGCCAGCTTAAAGGTTTTCAGCTTCGCGGCGTTGCTGTCGTCAATCAGCACGCAATCCATCAGCTGCTTCTCCTCTTTCTGCGCTTTGCCGTTCTTCAGGTAGTAATCCACCTGCTCGACGGCCATCTGCGCCTGATCCCAGCCCGGCTGCAGCACCGTCGCTTTGATGTTGCCTTTATTGAGGATGGAGTCGCGGGTGTAATCGCTGCCGTCGAAGCCGACCACAATCACATTGGTTTTGCCCGCCGCTTTCAGCGCCGCTTCCGCACCGAGCGCCATGGTGTCGTTACCGGAGATCACGCCAACGATATTCGGGTTCTTCTGCAGGATGGTTTCCATGCGGCTGAAGGCTTCAGTCTGGCTCCAGTTGGCACTTTGCTGCGCCACCATCTTCAGATCGGGATAATCATCCAGCACATCGTGATATCCCTGCGAACGTACACCCGCATTGGTATCTGACTCTTTGCCCAGCAGCTCGACATAATCCCCTTTGCCGTTCAGCAGTTTGGCGAACTTCTCGGCACCGAGCTGTGCGCCCTGATAGTTGTTGGAGACGATTTGCGCTACGGCGATGCCGGTTTTATTGATTTCGCGGTCAATCAGGAAGGTAGGAATGCCGGCATCTTTGGCTTTTTGCACCGGGCCAACGGTGGCATCCGCACCGGCGTTATCAAGAATGATGGCTTTGGCTTTGCGCGCGATGGCGGTTTCAATCAGCTGATTTTGCTTATTCACGTCATCATCATGTGAGGCCACCAGCGTGGTGTAACCGAGGGCTTTGGCTTTCTCCTGCGCGCCGTCGGCTTCGGCCTTAAAGAACGGGTTGTCATGTGATGGCGTAATAATAGCCAGCAACCCCTTATCCGCCGCCAGCGACGCCGCCGAGATCATCATGATTGAAGCAAGTAGAGAGACTTTGAGGACAGAGGCTTTCATTTGTTATCTCCGATTGAATATATATTCAATTGCGATTTTATATGCATAATGACTATGCGCTGGCTTTCTGAGCACGTCCATTGCCCGATCCTCAAAAAGCGAAAACGATCACAAAATGTTCTGCGTTGTTATTTATGACAGGCTGATTAACAATACCAGGCAGGTTAAGAGAGAGAAAAAACCATGGCAAAACAGGATGAACAGCGGCTGATGGTGAAAATCGCCACGCTTTATTATGTGGAAGGCAGGAAGCAGTCCGACATTGCGCAGCTGTTGAAGCTGTCGCAATCTTTTGTGTCGCGCATCCTTAATCGCAGCGTGAAAGAAGGTGTGGTGAAGATCAGCGTGGTGCCGCCGGCCAATGTGTTCCCTGAGCTGGAAAAAGCCATTGAGCAGCTGTATCAACTGCCGCAGGTGATTGTGGTGGATGTGCCGGATCAGGCTTCTGCATTGCAGATCAAACAGGCGATCGGTTCCGCCGCCGCGCACTATCTGGAAACGCGGGTGCGTGCCGATGAGCTGATTGGCATTTCCTCCTGGAGCGGCACCATTCGCGCCATGGTCGATGCGCTGCATCCGCTCAGCGCGCCGTGCCAAGGCGTCATTCAGCTGCTGGGCGGCGTGGGCGCCAACGGCAATGTGCAGGCCACGATTCTAACGCAGAATCTCGCGGCGCTGCTGGGTTGTCCGGCATGGCTGCTGCCGTCGCAATCAATCGAACACTCGGTAAAGGATCGCCAGCGTTTGTCGGTTAATCCCGATGTCGCGGTGGTACTGGAAAAGTTTGATCAGGTGGACCTGGCGATTGTCGGCATCGGCGATCTCGAGCCGTCCGCCCTGCTGCGTAATTCCGGCAACTATTACGACGGTGAGATGCTGCAAACGCTGGCTGAACGCGGCGCGGTGGGCGATATCTGCCTGCACTATTTTGACGCCGACGGTCAACCGGTGCTGAGCGCAGAGGAAGATCCGGTAATTGGTATGGAGTTGGCGCAGGTAAAACGCTGTCCGCAGGTGGTGGCGTTAGCGGGCGGCAAAGAGAAAGCGCAGGCGATTCGCGGGGCGTTGCGCGGCGGTTATGTGCAGGTGTTGATTGTGGATTATCCGACGGCGCGATTGTTGGTGTAGCGGCGCAATTCATTGCGTCATAAATCGCGCCGCAACAGATAGGTGTACAGCATCAACCGATGGTGCGGTAGGCGGTGGTGACTTTCCATAAATAACGCGGGGCCTGTGCCGCCGGATGCTTATTCTGTACGTGCTGGTAAAACTCGTCCGGCGTCATGGAATTGATCATCGCAATAGCACGGTCGCGGTCACGTGAGAAAGTACGCAGCAAGGCACCAGCACCGTTGGCGTAGGAGACAATGGTGGCGTAACGCAGGGTCAGCGGATCGCGAATTCCGGCTAAGGCGGAATCCTGCAGAATTTTCAGGTAGGCCGCGCCAATATCGATGTTCTTCGCCGGATCGCGCAGCTCGGACGAGGATGGCTGACCATGACGGCCCTGGGTGCGATAGACTTCGCGGCCCGCGGTCGAGGCCTTAATTTGCATCAGACCAACCGCATTGGAACGGCTCACCACGGTGGGATTGCCTCCGGATTCGACACTAATAATGGCGCTGATTAACTTCTCATCAACGCCATAATGACTGGCGGCATCTTCGGTAAACATTGACCATGCATCATTCACCTTCGACGGCGGTGCCTGAGTTAACGGCGTATTCTTCTCGGGCAGTGCCGGTTTTTCCGGCTCGCTGGAACAGCCAGCAAGCAGCAGTGCAGAAAGCATAAGTAGGCGAATTTTCACTGATTTTTGGTTCCGCAATAGGGTTGGCGCAAGCTATCATACCTGGCGCAGCGCGATGCAAAATTACCGTTTATCCTAAATCGGTAAAAAACCTTATGCTACCGTGACTTCGATAACGCATTTCGTCATCATCAGCAGGCCACTCTACAGCAGGATGGAAGTTATGGTTACTCCCCGCACGCTACGTCTCATCGCCCCTTCCGGTTATTGCCACAATCAGGACGCCGCCCAGCGCGCGGTGAGTCGTTTACAGGCTGCTGGCCATCATCTTGACAATCTATCGGCGATCACCCGCCGCTTTCAACGCTTTGCCGGCGATGATGCGCAGCGGCTAAATGATATCAATGCGCTGGCCACGCTAGAGGCGCTGCCCGATATCGTGCTGGCGGTGCGTGGCGGCTACGGCGCTTCACGTTTGCTGGATAAGATCGATTACGTTGGCCTGCAACGTCGATTGCTCAATCAACCGGTGGCGCTGTGCGGCCATAGCGATTTCACCGCGCTACAACTGGCGTTACTGGCACAAATCGGGCTGATCACCTTTAGCGGGCCGATGTTGGCCGGTAACTTCGGCGCCGAGGCATTATCTGATTTTACCGAATCGCACTTTTGGCAAACGCTGACATCACCTACAGTCAATCTAAGCTGGCGCAGCACCAGCCCGGATCACGGCCGCTGGCAAGGCACTTTATGGGGCGGCAATTTAGCGATGATTTGCTCGCTGATTGGTACGCCGTGGATGCCGCAAATTGAAGGCGGCATTCTGGTGATCGAAGATGTGAACGAACATCCGTTCCGTATCGAGCGCATGCTGATTCAGCTGCAGCAGAGTGGCATTTTGTCGCGCCAGCAAGCGATTATTACCGGCAGCTTTACCAGCACATCGCTGTCGGCGTATGACAACGGTTTTGATTTTGCCACCGTGTGGCAGCGCATTCGTGACGAGTTTCAGATTCCAGTGATTAGCGATCTGGCTTTTGGACACGATGCCGATACCGTGACGCTGCCGCTGGGCGCTAGCGCCACGTTGCAGATTGAGAATGGAGAAGCACAGTTCGCCTTCACCGGCCACCCGACATTGCGCTAACGTGTTGCCGCAGGAGACCGACAATGAAGCCACTGTACGACGATTTGTGGATCTCCACGCCAGAATTCCCCGCCGAAGAGACGGCGAGTGACTTAATGATGCATGGCTTTATGCTGTGCCACCCACGCGGCAATTTATTGATTGGCCGCGTGGAGCATCCGCTCGATCATGAGTTCCTTAACGATGCCGGCGGCGTCATTCGCCACTATTTGACTCACTGGCACGAAGCCGCGCCGGGGGCGATCGCCATTCAGCAGCGCTTTAATAGCGCGCTCTATTGCCACAGTCGTTCGCTCGGGCCGGTCAGTTTGGTGATTGAGCCCGACGAAACCTTTACACAGCAAGAGACGCACTTCGGCGATTTTCACCTGCTGCCGACGCCCGGACACACGCCCGGCAGCAGCAGCTATCTCTATCACTCGCCGCTCGGCCACACTTATCTGTTTGTCGGCGATACGCTGACCCGCGATTACAACCGCTGGATCAGCGTGCTGATGCCTGAAAGCAATCCCACCGAACTGCAGCAGTCGCTGGAGTTGTATCGCTCGTTACGCCCGGATGTCGTGCTGATGAGCACCACGCGCGGACATCTTTCGTGGGCTAAGGTGAATTTGCAGAGCTGGCTGGCAGCCATTGATGAGGCGGAACAGTCGCCGCTGGATTTGCGCCAGCGGCAACTCATCAAACCGGGTTATTAACTCACGAGTTTGGACGCGCGCTGTCGTCGTAGCGTTCCAGCGATAGAATCTGCGCATCGCGCTTATCGGTGCGGCTGCAGGGCAACAACTTGTTGCTGTTGGCGTAGACGAAGAAAGTTTCATCGTTCTTTTTGTTCACGATTAACTGATCGCCATTACGAAAACGGGTGATGGCAACCTTGTCACCCCCTTTCAGGCTGGTGCGCTGCTGCCCGGCAGCAATCTGGAAGTGGCGCGTTGGCCACATTAACGTACTCAAACCATACTCGGCACGCGATACCGTCATAGTCGGACGGCCGGGACAGGTGATTTGGTATTCGGTTTCGCTCCAGGCGGGCGCTATCTGACATGCCAGCACGCCAACGGCCATGACTAGTGCCTTCATTGGGTTCTCCGCTGAGGTTAAATGATGATTTCGTGGCGTGATTGGCCTTGCTGCTGCATTCCATAAACTTCATCCAACAACAGCAAAGCCTGGTACATCAAGCGCAATGAGATTCTGCGGGAGCAGGCACTATTCAGCGGCCACTTGCGCCGCGACCAACATCAATGCCAGTCCGGCTTCTTCGGCTTCAAAACGCTGCATCACTTCCTGAATGGCCGCTACGCAGTTCATTACCTGCTTCTTTTTGTCGGCTTCTAATTTGTCGATCGCGTGCTGAAGAATCATTAAACTCGCTTCTTCTTCTTTCATTAATTTACCCTTGTTTTGCTTACCTGGTGCGCAACGCTGGCAAGAATACCGTTTCTCTGCTAGTAAAGTCACCCCTTTACATTCCTTCCGCTTAACGATTATACAAATGACAAATGGGAAGCAGCGTCAGACCTGCTATGATCCACTTATCAGTACGCATAGGCGTGCCATGGCAAACCAGGGAATGAAGCAGGTGCTCATGTGGCGAATCACGGTTGTACTCACCCTTTTAATGTTAGCTGGCTGCAGTTCCGCACCGAAAGGTGTCGACTGTCCGGGCGAAGTGTCGACGATTTATGGACAATCGATGGGCAACACGCAGGCGCGGATCTTTGATTTGGTGAGCGCCTTCGCCGTATCGCGCGATGGCGTGAAGGTGCAAAGCGGTACGCTGCACTCCACCGATCGCTTTCAGTACGTGCCATCGGCCATCACCGCGGAGGGCTTTTACGCGCAACGCCTGTCTGATAAACAGTTCCGCCTGATCAATCCTTATCAGAACACCATGATTACCTGGACGTGCCCATAAGCCGTGCGTCGCAGCGTGAGATGGTTTATTGTCTGCCCATCGCACGCGGCGGACCTGCATGATGGAAAAGAGTCTGGATAACAACGGCTATATCGATTTCCCCTTTCCGGCCAGCACCAACGCGGATGGCTCGGTGAACCCCTGTGGATTTGACCTCACGCTGGAAACCGATCGTATTGATGAGATCACCGCCGGTAAACACTCCGAAAATATGCGGCGCCTGCTGGAAGAAGTGAATCTGCAGGATGGCTTATTTATGACGCTGGCCTGCGACTGGCAGCAACGTGACGATGGCGTGTGCGGATTTATCGATGTGGCATTTCGTCCGACGGTGGCAGGCTTCAATACGGAAGAGACGCAAAGCCTCGATCAGGCGTTTGAAATCTACCTCAGCCGTCAGGAGAAGCAGCACAACATGCAGAGTGGCACGCTAATCAACTACGCGCGTGCGGTGCTTGATTGGAGCTGGTCTCCCCTGCAGCAGCGCCACATGCGCTACGAAAAAGTGACCTTACGCTATTACTGCCAGCAGGCCGACGATGCCGAATGGTGTTTTGACCACCTGCGTCACTTTCTGGTGAGCTGGTATCCGGCTTATCGCGGTCAGCGCTAACTTCAGGTTTTCGCTTTCCCACTCCGCTGGCATGCGCAGAATTTTTGCGTACTGCAAACTGCTGTTACAACCTTTACCGCTGCGTCATTTGCTGCCTGTAGTTTCTCTGACTACGCTTTACAGGACATTCACCACGATCAGGGAGTCATTATGAGCGACAAAGCGGAAGCAAAATTGAATGAAGCGGCGGGTGCCGTCCAGGAAAAATTTGGTCAATTCACCGGTTCACGCCGTCATGAAGCCAAAGGCGCGGCGCGTCGTTATCCGGCTCAGGCCAGCTATGCGGTTCAGGATGCAGCGGATTGTGTGGTGAAATCGGTACGCGATAACCCCGCGACCGGCCTGGCAGTTGCAGCCAGCATTGGTGTGATTGTCGGTTTTCTGCTCGGACGTAAGTAATCCGTTAAAACGGGGCCTCAAGGCCCCGATTTTAATGGTGCTGACCCACCTCATATATTCCTTCTTTGATGTGTTCATCCGGCGTTTCAGCCACATCTGCGGTGCTGTTTTCCATCTTCAAATGACGATCGTGCTGCAGGGTTAACGTTATTAAGCTTGAAGGCTGTGCGCAAGCGACCACAGACAGCAGCAGAAAAAACCACGCAGCGACAACTTTCTTTACCATCGTTCTTTTTCCAGCAAGCTGAGATATGTCGGCTCAGATTGCCCGAGTAAATGAAAATGAGCGTCAATGTGCCGCAAAGCTCTGTAGTCAGTTGTGTACAACTACACCTGCGCGCGCCGTGCTTTGTATCGCGCAACCATGGTCATCAGCGCCTGGTAAATTAATCCCGCATACAAGCTCATCACGATCACCATGCCGATCTCTTTGCCCTGCGCCTGCCACGAAACAAACCACATAAAGATGCCCCACAACAGCGAAAACAGCAGCCAGCCTTTAACGAACTTGATTACACCTTGCATACCACCTCCTGAATCGTAAGCGCTGAAGATAACGGTTTAGTCTTTAATGCACACTGCCATCAGCACGTAAATGTTAACTGTTTCAAAGTTCTGCGAAAGGGAATGTAAACCCACGATGGTGTAGACTAATGCGCACGCGTCGCATATCGCCATCGGCGCGATTATGTTTGAATTCCCGCCAACACTGTCCGGCATGTGGTTGAAATGAATTATTTAAGCAAGATACAAAGTTTTATTGAGGGTAACACGGTGCTGTCGGCCGCTTTCAGCCTGATGTTATTGATGTTTGCCGGCATGATCGCCCATCTGATCTGTAAATTCTTTATTGTTAAGGTGGTCAGAAAGGTGTTCTTCAGCACGCATAAAAATCAGGTGCCGCTGGATAAGGACGTCAGGCTGTCGGAGAAGCTCTCTAACTTTATCCCGGTGATCACGGTCTATTATCTGCTGCAGTTTATGCCAGATTTACCCGAGCATCTGTTGATCGCTATTAAGACCATCTGCGGCATTCTGTTCTTCGTCTATTTATCGCTGTTCTTTACCGAAGTGCTGGAGATCGTTAATAACTCCTATTCGAAAAAAGCCAAGCGCAAAAATCACTCGATCAAGGGTTATATCCAGGTCGGCAAGATTCTGGTGCACATTATTTCGGCGATTATGATTCTGGCGATTATGTCGAATAAATCGCCGGTGATTATTATCTCCAGTTTGGGTGCCGTAGCGGCGGTATTGATGTTGGTGTTCCAGCATACGCTGATGTCGCTGGTGGCCAATATTCAGGTGTCATCGAACGATGTGCTGCAACTCGGCGACTGGATTGAGATGCCGGATAACGGCATCAGCGGCGAAGTGATCGATATCGCGCTGCATACCATCACCATTCGCAACTGGGACAATACGCTGTCGCGTATCCCCACCAAAAACTTCCTCACCGAAACCTACACCAACTGGCAGGCGATGTTCTCCTCCGGCGCGCGCCGCATTATGCGCAGTTTCCATCTTGATCAGATGTCGATACGCTTTCTCGATCACGAGATGGTGCAGCAGATGAGCCAAATCCGCGGCGTCAGTGAGCAACTTTCAGCACTGATGGATGGCCGCGATAGCAATGCGGTGGGCGAACGCTGGTTTGCAGAAAACGGCATTACCAATCTAACGGTGTTTCGTAAATACCTGACGGCGTGGCTGTCGCAGCGCGACGATATCAAAAAGGATATGTATATCGTGGTACGCGCCATGAAGCCTTCGCCCGAGGGTTTGCCGGTGGAGGTTTATTGCTTCACCTCGTCAGTGCTGTGGGTGGATTACGAGGATTCGCAGTCGGCCATTTTTGAGTATATCTATGCGATCGTCGGTCACTTTTCACTGCGGATGTACCAGCAACCGGGTGGCAGCGATTTCTGGCGACTGTCGCAGGAGCGCGCTCAAATCGCCAAACCCAATGAGCAGCAAGTCGATTAATGCATTAAAAAAACGGAAGCGATTAGCTTCCGTTTTTTCTGACGATGAGTGAATAGCCTGCGCTTATGACATACCGGTGAGGACGCTGATTTTTCAACTTTATTTATCGTACCCCTCCATGTAAAATTCGCATCTATTTTGCAAATAATGATGTCGTCATGGCTAATATTTCACTATGTTGAAATTATTCTCACGTTTTTTATCAGTTGGCATCATTAACACACTGATTCATTGGATGGTGTTTGCAGCCCTGTATTCTCTTAATACCCGCCAATGGCTGGCTAATCTGTTGGCTTTCATTGTCGCGGTAACATTTTCATTTTTTGCCAATGCACGCTGGACGTTTAAAGCCGAAGCGACAACTTTTCGCTATGTCATCTTCGTGGCCTTTATGGGCATAATGGCCGCCGGCATCGGCAGTTTCGCCGATCATACGCATATTAATCCGATTATCACGCTTATTTCATTTTCTATAATAAGCCTGGTATTCGGCTTCATCTATTCAAACTTTATTGTTTTTAAGGTGAAAAAGTGAAAATTTCTCTGGTCGTTCCCGTCTTCAATGAAGAAGATGCAATCCCGATATTCTATCGTACCGTCAAAGAAAAACTCTCTTCTTACCCTCTCGAAATTGTCTTCATTAATGATGGCAGTACCGATAGAACAGAGCAGATTATTAAGTCGCTGCGGGATGATGACGAATCTGTATTAGTCATTAATTTTATTCGTAACTTTGGTAAAGAAACCGCGCTGCTTGCCGGACTTGAACATGCTACCGGTGATGCAGTCATTCCGGTTGACGTTGATTTACAGGATCCCATCGAAGTGATTCCCTTGCTAATAAGCAAATGGCAAGAGGGATGGCCCATTGTGCTGGCAAAACGCAATGACCGCAGTAGCGATAGTCATTTCAAGCGTAAAACGGCTGCATGGTTTTATAAACTGCATAATAAGATCAGCTCACCAAAGCTTGAAGAAAATGTTGGAGACTTTCGTTTACTTTCGCGCGCGACTGTCGAAAACATAAAGCAATTGCAGGAACGCAATCTATTTATGAAAGGCATCCTGAGTTGGGTGGAGGGTGATGCTGCCATCGTGGAATATAGCCGTTCAGCGCGCGTTGCGGGAGAGGCAAAGTTTAACGGATGGCGACTTTGGAATTTAGCGCTTGAAGGGCTGACCAGTTTCTCAACCTTTCCGCTCAGAGTGTGGACCTATATTGGTTTTTTTGTCGCATTCCTGTCGTTCGTTTATGGCGCGTGGATGATCATTGATAAAATAATATGGGGTAACCCGGTAGCAGGTTATCCATCACTACTGGTATCAATACTGTTTTTGGGTGGAATTCAATTAATTGGAATAGGTGTGCTAGGTGAATATATTGGCAGGATATATATTGAAACCAAGCATAGACCTCGATATATTAAAAAGGAAGCAGATGACAAACATAGCTTGTAATAACTTTAAAGTTTATCTTTTTTTAGCTGCGGCATTATTGGTTTGCTATAGCCCTGTCTTTCTTTCAAGCTATGCCTTTTCGGATGATTGGTACTATCTGTTCAGCGCCCAAACTGATCCTGCCAGCATTTTCAAGTGGGACGTCCTCTCTGGAAGGCCGGCCTATGGCGCTTTGCGCTATGGTTTCTCTTTCCTGATATCCAGCGTGAACTCTTTGATACTGATAAGAGTGCTATCCGTTGTCTCTCTCATATTACTAAGCTGTTACTTTTACAAATTTATCTCTGAGAGAGGTATCCTTAAAAATCCACTGCAGAGAGTTATATTCTCTTTAGTGATCTGTTTACTGCCCTCTTTTCAGGTATTCAACGCCTGGTCAGTATGTTTTCCTTTTGTGACGTCTATTCTTCTTGCTGGATGGAGTTACTCAGCATTAACCCGATTGCGTGGTATTAAGGGAATAACGGTGTCAGCCTTGCTGATTACGCTCTCTTTCGCCATTTACCAGCCCACGGCCATGTGTTTTCTTTTTTTTGCGTTTATGGACACTTGCCTGACTCCACGTAAAGTCGCTAAAAAAGAACTCATTCGTACATTGTTAATGATTTTCTTTGGCATGCTAATGGCATTGATATTAGCCAAAGTCATTCCGCTCCTGTTATTCGGCGAGACACTTTCAAGAAGTAACATTACCCTCGATCTCATGGGAAAAATAAAATGGTTCTTTGTAGAGCCATTGAAAAATGCCATCTGTAATTTTGACACTGGGAGAAAAGCACTATCGGTTATTATCTCTCTGTTATTCATCTTTATTGGGCTGAAAAAAATTAGCGGGAACGGCAAGGAGAAAGTGATTTTATCTTTACTGTTCGCTGTTGCAGCAGTGACCCCAAACTTATTGGTGACAGAGAGTTGGGCGGCTTACCGAACAATCAGTGCGCTCTCGCTGATTACCACGTCTTGCTTCCTTATCGGGATATTCGTGGTGATCGATAAGACAAAATACTCACGATTCCTTTATCTATTGCTACCTGTCGCTGCCGGATGGCTTGCAGCCAACAATATTAAAGAGGGTTTTTCTTCACCTCAGCAAAAAGAGTATGCACTTTTAAAAGCCGAAATAACTAAAATGGTCGCAAAAGATTTCGATGGCGCCCTTTACTACCGCTTAAATAGTGAGAATTTGCCAAAAATTGCAAAATCATCGAAATATGATGAGTTTGGTTCTTTATCTTTAGGCATGCCGTGGACGTTTGCCGGTATGGCATTTACCGTAAAAAAAGAAGCGGGTATGCATTACACTCTAACCAAATCGCCAGTGATCAACGGCAATGAGAGCTGCTCAGGGAAATGCATAATTATTGATGCTCAGGCGGTGCTGGCAAGGCAATAAACTTAGCTGGCATATCTGCCAAATTGAGATAAAAAAACGGGAGCCATCGGCTCCCGTTATGCTTTCTGCCCGAGTGGTAAATTACATGTTGCTGATGATAGCGTCACCAAACTCTGAACATTTCAGCAGTTTAGCGCCTTCCATCAGACGTTCGAAATCGTAAGTCACTGTTTTGTTAGCGATAGCGCCTTCAACACCTTTAACGATCAGGTCAGCCGCTTCGAACCACTCCAGGTAGCGCAGCATTACCTTGCAAAAACAAACATAATCATCTGAATATATTTGAATTTTTTCTGTTTTAATAATCGCAAATGGTAGCTCTTGCCTTTAGAATTAATCCTTATAAATCATATATATGAATTTAGTTTTACAGAATAAACTTACCGCTTCGCTAGCTATTTTTAAGAGCCAGTCTATTTTCAATAAGTCGCTTTTACTTCCCTGTCTTGACGACTCAACTTCATTGGAAATTTTGGCACAGGATAGTGCAAGCCCGGTTAGCCACCACTTCCGGGCTTTTTTCTTAAATCGGCAAATCACCCTCGCCATACATGGTCGTGATTTCATGCGTCAGCACTCCGACTACTGCAATATCTTCCAGCAGGTCATCCATCAGGAATGCGCCATCGTCGGTAATGAGCCGCCGCGGCTGAATCATGATCATCGCCCACTCATACATGCCTGACATATCAATCAGCACAGTGTCACCGTTTACCGGGTAACGCTGCTTATCGACTATGCACCTGCAGCCATTCAGCTCCACCATGCTGGAAGTCTCACGCGTAGACAGGATGTGCTGCAGCGGCTGTAGCAGAAACGTCACTTCGCCACTGGCAGGTCCCACAGTCTGGTGGTGTATGCCGGCGACAACATTTCGCGCTTCATCTCCCCGGATTTCTGGATACCCTGTCCTGCAAACATTTCCCCTTCCCGCTCTGGTTAAGGCCGTCAACTACGCGCATCAGCGATTCGCTGTTGGCCTGTGGTTTGTATTCGTCAAAGAGATTGAGCTGAGATACGCCCTGACTGTAGAAGTCGCCCAGCATCACGCCTGCTTCATATACCGGCACCCGTCGCGCCAAATGTGGTCGAGGCCTTGCATAGCAACACGGATGATGTCGCGTGTGTCATTGGACGGCGTTAGCAGCCTGCCCATTGTCTGATTGCCATAAAACACCTCACCTTCAGCCTGTGGACTGGTGCGGACGAACACGGCTACCTGTCGGCAATACTGGCGCTCACGCCTCAGCTGCTCAGCAGCGCGTTCTGCGTAGGAGCAAACCGCCTGGCGCATATCCATGTACTCGGTGATGCGTGAACCGAACGATCGGGAGCAGACGATCTGCTGCTTCGTCGGCGCGAACTCTTCCAGCTTAAGGCATGGTTCGCCGCGCAACTCACGCACCGTTCTCTCCAGCATCACGTTAAAGTGCTTCCGGATGACATAGGTACTCTGCTCCGACAGGTCTTTGGCGGTAATGATGCCCATCGCGTTGAGCTTCTTACTTATCCGGCGGCCTACATCCCACACATCCTCTACCGATACCAGCGCCATCAGCTTTTTCTGCCGCTCGACATTGGACAGGTCGACGACGACGCCGGTCTGCTTCCACGTCTTCGCGGCGTGATTGGCAAGCTTGGCCAGAGTCTTGGTCTGGGCAATGCCTACACCGACGGTCAGATGCGTGTCTCGCTTGATTCGCTCCCGCACCTCGCGGCCAAAGTCTTCCAGCACCCTGCAGTTGCGTACGCCGGTCAGGTCGAGGAATACCTCGTCGATGGAGTACACCTCCACCGATGGCGCCATTTGCTCCAGCGTCGTCATCACCCGGTTAGACATGTCAGCGTTTATGTGGAATGCAATTTAAACAAAAAAAATGAGCAACTATTCCTCATGGACTGAAATCCAGAGCCCCACTTATTCAGCCTTAAATTGCTGCAGTTTACCTCCGCTCAGAGCATAAAGAAGTGAACTGGTAAGACATAGCCGGAAAATCGATTTCCCTGAGAGGGGGTTATCTGCCACACTTCTTCTGAAGCCCTTAAGCGGGCAATGAGTCTTATCCCTTACCACCCCCTATGCAGGAAAAATGATGATAAAAAAATACAGGATCCCGGGACTGACCGCGGTGGCGCTTCTTCTCATCAGCACCCTCGCCGGTGCCGCAGAGGCGCGCTGGACGTTTGACGGCGATATCCACAACAATTCTCTTGCTGTCAGTCCCGATGAAAAAACGGCGGTGGCCTCCTACAGTGAGCGCCCTGACGTGGTGGTTTACGACCTGGTTAACGGCAAAGTCAGAAAGGTGCTGAAGGGATACGTCACGCCCCGCAATGCGCTTTTCTCCCCCGACGGGAAGGCTGTATATCTTTCAGACAGCAGCCTCGGCGTGGTCAGAAAAATCAGCACCGGGACGCTTGACGTGGAGACCACGCTGCCGCTGGGGGCCGGGGCATTCGGTACAGCCATCAGCCGTGACGGTCAGCGTCTGTATGTGAATAACGAAGCCGCCAGCACACTCTCGGTGTATGACCTGACCCACAACCGGCCCGTTTCGGTTGTGACGGGTTTTGCTCAGCCCCGTCAGGGCATCAAAATCAGCCCGGACGGCAAAACCGTCTACGTCACCAACTTTAAGGGCGATAAAATCACCCTCGTTGACGCCGTAACGGGTGAGATTCGCGGCGAGATAACCGGCTTCAGCAAGCTGCGCGCCATTTCTGTCAGCGCCGACGGCCGCACGCTTTACGCGGCTAACAGCGGGAGCAACACCATCGCAGTGGTTGACACGCAGAAGCGCGCCATTACGGCAACCATTCCCGTGGGGCAGGACCCTTACGGTGCCGCCCTGACACCGGATAACCGCTATGTTTACAGCGGCAACCTGGGTGACAACAGCCTCTCCGTTATTGATACCGCCGCCGGTAAGGTGGTCGCCACTGTTACCGGACTGGATGCGCCCCGTCAGGCCATCGTTTTCAGTAAAGACAGTGCCCGCGCGTGGGTGCTGAATAAAGACCTCAGTATTTCGGTGGTTGACCTGAAACAGAACCGCGTCACGGCCACGATTAAAAGCCCGCCGAAGGCCTGATTCAGTCCCTCCCTCACTCCGGTGCAGTAACAGTCTTTCGCAGGGTGAGGGAGGATAAACCACTTTTACAGATTTATTTTAGCTGAATAACCTGTTTTAAAGATTTACGTCTGCATGCCTATACTGTTTCTGTTTACACAGGAGATCCCGGCATGAACGATAAAATATTTACCCTGCATAACGGAGCACGCCCGCTGAGCGCGCTGAGCAGCCCGAAAGAGGCCATACGTCAGTTCACGCCAAACTGGTTCGCCGCCACCATGGGAACCGGTATCCTGTCGCTGTCTCTGGCGCAGTTCCCCTGGCCGGTTCCGGGATTGCGCCTCGTCGCGGAAGGGCTGTGGATGTTTAACATCCTGCTGTTCAGCGTTTTTGCCGTGATGTATCTGGCCCGCTGGGTCATGTACTTCGGTGAGGCAAAGCGCATCTTCGGCCATTCAACCGTGTCCATGTTCTTCGGCACCATCCCGATGGGCATGGCGACCATCATCAACGGCCTGCTGGCGTTCGGTCTTCCCCGGTGGGGCGCAGACGTCATTCCGGTGGCGCACGCCCTGTGGTGGCTGGACGTGGCGATGTCGCTGCTGTGCGGCGTGTGTATTCCTTACATGATGTTTACCCGGCAGCAGCACAGCATTGACCAGATGACGGCCGTCTGGTTACTGCCGGTTGTGGCTGCCGAGGTCGCAGCGGTCAGCGGCGGCCTGCTGGCGCCGCACATTGCCGACACCCACGCGCAGCTCGGCATCATTATTACCAGCTACGTGCTGTGGGCTTACTCCGTACCGGTGGCGCTGAGCATCCTTGCCATCCTGCTGCTGCGTATGGCCCTGCACAAGCTGCCGCACGAAAGCATGGCAGCCTCAAGCTGGCTGGCCCTGGGGCCGATTGGCACCGGTTCGCTCGGTATGCTGGTCATCGGCGGCGATGCGCCCGGGGTGTTTGCCGCGGCGGGCATGCCGGAAATCGCTCACATCGCGCAGGGCGTGGGGTTCGTTGCCGGCATTCTCTTCTGGGGCTGCGGCCTGTGGTGGATGCTGCTGGCCACGCTGATAACCGTGCGATACTTTCGTGAAGGCATTCCGTTCAACCTGGGATGGTGGGGCTTTACCTTCCCGCTGGGCGTGTACACCGTCGCCACGCTGAAGCTGTCCACCCTCGTTGACCTGGCGTTCTTTAAAGGCTTCGGCGCGCTTCTTGTCGTCATGCTGGCCGCCATGTGGCTGCTTGTCGCTGTGAAGACGGTGCGCGGGGCATGGAGCGGGAAACTCTTTGTTTCCCCCTGCCTGGCAGGCCTGGACCGGAAGTCGTGAGTGAAACCTGCACGTCGCTGCTGGACCCCTTTCTGCGCGAGGAGCGCCTCGCGGCGATTACCGCGCCGCACGTAGCCGCGCTGAATCGCTGGGTCAGCGGGCAGCGTCAGGCCGGCGTGGAACTGCCGTGGTTTGATCCGGCCGACGGCGGGACCGGGGCCGGACTGCTTGTCCTGCTGCAGTCGCCGGCGCGCAGCAGCCCGTCACCCCGGTTCGTTTCGCGAGATAACCCGGGGCCGGCCCAGCAGAATCTGGGGCGGTTTCTGGCGGAGGCCGGTATTGCGCGCCGGGACAGCGTGCTGTGGAATACGGTGCCCTGGGTCAGTGACGGGCCGCAGAAACGGCCCTCAGCGGCGGACATCCGCAGCGGCTGCGCCTGGCTTGAGGGCGTGCTGGCGTATCTGCCCGCGCTGCGCGTGGTGGTGCTGGCCGGTGCCGTAGCGGCGCAGGCCCGCGGGACGGTCAGCTGCCTTCGCCCCGGCGTCACGGTGCTGACTATGCCTCACCCCAGCCCGCTGTCGCTTTGCACAAGCCCGGCAGTGCCGGAAAACATCCGCCAGGTGCTCCGCGAGGCACGCACTGCGCTGGCGGGCTGAGAGCGCCGCCGGAATAATACTGACAGGTTTTGCAACCGGCTCTATACTCACAGTACAGGGTGATGGCGTTCCACCCTTCCCAACCGCTCCGTTCAGGAGCTGATGACGCCTGATGTGACTCTTGATTTTCAGGAGGTGCGTCAGGCCGTCCTTACTTTCCTCCCGGCCTGCGTACTTCCCTCTATGGGGAGAGACCTGTGATACACGTTTTTGGCCACATTAATCCTGACAGCGACGCCATCTGCACGACCGTCGTCACCGCACACTGGCTGACCGGGCGCGGAATGGATGCCCGCGCATGGCGTCTCGGCGAGGCTAACCGGGAAACCCGCTTTATCTTTGACGCCGCCGGCCTCACGCTGCCGCCGCTGCTCGCTTTTCCGCTAAAGGATGAACGGGTCTGGCTGGTCGATTTCACCGAACCGGCACAGGGGCCTGACGACCTGCTCCGGAGCAACGTCGTGGGCATCACTGACCACCACCGGCTGGGCGGGCTGATAACGCAACTGCCGCCGGAGGTACATATTCGCCCGGTTGGCAGCAGCGCCACGCTGCTCTGGCTGCTGATGGACGCAGAAGCGCGCCGCATGCTGCCCCCGACGCTCGCCGTGCTTCTGCTGGGCGCACTCCTGAGTGATACCGTGAATCTTCGCTCGCCGACCACCACCGAAGACGATATCCGTTCGGCGACCGAACTGGGCGCACTGTCTGGCGTAAACCGCAGAGCCTTCGCCCGTGACCTCCTCACCGCAAAAACAGACGTCAGCGGCCTCAGCGCACAGCAGCTGCTGGACAGGGACCTCAAGGCCTTCGTCATTGCCGGCACCGACGTGCGCATAGCCCAGATTGAGGTCAGCTCACCGTCACAGGTTGCCCCCGTGATGAACGACCTGCTCGCAGCACTGGCGTATCTGGCAGACCAGTCGGGAGCTGGCCTGGCGGTGCTGATGCTGACCGACATTCGTACCGGGTTCTCAACGCTTTACTTCGCCGGGCGGGAGAGCGTTAACGTCGCCTCCTGCTCCGTACCGGGCATGCTCAGCCGCAAAAAGCAGCTTCTGCCGTGGCTTGAGTCCCGCCTTAACCAGAACGGAGGTTCATTATGACCTGCTACACCCACGCACTGATACTTGTGAACGATAAAAACGACGGCACTCTTCTGCTGAAACGGGCGGTCGCGCTGGCGCAGCCGCTCGGCATGAAAATCACCCTGGCGCACATCAGCGACGACTACCGGGAGATGAACTACGTGTCTGACAGCCTGATGGACGACGTCGTGTCGGAGGAGGTGCTGAAAGGCAAAGCGTTTATGAGTGAGCTGGCGGCCTCCGTGCCTGAGACGGTAGACACGCGGGAGCTGGTGACCATGCGCCGCGTTGAGGACGTGGAGAAGTGCATCGCGGAGCTGGGCGTGGACCTCGTGCTTGCCGGGCACCGAAACCGCTTTATGGGAATGCTCACCTCCCGCTCGGCGGACTACATCAACCACCTTACGGTGGATGTGCTTATCACTCACCTGACTGACTGAACCGGGAGAAACACCATGCGCTTTACACTGGATAACGTAACCGCCCGTGAAATTCTTGACTCGCGCGGCAACCCCACCGTTGAAGTTGAAGCCCGGACTACGGACGGGATGATGGCGCGCGCCTCGGTGCCTTCCGGGGCCAGTACCGGCTCGCGCGAGGCCGCAGAGCGCCGCGACGGTGACGCACACCGTTTTGGCGGTAAAGGCGTGCTGGATGCCGTCAGGGCGGTTAATACGGAAATCTGCCAGGCCGTGCGCGGCAGCGACGTGCGCGAACAGCGTCAGCTGGACAACATCATGCTGGCGCTGGACGGCACGGAGAACAAGAGTCGCCTGGGTGCCAATGCCATTCTGGGCGTGTCGCTGGCGGTGGCCCGGCTGGCGGCACAGGCCTCCCACGAGCCGCTGTGGCGCTACCTGGGTGGCCTGCAGGCGAACCTGCTGCCCGTGCCGTGCATGAACATTATCAACGGCGGCGTGCACGCCCGCGGTCAGGGCGCGGACTTTCAGGAGTTCATGATAGCCCCGCACGGCGCACCCACGCTGCGCGAGGCCGTACGTCAGGGCAGCGAGGTCTACCAGGCGCTGCGCCAGATCCTGCTGGACAACAACCTGTCGGCGGCAGTGGGCGACGAAGGCGGTTTTGCGCCCGCCGTGTCGTCAAACCGCGACCCGCTGGCGTTTATCGTACAGGCCATTGAGAAAGCCGGATACCGGCCCGGAGAAGACATCAGCATCTGCATGGACCCTGCCTCAAGTGAGTTTTTCGCAGACGGCAAATATCATCTGCGCACCGAGGGCAGCGCGCTGAGCGCGGCGGAAATGACGGCATACTACGGCGAGCTGATGGACCAGTTTCCCGTCATCCTGCTGGAAGACGGCCTGGCCGAGGACGACTGGGCGGGCTGGAAGCATTTGCACCGGCAGCTTGCGGGCAGGGCCGAACTGGTTGGTGACGACCTGTTTGTCACCAACGTGAAGTATATCCAGCGCGGCATTGACGAAAACCTCGCCAGCGCCGCACTGATTAAACTCAATCAGATAGGCTCGCTCAGCGAAACGCTGGACGCCGTGGCGCTCTGCCAGCGGCACGGCTGGGGCGCGTTCATGTCCCACCGCAGCGGGGAAACCACGGACACGTTCCTTGCCGACCTGACGGTGGCCCTGCGCGCGGGACACCTGAAAACCGGCGCGCCGTGCCGCGGCGAACGCGTGGAAAAGTACAACCAGCTGATGCGCATTGAGCAGGCGCTGGGTGACGATGCGCACTACGCGGGGCTTCATGCGTTTGTGCGCCGCACGTAGCACATCCGCCGGACGGTCCCCGTCCTGCACAGAAGGAATGCCTGTGGCCTCTGCAACGCTGATCCTTTTGCGTCACGGCGAAAGCCAGTGGAACCGGGAAAACCGTTTTACCGGATGGACAGACGTGCCGCTGACGGTCAGGGGGCTGCAGGAGGCCGACCGGGCCGGTGACGCGTTGCGGGCAGCGGGCCTGATGCCCGACCGTGTCTTCACCTCGGTGATGACACGCTGCGTTCACACGGTCTGGCGGGTGCTGGACCGTCTTGACCGCAGCTGGACGCCCGTGGAAAAGAGCTGGCGACTGAATGAGCGCCACTACGGGGCGCTGCAGGGGCTGAACAAGGACGACGCTGCCCGGATAATGGGGGAAGAGACTGTCCGGCTCTGGCGCAAAAGCTTCAGCGGCATTCCGCCCGCGGACGCGGAGGCTCCGGCGCAGCTGCGTCGGGATCTGCGCTACCGCCGCGTTGCGCTGGCCGACCTGCCTGCAACGGAAAGCCTGGAAATGACGCTGCGCCGCGTCATGCCGTACTGGCAGCATGCTGTGGTACCGCAGTTACGCTGCGGAAGTTCCGTTCTGGTTGTGGCGCACGGCAACACGCTGCGCGCCCTGACCGCCTTCCTGGACGGCATGCCTTACGACAGCGTGGCACAGCTGCACATCCCGACCGGCGTGCCGGTCGTATATCAGATGGATGCGGCCGCCCAGGTCGTGTCCCGTGATGTTCTGAATATTAAAAAAAAGGAGTGAACGTGAATCAGCTTTTTGCCGTCATCACCGGCGGTGCTTTAGGGTGTGTTATCCGCTGGCAGCTGGGCGCGCGCCTGAATGCGCTTTTTCCGGACCTGCCGCCGGGGACGCTGCTGGTCAACCTGCTGGGTGGATTTATCATCGGGGCGGCCCTGGCGTATTTTCTGCGCCATCCCGGCCTCGATCCGGCCTGGCGGCTGCTCATTACCACCGGGCTGTGTGGAGGAATGACGACCTTCTCCACATTTTCAGCTGAGGTTTTTGCCCTGCTGCAGTCAGGCAGCTATGCCTGGGCAGCCGCCTCGGTGCTGATACACGTGCTGGGTTCGCTGGCCATGACGGCGGCCGGATTTTATATCATGACGCTGTGTGGTTAACCCGGACCGTACGGCCTTTAATCCAGGCGAGACCTCAGTGCAGCGACCGCTGCACTGAGGTCAGACAGTTCAGTATATTGTTCAGAAGCGCTCTCTGCGGGCCTGACCCGACAGGGTTTACGCCTGTAATGCTTCTCGTAAATCCGGGGCACTGTCGTGACAGAGTTTCAGGTCTGTCTGTTCTGGTAAAGGTCCCAGCGATTGCCATAGATGTCCTCAAACACGACAACCATTCCGTATTCTTCCTCCCGCGGCTCCTGACAGAAGTGGACGCCTTTTGCCTTCATAGCATTGTAGTCGCGCCAGAAGTTGTCGGTCTGCAGGAACAGAAAAACCCGTCCGCCGCACTGATTGCCGATAAAGCCTTCCTGCCGATCGTTCGACGCGCGGGCAAGAAGAATAGCACAGTCGCTGTCAGGGTCCGGCGTCACCACGACCCAGCGCTTACCCGGCTGCGGCGTGTCCTCAATCAGGGTAAAGCCCAGCTTATCGGTGTAATACTCAATTGCACGATCGTAGTCATCGACCACAACAGCCACATACCCCATACATCGCTTCTGTTTTCTCATCTGCGGCTCCATCAGTTACGGCATCACGCCCGCTATAATCAGATTTATATCAGATACGACGTTCGGTCGTCTGTACTGACTCTGCGCTGACACCCTCAGGCCGGACATTGTAAGCATCTGATCCGTCAGGATTGTGGATCCAGTCTTGTAAGAACCCGCTCAACCTTTTCAGCATCCTGCTCCAGTATGGATCTCTCATCGGGAGTGAGCGGAACCTCTTCGAGGTAACGCCGGATGGATGCTTTACTCTCCATTATCAGCCCGCGCGCGCTGTCTTTAAGCAGGTTAAAATCGCAGCCGATGCAGGCCATCCGGTGCTGACAGCTGCTCCAGAAAGGGTTCGTGCAGTATGAGTCACCCAGATCATAGTACGTCGCGGGTCCGGTCAGACTGGCGGCTTCCGGATCGTGGTCAATCAGCACGCTTATCATATGAGAGACCCTGTCGGCTTTGACGAACGAAGCGGCCAGCTGAGTCGGACGTATACGAATATAATGCAGGGTTGACTGTGGGGATGAATGGCCGGACCACTGCATCAGCTCATGTAAAGACATCCCCCCGGCAACACTGGCCAGTGCTGTAACGGCAGAAGCACGGCCGCGGTGGCTGGTAATGGGACCGCGTGAATCTTCCACAGACATACCCGCTCTGGCGCAGAGAAGCGGAATGACAGTGAGATTTATTATGTTTCTTCCCACCGGTTTACCCCGGTTCTGAAACAGATAACGAACTTTTTCACCGGTGCGTTCATCCGTAAATGCTGCCTGCTCCTGAGGACGCTCACTGAGCCAGATATCGACATATTTTTTCACAACAGACGAGACTGGCTTAACAAAAGCTTTAGACGTTTTGCCGGCTGGTACGCTGAGATAGCACAGAGTACCGGCCGGGACAGGGCTGCTGTTTTCCTGCAGAATGTCATCCACCTGTGGGGTAACGCAGTTCATTGTCAGGCGCAACAGCTCGTTCTGTCGCAGCCCGGCATGCGTCCAGATAACCGCCATAGCCTGAAGCATAGACAGGGGATAATGAATTTCGCTCAGCAAATCTTCCTGACGCAGGTTCAGACTCGCCCAGACCAGTCTGAGCCAGACCGGATCATCAATAACGCGGGGGCTCACGCCCTGACGAAACAGCGGTGTATCAGGCGTGGACAGATGGCGGGCCGGACTGAACTTTAATCGCCCCCATCCCCAGCTTTCATAATCAAGCATAAAACGGCGAATGGCATAAACAAACCGGCTGCGGGAATGCGGCATCAGGGGTTCTCCTGAGCGTTTTGATTGTCTGCCCCCTTTCTTTGTATCCAGTGACAGCTCGTCTACTTTCAGTCTGCCGACCATTGCAATAAAGCTGGCGCAGGTTTCCATTGTCCAGTCAGAGGGCTCGCATATTTCCGGCTTTTCCCGGGCAAGCCACAGGCCACAGCGGAGAATAAAACTGTACTGAGTTTCTCTGGAGCGGGGGCGGAGTACCGACGTTTCCCGCCACATCCGGCACCACCGCGCCCAGTCAGGTGCGATACCTTGTGTTGGCTTTTCATGCCATTCCTGATAGTTACGCATTCTCAGGGGGCTCTCTATAATTCCCATAGCAGCAAGCGCACAGGATATTTTCCCCGTAGCTCTTGCGATTCCCCGGTCGTGGCAGTTCTGCCCCCGCCACAGGAGGTCTGTCGTAAAAGTTTCAAGACGCGGGTCGTTGTTCATCAGCATCAGTACACCCAGCATACCGGACATATTGTGCTTCTGATTCTGCCCGGCATATCCCATTGAGATCAGAACGTCTGTCAGCCGGTTAATTTCATGACTGACAATACTCCGGCCATATATAGCACTGGCGTACAACGACGGTGCGCCATGCACTGGCAGGCTGAGCGGAGAAGAAAACGGACCGAGATGAAAGGCAAAAGCAGCAAGCAGGGGCCTGCCGGAACAGTGTTGCTCACAGAGCGTTAACCATCTTTCCTGCGTCCACTGCCAGCAGGGCTGACCCGACCGGTGCGTTTCTGCAAGAACGGCAAGGAGGGTAATTCTGGCAAGTCTGACACTGATACTGCTTCGTGAGGCAATGTCCTGCAGAGGCAGCAGCAAATATGGCAGGGAATCTGGCCGATCGAGCGCAGCAGACCGCCGGTAGCCTGTACGTATCGCGTCTTTTTCCTCAGGACTCAGCGCATCGCTCAGCTGATAATCTGTGCGTTTGAAAGGTATATAAGTGACTGTGTTTTTTTTTCCACTCATCAGTAAGCCCCCGCCTGAAAAATAAGGCCAGCGATTTTCCTGTCGGTTTCAGCTACGGCTGCGGTTATCCGGCCAGACAGATCGGACCCTGACAGATGGATATAAATCTGTGTGGTGCGCGGATCTCTGTGTCCAGCATAAGTCGCCAGCTCATGCAGCTTCCAGCCGGCCCGAGCCAGATGGGTCAGGCGAAGATGGCGAAAGGTGTGGGTTGTAATCTGTGGAAGCCCCGTATCCAGAGCCCATCTGCGCACGGTTTTACTCCAGCTCCACACAGAAAGAGGAGTGCCGTAATTACGATCAGAAAATGAACGGAACAACGCCCCCTGTGTCCGGCCAGCCCGCTTCAGCTGCCGGAAAAGGTTTGCCAGTACCGGCGTAATGTCCGGACCATAGCACACAACCCTTTCACGCCGGCTTTTCGTTGTTTCCGGGCGGATACGGATCAGGCGATGAGCAGGGTCGATATCCTCAAGCGTCAGGGCTGTCACCTCTGCACGGCGGAGTGCACCAAAATAGGCCAGTGCGAGCATCAGCCGGTCCCGCAGGGAAGCAGCTGAAACATGTTTAAGAAATCTCAGCCATTGTTCATTGTCAGGTATTACAGGTAAGCGGGTGATACGCGGGACAAGCCCCCGCCCGGTATAAATGGCACCCGGTAAACCCGCGCGGGGTAGCGGATTGAGACTGCATATATCCTGATAAACAAGAAAGTCATACCAGAGACGGATAGCAGACAGGCGCAGCTGGAGCGTGGCACTGGCCGCAGGGTAAGGCATGCCAGGCAGCTGAGGGCGGATGTAGGCGGCGAGGTCTTCAAACCGGGCTTTTTCAGGTTCAATTCCGTTCTCGCTGCAGAACGAAAAGTAATGATGAAGGGCGCTACGGTAGGCGGTGAGTGTGCCCTGCGCCCGCCCGAGATCGGATAACAGTTTCAGCCAGCGCTCTGCCAGCAATAGGCTTTGTTCATTCGGTGGGATCAGCATCGTGTTCTCCTCTGACAGCAATATCGCTGCTCAAAGTTTACTCACTCAATGTTGCATTCCACTTAACTTACTAGAGCGCATAGTTGCTGTTGAATACGTGAATCTTATGCCGGCGGATTTCGTTTTTCAGCTTGAAGTAAGGCGCACCCATTGGGATTTTCAGCTCTTTCACCTCAGCGCTGCGGACGATCACACAGCCGTCGTTGTCGCTGAGCACCAGAACCGGCTTACCGCGCAAATCAGGCCTGAACACCGTCTCGCAGCTGGCGTAAAACGAGTTCACGTCAACGAGCGCAAACATCACATGCCGCCGTTTGGATTGAATACCTGAAATACGCGCTCATCACCTTCCGATGTTGAAATATCGCGGAAGACTGACTTGTGAGCCTCGATCCAGTTATTCGCTTGCCGTGGCGTGTAATGCCAGTTCAGGCGCTCAAGTTCACTGACAAAGTCGAGTGTGCTTACGGTGTACCGGCCAGCAGCATCGCGTTTGATTGTGAACCTGAAGGCGTCTTTGATTTCGTAGTCGCGGGGCATGGTCACCTCCCTCCCTGATAGATACTGCATATAAATACAGTTATATCGATCTATAGGATCGATCAAGTCGATTGATGGCGGTTTTTTACCAAGGGATTGACGGGGAAGGGAATTATATTGAAGCAGATGATTTGAATGAGAATTTATCCATAAATAACCTACACCTTAGTCAGTAAAAGATGCTCGATTCATAGGACTGAGGTGCCTCCTGAGGATTTATTTGTTATGTAAGGCTACATCAAAGAAGGCTTTTTGACTTGGGCCTATTAAAATGCTAACGAATTTCACGTGTCAAGCTATCAATTCTGGATTTAGCCCTAACGATTCAAAGAGAACGCGAGAAGTCAATACTATGTGGTGATAACAATCATCTATAATACAAATTAAGATAATTCCATTTAACGTAAATTTGTGTTAGCTTTGTGTAAGGGTATAGTAAGAAATGGATTTTTATTCATAATGCGTATGTTTTTTAAAATTTTTTTCAATTCTAAATTCTTCCGTTTTTGTATTGTCGGCGGTGCCAACACTCTGTTTACAGTCTCAATAATATTTATAATGATCCATTTGAATTACGGACCCTATTTTTCTAATGCCGTTGGCTTTAGCGGAGGAATAATCCTTAGCTTTATTATGAATAGCATATTCACATTTAAAGAACGCATAAAATTTGAGCGATTCATTAAGTTTTTAATCACTTGCGGCATGTGCTACTCGCTTAACATTCTCGTCTTATTTTTAGTGAAACTTTTATATCCAAATGTGATGTTTGTTAATCAGATTCTTGGAATGCTGGTTTATACCGGCAGTAATTTTTATATCTCAAAAAAATGGGCCTATAAATGATTAGCAGGAACTCAAAACCCAAGTTATGTATAGTTGTACCTTGCCACAATGAAAGTATGGCTTTCCCTCAAACTCTTGACTCCTTGAGCCGAGTTTTGAATGATTTAGTATCGAAAAATAAAATCAATCCTTTAAGTTACATCCTTTTTGTCGATGATGGCAGCAAGGACAACACTTGGGAGTTGATAAGAACCAATTCAGCCCAGAGCAATATTGTTTCTGGTTTGAAACTATCAAGAAATTTCGGTCATCAGGCAGCCCTTCTTGCTGGTTTGAACGAAGCAATGGTTAGTTCTGATGTATCAATAAGTATTGATGCAGATTTACAAGATGATGTGTCATGCATTGAAAAAATGATTGATTCTTACATGAATGGCAATGAAATCGTCTATGGAGTAAGGCTAAGGAGGAATACTGACACATGGTTTAAAAGAAATTCAGCAAACTTATTTTATAAATTAATGGCATTGATGGGTGTTGAACAAGAAGCAAATCACGCTGATTTCAGGCTGATGAGCACTTTAGCTCTAGAGGCTTTTACGAAGCTCGATGAACGTAATTTATATATAAGAGGCATGATCCCCCTAATTGGATTCAGAACTGATAGGGTTTTTTATTGTAGAGCTGAAAGGTGCGCTGGAGAAACAAGCTATCCTCTATCCAAAATGATTTCCTTAGCCGCAAAAGGCATAACCTCCGCGACCATGTTCCCGCTTAGAGGAATTTTCTATATTGGTTTAACAACATGTTTGATTGCGATTACATTAATTTTTTATACTCTCATTCAAAATTACTTAGGCAACACACTAACCGGATGGACCTCGCTCACACTATCAATTTTGTTCTTTGGTGGAGCCCAGTTATTATGCTTAGGAGTAGTAGGTGAGTATATTGGTAAAATCTATACTGAAGTAAAGAGAAGACCGCTTTTCTTTATTGAAGAAAAATTAAATTTGCAGATCAACGAAAAAAAGATTTTTCAGGATAATTAATTGTGATGCATAGGAATATTACACTTATCAAAAAAACCCTCATGGTCGCTCTTATTTATTCAATGGGCTACTTAATTTGCTTCATTCATCAGAATTTTTTCTATGTAAATTATATTCATGGTGATGCAGCAGTGATGAAAACCCTTGCTCAAGCCATTATAGATAGTCATAGTTTATTGCCGAAGGATTTTTACTACGGCAATCAAATTATTTTCTTAAGATCTAGCAGCTTCATTGCGCTTGCAATGCTGCTAGGATTTAATGGTCTAAACGCATTTATCGTCGGCTCATGCTTATCAGCAGGCCTCTGGTTCAGCTTGATATATTTTAGTTTGAAAAGGGTTTTAAGAAATAAAGCCACTTCAATTGTCTGTGTGTTGTCAGTTTTTATACCATTCGGCTATAATGACAATGACTTCATGCTGGGACAACAATCACATCTAGCTATTGCATCATTAACTTTGATTTTTACAATATTTACTTATCTTTTTATTAAAGAGCGACGGAACATAGATTTATTCGTCGTATTTTCCTCAGGTTTATTAATAACCTCTGAATTACCCATTCGAGGCGCACTAATTTCATTGCCAATCATCATCTCCACCGTCCTATCATATAAAAACAAAAGCAGCCTTAAAATCATCGCATGCTCAGTTGCCTCCTTAGCCTCCGGAGCAATAGTGAATCATTACCTGTTGAAACACACAGGCAGGCTTCAGATGGATTTATCAGAGGGCATGAAAATACTTAGCTTAGACTCCGACATCTCGAATATTATAAGCATATCATTTTCTTTACTTAAGGCATCAAGCTCAGTCAATTTCTATTCTGGGCTTCCAGTTGTAAGCATAGCGTTCGCTTTCTATTCCATAACAATTTTAGCAATTATTTTATCTTGTGTGTTTTTTTCATATTCACTTAAAGAATTTTGGGTTGCGTCTTTAAAGAAATACAGCGTAGCATATATATTAGAATGTAATTTTGTGACTTTTATTTCCTCCACGGCCGTTGTGGCTTTAATTATTAATATATTAGCAACTGCATGCTTCAATCCGGACTCGTCAAGGCACATAATACCAGCTGTTGCAATTTTTGAGGTTGCATTCACCATTACATCATTGAATATCCTAAGCAAGTTAACACATAAAATAAAAGCATTGGCTGAAATACTCATGGTTGCCTTTTTTTTATGCACTTCCTTTTGGGCTGGTTACTCACTGAGCAAAAATGTTATGTACCCCAGCATAACTTTCTTACCTCAAAATAAGTCTCTTATACCTTTAGTTGAATCTGCTGTTAACAATACGGGTATAGTTAATCTATATGGTACTAATTTTTGGCGCATCATGCCGTTTGGCTTGCTGTCGAATGATATCGTAACAGGTGAGATTTCAATTTCAGGCAACAAATTTTTTGCTCGCCACTGGCTATCGCGAAAAAGCGCTTTTTGCCAGAAAAAAGACGTTCTGTATCTTCTCTTTGATGACTCACAAGACGACAGAAAATTAGAAATCCAAATATCTAAAGCCGGCGGAATTTTAGTATATAAAGGTCATTCAATGAATATATATAAATCCCTACCAGTTTGGAAAGTTGAAAGTAGCTGTAAGTAAACATATCGCCTCCGCTGTCTTTTGCAGTGGAGGCGCGTTTAAAATTCTATCTCCCCCTGCAATAGATCCCGACCCCCATTGAATAATCACCCCATTCGGAGATTTGATGTAGCCGGAATCACCCGACAGCAGAGAAAACTGACCGAGGTTAATGGCGTGATTTGACTGAGAAGCTGGAGCAACTTGTTGCGGCCCCATCGTGTTTTGTGCAACAAGGAGGGATGAACTTTTAGCTGCTGACCAAACAACACGAATAACACCCTTCGCCGCACCAATTTCACCGCCCTGCAATGCGCCTACTGGCCCAATAACCGGATAAGCTTGGTGAGCATTTACCTTCAGAGTTACTGCACCGGTATTAGGTGCAGCACATGCGATATCAAAAGCTTGGTCGTCCACCAGCGCTGTGATTGCAGGTGTAGAGGAAATTACAATCGCGTTCGCAACCCCAGTATCTGTATAAAACACCTGATTTGAAAGGCGAGGCAAAAGTTTTAATGCTGACTGCAACTGATTGCGGGTGCCTTTTGCCAGCGCGATACCCGCCCCTTAAATTATATTGCAAATCTCTTCCTGAACTGAATCAAAGAAGTTTTCATCAAGCGCAGTGGGCAACTCACCGGTTTGCGGGTTGCCGCCAGTAAAGCCATTTTTACCCGTGCCGAATTTATCCACCTGAGCGGTAGAGGTATCTATGCGATGCATAATTACTCCGTTTACAAAAAGATTACGCAGGTGTGAAATGGCGCAAGCTTGCCGAGGACGCATTCAACAACGGTGTCGCCCCAGTTTCGAATTGAATCAGTGCATTCACCGATGCATTTCATCGGTTTTATCTTTACGGATGCCGGAATATTCACGCGCCAGTAATAGCACCATTCGTCGCGATTTGTTGTGAGAATCATAATCCACCCATTTTCTGCAAGGTTGCATCCGTGGTGCCGCCGCCGTCCCCGTTTTCTTTATGCGTATGCCCGTTATGAGTCACACGCATCTGGGCCATGGAGACACCGTCAGAATCACAGTAATCGGTAATGTTTCCGGTTGCCTCTATGTCCATTTCGAAACGAGCTTTGGGGGCATTTTTGAGTGTGATGAGTTTCCCACCACCATCCACAACGATCCCAGTTCGGGTAAGCGTCACCGACTTAGCCTCGTCGTCATTAATGGCAACCTCTCCACCCTTTAAGCCTTTCAGGCGGTAGCGACGATCCGCGACTACCAGCACGACGCCATGAGAGCGATCACCATCGAAGTAAGCCGCAACGGCCTCTGCGCCGCTCAGTGCAGCTGAGGTAAAGCCGTAAGGCTCAAGGTGTTCGATATCACTTTTGCCCTCCCCGGCTGGCATACTGATTTCCAGCATCTGGCATTTGCTGGCCGTGTCGATACCCCGCAATACCGTGCGAGCGAGAATATTTGAAAGTGCGCGGTTAAACGCATTGAATCGACCAGCCATCAGAAATCATCCTCCGCTGCGGCTTTTTTCTTACGTTTGCCGGGCTTGGCAGGCTCGGGAAGATAAGCATCTGCAGGGCCAACACGCAGCTCACTGATGGTGCCGTTTTCATCCTGCTGGTAGGTCACCTCCGCAATCACCATTTCACGGTTATCAAACCCCAGAACAGGATCGAACACGTTCACCAGTATGTTAGGCTGCCAAAGCTTACCGTCTTCCTGATGCCAGCCCTGAACGGTATAAGTCACTTCGTCAGTCCTGGCGGCGCGCTGGCGCATCTCGAATTCGCTGCGTTCAGCACAGGTTTCTGTCGTGGCATTGCCGGCCTGTCTGACCAGCAACGGCCTGAACCTAGCTATTCCGGTATGGTAGCTGTGCCACGAATCGCCGTAGTCGTTGCCTCGCCAAAATCATCGTTGTTTCCGGCGCGAATGCCTGAAACCTGATAGGATCTGAAGCGGTCCTTGATGCTCTGTTCGCTGTCACATGTCAGGATGTTCTCTCCCAGCACCAAAGCGGTAGTAGCCCTGACCGTACCAATGCCGCCGATGACTAAATCACCCGCCGCATTGTCATAGGCCAGCGCCCGCTGCAGGCCCAGCATATTATTCAGCACATCCATAACAGATTCACCCTGGTCGGGCTGTACGCCCTGCAGTATGCCGAACACGCCGCCCGCATCCACAACGTTGATACTGAACGGTCTGGCAAGGTCTGCGGCAACCTGAACGATTGAACGTCCGTTGTACTGCGAGGGTATTGCTGAGCAATCAACAAGGTCTACTGTTTTACTGCGGACAACGATACCCATTGAGATGCTGTTGGCGTCATACCTTACAGGCGTTGTTTCCACCCATCCGGTGATGACTAGATCATCACCAATCTGCACTTCAACCTGATCGGATTTTTTAATGCGACTGCGGCGACTCACCTGTGATTCATCACCCGGCCATGACCGGGTGATCTGGACGTTGAAATCCCTTGCGATGCGTTCAATGCCTGACGCAATGCGAACGGATGTCCACCCGCCCCACTCACGGCCATTAACGCGTAGAAGTACGGTTGTATTCAATGGGAGGGCATTCTCAGGGTTTTTACCGGAACAAAGCCGGGTGCCGAATGGCGTTGCGCGCGGTAATGTCATATTCACGCCCGGCATCGTCATACCAGTCAGCAGCAAGCACTACTGCGGGTAAAACTTCTGGCGGTACGCGCTCAATCGTTCTGGAGGTTTGCTCAAGTCGCGAAGTGATATCTTCATTCAGCGCGGTGCGTACCTGCCGCAGCGCGAGAAACAGCCCGTCATCGGTAACACGGACCATCTCCTGATCGATGGCGGTGTTAAGCGTGTCTCGTACTTCGGTGAGATCATCCCAGGACGGAACCGTATCCGTTCCTGTAGAGGTGATAACGCCCACAGCTGTGTCATCTTCCAGTAAATCATTCACTGCCGGGTGCGACACTATTACCGCTGTAGAGGATTGTTCACTTGTGACCGTGGTTGAGGCTGTGGACTTTGGTAAATTCGTCACCGTATTCACCGCCTCACAGAGCGCTGAAGTACGGATCGCCTGCGCAACGTGATACAAAACGCCTACTTGGACATAAAAACCAGGTTCAAACGGAAAAATACAATGATGACAGGGGTAAAGAATGGCTGATAGTGGCTGTCTAAATTAGAGAGATTTTTAGCCAGTTTTGCAGAAGGGTTTTGCAGGAGTTTTGCAGAAGAGATTTCAAGGTGGTTAATTCACCCCAACTCCCTGACAGGAAATCGGGGTGACAATAACATGAGTTATTACATGTTGTTGATGATCGCGTCACCAAACTCTGAACATTTCAGCAGTTTAGCGCCTTCCATCAGACGTTCGAAATCGTAGGTCACGGTTTTGTTAGCGATAGCGCCTTCAACACCTTTAACGATCAGGTCAGCCGCTTCGAACCACTCCAGATGACGCAGCATCATTTCAGCTGACAGGATCACTGAACCTGGGTTCACTTTATCCTGACCTGCATACTTCGGTGCTGTACCGTGCGTCGCTTCGAACAGGGCACATTCGTCACCGATGTTGGCGCCTGGTGCGATACCGATACCGCCAACCTGTGCCGCCAGGGCATCAGAGATGTAGTCACCGTTCAGGTTCATACAGGCGATCACGTCATATTCCGCCGGACGCAGCAGGATCTGCTGCAGGAAGGCGTCGGCGATCACGTCTTTAACGATGATCTCTTTACCGGTGTTCGGGTTCTTGAACTTCATCCACGGGCCGCCATCGATCAGCTCGCCGCCGAACTCTTCTTTCACTAACTGGTAACCCCAGTCTTTGAAAGAACCTTCGGTGAACTTCATGATGTTGCCTTTGTGAACCAGGGTCAGAGAATCACGGTCGTTGGTGATGGTGTATTCAACCGCTGCGCGCACCAGACGTTTAGTGCCCTCTTCCGAGCATGGCTTAACGCCGATACCACACTGCTCAGGGAAGCGAATTTTCTTCACGCCCATCTCTTCGCGCAGGAACTTGATCACTTTATCCGCTTCTGGCGTGCCCGCTTTCCACTCGATACCGGCATAGATATCTTCTGAGTTTTCACGGAAGATCACCATGTCGGTCTCTTCTGGACGCTTAACCGGGCTTGGCGTGCCTTTGTAGTAGCGAACCGGACGCAGACAAACGTACAGATCCAGCTCCTGACGCAGCGCAACGTTCAGAGAACGAATACCGCCACCAACTGGAGTAGTCAGCGGGCCTTTGATGGCAACGCGATATTCTTTGATTAAATCGAGGGTTTCCTGCGGCAGCCAGACGTCCTGGCCGTAGAGTTCTACTGATTTTTCGCCGGTATAAATTTCCATCCAGGAAATTTTTCGCTCGCCGTTGTAGGCTTTCTTCACAGCGGCATCAACCACTTTCAACATTACCGGGGAAACATCAACGCCGATACCGTCACCTTCAATGTAAGGAATAATCGGGTTATTCGGAACATTCAGTTTTCCCTGATCCAGGGTGATTTTTTGACCTTCCGCCGGAACAACTACTTTGCTTTCCATCAACCTCTCCTTCGAGCGATTTTTTGTTAATGATTTGTAAGATGCGGGTCAATACTACTTGATTATTTCCGCTACGCCAATCACCGTAGTTTCGCGCTATAATGCGCCGAATGTTTCCGACTGCAAAGCCCATGCGAAAAACTTCTCAACGAATTCACCAGGATAAGCGCGCAAGCGCCCCGGCACGTAAGCCCGTGCGCCGCGATACCCGTCCGAAAGGTCCAAGACGCGTCATACTCTTTAACAAACCATTCGATGTTTTGCCGCAATTCAGTGACGAAGCCGGACGCCGCACGCTGAAGGATTTTGTGCCGGTGAGCGACGTCTACGCCGCTGGCAGACTCGATCGCGACAGCGAAGGATTGATGATTTTGACCAACGATGGCGCGCTGCAGGCCGCGCTGACGCAGCCCGGCAAGCGCACCGGAAAGGTCTATTTTGTGCAGGTGGAAGGTGCGCCGCAGGAATCAGATTTATCCCTGTTACGCAGCGGCGTGACGCTGAACGATGGCCCCACTTTGCCGGCAGGGATTGAGTTAGTGGGCGAGCCAGAGTGGCTATGGCCGCGCCAGCCGCCGATTCGTGAACGCAAAGCGATTCCCACCAGCTGGCTGAAAATCACCTTGTTTGAGGGACGAAATCGCCAGGTGCGCCGCATGACGGCACACATCGGCTTTCCGACATTGCGCCTGATTCGCTTTGCGATGGGCGAACATCAGTTAGGCGATTTGCCCCCGGGTGAATGGCGCGATATCAGTGCAGCCATTTAATAACTTTTAGTTAACAATTTCGGAGGAAGGATGTTTAAACCTCATGTAACGGTCGCCTGTATTGTGCAGGCACAGGGACATTTGCTGGTGGTTGAAGAGCGCGTGCACGGTCGTATTACCTGGAACCAGCCCGCCGGGCATCTTGAGGCCAATGAAACCCTGCTCGAAGCCGCTCAGCGTGAACTGTTTGAAGAGACCGGCATTGACGCCGAACCTGAATATTTTCTCGGCGTGCAGCAGTGGATTGCGCCGGACGATACACCTTTTGTGCGTTTCCTGTTTGGCCTCGATCTGGCCGAAAAAGTCGATACCTCGCCGCACGATCGCGACATCGACTGCTGCTGGTGGCTGCCGCCAGAGCAGATTCTGACGGCCAATCGCCTGCGTTCGCCGTTAGTGGCAGAGAGCGTGCGACTGTGGCAACAAGGCGAGCGTTATCCGCTGCATCTGGTCGCGCCGTTCCAGTGGCCGTTTCATGAGGGTGCGCGCCCCGCTTCTGCATGATAGAATGCGCCGCCTGTTTTTATCGTAATTTAAGAGTGCGTCATGTCTGACAACAGCCAGAAAAAAGTGATCGTCGGAATGTCCGGCGGCGTCGATTCTTCCGTTTCCGCCTGGTTACTGCAGCAGCAGGGCTACCAGGTTGAAGGCCTGTTCATGAAGAACTGGGAGGAAGACGATGGCGAGGAGTATTGCACCGCCGCCGATGATCTGGCTGACGCACAAGCCGTGTGTGACAAACTCGGCATCAAACTGCACAAAATCAACTTCGCCGCTGAGTACTGGGATAACGTGTTCGAGCACTTCCTGGAAGAGTACAAAGCCGGCCGCACGCCGAATCCTGACATCCTGTGCAACAAAGAGATCAAGTTCAAAGCCTTTCTCGAATTCGCGGCGGACGATCTCGACGCAGACTTCATCGCCACCGGCCACTACGTGCGCCGTCAGGATGTGGATGGTCAAAGCCGCCTGCTGCGCGGCCTCGACGGCAACAAAGATCAGAGCTATTTCCTTTACACGCTCAGCCACCAGCAGATCGCGCAAAGCCTGTTCCCGGTTGGCGAACTGGATAAGCCGGAAGTGCGCCGCATCGCTGAGCAGCTGGATCTGATCACCGCGAAGAAGAAAGATTCCACCGGCATTTGCTTTATCGGTGAGCGCAAGTTCCGCGACTTCCTTGGTCGTTATCTGCCTGCGCAGCCGGGCGAAATCGAAACCGTTGACGGCGAAATCGTCGGTGAACATCAGGGCTTGATGTACCACACGCTCGGCCAGCGTAAGGGGCTGGGCATAGGCGGCCGTAAAGAGAGCAACGACGATCCCTGGTATGTGGTCGATAAAGATGTGGCGCGCAATCGCCTGATCGTGGCGCAAGGCGGCGAGCATCCGCGCCTGATGTCCGTGGGGTTGATTGCCCAACAGCTGCACTGGGTTGATCGCCAGCCAATGACCGCGCCGCTGCGCTGCACGGTGAAAACCCGCTATCGCCAGACCGACATTCCGTGTGAAATTATTCCGCACGGCGATGACCGTATTGAAGTCCGTTTTGACGAGCCGGTTGCGGCCGTCACGCCAGGCCAATCCGCCGTGTTCTATCTCGGTGAAGTTTGCCTCGGCGGCGGCATTATCGAACAACGCCTGCCTCTGGCAGAAGCCTAAGGTCGGCGCTGCCCGACGCGACGACAGGAGTTAAGCGTGGCTAAGAACTATTATGAGATTACGCTGGCGCTGGCGGGCGTATGCCAGGCCGCCCATGTGGTGCAACAGCTCGCGCAGCAGGGAAATTGCAATAACGCGGCACTGAATGTGTCGCTGCGCAGCCTGATCGATCTCAATCCCGGTTCGACGCTGGCAGTGTTTGGCAACGACGAAGCCAATTTAAAGGTTGGATTAGAGACCTTGATGGCGGTGCTCAACAGCAGCAATCGTCAGGGTGCCAGCGCTGAACTGACCCGTTATACCTTATGCATGATGGTGCTGGAGCGTAAGCTGCATGGCAACAAAACCGCGATGAACACGCTGGCACAACGCATCGGCCAGCTTGACCGCCAGCTGGCGCATTACGAGCTGGAATCGGACACCATCATCAGCGCAATGGCCGGCATTTATGTGGATGTGATTAGCCCGCTGGGCCCGCGCATTCAGGTGACCGGTTCACCGCAGGTGCTACAGAATTCACAAGTGCAGAGTAAAGTGCGCGCCGCCCTGCTGGCCGGCATTCGCTCTGCGGTGTTATGGCAGCAGGTTGGCGGTGGCCGTCTGCAGCTGATGTTCTCGCGCCAGCGCTTGCTGAGCGAAGCTAAAACCATTTTATCCCGCCTGGGCCCGGCGTATTAAGCGCCGCCCCGGCATAATTGTTAAACGATTCAGGAGTTGCACTGATGGAATTATCCTCTCTGACCGCCGTTTCACCTGTCGATGGTCGTTACGGCGATAAAGTCAGCCCACTGCGCGCCATTTTCAGCGAGTTCGGTTTGCTGAAATTCCGCGTTGAGGTTGAGGTTCGCTGGTTACAAAAATTGGCCACGACTGTCGAGATCAAGGAAGTTCCTGCATTTGATGCCGACGCAAACGCTTTCCTTGATGCCATTGTCGCCAATTTCAGCGAAGAAGACGCGGCACGCATCAAAACCATCGAGCGCACCACCAACCACGACGTCAAAGCCGTGGAGTATTTCCTGAAAGAGAAAGTGGCCGATGTACCCGCGCTGCATGCGGTGTCTGAATTCATTCACTTCGCCTGTACCTCCGAAGATATCAACAACCTGTCGCATGCGCTGATGCTGGAAACCGCTCGTCGTGATGTGATCGTGCCGTTCTGGAACCAACTGATCGATGCTGTTAAAGGTCTGGCACACGAATACCGTGACATTCCGCTGCTGTCGCGCACCCATGGCCAGCCGGCAACGCCGTCAACCATGGGTAAAGAGATGGCGAACGTGGCATACCGTCTCGAGCGCCAGTTGCGTCAGCTGAGCAAAATTGACGTGCTGGGTAAAATCAACGGTGCGGTCGGTAACTATAACGCCCACATCTCCGCCTACCCGGAAGTGGATTGGCACCAGCTGAGCGAGCAGTTTGTTACCTCCTTAGGTCTCACCTGGAACCCGTATACCACGCAGATTGAGCCGCACGATTACATCGCTGAACTGTTTGATTGCATCGCGCGCTTCAACACCATTCTGATCGACTTTGATCGTGATATCTGGGGCTACGTGGCGCTCAATCACTTCAAGCAGAAAACCATCGCCGGTGAAATCGGTTCGTCCACCATGCCGCACAAAGTGAACCCGATTGACTTCGAAAACTCCGAAGGCAACCTCGGCCTGGCTAACGCCATGATGCAGCATCTCGCCAGCAAACTGCCGGTGTCACGCTGGCAGCGCGACCTGACCGACTCCACCGTGCTGCGTAACCTTGGCGTGGGCATCGGTTATGCACTGATCGCTTATCAAGCCACACTGAAAGGCATCTCTAAACTGGAAGTGAACCGCGATCGTCTGCTGGACGAGCTGGATCACAACTGGGAAGTACTGGCTGAGCCGATCCAAACCGTGATGCGTCGTTACGGTATTGAAAAACCGTACGAGAAGCTGAAAGAGCTGACGCGCGGTAAACGCGTTGATGCTGCCGGTATGCAAACCTTTATCGATAGCCTCGAACTGCCGGAAGAGGAAAAAGTGCGTCTGAAGCAGATGACGCCAGCCAACTACCTCGGCCGTGCGATTCAGATGGTTGATGATTTGAAGTAATGCGGTGGCCAGGCGCGTTTCGCGCGCCTGGTTGTTCTCTGGTTTAGCTGGCTTTGCGTATACTCTCCTCATCATCACTACGTTCGAAGCTAAGGAAATACTATGCGTGTTCTGGTTGTGGAAGATAATGCGCTGCTACGCCATCACCTCGCCGTGCAATTGCGTGAAATGGGCCATCAGGTCGACGCCGCAGAAGATGCCAAAGAAGCGGATTATTTCCTGCAAGAACATGTCCCCGACATCGCGCTGGTCGATCTCGGTTTGCCCGATGAAGATGGCATGTCGCTGATTCGCCGCTGGCGCACCGATGCGGTACGTCAACCGATTCTGGTCTTAACCGCGCGTGAAGGCTGGCAGGCCAAAGTGGAAGCGCTGGAAGCGGGTGCCGACGACTATGTCACCAAGCCGTTCCACATTGAAGAAGTGGCTGCACGCTTGCAGGCGTTGATGCGTCGCAACAGCGGACACGCGTCGCAAATTATCTCTATGCCGCCGTTCCAGGTCGATCTCTCTCGCCGCGAACTGACGGTGCAAGATGAACCGGTAAAATTGACCGCTTTCGAATACACCATCGTCGAAACCCTGATTCGCAACGCGGGTAAAGTGGTGAGCAAAGATTCGCTGATGCTGCAGCTCTATCCGGATGCCGAACTGCGCGAAAGTCACACCATCGACGTGTTGATGGGCCGTCTGCGTAAAAAAATTCTCTCACTCTATCCAACCGAAGTGATCAACACCGTACGCGGCCAGGGCTATCGCTTTGATCTCTGATTTATGACGTGGTTCCGGCGTTTACGCCCCTTCTCTCTCCGCGCTCGTTTTCTGCTGGCGACCGCGGCGATCGTGTTGTTTTTGTCACTCTCCTACGGCATGGTCGCGGTGGTTGGCTATGTCGCCAGCTTCGATAAAAATACCTATCGCGTGATGCGCGGTGAGAGCAATCTGTTCTTCACGCTGGCGCAGTGGCACGACAATCAGCTCACTATTGGCCAGCCGGAGCGCATGACGCTCAATTTCCCCACGCTGGTCTTTATCTACGATGAACGCGGCAAACTGCTGTGGCAGCAGCGCGATGTGCCCGAAATCCGCAAAAAGATCCATCGTGAATGGCTGCTCAAGCCCGATTTCTACGAAATCGATACCAGCAATCGCACCAGCATGGCGGCGATGGGCAACAACCCGCAGGCGAAAGAGCGGCTGCACGCGCTGGATAGCGACAGCAGTGACACCTTCACCCACTCGGTCGCGGTCAATCGCTACGATGCCACCACCAACTTACCGGCGCTGACCATTGTGGTGGTCGACTCAATTCCGCAAGAGTTGCAGCATTCCGATGTGGTGTGGTCGTGGTTTAGCTATGTGCTGGCGGCCAATCTGCTGCTGGTGATCCCGCTGCTGTGGCTGGCGGCGCACTGGAGTTTGCGGCCGATTGGCGATCTCACTTCGCAGGTGCGCGAGCTGGAAACCGGTCAGCGCGAGAATCTCGATGACAATCCGCCGCAAGAGCTACGTAGTCTGGTGCGCAATCTTAACCTGCTGCTGACCAACGAACGCCAGCGCTACACGCGCTATCGCACCACCTTGTCGGATGTCACCCACAGCCTGAAAACCCCGCTGGCAGTGCTGCAAAGTACGCTGCGATCGTTACGCAATGGTAAAGAGTTAACCATTGAACAGGCCGAACCGGTGATGCTGGAGCAGATCAGCCGCATCTCGCAGCAGATTGGTTATTACCTGCATCGTGCCAGCATGCAGGCCGATCACAATCCTCTGCAGCGCGATTTGCATTCGGTTTCGGCGCTGCTCGATAGCCTGTGCTCGGCACTGAATAAAGTCTATCAACGCAAGGGCGTGGCGATCACGTTGGATATCTCGCCGGAGCTGACCTTTATCGGCGATAAAAATGACTTCATGGAAGTGCTCGGCAACGTGCTGGATAACGCCTGCAAATATTGCCTCGAATTTATTGAAGTCACCGCACGACAAACCGACAACACCTTGCATCTGTTTATTGATGATGACGGCCCCGGCATTCCGGAAAGCAAACGCGATCTGATCTTCGTGCGCGGTCAACGTGCCGACACCTTGCGTCCCGGCCAGGGATTAGGTTTAGCCGTGGTGCGCGACATCCTCGAACAGTACGCCGGCCAGGTGATCGCCACCACCAGCCCGCTCGGCGGCGCGCGCATGGAAGTGATTTTCCAGCGCCAGGAAGTCGAGCATCACCGCGAGTAGAAAGGGACGCGGGCTGTTATACTTGCCATCATTCTTTGCAGCAAACGGACTCCTCATATGGACTATCAGCTCGATATCAACTGGCCCGACTTTATTCAGCGCTACTGGCAGAAACGCCCGGTGGTGCTTAAACGTGGATTTAAAAACTTCGTCGATCCTATTTCTCCTGACGAGCTGGCCGGTCTGGCGATGGAAAATGAGGTCGATAGCCGTCTTGTCAGCCATAACGAGGGCAAATGGCAAGTCAGCCACGGCCCGTTTGAAAGCTACGATCATCTCGGTGAGAGCAACTGGTCGCTGCTGGTGCAGGCGGTCAACCATTGGCATGAACCTTCTGCCGCACTGATGCGTCCGTTCCGTTTTCTGCCCGACTGGCGTGTTGACGACCTGATGATCTCGTTTGCCGTGCCGGGAGGCGGCGTCGGTCCGCATTTCGATCAGTACGATGTGTTTATCATTCAGGGCACTGGCCGCCGTCGCTGGCGCGTGGGTGAAAAAGTGCCGTTGAAACAGCACTGCCCGCATCCGGATCTGCTGCAGGTTGAGCCTTTCGACGCCATCATCGATGAAGAGATGGAGCCCGGCGATATTCTCTATATTCCGCCAGGATTCCCGCACGAAGGCTATTCGCTGGAAAACGCCATCAACTATTCGGTCGGCTTCCGCGCACCGAACGGTCGCGAGCTGATCAGCGGTTTTGCCGATCACATGCTGGCCAACGAATTGGGCAGCTACCGCTACAGCGATCCCGATGTGCCATCGCGCGATTGCCCATCGCAAATTCTGCCGTCAGAACTGGAAGGCATCCGCAAAGTCATGATGGATGTGATTAACCAGCCGGAGCAGTTTAATCAGTGGTTTGGCGAGTTTATTTCTCAGTCGCGTCATGAGCTGGACGTCGCGCCGCCGGAGCCGCCGTATCAACCGGACGAAATCTACGATGCATTGCAGCAAGGCGATGCGCTGACGCGGCTCGGCGGCCTGCGCGTATTGACCATTGGCGATGTGGTGTTTGTGAACGGTGAATCGGTCACCAGCAGCCATCCGCATGTGCTGGCGGCATTGGCGCACAATCACGTGCTGACGCTGGAAGATTTCGGCGATGCGCTGGATGACCCTTCACTGCTGGCGCAGCTGGCGGCGTTGGTGAATAGCGGTTATTGGTTCTTCGGCGAGTAAGTTTCAGTCTGTCTCGGGGTTTCTAAAACTCGGTGGGTGCTCGGACGGTGCTCGCTGTCCCCCTCCTCGGTCCTCCCCCATAAATGGGGGAGGAAGATGCTGCAATATGTGAGTAGGGAGTTGGGAGCTGCATGGGGCAGCGTCTCCTTCCCCCATTTATGGGGGAAGGCCGGGATGGGGGACAACCCGCGCTAAGCAATCACCATCAGCCCTTCTTCTGCCCCGCCAGCTCAGCCAAACGCACAATCACATCCACCGACTGCGCCATCACATTGAGTGAGGCGAACTCGTGCTTGCCGTGATAGTTGTAGCCGCCGGTGAACAGGTTCGGACATGGCAATCCTTTCCACGACAGCGCAGAGCCGTCGGTGCCGCCGCGAATCGGTTTGACGTTCGGTTCGATGCCGCAATCGCGCATCGCCTGCAGCGCCAGCTCAATAATGTGCGGATGCGGTTCGACTTTCTCGCGCATGTTGCGATAACTGTCGCTGATCTCCACTTTCACCGAACATTCGCTTTGCAGCCCTTTGCTGACGCGCTGACCAATCTCTTCCAGCAGCTGTTTACGCTGTTCATAGCTGTCGGCATCAAAATCGCGGATCAGATACATCAGCTCGGCGTGCTCAACCGTGCCTTTGATGGTGTGCAGATGGAAGAAGCCTTCATAGCCGTCGGTATACTGCGGCTTCTCTTTGGCTGGCAGTTCCGCGTGGAAGCGCATCGCCAGATCCAGCGCATTGACCATCACATTTTTAGCGCTGCCTGGATGCACGTTGTTGCCGGTGATTTTAACCATCGCGGTAGCGGCATTGAAGTTCTCGAACTCGAACTCGCCGAGATCGCTGCCATCAACGGTATACGCCCAATCGGCGGCAAAGCCTTCGACGTCGAAGTGCGACGCGCCGCGACCAATCTCTTCATCCGGTGTAAAAGCCACGCGAATCGCACCGTGTGGCGTATCCCCTTTTGCCAGACGCGCCATCGCGGTCATGATCTCGGCGATACCGGCTTTATCATCCGCGCCGAGCAGCGTTTTGCCATCGGTGGTGATCAGCGTATGACCGATCAGCTTATGCAGGACCGGGAACATCACCGGTGACAGAATTTCATCACCGTTACCGAGTGCGATATCGCCACCGCGATAGTTTTCAATAATCTGCGGATTGACGTTTTTGGCGGTAAAATCCGGCGAGGTGTCCATGTGCGAAATAAAGCCGATTACCGGCGTGGCCCAATCAACGTTAGCCGGTAAGGTGCCCATCACACAGCAGTGATCGCTCAGAGAGACATCAACAAAGCCCAGCGCGATAAGTTCTTCCTGTAATTGACGCGCCAGCGTCCACTGCCCTTCGCTGCTTGGCACCTGTCGTGCCTGAGGTTTTGACTGAGTTTCTACTGCAACATAACTGAGAAAACGCTCAAGTAATTGATCCATCTGTCATCCCTCTAAAGAACCTGCGTCATTATCATGGTGGCCAAATGGCACCATGTTGCGTCAAATCATTATCCTTCAGGTTAGCTCTCTCAACGTGACTTGCGTTGAAAATTCGCTCACTCGCGCCTGTCCGACTTATCCGTTACGCATACTCCGGCATTTTTCAGAGTTTTCAAGGTAAATCCGTGGCAAAACATGGCATTGACACATTTTTGCGGTATCATCGCGCCCTTCATCACAGCAAGCGGCCACCAGCGGCTATGCTGTAACCTGATTCACCATCAGACTGAGTGACTAAAATGACGCAAACACGCGCGCCTGCGCTGGTTACGCTTTCTGGCATCAGTAAAGCTTTTGATGGCAAAACCATCATCTCTGACTTAGACCTGACCATCCGTCACGGCGAGTTCATCACGCTGCTTGGCCCTTCCGGCTGCGGAAAAACCACCATTTTACGCCTGATTGCCGGGCTGGAAGTGGCCGATTGCGGTCATATCACTCTTGATGACAATGACATCACCGAACTGCCCGCCGAGCATCGCCACATTAACACCGTGTTTCAGAGCTACGCGCTGTTCCCGCACATGTCGGTGTTTGAGAACGTCGCCTTTGGCCTGCGCATGCAGAAAACCCCGGCGGCGGAGATCACCACGCGCGTTAACGATGCGCTGGCGATGGTGCAGCTGGAGAGTTTTGCCGATCGCCGTCCGCATCAGCTTTCGGGCGGTCAGCAGCAGCGCGTGGCGATTGCGCGCGCGGTGGTCAATCGCCCGAAAGTGCTGCTGCTGGACGAGTCGCTGTCGGCGCTGGATTACAAACTGCGTCGCCAGATGCAAAACGAGCTCAAAGCGCTACAGCGTAAGCTTGGCATCACCTTTGTGTTTGTGACGCACGATCAGGAAGAGGCGCTGACCATGTCCGATCGTATCGTGGTAATGCGCGATGGCCGCATCGAACAGGACGGCACGCCACGCGAGATTTACGAAGAGCCCGCCAACCTGTTTGTGGCGCGCTTTATTGGCGAGATTAACGTGTTCGATGCCGAGGTGCTGAACAGCGATCATGCGCCTACAATCCGCGCGCGCGTGGAAGGCCTTGAATGCACGCTGCAATGTGATTTCCCGGTCAGCGTCGGCGATAAACTGCACGTGCTGCTGCGCCCGGAAGATCTGCGCGTTGAAGAGATCGACCACGACAGCCGCAGCGATAATCTGATCGGCTTCGTGCGCGAGCGCAACTATAAAGGCATGACGCTGGAGTCTACTGTTGAGCTGGAGAACGGCAAGCTGCTGACGGTGAGCGAGTTCTTTAATGAAGACGATCCCGATTTTGATCACTCGCTGAACCAGAAAATGGCCGTCAGCTGGGTCGCCAACTGGGAGGTGGTGTTGCCGTATGAAGTTGATGCGTAACCGCCTGCAGAAAGTCATTGTCGCGCTGATCGTCAGCTGGCTAACGCTGTTTGTGCTGCTGCCTAACCTGATGATTTTCGCCACCAGCTTCCTGACGCGCGATGATGCGCATTTTGTCAGTATGGCCTTCACCCTCAATAACTACACGCGGCTGCTCGATCCGCTCTACGCTGATGTGCTGCTGCACTCGCTGAATATGGCGTTGATCGCCACGCTGTGCTGCCTGCTGCTCGGTTATCCGTTTGCCTGGTGTCTGACGAAACTGCCGGCGCGCCTGCGTCCGCTGATGCTGTTCCTGCTGATTGTGCCGTTCTGGACCAACTCGCTGATCCGTATCTACGGTCTGAAAATATTCCTCAGCACGCGCGGCTGGCTAAATGAATTTTTGCTGTGGCTTGGGGTGATCGATAAACCGTTTCGCATCATGTACACCTCGGAAGCGGTGATTCTGGGGCTGATCTACATTCTGCTGCCGTTTATGGTGCTGCCGCTCTACTCCAGCCTGGAAAAGCTTGATAAATCCTGCCTCGAAGCGGCGCGCGATCTTGGCGCGAACAAAGTGAAAACCTTTTTACGCATCATTCTGCCGCTCACCATGCCGGGCATTGTCGCTGGTTGCCTGCTGGTGTTTATCCCGGCGATGGGCTTATTCTTTGTAGCGGATTTGCTGGGCGGCGCGAAAAACCTGTTAATTGGCAACGTGATCAAGAGCCAGTTCCTGAATATCCGTGACTGGCCGTTCGGTGCTGCCACCAGCATTGTGATGACGCTGCTGATGGGGCTGATGCTGGTGGCTTACTGGCGCGCAGCGCGTATGCTGAACAGCAAGGTGGAACTGCAATGATGGCGCGCTGGTTACGTGGCGGCTTCATGGCCGTGATTTATGCCTGGTTTTATATCCCGATCAGCATTCTGATCGTCAACTCCTTCAACCGCTCGCGTTTCGGGATTAACTGGCAGGGCTTCAGCACGCAGTGGTATCGCCTGCTGATGAATAACGACAGCCTGATTCAGGCGGCACAACATTCATTGCTGATGGGCGTGCTCTCTGCCAGCTGCGCCACGATAATCGGCTCGCTGACCGCCGTCGCGCTCTATCGCTATCGCTTCCGTGGTAAACCGTTCGTCAGCGGCATGCTGTTTGTGGTGATGATGTCGCCGGATATCGTGATGGCGATTTCGTTGCTGGTGCTGTTTATGCTGCTGGGCATTTCGCTGGGCTTCTGGTCGCTGCTGTTCTCGCATATCACCTTCTGCCTGCCGTTTGTGGTCATCACCGTCTATTCGCGCCTGAAAGGGTTTGATGTGCGCATGCTGGAAGCCGCCAAAGATCTTGGTGCCAGCGAAGTCACCATTTTGCGCAAAATTCTGCTGCCGCTGGCGCTGCCGGCGGTCGCAGCGGGTTGGCTGCTGAGCTTTACGCTGTCGATGGACGATGTCGTGGTATCGTCGTTCGTCACCGGCCCGAGCTTCGAAATTTTGCCGTTAAAAATCTATTCGATGGTGAAAGTTGGCGTGTCACCGGAAGTGAACGCGCTGGCGACAATTTTGCTGCTGCTGTCGCTGCTGTTGGTGGCGCTCAGTCAGCTGTTGCTCCGTGATAAAACCAAATAGAGGATAATCGATGAAAAAGTGGTCTCACTGGCTGGCGGCTGGGGCGCTGGCATTGGGCATGCAGAGCGCGCAGGCGGACGCCGGCAAAACGCTCTACTTCTATAACTGGACCGAATACGTGCCGCCGGGACTGCTGGAGCAGTTCACCAAAGAGACCGGCATCAAGGTGATTTATTCCACCTACGAATCCAATGAAAGCATGTATGCCAAGCTGAAGACCTGGAAAGATGGCGCCTACGATTTGGTGGTGCCTTCAACCTACTTCGTCGCCAAAATGCGTAATGAAGGCATGCTGCAAAAGATCGATAAAACCCAGCTCAGCAACTTCAAAAACCTCGATCCTAACCTGCTCAACAAGCCGTTCGATCCTAATAATGATTACTCGATCCCCTATATCTGGGGCGCGACCGCCATTGGCATCAACACTGACGAAGTGGATGCCAAAAGCATTACCCGCTGGGCCGATTTGTGGAAGCCTGAGTATAAGCAAAGCCTGCTGCTGACCGACGATGCGCGTGAAGTATTCCAGATGGCGCTGCGTAAGCTGGGCTATTCGGGCAACACCCGCGATCCTAAGCAGATCGAAGCCGCTTATGAAGAGTTGAAAAAGCTGATGCCGAACGTGCTGGCGTTTAACTCCGATAATCCAGGAAATCCGTTTATGGAAGGCGAAGTGAACGTTGGGATGATCTGGAACGGTTCCGCCTACGTGGCGCGTCAGGCGGGCACGCCGCTGCAGATTATCTGGCCGCGGGAAGGCGGGATTTTCTGGATGGATAACCTGGCGATTCCGGCCAATGCGAAAAATCGTGAAGGCGCGCTGAAGCTGATTAACTTCCTGCTGCGTCCGGATGTGGCGGCACAGGTGGCGGAAACCATCGGCTATCCCACGCCAAATCTGGCAGCGAAGAAGTTACTGCCACAGGAAGTGGCCAGCGATCCTTCGCTTTATCCTGCTGAGGATGTGATCAAAAACGGCGAGTGGCAAAACGATGTCGGTGACGCCAGCGTGCAGTATGAGACGTTGTTCCAGAAGCTGAAGGCGGGACGTTAACTCTCTGCGGCTTCCCCTCACTCTACCCTCTCTCGCAAGCGCGAGAGGGTTCCGTCTAGCCCCTTCTCCCTCTGGGAGAAGGTTGGGATGAGGGAAAGCGCGCACAAACCTACTTATACAACCCACGCAAAAACGTATGCACAAACTCCGGCACCACTTCGCTTGCTAAGCCGTAATGACGCTCGGCAAACTCATTGCCGACCTGGCTCGGTTCCAGATTCAGCTCCACGGTATGCGCGCCCTGCAGTTTCGCCTCGTGGACAAAACCGGCGGCGGGATAGACATGGCCCGACGTGCCAATGGCGATAAACAGATTCGCCTGCTCAATCGCCTGATAAATCTCTTCCATCCCCAGCGGCATTTCGCCGAACCACACGATGTGCGGGCGCAGCATGGCCGGGAACTGGCAGCAGGTGCAGCGATCGTCCGCGGTTAAATCTTCGGTCCAGTCCAGCACTTGTCCACTGCTGACGCAGCGCACTTTCAGCAGTTCACCGTGCATATGCAGCACGCGCTGGCTGCCGGCGCGTTCGTGCAGGTTATCGATATTCTGCGTCACCAGCAGGAAGTTATCGCCCAGCACCTGCTCCAGTTCCGCTAGCGCTTTGTGCGCGGCGTTGGGCTGAATTTCTGGCTGCTGCAGCTGTTGACGCCGCGCGTTGTAAAACGCCTGCACCAGCGCCGGATTGCGTTGAAAACCTTCCGGCGTGGCGACATCTTCCACGCGATGCTCTTCCCACAAGCCATCGGCGGCGCGAAAAGTGCGAATACCGGATTCGGCGGAGATCCCCGCGCCAGTCAGCACCACCACGCGCGGTTGCGGATGCGCGGCCAGTTCAGCTTTGCGATCGCGCTCGAAGATGCGCTGGCGAAAGCGCTGATGCACTTTGCGGCGGTTTTTTTTGTCGCGGGCGAGTCGTAGGCGGCGGCGCGGTATGCGCATAAAAGCTCCTTATCTGCGGCGTTTATTGCCGCGCATCGGGGATTTTTCGGGCTACTCTGCCCGATAATAGCAGCCGCACAGCGGCTGCGTTTTATCTTTACTGACCGCTGAGTACGCGGGCCGGATCGATACGGCTGGCGCGTCGTGCCGGATACCAGCTGGCAATCAGGCTCAGGACAATCGCGGTGGCCAGCACCGAAATCACATCAATCCAGTGCAGTTCGGACGGCAGGAAATCGATAAAGTAGATATCGCCCGCCAGCAGCTGATGCCCGGTCAGGTGCTCAAACACGCGCATCACCGGCGTGAGATTGAGCGCCACCAGCACGCCGACCACCACGCCGCTGACGCTGCCGAGCAGGCCCGCCAGCAAGCCGTACCAGATAAAGATGGCGCGAATCAAACCATCTTTGGCGCCCAGCGTACGCAGCACCGCGATGTCGCTGCTCTTGTCTTTCACCGCCATCACCAGCGTCGAGACGATGTTAAAGCAGGCCACGCCAATCACCAGCACCATGGCTAAATACATAATGGCGCGAATCATCTGGATGTCACGGTACATGTAGCCGTAAGTGCCAATCCAGCTCTTGATGTAGACGTAAGAGTGCGTCACTTTACCGGCGTCATGTATCAACTTCTGCGCCTGGAACGGGTCATTCATCTTCAGCGCAATACCGCTGACGCTGTCGCCCATATCCAGATATTTCTGCGCATCGGCCAGCGGCACCAGCGCCAGGCTGTGATCGAGCATGCCGCTCAGTTGCAGCACGCCGCTGACCTGCAGGCGAATACGTTTCGGCTGCAGCAGCTTATTCTCGCCATCATTATTGGGGATCATGATGGTGATCCAGTCGCCCTGTTTCACATTGAGCGATTTAGCGATGCCGCCACCCAGAATGATTTGCTGTTTACCAGCCGCGAACTGCGACCATGCATCTCCGGCCACAAAGCTCGGCAAGGCGCTAAGACGCGCTTCCTGCTGCGGATCGACGCCTTTCACCTGCAGCGCCTGCAGCTTTGCGCCGCTCTCAATCAGCCCGGTGAAGTTGATATAGGGCGCTGCGGCGGCAATGCCGGCCACCTGCTCAATCGGCGCGATCATCGGTTGCCAGTGACGGAACGGCTGATTCACCGGCTCGATTTCACCGTGCGGTACCACCGCCAGAATGCGGTTATTCAGCTCACGCTCAAAGCCGTTCATGGCGCTCAGGCCGATGATCAGCACCGCCACGCCCAGCGCAATGCCGATGGTGGAGATGATGGAGATCAGCGAGACCATGCCACCACGCCGCCGACCGCGGCTAAAACGCAGCCCGAGCAGCAGGGATAATGACGAAGCCATCAGATCACTCCCAGCGTCAGTTGGTCGCTCAGCTCACCGTCGCGCATCTCCATCTGGCGGCTCAGGCGTTTCGCCAGCTGCAGATCGTGCGTCACTACCAGAAAAGCGGTGCCCTGTTTAACGTTCAGCTCGCCGAGCAGTTCAAAAATCGCGTCGGCGTTGCGCGCATCGAGGTTACCGGTAGGTTCATCGGCCATCACCAGCCGCGGACGATTCACCAGCGCGCGGGCAATCGCCACACGCTGACGTTCACCGCCCGAAAGTTCAGAAGGCCGATGCGCAGCACGTTTTTCCAGCCCGACCGCCGCCAGCATTTCACGCGCGCGTGATTCCGCTTCCGCTTTGCCAATTTTGCCAATCAGCAGCGGCATCGCCACGTTCTCCAGCGCGCTAAAATCCGGCAGCAGATGGTGGAACTGATAGATAAAGCCCAGCTCACGGTTGCGCAGCTCGGCTTTCGCGGCTGACGACATCGCATTCAGCGATTTACCATCAAAAACCACATCGCCGGAAGTCGGCGCATCCAGGCCGCCGAGCAGATGCAGTAAGGTACTTTTACCCGAACCGGAGCTGCCGACAATCGCCGTCAGTTCACCCGGCTGCAGGCTGAAAGCCACATTGCGCAGCACATCGGTCTGCACGCTGCCTTCCTGATAGCGTTTGCAGAGGTCACGACACTGCAACAAAGGAGTATTACTCATAACGTAAAGCCTCAGCGGGTTGGACGGCGGCAGCGCGCCACGACGGATAAAGGGTAGAAAGCAGCGCGACGGCCATTGAGACCAGCGCAATGGTGATCACCTGCAACACATTGATGTCGACCGGCAGCGCCGCGCCATCAAGGAACAGACCAATCACCGGCATCAAGTTATTCAGCTGGCTGGCAAGCAGCACGCCAAGCACGGTGCCCAGCAGCGCGCCAATAATGCCCGCGCTGGCGCCCTGCACCATAAACACCGCGACAATCTGGCGACGGGTTAACCCCAGCGTTTGCAAAATGGCCACTTCGCCCTGCTTCTCCATGATCAGCAGGCCCAGCGAGGTAATGATATTAAAAGCCGCCACCGCGATGATCAGGCTCAGCAGCAGCCCCATCATGTTTTTTTCCATACGTACCGCCTGGAACAAATCGCCTTTGCGTTCGCGCCAGTCTTTCCACGTCAGGCCCTCCGGCAGTTTCTGCTGGCTGAGCGCATCAACGCTTAACGGCTTATCCAGCCACAAACGCCAGCCGGTGATGTTGCCGAGCGGATAGCGCATCACGCGTGACGCATCCTGCTGATTGACCAGAATTTGATAGCCATCCACTTCGCTGTTGGCGGCATAGGTGCCAGCCACGGTGAAAATACGCTGGCTCGGCAAACGTCCTACCGGCGTGAACTGGCTGACCGATGGCACCATCAGACGCAGCTGATCGCCGCGCTTCACACCCAGCTGTGCAGTCAGCTGTTCACCGAGGATGACGTTGTACTGGCCCGGCTGCAGCACGCTTTGTTGGGTGTTGACGAGGAATGGCGTCAGCGGATCCTGTTCGTCGGGATTGATGCCGAGCATCACGCCGACCGAGACGTTACGCGCGCTTTGTAGCACCACATCGGCGGTCGTCAGCGGTGCGATGCGCTTAACCCCTTGCAGTTTGAGATTATCGGCGGGCAACGCCTTCGGACTGATGCTGCCTTTTTCGCTGGTGATCAGCGCCTGCGGCATCAGGCCGAGGATATTGCCTTCCAGCTCGCGCTCAAAGCCATTCATCACCGACAACACGGTGACCAGCGCCAGCACGCCGAGCGTGATGCCGATAGTTGAGAGCCAGGAGACGAAGCGACCAAAGCGGTCTGAGGCACGTCCACGCATGTAGCGTAAACCGATGAATAACGCGACTGGTTGATACATGAGATCCGTCTTGGCAGTTGCCTGAAAATAAGTAGTGGGATGATAAAGGAGGCGTCCCCTTTATGAAACCTCTAACCCTCTGAGTCTGCGGCAAAGTTGTGTCAAAAACCGTCCCAGCCAACGCTTATGCATAAAATTGCGACAAATTAATGATGTTATTTGTACGTTTATTCGTCATTGGCTGGCGTAGACTTAAAGGTGAATTACCGTAGGCGACGAGGAGTACACCATGTTCAAGTTCCCCAAAAGCAGCATTGTTAAGCATAAATCGGGTGAAATTAAAGGCGAGATCGTCAACGTTTTTGAACAGGGAGATGCGCCAACCGGCTATTACGTGAAGTGGGACGACGGCAACCACAGCTACCATCTGGAGAAAGAGCTGTCCTGGGCCAATGTCGACCGCCCACGTATGCACTACACACAGCAATCGAGTAAGTAGCTCAACCGGCAAAAGTGTGAGAAATCGCACCACGACAGATGATCCTCAGGGCGGATTATGGAATGATGACGCCCTGTAATCCAAGGAGAGAATGTCGAGATCCCATGTCGGAACAGAGTCGTTATACCCTGCCAGTCAAAGCCGGCGACCATCGCCAGCTCGGCCAGCTCGTCGGCGCCGCGCAAGCGCTTGAGTGCGCCAGCATCACCGAACGCCACAGCGGTCCGGTGTTGATGATTACCCCGGATATGCAATCTGCCCTGCGTCTGCAGGAGGAGATTCGCCAGTTCACCGATCTGCCGGTCACCCATCTCGCTGACTGGGAAACGCTGCCCTACGACAGCTTCTCGCCGCATCAGGACATCATCTCAGCTCGCCTCTCCACGCTGTATCAACTGCCCAACTTAACGCGCGGGATGCTGATTATGCCGGTCAACACGCTGATGCAGCGCGTGTGTCCGCACAGCTTCCTGCACGGCCATGCGCTGGTGATGCAGCAAGGGCAAAAGCTGTCGCGCGATGCGCTGCGCGATCAGCTGGAGCAGGCCGGTTATCGTCACGTCGATCAGGTGATGGAGCACGGTGAATACGCCACGCGCGGTGCGCTGCTCGATCTGTTCCCGATGGGCAGCGACCAACCTTATCGCATCGACTTCTTTGACGATGAGATCGACAGCCTGCGTCTGTTTGATGTCGATACGCAGCGCACGCTGGAGGCGGTCAACGCGATCAACCTGTTGCCGGCGCATGAATTCCCCACGGATAAAGCCGCCATCGAGCTGTTCCGCAGCCGCTGGCGCGAAACCTTTGACGTACGGCGCGAGCCGGAGCATGTCTATCAGCAGGTGAGCAAAGGCACGCTACCCGCCGGTATCGAATACTGGCAGCCGCTGTTCTTTGAGCAGGCGTTGCCGACGCTGTTCAGCTATCTGCCCGCCAATACGCTGCTGCTCAATAGCGGCGATTTGCTGGCCAGCGCCGAGCGCTTCTGGCTTGACGCCAACGCGCGCTTTGAGAATCGCCGTATCGATCCGATGCGCCCGCTGCTGGAGCCGGTCACGCTGTGGCTGCGTCCCGACACGCTGATGAGCGAACTGAAAGCCTGGCCGCGCATGCAGTTAAGCAGCGAGACGCTGCCGGAAAAAGCAGCGAATACCAATCTCGGTTATCAGCCGCTGCCGGAATTGACGGTGCAGGCGCAGGCCAAAGCGCCACTCGATCTGCTGCGTCAGTTCCTTGAACAATTCAGCGGTCAGGTGATTTTCTCGGTTGAGAGTGAAGGCCGCCGTGAAAGCCTGCAAGAGCTGTTGGCGCGCATTAAACTGCGTCCACAGGCTATCGATCACTTTGATCAGGCCGCCAATCAGCCGCTTAGCCTGATGATTGGCGCCAGCGAGCGCGGCTTTATCGATACGCAACGCCAGCTGGCGTTGATCTGCGAAAGCGATCTGCTTGGCGAGCGCGTCAGTCGTCGTCGCCAGGATAATCGCCGCACCATCAATCCTGATGTGCTGATCCGCAACCTCGCCGAGCTGCATCCCGGCCAGCCGGTGGTGCATCTGGAGCACGGCGTTGGGCGTTATATCGGCCTGACCACGCTGGAAGCCGGCGGCATCGTCGCTGAGTATCTGATGCTCTCCTATGCGGGCGACGCCAAGCTGTACGTGCCGGTTTCATCACTGCATCTGATTAGCCGCTATGCCGGTGGCGCGGATGAAAACGCGCCGCTGCATAAACTTGGCAGCGATGCCTGGTCACGCGCGCGGCAGAAAGCTGCTGAGAAAGTGCGCGACGTGGCGGCAGAGCTGCTGGATATTTACGCTCAGCGCGCAGCCAAAACCGGCTTTGCCTTTAAGCACGATCGCGATCAGTATCAGCTGTTCTGCGAAGGCTTCCCGTTTGAAACCACGCCGGATCAAGGCCAGGCGATCAACGCGGTGCTGAGCGACATGTGTCAGCCGCTGGCGATGGATCGTCTGGTGTGCGGCGACGTCGGCTTTGGTAAAACCGAAGTGGCGATGCGCGCTGCGTTTCTGGCGGTTGAGAACGCCAAACAGGTCGCGGTGCTGGTGCCCACCACGCTGCTGGCGCAGCAGCATTACGACAACTTCCGCGATCGTTTCGCTAACTGGCCGGTGCGCATTGAAATGCTGTCGCGCTTCCGCACCGCCAAAGAGCAGAGTCAGGTGCTGGAACAGGCGCGCGAGGGCAAAGTCGATATTCTGATTGGCACCCATAAGCTGCTGTCGAGCGACCTGAAGTGGCACGATCTCGGCCTGCTAATTGTCGATGAAGAGCACCGCTTTGGCGTGCGTCATAAAGAGCGGATCAAGGCGATGCGCGCCGATGTCGATATCCTGACGCTCACCGCCACGCCGATTCCGCGTACCCTGAATATGGCGATGAGCGGCATGCGCGATCTGTCGATTATTGCCACGCCACCGGCACGACGCATGGCGGTGAAAACCTTTGTGCGTGAGTACGACAGCCTGGTGGTGCGCGAGGCAATCCTGCGTGAAGTGCTGCGCGGCGGCCAGGTTTACTATCTCTACAATGACGTAGAGAACATCGAGAAAGCGGCGCAGCGATTGGCCGATCTGGTGCCGGAAGCGCGCATTGCCATTGGTCACGGTCAGATGCGCGAACGCGATCTCGAGCGGGTGATGAATGATTTCCACCATCAGCGCTTTAACGTGCTGGTGTGTACCACCATCATCGAAACCGGTATCGACGTACCCAGCGCCAACACCATTATCATCGAACGCGCCGACCACTTTGGTCTGGCGCAGCTGCATCAGCTGCGTGGCCGCGTGGGACGTTCGCACCATCAGGCCTATGCGTGGCTGCTGACGCCGCATCCAAAAGCGATGACCACTGATGCGCAAAAACGTCTGGAAGCTATCGCGTCGCTGGAAGATCTCGGCGCCGGTTTTGCGCTGGCAACCCACGATCTGGAGATTCGCGGCGCGGGTGAGCTGCTCGGCGAAGATCAAAGCGGCCAGATGGAAACCATCGGCTTCACGCTGTATATGGAGCTGCTGGAGAACGCGGTCGATGCGCTGAAGGCGGGCCGCGAGCCGTCGCTGGAAGATCTCACCAGCAATCAAACCGAAATTGAACTGCGTATGCCTGCCCTGCTGCCGGATGATTTTATCCCGGATGTGAATACCCGCTTGTCGCTCTACAAGCGTGTGGCCAGCGCCGCCGATGAGCAGGATTTGGCGGAGCTGAAGGTTGAGATGATTGACCGCTTCGGCAAGCTGCCGGATGCCGCGCGTAATCTGCTGGATGTTGCCGGGCTGCGTTTAGTGGCGCGCCAGTTGGGGATTCGTAAGATTGAAGCCAGCGACAAAGGCGGATTCTTCGAGTTTGCGCCGCAGAATCAGGTTGATCCGGGCTGGCTGATTGGCCTGCTGCAGAAAGATCCTCAGCAATGGAAGCTGGATGGCCCAACACGATTGAAGTTCACCCGCGATATGGCGGACCGGAAAAACCGTATGGAGTGGGTGCAGGGATTTGTCAGCGAGCTGGCGAAAAACCGGGTTTAGTGGATATCCGCACGGAATCGTTGCGGCGCGATTCATCGCGCGCCTTTGACTCCGTGCGCCATTGATGATGCGCAACAAATTGCGCCGCTACGAATCCGTGCGCATTGAGGATCTCACACATAAAAAAAGCGCCTTGCGGCGCTTTTTTCGTTACTGCTGCTGTGATGCATCTTTGCCCAATTAGGCCTGATTTGAATTGAGGATCAGCTGACCATTACGGTCGAGCGGAATGCGGGTACCAGGGTCGTTTTCCATGCGGATTTTGCCCTGCTGGTCGCCTATTTTATAGGTCACATCATAACCCAGCATTTTTTCCTGTTTGTCATATACCGTTTTGCAACGCTGCTCGTTGGTGGTGTACGTGTCGCGATCCTGCAGCGCACCCTGCACCTGATTACCACCGTAACCGCCAGCTAACGCACCCGCTACCGTAGCCACATCGCGCCCGCGTCCGCCACCAAACTGATGGCCCAACACGCCGCCGGCTACCGCGCCCAGCACCGAACCGGCAATGCGATTCTCATCCTGGACCGCACGACGATGGGTCAGCGTCACATTGCGACACTCCTGTCGCGGCTGCTTGATGCTCTCTTTAATCGGCGTCGCCGACAGGACTTGTGCAAACTGCGGGCCGCGATCAAAAACATCCATGCTGGCGACTGCGGCAACACCTAATGCTGCTGCCACGCCGATACCGATACCCGCTAACATTGATTTATTCACAGGAATATCCTCCTGAAGGTTGTTACCGCGCATTCCTGCCGCTACCAGATCCTGTGTAGCCGAGGCATAACCGGCGTGCGCGCCGCGCCGTGTTTGTTGGTGATAAGTTTTACAGATGGACCGTAATTGCAACATCAGATTAATGGAGGAAACGCAGCGGAAACCCATCAGGGCCAGCTTTTAGGAGAGTTCCGAGAGCGGATGAAATAGTGCCGTAACCTAAAGCTGAACGTGCAGTTTTCAGCGGGTTACGGCAGCTGGTGTGGCGGAGGGCGGCATTCACCGCCCGAAAATCATCAGTGTAGCTTGAGACGCGGACGCAGGACGCGGTTAAGACTGCCGACCAGCATCATAAGACCGGTCTTGAAGTATCCGTGGAGCGCAATCTGGTGCATACGATATAGAGAGATGTAGACAAAACGCGCAATGCGCCCTTCCACCATCATCGATCCGCGCATCAGGTTACCCATCAAACTGCCGACGGTGCTGAAGCGCGACAGCGACACCAGCGAACCGTGATCTTTATAAACATAGGCTTTCAACGGTTTGTCTTTACGCTGTGCAAGGATGTTCTCCAGCGCGCGCGACGCCATTTGATGCGCTGACTGCGCGCGCGGCGGTACAAATCCGCCCCCCGGCAGCGCACAGGAGGCGCAATCACCAATGGCGTAGATGTCGTCATCCAGCGTGGTTTGCAGCGTCTCTTTTACCACCAGCTGATTGATGCGGTTGGTTTCCAGACCGCCAATCTCTTTCAGGAAGTCTGGCGCCTTGATACCGGCCGCCCACACCATCAGATCGGCATCAATGAATTCGCCGCCTTTGGTATTCAAGCCGTTTTCGGTGGCGCTGGTGACCATGGTTTGCGTCAACACGCGTACGCCAAGTTTGGTCAGCTCCTGATGCGCCGCCGCCGAGATACGCGGTGGCAGCGCCGGCAGAATGCGTTCACCGGCTTCCACCAGCGTGACGTTCAGCGAGCTGCTATCCAGACCTTTGTAGCCGTAGCTGTGCAACTGTTTCACCGCGTTATACAGCTCTGCAGAGAGTTCCACGCCGGTGGCGCCGCCGCCGACAATGGCGATGTTGACTTTTTCCAGGCTGCCTTCGCTGGCCGAGAAACGCAGGAACAGGTTGAGCATTTCGTTATGGAAACGACGCGCCTGATGCGGGTTGTCGAGGAAGATGCAGTGATCTTTTACGCCCGGCGTGCCGAAGTCATTTGAGGTGCTGCCAAGCGCGATGACCAGACGATCGTAGGCCAGCTCACGCTGCGGCACTAACAGTGCGCCTTCCGCATCGCGGATTTCGGCCAGCTCAAGGGTTTTGTTTTCACGATTGATTTGCGTCAGCGATCCCAGCTGGAACTGGAAACCGTGATTACGCGCGTGCGCCAGATAGCTTAGCGCATCAATCCCTTCGTCCATCGAACCGGTTGCCACTTCATGCAGCAGCGGTTTCCATAGATGACTGTGGTTACGATCGACCAGGATGATCTCGGCTTTCTTCTTGCGTCCCAGCTTGTGACCGAGCTGCGTTGCCAGCTCTAAGCCGCCAGCACCACCGCCGATGATAACGATTTTTTCCATAGATGTAGTCAACAAGGACCCCCTCAAAGTTGTAAACCAATAGTTAATTAATGGTTAATAAAAACCTTAATAAACATAGGGTTGGCGACGTTAAATCGCGAGCTGAGGGCAGAATATCACGGCGTCAGAGACATCACATAAGAAAATTGATGTACATCAATCTTTCAGCTGCATTATCAGAATGTTACACATTTTATGCGCCGCATCACACGGCGCGCGGACGGTCAGGCGAGGAGTTTGAAGGCTTTGATGCGCTGCAAATGCGGCGCGATGTTCTTGAATTTGTGGCTGGCTGCGTCATCCCAGATAATTTCATAGAACGGCTGCAGGTACGTCGCGCTGCGCTGATTATCCAGCGCTTCATCTTGTCGAGACAAAATCGCCAGACACTTTTCGCGGTTCTTTTCGCGGAAATCGTTGACGCACTTAGTGGCGATATCGAGATACTCTTCCGGGCGATCGATTTTGCCTTCCATGTTCTCAAACGGGAACAGATTTGGATTGAAGATCACCTGACGCATGCCGCACAGGAAGCCAATGCGTTCGGCCCAATAACCCCCCAGCCCAACCCCGCAAATCAGCGGATGCGCATCGTCGCCCTGTTGCAGCAGCTTGTCGCACTCTTTCAGCAGAAACTGCATGTCGTGTTTGGGATGGCGGGTGCTGTAGCTGACTAATCTGACGTCCGGGTCAATAAACTGCAGCTGCAGCACCTTTTCATGGTTGCCCGGACTGTTGGAATCAAAACCGTGCAGATAGATGATCATGATTATCCTCAGCGTGGAGTGAAATCCGGGCAGCGAAGCTTATCTGCCCGAGGCTTTGTGCGCCAGCCAGCGCTCTTGCAACGCGCTTAACTGACGCTGATTTTGCCGCCAGCGCTCGCTTGCCAGCAGGCTTTGACGGGTAAAACGCCCTTGATGGTATAACTGCGTCACGCGCTCTGCCCCGATCGGCGTCAAGTTATCCAGCACGCTCACCGCGCCCGCGCGTTGATTGCACACCAGGATCATATCGCAACCGGCATTCAGCGACTGCTGCGCGCGTTCGGCGTAGCTGCCCATCACCGCGGCACCTTCCATCGACAGATCGTCAGAGAAAATCACGCCGTTAAAGCTGAGCTCCTGGCGCAATACGGTTTGCAGCCAATACGGCGAACCGCTGGCAGGCAACGGATCCACCTCAGTATAGATAACGTGCGCCGGCATCACCGCATCAAGAAGCTGCTCGTCGATCAACTGCTTAAAGATCGCCATGTCATGCTGACGCAGCGTGGCGGCATCGCGGTTGTCGCGCGGCGTCTCTTTATGCGAATCGGCACTGACCGCACCGTGACCGGGGAAGTGTTTGCCGGTGGTTTTCATGCCGGCTTCATGCATGCCGTTGATAAAACGGCGCGCGACCTGTAGGGCGATGGCCGGATCTTCATGGAATGAACGATCGCCGATCGCCGCGCTGATGTGGCCAATATCGAGCACCGGCGCGAAACTGATGTCGATGTCCATGGCGATCATCTCCGACGCCATCTGCCAGCCCGCCTGCTGCGCCAGTTCACCGGCACTATTGAGATCGTGCAGCGCGGCGAACGATTGCATCGCCGGCAGCTGCGTGAAGCCGTCGCGGAAACGCTGCACGCGACCGCCTTCCTGATCCACCGCCACCACCAGACGATTGCGCGAAGCGGCGCGAATCTGGCGCACCAGCTCTGCTAACTGCTCAACGTCGTGGAAGTTGCGGGCAAACAGAATCAGTCCGCCCACCAGCGGATGCTGCAGAATTTCGCGTTCTTCGGCGTCCAGCTCATAGCTTTCGACGTCAAGCATCAGCGGTCCGGGCATGTTCATGGTCATGATTAAAATCCTGAGTTAAAGGTCGTGCCAGCTGGCCTGCGCCAGCTGCAGTAAGGTGTCATCCTGGCTCTGCTCGGCACGCAGCTGATACCAGCTGGCCATCAGCAGCTGCAGCCATGGTTGCCAGCGCTGCATCTGGCACGCCAGTGCTGGCTCATCCAGTTGCGCGCGCGCGGCGTAATCGGTAATCCACGCAGAACGCGTATCGCCATCAACCGCACACACCGCCGCCAGCTCCAGCGCCACGTCACCGTCGGCGGCATATTCCCAGTCGATCAGGCGTAAACCTTCCGGCGTGGCAATCAGGTTGCCGGCGTGGACATCCATATGCAGCGGTGCCAGGCGCAGCGGCTGCGGTTCGCCCTGCTGTAATAAGCGTTGCAGACGACGCTGCCAGCGCCAGTGACGCTGCCGGCAAAGCTGCCAATAGCGCTGTAGCAGCGGCGCTAATCGTAAACGGTAGCCGGTGAGCGGCTGTTGATGCAGACGCTGCAGCAGCGCCACAATCGCCTGCCGCTGCGCGTTAAACTGCGCGGAAGTGAGCACCTCACCCGGCAGCCAGCTTTGCAGCAGCCAGGGATGGCGCCACGCCAGCGGCTGCGGCCCCAGCTGTGCATGCCGGAGCTGCTGCAGAATGCGGTATTCGCGCTGGCGATCGACAAACGGGATCGGCTGCGGCGGCGCTCGTCGCGCCAGCAATTCGCCCTGCGGCATCTGCACGCGCACGCTTTGCCCGCTCAGTCCCGGCAGCGCGAAAAAATGACCGGCAGCTTGCGCCGTCGGCCATTGTTGCTGAAGCAGGTTTTGCAGCTGGGGATCAGGGTTGAGCAACACCGTTTCCTGACCAGATGATTTCACCGGTTTGTACCAGCATCAGCTGCATTTGCAGCGTCGGTGATTTCACATCGCCCTGCGCATTGCTGTAGAGCACATACTGCGCGTTAACGTTGCGCGCCAGGCCAATCGCTTTACTGCGCGAGTTGAGGCTGTCATCCGGCGACAAGCCCAGTGTTTGCTTGGCCTGCGCCAGCTGTTCTGGGGTGATCAGCGTGAACTTGCCGTTGTTGGCCAGCGCATTCTGAATCGCGTCGGTGGCTTTGTCGGTTTGCAGCGCGCCATTAGTACTGTTCTTGATGCGATCCACCAGCAGCACGCTGCCCGGATTTACGCCTGAAGATTGCACCATCTTACCGACCAACGGCTGGACGCTGGCATCCCAGTTAATGGTTTTCAGCTTTGGTGGCTGCGGCACGGTTTGCGGCGGCGGCACTGGCTGCGGCGTAGGTTCAACCGGCTGAGTGGGCGTAGTCGGCTGCGTGGGTTCTACCGGTGCCGGCGTCTGTTGTTGCACCACACAACCGGTGAGCATTAGCGCAAATAACAACGCGCCCGAACGTTTTACACTGCGAATCACAGCTTACTCCTCAAAGATAAAGATAGAGACGCACCTTACTGGCGGTCGGATTGCCCATTTGTGAGGCCACTTCTACGCTGCCGTGCGCCGGAACGATTTGGCTTTGCGCCGGCTCTTCCGGCGTGATTTCCAATCCTTTGTCGTCGTACCAATAGAAACGATAGTGCACTTTCACCGGCGTTTCACGCTGGTTGTACAACATGCTCATGGCACGCTGCTGACCATCTTGTTCGGTCAACTTCGGATCATCGGTAATAATGCCCGCGGATAACACCGCCGATTCCATCACCAGCGACTGCGAGGTATTAATCATCGGCTTATCGCTGCTGCAACCTGCAAGGGTCAGCAACAGCAAGCCACTCAGCCATTGACGCATCACATTGTCCGCCTGAGTTAGCTGGCCAGCATCGGGCCCAGCGGCTGACCGCCAACCAAATGCATATGGATGTGATAAACCTCCTGACCGCCATGGCTGTTGCAGTTGATGATCAGACGATAGCCATCTTCGGCAATGCCTTCTTCACGGGCAATTTTGGCGGCCACGATGATCATCCGGCCCAGCGCCTGCTCGTGTGCGGGCTGCGCATCATTGGCGGTGGGAATCAATACGTTGGGGATGATCAAGATATGGGTAGGCGCTTTCGGCGCGATATCACGGAAGGCGGTGACCAGTTCGTCCTGATAAACCACGTCGGCGGGGATCTCGCGACGGATGATTTTACTGAAAATGGTTTCTTCAGCCATGGTGCATTTCCTTAAGCCTGAGTTCAGTCAGGCAGTATGCGTGAGGAATTCCATTTCTTTCAACCTCAGGACCACAATTCCTGCATTAAATGGCTGCCTTTAAGCCGATTTAACCCTTCGCCACGCATGTGCTGCAGCTCGCATTCCTGACATCTCCTTAACCATAAAAATGAAACGCTGTTTTATAAATTAGAGATATCACGCCTTTTTCTTTGTGATTTTGCCACTCATCTGCAAGTCATTGCGAAATCACGAAGGTTTGCCAGCTTAAGCCGCTCTACTTTCAATCCAATCCGCGCAAGTTGTACGGAGTGATGAGGGATGTGTTTACCGACTAATTCAAGGAGAACCTGCCATGCGCTCTCGTAAGATTGGCCTGGGCCATTATCTGGCCTATGGGTCCGGGGATTTCCTCGGTGCAGGCACCACGGCGCTAACTGCCGCCTGGCTGCTCTACTTTTACACCACCTTTTGTGGGCTCTCGCCGATTCAGGCGACCTTCATTTTCGCCGCCGCCCGCGTACTGGATGCGGTGGTGAGCCCGCTGATGGGTTTCCTGACCGATAACTTCGGTTCGACCTGGCTCGGCAAGCGCTTTGGCCGCCGCAAATTTTTTATCCTGCTCGGTATTCCGTGCGTGTTCAGCTACAGCCTGATGTGGGTTGGCGACATGAGTTTTTGGTGGTATCTGCTGACTTATCTGCTGTTCGATATGGTCTACACCATGATTCTGGTGCCTTACGAAACGCTGGTACCGGAGATGACCGATGATTTCAAACAGAAAACCCGCTTCTCTGGCGCGCGTATTGGCCTGGCGCAGCTGTCGGCCATTCTGGCAGCGTTCCTGCCGGGCATACTGATTGGCTGGTTTGGCAAAGAGAATCCGATCTCCTTCTTCTACGCCAGCCTGGTGTTCTCGGTGATTTGTGCGCTGGTATTAACGTTGGTGTGGCTGTTTACCTGGGAACGCGATCCCGACGATTTCTCTGCCGAATCGCGCCGCGCCGAGCAGGAAAAATCACAGCTGACCTTGCTGCAGAGCCTGAAGCGCCTCTACACCGAGCTGGCCTCAACGCTGCGCATTCGTATTTTCCGCCAGCATCTGGGCATGTATCTCGGCGGCTATATTGCGCAGGACGTGTTTAACGCGGTGTTCACCTGGTATGTGGTGTTTGTGCTGATGCAAAGCGCGCAGATCGCCTCCAACCTGATGGGCACCATGGCGGTGATGCAGTTTATTGCGGTGATGGCGATGATTCCGCTGTGTATCCGCCTTGGACCTGCGCCCGCGTATCGTATGGTGGTGGTGCTGTTTGGTCTTAGCGCCCTCTCCTACGCCGGATTGTGGTACACCGGCATGAACGATAATTTCGCCCTGCTGGTACTGATTTCTGGCCTTGCTGGACTCGGTCGCGGCGGCATCAACTATGTGCCGTGGAATACTTACACTTATATCGCTGACGTCGATGAAGTGATTACCGGCCAACGTCGCGAAGGCATTTTTGCCGGCATCATGACGCTGACGCGCAAAGCCTCGCAGGCGGGTGCGGTGATGTTCGTCGGTATCGTGTTGCAGCTGGCGGGCTTCTCTTCCGGCCAGGCCACGCAGGTGCCGGCTGTCGGCCATACCATTCTGGCGATCCTCAGCGTGGGCACGCTCTGCGTGCTGGCCTGCGGCTTCATTATTTCACTGCGCTTTAAACTCAATCTGCAAACCCACACCGTGCTGCGCGAAGAGACGTTGAAAATGCGCGAAGCCGGACGCGTGGTGCCAGAGCGTATTTCGCCACAGGCGCGTGAAGTGGTCGAAATGCTGGCGGGCATGCCGTATGAAAATCTGTGGGGCAATAACAACGTCGGGTATCTCAACCGTCACAAGCCTTCCGCACCGCCGCTGCCGACGCAGCCACGATCTTTACCTTCTCTCTCTACCCTGATTAACGATAGGAATGAACCATGACTGTATTTCCTGTAAAGCACAGCGCGTTACTGCGCCAGCCTGAATATCTGTTGCCACGTACTGAGCTGGTGCAGTTGATTCAGCGGCTAACCCATAATCTGGTGAATATTACCGATCACAGCGGCGAGTTTTTGCTGCGCCTCGATGATGGCCGCGTGATCGATACCAAAGGCTGGGCCGGTTGGGAGTGGACGCACGGCATCGGCCTGTACGGCATGCTGCACTATTATCAGCAAACCGGCGATCAAGCGACGCTGAAGATTATCGATGACTGGTTCAGCACGCGCCTGGCGGAAGGTACGCCAACCAAGAACGTCAATACCGTTTGCCCGTTCCTGACGCTGGCGTATCGCTATGAAGAGACGCGCAATGCCGCATGGCGACCGGTGCTGGAGCGTTGGGCTGAATGGGTGATGTATGAGATGCCGCGCACCGAGCAAGGCGGCTTGCAGCACATCGTCTACAACAACGAAAATACCCAGCAGCTGTGGGATGACACCTTAATGATGAGCGTGATGGCGCTGGCGAAGATTGGCCAGCTGCTGGATCGTCCTGAGTTTGTCGAAGAAGCCAGTTATCAGTTCCTGATTCATACCCAATACTTAATGGATCGCCAAACCGGTTTGTGGTTCCACGGCTGGACGTTTGAGGGACGGCACAACTTTGCCAATGCACGTTGGGCGCGCGGCAACAGCTGGTTGACTATCGTCATTCCTGATTTCCTCGAGATGATGAACTGGCCGGAACAGCACGCCACGCGGCGTTTCCTGCAGCAGGTGCTGGAGAGTCAGGTGAAGGCGCTGAGCGCCTGTCAGCACAGCAGCGGTTTGTGGCACACCTTGCTCGACGATCCCAACAGCTACCCGGAAGCCTCCGCCACCGCCGGTTTCGCCTATGGCATTCTTAAAGCGGTGCGCAAACATTATCTTTCGCCCGAATATTTGCCGCTGGCGGAGAAAGCGTTGCGCGGCGTGATCGGCAATATCGATGAGGATGGGGAATTGAAGCAGGTGTCGTTCGGAACAGCGATGGGCAGCGATCTCGAGTATTACCGCCAAATCCCGCTCACCTCAATGCCGTATGGTCAGGCCATGGCGCTGCTGTGTTTGACGGAGTATTTGCGGGTTTATTTATAGCAAAAAACCCTCGTCTGAGGGTTTAACTACTTACGCTGGAAGAGGCGTCAGATCGTAAAGTCGCCATAAACCGTCCCTGGGGCTCGGCCCGCGACATCCTTGTCGCGGGACGCTTTACTCCTCTGCCGCCTCTTCCTGCTCTCAACGCATGTGCGTGCTGTCAGAACAGACGATTACATGCTGCGGATATAATCATCCATTTCGGTTTTCAGGTTATCGGACTTGGTGCCGAAAATCGCCTGAACGCCTGAACCTGCTACCACCACACCACGTGCGCCGAGGCTTTTCAGTTCAGCCTGATCAACCTTGCCGACATCCGCCACGCTGACACGCAGACGCGTGATACAGGCATCAAGGTTAGTGATGTTCTCTTTACCACCAAACGCGGTAACCAGTTTACCCGCCATTTCGCTGCCGGTTGCGCTGCTCTGCTCCATCGCGGTTTCCTCACGGCCAGGGGTTTTCAGATTCAGTTTCACAATCAGGAAACGGAATACGGTGTAGTAAATCAGGCCGTAGATAATACCCACAATCGGGAACAACCAGATTTTGCTGCTGTTACCGCTCAGCACGATAAAGTCGATCAAACCGTGTGAGAAGCTGGTGCCATCACGCATCCCCAGCAGAATACAGATTGGGAAGGCCAGACCTGCCAGAATCGCGTGGATCACATACAAAATCGGCGCCACGAACATGAAGGCAAACTCGATTGGCTCGGTGATACCGGTCAGGAACGAGGTCAGCGCGGCGGAGATCATAATACCGCCCACTTTGGCGCGGTTTTCTGGTTTAGCCGTATGCCAAATCGCAATCGCTGCCGCTGGCAGACCGTACATTTTGAACAGGAAGCCGCCAGACAGTTTGCCTGCCGTTGGGTCGCCCGCCATGTAACGTGGGATATCACCGTGGAATACCTGGCCTGCGGCATTGGTGAACTCACCAATTTGCATCTGGAAAGGGACGTTCCAGATATGGTGCAGACCAAACGGCACCAGCGAACGCTCAATCAGACCGTACAGTCCAAAGGCGACGACTGGGTTTTGATAGGCTGCCCACTGTGAGAATTCCTGAATCGCGGTACCGATTGGCGGCCAAATGAATGACAGCACCACACCGGTGAAAATCGCCGCCAGACCGGAGATGATCGGCACAAAGCGCTTGCCGGCAAAAAAGCCGAGATACTCAGGCAGTTTGATGCGATAGAAGCGGTTAAACATATACGCCGCGATGGAACCGGCGATGATTCCGCCGAGCACACCGGTATCTGCAAGATGCTTAGCCTCAATTTCTCCGGCAGGCATATGCAGCACCAGCGGTGCAACCACCGCCATGGTTTTCACCATGATGCCGTAGGCAACCACGGCCGCCAGCGCGGAAACACCGTCGTTATTGGTAAAGCCAAGCGCCACACCGATCGCAAAGATCAGCGGCATATTGGCAAACACCGAACCACCCGCTTCGGCCATGACGTGGGAAACCACTTCCGGCAGCCAGCTGAAGTTTGCAGAACCAACACCTAACAAAATACCGGCAATCGGCAGAACAGATACCGGCAACATCAGCGATTTACCTACTTTCTGCAGGTTCGCAAATGCGTTCTTGAACATAGAAACTCCTGAGTATGAGTGCAATTTTTTGCGCAGTGCGCATGGCTTAGGGGGAGGATCCTTCGCCGGGGTGACGCTGAGCGTCTTTTGATTTATTACGAAGAGTAAAATAAATCGCTAATTGTTAAATTGACGTCCATCACATTTCGCTAAGGACGTCCCTTTCCTTTCAGTCATTTCTTACTGACTTGCGCTAATAAACAGCAATAAAACACTGCCTGCGTCCCGTAAGACGCAGTGTAGTAGAGTGATTTGTGATTAATTACAGCGTTTGAAATAAAGCGTTTAGCCGCCGAGGCGACTCATCGGGATGTGGAACAGGCGGGAGAAATTTTCGGTGGTGGCAGCGGCCAGCGTTTCGATATCAACGCCTTTTAACACCGCCATGTAATCCGCCACATCACGCGTATACGCCGGCTGATTCTCTTTACCACGGTGCGGTACCGGCGCCAGATACGGCGAATCGGTTTCCACCAGCATACGATCAAGCGGCACGTAGCGCGCCGCATCGCGGATCTGTTCGGCGTTGCGGAAAGTCAGAATGCCGGAGAAAGAGATGTAAAAACCGAGATCGAGCAATTTGGCGGCGGTCTCTTTATCTTCGGTAAAACAGTGCAGCACGCCGCCGCACTTCTCTACCTGCTCTTCGCGCAGAATCGCCAGCGTGTCTTCACGCGCATCACGCGTGTGCACGATGATCGGTTTATTTAACGCAATGCCGGTACGAATGTGCTCACGAAACGAAGCTTGTTGCTGCGCTTTGGTTTCCTGCTGATAGAAATAGTCCAGCCCGGTTTCACCCAGCGCGACCACGCGATCCTCTGCGGCCAGACGGCGGAACTCTTCAACGTCGTACGGCGCTTCCTGATTAAGCGGATGGACGCCACAAGCCAGCGCGACGTTTTCACGATCGCCCACCAGCTGTTTGATTTTGTAGTAATCCGGCAAGGTGGTGGCAATCGCCAGCATAAACTTCACATCGCGCGCCGCCGCTTTGGCGATGACATCATCCAGATCGCGATGGTGCTTTTCATAATCGAGGCCATCCAGATGGCAGTGGGAATCGACAATAAACATAGAGCTCTCTTTTCGCTTAGCCGACCGTTGCCGGAGCCAGTAAACGTCCCCAGGCGAGTAAACGATCGGTCAACATTAATTCTCGATTGAGTGCGGCGACATGTAACAGCTGTTCGCGACACTGCATCCATTGCTGCGCGCTGCTGTTGAGCGCACTGCTGTTCATTCTTTGCGCCAACTGTGTGACCACATCCGGACGATCGCCGTTGCTCAGCCACTGACTTGCGTCCTGCTGCACTTTCATCGCATCCACCAGCAGTGAAATCAGCCAGCTGAGACGTACGGCCACATCTTCGCTGTTTAGCGCGGGTAACAGCTGCAGCACATCGCCGTTGAGCGCTTTAATCAGCGTTTCACACAACGTTTCACGCGCCTGCCAGCGCTCGGGCTGCAACAGCGTCAAGGCGGCGGCGGGTGCGCCATTACTCAAACGCAAGGCAGCGCGCAGCTTCTCTTCCGGCTGCGGTTGCTGTTTCTGCAGCCATTGCAAACTATGCGCCTCTTCCGGCGGCGACAGATGCCACGTCATGCAGCGACTGCGCAACGTAGGCAGCAAGCGTGAAGGTTCGCGCACGCTGAGGAAAAACCAGCAATTGGCCGGTGGTTCTTCCAGCGTTTTCAATAATGCGTTGGCGGCGGCTTCCGTCAGCTGCGCAGCATCGGGCAACCAAACGATTTTTGCGCCGCCCTGCTGGGCAAAGTGATACAGCTTTTCAGTGACGTCGCGCACCGCATCAATACCGAGCGAAGATTTCCCCTTTTCGGCTTCCAGGCGATACCAATCGGGATGCGTGTGCGCCTGCATTAACTGGCAGCCGTGGCAATGGCCGCAACTTTTCAATCCTTCCGGCTGTAAACACATCAACCAACGGCTCACGCCCCAAATCAGCGCATCGTCACCCATGCCTGCAATGGCTTGTACCAGCAAGGCGTGATGCGCCTGGCCGCTTTGATGACGGGCGATAATTTGTCGATAAGGCTGATTCAACCACGGATACCAATTCATGCGGATTGGCCTGCCAGCCAGCTACGCAAGGTGCGTTGAAGTGACGATGTCACGTTTGCAATGTTTTGCGTCGCATCAATGGTGAGTATCGAGGGATCCTGAGCAGCTAAGGTCAGATAGCGTTCACGCGTACGCTCGAAGAAGCGCAATGATTCCTGCTCAATGCGATCCAGCTCACCGCGTGCGCGGGCGCGTTGCAGTCCAATTTCTGGCGTGACGTCGAGATAGAGCGTGAGATCGGGACGGAAATCGCCCAGCACCGCATCACGCAGCGTGGTCATCAGTTGCGCATCCAGTCCGCGTCCGCCGCCCTGATAGGCTTGGGAAGAGAGATCGTGACGATCGCCCACCACCCAGGCACCGCGTGCCAGCGCCGGTTTGATGACGTTCTCTACCAGCTGCACGCGTGCCGCATACAACATCAGCAGCTCGGCTTTATCGGTCACCTGCTCGCCGTCTATGCCCTGCTTGACCAATATACGCAATTGTTCCGCCAGCGGCGTACCGCCGGGCTCGCGCGTGAAGACGACATCATTAATCCCGTGCTCATGCAGCACGGCAACCAGCGCATCGCGTGCGGTGGTTTTGCCTGCACCTTCCAGGCCTTCAATGACGATAAACTTACTTTTCATTTTTTTCCTTCATTGCCAGCCGGTAAACCTGCACCGCTTTGTTGTGGCTGGCCAGATTGGTGGTAAAGGTGTGTCCACCTTTGCCATCCGCGACAAAATAGAGGTAGTTGGTTTTTTCCGGATGCGCAGCCGCTTCCAGTGAAGCACGGCCCGGCATCGCAATCGGTCCCGGCGGCAAACCGCTAATGGTATAAGTGTTGTAGTCGGTCGGCGTTTCCAGATTTTTACGCGTTAGCGTGCCGGTGTAGCTGTCGCCCATGCCGTAAATCACCGTGGGATCGGTCTGCAGCTTCATTCCGGTCCGCAGTCGATTGATGAACACCGACGCCACGCGCGCGCGCTCTTCGCTCACGCCGGTCTCTTTCTCAATGATCGACGCCATGGTGACCATGTCCTGCGCTTTCTTATAAGGCAGATTTTCCATACGTCCCTGCCAAATCTCATCAACCAACTTGTTCATGCGCGCGTGGGCACGCTCCAGCAGCGCCACATCGCTGGTATTGGCGGTATAGAGATAGGTATCCGGATAGAAACCGCCTTCCAGCTGGCTAACATCAAGCTTAAGCGCGGCGGCAACGGTGGCAAATTGATCGTCGCTCAGCGTGTGTTTCAGGTATGGCGCTTTGCGTAGCTCGGCTAACCACTCGGTAAGACGCGAACCTTCAATAAAACGCACCGGGAACTGCGCTTCTTTACCGCTGGCCAACAGTTGCAGTAGCTGGCGCACCGTCATGCCGGTTTCCAGGCGATAGGTACCGGCTTTGAAACGTGCCAGTTCCGGTTCCAGTTTCAGCAGCGGCCCAAACCAGATACTTTGCGGAATGATCTTCTGACTTTCCAGTTGCGCTTCCAGTACCACGCGACCGCTGCCAGCGGGCAAGGTGTAAATGGTTTCTTGCTGCAGTGTTAAGGGCGTATCAGCTAAACGTTCAATCTGCCAATAGCCAAAGGCGGCGGTGAGTCCTGCGACAATTACAACGCCTGCGAGAATTTTTTTCATTCGAGTCATGATACTTCCATCGTCGGGCAACTGGCGCGCAGTTGCTGATACAGCGAGCGTGCGGTAAATGAAACGTCGTCAATTTGTCGCACGGGTAAAACGGGCATCAGGGCGTTACATATCACCACTTCATCGGCGTTCAATACGTCGTCCCTGCTGCCATCAATCAGCTGACAAGTCTGGCCATTTGCGGCCATCTGCGCCATCAGATAACGACGCATAATGCCATCCACGCCAGCCTGCTCAAGCTGCGGCGTAAAAACATTGTTGCCCTTACGCCAGAACAAATTGGCCGCACAGCATTCCACCACCGTCCCGCCAGTGTCAAGCACCAGCGCCTCGTCACCGCCCGTCTGGTCAAGATGCTGGCGAATCAGCACTTGCTCAAGGCGATTTAGGTGTTTTACGCCGGCCAGCAACGGATTGCGCGCCAGACGTATTGGGCTGGTGTGGAGCACAGCGCCCTGCTGTTGCAACGTGGCGTAATGCTGCGGCCACGGCGAGAGCGAAAGAATGCGCGTAGGTGAGTGGCAGCCTGCGCGGCTGTAACCGCGTCCGCCTGCGCCCGGCGTCACGATCACCTTCAGCACCGCCTGTGTGTGTCCCGCAGCGGCATTATGCATTTCTGTAGCGAGCTGAACTAAATCCGGCGCATCCATCATTAGCCTTGCACAGCCCTCTTTGAGCCGCTGCAGATGCGCATCCAGCATCACAACATGGCCGTTAATCACCGCGGCGGTGGTAAAGCAGCCATCACCAAATTGCACTGCGCGATCGCGTGCTGAAAGCTCGGTTTGCGGTATGCCGTTTATCCACATGCTGGCCGCCTTGATTAGCCCGTTAAAAATATAAAAAAGGCCCGCATTGCGGGCCTCTGTATGGCTGAGGAGCGATTAAACCTTGCGGAAGATCAGCGAGCCGTTAGTGCCGCCAAATCCGAAGGAGTTACACAAGGTGTACTCCAGTCCGCTGACCTGGCGCGCCGTATGCGGCACGAAGTCCAGATCGCAACCTTCGTCAGGATTGTCGAGGTTGATGGTCGGTGGAATCGCCTGGTCGCGCAGCGCCAGAATCGAATAAATCGCTTCTACTGCACCCGCCGCACCCAACAGGTGGCCAGTCATCGACTTGGTAGAGCTGACCATAACACTGTGAGCTGCCGCACCAAACACCGATTTCACCGCCTGCGCTTCCGCTTTGTCACCGGCTGGCGTCGAGGTGCCATGCGCGTTGACATAACCGATCTGCTCAGCGTTCAGCTGCGCGTCACGTAGCGCGTTAACCATCGCCGCGGCTGCACCTGAACCGTCTTCCGGAGGTGACGTCATGTGGTAAGCATCGCTGCTCATGCCGAAACCGATGATCTCAGCATAAATCTTCGCACCACGTTTCTTAGCGTGTTCGTACTCTTCCAGTACGACAATGCCAGCACCGTCACCCAACACGAAACCGTCACGATCTTTATCCCACGGACGGCTTGCCGCCTGAGGATTGTCATTACGCGTGGAGAGCGCACGAGCAGCACCAAAACCACCGACACCAAGTGGCGTACTGGCTTTCTCCGCACCACCGGCCAACATCACATCAGCATCGTTATACGCAATGATACGCGCTGCATGACCAATGTTGTGCACACCAGACGTACAGGCAGTTGCGATAGAGATGCTTGGACCTTTCAGGCCGTACATGATGGTGAGATGACCAGCAACCATGTTGACGATGGTTGAAGGCACGAAGAATGGGCTGATTTTGCGCGGTCCACCGTTGACCAGCGAGCTGTGGTTATCTTCGATTAAACCCAGTCCGCCAATACCAGAACCGATTGCCGCACCAATGCGACCAGCATTCTCATCGGTTACGACCAGACCGGAGTCTGCCATAGCCTGAATACCAGCAACGATGCCGTATTGGATGAAGTCATCCATCTTGCGCTGATCTTTGCGCGAGATGAAATCATCGCAATTAAAATCTCTTACTAAGCCCGCAAAACGCGTTGCATAGGCACTAGTATCAAAATGGTCGATCAGGCTAATGCCGCTCTGACCGGCAAGGAGAGCACTCCAGGTAGACTCTACGGTATTGCCGACAGGAGACAACATGCCAAGACCAGTCACAACTACACGACGCTTAGACACGCACGTCCTCCAGGGAGGGAAAAAATAACGCTATGTGGGGCAAACATAAAACTCAGGCGGTCGAGGTGACCGCCTGAAGATATTCATTAACCTTGATGGCTAGTGATGTAGTCGATCGCTGCCTGAACGGTAGTGATTTTCTCAGCTTCTTCGTCTGGAATTTCAGTATCAAACTCTTCTTCCAGAGCCATTACCAGCTCAACGGTGTCAAGAGAATCTGCACCAAGGTCTTCAACGAAAGAAGCAGTGTTAATCACTTCGTCTTCTTTAACACCCAGCTGCTCAGCTACGATTTTCTTAACGCGTTGTTCGATATCGCTCATACTATTTAATTTCCTATCAAAACTCGCTTTCGCGATGGTTTTCGTAGTGTATAAAATGTTGAAAAAGATGCAACAAAATCCCGGCTGGTCGAACCACGATTTTGCGTTATTCTGCGGTGTTTACCGTAGATAAAGCAAATGTTTTCGTGATTATCAGACCATGTACATGCCGCCATTGACATGAAGCGTTTCACCCGTGATATAGGCTGCTTCGTCAGAGGCTAAGAATGCAACAGCATTGGCAATCTCCTGCGGGTCACCTAAACGACCTGCGGGAACTTCTGCCAAAATACCCGAACGTTGATCTTCGTTCAGTGCACGCGTCATGTCCGTCTCGATAAAGCCCGGTGCTACGACGTTTACAGTAATGCCACGTGACGCAATTTCTCGCGCCAGTGATTTGCTAAAGCCAATCAAACCTGCTTTTGCTGCCGCATAGTTTGCCTGACCCGCGTTACCCATGGTCCCAACTACAGAACCGATGGTAATGATACGGCCCACGCGTTTTTTCATCATGGCACGCATAACCGCCTTAGAAAGACGGAAGACAGATGTCAGGTTGGTATCAAGGATATCCGCCCACTCATCGTCTTTCATGCGCATCAACAGATTGTCACGCGTAATGCCTGCATTATTGACTAAAATGTCCACTTCGCCAAATTCGGCGCGAACTTGTTCGAGGACGCTCTCAATTGAGGCGGCATCAGTAACGTTCAGCAGCAGGCCTTTGCCCTTGTCGCCGAGGTAAGCACTGATTGCTTCCGCACCGCTTGCACTGGTGGCGGTTCCCACCACTTTGGCACCGCGCGCAGCCAGCGTTTCCGCAATGGCGCGACCAATTCCACGGCTTGCACCGGTAACCAGCGCTACTTTACCTTCAAAGCTCATGTTTTTCCTCTTATTCCTGGGTAAGTGCAGCGCTCAGTGAAGCAGAATCGTTCACCGCAGCGGCACTCAGGCTATCCACAATACGTTTGGTCAGACCGGTCAGAACTTTACCTGGACCGACTTCCAGCAGCTGCTCAACGCCCTGCGCAGCAATAAATTCGACCGATTCGGTCCAGCGCACGGGGCTATACAGCTGACGGACCAGCGCACTTCGAATCGCAGCACCTTCAGTTTCACACTTCACGTCGACGTTATTCACCACCGGCACCGAAGGCGCACTAAAGGTGATCGCTTCGAGCGCTACTGCCAGCTTATCGGCAGCAGGTTTCATCAACGCACAGTGCGATGGCACGCTGACTGGCAGCGGCAATGCACGTTTGGCACCGGCAGCTTTACAGGCTGCACCCGCACGTTCAACCGCTTCTTTGTTGCCCGCGATAACCACCTGGCCCGGCGAGTTGAAGTTAACCGGTGAAACCACCTGGCCTTGAGCGCTCTCTTCACAGGCTTTACGGATGGATGCATCATCCAGGCCGATAATCGCCTGCATAGCGCCAGTACCTTCCGGTACCGCTTCCTGCATCAGTTTGCCGCGCAGCTCAACCAATTTAATGGCGTCAGCGAAATTCAGCACACCGGCACAAACCAGCGCCGAGTATTCACCAAGGCTGTGACCGGCCATCATGCTTGGCTGCACCGCATTTTTGCTCTGCAATACGCGATAGATGGCAACAGAAGCCGCCAGCAGCGCAGGCTGTGTCTGCCAGGTTTTATTCAATTCTTCAGCTGGTCCCTGCTGGACCAGCTGCCATAAGTCATAACCCAGTGCGTCAGAAGCTTCACGGAAAGTGGCTTCAACCTGCGGGTTTTCAGCGGCCAGCTCGGCTAACATGCCGACGGTCTGCGATCCCTGTCCTGGGAAAACATAAGCAAATTGCGTCATCTTTCGTTCCTGTCAATCAAAAGCGAACCAGCGCAGAACCCCAGGTGAAACCGCCACCAAAGGCTTCCAGCAGAATCAGTTGTCCTGGCTTGATACGGCCATCGCGCACCGCTTCGTCAAGTGCACTTGGCACTGACGCGGCCGAGGTATTACCGTGACGATCCAGCGTGACCACAACTTTCTCCATGCCCATACCGAGCTTTTTGGCGGTTGCGCTAATAATGCGCAGATTCGCCTGATGCGGCACCAGCCAGTCGAGCATTTCACGATCAAGATTGTTGGCTTGCAGAGTTTCATCCACAATGTGCGCCAGTTCAGTCACGGCCACTTTGAAGACTTCATTCCCCGCCATCGTCAGATAAGCAGGCTCATCCTGATGGGCACGATCCTGATACGGCAGCGTCAGCAGTTTGCTGTAACGGCCGTCGGCGTGCAGATGGGTAGAAAGGATGCCTGGCTCTTCGCTTTGACTCAGCACCACCGCGCCCGCGCCATCACCAAACAGAATGATGGTGCCGCGATCGTTAGGATCGAGCGTACGTGCCAGCACGTCTGCACCGATCACCAGCGCATGTTTTACCGCACCATTTTTAATGTATTGATCGGCAACGCTCAGTGCATAGGTGAAGCCCGCACAAGCAGCGGCCAAATCGAAGGCAGCGCAATCGTTAATCTCCAGCATTTGCTGGATCATGCATGCTGAACTTGGGAAGGCATGGCTGGAAGAGGTGGTCGCCACAATGATCAGGCCAATTTCGCTCGCATTCACACCCGCCATTTCCAACGCGCGCTGTGCTGCGGTGAAGCCCATAGTAGCAACGGTTTCTTCCGGAGCGGCAATACGACGCTCACGGATGCCGGTACGGGTGACAATCCACTCGTCCGTCGTCTCGACCATTTTTTCCAGATCCGCATTGGAGCGAATCTGCTCAGGCAAATAGCTGCCCGTACCGATAATTTTGGTAAACATCTACGCTTTGTCACTCCTGGCTAATACAGTGTCAAGGCGCGCCGCAATCCTTTCAGGGACTTGCTTTCGCACCGTCTGCTCTGCCTGCTCTATCGCCACGGCAAATGCACGTTGATTCGCCGCACCGTGGCTTTTGATCACTGTCCCGCGCAATCCTAACAGACAAGCGCCATTGTACTGGTCGGGGTTGAGATGGCCGAAACGCTTCGCCAGACGCTTTTGAATCAAGCGTCCCAGCAATGTTAGCCACCAGGCCCGTTTTTTTCCTTCCTCTGACGATTTAATCAGAGAGAGGAACATTCTTACCACGCCTTCCATGGTCTTCAACGTGACGTTACCAACGAAGCCATCACAAACCAGCACATCCGTCTTGCCGGTGAGGAGATCGTTCCCCTCAAGATATCCAATATAGTTGATTTGCGGTGACGCTCGCAGCACCGCAGATGCGGCGCGGATTGTTTCCAATCCTTTGGTCTCTTCCTGACCAATATTCAGCAGCGCAACACGCGGCTGGGCGATCTCCAGCACTTCTTCAGCCATCACTGCGCCCATGATCGCAAACTGCACCAGCATGGCGCTGTCGGATTCAACGTTAGCGCCGAGATCCAGCACCACCGTTTTGCCATGCTGCTGATGCGGCAACACCGTCATCAACGCCGGACGCTCAATGCCATCCAGCGGTTTTAATAGCATTTTCGCCAGGCCCATCAGTGCGCCGGTATTTCCCGCACTGACACAGGCTTGTGCTTTCCCCTCTTTGACCAACTCTAACGCCACACGCATGGAGCTGCCGCGGCTGTTACGAATCGCCTGAGAAGGTTTGGCATCACTTGCAATAACCGATTCGGCAGGAATAACCTGCACACGCCTCTGTACCGAGGAATCCGCTTTGGCAAGAAATGACGAGATGATGTCGGGATCGCCGACCAGAAGAAGAACCAGCTCCGAATGAGAGGCCAGTGCCTGCAAGGCTGCAGGCACTGTCACGCAAGGACCGAAGTCCCCGCCCATGGCATCAACTGCCAGGGTCAAACGTGTCAAGGTATCGCCTTGTGTAATCGCGAGGATTACTTGGTGATAACCTTGCGACCGCGGTAGTAACCATCCGCAGTGATATGGTGACGCAGATGAGTTTCGCCAGAAACTTTATCTACTGACAGAGCAGCAGTGGTCAGCGCATCGTGTGAACGACGCATACCACGCTTAGAACGGGTTGGTTTATTCTGTTGTACGGCCATGGACCTTACTCCTATTACTTACGCTTTAAACTGGCTAATACGGCAAAGGGATTTGGTTTTTCTGCCTCTGGAGGCAATTGACCAAATACCATGTCCGCGTCGGACACTTCACAGTGTTCAGAATCATGCACCGGAACCACGGGCAGCGCGAGGATGAGCTCATCTTCGATCACTGCCAGCAAGTCGATCTCACCAAAATCATTGACATCAACTGGCTCGTAGGCTTCCGGTAGTGCCTCGGCCTGTTCATCAGAAGAGACAGGACTGAAGCAATAGCTTACGTGAACATGACGTGGAAACGACTGGTTGCAGCGTTGACATGACAGAGTCACCTGCACTTCGGCTGTTCCTTGCAGAACGGCGAGGCGCTGGTTATCAACCGCAAACGACATATCGCATTCAACTTCACTGTCCACACTCACGACCGTTTCGGCCAAGCGCGCCACCAATTCAGGTGCATAAACACCATGATAATCAAGGCGTTTTTGCGCGGCGCGGACCGGATCGAGCGTCAGGGGTAATTTTACCTTTTGCATAGGGCGCGCATATTAACTTTGTAACGTCATAGAGTCAAAGAAAAAGGCCGGTTTACGGCATCTTTCACCCGTTAGTCGCATCCAGTGCGGCGCATAGTTTAAAATGACTGTCATCTTTACGCTATCTATTCTGAAAAAAAATGACGACACCTTTGGTTTTAGCTTCTACCTCCCCTTTTCGTCAGGCGCTGCTAAGCAAACTGGGCCTGCCTTTTATTACCGCCGCTCCCGATTGCGACGAATCCCCGCTGCCTCACGAATCAGCCTCCGAGCTGGTGCAGCGGCTGGCATTAGCCAAAGCGCAGGCGCTGGCCGCACGTTACCCGGACCGCTGGATTATCGGTTCCGATCAGGTTTGTGTATTGAATGGCGAGATAACCGGTAAACCGCATACCGTAGAGAAGGCCTGCCAGCAACTCGCGGCCGCCAGCGGTAACGCCATCACCTTTTATACCGGCCTGGCACTTCTGCAACCGCAGAGCGGCATCCAATCGGTTATTTGCGAACCCTTTACCGTGCATTTCCGCGAGTTGAGTGCCGAAGAGATTCGCGGCTATGTCGAAAAGGAACAGCCGCTACAATGTGCCGGCAGTTTTAAAAGCGAAGGATTGGGGATTTGTTTATTTGACAGGCTAGAAGGTCGCGATCCTAATACCTTGATTGGCTTACCGCTGATCGCGCTAAATGAGATGTTAAGAGCGGTGGGCATCAACGCATTATGTTGATGCCCCTTTAATCAGTCTTTCTTCTGACGCAGTTGCGCGAGGCAATGTTTCAGTGCGCCATCCAGTGGCGCTTCCATCCGCAGCACTTCTCCGGTGTTGGGATGGGTAAAGGTCAACGCAGCCGCGTGCAGGAACAGACGCGACAAGCCCGTCGAACCCAGCTGTGCGTCAAAGTCGCGGTCGCCGTAACGATCGTCAAAAGCGATCGGATGGCCACCGTGCAGCGTATGCACACGAATCTGATGGGTACGGCCCGTCACCGGGCTGGCTTTCACTAAGGTCGCGAAACCAAAACGCTCTTCTACTTTAAAGTGCGTCTCGGAAGGTTTGCCCTCCGCACTCACGCGCACCACGCGTTCGCCGCTCTGCAAAATGTTCTTTAACAGCGGAGCCTGCACCACTTTCAGATGCGACGGCCAGTCACCGCGCACCAGCGCAAGGTAATCCTTCTGCATGCCCTTTTCACGCAGTTGCTCATGCAGCGAGCGCAAAGCAGAACGCTTCTTCGCCACCAGCAGAATGCCAGAAGTATCACGATCCAGACGATGGACTAACTCAAGGAAACGCGCTTCCGGACGCAACGCACGCAGCCCTTCAATCACGCCAAAACTTAATCCGCTGCCACCGTGCACCGCAGTGCCCGACGGTTTATTCAGCACCATCAGGTAATCATCTTCATACAGAATGGCATTGGTGAGCGCCGCGACTTTATCCAGTTTCGGTGAAACCGTATTCTCTTCGCGTTCGGCAACCCGGACCGGCGGAATACGCAGCTCGTCGCCCTCCTCCAGCTTATATTCCGGTTTAACGCGCTTTTTATTTACCCGTACTTCGCCTTTACGCAAAATGCGATAAATCATGCTTTTCGGCACGCCCTTGAGCTGGGTGCGCAAAAAGTTATCAATTCGTTGTCCGGCATTTTCAGCCGTGATGGCGACATACTGTACGCCGGGATTCTCTGTTTTCATGGCGGCGATTCTAATTAGTGTCCCTGGATAGCGCCACCCCTTTTTCTGTGCTTAACTCTCTCTTTGTCGCGTATTGAAACGGTGAAAATGGCGACATTTTCAGCGATGCGATGATTAGCCCTGCAAATGAACAGGTTATGGATGAATAAACTTCTCAGCTTGGCAAAAGTCGCCTTGCTTAATGTGAGTTAGCAATGGAATAATGCAGGGGTTTCTGCCCTGGAAAGATTCAGGCAGGAAAAAGAGCGAAATAAGTCATTTTGCCGGATTTAACGGACACGCAGCAATGGCGTAAGACGTAATGTTAAATCAGGCACTTAGCGGGCTGCGGGTTGCGGCCTGGACGACAGACCAGGATGTGTGGATTTTTGAATACTCTGTAACATTTCCACCTTCAGGCGCTGGATTTCCTTATGAAAAACAGGCCACCGACAAGATTTGCGCCCCTTTAGCCGCCGACAACCGTGAGGTTGACGTCAGTGCATTAAGACACGGGGCCATCGGTTGATTCTCGTCCAGGGTAACGATGCCCGCAGCTAGATCACTCATGTGAGAATAACGAGTAAGTCACGATGAAAAGAATGTTAATTAACGCAACTCAGCAGGAGGAGTTGCGCGTTGCCCTGGTTGATGGACAACGTCTGTACGATCTGGATATTGAAAGTCCTGGACACGAACAGAAAAAAGCCAACATATACAAAGGTAAAATCACCCGCGTTGAACCCAGCCTTGAAGCTGCATTTGTCGATTATGGTGCAGAACGTCACGGTTTCCTCCCTCTGAAAGAAATTTCCCGCGAATACTTCCCCGCCAATTACAACGCACATGGTCGTCCGAATATCAAAGATGTGCTGCGTGAAGGCCAGGAAGTTATCGTTCAAATTGATAAAGAGGAACGCGGTAATAAAGGGGCAGCACTCACCACCTTTATTTCCCTGGCCGGTAGCTATCTGGTATTGATGCCGAACAACCCACGTGCCGGTGGTATTTCACGCCGCATTGAGGGCGACGACCGTACCGAATTAAAAGAAGCACTTTCCGCACTGGAACTTCCAGACGGCATGGGATTGATCGTCCGCACTGCGGGCGTGGGCAAATCTGCCGAATCACTGCAGTGGGATCTCAGCTTCCGTATGAAGCACTGGGAAGCCATTAAGAAAGCCGCAGACAGCCGCCCAGCGCCTTTCCTGATCCATCAGGAAAGCAACGTTATCGTGCGCGCCTTCCGCGACTATCTGCGTCAGGATATCGGTGAAATCCTTATCGATAATCCAAAAGTACTGGAACTGGCCCGTCAGCACATTGCTGCACTGGGTCGTCCGGACTTCAGCAGCAAAATCAAACTTTACACCGGTGAAATCCCGCTGTTCAGCCACTACCAAATCGAATCGCAGATTGAATCCGCCTTCCAGCGTGAAGTGCGTCTGCCATCAGGCGGATCGATTGTTATCGATAGCACCGAAGCCCTGACGGCGATTGATATCAACTCCGCACGCGCTACTCGCGGCGGTGATATCGAAGAAACCGCGTACAACACCAACCTGGAAGCGGCCGATGAGATTGCTCGCCAATTGCGTCTGCGCGATCTCGGCGGCCTGATTGTTATCGACTTCATCGACATGACGCCAGTGCGCCACCAGCGCGCGGTGGAAAATCGTCTGCGTGAGGCGGTACGTCAGGATCGTGCGCGTATTCAGATCAGCCACATTTCACGCTTCGGCTTGCTGGAGATGTCGCGTCAGCGTCTGAGCCCGTCACTGGGTGAATCCAGTCATCACGTCTGCCCACGCTGCAGCGGAACCGGCACCATCCGTGATAACGAATCGCTGTCGCTGTCTATTCTGCGTCTGATTGAAGAAGAAGCGCTGAAAGACAACACCAAAGAAGTGCATGCCATTGTTCCGGTTCAGGTCGCCTCTTACCTGCTGAACGAAAAGCGTGATGCCGTTAGCGCCATTGAAAAACGCCAGGGCGGAGTGCGTGCCATCATCGTGCCGAACGATCAGATGGAAACGCCACACTACTCGGTACTGCGTGTTCGTACTGGCGAAGAGACGCAAACGCTGAGCTATCACTTACCGAAACTGCACGAAGCGGAAATGGCGCTGCCTTCTGAAGAAGAGCACGCTGAGCGTCGTCGTCCGGAGCAGCCAGCACTGGCCGCCTTCGCGATGCCTGATGCGCCGCCTGCGCCGGTTGAAGTGGTGAAAGAGTCTCAGCCAGCAGCAGAAGTGAAAACCAAACCAGCAGTTGCTGCGCCTGCAGTAACCAACGCTGGTTTCGTGGCTCGCCTGCTGAGTGGCTTGAAGAAACTGTTTGCCGGTGATGCGCCTGCTGCGGCGCCTGCTGAAACTAAGCAGGAAACCCCAGCCGTTGTTGCCGCTGAATCTGAAAACACCCAGCAGCGTGGCGAACGTCGTAACAATAACAACCGTCGCAACAACCGTCGTGAACGTACGCCGCGTAATGGCGAAAACGGTCAGGTGCGCGAAGGTCGTGAACCGCGCGAGCCGCGTGAAGCACGTGAGCCACGTGAAGCCCGCGAACCGCGTGATAATCAGGACAACCGTCGTAACAAGCGTCAGAACGAGCCGCGTGAAGCGCGTCCAGTACTGAGCGATGAAGCGCTTGAGCAACGTGATGAGCAGCAGCAACAGCGCCGCGAACAGCGTGCCGATCGCCAGCGTCGTCGTCAGGAAGAAAAACGTGCTCAGCAGCAGGATCAGAAAGCCGCTGAACCGGTTGTTCAGGCGCCTGCGGTTGACGAAAACGTTGAGCACGAAGAAGAACGCGTTCAGGTCATGCCGCGTCGTAAGCAGCGTCAGCTGTCACAGCGCGTGCGTGTTGGCGAAACGCCTGACATCACTGTTGAAGCGCCGGTGGTTCATGATGCTGCCGTTGAAACTGCGCCGCGTGCTCAGTACAAAGAGCATCCTGAAGCCAGCAATGACGAGCAAGATGATAGCGATAACCGTGATAGCGCCAATATGCCGCGCCGTTCACGTCGTTCACCGCGTCATCTGCGCGTAAGCGGTCAGCGTCGTCGTCGCTATCGTGACGAGCGTTACCCAACGCAGTCTGCAATGCCGCTGGAATCTGCTGCTGCTTCACCAGAAATGGCGTCAGGCAAAGTGTGGATCTCTTACCCGGTTGCGCAAGCGCAGGAAGAGTACAGCACGCAAGATGCGATGCATGAAGTGTCGGATTACGGTTACCAGCAAACACCGGATGCCGAGACTCAACCCGCTGCCGCTGTTGAACCGGCCGTTGAGCAGGTTGCCGCTGAAGAAGCCGTACATCAGGTTGAACCGCAGGCGCACACCGATGTGCCCGTGGTGAATACGGATGACGTCACGCCGATTGCCGCGCCCGTTAACGAAGAGCCATCAGTGATCTCTGCTGCTGACGAACAGGTTGCCCAGGAAACCGCGGCTGAAGCGGAACCGGCTGCCGTGGCTGAAGAAGCGAAGCCTGAAGTAAGCGAAGTGGCTGCAGTTGTTGAACAGGCGCCGGTGGATGTATCGCCAGCCGTTGAAGCTCAGGTTGAAGACGTGCTGGCTGCGCCAGTCGCGGCTGAAGCCGAAGTCACGCCAGTCACTGAACCTCATGCGCCGGTTGCGGCACGTGATATCGCAGTGACCACGGTTGAGACGCGCTTCAAGCATCACGCGACTGCACCGATGACCAAAGCACCAGCACCGGCGTGGGAACCTGAACCGGTTCGCAACAGCGACTGGGTCCGTCCAGCCTTTGGCTTCGAGGGCCGCGGCTCAGCCGGTGGTCACAGCGCGACGCATCAGGCAACCGCACCGGCAACCCGTCCGGAAAGCGCGTAAGCTCTGGCAAGTCAGTCAACATCAAACCCCGGCCAGTCCGGGGTTTTTTATTGCCTGCAGGCGGCATTTATGGCGACCTGAATAACAGGCAAAAAAAATCCCACAGCCCCGAAAGGCGGTGGGAGAAACTAAGCGCACCCGGTTAAAGTACGCTCAAAGGTTCAGGTCAATTACGAATTAAGCTGGAACAGTGACAGCTTCGACATATCGGTGAAGGTCTTATACGAAGCTTGCAAGGCGGTTTGTTGCATGGTGTAGCTTGAAATGGCTTGGGTGTAATCAACCTGCACCAGATCCGTCATTTGCGATGCCATAATGGTGTCACGGTCATCACCCTGCGCGTCCAGCGTATCGAGTTCAGCCAGCTGTGAGCCCACGGCTGAACGCACTGCCAGCACGTTGTTCAAGGAGTTGCTCAAGCCACGGTTGGTTTTATCCATGGCATCCTGGAAAACCTGCTTGGTTGCATCATCAGCATCATCCTGCGGCGTTTTTAACGCTGCAATTGCGCTATCAAGCATGTTAAACAGATTGGTCTCGCTGGCACTGCCGTCCGGCTCGGCTTTCGCGTTGCTGGTTATTGACATAAATACTGACGATCCTGTGCTACTCACCGCCATCGTGCGACCATCATCGACTTTCTGCGTAATGGCATCCGCGCCACCCACATAAGTGACACCGGCCGGCGCACCGGCATCGCTGAAAGGCGCGACATCAGTCTGATAGCCCGCAAAAATGTATCGTCCATTACCATCACGGCTATTGGCCTGGTTAAGTAATTGCGAGCGAATGCCTTCTAATTTGGTGGCAATGGAAGCACGGTCATCGTCGCTCAGCGTACCGGTAGAACCATACACAATCATGGTTTGCGCATCCTGGATGCTGCTGGTCACGCTGGAGAGTGCGTTCTCTTCCATCGACAAGCTCTGATCGGCAAAGCTGCGTGCCGTGGCATATTGGGTACTTTTCGCCTGCGATTGCGAAAGCACGACGGCACGTGAGGCGGCGATAGGATCATCTGAAGGATTGCTGACGCGCAGTCCGCTAGAGAGTTGCTCACCTACTTTTAACCAGGAAGCTTGCGAATCGGTGATCCCGCGCACCTGCTGGTTGAAAATCATATTGGTACTAAGACGCATGGTATTTATCCTCTATGCTTAGCCGCGGATGCCCATCAGCGCATTGAAAATGGTACTCGCTGTTTGCAGCACTTGCGCGTTCGCCATATAGAACTGCTGATACTTAGTCAGATTTGAATACTCTTCATCAAGGTTGACCCCCGATACTGACTGCTGGCGATCGCTGAGCTGTGTCACCACGTTCTCCTGGGTGGTGCTCGCGGTTTTTAATGTACTGGTTTTATTACCGACGGTGCTGACAATGCTGGCGTAAGCCTGGGCGATGGTCGCATTACCATTCACCAGCTTGCTATCCTGCAGATCCAACAATTTCTGCGCGTTACGGTTATCGCTTTCACCGCTGGTTGCGCTGGATGCCGCAGCAATTTGCGACTCATCGGTGATCGCGACCGACATGCCCGCAATGACGTTCTGGACCGGTTTGACCAGGAAACTGTCTTTCGCGTTAGGCGCGGGTGAGGTGCTCACCGTCAGTTTCAGGCCATCAAAGTTGAGGGTGCCGTCGGTCGCATCTGGCGTAACGCTAAACTTCACGTTGTCAGACATGCGGGTCACCGACCAGTTGCTGCCATCATAACTTACGGTGTAGTTAGAGGCTTTCATCGCGCTGGTGTCTGACCAGGCCGCCGTAACGGTAGCCGCTGAAGTATTTTTGCTGTTACCCACCACGGTTGGCGAACCGATATTAAAGAAGTTGCCCCCCTGGTCGCCGTTGCTGTCATAACCTTCGCTGTGCACGGTATTAAAGCTGGTGGTGAACGCTGCCGCTAACTGGCCGAGCTGATTTTGCGCGGTATCCAGATCCTGGGTGCGGAACGCCAGCAAACCGCCGAGTGAACCGGTGGTTAGCGTCTTCTCAGGGATCTCAACGTTACCCGCCTGCTTATCGACATAACCGACAGTGGTACGTGTTGAATCGCTGCTGGACGGCATCGCCACTAAGCTGGTGGAGTTTTTACCATTCACCAACGTCACACTGCCCATCGAGACAATATAGCTGCCGTCCTGCTGGGATACGTTCACGCCCACCACATTGTTCAGGCTATTCACCAACTGATCGCGCTGATCCAGCAAATTGTTCGGCGCCGCGCCACCACCGGTGGTCAGCTTGGCGATCTGGCTGTTCAGGTCGGCAATCTGGCTGGTGAAGGTGTTGATCTGATCGACGTTCGAGGCAATATCCGTGTTAACGCTATTCTGCATATTGTTGAGATACTGCGCGGTGGTCTGGAATTGGTTCACCAGGCCTTGGGCGTAGCTCAGCATTGACTGACGCGCCGACGGGTCGTTGGCGTTACTCACCACGTTCTGCACGTTGGTGAAGAAGCTTTGGATTGAGGTCGACAAGCTGGTGGTCGACGTCGACAGCAGATCGTCAATGTTGGAAATTTGGTTGTATTGCGTGTTCACTGCGCTGTAGTTGGCGCTGGAGCCACGCAATTGCGCAGTAATGAACTCATCGTATTCACGCTGTACGCCTGAAAGCGTCACACCGTTGCCGTAATAGCTGTTGCCCTGCAAGGTGCTGTTCGACTGCGACAAAATCGCCGTCTGACGCGAATAGCCCGCTACCGTGTAATTACTGATGTTGTTACTGGTGGTGCTTAATGCAGCCTGTGCGGCGCTCAGCCCACTCATCGCTGAGTTAATTATGCTGGACATCTCGGTTCCTTAATTTCCCGTTAACCGGGCTGGCAGTCATCAGTGCGATTGCGCGGACGAGGACGCCCGCGGCATGTGATTGTTATCGGCGTGCTTAAGTGAAACTTGAGAGCAAAAATCAGAACAAATCGGTGATGTCGTTGCTGTACGCCTTCACCACTTTTTCGCCCATGTTTTTGAATTGCTGGATCATTCCCACCAGTTTCTGCGCATACTTTGGATCGGTAGCGTAACCGGCGGCCTGCAAGGCACGCGCGCCCTGCTCGGCACTCGGTGCGTTGGCAACGGCGGCATAACGAGGATTATTGGACAGCAGTTTGACGTAATCGCTGAGCGCTTCCATATAGGAACCATACACACGGAAACTGGCGCGCACTTTCTTCGCTGCCCCGCCTTCGTATTCGGTGGTCATGATATCGGTGGTTTCGCCCTTCCAGTCGCCGCTCGCCTTAATGCCAAACACGTTGTAACTCGGCTTGCCGTCGCGCGTCAGAATCTGTCGCTGGCCCCAGCCGGATTCCAGTGCGGCCTGCGCCAGAATCAGGTGATGCGGAATACCGCTCTGCTGGCTGGCGACCTGCGCCGGCTGCGCCAGCTGCGCGATAAAGTCGTTGCTGTCGCTCGGCAAACTGCTGGGCGAGACCGGCAAACGCGGCACCGCCTTACGCACCATCTGCTCCAGCTGATTCGACGGCAGGTTGCTATAGATGAAGCTGTTATCCAGCTTCATCGGCACCGTACCGGCGGTTTCGTCCGGCTCCTGAGCGGGCTGCATCTGCTTAACGATGATATCGGCCATGCCGAGACCACGTTTGCCTATGTCCTGTGCAATCTGCTGATCGTACATCGAGGTGAAAAGCCGCGTCTGATCGTTGCTCAGCAGGCCATCCTGCGGCAGCGCTGCACGCATGCTTTTCATCATCATCTGCACGAACATCCCTTCCACCTGTTTGGCCACCTGCATCGCCTTCCCTTTCGGGTCGGCGGCGGCTTCGCGTTTCAGGTCGTTCAGCGAGCGGCTGTCGTACGCCGCATTCACCAGCGATTGCGTATCGTTCATCAGATAATTTCCAGTTTGGCGCGCAAGCAGCCTGCGCTTTCCATCGATTGCAAAATCGACATCAGCTCAATCGGTGACGCACCCAGCGCATTCAGCGCACGCACCACGTTATTGAGGTTGGCGCTGGCGTTAACCCGTTGCAGCGCGCCGCCACTCTGACGCAGATCGATCTGGGTATTGTTGGTGGTCACAGTCTGCCCACCCGCCAACGGCGTATCCGGCTGACTGACGTTCTGCTGCTGATTGACGGTAACCGACAGATTGCCCTGCGCCACCGCACAGGTGTTCAGCGTCACTTCGCGGTTCATCACCACCGAACCGGTACGTGAGTTGATAATCACCTTGGCATCTTCGAGCGGCACCGCAACATCAAGGTTCTGAATTTCGGCCAGCAGACGCACCTGAGAACTGTTATTAGGCGAGACGCGAATCTGCACGGTACGGGCATCCAGCGGCTGCGCCGAACCAATCCCACGGCTGTTGATGGCGTCGGCAATGCGCTGCGCCATGCTGAAGTCTTCGTTATTCAGCTGCAGGTTAATGGTGTTCTGGCTACCAAAGTTGCTCTGCAGTTCACGCTCTACCGTGGCACCGCCGGTAATGCGGCCACCGTTCAGCTGGTTAACCTGCACGCTGCTGCCACCGGCAGAAGCGCCGGCACCGCCGACCAGAATGTTACCCTGCGCCAGCGCATAAACCTGGTTATCGACGCCTTTCATCGGCGTCATCAGCAGCGTACCGCCGCGCAAACTCTTGGCGTTACCCAGCGAAGAAACCACCACATCAACGGTTTGCCCCTGACGCGCAAAGGTTGGCAGCTTAGCGGTCACCATCACGGCCGCCACGTTTTTCAGCTGCATATTGGTGCCAGCCGGCACAGTAATGCCGAGCTGGGAGAGCATATTGCTCACGGTTTGGGTGGTGAACGGCGTTTGCGTGGTCTGGTCACCGGTACCATCAAGGCCCACCACCAAACCGTAACCGATCAGCTGGTTGTCGCGCACGCCCTGCACGGAGGTTAGATCGCGGATGCGGTCAGCATGCGCCAGTAAGCTGAAACCGAGCAGCATGCCAAGGCTCAGGCGGAGCAGAGTCGTCATATTCATTGTTACTACCTCTTACATCGGCGAGACGTTCAGGAAGAAACGCTGGAACCAGCCCATCGTCTGCGCTTCATTGATATAACCATTTCCGACGTACTCAATACGTGCATCGGCCACCTGCGTTGACAGCACCGCGTTGCTGGCGCTGATGGTGCGTGGGTTAACCACGCCCGAGAACCGGATAAATTCGGTGCCCTGGTTAATTTCGATCTGTTTCTCACCCACCACGCGCAGGTTGCCGTTCGACAACACCTGATTGACGGTGACGGTGATGGTGCCCGTAAAGGTGTTGTTGGCTGTCGCGCCACCTTTACCAGCGAAGTCATTTTTGCCATTGGCATCCAGCGTGGCTTTTTCGCCACCGGCACCCACCAGACCGCTCAGGCCGGTTGGTACACCCGTCACACCAAAACTGTTGCTGCCATCGCGGCTGGCATTGGCCGAAGAACTTTTGCTGGCGCTGACGTTTTCCTGCAAGGTGATCGTCAATGTATCGCCAATGTTGCGTGGACGACGATCCTCAAACAGCGGCTGATAGCCGTAGTTCAGCGGTGCGACGCCCTGAAAAATGGAACCGTTCACCACCGGCGGTGCGGATGGCGTCGGCTCTGCCGTAGTCGATCCCTGTACCAGTGGTGTGCGCGGAACCAGCGCACAACCGTTAAGCGTGAGTAGCAGCGTGGCTACCAACCAATGACCAGGCTTGAGAATCACTTGCTTCGCCACTTTTTGACCTTCTTCATGTTGCTTAATCAGGCCAGCAGAGCTGGCCCAACGACACCAGCATTACAGCTGGGTTAACTTCGCCAGCATCTGATCGGAGGTGCTGATCGCTTTACTGTTGATCTCGTAGGCACGCTGCGTCTGAATCATGGTGACCAGCTCTTCCGCCACGTTGACGTTCGAGGTTTCGACATAACCCTGATACAGCAGACCCGCGCCGTTCTGGCCTGGCGTACTCTGCGTCGCCGCACCGGATGCCTGTGTCTCCTGATAGAGGTTTTCACCCTGGCTGTTCAGACCCGCATCGTTCATAAAGGTGCTCAGCGTCAGCTGACCGACCTGCGCCGGGTTGGTCTGGCCCTGCTGCGTTACGCTCACCACGCCATCGCGCGAGATCGTGATGCTGGTGGCGTTGGCCGGAATAGTGATGCCTGGCTGTACCGGATAGCCGGCGTTAGTCACCAGCTGACCGTTCTGGTCAACCTGGAATGAACCATCACGGGTATACGCCGAGGTGCCGTCCGGCATCTGCACTTCGAAATAACCCTGGCCGTTAATCGCCACGTCTTTCGAGTTGCTGGTCTGCGACAGGTTACCCTGCTGATGCAGACGTTCAGTGGTGACAGGACGCACACCGGTACCGATCTGCAAACCAGACGGCAGCGTGGTTTGCTCTGACGACTGGGTGCCCGGCTGACGCAGGGTTTGGTACATCAAATCTTCGAATACCGCGCGCGAACGTTTAAAGCCGTTGGTACTTACGTTCGCGAGGTTGTTGGAGATGACGTCCATGTTGGTTTGCTGAGCGTCAAGACCGGTTTTGGCGATCCATAAAGAACGAATCATGGTGTTTTCCTTACGCCTTAGCTGCTCATGTTGAGCAAGCTGTTAGCTTTTTGTTCGTTTTCATCGACGTTGGAGATCACTTTCATCTGCATCTCAAAACGTCGGGCGTTGGCGATCATATCGACCATGGTTTCCACCGGCTTGACGTTACTGCCCTCCAGCACGCCGGGCATCACCGTCATGGTGGCATCATTTGCCAGCGCAGCGCCGCGCGTCGCCTGGGTTTGCTGATTAGGACGGAACATGCCGTCATCACCGCGCTGCATCTCTTTACCGGTGGCGCGCACCAGCTTCAGACGACCAATCTGCACCGTGGCATTGGGTGCATCACCGGCGTTACGCGAGGTGATGGTCCCGTCTGCCGCGATGGTCAATTCAGCGCCTTGCGGGATGGCGATCGGACCCCCATCGCCCATTACGGGATTGCCCTGAATAGTCAAAATACCGGTCGCGCTGATCTGCATGTTGCCGTTGCGGGTATAAGCTTCGGTACCGTCAGCGGCACGCACTGCCAACCAGCCGTCCTGCGCAACGCCCACATCCAGCGTGCGGCCGGTGTTGTCCATCGAGCCCGGTGACATATCGGCGCCCGGCGTGGAAGCGGCAACCAGCGTACGCGTCGGCAGCGACCAGCCGCTGACCGGCACCGCGCGCAACGCGTTGAGCTGAGCACGAAAGCCTGGCGTTGAGGCGTTGGCGAGGTTGCTGGCCGTTACCGACTGCTGATCCAACGTCTGACTGGCCGCGCCCATGGCGGTATATATTGCGTGATCCATAAAGCAATCCCGTTAGCGAATTAACGTAAGTTAACCAGGGTGTTAAGAATCTGGTCCTGAGTTTTGATGGTCTGGCTGTTGGCCTGATAGTTACGCTGCGCAACGATCATGTTCACCAGCTCTTTGCTCATATCGACGTTGGACGCTTCCAGCGCACCTGAAGTCAGGTTGCCGTAAGTACCGGTGCCTGCCAGACCAGTGGCGGCCTGACCTGATGAGCTGGTGGCAGACCAGACGTTGTCACCTTCAGACTTCAGACCTTCCGGGTTAGAGAAACTCGACAAGACAATTTGTCCCAGAAGTTGGGTTTTCTGGTTGGAGTAAGTGCCGGTAATGGTGCCGTCATCATTGATGGTGTAGCTGGTCAGATCGCCAGGCTGATAACCGTCTTGCGTTGGGTTACCAAAAGTGGTCGCACCGGTGTTTTGCTGCAGGCTACCCAACATGCTCAGGCTGATGTTCATGCCATTCGCCCCGTTGGTGCCGTCCACAACCAGGTTTGCCAGGGAAGCGCTGGTGTCAGCAACACCCGCTGCAGTGATTTTCCCCACCTGCGTCAGCTTACCGTTAGCATCAAATTGCATCTGATAACCCAGGTTGTCACCGCCCAAAGTATTACCAACTTCATTACCGGTGGTGGAGTCAACCATGTGCACGGTCCAGGTGTTATCCGCCGTTTTGATGTAGTACATGTCTAACTGGTGATCGTTACCCTGCGTGTCGTACACCGTCATGGTGGTTTTCGCGTTGTAGCTATCAACGTTGGACTTATCAAACGGGGTGACGGTCGGGGTGGTGCTGGTGGAGTTCAGGTTGGCAACCTGGGTAGCAGTTGTTGTTGCACGTGCCCCCATCTGCGTGGTTGGAATACTCAGCGCCACTGGGTTGGCACCGGTCTGAATGGTTGGCGGTGTGCCGCTGGCCGGATAGCCGGTGACATTCAGACCCTGGGTGTTCACCAGGTTACGGTTGGCATCCAGCGTGAACTGGCCGTTACGGGAATAGAACACGCCGCCGCTGGCATCGGTCATGCGGAAGAAACCGTTGCCGCTCAGTGCCACATCCAGTCCACGACTGGTTGATGTTGTACTTCCATCACCAAAGTCCTGAATGACGGCGGCAACTTTGGTACCCAAACCCACGTTAGAGCCGGCAAACATATCGGCAAAAGCAATGGTGCTGGATTTAAAACCGGCTGTGGCGGAGTTGGCGATGTTGTTACCAATCACATCCAGATTGCTGGAGGCAGCATTGAGGCCGCTCACCGCTTGTGAAAAAGACATGTAATCTCTCCTGCTAAAAGGTTAATCAGAGAATCTGACGAATTTCATCGAGGGTTGCGGAGCCCATGGTGCCGAGATCCAGTTTTGTGGTGCCATCAGTGGTGCTGACGCCATTGACGTAGGCATAGTTCAGCGGCTGCGCCACCAGTTGCGTGCTGCCATTGCTGGCGGCCAGCGAAACAGAATATTTGCCATCCGCGGCGGTAGAACCGTCATCCAGCTTGCCGTCCCACGAGAAGGTGTGGACGCCAGAGCTCAGTTTGCCGAGGTCAATGGTGCGGACCGTGGCGCCGTTACTGTCTTTAATCGTGACACTGGTGGCCGTGGACGCTGTCGCCAGCTCAATGCCAAACGGCGTAGTCGTACCGCTGCCCACCAATACCTGCGAACCATTGACCATCACACCGTGACCAATCAGCGTTGAACTCTGCAGCGACTGGCTGGTAGTGATCTGGCCGGAGATGGATCCCAGCGTGGTATTCAGCTTTTCAATACCGCTCAGGGTGTTGATCTGTGCCAACTGCGTGGTGAGCTGGCTGTTATCCATAGGATTAGTGGGATCCTGGTTTTTCAGCTGCGCCACCAGCATGTTCAGGAACTGATTCTGCAGGTCGGCGGAAGAGTTACCGCTCGAAGCGCTACTGGAGGTCAGTACCGTTGGGTCCAGACTGTCTTTAATTCCTACTGCTACGCTCATATTCGTTCTCCGTTACTGACCGATAGTGAGAGTTTTCATCATCATTGACTTCACCGTGTTCAGCACTTCAACGTTGGCCTGGTAGCTGCGCGACGCGGACATGGTGTTAACGGTTTCGGACACCACATCAACGTTTGGCATCTTGACGTAGCCCTTCTGATCCGCCAGCGGATTGCCCGGGTCGTACACCAGTTTTGCCGGGGTAGGATCGTTCACCACGCCAGCGACCTTCACGCCGCCGGTGGCTGCACCTTGTGCGGCGTCGGTCTGGAAAATCACCTGCTTCGCCACGTAAGGCTGGCCATCTGGGCCGGTTACGCTGTCGGCGTTGGCCAGGTTACTGGCGCTGACGTTGAGGCGCTGTGATTGCGCTGTCATCGCAGAACCGGCGATATCAAAGATATTCAGCAATGCCATGCTTATTGCCCCTGCAGAACGCTCATCATGCCTTTGATCTGGCTACTGATGAGGGTGAGATCGGTTTGGTATTTCAGGCTGTTATCAGCAAACTGCGTACGTTCGCGATCCATATCCACGGTGTTGCCATCCGCGGCGGGTTGATCGGGAATGCGGTACAGCAGATCCAGTGACGGCTGAGAGTTGGTTTGCGCTTCAATGTGGCGTGAGGACGTCACATTCAGCGCCAGACTGCTGCCTTCGGCGCGACCGTTTTGCATCACCTTGCTCAGCTGGCTGGCAAAGTCGATATCCCGCGCCTGGTAGCCCGGGGTATCGGCGTTGGCAATGTTTGACGCCAGGATTTCCTGACGCTGAGCACGTAGGTTTAACGCTTCAGTACCAAATCGCAGCGCGGCATCGAGTTTGTCGAGCATGCTTACTCCGCGAATGAGAATTTCGAGCTGACAGCTTAAGTGGACAAATGCAAGGGTGATCGTCTGAATAGCAGCAAAAATGACGGCTATTTTTGACATTGATTTTTTTGCGCGAAGCGTAGACTCAGTGCCATCTTCTCGTCAGGAGGCGTTATGCGCAGATATTCCACCTTGCTAGCCACACTTTTGCTGGCACTGGCGCTACCCAGTTCTGCTGCGGACCTTACCGCGCAGTTGACCCAATTTTTTAAAGCGCGCGACCCACAACATGCCGCCGGCATGACGGTGGTGGTGCGTACGCCACAGGCGCAGTGGCCAAACTGCGAAACCCCTGAACTGCAGCTGCCGGGCAATAGCCGTCAGTGGGGCAACATCAGCATCGCCGCCAACTGCGATCAAAATCGTCGTTTCCTGCAGGTTCAGGTACAGGTCACCGGGCAATATCTGGTGGCGAGCCGTCAGGTGGCGCGCGGCAGCAATCTCAGCCCGACGGACGTGCGTCTGGCAACCGGACGCCTCGATGAACTGCCAGCACGCGCATTGATGGATAGCAGCGGCGTCGTCGATGCGGTCGCGCTACGCGATATCCCGCCAGGACAGCCAGTCACCGCCACCATGGTGCGTCAGCCGTGGCGCGTGAAAGCCGGTCAAAATGTGATGGTAGTCGCCAGTGGAAACGGGTTTAATGCCAGCAGCGAAGGACGTGCGCTGAACAACGCCAGCGCGGCACAAATGGTGCGCGTGAGGATGGGAAATGGTCAGGTTGTCAGTGGTCGCGTCGACGCGGATGGGAATATTCTGATATCGCTATAAAGCGTTAAAGAACCCTGTTGTTCTGCCGATAGAGTTATCAACAAAGACATTACCCTATGCTGACTCAGTTGGCTGACCCCCAACTGACCTTACAGGAGCCTTACCATGAGCATCGACAGAACGCAGCCTACGAATCCGGTTAGCACTGTTCAAACACGCGACAATAACGATAACAGCAGCAAAGTGCGTCAGAGCGCGACGCCCGCAGCCAGCACCACCAGCGAAAGCGGTGCGGAAGTGAAGTTAAGTACCGCGCAGGCGCAACTGATGCAGCCTGGCAGCAAAGATATCAATACAGCGCGCGTTGAGCAGCTGAAGACGGCCATTCGTAATGGCGAATTGAAAATGGATACCGGTAAGATCGCCGACGCGCTGATCGCCGATACCAAGGCGTATTTAGAGGGTAACTAATCCCAATGGACCATCTGCTGATCACCTTAGACAAAATGCAGGACGTGCTGACATCCCTTGCGGTGGTAATGGATGAAGAACAACAGCAACTTTCTGCAGGCCAGATCAATGGCAACCTGCTGCAGCGTATTTCTGAAGATAAAAGCGCGCTGCTGACGACGTTGAATTATCTGGACGAGATGCGCCGCACCACCGAGAAAACGCTCGGCACGCAGGCGCCCTATGGTGATCACAGCGATCGCGAAAGCCGCTGGATGCGTATTCAGCAGCACACGCGCCGCTTGCGCGATGCCAATACGCATAACGGGATTTTGTTGCAGCATCAAATCGGCTACACCAATGAAGCATTGGCGGTGTTGCGACCCCACCAAACCCAGGCGTTTTACGGCCCGGATGGTTTGGGTAAAGGTCAGGCGACGCTAAGTCGTAAAGGGTAGAAAAAAGTGGGTTTGAGGAGGCTGCTATCTTTTGGGATGGCGGCCTTTTTGTTGTGCTTTTAAGCACAGCGCACCAGTGATAAGCAGCAGACGGAAGTTTGTTTTGGGCAGGCATCCGCAGCGCTGAACGGAGAAAGGAAGCCAGGATTTGCCCGCAGGACGCGGGCGAAAGGCTCAGCCGGGACAAGGAAGTCCCGTCTGAGCCGGTCCGTCAGGCTGACGTACGCAGTGAAGGTACCGCGAAGCGGCGCGAGGACCGCCGGACCAAAACAAACTTCCGTCTGCGTGGGAGCATAATTTTATACCAGCGTGCGGCGCGCGAAGTCGCGCGGGCGGAAGCCGAGCAGACCCAGCATCACAAAGTATGCGCCGCCGCCAATGGCGCAGACCGCCGCCAGACGAATCAGGCGCCACCACATCTGCCCCTCTTCCCAAGCCGGCATCACCTGCAGAATGCCAAACAGTGCTGCGGCCATTACCACTACGGCAATCAGCAAACGGGTCAGGAAACTGAACCAGCCAGGCTGCGGCTGGAAGATATCCTGCTTACGCAGTTGCCAGTACAGCAGCGCCGCATTCAGGCAAGCGGCCAGACCGATCGACAGCGACAAACCGGCATGTTTGAGCGGGCCGATAAACGCCAGGTTCATCAGCTGCGTCACAATCAGCGTCACGATGGCAATTTTCACCGGAGTTTTGATGTCCTGACGAGAATAGAAGCCGGGTGCCAGCACTTTCACCACGATCAGCCCCATCAAACCCACTGAATAGGCAATCAGCGCGCGCTGCGTCATTAGGGCATCAAACGCGGTGAACTTGCCGTACTGGAACAGCGCGACCGTCAGCGGCCCGGACAAAATGCCCAACGCCACTGCGCTCGGCAACGCCAGCAGGAAGCATAGACGCAGGCCCCAATCCATCAACCGTGAATACTCTTCCTGATTACCGCTGGCAAAACTCTTCGCCAGCGAGGGCAGCAAAATGGTGCCCAGCGCCACGCCCAGCACGCCGGAAGGAAACTCCATCAGGCGATCGGCGTAGTACATCCACGAAACCGAACCGGAAACCAAAAAGGAGGCGAAAATGGTGTTGATGATCAGTGAAATCTGGCTCACCGACACGCCGAGGATCGCCGGCCCCATTTGACGCATTACGCGCCACACGCCCGCATCGCGCAGATTCAAACGCGGTAAAACCAGCATGCCAATCTTCTTCAGGTGCGGCAGCTGATAGAACAGCTGCAACACGCCGCCGACCACCACGGCCCACGCCAGCGCCATCACCGGTGGATTAAAATGCGGCGCAGCGAAGACAGCAAAACCAATCATGCTGATGTTCAGCAGCGTCGGCGCAAACGCCGGCACGGAAAAACGGTTCCAGGTATTGAGGATCGCGCCCGCCAGCGAGGCCAGCGAGATCAGCAGAATATAGGGAAAGGTGACGCGCAGCAGTGCGCTGGTTAAGGCAAATTTATCGGCGGTATCGGCAAAGCCTGGCGCCGTCACCACAATCACCCAGGGCGCAGCGATCATCCCTAACACGGTTACCACCGCCAGCACTAGCGTCAGTAATCCGGAGACGTAAGCGACAAACACGCGCGTGGCATCTTCGCCCTGCTTGCTTTTATATTCCGCCAGAATCGGCACAAACGCCTGAGAAAACGCGCCTTCAGCGAAGATACGGCGCAGCAGGTTCGGCAGTTTGAAGGCAACAAAGAAGGCATCGGTTGCCATTCCGGCGCCGAAAACGCGCGCCACAATGGCATCGCGGGCAAAGCCCAGTACGCGGGAAAACAAGGTCATCGAACTGACCGCAGCCAGCGATTTCAACAAATTCATATTGAGTGGCGCATCCTGAAAAGTGTCGGAGAAATGAGCGACTTAGCGCGGACATCCCGTGATGTCCGGCGATAGTCTACTGCCACGGCGGGAAATGACCAGCATTGAGTGTTACAAGGAATTATTCACGTTCGGCATCGCGCCACAATTTTTCCACCAGACGCTGCGCCGCCAGCGCCTGTTCGCCACTGGTTTCAGGCATCGTCTGATTTTCAACGCACTGTATGAAATGGTGCGCTGCGCCGCTGAAACCGCGCTGAGTAAGGTGGCTTTGCCACGCGGGCGGCACATCACGCACCATGCCGCCGCGGTTTTCCTGCTGCCAGTCGCGCATCTCGTTAATTTCGATGTAATCACCGTCGCAGATGGCGCTGACGACTTCGCGTTGCGTCCCGGCGCGACGATGCATGCTGGTGGTGATTTGCAGCGATCCGGCGGAGAAATGGTGTTCGGCGTACAGCATCGCGCCATCATCATTGGTCTCGATATGCCCTAACTCGCGCGTCAGGCTGCCGCCCGCCAGCCACAGCGCGGTGTCCACCACGTGCAGATAATCGTCCAGCAGGGTAAAACGCAAATCCTGTGGACCCACGCTATCCGCGCGGTGCTTTTCAATGCGCAGCGAGGCGGCGCGTGACATGTCACTTTTCAGCTGCTGATAACGCGGCGCAAAGCGGCGGTTAAATGCCACCATCAGCTTGCGCTTCTGCTTGTCCGCCAGCGCCACCAGCGCTTCTGCCTGTTGCAGCGTTTCGGCTAACGGTTTATCGACGCACACATCTTTGCCCGCCAGCAGCAGCGCTTTAACCACTTCGTAATGGCTGGCGGTGCTGCTGTGAACAAACACCGCATCACTGGCGGCGGCCAGCGCATCCAGTTGACCAAAATAAGGTATGCGATAGCTATCGCAGATCGGTTGCGCCTTTGCCTGATTGGGCGAAAACGCACCCGCTAATTGCCAGCCGCTGGCTTGCGATAACACCGGCAGCCACGCTTTCTGCGCGATACCGCCCAATCCTACAATGCCAATACGCAGCGTCATATTAGTGCTCCTTTTGCAGCAGCTGTTGCAGTTGCGACTGCAACTCAGCAACCGTTTCTTCAAGTTGCGCGACACGCGCGGTTAAATCGCCGTTGTCATTGACGGTTTCTGCGCTGGCCGCGTCTTCCACTACTTCGCCACCGAAAAGATGCATATAGCGGCTTTCACGTTTGCCCGGTTCGCGCGCCAGTCGCACCACCATTGGGCCATCCTCGCGCGTGCTTAAACCGTTAAGCGTCTGCTCGACTTCATTCATATCGCTGAATTCATGCAGACGACCGCTGCGGGTGCGCAGTTCGCCCGGCGTCTGTGCACCGCGCAGGAACAGCAACGTCAATACCGCGACTTCAGCGCTGCTCAGTTGCAGATTGCCGAAAGCGGAATTGCAGAAGCGCTGTTCATACTTGCTGACGCGTTGACCGAAGCCGTTATTGGCGGTCACCAGATGCTTTTTCACCAGCTCATCAAGCTGCGCTTGCACCTCCATCTCGCTGAGATTCAGCACCGGTTCACGGTTGGATTTCTGATTACAGGCGGTGACAACGCCATTAAGTGAGAGCGGATATTGATCCGGCGTGGTGACCTGCTTCTCCAGCAGGCATCCAATCACGCGCAATGCCTGCGCGGATAAGGCCATTTTCATTGAGGTGATCCCTTATTATTGTCCACGACGATCCGGGGTCCACTCCCGGCAGGTCAACGCGGTGAGTACATGATCCTGCCAGCGCCCATCGATCAACAAGTAATCTTTGGCGTAACCCTCTTTTTCAAATCCAAGACGCGCCAGCAGATCGCCACTGCGCTGATTGTGCGGCATATAATTAGCCATAATGCGGTGAATACGTTGCTGGCGTTGCATATAGCGAAGGGTGGTAGTGAGCGCTTCAAACATCAGTCCCTGACCTTGCCACTTCTCGCCCAGTGAATAGCCGAGATAGCAGGCGTGAAACGATCCGCGCAGCACGTTGCTGTAATTCGCCACACCACGCACTTCGGTCTCTTCCGGGTCCATCAGCACAAAATAGTAGGCTGAGCCCTGTTTATGCATGTCGGCGATCAGTCCGAGGCGCGCTTGCCAGCCCGAAGGATAACAATGGCTCTCGTCGCGCACCGGTTCCCACGGCTTGAGAAACGCACGATTTTCAGCGTAATAATCCGCTAATCGCCAAGCATCGCGTTCGTGTACTAAACGCACCACTAAGCGATCGGTAGTGAGGCGCACGCGTGGGCCAGCAGAACGATAGCCAAACATCATGACTCCTGAAATCCATAACTTAAGAAAGATGTACGCCAGCGGCGATACTCCTCACTATAACCGTCACCCCGCTTGCGGTAAAACCCTTGAACGCGTTCCTCAGGATTCATCCTGATTTAGGATTAATATTTCTGCGGATTCGATGAAAAAATATCATCCTGAGAAAGCTGTTTTTCGCCGCTGAGCAGGCGGAAAATAGACCAATTGGTCTCTTATCTCCTCTCATTTGCTCAGGAATTAGCATGTCTCGGGTTGCGCGGGCACGACGCCTCGGTAAAACATTTCTTTTAGTGGATAACATGCTGGTTGTGATGGGCTTTTTCGTGGTGTTTCCCCTCATTTCCATCCATTTTGTCGAACAGCTGGGCTGGGCCGCGTTGATGGTCGGTATTGCGCTTGGCTTGCGCCAGTTCGTCCAGCAGGGATTCGGCATCTTCGGCGGTGCGATTGCCGACCGTTTTGGCGCGCGTCCGCTGATCGTCACCGGCATGCTGATGCGCGCGGCGGGTTTTGCCTGCATGGCGCTGGCGCATGAACCCTGGCTGCTGTGGTTTGCCTGTTTGCTTTCCGGTCTTGGCGGCACGCTGTTTGACCCGCCACGCAGCGCGCTGGTGATGAAACTGGTGCGCGCACGCGATCGCGGCCGCTTCTTCTCCCTGCTGATGATGCAGGACAGCGCCGGTGCGGTGCTGGGCGCGCTGATTGGTAGCTGGCTGCTGGCGTGGGATTTCCGTCTGGTGTGCTGGGTTGGCGCGGCGGTGTTTGTCACTGCTGCGCTGTTTAACGCCGTTTGGTTACCGGCGTGGCGCATCTCGACCGAACGCATTGCGATGCGTGAAGGGATGCAACGCGTCTGGCAGGACAAGCGTTTTCGCCTGTACGTGCTGACATTGACCGGCTACTACATTCTCGCCGTGCAGGTGATGTTGATGCTGCCGGTGATGGTGAATCAGGTAGCCGGGGCGCCTGCTGCGGTGAAGTGGATGTACGCGATTGAAGCGCTGCTGTCATTAAGCCTGCTCTATCCGCTGGCGCGCTGGAGCGAAAAACGCTTCCGCCTCGAAACGCGTTTGATGGCCGGCTTGTTCCTGATGACGTTCAGTCTGCTGCCGGTTGGCATGACCGATTCGCTGCCGTCGCTGTTTATGCTGATCGCCCTCTTTTATCTGGGCTCAATCATTGCTGAACCGGCGCGAGAAACGCTCAGCGCTTCGCTGGCCAGTTCGCGTGCGCGCGGCAGCTATATGGGCTTCAGCCGACTCGGCCTCGCGATTGGCGGCTTGATCGGCTACTCCGGCGGCGGCTGGATGTTCGATATGGGCCAGCTATGGGCGCTGCCGGAACTGCCGTGGATGCTGCTGAGCAGCGTTGGCATGATTACCCTTTTGGCGCTTTGGTGGCAGTTCCAGCCGCGTTCGGTGGCGCCAGCGATTTTCAGCAGCTAATTTGCCCCCGCCAAAGATCTCTTCCATACTTCCCGCACGTCCGAAAAAAGGGTGACCTCCGTCACCCTTAGAACCACAGGAGAAACGGGATGAAACTCTACATCTACGATCACTGCCCTTTCTGCGTCAAAGCACGCATGATTTTCGGCTTAAAAAATCTGCCATTAGAACTCATCGTTATGCTGAATGACGACGAGCAAACGCCGAAAAAATTGATCGGCCAGAAAATGGCGCCGATTCTGCAACAGGCCGACGGCAGCGCTGTACCGGAAAGTATGGATATTGTGCGCCTGGTAGATAAATATGATCACCAACCGCTGCTCAATGGCAAAAGCAATCCTGCGATCAGCGACTGGCTGCGCCACGTGAATGGCTACGTCAATAAGCTGCTGCTGCCGCGCATCGCCGATGCCTCCTTCGCCGAATTCGCTACGCCGGAAGCGCGTAGCTACTTCAGCGAGAAGAAGCAGGCCAGCGTGGGCGATTTCAGCGAGTTGCGTAAACACGCGCCGGGCTTAATCAAAAACATCAGCGACGATCTGCGTCAGCTCGACAAGCTGATCGTCAAACCCAATGCGGTAAATGGCGAACTGTCGGAAGATGATATTCATCTTTTCCCGCTGCTGCGCTCCTTAACGCTGGTCAACGGCATTGAATGGCCAAGCCGCGTTGCCGATTATCGCGACAACATGGCGAAACAAACCCAGGTTAATCTGCTCTCCTCCATCGCCGCATAATCTTCATCCCTGAGAGGCGCTGCGGCGCTTCTCATCTCTCTCCTGGTGACACATGCCGCTGATTCAGGCAGGCTGTCGCTGTTTTGCCGTTTCGATCAGGATGAGGACAATATGAAAAAGGCGTTTACCGGGCTTTTCGCCCTGCTTTTTGCCGTGCTACTCAGCGGCTGTGACCAATTGACGCAATACACCATCAGCGAACAGGAAGTGAATCAGGCGCTGCAAAAGCGCAATAACTTCGAAAAAGATATCGGCGTTTCCGGGCTGGTGAATGCGCACATTGTGCTGAGCGATCTCAACAGCCAGATTGGCCGTGAAGAACCCGGCAAAATAACGCTCTCGGGTAAAGCCAATATCAATGTCAGCTCGCTGTTTGGTCCGCAGCAGGCCGAAATGCTGCTGAAGATGAAGGCGCAGCCGGTTTACAACGCACAGGAAGGCGCGATTTATCTGCATGACATGGAGATTGTCGATGCGCAGGTGCAGCCGGAGAAAATGGCGTCGATTATGAAAACCCTCACGCCGTATCTCAATGAGTCGCTGAAGCGCTACTTTAATGAGAGACCTGCTTATGTGCTGAGTGCAGACCGCAGCAAAGGCGAAGCGCTGGCGAAGAAACTTGCTAAAGGAATTGAAGTGAAACCGGGCCAATTGGTGATTCCGTTTACAGATTAATCCGCGCAACCGCACCTTCCGGTGCGGTTTTTGTTTGTCACAATAAAATCCCGTGCAAACGGTTGCCCACATCCTTATGATTACTCCCCGGCCTAAACGTGCCTCTCGTTTTCTTCTCAGCCGGAGTCTTTTTGAATGACAGCCCAACCTCAGCACATTACCATCCGCCGCCCTGACGACTGGCACATCCATCTGCGCGATGGCGCGATGCTCAACGCCGTACTGCCTTATACCAGCGCAGTTAATGGTCGTGCGATTGTCATGCCAAACCTGGTTCCACCGGTTATCAGCGTGGCCGCTGCCGTGGCGTATCGCGAGCGCATCATGGCTGCGTTACCTGCTGAGCATGCTTTTACTCCGCTGATGACCTGCTATCTCACCGATTCACTTGATCCCGATGAGATCGAGCGCGGCTTCCGTGACGGCACTTTTACCGCCGCCAAGCTCTATCCTGCGCACGCCACCACCAACTCCAGCCACGGCGTGACCAATATCGCCGCCATCGCTAAAGTGCTGGATCGCATGCAGCAGATCGGCATGCCAATGCTGGTGCACGGCGAAGTGACCGATTCTCACATCGATATTTTTGATCGCGAAGCGCGCTTTATTGAAACTGTGTTGGAACCGCTGCGTAAACAGTTCCCGGCGCTGAAAGTGGTGATGGAGCACATCACCACGAAAGAAGCGGCGGAGTATCTGGCAGCCGGTAATGATCTGCTGGGCGCCACCATTACGCCACAGCACCTGATGTTCAACCGTAACCACATGCTGGTGGGCGGCGTGCGTCCGCATCTTTACTGCCTGCCGATTCTGAAGCGCAATATCCATCAGGAAGCGCTGCGCAAGCTGGTCGCCAGCGGGAATCGTCGCGTATTCCTCGGTACCGATACCGCGCCACATCTGCGTCATCTCAAGGAAGCCAGCTGTGGCTGCGCCGGCGTGTTCAATGCGCCGACCTCATTGCCGGCGTACGCCACAGTGTTTGAGGAGCTGAACGCGCTGGAACATTTCGAAGCCTTCTGCTCGGAGAACGGCGCGAACTTCTACGGTCTGCCGCTGAATGAAGGCACGCTGACGCTGGTGCGAGAATCCTGGCAGGTTGAAGAGAGCATTGCGCTGGCAGATGACACGCTGGTGCCTTTCCTTGCTGGTGAAACGCTGAACTGGCGCATCAAAGAATAATGATCTGCTGCTTGCCTTCGGGAAATTTATACTGTACAAATAAACAGTATATTATCCCGGAGGCTTCTATGCGTGTTGAAATTACCGTAGCAAAAACTTCGCCCCTTCCTGCGGGTGCACTGGATGCGCTCAGCGTCGAACTGGTTCGTCGCATTACGCAGGATTTCCCCGACGACGATCATCACGTCAAAGTGCGTTATGCCGGCGGCAACCAACTCAGCGTGTTTGGTGGCTGTAAAGAGTCACGCGAACGCATCAGCGAACTGTTACAAGAAACCTGGGAAAGCGCTGACGACTGGTTCAATAACGATTAACTGCCACTGTGCCGTTTTTGCCGGGTATCGCTATCCGGCTTTTTTGTTTTTATTTCCCTCTCGCCAGAAAAACTTCCTGCATCTAGACTCATGTTAAACGATCCCCTATTCTTGCCTCGTCATGCTTACAGGAGGTGTTTTACATGACTACTGAAAAACCAGAAGAGGCGATGACCTTCGGAGAATTGCTGGCATTTATTGCTGAGCAACAGCGCCGCTTAACCGTATTAGAAAATGCGTTTGCCACCTTGACCTTCTGTCTCGACGATCGCGCCAATCAGTTGCTGGTCCACAACCTGACGCTGGAAGCGCAAAACCAGAACCATGACGAGCAGTTACAGCAGCATTTTACCCGGCTGGCGGAAGAGATTCAGAAACGTCACGGCCTGCTGCCGGTCGAGCCACACTCATAAAAGTGCCCCCTTTTTCGGCCTAAAGTTTTCCCTTATAAAAGCCGATAACTTCGTCAGTGTTGCCAGTAATAATTCCAATAAAATGCCTGATGCTGCGGGCATTTTATTATTCGATTAAACGGCAATGTTAACCGCGTTTATTTTTACTCTGTTTAGGTTCGTCATACCTTTTAACTATTGTACCCGCCATTTCATGTTATAATTGTTTCGCTAGTGCACGATACAGCCGCATTGAACCTCAAGAAGCACTTCGTTTAACGAGTAATACGGAGGTTATAATGGACAGAAATAAAGACGTCATCCAGACTCATCCGTTGGTAGGATGGGACATCAGCACCGTAGACAGTTATGACGCCATGATGATTCGCCTGCACTCGCTCTCCTCGCAGGGGCAGAAAGAAGAAGAAGCTGACGTAGGCCCGACCTACTGGCTGACTACTGACGTAGCCAGACAGTTCATCTCTCTACTCGAAGCTGGCATTGCAAAAATAGAGTCTACCGAGCAGTACCTACGCGACAATCAAAAGCATTAATTTCTACTATCGCGTGAAAGGGCACCCAACAGGGTGCCTTTTTCATGGGCGCTCTCTTTTGATATGCTGTTGAAAAATTTCGCTGTTTTGCTGGAGTGATGTCGTTATGGTTTATGATCTGATTGTGGTGGGAAGCGGTTCGGTCGGCGCAGCAGCCGGTTTTTACGCCACGCAGGCTGGCTTATCGGTGCTGATGATTGATAGCGCCCATCCGCCGCACAGCCAGGGCACACATCATGGGGAAACCCGCCTGATTCGCCATGCGTATGGTGAAGGTGAACGCTACGTGCCGCTGGTGCTACGCGCACAGACACTCTGGGATGAGCTGGAACGCCAGAGCGGCGAGCGCATCATGCATCGCAGCGGCATCCTCAACTTAGCGCCCATCACCTCCTCCTTTATTCAAAATGTTATCGATAGCGCGAAAGCGTGGCAGCTGGATGTGAAAATCCTGCAAGCCGATGAAGTGCGCGCGCGCTGGCCGCAGTTCACAGTGCCGGATGGCTACATCGGCGTGTACGAACCCAACTCCGGCTTCCTCAAATGTGAGCAAGCGGTGCGCAGCTGGGTGCAGCTGGCGGAACAGGCCGGTTGCGCGCAGCTGTTTAACTGTCCGGTGACAGAGATAGGTCGTGACGGCGATCTGCAGCAAGTCACTACCAGCGATGGCATTTTCCGCGCGCGTAAACTGTTGGTCAGCGCCGGTACCTGGGTGAGCCAGTTGGTCGCCGATCTGCCGGTTGCGCCCGTGCGCAAAGTTTTCGCCTGGTATCAGGCAGATGGTCGCTACAGCGAGAACAATAAATTCCCCGGCTTTACCGTGGAGATGAGCGATGGCAGCCACTTTTACGGCTTCCCGGCGGATAACAACGCGCTGAAAGTGGGACGTCACGATGGCGGACAGCTGATGCAAACGCCGGCCGATCGCAAACCTTTTGGCAGCATCGCGGTAGACGGCAACGAATCTTTTAACTTCCTGCGTAAATTCCTGCCGGGCGTGGGCGTCTGTTTGCATGGTGAAGCCTGCAGCTACGACAATACGCCGGACGAAGATTTCATTATCGATACGCTGCCGGGCGAGCCTAATCGTCTGATCATCACCGGCTTAAGCGGACACGGTTTCAAATTCGCCAGCGTGCTGGGTGAACTTGCCAGTGAATTTGCGCAGAACAAACCGTTCTCTTTCGATATTGCGCCTTTCTCCCTCGCGCGATTTAACTAAACCATACTTGCCGGTACTAATCCTGTGCCGGCGAAATTGACACAAACTGACAGTTAATTACCTATATCAACATTCAGCGCAGCGCTATGCCGCATTTGGTGTAGTGAATATGCAATACTTCGCAATAAGCCCCGCCTTTTAAGCTATCCCTTCAATTATTCTGACTGAGTTTTAATTAAATCCTCATTTATTCCGAAGATGATTTTCAACTTTATAGAAAAGTAAGGTTAATTGATCTTTCATTGCAAAATGTAGATGCTCATTACCACTTATTTCATTCCAGGTGATTTTAATGTGGCGTAATTCCACACAGCATTTCGGCGCTGTCTCGATTTTATTGCATTGGCTTATGGCGCTGGTTATTTACGGCATGTTCGCGCTGGGTTTGTGGATGGTCGGATTGGGTTATTACGATGGCTGGTATCACGATGCGCCCGAAATTCATAAAGGCATCGGCATTCTGCTGTTCGCTGCGCTGCTGCTGCGCCTCGGCTGGCGTTTTATTTCACCGCCGCCCAAACCGTTGGCGAGTTATTCGCCCGCCGTACGACGCAGCGCTACCGCCGCGCACTGGCTGTTATACGGCTTACTGTTGGTGCTGCTGTTCACCGGTTATCTCATCTCCACCGCCGATGGCAAACCGATCTCCGTATTTGGCTGGTTCGCGGTTCCCGCCCTGTTCAGCGGTGCCGCGCAACAAGCGGATCTGGCGGGTGACATTCATCTTTGGCTGGCGTGGGGTTTGGTGCTGATTTCAGCACTGCACGCGCTGGCAGCCCTGAAACACCATTTTATCGACCGTGATGTGACACTGAAAAGGATGTTGGGTTACCGCATCCCGTTAATCTCTGAAAAGGAAAAGTAACATGCTAAAGAAGACATTATTGGCAGTAGCAGCGGCCGGATTATTGAGCGCCAGCCTGACGGCCAGCGCGGCTGATTACAAATTTGATAAGGAAGGCCAGCACGCGTTTGTGCAGTTCCGCATTCAGCATCTGGGCTACAGCTGGTTGTACGGCACCTTTAAAGACTTTGATGGCAGCTTCACGTTTGATGAAGCCAATCCTGCGGCAGATAAAGTCAACGTGACCATCAACACCAACAGCCTCGATACCAACCATGCTGAGCGTGATAAACACCTGCGCAGCGCGGATTTCCTCAACACCGGTAAGTTCCCGCAGGCAACCTTTGCTTCTACCGCCGTGAAGAAAGAGGGTAAAGATTACAAGATCACCGGTGACCTGACGCTGAATGGCGTGACCAAGCCCGTCACGCTGGATGCAAAATTGATCGGTGAAGGCAAAGATCCATGGGGCGGCTACCGTGCAGGATTTGAAGCCAGCGGTGAGATCGTGCTCAAAGAGTTCAACATCAGCAAAGATCTTGGCCCGGCATCGCAGAAAGCTGAACTGATTATTTCAGTGGAAGGCGTGCGTAAGTAAACGAAATACAGCCTGAAGTCCGCTGACCTCAGGCTGTTTGACGCTTATTTTTTATCTGGCGCCGGAATCGCCATCGTCATGTTCAGCAAACCACGTGATTTGTTGAACACTTTGTTGCCATTTTCACGGCCCGCACGGCGTGCGCGCTGCTCCTCGGGCGACAACGTTGACTCTTCCATGCAGATTGGGCTGCAGCAGTTGTTGTACTTTTCAGCGCAGCTTGGGCACTGAATAAACAGCAAATGACAGCCATCATTGATGCAGTTGGTGTGGCTATCGCAAGGCATGCCGCACTGATGACAGCTGGAAAGAATATCGTCGGAAATACGCTCGCCCATGCGCTCGTCAAAGACAAAGTTTTTGCCCTTGAAACGCACCGGTAAGCCCTGTTCACGCGCCCGACGGGTGTATTCAATAATCCCGCCTTCGATGTGATAAACATCTTTGAAGCCGTTGTGTTTCATCCAGGCGCTGGCCTTTTCACAACGAATGCCACCGGTACAGTACATAACAATCTTTTTGTCTTTCTGATCCTGCAGCATATCAACGGCCATCGGCAGTTGATCGCGGAAGGTATCGGCCGGCACTTCCATGGCGTTATCGAAGCGCCCCACTTCATATTCGTAGTGGTTACGCATATCCACAAACAGCGCATCCGGATCGTCGAGCATTGCATTAACGTCCGCGGCTTTCAGGTAAGCACCCACATCGCTGGCATCAAAGCTATTGTCTTCAATCCCATCCGCAACAATGCGTTCACGCACTTTCAGGCGCAGCACCCAAAAAGATTTACCGTCATCATCCAGCGCAATGTTCATGCGCAAGTTATTTAGCGCCGCATCAAAGGCATACAAAGCGGCCTTCATCTTTTCGTAGCGGCTGGCGGGCACACTGATTTGTGCGTTGATGCCTTCGTGCGCAACATAGACGCGACCAAACACCTTGAGTTTGGTTAACTCAACGTAGAGGGCATCACGGAAGGCTTTAGGATCGGCAATCTGGAAGTATTTATAAAAAGAGACTGTGGTACGTGGTTCGGTTTCCGCCAACATACGTTCCTTCAGCTCTTTATTGGAAACAAGGTTATGTAACACTGGCATGGTGTTCGTCCTGTTAGCAATCAGAGAAATTTAGCGCGCGTATGATACCCGAATTCTGCCTGATACAAAAATTTTGGTTTGATAAGCCTGCCGGCTGAAATTACACACGCATTTGTGCGCCACAATTGCGTTTTCGTGCGCATCCCTGCTGTAGGAAAGCCCTCCTCGGTCTATGCTTGATTTCAGCCAGAATGAAAAAATGGCATAATGACAAAAAATTACAGAAACCGGACTCTCTGGCATAAGACGCAGGATACTGACATTTCCATGACTCAACTTCCCCAACTCACCCGTGAACTCTTCTATCCACGCTATTGGCTGACCTGGCTCGGCATTGGCTTTCTTTATCTGCTGGTGCTGTTGCCCTATCCGGTACTGCATGCAATTGGCTGCGGATTGGGTCGCGTTGCCATGCGCTTTATGAAGCGGCGCGTTGAAGTGGCGCAGCGTAATCTTGAAGTGTGCTTCCCCACTATGCCGACCAATGAACGTGACGCGATGGTAAAGCACAACTTCGAATCGGTAGGCATGGGGCTGATTGAAACCGGGATGGCGTGGTTCTGGCCGGACTGGCGTATTCGTAAATGGGTCACCACCAGCGGACTGGAGCACGTGACTAACGCGCTGGCAGAGAAGCGCGGCATATTATTAATTGGTATGCACTTTCTGACTCTGGAGTTGGGAGCGCGGGTATTTGGTATGCACAACCCAGGCATTGGCGTGTATCGTCCCAACGACAACAAGTTGATCGACTGGCTGCAAACCTGGGGCCGGATGCGCTCCAATAAAAGCATGCTGGACCGCAAAGATCTGAAAGGCATGATTCGCGCCATGAAGAACAACGACATTATCTGGTATGCACCGGATCATGATTATGGCCCGCGCAGCAGCGTGTTTGCGCCATTCTTCGCGGTTCAGGACGCGGCGACAACCACCGGCACCCATATGCTGATTCGTCTGGCAAACCCAAGCGTGGTGCCGTTCCTGGCGCGACGTCTGCCGAACGCGCGCGGCTATGAGCTGAAAATGATGCCAGATATCCGCGACAAATTTTCGTTGGAATCTGAACTTGATACCGCTGTGGTGATGAACAAAGTGGTGGAAGAGACGGTGCTGCTGGCTCCAGAGCAATACATGTGGCTGCATCGCCGCTTTAAAACGCGTCCGCAAGGCGAACCATCGGTTTATTAATATCGGACGGGGCACCCTGTGTGCTCCACGGTTTATATGCACTAATTTGCCTTTTGGCGCGATCACATGCGGTAATTTATTAGTGAGCCGTGCCAGCCTGAACTTAGGCTGATAGTTGGCTTAGCGCCGCATTTAATCAGACATCACTTTTCTTCAGCACGCAATGTTGACGTAAAATTAACCTTTCCTTGCGACATAGCAGCCAAATTCTGCGTTGATGCAGGATTACCGGAATTGTCACTCATTAATATTTATTCACCAAAGTTTAGCGTTTCGGACCTGATTTCTACAACTTCCAGGGCTATTCCTATTTAATATTGCTAAATCCTTCGGCATCACTTATCAATGAAGTAAAATTAACTTACTAAACAAGGTATTGTCTGATTAAAAAACCCCATATTCCTTTTCGTTAAAATAATCGCTTCGCTTATAACTTTATGGAATTGGTTCGTAAAATCGAATCCAGTTAATTTCGATTGCAGCACTTAGCTTCACCCGTTCACTTTTAAAAAATATAAAAAGATTACACACAGCAAATATATCTCAGGACAATATAATATGAATAAAGGTATCTACTACTACGTGACGATCAGTACCGATCAGGAAGGTTATCATCTTCTGCATCGGAAAGAGTGCAAACGCTTACCTGTAAAGGAGGATATGGTATTTATTGGCACTCTATATAATTTAAATCAGGCATTATCAACCGCGCGTATTAATTTTAAAAAGGTTAAGCCCTGTATTAAATGTTGTATTCGTTACTCTGCTCCAATTATTCACGAATCAGTACGCCCGGTATTGCATTTCCCGCAGAAAATAGCCTGACCGGTTGGGCGGTTGAATTTCACGCAACCGCCCAACTGATATTTCCTCTCCGCCCTGCACGTCACGATTTTTCGTCTATCCTTCTGTGAAATCCCTTTTTTACAGACATGGAGTTGATGATGAGCCTGTTTACCACCCTTGAAGAAGCCATTGAAGCCGCTCGTGAAGAGTTCCTCGCCAGCCAACCAGAGATCGCTGAAGAAGATGCCAGCGTGAGCCAGTTCGCCCTGCAGAAGTACGTGATGCAGGATGGCGACATTATGTGGCAGGCCGAATTTTTCGCGGAAGAGGACGGTCAGGGTGAATGCCTGCCAATCTCAAGCGGAGACGCCGCACAAGCCATCTTTGATGGCGATTTTGATGAAGTCGAACTGCGTCAGGAGTGGCAGGCGGAAAATACGCTGCACGAATGGGACGACGGCGAGTTCCAGCTGGAACCACCGCGTGACCTTGAAGAGGGCGAAGCGGCGGCACAAGAGTGGGAAGACGACAACAGCCCTTCTGACAATCTATAGTAACGTTTATTCGTACGGACCGTGACTGGCATCGACGGGCAGTAACAGCGTGTCCATCACCAGCGACAGCGGCAAATCGATAATGGTTAGCACGCGCCACGGTCCGTCACGAACGTCCCACTGCACGCCGGGATAATATTGGTTGCCGTGACCTTGTCCGGGAAAGGTGCGGCTGATGATACTGCCACAACCGGTGAGCAGAAGAATCGCGGCGCTAAGCGCGGTTATTTTCAGGAAATAATTCACAACATTTACTCACAATGAACTGGCGTTAGTTTAACCATCTCGCAGGGACGATGACCACTCCTTAACACGTAAAGATTGCGTCATATTTCTGGCGAAAAAAAAGCGGCATTTCTGCCGCTTTCTACTTTCTCATCCTCAGCGCTGTGGCAGCGCCTCTGGATTGAGCTTCAGCTTCTGATAGCTTTCCACCCACTGATGATATTTGTCCGCGCTTTCCCACAGGCGTGAGTGCACACGAGCCAGCACCACCGGATCGCTAATCAGCTGCAAACGCTGCTCGCGATTCAGTTTCTCTGGCGCATCGCTCAGTGCCTGATCGACACGACGGTCACGCGCATGATCCAGTAAATCGCTCTGCTTGTGACGCGATGTTGCCATTGCCGTCGCCAGCGCGTTAAACGCCGGGTTAAACAGTGCATGCATAAAGCCATTTTTCAGCGCGCGTTGACGATTGATCTGCAGATAGTGATCGGTATCAACCAGCTCTTTAGGTGGCTCATACTCTTCCGGAATCAGGAACAGTTTGGCGTTCTTACTCTTCTGCCCTACCGTTGCACGGCTCGACATCACCGACACAAACGGCGACAGGATCAGTGAGACGACGATCGGCGACAGCCACCACAGGAAGTTCAGATCGAGGAAGCCCATACCGCCCGCCCACACCAGACCCAACAGCATCTGTGAACCATGACGACGGAAAGCTTCGCTCCACGGCGTCGCATCATCATCACGCTGCGGCGAGTTCCACACCACTTCCCAGCCAAGGAACGCGCTGACCACAAACACGGTGTGGAACAGCATGCGCACCGGCGCCAGCAGCACTGAGAACAGCATCTCCAGAATCAGCGAGAAGAACAAGCGGATGGCGCCACCATAAGGTTTCGCTCCCTTGAACCAAATCAGCACCACGCTCAACAGTTTCGGCAGGAACAACAGCACCAACGTAGTTGAGAACAAGGCTATCGCCAGATCGGGACGCCACTGCGGCCACACCGGGAACAGCTGGCGTGGTTGCAGGAAGTAGGTCGGTTCCATCAGCGTGTGCACCACCTGCAAGGCAGTAGAAAGCGCGAGGAACATGAACCACAACGGCGCAGAGAGATAGGACATTACGCCCGTCAGGAACACCGCACGGTGAACCGGATGCATCCCTTTTACCAGGAACAAACGGAAGTTCATCAGGTTACCGTGGCACCAGCGACGGTCACGCTTCAGCTCATCCAGCAGGTTCGGCGGCAGTTCTTCATAGGAGCCTGGCAGATCGTAGGCGATCCAAACCCCCCAACCGGCACGACGCATCAGCGCGGCTTCAACGAAGTCATGCGACAGGATCGAACCCGCGAAGGAACCTTCACCCGGCAGCGGTGCCAGCGCACAGTGCTCGATAAACGGTTGCACACGAATGATGGCGTTATGGCCCCAATAGTGTGATTCACCCAACTGCCAGAAGTGCAAACCCGCGGTGAACAGCGGACCGTACACACGGGTAGCAAACTGCTGGCAACGCGCATACAGCGTATCCATGCCTGACGCTTTCGGCGAAGACTGGATAATACCGGCGTTCGGGTTAGCATCCATCATGCGCACTAAACCGGTAAGACACTCACCGCTCATTACGCTGTCGGCGTCCAGCACCACCATGTAGCTGTAGTTGCTGCCCCAGCGACGGCAGAAGTCATCGATGTTGCCGCTTTTACGCTTCACACGACGACGACGACGACGATAGAAGATCTTGCCGGCGCCACCGACATCACGCACCAGCTCCATCCAGGCTTTTTGCTCGGCGATGGCAATATCGGCATCGTAGCTGTCGCTCAGAATGTAGACGTCGAAGTGTTCGGCATTGCCAGTACGTTTGACCGATTCCCAGGTCGCACGCAGGCCAGCAAACACGCGTTCTACATCTTCATTACAGATCGGCATGATCAGCGCAGTACGGTGTTCCGGATTCAGCGGCTCATCGCCGGTAGTCGAATACGAAATGCTGTATTTATCGCGACCGATCAGCAACTGCAGGAAGCCCATCAGCGCGGTCCAGAAACCAGCAGAAACCCAGCAGAACAGAATAGCGAACAGGAACAGAATCCCGGTCTGCAGGATGTACGGCAGGATCAGCTCAACCGACTGCAGCCAGTTCTGGTTGAACATCTCGATAGGATCGATCAGCGTCCAGCCCTGATACGGCAGAATGGTTTTCATGTACCAGGTTGCCACCACGGTCTGCAGAATCGTCAGAATCAGCAGTACGTAACGACGCATGGAGCCAACGTGGCGCCACTTGTCCTCGTTTTTCTGCTCTTCAACGGTGGCATAGCGTGGAGTGGATTTCTGGCCGCGCAGGGAATCCCAGGCGCGCGCAATCGGGTTGGTACGCCAGATCTCCGGGAACATCAGCGAACGCTTCACTTTCGGCATCGCCTTCAGTGTGGTGCGATCAAGATAATCCTTGCTGAGCTGCTGACCATCCGCCAGTGAGTCCGGCCAGGCCATTTGCACACGGGATGACACCGATTTCAGCGGCGCATCATCCGGGCGCTCGCTGGCGGCGTTATCTTGCCCCAGCGACGTATGAATAGCGTGGAACGCCTGCGCATTTTGCAGCGAATCGCTGAGACGGGCGCGCCCTGCCGCATCAAGCGGCAGAGCCTCCACGTAAGATTGAGGTAGAAATATCGATTTATTCATTGGCAGGTAGCTGATAGCTCCAGGTTTCCGTCAATGTCTTGTCGCCGCTCACCAGCGCCGCACGCATCTCAGTCGGCTGCTTGTTATCTTTCACACGCAGACGCAACACCAGACGCCAGCCTTTGGTCACCGGGTTGTAGCGCACACTCTGCTCAACCACGTCAGCGTTGTTACCCACGCTCACCTGCGGCGCCACTTGCGTATCTTCCGGCAGCTTGCTCATCGCTTTGCCAACGAAATCAATGGTGAAGGCGATAGAACCATCCGGCTGACGCACCAGATTCGACTGCTTCACATCACCGGCAGAGCGCAGCGTGTCTTTTACCCAGGCGATATCGTCTGTGTGCAGCTGATTCTCGTCACGGGTGAAATGCAGACGATACTGGAAGTTCATCTCTTTGCCTGGCTCTGGCAGTTTTTCCGGCGTCCAGAATGCAACGATGTTGTCGTTGGTTTCATCGGCAGTTGGAATCTCTACCAGTTCAACGCGGCCTTTACCCCAATCACCCTGCGGCTCAACCCAGCCACTTGGGCGCAGGTCATAGCGATCGTCGAGATCCTGGAAACGGCTGAAATCACGCGTGCGCTGCAGCAGACCAAAACCTTTCGGGTTCTCAACGGTAAAGGTGCTGACCGCCAGATGTTTCGGGTTATTCAGCGGACGCCAAATCCACTCACCGTTACCGGCATGAATCGAAAGACCATTCGAATCGTGCAGCTCTGAACGGAAGTTGGTCACTGGCGAAGGCTGGTTTGCACCAAACAGGAACATACTGGTCAGTGGCGCAACGCCCAGTTTGCCGACGTTATCACGCAGATAAACTTTGGATTGCACATCAACCGTCGATTCTTTGCCCGGTTTGATGATGAAACGATAGGCACCGGACGCGCGTGGCGAATCCAGCAGCGCATAGATCACCAGCTGTTTGTCCTGCGGTTTTGGACGCTCAATCCAGAACTCTTTAAAGCGCGGGAACTCTTCGCCCGACGGCAAGGCGGTATCAATCGCCAGTCCACGTGCCGAAAGACCGTACACCTGGCCCTCGCCAATCACACGGAAATAGCTGGCGCCGAGGAAGCTGGTGATCTCGTCGTCTTTGCCCTTTTTATTTAGAGGATACAACACCTTAAACCCAGCAAAGCCGAGGTTTTTGACTGCATCAGCATCGTGTTTTACGTTGCCGAAATTGAAGTAGTCAGGGTTATATTTAATTTCACGTACTGAAGACGCCGTCACTTCGTTGATTTTCACCGGCGTATCGAAATACATGCCCTGATGATAGAACTCAAGCTTAAACGGCGTGCGCAGTTTGCCCCAATAAGCTTTGTCGTGGTTAAACTGGATCTGCTGATAGTCAGCAAACTTCATTTCACGAAACTGAGAGGGTAAATTGCTTTTTGGCGCTTCGAAACTTTTCCCTGCCAACGCCTTGGCTTGTTTTGCAACATCATCAATGTTAAACGCCCAACTATTGTTGGCATACATAGCCAGCAGAACTGCCGCGCCTACCCAGCGCATCTTTACCAGTCCCACTTTATTATTCACATTATTCAGCACATCCCCCCCTTTCGTGTGCTTAGATCAAACCCGATTATCTTAAAGGATTATTCGGTTTTCCGACAGCGTATGTAATAGATTGTTCCGCTGATTTGTAAGCTGAAAATGTGCTTTTAGGATAATTAAACCCCGCAAAATCACATACAGATTCACCTGATAGTATACCCTGTTTACAGCCGGTAGAATTTTCCTTCGGCATAATCCGGTTTCAGGGCGAAACCGGCAAGTAAACTGACTATTGGAAGATTATGAGTTCAGCTAAACCCGAACGTGAATATTTCCTCGATTCGATTCGCGCGTATTTAATGTTATTGGGCGTGCCTTTTCACGTCTCCCTGATTTACTCCACGCAGAAATGGGCCGTGAACAGCCATGACGCCTCAATGTGGTTGACGGTGCTGAACGACTTTATTCACGCCTTCCGCATGCAGGTGTTCTTTGTTATTTCAGGCTATTTTTCCTACATGCTCTACTTACGCTATCAGCCGCAGCGCTGGTTGAAAGTGCGTCTGGAGCGTGTCGGCATCCCGATGTTGACTGCCGTGCCGCTGATTACTTTGCCGCAGTTTTTCATCACCAAAAATCTCACCGATAAAATCGGCGACTGGAACAGTTTCTCGCTCTACAACAAGTACAACACGCTGGCGTGGGAGCTGATATCTCATCTGTGGTTTTTACTGGTACTGGTGATTCTGACCACGTTCGGTATGGTGGCGTTTCGCTGGCTGAATAAGCAGCAGCGCAGCATCGATTATCAGCAAATTGGCTGGGGCAAATTGACGCTGGCGCTACTGACTTATGCCTTAATTTGGTGTGCGTTCCGCCGCGTGCTGTTTTATTTCGTTCCGGCCGTGTTTGCCGATGGCCTGTTCAGCATTGCCGTGATGCAAACGCTGATGTTCCTGCCGTTCTTTATGCTGGGTGCGTTGAGCTGGAAGCATCAGGCGCTGAAAGCGTTGTTTGTGCGCTTTAATCCGGTGATGTGCTTTGGCGCTATCGCAGTATTCATCGCCTATAGCCTGAATCAGCGTTACAGCAGCGGTGAAGGTTGGCTGTATGAAATCGATATGATCATTTCGACGCTGATGGGGTTGTGCATGCTAAACGTCTGTTTTAGCTTCGGCCATAAGCTGCTGAACAGCCATTCGCCGCGCATCATGTATCTGGTGAATGCCTCGCTGTTTATCTATCTGGTACACCATCCGCTGACCATTTTGTACGGCATCTACATCACGCCGCACATCGGCAACAACACGCTCGGCTTCTTCGTCGGCTTACTGATGGTATTTGGCGTGGCGTTTACGCTGTATGAAATCCATCTGCGCATTCCGCTGCTGCGCTTCCTGTTCTCCGGTAAGCCGCAACGCAAATGAAAAAAGGGCCCGCTAAGCTGGCCCTTTTTATCTAAAGCAACCACTCAACCGGCAAGCGCCACACCAGTCGCACCAGCAAGCGCTGCAGCAGCGTGCATTGCGGTTCATGTTTGTGCACCACTTCGCCCTGCTCGTTAGCAAACTCGACCCAATTGACGCGTCCCCACTTATCCAGACGTAGCGTCCAGGCGCGATCGCGCATCCCGGCAATAAAGCGCTGATGCGTTTGCTGCGCCAGGGCTTCACTCTCAATCACCAACCCCATTTCGGTGTTCAGCATGGCGGAACGCGGATCGAAATTGAACGAGCCGATAAATACTTTGCGATTGTCCACGGTGAAGGTTTTGGCATGCAAACTGGAACCTGAATTACCGGTGATACCGCGATCGTGTGGCGCGGTTTGCGGATTGTCCTGCGGCTTCAGTTCATACAGCGCGATGCCGTGGCGCAGCAGTTTTTTGCGCCAGCGCGCATAACCGGCGTGCACCACCGTGACGTCATTGGCCGCCAGCGAATTGGTAAGGATGGCAATCTTCACCCCGCGACGCTTCAATGCCAGCAGCTGCGCCACGCCAGATCGCGTCGGGACAAAATAGGCCGAGATAATATCGAACTGCTGCTGCGGCGTGCCGATGACCTCTAGCATGCGCTGCGGCAGTAGACTGCGGCGTTTTGCTTTGCCGAGCCCTTTACGCGGATCATCACTCAGCAGGCGCGATTCCGCCCACGTCATCTCCAACTCGCCCTGCTCCATCTGGCTGATAAACGACGAGTGCTCCAACCGTGCCAGATAGCGCTCCACCGCTTCACTCTGCTGCCACTCTTGTGGCAAGCGCACTGCCTGATGCGCATCGCCGCTCACATCAACCACTTTGCGCAGCGGCGATACCGCTTTACTGCGCCAGTAGCGTTCGAAATCCTGCGTCACTTCGTCGACCACCGGACCAATCGCCAGGACATCGAGATCGGTAAACAGCGGTTCATCGCCGGTGCCAAAATATTCGTCGCCGATATTGCGCCCGCCCACCAGCGTCGCCGCGCCATCCACTGTCAGGCTCTTATTGTGCATACGTCGATTGAGGCGGGAAAAATCGGTGAGATAACCGAGCGCGCGCAGCGTGCGGAACGAGAACGGATTAAACAGGCGCACCGCGATATTGGCGTGGCGATCGAGTTCCGCCAGCGTCTCATCCAAACCCGGTGTGTTATTGTCATCCAGCAGCAATCGCACTTTCACCCCGCGCTCGGCGGCGTCCAGCAGCGCGCTGAACAGCAAGCGGCCGGACATGTCGTTGTGCCAAATGTAGTACTGCACATCAATGGTGTGCTGCGCCATGCTCATCAACTGATAGCGCGCAGCAAAAGCGTCCAATCCATCGTTAAGCGGATGGATGCCGCTCATGCCCGGATGTCGTGCGCAACGCGCCTCAACACTCGGTTTCAGCCGGTTGCCCGAATGTTCCTCAGGCGGCAAAGAGGTTGCTGCTTCACTCATAGTGAATCCCTGAAAGCTGTGGACCTATTATTGTTGGTATCAATGCGCGAAGAAGCAATCGGAGGCTTCCTTTTCTGCCCAATGGCGCACCGTCAATTTAGTCTAGACTTAGCCAGGCGTTCTGCATTCTGCATCCGGCGCTCAATGTGAGGAGAGGATTATGACTCAGCAATCCCTGCGCCATCACCCTCAGCTGTTCCGCAGTTTCTTTCAGGGCAGTTTTCCCTGTTCAACCGCCCGGCGCGCAGGCGGACGTCGGCTCGATATGGTGATCAGTAGCGGCCACGACATGCTGCTGGAGAAAGATTATGCCGCACTGGCGCAGGAAGGTTTGCACACCGCGCGCGATGGCGCTCGCTGGCATCTGATTGAAGCCGTGCCCAACGAATATGACTGGCGCACCTTTCTGCCGATGGTGCACGCCGCGGCGCGTCACGATATGCAGATTATCTGGGAGCTGGCGCACTTTGGCTATCCCGATCACCTGGATATCTGGAAAGCCAGCTTTATCGATCACTTTGAACGCTTCGCCCGCGCCATGGCGCAACTGATGCGCGATGAAGGCATCGAAAAGCCCTTTTTCACGCCGATCAATCAGATCTCATTCTGGTCGTGGGCCGGCGCGGATGTTTCCTGGCTCGATCCCTACGCCAGCGATCGCGGTCGTGAGCTGAAGCGCCAATTAGTGCGCGCCTCGCTGGCGGCGATGCACGCCATTCGCGAGGTTTATCCCGATGCCCGCTTTGTGCTGACCGATCCGCTGGTGCAGGTGGCGACGCATCCCGATAATCCTGACAGCAAACCCTACGCCGACGCGCAGCATCAGGCGCAGTTTGAAGCCTGGGATTGGCTTGGCGGACGCGATGCGCCGGAACTGGGTGGCCGCGCGGATTTCCTCGATATTCTGGGTCTTAATTACTATCCCGACAATCACTGGTTTTTCTCAGGCGAAACCATGCCAATCGACCATCCGACGCGCCAACCGCTGCACCGTTTGTTAATGCAGTGCTGGCAACGTTATCAGCGCCCGATGATTCTGGCCGAAACCGGAGCCGAAGGTGATGCGCGAGCGCCCTGGCTGCGGCAGATCAGTGAAGAAGCGCGTCTGGCGCTGGATCACGGCGTGGCGCTGGAAGGGATTTCACTCTATCCGGTGGTGGAGTATCCGGCGTGGGCCGACGATCGGCGTTCACCGGGTGCGCTGTTTGGCCTCGGCGATCCCAATGGCAATCGCACCCTGCATGAGGCGCTGGCGCTGGAGTTGCGCAGTCAACAGATTAAGTGGCAGAACTGGCAGACAAAAAGCTAAGACTGTTGCGTAGTGGCGGGTTTTTGCGGGCAGGTTTGCACATCGAGTGAAGGATCCGCGGGGTGACGCACGTCGGTGAGCCAGGTCATGGTGAAGAGAAACACCACGCCAATTAAACAGGCTGAGAGCAGGCCAATTATGGCGATCAGTTTGTCATCGCTGGATTCCATCGACATCTCCTTACAGGCTTCCTTTTCCCGGTGCTGACCTTAACTCATCCACAGCGTAATCATCAGGACGAAGATTATAAGCGTAACCGAAGTGACTGCAAGCACCACAATGGCGAAGAGCGCGTCGTCGAGCGGCTGCCGATAAGGTTCGTCGTGGTCGTCTGGTGGTGCAGGTGAACTCATGATGACTCAAAAATAAAGGCGAGTTTTCGCGCAGGATTGCCGCACAGAGTGTAATGCAATGCGCCCTAAGTTACAGGAAAATTTCTGGCGGAGAAATAATGGGGCGCAGGCGCGCCCCATTCGAGAGCAGATTAGAAATCGTAGCTGAGTGAAACCTTCACCGTGCGTGGTTCACCCTGCGACAAATAGGTGCCGCTGTCATCAACATTGGCCCAATATTTCTCATTCGTGACGTTATCCACGCCCACGCGCCACACCATATCGTTCTGGTTAACCTTCATGCGGTAACGCAGACCCAAATCCAGCGTGGTGTAATCATCCAGCTTCATGTTGTTTGCCAGGTCGGCATATTGTGAACCGGTGTAGTTCAGCAATGCTGTGGCGGTCAAACCGTCCACCGGCTTGATGTCATACTCCGCACCCAGCGCCGCAGTGAAGCGCGGTACGCCGATGGCGTTTTTGCCATCCTGATCGCTGTCACCGGTTTTGGTCATATCCGGATCGATCCAGGTGGCGCTGCTGTTAAGACGCAGGCCCAGCACCGGCTCACCGAATATGTTCAGCTCCACGCCACGGTTGCGCTGCTCGCCATTCAGCTGGTAGACCGAATTGTTCAGCACGCCAACCGGCTGTTTGATTTCAAACAGCGCCAGCGATCCGCCGACGCGACCAAAGTCCGCTTTGACACCCACTTCGTTCTGCTTCGCATGCACGATGCCGGTCACGCTACCGTAGTTGGTGGCGGTAAACGGCGCGGCGGTGCCCGGCGTCAGCGATTCAGTATGGTTGGCATACAGCGAGATATTTTGCGTGGCTTTATACAGCAAACCGTACGCCGGCAACCAACGGCTGCTGTCGAAACGTGTCGCGGTATCTTCAACGCCGTCATAACCGTAGTTACGCACCACCACTTTTTGATGACGCGCGCCGACGGTTGCCAGCAAGGTGTCATCAAAGAAGCCCAGCGTATCGCTCAGCAGGTAGCCTTGCGAACGTGAACGGTAAGTGGTCAGCGGATCGCTGAACTTAGCGCCACCGGCGAACACGCTATCCGGTTCAGCCACATCCTGCGGGTGATAAATATTCACGTTGGCATCGTTGCCATACGACATGCGATAGCTGTTTTTCGCATTCGTGGTCATCGCCGAATAACCGAAATTCACTTTATGCGTCACCGGACCGGTAGTGAAATCACCACGCAGGCCAACCATGCCGCTCATGTTGTCCTGCACGCGATTGGTGCGGAAGCGACCAATGGTGGCGTTGCCGGCGCTGTCGAGGATCTTCGGAATGCCGTAGTTGCCCACTTCATGTGTGTGCTGCGCGCCGAGGCCCGCATAGGCGGTCCAATGATCGGTCAGATCGTATTCGGCTTTCGCCAGACCAAACTCCGACTCGATATCGCTGAACACCCACTTCTGGCTGTAGTTTTTCGCGTTGGACGGCACATCAGGAATGAAATCGATGCCGCTGATGTTGACGCCGTTACGCGCATCGTGGAAGGTCTTTTTCTGGTAGCCAACGTCGAGCGACGTACGCAGACGATCGCCACGATAATCCAGGCCGAGTGACGCAGCGGTGGTGCGTTTTTTCTCGCCATCTACCTCGGTGCCGCCTTCGCGGTTAACCGCATTCAGCCGCACGCCAAACTGGTTGTTGTCGCCAAAACGACGACCAATATCGGCGGTGCCGCCCACCTGGGAACCGGACGTGTAATCCACCCCGATGCGCGTCAGCGGCGTATCATCAGCGTGCTTCGGCTCGAGGTTAATCATGCCGCCGACGCCGCTCTCCGCCGAACCGTTCAGCAAGGCGTTAGCCCCTTTGAAGATCTCCACGCGATCAATCAGCGAGGCATCCATCACCTGACGCGGCACGATACCCGCCAGGCCGCCGTAGGTCATGGCATCGCCGTCCAGCTTGAAGCCACGAATGCGATAGCTCTCGGCAAAGTTGCCGTAGCCTTTCAGATTCTGCACGCCAGCATCGTTGCGCACCACGTCACCGATGGTTTGCGCCTGCTGATCCTGAATCATTTTCGAGGTAAAACCAATGACGTTAAACGGCACGTCCATGGCGTTTTGCTCACCCAGCATGCCAAGGCGGCCGCCGTGTGCAACCTGGCCATCGAGGAAAGCCGGTACCAGATCGTTGCCGCCTGGTTTAAAATCGGTTTGCGGTGTCGCGGTCACGGTCAGCGTCTGCTGCTCGTTTTTCGCGTCAGTGGAGGTTGTGGTGTTGGTGGTAGCAGCCATCACTGGCAAACAACCGGCGCTGACCATTACGGCCAACAGTGTCGGTTTCAGTCCGGGATTGAAAGGCATAGCGCGCATGGGATCCCCTAATGCAAACGAAGTGATAATCATTATTATTGCGGTTTGCGATTATGCGCAGTCGTTGTGCGAAAGCAAGAAAAATCCCACTTTTTACCTTCATATCATGGAGGAGTGGTGCAATAGGTACCCTGCCCGGTCTTGTAGGGTCGCCATTCATTCATGGCGACCAATGCTTATCACTGAAGAAAGGGTTTTGCTTTGACTAGGTAGCGGGCTCTGACACATCTGCTGCGTCACGGGCCGTCCTCGCGCCGCTAGCGCGGTGCCTTCGGCTTCCACGTCGTGCCAACGGACCGTTCGCGGATCGGCCTTCCCTGGCCGACCCCGAACTGCCTCACGCATCCATGCGTGAGGCTCCTGGCCCAACGTAAAAGCCTCAGCGCTGCGAATAGCCCTTTTGCCGCAGCAGACGCGCCAGCGCCTCTGGCAACTGTGCCCTTTTCAACAACATGTACCGAAGCAGCCGGCATGCGTTCGTCGCGGACTTAACTAACAAGCGCCATTCATGGCGACCTGCTATCAGCCTTCGCGCCAGCGTTTAAACACCAGCGAAGTGTTAATCCCGCCAAAGGCGAAGTTATTGGATTGGATGTAATCTGTCTCAATCTGGCGCGCTTCACCGATGATGTAATCAAGTTCACCGCATTCAGCGGCCGGTTGCGACAGGTTCAGCGTCGGCGCAAACCAGCCTTCACGCATCATCTCAATGCTCATCCAGGCTTCCAGCGCCCCGCACGCGCCCAGCGTATGGCCAAAGTAGCTTTTCAGCGAAGAGATTGGCGTGCTGTTGCCATAGATCGCTGCGGTGGCCTGACTCTCGGCGATATCGCCGCGATCGGTGGCGGTGCCGTGGGCATTGATATAGCCAATCTGCTCCGCCGTGACGCCGGCGGTTTTCAGCGCGCGCTCGATACAAATCTGCATGGTTTCACGCTGCGGCTGGGTGATATGCGCGGCATCGCAGTTGGTGTGGAAACCCACCAGCTCGGCATAAATGGTGGCTCCGCGCGCCTGCGCATGTTCCAGCGATTCGAGGATCAAGGTGCCTGCACCTTCGCCAATCACTAATCCGTCGCGCTGCTGGTCGAACGGCGCGGGCGACGTGTGCGGCGCGTCGTTACGCTGGCTGGTGGCGAACAGCGTGTCAAACACCGCCGCTTCGGATGGACACAGCTCTTCCGCTCCACCCGCCACCATCACGGTTTGATAACCGTGACGAATCGCTTCCCACGCATAACCGATCGCCTGGCTGCCCGACGTACAGGCGCTGGACGTCGGGATCACCCGGCCGCGCAGGCCAAAGAACAGGCCCGCATTGACGGCGGTGGTGTGCGGCATCATCTGCACGTAAGTAGTGCCGGTGATGTTGTTGGTGTGTTTTTCCGTCAGCATGGTGGCGAACTCACTCACCGGTCCGGTGCTGCCGGTTGAGGAGCCGTAGGCAATGCCGGTTTCACCGCTGGTCAGCACTGGATGGTCGATCAAACCGGCCTGCTCTAACGCGAGTTCGGTGGCGCGCGTCGCCATCAGTGAGACGCGCCCCATCGAACGAATGCGTTTGCGCGTGTAATGCGCTGGCGGCGTAAAGTCGTCCACCGGCGCGCCGAGCAGCGTATGCAAGCCGTCGTAAATCTGCCATTCCGGCATATGGCGCACCGCATTTTTGCCCTGTTTGATCCGCTCAGCCACTGCGCTCCAGCGCTCACCAAAAGCGGTCACACCGCCCATGCCGGTTACCACTACACGCTGAATCACAGCATACCTCCATTGATTGAAATCACCTGACGCGTGACGTAGCCCGCGATGTCCGACATTAAGTAGCTGGCCAGTCCGGCGACTTCATCCGCCGCGCCCATGCGCTTCATCGGGATCAGCTTCATCGCCTCGTCAATCACCAGCGGCTCAAGATCGGTCATGCCGGTATCAATCAAGCCGGGTGCGATGCAGTTAACGGTGATTTTGCGTTTCGCCAGCTCAATCGCCAGCGCTTTGGTGGCACCGATAATGCCGGCTTTGGCCGCGCTGTAGTTGACCTGGCCGCGATTGCCCATGATCCCCGATACCGAGGAGAGCGTAATAATACGTCCGCCCTTGCGCAGGCCAATCATCGGCATCACGCACGGATGAATCACGTTGTAGAAGCTGTCGAGATTGGTGTGGATCACGCTGTCCCACTCGTCATCGGTCAGCGCCGGAAACGCCGCATCGCGCGTGATGCCCGCATTGCTCACCACGCCGTAGTAGGCGCCGTGTGCGGCGATATCCTGTTCCAGTGCGCTGCGTGTGGCATCGCGCTGCGCCACGTCAAACTGCAAGGTGCGCCCACATCCGCCTGCCGCCTCAATCTCAGCCAGCGTCTGCGCGGCACCGGCGCTGTCGCGATGATAATGCACCACCATTTCAAAGCCATCCTGCGCCAGACGCAATGCGATGGCGCGGCCAATACCTTTACTTGCGCCGGTCACTAAAACGCTGCGTGTCATGGCTGAACTCCTTGTTGCAATTGAATTAACTCGTATTCATTGGGCTGATAGGTATTCAGCCGCCCGCTGGCGATGATCGCCTCGCCGCAGCGGATCTCCCCTTCGAAGCTGCCCAATCGGTCGTCACGCATCAGCAGACGCATTTCAACGCGCAGCGTGCTGTTGGCGGCGAAAGCGGCGCTGCTGGCACGATAACCGCGTCCGCCAAGCAGCATGCCGGGACGAATCTCATCGCCGCCGCGCTGACGCGCATGAAAGCCCGACCAGACGCCAACGGTCTGCGCCATGATTTCCACGCCGTACCACGCCGGTAAATCGCCCTGTGCGGTGAGAAAAGGGGCCAGCACGCCTGTCGCGTTGATACTGACTTCGCAGATCACGCTGTCGTCGCTAACCTGGATGACGCGATCCAGCAGCAGCATCGGCGCGCGATGCGGCAGATAAGCACCTACCGGCAGAAAATCACTCATGAGGCTTTCCTAAAATCAGGCAGGTATTGTTCCCGCCAAAAGCAAACGAATTTGAGGCAATCACCGGGCGCGCCAAAGGCTGTGGTGCGGTGATCAAACCGCATGCCGGCAGCGAAGTATCGCGTGCCGCCAGCGAGAAATCCTGTGGCGGCAGCGGCAGATGCTGCTGCAGAATCAGTGCGGCTAAAGCCGCTTCGGTGGCGCCCGCCGCGCCCAGCGTGTGGCCGGTCAGGTGTTTGGTTGAGCTACACGGCACGCGATCGCCAAACAGGCGGTGAATCACCGCAGATTCCACCTGATCGTTCAGCGGCGTGGCGGTACCGTGCAGGTTGATGTAACCGACATCCTGCGGCTGTAAACCCGCCTGTTGCAGCGCCATCAGCATAGCGCGCTCGGCGCCGACGCCTTCAGGATGCGGTGCCGACATGTGCCACGCGTCCGACGATTCACCGCAGCCGAGCAGCGCCAGCGGCTGCTTTTCGCGCGTCAGCAGCAGCAGCGCGGCAGCTTCACCAATCGAAATGCCGTCGCGATCGGCGCTAAACGGCGCGCAGTGACGTTCAGAGAGTGAATCCAGGCTGGCGAAGCCGTTAATCGGCATACGACTTAGCGAATCCGCGCCGCCCACCAGCGCCACGTCCGCTAAACCAGCATCAATCAAACGTTGGCCGCTGATTATGGCGCGCGCACTGGATGAGCAGGCAGTCGAAATGGTGTAAGCCGGACCGTCCAGCGCTAAAAAATGCGCCAGGAAGCGTGATGGATCGCCAAGCTCCTGCATGCGGTAATCGTAGCCCGACAAGGCGTCATCCACCTGACGATCGCCTTCATCAACGCCGGAGGTGCTGGTGCCAAGCACAATCGCCACGCGATCGCGCCCATATTGCGCGATCGCCGCATCCACTACCGGGCGTATCTGCGCCAGCGCGGCCAGCAGCAGCTGATTGTTGCGGGTGTTATGCGCCGCCAGCGCAGCAGGAATCAGCGGCAACGCGCCCTGCACTTCACCCAGCCAGCAATGTTTGCCGTCTTGCAGCCAGCCGTCGCGCGGTTGCATGCCGGGCGCGTGGCCCGCTTGCAACTGTGTGGCGATGTGCGCCAGGTTATTGCCCAGCGCATTCACCATGCCAAAGGCGGAGATGTAAATCATGATGAGGCATCCAGATGTTGGATTTGAATCTGATAACCAAACGCACGTTGATCGATGCTGATCGGCTCACGCAACTCGCCGCTCTGCAGATAGCGAATCAGCGTTACCACCTTGCCAGCGGGATCGCGCAGCTCGCGCCGATCGTCGATGTCGGTCAGCGTCCAGCCACGCGGCAACTGCGGCTGCCACGCGCTGATCGGCCAGTGGCTCAGCATCACATCCGCCAACACCTGACTGGCGGGCGGCATTTCCGGCAGCGCCATCATCTGCTGCGTGTGAATGCCGTTTTTATCATAAGTGACGCGGAACAGGCGAATGCCAAGCGATGACAAACCGGCGAGGCTCAGCTGCTGTGAATCCGCGCTCAGCAGCACCAGCAGCGACTGGGTTTTGCCTTTGGCGTGGCCGGTCAGCAACTGCTGCTGCTGAAACGCGGGCGAGATGCCCGGCGCCGGCAGCGTGACGCGCACGCCCGGTTTCAGCCACGCGGTTGGCCGGTTGAGGTCGCTCTGATGCTGCGCGCAGCCGCTTACCAGCAGGCTTAACAGCAGGCTTAACAGCAGGCTTAACAGCAGCAAAATGCCCATTTTCATCGTTGCTTCCTTTTCCCCGGAGCCAGCGCCAGCGGCGCCAGCAAGAATGCACAAAAAATCCCGCTGCACAGCACGGTACCAAAACCACTGATGGCGGCGGTGCTGCTGAATACCAGCATACCGAGCGTTAACAGTGTGGTCATCATCGCCAGCGTCACCGCCAGCATGGAGGTTAACGGCGTGCCGCGCGGATTGCTGAAGAACAGCGTGTAGTTGATGCCGATGCCCAGCACCAGAATCAGCGCCAGCAAGGCAAACAGATTGAGGCTCGCGCCGATCCAGCCCAGCGTCGCCAGCGCCGCCGCCAGCGACAGCCACGACGGCAGCGCGCTGCGCATCCCGGCTTTCACGCCCAGTCGTAGCATATAGCTGCCGGTAATCAGCAATAATGCCAACGCCAGCAATCCGCTCAGCAGCGTGCGCCAGAAGCGGAACAGTTCATCATAGCTGGCCTTGCGATCAACCCAACTGACACCCGCCTGCTGGGATGCCAGCTGCTGCAACGCGGCGCTGTTTTTAACGCCGCCGATCGGCACCAGCACGCTGCTGCGTCCGTCCGGCAGCGACAGCCACAGCAGCCGCCAGCCTTCACTCAGCGGGCTCGCCAGCCAGTCGGCGGCGGTCACCGGCATGGCGCTGAGATTAGCATTCGCTACAGTAATGCCCGCCTGCTTCAATCGATCCAGAATGGTTGGTGCAGCCTGCTGTAGCAGCGCTACATCCTGCTGCTGCTGCGCCAGCGAACTGAGCGGCAGCACGCGATAACTTTTGAACCAGCCTTGCTGCTGCGCCTGTTGCAGCTTGGGTGCCAGCGCGCTCAGCCGTTGCAGTGCTTGCTGTTCATCATCGCCCCACACCACAAACCAGGTTTGATCGGCCTGCTGACCGGTGAGTTGCGCCAGCTGACGATCCTGCGCTAACAGCTGCGCCGGGGCGCTTTGCAGATGGGCAATATCATCATCGACCTTGAGTTGTAGCATGCCGCTCAGCGCATAGATCGCCACCAGCGCCGGTAAGCCGCGCTTCAGCCCGTTATTGCGCCGCCACGCGGCCAGCCAGCGCGCCAGCCATACCATCGCCGGAATCGGCCGCACCGGTAAACCGCGTACCAGCCACGGATAAAAACAGATCACCGTCAGGCAGGAAGCACTTAATCCGCTGGCGGCAAATACCGCCAGCTGGCGCAAGCCGGGGAACGGTGCCAGCAGCATCAACAGCCAGGCAATCGCCGTGGTGCCGAGCGCCAGCAACAGCGTGCCGCGCACCTTATGCAAACTTTGCCACGGCGTGGCTTGCTCGCCGTGCACCATGCGTTCCGTCAGATAGTAGAGCGTATAATCGGCCGAGATACCCACAATGCTGAGGCTCATCACTAAGGTGGTGAGATGCAGCTCACCAAAACAGAGCAGCGTCAGCACCGTGCCCGCCATCGCGCCCATCGCCACCGACAATGCACAGAGCGCCAGCGGCCGTAATGAACGGAACACCAGCCACACCAGCAGCAGCAATCCCGCTAACGTTGCGCTGCCGAGGGTTTCGACATCATGCTGCGCGCGCTGGCTGGCATCGTCGCTAAACAGCACCGTGCCACGTGTCAGCAGTTGCGCATCCGGCCAGCGGGTTTTCAGCTGTTGCTCCAGCTGATTGAGCGCGGTCACCAGCTGATGGCTCTCTTTGATACTGAAAGCATTGCTCGCCAGCTCGCCGTGCAGGAAATACCAGCGGCGCTGCTGCGCATCCTTGACCGTCAGCCAGCCGTTATGCAGCAGCATTTTATTAGCGTTCTGCTGCATCGCCAGCTGTGCGCCGCGCACCAGCAGCAGCGGATCGTGGCCGATCTCTTTGCTACCGACGCCCGCGAAAGCCGAGAACAGCTGCGCCAGAATCCAGTCGGCCTGCGCGTTACCACCGTTCTGCAGGCGCGCGCGCGTGGCCGCATCGATCAAGCCGTTGCGATGTTGAAACGCATAGGCGCCCCAGCGCTGCATCTGATCGTCATCCAGCGCTCCGCTCACCTGTTTCAGCATCGGCAAGGCTTGCAGCTGCGCTTGCCACCAGGCCGCAACCGCATCGCCGTGGTGATCGTTGGCACTTACCAGCCACACCAGCTGACGATCGAGGCGCTGCATAAAGCCGTGCTGGATCTCCGCTGGTGCCTGGCCGAGGTTTTGCTGCGGCAATAACGCCAGCACGCTGCTATTCAGCTGGCTGCGCGGCAGCAAAACCGCCAGCGCCACCGCTAACGTCAGGCACACCGCCAGCCACAGCAGCGCAACGGTTTTTTCACTGCGCTGGGGCAAAACGGGCTCGCTCTTCATCGGTTAACTGTTTCGGTTCGGTGCGGGTAGCGCTAAGGGTGATCTCGGTTTTATCGCCCTGCTTATCATCCAGCGTGATGCGATTAAGAAACGCCTCGCCTTGCAGATCGATACGGTTAAAGATCTTATTTAGCGGCGCGGCTTTCGGCGTCAAACCAAGTTGCCAGCGATTGTTGCCCAGATCGTGGAAATCGAGCGCAAAATTCTCACGCAGCACCTTTTCATCTGCCTGGAACAGCGCGCGCAACAGATGGTTGAACTGGAACATCTGCGGATTGCTGTCGGCGGTGATCACCTGCGGCGGCTGACCGCTCATGCTCTGCACCATGCGCTTATCATCAAGGATCAGCATCAGCGGGAACGGCGTGGCTTGCTGCCACCACAAACCCTGCTGCTGGGCGATCAGCAACTGACCGCGTGACACCAGCGGCTGCGCCATGCCGGCAATGGTGCGCACCTGAACAAAATTGGCGCGGATCACCGGTTGGCTGGCAAAGCGCTGTTGCAACTGCTCGAGCGTGACCGCGCTGGCGTTGGCGCAGATCACCAGCAGCAGCAGACAAAGGGTTCTGATCACGGTTTCACTCCCAGGCGTTCAAACAGAATATCGGGCGAGACAAAACACATCTCCTGCGTCGCTGCATTGACCGCCACCTGAAGCGTGTGTGCTTTGGTGGTCACCTGCCCCGCCGCGTTGCGGATCACATAATCAATGCGTAAACGGTTTTCGTATTCGCTGATACTGGCGACGACGCGGACCACCTCTTCGCAGCGCAGCGGCTGGCGGTATTTCACATGGGTATCGACCACCGGCCAGACGTAGCCGCTGGCGGCCATTTCGCCGTAGCTGTAATTGACGCTGCGCAGCAAGGCTTCGCGCGCCACTTCAAAAAAGCGGAAATAGTTGCCGTGCCACACCACGCCCATCGGATCGCAGTCGTGAAACGACACGGTAATGTCCACCTCAGCGCGGTAGTTGCTTTCACTCATCGCGGCTTTTCTCCTCGGGCAACGTCCAGAAATCGTAAAAGTTAAACCAATCCAGCGGCGCCATCAGCGCGTGCTGTTGTAACCGTTCGGCGTAGCGATCGACGGTGGCCTGTAACGCCTGCTGGCGCTGGGCGCGCGGCAGCGAGAGCGGATCGGCAAAGGCTTCGCAGTGCACCCGCAATCGCCCCTGTTCGCGCAGGGCGAACATCAGCAGCACTGGACAGCGCAACGCCGCCGCCAGCACAAACGGTCCCTGGGGAAACGGTGCAGGATGGCCCATAAATTCACTCCACACCACGCGACGCTCGCCGCCGCGCTGGCGATGCACGGCGGTACGATCGCCAACAATCGCCACCCATTCACCGGCATCGAGTTTTTGCTGCAGCAGAATGGCGGTATCCGGACCGATGTCGGTGACCGGCAGCAGATTGACGCCCGCCTGCGGTGCAATGCTCTCCAGCACCTCGCGGAAGCGTTGCGCATTGTCTGTAAACACCAGCGCATTAATCACCAATCCGCTGACCTGTTTGGCCATCGCGCGGCAGGCTTCGATATCACCGAGATGCGAGGCCAGAATCAGATGGCCTTTGCCCTCGGCGGCGCGAATGGTGGCTTCCGCACCTGGCGCGAAATCAATGTCGCGCCCCCATTGCAGATCACCGCGCCAGCTAGCGACTTTATCCAGCATGCTGTAGCCGAAACGCAGAAAGTGACGATAGCTGCTGAGCGGCGCAGGCAGCGCGATGTTCTGCTGCTGCGCCATCGCCCGCACTCGCTTCAGCCACTGCTGCGAGGCGGCGCGCGCGGTGCGTCCGGTTAGCCAGTAAACCGCCACCACCGGCCACAGCAGCAAGATAAAAGGCAAGCGTCCGGCGCGGCGATAGAGCCACAGCATAAAGCGCAAACCGCTCTGCCCGCGTCGTTCCGGCGTTGCAGACCAGTGTTGCGCATCACTACGCTGACGCAGTAACTTCGGGATGCGTGGCAACATGCCGAAGAACAGCCGCGTGTGCATCCATGAGATGCGCAGGTTGTCCCGCAGCGCATCAAAGTGCGATACGCCGCTGGCCGGATAGGTCACGCGCGTGGTGATAAAACGGCTCGGCGTGCCCTGCCAATAGAGGCGCACCATGATTTCGGTGTCGAAATCCATGCGCTGACCAATTGGATGGCGATCGCACAACGCCAGCGATGGCGCGAGCGGATAGACGCGGAAGCCGCACATGCTGTCTTTCAGCGAGAACGACAGCGTTTCCACCCACACCCAGAAATGGGTGATGTAGCGGCCATAGAGGCGCGATTTGGGAATCGAGGCGTCGTAAAGCGGCTGACCGGAGATCAGACAGTGCGGATAACGCTGCGCTTCGGCCAGCATACGCGGCGTGTCTTCCACCTGATGCTGACCATCGGCATCGAGTTGCAGCGCGTGGCTGTAACCCGCCGCCGCCGCCGCGCGCATCCCGGCAATCACCGCCGCGCCTTTGCCCTGATTGTGGGGTAGCGTCAGCACCCGCAACTGCGGTGCCTCCAGCGCCGCAATCAGCTGTTTGGTGGTGGCATCGCTGCCGTCATCCACCAGAATCACCGGCAAGTTGAACGGTGCCAGCCGCGCCAGCACCGACGCCAGCATCGCGCCGTGGTTATAGCAGGGAATCAGCACACAAGGCGTGAAGTGAGAACTCAACACAGGCGGATCTTCCCGCTGCTGGCCACCGTCGCCACGTCGCCGTTGATCAGGCTGTAGCTGAAACTGAGCAGCGATTTTTCTGCCTGCCACTGCAGCTGTAACGCCAGCTCGGCATCCGGCGGCACCGGCTGCTGGAACTTGATATTGTCAATCGCAGCGAAAGATTTACCGATGGCTAAACGCGTCAGGCCGTAATGCAGCGCCCAGTCGAGCTGCGCCACGCCGGGCAGAATTGGCAGCGTCGGGAAATGGCCGCGAAACCAAAAGAGATCGGCAACAACGTGCAGGCGAAATATCAGTGCATCGCCCTGATGTTCGGCATGCAGTTCAACCGGCAGCATCAAATAACTCCTCAATTTGTGGCCAGGCGCGTTTACTTTGTGCGGTGACAGGAATCGACGTCACCACGCGCCAATAGCGCGGAATCGCCACCGGCTCCAGCCAGGGTTGCAGGGCGCGTTTCCACTCAATTTTTAGCTGATGCAGCGTCGCCGCATCCAGCATCTCAGGCAGCGCCAGCACCACGCCAATCGCGTGACGACCGTGACGCTGAATCGCCAGCGCGGCGGCATCTTCCACGCCGGGCAACGCCAGCAGGCGGCGTTCAATTTCACTCAGCGATACGCGTTTATCTTCGATCTTCACCACGCGATCCTGACGTCCCGCCAGCTGAAACTGGCCGGACGGCTGCTGCACGATACTATCGTCGAGCGCGCAACCGGCGTCGGTTTCCAGCAAGGCGGAAAATACCCGCCAGCGTCCGGCGTCCTGCTCACGCAAGGTGATCTGCGGGAAACAGTGCCACAGCGCGTTCTCCTCGTGGGCGCAGCGCCAGCCAATCACGCCGGTTTCGGTGCTGCCATAAATTTCATCAACCGTGCAGCTCAGCGCCTGTTGCGCATGCTGCGCCGCCGTCCACGGCAACGCACCACCGGCGGACACGATCAGTTCGCAGCGCGGCCCGGCCAATGCCGGATCGAGACGCCGCAGAAACGCTGGGCTGCTGATAAACGCGTAGCGACGATCGGGTGGATGATCGGCCAGCTGTTCACTGTAGAAAATTTGCTGCGCGGCAAAGGGTAAACCCAACGCCATCGGCAGCACGATGCGAAAACTCAGGCCATACAGATGTTGATGGCTGACGGAGGCAATCACATGGCAATCACGTAAGCGTGCGCCCCACAAGCTGGAGAGCCAGCGGGCTTCAAGATCCAGCGCGCGCAGCGATTTCACTACGCGACGCGGCGTGCCGGTCGAACCAGAGGTGAACAACACCAGCGTGGCGTCGGCGGCGATCGGCGGTAACGCACCGCTCGCCAGCGCGCCGTCCCAGCGCAGCTGCGGCAGCGCGACTGCCAGCGGCATATCGCTGATCACGCCATCCAGGCTGTCGGCCATCTCTTCCAGCTGGGCCGCGCGACAGTGTCCGGGGATCACCGGCGTTTTACCGGCGTGCCACAGCGCCAGCAGCGCGGCGGTAAACGCATAGCTGTTATCAAAGCACAGCGCCCAATATTGGCCGGGCTGGTTTTGCAGCCGATCGGCCAGCGCCCGCACCTGCTGACGCAAGGTGTGCAGCGTATGTTGCTGTTGGCCGTGCCAGGCCACCATGCGATCCGGCGCGCTGAGCCAGTCGCGGAGGCTATGTAAGTTCATGCCTGTTTCCTTATGCGCTGACGCAGCAGCCATTCGCCGCCCATCAGCGTGCCCATCAGCAGATAGCTGATGCACCCATTCCAGAGTGTCCAAAGCGTGACATCATTGAGCAGGCAGGTGAGCAACGCCACGCTGCCGTTGAAGATGAAAAAGCCGCACCACACTTGCGTTACGCGGCGGGTATAACGCACCGCGCGCGGCGGCAGATCCGGTTCGCGCAGCCGTGCCAGCCGTTCCACTAGCGGCATGGGGCTCCACAGCGACGCGCCAAACAGCAGCAGCATCGATGCATTGACCACCAGCGGATACCACAGCAGCAGATGTTGCGATCGCAGCAGCAGGCTGGCGAGGCATAACGCGCTGCCCACCAGCGCCAGCAGTAGCATCACGCGCGCCATCGGCCCGGCGGCGCGGCGCAGCGTCCAGACGCGCAGCACAAACAGCAGCGCCAGCAGGCCCGTTACGCCGCGCCACTGTGGCTGGGTGAGGGTTAACCACACCAGAAACGGCCACGCCAGCAGCGCCGCTCCGTTTAGCAGCCGCAGCAGCATGCGATCAGGCTTCGTCGCGCATCAGTTGATCGACGGCATCCACCACATCCTGCACGGTACGCACCGCGCGGAAGGTTTCCGGTTTGATCTTACGGCCAGTACGCTTTTGCAGATGCACCACCATATCGACCGCATCGATGCTATCCAGCTCGAGGTCTTCATACAGGCGGGCGTCCGGACGAATATCATCCGGCTCAATTTCAAACAGCGAGGTGAGCAGCGAAGCCACTTCCTGGTAAATTTCGTTTTTGTTCATCATGTTGACTGCTCTCAGGCTTGCTGTTGTTCAACAAACGCGGCCAGTGTAGCCACGGAAAAAAAGTGCGCGCGCAACGTTTCACTCTCGGCGGAGAGCTGTACGCCGAAGCGATTTTTCACCGCCAGTCCCAGCTCCAGCGCATCGATTGAATCGAGGCCCAGCCCCTCGCCAAACAGCGGTGCGTCGGTTTCGATGTCGTCAGGGCTGATATCTTCCAGATTCAGCGTGTCGATAATCATCTGTTTGATGTCGTTAATCAGTACTTGCATAACTTAGTTGGTCTCTTCAGGCACCAGCGCCTGTTGCAGATGACGCGTCAGACGACGTGCGGCCAGCGGCTGCGAATCCTCTTCGGCCTCACTAAAGGCGTGGCTGGCAATACGCGATTGTACGCGTACAGTAAAAATCGGTTTAACCAGCGGAATCTGATACCAGCGGCTTTGCTTATCGAGCATGCGCTCGGTGCAGCTGATGTGCACCACACGCAAATCGCAGCCCGCGCGCACCGCAATGTTGGCGGCACCGCGCTGCAGCTTCAGCGGCTCGCCATAACGTGTGCGCGTGCCTTCCGGGAAAATCAGAATGGTATCGCCGCGCGCCAGTCGCTGCTGGCTGTCTGGCAGCAGCGTATCGGCTTCGCTGTTAATCAGGTAATCGGCGGCGCGAATCACGCCACGGAAGAAAATGTTGTGCTGCAGCTCGGCTTTCACCAGGCAATCCATCTCCGGCAGCACCGACGCGATCATCACGTAATCGATCAGTGACGGATGGTTGGCGACGATCAGGCAGCCGCGATCCTGACGCAGCTGTTCTGCGCCGATGATCTGGTAATCGTAAACCCCGACAAAGCGGCAGAAACGCAGGAAGCAGCGGAAGCTCCAGGCGATGCTGCTGCGGGCGATATGGCGACGGCGCAGGCCATCACGCTGCACCAGTAACAGCAGATTGAACCAAATCAGCGACAGTAGCAGGCCGCCCACGCTGAACAGCGTAAAGCTGACGGCGGTCATCACCAGCCGCCAGTAATAGTTGAAACCGGGACGCGCCTCGGTCAGCGAATTATCCACCATGCAGACGCTCCCAGTGCCACTGATGGCGCTCGCCGGCCACGCTAAAACGTGGCGTGTTGTGCAGCATCGCCGCCAGAAATTGCAGACTTTGCGGCAGAGGGTTGTGCAGCTCAGCGGGTTTGCCGGCCTGCGCTTCGCAACGCCATGCCTCGCCCGCCCGTAGCAGCAGCGCTACCGCGTACGGCGCATTAAAGCGATCGATTTCCGGTAGCCACGGACGGTAGTAATCCGGCACCACGCCGTCAAAATCCACCAGCAGCACCTGCGCATAACCCGCCTGATGCAGCGCCGCCACTTCTATCAATCCTTGCTGGAAGCTATCAATACCGGCCGAAACCGAGGATGAAACCAACGGCTGACGCGCGGCGATGGTCAAACTGCCCACCGCTGAGTTGTGAACCGACATGGCGAAATCGGTGGGCGACAGCGCTTGCTGTTCCGCCAGCGCGGTGAGAATGCGCAGATTACGCTCCAGTTCGCCGTGGCGACTGGTGAAGACGATGGCGTCCACGCTGTGCCGCGCCAATAACGCCAGCCCGCACTCAACCGCAGCACGGCTGCCGGCGCTGAGACGACGCGCGGTCATCATCGGCAAAAATTGGGGTTTCGCGATAGGTTGCGTGGCATCTAACGCCGGTGCCTGTTGCGCCCAACGTTGCCACTCTTCTGCGGTGCTGTTGCCCGGCGCGATGGCGTGCCAGTCAACAAGGGAGTAAGCGAGTTTCATACCTGTATTCTTTCTTCAGCCTCAGGGATGGTCCGGTTTTCGCTGCGCGGCATCCCTTCCTTGCTCTCTATACCCGTCATCCCATGCGGATGTCGCCGATTAACAAGGCGGGCACGTGGCCCGCCTGTTTCTATTTCGGCAGCGTTACGGCTAACTTTACAACATTATGTCAGCAATCACGCTTCGCGCTTATTTAGCGGCTTCGACCGCCAGTCGCGTCTGGATGCCCTGGCTCAGGTTCTGAATCCAGCGGTTATAGTTGCGGTGAATCTGACCGCTGCCTGCTTTCAGATTCTGGCTGCTGACATACTGAATTTGATAACTGTTCGCGGTGTAGTTCACGCGAATATCCGCGGTATGTCCGCGCTCGGCCAGGTGACCATTCATCACGCCCGGACCCGCTGGCGTCATCACCCAATGGTTAGCGGCGCCCGCCTGGACGATAGCTTGCTTCATTTGCTCATCCGAGTAGCTCTGACCCACGGTCTGGCTAACATTCTGGATCGGCGCGGTACGCGGCGCACAGCCGGTTAACAGGACCGCAGTAACTAACAACGCAAAACCGATTTTTTTATTCATCATTTCCTTTTCTTCCCCTGTCTTTGCATGCCGCTCAAGTGAGCGACCGCGCTGGTAAACTTACCAACACTGTTCCGTTCAGACTGTGTAAAGCGGGCGGATAATAACATTATTTGTAAAGACAAGTAAAAAGAAGCATGAATGACTTTAGAATCGTTTACTGCCGATTTAAAACCAGACGCAGGCCGTTTTACGGCGGAATTTCTACCGAAAAATGGCCTTGCGACATGATGTTTAACCCTGCCAGCCGCCGCCGAGCGAACGATATAGATCGATTTGCGCTAACAGCAGCGTATTTTTTACTGACACGATATTCAGCTGAGTGCTGAACAGCGTGCGCTGGGCGTCCAGCTCATCCAGATAAGAGGCGTAACCATTTTGGTAACGGTTGTGGGCAATGCGATACGCTTCCGCCACATAACTCTCCTGTTTCTGCAACTCCGCCAGCTGCTCCTCGCTACGGCGAATGGCATCCAGCGCGTTATCCACGTCGGAGAAGGCGTTACGCACCACTTTTTCATAACCGTACAGCGCCTGATTACGCGTCGCCATCGCCACATCCACCTGAGCAGTTAGCGCTTCGCGATTCAGCAGCGGAGCCAGAATGCTGCCGCCAATGCTCCACAGACGGAACGGATTATCCAGCAGCTGATGCAGTTCGCTGCTTTGCAAGGTGCCGCTGGCGGTGAGATTGAGCGACGGCAACAGTTTGGCCTGGGTTGACGCCAGTGACGCGTCGGCGGCCAGCAGCTGGCGCTGCGCCTGCACAATATCGGGACGGCGATTCAGCAACTGCGACGGCAGCAGCGATGGCAGGGTTTGCGGCTTGATGTGGTCGAACTGGCTGCTGCGCGCAATTTGGCGCGGATTCATGCCCACCAGCACGCTAAGCGCGTTCTCCTGCTGCTCGATCTGATGCTGCAACTGCGGGATCTGCGCTTTGGCGGTTTGATATTCCGAGGCGGCCTGCATCCATTCAAGCCGCGAGGTGTAGCCGGTTTCAAACTGGCGCTGCGCCAGGTTGAGCGAGTTTTTGCGTGTCGCCAGCGTTGCCTGGGTTACGCGCAGCTGTTCATCCAGCGCGCACAAGCTGAGGTAGCCCGATGCCACCGAACTGGCGACGGTGAGCTCAGCAGCAGAAGCGGCAGCACGCTGCGCATCCAGCGAAGCTTCCGCAGCGCGAATGCTGTTGCTGCGGCTGCCCCATAAATCCACCTCGTAGTTGGCCTGCAGCAATCCCTGAAATACCGCGTTTTCATACGGCTGACCGGTGGCCGCCGACAGCGCACGCTGATGCGTAGCCGCCACGCCCGCCGACAGCGTTGGGAAATTATCGCCCTGCGCGGCACGCAACTCGGCACGGTATTGATCCACGCGTGAACGCGCGGTGAGGACATCGCTGTTGTGCTGCAGCGCCTGCGTGACAAGGCGATTAAGATTGGCATCGCCAAAGTTCTGCCACCATTGCGCCTCCGGCAGCGCATGCGGGCCCACCTGCTGACGCCAGCTCTCAGGAATCGGCAACGATGACGGCGCTTTTTCTACTTCCGTCGCACAGCCGCCCACCATTAATGCCATGCACGCGGCTAACAGTAAGCGCCTCATGGCGCATCCTTGTGCGGCTCTGCGGCGGTATCAATGCTCACTTCCACTGACATGCCCGGACGCAGTGCTTGCAGATCGTCATTCAAAATTTTGATGCGCACCGGAATGCGCTGGGCAATTTTCACAAAGTTGCCGGTGGCGTTATCCGGCGAGATAGCACTGAATTCGGAACCGGCGGCAGGCGAAATAAACTCGACGCGGCCATCGTAGTGCTTACCGTCCAGCGCATCGACGCGGATATTCACCGGTAAACCGGGACGCACGCGCGCCAATTGAGTTTCCTTGAAATTCGCGATGATCCATTTGTTTTCTGGCACCACCGATGTCAAACGCGTGCCGGCGGTCACATAGCTGCCTTTGCGCACCGACAGCTGACCGAGCTGGCCGCTGTCTGGCGCGATGATGCGCGTATTCGCCAGGTCGATATTTGCCAACTCCAGCGCCGCCTGCGCACTGGCAACATCGCCCTGCAGTGACGCGCGATTCACCACCACGGTTTGCAGATTCTGTTGTGAAACGGCCACCTGCGCATCCGCCTGACGCAACTGTGCCTGCGCCTGGGCATTTGCCGCGCGCGCGGCGTCGCGCTCACGTACCGACAGCGAGCCATCAGCCGCCAGATTCTCAACGCGCTTGAGATCGAGGCTGCTTTTCAGCGCCTGCGCTTTGGCATTTTCCAGCGCCGCTTTATTGCTGAGAATATTGGCTTCGGCACTTTTACGTTGCTGCTGGTTGTTGTTCTGCGCGGCGATTTTCATATCCAGCTGCGCCTGCGCCTGATGCACGCGCTGACGATAGATACGATCGTCGATGGTCATCAGCAGTTGGCCTTTGGTCACTGGCTGCAAATCCACCACGTTCACTTCAGTCAGATAGCCATTCACCTGCGGGCTGATAAAGGTTACCTGGCCACGCACGTAGGCGTTTTCCGTGGACTGAACGGTGCTGGTGAACGGCCACAGCTGCCAGGCATAGAGGATCACCAGCACGCCGACGATGACAATGCCGCTGCCAGCGGCGATAGAAAGAATGCGTCGGCGGTTGGTGCGCTCGCGCTCCGCCGCCTGAATGTCGTCCTGTTGGCTCATGAATTCTCCGTCGGGGTTACTGGTTGTGCCGCATTCATTTTAGTCTGACGCCAGTTGATATAGCGTAAGCGCGTCAGGCGATACAGCACCCAGATTAAGGTGATGAAAGCCAGCGCGGCGGTAAGAAGATAAGTATCGTTATAGGCCAGCACGTTGGCTTGCAGCGTCGCCACCGTTTGCAGCTGGCTGCTGCTTTGCGCGCTGAGCAGCACGCTATCCGGCAACTGGCTGCTGAACAGCGAGCTGTACTGGCTGAGGCGTTCGGTCACGTTGGGATCCAGCTGCGACAGCTGATCGCCCAACAGGCTGGAGTGGTATTTTTCGCGCCACGTCTGGAAGGTGCCGAGAATGGCCGCGCCGATCAGGCCGCCTAAGTTCTGGCTCATACCGAACAGCACCGAGAAGCTGACCAGGTTTTTCGGCTGCGTCACCACGCCGCCAATCCCCAGCAGCATAGCGGGCCCGAGGAAGAAGGCGCTGCCGAAACCGAGCAAAAACTGGCTAAAGTAGAGATTGTGGGCACGCGTCAGCGGGTTGGATTGCGCATCCATCAGCGAGGCGACGATCATCACCACTAACGACACGACAATTGGCCAGCTCAGATGCGTGGGTTTGATGGTTAATGCGCTGGCGATCATGCCGCAAATCACCCCGGCAATGATCGCTAACGCCAGACCGCGCATCTGATCGTTGAGTAAGCCAAGCTGCTGCAGGAAACCCACCGCGCCGGTGTTTTGCTCGGCCAGCAGAATACGCATCATGATCATCACAATGCCCAGCCGCACAATCGTGCCGTTGCTGAGCCAGCGGGTATTCAGCAACGGATTCTTACGGTTGTGCTCGACGATAATCGCCGCCACGATCAACACCAGCGCCAGCGCTAATGCCACACCGAGCCACGGCGTGCTGAACCACCATTCGATGCGGCCCAGCGACAGCACCGCGCACAGCAGCGCCATGCCCGGCGCCATCAGCATGAAGGTGAGGAAATCCATCTTTTCAAAGGCTTTGATGCGGTCGCCGGGCGGCAGTTTCACCACCAGCACGCAGCCCAGCGCGATCATCGCCAGACCGAGTTCAAACAGGTATAAACCGCGCCACTCTTGCAGCTGCAGCAGTTCGGTGGAGAACAATCGTGCCAGCGGAATCGCCAGCTGCGATGCGGTGATGCCAATCACCAGGGCTTTAAGCCGATGCTTCGCCGGCCAGGCCTGAATCTGGTAATAGATGCCGAGCGAACTGAGCGCCGCGCCGACCATGCCATGCGCGGTGCGGACAATGATCGCCGAGCTGAGATCGTTAGCCAGCAGGTGGAAAAATGCCACGATCACATACAGCACCAGAAACGCTTCGGTGAACAGCCGCAGACCAAACTGCTGGCGGAACTTCACCAGCAGCAGGTTGATGGAGATGTTGCCCATCACATATACCGCGGGCAACCAGGCGATCTCATTGCTGTAAGCGCCGAAGGTGCCTTGCAGATTGGTGAGGTTGGCAGAGACCAGCGCGTTACTCAGCGCGCCGGTAATCGAGATCAATAAGCCAATGATGCCAAATGCGATGCGCTTCGAAGGCGAATGCAGCGGCGTTGAGGGCGAGCCCGGCAGCATCGGCTTCTCATGCGGCAGCCATTCGCGCGGAGCATAAGGATTACGTTTTGCCACCGTTAAACGCTTCCCAGACGCGCGAGCAGCTGTTGCAGCACCTGTTCCGTTATCGCCAACGAGGCAGGATCGATATCCGCCAGCAACTGTGCACGTAGCGCATCGGCCTGCGTTTTCACTTCGGCAAAAGCCACGCTGCCCTGTTCAGTCAGAATCAGCAGGCGTTTGCGGCGATCTTCCGGCGGCTGCACGCGCGCCAATAGCTGCTGCTTCACCAGACGATCCACCAGCGGCACGACGCTGGCCTCTTCCAGACCAAGCAACTGCGCCAGCGCTTTTTGCGTTGGCGGCTCGGCGGCGGTTGCAACGCTGGCAATCGCCATCCAGCTGCTCATGCTCAATCCGCTCTCTTTGAGGCGACGATCAACAGCCAAACGCCACGCGTGCGCGGTGAGATGCAGCAAACGAGAAAAGGGTTGGGGATAGTCGCTCAAAACGTAGTGGCCTAATGGTTAGGTATCTAACTAAACGGGAGCGTTATTATAAGGTAAGCCGCTCGCCAATGAAAATTTTGCTTACACCTGCAAACGTAGTTGGCAGCACAAAAAATCTCCAGCTTTCTTTATCAGTTGTACAACTCACTGAAAATTTGGCGGTTTGGGCCTATTCTTGTATAGCTTTTAGAAAACATTACAAATCATAAGTAACTGTTAAATAAGGACTAGCACAAATTGCTTAAAATACAGGTTGTACAAGTTGCGCCGGATTGTATAAGTTTACGTCCCGTGAGCCAGCTGACGGCTCCGTAACGAATGATGCACTTTGCGTCGCCTCTGAAGGTGTTGTGGATTTCCACCTTCAGAGGTGTCTTTTTGCGTTGGTTGATGAGTTGGGTGTTGCGCGCCTGTCCGCGTGCAAATTTTTTTCATCATGGAGCTGAAGGCACATTGCCATCAGGCCGATCTTAAGGGCTTCACATATGCAAAACGCCGCAAACAGTAGCGCTGCCATCGCTGACTATTTCAAACTGGCCGGTAATAGCGACAGTAGTGAAATGGAAGTTTTCGGGCAGATCATCGCCGAAATCCTGCAAGCCGGTATGCCGGTTTCTAATAAAGCGATTATTGCTTCTCTGATTAACCGTCTTGAGATGGAAAGCGATGTGATTCAGCTGGATATTTATCGCCATCTGCTTGAATTGGTTGTGAATAAAACACCTGACGATCTCGCGGTCTAAAGCCGGATTCCAGGGATGGAATCACCCTCACCTGCCCCAACGCGCTAGCGTCTCACCTTATTGCCCGGTAACATCCCTTCTCGGAAAATCCTAACTGGTTACTGCCGTACCGCGACGGTATGCGCACAATAATAAAAGAGCCTGCACAATTTATGAGTCAACCAACTGAGCGCACCACTGCGGTGGAGAGCGATATCACTGTGGGGCGCGTTTTACGTTCGCCTGCCCTGCTAACCCGCGAGTGTCTGGCCGGCATTATTACCGCGCTGGCGCTGATCCCGGAAGTTATCTCCTTCTCCGTGATTGCCGGTGTCGATCCTAAAGTCAGCCTTGTGGCCTCGGTGGTGCTGTGCCTGACGCTGTCGATTTTGGGCGGTCGTCCGGCGATGGTCACCGCAGCGGCCGGTTCGGTGGCGCTGGTGATCGGCCCAATGGTGCATGCGCACGGCGTTGAATACATCCTGCCGGCGGTGATTATGGGCGGCATTATCCAGATTATCTTTGGGCTCGCTGGGTTGTCGCGCATGATGCGCTATATCCCGCGTTCGGTGATGATCGGCTTCGTTAACGCCCTCGGCGTCCTGATCTTCTTTGCGCAGGTCCCGCACGTTTGGGGACAATCCGCGTTGGTGTGGGTGCTGTTCGCCGTTACGCTGGCCATCGTGCTGCTGCTACCGAAAGTGCTGAAAAGCGTCCCTTCACCGCTGGTGGCGATTGTAGTGGTGACGGCGGTGGCGTTGCTGCTTGGCTATCGCGTACCGAACGTGGGCGATGAAGGGCCAATGACCGCCGGTTTGCCGGGCTTCACTACGCTGCTGGTGCCAATCAATCTGCACACGCTGCAAATCATCTGGCCCACCGCTTTGAGCATCGCCTTTGTGGGTTTGATGGAATCGTTGCTGACCGCCAAACTGGTGGATGACATCACCGATACGCCTTCCGCTAAACGCCGCGAATCCTGGGCGCTGGGCGTCGGCAATATTCTTGCGGGCTTCTATGGCGGTATCGCCGGTTGCGCGATGATTGGCCAAACCATCGTTAACGTCGAGCTGGGCAAAGCACGTACGCGTGTTTCTACGGTCGCGGCGGGTATCGTGCTGCTGTTATTAGTGACCGGACTGAGCCAGATTATGGCACAGATCCCGATGGTAGTACTGGCGGGCATTATGATGGTGGTAGCGGTGAAAACCGTGAACTGGCACAGCCTGCAGCCGGCTACGCTGAAACGCATGCCGTGGTCGGAAACCTTTGTGATGGTGCTGACGGTTGCTGTCACCGTGTGGACCGGCAACCTGGCGATTGGCGTGCTGGTTGGTGTGATTCTGGCGATGATGCTGTTCGCACGCCGCATCGCTCACGTCATTCACGCTGAACGCCAGCTGAGCGAGGATGGCCAACAGGTCAATTACACCGTGCGCGGCCCGCTGTTCTTTGGTAGCAGCAATGATTTGTTTGAACACTTCAATTACGGCCACGATCCAAAAACTGTCACCATCGATTTGACGCATGCGCAGATTTGGGACGCTTCCAGCGTGGCGGCCCTTGATGCTATCGAATATCGCTATCAGCGCCATGGAGCGAACGTCACCTTTATCGGGCTGGATAACCGCAGCAGCGATTTCCGCGAGCGGCTGAGTGGCAATCTGGGATAGAAATATTAGGATTGAGACGAAAAACGCCGGAAATCCGGCGTTTTTTATGGCTACTGCCGCGCTTCGCTTGCGAAATTTGCTGTCACTGACTTTGCTTAGCTCATGGTCAATCCTTTGATCTCTTTGGGATTGGTTACTCAATCGCTTAATTATAAGGAGCAGCAGATGAACGTTTTAGCAAAAGCAGCATTGGTGACGTTAACCTTGGTATCGCTGGCGGGTTGTATGCACAAGAGTGATGCGGTCGGCAACGATGGGCGCCCACATGCGCCAAGTAACCAACCAATGCCGGGTGCCAGCGAAGGTGCAGGTCCGGTGGGACAACCGCAATCGTAATGACTTGCCCGGCTTTGCCGGGTTTTTTATTGGCGATGAGGTAAGGACAAAAACAAAAAAACCGCCCTTAGGCGGTTACGACATTACTGCTTATTGCTTTATTTTATTCGTTTTATCTACTGCGAATATGGTGCCCGGGGCGGGACTTGAACCCGCACAGCCATAAGCCGAGGGATTTTAAATCCCTTGTGTCTACCGATTTCACCACCCGGGCAGGGTGTAATTGGAGGCGCGTCCCGGAGTCGAACCGAGGTAGACGGATTTGCAATCCGTTGCATGGCCACTCTGCCAACGCGCCTTTAATCTGATATGTAATCCGTTGAATACGAACCACTAAATTTGGAGCGGGAAACGAGACTCGAACTCGCGACCCCGACCTTGGCAAGGTCGTGCTCTACCAACTGAGCTATTCCCGCATAATCTTCGTCTTTCAATTTGTTGCTGCGTTAGCTTCCTTCACTCACACAGGTCACTTACTGAAGTAAGCTCTCTGTGATTCGTTCAGTTGCTGCCTTGCTACAAATTGAAATACTCGATTCTGTATTTCTTCATCGAACTTGCTGATTTTGTTCAGCTTCTTGCAGGCTTGCTGCCGTTCGATGCGATGCATTCTACTTATCTGACGCAGTGAGTCAATAGAATTATCCACACACTGCGTCCGTTTGCTGCTTTTTAAATCGCATCGATCAGCTATCAAGCAAATCGCCGCGCGCTGCGCTTAAATACTGGAACATTGACCAGAACGTCAGCACGGCTGCGATGTACAGTGCGACCACACCCACGCCAACCACCGTGGCTTCTGGACGCCACAGCAAGGCAAACAGCGAGAACATCTGCGCGGTGGTTTTCACCTTGCCGATCCACGACACCGCCACGCTGCTGCGTTTGCCGATCTCCGCCATCCACTCACGCAGCGCAGAGATAATGATTTCACGCGCGATCATCGTTGCCGCAGGCAGCGTAATCCACCACGCGTGGAAATGCTCCGCCACCAGCACCAGCGCAATCGCCACCAGCACTTTATCCGCAACCGGATCGAGGAACGCGCCAAAACGCGTGGTCTGCTTCCAGCGACGCGCTAAAAAACCATCAAACCAGTCAGTAACCGCAGCAATCACAAAGATCAGTGCAGTAGCAAAGGGAGCCCATTGAAATGGCAGATAAAACGCCAGGACAAAAAAGGGAATAAGTACGACTCGAAACAGGGTAAGACACGTCGGAATGTTAAATTGCATATGCCAGTAACTGTCTGGTGTGAGTAGGGTTTCATGTATGTTGCTACATTGCCCCCCCTCTTTCAACGTTAGTGTTTCAGTGAGTAGTAGATTTTTTCCGCCAGCGCGGTGGAAATTCCCGGCACTTTAGCAATCTCGTCGACGCTGGCATTCATCAGCGGTTGCAGGCCACCCATATACTTGAGCAGCTGCTGGCGCCGTTTGGGCCCCACGCCTTCAATACTTTCCAACGCGCTGGTGTTCTTCACTTTGGCGCGTTTTTTCCGGTGACCTGAAATCGCATGATTGTGAGAGTCATCACGAATATGCTGAATCACATGCAGCGCAGGCGAGTCCGGCGGTAAGGAAACGCCCTCACCTTCCGCTTCAAAGAACAGCGTTTCCAGCCCGGCTTTACGATCGCTACCCTTCGCCACGCCGAGTAAAATCGGACGATCTTTATCCCAGGGTACATTCAACTCGGCGAAAACCTGTTTCGCCTGCGCTAACTGACCTTTACCGCCGTCGATGATGATCACGTCGGGGATTTTGTCCTCTTCCAGCGCTTTGCCGTAACGACGGCGCAGCACCTGATTCATCGCCGCGTAATCATCGCCCGGCGTGATGCCCTCAATGTTGTAGCGACGGTAATCCGAACGCAGCGGACCATCACGGTTGAACACCACGCACGACGCAATGGTCTGCTCGCCCATGGTGTGACTGATGTCGAAGCACTCCATGCGATGAATGGTGTCGAGCTCAAGGAACGTCGCCAGCGCCGCCAGACGCTGCTGAATGGTCGAATGCTGCGACAGCTTGGTAGTCAGTGCCGTTGCCGCATTGGTGCGCGCCAGTTTCAGGTAGCGTGCACGGTCACCACGCGGCTTACTTTGAATGTTCACTTTACGTCCCGCCAGCGCGCTCAGCGATTCCGCCAGCAGCTCACGTTCCGGTAGTGTAAAGTCCAGCAGAATTTCCGCCGGCAAAGTGCGCGCTTCACTACCTTGCAGATAGAACTGCCCGACAAAGGTTTGCACCACTTCGGTCAGTTCGGTATCGGCAGGTACTTTCGGGAAGTAGCTGCGGCTGCCAAGCACTTTGCCCTGACGGATAAACAGCACGTGCAAGCAAGCCATGCCCGCATCAAAGGCCACGCCCATCACATCCAGGTCTTCACCCTGATTGGAGACAAATTGCCGCTCGGTTACGCGTCTTACCGCTTGAATCTGGTCGCGTAAAATCCCGGCCTCTTCAAAACGCAGTTCCTCACTGGCATTTTCCATGCGCTTGACCAGCTGATTGATCACCTGATCATCTTTTCCCGCGAGGAACAAACGCACGTAATCGGTTTGCTGCGCATACTCCTCTTCGCTAACCAAGCCGGAAACGCAGGGTCCAAGGCAGCGGCCAATTTGATACTGCAAACACGGGCGCGAGCGGTTGCGATACACGCTGTTTTCACACTGGCGAATCGGGAATACCTTTTGCAGCAGCGCGAGGGTTTCACGTACCGCATAGCCGTTCGGAAACGGGCCAAAGTATTCGCCTTTGGCGTGCTTCGCGCCACGGTGCATCGCCAGACGCGGATGGCTATCGCCACTGAGGAAAATGTAAGGATAGGATTTGTCATCGCGCAGCAGCACGTTATAGCGCGGCTGGTAGAGCTTGATGTAGTTATGCTCCAGCAGCAGCGCTTCCGTTTCGGTGTGCGTCACGGTGACGTCGATGTTCTGGATGTTGCTGACCAGCACTTCAGTTTTGCGACTGCCCACCTGCGTACGGAAGTAGCTGGTCAGGCGCTTTTTAAGGTCTTTGGCTTTACCAACATAGATCACCGTACCGGCCGCATCGTACATACGGTAGACGCCGGGTTGGCTGGTCACGGTGCTGAGAAAGGCTTTGGAATCGAAAACGTCACTCACTACTGATTAATGGCTCCGCATTGAACAAGCCATGTCGAATGGCCAAATGCGTTAACTCGACGTCGCCACTGATATTCAACTTGCTGAACATGCGATAGCGGTAACTGTTAACGGTTTTCGGGCTGAGACTGAGTTGTTCGGAAATTTCCGTCACTTTCTGCCCGCGTGTGATCATCAGCATAATCTGCAATTCCCTTTCCGACAAACAGCTGAAGGGGGATTCGGCTTTTTGCGGTTCGATCTGGCTAAGTGCCATTTGCTGAGCAATATCCGAAGCGATATAGCGTTGCCCTGAATGCACCGAGCGAATCGCACTCACCACTTCCTGCGGCGCGGCGCCTTTACTGAGATAACCCGCTGCGCCCGCCTGCATCACCTTCGCCGGCAGTGGATTTTCGGTATGAATGGTGAGCATGATGATGCGGATATCCGGGTTAAAGCGCACAATTTTGCGTGTCGCTTCCAGGCCGCCAATACCGGGCATGTTCATGTCCATCAGCACTACGTCAACCGGATTGCTGCGGCACCATTTCACGGCGTCTTCACCGCACGCCGCTTCACCCGCAATAACGAGTCCTTTCATATCTTCCAGAATGCGGCGAATACCGGCGCGTACCAGTTCATGGTCATCAACAAGAAGCAGGCTGATCAACGGGACGTACTCCGCAGGTTAAGAAAGGGAAATATATTTCAGAACGGTCATCTTACCGGTTTTCAGGTGGAAAAAACATCTACAGTCACAGATAAATCTCAAATGAACTGATGCAAATCAATAACATTTCTTTGATCCAGCTTTTACTGCACAGGGCAATAAGATGCAAAATGAGATAAGTTAAATTGTTATTAATATCATTAAGTTATAATTTATAGCTCGATTTTATTGTCGCATTCCGATCGCCTGGTAAATAACAGCTAAACGCCAATTCTGGTTGCTGACAAATAGCGCAATGCGCAATTAAAAAGCGGTCTGACTTTTACCGCCTCGCTTCATTAAAATTCATCTGAAAACCCTATGATATACTCTCTTTCTTACGCACAGGAAGAATGTGTCAACATTGAGTAACACCCCCAAGGAGTCAATTATGAGTGATGAAGATTTCGCAACTTCACGAGACACGCAGGCGCTGGCCGACGAAGTCGCCTGTCTGAAAATGATGGTGACGCTGATTCTGAAAGGAATGGGTCAAGCCGATGCCGGTAAGGTGATCATCAACATGGAGCGTTATGTGCAAGCTTCGTTAGGCGATAAGCCGCAGGCGGAAGTGTTTAATAATACAATTCGTCAGATCAAAACCGCTTACCGTCAATAAGCGATATGCCCCGCGCGAAATGCGCGGGGTATCTAGCTGTGTGATTGCCAGTTTACTGAAACACCCAGCGACGGCAGCACCTCTTCCGGGCTAAAGCGTCGTGTACCCCGATATTTCTCCGCCAGCGCCGGTTGATCAACCGGAATGCGAATGGCAAACAGATTGTCTTCAGATTGGATCAAGCCCGGTGAGAGCGGCTCGTAGACTACCTGATGCTGTTCGAACATCTTCTCAAGCATTGGCGTCGCCGAACTGATCAAATACTCCATGCCGCTCAGTTCTGCTAATTGCACCGAGTGCCACAAAATACTCAGCGGCAGCTCCGCGTCCACCTCAAGGCGCGCCGAGAAGCGCGACATTTCCCATACCTTTTCCTGATCGAAAGGCAGAATAAAACCTTCCGGCACCTCAGGTTCATGCCACGGCAACAGACGTGCGCAGCCGCAAATACCCTGACGAGCGTTCCAGGCAATCAACCAGGTGACATCCGAACGATCAAAACGATCGTACTCTTGCCCTGGCGTACTCAATCGCGGTGGAATCGACCACCCTTCGCCGCGCGCAAACACGCTATAGCGATACGTTCCCAGTTCTGCCAACAGTGAGGACGGCATATCCTTAAGCTGTGTTTGAATTACTTTCATCATGCGCCTCTGACATCCCCATGTATGCAATGATTTCTTTGAGCCAGCCTGGCAACGTTGCGCGCAGGGTAGACAACTGACACGGGAGAAGGAACTACTAAAATTAGTAGTTGCTTTTTCGCTATATCAGGCCAACCGCAGCGGCATAACAGGCAATCTGCGTTTTATTGGAAACATTAAAACGCTTTTGCATATTCTTTTGGTGAAAATTCACCGTATGTTCAGATATGGCTAAAATAAGTGAAATTTCCGCCGACGTTTTTCCTTCCGCCGTCCATTTCAGGATTTCTAATTCACGCTGACTAAAATCGTTAGATAAAACGACCATAGAATCGTCATTCAAACGCTCCAACACGCGCAAACTCAGTTCCGCCAGAAGATGCAGTTTCACCTCAAGCTCTATGCGCAAGTGTTGGGTCTTACTGTGAAGTGTCGATGCAATAGATAATATACCAATGGTACGATTTGGTGCCATTGCTGAGCAGGAAAAGCCACTCATTAATCCCGCAGCGTTGGCTTCTGCCCACAAATTACCCGCACCGGTAAATAAATCGCGCGTCCATTCAACACCCCGTCCCGGCCGCTGACAGAGTAATAGCACCGGATCGACCTTATAATAGTTCTCGCTTTCGTAGCGTTTCACCCAGCCTTCCGGGTATGTACTGAACAAAAACAAGCGCGGCCGGGTAAAGGGCACCGGATGCTGAACCAAAAAAGCGAAGTAATCGAAACCCAGCTTTTCAATCTGCTGTTGCAACAGGGATTTCAATTGCGTCACTTGCGTTAGCGCCAGAAATTCATTTTCCATTTCGCCTCGCCAGACGAAATAATTATCGGTCGTCATTATTGCCTTAGCGCTGTTTCACGCTTTTACATTCTGAAATTAGTTCGTGTTAACGCAAAAAATAAATTAGCCAGACAAAAAATATTGATTGAAAAAGGAGCAAATTTGCCAGCAGCTAGCATAACTCTTCTACTGTCAATGCGTTAACGTAATGGAAATGTGTAAGTTCACGTTAATTGTTAACAGGTTCACAACTTTAATTCCTCAGCAGATTAGAATAGGATTTTTCTGAAGTAGTTTCAATCATCCAGTTGATTGAAAATGATCGTTAGATTGATAAATTTTTAGCATCGTCATTAACTAAAATTATTGATGCAAAAAGCAGATTGTTTTGCTGTGAAAGGGGTTTGTACGGTGAATGAGTTTTGACTTAATGTTAATCCCACCTATTTCTGCGGTTAAGATAATACATTAAGTAATGATATGATTTCTCTCACGCTGATTAACGGCTACGCTTAATGCTAGCGGAGTGAAAAGATGCATTGGAAGACATTGCTGCAGTAAGGCTCAGGCGCATTGTCGCATGTAGGTGGGAAACTTAGCGGAACTGACTATGTTGAACCAGTTTGCATTACCTTTCCTTGTTCTGGGCGTCTGCACTGCCCTGATGATTTTAAAAGATCTTTTTCGCCATCCACATCCGGTGGCGGTGATGAATATCATTTGGCCATTAACCGGTTTGTATATGCCTTTTATTGGCTGGATCGTCTGGTGGTACTTAGGCCGTAAACCATCACAACAGCAAAAACTTGCGCTGTTGGTTTCACAAAAAATACGCAGTAACGCCAGCTGGCAAACTATATTTATTTCCACGTCATTATCCGCAGCGGCTTGTATATTTGGCGATATAATGACAATCCCGATAGTCACTTTACTAAAACAATTTGCCATTAATCCGACGATAGGCATGCAGGCGCTTATTTGCGTTATCGCTTCATTGTTTATGGGATTACTTTTTCAATTTCTGGCGATTCGCCAACGTGAAAAACATTCATTTGGCAGCGCATTATTTTTAGCGCTGAAAACCGAAATTTTCCCCCTGCTGATTTTTCAATTAGGTATTTTTATCTTTATGGCGTTGGCCCTAAAGTTTGTGCTGAACGAGCAGGTTAATCCGCTGCTGGCGGCATTCTGGTTTATGCTGCAACTGGCCATAATGATTGGCTTTATTTTCTCCTGGCCGGCTAATCATTTCCTGATAAAACGTGGGCTTAATCCTGCGGTATAGCTAACGGCAGTAACCCGAACCGCGCATGCCAAGATGAAAATGGCTGGCATGCGCGGCGTTATAATCGGGCCCCAGCGCATTACCGAACGTCGCACAGCCGTTACGCCACAGCGCATGCAGTCCTGCCTCCGCATCCTCTGGCTGTTGCCAGTTTTTTCCTACCTGCAACCAACGCCCATTTGCCAGCTGAAATCCGGTAATATCCCAGGCATCGGCGCTGGCGTGCTCACTCAAACGCCCTTCCTGACGATGATAAATATTGCGACAGGCGTAGCTGCCAACATGGGCAATGCGTTTCAGCGGACTGTTGAAACCGGCCTGACGTAATGCGCTGTCGCTGTTAATCACAAACATGGTGCTGGCCACCGCCATCGGACAGCTGGCGAGAAAACTGCTGCTCAGCGTGACGTCACCGTAGCCGCTGATGCGTAGCGGCTGCTCAATCGGGCAATTCCCTTGCATAGGCGGCACGGCACGAAACTGCACCAGCCGCTGTTCACTGGCTTGCCGCATCACCGCCAGGCAGGCAGCCGGATCGCCACTCAGCTTTTTTAGCTTGTAACGCGTCATCCAACCGGGCGGATCGGTAACGTTGAGCGGTGTAAAGGGGTTCCACTGAGGCGGCAGATGCGTTTTCAACCACGGCAAACTAAACCAGCCGCATACAGCCAGCAACGCGACGGCGAACAGAGCGCGCACAATGCCTCACTTTTCCTGATGAAATGAACTAACAAGTGTAGAAGTCATGTGCGCGGAAAGTGACGTAAATCGCTTAATTGTTGAAGATTTACGCAAAATGACTGCGCTTTAAACTCTGTAAATAATTACTGACAGAGCAAAGCACGTAAAAGGTCACAAAGGGGGAAAAACCATTACCGAAACGGGTTGGCTTTCCACTATCTTATGCCACTTGCCTGGACAAAGGCTCATAACGAATGCCCTAAATAATGTGAGCCGCAGGAAGGCGGCAAGTGTGTGAATCATGGGGAGCTTAATTTAGTCAGTTCCTGGGGTGAACACGCGTAGCCAACGCATCTGCGGCTTGAAGTATGACGGGCAAAACAGCCAATAGAGCTGACACAACATCTCGACAGGAAAGAAAAATTTATGGTTGATCAATCAAAAGAGGCGCTCGCTACGGCCGAACAGCCGGATAAACTCCAGCGTAACCTGCATAATCGTCACATTCAGTTAATTGCTATCGGTGGCGCCATCGGCACCGGGTTGTTTATGGGCTCGGGTAAAACCATCAGCCTCGCGGGCCCGTCGATCATTTTCGTCTACATGATCATTGGCTTTATGCTGTTCTTCGTCATGCGCGCCATGGGCGAACTGCTGTTGTCCAACCTCGAATACAAATCCTTTAGCGATTTCGCTGCCGATTTACTCGGTCCGTGGGCGGGCTATTTTACCGGCTGGACGTACTGGTTCTGTTGGGTGGTGACCGGCATTGCCGACGTGGTGGCCATCAGCGCCTATTTCCAGCTGTGGTTCCCGGACTTCTCCATCTGGATGAGCGCCCTGCTGTGCGTCTTTGTCTTCCTGGCATTGAATATCGCTACGGTGAAGCTGTTTGGTGAGATGGAGTTCTGGTTCGCGATTATCAAAATCGTCGCCATTGTGGCGCTGATCATCACCGGCATTGTGCTGGTAAGCATGCATTATCCGTCGCCGAACGGTGGCACCGCGTCCCTGAGCAACATCTGGGATCACGGCGGCATGTTCCCGAAAGGCTTAAGCGGCTTCTTTGCCGGCTTCCAGATTGCGGTTTTCGCCTTTGTCGGCATTGAGCTGGTCGGCACCGCGGCGGCAGAAACCAAAGATCCGCACAAAGTTCTGCCGCGTGCGATTAACGCCATTCCGCTGCGCATTATTATGTTTTACGTGCTGGCGCTGATGGTGATCATGGCGGTGACGCCTTGGAATCAGGTGCTGGCGAATCGCAGCCCGTTCGTTGAGATGTTTGTGCTGATCGGCTTGCCTGCCGCCGCCAGCATCGTCAACTTCGTGGTGCTGACCTCCGCCGCCTCGTCCGCCAATAGCGGTATCTTCTCCACCAGCCGCATGTTGTTCGGCCTGGCGGAACAAGGCGTGGCGCATAAAGCCTTTGGTCGCCTCTCGGCGCGTGCGGTGCCAACCACCGGCCTGTTCTTCTCCTGCCTGTGTCTGCTGGCGGGCGTGGCGCTGATCTACCTGATTCCGGATGTGATGACGGTGTTCACCATGGTCACCACGGTGTCGGCGATTCTGTTTATGTTCGTCTGGACCATCATCCTGTGCAGCTATCTGGCGTATCGTAAGCAGCATCCACAGCGTCATGCTGAATCGAAGTTCAAAATGCCGCTGGGCAAGTTTATGTGCTGGGTATGCATGGCGTTCTTCGCCTTTGTGCTGGTGCTGCTGACGCTGCAGGAAGATACCCGTCAGGCGCTGATGGTCACGCCGCTGTGGTTTGTGATGCTGACCATGGGCTGGTTGTTACGTCGTCGTAAAGCCTGATTTATCACGGCTACGTTAAGGCTGCCTTTTGAAAGAAAGTGCAGCCTTTTTCTTTTTTGACAGAAAGCGCACCTCATCAGCAAACGCGCTTCACCACGAAGTCACAATCTCTCCCGCAGCTTACGCCACGCCTCACCCAATGCAGGACGCACCGAAGGCTCTCGCTGTGGCGCTAGCTCCGGCGACTGCGGTGATCCCAGATCAAAGGTAAAGGTGTAACTCGGCTCTTCCCCCATCCTTAAATCGCTGATCAACGTGCGATCGCCCTGCTGCTTCATTGCGTAAAACCCATGACTAAACCACGCCACACGCTCGGCATGCCATTGCCCTTTGAACGGCGCAAACAGCGCGGGTTGACGATCGTGCCAGCTTATCTGCAGCGGACGCCCCGGTGACAACAACGACCAATAAGCTTCGCCGTAACGCTCTGGCGTCATGATCACCGTGCGCCATACCAGCGTATTAAACGCGGTCGGCGTCACCAGCAGTTGCTCCGGCTGCACGGATTGCTGCGCCAGCGCTTGCTCAATGTGTTGCGTCGCCATGCTCTGTGCCACCATGCTCCAGCCGAGATAAAGCGTACTCACCAATAATCCCGCCTGATTGCAGCGCAAGCCCACAGCATCGCGTCGCCACAGGGCGACGAGCAGCGCAATCAGCAACGGCAAGGTATACAACGGATCGATGATATACATGCTGCCAATGGCATAAGGGAAATCGGTGAGCGGCAGGCCCAGCTGCGTACCGTAAACGGTGGTGAGATCCAGCAGCGGATGCGTCACCAGCGCCAGCCACATCGCCAGCGTCCAGCCGCGCCAGTGCGCGCGACTGCGTGTCGCACCGGCCACCAGCCAGCCGAGCAGCGGTGCAATTAAGGTGAGGATTATCAGCGCATGACTTTCGGTGCGATGCAGCGTCATATTGCGGATGGCATCGCCGTGATCGATAAACACGTCGAGATCCGGCAAGGTGCCCGCCACCGCACCCACCAGCGCCGCTTGCCACAGCGGGACGCGCTTGCCCATCACCGCAACGGTGACCGCCGCGCCTAATGTCAGTTGTGATAACGAATCCATGCACTCTCCTTGAAAACGCGGGATCAGCGCACGCGAATCCCTTCAATTATCATGCGCTGCACGTTTTCCAGCGTCTGTTCAAAAAACGCCGCATCGTTCAACGTCTGGCCGGTAATCGCTTCCACCTGTGAGGCGAAATCCGCATAGTGCTGCGTAGTCGCCCATAGCAGGAAAAACAGGTGCTGCGGCTGCACACCCGCCAACCGACCTTCGGCGATCCACTGTTCGATAATCGCCGCTTTCTCATCCACCAGCGCTTTTAAATCACCGGCCAGTTCACCTTTCAGCAGCGGCGCGCCCTGCAACATCTCAAGGCAGAACAACCGTGAAGCTTGCGGATGATCGCGCGAGACTTCCAGCTTAAGGCGAATGTATTGACGTATCGCGGTCAGCGGATCGTGATCGTGCTGCAGCGCGCGCAGCGGCGCCAGCCACACATCAAGAATCTCTTTTAAAACCGCCACATACAGCACTTCTTTCGACGGATAGTAATACAGCAAATTGGTTTTGGAGACGTCGGCGCGCTCCGCCACTTTATCCAGGCTGGTACCGTGAATACCGTATTGCGAGAAGAAGGTTAACGCCGCTTCCAGAATGGCTGCCCGCTTTGCGGCGACCGCTCGCGAACGGCGTCCCGGTTTTTTTTCATCGCTTTTCACACTGTTACCTCTTCCGTCCTGCGTCAACGCATCATAACAAAGGCCTTCTTTCCTGCCTAATCGCCCGCCTGCACCTTTTTTGACCACGCGGCGCATGAAAAACGTGCAGAACGTTTTGACCAAACGGTCTGAAATGGACCAATTACTCCAGTTTTGAATAGGCAATACTTTTAACGCATTGTTATTTATATCTTTTAAAAATGTGGCACAGCCTTTGCAATTTTGTGATGGAGCGCCGCCCGCAGGATGCGTGCAGGAAGCAGCGCAGCGCGTGAAGCAGTCCCCGTCTAATGCAGAGAGGTTTCACATGAAAATTGGCGTCTTTATCCCGATTGGTAATAACGGCTGGCTGATCTCCACCCATGCACCGCAGTACAAACCGACTTTTGAACTGAACAAAGAGATCGTGCTGAAAGCAGAGCATTATCATTTCGACTTTGCCCTTTCGATGATCAAACTGCGCGGCTTTGGCGGCAAAACCGAGTTTTGGGATCACAACCTCGAATCCTTCACGCTGATGGCGGGACTCGCGGCGGTGACCTCACGCATCGAAATCTACGCCACCGCCGCCACGCTGACCTTGCCGCCCGCGATTGTGGCGCGTATGGCCTCCACCATTGATTCCATCTCGAATGGCCGCTTCGGCGTCAACCTCGTTACCGGCTGGCAGAAACCCGAGTACGAGCAGATGGGCTTGTGGCCGGGCGATGCTTACTTCTCCAGCCGCTACCAATATCTGACCGAATACGTCACCGTGCTGCGCGATTTGTGGGGCACCGGCCAGAGCGACTTCAAGGGCGAGTTCTTTACCATGAACGATTGCCGCGTCAGCCCGCAGCCGCAGAAACCGATGAAAGTGATTTGCGCCGGTCAGAGCGATGCGGGCATGGCGTTCTCGGCGCAGCACGCCGATTACAACTTCTGCTTTGGCAAAGGCGTCAACACGCCAACTGCCTTCGCGCCAATTGCCGCGCGTATGAAGCAAGCTGCCGATAAAGCGGGGCGCGACGTCGGTAGCTATGTGCTGTTTATGATCATCGCCGCCGAGAGCGACGAAGCCGCACGCGCCAAATGGGAACACTACAAAGCCGGCGCCGATGAAGAGGCGCTCGCCTGGCTCACCACGCAAAGTCAGCAGGACACCAAATCTGGCAGCGACACCAACGTGCGCCAGATGGCCGATCCGACCTCCGCCGTTAACATCAACATGGGCACGCTGGTGGGTTCTTACGCCAATGTGGCACGAATGTTGGATGAGGTTGCTTTAGTCGATGGCACGCAAGGCGTGTTGCTCACCTTCGATGACTTCCTGCAAGGCATCGAAGATTTCGGTGAACGTATCCAGCCCTTAATGCAGTGTCGCCACGATTTAATCGCATCCCAGCAGGAGGTTGCCTGATGAGTACCGTTGTTTGCGCCCATACCTCAAGTTTATCGAACGTCACCTTGCCGGCGCGCCCGGAAGCCATCGCGCTGCCGCCCGCGCAAAGTGCGCTGATTGTGGTGGATATGCAGAACGCCTACGCCACGCAAGGCGGCTATCTCGATCTGGCGGGCTTTGATGTCTCCGCTACCAAGCCGGTGATTGCCAAAATCCATCAGGCGGTCACCGCATCGCGGGCCGCCGGGATGCAGATCATCTGGTTTCAGAACGGTTGGGACGACCAATACGTTGAAGCAGGTGATGCCGGATCCCCCAACTTCCACAAATCTAATGCGCTGAAAACCATGCGCAAGCGCCCGGAACTGCAAGGCACGCTGCTGTCAAAAGGCGGCTGGGATTATGCACTGGTCGATGAACTGGTGCCGCAGGCCGGCGATATCGTATTGCCGAAACCGCGCTACAGCGGCTTCTTCAATACCTCGCTCGACAGCATGCTGCGCAGCCGTGGCATCCGCCATCTGGTGTTTACCGGCATCGCCACCAACGTCTGTGTGGAATCGACGCTGCGTGACGGCTTCTTCCTGGAATATTTCGGCGTGGTGCTGGAAGACGCGACCTATCAAGCGGGTCCGGCGTTTGCCCAACAGGCGGCCATTTTCAATATCGAAACGTTTTTTGGCTGGGTCAGCGATACCGACACTTTCTGCGAAACGCTGAAAAGCTAACGCCTCGATTCACCTGCAAACCGATAAGAAGAGGATTTCGCCATGCCTAAAAGTGTGATTATTCCGCCCGGCACCGGTACGCCCATTGCGCCATTCGTGCCCGGCACCTTAGCTGACGGCGTTGTCTACGTCTCCGGCACCTTGCCGTTCGATGCCAACAACAACGTGGTGCACGTCGGTGATGCCGCCGCGCAAACGCGTCACGTGCTGGAGACCATTAAAAAGGTGATCGAAACCGCCGGCGGCACCATGGACGACGTGACCTTCAACTCGATTTTTCTCACCGACTGGAGCAACTACGCAGCGATTAATCAGATCTACGCCGAATACTTCCCCGGTGATAAACCGGCGCGCTTCTGCATTCAATGCGGCTTAGTGAAACCGGATGCGCTGATCGAAATCGCCAGCGTTGCGCATATCGGCAAACAGGAGGCCTGATGCATCTGGAGATCCAGGGTTTAACCGCTGAAGATGCGCCGACGCTGGTGCTCGCTTCCGGTTTAGGCGGCGTCGCCGGTTTCTGGCAACCGCAGCTGGCGGCGCTGACGCCGCATTATCGCGTGGTGACGTACGATCAGCGCGGTACCGGCCGCAGCGCAGATACGCTGCCGGACGGCTACAGCATGACGATGATGGCGGCGGAACTGGCAGAAACGCTGGAACAGCACGGCATTCAACATTACGACATTATCGGCCATGCGCTGGGCGGCTTAATCGGCCTGCAGCTGGCGCTGGACTTCCCGCAGCGCGTGGGCCGCGTGGTAGTGATCAACGGCTGGCTTTCGCTGGATGCGCACACGCAGCGCTGCTTCCAGGTGCGTCAGGATCTGCTGATGAACGTCGGCGTCGAAGCCTTTGTGCGTGCGCAGCCGCTGTTCCTCTATCCCGCGGAATGGCTGGCGCGCAATCAGGAGCACATTAACGCTGAAGATGCGCACCATGTCGCCCATTTCCAGGGCATGGAAAACCTGCTGCGTCGCTTGCATGCATTGAAAAGCGCGGATTTCCGCGCACATGTGGCGCGCATCTCCCAGCCAGTGTTAGCGATTTGCAGCCAGGACGATCTGCTGGTGCCGTGGAGCTGCTCACCGCAGCTGGCGCAGGCGTTGCCCAACGGCAGCCTGATTGAGATGGCCTGGGGCGGACACGCGATGAGCGTCACCGATGCCGACAACTTTAATGCGCTGCTGCTGCGCTGGCTGGCCGATACGGCTGCGCCTGCCCAGCGAGCGGCCAGCTAATCACAGGAGCCGCCAATGAGCGTGCATGAACTGCCAATTTTACCCGGTGTAGAACGCGATGCATTTCGTAACGCGATGGCGTGCTTAGGCGCGGCGGTGAATATCATCACCACCGACGGTCCCGCTGGACGCGCCGGATTTACCGCCTCGGCGGTGTGCAGCGTTACTGATACGCCGCCCACGCTGCTGGTTTGTCTTAATCGCTCAGCGTCGGTGTGGCCGATTTTTCGCGACAACGGTTATCTCTGCGTTAACACCCTGGCCGCCGGGCATGAAGATCTCTCGACGCTATTTGGCGGCAAAACGCCGATGGCGGAACGCTTTGCCGCCGCTGACTGGCACACGCTGGCCAGCGGTTCACCGCTATTAGACGGCGCGCTGGTGTCGTTTGACTGCAAAGTGGCACAAGTGGTCAGCGTGGGCACGCACGACATTCTGTTTTGCGAAGTGCAGGCGCTGGTACGCAATGATGAAACGCACGGTCTGGCATGGTTTGACCGTGGCTATCATCACCTTTTACGGCAGGACGCCCGCTAACGCCGCCTTGTGCGGCCCGCTTTCACTGACACCCTGGAGATGACGATGGCGAGTTCCTGGTTCCCCCGCTGGCAGAAAAAGTCAGCCATGACCGATGATGGGCTGATTGCGCCGGACGAAACGCTGCCGTTTGCGCAGACGGTCGTGCTAGGCCTGCAGCATGCTGTGGCAATGTTTGGCGCAACGGTGCTGATGCCGTTGCTGATGGGACTGGACCCCAATCTGGCGATTCTGGTTTCGGGCATCGGTACGCTGCTGTTCTTCCTGGTCACCGGCGGGCGCGTACCCAGTTATCTCGGATCCAGCGCGGCGTTTGTCGGCGTAATCATCGCGGTAACCGGCTTTAACGGTCAGGGACTCAACCCCAACCTGGCGCTGGCGCTGGGCGGCGTGATTGCCTGCGGCGCGCTCTATACACTGATTGGCCTGATTGTAATGAAGGTCGGCACCGGCTGGATCGAGCGTCTGATGCCGCCGGTGGTCACGGGCGCGGTGGTGATGGCGATTGGTCTGAACCTGGCGCCAATTGCGGTGCACGGTGTGTCCGGCTCGATGTTTGACAGCTGGATGGCGGTGATGACGGTGCTGTGCATTGGTCTGGTGGCGGTATTCACGCGCGGGATGATCCAGCGCCTGCTGATTCTGGTCGGCCTGATTGTCGCGTGGGCCATCTATGCACTGCTAACCAACGTGATGGGCTTCGGCAAACCGGTGGATTTCAGCGGCCTTGCCAACGCACCGTGGTTTGGCCTGCCGCACACCACCGCACCGATCTTTGATATGCAGGCCATCGTGATGATCGCGCCTGTGGCGATCATTCTGGTAGCGGAAAACCTCGGGCACATTAAAGCCGTGGCGGGCATGACCGGGCGCAATCTCGATCCCTGGATGGGCCGCGCCTTTGTCGGTGACGGTCTGGCAACCATGCTGTCGGGCTCAATCGGCGGCAGCGGTGTCACCACCTACGCGGAAAATATCGGTGTGATGGCGGTGACCAAAGTCTATTCAACTCTGGCCTTTGTGGCCGCCGCGGCGATCGCTTTGGTGCTTGGCTTCTCACCGAAATTTGGCGCGCTAATCCACACCATTCCCGGTCCGGTGATTGGTGGCGCATCGATTGTAGTATTTGGTTTGATTGCGGTGGCAGGCGCACGCATTTGGGTGCAGAACCATGTGGATTTTAATCAGAATGGCAATTTGATCATGGTGGCGACCACGCTGGTGCTGGGCGCCGGTGATTTTGCGCTGAAGATTGGCAGCTTCACCCTTGGCGGCATCGGCACCGCCACCTTTGGTGCCATCATCCTGAACGCGATTTTACAACGTCGCGGCGCCGCGCTGGCGAACGAGGCGGCACGGCAACATCCTTAAGGCTCGAGCGGTGCCTGATCGGGCACCGCTTTCTTGCGGCGTATACGCAGTTCGCTGACGATCACCCCACAAACAATCAGTGCCGCGCCCAGCAGCGCAGCAGCAGGTAGACGCTCGCCCGCCAAACGCCCTACCACGCCCGCCCACACCGGTTCACCGGCGTAAATCACCGTGGCACGCGTCGGTGAAACGCTGCGTTGCGCCCAGTTCATCGTCACCTGAATTAAGGCGCTGGCCGCGCCCAGACCCAACGCGCTCAGCAGCAACGGCGTTGACATGGCAGGAACCAATTCGCCATTCGGGATCATCAGAACAAAGGCGCAGGCCGATGCCACCATCAGCTGAATCAGCGTGACGCGGCGCACATCGACCTGTCCGGCATAACGGCTGATCAGGATGATCTCCGCCGCGATTGCCAGCGTGCTCAGTAAGGTGGCGATTTCACCGGCATTCAGCGTCAAACTGCCATCCTGCGGACCCGCCACCAGCACTAAACCGGTAAACGCCAGCAAAATGCCCAGCCACGCCATCAATCCCGGCGGACGGCGCAGGAATAACCATTGCAGCAGCGGCACCACCGGCACGTAGAGCGCGGTGATAAACGCCGACTGACTGCTGGAAATGGTTTGCATGCCCCAGGTTTGCAGACCGTAGCCGCCGGCAATCGACAGGCCAATCAGCGCGCCGGCTTTGATTTCCAGCCAGGTAACTTGCTTGAGATAACGACGGAAGAAAAAGGCCAGCAGCAGCGATGCCGTAGCAAAACGTAATCCCACAAAAAAGAACGGACCGGAATGGGCCATCGCCCGGTGTACCACCAAAAAAGTGCCACCCCAAACCATGGTAATAAATATGAGCACCAACTCCTGACGCGAAATACGCAGGCTGAGACGAGAAGAAGAAGCGGACATAACGCACCAGAATAATCAGTTGGCGGTCAGTTTGCTCAGAGAGCGGGGAAATTGCAATGCCTGTCACCGCCGGGCGAACCCGGCGGCCGGGGATTAACGGTCAGTCGCGCTATTTCTTGCCGCGGCTGCGTCCCCCTTTTTCACCGGCTACAGACGCGCGCTGTGGGTCGTTTCTAAAATTACCCCCGCTGTTTTTGCCGCCTTTGCGACCCGCTTCTGCGGCCCTTTCACGGTCCTCTGCGAAATTGCCTGATCCTCCACGATGTTCGGCCATCATTTCCTCCACGGATTGAGCATCCAGATTAGGGGCTTGTCACGATGCTGCCGTGAAAAGCCTGGCGGCGGATATTCCGCACACCTGATTAAATAATAGACAACGCAGCGGTGAGATCGGCCTGATATTCACAATTTGAAACAGATAATTCACTCATTTCACTGCGAAAAAGCAAATTTACCGCCGCGTTACAAGCAGTTAGCCGACACTTATTGGCACCTGCTTAACCTCTGTACAGCAGCCTGCGCAGGCTCTTCTATACTTTTGGTTACTCACCACCCTCGCAGGATGAAAACCATGGCAAAGATTTTGGTGCTCTATTATTCGATGTACGGACATATTGAAACCATGGCGCAAGCCGTGGCCGACGGTGCAAAGAGCGTGAGCGGCGCGGAAGTTACAATATTGCGCGTGCCGGAAAGCATGGATGCCGAGCGTTTCGCCCAGGTTGGCGGCAAAGTGGATCAGGCTGCGCCTGAAGCGAAACCGGAAGATTTGCCGCAGTATGATGCCATCATCGTTGGCACACCCACACGCTTCGGCAACATGGCGGGGCAGATGCGTAACTTCTGGGATCGCACTGGCGGCTTGTGGGCTTCGGGCGCGCTGTACGGCAAAATCGCCAGCGTCTTTGCTTCCACCGGTACCGGCGGCGGCCAGGAGCAAACCATCACTTCCGTCTGGACCACCCTCGCCCATCACGGCATGGTGATTGTTCCCATCGGTTATGGCACTAAAGAACTCTTCGACATCTCCCACGTACGCGGCGGAACGCCCTACGGCGCCACCACCCTGGCGGGCGGAGATGGATCACGTCAACCTTCGGCGGAAGAACTGGATATTGCCCGTTTTCAGGGCCAACACGTCGCCGGACTGGCGGTAAAGCTACAGGGATAAAATCCACAACAGGAGACCTTCATGACAACAGAACAGTCGAAAGAGCATCACGTAGGCGAATGGGCATCACTGCGCCACACTTCACGCGAAATCGCTGAAGCCATTTTTGAGGTAGCCAACTACGACGAACGTTTAGCCGAGCAGATCTGGAGCCAGCAAGGCAGCGATGAAGTGCTGATTCGCGCCTTCAAAAAGACCGACCAGGATGTTCTGACCTGGGACGATAAAACGGTCGAGCGCAAAAACGTTTGAATTGCAGGCGGGCATTGTCCCGCCTTTGTTACCTTTACATCACCAAGGAGCCTTGTATGTCAGCCTATCAAAGTATCAATCCAGCCAATAACCAACTGCTAAAAGCGTGGAACGAGCACGATGATGCCTATGCACAACAGGCGCTGGAAACCGCAGATGCGCTTTATCATTCCGCGTGGAGTAAAGGCGATATTCAACCGCGTCTGCAGGTGCTACACCGTTTAGCCGATTTGATTGACCAACGGGCCGAAGAGCTGGCGACCATCGCCAGTAAAGAGATGGGCAAACTGATTGGCCAGAGCCGTGGTGAAGTAAAAATCTGTTCGCAGATCGCCCGCTACTACGCTGAACATGCCGCGACATTTTTACAGCCGCAACCCTACGCCAGCGATGTGGGCGATGCCTGGCTTGAGTACCATCCGATTGGCGTGATCGTCGCGGTCGAGCCGTGGAACTTCCCTTACTATCAGCTGATGCGCGTGCTGGCGCCAAACCTGGCGCTCGGCAATCCGGTGCTGGCGAAACACGCCAATATCGTGCCGCACTGCGCCGATGTGTTTGAAAAGCTGGTAGAAGAAGCCGGTGCGCCAAAAGGCGCATGGACCAACCTGTTTATCTCCACCGATCAAGTCGCGGATTTGATTGCCGATCCGCGCGTGCAAGGCGTGGCGCTGACGGGTTCCGAACGCGCCGGTAGTGCCGTGGCGGAACAGGCCGGTAAACACTTGAAGAAATCGACGCTGGAGCTGGGCGGTAACGATGTGTTTGTGGTGCTGGACGATGCCGATATCGATGAAGCGGTACGTCAGGGTGCGCAAGCTCGCCTCAGTAACTGCGGCCAGGTCTGTACCGCCGCCAAGCGCTTTATTTTGCATGAGAAAATTGCCGATACGTTTATGGCCAAATTTAGCGCGGCTCTGCAATCGGCCACGCCGGGCGATCCGCTTGATGAGAAAACCACGCTTGGTCCGCTCTCTTCAAAAGATGCACGCGATCGTTTAGTGAAGCAGGTTGAGGAAGCGGTGCAAAATGGCGCGCGCGTGGAGTTTGGTGGACGCGCCATTGATGGCGTCGGCTGCTATTACCAGCCAACGGTGCTCACTGGTCTGACGCCAGACAATCCTGCTTACTATCAGGAGTTCTTTGGCCCGGTAGCACAGGTGTATGTGGTGGCGGACGATCGTGCCGCTGTGGCACTGGCGAATGATTCAAATTACGGCCTGGGCGGTTCAGTCTGGACTAAAGACATTGCGCGCGGCCGTAAGATGGCATCGCAGATTGAAACCGGCATGGTGTTTATCAATTCGCAGAGCGATACCTCAGCAGAACTGCCGTTTGGTGGCGTGAAACGTTCCGGATATGGACGTGAGTTATCGGATCTGGGGATTAAAGAGTTCGCCAACCAAAAATTAGTGGTCGTCGCCGGTTAACTGGCACAAAAAACCCCGCCGCGGCGGGGTTTTCTTTGAGCAGCAATTCAGTTACTGGTCGCTGCTTTGGCCGGTTCTTCTGACTTGGCTGGCGTAGCATCGGCTTGCGCTTTCTGTGCCGCTGCCGCATCAGCCTTGGCTTTGTCATCCGCTGCTTTCTGGGCAGTGGCTTTCTCCGCTTTGGCTTTCTCGTCTGCCGCTTTCTGCGCGGCCGCTTTATCCGCCTTCACTTTCTCTTCAGCCGCTTTCGCGTCTGCAGCCTTCTGTGCTGCGGCTTTATCCGCTGCTGCTTTGTCTGCGGCTGCTTTATCCGCAGCAGTCTGATCGGCTTTCTGCTTAGCGTCATCTGCGGCTGGTGCTGCGGCCGCAGGTGCTGGCTGTTCTGCCGCAGCCGGTGCCGCAGCAGGCTGCAGTGGCGTACCTTGCAGAGCGCCATTCAGTGCGCCGGTGAATTGATCCCAACTGCAGTAGCCGTTGGCATCCGTTTCGCAGCCCGCCAGTTGCAGCGTGACGCGCTTCGGTGGATTTTTCAGGCTCAGCACATCGGCATCGCGCAGTTGATCGGCCGTTTGATAGACGTACTCAATTTTCAGCAGATCTTTGTTGTTCTTCACATCGTGCCAGCGTTCGAATACTACCTGGCCGCCAATCGGTGTTTTCTCGTCGTTGCCCGGCAGTTCATAAGGCTTAACCTGCAGTGCGCTGAGTAAGGAGGCGATGTTGGAATCATGACCAACCATCAGCGTCACTTTTGGCGCGTTGGCTTTATCCTGATCGACTAACTGGCTGCGGATGTAATCCACCAGCGGTGCGGCCACTTCGCGCGCCACTTCAGGAGAGGCGAACAGCGCATCCTGATAACCGTTTTTGATCGACGCCAGCTCTTTCCACTGTTCAGGCGTTTTGATCTGGCCCCAGGCAACCTGATCGGCCGGGAAACCTTCGTAATATTGCAGCGTAAACGCATCCACCAGCGAGTTGCCGATTTTCAGCGGACCGCTTACGTTCGGCTCTTTACCGTTATCCGCGCTGAAAGTGTTATCGCCGCTGCTCAAATCACACTGCTTTTTGCCGTTACAGGCCGGGGCAGATTTGTAGTCGACGATTTTTTCCAGATGCTGGAAGGCAGGCTTCAGTGCCAGCTTTTCATTAGCCGCGGTCATGGCAGCCAGGGCTTTCTTGTTGAATTCATCGCTGCCGTCGGTGACGACCGGATTGAAGATCGGATCCATGGTGCCCATCGCATCCTGATGCGTGACCGCGATATCACAGCCAGGGAAGGCGCCAGTGATAAAGTACTGCGCGGTCGCCACGGTGCGCTGCAGGCTGTTGGCGTAGACAAAGATGTTGCTGCTGTCCGGACAAGTCCCGTTCTGGACTAAGCCCTGCTGTGCCAGCCACTGACGGGTATAATTCCCCATGTAGACTTCCAGCACGCCACCTTTGGTGGTGAGCTCACCGCCCGCGACATCCCACTGCGGCCAGCTCTTCCTGGTGGATTGTTCCAGTACGCTGCCGTTATTGGCGAGCGGCGCACGCAGATTGTGACGGCTTAACATCAGCACCTGCTGGAGTTGCATATCTCCATCCGCAGCATAGGCGGACATGCCCATCGGGAGCGCAGCGATGACTGACAACGCGCAAAGACTCAGTTTCTTGATCATTGTGCCTATTCCATAATTCATCAGTGAAACACTCTGGCTTTCAAACGATTAGCCCGCCAAAGAGCGAATTACCGCACAGTGTAACTCAGCTTGCATCGGAAAATCGCCAGATGTTTGCAAAAAACCGTGCATGGAATATAGCAGCTAACGCGCGTGGCGTCGGGGAACGGCAGCAGATGGAAAAGCCACGCGATGTTTTTCGGAATTTATGAACGCAGAAAAGCAAAAAGCCCGCATTTCTGCGGGCTTCTTTAATATGGCGGAGGAACAGAGATTCGAACTCTGGGATGGTTTCCCATCGACGGTTTTCAAGACCGTTGCCTTAAGCCACTCGGCCATCCCTCCGGGGATTTTTTTGTTGCGTCACTCTGCAAGAGTGAATGGCGGAGGAGGAGAGATTCGAACTCTCGGATGGTTTCCCATCGACGGTTTTCAAGACCGTTGCCTTAAGCCACTCGGCCACCCCTCCGCAATGAGGCGCACTATAAACATCCCCCATAACGATGTAAAGCCTGCAATGAATCGTTCGGCTGAAAAACAGCCAAATTCTATTTTTTCGGCGTCAATTTCGCCATTCTGCTCAGCGAAACAGCAATTTATCGCGTAAAGATGGGTAAAACGCCTTTTCTGTCTTTCAGGCGCTGCGTATCCTCGTGCCATATTTGGTGTTTCTCTCTTTAAGGAGCGCATGATGGAAAGAATTTTTAGCTCGTCGCAGCAATCGTTAGTCAGCACCCACAAAGTGCTGCGCAATACTTATCTGTTACTTGGCTTTACGCTGGCCTTCTCGGCCGTCACCGCCACACTCAGCACCGTGTTTGCCTTGCCTTCACCGGGCCTGATTCTGATGCTGGTCGGCTTTTATGGCTTGATGTTCCTGACGCATAAACTGGCTAACAGTCCGGCAGGTATTCTGGCGGCCTTCGCTTTCACCGGCTTCCTCGGTTACTGCCTTGGTCCAATCCTGAGCTCGTTCCTCACTGCAGGCATGGGTGATGTGATCGCTATGGCACTGGGCGGTACCGCGCTGGTGTTCTTCGGTTGCTCGGCCTACGTATTGACCACACGCCGCGATATGTCATTCCTGAGTGGCATGATGATGGCCGGCTTTGTCGTGCTGCTGGTGGCGGTGGTTGCTAATATCTTCCTGCAACTACCTGCGCTGCATCTGGCGATTAGCGCCCTGTTCATCCTGTTCTCTGCCGGTGCCATCCTGTGGGAAACCAGCAACATCATTCACGGTGGTGAAACCAACTATATTCGCGCCACCGTAAGCCTGTATGTTTCGCTGTATAACATTTTTGTTAGCCTGTTGAGCCTGCTGGGCTTCGCTAACCGCGATTAAGCTGCCGCAAGAGTTATCAAACCCCGCTTCGGCGGGGTTTTTGCTTTTTATGGCCGGGCGAATTTACAATGTGTCGATTAACTCCATGAGGAATGACTGTGAATTTTGCTGGTAAAGAGATTGCCACCGATGCGGAAGGCTATCTGAAAAATAGCGCGGACTGGAGCGAGCCGCTGGCTGCTGCCATCGCGAAGCAAGAAGCGATCGTGATGAGTGACGCGCACTGGGAAGTAGTGCACTTTGTGCGCAACTTTTACCAGGAGTTTAATACGTCGCCGGCGGTGCGCATGCTGGTGAAAGCCATGGCGCAAAAGTATGGCGAGGAGAAAGGCAACAGCCGCTATCTGTTCCGTCTTTTCCCGGAAGGCCCGGCCAAGCAGGCGACCAAAATTGCCGGATTGCCAAAACCGGCGAAATGCTTGTAATCAGCCGGTGGTGAATCGGGTCGGCATTTCCCTGGGCTGATGCGGCTCCACCAGCACTTTATCCACCCGCGCGCTCCGCGGCCCACCCGCTTTGAGCCAACTGATTAATGCATCGACCTGCTGCGCCTCACCGGACGCCAGCACTTCAACGCTGCCGTCCGCCAGATTGTGCGCATAACCGTTAAGATTCAATTCTCTGGCCTGCGCTTGGGTGTGGTAGCGAAACCCCACGCCCTGCACGATGCCGTGCACCGAAATTTTACAGCATGTGGTAGCCATTGCGTTCTCTCATCAGCTTGCGTTGCAATTTGCCGCCATCCGCCGGAAAATGGCGCCTCATTTTTTCAGGTAAGCATAGCAAACTATGACCGTTCGATTGATTCTCACAAAGGGACGTGAAAAATCCCTGCTCCGCCGCCATCCGTGGGTGTTCTCTGGTGCCGTTGCACGTATGGAAGGTAAAGCCCAGTCTGGTGAAACCATTGATATCTGTGACAGCAATGGCAAATGGCTGGCTCGCGCCGCGTATTCTCCGCAATCACAAATTCGCGCACGCGTCTGGAGTTGGCAACAGGATGAGTCAATCGACATCACCTTCTTCGTGCGCCGCTTTGAGCAAGCCCAGCTGTGGCGTGACTGGCTGGCGAAACGTGATGGGCTGGACAGCTATCGCCTGATTGCCGGTGAGTCTGATGGCATGCCGGGCGTAACCATCGATCGCTTCGGCAACTTCCTGGTGATGCAGCTGTTGTCTGCGGGTGCCGAGTATCAGCGTCCGGCCATCGTCTCCGCCTTACAACAGTGTTTCCCGGATTGCGCTATTTACGATCGCTCAGACGTGGCGGTGCGTAAAAAAGAGGGACTGGAGCTGGCACAAGGGCCGGTTTCGGGTGAACTGCCGCCACCGCTGCTGCCGATTACTGAACACGGCATGAAGCTGCTGGTGGATATTCAGGGCGGTCATAAAACCGGCTATTACCTTGATCAGCGTGACAGCCGTTTTGCCACGCGTGGCTACTCAGATAATGCACGCGTGCTGAACTGCTTCTCTTACACCGGTGGTTTTGCGGTTTCTGCCTTGATGGGCGGCTGTCGTGAAGTGATTAGCGTTGATACTTCGCAAGACGCACTCGACGTGGCGAAACAGAACGTTGAACTCAATGGTCTGGATGTGTCGCGTGCCCAGTTTGTGCGTGACGATGTGTTCAAACTGCTGCGTCGTTATCGCGACAGCGGCGAAAAGTTCGACCTGATCGTCATGGATCCGCCGAAATTCGTAGAGAACAAGAACCAGTTGATGGGCGCGTGTCGCGGCTATAAAGATATCAATATGCTGGCCATTCAGCTGTTGAATCCTGGTGGCGTATTGCTGACCTTCTCCTGTTCTGGCCTGATGCCAACCGATTTGTTCCAGAAAATCATCGCTGATGCCGCCGTTGATGCCGGTCGTGATGTACAATTTATAGAGCAGTTCCGTCAGGCAGCCGACCATCCAGTGATCGCCAGCTATCCTGAAGGGCTTTATCTGAAAGGTTTTGCCTGCCGCGTGCTGTGACTTGAAAACGCTGTCCCTGCCTCCATATTGGTTACAGGGCAGTCTTTTGGGAGGTCACAATGATTACGACTAAATTTGGAATTGGACAGCAGGTCCGACATCGTCTCTCCGGGGTGCTCGGCGTTATCGTGGATGTCGATCCGGAGTTTTCGCTTGATGAGCCAGAAGTTGATGATGTCGCTGCCAGCGAAACGCTGCGCGCCGCGCCCTGGTATCATGTGGTGATGGAAGATGAAGAAGGCGATCAGGTGCATACCTATGTCGCTGAAGTTCAGCTGGCGGGGGAAACCTCCTTCGAACATCCCGAACAACCTTCAATGGATGAGCTTGCCGCGTCAATTCGGCAACAGCTGCAGGCACCCAGCCTGAGACATTAATCAAACGGCGACTCCGGTCGCCGTTTCTGTTTTAGTGCCTAATCCCCAGCCGAGGAATTTCAATTTTTGGACAGCGATCCATTATCACGGTCATACCCGCATCTTGCGCCAGCACCGCCGCCTGCTCATTAATCACGCCCAGCTGTAACCACAACGTATCCGCACCAATGGCGATCGCTTCCTGCGCTACGCCCCATGCCGCTTCGGCATTGCGAAACACATCTACCATATCCACTTTTCCGGGTACATCCGCCAGCGTGGCATAGGCGGTTTGACCAAGAAGTTGCTGTCCCGCCAATTTAGGACTCACCGGAATCACCTCGTATCCCTGATCAAGTAAATATTTCATCACGCCATAGCTCGGGCGATCGGGGCGGTCGCTGGCGCCCACTAACGCGATACGTTTGGTTTTAGTCAGCACATCGCGAATCGTTTGATCATTCATCTTTTTTCTCCTGGTTCATTCGCTTAAGTGTAGATGGCATTGCGCATCAGGCAGCAACTGTTGGTCACCAGAACTTTGCGCAGCAGCACGAATAAATATGTAAAAATGTAAATTTACTGCCATAATGTAATACTTTGCTACACATAATCGATTTACCCCCTTCTGCCGGGAGTTGAAATGAAGCTGTCTTTAACTGCTACGGGTTTACTGCTGTTGCTCGTATCAGCCTCATGCCAGGCCATCACTCTCAAGCTCGATCCCGAGATCGAACTGCTGGTGCTGGACGGGCGTAAAATTTCTGGTTCGCTGCTGAAAGGCGCAGGCAGCCTTGAGCTGGATCGTGGGCAGCATCAGTTTCTGTTTCGTGTGGAAAAACCGGGCACTGACGCCGCGCACTTTCAATCCGTGCCGATGATTGTCACTTTCAGCGCCAATGCCCATTCGGTGGCAATTCGCTTGCCTGCGCTCACTAATCGTCGTGAACGTAGCACCTTCGACAAAACCCTCAACTTTCAACTGATTGATGAACGCGGCATAGAAATCACCAGCCTGCGCGACCATTTGCCGAAGCCAGGTGATACCGATTTCGAAAAGGCGATGGTGAATTATAATCGTGATGCCCACGCCGCTTCGGTTCCGCGTTTTGCCTTACATTCGCTGAGCGCCAGCGAGGCGCAGTTGAATCTGGATTACGCCTGGCAGGACGTTAGCGATCTTCCCTCTTTGCATGGCTGGTTCAAGCGTTTTGATGCCGCCACACGTCTGCGTTTTATTAGCTGGATGAAAACCTTACGCACAAGTTGATAGTGATGAAACGCCAGGGGTAAACTCCTGCATTAACACATAATGCATGAGAAGAAACAGGAAGCCCTATGGAGCAGACCGTTCGTACCCTTCAGGTTCAGAAACATATCGCCCTCGTTGCACACGATCACTGTAAAGCCTCGCTGCTGGAGTGGGTGCAAACCAACCAAAGCACGCTGCAACAGCATGTGTTGTACGCTACCGGCACCACCGGCAATCTGATTAATCGTCATACCGGATTGGATGTTAACGCCATGCTAAGCGGCCCGATGGGCGGCGATCAGCAAGTGGGTGCGTTGATTTCGGAAGGTAAAATTGATGTGCTGATTTTCTTCTGGGATCCGCTGAATGCGGTGCCGCACGATCCAGATGTCAAAGCGCTGCTGCGCCTCGCCACGGTGTGGAATATCCCGGTGGCCAATAACCGCACCACCGCAGATTTTATTATCCAGTCACCGAAGTTTGCCCAACAGATTGAGATTCAGATTCCAGACTATCAGCGTTATCTCGCCGAACGCCTGAAACCCTAATCATCAGGCCTTACGGCTTTGTGGCACACCTAATTCGCGCAGGTGCTCGACAAATACCGAAGGCCGATCTTTATCGAACATCAGCCACACCTGCTGGCGCGCACGCGTCATCGCCACATACGCCAGCCGTCGCTCCTCCGCATCCGGGAAATCTTCCGGCTGCGGCAGCAAACCCTCTTCGATGATGGATTCCCGCGCTTGTGCCGGGAAACCGTCGCGTCCCTGATGCAGCCCCAATACAATAACAAAATCCGCCTGTTGTCCTTTGCTGGCATGGATCGTCATGAAATCCAGCTTTAACTTTGGCCAGCGCGTTTTAGCTTTATCGAGGATTGCCGGCCGCAAATGGTGGTAACGCGCTAGCAGCAGTACGCGCTCTTCGGGTTTGGCATAACCGCTCAGTTTATCGAACAGCGCTTCCAGTTGATCCTGCGGCAGCAAAGTCACCGATTTTTTATTACCTTTGCACAAGCTGTTCAACGGCTTGCGCAGCTGATGCGGGTTCTGTTGTACAAAGCGATTGGCTATCTCACCAATACGATCGTTAAAGCGATAGGTGGTATCCAGCACGCAGCGATCGCCATCGCCGAAATAGTGATGGAACGCGGTGGTCAAACTCATTTCGGCACCGCTAAAGCGATAGATTGCCTGCCAGTCATCGCCCACCGCGTACAGGCTGGTTCGCTTGTTTTGCTGACGCAGCGCCGTCAGCAGTGCGGCTCGCTGCGGTGAGATGTCCTGAAACTCATCGACCAGAATATGCTTCCACGGGCTGATAAAACGCCCTTTCTCCAGAATGGCAATCGCCTGGTGAATCAGCCCGGAGAAATCGACCGCGCCCTCCTCTTTCAGCGCGCTTTTCCATGCCTTTAACAGTGGCGCCATCAGTTTGACACGCTTGCTGAAATTATCGCGCTGCGCTTCTGCCACATCCGCGATCATTGCCGCCTGCGCGCCGCCGTGCATGCGCATCAAGCCCAGCCAGCGCTCCATGCGCGATGCGATGCGCTGCGCCAGTTTGTCATCTTGCCAAAAGGGACCTTCGGGAATCTCCCACTCCAGCTCATCCTGTAACCACTGACGCCAGCCGCTGGCCTGCGCTTTCTTGCTGTTGCACTGCTCACGCCAGGTCGCAATCAGTAACTGTCGCCGCGCCTTGCTGTCGCTTTCCAGCTTGCTGATCACCGGTTGTTTGTTACTGCCTTCGCGGATGATATGCAGCGCCAATGCATGGAAGGTACGCGCCTGAATCGCGCTCTCACCAAGGCGCGTTTGAATACGGTCATTCATCTCATCTGCCGCCTGACGACCAAACGCCAGCAACAGAATTTGATCCGTTTGCGCCAGCTTGCGTTTCAGTAGCCAACCCGCGCGCGCCACCAGCACCGAGGTTTTGCCACTGCCCGCCCCCGCCAGCACCAGCAGCGCGTCTTCGCCATTCACTACAGCTTCGCATTGCGATGGATTGAGCGGCGTGGTTTCAACCGTGGAGAAGAATTCGTGATAGTCGCTGAGGATCTTGCTGGTCCATTGGCGATTGCGTTGGCGGATCGCCGCTTCACCCTGCTCCAGCCATTGCTGGCAGAATTCCCAGCGCTCACGACAGTTATCAAACTCGGCAATACGCGCGAGAGGCAACGGCAAGGCAGAAAACTGGCGTGTAATGCTCTCTTTTACCGCGCTCAGCTCACTGCGTTTCAACCAGCGATCCTGTTGGGTGAAGGCGAGGATTTCCTGCTCCAGCGCGACCAACACCTCCGCGCTCACCTCGCTCATCTCCTGGCTCCACTGCTGCCAGGCGTGCTGCAAGTAGTGGAAAAAGCGCTGCGTTTCCTGCCATTCGGTACCATGCAGGCGCACCACTTTCTCATCTGGCAGCAGAAACTCCAGTTCGCCCCATACCATGCCGCGTTTACAGGCAATGTTGAGCAACTGGTTAAACGGGATCAGATATTCATGGCGATCGCCACTGACTTCCACGCCGGCGGCCAGCAAGCGCACCCGATTATAGGGATGCTGTGCCAGACGTTTACCCATTGATGTTGCTTTCAGTTCCATGTCCGCACCGTCATGTGGAATTCGATATCGCGCAGTTTACCTGTCAGACTCTTGGCGCTCCAGCCTTAAAACAGGCTAAACTTGGCGCCACATATTGCGGATTGCAAAAGGAAAAACACGTTTATGCGTACCGTACTTAATATTCTTAATTTCATTCTCGGCGGCTTTTTCACCACCCTCAGCTGGCTGTTTGCCACCCTGATGAGCATCGTGCTGATTTTTACGCTGCCGTTGACGCGTTCCTGCTGGGAAATCACCAAACTGTCTCTGCTGCCCTTTGGCAACGAAGCGGTGCATGTCGATGTGCTGCGTCCCGACAGTAAAAGCCATGTGATGAATACCGGCGGCACCTTCCTTAACATTTTCTGGCTGATACTGTTTGGCTGGTGGTTGTGTCTTGCGCATATCTCGGCCGGTATCGTGCAGTGTCTGACCATCATCGGCATTCCTGTTGGCATCGCCAACTTCAAAATTGCCGCGATTGCGCTGTGGCCGGTTGGCCGTCGCGTGGTCTCCGTTGAAGAAGCGCAGGCTGCGCGTGAAGCCAATGCGCGTCGCCGCTACTGAGGCCGTTCAATGATTCATGACGCCTTGCCAGGCTGGCGACGTTATCTGTTTAACAGCAGCCTGCGCTATTTGCTGCGCATCTTCTTTGCCTTAACCGGATGCGCGGCGGTACCGTGGTGGCTGCACCAAATCGAGTGGACCATTCCGCTGACGCTGGGCGTGGTCGCCGCGGCGCTGGCGGATCTCGACGATCGCTGGATTGGGCGTGTACGCAATCTTTTGATCACGCTGGTGTGTTTCTGTATTGCTTCGGTGTCGGTGGAACTGCTGTTCCCCCATCCGTGGGCGTTTGCTCTGGGTCTGGCGCTTTCCAGCTGGGGCTTTATTTTGCTCGGTGCGCTGGGACAGCGTTATGCCACCATCGCCTTTGGTGCGCTGCTGATTGCGGTTTATACCATGCTGGGCATCGGCTTGTTCCCGCAGTGGTGGATGCAGCCAGCGCTGCTGTTGATCGGTGCCCTTTGGTACAACTTGCTGACCTTTGTTGGTCATTTGATGTTTCCGGTGCGCCCGGTGCAGGAACAGCTGGCAGGCAGTTTTTCCCAGCTGGCGCGCTATCTTGAAGCCAAAGCAAACCTGTTTGATCCTGACGGCGGCGATCAGGATGACGCTACGCTGGTTGCCACGGCGATGGTCAACAGCCAGTTGGTGGCCCAGCTCAATCTCACTAAAAGCACCATTCAAAGTCGTTTGCGTGGCGACCGCGGTTCACGCAGCACGCGTCGCAGCCTGCACTACTATTTTGTCGCGCAGGATATCCATGAACGCGCCAGCTCCTCGCATCTGCAATATCATTTGCTGCGTGATAACTGGCGTTACAACGAAGTGCTGTTCCGTTTCCAGCGCCTGATGAACATGCAAGCGCGCGCGTGTCGACAACTGGCGGAGACCATTTTGCTGCGTCAGCCGTGGCATCACGACAGCCATTTTGAACGCACCTTTGAACGGCTGGAAACCGCGCTGCAACGCCTTCAGCAGAACGAGCCGCAGGATCCGCACATTCACGCACTGTTCTGGCTGCTGCGTAATCTGCGTGCCATTGATGCGCAACTGGCATCGATTGAGTCAGAGCAGATGCTGGCCGAACCGTCTCCGCAGAGCGATCACCATCTGTCACGCGAAGGGCTCAGCGGCTGGGCGGATATCCGCTTACGCCTGAGTCGCCATCTCAGCCCACAATCTGCCCTGTTCCGCCATGCAGTGCGTATGTCGCTGGTATTGTGTGTTGGCTACGCCTTTATTCAAATCACCGGCGTCGATCGCGGTTACTGGATCTTGCTGACCAGCCTGTTCGTCTGTCAGCCCAATTACAACGCCACCCGACGACGCCTCGCCTTGCGTATTGGCGGCACCTTAGCCGGCATCGCCATCGGTTTGCCGGTCTTGTGGCTGGTGCCCTCGATTGAAGGTCAGCTGGTGCTGATTGTGCTGAGCGGCGTGCTGTTCTTCGCATTCCGCCAGATTCAATATGCGCAAGCCACGTTGTTTATCACCTTGCTGGTTCTGCTGTGCTTCAATTTGCTCGGCGAAGGCTTTGAAGTGGCGCTGCCGCGCGTGGTGGATACCTTGCTTGGCTGCGGCCTGGCATGGCTAGCCGTGGCTTTTGTCTGGCCCGACTGGCGTTTTCGCAAAATCACCGCCGTTGCCGATCGAACATTGGATGCCAACTGCCGCTATCTGGATGCGATTATGGAGCAATATCATCAAGGCAAGGACAATCGTCTGGCTTATCGCGTGGCACGTCGCGATGCGCATAACGCCGATGCTGAGCTAGCGTCAGTGGTGTCAAACATCAGTGGTGAACTTAAGCTACAACAACCGCTACGTGAGAATGCGTTTCGACTGCTGTGTCTGAACCACTCCTTCCTCAGCTATATCTCGGCGCTGGGAGCGCATCGCGAACAGCTGGCAGATAGTACCTTGCTGACCTTACTGGATGACGCGGTCTGCTTCATAGAAGATGTGCTGCAGATCGATCGTGTTACGGATGCGCAAGCCACAGAGATGCAGCAGGCGCTAATGCAGCGCATGAGCGAGATGAAAAACAGCCCGGATACACGCGCACCATTAGTGATTCAGCAATTGGGATTGTTGGTCGCGCTGCTGCCCGAAATTGCCCGTCTACGCCGCACCCTCGTCAACGATTAAGGCTGCTGATGCTCCGCCGCCGCATGCTGGCGGAGCATTTTTAAATACCAGGCATAGAGCTCTTGCCGGATGGCGCTGGGTAACGCCGCCTCATGATGTCCTGATATTGCACCTTCCAGCGCCAACAGCGTTTTTAACCCAATGTGCTTATTCACCGCGCGTAGTTTCAGCCAGCTTTGTCGCGATCCTGTTTCACACAGCAACCGCACCGAACTGATCCCCACCTTATGCAGCATCAGCTCCAGTCGCAGGCTTAAATTCGGCAGATCTTTCAATCGCAGCGAGACAAGTCTGGTAGCCGCTTCCTCCTGTGCGGCGCGCAATGAGCTAGCCGATAACTGCAATAATTGTTCGGGGTTTTGCCATAACTGTGTATCTACTTTGAAGTAGCTTAAGGTCACCGGCACGCCACGCTTGCGGTAAATCAGCGGTTCGAGTGAACGCTGTGCGTTATAGACGTGAAGCGCCTCGCTGGCTCGGAGATAAAGCGCATCTTCATTGATATAAGCAAAAATCACCTTCTCAATAGTCAGCGCATACCCCCCAAATTGCGTACGTGATTCAATTTTACCTAATGCCGCCAACTGCGCTTTCGATTGCTCAACTACCGGGTTATATCTCTTCATAACGCCCCCTCCAATGGATTCCATGCGCGGGAAATTTCCTATAAAAGCTCGCAGATTCATCTGGTTAGAAGATAAAAAAAACGATTTAGCTGTTCAATGAATAAAAGCAGGAGTGCGGGATCTTGTGCAGAAATTGCGAGGCGTTTTCAGAAATTGAGGTTGATCTTTATCCAGGAAGTCATTACTGTACATCCATACAGTTCATTACTGAGTGATTAAATTATGCGTACTCATTTCTCTGGCCCTGCTGATCGTTCACATCGTTTCGCTTCACCTGGCTTAGCGCAACCTTCGCTGGGTGGAATTACTGAACTGCGCTCCAGCGAACAACCTGAAATGATGCAACTTATGCTGCTTCCGGTACTAAAACAGTTGAGCGAGCAATCGCGCTGGCAGCTGTGGCTCACTCCGGCTCATAAGCTAAATCGTAGCTGGATGCAGCAGTCGGGATTACCGTTAGAAAAGAGTATGCACATCACCGAATCTGAGCGTTTTAACACCGTTGAAAGTATGGTGAAGGCATTACGTACAGGTAACTACAGCGTCGTGCTTGCCTGGATTCCGTACGAATTGAGTGATGAAGAGCGTTTAGAATTGGAACAAGCAGCGGCGGAAGGTGAAGCACTCGGTCTGATTTTGCGTCCACAGGGACGTCAATATGCTCATTCCAGACAACCTAATGCGTCAAAAATTCCCTCAGATTTGTTTCATTAAGTAAATCCAGGAATTTTCTCAGCATTTTTTTTGCAAAAGTTGCATCTAAGCTACTGATTCTTTTCCCGCCAGCTATGACAATGGCTTAGACGCTTTTTTGTTTTCTAATACCGAAGATTTAGCCATATGATTTGTTAAAATGTGTGTATAAATCGCTGTTTTTTTGCTGCCCGGCGTCACATCATACTTGTAAGTTTCCAATCTCGTTGTAGACTTTAGCTCGCCAGGGTGCTCAATAACCTCCGTTTTTTCGGTAGAGTCAAAAGCGAGCGTTTAGACCCGGCGAAGGATTAACACAAAGAGCAACCTTTTTGCTCATTGCCTATTTGGATGATAACGAGGCGCAAAAATGAAAAAGACAGCTATCGCAATTGCAGTGGCACTGGCTGGCTTCGCTACCGTAGCGCAGGCCGCACCTAAAGATAACACCTGGTACACCGGTGCTAAACTGGGCTGGTCTCAGTATCACGATACTGGTTACTACGGTAACGGTTATGAGAACAACAACGGTCCAACTCATGAATCTCAGCTGGGTGCTGGTGCATTCCTGGGTTATCAGGCGAATCCGTACCTGGGCTTCGAGCTGGGCTACGACTGGTTGGGCCGTATGCCTAACAAAGGCACCGTGACCAATGGCGCATTCAAAGCACAAGGCGTTCAGCTGGCTGCTAAACTGAGCTACCCAATTACCGAAGACTTCGATGTCTACACCCGTCTGGGTGGTATGGTATGGCGTGCTGACTCTACTCAGACCAACCCAACTACTGGCCGCATCAGCGACCACGACACCGGCGTTTCTCCGCTGGCTGCTGTTGGTGTTGAATACGCACTGACCAAAAACTGGGCAACTCGCCTGGACTACCAGTGGGTTAACAACATCGGTGACGCAGGTACCGTTGGTGCACGTCCAGACAACAGCATGCTGAGCGTAGGCGTTTCTTACCGTTTCGGTCAGGATGAAGATGCAGCGCCAGTTGTAGCTCCGGCTCCAGCTCCAGCGCCAGTTGTTGAAACCAAGCGTTTCACCCTGAAGTCTGACGTTCTGTTCACCTTCAACAAATCTACTCTGAAGCCAGAAGGTCAGCAGGCTCTTGATCAGCTGTACAGCCAGCTGAGCTCAATGGATCCGAAAGACGGCTCTGTTGTAGTACTGGGCTTCACCGATCGCATCGGTTCAGAGCAGTACAACCAGAAACTGTCTGAGAAGCGCGCGCAATCTGTAGTTGATTACCTGGTATCTAAAGGTATCCCTTCTAACAAGATCTCTGCACGCGGTATGGGCGAATCCAACCCAGTTACTGGCAACACCTGTGACAGCGTGAAAGGCCGCAATGCCCTGATCGACTGCCTGGCGCCAGACCGTCGCGTTGAAATCGACGTGAAAGGTATCAAAGACGTTGTAACTCAGCCACAGGCTTAAGTTATCACGCAGTAAAAAACCCCGCTAAGGCGGGGTTTTTTTATGGCTGAATGTAATGAGAACGAAAAAGGGATTCTACTCTTTTTCCGAGCCACCATTTCCGAGGATCGCCTGCAGATCTTGCTTCAGCGTAGACATCTGGCTGGCGTACTTCTCTTTGCGTTCAGCATCTTCAATTAACTGAACTATGGTTTCTGACAGCGTATTACTGCGACGCTGCGCCAATCCTGCCAGACGCTGCCACACCAGATATTCCAGATCGATCGATTTCTTACGCGTGTGCTGATGCTCAGCATTAAAGTGACGTTTACGACGTGCACGTATCGTCTGCTTGAGACGATTCTCCAAATCTGGATGAATGTGCTGGGCGATCCACTCGTTAACCTCAACCGGGCTGTTTTCCATCGACAACAACGTATCGACCGCAGCTTGCGCCGCACTAAGCTCAAGATGACGGGTGATCAGTTCACCCTCCCGATGCTTTTTCACCAGGTATTTCCACTTCCATCCACTTTCAAGATTTTCGAGTTGCTGGTATTTCATCGGAATCTCATCGTGATCACGTAACAAACTAAGAATAACAGCTTTTTTCCTGGATGCAGCAAGGAAAAACATGTTGCAGCCGTCACAATCCGGGCCGGAACTCCGCCGTGATTAACCAGGTTGATTCCTGTATAATCGCGCTTTTCCTAAATCAGACTAATGCGAATATTTTGACCAGCACTCAAATTACGTGGCAAGCCCTGCAGCCGGATAGCGACCGCTACCAATCCATTTTCTCGAACGTCTCACTGGAAGATTGCGATAGTCTTGCCGCGGTTCAGCCGCGTCTGCTGAATGCGCTGGCGCATTTGCATCATCAAACCCTGGGTTTTCCGCTGCTGCTGTTACGCAGTCAGGAAAACAGCGATTACCTGGCCTGCATCGCCGATGCGGCGCAACGTTTCCAGCCGGATGAGATTTCTCTTTACGGTGGCGACTATCATGTGATGGGCGATAACGTCAGTCTTCTACCGCCAACCGATATCAATCGCCCCTTCACCAGCCAGGGCGGCGTGCATTTCGCCGACTGGATTGAAGCTGAACAGTTGTTCGGTTGCGTACGTCAATATAAAGACCGTGTGCAGCCTGAACCGGGCTTACTGCATCGCACCAATGGCGGTACGTTGATTCTTGCGGTCAACACTTTACTGGCACAGCCGCTGCTGTGGCTGCGTTTGCGTAAGTGTATTGAGCAAGGTCGCTTCGATTGGTATTCACAGGATGAGCGTCAACCATTGCCCGTTGCCATTCCCCCGCTACCGTTGCAACTGCGTCTGGTACTGTGTGGCGACCGTGATGCACTGGCCGCCTTCCAGGAAATGGACGTCGAAGTTCATGAGATGGCGCTGTATAGCGAATTCGAAGAGAGCTTACAAATTCTCGACGAAGATGACATGACGTCATGGTGCCAGTGGACGCTAACGCAAGCCGAACAAGCCGGATTAGCGCAGCCTGAAGCCGATTTCTGGCCATTGTTGATCACCGAAGCAGCACGCATGACCGGTGATCAAGACACGTTGCCGCTTTGCCCGCGCTGGCTGCGTCGCCAGCTGCAAGAAGCGGCGCTGCATGGCGACTGCATCAATGGCGAAGCGTTGAAAGAAGCGCTGGAAGCGCGCCAATGGCGTGAAGGCTTCCTCGCCGATCGCATGCGTGATGAAATCCTGCTTAATCAGATCATGATTGAAACCGAAGGCGAAGTGGTTGGGCAAATCAACGGCCTTTCGGTGGTTGAGTTCCCAGGCCATCCGCGTCCGTGGGGAGAACCTTCGCGCATTACCTGTGTAGTACATCCGGGCGATGGCGAGTTCACCGATGTGGAGCGCAAAGCCGAATTAGGTGGCAACATCCATGCGAAAGGCATGATGATTATGCAAGCCTACCTGATTGCCGAGCTTGAGCTAGAGCAACAGCTGCCCTTCTCCGCTTCACTGGTGTTTGAACAATCCTATTCCGAAGTGGATGGCGACAGCGCTTCGCTGGCCGAGCTCTGTGCGTTAATCAGTGCGCTGGCTAATCAGCCGGTTAACCAGCAGATTGCGGTGACCGGCTCAGTTGATCAGTTTGGTAACGTGCAGCCCGTCGGCGGCCTGAACGAAAAAATTGAAGGCTTCTTCCAAATCTGTCATTCACGTGAACTGACCGGCAAGCAAGGTGTCATTTTCCCTGCCAGTAACGCGCGCCATCTCAGTCTGAATCAGGATGTTGTGGAAGCGGTTAAGGCCGGACAATTCCATCTTTGGGCCATTGAGAGCGTAGATGAAGCGTTGCCGCTGCTGACCGGCATTGCCTGGCAGAGTGAAAGCGGCGAATCTCTGCTTAGCACCATTCAGGAACGTATTACCCAGCTGAACCAGCAGGAAGCTCGCCTGCGTCCGTGGCCACTACGTTGGCTCAACTGGTTCAACCACAGCTGATAACATTGCTCAGCGTACAACTGTTCGCTAATATTCGGGCTTCACTAAAAGAAGGCATATTGAGAACATGGTAGATAAACGCGAATCCTATAGTAAAGAAGACCTGATTGCCTCGGGTCGCGGCGAACTGTTTGGCGAAAATGGACCGCCGCTTCCATCCAACAACATGTTGATGATGGACCGCGTGGTCAAAATGACCGAAGACGGCGGTAAATTCGATAAAGGTTTCGTCGAAGCCGAACTGGATATCCGCCCTGACCTGTGGTTCTTTGACTGCCACTTCATTGGCGATCCGGTAATGCCGGGTTGCCTCGGCCTCGATGCGATGTGGCAGCTGGTAGGTTTCTACCTCGGCTGGCTGGGCGCAGAAGGTAAAGGCCGCGCGTTGGGCGTGGGTGAAGTGAAGTTCACTGGACAAGTCCTGCCTACCGCCAAAAAAGTGACCTATAAAATTCACTTCAAACGTGTGATTAACCGTAAACTGGTGATGGGCGTGGCAGATGGCGAAGTCTTCGTTGACGGGAACCTGATTTACTCTGCGACCGATTTGAAAGTGGGTCTGTTCAAAGACACTTCAGCTTTCTAATCCTTCCAAATGAAAACCTCCGCACGCAGCGGAGGTTTCTTCCATAATGTTAGACATCCAGCAGTGCTAGGCCACCGCTGACCTGTCCTCCATGGCTTGACGCCAACCTCCCAACCAGTGAGACCGTGCATCGATCAATTGATAAGGGCATATCTCTTTCGAGCGGCCCGTAATACCGGCTTGGTAGCCTCGTGAATGTGCTCGTTCCAGGCGGTCTCTCTTCTGTCTCTTCATGCCTCGTTTCCCTCATTTCAGGTCTGGTGGAATCTGGGTGGAAAGAAAGAGTGGCGATATAATGTTCAACCACAGTAATGTTCTAACCCGATGCCGAAGAAAGGTCAATGCGCAAAATTCACGCCAATGTCATGTTTTTGACGTTAAAGTGCCATGTAGAATTGTCAGTTGATCGTCTATCTGGCTGATTAGGCAATAAAAAAAGCCCCTGATTTGACTGCGATCACACTACAGTAAATCAAGGACTTAGCATAAGCATCGAACAAATCTTAATTTAGCGAAACGACACTATTTGCGATTTGTTGTGCGGTTTGCTGCCAGCCGAGAGCCAGAGTACGTACCAGCGCATCGTAGCCATCTTCGGTTTGCGGCAGCGTCAGATTAAAGCCATGTTTGATTAGGCGTCCTTGATGCTGCAGTAACCATTCGCCACTCACCACCACTTGTCCATCGTAGCGTCCCTGGAAACCGGTAACGTTTACCGACAGCGTATCGTGCGTATCGCCCAGCGGCGCACCGGCAACCAGGCGGCCAGGTAGCGCTTTACTGAGATTACTGATCAACGTTTGCTGCAGCTGTTGATCGAGCGGACTGGCCCACAGGTTATTGGCTGCAATCACGTACTTCACATCGCTGGTCTGATAGACCAGGCCATTGCCCGCCATGTAATCCGGTACCGTTACTTGCTCAACCCAAATCATCGGTTGGCCAGTGCCCGCGGCACTTTCAACGCGCGCCACATTGCTGCCCGCAGGCAGCTGATAATAGGTATTTTCAATGGTGCTGCTGCAGCCTGCCAGCAGCAACAGCGCCCCGATAATTAGCCCTTTTTTCACTGTTTCGCCCTCTTTGGCTGTGGATCCTGGCCCGGCTTGGCCTCAAACACCAGCGCGTTACTTTTGCTATTCAGCGTTTTCAGCACCGGCTGCAGTTCTCGCAGTACCTGATCAAGCCGCTGCATATCGCCCACCAGCTTGCTGTAAGCCGGTGAACCTGGCTGCAGCCCTTTCATGCTGCGGTTCAGTTCGCGCAGGGTTTGCTGCATGTCTGAAGGCAGGGTTTTCATCGCCGGATTCGCCGTGATCTGATTAAGGTTATCCAGCGTTTTCTGCAGCCGCTGCAGGGTGCGCTGGCTCTCTTTCAAGGTACCTGTGGCTTCATTCAGCACTGGATTAAGTGGCAAGCCGTTGATCTTATCCAGCGCCGCCATCAGTTTCTGCTGAATCTGCGCCAGGCCGCCGCTGACGGTTGGAATCACTTCCAGGCCAGCCACCTGATTCGGGCCTTGATACGCCGGTGCGTTATCGTAGAAATCGAGGTCGATAAAAAGCGCGCCAGACAGCAGGTTGCCGGTTTTCAGCGTCGCACGCAGACCGCGTTTTTTGCCATCCTGCAGATGCTGCTCAAGATTGAAATCTCCGCCCAGGCGATTAACAAACCGATCCGGCTCAATGCGAATCAGCACCGGCACACGATAATCCGTATTCAGCGCCTGATTCACGCCCGGAATCATATAAGGCACTTGTGACACCGTACCCAAACGAATGCCGCGGAACTCAACCGGTGCGCCAACCTGCAAGCCGCGAATTGAATCGGTGAAGAACAGCAGGAAATCGGTATGAGCACTGTAGAGCGAATCCTGGATGCTGCGCTGATCGTCGTACAGATGGTATTCCGCCTTGTTCTCCGCCGCCCGGCCCAGCTCAGCGCCGTCCGGCACATCAAAGCTGACGCCGCCGCTGAATAGCGTAGTGAGCGATCCCATCTCTACGCGCATGCCTGATGCAGACATATCGACGGCAATACCACTGTCTTTCCAGAAACGCACGTTGGTGGTGATCAGGCGATCGTAAGGCGCCGAGATAAACAGCTGATAAGTCATCATGCGTTTATCGGTATCAAAGTTGCTGGTTTCCACTGAACCTACGCGATAACCGCGGAACAGCACCGGATCGCCCGCATTAAGCTGACCGGCTTTTTTACTGTCGAGCGTTATGCGAATGCCTTTGGCATCCGGCGGCGCCAGCGGCGGTGCATCCAGCAGTTGATAACGTTCCGGCTTATCGCCCTTCGCGCCCGGCTGCAGCTCGATATAGGCACCGGAAAGCAGCGTGCCCAATCCGGTAATGCCTTCGCGACCAATTTGCGGTTTCACCACCCAAAATGCGCTGTCGCCCTGCAGCAACTTTTCCATGCCCGAATTAAGACGCGCTTTAATCTCTACATGGTGCAAATCGTCGGTCAGAACCGCGCTTTCCACCACACCGACGTTGACGCTGCGGCTCTTAATGGTGGTTTTACCGGCTTCGATGCCTTCCGCATTCTCGGTAATCAGCGTCACTTCCGGGCCCTGATGGCTGAAGTGATAAAAAAGAATCCATCCGCCGATTAACAGCGTGACAATAGGTACAATCCAGACCGGCGACCAGCGTTTAATCTGGTCGACCTTAGCAGTCCCGTGATGGTTGTCCGTCAAGACGCGGCTCCTTACGTTCAGTTTCTCGTTGTCGATCCCACAGCAGGCGCGGATCAAAGGTCATTGCGGCAAACATGGTGAGGATGACCACCATGGCAAACAGCAGCGCGCCCGGCGCAGGATACACGCTCATCAGCCGACCCATCCGCACCAGCGCAGAGAGAACGGCGATTACAAACACATCAATCATTGACCAACGGCCAACGAATTCAACCACCTCATAAACCACGTGCATCTTTTCATCATCGCGCCCACCGCGTCCGCTGCCGTGCCAGCACAGCCAGGCAATCGCCAGCATTTTCAGCGAAGGCACCATGATACTGGCGATGAAGATCACCAGCGCCACCGGCCACGAACCGTCGCTCCATAGCAAAATTACCCCGGCCATAATGTTCGAAGGATATTGCGAACCGAGCGTTTCGGTCACCATGATCGGCATGATATTCGAGGGAATGTAGAGCATCACCGAGGTGATCAGCAGCGCCAGCGTCCACTGCAGACTGTGCTTGCGGCGCGCATGCGCCTTCACACCACAACGCGGGCACGCCAGTTGGTCAGCGGGCAGAATCGCGGTACAACACGGACAGCTACGCAAACCTTGCTTCAGGCCGCTAACACCGGCCAGCGGCGTTTTCGGCAACGGCGGTAACGGATTGATGCGGTGCCACACCCAACGGCGATCAACACATTGAAAAGCGCGCAATTGCAACACGCAGAACAGACACCACGGCCAAAAACTGCTGCCGAGGCCAATCTCACCATACGCCATCAGCTTAACGAAACTGACCAGCACGCCGGCCATAAAAATTTCCGCCATGCCCCAGCTACGCAGCTGAAACAGCACGCGCGCCAACCCAAGCCGCAGGCTGTGCGGCATGCGGACGTTATTGACCAGCAGAATAATGGTGATCATGCAGAAGGCAGGAATGCCCTGCACAAACAGCAGAAACAGCGTTGCCAGGCTGCGGTAATCTTCGCGATCCATCACCTGGGGGATTTCGAGCAGCGATATCTGGCTGCTCAATCCCGCGACGTGCATATTGATGAAAGGAAACAGATTGGCCAGCACCAGCATGAACAGGGCCGAAAAGGCGTAGCCGGTCGGACGTCGACGCGGCTCCTGCCAGTTGGCTTGCAGCGTGGTGTGACAACGCGGGCAACGCGCACGGCTGCCAACCGGTACAGCGGGCAGCTTTACTGTTAAATCACACTGTGGACAAAGACTCCACTGATGCGCTTGATCCGCTGCACACATGCTGACTCCTTCCGATTACGCGCCGTTTTTCAGTGCTTCCAGCTCTTCCCAGCGTTCGAACGCCACTTCCAGCTCCTGCTCGGTTTGCGCTAACGCATCCAGAACCGGCTGGGTTTTATCGTGTGGCTGGCTGAAGAAATCTGGATGACTCATTTTAGCCTGCAACTCACCGATGCGGGTTTCCAGCTGCTCGAGTTTTTGTGGCAGCTGTTCCAGCTCACGTGCCAGGTTATAGCTTAGCTTGTTGGCCGGACGTTTGGCGGCGTCGCTTTTCTCAGCGGTTTTCACCGGTGTAGCCGGTTTAGCCTGCGAGGCTTTGCCCTGCTTATAGGCTGCGCGCTGCTGCTGAGCATCGTGATAGCCACCGACAAAGGTGCCGATTTCGCCGTTGCCTTCAAAGATCCAGCACTCGGTCACGGTGTTGTCGACGAATTGACGGTCGTGGCTCACCAGCATCACGGTGCCCTGATAACCATCCACCAGCTCTTCCAGCAATTCCAGCGTTTCGACGTCAAGGTCGTTGGTCGGTTCATCGAGAATCAGCAGGTTGCTTGGCTTGAGGAACAGACGCGCCAGCAGCAGGCGGTTACGCTCACCGCCGGACAAGGCGCGCACCGGCGTCATGGCGCGTTTCGGATGGAACAGGAAGTCCTGCAGATAACCGAGCACGTGGCGCGGTTTGCCGTTAACCATCACTTCCTGTTTACCTTCAGCGAGGTTATCCATCACGGTACGATCCGGATCCAGCTCAGCGCGGTGCTGATCGAAGTAAGCGATTTCCAGCTTGGTACCGCAATGCACGCGGCCGCTGTCGGCTTTCAGCTGATCCAGCATCAAACGCAGCAAGGTGGTTTTACCGCAACCGTTCGGGCCAATCAGGGCGATTTTGTCGCCGCGCTGCACCTGAGTAGAGAAGTCTTTCACCAGGGTTTTGCCACCCACGCTGTAATTGACATCTTCCATCTCAAACACGATTTTGCCTGAACGTGCCGCTTCGCCGACTTGCATATTGGCTTTGCCCATCACTTCACGACGTGCAGAGCGCTCGTTACGCAGCGCTTTCAAGGCACGTACACGGCCTTCGTTACGCGTGCGGCGCGCTTTGATGCCCTGACGGATCCACACTTCTTCCTGCGCCAGCTTGCGGTCAAACTCGGCGTTCTGCATCTCTTCGACACGCAGCGCTTCTTCTTTGCCGGTCAGGAACAGATCGTAGTTCCCCGGCCAGGAAACCAGCTTGCCGCGATCAAGATCGACAATGCGCGTCGCCATGTTGCGAATAAACGAACGGTCATGCGAAATGAAGATGATGCTGCCGGTGAATGTCTTGAGGAACGTTTCCAGCCAATCAATGGTTTCGATATCAAGGTGGTTGGTCGGTTCGTCGAGCATCAGTACGCGCGGGTTGCTCACCAGCGCGCGGCCCAACGCCGCTTTACGCAGCCAGCCGCCAGACAGCGAAGACAACTCGGTATCCGCATCCAGACCAATCTGCTGCAGCACATCGTTGATGCGGCTATCCAGCTGCCACAGATTCTGATGGTCAAGGATGGTTTGCAAACGACCCATCTCGTTCAGGTTCTTCTCGCTCGGATCTTCCATCACCAGATGGGAAATCGCGTGATAAGCCTTGAGATGCTCCGCCTGCTCGGCCACGCCTTCGGCAACGAAGTCATAAACAGAACCGGTAATGTTGCGTGGCGGATCCTGTTGCAGACGCGCCACCACCAAATCCTGCTCATAAATGATGCGGCCGTCATCCAGCGGCTGTTCGCCGTTGATGATTTTCATCAGCGTCGATTTACCGGCGCCGTTACGGCCAACCAGACAGACGCGTTCGCCCTCTTCGATATGCAGTTCGGTGTTATCCAACAGCGGCGCATCGCTGAACGAGAGGTAAGCGCCATGGATACTGATCAGTGACATAAAACTTATTCCTTACCGGCGTGGCTAACCAGCCAGCAGTTGTGAATTTGACGGTTGCGCGCGAAATCCTGCGACAGCGTTTTTTGGGTAATTTCCTGCGCCTGCAGACCCAGACGTTCTAAGCCGTCGAGATCCATTTTGAAGCCGCGCTTGTTGTTGGAGAACATAATGGTGCCACCGCGACGCAGCAAACGTTTCAGGTTCTGCATCAGCATCATGTGATCGCGCTGCACGTCGAAATCGTCTTCCATGCGCTTAGAGTTAGAGAACGTCGGCGGATCGATAAAGATCAAATCAAACTGTTCGTCACTCTCACGCAACCAGCTCAGGCAATCGGCGTGCATCAGGCGATGATTACGGCCGGTTAAACCGTTAAGGCGCAGGTTGCGCTCGGCCCACTCCAGATAAGTACGCGACATATCCACGGTGGTGGTGGTTTTCGCGCCACCTAAACCGGCGTGTACGCTGGCGGTACCGGTATACGCAAACAGATTGAGGAAATCTTTGCCTGCGCTCATTTTGCCCAGCATCTGGCGCGCGATACGGTGATCGAGGAACAAACCAGTATCCAGATAATCGGTGAGATTCACCAGCAGACGCGCATCAAATTCCTGCACTTCGAAGAAATCGCCCTTCTCGCCCAGCTTTTGATACTGGCTTTTGCCTTTTTGGCGCTCGCGGGTCTTCATTACCAGACGATTGGCCGGGATCTCCAGCACGCTCAGCGTAGCGCTGATCACATCGAACAGACGCTGACGCGCTTTGTTCGCGTCCACGGTTTTCGGCGGCGCATACTCCTGAATCACCACCCAATCAGCGTAACGATCGACCGCTACGTTGTATTCAGGCAGATCTGCGTCGTACAGACGATAGCAATCGATATTCGACTGACGCGCCCATTTCTCCAGCTTCTTCAGGTTCTTGCGCAGGCGGTTAGCAAAATCTTCGGCGATCTGCGCGCCGCCTTCTGCGCTGGTCGCAGCCAGCTGATAGTTTTTCTGCACGCACTCCAGCGGACCATTTTTGGCTTTGAACTGGCGATCGGCACGCAGTTGCAAACAGCTCAGCAGCTCTGGCGAGGCGCTGAACAGCGACAGATTCCAGCCGCCAAAGTTCTGCTTCATGATGCGGCCCAGCTGGCTGTGCAGCGCAATCAGCGCCGGTTCGCTTTCCAGACGCTCACCGTACGGCGGATTGCTCAATACCGTGCCGGTAATCTCTTTGCCCGCCAGCGGATTTTTCAGCTTAATCACATCCTGCTGCGCAAAGGTGAACAGCTCGAACACGCCTGCACGACGGGCGTTGGCGCGCGCTGATTCCAGCACGCGGCTGTCATTATCGTAGCCAAAGAAACGGGCGGTCGCAGCGGCGGTGCCCACGCGCGCGCGCTCTTTCGCGGCAGCATGAACTTCCTGCCACGCAGCCTGATTATGTTTCTTCCAGCGATTGAAGCCCCAATGGGTACGCAGCAGGCCAGGCGCGCGATCGCAGGCGATCAACGCCGCTTCCAGCAGCAGCGTACCGGAACCACACATCGGATCGACCAGCGGCGTGCTGCTCTGCCAACCGGAACGCATCACGATGGCTGCCGCTAAGGTTTCTTTTAGCGGCGCTGCGCCGGTTTGCTGGCGATAGCCACGCTGATGCAGTGAATCACCGCTTAGATCCAGCGCGATGCTGACGCGATCTTTGTTCAGCCACGCGTTGATGCGGATGCCCGGTTGTTCACGATCAACGTTCGGGCGCTCCAGATTCTGGCGGGTAAAACTATCGACGATGGCATCTTTAATGCGCAGCGCACCGAACTGGCTGTTGCGGATCACCTCGTTGGTGCCGCTAAAATGGATGGCAAAACTGGTGTTGCTGTCGAACATCTCGGTCCACGGGATACTTTGCGCCCCCACGTAAAGATCGAGATCGCTCCAGACGCCAAATTCTCCCAGCGGCAGCAAAATGCGCGAAGCCAGACGGCTCCACAGCAGGCTTTGGTACATTACATGGTCGTCGGCCTGGAAGTGGACGCCGCCCTGCACCACCTGCAAATCCTGCGCACCCAGCGCGTCTAGCTCACTTTTCAACAGCTCTTCGAGCCCACGCGCCGTACTGGCAAACAGAGAATTCATATCGTCACTTTTTACTCTTGCTTAAATTGCTGCGCATTATAGCGAATCAGCGTGCTATGTCATAAAGTTAGCTTCTTTAAAACTTATGACCCCTTTTTTGGAGTGGTGATGATTACGCTTTCACGCCTTTACATCCATCCCGTTAAATCTATGCGCGGTCTGCAACTGTCACATGCGCAGGTGCTGGAAAGCGGTCTGGGCTTTGATCGCATCTTTATGGTGACCGAACGGGACGGCACGTTCGTGACCGCCCGCCAGTTTCCGGAAATGGTGCGCTTTACCCCGGCGCTGCTGCCGGACGGGCTGTTTCTGCAGGCACCGGATGGTTCGCAGGCGCTGATCCGCTTCGCTGATTTCACCGCTGAGCAGTCACCCACCGAAGTCTGGGGCAACCATTTCACCGCGCATATTGCACCTGACGCGATCAACAACTGGTTAAGCACCTTCTTCCCGCGTCCGGTGCAGCTGCGCTGGACCGGCGTGCAACCGACGCGCCGCGTGAAGCGTTTTGATCATGTGCCGCTAAGCTTTGCCGACGGTTTTCCTTACCTGCTGGTGAATATGGCCTCGTTGCAGGATCTGCAGCAGCGCTGTCCGGCCAGCGTGCGCGTTGAGCAGTTCCGTCCCAATCTGGTGGTGAGCGGCGCGGCCGCCTGGGAAGAAGATAGCTGGAAACGCCTGCAAATTGGCGAGATCACCTTTGAGATGCCGAAGCCGTGCAGCCGCTGCGTGTTTACTACCGTCGGTACCGAAAGCGGCCGTAAACATCCTGATGGCGAACCGCTCTCGACCTTGCAGGGTTTTCGCAGCGGGCAGGATGGCAGCGGCGATATCGATTTCGGCCTGAATTTGATCGCCCTTAATAGCGGCATTATTCGCGTCGGCGATGCGGTGACCATTATCGAGAAGCAAACCCCACGCGCTTACGGTGCGGGCGCCGTGGTCGAAACGCTGGCGCCAGCCGCCAGCAGCCACAGCGCGGTGAGCATCGATTATCAGGGTACGAGCTTTAGCGGCGATAATCAGCAAGTGCTGCTGGAACAGTTGGAAATGCAGGGTTTCCGCATTCCCTACTCGTGCCGCGCCGGGATTTGTGGCAGCTGCAAAGTGACGTTGGTGGCGGGTGAAGTGAAGGCACTGAAGAAAAGCGCGGTGCGCGCGGATGGTACCATCTTAAGCTGCAGCTGTATTCCGGCAGGCGATATCGAACTGGCGTAAGCCGATTACACCGCCCGCGCAAAGTGGGCGGTTTGTTCCTGCTGCTGCGGACGTAGACGATCGTTCATGATCTTAATCGCATCACCCAACTGCATACCTTTACCCGCCACGGTTAACGCGTTTTGCGCTAATAAGCACAGCGCGGCATTCTCACCGCTTTCAACCACAAACAGTTGTGCCTGTTCGCCGCTATCAGCCAGCGTCACCGCCACCATATCGCCCGCAGCGGGCTGCCAGCTGTGCGCGTGATTGGTGAAGTGCCAGCTTTTTGGCATCAGGGGTTTGAGAAAACGACTAGCCACCAGCGCGTTTAACACTAACTCCGCACGCTGATCGCCTTTTAATCCACTCTGACGGCAACGTTCTTCAAAGCTAAAATAGAGCGCGGCGTCATCAACACAAAAACCGCTGACATTAAAGGCATCAGGCGTCAGCATTTTGCGCGAGAAGCGCGAGCGAAATAACATGCCGTCGGCTAAATCCAGCATCATGCGGTCATGATCAGCGTCGAAATACCAACGCCAGTTGTCATCAGGTTTGATTTTCATGATCTGCCCTGTGGTTTATCGCTGCGCTAAACGGCGCTTAATTAAAAAATAAATCTGAGAAAAAGCTGAAAAAGGCATCAGCAGGACAAAATATAAACGAGCCGAAGGGATAAATAAACCCCTCGGCGCAGTAAAGTGGGAAATGTCTTAGAGGTGGGTCACGATATCTTTAATTAAGCCTGGGCCTTTATAAATAAATCCAGAGTATATCTGCACTAATGTTGCACCCGCGGTAATTTTCTCACGCGCAGAAACCAGCGAATCAATACCACCGACGCCGATAATAGGTAAGCGGCCCTGCAGCTCTTGCGCCAGGCGGCGAATCACTTCGGTGCTGCGTGACTGCACCGGACGACCACTTAATCCGCCCATTTCTTCGGCATATTTAAGGCCGGTCACCAGCGAACGATCAAGCGTGGTATTGGTGGCAATCACACCATCAATATTGTGGCGCACCAAACTGTCGGCAACCTGGATCAATTCTTCTTCAGTCAGATCCGGCGCGATCTTTACCGCCACCGGCACATATTTAAGGTGCCTTTGTTGTAGTTCTTGCTGTTTTAATTTGATGGCAGAAAGAAGATCGTCCAGCGCTTCGCCATATTGCAGCGTGCGTAATCCTGGCGTGTTGGGTGACGAAATATTGATGGCGATATAACCGGCGTGGGCATATACCTTTTCCATGCAGATCAGATAATCGTCTTTGCCTTTCTCGACCGGCGTATCTTTATTTTTGCCAATATTGATGCCGAGAATGCCTTTAAAGCGCGACTTTTTAACGTTGGCAATCAGATGATCAACGCCGAGATTATTAAACCCCATGCGGTTAATAATCCCTTCGGCAGGCACTAAGCGGAACATACGCGGTTTATCATTTCCCGGTTGCGCCAGCGGCGTTACCGTTCCCACTTCGACAAAACCAAAGCCCATCGCGCCGAAGGCATCAATGCACTCGGCATTCTTATCGAGACCGGCCGCTAAGCCGAGCGCGTTCGGGAAGGTTAATCCCATGCAGGTTACCGGACGTGATGGCAGCGACTGGCGAATCAGCCCTTCCAGCGGGGTGCCGCTAATAAAACGCAGTTGTTGAAAGGTGAGTTCGTGCGCACGCTCAGGATCAAGCTTAAACAGCGCTGGCCGGACGATAGGATATAACATGCACTCTCCTCAATGACGGAAACCAGGGAAGTCGGGGTGCACGGGAAAATGTGCGCCAGAATGGTAAGGTGCGCTGGCGCAAAAGTAAATTGTTCTACTGCATCACAATTTGATCGTTATCAGCGTCGTGCAGAATAGCGGCCAAGCTGTTCGCGACACGCCTGCAAGCCACTGTAAATCGTCGGGCAATACCACATTAGCTTCAGACGCGCGCTATGCTGCAACACATTGCGCACCAGCTGATTCACCTGCGGTTGCCAATCCGTTGGGATCACCATGTGATTTTTGCGCATCTGCGCCAGGCAGCTGTGCATCACCGTTTGGTAATAGCTATCCAGCAACGCCGCATCCACCGGCAGTTGCCGATCGCGCAGGAACTGTTCGCTGCTTTCACGCGCAATAAAGTAATTTTTCACATAGGAAAAATCGCGCGTACTTTGCGACAGCGACGTCAGCATAAAGCGTTTGTAGTAGTAGCTTTGGCTGGTGCAATAAATGTTACGCGCCTGCAGATAGAGCGCAAACATGTAAGGCGCATCTTCATGGTTTTGAATCGGCAGAAACTGCAGCGCCAGTTGATCAATCAAGCGACGCGAAATGATGCTGCTCCACACGACGCGATGCGCCGACTGATGCTGCATCAGCGTACGTAAACTGGTGCTGCCGCCGGGCAGCAATCCACTGACATGACGCTGGTGAATGGTTTGATAGTGGCGCTGCGCGGCAGGCACATCAAAAAACATTTTCGCGCCAAAGCAGAACAGATCGATATCTTCATGGCGCGCCTGCACGCGACGGAAGTCGGCGAACAAGTCGGTGGAGACAAAATCATCGGCATCCATGAAGTAAACAAAATCACCGGTTGCGACAGAGAGCCCTTTCATACGCGCGGCGCTGACGCCGCCGCGCTCACCGCTTAGCAGGATTACCTGCGGATGCTGAGCCGCAAACGCCGTGAGCCAGGCTACGCTGCTGTCACTGGAACCATCGTCGATAACAATGATCTGTTCCGGCGGCGATGACTGACGCAGCAATGAACCCATCGCTTCTGGCAGCCAGGGCGCGCAATTCCAGTTCGGTATGATGACCGAAACCGAAGGGATACGGTGAGATGACATCATGCTCATCCTCTTTCCTCAACGTTAAACAACGGAATTCTGAGACGCTTCAACACCACACTGTGCAGCAGACAGCAGACGCCGAGATTGAACGCGCCAATCAAGCCAAGCCACAGCAGGTTGAGCCAGCGATTTTGGTTCCACTCGATCGGCAGCATGGTGCTCAGCCAGGCGACGACGGCAGAAACCGCCCAAATCAGCATCACGTCGCGGGTTAACCAGGTGAAATGAATGCCCGGCGCAAAGCGGCGATGCACCAGCCACGCCCAGCCCACCAGATAGAAGATGTTCTGGCCCAGCCACAGCCAACCGGTGCCCAGTGCGCCGTAGTGAATGGCGCACCAGATGTTGAGCGGCACCAGCAGCACGGCAAAGCAGGTGAAGCCTTTCATGTGCAGCTTGAGGTTGCCGTTGATGTATTGCAGGTGATAGAGCAAACCGCAGATAGCCTGAATGCCGCTGCCTAATGCGTACAGGCTAAGGACAAACGACATCTCATCAACAATCTGACTTTTCTGCGTCCACGCCCACAGCAGCGGGCCGGCGTAACAGGCGATGGTGATACTGAGCGGCGCCATAAAGATCGCCACCGCCTGCGTGGTGTAGCGGTAAAGTTTTAAGGACTCCGCATCGCCCTCTTTGCGGGTTTTCATGCCGGTCATGCGTGGCACGATGGCCTGCATGATCGGGCTACTCAGCAGCAGAATACCGGTCGCGGCGGTCGCCACCACGGTAAATGAACCGTATTCACTTAGCGGCAGCGTCTTGGAGAGCACCAATCGGTCGATTTGCGAAATAAAGGTCCACACCGCGCTGGAAAATGCCGCGCTGAGCGCAAAACGAATAAAGGGTTTCAGCACCTCTTTCAGATCGCCGCGCTTCTCTTTGCGCGCCGCTTTGGGGATCAGCTGGCAGGATTTGTAGATACAGCAGGCCGCTTCGGCAATCGACACCAGCAACTGCCAGACAAAAAACGCCAATACCGCATTAGAGAAGAATTGAATCACCAGCACCGCGCCAAAGGTGCGCAAGGTGGTGATAATCAGGTTGACGCCGTTCAGCCACACCTGATGTTCGAAGCCCACAATCACGCTGCGATACGGACTGGTGCGCCAGCGTATCGCCGCAGTGATCACCATAATCGCCACGGCAATCACCACATCGCCCGCCGGAAGATGACGCGCATCCAGCCAGTGCGTGGCAATCCACGGTGTCGCCAGCCAACCCAACACCACCAGCACAATCGTGGAGAACAGGAAGAATTTGGTCAGCGTGGCAAACAGCGCCGGGAACCAGACAAATTCCGCCTGATTAGCACGATAGCGCGCCGCTTCCCGCATCAAGGTGGTCGAAACACCGGCATCGAGTAATTGCAGCCAGGTTAATAAGATCGAAAAGAAGCCCACTAAACCGTAGGCTTCCATACCTAAGTGTTGAATATAAAGTGGTACAACCAAAATACCTGACAGCGTCAGATAGATTTGACCAACATAGTTGGCAATCGCGTTACGTTTTATAGACATAGGTGTTTTGGCATCTGGGGATTATCTCAGTGGCCTTAAGCGTGACATAAAAGTATTCACGCGCACACCGGAGTTATTCTTAAAATTAACGTTGGTGCTAAGCGCCCAGCTTTTTTCTCATTTTCATCATGGAGAAATAGATGTCAGGTTGTTTCAACATGAGTTTTTCCATTGCACCTTTGGCCGGGAAGTTTTCCGCAAAGTAGGTTAATGCATGGCGGGTATTATCTGAGAATTTATCGGCACCACTTAACTCGTGCTGGACTAATTGTAATAAGCCGCTGCGTAAATAACTTTCCCGATAGCGGTTTCGCTCCGGAATATAGTGTGACAATCGCGTGAGTTTTTCATAATCGGTAATAAATTGCTGATAGGTTAAGCGCGGCGAGGCTTCTACCTGAGTGGTCAGCGACGCTTCACTGGCGTAATCGAGCACCCACGCCGTTTGCGTATGCAGTAATCCGGCCAGCATCACATCCTGAATACGCGTCAGCGGCCCACCCGCGCGGGCCAGTCCAGCACGCAAGATCACCACAAAGCCGCCCTGCTGCCACCAGCGCTGCGCATGCAGTTGCTGAAACAGCTGCAGAGAAGAGTGTAAACCGTTCGCCAGCTCGCGCTTCGCCAGTGAGACCACAAAACAGTTTAGCTCGGGACGCTGGTCACTGAGCTTTGCCACGTCCTGCAGCAGGTTGGCCGGCAAGGCGCTGCGTTCCGCGCTGAACAGCAGGAAATCATCTTCAGCCGGCGTGCTGTGCGGAAAGGTCGGCAGCAATGAAGAGGTGAGATGCGATCCCGCAGCATCGGGTTGCAGCCAGTAACATACCAGCTCCTCTGCAGCGTTAGGCGAGGGTGAGATGCGATTGAAGGTGGCAGGCGCGACCCGCTGCTCAGTTAAATCCTGAGCAAATGAAGAACTACCCATATATATCTCCCTAAAAATAAATTGGTTTGCCGCAACGGCAGTTCACGCCACAAAACGCGGGCGTAAATAAATAAGTGAAATATCGTTATCGTGTTCTAGCGGAAATTAGCTCAACCGATTATAAACAGGCCTGGAATTGTAATTCCAACCGCGATTAGCATTAACATGTAACTTACGAAATTAATTGTTCAGCGCAGCTGCATGAAGTGTGATGTTGATCGGCGAAAATTTGCATGACTTGTAACAAGGGGATTGAATAGTGCGTATTTTATTAACCTTTATTCGCGTTTAGACATAAATTTCGTGAAATAAAAACCACGGTAAATTAGGAAATAAACAACTGTTGCTCAGTTTTATCCGATTCATGAGGGAGTGAATAGTGGAGAATTGTTTATCTTTTTCCATAACTTTCAATATCAAGCACTGCATGCAATCGGTAACTGCGCGGTCTGTATAAATATATTTCTCTGGTTACTACTCTGTTTTACCCATGCATCACGCCCTTTAATCATTAACGTCATTCACTGAGGCCGCAGGATTTATATAACTGCACCCTTGCAGCCTCGCTTTTCAGATTATACCTAAGCGCCTGAAACCTGCGTTTTCATCCCCTCTTTATATGCTACTGGCTATCCCATTTTGCGACTTAGGATTACCAGATAAATCATTTAAGCCTCGCTGCCTGCTCTGACAGTATTGAGCACATCAGTTCTGAATATCAGATAATCAATAACTTTCAGTTATAAGGAGTGACCATGCGGGTTATTACGCTGGCGGGCAGCCCTCGCTTCCCTTCACGCTCTACTGCGCTGCTGAGCCTGTGCCAGCACGCGCTGGAAGCACGCGGTGTCGAAGTGATTCCATGGAATATTCACAACTTCCAGCCTGAAGATTTGCTCTATGCACGCTTCGATTCTCCCGCATTGGCCGCGTTGAAAGCCGATTTGGCGCTGGCGGATGGCGTAATTGTCGCCACGCCTATATATAAGGCTTCGTTTTCCGGCGCACTGAAAACCCTGCTGGATCTACTGCCCGAGCGCGCGCTGGAACACAAAGTGGTGTTGCCACTGGCCAGCGGCGGCAGCGCTTCACATCTGCTGGCGGTGGATTACGCGCTGAAGCCGGTACTCAACGCGCTAAAGGCACAGGAAGTGTTGCACGGCGTGTTCGCCACTGACGGCCAGGTTACCGATTACGACCGCCAGCCGCTGCTCGATCCGCTGCTGTCGCAACGCATTGATGAAGCGCTGGATACCTTCTGGCACGCGCTACATCGTCGCCACCCACCTTACGCACAAGCGGTATAAAGGAAGAGAGATGAAAAGGATATTGACGGGTTTACTCATGCCAGCCGTCGCGGCGCTGCTCACCTTGAGCGTGAGCGCACAGGCCGCCGACGCACCAGAACAGTTGCGCATCGGTTACCAGAAAGGTTCGGTGAGCATGGTATTGGCGAAAACCCACAAGCTGCTGGAGCAGCGCTTCCCGCACACCAATATAAAGTGGGTGGAATTCCCGGCGGGCCCGCAGATGCTCGAGGCGCTTAACGTCGATAGCATCGATTTGGGCAGCACCGGCGACATCCCGCCGCTGTTTGCGCAGGCCGCAGGTGCCGATCTGCTGTATGTCGGCTCGGAGCCACCCAAGCCGCAAGCCGAAGTGATTTTAGTGCCGAAAGACAGCCCGATTCACAGCGTGGCCGAACTGAAAGGCCATAAAGTGGCGTTCCAGAAAGGCTCCAGCTCGCACAACCTGCTGCTGCGTGCGCTGGAACAGGCCGGGCTGAGTTTTAAAGATATCCAGCCAACCTATCTGACGCCTGCCGATGCGCGCGCCGCGTTTCAGCAAGGTGATGTTGATGCCTGGGCAATTTGGGATCCTTATTACTCTGCCGCGCTGCTGCAAGGCAACGTGCGCGTGCTGGCCGACGGCAGCAAACTCAATCAAACCGGCTCCTTCTATTTAGCCACGCGCAAATACACCGAGGCGAACGGCGCCTTTGTGCAGCAGGTCCTGAATACCTTCAGCGAAGCCGATGCGTTAACGCGCAGCCAGCGCGACCAGAGTATCGATCTGCTGGCGAATGCGATGGGCTTACCGAAACCGGTGATTGCCAGCTATCTCGACCATCGTCCACCGACCACCATTACGCCGGTCAGCGCCCATACCGCGCAGGCCCAACAGCAAACGGCCGATCTGTTTTATGCCAATCATCTGATGCCGGTAAAAGTGAATATTGCTGACCGCATCTGGCATCCACAATCCGCCCAGCCTAAAGGAAATTAATCATGAGCGTATCCGTATTTTGGTTTCTCCCGACGCACGGCGATGGTCACTATCTCGGCACCGCGGAAGGTTCGCGCCCGGTTGATCATGGTTATCTGCAACAGATTGCGCAGGCAGCGGATCGCCTTGGCTTCGGCGGCGTGCTGATCCCCACCGGTCGCTCCTGTGAAGATGCCTGGCTGGTGGCGGCGTCATTGATTCCGGTTACGCAGCGTCTGCGTTTCCTCGTCGCACTGCGTCCGGGCGTGATTTCACCGACGCAGGCGGCGCGTCAGGCCGCCACGCTGGATCGTCTGTCGAATGGTCGCGCGCTGTTTAATCTGGTCACCGGCGGCGATCCGGAAGAGTTAGCCGGCGATGGCGTGTTCCTCGATCACCGTGAGCGCTATGAAGAGTCCGCTGAGTTTACCCGCGTCTGGCGGCGGGTGAGCGAAGGCGAAACCGTCGATTACGAAGGCAAGCATGTGAAGGTGCGCGGTGCGCGTCTGATGTTTAAAGCGGTGCAGGAACCGCGTCCGCCGCTGTGGTTTGGCGGATCATCAGATGCCGCGCAGGATCTGGCCGCTGAACAGGTCGATGTCTATCTCACCTGGGGCGAACCGCCGGCGTTAGTTAAAGAGAAGATTGAGCAAGTGCGCGCCAAAGCGGTGGCACAAGGCCGCACCGTGCGCTTCGGGATTCGTCTGCACGTGATTGTGCGCGAAACCAATGAAGAAGCGTGGCAAGCGGCGGATCGCCTGATTGCCCATCTCGACGATGCCACCATTGCCAAAGCGCAGGCCGCGTTTGCGCGCACCGATTCGGTGGGCCAGCAGCGTATGGCCGCACTGCACGGTGGACGTCGCGACAAGCTGGAGATCAGCCCGAATCTGTGGGCCGGTGTCGGCCTGGTGCGCGGCGGCGCAGGCACCGCGTTAGTGGGCGATGGCCCAACCGTGGCGGCGCGCATGCAGGAGTATCAGGATCTCGGCATCGAGACCTTTATTCTCTCCGGCTATCCGCATCTGGAAGAGGCTTATCGCGTAGGTGAGTTGCTGTTCCCGCACCTCGATTTGGCGATTCCGGAAGTGCCGAAGCCGCGCGTGGTGCAAGCGCACGGTGAAGCGGTGGCCAACGATTTCACGCCGCAAAAAGTGTCGCAGAGCTAAAGGAGCAGATGATGGCGAACGTTAAAACCAGGCTGACCAATGCTGTATTGCCGTGGGTGTTGCCGGTGGTGCTGATTGCGCTGTGGCAACTGGCATCGCAAGTGGGTTGGCTGTCGACGCGCATTTTGCCGTCGCCGGAAAACATCCTCATCACCTTCTGGAAGCTGACGGTGAGCGGAGAACTGTGGCAAAACCTGGCGATCAGCAGCTGGCGTGCCGCCATCGGTTTCTCTATTGGTGGCTCGATTGGTTTGATTCTGGGTTTGATTACCGGCACCTCGCGCGTCGGCGAACGCTTGCTGGATACCTCGGTGCAGATGCTGCGTAACGTGCCGCATCTGGCGCTGATTCCGCTGGTGATTTTATGGTTCGGCATCGACGAATCCGCCAAGATTTTCCTCGTGGCGCTGGGCACGCTGTTCCCGATTTACCTGAATACTTATCACGGCATTCGTAATATTGATCGGGGTTTGGTCGAGATGGCGCGCAGCTACGGCTTGTCTGGCTGGAGCCTGTTCATTCAGGTGATTCTGCCTGGTGCGCTGCCTTCGATTATGGTTGGCGTACGTTTTGCCCTTGGCCTGATGTGGCTGACGCTGATTGTCGCCGAAACCATTTCCGCTAACTCTGGCATTGGTTATCTGGCGATGAACGCCCGTGAATTCCTGCAAACCGACGTGGTGGTGGTGGCCATCATTCTCTATGCCCTGCTCGGCAAACTCGCCGACGTCGCGGCACAACTGCTGGAGCGCGTCTGGCTGCGCTGGCATCCGGCCTACCAAGTGAAGGAGAACGCATGAGCAACGCAACCCTAAATCCGGCGCGCTTAAATCGCGGTACGCCGGTTGGTGTGAATGGCGTCAGCAAGCAATATGGCGATCGCACCATCCTGAATAATATCGACCTGCACATCCCCTCCGGGCAGTTCGTCGCCGTCGTCGGCCGCAGTGGGTGCGGGAAAAGTACCTTGCTGCGCCTGCTGGCGGGTCTGGAATCCACCACGCGCGGGGCGTTGCTGGCGGGTAATGCGCCATTATCCGAGGCACGCGAAGATACGCGTTTGATGTTCCAGGATTCACGCTTACTACCGTGGAAAAAGGTGATTGATAATGTTGGGCTGGGACTGAAAGGCCGCGAATGGCGCGCCGCCGCGCTGGAAGCACTCGAAGCCGTGGGATTGGCGGATCGTGCCAACGAGTGGCCTGCCGCGTTGTCTGGCGGGCAGAAACAGCGCGTGGCGCTGGCGCGTGCGCTGATTCACCGCCCAGGTTTGCTGCTGCTCGATGAACCGCTCGGGGCGCTGGATGCGTTGACGCGTATCGAAATGCAGGGATTGATTGAGTCGCTGTGGCAGCAGCATAACTTCACCGTGCTGCTGGTGACGCACGATGTCAGCGAAGCGGTAGCTATTGCCGATCGCGTATTGTTGATTGAGGAAGGCCAGATTGGCCTGGATTTGATCGTCGATTTACCGCGCCCACGCCGTCGCGGATCGGCACGTCTGGCAGAGCTGGAAGCGGAAGTGCTGGATCGGGTGATGAAGCGCGGCTCGTCAGAGCAGCCGTTGAAGTTTGCGCAGCAGAGTTAATTGAAGACGCGCGATAAATCGCGCCGCTACGGATGTGTGCATTTATTCGTAGCGGCGCAATTTATTGCGCATGGTTTTCTTACGCGTTTAACGCCTTGGTGATTTTCTCATACAGATCGCCCGACAGCTTATCCAGCCCTTGCAACGTTTCCAGCGCTTTACGCATCAGCGCCTGACGATCGGCATCGTAGCGTTTCAGGCGAATCAGCGGCTCAATCATGCGTGCAGCCACTTGCGGGTTGCGCGTGTTGAGATCGGTCAACATCTCCACCAGGAACTGATAACCGCTGCCATCTTTAGCGTGGAACGCCGCGGGATTACCAGACGCGAACGCACCAATCAGTGAACGGATGCGGTTCGGGTTGCCCATGGTGAACGAACGGTGATTCAGCAGCTCACGCACGTTGCTCAGCACGTCCGCCGCTGGGCTGGTGGCTTGCAGCACAAACCATTTATCCATCACCAGACCATCCTGATGCCAGCGCTCATCATAGGCCGCCAGCAGCGTATCGCGACATGGCAGGTTCGCCGCCACCGCGGCAGACAGCGCCGCTAACGCATCGGTCATGTTGTTTGCCTGCTGATATTGCGCCTGCACCAGCTTGTCCGCCTGTGCCGCATCGGCGAAGGCCAGATAACCGAGGCAGACATTTTTCAGCGTGCGCTTGCCAATCTCCGCGTGCTCAATTTTGTATTCGCTGCTTTGGTTGGCCAGATAGAGCGCAAAGAATTCGTCACTCAGCTCTTTAGCCAGCGTACGCACCAGCGCATCGCGCACCGCTGAGATCGCCAGCGGATCGATGACATCAAACAGCTCGGCGATTTCATTCTCAGACGGCAGCGAGAGAATCAACGCTTTCAGCGCCGGATCGCCCTGCTCATCCAGCAGCACCGCGCGGAACGCATCTGCCACATGCAGCGGCAGCGATAGCGGCTGGCCCTGCTGATGACGTGCGACGTTGAGGCGAATGTAGGTTGCCAGCAGGCTTTGCGCCGCATCCCAGCGCGCAAAGTCATTACGCGCGTGGCGCATCAGGAAGGTGAGTTGCGCATCGCTCCATTTGTAGTCGAGCTTCACGGGCGCAGAGAATTCACGCAGCAGCGATGGCACCGGCTGGAAGTAAACGTTATCGAAAATAAAGGTCTGGAACTCTTCGGTGACGTTCAGCACGTGATGCAACGGATGACCGTTATGCTGCAGCGGGATCACCTTGCCTTCGTTATCGTACAGTTCGATATCCAGCGGAATGTGCAGCGGCAGCTTCTCTTTCTGCTCGGCGGTGGCCGGCGTGCGCTGGGTGACGTGCAGCGTGTACTGTTCCAGCTCTGGATTGTAGTCATCGCGCACCGTCAGGATTGGCGTGCCCGCCTGGCTGTACCAGCGGCGGAACTGCGACAGATCGACGTTCGAGGCATCTTCCATCGCCTGCACGAAATCATCGCAGGTGGCGGCGCTGCCATCGTGACGCTCGAAATAGAGTTGCATGCCTTTCTGGAAATTCTCTTCGCCCAGCAAGGTGTGCATCATGCGGATCACTTCTGACCCTTTCTCATACACCGTTAAAGTGTAGAAGTTGTTCATTTCGATCACCTGATCCGGACGGATCGGATGCGCCATTGGGCTGGCGTCTTCCGCGAACTGCGCACCGCGCATCACACGTACGTTATCGATACGGTTCACCGCGCGCGAACCGAGATCGGAGCTGAACTCCTGATCACGGAATACTGTCAGCCCCTCTTTCAGGCTGAGCTGGAACCAGTCGCGGCAGGTCACGCGGTTGCCGGTCCAGTTGTGGAAATATTCGTGACCGATCACCGCTTCAATGCCGAGGTAATCTTTGTCGGTGGCAGTTTCGGCTTTCGCCAGCACATATTTGGAGTTGAAGACGTTAAGGCCTTTGTTCTCCATCGCCCCCATATTGAAGAAATCCACCGCGACGATCATAAAGATGTCGAGGTCGTACTCAAGGTTAAAGCGCTCTTCATCCCACTTCATGCTGGCTTTCAGCGAGGTCATCGCCCAATCAGCACGATCAAGGTTGCCGCGATCGACAAAGATCTCCAGCGCCACATCGCGGCCTGAACGCGTGGTAAAGCTATCACGTAATACGTCGAAATCACCCGCCACCAGCGCAAACAGGTAGCACGGTTTCGGGAACGGATCTTGCCACTTCACCCAATGGCGGCCATCTTCATGGCGACCGCTCTCCAGCTTGTTGCCGTTGGAGAGTAAATAAGGATAACGCGCGGCATCGGCAATAATGGTGGTGGTGAAGCGCGCCAGCACGTCTGGGCGATCGAGATACCACGTAATATGGCGGAAACCTTCGGCTTCACATTGGGTACAAAGCGCATCGCCGGATTGGTATAACCCTTCCAGCGCGGTGTTTTTATCCGGATGAATGTCATTAATGATGGTCAGAGTGAAGTTGTCCGGCAACTGGTTGATGAACAACGCGCCCTCTTCTTCGCGGTAATGCGGCCACGGATTGCCATCCACCGCCAGCGATACCAGCGTGAGGTCTTCGCCATCCAGACGCAGTTCCGCATCGGTAGCGCCCAAACGCTTCACCTGACTGACCGCCGTGACACGCGTCGAAGCCGCATCCAGATCAAAAGTCAGGTCGATATCGGTAATGGTGTAGTCCGGCGCACGGTAATCGTGGCGATATTTAATTTGCGGCTGTTGCGTCATGAGTCCTTCTCGCATCGTTAAATCGTTAATATGTTGACCCGTCAAAGTCTAAGCGGGTTGTGCCTCTGTTGCCACGGTCAATGCGTGCGTTCGTTGAAAAGGCTACAATTCATTAACAATGGCACAAATGACCCTCGACCTGCCACCCGCAATTATGGTGTGATCGCGGTCATTACTGTTTTATACTCCTGCGTCTTTATGACTTTGTTGAACACCGGGCTCTGCTCCGCGGAAGAGGATGCTGAAACGCACCATGACTGGACATGCTTCCCCGATTTTGACCACGCTGCTTGATACCGATGCGTATAAGCTTCACATGCAGCAGGCCGTCTATCATCGCTATTATGATGTCCCGGTTACGGCGGAATTTCGCTGCCGTGGCGACGAACTGCTCGGTATTTATGCGGACGAGATCCGCGCACAAATTGAAACCCTGCAAACGCTCGCCCTGAGCGACGATGAGTATCACTACCTCAGCGGGCTGCCTTTCTTCCAACGCGATTACCTTAACTGGCTGCGCCAGTTCCGCCTCGATCCCTCACAAGTCAACGTGCGTAACAACAACGGCCATCTGACGATTCAGATCAGCGGGCCGTGGCGTGAAGTGATTTTGTGGGAAGTGCCGTTGCTGGCGCTGATCAGTGAAGTGGTGCATCGCCACCGCACGCCGCAGATGGGTGTGGAGCAGGCGGTTGCGCACTTGCAGCATAAGCTTACGAATTTCCGTCAGCAGGTCGGCGATTGGGATATGTCACGCTTCCAGCTGATGGATTTCGGCACGCGGCGCCGCTACTCCAAAGCGGTGCAGGAAGCGATTGTCGCTACGCTTAAAGCGGAGTTTCCGTGGCTGGTGGGCACCAGCAACTACGATTTGGCGCGCCGCCTGCAGCTTAACCCGGTGGGTACACAAGCGCATGAATGGTTCCAGGCGCACCAGCAAATCAGCCCGGTATTGGCGAACAGCCAACGTGCGGCGCTGCAATCCTGGCTGGACGAGTATGACAATCAGTTAGGTATTGCTTTAACCGACTGCATCACCATGGATGCTTTCCTGCGTGATTTTGGCCCGGGCTTTGCGCATCGTTATCAAGGCCTGCGCCATGACTCCGGCGATCCGCTGGAATGGGGTGAAAAAGCCATTGCGCACTATCAGCGGCTGGATATCGATCCCAAAAGCAAAACGCTGGTGTTCTCGGATAACCTCAATCTGGACAAAGCGCTGGCGCTCTATCGTCACTTCGGCCAACGTGCCAACGTGGTGTTCGGTATCGGAACGCGCCTGTCCTGCGATATTCCGGGCGTGACGCCGCTGAATATCGTGATCAAACTGGTGAGCTGCAATGGCAAACCGGTGGCAAAACTCTCCGACAGCCCCGGCAAAACCATTTGCCAGGATAAAGCCTTCGTGCGCGCCTTGCGCAAAGCCTTCGATCTGCCGCTGGTCAAAAGAGCCAGCTGATTCTTATAGCAGGGCGCTTGCGCCCTGCTCTCACGCAACAAATCTCCTGTTTACCCGGCAATTTTGCTTGTTTCCTGTGGGCTCGCAAGTAACATAGCAAAACCCTGAAAAAGGGCTTTTATCCACCTTCTTTTATATATAGAGAGAACTTTATGAGCGTTGTGCCTGTAGCGGATGTACTGCACGGCCGTGTCGCGGTTGACAGTGAAGTCACCGTACGTGGTTGGGTGCGTACCCGAAGAGATTCCAAAGCTGGTCTTTCCTTTATCGCCGTTTACGACGGTTCCTGCTTTAATCCCGTTCAGGCCGTCGTCAATAATTCTCTGAATAATTATCAGGATGAAGTGCTGCGTCTGACCACCGGCTGCTCGGTAATCATTACCGGTAAAGTGGTCGAATCGCCGGGCGAAGGCCAGGCTTTCGAGCTGCAGGCGACTAACGTCGAAGTTACCGGTTGGGTTGACGATCCGGATACCTATCCGATGGCGGCGAAACGTCACAGCATCGAATACCTGCGTGAAGTGGCGCATCTACGTCCGCGTACCAACCTTGTAGGCGCTGTGGCGCGCGTGCGTCATACGCTGGCGCAGGCGCTGCATCGCTTCTTCCACGAAAACGGCTATTTCTGGGTTTCTACTCCGCTGATCACCGCTTCGGATACCGAAGGTGCCGGCGAGATGTTCCGCGTTTCGACGCTGGACCTGGAAAACCTGCCGCGCGATCCGCAGGGCAAAATTGATTTCGATAAAGACTTCTTCGGTAAAGAAGCCTTCCTGACCGTATCCGGCCAGCTCAACGCCGAAACTTACGCCTGTGCGCTGTCTAAGGTGTATACCTTTGGTCCCACTTTCCGCGCCGAAAACTCCAACACCAGCCGTCACCTGGCGGAATTCTGGATGCTGGAGCCGGAAGTGGCGTTCGCGACGCTGGATGATGCGGCCGCTTTGGCAGAATCTATGCTGAAGTATGTGTTCCAGGCTGTGCTGAACGAGCGCGCCGACGACATGGCGTTCTTTGCTGAGCGTGTAGACAAGGATGCGGTTGCGCGTCTGGAGCGCTTCGTACAGACCGACTTTGCTCAGGTGGATTACACCGATGCGGTTGAAATCCTGCTGAAAAGCGGCCAGAGCTTCGAGAACCCGGTTTCCTGGGGCGTTGATCTCTCATCCGAACACGAGCGTTATCTCGCAGAGCAGCACTTCAAAGCGCCGGTGGTGGTGAAAAATTACCCGAAAGACATTAAAGCCTTCTATATGCGCATGAACGAAGATGGCAAAACCGTGGCGGCGATGGATGTTCTCGCGCCAGGCATCGGCGAAATCATCGGGGGTTCACAGCGTGAAGAGCGTCTGGATGTGCTGGATGCACGTCTGGCAGAAATGGGCCTCAATAAAGAAGATTATTGGTGGTATCGTGACCTGCGCCGTTACGGCACCGTGCCACATGCCGGCTTTGGATTAGGTTTCGAACGATTAATCGCCTATGTCACCGGCGTACAAAATGTAAGGGATGTTATCCCCTTCCCACGTACCCCTCGCAACGCGAATTTCTAAATTTAGCGATTAATTATAAGTAATTCATATATATAAAGAGGTCGGCCTAGCCGGCCTTTTTTTATTTTTGTAAATTTAGAGTTCTCTCACAAAGTTCCCGAATTTTTACAAATTGTCATACAATTTTTCCTTTTGATACTTAATTGCGAGATTTGAATCATCTTCGGGCTAGAATTAGCAACCCTGTGATGGAAAGATGCGTGCAGACACAGGAGACATCAAACTTCTTTCAAGGTTCTGTAAAGATTTCTTGGCAGCAGTGGCAGATGTCCAAATAACTCCAATGAGGGTAATAAAAAATGATGAAGCGCAACATTCTTGCAGTGGTTATCCCTGCTCTGTTAGCTGCCGGCGCAGCAAACGCAGCAGAAATCTATAATAAAGACGGCAACAAGCTGGACCTGTACGGTAAAGCTGTTGGTCTGCACTATTTCTCGGATGACGCTGGCAGCGACGGCGACCAGACTTATGTTCGCTTCGGCTTCAAGGGTGAAACCCAGATTAATGACCAACTGACCGGTTACGGCCAGTGGGAATACAACGTTCAGGCTAACAACTCTGAAGGTTCTGATGCACAAGACGGCAACAAAACCCGTCTGGGCTTCGCAGGTCTGAAATTTGGCGATGCGGGTTCAATCGATTACGGTCGTAACTACGGCGTTGTATATGACGCAATCGGCTGGACTGACGTTCTGCCAGAATTCGGTGGTGACTCAGGTTACTCAGACAACTTCATGAACGGTCGTAGCACCGGTCTGCTGACCTACCGTAACACCAACTTCTTCGGTCTGGTTGACGGCTGGAACTTCGCAGTACAGTACCAGGGCAAAAACGATCGTTCTGATATCCGCCGTGCAAACGGTGACGGTTATGGCCTGTCAACATCTTACACTTCACCAATCGGTGTTGGTGTAGCTGCAGCGTATAGCAGCAGCGACCGTACTAACCTGCAGTCTGCTGGTTCAGTAGTCGATAGCGATGGTGATGTAGTAGCGACTAACATCGGTGCAGGTAAGCGTGCTGAAAACTGGGCAACCGCTCTGAAATATGACGCAAACAACGTATACCTGGCTGCAATGTACGGTGAAACCCGTAACTCAACGCCAATCTCTGGTGCACAAGCTACCCTGGCTGACGGTACTCAGGCTACCGTTTCTGGCTTCGCTAACAAAGCTCAGAACTTCGAAGTTGTTGCACAATACCAGTTCGACTTCGGTCTGCGTCCGTCCATCGCCTACGTTCAGTCTAAAGGCAAAGACATCGAAGGCGTTGGCGATGCTGACCTGGTTAAATACATCGATGTGGGCGCAACCTACTACTTCAACAAAAACATGGCTACCTATGTTGATTACAAAATCAACCAGTTGAACGATGACAACCCACTGGGTCTGGCTACCGACGACGTAGTAGCTGTTGGTCTGGTTTACCAGTTCTAATCGCCCGATTAGCATTGCGTAATACCTAAAAACGGAGCCCTCGGGCTCCGTTTTGCATTTCAGTGATCGGCTTCGCAATTAGCTTTTCTACTTTATCTCACCGACATATTTCTTTTTTATATCAGCGGTTGGCAAGCGTGCCGACTGACGTTAACCTGATAGCTCATTTCGCTAAAGTTCACCCAAACGGAACTGACTCATGTTTGAATCGATCTCTGCCGCACCCGCCGATCCTATTCTGGGACTGGCTGACCTTTTTCGTGCCGATGACCGGCCGAATAAAATCAATCTTGGCATTGGTGTTTATAAAGATGAAACCGGTAAAACGCCGGTCCTCACCAGTGTTAAAAAAGCTGAGCAGTATTTGCTGGAAAATGAAACCACCAAGAACTACCTGAGCATTGATGGTCTGGCGGATTTCGCACGATGCACGCAGGAGTTGCTGTTCGGCAAAGAGAGCGCGCTGATTTCTGCGGGTCGCGCATGTACCGCACAAACGCCAGGCGGCACCGGCGCCCTGCGCGTAGCGGCAGATTTTCTGGCAAACCAGACCAGCGTCAAGCGCGTTTGGGTGAGCAACCCAAGCTGGCCGAACCATAACAATGTCTTCAACGCTGCTGGCCTTGAAGTGTGTGATTACGATTATTACGATGCCGCAAGCCACAGCCTGGATTTCGACGCCATGGTGGCATCGCTGCAGGAAGCCAAAGCAGGCGATGTAGTGCTGTTCCACGGCTGCTGCCACAACCCAACTGGCGTTGATCCGTCTGCAGAGCAATGGCAACAGCTGGCGCAACTGTCGCTAGAGAAAGGATGGTTGCCGCTGTTTGATTTCGCCTATCAGGGCTTTGCTCGCGGTCTGGATGAAGATGCGCAAGGGCTGCGTATTTTTGCCGCTTCACATCAGGAACTGATTGTTGCCAGCTCTTACTCGAAGAACTTCGGTTTGTATAATGAGCGTGTAGGTGCATTAACGCTGGTTGCAGCGAGCAGCGACGTGGCGAAAACTGCGTTTAGCCAGGTGAAATACACCATTCGCGCCAACTACTCTAACCCGCCGTCACACGGCGCGGCGGTCGTCGCCACCATCCTCAGCAATGACGCGCTGCGCACCATCTGGATTCAGGAGCTGGCCGATATGCGTCAGCGCATCCAGCGCATGCGTCAGCTGTTTGTGAACACACTGGCGGAGAAAGGCGCTAATCAAGACTTTAGCTTCATCATCAAGCAGAACGGCATGTTCTCATTCAGCGGCCTGACCAAAGATCAGGTAGTGCGCCTGCGTGAGGAGTTTGGCGTGTATGCGGTGAACTCGGGTCGCGTTAACGTGGCAGGCATGACGCCAGATAATATGTCGGCGCTGTGTGAGGCGATTGTCGCAGTTTTATAAATCAGGCGGTAAATAACGACAAATGGGCCAAAAGGGCCCATTTTTTTATTCTTGCAGGAACGGATTGCTGATGCGTTCGCGGCCTAGCGTTGAGATAGGCCCGTGACCCGGCACGAAAGTCACATCATCGCCTAGCGGCAACAGCTTGGTTTCAATCGCATCGATCAGGTCGCTGTGGCTGCCCTGCGGGAAATCGGTGCGTCCAACGCCACCGTTGAAAATCACATCTCCCGAAATCAGAAGACGCCCAACGCGATCGAAGAACACAATATGTCCCGGCGTATGGCCCGGACAAAGCAGCACTTCCAGCGTGACATTGCCAACCTGCACAGTTTCACCCTCTTCCAGCCAGCGATCGGGCGTGAGCGGCGCGCACTCGGGCAAACCGAACATGCGGCTTTGTGTGGGCAGATTATCTAACCAGAAAGCATCGAGCGGATGCGGACCGACAATGGGCACCTGATAATGTGCCGCTAGCTCGGCAGCGGCACCAACATGATCAAGATGTCCATGCGTGAGCAGGATCTGAGATGGCGATAAACCACGTTCTGCCAGCACGGCTTTGATGGTTTCCGCATCGCCGCCGGGATCGACCAGTGCGGCTTGTTGGGTTTCGTCATCCCATATAACTGAACAGTTTTGGGAAAAAGCCGTAACCGGAATAATTTGGTAGTTCATAGCGCTCCATGACCGACACACGCAGCGCTGCCGGTATCAGGACCAGTGCCTTGCGGGCCCGGTATCTATGTGTACGAAGTTGCTGCGCGGGTAATATCCTACACCACCGGCGCGCATAGATAACGCCGCTTTGCGAACATTGCTCAACGAAATTCCCTCAATGTGGAAATCCATCGCTTGTCCTTTAGTGTGATAGCTTTTTTTCGCCACGCCCGGGCCCGATTCACGCAGCATGGTGTTGGTGGCTAAGGTGCGGTAACCCGAGATCAACTGCACCGGCTTACGCGTATCCAGCAATGTTTGCAGGCGGTAAAGCTGGTCAAAAAGATGGGGATCGATGGTCTTCACCTGATTGGCGCGGTAATCACGGAAGAAGTGATTTAAGCGGGCTAACTCATCCTTGTCATAACGCTTACCGTTAAAAAACTCTGTTTTAAGGGTTTCACCGGTGTGAAGGTTACTAAGCGTCAATACTCGTGGGCGGGCGGTGGAAAGCGAAGCCAGAGCGGAGCCAGGAAGCAGTGATAATCCTGCTGCTGCGCCTCCAATCAAGAGTAATCGACGACGTTGAGAATCAATATTAGCCATGAAGCGAGGTTACCTAATCTAAAGCGGATAAAATATGTGCGAAAAGTACACAAGGCCGAACATTAACGTCCGCCTAAGACTCAGTCAACCCAGAATATGTTGCAGAAGACCAAAACCAGCTCAAAATCAAATTTTCGAGACTGGTCTTGGTTAAATTCATGTGAAGAGAAAACAGCCAAATCAATTACTAGAGTAACAACTGACCGGCTTTGTGCAGTACCTGACTACCGGAACGGGCGGGATTATCATAATTGTAAATATCTGTACGATATTGCGGCTGGCCGTCATCTGCGACCCATGCGGTTAAATAGTAAAGGTTCACAGGAATACGATGGCGAATCGGCACGTAACGGGTATTTCCCTCTTTCAAGGTGTCTGAGATACGGCCGTCGTTCCAGCCCACATCCTGCAACAGCAGATCGGCCAGTTCTGAGGCTTTATTCACGCGCACACAGCCCGAACTGAGCGCACGAATATCGCGCTGGAACAGGTTATGGTTCGGCGTATCGTGCAGATAAATCGCATCCGAACTCGGCATGTTGAATTTGTAGCGACCCAGTGAGTTGGTTGCGCCCGGCGCCTGTCGAATGCGATACGGGAAGCTCGCGGCCGACACCATACGCCAGTCAATCATCGAAGGATCGATCACTTCCGCATCCGCACTCCAGCCCGACAACAGCGTATAACCGTGCTTATACAGATAAGTCGGATCCTGTTTCACCTTCGGCACAATATCCTGGCGCACCAGCGTGGTTGGCACGTTCCACGGTGGATTGAGCACCACATTATTCAGCGCGCTACGCATCAGCGGCGTTTTGCGGTCAGGACGACCCACAATCACGCGTGATGACAAAATGGTGGCGCCGTTGTAGTAGTAAGTAAGCGAATAGTTTGGGATGTTCACCATGATGCCGTTATGCATATCATCCGGTAGCAGACGCAGGCGCTGTATGTTGAGCGCCAGCAGCGAAGCACGCATCTGCGGCGGCACATTCAGCCATTCACGGGTACGTGGACCAATCGCGCCGTCATCGGCCAATCCCTGCCAGTGCTGGAAGCGTTTAACGCCCTCCACCAGCGTAGCGTCATACACGTTGGGTCCGGTTGCCGTCGGATTAGCAGCCACATTATTGGCCACTTCAGGCGTCGCAGCGAGTGCCGGAGCCGCATCAATATCATCAAAGTTTGCCGCAGACGGGCTCACCGCCACCGGCTGATTGCTTTGGCTCACCGGAACCGGCGCAGTTGGCACCGCGTCTTCCGCCGGCGTTGGCGTAGTACTATGGCTGGCGGTCAACATGCCGGTGCGTTGCAGAATCTCACGCAGCGCAGGCACATCATTACTGATTTGCCCTGGGCGTAGCGTAACGGTATCACGCAGCTGTGGCCACGGGCGATCGTCGGTGAGTAGCGTTTTCAGCGCATTATGCATTGGCGCATATTGCGGATGCTGCGGTTGCAACGAGACCACAAAAGTCCGGCTGCCGCCGCCGTTCACCGCATTTTGCCACTGATTGATGGCCGTCAGAGATGGCATGGTCAGCTTGTAAGGCACATTGCTGTAGAGCCAGGTTTCGCCCTGTGTCGGCACATTGGCAACAAACTGCAGATAGCCAAGCATCGCATCACTGAGCACGATGTCGCGCGCCAGGCCTTTGATGTTCGGATTGGTCAGACGCTCAACCCAGCGGGTGAATTGCGGCTGCACGCCAGAGAGCGCCACTTCCGCCAATTGCTGCTGGAAAGCCTGCACCGCTTGCGGGTCTTGCCACAGCGGAGCCATATCGCGCGACGCATAAATGCCGGCTAAACCGGGCAAATAGAAAGGTTGTTCAGTGGCGCTGAACGCCTGCTGAATCTGCTGCTGGCTGGCAGCAACCGACATCGAACTGTGGTGCGTTGAATTGGGTAGCGTGGAGGTGATGGCCGCATGGCTCACAGCCAGCGGCGATAGTACCAGTGACAAACCGAGTGCTACTGCAGCACGACTCATTTTGCTCTTATTGTTTAGCAACATCCCTGCCCCCTTCTCACCAATGACATAGCGCCCTGTGATCGCCATGTACAGCCATACTCATAATGTTGAGTATACGAATAAAAAACGGCATCTGCCTCTCAGTGCAGATGCCGCATACAGATTAAACGTAGTGCTGTTTTTTAACCAGATTAAGCGCTATGAATTCTCATATTCAAGACCGACCTTAGGACTTTGATCCTTGCTCGGTGCAGGATCTGCCGAGAAGCCGCGCAGCCCAACCACATGCACATGTTCGGTGTTATTGAACATTTTACGCACCAGTTTGTAGGTGGTGCCTTTTTCTGGGCTGATGTTCTCTGGCGCGGCGATGATCAGCTGCATCTCCAGACGTTCGCACAGCTCAAACAGTGTGGCGATCGAACGCGCATCAAGACGTGCCGCTTCATCAAGGAACAGCAGACGACACGGCGAAATATCTTTGCCACGCAGACGACGTGATTCCTCTTCCCAGCTCTGTACCACCATCACCAGAATCGACATCCCGGTACCGATCGCTTCACCGGTAGAGAGCGCCCCACTTTCTGCACGCAGCCAGCCGTCAGTGCCACGGTTCACTTCCACTTCCATCTCAAGATAGTTGCGGTAGTCGAGCAGTTCTTCACCGATGGTTTGCGGCGTGCGCTGGCCCATATCGATCTGCGGATTCAGGCGCTGATAAAGTTTCGCCAGCGCTTCCGAGAAGGTTAAGCGGTTGCTGGTAAACAGATCCTGATGCTGTTCATGCTCTTCCGACAGCGTATCCAACAGCGTTGAGTGCGCTTCACGCACGTTCACGTTGAGGCGCACGCTGCGCACCTGACCAAAGCTTACCGCCTGCAACCCCTGGTTCAACTGGCGAATACGGTTTTGCTCGCGCTGGATGGTTTTACGAATGATGTTCGCCGCACTGCGTGAGCTGATTGCCAGCGTCTGTTCACGCGCCGTCAGCTCTTCGGTCAGACGATTCAGCTCAATCTCCATCTGCTCGATGGCTTCAACCGGATCGTCGGTACGAATGATGTCCTGGCGAATACGTTCGCGCAGATGTTGATACACCGCAATAAAGAACTGAATCTTACGCTCCGGACGTTTCGGATCTTCAGACATACGCAGCACATCGCGCAGATGTTCGTTATCCGCCACCGCCAGACGCAGCGCACCCAGCGCCTTATCCGACATCGAACGCAGCTCATCGCCGCTGAGATAGGCCAGCTCGCGACGATGCAGACGACGCTCAACGCCATTCTCTTTCACCAGACGCAACACCGTGCACCAGCCCGCTTTCGCGCTGACCACCTGCTCACGAATCTGATGATAATCGCGTTCCAGCTTGCGCAGTTTTTTCTGCAGGCTGTCCATTTCGGCTTCACAGAAGGTGATCTGTTTTTCCAGCTGGTTGCGACGCGCGCGATTGTGGCTCAGCGCGCTATACAGCTCATCACGACGAATGCGCGCGCGCTCCTCTGCGCTGGCATCGGCATGCACGCCGATATCCTGCATCTCTTGCTGCAACTCTTTCAGCATGTCGCGTTTGGCATCGTATGAACTTTTCAGCGAAGCCAGCACCTGCGAATACTGCGTCAGCTGCGCCTGATGTCCACGCAGACGTTCGCGCGCGCGGCTGCGCTCGCCTTCCGCCTGCTCCAGACGCTGACGCAACTGCTCGTTGAGATCGCTGTTGCCACCCAACATGCCAGCCGAACTTTCATAGCTGAAGTGCGCGCGGCGCTGCACCACTTCGGTCAGCGCAAAGGCTTGCTGACGCGCATCACGCTGCTGCTGCTGTGCCTGCTGATAGTCGCGCTGCAGCTGATCGTGCTGCTGCGGATCGCTTTGCAGTACCGCAATCAGCGGCTCCAGCTTGCTGAGTTTGCTGCCGTGCTGATGCAGGAAGCGCGCGGCTTCCTGTGCTTCTTCGACGCGCTCGCGGATCTCTTCACAGCGATCGCCAAGCGTGTCGTCGAGCAGCAGATTTACGCGCGGCAACAGGCGGTTCAGCTGGCTGACGCCCTCTTTTGCCTGCTCAAACTGCGCGCGCTGCTGCTGATTGTCATTTTCATGCTGCGCCAGCGCCCGCTCCAGCTCGCCACGACGGCTGTTAAGCTGACGAATCTGCGCTTCCGGATCTTCATCAAACGCCACCGCTAAATGGCTACCGATGAAGCGGCTGAAGGATTGATGCAGACGCTGGGTTTTCTGTACATCAAACGACAACGTGGCATAACGCTCAGCCAGCTGTTCACGTTCGTTGTTCAGCAACTCAAGCTGGTTTTCACGCGCCGCGCGACCAAACAGCGGCACTTTCGGGAAGCGGGAGTAGCGCCACTGACGCTCAGCCACTTTCACCACCACCGCTTTTTCCAGCTCTTCGACGCTAAATACGCTGTCGTCAAAGGCTTGCGGATCGCCTTCAATCAGATAGAGATCTTCCGGGCACTCGTCTAAACCGTCGAGCAGGTCGCGCACCAGCGACAGATCTGGCACTACGATGGCGTGGCGCGATGGACCGTATAGCGCCGAGAAGTACGGTGCGTCATCCAGCGTAACGTCATCATAAATTTCCGACAGCAGCACGCCGCCAAAACGTTCCGCCAGCTGCGTCAGGCGCGCATCTTCCGCACCGCCCGGTTGGCTCAGACGTTCAATCTGCTGTTCAACTTCGCGCTTACGCGCGGCCAGCTCGTCGCGCTCAACCGTAGTTTCACGCTCGCGCTCCAGCAGTTGCTGCATAAATTCGGTGATTTGCTGGCTGCTGGTCAGCTCCTGACCGGTTTGCTCGCTCAGCTGCGTCAGGATTTCCTGCGCCGCCAGCCAGTGTGGCGCACGCGCGGTCAGCGCAGTGATGCGTTCACGCAGCTGCTCCAGCTCCTGACGCATCAACATGCGGCGTTCACCGGCATCGGCAACGCTGCTATTCAGTTGCTCAATCTGCGCTTCGAGTTCACGCTGCAAGCCGTCCAGCGCATCCGCATCGTATTGCTGGCCCTGACGTTTGCAGAAATCCGCAAGCAAACGCTCAGCATCATGCTGCTCACGCAGACGGGTTTCTAATTCATTGAGGCGCAGACGCAGCGAAGAAAGCTGTTCAGCCTGGTGGCGCTGATTGCCAGCATCGCGCAGTAATTCGCGCCCCACTTGCCACGCATCCTGACGACTGACGTCACCGGCGATGCTGGTAACTAACGCTAACGCTTGCTCAAACTGGCTGTGTGCCGCTTCGGCGACGCTCAGTTTCTGTTCCAGACGCAGCAGGCGCTCGGTGGCTTCTTCTTCACGCGCCTGGAAGGTTTCCTGCCATTCGGCCGCGTTATCGATGGTTAAATCAGGCAGCTGACACTGCGTACGCGCCTTTTCCAACGCCTGCAAGGCTTGCTGATACTGGATTGCCCGCGTCTGTTGCACGTCGAGCGCCTGCTGGAAATCGGCGAGTTGGCTTTTTAGCTCATCGACTTCCACTTCAGCCGCTTCGGCGCGTGCTTCATTCTCTTCCTGCACTTCGCGCGCTTCGGCAACCACTTCGTTCTGCTCTTCGAGGCGATAGGTCAGCTCTTCCAGATCGGCATCGTAACGCTCGATTTTTTCCTGCTGGCGCATGGCGGTTTGCACCAGATTCAGATGGTCGCTAGCGCCCTGATAATCGCTTTCCAGATCGCTCTCAGCACCGCTGTGCTCGGACAACTCGCGCGCCATTTCAATGTGGCGATACTGCTCAGAAATCAGCTGGTTGCGGCTGGTAAACAGCTCATTACGCAGCTGCAGCGCACCGTCGAGGTGAATACGACGCTCGTTGGCATGGCGCATGTAGTCAGCGGAAACGTAGTTGGTAGCTTCCGAGATCAGATGCTTAAACAGGTCGCGATCGGATTGGGTGACGCGAATCGCTTCCAGCGTCATGCGGTTTTCCCGCAGCGCGGCTTCCATATCCTGGAAGGCTTTACGCACACCGCCGTTTTCTGGCAGCAGGTAATCGCGCAGTGAACGGGTGATAGCGCTGGAGATACCGCCGTACAGCGAAGCTTCAATCAGGCGATAGAACTTACTGCGATCGCTGGCGTTACGCAGACGACGCGGCACCACACCGAGCTCGAACAGCACCGCATGGTAATCGGTGACCGAGTTGTACTGTTTGAACTGCACGCCTTCCTGTGCTTCCACGCGCTCCTTTACTTCCGTCAGCGGCAACACGCGCGCCTGGCGGTTATTAAGGATTTCGGTCAGCATATCGGTCGCCTGTGAATCGCTCGGCAAGCCGTGAATACTGAATGGTTTGATATCGACCTTTTTATCGCGTCCCGCTACCTGCTGCAGACGTACGCCAACAATCACGCGTTGATGGCGTGAGTTGACCACATCCAGCACCGAATAACAGACGCCGGCGCGTAGCTTGCCGTGCAAACCTTTATCACGCGAACCGGAAGTTGCACCGGCTTCGGTGGTGTTACGGAAGTGCAGCAAGGTTAAGTCAGGGATCATCGCCGTCACGAAGGCGGCCATGGTGGTGGATTTACCCGCACCGTTACCGCCCGAAAGCGTGGTGACCAGTTCATCAAGATCAAAAGTACGGGCAAAGAAACCGTTCCAGTTGATCAGCGTTAGCGAACGAAATTTACCGCGTTCAATCATGCTTGTTCATCCTCCGCGTTATCACTCGCGTCGCTCTCAGCGTCAATATCGTTATCTGCTTCATCGTTCTCAGTCGCAGCCGGCGCACTTTCCAGCGTCATCGCTTCACCGTCACGTATCAGGCGCAGCTGCGCTTCACGCGCATCGTCACCGCTGCGCACGTCGGCGCCAAAGCGGAACACTGATTCGGTGATGCGGAATTTGCTGCTGTCGTTGCCCATAAACCACACCATGCCGAGACGGCGCAGGCGACTCAGCGACGCGCGCATTTTTTCCTGCAGCTTGGCGCGATCAAGATCGGAACCGGTGGAACGCTGATTGACCAGCTTGAGCAGTTTGCTCTCATCGGCCAGCGACAGCAGTTCGTCGTACAGCTCTTGCTGGGTAAAAATCCCCTCATTCGCCAGACGTTCCGGGCTGAGATAGAGATAGCAAAGAATTTTGCCCACCATCATATCCAGCTCGGACAACACCGAGCGTGGAATCAAAGTGGTTGAACGCGGACGCAGATAGAAGAAGCCTTCCGGCGCGCGGATCAGCTCAACGTTGTAGCGCGCGTAAAACTCTTCGAGATATTCCTGGTAATCCATCAGGAAGGCGTGATTATCCAGCTCTTCAATGCCAATGTGGCGACCCGCGCGTAACTGGCTATCGAGCGCCGGGAAAATCGGGTTTGCCAGAGCCAATGCCAGTTTGACTGGCATCACTTGTTCAATATTTGTCGATGACATGTGCCTGCACCTTGGCTCCGTAATCATTAATGGCCTGCCATTGCGCAGGCAGACCGGCTAAATCAGCTTCGGCCACGCCGAGTCGCACCGCTTGATCGATGACGATACGCGCCAGATCAAAGTGGCGCGCGCGCGGATACTGCGACAGATAGTCGCGCATCACCGTGGCCAGATGGAGCGGCTTCTGCTCCTGCTTATAAATCTGCAGCGCCTCTTCGATCATCGCGGCCAGCTGCTCGCGAATCTCATTAAACTCTTCGTATTCCATTTCCGGCGGCAGCTCGCCCATCACCTCGTCATTACGCAGCGTCATCTCTTCATCGCGCATATCGTAAAGACGATCGGCATTGGCGTAGGTCAGCGCCCACGGCTGATCGAAATAGTTTTGCACCGACAGGCGTAAACGCTGCGCAAACACGCGGTTCTTATCCATGTCGATGGCGGTACGAATAAACTTGTGTACATGGCGGTCGTAGCCGATCCACAGATCGATAGCCTGCTGGCCCCAGCTGATGATGCGATCGAGCTTGTTTTGCAGGTCAAACACCAGCTTATCGACAAAGCCCAGATCCGGGCTGCTCAGCGTCGCATCCTGGATGCGCAGCAGGTTGGCCTGCAGCTTATCGCCGGCCGCCTCCAGCGTATCCTGCAGTTCACGCAGCGTACCGGACGTTTCCGACAGCAACATTTCACAGCTGGAGATCGCCGCGCGCCAGTCTTTGTTAAGCAGATCGGCAATATCGGTTTTCACCGCTTGCTGCTGCTCATCCATCAGACGCTGCGTCATGTCGATGCTATCGAAGATTTCCGCCACCGAATATTTCAGCGGCGCAAACACGTTACGATGCCAGTGGAATTCATCACCGTCCTCTTCGGCGGCATCCGCGGCGCGTTTCAACTCCTGCGCCACAATCGACAGCTGCATCGACAGGCGCAGCGTGGAGAACTCGCGCTGGCGGATGTAATAGTCGGTAATGCCGATGGCGAGTGGCGTCAGGCGATAGATGGCGTGCCCTTCCGTCAGCTCGCTGGTAAAGCGGTTCAGCAAGCGCTGACGCACCATGTCATTGATGGCGTTATTGGCACGGACATGCACAGTTTCGTGGGTTTGTTCGAATGCTTTGCTAACGTGACGAAACGCGTCAATCAGCTCGCCTTCACTCATCTCGCCGTCCATGCGCTCACCGTTTAAGGTGGCGATGGCCAGCAAAAAGGCCAGACGTTCTACCGGCAGCGCAAGCGAAAAATCGTTCTTGCGCGCCCATGCCACCAATTCGGGGACCGTCTGGGAAAATTCGCTCATAGTTGATCCTTCTGGCTGGGTTTGCGCGCGGTCACGTGGATATAGCGCCCTAAGCTTAAAAAGGGCTCCTGGCGACAGAAACGCCGTTCCATCTCAATGATTTCCTCAACGCTCTTCCCTGCGCCGGGTTGCGGCTTCATGTAATCACAGAAGACGCGAATGCCCGCACGCCGTTCAATTTCAAATCCGCAGTTTGTCAGCCAACGCGTCACATCATCCGGATCGCGCGGGAAATCGGGCGACAGCGTGCGCTTTTTACGTTTGCTCATATTGGCGCGCATATAGCCGAAGTTGCCAAGCGTGAGGGTGCGGAAGGTTAAGCCGTGAGCGTTGTAAAACATCAACGACAGCACGCCGCCGGGCTTGAGCGTGTGCCACAGCGCCTGCAGCACCTCTTCCGGATGCGCGACCCATTCCAACACCGCGTGAAACAATACCAGATCAACCTGCGTATCCAAATGTTCGCCCACCTGCTGGGCGCTAATTTGTTTGAATTGCATGTTGTGGCTCACACCCGCGGCAAGCGCATGGGCTTCCGCCAGCTTCAGCATCTCAGCAGAGAGATCGCACAGCACAACCTGATGACCGCGCGCCGCCAGGCCGCTTGAGACTTGTCCCACGCCGCCGCCAGCATCCAGCACCTTCAAGGATCCGGCAGGCAATGTCGGTAACAGAGCTTCCAGTTCGTCCCAGACAATCGCCTGGCGCACTTGCCCTTTGCGCGTGCCATAAATGTTCTGTGAGAATTTGTCCGCCAGATCGTCAAAGTTACGATCCTGCATGATGATGGCTCCGCTTTGCTGCATTCAACTTGTGCTATTTTGTCACAGGCTCAACAAGAATGAACCTTTCATGCCGCAGTAACCGTCTGGCAGCTGTTTTTTTGGACAAAAGAGGCCATATTCGATGTTTTTCGCATTTAAAAAAGTCATTGGCGGGATGTTACTTCCCTTGCCGCTGCTGTTATTACTGATGGCGGCAGGACTTTTGCTGCTCTGGTTCAGCCGCTGGCAAAAAAGCGGCAAAATCCTCATCTCTTGCAGCTGGCTGCTGCTACTGATTTTGAGCCTGCAGCCGGTTGCCGATCGCCTGCTGTCACCGCTGGAAAATCATTATCCCACCTGGAACGGTAACGAGCCGGTCGATTATATCGTGGTGCTCGGCGGCGGCTATACCTTCAATCCGAATTGGGCACCGAGTTCCAACTTGATTAATAACAGTCTGCCGCGCGTGGCCGAAGGCGTGCGTCAGTGGCGGCGCTATCCGCAGGCGAAAATGATCTTTACGGGCGCAGCAGCCGGCGAAAACCCACGCAGCAGCGCCAGCGTGGCGGCCGAAGTGGCGGAAAGTCTGGGCGTGCCATCAGCAGCGATTATTCAGTTGGATCAACCCAGGGATACGATTGGCGAAGCTCGCGCGGTGAAACAGACGATTGGTGAACACCCGTTCTTACTGGTGACTTCCGCCAACCATCTGCCGCGTGCCATGCATTTCTTTCAAAGTGCCGGCATGAATCCGCTGGCCGCACCGGCAAATCAGTTGGCAGTGACCTCGCAGCTAAACTGGTGGGAACGCGTTATTCCGTCACCGCTGTGGCTGGCACACAGTGAGCGTGCGATCTATGAAACGCTGGGACAAACCTGGCAGAAGCTGCGCGGTGACGATCTCACCTCAACCCAGCCAGGGGAGTAATTGCGCGCGGGCGTGATTGAAGCGCGGACGGTCAAACTGTCCGCTGCTGACCAACGTGTCGACGCAATCCCACAGCTGATACAACCAGCGCCGCCAGAGGAAACCTTCCGCCACGGGCGCGCGCTGCAGATAGTGCTGCAGCAGTGACGCTTCTGCGCCGCTATCCGCCAGGCGCATCAGATCGTATTCGCGCGGTGCCCAGAGAATGTTGCCCGGCTGCATCATGGCAATAAGCTGATCGCTGTGCGCATCTTTTAACATACTGGCTAAGCGCAGGTTGCCGTGCATCAATACGCAGGGATCGTCAAATCCGTTGAACAGACGCGGTAATAGCTGACGGCTGCGAAACAGAATCTGACGATCTTCCAGTGTAAAAAACGGCGGTGACAAATAACCCAGCGTTGACCACAACACATCCACTCGCTGGCGATACCATGCGGGCCAGTTATTTTCCTGCACGCTGTCCACGCTGCCGACTAAGCCATGGCTGTCGATACGATGCCACGCCAGCACGCCTTCGACGATCTGTTCGCACAGCTGTTCCCAGCGTGCTGCGCTGCGGGCCGGAGCTTCCGCAGAAACACCGTTAAAGCGTGCCATCAGCAACATTTCATGTACCGGCTTTTGCTGGCTAAGCACCAGACCAAACACGGCAGGCACGGCGATCAAGCCATCATGGCCGAGCATGGTCAGTTTTTTAGCTTCCAGCGCAGCGCGTCCCTGATGACGAAAATACTTTGCCACCAGCGGCATCGGTTTACCGGCGTTATCGTAAAGCGCATACAGCCGCGTGTGCGCCTGCTCGCTAATGGTTTCGAGACGACTGATGCTTTCACCAAGCACCAACGCGAGTTCTGAACGGAGCTGTTCCATGCAATATCCTCCGACGTCAAAGGGCTGGAATATGCTGGAGGTGATGGCGGCGCAAAGCTTAGCGCCAGATCAAACTTTCAGGCCAGCGAGAGCCGCTGGCCGGTCGGAGATTAACCCTGCATAGCGAGACGAACCCGCTCAAGGTCTTCCGGCGTATCCACCCCAACACCTGGGATAGTTTTTGCCACCGCGACGTGAATCTTTTCACCGTACCACAGCACGCGCAGCTGTTCGAGCAACTCAATGTGCTCCAGCGGGCAAGGTTCCCACGCGATGTAGCGACGGATGAAACCGGCGCGATAGGCGTAGATGCCAATGTGGCGGAGCAGCGTGTCGCCAATCTGCTCGCGCGAACGCGCATAACGCTCGCGATCCCAGGGAATGGTGGCGCGTGAGAAGTAGAGCGCATAACCTTTGGCGTCCATCACCACTTTCACCGCGTTCGGGTTAAAGGCTTCTTCTGCATCGGTGATCGGCACCGCCAGCGTTGCCATCCCGGCTTCAGATTGCGCCAGATTACCTGCTACCTGACGTACAATCTCCGCCGGGATCATCGGCTCGTCGCCCTGCACGTTAACGATGATCGTGTCGTCGGCAAACTGATACTTTTCGATCACTTCGGCCAAACGCTCAGTGCCGGACTGATGATCGACCCGCGTCATGCACACTTCGCCGCCAGCCGCCGTTACCGCCGCAGCCACATCCGGATGATCGGTGGCGACAATTACGCGATCGGCACCCGATTCACGGGCGCGTTCCATAACGTGCAGCACCATCGGTTTACCCTGAATATCCACCAGCGGTTTGCCGGGCAGACGCGTTGAAGCGTAACGCGCAGGAATAATGGCAACAAAACTCATGGATGAATCTCTTCAACAGACAGCGTACGCGCTTCCACTTCCAGCAGCACTGGAATACCGTCACGTACCGGGTAAGCCAGGCCATCCGGTTTACAGATCAGCTCTTGCTGCTCTTTGTTGAAATAGAGTTTTCCGTTGCATACCGGGCAAGCAACGATTTCGAGTAAACGGTGATCCATAATCTTCTCCATTCAGGACCGATTCAGACGGGTAGCATAGCATAATAGCGTGCGCGTGAATGATGCACTCAAGCCGGACAAATGGCAGCTTTATTCACCAATCGACCAGCGAGTTGACCAGGCAGCCAGCAGTTCTGCCGGCGCATTTTCGATAATCACTTGGTTGGCGCCTTGCCACGCGGCGAAGCGATTAATGGCTTTTTGGACGTCATTAAGGAAAGCGTTACTGATGCGTGTGCCCTCTTCCAGCCAGAATGCACGAATCACTAATTGCTGCGCCTGACGCTCCATTTTGGCATCGATGCGCGCTTTCAATAATCCGCGATGCAGGACCGGCAGGACAAAATAACCATATTTGCGCTTTTCCGCAGGCGTGTAGCACTCAATGCGGTAATCAAAATTAAACAGCTCCAGCGCGCGACGACGATCCCAAACCACCGGATCAAAGGGGGATAATAGCGCGGTATGCGTGGCAGAGAGTGGCTTTTCCAGCAGCGGCAATAATGCGTGGTGTAACCACATTTCGCCCAGTTGCTCGACCTCAACACGCACAATTTCTCCGCGCGCAGCCGCATCCTCAAGCCATGATTTGAACGGTGCGCGTTTGAGCCGGTAATAATCGGCTAACCAACCGCCACGGAAAATGCCGAGACTGCATGCGCTGTGACTCAGCATCTGTAACACCGCTTCGTCTTCACTTAACGCATGCTGTTCATCAATCCAGTCCGGCATCACGCGGCTGTGCAGATCGTAAACCCGCTGGAAGTTGCGCCGCTCCACCACCATCAACTGACCCGCGCTGAACAAATTCTCCAGATGACGCTTATGCGGCTTCCACGCCCACCAGCCCGGTTTGGTCTGTTTATCATTACTGAAATCGGCTGCTCGCACTGGGCCGTTGACGGAGATGTGTTGCAGTAGGTCAGTGATTTCCTGTTGATGTTCCTCAACCCATCGTTGGTTGTACTTCCAGCCCAGTCGCTGCGGTTCCAGCATGCGGTGGCGCAGCAACGGGTAATCTTCGAAAGGAATAAAACAGGCTTCATGAGCCCAATATTCAAATAATGCGCCCGAGGCCAGCGCCTCTTCCAGCCAGTTGGTCTGATACGCGCCAAGGCGGCTAAACAGCACCAGATAAGGACTGCGTGCCACCACATTGATGGTATCAATTTGCAGCAAAGACATCTGACGCACAGTCGCGTGTATATCAGCAAAGCGCGCACGTCGGCCTAAAGGACGTAACAGTCCCTGAGCAGCCAGATGCAGATGACGAGCAGTTTGCAACGAGAGGGAAGCGACGAGGTTCATAACTCCATTCCCTTTTTGGTGGTTAGCGCGAACGGGCGTCTCGCGCGGTAGTGCAGAGATGGGTGATATCGTCTAACAAGGTTGTCACCGCCGCGCCTTGCAGATGCGCATCAACCGGCAAATACCACCAGTTTGGGCGAGCAAAACTACGGCATTTTACCGCATCTTTTTCCGTCATCAGCAAGCACTGATCTGCCTGAGTCAGACGCCGCAATTCGTCTTCGCTGTAAGCATGGTGATCGGCGAAGGCAATTTCAGCCACTGGCTTGATGCCTTGCTGCTTAAGCGTGTTGAAGAAGCGCGGCGGATGACCTATGCCGGCCATCGCGACAATTTCCGGCAATTGCGCTAACGCCACGCTTGCACCGTTGATCAGGTTGACCGCCAGACCGGGCTGCAATGACATCGCAATTTCGCCCGCCTGCGCATCGCCGCCGTTAACGATCACCGCATTTACGGTGCTAAGTCGTGAGGCGCGTTCACGCATCGGCCCAGCCGGTAACCACCAGCCATTGCCAAAACGACGCATCCCATCCACCACCACGATTTCGCGATCGCGCTGCAGCGCGTAATGCTGCAGGCCATCATCGGTGATAATCACATCCAGATCGTGCGCAGCGAGCAAGCCTTCTACCGCCAGACGCCGCCGTGGCGCAACGGCGACCGGCACTTGCGTGCGTTGAGCGATCAGCACAGGTTCATCGCCGGCCTGCGCCGTGGGCGTTTCAGCGGTAACCAGCAGCGGATAACGTTCAGCTTTTCCGCCGTAACCCCGCGACACCACGCCAGCACGTACTCCACGTTGTTGCAGCGCCTGCACCAACCAAATCACTACAGGCGTTTTACCATTCCCACCTGCGGTGAGGTTCCCCACCACAATCACAGGGCAAGGCGCGCGCCAACTTTTTCGCCAACCGCGCTGGAAGCTGAGGCGAATCAATAGGGTGATCGCCCCATAAAGCAGACTCAGCGGCCATAGCAGCAGCCATAACGGCGAACGCCCGCTCCAGATGCGTTCAATCATTGACCGAACTGCAGTTTGTGAAGCTGCGCATAGGCGCCCTTCTGTTCAAGCAGCACGCTGTGAGTACCGCGTTCGACAATGCGACCATCTTCAACTACGACGATCTCATCGGCTTTCTCAATGGTCGACAGACGGTGCGCAATCACCAGTGAGGTGCGATTTTTCTGCAGCTCATCAAGTGCGGCCTGAATCGCCCGCTCAGATTCGGTATCGAGCGCTGATGTGGCTTCATCGAGAATCAAAATCGGGCAGTCGCGCAGTAACGCACGCGCAATCGCAATACGCTGACGCTGACCACCGGAAAGCAGCACGCCATTCTCACCAATAACGGTATCAAGGCCATTATCCATCTTCTGGATGAAGTCCATTGCATGCGCCATGGTCGCAGCCTGCTCGATTTGCTCGCGCGTGTATTGACCATTACGGGCATAAGAAATGTTGTTGGCGACGGTGTCGTTGAAGAGATGAACGTTCTGGGAAACCAATGCCACTTGATTACGCAGTGAACGCAGGGTGTATTCGCGCAGATCGTGGCCATCCAGCAGAATTTCACCGCTATCAATGTCGTAGAAGCGCGTCAGCAAGCTGGCCATAGTGGATTTACCAGAGCCAGAACGGCCGACCAGTGCAACGGTTTTACCGGCAGGCAGCGACAGGTTGATATCACGCAGCGCAGGAATTTCACGGCCTGGATAGGTAAAGGTCACGTTGCGGAATTCCACATCACCCTTAGCACGATCCATTTCACGCTTGCCGTTATCCACTTCCTGCTCACTGTCAAGAATCGAGAACAGCGTCTGACAAGCCGCCATACCGCGCTGGAACTGTGCATTCACGTTGGTCAGTGACTTGAGCGGACGCATCAGGGCGATCATTGATGAGAAGACCACGGTGATGGTACCGGCTGTCAGCGTTTCCATCACGCTTGGGAAACTGGCGGCATAAAGTACAAATGCCAGTGCCAGCGAGGCAATCAACTGGATTACCGGATCAGAGATTGAAGATGCTGACACCAGTTTCATGCCTTGTTGGCGCATCCTGTTACTGACCTGAGAAAAACGCTTGGCTTCCACTTCCTGGCCACCAAAGATCAGCACTTCTTTATGCCCTTTTAGCATCTGTTCGGCGCTGGTGGTGACCTGTCCCATGGTGTTCTGCATGTTCTTACTGATGCTGCGGAAACGTTTGGAAACAGTACGAATAGCAAAGGAGACGATCGGTGCCAGCACAATGAGAATCAAAGACAGCTGCCAGCTGTAATAGAACATCATGATGAACAGGCCAATGATTGAGGCCCCTTCACGCACCACCGTAACCAGTGCACTGGAAGAGGAAGAGGCCACCTGTTCAGAATCGTAGGTGATGCGTGACAGCAGCGTCCCCGTTGATTGCTGATCAAAGAAGGTTACCGGCATGCCCATCATATGGCCGAACAGGCGGCGACGCATATTCATGACCACGTTGCCGGACACCCATGAGATGCAGTAACTGGAGATATAGCTGGTCACGCCACGTACCAGCATCAGGCCAATTACCACTAGCGGCATCCACAGCATTACGGATCTGTCTGCTTTACCGAAGCCATCATCCAGTAAAGGTTTCAACAGAGAGAGCATCAGGGTATCGCCTGCCGCATTGAGTATCAGCGCCACCGCTGACACATACAGGCCAGCCTTGTGGGGCGCAATCATCGGCCAGAGTCGACGGAATGTCTGCCACGTTGAGAGATCTTTATCTTGATGCATTATTTATTCACGCTGTTTGAAATAGCCGCTCATTCTACCTGGAATCGCGTTTGACGCCAAACCACTGATGGTACCATCGAGGCATTATTTGCTCTCTTAAGCCCTTAATTTGCCAATGACCTTGTCTGATACCCACATGAATCTGACCCGATTGTGCCGTGTCGTACCACATATAGCCTTGCTGACGATAGCGTTGCACCACGGCTGGCGCAGGCATACGCCAGGCGTTATACCGCGCCACCGAAGCAAATGCTGCTTTCCCAGCAACATTACGTAACAGTAATGCGCCTGATGAAGTCCGACTACCATGGTGCGGAACCTGCAAAATTGTCGCGTTCAGAGCCTCTTTTTCCAGCGCGACAATTTTTCTCTCGGCTTCTAACTCAATATCCCCGGTGAGTAACACGCTAAAGAGCCCGTCATCGACTCGCACCACACAGGAATCGTTATTTTGTCCCTGGGTCTGATTCTCCGGCGGCCACAAAGCGGTAAATTGCAATTTGCCCCACTGCCACCGCTGACCACGGAAGCATGGCAGGTGTCCGTCTTCCGCCAGGGCACTACGAATTGCTACCGCTGGATTAACTTTGAGCAATGAGTGTAGCCCACCACGGTGATCAAGATGCTTGTGGCTTAGTATCAAAGAATGGAGGCTTCTACCGTGATACTGCAACCATGGCAGAATGACGCGCGATCCGGCATCATCCTGTTTCCAACCCGGTCCAACGTCATATAACACCACTTCATTGCCCTGTGTAATGGCAATCGCCAGGCCATGCCCCACATCAATCATGTCGATTTGCCAGTCATCACGCTGTGCAGTGCTGCGCCAGAGGATGATTACGAGTATCAGGCTAAAACACGGCATCACACTGCGATAAATCAGCTTGCTGCGCCAGAGAACTAATCCTACCCACATCAGCACGACAGCAGGTAACGTATCGCTCCATGCCCACCAGCCAGCGGGTAACCACTGCAGCAGGAGCATGACCTGGCTTATGGAAAGATCCGCCAGAGACCATAATCCCGTTGAAATCAGCGGCACTGGCAATAGCATTGCCAGCAATATTAGTGGCACCGTGACAAAAGACACAACCGGCACCGCGATCAGATTTGCTAATAACGCACTCAGGCTTATTCCCTGAAACAGGAAGATTTGTAGTGGAGCCATGAGGATCATCATTCCTAACTGCAGATGTAGCAATTGCAATAACAGCCATCGACGCTTTGCGCGAAAGCGATGTGTTAATGGAAACCATTGATACCAGGTAATCAGCATCGCGACCGCCAGTGCCGACAACCAAAAGCTTTCTGACAGCACAGTTAATGGATCCAGTGCCAGCAAAGCGCCGATACATAACGTCCAGACTTGCCAGCCACTGAGCTGCCAACCGGCGCTGCGCATCCCTATCCATAATATGAGCGCGATCATCGCGCGCTGGGCCGGTGCATGACTGCCAGAAACCCACGTGTAAGTCGCTGCGGTCATAACACTAACCAGCAGCGGAAATAAATGACCAATCAAATGACCCGGCAAAATTACCTGGATAGCACGTGCCAACAACCATCCAACGCTGGCAGCTAATGCAATATGCATTCCCGAGATTGCCATCAAGTGGGCAGTACCTGTTTCCCGCAGCAACTGTCGCTGCTCTTCAGTCATGTTGGTACGTATACCAAACGCTAAAGCCTGCATAATTGCCGGTTGTTTGAGCGTATCGAATGCGGGTAGATGATGATTAATTAAACGCGTCCGCCAGTTGCAAGTTAGCGATTCCACCTGCTTACTGATGATGCGCCCTTGCAGCGGCGTGTGATTAGACAAGGCAAAGCGCTGCAGATCGAACTCGCCTTCATTTAATCTGCCGTGGACGGCACGCAGTCGCAGTTTCATCTGCCAGCGCTGACCGGCACAGTACGGTTGCTCCATCGAAGCGTTATTGAGCGTGACAAAGAGAGGTGGAAACTGATAACGCTGACCGACACGCAAGATTTGCACGGTTAATTGCTGCTTCTGTTCACGAACTTCAGTCACACGTACAGTGGCTTCAATTGAGGCGGCAGTCAGATCCCCAATGGCATTGACCATCTGGCGGGCTTCAGTCAATGTCCATGCCACCATTAAGAGAGCAATTCCTGCAAGCCGTAGCAACGTGATTGGCATCAACCCAAGCGCCACAGCGAATACAACCATGATGACTATTCCGTTGGCAGCGGGTATATGCGGCAATATGCCCAACGGCAATGCCGAGGCAATCATCAATCTGGCAAGAACAATCCAGTTCATATGCATTATTACTCTCCCTCATTGGCGGAAGAGTGTGCCGAGAAAAGCAGGGATTTACTTCATTGAAAAGAGAGTGTGTCGCGAAGGATTCCGAGACTTTTGCAGAGATTACATTGATGAGACTTCATTTTGGAAAGCAGATCTCAATTCCGCATACTCTAAACAAAAAAAAACGACACCCTAAAGTGTCGTTTTTATCGTTCGGTAACGGCTTAGCCGTAGATGTTCGCACGGTCACGCAATTCTTTGCCCGGCTTAAAGTGGGGAACGTATTTACCTTCCAGATCCACTTTGTCGCCCGTTTTCGGGTTACGACCCGTACGCGGTGCACGGTAATGCAAAGAAAAGCTGCCGAATCCCCGGATTTCAATGCGCTCGCCCTGGGCCAACGTAGTGGCCATGTGCTCAAGCATCTCTTTGACCGCATCCTCAACGACTTTCGCCGGAATATGAGTATGCTGGCCAGCAAGTCTCTCAATTAGTTCTGACTTGGTCATGTAACCTCCGGTTAATCCTTATTTGGAAAGGTATGACAGCTTTTACCGAAACCGGACGATTTTCATCATCCGGTGCCTTAGGTCGATTACTCGCCTTTAGCCGCTTTGAACGCTTCAGCCATCGCGCTAGAGAAGTTGCTGCCTTCATCCTGTTTGGTGTTAACAGTGTTGATAGCTTCTTTCTCATCAGCCTGGTCTTTTGCACGAACAGACAGGCTCACAACGCGGTTCTTACGGTCAACGCCAGTGAATTTAGCTTCAACGTCGTCGCCAACACTCAGAACCAGAGTTGCGTCTTCGATGCGGTCCAGAGAAGCTTCAGAAGCGCGCAGGTAACCCTCTACGCCGTCAGCTAATTCTACTGTAGCACCTTTCGCGTCAACTGCAGTGACTTTACCAGTCACGATAGCGCCTTTCTTGTTCAGGGTGATGTAGTTGTTGAATGGATCTTCAGCCAACTGCTTCACGCCCAGAGAGATGCGCTCGCGCTCTGCATCAACCTGCAGTACAACGGCAGCGATTTCGTCGCCTTTTTTGTACTCACGAACGGCTTCTTCGCCAGTCGCGTTCCAGGAGATGTCAGACAGGTGAACCAGACCGTCGATGCCACCGTCCAGGCCGATGAAGATACCGAAGTCAGTGATTGACTTGATTTTACCTTCAACGCGATCGCCTTTGTTGTGGGTCTCAGCGAACAGCTGCCATGGGTTAGATTTGCACTGCTTCAGACCCAGGGAGATACGACGACGCTCTTCATCGATGTCCAGAACCATTACTTCAACCACATCGCCTACGTTTACAACTTTAGACGGATGGATGTTTTTGTTGGTCCAGTCCATTTCTGAAACGTGTACCAGACCTTCAACGCCTTCTTCGATTTCTACGAAGCAGCCGTAATCAGTCAGGTTGGTTACACGACCAGTCAGGCGAGTGCCTTCTGGATAGCGCTTAGCGATAGCAACCCAAGGATCTTCGCCCAGCTGTTTCAGGCCCAGAGATACACGGGTACGCTCGCGGTCGAACTTCAGCACTTTAACAGTGATTTCGTCGCCCACGTTGACGATTTCGCTCGGATGCTTAACGCGTTTCCAAGCCATATCGGTAATGTGCAGCAGGCCGTCAACGCCGCCCAGATCCACGAATGCACCGTAGTCAGTGAGGTTCTTAACGATACCTTTAACTTCCATGCCTTCCTGCAGGTTTTCCAGCAGCTGATCGCGCTCAGCGCTGTTCTCAGATTCGATAACTGCACGGCGTGAAACTACGACGTTGTTACGTTTCTGATCAAGCTTGATTACTTTGAATTCAAGCTCTTTGCCTTCCAGGTGCAGAGTATCGCGAACCGGACGAACGTCTACCAGTGAACCTGGCAGGAACGCACGAATACCGTTCAGCTCAACTGTGAAGCCACCTTTAACTTTGCCGTTGATAACACCGGTAACAGTTTCAGCGTCTTCGTAAGCTTTTTCCAGCGTGATCCAAGCTTCGTGACGTTTAGCTTTCTCACGGGACAGCAGGGTTTCACCGAAGCCGTCTTCTACTGCGTCCAGCGCAACGTCAACTTCGTCGCCTACCTGGATTTCCAGTTCGCCGGCTGCGTTCTTGAACTGCTCTGCAGGAATTGCAGATTCAGATTTCAGACCCGCATCAACCAGAACTACGTCTTTGTCGATAGAGACAACAACGCCACGAACGATGGAACCCGGACGGGTTTCGATTTCTTTCAGGGACTCTTCAAAGAGTTGAGCAAAAGATTCAGTCATATTGATAATCTTAGGATTCTTCAATTTAACGTCCACCTGACTTCATTGTCGGATGGGGTTGTTTCACATGCCCTGCACCGGGTCCTTGGTACAGGGTTACAGCAATTCGGTTGCCGAAAGATTAAATGCCCAACTTACGCTTAGCATAATCAAGCGCCTTTTCAATCACTTGCTCAATCGACATACTGGTTGAATCCAGTACCAGAGCATCTGTGGCAGGCACTAAAGGGGCGATGGCACGATTACGATCGCGGTCGTCGCGTTCCTTTATCTCGGATAAAAGGCGATCAAAGTTAACATTAAAGCCTTTCTCCTGCAACTGTAGCATACGGCGATGCGCACGCTCTTCCGAGCTAGCGTCGAGGAATATTTTCACTGGCGCATCAGGGAAAACTACGGTTCCCATATCGCGTCCATCGGCGATTAAACCGGGCTCTTCGCGGAATGCGCGTTGGCGTCGAAGCAATGCCTCACGCACCCGCGGAAAAGCGGCAACGCGCGATGCGGTGTTGCTGACTTCTTGCGTGCGGATTTCACCGGTGACATCTTCACCTTCAAGAACCACCTGCATTTCACCGTCAACCGATAGAAAACGCACATCAAGATGCGCAGCCATCGGTACTAATGCTTCCTCGGACTCAATATCCACCTGATGGTGAAGTGCGGCCAATGCTAAAACGCGATAAATAGCGCCAGAATCCAGTAAGTGCCACTGCAACGACTCCGCCATCGCTTTACATAAAGTCCCTTTACCCGCGCCACTTGGCCCATCGATGGTAATAACCGGGGCGATTGCCGTCATTGTTCTCTCCTGTTGCTGCGTGCTTATTGTCAGCCCTTCCAGGCCGCCTGGATTGCGCGGCATTATACGCTGCCTGCGTCGGGTTAGTACCCTTTAGCGTAGACAGCGCTAGAAATATAGACAGATTCAGAAGAATTTCCGCCTGATAAGGCCAGAAGAGAGCAAAGAAACCCGGCGCTGTGCACCGGGTTAGACGATCAGGAAGTATGACTGATTTTCGCCAACTGCTGGAAATAGCTCGGGAAGGTTTTCGCAGTGCAGCCTGGATCAAGGATGGTTACCGGCATATCCGACAGAGCCACCAGTGCGAAGCACATTGCCATACGGTGATCGTTGTAAGTACCGATATCCGCATGTTGCAACTGAGTCGGGGGTGTAACACGAATAAAGTCGTGTCCTTCTTCTACTTCCGCCCCCACTTTGCGTAACTCAGTCGCCATCGCAGCAAGACGGTCGGTCTCTTTTACGCGCCAGTTATAGATGTTGCGCATCAGCGTGGTGCCTTCTGCGAACAGTGCTGTGGTTGCAATGGTCATTGCCGCATCGGGAATATGGTTCATATCCATATCGATTGCCGTCAGCGATCCGCGTGTGCAAGAGATATAGTCATCTCCCCACTCAATCACTGCGCCCATCTTTTCCAGCACATCAGCAAAACGGATATCGCCCTGCACGCTGTTGCGGCCAATACCGGTTACACGTACGGTACCCCCTTTAATGGCAGCGGCAGCGAGGAAATATGATGCAGAAGACGCATCACCTTCCACCAAATAATCGCCTGGAGACTGGTACTGTTGCTGCCCTTTAACCACAAAACGCTGATAGTCCTGATTATCAACATCCACACCAAAGCAGCGCATCAGGTGCAAGGTGATATCAATGTAAGGCTTAGAAACCAGATCGCCTTTAATGGTGATGATGGTGTCTTGCTGCGCCAGTGGCGCGGTCATTAGCAATGCCGTGAGGAACTGGCTGGATACACTGCCATCGACGCTGACTTCCCCACCAACAAAACCGCCATTAAGACGCACTGGCGGATAATCGGTCTGTTCGAGATAGTCAATCTTTGCTCCGCCCTGACGCAGTGCATCAACCAGATGACCAATCGGACGCTCTTTCATGCGTGGCTCGCCAGTCAGAACGATTGACTGCTCGCCCAAACAGAGCGCGGCAGCCAAAGGTCGCATCGCTGTACCTGCGTTACCGAGAAACAGCTCAAGCGGTTGTTCAGCATGTAAAGGGCCCGCGTTACCTACCACTTCGCATACGGTGCGATCGTCTGAGAGCGTATAGCTGACACCCAGCGCTTTGAGGGCATTCAGCATGTGCTTAACGTCATCGCTATCAAGCAAGTTAGTCAGGCGGGTGGTGCCCTTTGCCAGCGCGGCCAGCAAGAGTGCGCGGTTCGAGACGCTTTTTGAACCCGGTAAGTTTACCGTGCCGTCAACGCGATTAATCGGTTGTAGAGTCAGGGAGTCCTGCATGTGAAACCAAATCTCCAGAAAATACGAGACCCCATCGTGTGACGGGGTCTGGTACCAGACAAGCTGGCATGAAAAAAGCAATTAGCCGTGGCGACGTTCGAAGTCGACCATGAACTCAGTCAGCGTTTTAACGCCTTCCAGCGGCATCGCATTGTAGATCGATGCACGCATACCGCCAACCACGCGATGGCCTTTCAACGCGTGCAGCCCAGCCTTGAGAGACTCTTCCAGGAACACTTTGTCCAATGAGGAATCGGCTAACTGGAATGGCACGTTCATACGTGAACGGTTTTCGCTTGCGACATCGTTGCGATAAAACGCACTGTTATCAATCACGCCATACAATAAGTCGGCTTTTGCCTGATTCAGTTTGTCCATCTCAGCCACGCCGCCCTTCTCTTTCAGCCATTTGAATACCAAGCCAGAGAGATACCATGCGAAAGTCGGCGGAGTGTTAAACATCGATTCGTTTTCGGCCAGCACCTTGTAATCAAGGATAGAAGGCACATAACGTTGTGCTTTGCCTAGCAGATCTTCGCGCACAACCACTAAGGTTAAGCCCGCCGGGCCGATATTTTTTTGCGCGCCAGCGTAGATCACGCCATAGCGACTCACATCGATTGGACGAGACAGAATAGTAGAAGAGAGATCGGCAACTACGACTTTATCGCCAAAATCCGGCTCTTCATCGATAGCAATGCCGTCAATCGTTTCGTTCGGGCAGAAATGGACATAAGCCGCATCACCATTTAACTGCCATTCACGCATTGGTAATAAAGCACGCTTACCATCACGCGTGGTTTTAATATCAATGGTATTTGGCGAGCAGAATTTCTCGGCTTCTTTAATTGCGCTGTGAGCCCAGTAACCGCCGTCAATATAATCCGCGGTTTTTGCATCACCCAGCAAGTTGCCGGGAATGGCCGCGAACTGCGCACGCGCACCGCCATGGCAGAATAAAACTTTGTAGTTGGCTGGGATCTTCAGCAGATCGCGAAAATCTTGTTCTGCCGCTTCTGCAACAGCAATAAACTCTTTACTGCGGTGACTGATCTCCATCACCGAGGTGCCTAATCCGTGCCAGTTTGTCAGTTCTTGTTCTGCGCGACGGAGCACTTCTACCGGCAGCATAGCCGGGCCAGAGCTAAAATTATAAACCTGAGTCATTTCCCCTCACCACTGTCATATCGAACGGTTATGAATACCCAACCGGTTTTATCATTGCCTCCAGATGGCTGCAATCATTAATCCGGCAGCGATCACATTTCCAGAGCCAGCTTCACCGCAGCTTATGTCATAAATGCATTAAGCCATGGAATTTTGTGAGGTTGTTCCAGAAAGAAAAATCGGCAAGCGTAATGGCGTAACAACCTTAACCAGTCTGAGATAAATTTGGCTGACTGAATAGCGAAGCACGCATAAAACCCGTATTATTGCGCGCTTTACGCCCACCCCATTGACTTAAGAGAGCGCCACCATGACGCAAACGTTTATCCCCGGAAAAGACGCCGCACTGGAAGATTCCATTGCTCGCTTTCAGCAGAAACTGCAAGACCTTGGTTTCAACATTGAAGAAGCTTCCTGGCTGAATCCGGTGCCACACGTCTGGTCAGTACACATTCGCGATCGCGACTGCCCGCTGTGCTTTACAAATGGCAAAGGTGCTAGCAAAAAAGCCGCTCTGGCTTCAGCGCTGGGCGAATATTTTGAGCGCCTCTCTACTAACTATTTCTTCGCCGATTTCTGGTTGGGTGAATCCATCGCTAATGGTGATTTTGTTCACTATCCGAATGAAAAATGGTTCCCGCTCACTGAGGACGACAGCCTGCCAGAAGGCATTTTGGATGCGCGCCTGCGCAAGTTCTATGATCCTGATGAGAGCCTGGGTGCTTCTGAGCTGATTGATCTGCAATCCGGCAATGACGAGCGTGGAATTTGTGGCCTGCCATTTACCCGTCAATCTGACCAGCAAACAGTGTATATCCCGATGAACATCATCGGTAATCTGTACGTTTCGAATGGTATGTCTGCCGGTAACACCGCGAACGAAGCGCGTGTACAGGGTCTTTCTGAAGTGTTTGAGCGTCATATTAAGAATCGCATCATCGCCGAATCCATCAGCCTGCCAGAAATTCCAGCAGAGGTGATGCAGCGTTATCCTGGCGTAATTGAAGCAATTGAACGTCTGGAAGCAGAAGGTTTCCCAATCTTCTCATACGATGCGTCACTCGGCGGCAAATACCCGGTTATCTGCGTTGTGCTGTTCAATCCAGCAAATGGTACCTGCTTCGCTTCGTTTGGCGCACATCCGGACTTTGGCGTCGCACTTGAGCGAACCGTTACTGAACTGCTGCAGGGCCGTGGTCTGAAAGATCTCGACGTGTTCACACCGCCGACGTTCGATGATGAAGAGGTAGCGGAACACGCTAACCTGGAAACGCATTTCATCGATTCAAGCGGCCTGATTTCATGGGATATGTTTAAAGACGATGCCGATTATCCTTTCGTCGACTGGAGCTTTGCGGGTACCACTCACGAAGAGTTTGATACGCTAATGGCGATCTTCCGTGCGGAAGATAAAGAAGTCTATATCGCTGACTATGAACATCTGAGTGTTTACGCTTGCCGCATTATCGTGCCGGGCATGTCTGATATTTATCCAGCAGAAGATCTGCTGCTGGCAAATAACAGCATGGGCGCACCACTGCGCAAAACCCTGCTGGCGCTGCCAGACAGCCAATGGGAACCCGAAACCTATCTCGAGCTGATTGTGCAACTGGATGAGGAAGGTCATGATGACTTTACTCGCGTGCGCGAGCTGCTGGGTCTGGCATCAGGCAAAGATAATGGCTGGTACACGCTACGTATTGGCGAGCTGAAAGCCATGCTGGCGCTGGCCGGCGGCGACCTGGATCAGGCTCTGATCTGGACTGAATGGACGATGGAGTTTAATCAGTCCATCTTTAGTGAAGAGCGCGCAAACTACTACCGCTGTCTGCAAACCTTGCTGCTGCTGGCAATGGAAGAGGAACGCGATCCGCTACAATATCATCGCGCCTTTATTCGTATGTACGGCCAGGCTGCTGTTGAGGCTGCTTCAGCGGCAATCAGTGGCGAAGCGCCCTTCTATGGATTGCAAGCGGTCGATCTGGATCTGAAAGCTTTCCCTGCGCATCAATCATTACTCGCTGCCTATGAAAAGCTGCAGACAGCTAAACGTCGTTATTGGTCACAAAAATAGCCTTAACGCTTAAATTTCCATTTATAGAAATTAGGGTACTGGTCAATGGCACTGAAAAAATCAGTGCCATTTTTTTATATTGATCATACAAAGAGATTTAAGTGCATTATTAAATAACAATTCAGCTTTAATCGTTAATGATATTTAACAAAATCTAGTCTTGCCCGCAGCCACCTTCAACTTATTTTGCATAAATTAAAAATTATTTATTACAATAAATTCAATAATTTAAGCAGCACTCAGACGCATTTACGCTTCGCTTATCAGCGACCTTCCGGTCAAATATGATCCACATCAATTTCTGACCTATACTCCTTTGTTAATATCTTTACAGGCAATTTTTGGAGAGCGTTAGTGTGAAAGCTGACAACCCTTTTAATTCATTATTACCGGCGGCAATGGCGAAAGTTGCAGAAGAAGCCGGCATATATAAAGCTACTAAACGTCCTTTAACCACCTTCTTCCTTGCCATCACTGCTGGCGTATTTATCTCAATCGCATTTGTCTTCTATATCACTGCGACCACCGGAAGTGGAGCAATGCCCTACGGCATAGCAAAACTGATCGGCGGTATCTGTTTCTCGCTCGGTTTAATGTTAGTCGTGGTGTGCGGTGCTGACCTGTTCACCTCAACTGTTTTGATCGTGGTGGCAAAAGCCAGCGGCCGTATCACCTGGCTGCAACTCGGTCGACACTGGTTGACGGTCTATATCGGTAACCTGTTTGGTGCGCTGTTCTTTGTCGCGCTGATCTGGTTAGCCGGTGAACACATGGTGGCGAATGGTGCCTGGGGTTTGAATGTCCTGCAAACCGCTGACCATAAAATGCATCACACCTTTATTGAAGCAGTGAGTCTCGGTACGCTCGCCAACCTGATGGTTTGCCTGGCGGTGTGGATGAGTTATTCCGGCCGCAGTCTGATGGACAAAATGTTTGCGATGATCCTACCAGTGGCGATGTTTGTTGCCTGCGGTTTTGAACATAGTATTGCCAACATGTTCCTTATCCCGATGGCCATCGTTATCCGTGATTTTTCCAGCCCGGAATTCTGGCAAATGGCTGGTGCAAGCGCAGCACAGTTCCCATCACTAAGCGTTAGTAACTTTATTGTTAACAACCTGATTCCCGTGACCATCGGCAACATTATTGGCGGCGGATTATTAGTCGGTTTGACCTACTGGGTAATCTATCTGCGTGGCGATGAGCCGGTGCATTAATGAATTGGTACGGGCGTGCTGAGTCAGCGCGCCATACGTCAAAGTCTCCCTAAATAAGGCAGGTATATCATGTCCGAACTGAATGAAAAAATGGCGTCAGCCTGGGAAGGATTTAGCGCCGGCGAATGGCAGAACAGCGTCAACGTCCGTGACTTTATCCAGAAAAACTACACACCGTATGAAGGCGACGAATCCTTCCTCGCTGGCGCGACGCCGGCCACAACTAAGCTGTGGGACAGCGTACTTGAAGGCATCAAAATCGAGAACCGCACCCACGCGCCGGTAGATTTTGACACCGATCTGGCTTCAACCATCACCTCTCACGATGCCGGCTACATCAGCAAATCGCTGGAAAAAATCGTTGGCCTGCAAACTGAAGCACCTTTGAAACGTGCCATCATCCCGTTTGGCGGCATCAAAATGGTTGAGGGTTCTTGCAAGGTTTATGGCCGCGAACTTGATCCCGCGCTGAAAAAAGTCTTCACTGATTACCGCAAAACCCATAACCAGGGCGTGTTCGATGTTTACACCCCTGACATCATGCGCTGCCGTAAATCAGGCGTGTTGACGGGTTTACCGGATGCCTATGGCCGCGGTCGTATCATCGGTGACTATCGCCGCGTTGCGCTGTACGGCATCGATTTTCTGATGAAAGACAAAGTTGCGCAGTTCAATTCTCTGCAGAGCGATATGGAGAATGGCGTTGACCTCGAAGCCACCATTCGCCTGCGTGAAGAGATCTCTGAACAGCACCGCGCACTGGGTCAGATCAAAGAGATGGCTGCGAAGTATGGTTCAGATATCTCGCTGCCCGCTACCAATGCTCAAGAAGCCGTTCAGTGGACTTACTATGGCTATCTCGCGGCGGTGAAATCTCAGAACGGTGCGGCAATGTCCTTTGGTCGCGTATCCACCTTCCTTGATGTGTATATCGAGCGCGATATTCAGGCCGGAAAACTGACTGAAGAAGAAGCACAGGAACTGATTGACCATCTGGTGATGAAACTGCGTATGGTGCGCTTCCTGCGTACACCTGAATACGATGAGCTGTTCTCTGGTGACCCAATCTGGGCAACAGAATCACTGGCGGGTATGGGCGTCGATGGCCGTACTCTGGTGACTAAAAGCACCTTCCGTTTCCTGAATACGCTTTACACCATGGGGCCATCTCCGGAGCCAAATATGACCATCCTGTGGTCAGAAAAACTGCCGGTTAACTTTAAGAAATACGCCGCAAAAGTGTCTATCGATACATCCTCATTGCAGTATGAGAATGATGACCTGATGCGTCCTGACTTCGACAACGATGACTATGCTATCGCCTGCTGCGTTAGCCCAATGATTGTCGGTAAGCAGATGCAGTTCTTCGGTGCGCGTGCCAACCTGGCAAAAACCCTGCTGTACGCAATCAACGGTGGCGTTGACGAAAAACTGAAAATGCAGGTGGGTCCGAAAGAAGCACCAATCACTGACGAGATTCTTGATTACGACACCGTGATGGAGCGCCTGGATCACTTCATGGATTGGCTGGCTAAGCAGTACGTCACCTCCCTGAATATCATTCACTACATGCACGATAAGTACAGCTACGAAGCTTCACTGATGGCGCTTCACGATCGTGACGTTTATCGCACCATGGCCTGTGGTATCGCGGGTCTGTCTGTTGCGGCTGACTCACTTTCTGCCATCAAATACGCCAAAGTGAAAACCATCCGTGATGAAGATGGTTTAGCGGTAGACTTTGAAATTGAAGGCGAATATCCGCAATTTGGTAATAACGACTCTCGCGTTGATGACATGGCGTGCGATTTGGTTGAACGTTTCATGAAGAAAATTCAGAAACTGCAAACCTACCGTAACGCGGTGCCAACTCAGTCAGTGCTGACCATCACTTCTAACGTGGTTTACGGTAAGAAAACCGGTAATACGCCAGACGGACGTCGTGCGGGTGCGCCATTCGGTCCGGGTGCTAACCCAATGCACGGCCGTGATCAGAAAGGTGCGGTGGCTTCACTGACCTCCGTCGCGAAACTGCCCTTTGCTTACGCGAAAGACGGCATCTCTTATACTTTCTCCATCGTGCCAAATGCGCTGGGTAAAGATGATAACGTGCGTAAAACCAATCTTGCTGGCCTGATGGATGGATATTTCCACCATGAAGCCAATATTGAGGGCGGTCAGCATCTGAACGTTAACGTGATGAACCGTGAGATGTTGCTGGATGCGATGGAACATCCTGAGAAGTATCCGCAGCTGACCATTCGCGTATCCGGTTATGCTGTGCGCTTCAACTCGCTCACCAAAGAGCAGCAGAAAGATGTAATTACCCGTACGTTCACACAGTCGCTGTAATCGTAGTTCACTGAGATTGAAAGGCTCCTGCGGGAGCCTTTTCTCCACAAGTCCGTTTTGCCAGTTTGCTGGTGCTGGCGACCTGGCAAAATCGACTTTCACTTTTAGAGCACAACATAGATTGTGCTGCCTGATATTCAGGCTCACCTGGAGAACTCATCGCAATGTCAACCATCGGTCGTATCCACTCCTTTGAATCCTGCGGCACCGTTGACGGCCCAGGCATCCGCTTCATTACCTTTTTTCAGGGCTGCCTCATGCGCTGCTTGTATTGCCATAACCGCGATACATGGGACACGCATGGCGGTAAAGAAGTTACCGTTGAAGAGTTGATGAAGGATGCGCTCTCATATCGTCACTTCATGAATGCATCTGGCGGTGGCGTGACGGCGTCGGGTGGCGAAGCGATCTTACAAGCGGAGTTCGTGCGTGACTGGTTCCGCGCTTGCCAGGCAGAAGGCATTCATACCTGTCTCGACACCAACGGCTTTGTTCGTCGCTACGATCCGGTGATCGATGAATTGCTTGATGCCACTGATTTGGTAATGCTCGATTTAAAACAGATTAACGATGATGTGCATCAGATTCTGGTGGGCGTTTCCAATCATCGTACGCTGGACTTTGCGCGCTATCTGCAGAAGAGAGGCAAACGCACCTGGATCCGCTTTGTAGTGGTGCCTGGCTACTCCGATGATGATGACTCCGTTCATCGCTTGGGTGAGTTTACCAAAGATATGGATAACATAGAGAAGATCGAATTGCTGCCTTACCACGAGTTAGGCAAACACAAATGGATCGCCATGGGCGAAGAGTACAAGCTGGATGGTGTTAAGCCGCCGAGCAAGGAAACCATGGAGCGAGTGAAGAATATCCTCGCCAGCTACGGCCATGAAGTGATGTATTAACCGCAAACAAAAGGGGAACCACCGGCTCCCCTTTTTACTATTTCATGGGAATGCGTTAAGCATGTGCGACAGGAGTAGCCTGATGATCGGCTTTGCGCAGTAACATCACCAGATAAACCAGTGCAACTGCAGCAATCATCACAAACAGCAGGCGGTCAGAGTAATTCTGCATCAGCATTGACGTCATTCCCGGCCCCACCAAACTGCCCACGGTATAGCTAAACAGTAACGCCTGATTCATTGCCACTAACTCATGATGCGCGACGGTTTCGCACGCCCAGGACATCGCCACCGGATAAAGTGTAAAACCCGCAAGACCAAGCACAAACAGCGCTGGCGCCATCGCAGTATCACCTAACATAGCAATCGCACCCAGGATAACCACAAACACTTGCACACGCAGCACCATCAGGCGACCAAAGCGATCAGCTAAACGTCCTACCGGCCACTGACCTACAATGCCGGAGCTGACCAGTAACGCCATCCAGTAACCGACGTTTGCATCACTCATGCCCTGATGTGACAGATACAATGGCATCAAGCCATAAAGTGAGCCGAGAACGATACCGGAAATAATGCAGCCATTGATGCCGAGACGAGAACTACGACGACGCAACATAACCCAAAGGCGCCCCGTTGAAGCTTCTTCTGTCGCAGCGCTGGTATTGACATGCACAAACACTACCGGCAATACCGCACAGATAATCAGTGCAGTCACCCATGGAATCACGTGGAGCAGCTCGGTCGACACGCGGCTCACCAGCAACTGGCCTGCAACAGTGCCGAGGTAATAGATGATCATATAAGCCGCCAGCAACTGACCGCGATTACGCACGGTACCGCTGCATAACAAGGCACTCTCAACCACCACCCAAATCAGTGCACAACCGACACCTGCGGTAAAGCGCAGTAATGTCCAGCTATAGAAACCATCCAGTATCACCATGCCCATGGTCGCTACGGCAAAAAGCACGCTGGCGAGGTAAAAACAGCGATTAAAACCATAACGAGTAATCAACCAGCCCGCGAGCAAGGTGCCCAGCAAGTTACCGGTGTAATACGATGAGCTAGCCATTCCCACTTGCCAGGTTGGCAATTGATCATGGGTAAGCCAGAGCGGTACCAGCGTATTAAGCACAGCGATAGACACCGTCATAAGCATTAAGCCGCAAAGCAGCAAAACGACGGGGCGCGACCAGGTTGACATAGGGAATAAAACCAAAAGAGATGACGATAATTGCGCGCAGTTTGCCATCCGCTATCTTAAAGTCAATGTGCAAAAATTCGTCGCCGCACGATTTGCTGCGGAACAATTTATTTTTTTTATCTTCAGAGGGTTAGAAGCATGATGAGGAATACAAGTCTGGCATCTATCTATTTGAATTTACGATTTTTAATGCTTAAGAGCCATTTATTGTCGATAACGTTTATTTCTTATTAATTCCGACTAAAAAATAATTATTTTGCCGCTTAAGAAACAAAAAACCCGGCATTGCCGGGCTTATATAATTGCGCGTTGATTAGCCAACGAATTCCAGTCCGCCCATATAAGGACGTAGTACTTCTGGCACTTCAATGCGGCCATCTGCCTGCTGATAGTTTTCAAGCACAGCCACCAGAGTACGACCCACTGCCAGACCAGAACCGTTCAGCGTGTGCACCAAACGCGGTTTCTTGTCGGTTTTGCTACGGCAGCGCGCCTGCATACGACGAGCCTGGAAATCACCCATGTTGGAGCAAGAGGAGATTTCACGATAGGTGTTTTGTGCTGGCAGCCAAACTTCCAGGTCGTAGGTCTTGGAAGAGCCAAAGCCCATATCGCCGGTGCAAAGCAGCACTTTACGGTATGGCAGATTGAGCAACTGAAGCACTTTCTCAGCATGGCCCACCAACTCTTCCAGTGCATCCATGGAGGTTTCAGGCGCCACAATCTGCACCATTTCCACTTTATCGAACTGGTGCATACGGATTAAACCACGCGTATCGCGCCCGTACGAACCGGCTTCAGAACGGAAGCATGGCGTGTGCGCAGCAAGTTTGAGCGGCAAAGATTCTTCTTCAACGATCTCATCACGCACCAGATTGGTCAGCGGCACTTCAGCGGTAGGGATCAGCGCATAGTTGCTGCTACCCGCTTCTTCGCCCAGCGGCTTGGTATGGAACAAATCTTCACCAAACTTCGGCAGCTGTCCGGTGCCATACAACGTTTCCTGATTCACCAGATACGGAACATAGGTTTCAAGATAACCGTGCTGCTGCGTGTGCAGGTCAAGCATAAACTGGCTAAGCGCACGGTGCAGACGCGCAATCTGGCCCTGCATCACAATGAAACGTGAACCCGTCAATTTCACCGCGGCGGCAAAGTCCAGACCTTTGGCGGCTTCACCCAGCTCAACATGATCTTTCACCGGGAAATCGAACTGGCGCGGCTGGCCCCAGCGGCTGACTTCCTGATTCTCGCTGTCATCTTTACCCAACGGGACTTCGTCAACCGGGAGGTTTGGCAATGCGAGGGCAAAGTCACGAATTTCGTTCTGCAGGGCATCCAGTTCTGCTTTAGCCGCATCCAGGCGTTCGCCCAGCGCGTTCACTTCCTGACGCAGCGGCTCGATGTCTTCCCCACGTGCTTTGGCCTGACCGATGGATTTGGATCGGGAATTACGCTCAGCCTGCAGATTTTCAGTTTCTACCTGCAAGACTTTACGACGCTCTTCAAGCGAACGTAAGGTTTCCACATCCAGTTTAAATCCTCGGCGTGCCAGTTTTTCTGCGACTGCGTCTGGCTCGTTACGCAGCAGGTTGGGATCGAGCATGCTAATCCTGTGTAATAAAAGGTTGATTGAACGAATGGCGGGACTTGCATCCCTATGGAATGCAATGAAATCCTTGCTCACCTTACCGTAAGGTGTTTATCAGCGGTAGCGTTTTATCGGGCTATTTTGATCCTGCTCAGCCAGCCAGGCGAGTTTTTCGCCAATTTTCCCTTCGAGCCCGCGATTAGTCGGTTGATAGTAGCGCGTCTGCGCCATTTCAGGCGGGAAATAGACTTCGCCAGCGGCATAGGCGTTAGTCTCGTCGTGCGCATAACGATACTCTTTGCCCAGCCCCATCTCTTTCATCAATTTGGTTGGGGCGTTGCGTAAATGTTCCGGCACATCGTAGTCAGGAAATTCGCGCGCATCGCGCATCGCGGCTTTGAAAGCGGTGTAAACGGCATTACTTTTGGGTGCACTGGCAAGGTAAACAATCGCCTGCGCAATCGCCCTTTCGCCTTCGGCTGGACCGACGCGCGTAAAGCAATCCCAGGCCGCTAGCGCAACCTGCATGCCGCGCGGATCGGCGTTACCCACATCTTCCGAGGCGATAGCCAGCAAACGGCGGGCGACATACAGCGGATCGCCGCCGGCGGTGATGATTCTTGCATACCAGTAAAGTGCCGCATCGGGTGCTGAACCGCGAACAGACTTGTGCAGAGCGGAGATCAGATCGTAGAAACGATCGCCTTTGTTATCAAAACGCGCCGCCCTTTCACCGGAAACTTCGTTGAGTAATTGTGGCGTTAATTCACGCTGGCCTTCGGCATTGCTTTCAGCCATATCCGCCATCATTTCCAGCGTATTCAATGCCCGACGTGCATCACCGTTCACCAGTTCCGCTATCATACGGCGCGTATTATCCGGCAGCACAATATCGCTTTTGCCATAACCGCGTTCGTCATCCTGCATCGCCTGCAACAGAACCTGTTCAATATCTGCAGTGGTCAGAGACTTGAGTAAATATACGCGGGCACGGGATAGCAGCGCCGAGTTGAGTTCAAACGAGGGATTTTCTGTGGTGGCACCAATAAACGTAATGGTGCCATCTTCAATATGCGGCAGGAAAGCATCCTGCTGACTTTTGTTAAAGCGATGGACTTCGTCGACAAACAGGATGGTGCGTCGACCCACCTGACGATTTTGTCGGGCACGCTCGATCGCTTCACGAATCTCTTTCACGCCAGAAGTGACAGCAGAAATGCGCTCGACATCAGCTTTACCGTAATGGGCGATAATCTCGGCTAATGTCGTTTTCCCTGTCCCAGGCGGTCCCCACAAAATCATCGAATGCAGATGCCCGGCCTCAATGGCGCGCGGCAGCGGTTTACCGGGCTCCAGCAAATGCTGTTGCCCAATGTAGTGTTGCAGCGTCGCCGGCCGCATACGCGCGGCCAGCGGCTGAAACTCATTCGATGGAGCGAAATCCAGAGACAGGTTACTCACCGTGACCTCACTGACGTTGATCGTCCACCGTTACCCCTTTTGGCGGCGTAAAGGTGAATTTGTCTGGGCTAATAGCGCCGTTGTTTTGGCTCTTCAGCTGATAATCGCTGTGCTGGCCATCTTGCTCAATCGCGCTGAACTTATTGATGGTGCCAGACGATGTCACATTGATGGTGAACTGCTTGAGGTTGCCATCACTGCTCTTTGGCGTTAGCTCGAAGTTATCGCCCTGCTGCTTGATGTTGTACTGTTTCCAGTCGCTTGGCTGGTTACGCGCAATCAACATAAACGGCGTGTTGCTGGCTGCATTTTGCAACAGGCTAACGCTGGCTTGTTCAACGAAGGGATTGTAGAACCACAGATTTTTGCCATCAGAAATAATTACGCTTTCATCCGGCGCGGTCATGTGCCAGTTAAACAAGCTTGGGCGCTTCACCCACAGCTCGCCTTCACCGTCCTGCACGTTGGCACCGCTGCCATCGGTCACTTTCTGACTGAAGCTGGCATGGAAGCTGTTCACTTTATTAAGACGCTGTTGCAGATCGCTGGACGCATCCGCCAATACTGATGCGGAAACAAAACTGGCCAACAGGCCACAGGCAATAACGCGTAATTTCATCTGATTCGATTCCTTATTTATTGTTTCCCGACACTTACAGCATTAAACGTAGTTGCCATCCTGTCTCTTCGACAGGAGAAAAAGCCGAAAGCTCCCGAAGATATGGGGATCGACCAACAGATAAACAATGGGCCAGTGTTAACTGGCCCATAAGCAGACAACTGCACGCGATAAATTACATCTCGTGTGGCGGCGGCGAAAGCACTTCGCGGTTGCCGTTATGTCCCGGTTCAGAAACGATGCCCTGCGCTTCCATCTGCTCGATGATACGTGCGGCACGGTTATATCCGATACGGAACTGGCGCTGAACTCCAGAAATGGAGGCTCGGCGTTTTTCCACCACGAAAGAGACCGCCTGATCAAACAGCGGATCCAGCTCTTCATCGCCCATCATTCCGCCAGCTGCACTCTCGCTCTCTTCACCAGCAGTAATGCTTTCGATGTATTGCGGGCGACCGCGTGCTTTCCAGTCCTGAACCACCGCATGCACTTCCTGATCGCGCACGAATGCACCATGCACACGTACAGGCATTGAGGAGTTTGGCGGCATGTACAGCATGTCACCCATCCCCAGCAGCGATTCTGCACCGCCCTGATCGAGGATGGTACGTGAGTCGATCTTGCTGGAAACGGTGAAGGCGATACGCGTCGGTATGTTGGCTTTGATCAGACCGGTAATCACATCAACCGACGGACGCTGTGTCGCCAGCACCAGGTGAATACCCGCCGCTCGCGCTTTCTGAGCCAGACGAGCAATCAACTCTTCGACTTTCTTACCGACCGCCATCATCAGATCGGCAAATTCATCGACCAGCACCACGATATAAGGCAGTTTTTCCAGCACCGGAGGTGTGGTGTCCATGCTATCGCCCGGTTTCCAGAACGGATCCGGAATCGGTCGACCCATCGCGGCAGCCTGCTCAATCTTCTCGTTATAGCCGGCCAGATTACGCACGCCCAGCGCAGACATCAGTTTATAGCGACGCTCCATTTCACCAACACTCCAGCGCAGCGCATTGGCCGCATCTTTCATGTCTGTAACCACTTCGGTCAGCAAGTGAGGGATGCCTTCGTAGACTGACAGCTCGAGCATTTTCGGGTCGATCATGATAAAGCGCACTTCTTCCGGCGTGGCTTTATACAGCATGCTAATGATCATGGTGTTAACGCCCACTGATTTACCGGAACCGGTGGTACCGGCAACCAGCAAGTGCGGCATTTTCGCCAAATCAGCCACCACCGGCTGGCCAGCAATGTCTTTACCCAACACCACTGCAAGCGGTGACGGGTTTTCACGGAATTTAGGGCAATCCAGTACTTCGCGCAGATAAACGGTTTGACGATGTTTATTTGGCAGTTCAAGCCCGACGTAAGGCTTGCCTGGAATCACTTCCACCACGCGCACGGCAACCGCAGACAGAGAACGCGCCAGATCACGCGACAAGTTAGAAATACGGGAAGCTTTAACGCCTGGCGCTAAATCGAGCTCGAAGCGGGTAATGACCGGACCAGGTGAAATACCTACAACCTCCGCCTTTACTCGATAATCAGCCAGGCGTGCTTCAACCAGCCGCGCGGTTTGCTCCAGCGCAAACATATCCACCGGCTCTTCTTCTGCCGGTGGTGACGTGAGCAGATCCAGCGTGGGCAGCGGCGTAGAAGGTTTTTCCAGCGGCTGTTCATGGCGAACCAGGAACGGATGGAACAAGCTGTCCTGCACAGGCGCAGCAGGTTTCACTGGTGCAGGTGGCGCAGAATAGGCTTCCTGTTCCGGCGACGACCATGGGCTGGATTCAGCACTCAACGACGGCATTGCCGCTGGCTCCGGCGCAGCAGGTTGTTGCCACGGCGCGGGCTCTTCCGGCTCTGGCGATGCAGAAATAGTGAACAGTGGCTCGCTCGGGCTATCGTCGACCAAATCTTTCATTGGTGAAAAATCAAAAGCAGACGACGTATCCAGATTAAATACCGGTGCTTCCTTCACTTCAGGTTCGGTATAGCGTTGCTGCTGCTGATCGGCGAACTGACGTGCAAGTTGAGCCTGCTGCAATGCATCCTCATCATCAGGCTCAGACGCTTCCTGCCAGCTTTCACCGTAACGATTCTGCTGCTGCGACGCGAAGGCTTCACGCAACTGCGCCTCTTGCAGCTCAACATCCTCTTCCTGTGGAGGAACGCTGTAAGACGCAGTGACTTCCGGCTGTTGCTGCTCAGCATCTTTAGCCTGTTCTTCCGCCATGCGCTGCGAGGGCAACTTAATGCCGTACGAAGCTAACTCACGTCGTGTTGGCAACTTAACTTTGTTTGGACGCGGCAACTCTGGACCAATGCCCTGCTTCACCTGCGGGTTGTAATCACGCTCAGGTACGATATCGAAGGCAGGTGAATAAGCAGCAGGTGATGTCGCTGCTTTGACTGCTCCAGCGGCAAGTGAAGCGGCGGCGAGACTGTTTAAAGGTGCAGAAGATGAAGCGGCATCCTGCCAGTTGCCCATGCTCGGGCCCTCATCGTCATCAGCCGGCGAAAACGGTGAAGGTGCTGCTTCACCTGGGATCTCGAAACGATAGAGCGGAGCAGAAGGCTGCGCGATTGGTTGTTGTGCTGCAGCAACAGGCTGAGGAGCCGGAATCGACTGAGCCGTGGCTTCGGCAACGCGTGGCATTGCGTCGGGTTCAGCAGATGCGGCTGGAGCAGGCTGCATAGCAGCTGGAGTTTGCTGTGCAGCTGGAGTTTGCTGTGCAGCTTGCGTAGTAACCGCAATTGCAGCGGCAGTTGCCGCACTCGCCTTCGCCAGCAGCGGATCGTCGCTCAACTCCGCAGCAACCGGTTCGCTCACCTTGCGCGGTTGAGCTAACAAGACATCATCGTCGTCATTAACGGAGTGTGCAGCATGCATCGGAGGCGACACCTCATCAGCAAGCTCTTCGTCGTCGTATTCTTCTTCCTGCCAGGGTTCGTCATGTCGTGAACGATTGCTGGCAAAGGTCAGAACACCCATCACCACGCCGCCGATCTTCTCGGCAATCGTCAGCCATGACCATCCGGTATAAAGCGTGATGCCGGCAGCCCAGACGCACAGCAGCGTCAAGGTGCCGCCAGCCGAACTGAACCACGGTGCCATCGCATTGCTGACCAGGCTGCCGATTACGCCGCCGGAAGCAAAATACCAGATGTCATCTACGTTGAGCGCCGCCAGACCACAGGTCGTTACCACCAAGGCCAGCACGCCAATCAGGCGTAAACCAACGGCAAAGTAGTCGATGTAATCCTGACGATCACGTTGGCGGAAGGTGATCCAACACAGACCAATAATGACGGGAGGAATGGCGTAGGCCATCACGCCAAAGATGAACAATAGCGTATCGGCCAGCCATGCGCCGACGCTACCACCCAGATTATGGATAGGTTCGTGCCATGCGGTTTGTGACCAGCTTGGATCTGACGGGTTAAAACTAACCAGCGACACCATCAAATAGATGGCGAACAAGGCCACAAGAATGAGCAACGCTTCCAGCAGACGACGTCCACTGCTCAGCGGTTGTAACGAAACATCTTTATCTTCTGTATATTCCTGGCTCAAGAGAACTCTCCAGGTGCCTGTAAATTAAGAAGGCAACAACGTCGGGCATGCCCGACGCTGGTCCTGTATGAATTCACAGGAGTGTACCGAAATCCTGCAAGCTTTGCACCTGCCCTGCACTACCGGGTTTTGATCACCAGACGATTGCTCTGTTTGACCTCTTCCATCACCACGTAAGTTCGGGTGTCGTTTACGCCCGGCAGACGCAGCAAGGTCTCACCCAGTAGTTTACGATAAGCGGACATATCCGGTACGCGGGTTTTCAGCAGGTAGTCAAAATCACCGGAAACAAGGTGACATTCTTGAGTTTCCTCAAGTTTTTGCACGGCGGCGTTAAATTGTTCAAACACATCTGGCGCACCACGATTCAGAGTAATCTCAACGAAAACCAGCAGTGAAGCATCCAGATAATGCGGGTTGAGCTGCGCGGTGTAGCCCAGAATGAAGCCTTGACGCTCGAGGCGGCGCACGCGCTCAAGACATGGAGTTGGCGATAATCCAACACGTTTGGAAAGCTCGACATTAGAAATTCGACCGTCTTTCTGCAGTTCATTCAGAATATTTCTGTCGATACGATCTAAATCTTTTCCGGGGCGTTTCTTATTGTCTACCATTATTATTGTCTCTCTTAATTCCTTCCCTTAACCTGCCACACCCTGAAAACGCTCATTGTTCAGGGCCTTACTGAAGTGAAGACCATAAGCCTGTGCAGTAACGCGTCCATCCGTATGACGCATGTTGTCTGTCCACATCATGCGTCACTACCAATGTCAGGCTGAGTTTATTCGGCTAAACAGACCAAAACAGAAATGAAATTCTGTTTTGAATCGCTAAATATTCTCTGCTTCTCCCAATGTTTTCGCAAAAGCGCAGGCGATTGTCAAAGTAAAACATCCAAATTCAGTACAAGATGCCAGATAGAGTTCTGGGTTGCTGTTTTTAAATGAGAATTTTTATGCTGCTGCACCACTAATTGCCGAGCATTGCCCCCTTTTGGCGCAACGCGCGTGCAAAACTTGCACTCATCGTCTACGCCGCTCGCAGTGATTGTTAACAAAATTGCTGGAGCCTTTTTTTGCGGCGTTAATTTCCCTACAATCAAAAACTATGTTGTCAGAAAAAAATTGAGGAACGCATGAGTACGGCCAAACACAGTAAGCTGCTCATTCTGGGCTCCGGCCCTGCCGGTTATACTGCTGCGGTATATGCAGCGCGCGCTAACCTGAATCCGGTGTTAATTACCGGACTGGAGAAAGGAGGTCAGCTCACCACCACCACCGAAGTGGAGAACTGGCCAGGCGATGCAAACGATCTGACCGGTCCAGCGTTGATGGAGCGCATGCAGGAGCATGCCGAGAAATTCAACACCGAGATCATTTTTGACCACATTCATACCGTCGATTTGCAGAACCGTCCGTTCCGTCTGGTCGGCGACAGCGGTGAATACACTGCTGATGCGTTGATCATCGCCACTGGCGCATCGGCACGTTATCTCGGCTTGCCATCAGAAGAAGCGTTCAAAGGCAAAGGCGTCTCTGCTTGTGCGACCTGCGACGGCTTCTTCTACCGCAATCAGAAAGTTGCCGTCATTGGTGGCGGTAACACTGCCGTTGAAGAAGCGCTTTATCTGGCTAACATTGCTGCAGAAGTGCATCTGATTCACCGTCGCGACAGTTTCCGCGCTGAGAAAATCCTTATTGACCGTCTGATGGAAAAAGTGCGCAATGGCAACATCGTGCTGCACACCGACCGCACGCTGGATGAAGTGGTTGGCGATCAAATGGGCGTGACGGGCTTGAAACTGCTGTCTACCAAAGGTGAAGCGGCTGAATCACTGGACGTCGCTGGTTTGTTTGTCGCCATCGGCCACAGTCCAAATACCGCAATTTTTGATGGTCAGCTGGATTTGGAAAATGGCTACATCAAAGTGCAGTCTGGTCTGCACGGCAACGCCACGCAAACCAGCATCCCAGGCGTGTTCGCTGCCGGCGATGTGATGGATCATATTTATCGCCAGGCAATTACCTCTGCCGGTACCGGCTGTATGGCGGCGTTGGATGCGGAACGCTTCCTCGATGGACTGGTTAAAAACGATAAGTAAGTTGTTAATAACCTGATCATAATCGCTAAAAGGCGGCCAGTTTTGGTCGCCTTTTTTGTTACCTGCGTGCTACAGTTCACGCGCCCGATATTGCTGGGTTTTCATCCGGGATTTACATCTCTTTTGAGTTACCAAACGGCATCGCATGAACAAATCACGGCAACAAGAACTTCTCCGCTGGCTCCGTCAGCAACGTCATCACGGTGCGCGCAACTTACGTGCGGCTTCGCTGCTGGGTTTTGCTGGCGCATTGGTCATTATCGCCCAAGCCTGGTTACTGGCTTCGCTGCTGCAAAATCTGCTTGTCGCACAGCAACCGCGCGCATCACTGCTCACCGATTTTCTGTTGCTGCTGCTGTGCTTTGTTTTGCGCGCCGGATTGCATTACGCCCGCGAAATGGCAGGACATCGCGCCGGCGTTGCCATTCGCCGTGCGCTGCGTCAGCAGGTTCTGGATCGACTCAATGTGCTCGGTCCCGCCTGGATTCAAGGTAAGCCAGCAGGCAGTTGGGCTACGCTGCTGCTCGAACAAATCGAAGAGATGCAGGAATACTACGCGCGGTATCTGCCTCAGATGTCGCTGGCACTCTTTATTCCGTTAGCCATATTGATCGCCATTTTTCCAATTAACTGGGCGGCGGGATTGATTCTGCTGGTCACCGCGCCACTGATTCCCCTATTTATGGCGATGGTTGGCATGGGCGCTGCAGATGCCAATCGCCGCAACTTTGTTGCTCTCGCCCGGCTAAGTGGTGATTTTTACGATCGTCTGCGTGGACGTGAAACGCTGCGCCTGTTCTATCGCGCTGCGGCAGAGCAAGAAGCAATTGCCGCCAGCACCACCGATTTTCGGCAACGTACCATGGAAGTATTACGCCTGGCGTTTCTCTCATCTGCCGTGCTGGAATTTTTTGCCTCACTGGCGATTGCTGTCGTCGCGGTCTATTTCGGTTTTTCTTATCTCGGCGAACTGAATTTTGGTCATTACAGCACCGGCGTAACGCTGTTTGCTGGTTTCCTGGCACTTATTCTGGCGCCTGAATTTTTCCAGCCGTTGCGCGACTTAGGCACCTTTTATCACGCCAAAGCGCAAGCGATTGGCGGAGCTGATGCGCTGGACCAGTTTCTACGCGAAAGTCCCGATCCACACGAAGAGCATGCTTCTCGCGAGCTTTCTCTCACTACACCGCTGCATATTCAGGCTCTGAATTTGGTGGTCATGACTGCTGGCGGTGAAGCGCTCTCTCAATCGCTCAATTTCACTCTCGATACTGGTAAACGTGTAGCGCTGGTAGGACAAAGCGGTGCAGGCAAAACCGCGCTGATGAACGTCTTGCTGGGTTTCCTGCCTTATCAAGGTTCACTGCAGGTTAATGGGCAGGAGCTGCGTGATATCAACCGCGATAGCTGGCAACAATATATTGCCTGGGTTGGCCAAAATCCGCATTTACCCGCGCAAACGCTACGCGAAAACCTGCTGCTTAATAGCCCCATTGATGACGCGACGCTCATGTCGGTTCTGCAGCGCGCGGGCGTTGACGAGTTTTTAGATCGTCTGCCAAACGGATTAGATACTCTTTTAGGCGATGGCGGCGTGGGGCTTTCCGTCGGTCAGGCGCAGCGTATTGCCGTGGCGCGTGCGCTGCTTAAACCGGCACAACTGCTATTGCTTGATGAGCCCGGTTCTGGGCTGGATAGCCAAAGTGAGCAACATGTTATCCGCGCACTGCAGCAGGCGGCCACCCAGCAGACCACGCTGATGATCACGCATCAACTCAACGAGCTCCCTAGCTGGGATGAAGTGTGGGTGATGCAGGCCGGGCAACTGGTGCAACAAGGTCCCTGGCAGCAGCTGATTGAACAAGATGGACCTTTGCGTGAAATGGCGCAGCATCGTCAGAAGGAGATCGCATAATGAATAATTTGTTGCCTTTCCTGCGTCTGTTTAGCCGTCATCCATGGCGTTTGGGACTTGGCATCATTCTCGCCATTATCACTTTGCTTGCCAGTATCGGATTGCTGACTTTATCCGGCTGGTTCCTTGCCGCCTCTTCGCTGGCGGGCGTAGCGGGACTTTATACGTTCAACTATATGTTGCCCGCTGCCGGCGTGCGAGGCGCGGCGATCACGCGCACGGCTGCACGTTATTTTGAGCGCCTCGTGAGCCACGATGCCACCTTCCGCGTGCTGCAACATTTGCGCGTATTCACCTTCAGCAAAGTCATCGCCCTATCGCCGGAACAGCTGGCTCGTTTTCGTCATGGCGAATTGCTCAACCGTTTTGTCAGCGACGTGGATACACTCGATCATCTTTACCTGCGAGTGATCTCGCCGTTAATCGGTGCAGCGGTGGTAATTGTGGTGGTCACCTGCGGTTTGGCGCTGCTGGATGTACCGTTAGCTTTGCTGCTCGGCGGTATGATGCTTTTGACGCTGTTGCTCATGCCGCCGCTGTTTTGGCGGCTTGGCACCTCAGCCGGACACCAAATCGCCCAGCATCAGGCCAACTGGCGCATGCAGTTGACGCACTGGATTACTGGCCTGTCTGAGCTGAAAATTTATGGTGCAGCACAACAGTGGCGCGACCAACTTGATAGCGATGAACAGAAGTGGCAACAGGCGCAACGCAGACAACATTGCCTGCAGGCGCTGGCGCAAAGTCTGTTGCTGGTCATCAGCGGCGCGACGGTTACGCTGTTGCTATGGATTTCCGCGAATGGCGTGGGTGGAAACAGTTCGCCGGGCGCATTGATCGCGCTGTTTGTGTTCTGCGGACTGGCGGCGTTTGAAGCGCTGGCCCCGGTTGCCGGAGCGTTTCTGCCGCTGTCGCAGGTGACCAGCGCCGCTAAACGGGTACAGGAAATCATTGAACAGCCCGCCGCGATCCGTTTTCCCAGCGCAAAAATCATTAGCCCATCAGGTATCAGCCTGAAAATGGAAAACATCCGCTTCAGCTATCCGCAGCGCCCCGAACCGGTGTTGCAGCATTTTTCCCTATCGTTAAATGCAGGTGAGCATTTGGCGCTGCTCGGTCCAACCGGCTGCGGCAAATCCAGTCTGCTGGCGCTGATTACCCGCGGTTGGGAAGCGCAGCAAGGTTCAATTAGCCTCAACGATAGCGATCTTGCCGCCTGGGATGAAGCTTCATTGCGTAGCCGCATTAGCGTGGTAACACAGCGCGTGCATCTGTTCAGCCAAACGCTGCGCGACAATCTGCTATTGGCAAAACCCGATGCCAGCGATGAGCAACTGGAAGACGCGTTGAGTAAGGTGGGTCTGGCCCATCTCGCCGAACACAAAGAAGGATTGAATGCGTGGATGGGCGACGGCGGTCGACCGTTGTCCGGCGGCGAACTGCGTCGTCTGGCAATAGCGCGTGCCCTGCTGCATGATGGCGATTTGTGGCTGCTGGATGAACCCACCGAAGGTTTGGATGCCAACACCGAGCAGCAAATTCTGGCGTTATTGCAACACGTCACCCGCGGCAAGACGCTGATTATGGTGACGCATCGCTTAAGTGGTTTAGACGCCATGGACCGCATTTGCGTTATGGATCAGGGACAAATTATCGAATCCGGTTCGCACGCCGAATTAATCTCAAAAGCAGGCCGCTACTGGCGTTTCCATCAGCGCTTTACGCTATAGTCTTAGCCAACAGCCCTGAGTGTGATTGATGCAATGAGACTGATACAGCTTTCACGAGATTCATTAAATTTCCCACCACCGGAAATGGCGCTGCGCGAGCCCAATGGATTATTGGCGATGGGCGGCGATCTCTCCCCTGCCCGCCTAATGAATGCTTATCAGCAAGGCATTTTTCCGTGGTTTTCTCCTGGCGATCCGATTCTCTGGTGGTCGCCGGATCCCCGCGCGGTCATGCTGCCAGAATCTTTCCATCTCAGCCGCAGTATGGCGCGCTTCCATAAGCGCTCACCGTATCGCGTCACCATGAATCATGCGTTTCCGCAGGTGCTGGAAGGCTGCGCCAGCGGCCGTCAGGAAGGGACATGGATCACTTTCGAAGTGAAACGTGCGTGGTTGCGGTTGTACGAACTGGGCCATGCACATTCGATTGAAGTCTGGTGCGAGCAGCAACTGGTCGGCGGGATGTATGGCCTGGCGCTGGGGCAAATTTTTTGCGGTGAATCGATGTTCAGCCGTCAGGAAAATGCCTCGAAAACCGCGCTCTGGGTATTCGCACAACATTTTCAGGCGCATCAGGGCCGGCTGATTGATTGTCAGGTGCTGAATCCGCATACCGCTTCCCTCGGTGCGGTGGAAATTCCTCGCGTTGATTATCTGCAGTACGTGCAAACGCTGGCGTGGCAACCGGTTTCCGAGAGTTGCTGGCACACACAAACCCTTTTTTGACATCGGTCACCGATGTTTTGCACACAATTCCCGACAAAAGTGATACAATAAGCGAGTTTGGTATGTCGTCCGCGCTTCGCTGTGGCGAGCCGGAATTGCCAGGTTGGGAATCTCACACATTTCCCGAAGCTGTTTTGATTGTGCAACTGATGCCGATTGCTACAGATTCTTAGCCCGCTAATCCCCCGCAGACGTCAAAAAACACCCTAATTTATCCGTACTGCACGCGCAACGGCGCGACGCACGGCGAAGCGTTGGCAAAATCATCAACGGTTCTTTACATAAATCATGGAATTCGGCATTATCTTGCCGGTTCAACAGTTTGGTAGTACACCCAGAGGATTCGATGGCCAAAGAAGACAATATTGAAATGCAAGGTACCGTACTGGATACGTTACCGAACACCATGTTCCGCGTAGAGCTTGAAAACGGGCACGTGGTTACCGCTCATATCTCCGGTAAAATGCGCAAAAACTATATCCGCATCCTGACGGGCGACAAAGTGACTGTCGAGTTGACCCCGTACGACCTGAGCAAAGGCCGCATTGTCTTCCGTAGTCGCTAAGTAGATATTTCTATCTCGCGCTGATGACACAAACTTAGCGCAAAAAAAAGGCCGGATTCGCATCCGGCCTTTTTCATATCTGCATAACGCTTAGTGTACAGTACCTTCGGTTTTACGTTTTTCCGCACTCAGGAAGTGGTAAGTCAGCTGGTTTTTATCTTTATCCAGCGCTACTGATACCGATCCACCATCAACCAGCGAACCAAACAGCAGTTCATTCGCCAATGGTTTCTTCAGATTTTCCTGTACGGCACGTGCCATCGGACGCGCACCCATCGCTTTATCGTAGCCTTTATCAGCCAGCCAATCGCGCGCATCATCGCTAACTTCCAGCGATACGCCCTTCGCATCCAGCTGAGCCTGCAACTCGACGATAAACTTATCCACTACCTGATGAATCACTTCCTGAGACAGGTGACGGAACCAAATAATGTTGTCGAGACGGTTACGGAACTCTGGGGTGAAGATCTTTTTGATCTCCTCCATTGCGTCTGTGCTGTTGTCCTGATGAATCAGGCCAATCGACTTACGTTCGGTCTCACGCACACCGGCGTTGGTGGTCATCACCAGCACCACATTGCGGAAATCTGCTTTACGGCCGTTGTTATCGGTCAGCATACCGTTGTCCATCACCTGCAACAGCAGGTTGAAAACATCCGGATGCGCTTTCTCGATCTCATCCAGCAGCACCACAGCGTGCGGATGTTTGATCACCGCATCAGTCAGCAAACCGCCCTGATCGAAGCCAACGTAGCCCGGAGGCGCACCAATCAAACGGCTGACGGTGTGACGTTCCATATACTCGGACATATCAAAACGCAGCAACTCGATACCCAGCGCTTTTGCCAGCTGGACGGTAACCTCTGTTTTACCGACACCGGTTGGGCCCGCAAACAGGAAGGAACCGACCGGTTTACGATCCTGGCCCAAACCTGCACGGCTCATTTTGATCGCTTCAGTCAGTGCTTCAATCGCATTATCCTGACCAAACACCAGCATCTTCAGACGATCGCCGAGATTTTTCAGCGTATCACGATCGGTTTGTGACACGCTCTGCTCAGGAATACGCGCAATACGTGCCACCACCGTTTCAATATCCGAAACGTTAACGGTTTTCTTACGCTTGCTGACGGGCACCAGACGCGCACGCGCACCGGCTTCGTCAATCACGTCAATCGCTTTATCCGGCAGATGACGATCGTTGATGTACTTCACCGCCAGCTCCACTGCCGCACGCACCGCTTTGGCGGTATAACGCACGTCATGGTGCGCTTCGTACTTCGGTTTCAAGCCGTTAAGAATTTGCACGGTCTCTTCCACAGAAGGCTCGGTGATATCGATCTTCTGGAAACGACGCGCCAGCGCACGATCTTTCTCAAAAATGTTGCTGAATTCCTGATAGGTCGTTGAACCCATCACGCGAATTTTGCCGCTGGAGAGCAACGGTTTGATCAGGTTCGCCGCATCCACCTGGCCACCCGATGCCGCACCGGCACCGATAATGGTATGAATTTCATCAATAAACAGGATGCTATTACTGTCCTGCTCCAGCTGTTTCAGCAGCGCTTTGAAGCGTTTTTCAAAATCACCACGGTATTTGGTACCCGCCAACAGCGAACCGATGTCGAGTGAATAGATGGTGCACTCTTTCATCACTTCCGGTACGTCGCCCTGCACAATGCGCCAGGCAAGCCCTTCGGCAATCGCGGTTTTACCCACGCCCGATTCCCCCACCAGCAGCGGGTTATTCTTACGACGACGGCATAACACCTGAACAGTACGTTCCAGCTCTTTATCGCGGCCGATCAGCGGATCGATTCCGCCGACACGAGCAAGCTGATTAAGATTGGTGGTGAAGTTTTCCATACGATCCTCCCCGCCTGCTTGCTCTTCGTTAACCGGATTCTCCGCATTGTTCTGCGGCTGGCCGGGTTCGTCTTTACGCGTACCATGGGAGATGAAGTTCACCACATCGAGACGGCTCACTTCGTGTTTGCGCAGCAGATAAGCCGCTTGCGACTCCTGCTCGCTGAAAATCGCGACCAGCACGTTCGCGCCTGCGACTTCGCTGCGACCGGAGGACTGGACGTGGAATACCGCGCGCTGCAGCACACGCTGGAAGCTGAGCGTAGGTTGGGTATCGCGCTCCTCTTCACTGGCAGGCAGCACCGGCGTGGTTTGTTCGATGAAGGCTTCGAGTTCCTGACGCAGAGCCACGATATCCACCGAACAGGCTTCCAGTGCCTCTCTAGCCGACGGGTTACTGAGCAATGCCAGCAACAGATGCTCGACGGTCATAAACTCATGACGGTGCTCGCGCGCTCTGGCGAAAGCCATATTTAAACTGAGTTCCAGTTCTTGATTGAGCATTTGGCACCTCCCCCAATTATCGCTCTGACAACCTATCTCCTATATGGAGATGGCTTCAGGCTTTTTCTAGCGTACACAGCAACGGATGTTCATTATCTCGTGCGTAATTGTTCACCTGGGCTACTTTGGTCTCCGCCACTTCTGCAGTGAATACACCACAGATTGCTTTTCCATGGTAGTGAACTTTCAACATCAGCTGCGTTGCACGTTCAATATCATAAGAAAAGAACTTTTGCAGAACGTCAATAACAAATTCCATAGGTGTATAATCGTCATTATTCAGAATGACTTTATACATTGAAGGCGGCTTTAACCCTTCGCGTACTTTATCTTCGGCTAGATGTTCAAAATTAAGCCAGTCGTTTGTGTTTGCCATAATGTTCCGTCGAAATTCTGCGTTACGGTTGTGCACATCTCTGCGCCCATTCCTAAAGTTTAACATGCCTGTCAAGCCGGTTTTCAGTTGATAAAAACTGGCCCTAAAAGCACATGCGCGACCTGTATCACAAAATTTGCAATAGCGTTAACTGCCTCAAATTTTGATGAATTTATCCCCGTCCGCCAGGGCCGTTTGCTTGACGGTAAGGTCCGTTTCTCTACATTCTACTAACACAAGCTGATTGAGTTTTAAACAAACTCGACTCACAGCTTCGATGACCTCACCTACTTATCAAAATGTCTTGCGAGGGAAGTAAAAGCATGGAGACGGGTACAGTAAAATGGTTCAATAACGCCAAAGGCTTCGGGTTTATCTGTCCGATTAGCGGCGGCGACGATATCTTCGCACACTACTCCACGATTCAGATGGAGGGATACAGAACGCTGAAAGCTGGCCAGCAGGTTCAGTTTGATGTCCATGAAGGACCAAAAGGCAATCATGCCAGCCTGATCGTGCCCTGTGAAGCCACGCAAGCCGCGGTCGCTTAACGCGCATGCTGTTTCACGTATTCTGACCACTCCCGAAAAAAAATGCCAGCCGCAGACGCTGGCATTTTTATTTGGCGCATCTCACCCTTTCCTCAATCCGCCCGGCCGCGAGCCAACCACATCACGCGCGCAAACAGCTGATCCAGCAACGGCGGAATCGCCTGTGGCCCGCGTTCAGCCGCAGCCATCGCGACGGCAATCGCCAGCTCAGGTTTCGAGCTGCGCTGAATGGCTTTACTAATAATACGCCGCGTGTTCATCGGCGCGTTTAACGGCAGGTGCGCCGTCTGGTAATAAACATCGCTGAAACCCTGCTTATAGAGAAAATGTTCAATATCCGGTGCCGGAAACTGCGTGAGATGATCGCTTTCCCGTGACGCCGACGGTAGCTGGCTGCGGGCAGTCGCCGCATATTTGCTGCCCGCCTGGTCGCCGTCGGTCAGCACATGCCAGGCGATGCCCATGCGTTGGGCGAACTTCAGCAGCGGTTTCAAGCCCGATTGCGCAAACTCAATGACTTTCACTCCTTCCGCCGCGAAGTGATAGCCACGCTGCCGCGCCAGTTCATTGATAATCCACACTTCGGTCTCGCCTTCCACCAGCAGCCAGCAGCGGGCAAACAGCGCCGACGGACGATTCACGCGGATGTGGAAACCGTTACGGCGACTCTCTTCAGCGCTTAAACCTTCTGGCCCAATGCGCCATGCCGCCACCCGCGCGGGTTCACGCACCAGCCGACACATATTTTCCAGTGGCACCTGCGACAGCAGTTCACCCGAGTTGGTGGTGGCGATTTTCTGTAGCGGCATCAGTTCCAGTAAATTCCACGCCACCGACAGCATAATGGGATGCAGCCGCGTCTCCGGATCTTCCACCAGCAGCAGCGGATGCGCACCCGCCGGCAGCGGCTCGTTGCCGTGCGCCTGAATCAACAGCGAGAACATGCGCAGCAGAATCACCTGACGACTGCGTGATTCGGTGCCGGCAATCAGGTGATTAAGTTTATCCAGCGATCGCCAGCCTTCGCTGCCATCGCGAACTTCCGGTGCCACGCGCGGCGCGCTGCTGCCTGACTGCTGCACCAGAAAATAGTGTTCCAGCAGCTGCTGCATAGTATGCAATCCCTGACGCAGCAGATCGTCACTCAGCGTTTGCGGGCGCACCACCAAATCGCGCGTCAGCTTTTCCACTTCCTGCGCCAATGCCGTCAGCGTCGTCGCACGCCGCTCCGCATCGTTATCAGCATGGCGGTTACGACGGCCAAAACGCGCATCGCGTAAACGCAATACCGGATAATAAGCGCGCAGATGTGCCAACGCTGCGTCGGTGCCTGCTGTAGGCAACACATCGTTATGCTGATCGATGAAACGCCAGCTGGTTTTTACACCCTGATCCTGACGTTTAGCACGCGTGCTGAAACGGATATAGCGGCCATGCTCATCGTGCTGCCAGAAAGGCTGAAACAACGCATTCTCATCATCGCTCTGGGCACGAAAACGAAATACCAGCTGCAACTGGCGCATGCGGGCATCAATGTCGCCGGGCGGGAAGTGAAAGTCGTGTTCGGTAAACTGATAAGGCTCGGCGGCGGGCGCCAGCAACAGCGTCAATGCATCGAGCAGGCTCGATTTACCCCAGGCATTTTCCCCAATCAATACATTGGTGTTGGTCAACGGCAATGACAGCCGATTAATACCGCGAAAACCGTGAATATCGATATGTTCCAGAATCATCATACATTCCATCTGCTACTTTGCCTGAGCATGGTCCGCCACGCTGCGTTGGTCAAGTCAGCGCCAGGGGAAAAGGTTTACACTTCAACCGTTTTTCGCTAGCGTGGCAGCCCGCAAATCATGGATAGAAACCTCACATGTACGGATTGATTATCATCCTTTTGCCGCTAATTCTTGGCTATCTGTTGCCGCTGCGCCACACCACGCTGTTGCAGGCGGTTGCCCGCACGCTGAGCGCGCTGGTCTACATCATTCTGTTCTTTATGGGCACCAGCCTGGCGTTCCTCGATAACCTGAGCAGCAATCTGATGGCCATTTTCCACATCGCGCTGGTGAGCATGCTAAGCATTCTTGCCTGCTCGCTGCTGGCGCTGTGGCTGCTGGAGCGACGCTGGCCGTGGCGTCATCAGCACAAGCCACAAGCGCTGCCGTCGCGTCTGCATATGGCGCTGGAGTCGCTCAAGCTGTGCGGTTCGGTGCTGGCAGGCTTTCTGCTCGGTTTGAGTCAATGGGCGCCACTGCGTCACGCCTCGACCATCAGTGAATACGCCTTGATGCTGATGCTATTGCTGGTCGGTATTCAGCTGCGCAGCAGCGGCATGACGCTGCGTCAAATCACCATCAACCGTCGCGGCATGCTGGTGGCGCTGGTATCGCTGTGCAGTGCGCTGGTGGGCGGCGTAATGGCCGCGCTGCTGCTGGATCTGCCGATCAAAACCGGCCTGGCGTTAGCCAGCGGTTTCGGCTGGTATTCGCTCTCCGGCATTCTGATGAGCGAATCGTTCGGCCCGGTGATAGGCAGCGCCGCCTTCTTCAACGACCTGCTGCGTGAGCTGATCACCATTATGCTGATCCCGCTGCTGATCACCCGTCAACGCAGCATGACGCTGGGCTTGAGCGGCGCAACCTCGATGGATTTCACGCTGCCAATCCTGCAACGCACCGGCGGCATGGAGATCGTGCCCGCTGCGATTGTGCACGGTTTTATTATGAGTTTGCTGGCGCCAATCCTTATCGCCCTGTTCTCGGCATAACGCATTTTTTCACGCCTGCACGCCAGCTTCATCGTCTACGCTTTCTGACTGACACGTTTTCGCCATCGGCATGGATGGCTCAACACCAGAAAGGAGCATAACGATGAAGCAAACTGTGGCGGCAATGCTGGCAAAAACTTTGGAAAACGCCGGCGTGAAACGCATTTGGGGCGTCACCGGTGACTCTCTCAACGGGCTGAGCGACAGCCTGAATCGCATGGGCACCATCGAATGGATGCCGACGCGCCATGAAGAAGTGGCAGCCTTCGCGGCCGGCGCTGAAGCACAAATCAGCGGTGAATTGGCGGTATGCGCCGGTTCCTGTGGACCGGGCAACCTGCATCTCATCAACGGCTTGTTTGATTGCCACCGCAATCACGTTCCGGTTTTGGCCATCGCCGCCCACATTCCTTCCAGCGAAATTGGTAGCGGCTATTTTCAGGAAACCCACCCACAAGAATTATTCCGCGAATGCAGCCACTATTGCGAGCTGGTTTCCAATCCGGAGCAGCTGCCGCAGGTGCTAGGCATTGCGATGCGTAAAGCGATTCTCAATCGTGGCGTATCAGTGATTGTGATCCCCGGCGACGTGGCATTGCAGCCGGCCCCGGAAAGCGCACGCAGCGAATGGTATCCGCCGCAGTTGCCGCACGTGGTGCCAACCGCCCGTGAAGTGGCCGCCTTAGCTGAAACGTTGAATGCAGCGAAAAATATCACCCTGCTGTGTGGCAGCGGTTGCGCTGGCGCGCATGACGAAGTGGTGAAGCTGGCAGAAACGCTAAAAGCGCCGATTGTGCACGCGATGCGCGGTAAAGAGCACATCGAATATGATAACCCTTACGATGTCGGCATGACCGGATTGATTGGCTTCTCCTCTGGTTTCCACGCCATGATGAATGCCGATACCTTAGTGCTGCTGGGGACGCAATTCCCCTACCGCGCCTTCTATCCGGCCGATGCCAAAATCATTCAGATCGACATCAATCCGGGCAGCCTTGGCTCACACAGCCATGTGGATATGGCGCTGGTGGGTGACATCAAAACCACCTTGCATGCGCTGCAGCCGCAGCTCACCAGCAAAACCGATCGTCAGCATTTGGACAAAGCGCTGGAGCATTATGTCGATGCGCGCAAAGGGCTGGACGAACTGGCCACCGCTAACGATAAGCTGGCGATTCACCCGCAATATCTGGCCCAGCAAATCAGCGAATACGCCGATGACGACGCCATCTTTACCTGCGACGTCGGCACGCCAACCGTGTGGGCAGCGCGCTATCTGAAGATGAACGGCAAACGTCGTTTGATCGGCTCGTTCAATCACGGTTCGATGGCCAACGCCATGCCGCAGGCGTTGGGCGCGCAGTCGCTGGACAAGCAGCGTCAGGTGGTGGCGCTGTGTGGCGACGGCGGTTTTAGCATGTTGATGGGCGATTTCATTTCGGTGGCGCAGCTCAAGCTGCCGGTGAAACTGGTGATCTTCAATAACAGCGTGCTGGGCTTTGTGGCGATGGAGATGAAAGCCGGTGGCTATCTGACCGACGGCACCGACCTCGAAAACCCGGATTTCGCCGCCATCGCCGCCGCCTGCGGCATCAAAGGCATTCGCGTCGAGAAAGCCTCCGATCTTAACGGCGCGCTGCAGGAAGCCTTTGCGCATGATGGCCCGGTGTTGCTTGACGTGATTACTGCCAAAGAAGAGTTGTCGATGCCGCCGCAGATCAAAGCCGAGCAGGCCAAAGGTTTCAGCCTCTACATGATGCGCGCCATTCTGAATGGACGCGGTGATGAGATCGTGGAGCTGGCGAAAACCAACTGGCTGAGGTAAAACAATTCAGGCCAGACATGATGATAACGCGGGCACTTCGCCCGCTTTTTTATTTCAGGAGAGCGACGTGATCGATCTACGCAGTGATACCGTAACCCGCCCAAGTGCTGCCATGCTCGATGCCATGATGGCAGCCGAAACCGGCGATGATGTCTACCGCGATGACCCCACCGTACACGCACTGGAAGTCGAAGCCGCACGCTTGAGCGGCAAAGCCGCCGCCCTGTTCTTCCCCACCGGCACGCAAGCTAATCTGGTAGCGCTGCTGTGTCACTGCCAGCGCGGCGATGAATATATCGTCGGTCAGCAGGCGCACAACTACAAATATGAAGCCGGCGGCGCAGCGGTGCTCGGCAGCATTCAGCCACAGCCAATTCTGCATGCGGAAGATGGTTCCCTGCCGCTGGCGGAAGTGGCCGCCGCCATCAAACCCGACGATTTCCACTTCGCCCGCACCCGTCTGTTGAGCCTGGAAAACACCCATCACGGTAAAGTGCTGCCGCTGAGCTATCTGGAGCAAGCGTGGATCTTCACCCGCGAGCACAAGCTGGCGCTGCACATTGATGGCGCACGTATTTTTAACGCCGTGGTGGCACAGAATGTGGAGCTGGAAGCGATTGCGCGTTACTGCGACACCTTAACCATCTGCCTGTCAAAAGGCCTCGGCACGCCGATTGGTTCGCTGCTGTGTGGCGATGAAGCCTACATTGAGCAAGCGCGTCGCTGGCGCAAAATGACCGGCGGCGGCATGCGCCAGTCGGGCATTCTGGCCGCGGCGGGGCTGTATGCGTTGAAGCACAATGTCGCGCGTCTCAAAGAGGATCATGATAATGCGGCATGGTTAGGCGAGCAGCTCAGCGCCATCGGTGTTGAAGTGCTCAATCAGCACACCAACATGCTGTTTGTGAAGGTGCCATCAGAGAAAGTTGACGCGCTGAAAAGCTGGATGCAGTCGGGCGATGTGCTAATCAGCGTTGGGCCCGTAACGCGTATTGTCACGCATCTGGATGTCAGCCGTCAGGATCTGCAACGGTTGGTGGCGCACTGGCAGGCATTCCTGCAGCAGTAAACAAACGGTCGCCATTTATGGCAACCAATGCCGCGTATCACTGCGCCGCGCCGTACTTCGCTAATAACGCGCGGGCGATCGCCAGGGTTTCTGCATCGGCGATGCCGCGATAATCACGCGGGCGGAAATGCATTTGAAACGCCGCAATCAGCTTGCGCTGCATCTGCGGCGTGGTCGCCGCCGCCACGTCGTAGCCATAGCGCTGCAGCGCATCCAGCAGTTCTGCCTGATCCACGCCTTCATCCGCCGCGCGTCCGTTAAGATAGCGCTGCACCGTTGCCTGCTCGGGCCAAGCGCCTAAACCGTGCTCTGCCAGCTGCTGCCAGGGAAACAGCGGACCGGGATCCTGCTTACGCTGCGGCGCGATATCGCTGTGCCCGACCACATTTTCCGGCGCGATGCCGTAGCGCTGAGTGATATCTTTGACCAGCGCCATCAGCGCGCTGATCTGCTGCGGCGTAAAGGGCTGCCACTGCAAACCCGTTAAGGTTCGACGATAACCACTGTTGACGATTTCAATACCAATCGAAGTGTCATTAATACGCGTTGCGCCGCGCCAGAAACTCGGGCCTGCGTGCCACGCGAGTTGGCTTTCCGGCACCAATTGCCACACCACGCCCTTGCCGTTTTTATGCGGCGGATTCTGCGGAATCAGGTAGTGCGCGCTAACTTCCCGATCGGTCAGCGTCGCCAGCGAATTGGAGAAATCCTCAGCGGTGTAATGAATCACCACCACCTTAATACGCGGCCGCGCGCCCTGCGCCGGATGCGCGGTATCCACCCAGTAACCGTGGCGCGCTTCAATCGATGACTGACAAGCGCTGAGTAACAGCGCCATCGCCAGCAGGACAACCACGCGCATTAGCGAATAATCACGGCGGTGCCGGTGACGCTCACCATCAACATGCTGCCCTCTTTGCCGACAGTTTCGTAGTCGATATCGATGCCCACCACCGCGTTGGCGCCGAGCGCTTTCGCCTGCTCTTCCAGCTCTTTAAAGGCGATCTGGCGCGCTTTGCGTAACTCTTTTTCGTAGGCGCCAGAGCGGCCACCGACGATATCGCGGATACCGGCGAAGAAATCGCGGAAAATATTGGCGCCGAGAATCGCTTCACCGGCGACCACGCCGCAATATTCACTGATGCTGTGTCCTTCCAGCGTGGGCGTTGTAGAAAATTTCATGGTGTTCTCCTTTTCTGAATCAGCTCGTAGCGCTTAAAAGCAAGGCTATACTCTATGCTAAAAATGGCGCTTTGCCAGTGAACAATAAGGAAATCGAGATGAGAAACAATGCCTTTGCGCTGCTTATTCCCGCAGCGTTGCTGCTAAGTGCTTGTACCACCGTTGAGCCAGTGATTAAGGATAATGGCCCGCGCACCGCTGCCTGCGTTGACGGGGGTCCGGACAGCGTGGCGCAACAGTTCTACGATTTACGCGTCAGCCAGCCGACGCAAGGTTTGCCAGACAGCAACACACTGGCGAAATATCGCCCTTACCTGAGCGATCGCCTGTATCAAAAGCTGCTGAGTGCCAGCAGCCAGAATCCGAAACCAGCGGCGTGGACCCGCGGCGATCTCTTTTCCAGCCTGGCGCAAGGCCCAACTTCAGCGGATGTGGCCAGCGCATCCACCATTCCTAACCGCGACGCGCGCAATATTCCGCTGCGGGTTGAGCTGAGCCGCGACAGCAAAACCTGGCAAGATGAAGTGCTGATGATCCACGAAGGCACCTGCTGGGTAGTTGATGATGTGCGTTATGTCGGCCAGGTGCCCCACGCTGGCGGCGGTTCGCTGACGCAGCTGCTGGAAGCGAAAAAGTAACCGTTCACTTTTTCCGCCGTTAATACCATTGATTAGCGCGCCGCATCCTTGCGGCGCTTTTTGTTGATATTTTGTGAACTAAATAGGGCTCGCCAGCCCTTATCCACCTTGAGTTGCGCGATTTTGTGCTACGCTTTGGAGGTTTCACTGCTCTTTAATAAATATTAACCCACCACAATTGCATAACTATTCTGGTGACGTTAAAATCCGCGACACTAATTACTATTCATTTTTTGCGCATGAGTATTCAACTAAACGCCATAAACTGTTTTTACGGTACCCATCAGGCCCTGTTCGATATCAACCTGGCTTGTCCGCAGGGTGAAACGCTGGTGTTGCTCGGCCCGAGTGGCGCGGGTAAAAGTTCGCTCCTGCGCGTCCTCAACTTGCTGGAGCAACCGCGCTCCGGCAGCCTGCAGATTGCCGGCAACCAGTTTGATTTCACCAAAGCCCCTTCCGACAGCGCGATTCGCGAGCTGCGGCAGAACGTGGGCATGGTATTCCAGCAATACAATCTGTGGCCGCACCTTAGCGTGCTGCAAAACCTGATTGAAGCGCCGTGCCGCGTGCTCGGCCTCAGCAAGGACGCCGCGCGCGTGCGTGCTGAAAAGCTGCTGGACCGTCTGCGCCTGACGCCTTACGCCGATCGCTTCCCGCTGCATCTTTCCGGCGGCCAGCAGCAGCGCGTCGCGATTGCCCGTGCGCTGATGATGGAGCCGCAGGTGCTGCTGTTTGATGAACCGACTGCCGCGCTCGATCCCGAAATCACCGCCCAGATCGTCAGCATTATTCGTGAGCTGGCACAAACCAACATCACACAAGTGATCGTGACGCACGAAGTGGAAGTGGCGCGTAAAACCGCCAGCCGCGTGGTGTATATGGAAAACGGTCACATTGTTGAGCAAGGCGATGCCAGTCACTTTACACAGCCGCAAACCGACGCGTTTGCTAATTATCTTTCGCATTAAGTCAGGATGCTTCTAATGAAAAAAGTTGTAATTGCTGCCCTCCTTGCTGGCCTGAGCCTGAGCGCTTCAGCGGCACAGACATTGCGTTTTGCTACCGAGGCTTCTTATCCTCCGTTTGAATTCGTCGACTCTGATAACAAAATTCAGGGCTTTGATGTCGATCTGGCTAACGCGCTGTGTAAAGAGATGGATGCGACCTGCACCTTCACTAATCAGGCGTTCGATAGCCTGATCCCCAGCCTGAAGTTCCGTCGTTTTGACGCGGTGATGGCAGGCATGGACATCACGCCAGATCGTGAGAAGCAAGTGCTGTTCTCCAAGCCGTACTACGACAACTCTGCCATCTTCATCGCGCAGAAAGGCAAAATGGCTGACGTGGCCGCGCTGAAAGGCAAACGTGTAGGCGTGCAGAACGGCACCACGCACCAGAAATACCTCTCTGACAAACACAGCGACATCACCGTTGTGCCTTACGACAGCTACCAGAACGCTGTGCTGGATCTGAAAAACGGTCGTATCGATGCGGTATTCGGTGACACCGCCGTGGTCAACGAGTGGCTGAAGCAGAACGCCAACCTCGCGCCGCTGGGTGAGAAAGTGACGGACAAAGATTACTTCGGTACCGGTTTAGGTATTGCTGTGCGTCAGGGCAACAGCGAGCTGCAGGGCAAGTTCAATGCGGCGCTGGAGAAGATCAAAGCTGACGGCACCTACAAAACCATCTACAGCAAATGGTTCCAGCAGTAATTTCTGATGAATGAAATGATTCCACTCGCAAGCGCCGCCGGTATGACCGTCGGCCTTGCCGTTTGTGCACTGATCGCCGGCCTTGTGCTGGCGATGATTTTTGCTGGCTGGGAATCGCTACGCTGGAAACCGCTGGCGTGGCTCGGTACCGCGCTGGTTACGCTGATTCGCGGCCTGCCGGAAATTCTGGTGGTGCTGTTTATCTATTTCGGCGCCTCACAGCTGCTGCTGACGCTCTCCGATGGCTTCCACATCAATCTCGGCCTGTTCGCTATTCCGGTGCAGGTGCAAATTGAAAACTTCGACGTCAGTCCCTTCCTGTGTGGTGTGATTGCGCTGGCGATGCTCTATTCCGCCTATGCATCACAAACCCTGCGCGGCGCGCTGAAAGCAGTGCCGGTCGGTCAATGGGAATCGGGCCAGGCGCTAGGGATGAAGAAGTCGGCGATTTTCCTGCGCCTGATCATGCCGCAGATGTGGCGTCACGCGCTGCCCGGTTTGGGTAACCAATGGCTGGTGCTGCTGAAGGATACTGCGCTGGTATCGTTGATCAGCGTGAATGACCTGATGCTGCAAACCAAAAGTATCGCTACGCGCACGCAAGAGCCGTTTACCTGGTATCTGGTGGCGGCGGCGATCTATCTGATTATCACGCTGTTCAGTCAGTTCGTGCTGCGCCGCATTGAATTGCGCACCACGCGTTTCGAGCGAGGGGCTTAAGCATGCTGGATTACTTACCCGAGCTGCTGAAAGGGCTACACACCAGCCTGACGCTGACCGTGGCATCGCTGATTGCGGCATTGGTGCTCTCTGTACTTTGCACCATCGTGCTGGCGCTCAAAGTACCGGTGCTCAATTGGCTGGTGAAAGGCTATATCACGCTGTTTACCGGCACGCCGCTGCTGGTGCAGATCTTCCTGATCTATTACGGTCCCGGCCAGTTCCCCAGCATCCAGAACATTCCCTGGTTGTGGCATCTGCTGTCGCAGCCGTGGCTGTGTGCGCTGCTGGCGCTGTCGCTCAATAGTGCGGCTTATACCACGCAGCTGTTTTACGGTGCGGTGCGCGCCATTCCGTCCGGTCAATGGCAATCCTGCGCGGCGCTCGGCATGAACCGCAAAGATACGCTGCGCATTCTGCTGCCGTACGCCTTCAAGCGCGCCTTGTCGTCCTACTCCAACGAAGTGGTGCTGGTATTTAAAAGTACCTCGCTGGCCTACACCATTACGTTGATGGAAGTAATGGGCCACGGACAACTGCTGTATGGCCGCACTTACGATATCTCGGTATACGCTGCCGCTGGCCTGATCTATCTGGTGGTTAACGGCTTGCTGACGCTGATGATGCGTCTGGTCGAGAAGCGTGCGCTGGCATTTGAGCGTCGTAACTGATTTATTCCCTGCGGGCGCACTAAAAAAGCGCCCGCTGTTCGTTTAAATTAATAAGCAAAAATATTGCATATAAATTCATTAACTGGCATCGTGTAACCCGTTCCGTCTCTGGCATGGTTTACAGGAGTTACATAATGAAAAAATGGATCGTTGCTGCTGCGCTGGCAACTCTGGCAATGAATGCTTATGCGGCGGAAAAAATCCGCTTCGCCTCTTCCGCCACTTATCCCCCGTTCGAATCCCTTGATCACGACAACCAAATCGTGGGCTTCGATATCGATCTGGCAAAAGCACTGTGTCAGCAGATGAAAGCGGATTGCACCTTCACCAACAACGCCTTCGATAGCCTGATTCCGTCGCTGAAATTCCGTCGCTATGACGCAGTGATTTCCGGCATGGATATCACCGCCGATCGCAGCAAGCAGGTCGATTTCACCCAACCTTACTACGCTAACTCGGCGATTGTGATTGCGCATAAAGGCCAGTTCACCGACTTCAGCCAGCTGAAAGGCAAACGTGTTGGCGTTGAGAACGGCACCACACATCAGAAATACCTGCTGGAGAAACATCCGGAGGTGATTGCGGTGGCGTATGACAGCTATCAGAACGCGATTCTCGACCTGAAAAACGGTCGCCTGAACGGCGTGTTTGGTGATACGGCGGTGGTGAATCAGTGGCTCAAGGCCAATGACGATCTTAGCGCGGTAGGCGAGCACATCACCGATACCGACTTCTTTGGCACCGGTTTAGGTATCGCGGTACGCAAAGGCAATGCGCCGCTGCTGAACGAGCTGAACAGCGCGTTAGTGGCATTGAAAGCCAACGGCACCTGGCAGCAGATCAATCAGAAGTGGTTCCCGGAATAAGCATTATGGGATGGCGGAGCGTGCTGCCTGCCAGGTTCTGCACGTCCTCCGTGCAGGTGAACGTTACGCCGTCCCACCCTTCTTCCTTAGCAAACACAACGCTTCAAAATGCGCGGTATGCGGGAACATGTCGAACAGCTGCACGCGGCTCACGTCATAATCAGCCAGACGCGCGATATCCTGCGCCATGCTGCTGGGATTGCAGCTGGAATAGAGAAGGTAATCCGGCGCCATCTCACTGAGATAAGCACACAACTCTGCGCCAATACCGCGACGTGGCGGATTCACCAACACCAGCTGCGGCACCGCTTCCCGTGAAGTGGCGAACTGCGTGGAATCCAGCGCGGCAAAACTCACTTTTTCTAATCCCAGCTGCTGCGCCGACTGCTGCGCACAGGTGATGGCTTCAGCATTGATTTCGATGCCGGTCAGCTGCATTTCGGGCGTTGCGCAGTGCAGGCCAAATCCCCCGACGCCACAAAACAGATCCCACATGCTGCTCACCGGTAACTGCGCGACCCAATCGCGCGCGGTGGCATAGAGATCGGCTGCAACCAGTGGGTTGGTCTGGAAGAAGCTTTGCGGGCGAATATAGAGCGGAACCTGATTAAAGCGCTCCGCTAGCGCCTGATCCGGCGTCAGCGCAATCTCTTCATCACCTTCAAGAATCGCCATATGCACCGGCTGAATATTGGCGGAAATCACCTTCAGCTGCGGCAGCTGCTGTTGCAGCCACGGCAAGGCGTCGCGCAGCTGCTGCAGCTTGCTGGTGGAACGCAGCACAAAACGCAGCATCATGCCGCCCTGCGTACTCTCCGTCAGCAGCAGAAATTTCAGCTCACCGCGTTTACGCGCCACGTTGTAGGGCGTTAAACCGGCGCGGGCGATAAAAGGTTTGAGCTGCGCGAACACCGCACTGAAGCTGTCGGGATAGAGCGGGCAAGCGCAGAGATCGACCGGTTCACCGTCGCGCGCCACCATGCCTAAAATCGGCCGCTCTACGCTCCCGCTGACTACCATTTTGGCCTTATTGCGAAACCCTTGCTGCGCGGATTGCACCGGCGGCAGCCATTCGCCCACCGGCTTTTCAGCCAGCAGTTGTTCAAGTAGCGACTGCTTATCGTTGAGCTGTTGCGGATAGGGTTTTTCCAGCCACTGACACGAACGACAGCGACCGGCATCATAAAGCGCGCAATGCATGCAAATGCCTGTATTCAAAATCGGGAGAAAAAATCGGGGGCGATTGTATCACCGGCGCCGGAAAAAAGCGCGACTGCTGGCGGGCACAAACAGCAGCCCTAATACCAACACATCCGGGAGCTTTTGCAGCAGCGTGTGATGAATGATCTGCGCATTACTTTCACCAGGAATGCTAAAAATTTCCGGGTAGATCCAGCCCACTGATGCCATCAACATGTAGATCAGCACAATGATTTGCGTCGCGACATAGCCCCAGCGCCCACGATTGTTACCGCGCATCAAAATAAAGGCGCAGCGCAGTTCAAACAGGAAGATCAGCTGGCTAGCGATAAAGATCAGGGTGGAATCCCAGGCTTGCGCGCTGCGATGCACGAAGTTGGCGAGTTCGTCGTAACCCAGTTCGTTGGCCAGCATCAACACGCTGAGGCAACGCGTAATGATGATAGCGCTGCCCGCCACCATCACGGGCACCGGTGTAGCGTTAATCATTGAACCGTGTTTCAGGGTTTCCGACATGGTGTCGCTCCGTAACCATAATAAAACGGGCCGATAAAATCAGCCCGTTCTTATAGTGACAAATGTTACGGCTTTCAGCCACGTTTTGCTTTCTGAATATCGCGTAAACGCTGCTTTTCTTCGTGCGCCATAAAGCGCCAGGCGATAAAACCAACTAAACCGACGACAAACAGAATCAGCGAGGCTAAAGCGTTGATCTCCGGATTGACGCCACGACGCACGGTGGCGAAAATCGCCATCGGCAAGGTGGTCGCGCCTGGGCCGGTCACGAAGCTGGCAATCACTAAATCGTCCAGCGACAAGGTAAACGCCAGCAGCCAGCCGGTAACGATCGCCGGCGCGATCATCGGTACGGTGATCACAAAGAACACTTTCACCGGCGTTGCGCCGAGATCCATCGCCGCCTCTTCAATTGAGCGATCCAGTTCACGCAGACGCGAATTGATCACCACCGCCACGTAAGCAGTACAGAAGGTCACGTGCGCCAGCCAGATGGTCAGCATGCCGCGATCGCTCGGCCAGCCAAGAGTATTGCCCATCGCCACAAACAGCAGCAGCAAGGACAAACCGGTGATCACATCAGGCATCACCAGCGGCGCCGTCAGCATAAAGGCGAAGCCGTTGTGTCCACGGAAGCGGCCAAAGCGCACAATCACCACCGCCGCCATGGTGCCGAGCACCACCGCCATGGTGGCTGAGAGCGCGGCGATGGTCAGGCTGAGTCCCACCGCATCCAGCATCGCCTGATCCTGGAACAATACGTTGTACCAGTGGAACGAGAAGCTCTCCCATACCGTGACCAGCGGCGAACTGTTGAAGGAATAAACCACCAGCAGCAGCATCGGCGCGTAGAGGAACATAAAGCACAGCAGCAGAATCACAGTGCGCCACGGAGAGCGAATAGTTGGTAACTGGCTCATTCTTTCTCTCCCACTTCACGGTTCTGATGTTTGTGGAACCAGATAATCGGCAATATCAGAATCAAGAGGATGATCACCGCCAGCGCGGACGCTACCGGCCAGTCACGGTTGTTAAAGAACTCCTGCCACAAAATACGCCCAATCATGATGCTGTCCGGACCGCCGAGCAGTTCCGGGATCACGTACTCGCCGACCGCCGGAATAAACACCAGCATTGAGCCGGCAATAATCCCGCCTTTGGTCAGCGGCACAATCACGCTGAAAAAGGTCTTCAGCGGACGTGCACCGAGATCCAGCGAGGCTTCCACCAGCGAATAATCTATACGCGTCAGCGCGGTATAAATTGGCAGCACCATAAACGGCAGATAGCAGTAAACGATCCCGATATACACCGCCGTGTTGGTGTAGAGGATCACCAGCGGATGATCGATCACGCCGAGCCACATCAGGAAGCGGTTGAGAATGCCGTTGTTGTTGAGCAGGCCCATCCATGCGTAAACGCGCACCAGGAACGAGGTCCACGATGGCAGGATCACCAGCAGCAGCAAAATAGTGCGCATTGACGGTTTGCTGTGCGCCACCGCCCACGCCAGCGGATATCCGATCATCAGGCAGATAATGGTAGAGATGCCCGCCACTTTCAGCGACGTCAGGTACGCATCGGCATACAGCGGATCGTCAGTCAGCGTGAAGTAATTACCGAGATTCAGTACCAGATTGAGCTGACCATCGGCCCAGGTGACCAAATCTGTGTACGGCGGAATGGCGCGCGCAATATCGGCAAAGCTGATCTTCAGCACGATCAGGAACGGCAGCAGGAACAGCAGGATCAGCCACAGATACGGTAAGGCAATCACCAGCTTGCGGCCGTGCTGCATCTTGATGCGCGTCGCCCAGCGCTGCAGCGGCGTGCCCACCACTTCGGGCTCGCTGCGTTGAGAAATCTGGCTCATATCGCCCCCTTAAACCGTCAGAACCACACAGCTGTCGGCGTCCCAGCAGAGACGCACTTCATCGCCCCACGTTGGCGCGCCTTTGCGGTAGCGATGGGCGTTTTGCAACTGTGCGCTGATCATCTGGCCGCTGCGCAGACGCACGTGATAAATCGACAGGTCGCCGAGATAGGCGATGTGCACCACTTCACCCACGGCAAAGTTACAGCCATCGGCAGGCACTTCTTCGCACAGCATCACTTTTTCCGGACGCAGCGCCACATGGACCGGCACGTTATCGACCACAGAAACATCGGTCTGCACTTTCAGCGGATGCACCAGGCCCGGCGCATCAATGATCAGCGCGTCTTCACCGCGTTCGCGCAGTAAGCCTTCGAACACGTTTACCGAACCGATGAACTCGGCGCTGTAGCGGCTGGTGGGATGCTCGTAGATCTCTTCCGGCTCACCAATCTGCACAAATTTACCGCGGTTCATGATGGCGATGCGGCCCGCCATGGTCATCGCTTCTTCCTGATCGTGCGTCACCATCACGCAGGTGGCGCCGACACGCTCGAGAATATCGACCACTTCGTGCTGCATGCGGTCACGCAGTTTTTTATCCAGCGCGCCCATCGGCTCGTCAAGCAGCAGCAGTTTTGGCCGCTTCGCCAGGCTACGCGCCAGCGCCACACGCTGACGCTGACCGCCAGAGAGCTGATGCGGCTTACGCTTCGCGAACTCCTGCATATGCACCAGCGACAGCATCTCTTCAACGCGGCTGCTGATTTCGCCTTTCGGCAGTTTGTCCTGCTTCAGACCAAAGGCGATGTTCTGCTCCACCGTCATGTGCGGGAACAGTGCGTAGGACTGGAACATCATGTTGATCGGGCGCTGATACGGCGGAACATGGGAGAGATCCTGGCCATCCAGCACAATCTGGCCACTGGTGGGCGGTTCGAATCCCGCCAGCATGCGCAGCAAGGTCGATTTACCACAGCCGGATGCGCCCAGCAGCGCAAAAATCTCACCTTTGTAAATGGTCAGACTGACATCATCCACGGCGTGCTGGCCGTCAAACGATTTAGTCAGGTTGCGAATTTCCAGCAGCGGCGTCATCGCCTTAGCCGTTTTATTTGGGGGGCGGGGAATCGCGTCGTTCACTAACATTTCTCCGGCGCTAAAATCGCGCGGCACAGCCAGCCGCTAAAAATGGCACAACAGAGGCCATTACTGCGCCTCTGCTGTCGTCTTCAGGCAATAATCGTTCAGAACGAATTACTTACCACTTTTTACTTTAGTCCATGCACGGGTGCGCACACGATCCAGTTTCGGATCCTGGACCTTGAGCACAAACAGTTTGGCCATGGCATCCGGTGTTGGGAAAATGCCCGGATTGTTGCGCACGTCCGCATTGATTAGCGGCAGCGAGGCTTTGTTACCGTTGGCGTAGTTCATGTTGTTGGAAACGTCAGCGATGACTTTGGGATCCATCATGTAATTAAGGAATTGGTAGGCGCCTTCCACATTTTTCGCATCTTTTGGAATCGCAAACATGTCGAAGAATGCCAGTGCGCCCTGCTTCGGCACGATATAGCCGACATGCACGCCGTTGTTGGCTTTGTCCGCACGATCTTTCGCCTGCAGAATATCGCCTGACCAGCCAATCGCCACGCAGATGTTGCCGTTCGCCAGGTCGTTGATGTACTGCGACGAGTGGAAGTAACGGATGTTCGGACGCAGTTTCAGCAGCAAATCAGTGGCTGCGCCAGAGTAATCTTTCGCGTCAGAGCTGTTGGGATCTTTGCCAAGGTAGTTCAGCACAGTAGCGAAAATCTCTTCCGGCGCATCAAGGAAGGAAACCCCGCAGCCTTTCAGTTTTTCCAGGTTTTCCGGTTTCAGCACCAGATCCCAGCTATCCAGCGGCACATCTTTGCCCAGTGCGGCTTTCACTTTATCGACGTTATAGCCGATGCCGGTGGTGCCCCACAGATAAGGAATCGCAAATTTATTACCCGGATCGTGCTGCTCCAGTTTCTTCATCAGTTCGGGATCAAGGTTTTTGTAGTTTGGCAGCTTGCTCTTATCCAGCTCCTGGAATACGCCGGATTGCAGCTGACGCGCGAGGAAGCTGGACGACGGCACCACCACGTCGTAGCCGGTACTGCCCGCCATTAATTTGCCTTCCAACACTTCGTTGGAATCAAAGACGTCATACACCACTTTATCGCCGGTCTGCTTTTCGAAGTTCGGCACGGTATCCGCCGCGATATAATCGGACCAGTTATACACATGTACCGTACTGCCTTCGGCCTGCACACCGCCGGCCGCAGCCATCAATGCACCAGCAACCACACCTGACAACCATTTTTGACGTTGGTTGAACATGTTTTACTTCCTCCTGAGCGGGTCATCACAACGCTGCATACACGGCGATCCGGACGTTGCGTTTTCTGTTAAATCACAGGCACACAATGAATCAATATTCAGCGGGAGTTTAATAGCAAAAACCTATACCTGCGCTGAGGTTGCACGTCTCAAGCAGACCCGCAAGAATAGCCCCCCCGAACCACCTTCACCAGATCCCAGCTTAAAAAACGCCTTTTTGCGATGAGTTATGCATGTTTCTGCTATGGGGTTTGGCACTAGTGGCATAAAGCACGACTAATATCTGGCAATAAAGGGCAAAGTGCAGAATAAAAAGTGGTGGGGCAAAAATGAAAACTGCCGCAAAAAGCGGCAGTTAGCGAGGCGGGGAACTCAGTGCAGCATCGCGTGGCTGCTGGAGCTCGGCTGTCGCTCCTCTTCTTCTTCAACTACCAGCAGGTGATTAGCAAAGGCTTCCATGATCACCATGGAAACGCCCTCTTCACTCTGCTTCATAAAGTGGGAGAACTGCCCGAAGGTTAATCCGGCGCTGGTACTGATCGACTGGCAGACAATCAGCTTCGGCAGATTGTCGTCCTGAATATCAACAAAGGCTTTAATCGTTAGCGAACTGGCATTGATCTGCGAGAGATCGCCCACCAGCGGAATCAGCGCCGTAGGTTTTACTTCTGCCAGCGCGGAGAAGAGGATAACGTTATCCACCAGGTCAATTTTTGCATCAAACACCCCGTCAAAATTCTGCATGTGCGGCAGGTGCAGTGCCTGACAGGCATCGCATTCGAACCAGGTGATATTTTGTTGATCCAGCCAGCGACGCAGCACGTCAATGTCCGGAACGACCAGTGAATCCATCGTAATATCCTGTGGGGTGAAGAAATAAGCGCCTTAGCTTACGGAAAAACCGATCTGGATGCCACGAAAACCGCTGAAAAGCGCCGGTTAGCCGCCGGTTTTAGGACGATAGCCGGGGCAAGCGTGCTGCTCAATCCACGTGATCATCATGGTGGCGATATCTAAACCGGTAATGCCCTCAATCCCTTCCAGTCCCGGCGAGGCGTTCACTTCCATAACCAGCGGACCACGCTGGGCGCGCAGGATATCCACTCCGGCCACTTCCAGCCCCAGCGTGCAGGCGGCTTTCACCGCGATTTTGCGCTCCTGTTCCGTGATCTCCACCGCACGCGCTTTGCCGCCGCGATGCAGATTGGAGCGAAAATCGCCCTCTTTCGCCTCGCGCTCAATCGCTGCCACCACTTCATTGCCAATCACCAGGCAGCGAATATCGCGTCCTTGCGCTTCCTTGATGAACTCCTGCACCAGAATATGGGCATTGAGGCCACGAAAGGCGTCAATCACGCTCTCCGCTGCCTGCCGCGTTTCCGCCAGCACCACACCGATGCCCTGTGTGCCCTCCACCAGTTTCACCACCAGCGGCGCACCGCCCACCATCGCGATCAAATCATCAGTATCATCCGGCGAAGAAGCAAAACCGGTGATCGGCATATCAATGCCCTCACGCGCCAGCAGCTGCAGCGAACGCAGTTTGTCGCGCGCGCGGGTAATGGCCACCGATTCATTGAGTGGATAGCTGCCGCGCACTTCGAACTGACGCAGCACCGCGGTGCCGTAAAAAGTGGTAGCGGTGCCGATGCGCGGGATCACCGCATCAAAATGCCCCAGCGCCTCGCCGCGGTAGTGCACTGCGGGCGAATCGGAATTGATGTTCATGTAGCAGGAGAGCGGATCGATCATCTGCACTTGATGGCCACGCTCCTCCGCGGCGTCGCGCAGACGCTTACACGAATAGATCGATCCATCGCGAGTGAGAATGGCCATTTTCATTGCAGAGTTCCTTGTGCTTAGCGCGTCGCCCAGCCCTGCTGATGCAGGTAATCCAGTATGAAGGGACGCGTTTCTTTAATAATCAGACGCTGAATCAGCTGACTCCAGGTTTCGGAGCGCTGGTTGCTATCACGCTGCTGATAATAGGCGGTAATTTGCTCATCGTATTGCGCCAACAGGTTTTTATCGACTGCATGATAGCGGTTTTCATGTACCAGCATCGCGTGCGGCATGCGGGGTTTAACATCGGGTGTATCAGCCGGATGACCGATGCAGAAGCCGAACAGCGGCAGCACAAACTTCGGCAGTTCAAGCAGCTCGGTCACTTCAGCGATGCTGTTGCGAATCCCGCCAATAAATACGCCGCCAAGGCCCAGCGATTCCGCCGCCACCATGGCATTTTGCGCCATCAGCGCGGTATCAACGCAGCCGAGCAGCAGCTGTTCAGCACGCCCCAGTTGCGCATCCGGGCAGATCTGTTGATGACGATTGAAATCCGCACAGAACACCCAAAACTCCGCCGCTGCGCTAACCCAAGGCTGGCCGCCGGTCAGCTGGACCAGCTGCTCGCGCTTAGCGGGATCGGTGATACGAATAATTGAGGAGCACTGTAAAAAGCTGGAGGTCGAAGCCGCTTGTGCCGCTGCAATGATGGCGCTGCGTTGCGCCTCGTCAATGCCCTGTTCGGTAAAAGCGCGAATGGAACGGTGGCTGCACAGTAAATCGATAGTCGGCGTCATAAATTCTCTCCGGTGGTTACTTCTTTTTGTTGGAATGATTGAACAATTGCGGGGCCATCGCCTTCGCCGTGCGCCACATCATCATCCATGCCGCAGGCAGCATCAGCGCGATGCCTAGAAAAAACAGCAGCGTCGCCAGCGGCTTTTTGGCGATGAAATCAGGTGCGCTCACCCAATCATTGGTAAGCAACAAGGCGCCAATCACGGCAAGCACGCCGAGCACTTCGAGTAGCAACACGGGTTTGGGTAATGTGGCGAGATTACGCATGCGATGGTTCCTTGATTGTTCTTTCAGCGTTAGCCGCATTTTACCCAATGTATAGGCGGTAAGTATTAGAGTAACAGGTATATTCTTCTTCCTTTAAGCAGGATGGGCGGGCATGATGTGACGCATTATTCACGCTGTGATGTGATTCTAGTCACAAAACAGCAGCGGAAGGAGAGAAGCAATGATTGCAGTGATTTTTGGCCGTTCTAGCTGCCCTTACTGCGTACGTGCGAAAGAGTTGGCGGCTAAGCTGACCAGCGAGCGCGACGATTTTAACTATCAGTACGTGGATATTCAGGCCACCGGCATTACTAAAGCCGATCTGGAAGCCCGTGCCGGCAAGCCGGTGACAACCGTGCCGCAGATTTTCCTCGACGATCAGCACATCGGTGGTTACACCGAATTCGCTGCCTGGACCAAAGAAAACCTGGGTATCGAAGCCTAAGAGAACGGGCCTGCGGGCCCGTTTTTGCAGGTGCTATTCGGCTCGCATCGCCAGCATAATCCGCAGCAAGCGCACCAGCAGCGCACCACAGCCTGCCCAAAACAGCGCACTCAAACTCCAGGCCACAATCAACAAGCCGCTTTGCGTCATTGGCACCGCCAGCATCAACCACATCATACCCAGCAGCGTACCGCCTAGCGCGACCCACAAGGTGCTGATAAGCGGACTTTCCGGCTGCAGTAGCGCCATCAAACATCCCGGCAGTAAAAACAGCAGTAATTCTGGCTGTCCGCGAACGGCTTGTTCACTGGCGGCGGCCCAGAAATGATGTGCATAAATAAACACCAGCGTATAAAGCATCACGCCCAGAATGGATGCTGGCCAGCGATTATTGCGCTGCAACATAATTATCCTCAACTTTGACGTTAACAATTATGAAACTTTTACTGCCCTGATGCGCACGACTGGAAATAAAAAGAAACAGCTGGAGGCGAAAGGAATGAAAACTGCCGATAGCTGAGGGTGTTAATTATGATTAGAATGACGCCGCTTTAGATTTCGGCTTGAACGCTTTTGTTGCAAGAACCTTAACGTTCGGCACAAGATAGCGAAAAAAGTCCCTCTCATCAACTGGTTACAGGTTAAGAAGAAGTTAAACCGTGAACATTAACGTCGCAGAATTGTTAAGCGGAAATGACGTTCTGTTATTATTTGTCGTTTTAGCCCTCGGACTCTGCTTAGGTAAATTACGCCTCGGTTCGGTCCAACTCGGTAATTCCATTGGAGTCCTGGTGGTTTCGTTGATTTTAGGTCAACAGCATTTCGCCATTAATACTGACGCATTAAGTCTTGGCTTTATGTTGTTTATTTTTTGTGTTGGCGTGGAAGCCGGGCCTAACTTTTTCTCGATATTTTTCCGCGACGGTAAAAACTACTTCTTTCTGGCGATTGTCATGGTGGTCAGCGCGCTGTTAATCGCCCTGACGCTCGGCAAAGTATTCGGCTGGGATATTGGTTTAACCGCGGGCATGTTGGCCGGTTCAATGACCTCAACGCCGGTGCTGGTGGGTGCTGGCGATACGTTGCGGCAAAGCATCAGCGACAGCCATCAGCTCACCTTGATGCAGGACAACCTCAGCCTCGGATATGCCCTCACCTATCTGGTAGGTTTAGTCAGCCTGATTTTTGGCGCCCGCTATCTGCCGCGCCTGCAGCATCAGGATCTGCCGACTTGCGCGCAGCAAATCGCGCGCGAGCGCGGCCTCGACGCTGATAGCCAGCGCAAAGTGTTTCTACCGGTGATCCGCGCGTATCGCGTGGGTCCGGAACTGGTGGAGTGGAGCGGCGGTAAAAACCTGCGCGAGCTGGGCATTCATCGCCAGACCGGCTGCTACATCGAGCGTTTGCGCCGTAACGGTATTCTCGCCAGCCCGGACGGTGACGCGATGCTGCAGCTGGGCGACGATATCTCGCTGGTGGGCTATCCCGATGCGCACGCGCGTCTTGATCCCAGTTTCCGTAACGGCAAAGAGGTGTTCGACCGTGATTTGCTGGATATGCGCATCGTCACCGAAGAGATCGTGGTGAAAAATCACAATGCGGTGAACAAGCGCCTGAGTCATCTCAAACTGACCGATCACGGCTGCTTCCTTAACCGGGTGATTCGCAGCCAAATCGAAATGCCGATCGATGACAGCATTATGCTGAACAAAGGCGATGTGCTGCAGGTAAGCGGCGAAGCGCGTCGCGTGAAAAGCCTGGCCGATCGCATTGGCTTTATCGCCATTCACAGCCAAATCACCGATCTGCTGACCTTCTGCGCCTTCTTTATCGTCGGCTTGATGGTCGGGATGATCACCTTCCAGTTCAGCAATTTCAGCTTCGGCATCGGTAACGCCGCTGGATTGTTGTTCGCAGGCATCATGCTGGGCTTTATGCGCGCTAACCATCCTACATTTGGCTACATCCCGCAGGGTGCGCTAACGATGGTGAAAGAGTTTGGCCTGATGGTGTTTATGGCGGGCGTTGGTCTGAGCGCGGGCAGCGGCTTGCAGCACGGATTCGGCAGCGCCGGCGCGTTGATGCTGCTAAGTGGCTTGCTGGTGAGTTTGCTGCCGGTGGTGATTTGCTATCTGTTCGGCGCTTACGTGCTGCGTATGAACCGCGCGCTGCTGTTTGGTGCCATCATGGGCGCGCGCACCTGTGCGCCAGCGATGGAGATCATCAGCGATACCGCGCGCAGCAGCATCCCAGCCTTGGGCTATGCAGGAACATATGCGATCGCGAATGTTTTGCTGACGCTGGCCGGTACCCTGATCGTGATAATCTGGCCGCTTTTGCCTTTATAAAAATATTTTTGCGCTGTCCAGAACTTTCTTCTGGGGTCGCAGTCTGAATAAGTGCCACTGCTTTTCTTTGAAATCCCCAAATTGTGGAGCCCGCCGGTCACTGACTTGCGGGTTTTTTTATGGCTGCCATTCTGCCGCTTAAGGTTCTTCTCAGACAAAAATTCCATCCTGCCACTCTGATGTCGATTTTTTAAATCTTCATGCAACTTTCATCAAAGTTAAACACTCCAACAACCCGCGATAAGATTAAGAGCGCGACTATTTATTACTGGTTCGGACGCTTCTAGGCTATCAGCTTTATTTTGCAGACAATTTTGCTCTGCTGTTTTTCGGGTAAACAAGACGAGGACAAGGAATCGTGATGGAAGCATTGAACCACACGCTCTTTTTATGGATTAACGCTACAGAGGATTCACCGCAGTGGCTGATCACTCTGGCGACCTTTATCGCCAAAGATGTGATAGCCATCGTGCCGCTGCTGATTGTGGCGCTGTGGCTGTGGGGACCGCGCGATCAGGTGCAGTCTCAACGCGAGCTGGTGCTGAAAACCGGCATGGCGCTGCTGTATGCGCTGAGCATTTCGTGGTGCGTCGGGCAGCTGCTGCCGCATCCGCGTCCGTTCGCTATTGGTTTTGGCCATCAGTTACTGTCACACCGACCTGATGATTCCTATCCGAGCGATCACGGCACCACCATTTTCACCTTTGCGCTGGCATTTATCTTCTGGCATCGCCTTTGGTCAGGTGTGGTGTTGCTGGTGATAGGCAGCGCCATCGCCTGGTCACGCGTCTACCTTGGCGTGCACTGGCCGCTGGATATGCTGGGCGGATTCCTGGTCGGCTTGCTGGGTTGTCTGGCGTCGCACATGGCGTGGCAGCTGTATGGCGAACGCATGCTGGCGTTTACGCATCAGGTGTATCGCGCGCTGTTCGCCATGCCGATTAAGAAAGGGTGGATTCGTGAGTAAGCGATGGGGTCGCCATTAATGACGAGCCTGTAAAAAACGGTGCGCATCAAGCGCACCGTTTTTGTCTCAACTAAACCACTTCCCGAACCAGCCGTGGAATTTCATCATGATGAAATCCCAAATGCGACCAACAAAGCCACCTTCCGGCACCGCTTCCATCGTCACCAGCGGACGTTGCTCAATGGTTTTGCCATCCAGCTGGAAATCGATAGTGCCCACCACCTGATTCTTCTCCAGCGGCGCTTCCAGCTGCGGTGAATTCAGGGTAAAGCTGGCCTTGAGGTTTTTCATCTGCCCTTTTGGCACGGTGATCGCGGCGTCTTTTGCGACGCCAAGATTGACCTGACTGCGATCGCCAAACCAAACGCGCTGCTGCGCAAACGGTTTATCGGCCTTAATCGGCGTCACGGTTTCATAGAAGCGGAAGCCCCACGTCAGCAACTTCTCACTTTCGCGGAAACGCGTGGCATCGGTCGCCGCACCGAGCACCACGGAAATCAGCCGCATATCGCCTTCGGTTGCCGACGCCACCAGATTGTTACCCGCGCCGGAGGTGTGACCGGTTTTAATGCCATCCACCTTGAGATTGGTGCTCCACAGCAGACGGTTGCGGTTCATCTGCTTAATCTTATTGAAGGTGAACTCTTTTTCGCTGTTGATCGCATACTCTTCTGGCACATCGCTAATCAGACGCTGGCCGATAATCGCCATGTCACGCGCCGTGCTGTACTGCCCTTCGGCGTCCAGGCCGTGTACCGTCATAAAGTGGGTGTTTTGCAGGCCAAAGGCTTTGACGTAGTTGTTCATCAACCCGATAAACGAATCCTGGCTGCCCGCGACATAATCAGCCAGCGCGATACAGGCATCGTTGCCGGATTGAATCACCACACCTTTATTCAGCTCAGAGACCGGAATGCGATCGCCGGGCTTAAGGAACATCAGCGATGAGCCGCGCAGCTTGGGATTGCCGGTTGCCCACGCATCCTGGCCGATGGTAACCATGTCATCGTTGTGAATCTTGCCCGATTTCAGCGCCTGGCCGACCACATAGCTGGTCATCATTTTGGTCAAACTGGCGGGATCGAGGCGTTGATCGGCATTGGATTCCGCCAACACTTTGCCGCTGTTGTAGTCCATTAAAATCCAGGCTTTGGCGTCAATTTGCGGTGCCGCAGGTGCCTGTTCAGCCAGGGTGGCTGCGGGGATAAAGAGTAAAAGAAGTGAAGACGCAGCCAACGGCCGCCAGACAGAAGCGAAGGTGTTTTTTCTCATGAGCGTGACCAGATTGTCCTTGTTAAATCTCGGTTTTCTTGCAGGCAAGACATGTCTTGCCCCACGCTAACGGTTCAGGCCAGCGAAAAAAACCGCTCAATCGTAAAGTTTTATAGAGTTTATTAGAGTAACCCTGGCACCAACCGCGCAGCGCCGCCACTTTTGCCCATCTGACTTCCGAAAAAATTTGCGTGTAATTCCGATTTTTCGCAGAACGGTTAAGCCAGTCACAAATTTCCGCTAACCTGAACTCAGTCAGCCTGAGGAGAGCCGCGATGGACTTAGCCATTTTCGATTTGGACGAAACCCTGATTTGTGAAGACAGCACCAGCCTCTGGCTGCGCTGGTTGGTTTCACAGGGCTTTGCCCCCGAAGAGATCATCCAGCAGGAGAAAATCCTGATGGAGCAATATCACACCGGTACGTTATCCATTGAAGAGTATATGAACACCACGCTGGCGCCACTCGCCGGCATGGCTACGATGACCGTTGAAGGCTGGGTACGCCGCTTTATCCATCGCGACATCATGCCGCGCGTGTTCCCTGCCGCCCGCGAGCGTATTGAGTGGCACCAGCAGCGCGGCGACACGGTAATGATCATCACCGCCAGCGGCGATCATCTTGCGGTGCCCATCGCCGAACGCCTTGGTGTACACGGCGCGCTGGCGATTGGCGTGGAAGTGGTGGATGAACGCTACAGCGGACAAACCTACGGCACCATGACCTATCGTGAAGGTAAAGTGACACGCCTCAGTGACTGGAAAGCGTTACAGCAAGATCAACGCTTTGAACGCACCTGGGCTTACAGCGATTCGATGAATGATTTACCGCTGCTGGCACATGCCGATCATGCGTGGGTGGTCAATCCCAATCCGCTGCTGCTGCAGGAAGCACAACAGCGCGGATGGGAAGTGTGTAACTGGGCTCGCTAATTTAACCGCGTGGGGCGCTGGCTGTGTCTGGCAGCCCCACTTTCAGCAGCTTGCCGTTGGATTCATCGGTTAGCACGTACAGATAACCATCCGGGCCTTGACGCACATCTCGAATACGCTCGCCACGATTTTCCAGCAATCTCTGCTCCTCCACCACTTTCTCGCCGTTGACCTGCAAGCGAATCAAACTCTTCTCTTTCAGCGCACCAATAAACAGGGAATTTTTCCACTGCGGGAAACGCGCGCTGTTGTAGAACGCCATGCCGCTGATGGCCGGCGAGACTTTCCAGAAATGCAGCGGTTGCTCAGTGCCTTCCACTTCACTGCCCTTTGCTTCCGGCACTTTCTGCCCGCTGTAATCAATGCCGTGCGTCGCCAGCGGCCAGCCGTAATTCTTGCCTTTCTCGGGGATGTTGACCTCATCACCACCGCGCGGGCCGTGTTCGCTTTCCCACATTTGCTGCGTCCACGGATTGAGCGCCAGCCCTTGCGGATTGCGCATGCCGTAGGACCAGATTTCCGCGCGCGCGCCTTGACGATCAACAAACGGATTGTCCGGCGGGATTTCACCGTCTTTGGTCAGACGCACGATTTTACCGGAGAGCTTATCCAGCTGTTGCGCGCTGCTGCTGGCAAAGTTGTCACCGAAGGCGATATAGAGAAAGCCCTGGCGATCAAATGCCAGTCGCGTGCCGATATTGGCGCCGCCCGACAGCTTCGGCGTTTGCTCCAGCACCACTTTAAAGTCACTCAGCTGACGGTTGTCATCGCTCAGGCGGCCATAACCCACCACGCCACCCGCCCGACCGCTGGCATCGGCGGTGGTGTAGCTGAGCCACACGCGGCGGCTTTCGGCGAAGTCCGGTGCCAGCACCACATCCAGCAAGCCACCCTGACGATTCGCCCACACCTTCGGCACCCCGCCGATCGGTGGCGACAAGCCTTTACCCGGCTGCCAGCTGCGCAGCTGGCCGGATCGTTCAGTGATTAACAGCGTTTGATTATCGGGTAGAAAAGCCACGGACCACGGATGGTCGAGCTTGTCCTGAAGCACCTGAACCTGCACATCGGCAGCGAATAACGGTAAGGACGTGCTTAAAGCGCCAAACAGCAGCGCGGCGGGCAGTAAACGCATGGCATTCTCCTTTATCGCAGTCTGCCGTAAAGCGTAGTCAGCGCGTGACAAAGGATGTGCAGGATTTACAAAACATTAAGCCCGGCACGCCGCCGGGCGAGAATTTACTGTGCGGGGAAGGTCAGCGCATCGCGTACCATCTCGTCGATGCCCGGACGCAGATCGTTGAGTGTGATTGGCGCACTGTTGCGAGGATAACCACCTGCAATGCAGGTGGTTAGGCGGAATTACTCGAAGCAGGTTTCCGGGTTTTCCGACAGCGAAATAAAGGATTCACCGCCTTTGGTCAGGGCAATGATTCCGCCACTCTCAATATCATAAACCCATCCATGCAGGCGAATTTTGCCTTTACGCAGCGCTACCGCTACGGAAGGGTGTGTTTTGATATTGTTCAGCTGCGCAATCACGTTCTCTTTCACCATTTCGTTGAGACGCTTCTCAACGGAATCGTAGTTACGCTCTTCCACCACCGCTTTCGCCGCGTTGGCGTAGTGCAACCAGTGATCGACCGCGGGCATGGTTTCGAGATCGGCATTGGAAGCAATGGCGTTCATGGCACCGCAGTTAGAGTGACCACAAATAATAATTTCGGTCACGCCCAAAGCGACAACCGCGTACTCAATGGTTGCGGACACGCCGCCCGGCTCTGGACCAAACGGTGGCACGATATTACCGGCGTTTCGGATCACGAACAGCTGACCCGGCTCCGACTGCGTCACCAGCTCTGGCACCAGACGGCTGTCTGAGCAGGAGATAAACAGGGCTTTGGGATTTTGGTTGGATGCCAAACTTTTGAAAAGATCCTTCCTTTCAGGGAACACATTCTGTTGAAAATTCAGAAAACCTTTGACGATCTCTTGCATATGTCTGCTCTCACATTATCCACTTCTGCCCTGGCAGTGAGGATTCACTATCAGTGCGATTTGAAATTTTCAGTGAAGATAACAACTTACCTTCACCGACCCAACATTTAAGCAAAAGGCGCCAGCTTACACAACTCGGATCGCCACAGAGGGCCATTGCGCCAGCGAGTGAGCCGCACCGCCAACAGAGTTAAGCACAATCATCATGCATTAGTTACCCCATAAGGAGATTCTTACACAGCCTATACATTTTCCCCGGCAACCTCTGTACAATCGCCCCCCTATCCACACTAATTATGATGAATTTTTATCCTTATGAGCCATGTCAAAAATCCACCGCGCGTGGGGTTCGTCTCCCTCGGCTGTCCGAAAAACCTCGTCGACTCTGAACGCATCCTGACGGAGCTGCGTACTGAAGGCTATGACGTGGTGCCACGCTACGATGATGCGGAGATCGTCATCGTTAACACCTGTGGATTTATTGACAGCGCCGTACAGGAATCTCTGGAAGCGATTGGTGAAGCGCTGAACGAGAACGGCAAAGTGATCGTCACCGGTTGCCTCGGTGCCAAAGTGGATCAGATCCGCGAAGTGCATCCGAAAGTGCTGGAGATCACTGGCCCGCACAGCTACGAGCAGGTGCTGTCGCATGTGCACACTTATGTGCCGAAACCAGAACACAATCCGTTCCTGAGTTTAGTGCCAGAGCAAGGTGTCAAACTGACGCCGCGTCATTACGCTTACCTGAAAATTTCCGAAGGCTGCAACCATCGCTGCACCTTCTGCATCATTCCATCAATGCGTGGCGATCTTGATAGCCGCCCAATCGGTTCGGTGCTCGACGAAGCTAAACGTCTGGTCGAAGCGGGCGTGAAAGAGCTGCTGGTAATCTCACAAGACACCTCCGCTTACGGCGTGGATGTTAAACATCGCACCGGTTTCTGGAACGGATCGCCGGTGAAAACCAGCATGGTGAGCCTGTGCGAGCAGTTAGCCAAACTCGGCGTGTGGGTGCGTCTGCACTATGTTTATCCTTATCCGCATGTGGATGATGTGATCCCGCTGATGGCCGAAGGCAAGATTCTGCCGTACCTCGATATTCCGCTGCAGCACGCCAGCCCGCGCATCCTCAAGCTGATGAAGCGTCCCGGCGCGGTAGAGCGTACGCTGGAGCGCATTAAGCGCTGGCGTGAAATCTGTCCGGAGCTGACGCTGCGTTCAACCTTTATCGTCGGTTTCCCCGGTGAAACCGAAGAAGATTTCCAGATGCTGCTCGACTTCCTGCGGGAAGCGCGCCTCGATCGCGTTGGCTGCTTCCAGTACAGCCCGGTAGATGGCGCAACTGCTAACCAGCTGCCGGATCAGGTACCGGACGACGTGAAGCAGGATCGTTTTGATCGCTTCATGCAGCTGCAGCAGAAGATCTCCAGCGAACGGCTGCAGGAGAAAATCGGCCGCGAAGTGCTGGTGCTGATTGATGAAGTGGACGAAGAAGGCGCGGTGGGACGCAGCATGGCTGACGCCCCGGAAATCGATGGCGCGGTTTATCTGAACGGCGATCGTCAGGTGAAAGTCGGCGACGTGGTCCGCGTTAAAGTGGAACACGCCGATGAATACGATCTGTGGGGCACGCGCGTTTAACCATACTTCTGCTGGTGCGCACGCTTGCGCGCCAGATAGTCTGTATCCGCGCGCAGTTTATCCCAGCACGCTTTGAAAACGGCCGCCGCAGCGGCCTTCTCTTTTTCTGTGGTACGCGGCAGTTCGTTGCCCGCCTCGTCATATTTACGCCCGCCCTGATGATTACTGTAGCGGCGTGCACGCGTATAACCCATCTGAATATATTTGCGCGCCATGTCCATACCGACAAAATCGTCCTGCGCGCGATATGCCTCAAATAGCTGCATAATCTGCTGTGAAGATTCTTTTGCCAGCTCGACGGTGCGAAAACGCCAGTGCGGCAGAATCTCACTTTTATAGGGTTCGACCATCAGCACGCCCTGCTCGCCGCGCCCCACCTGATACAGCTCAGGCTGCTGGCGAAAATTGATGTGCTTGAAATCCTGCTCGTAGTTAAACGCTTTCATCTGTTTTTCCCGCCTCTCATCGTCCCGTGACGTAATTATTTCCTGCTGGCACTTAAGCGATTTGCTTTTATACCGATAACCTGGATATCAGCCTACTTCCTCAGAGACGCACCTATGTTTAAACGAATGAAAATTGTGACAGCCATCATGATGATATTGGTGGTTTTCACCGCGATGCAGGCGATTTCCGGCTCGCTGTTTTTATCATCACTGATTACCGGACAGCATAATTTCACCACCAGTAATCAGCTGTCACATCAGCAGCGTGAGCTGGCCGACGGTTGGCAAACGCTGGTGAAAACGCGCGTAATCATTAACCGCGTCGCCATTCGTATCCTGAAAAAACAAACGGATGAAGCGTCCGTCGCCGCCATCAACAAACTGCTGATCAGCGCGGGTGCGTCACTGGATGAAGCAAAGCAACATTATGACCTCTACCAGAGCATGCCGCGCATTGCCGGACAAAGCGCTGATTCAGCCAGTGTAGTCGACGCTAAATTTGCTGCCTTCGCAGAATTACTGAAACAGTCGGCAGCGTTCCTGAAAGCCAATGATTACGCCGCCTATGGCAACCTTGACGCCCAGCAGGCGCAGGACGATCTGGAAGTCGCGTACAAGCAATGGCGCGAGCACAACGTGCAGCTGCTGGCCGAGCGCAATGCGGAATATGATAATAACTATCAGCACATGCTGGTGTTGGTCGCCGTGATGGCGATAGTTGTGGTGCTGTTGCTGGTTGCGGTGTGGATTCTGGTGCGTCGCATCCTGCTGGCACCGATGAAGCAGGTGCAGCAGCAGATGGAGCGCTTCGCCGACGGCGATCTCTCCGCCCGTTTGCAGGTGGAAGGCCGCAGTGAAATGGCATCGATTGCCGCCAGCCTCAACCATATGCAGCAGTCGCTGCTCAGCACCATTAACAATGTGCGTGATAGCGCGGATGCGATTTTTGGCAGCGCCAGCGAGATTGCCACCGGCAATAACGATCTCTCTTCACGCACCGAGCAACAAGCGGCATCGCTGGAAGAGACCGCCGCCAGTATGGAACAGCTTACCGCCACGGTGAAACAGAATGCCGATAACGCGCGTCAGGCCACGCAGCTGGCGAAAACCGCTTCGGAAACCGCTGATAAAGGCGGCAATGTGGTGGATGGTGTGGTGAAAACCATGCGCGATATCGCCGACAGCTCGAAGAAAATCGCCGATATCACCAGCGTGATTGATGGCATCGCCTTCCAGACCAACATCCTCGCGCTCAACGCGGCAGTTGAAGCGGCGCGCGCCGGTGAACAAGGCCGTGGTTTTGCCGTGGTAGCGGGTGAAGTGCGCAATCTGGCACAGCGCAGCGCTCAGGCGGCGAAAGAGATCAAACTGCTGATTGAGAATTCCGTGCAGCGTGTCAACACCGGTTCGCAGCAGGTGAGCAGCGCCGGTGAAACCATGCAGGAAATCGTCAGCGCTGTTACCCGCGTCACCGATATCATGGGCGAGATTGCTTCAGCGTCCGATGAGCAGAGCCGCGGCATCGACCAGATTGGTCAGGCGGTGAACGAGATGGATCGCGTCACGCAGCAGAACGCCACGCTGGTGCAGGAATCGGCTAACGCCTCAGCGTCGCTGGAGCAGCAGGCCAGCAGCCTCTCTTCTGCGGTAGCCCGCTTCAAAACCGGCACGCGCCAGGCGACTGCAACGGTGGCGAAAGTGGTGAAACCGGTGATAACACCAACCCGCGCGCAGCCTGCCGCCGCGCACAGTAATGACAATTGGGAAACGTTTTAAGACCGGAGTGGTGCGGTTATTGAAGAGGTCGCCATAAATGGCGACCGGACCCACCATCAGGTCTTCAATTTGGGATCCAGCGCATCACGCAAACCATCACCCAGCAGGTTAAACGCCAGCACGGTGAGGAAAATCGCCAGGCTAGGGAAGATGGCGACATGCGGCGCAATTACCATATCGGCGCGCGCTTCATTGAGCATCGCGCCCCACTCCGGCGTGGGCGGCTGCGCGCCGAGGCCGAGAAAGGACAAACTCGCCGCCGTGATAATCGAGGTACCGATACGCATGGTGAAATAGACCACAATCGACGACACCGTGCCGGGCAGGATGTGACGCATAATTATGGTCCAGTCCGACGCGCCAATACTGCGTGCCGACTCAATATAGGTTTGATGTTTCAGCACCAGCGTATTGCCGCGCACCAAACGGGCAAACGCCGGAATGCTGAAGATCGCCACCGCGACAATCACGTTGCTCATGCCGCTGCCCATAATCGCCACCACCGCAATCGCCAGCAGAATGCCGGGGAAAGCGAACAGCACATCGCAGATACGCATGGTGATGCGATCCCACCAGCCTTCGTAATAGCCCGCCAGCAGACCTAAAACGGTGCCGATCAGCGCGCCGATCGCCACCGAGAAGAAACCGGCGATCAGCGAGATACGCGTGCCCACCAGCACACGGCTGAAGATATCGCGCCCCAGCGAGTCAACGCCAAACCAGTGCATCAGCGACGGCCCTTCGTTTAGCCGGTCGTAATCGAAATAGTTTTCCGCATCAAACGGCGCAATCAGCGGCGCGATAAATGCCACCACGATCAGCAGCAGCACAAACAGTCCGGCCAGCAGCGCCACATGCTGACGGCGAAAGCGTCGCCAGAATTCGCGCCACGGCGTGCGTACCCGGTTTTCCGTGATAGTCGGCAGGGTTTTCAATGCCGCGGCTCGTCGCCAGTTCTTCAATTGCAACTCCTTACTTGTAGCGAATTGCCGGGTTGATTGCCGCGTACAGCACATCGACAATCAGGTTAATCAGGATGAACTCGAGCGAGAACAGCAGCACTTCGGCCTGAATCACCGGGTAATCGCGCATCTCGACCGAATCCACCAGCAAGCGGCCCAGGCCTGGCCAGTTGAACACCACTTCCACCACAATCGAGCCGCCGAGCAGGAAACCAAACTGCAGGCCCATCATGGTGACCACCGGGATCATCGCGTTGCGCAGGCCGTGTTTCACCACCACCAGCGATTCGCGCACTCCTTTGGCGCGCGCGGTGCGCATGTAATCTTCCTGCATCACCTCCACAAACGACGCGCGGGTGAAGCGTGCCATCACCGCCGCCACCGCAGCACCCAAGGTGATCGATGGCAAAATGTAGTGTTTCCAGCTATCCGCGCCAACGGTCGGCAACCAGCCGAGCTCGACGGAAAACACCTGCATCAGCAGCATGCCGAGCGCAAACGCCGGGAACGAGATGCCTGACACCGCCAGCGTCATGCCGATGCGATCCGGCCAGCGATTGCGCCACACCGCCGAGGTGATGCCAATCGCCATACCGAATATCACCGCCCACACCATGCTGCTGAGTGTCAGCCACAGCGTCGGGAAAAAGCGCGCGGCAATTTCGTCAATTACCGGACGTTTCGAGACCAGCGAATGGCCGAAATCGCCCTGCACCGCATTGATCATAAAGTGCCAGAACTGCTTGAGCAGCGGCTGATCGAGGCCGAGATCCTGACGCACCAGCGCCACCACTGAGGCATCCGCTTCCGGGCCGGCAATCAGGCGCGCCGGATCGCCTGGCAGCAAATGGACGAACAGGAACACCAGCACCGCCACAATCAGCAGCGTGGGAATCAGTCCCAGTAATCGTTTGAGAAAATAGTTGAGCATGCGAAGTCCTGCGCAGCATCGGCCAGCCCGCTAAGGCTGGCCGCGTCTGTTACTTCAGATCGGCCTCATCAAAATTGAATGAGGTATCGGGCATGACATAAAAACCGCTGAGGTTTTTATTGTTGGCTGACAGCAGTTGTTCCACCACCAGCGGGATCCACGGATGATCGTTCCAGATGCGATCCTGCGCGTCTTTGTACAGCTTAGCTTTCTGGTCGCGATCGGTGGTTTTCAGCGCATCGGCGAGATCTTTATCCACCTGCGGATTGCTGTAGAAGGCGGTGTTGAAGATGGCTGGCGGCCATGAAGTGGTGGCGAACAGCGGCGTCAGCGCCCAATCAGCTTCACCGGTCGAGGCGGACCAGCCGGTGTAGAACATGCGTACACCGCTCTCTTTCTGCCCTTTGCTCTCTACTTCAGCGGCACGCTGACCGGCATCCATCGCCGTCACTTTCACCTTCACGCCCACCTGCGCCAGCTGCTGCTGGGTGAATTGCAGCACTTTCTGCGCGGTACTGTGGTTGTGCGATGACCACAACGTGGTTTCGAAACCGTTCGGGAAGCCCGCTTCTTTCAGCAGTTCGCGCGCTTTGGCTGGATCATATTTGATTGCCGGATAGCTCTGCGCAAAGTCGATGCTCGGCGGCACGATGCCGGTGGCTGGCGTGGCGTAACCGGCAAAGGCGACTTTTGCCAGTGCCTGACGGTTGATGGCGTACTCCAGCGCTTCACGCACTTTCGGATTATCAAACGGCTTTTGCGTCACGTTGAGGCTGATGTAGCGCTGCATGATTGACGGCGTGGTGACCACATCGAGCTTGCTGTTGCCTTCCAGCAGTTTGGCCTGCTCGAACGGCACCGGGAAAGCAAAGCTCGCTTCGCCCGTTTGCAGCATCGCCGCGCGGGTGTTGTTATCCACCACCGGACGCCAGGTAATGCTATCCAGCTTCGGATAGCCTTTTTTCCAGTAGCCGTCCCACTTTTTCACTTTCACGAAGTCGGTCTGGTTCCAGGTATCAAAGGCAAACGGGCCGGTTCCTACCGGATGGAAGCCGATATCCTTGCCATATTTCTTCAGCGCGGTCGGCGAGATCATCACCGCCGCCGGATGCGCGAGGTTGTTGATGAAGGCCGAGAACGGCTGCTTCAGGGTGATTTTCACCGTGGTCGGATCGACCACTTCGGTGGTGGCGATATATTTGAACAGGTTATAGCGTTTGAGATGGTTATCCGGATTGCTGGCGCGATCAAGGTTCACCTTCACCGCTTCGGCATTGAAGTCGGTGCCGTCCTGGAATTTCACGCCGGCGCGCAGCTTGATGGTGTACGTCAGGCCGTCGCTGCTCGCCTGATAACTTTCCGCCAGCACGTTGGTCAGCTTCATGTCTTTATCGAAGCCGAACAAGCCCTGATAGAAGGACTTCGCCACCGCCTGCGACAGCGTATCGTTAGCGTCATACGGATCGAGCGTGGTAAAGGTCGAGGCCACCGCAATCACCGCATCTTTCGCCGCCCACGCGGGCAGCGCCAGCGCCGAACTCAACAAACCGGCAGTGATAACCCCTTTTCGCATAATATGGTGCATCGTTATCGTTCTCCTGTAATCCCTGTCATGCGCGACATCCAAAGATGTGCGGTTATTTGCTGCTCAGGCGCCGCTAATTGCGTGCCGGGCGACAAAATGGCCCGGTGCCACTTCCAGTAAAGGCGCCACTTCTGGCTCATCGCCCAGCGGGCGAATCGGGCTGGGGATCTCATCCACCATCAGCGCCCGCTCACGATGCCGATGGGCCGGATCGGCCACCGGCACTGCGGCCATCAGTTTTTTGGTGTAGGGATGGCGCGGCTGCTCAAATACCGCCTGACGCGGCCCCATCTCCACAATTTGTCCGAGATACATCACCGCCACGCGATGGCTGATGCGTTCCACCACCGCCATATCGTGCGAGATAAATAAGAAAGCGATACCAAATTCACGCTGTAAATCGAGCATCAGGTTGATGATTTGCGCCTGAATCGACACATCCAGCGCCGACACCGATTCATCGGCGATCACCACTTTGGGATTGAGCGCCAGCGCGCGCGCAATGCAGATGCGCTGGCGCTGGCCGCCGGAAAATTCGTGCGGATAGCGCTGCGCATGTTCCGGCAGCAGGCCGACACGCTCCAGCAGCCAGGCAACGCGTTTCTCCGCCTGACGGCGATCCAGCGTTTTGTGCACCAGCAGCGGTTCCATGATCGAAAAACCCACGGTCAAACGCGGATCGAGCGAGGCGTAAGGATCCTGGAAGATAAACTGGATATCGCGACGCAGCGACGCCAGCGCATTGCCCTGCAGCGCATCGATGCGTTGGCCGTCAAAAGTAATGGTGCCGCCCTGGCTGGCTACCAGCCGCAGCAGCGAACGCCCGGTAGTGGATTTTCCGCAGCCGGATTCCCCCACCAGCGCCAGCGTTTCACCGGCATGGAGATCGAAACTGACTTTCTCCACCGCGTGCACGCGGCGTTTAACGCGATTGAGCAAACCGCCGCGAATATCAAAGCGCGTGACTAAATCGCGCACCTGCAAAATCGGCGGTCGATCGTGACGTACCGTGTCCTGCGGCGCGGCCTGTTCTTCACGTCCGTTGCTATGCAATAAGGGAAATTTAGCCGGTAGCGGCTGACCATGCATCGCCCCCAGTTTGGGCACCGCCGCCAGCAACGCGCGGGTATAGGGCTGCTGCGGGTCGGCAAACAGCTGCTGCACCGACGCGCGCTCTACCACATCGCCGCGATACATCACCTGCACGCGATCGGCCATCTCCGCCACCACGCCCATATCATGGGTGATGAAAATCACCCCCATCTGCATCTCTTTTTGCAGCACGCGGATCAACTGCAGAATTTGCGCCTGAATAGTGACGTCGAGTGCGGTGGTAGGTTCGTCGGCAATCAGCAGCGCCGGTTTGCACGACAGCGCCATGGCAATCATCACGCGCTGGCGCATGCCGCCTGAAAGTTGATGCGGATAGCGTGATAACACATTTTGCGCTTCGGGAATGCGCACCAGATCGAGCATGCGCCGCGCTTCCGCCAGCGCCTGCTGGTGACTTTTGCCCTGATGCAGACGGATGGATTCCGCAATCTGCTCGCCGACGGTGAACACCGGGTTGAGCGAGGTCATCGGCTCCTGAAAGATCATCGCCATATCGGCGCCGCGCACTTTGCGCATCTGACCGTTCGACGCGCGCATCACATCCAGCACCTCGCCATTGCGACGCCGCAGCTGGATATCTCCGCTCACTTCGCCGCCGGCCTGCTGAATCAAGCGCATCAGCGCCAGCGAGGTGACGGATTTGCCCGAGCCGGATTCGCCCACCAGCGCCAGGGTTTCACCGCGATGCAGGTCGAGCGACAGGTTGCGTACCGCTTCGGTAATGCGCCCTTCATGCTCAAAGCGCACGTTAAGATCGCGCACCGCCAGAACCTGCTCCGGCGCAAACTGCAGCTGTTGGTCCGTCATGCCTGCTCCTTAGCTGTCGCGGTAAATCGCTACCTCAACATCGCCATTCACATAGGCGAATCCGCGATACATACCTTCGCTGTTAAACGGCAGCGCCACATTGCCTGCGGCGTCAATGGCAATCAGCCCGCCGCTGCCTTCCAGCTCCTGCACTTTGTCATGAATGACGTTGGCGGTGGCCTGTTGCAACGAGCGACCGGCGTAATGCATCTGCGCCGCCACGTCGTAAGCGGCGAGCGTACGGATAAACACTTCGCCGGTACCGGTACAGGAGACCGCTACGGTGTCGTTGCTGGCGTAGCAGCCTGCGCCGACCAAAGGCGAATCGCCCACGCGACCGGCCTGTTTGTTGGTCATGCCGCCGGTTGAGGTGGCGGCCGCCAGATTACCCTGAAGATCGAGCGCGACCGCACCGACGGTGCCGAATTTGCGATCCGGGTCCAGCGGATCGTCGCTGTGACTGTTTGCTTCGCCATCGTGATCCAGCACCATCTGCTGGCTGTGCAGCGCGCGCTGCAGCTGCTCCCAGCGCTCCGGCGTGGAGAAGAAATCGGCGTCGACCGGCGCTAAACCTTGCTCAGCGGCGAAAGCTTCTGCGCCCGCACCGATAAACAGTACGTGCGGGCTGTTCTCCAGCACCTTACGCGCCGCCAGAATCGGATTGCGGATGTGGCTGACGCCCGCGACCGCGCCGACGTCCAGCGTGCGACCATCCATAATGCTGGCATCGAGTTCATGCGTGCCCTGATGGGTGAACACCGCGCCCTTGCCCGCGTTAAACAGCGGACACTCTTCCAGCAGGCGTACGGCTTCGGTAACGGCATCTAACGCGCTGCCGCCCGCCGCAAGAATTTGCTGGCCTGCGGTAACGATTGCGGTGAGTTGCTGACGATAGTGCTGCTCTTTTTCGGCGCTCATTGCCGCACGCGTAATCGCGCCTGCACCGCCGTGAATTGCGATAACTGCTTTAGCCATAACCGGTACCCTGTTAAGGAATCAGAACCAAAAACACTGATTTAGAATGGTTTTCATCTTTTTTTGGCAATTTTCGACTATAGAAAGGCACCCTCATCTTGTAAAGCAGAAACTGCCTGCGCGGTCATAACCTTTTATTGTGGATTATGCTTTTTTGGTTGTGATGTGCTTAGCGGATGCGCACCTGTAAAACAGGAAAACCCCTTTACCATTCGCACATTCCGTAGCGGCGCGATTTATCGCGCAATAAATTGCGCCGCTACGGAATGTGCATTGATTGAGTAAAGTGCACTCTCGCTTAACGGCCACGCATTACCCATAATAGACCGCATCTGAAATTAACCAGACAGAGATGGACATGGAACCTTTTACCGCAGGATTAATCTCCCTCGAAGACGCGCAGCAAAAGATGCTGCAACAGTTGACGCCGATTAGCGATTCGATCAACGTCTCGCTGTTTGAGGCCGCCGGACGTATCACCGCCAGGCCGATCAACTCGCCGCTCGATGTGCCCTCGTTTGATAACTCGGCGATGGATGGTTACGCGCTGCGTCTGGCCGACATCGCACCCGATCGCGTGTTCCCGGTGGCCGGTAAAGCCTTCGCCGGTGCGCCGTTTAACGGTGCGTGGCCCGCGGGCAGCGTGATCCGCATCATGACCGGCGCGCCAATTCCCGCCGGTTGTGATGCCGTGGTGATGCAGGAGCAAACGGAGCAACGCGACGGCGGCATTGTCATTACCGCGCCGGTGCAGGCTGCGCAAAATATTCGTCGCATCGGTGAAGACATTCAGGCGGGCAAACAGGTGCTGGACGCCGGAGTGCGCCTTGGTGCGGCCGAACTGCCGCTGCTGGCGTCGCTGGGGATTGCTGAAGTCAGCGTGCTGCGCAAACTGCGCGTGGCAATCTTCTCCACCGGCGATGAACTGCAGGCGGTCGGCCAGCCGCTGGCGGAAGGTCAGATTTACGATACCAACCGCTTTACCGTGGCGTTAATGCTTAACAAGCTGGGCTGCGAAGTGATCGATCTCGGTGTGATTGCTGACGATCAGGCGGCGCTGCGTACCGCCTTTACCGAAGCCGATCGCCAGGCCGATGTGGTGATCAGCACCGGCGGCGTGTCGGTTGGCGAAGCCGATTTCACCCGTGCGATACTGGAAGAGCTCGGCGCTATTACCTTCTGGAAACTGGCGATCAAACCGGGCAAACCCTTTGCTTTTGGTCGCCTGGCCAACAGCTGGTTCTGCGGTTTACCGGGCAATCCGGTTTCTGCGGCGGTAACCTTCTATCAATTGGTCCAGCCGCTGCTGGCCACCTTAACCGGCCAAACCACGCGCATCATGCCGCTACGCCAACGTGCGCGCGCCACCCAGCGTTTGAAGAAATCGCCGGGTCGTCTCGACTTCCAGCGTGCGATTCTCAGCCGCGGTGACGATGGCGTGCTGGAAGTGCGCAGCACCGGTCCGCAAGGTTCGCACGTGTTCAGCTCGTTCGCACTGGCCAACTGCTTTGTGGTGCTGGAGCGCGATCGCGGCGATGTGGAACCGGGCGAATGGGTGGAGATCGAAGCCTTTAATAGCCTGCTGGAGGGCTAATGAGCGTTGAGTTGAGCGATGAAGAGATGCTGCGCTATAACCGTCAGATTGTCCTGCGCGGTTTTGATTTTGATGGACAGGAAAAGCTAAAGGCGGCACAGGTGTTGGTGATCGGCCTCGGCGGACTCGGCTGTGCGGCGGCGCCCTATCTGGCATCGGCGGGTGTGGGACATCTCACGTTGCTCGATTTCGATAGCGTTAGCCTCAGTAATCTCCAGCGCCAGATCCTGCACAGTGATGCGAAAATTGGCGTAGCGAAAGTCGCCTCGGCGCAGCAGCAATTGGCGGCAATTAATCCGCATTGCCAGCTGGAGCCGATTGATGCGCAGCTGGATGACGCGCAGCTCAGCACATTAATTGCGCGCCATGATGCGGTGGTGGATTGCACCGATAACGTCGATACCCGCGAGCAGATCAACCGCCTCTGTTTTCAGCACAAGGTGCCGCTGATTTCCGGCGCAGCGATTCGCATGGAAGGCCAGCTCAGCGTGTTTACCTGGCAGCCCGGCGAGCCGTGTTATCGCTGCATCAGCCGTTTGTTTGGCGATCAGGTGTTAAGTTGCGTGGAAGCTGGCGTGATGGCGCCGTTGGTGGGTGTGGTCGGTGCTATGCAGGCGATGGAAACCTTAAAAGTGCTGACGGCGTTCGGTCAACCCGCTAGCGCACGCTTATTGATGTACGACGCGATGAGCGCGGAGTTCCGCAGCATGAAGGTGGCGCAGGATGCGCATTGTGAAGTGTGTGGTGAACAAGGTCGCCAAGAATGACGACCTTACGCGAGGTATAACGCTGGCAGCTGACGTGCATAAAGGCGTGTATGCCGGGTCCGGAGTAAAGCCTCCGCCGCAGGGATGCGGCGGCCGAGGTTACAGGGAAATATTTACACCGTCGTTACGCAGCGACCCGGCATTTTCGCCTGATCGGCGCCGAAACCTAACAAACCTTAAACAATGCCCTGACTGCGCAGGTAATCTTCATAATTACCCGTGAAGTCGATAATACGATCGGCTTTCATCTCCATCACGCGGGTAGCCAGCGAGCTCACAAACTCACGGTCGTGCGAGACGAAAATCAGGGTGCCTTCGTACATCTCCAGCGCCATGTTGAGCGACTCGATCGATTCCATATCCAGGTGGTTAGTCGGTTCATCCATAATCAGGATGTTTGGCTTTTGCATCATCAGCTTGCCGAACAGCATGCGACCCTTCTCACCACCGGACAGCACCTTAGCGGGCTTGTTGATCTCGTCGTGACCAAACAGCAGACGACCAAGAATACTGCGCACCGCCTGTTCGTCATCGCCTTCCTGCTTCCACTGGCTCATCCAGTCGAATACCGTCAGATCGTCAGCGAAGTCTTCCGCGTGATCCTGGCCGTAATAACCAATGCGCGCATTCTCAGACCATTTCACTGTGCCGCTATCCGGCGTATGTTCACCGACCAGCGTTTTCAGCAGCGTAGTTTTACCGATACCGTTGGCACCGAGAATCGCCAATTTCTCGCCGACTTCTAACATCAGGTTGAGTTTATTAAACAGCGGACCGTTATCAAAACCTTTGGTCAGCGCTTCAACTTCCAGCGCATTACGGAACAGCTTCTTATCCTGATCAAAACGGATAAACGGGTTTTGACGGCTAGAGGCTTTAACTTCTTCCAGCTTAATTTTATCAATCTGTTTGGCACGCGAAGTCGCCTGACGCGATTTAGAGGCGTTGGCGCTAAAACGGCTAACAAACGATTGCAGATCGGCAATTTGCGCTTTCTTCTTGGCGTTATCCGATAATAAACGTTCGCGTGACTGGGTAGCCGCGGTCATATATTCGTCATAATTACCCGGATAAACGCGCAGTTCACCGTAATCCAGATCCGCCATGTGCGTGCACACCATATTCAGGAAGTGACGGTCATGCGAAATGATGATCATGGTGCTGTTACGTTCGTTGAGCACTTGCTCCAACCAACGAATGGTATTGATATCCAGGTTGTTGGTCGGTTCATCGAGCAACAAAATATCAGGATTGGCAAATAATGCCTGCGCTAAAAGGACACGCAATTTCCAGCCCGGCGCAATTTCGCTCATCGGACCGTAATGCTGCTCCACAGGAATGCCAACGCCCAGTAATAATTCACCGGCACGTGATTCTGAACTGTAACCGTCCATCTCGCCGTATTCGACTTCAAGGTCGGCCACTTTATAGCCTTCCTCTTCGCTCATTTCTGGCAATGCATATATACGGTCACGCTCTTGCTTCACTGCCCACAATTCATTGTGGCCCATGATCACGGTGTCCAGCACACTATATTGCTCGAAGGCAAATTGGTCCTGACGTAACTTACCGATACGCTCATTTGGGTCGAGGGGAACATTTCCACCCGTTGGCGCCAAATCGCCGCCCAGTATTTTCATAAAGGTAGATTTACCGCTGCCGTTCGCACCGATTAAACCGTAACGATTACCGCCGCCAAATTTAACGGAGATATTTTCGAACAGCGGCTTACTGCCGAACTGCATGGTGATATTGCTGGAAACTAACACGGCATTGACCTTTGTTACGCAGTGGAGGAAAAAACAGCGGGCATTATGCCAGAAGCGGGCACCCGGACGCCACCTCTGCGCCAGAGGCAGACGTTACGTTGGGCTAAAGGTGTTGTTGCTCATAAAGAAATAAAAACAACAAAAAAGCCGGGGGCATTTGCCCCCGGCTCCCACTTACAAGGATTGTGCGGATTATTTGATCAGGAAAGTGTCGAGGCTTTTACCTGAATCCAGCGCTTTTTTAATCGCTGCTGGTGTACGGCCCTGTCCGGTCCATGATTTTACTTCACCGTTTTCGTCGGTGTAGGAATATTTTGCCGGGCGTGGTGCACGCTTAGCGCGTTTTTTACCAACTTCCAGAGCGCCCAGTAATTCGTTCGGGTCAATACCATCAGCCAGCAGCATTTCGCGATATTTAGACAGCTTCTCTTCTTTTTCGCGGTTCTGCGCTTCTTCAGCGTTTACTTCGTCACGACGTTCAGTCACGACAACCGTTAATTTTTCCAGAATTTCTTCCAGATCGCTCAATGGCAGTTCACGAGCCTGTGCACGTAATGTGCGAATGTTGTTCAGAACTTTAAATGCGTCACTCATCACAATGTCCTTGCTTAAGGGGGTTAAATAAACTGTAGTGGCAAGATTACCTAATTCAAATAAAAAAATAAATTAATTTTATTGCCCGGATTAATCTGAAGCTGCTTACATATTTCTTACGTTAGGGTTTAAAACGCGGATAACCGCTTTAATTAACCCTGAATTAACAACCGTAATGTGTTCCATATGTAGCAACTGGAATCGATTTCAAAGCAATATTCCCAGGTAATAAACAATCATTTAGCGGCTATTACGCGCTGCAGCATTAGTGAGCATAATGGTAAGCAAGGATTAATGGTGTAACGTAAAACCTGTTTTCATCACGGATTATTATATTGCCCGGGATGAGAGAAGAATCTCATTTTTTCATATCGTGCCGATAAAAAAAGCCGGTGTTTAACCGGCTGCTAAGGGAAATTAATGCACTTCCGTTGCGGGACCAAACACAGAATAGTCCGGCAAATTGACGTTTTGATAAGGTTCCCAGCCACCGCCCAGCGCTTTATATAACGCCACTAAATCAAGTGCACTTTGCATCCGCGCCTGTGTCGATTGCGCTTTAGCTTGCGCCAGTTGTCGCTGCGCATCTAATACATCGAGGAAGGTGGAAATACCCTGACGATAACTGTCGCTGGCCAAATCAAATGCACGCTGCAGTGCGCCGGTGGTTTCATCCAGCGCTATAACCTGCTGCTGATCGGCGCGATAACTGACCAACGCGTTCTCCACATCCTGCAGCGCAGTTAATACCGTTTGCCGATAATCGAGCGCCGCGCTGGCTTGCTGCGCGCGCGCCAGTTTTACGCTGGAGACTAAACGGCCGCCCTGAAAAATTGGAATCGACAGCGACGGACCAACGCTAAAGAAGTGGCTGCTCCAGTCATCCAGATAGCTGGCATCGGTATTTCGCACGCCCAGTTGCCCGGTGAGCGACAAGCTGGGGAACAGCTCGGCAACGGATACGCCAATATTCGCGGTCTGCGCATGCAGCGTGGCTTCAGCCTGACGAATATCCGGACGTCGCCGCGCCAGCGTGGACGGAATGCCCACTGGCACCAATTTCGGCAAATCAGGCAGCGGTTTTTTGTTCATCAGTTCGTTATCCAGTGCGCCCGGTGTTTTACCCAGCAGCACCGCCAAACCGTTCATCGCCTGTAACTGCTGCGCCTGATATTGCGGCAGCTGCGCATTCAGCGAGGCTAATTGCGCGCGCGCATTTTCCACATCCGTGGTCGGCGCTAAGCCGTTTTGCTGCTGGCTTTTTGTCAGTTCCCAGGTTTGCTGCGCGACCTCAATTTGCTGCTGCAAGGTCGCCAACACCGCCTGCGAACCGCGCAATTGCAGATAGGCGCGCGCCACTTCGGCTTCCAGCGAGACCAGCGCATCGTTGCGTTGTTCTATGGCCGCCTGCTGCTGCGCATCCGCAGCTTCCATCTGGCGGCGTACTTTGCCCCACAGATCCAGCTCCCAGCTGGCGTCAAAGCTGCCCTGATAAAGGGTGACAGAATGGTCTAAACCGTTCAGCTGGCTGGCGACATCGCTATCAACCTGGTCATAAACGCCGTTGGATTTCAGCAAGCCTTTTAAACCGAGCTGCTGACGGGTCACTTTTGCCGAGCCGTTAAGCGAAGGGAATAACCCACCGCGCGCCTGCGCCAGCTGCTCACGCGCCCCGGCAATACGCAGCACCGATTGTTGCAGCGTTAAGTTGCCGGCAATAGCGCGCTCAATCAGGCTATCAAGCTGCGGATCGTTAAAGCTTTTCCACCACAGCGGATTGGTTGCTGCCGCCAGCGGCTTAGACGCTTGCTGTGAAGGTAAATCATGGTAACCGCCAGGTGTGTGCGCCTGCGGCGGCTGATAATCAGGTCCTACGGCGCATCCGGCCAGCAACAGTGACAGCGCCAGCAACGTCAGTGACGGCGTAGAGCGCGAAAACTTACTCATTTTAATGTGCTCCTGCACTGCCTTCGCTCTTGATCGGCGAAAGCAACCAACAAAATGGAATCAATAGCAAAGCCACGATACTCAGGCCCGTAAATACGTCGATGTACGCCAGAATGCGGGCCTGCGCGATCATCTCCTGGTAGAGCTGCCCGCTCGCCAGCACCAGCGGATCGCCCACTGCGGTAGTGAAATTACGGATCGAATCAGCCCAATGCTGCAGCGTGAGATTGTAAGGCTCATTGAGCGGCGACATGTTGTGCACCATGTTGGCCGATCGTGTCTGCATGCGTTCGGTAATGCCCGCCGTCGACAGCGAAATTCCGATCGAACCCGCGACGTTACGGAACATGGTGAACAGCGCCGACGCATCGGCGTTTAATCGCTGCGGCACGGTGATGAACGCAATGGTGGTCAGCGGCACAAACAGGAAGCCAAGGCCAATCGACTGCGCGCTGCGCATTAACACCAGCGTGGTGAAGTCAACGTTGGGCGTAAGCCGGGTGGAATAGAAGAAGGCGCTGGCAAGGCAGGTGAAGCCGAACGCGATGATGTAGCGCGTTTGCACAATCGGCATCAGCTTCAGCACGATGGGTATCGTTAGCACAATCAATATTGCGCCGGGCGACAGCACCAGCCCCGACCAAGTTGCGGTGTAACCGAGATCCTGCTGCGCCAGTTGGGGAAGTACCACCGAACTGCCGTACAAAATCATCGCCATGCCCGCCATCAGCAAGCCCGCCACCCAGAAGTTACGATCCTTCATTACGCTAAGATCGACCACCGGTTTGCGTGCATACAGCAGCCAATAAATGGCGCCGATAATGCCGATTACCGCCAGCATGGCAAACAGGCGAATGAAGTGCGAGGCAAACCAATCTTCATCTTCGCCACGATCGAGGAATACCTGCAAACAGCCAAGTCCCAGCGTGATCAGGCTGATGCCAATGTAGTCGATCTTCAGGCGGCCTTTATCCCACTTGCGCTCCCACGGCGGATCTTCCAACAGCTGATAAATTGCCATCACCGTCAAAATACCGACTGGAATATTAATGAAGAACACCCAGCGCCAGCTGTAGTTGTCGGTGATCCAGCCGCCGAGCGTCGGACCAATCACCGGCGCGACGATAATCGCTATCGACGATAGACCAAAGGCTTTGCCGCGATCTTCCGCTTTGAAGTAATCGAGCAGCACCGATTGCTGTACCGGCTGCAATCCGCCGCCAAAAAAGCCCTGCAGGATGCGGAACAGAATGATCTGCCACAGCTCCGTCGCGATGCCGCACAGGAAGGAGCAGATGGTGAACATCACGATGCAAATCAGGAAGAACTGCTTGCGGCCAAACAGGCGGCTGAAGAACGCCGAAATGGGCAACACGATGCCGTTCGCCACCAGATAAGAGGTTAAAACCCAGGTCGATTCGTCGTAGCTGGAGGAGAGCGAACCGGCAATGTGTGGCAGCGCGACGTTGACGATGGTGGTGTCGAGGATCTCCATAAACACCGCCAGCGTCACCGTAATGGCGACCAGCCACGGATTGCTGGCCGGACGCCAGCTTTCGCTCGCACTCATTCCACTGTGACCTTCGGCTCAACCGACAAGCCCAGCGGCAGCGGATGATTGGGATCCAATCCTTTATCGATAACGATTTTCACCGGCACGCGCTGCACGATTTTCACGTAGTTGCCGGTGGCGTTTTCCGCCGGGAAGGTGGAGAAGCGGGAACCGGATCCCATCTGCACGCTATCAACATGCCCTTCCAGCTTCATATCCGGCCAGGCATCAACACTGATTTCCACTTTATTACCCGGCTTCATGCGCGCCAGCTGTGACTCTTTGAAATTGGCATTAATCCAGATTTCAGGCGAAACCAGCGAGAACAGCGCGCTGCCAGCCTGCACCAGTGTGCCGAGTTGCACGTTACGCTTGGTGACAAAGCCATCGTAAGGTGCGCGAACCTGGGTATAAGAGAGATTCAATTCGGCGGTGTTGAGCTGCGCCTGCGCCTGCTCAACCTGCTGCTCACGCGCTTCCACATTGGTTTCCTGCTGGCGGATTTGCAGCTTCACCTGAGAAGCCACTTCAACCTGCGCCTTAGCGCTTTGCAGTTGCGCTTCAGCCGAACGCAATTGCGCGGCGGCGGTATCAATATTGCGCTGTGAAGTGGCACGGGGATCAACACCGCGCTGGCGACGATAATCGGCCTGGGCGTTGAGCAAATTGGCCTGCGCTTTGGCCTGATCGGCGAGAGCTTGATCGCGCTGTGCCGGATACTGCACGCGGGATAAGGCTAACTGCGCCTGCGCCTGATGCAGCTGCGCCTGGGCCAGACCAAGCTGGGCTTTAGCCTGATCGCGCTGCGCTTCACTGTCGCGCGCATCGATCTCCACCAGCAAATCGCCCTGCTTCACGCGCTGGTTATCGCGCACCAGCAGCTTGACCACATATCCGGCCGCTTTCGGCGCGATGGTCACCGCATTGCCTTCGGTAAAGGCATCATCCGTGCTTTCGATATTGCGCGTGGTGAGCCAAAACCATAATCCCACCACGATCATAATCACCACCACAATGGCGAGAAAAATCAGTGGCTTCTTTCCGGGACGTTTACGTTCTGGTTCGTTGTTATCTTGATGGGTATTGGCGGTTTTTTGCGGATCCTGCTGATCGCGTTCAGACGGTTGATTCTGGTTTTCCATAATTTTTCATCGTAGGCAGTTGTCCCGATTCCCGGGCAAAAACGGTCAACATAACCTTAGATGGGAAATTGACAAATGCCAATGCAACTTTACATAAGCCGACATTGGCACGGTGTTAACGCATGAGGTGTAACAGCAGCCATCCGCCTAACATCGACCAGGCCAGCATCGGGATGGAAAACAAGTGGAAACGCCACCAAACGCGCGCGTCCTGCGCCATCCGCAAGGCAATCAGGTTGGCAAGCGAACCCGGCAATAAGCCAAATCCGCCGATATTCACTGCCCACGCCAGCACCTCCGACGGTGGCACTTTCTGCAAAAGCAGAATGGTGGCGGGAACGTTACTAATGAATTGCGACAAGCCAATCGCCAGCAAATAGATTCCGCCCTCGCCTAGCTGACCAATAGCGGCAAAGTGCGGCTGCAGCCAGGACAAATGCATCAACAGGAAGACATCGATAAACATCGCCACGAACACCAGCAGCAAACTCCAGTCGATGCTGATCAACACGCTGCGCGCCATGATCAGGAAACAGGCCGCCACCAGCAGCAGCGCCCAGCCGGTCATTTTCAGCTCGAGCGCGACGATAAATACGATATACAGCAGCACGCTAATCGTGAACAACGGTTTGCGCCACGCCTGAGTTTCACTCTGCTCATGCTTTTGGATCGCGCGCGCCGGGAAACTCCACCAGGTTAACGCCATCAGCGAAAGCAGTAAAAATGCCGCCAGCGGCGCCATCTGCGCAATGAAACCGGGCACGCTAAGCGTGCCGTGACTCCACAGCAGAATGTTTTGCGGGTTACCAACCGGCGTCAGTAAGGAACCCGCGTTCACTGCCAACGCTTCGAAAATGATCAGGCGCGAAATGGGCAGCCGCGAGAATTTACGCAGCGTCAGCGTCAGCGGCACCAGAATAAACAGCGCAACATCGTTGGTGAGAAAAGTTGAGAGCAACGCGGCGGCGCACACCATGAATAACGCCAATGCGCGTTCATGCTGGAAACGCTGAATCAGACGTGCGCCGAGCACATCAAAATAGCCGCTGTTTTCCAGCCCTTTGGTCAGCATCAGTAAGCCGGTGAGCGTCATGATGGTATGCCAGTCCACAGCGGAAGGCAGTTGCGACCAGCGGAAATTCGCCAGCGGCAACATGATCACACCCAACAGCAACAACAAATGCAAAATACGATCGCGCATAAAAGAACGAAGCAGATTGGGCATGATGGCGGAAGGCCTTGTAGTTAGCGATTCTCGTAGAATTTCTGGAACACGGCCAAAGTTTCATCACTAACGTGATGCTCCAGGCCTTCTGAATCACGGCGCGCGGTTTCCGGGCTAACGCCCAGCGCCAACAGGAAAGTTTCAACAATATGATGGCGGACGCGGCTCGCTTCAGCCAGCTTCTCGCCTTCGGCGGTGAGGAATACACCGCGATACGGCACTTGCTCAACCAAACCGGTGGTGCCAAGACGCTTTAACATTTTCGCCACGGTCGGCTGGGAAACGCCCAAACGGGCAGCCATATCCACCTGACGCGCTTCGCCAAATTCACGAATCAAATCAGAGATTAATTCAACGTAGTCATCGATCAGCTCACGACGATGCGCCTCGCGCACCTGACGAAATCCTTCGACATGCTCCTCTATCTCTTTTAGCGGGCCCTGGGGCATGTTGGTGGCGATTTTTGCACGACGACTCATCTAACTTCCTCTTTATTATCTGCCGCACTTTACCTGCGGTGCGGGCTGGCTGCGCCCATTGTAAACCAGGCACAAATAAGCACAAATTTTTCCTAAATAGTGTTGGCTAAAGAGTATAGCCAGTGCTATCTTTGTTGATAATGTAAGCGAATAGCTTACAAAGGCTACAAAGAAATGTCGTCATTCACTCGGGAGGTGAACATGACTACCATGAAAAACTGCCTCGACTGTGGCAAATGTTTCCAGGCTGAACAAAGCAAACCGGCTTTTGAGCTGAAATCGCTGCTGTGCCTGTTGACCCGCTCGCCGTTTGCGCTGCGCTTGATGCTGATTGAAAAGCTCACCGGCAAACAGCTGGTTGAACGTCCGTGCCCAAAACTGATCTGGCGCGGCTAATGTTCCCGACGCATACAAATTCCAATAAAGCCCGCTCATGTAGCGGGCTTTGTGTTTCTGGCGGCAGGTAAATCGTTAATCGCGCCCATAAAAAAACGGTCCCGAAGGACCGTTTATTGTGCAACTGGTCTAAGCAAGAACTTAGAAGCTGTAACCTACGCCAGCAATCCAGGTGCCAACGTCAACGTTGCGGATACGGCTCTGCTCGTAACCCACGTCAACAGCGATGTTTTCGATTGGGTTGAACTGCATGCCCGCACCGTAAGAGAAACCGTAGTCGCTTGAATCAGACTTAGAACGTACTGAATTGTCGTTCTGCTGGTATTTACCGTAACCCACACCAACAACACCGTAGATGCTCGCCCAGTCGTTCAGACGGTAAGCAGGACCACCGGTGATGCCGTAGTACTGAGCTTTGTTATAAGCGCCAGCATCAGTACGATCTTTTTCGGTATAGGTGAAAGAACCGATCCAACCCAGTGGGTTAGTACCGTCTTCGTAACGATATTTCAGGTTGAAGCCGTTTGCTTTGTTAGCAACGCCTTGATAATCGCTCTGAGCGTAACCACCGGTAACGGTGCTTTGTGCCATGGCAGAACCTGCAGAAACTGCAAGTACACAAGCCAATGCTGAAAGACATGCAATTTTTTTCATAACCACCTCAAATGTGAATATACTTCTCTCCTGACAACGCTTTAAATATAACAAAAAACAGCAAGAAACTCTGCCCGCATTTTGTTGTCTAACAGATTGTTTGGTGTAACAGAAAGTTAATGAAGTTTCCTATGTCATTCATTTTACTTATAAAAAGCATCATATTCCTGCAGCATAAATTTCGATCACAAAAAATGCCTTTAAGTAAATTCCTAAACTAACCTGACGTTTCTTTACGGAAATGGCACTAAAAATGGCCAAATTCTGACCTGTCAGCGCGTTTTATTTCCCCGATTCGCGTCTCCTTATTTGCCTGAGATTCCATTACACTGAGCGCTTGTTACTCTGCTGTTAATAAATAAAAGGAATGGATTACAGGATGTCTGCCCCTCTGACGACCAAAAATATGGCCCCGGTGTTGTTCCCTATTGCTGTGCTGCTGATTGCCATGCTCTCGCTACAGGGCGGCGCTTCACTGGCAAAATCGATGTTTTCCACCGTTGGCGCCACCGGCATTACCGCGCTGCGTCTTGGTCTTGGCACCCTGATTCTCTGCATTATCTTTAAACCCTGGCGTTTGCGCTTCACGCGCGAGCAGCGCAAACCGCTGCTGATGTACGGTTTAGCGCTGGGCTGCATGAACTATCTCTTCTATTTAGCGATTCGCACCGTGCCGCTGGGCGTTGCCGTCGGATTGGAGTTTTTGGGTCCGCTGACTTTGGCGTTGATCGGCGCGCGTCGTCCGCTTGATTTTCTTTGGGTGTTGCTGGCGGTGGCGGGTTTGTGGTTCCTGTTGCCCATCGGTGAAGGGATGAGTCATATCGATCCGCTCGGTGCGTTGCTGGCGGTAGGTGCGGGTGCCTGCTGGGCGGTGTATATCCTTGCAGGACAGCGTGCCGGCGCGGAGCATGGTCCGGCGACGGTGGCGATGGGTTCGCTAATTGCCTCGGTGATTTTTGTGCCGCTCGGCCTGACCTTTGCCGCGCCGGGCATCTGGCATTGGGAAGTATTGCCGCTGGCACTGCTTATCGCCCTGCTCTCCAGCGCCATTCCCTATTCTTTAGAGATGATGGCGCTGACACGACTGCCAGCACGCATTTTTGGTACCTTAATGAGTCTGGAACCGGCGATGGCGGCGTTATCAGGCATATTATTCCTGGGCGAGCTATTGACGCTGAAGCAGTGGATTGCGCTGCTGGCGATCATCATCGCCTCGGCTGGTTCAACGCTCACCATGAAACAAAAAAGCGCAAAAATAAGCGAAGTCGACATTACGCATCCGCAATAAATATTCAATAATTCAGCCTGCTGCGCGGCAGGCTAAATATAGAAGCATTCTCATTATCATTTTTAACGCGGTATTAAGATTTTTCCGTTATTATTTTGCAACACGTTTAATAAATAATTAACATGCCTCACAAGCATCTGTTTTAACTGAAATAATCATCAAGATGCACAATCCCTGAGCAATATTAAGGTTTATCTATTCCTGTCATTGATTTAATCAACCCTGCAAGTTAAAAAACTGCTGCTATACTTATTTCCGTGCTTGATTAGGACAACCATCAATAAGAGGACATTAATGATGAGTACCGCAAAACTGGTTAAAACTAAATCGTCTGATCTGATTTACACCCGTAATGACGTCGCTGACAGCGATAAAAAAGCGACCATCGAGGTGCTCAACCGTCTGGTAGTGGAGTTTATTGACCTGTCGCTGATCACCAAGCAGGCGCACTGGAACATGCGTGGCGCCAACTTTATTGGCGTACATGAGATGCTGGATGGTTTCCGTACCGCCATTACCGATCATCAGGACACTATCGCTGAACGTGTAGTTCAGTTAGGCGGCGTGGCGCTGGGTACCACTCAGATCGTTAACGATAAAACACCACTGAAAAGCTATCCGTTGAACATTCATAGCGTGCAGGATCACCTGAAAGCGCTGGCCGATCGCTATGCGATTGTGGCGAATGACACGCGTAAAGCTATCACTGAAGTCAGCGATGAAGATACCGCTGACATCTTCACTGCGGCATCGCGCGATCTGGATAAATTCCTGTGGTTTATCGAATCGAATATTGAATAAATTTCAGTGTTATAACGAAGGCGGGTTATCCCGCCTTTTTTTACGTCTGTAACATTGTGGTGCTTTTTTTGACGTTGTTAACATTTCCTTAATCCCTTCTTTCGCTCTCCCCGCCCTTGGTGCACACTGTGCCTGCACCACAACAGCACCACGCACCAAAATGAAGCACCAATAAGGTGCAAAACTTTTCTTCTGCGCAAAATCGTGTCAGCAAGTGCTTAAAACTACTGATTTCGAGCAAAATGAAAAGTTGGCATAATTTTTTCATATGATAGGCCGTACATCGGGCCACCAGGCCTGAGGGGTAATAAGGAAAAAAATGATGAAGTCATTGATTAAAGTCTCCGTGGCCGCGCTGGCGCTGGCCTTCTCGCTTTCCTCCACCGCAGCAGACAAAAAACTGATCGTCGCAACTGACACCGCATTTGTTCCCTTTGAGTTCAAACAAGGCGATAAATACGTCGGTTTTGACATCGATCTGTGGGATGCCATCGCGAAAGAACTGAAACTCGATTACGCCTTCAAGCCAATGGATTTCAGCGGCATCATTCCTGCGCTGCAAACCAAAAATATTGACCTGGCGCTGGCGGGTATCACCATCACCGAAGAACGTAAAAAAGCCATCGAGTTCTCTGACGGCTACTACAAAAGCGGCCTGCTGGTGATGGTGCGCGAGAATGAAAAAGACGTTAAAAGCATTGACGATCTGAACGGCAAAGTGGTGGCGGTGAAGAGCGGCACCGGTTCGGTGGATTACGCTAAAGCGCACATCAAGTCTAAAGACCTGCGCCAGTTCCCTAACATCGACAACGCGTACATGGAGTTAGGCACTAACCGTGCTGACGCCGTACTGCACGATACGCCGAACATCCTGTACTTCATCAACACCGCCGGTAAAGGCCGCTTCAAAGCGGTAGGCGAGTCAATTGAAGCGCAGCAGTATGGCATCGCGTTCCCGAAAGGCAGCGACGACCTGCGTGAAAAAGTGAACGGCGCCCTGAAAACTCTGCGCGACAACGGCACTTACAACACCATCTATAAAAAATGGTTCGGTACTGAACCAAAATAATTGCGGCCTGAGCCGATTTTTCCAGCAGGGAGCCTGACACTCCCTGCTTTTTACATTTCCACGCAACAGATTTTGGAGTCACACCATGGAGTTTGACTGGAGCGTCATTTGGCCTGCCCTGCCGATTTTAATCGAAGGCGCCAAAATGACCCTGCTGATCTCGGTCCTCGGCCTGGTCGGCGGTTTAATTATCGGTTTAGTTGCCGGTTTTGCCCGCGCCTACGGCGGCTGGATCACCAACAACATCGCCTTAGTCTTCATCGAACTGATTCGCGGTACGCCAATCGTGGTTCAGGTGATGTTTATCTACTTCGCCCTGCCGATGGCTTTCCCGGATCTGCGTATCGATCCGTTCAGCGCGGCGGTGGTCACCATCATGATCAACTCCGGCGCTTATATCGCGGAAATCACGCGCGGTGCGGTACTGTCGATTAATAAAGGCTTCCGTGAAGCGGGTCTGGCGCTGGGTCTGTCGCGCCGCGAGACCCTGCGTTATGTGATCATGCCGCTGGCCCTGCGCCGTATGCTGCCACCGCTGGGTAATCAGTGGATTGTCAGCATCAAAGATACGTCGCTGTTTATCGTGATTGGCGTGGCCGAACTGACGCGTCAGGGTCAGGAGATCATTGCCGGTAACTTCCGCGCGCTGGAGATCTGGAGCGCCGTTGCCATTATCTATTTGGTTATTACGTTGGTGTTGAGCTTTGTGCTGCGCCGTATTGAGAAAAGGATGAAAATTCTGTGATTGAATTTAAAAACGTCTCGAAGAATTTCGGCCAGACTCAGGTTCTGCACAACATCAACCTGAAGATTAATCAAGGCGAAGTAGTGGTGATTATCGGACCGTCCGGTTCCGGTAAATCCACGCTGCTGCGCTGCATCAACAAGCTGGAAGAGATCACCACCGGCGAGCTGGTTGTCGATGGCATGAAGGTCAATGATCCGAAAGTGGATGAGCGACTGATTCGTCAGGAAGCGGGCATGGTGTTCCAGCAGTTCCATCTGTTCCCACAGATGAGCGCGCTGGATAACGTCGCCTTTGGTCCGATTCGCGTGCGTGGTACGAAGAAAGAGGAAGCGCATAAGCTGGCGCGTGAGCTGCTGGGTAAAGTGGGCCTTGCCGAGCGTGCACACCACTTCCCGTCTGAGCTTTCCGGTGGTCAGCAACAGCGCGTGGCGATTGCGCGTGCGCTGGCGGTGAAACCGAAGATGATGCTGTTTGATGAGCCAACCTCAGCGCTGGATCCCGAGCTGCGTCACGAAGTACTGAAAGTGATGCAGGATCTGGCGGAAGAAGGCATGACGATGGTCATCGTGACGCACGAAGTCGGTTTCGCCCAAAAAGTGGCTTCGCGTCTGATCTTTATCGATAAAGGCACCATCGCAGAAGATGGTAACCCGGACGATCTGATCACCAACCCGCCGAGCGACCGTCTGCGCGAGTTCCTGCAGCACGTATCCTAAGCTCTGCCATTAAACCGTCGCCCATTTTCGGCGGCGGTTTTTTACATGCAGCATTTGTAGCGGCGCGATTTATCGCGCCACTACGGCAGGTACCACGATTCAATTTTCCTTTTCAAAATCTTCACCTTCCATCACTGACTATACTTCTCTCTTGTGCCGCTGCGCGAAGCTAAAGGAGAAAAGCGATGTCGTCTGCCAGCCCACCATGGCGTTCAGCCGTGTGGTTACTCTTCAGTTTTTTCACTCTGTTTCTCATTCCCCCGGCGCAAGCCGTTAATCTGCCGCAGGCGGCCGTCGCAGCACAGCAGTCGCAAACCCCGGCAGCGGATAATAAAGCCGAAGACGAACCCAGCTTAGACGAGAAAAAAGCAGCCTATGCCGCGCTGGCGAATATTCTGGATAACAACGCCTCGCGCCAGGAACTGATCGATCAGTTACGTCAGGCTGCCAACAGCCAATCCACCAGCGACCAACCGGTGCTGGCGCCGCCGCAGGCCAATCAGGACGATCTCACGGTACTGGAGAGCGTCACCAGCGTAACGCGTGAATATGGCGGCGCGGTGGCCGCGCAGTTTGTGCAACTGCATGACAACATCACCAATGCGCCACACAAATCCTTTAACCAGCAAACCTTCTTCAACGCGCTGAAATACTTCGCTGCGCTCTCCGCCGCGGTGTTTGCATTTTACTGGCTGACACGCCGCCTGATGTGGCCGGTGTGGCGCCGCATGGGCCGCTGGGGACGCGATCAAAACCTTGAGCGCACCAAGTGGCTGCACTTGCCCGCCACTATCTTGATGGCCTTTGTGCTCGATATTGTGCTGCTAGCGCTGACGCTGTTTGTCGGTCAGATCATCAGCGACAACTATCACAACAACAACCGCACCATCGCCTATCAGCAAGGCCTTTTCCTTAACGCCTTCGCGCTGATTGAGTTCTTTAAAGCGGTGCTGCGGCTGATATTCTGCCCGCGTTTCCCTACGCTGCGCTTCTTCCACTTAACCGATGCGCGCGCCAGCTACTGGAACACGCGTCTGAGCTGGCTAAGCGGCATCATCGGTTACGGTTTACTGGTGGTGGTGCCGATTGTCTCCAATCAGGTGAATATTCAGGTGGCGGCGCTGGTCAACATGCTGATTATGGGGATCATGACCGGCTGGGCGCTGTGGCTGATTTTCCGCAACAAAAGCAACATCCATCATGAACTGTCGCGTCTTGCCGATCGCAGCTTGAGCTTCTTTGCGCTGTTCATCCGCGCCTTTGGCATGGTGTGGCACTGGCTGGCCAGCGCCTACTTTATCGCGCTGTTCCTGTTCTCGATCTTCAATCCCGGCGACAGCCTGAAGTTTATGATGTCCGCCACGGTGCGCAGCCTGGCGATCGTGGTTATCGCTGCGCTGATTTCCGGCATGCTGACGCGCTGGATTGGCAAAACCGTCACGCTGTCGCCCGACATGCGCCGCAACTATCCCGAGCTGCAAAAGCGCGTTAACGATTGGGTGAAAGCGCTGCTGAAACTGGCGCGCGTGGTCACGGTGTTTGCCACGCTGTTGCTGCTGCTCAACGCATGGAATCTGTTTGATCTCTGGCACTGGCTCACTATTGGCGCCGGCCAAAAAATGGTGGATGTGCTGATTCGTATCGTGATCATTGTGCTGCTGTCGGCAGTCGGCTGGACGCTGCTGGCAAGCCTGATCGAAAGTCGCCTCGCCTCGGATTCGCATGGCCGCCCCATGCCGAGCGCACGCACCCGCACGCTGCTGACGCTGTTTCGTAACGCGCTGGCGGTCGTAATAAGCACCATCACCATTATGATTTTACTGTCGGAAGTGGGCGTCAATATTGCGCCGCTGCTGGCCGGTGCCGGTGCGCTCGGTCTGGCGGTGTCGTTCGGTTCGCAAACGCTGGTGAAGGACATCATCACCGGCATCTTTATCCAGTTTGAGAACGGCATGAACACCGGTGATCTAGTCACGATTGGCCCGATCACCGGTACGGTGGAGCGCATGTCGATTCGCTCGGTGGGCGTGCGTCAGGATACCGGTGCGTATCACATTATTCCGTGGTCATCGATCACCACCTTCGCCAACTTTGTGCGCGGCATCGGCTCGTTCGTGGCGAACTACGATGTGGATCGCAGTGAAGATACCGAACGCGTTAACCAAACGCTGCAGGGCGCGGTGAAAGAGCTGCTGGAGAACCCGGAGATTCGCGGCATGGTGATTGGCGAGCCGAGTTTTGCCGGATTAGTGGGATTAACCAACCAATCCTTTACCGTGCGCGTGTCATTCACCACCCAGCCGCTGAAGCAGTGGACGGTACGTTTTGCGCTGGATGATAAGGTGAAGAAGCATTTTGATGCGGCCGGCATTAAAGCGCCGCATCAAACGGTAGCAGTGATGCAAACCGGCAGCGATATTCCCTCCGCTGCCAGCTTACCGGCGTTGCCGCCGGCGCAATGAGGTTAGCGTTTCAGCCGTTTGGCGCGCGTCGCCGGCGGCTGGAACGTCCAGGCAATAAAGCGGCTCTGCTTCTGCCCTTGCGCCATTTCGATGATGCGCACTTCGTAAGCATCGAGATCGCGCAGTTGGTCGCGCAGCGCCGGTAAATTCTCTTTGCGCGAGACCAGCGAGGTGAACCAAATAATGGCGTCTGAGTGCGTCACGCTTTCAGCGATCATTTGACCAACGAACTTGCGCTCGCCGCCGTCACACCACAATTCGTTGTGATGGCCACCAAAATTAAGCGGCGCATTTTTGCCTAAGCCAAGGTTGCGCGTTTTGCGCTGACCCACGCTGGCCGCCTCTTCCGCAGATGAATGGAAAGGCGGATTGCACAGCACCGCATGATAGCGTTCGTTCTTATGCACCACGCCGGCGAAAATCGCCGAGGCCTCTTTTTGCCGACGCAGACGCACGCCGCGCTGCAAGCCCGGATTACTCGCCACAATCTGCCCGGCCACGGTAATCGCTTCGGCGGTGATATCGGTGCCGGTGAAGCGCCAGCCATATTCGGCGTTGCCAATCAGCGGATAGATGCAGTTCGCGCCGCAGCCGATATCCATTACATCCAGATCGCGTGGAACCACGCCGCCGTTGTCGCTCGCCAGCAGATCGGCCAGCGCATGCACGTAATCGGCACGGCCCGGCACCGGCGGCGTCAGATAACCTGCAGGTAGCTGCCAGTTGAGGTTATAGAACAGCTTCAGCAGCGCCTGATTCAGCAGCATCACCGCTTCAGGATCGGCGAAATCCACCGACAACTCGCCGTAGCCGTTGGGACGCACTTTCACCGCCAGCGGCGGATGGGCTGCGGTCAGAGCAGCAAAATCATAACGGCCCTGGTGGCGGTTACGCGGATGGAAAGGTGACGTGGCGGCTGGCTTGTTCATAGTTTCTCCGGAAAATAGCGCGGGCGTAAGATACTCTGGCTAGCGGCATCGCACAATGCGCTTAATCGAATTCACCGTATTAGATGAGATTAGTGCACCACACTCAGGTTCTCTTATAAGGATGGTTATGACTCGTCAGCGTTACTCTTATCAGCCCCGCGCGGGACACGGTTTGCCGCACGATCCGTTGAACGCCATCGTCGGCCCTCGCCCAATCGGTTGGGTCAGCTCGCAAAGCGCCCGCGGCGTACGCAATTTAGCGCCCTACAGCTTCTTTAACTGCTTTAACTATCATCCGCCGATTATTGGTTTTGCCAGCAGCGGCTGGAAAGACAGCGTACAAAATATCTCAGAGACCAAAGAGTTTGTCTGGAATCTGGCCACGCGTCCGCTGGCCGAGGCGATGAATGAGAGCTCCGCATCGGTGCCGTCAGAACAGGATGAGTTTGCGCTGGCGGGATTAACGCCGCTTGCAGCGTCACACGTCAATGTCAGCATGGTGGCGGAAAGCCCGGTGAATTTTGAGTGTAAGTTGACGCAGTTGATTCAGTTGCAGGATGCCCAGGGCCAGCCGATTGATAGCTGGCTGGTGCTGGGCGAAGCGGTCGCCATTCATATTGATGAAGCCCTGCTGGAAGAGGGTATTTATCAAACGGCCAAAGCGCAGCCGATCCTGCGTGCCGGAGGCCCGTCGGCCTATTACGGCATCAGCGAAGAACTGCGTTTCGATTTGGTACGGCCGGACGCTCGCCGCTGATTCTTGGTCAGGTCGCCGTAAATGGCGACCATGTTACAAACCGCTCTTCAACACCTCTACCGCCCGCGCGATCTCCGGTGCCAGCCAGCGGTCTTCCTGCCAGTTGGCAACCACCGCGCGCAGGCGTCGCAATGCCTGCGCCGTTCCCTGCGCCAGCTGCTCTTCGCCGTGGAAATCCAGCGCCTGCGCCGCCAGCAGATACTCGATCGCCAGAATCTGCCACACGTTGCCCACCAGCTTCAGCAGCTTCAGCGCCGCGCCGGTGCCGAGGCTGAGATGATCCTCCTGCAAACCCGAGGTCACATAGTTATCCAGCACCGCCGGCTGCGCCAGCTGGCGATTCTCCGCACAGAGTGACGCCGCCACATACTGCGCAATCATCATGCCGGAGTTAACGCCCGGCTGCGCCACCAGAAACGCCGGCAAGCCGCTCACCAGCGGATTAACCAAACGATCAAGCCGCCGCTCGGCGATGCTGCCGATTTCCGCCATGGCAATCGCCAGCAGATCCGCCGCCATCGCCACCGATTCGCCGTGCGGGTTAGCCTGCGACACTACGCGCCAGTTATCCGCCGTGCCGAGCACCAGCGGATTATCGGTGCAGGCATTGAGTTCGGTTTCAATCTGGCGCGCCGCGTGATCGAACTGATCGCGGCTGGCGCCATGTACCTGCGGCATGGATCGCAAGCTGAGCGCATCCTGAGTGCGAATGCCAACGCTGGTCGCCAGCAGCGGGCTATCACTCAGCAATGCGCGTAAGCGCTGACCGCTCAGCTGCATGCCCGGACTGGCTTTCAGCGCGATCACTTCGGCATCAAAGGCCACCCGCTGTCCACGCAGCGCCTCAAAACTCATCGCACCGGTGACATCGGCCCAATCCAGCAAACGCGCCGCATCATCCAGCGCCAGGCAGGACAAGCCGGTCATGCACGGCGTGCCGTTGACCAGGCTCAAACCCTCTTTGGCCCCCGGACGATAAGGCTGTAATCCCGCCAGCGTTAACGCCTGCGCCGCGGGCATGATCTGGTTTTGATACTCCACGTCGCCGACACCAATCAGCGCCAGACCGATATGCGCCATATGGCTGAGGTAGCCGACTGAACCCTGCGACGGCACCTGCGGCGTTATCTGCTGATTGAGCAGCGCCAGCAGATGCTGCACCAGCGCCACCGACACGCCCGATTTGCCGTGGCTGTAATTGGCAATCGCCGCGCACAGAATGGCGCGCGCCTGCTCACGCGTCAGCAGCGGACCCACGCCACAGGCGTGACTCAGCAGCGTATTGCGCGACAGCTGGCTGAGCTGATCTTCCGGCAGCGTGATGTTGCACAGCGCGCCGAGGCCGGTATTGATGCCGTAAGCTATCTGGCCGCTGGCGACAATCTCATCGACAATCGCGCGCCCCTGCGCAATGCGCTGCCAGGCGCTGACGCTCAAACTGAGTTCCGCGTTGTGCCGCGCCACCTGCACCAGCTCTTGCCAGGTTAATGAGCTGTCGCCCCATACGATGGTCATGCTGGCTGCTCCGCGCCGTGATGGCTGGAGATAAACTGCTTAAAGCGCTGCGATCCCTGCTCGCCAAACATCTCTTCCGGCGCGCCCTGACAATCAATGGTGCCCTGATGCATAAACACCACGCGGTTGGAGACGTTGCGCGCAAAGCCCATTTCGTGCGTCACCACCAGCATGGTGCGCCCCTCTTCCGCCAGGCTGCGCATCACTTTCAGCACTTCGCCCACCAGTTCTGGATCGAGCGCCGAAGTCGGTTCATCAAACAGCATCACTTCCGGATCCATCGCCAGCGCGCGGGCAATCGCCACGCGCTGCTGCTGGCCGCCCGAGAGCTGCGCCGGGTAGAAATCTTTGCGATTGAGTAAGCCAACGCGATCCAGCAATTGCTCTGCCTGGGCGATGCAGCTTTTCTTGTCGCGCTTCAGCACATAGTGCGGCCCTTCAATGACGTTTTGCAGCACCGTCATGTGCGACCAAAGATTAAAGCTCTGGAACACCATGCCAAGGCGTGAACGCAAACGCTCAATCTGTTTCGGATTGGCCGCCAGCTGATGGCCGCGCGCATGGCGTTTCATCTCAATGGTTTCGCCGCCGACACTCACCACGCCAGCATCCGGCGTTTCCAGCAGGTTGATGCAGCGCAGCAAGGTACTTTTGCCCGAGCCGCTGGCACCAAGAATCGAGATGACATCGCCTTGATGCGCCTGTAGCGAAATGCCTTTCAGAACTTCCATCGCGCCAAAGGATTTATGGATATCAGTGGCGGATAAGGTAACGGGTGATGTGGAATGCATATTACTCTCCGGCAAGCGGTTTAACGGCGGGCATCGGCTTTTTTGCGACACGATGCGCCGGGGTCAGACGGCGCTCTAACAGCGCGTATAGCTGGACGATAATAAAGTTGAGGATCAGGTAGATCGCCGCCGCACAGACAAACACCTCCATGGTGCGATAGGTACGCTGAATGATCTGCTGCGCCACGCCAGTCACGTCCCACACGGTGACGAGGCTGGCGAGTGCGGTGGACTTCACCAGCAAAATCGCTTCGGTGGAATACGCCGGCAGCGCATAGCGCAGCATGATCGGCGCGATAATGCGGCGCAGCAGCAGCCAGCGTGACATGCCGCAGGCGAGACCGGCTTCCACTTGTCCAGCCGGCACGGCGAGCAGCGCTCCACGCAAAATCTCAGCGGTGTAAGCTGCCGTACAGAGTGACAGCGCCAGTACCGCGCAGATAAATGGCTCGCGCAGGAACGGCCAGACGAAGCTGTGGCGGATGACGCCAAACTGGCCAAGACCGTAATAGATGAGAAACAGCTGAATCATCAGCGGCGAGCCGCGAAACACCAGAATGTAGCCGCGTGCGAAGCCGCTCAGCACCCGCCAGCGGCTCATGCGCAGTGACAAAATGCCAATCGCCAATATGCCGCCGCAGAGAAAGGCGCTGATAAACAGGCCAAGCGTCACCGGCAGCGCGGCGCTCAGTTTGAGGAAGGTATACGAGAGAAAAGCGAAGTCGATCATGCTGCTGCTCCTTAATGCTGCGCCGCAGTGCGACTTTGCCACGCGCGACCAAGGCGCGACTCTGCCCGACGAAACGCATGATTAGACACCAGCGTCAGCACCAGATAACAGGCAGCGCCAACCAGATAAAACGTGAAGTAATCGCGCGTGGATCCCGCCGCAACCTGGCTGGCGCGCATCAGCTCGACGATGCCGGTGACCGACACCAGCGCCGAGTCTTTCAGGCTCATCTGCCACACGTTCGACATGCCCGGCAGCGCGTAACGCACCACCTGCGGCAGCAGAATGCGTTGCGCGATGCGCCAGCGCGGCATGCCAATCGCCACCGCCGCTTCCACTTCGCCTTTGGCCAGCGCCAGACGCGCCGCGCGATACACTTCACCCTGATACGAACCCGAGATGAGCCCGATGGCCAGCGCCCCAATCAGGAACGGCGGCGCTTCGATAAAGCCATCTGCGCCGAACATCTGCCCAACCAGCGTAATCAGGCCGGATCCACCAAAATAGAACAGGTAGATCACCAGCAGTTCCGGGATGCCGCGAAACACCACCGAATAGCCTTCACCCAACCAGCGCAGCCAGCGCTGAGGCGATAATTTGGCGGCCGCCACACCGGAACCGACCACCGCACCAATCATCAGCGCCACCAGCGACAGCAGCAGCGTGGTGCAGGCGGCGCTCAGGATCAGCCGGCCCCAACCATCAGCACCAAAACTCAGCAGGCTCATCATCTTTCACCTCACTTACGGAGTTACGTCAGTTTTAAACCACTTCTCACTGAGCTTTTTCACCGTGCCGTCAGCCAGCGCGGCATGGATCGCTTCATCGAGCCTGGCTTTCAGATCGTTATCCGCCATGCGTACGCCCATTGCTTCGCCCTCGCCCCAAATTGGACCGCCGAGCTGTGGGCCGCTGAAGACCAGATTGTTGTTCTCTTTGCGCGCCAGCATTGATTGCGCAAAGGTCACGTCATCGAACACCGCATCGATACGACCGGATTGCAGATCGAGCATCGCGTCCGCCGAAGAAGTGTATTCGCGTACCTCGGTATCGCCTTTGAAGTACTTGTCGATAAAGGGCGTGTAAACCGTGCCGGAAGCGATACCAATGGTTTTACCCTTCAGCGCCGCTTTCAGTGGGGCAATTGCCGCGTTGATCGCTTTCTCGTCGTCATGCAGCTTGATGATGTTGTGATCGGCCGGCAGCAGCGGATTGTCTTTAGTGGTAATAAAGGTGGCGGGCGTTGAAGCGTATGGCGTGGTGAAGTTAACCACTTTTTTGCGCTCTGGCGTGATGACAATCGCATCCATGATCACGTCATATTTTCCGGCGTTGAGGCCGGCGATCATGCCGTCCCAGTTCTGCACCACCAGCTTGCACTGAATGCCCATGCGCTTGCACAGGTCTTCCATCAGTTCCGGTTCAAAGCCGCCCAACTTGCCGCCCGGCAGCGTCAGGTTCCAGGGTTCGTAGCTGCCTTCGGTAGCGATGGTGATCGATTTCCATTCTTTCGCCTGGACGGCAATGCCGCTAATCATCAGGCTGGCAAACAGGGTCGTGAGGCAAAAACGGCGAAGCGGGGCGCGGTGCGTCATGCGGCTTCTCCTGGCTATTAATCGAATTTGGCAGTCTCTGCTTATGCAATATTTGCAGATGACCTTTCATGTATATACAAGTTAGCGTGCGGCAGATCATTGTCGGCATAAGCTTTTTGTGAGCCAGCCAGTATAAAAATTAATAATCGCTGCGCGGTCTTTACTTGTACATACAACCTAGCAAGCACTATGCCAAATCGGCAAAGCCGCAAATTCAGGGAGATGGTCACGCGATGGACGTAATATTGCACCGCGAGGAGGCAAGGTGTGCATTGTGGTGGTGCAGGAACATGAATCGTAGCGGCGCGATTAATCGCGCGTATGAATGGCGACCACATTGCCAATCTGAATAACGTGCAATAAATTGCGCCGCTACGAATAGGTGCGGGGATTTACTTAGGTTTACCGGCGTCTAAAAACGCCTGCATCAGCGGTTTCAGCACCTTCTGCAGCTGCGCTGCGCGATCCTGCTGCCAGGCAAACGGCGGGGTTTCATCCATATAATTGAGCTGCGCCAGCTCCAGCTGCACCGCCTGCACGCCTTGCTCCGGCTGGCCGTAGGCGCGGGTAATATAGCCGCCTTTAAAGCGTCCGTTCGCGATCCAACTGTAATCGTTTTGCGCATGACACACCTGTTTGATCGCGTTGATCACCGCCGTTGAACAGCTGGCGCCATCATTGGTACCGATGTTGAGATCCGGTAAACGCCCCTCAAACAGCCGCGGGATCACCGAGGCGATCGAGTGCGCATCAAACAGCAGCGCGTAACCATGTTCAGCTTTCAGGCGTGCCAGCTCCTGCTGCAGCTGTTGATGATAAGGCTGCCAAATCGTGTCCAGATAACCCTGGCGTACCTCGGCGCTCGGCGTTTTACCCGGTGCAAAGGTGGGGCTGCCGTCGAACAAGGTTTCCGGATACAAGCCGGTGGTCGCCGTGGTGTAGAGCGGCTGATTATCCGCCGGGCGATTAAGGTCAATAACAAAACGTGAATAGTGACCAATTAACACGCTGGCGCCGAGATCGCGCACAAAATCGTACAGCAGCGGCAAGTGCCAATCGGTATCCGGCAGGCCGCGCGCTGCGTCGCTCAGGCCGGCGTCCACTTCCGGCGTTAACTGCGTGCCGGCGTGAGGAATGCTGACCAGCAGCGGAATCTTACCGGCGGTGAAATGAAAAGGTGTCATTGCGCTTCTCCACGATAAATAACCTGGCACGGCAACTCGCCGCCCAGCCAGTAAACCAGCTCAGCCGGACGCGCCAGCGGCCAGTGAACAAAATTCGCGACCTTGCCCGCTTCCAGCGAACCGTGCGAGTGCTGTAATCCCAGCGCTTTGGCGCCCCACAAGGTCACGCCCGCTAACGCCTCTTCCGGCGTCAAACCAAACAGCGTGCAGCCCATGTTCAACATCAGTCGCAGCGAAAGCGCCGGTGAGGTGCCCGGATTGGCATCGCTGGCCAGCGCCATCGCTACGCCGTGTTCACGGAAAAGTGCTACCGGCGGACGCTGGGTTTCACGCAACAGATAAAACGCGCCCGGCAGCAACACCGCCACGGTGCCGTGCTGCGCCATCGCTTGCGCATCCGCTGCGGTGGCGTACTCCAGATGATCGGCGGAGAGCGCACCGTAACTGGCCGCCAGCGCCGCGCCGCCCAGCGCCGAAAGCTGCTCGGCGTGCAGTTTCACCGGCATGCCCAATGCTTTGGCGGCATCAAAGACCGTGCGAACTTGCTCAGGAGAAAAGGCCAAATGCTCGCAAAACGCATCCACCGCATCCGCCAACCCTTCTGCTTTCACCTGCGGTAACAGGCGCTGGCAGATGATATCGATCCAGCCTTGCGGATTGTCTTTAAACTCCGGCGGGAAACCGTGCGCGGCTAAGCAAGTGGCCTGCACATCGGCAGGCACCGTTTCCGCCAACTCACGAATGGCGCGCAGCATGGTCAGTTCGCTGGCTTCATCGAGACCGTAACCAGATTTAATCTCTACCGTGGTGACGCCTTCCGCCAGCAGGCGATCCAGTCGCCAGCGCGCACTTGCCACCAGCTCTTGCTGCGAGGCCGCGCGGGTGGCGCGCACCGTGGAGAGAATGCCGCCGCCCTGTGCAGCGATTTCTGCATAGCTCACACCATTAAGACGCTGCTCAAACTCCTGGCTGCGATCGCCGCCAAACACCAGATGCGTATGGCAATCCACCAGACCGGGCGTGATGATGCCGCCGGAAAATTGGTGCTGTTCGCACGCGGCAAAAGCCGGGCATTCACTGCGTGGCCCCACCCAAATCAGTTTTCCCTGATCGACCGCCAGCACGCCGTCGGCAATCAGATTGTAGTGCCCGTCACGCATCGTAACGATGTCGGCCCCCAGCCACAGGCTGTCGATCTGCTCTGTTTCTGCCATCCCACTCCCCTTCGCGTTCGGCGATTTACACTGCGCTTCAAAGTATGTATATGTATATACAACTTTCCGCCATGCAGGATCAACCATGACAACCTATTTTGCCCCACGCGCACTGCTGGCCGACGGCTGGCATGAGCGCGTGCTGATTACCACCAACGCAGCCGGACAGATCACCCAACTCGCGCCCAACAGCGAGCCCGGCGATGCCACGCGTCTTGCCGGACCGGTGATTCCGGCGATAGCGAATCTGCATTCACACGCCTTCCAGCGCGCGATGGCGGGATTGGCTGAAGTGGCGGGCGATCCGCAGGACAGCTTCTGGACATGGCGCGATTTGATGTATCGCATGGTGCAGCGCCTGTCGCCCGAGCAGGTTGGCGCTATCGCCACGCATCTCTACATCGACATGCTGAAAGGCGGTTACAGCCAGGTGGCGGAATTCCACTATTTGCACCACGATGCGCACGGCAAACCCTACGCCGATGATGCCATGCAGTTGGCACTGATGGCGGCGGCGGAGACCGCCGGCATCGGTCAAACCTTGCTGCCGGTGCTCTACAGCTACAGCGGTTTTGGTTCGCAACCGGCCAGCGACGGCCAGCGCCGTTTCATTCAGCAAACCGACGCCTATCTGCAACAGCAGCAGCGCGTGGCGAGCTGGAGCGCGGATAAGCCGCTGCTTAATCATGGCATCTGCTTCCATTCGCTGCGCGCGGTGAATGAAGCGCAGATGCACGAAGTATTAGCCGCCTGCCCGCAGGATGTGCCAGTGCACATTCACGTTGCCGAGCAGGAGAAAGAGGTTAACGACAGCCTGGCGTGGAGCGGTGAGCGTCCGGTGGCGTGGCTGCTCAATCGCTTCGCGGTCGATCAGCGCTGGTGCTTGATTCACGCCACTCATCTTGATGACGACGAAATTCAGCGCATGGCGGCAAGCGGCGCGGTGGCGGGATTGTGTCCGACCACGGAAGCCAACCTCGGCGACGGCATTTTCCCAGCGGTGGAGTACATCGCGCGCGGCGGCCGCTGGGGCATTGGCTCCGACAGCCACGTGTCGCTTAGCGCATTGGAAGAGCTGCGCTGGCTGGAGTACGGCCAGCGACTGCGCGATCGTCGTCGCAACCGCATCACCTTGCCCAATCAACCTTCCGTAGGCGATCTGCTGTGGCAACAAGCCGCACAGGGCGGCGCGCAGGCGTGTGGTTTGCCGGCAGGTGAACTGGCGATAGGCAAACGTGCTGACTGGCTGGTGCTGGCTGAAGACGCGTTCCTCAGCAGCGTTAGCAGCACAGCGCTGTTGAACCGCTGGCTGTTTGGCGGCCAGCGCGAACAGATCCGCGACGTGTTCGTGGCGGGCAAGCAGGTGATCAGCGAAGGCCATCATGCGGCAGAAGAGCGTGCAGCAGCGAACTTTGCCGGGGCGATGAGGGCATTACAATGAGCACCCGTTTTGCCTACGACCAGCTTCCGGTAAGCCGCTGGCGCAACGGCGGCGGTGAAACACGAGAAATCGTCAGCTATCCGCCGGGCGACGCGCAGTTTGCCTGGCGCGCCAGTATCGCTACCATCTCCGCCGACGGGCCGTTTTCACCTTTTCCCGGCATCGATCGCGTGATTACCCTGCTGCACGGCGACAGCGTGCTGTTGCGCGGCGATCACGGGGAACACGTTTTACAGCCGCATCAACCATGGGCGTTTCCCGGTGAATGGGCGATTGAGGCCCGCATTCGCGGCAGCTGTGAGGATTTTAATATCATGACGCGCCGCGACAGCTGGCGTTCTCAGGTTACCGTTGAGCAAAAAACGGCCAGCAGTGAAAACGGCGTGGCGTGGGTGTTGGCGGGAGAATGGCAAACATCGGCGGGGAAAAAACTAGCCGTCAATCAAGGTGTGTGGTGGATGGATGAACTTACGCAGCTTGAACCGTTAACCTCAGATGCCAGCCTGCTGTTTGTGATGCTCAGTCGGGTTGAATAAGTGCCGCGTTCCCCTCATCCCAGCCTTCTCCCGCAGGCGGGAGAAGGCGCAATTAGTCCCCCTCTCCCGCCTGCGGGAGAGGGTTAGGGTGAGGGAAATCTTTGCTCAACCATGTCCTCTAAAGCGCCCCAGCAACTTATAACGCGATCCCGGATACAACAGGCGCGCGTAGGTCACAATCTTGTTGTCGCTCCACGTCTGACGACGAATCAGCAGGCACGGCTCATGTTCATCCAGCGCCAGATGCTTACGCTGACGCAGATCCGGCAGCACCGCTTCCACAATATGCTCACCAGCGGTCAGCGGCGCAACGCGCATCAAATAGGTGTACGGCGTCAGCTGATGATAATCCTGGCTGAGATAATCCGGCGCCACCAGCGGATTGACCAAACGATCTTCCAGCTGTACCGGCAGATCGTTTTCGTAATGCACAATCAGCGAATGGAACAGCGTTTGCCCGGTGGATAATCCCAGCACCGCCGCCTGTTCTGGATCGGCCTTCATCTGCCCAATCGACAAAATCTTGCAGCTGTGACGATGTCCGCGCTGCGCGATCTCATCGGCGATGTTGTGCACTTCCAGCATCGCAGTGTAGCCCTTCATCTCCGCGACAAAGGTGCCCACGCCCTGCATGCGCACCAGAAAACCCTCGCTGGTGAGTTCACGCAGCGCGCGGTTAATGGTCATACGACTGACGCCCAGCTCGTTCACCAGTTCACTCTCAGACGGCACGCGCTGGTTGGCTTTCCAGTGACCTTCGCGGATTTGGCTGACGATCGCCTGCTTCACCCGCTGGTAAATCGGCGCAGGCTCATCGCCCATCGCCGCAGCCAGCTGTGCTACTGCTGTTTGCTCCGCCATTTCCTGTTCCTTTAAAGAATAATGCCCAAAGTTTACTGTCTCAGCCCGTAAATGTATATACATCTAATTGTGCAAGGTGCCCAGCATTGGTGCAGCTTTCGCCCTGCTCCGGTGCAATCCCGCTGCGTTTACACCGCATAACGCGCATTGCGTCGTATTTCACAGAACGTGAACAATCTGGCATAGCGCTTGCTACTTGTATAGACAAGATTAGACACTTATGCTTCACTCATCGCAATCCACGGCAAATCGGACAGCCACATCGCAAAATATCGGCGTCCCATTCATGCCAGATCACTTGTATAGACAGGAGTAGACTATGTCAGGTTCGGTTCAGGAAATTCGCCTCGTTCCCGGTGAAGTGGACCTCGCTACCTTGCGCACCATCTATCAAAGCAAGGTAACGCTCACGTTGGCCGATGATGCGCGCGCAGCGATTGCGCGTGCCCATGAAACCGTCGATGCCATCGTCGCATCCGGCAACGTGGTGTACGGCATCAACACCGGTTTCGGCAAGCTGGCGCAGACGCAGATCCCTTCGGCGCGGCTGGCCGAGCTGCAGCGCAATCTGGTGCTGTCGCACAGCGTTGGCCTCGGCGATTTGCTGCCGGACAACGTGGCGCGTCTGGTGGTCGCGACCAAAATTATCAGCCTGGCGCGCGGTCACTCTGGCGTGCGTATCGAACTGATTGAAGCGCTGCTGGCGCTGTTCAACGCCGGCGTGATGCCGTGCATCCCGGAGAAAGGTTCGGTGGGCGCGTCAGGCGATCTGGCCCCGCTGGCACATCTTTCCCTGATGCTGCTGGGTGAAGGTCAGGTACGCGTCGATGGCGAGTTAATCCCCGCGACCGAAGGCTTAGCGCGCGTTGGTCTGCAGCCGATTGTGCTGGGCCCCAAAGAAGGTCTGGCGCTGCTCAACGGCACGCAGGTTTCGAATGCGCTGGCGCTGCGCGGGCTGTTCGAAGCAGAAAACCTGTTCGCGGCGGGCCTGATGGCCGGCGCACTGTCGCTGGAAGCGATTAAAGGCTCGGTGAAACCTTACGATGCGCGGATCCACGAAGCGCGCGGCCAGCTGGGACAGATCAACGTTGCCGCCGCCGTCTCCTCTTTATTAGCCGGCAGTGAAATCCTCGGCTCACACACTCACTGCGGCCGCGTGCAGGATCCCTACTCGATTCGCTGCGTGCCACAGGTGATGGGCGCCTGCCTCGATAACCTGTCGCACGCCGCGCGCGTGTTGCAGATTGAAGCCAACGCCGCCTCCGATAATCCGCTGGTGTTCAGCGACAGTGGCGATGTGATTTCCGGCGGTAACTTCCACGCCGAGCCGGTGGCCTTCGCCGCCGATATTCTGGCGCTGGCGATTGCCGAAATCGGCGCGATCTCCGAGCGTCGTCTGGCGCTGCTGCTGGATACCGGCCTTTCCGGTTTACCGCCGTTCCTCGTCAATGATGGCGGCGTTAACTCCGGCTTTATGATAGCGCAGGTCACTGCTGCAGCGCTGGCGTCTGAGAACAAATCGCTGGCGCATCCGGGCAGCGTTGACAGCCTGCCAACCTCCGCTAACCAGGAAGATCACGTCTCGATGGCGACCTACGCGGCCCGCCGCCTCGGCAGCATGTGCTTCAACACCGCCGCTGTGGTCGGCATTGAGGCGATGGCTGCGGCACAAGGCATTGATTTCCATCGTCCGCTGCAGAGTTCGCCGACGCTGGAGCAAGAGATGAGCCGCATTCGCGAGAAGGTGGCCTTCCTCGATCACGACCGTTTACTGGCGCCGGATATCGAATCCATGCGTCTGTGGGCCAGCGCACCTGCATGGCCTGAATCTCTTACCGCGCTGCTGCCAAGCCAGCGTAAGACTGTTAATTAAGGAATCGATGATGAGCGAAACTTTGACTCAAGCTGTAGCCCGTGAAATCCGTGCGCCGCGCGGTAATGAATTGCACTGCGCCAACTGGTTGATTGAAGCGGCTTACCGCATGATCCAGAACAACCTCGATCCTGACGTGGCAGAACGCCCGGAAGATCTGGTGGTGTACGGCGGCATCGGTAAAGCCGCGCGTAACTGGGAGTGCTTTGAGCAGATCCTGCGTTCGCTGCGCGCCCTGCAGCCGGAAGAGACGCTGCTCATCCAGTCCGGTAAACCGGTGGGCGTGTTCCGTACGCATGCCGATGCGCCGCGCGTGCTGCTGGCTAACTCGAATCTGGTGCCGCATTGGGCCAACTGGGATCACTTCCACGAACTGGATCAAAAAGGCCTGATGATGTACGGCCAGATGACCGCCGGTTCGTGGATCTACATCGGTGCGCAGGGCATCGTGCAAGGTACCTTCGAAACCTTCGCTGAAGCGGGTCGTCAGCATTACGACAGCAATCTCAGCGGCCGCTGGATCCTCACCGCCGGTTTAGGCGGCATGGGCGGCGCACAACCGCTGGCGGGTGTGTTGGCCGGTGCCAGCGTGTTGGCGATTGAGTGCCAGGAATCTCGTATCGATTTCCGTATCCGCACCCGCTACGTCGACCACAAAGCCTATACGCTGGACGAAGCACTGGCGCTGATTGATCAGGCCAACAAAGAGAAGCGTGCCATTTCTGTTGGTCTGCTGGGCAACGCCGCTGAAATCGTGCCGGAGCTGGTGAAACGTGCCAAAGCGGGCGGCATGAAGCCGGACATCGTCACCGATCAGACCTCAGCACACGATCCGATTAACGGTTATCTGCCGGTCGGCTGGGATCTGGCGCGCTGGGAAGCCGAGCGTGTCAGCAACCCGAAAGCGGTGGAGAAAGCCGCGCGCGCCTCAATGGCGGTACATGTGCAGGCGATGCTGGATTTCCATCACATGGGCGTGCCGACCGTGGATTACGGCAATAACATCCGTCAGGTGGCGCTGGATGAGGGCGTGAAAAATGCCTTCGATTTCCCGGGTTTTGTGCCGGCCTATATTCGTCCGCTGTTCTGCGAAGGCAAAGGCCCGTTCCGCTGGGTGGCGCTGTCAGGTGATGCGGAAGATATCTACAAAACCGATGCCAAGCTGAAAGAGCTGTTCCCGGATCACCAGAATCTGCATCGCTGGCTCGACATGGCGCAGGAGCGTATCGCCTTCCAGGGCTTACCGGCGCGTATCTGCTGGCTGGGTCTCGGCGAGCGCCACAAAGCGGCGCTGGCGTTCAACGAAATGGTGCGTAACGGCGAGCTGAAAGCGCCGATCGTCATCGGTCGCGACCATCTGGATTGCGGTTCCGTGGCGTCACCGAACCGTGAAACCGAAGCGATGAAAGACGGCTCGGATGCGGTATCCGATTGGCCGCTGCTCAATGCCCTGCTGAACACCGCCGGCGGCGCGACCTGGGTGAGTCTGCACCATGGCGGCGGCGTCGGCATGGGCTTCTCGCAGCACTCCGGCGTGGTGATTGTGTGTGACGGCAGTAAAGAAGCCGATGCGCGTCTGGGCCGCGTGCTGTGGAACGATCCGGCCACCGGCGTAATGCGTCACGCGGATGCCGGTTACGAATTAGCGCAAAGCTGCGCGCAGGAGCACGGTCTCAACCTGCCGATGCAGAAATAACGTTCAACCCGCGCACGCCGATCAATCCCCTCTCCCGCCTGCGGGAGAGGGTTAGGGTGAGGGACAGCGCGCACCTTTCAATATTGTGCAGCATTCCCCTGATCCCAGCCTTCTTCCGCAAGCAGGAGAAGGCGCTTACCAGCCCGTTCGCTATATTCCATTCCGCTATACCCTATAGCCAAATTATTCCGTTCCGCGATAGACGCCGCCATACGCTTGCCACTACAGTAAATACATTATTTTGCAGCTCACGCTGCTAATGGAGAGCCTTACCTTATGAGCCTGCCTGCTGCACTGCTGGAAAACGCCCTCAACTGGCGTCGTCAGTTACACCAACATCCTGAGCTGGGTTACCAGGAGCAGCAGACCAGCGAGCTCGTCGCACAGGTCCTCACCGAGGCCGGTTTACAGGTGTTTCGTGGCTTAGCGGGCACCGGCGTAATCGGCACCTTAGAGAACGGTCCCGGACCGGTTATTGGTCTGCGCGCCGATATGGATGCGCTGCCGATCACCGAAAAAGGCGCGCCGCAGTGGAAGTCGCAAACAGCCGGCGTTATGCATGCCTGCGGTCACGATGGTCACACTTCGATTCTGCTGGCGGCGGCTTGTCAACTGGCGGCTACGCGTAACTTCAGCGGTACTATTCATTTCATCTTCCAGCCCGCCGAAGAGAATCTCGGTGGCGCGCGCAAGATGGTGGAAGAAGGCCTGTTCCAGCGCTTCCCGATGGATGCGGTTTACGCCATGCACAACTGGCCGGGCATGCCGGTGGGCACGCTGGCGGTGAATCCGGATGCGATGATGGCGTCACTCGACTCGTTCGAAATTACGCTGCACGGTAAAAGCTGCCATGCGGCGATGCCGGAAAGCGGGGCCGATCCCATGGTGGTTGCTGCCGAGCTGATTCTGGCGCTGCAAACCATTCCGTCGCGTCGTCTGTCGCCACTGGCTTCGGCGGTGGTGAGCGTGACGCAGATTCACGGCGGCGAAGCGATTAACGTCATTCCTGAGCAGATTGTGTTGCGCGGCACGGTGCGATGTTTGCAGACCGACGTGCGTAATCGCGTGCGCGGTCTGATTGAGGATTTTGTCACGACGTTGCCGCGCCCGTTTGGCGTCAGCGGCGAGATTCACTGGTATCCCGGTTATCCGGTCACCGCCAACCATGCAAATCAAGCCGAACAGGTGCGTGCGGTGGCGGTTGATCTGCTTGGCGAGGCGCAGGTTCACTGGCAGGTGAACCCTTCAATGGCTTCGGAAGATTTTGCCTGCATGCTGCAAGCCTGCCCCGGTGCCTATTTCTGGCTGGGTGCCGATGGCGCGACGCCGTCCGCACCGCTGCATAATGCCAATTACGATTTTAATGATGAGCTGCTGCCGATTGGTATTACCTTCTGGCAGCAGTTGGTAGAGCGCGTGCTGGCGAAAGCGTGATGGCGGTCGCCAGGAATGGCGGATGTTTGCTCGTGCCGTCGCGGCGCAATTTATTGCGCAATCGCGGGATGGCGACATTGCCGCCATTGAACAGCGCGATTAATCGCGCCGCTACAGCTTGTGTGCGCTGTAAATGAGGCGCTTAATTCAATGGCTTTGTTCTTCACATCCCCGCCAACTGTAACTTCACTTCTGCATCCGCCAGGCTAGCCGATTCACCGGTCGCCATCAAACAACACGCCAGCTGCAAACGCAGCGCCTGCGGCACCGCGCGTTCCCCGGCTAATACCTGATTGATCCACGCGGCGGTGTCCTGTGCGCTTTTGCTTTCCGGCAGTTCCACACTGACTTCCGGCTGGCGCTCAACCCACACTTCCGCTTCTGCGCCCGCGCCACGAATGTAGTTAATCGCCGGGCAGCGCTGCGGATTGGCATACACCTCGCCTTCGGTACCGTTGAGCAGAATCGCCGGTGCGTCGATATCCTGGAAGAATTTCCCCACGCGCGGCACATATTCCGGATGCGAGACGCTGGCCAGGCGCAGCGCAGCACGTTCGGCAAACGGCGTCGCCAGTTTCGCCAGCGTATGCGCGCTGTTACGCACGCCCATGCGCCAGCGCAGCGACAGCTGCTGCGCCATTGGCGCACACAGATGGTCGATGGTGATAAACGCCAGTTCGCCGTTATCCAGTTTCGCCTGCGCCTGTGCGGCGGAGGTGACAGGCGCGATGTCCAGCGCCGCCAGCACCGCTTCGGTGGTGATGCGCGTGGGATCGTCACTGACGCCGTGCAGCAGCACCGGGAAGCCCAGCTTCACCAGCAGCAGCGCCAGCAGCGGCGTCAGATTGCCCTGACGACGCGCGCCGTTGTAGCTGGGAATGACAATCGGCATGGGACGATGAGCGGGTGCCTGCAACTGCATCATCTGCTGCTGCATCGCGTGATAAAAACCGCGCATCTCCTCTTCGCCTTCGCCCTTGATGCGCAGCGCAATCAGCACGCCACCCAGCTCCAGCTCCGGCACGTCACCGGCCAGCATCGCGCTGTAGAGCGCCTGCGCGGTGGCGAAATCGATATCGCGCGCGTGATTTTTACCGCGCCCAATCTCTTTAATAATTTTATTCAGTTCCATCAGGCATTCCCGCTTCCAGGGCGCGCCGTCGTGCGGCTGCCAAAAATTGATCGTTAGATTTTCTTACTGCGACGTTTTTTCGTCATGTCACTGCTGGCTTCCGGCATCGGCGGTTGCTCAATCGGGAACACCGGTAGCGCGGCCAGCAGTCGGCTGCCATAGGCTTTGTTGAGCAGGCGGCGATCGTAAATCACGATTTCGCCAAAGCAGCTGTGGCTGCGAATCAAACGTCCTACCTGCTGAATCAAGGTAAAGGAGGCGCTCGGCAAGCTCTGCACTTCGAACGGATAGCGTTTCAGGCTCTTCAGCCATTCGCCCTCGGTCAAAATTACCGGACTGTCTACCGGTGGAAAAGCGATTTTATGGATATGCACCTGCGACAGCAGATCGCCTTTCAAATCCAACCCTTCGGCGAACGATTGCAGCCCGACCAGAATACTGATTTTACCGGCTTCGACGCGTTCACGATGCAGCGCCACCAGGCGCGAACGCGGCTGATCGCCCTGCACCAGCATCGACAGGCGCAGATCAGGAATATGTGCGACAAACTGCTGCATCGCGCGGCCGCTGGCGAATAGCACCAGCACCCCTTTGTGCTTCTCTTCGGCGATCTGCTGGCGGAAGAAGCGCGCCATCTCGGCGATGTGCTCCGCTTCCTGCGCCATCTGCGGCTCAAACTGCATCTGCGGAATCACCAGCTTGCCCTGGTCGATATGGTTAAACGGTGAATCCAGTGCCACAAAGCGGTCGCCGGCTTTCTCACTTAGGCCGGACATTTCCTGCAAACGGTTGAAGCTGTTGAGCGAGCGCAAAGTGGCCGAGGTCACCACCACATGCGGGATTTTGCGCCACAGGATTTTTTCCAGCTGATCGCTCACGCGAATGCCCGCGCAGTGGAACAGCAGATGCGCCTGGCCTTCACGGATCTCACGCGTAATCCACTTCGACACCGGCGCATTGGAAGCTTTCTCCATCGCCGCCAGCCGCCACAGTTTGCTGATCGACTCGAACCAGCCGAAGTGGCGATTGAGCTGAATGATAGCTTTATGCAGCCGCATGATATCGGCTTTCCCGGTTTGCTCGCCCAACTCGTTGAGCAGGCCTTCGCTTAAGCCGCGCAGCGCGTCACTCAGCTTGAACAGCCGCGCGCACAGGCTCAGCAGCTCTTCCGGCAATTCACCCAGTACAAAGCGGAACTCGCCCGGCTGATTATGGCCCGGCAGCAGCGGATTGAGGGCATCGCACAGGATCTGCAGCAGCTCGCGCATTTCATCGCAGTGACCTTTCAGGCGCTCCGGGTTGGTGAGCGGCGGCGGCGATTTTGGGCGGAACTGCGCCATGATGGTTTCCACCAGCCGCACAAACAGATCGAGCTGCAAACTGCTCCAGCCGGGCGTGATCTCCGCGCTCATCTCCAGCGCATCGCGCGCCACTTCCGGCAGATGATGGCCTTCGTCCAGCACCAGCATCAGGTTTTTCGCCGGTGGCAGCACCGATTCATTCTCCATCGCCGCCATCACCAGCGCATGGTTGGCGACCACCACATCCGCCTGCTCAATTTCGCGACGCGCGACAAAGAACGGGCATTCGCGATACCAGCGACAGTGATGCCCGAGGCAGTTGGCTTTGTCGGTGGACAGGCGTTGCCACAAGCTGTCCTCAATGTTGACATCGGTGTGATCGCGCAAGCCATCCCAGCGGTAGCTGCTGAGCTGCTTCTCCAGTTTGGCGCAGAATTTCTGCTCCTCTTTCGAGCCGGTGACCGCCTCTTCATCCAGATAGAGCAGCAAATCGCCCTGCTGATCTTCGGTCGCCGCCAGCGCCGCAAGGTTGCGCGGACAAACATAGCGTCCACGGCCAAAGGCGGCGGTAAAAGTGAGATCGGGGATGATTTTCTTCAGCAGCGGCAGATCCTTGCTGAAGATCTGGTCCTGCAACGCCACGTTGGCGGTGCTGATCACCAGCCGCTTCTCCTCGGCGCGGCTCACCGCAATGCCGGGAATCAAATAAGAGAGAGTTTTGCCGACGCCGGTGGGCGCTTCAATCGCCAGATGACGACCTTCGTCACCGGCCAGACTTTTCGCCACTTCGGCAATCATCTGGCGCTGCGGCGCGCGCGGGATAAAGTCAGGAACCTGCTGCTGCAGCGCCTTATACCATTGCGCAATCTGGCTTTTTATCGCTGCTGTCAGGGCCATTTTCGTTACTGTTTGCTGAATTGGCCTGTATTTTTACACAGTATTGGCGCAGCGTCAGCTTTCGCTGCTATTTTTTCGCGCTGGATTCAGAATTTCACGCATCGCGCGGATTAAGGTTTCACGCGCGCGCCCACGGCGGAACGCAAAAGAGAAAGGCGCGCGGAAGTGGAAATGGTGCGGCAGCAGGCGACGCAGCGTGCCCTGCAGTTCCCCGCTGCGCGCGTAGTGTTCGGGCAAATAGCCAATGAAGCGGCCAGAGAGAATCAACGTCAGCTGCGCTTCGATGCTCTCCACCGACGCATTGCTCTGGCGGAAGCCGCGCTTGTTCAGCTCCTGCTGATTCCAGTAACGCCGCGTCACCATGCCGGTTTGCTGCACGGTGCGCACATCCGGATGACCCTCAGCCAGCGGATGTTGCGGGCTGCAATAGAGCCAATGCTGTTCTTCGTAAAGCGGAATGGTCACCAGATTGCTGGCGCGCAGCGGAAAGTGCCCAATCGCCAAATCGAGCCGATCCTCCAGCAACTGCTGCTGCAACTCATTGGGATCGCGCACGCTCAGATTAAAGAATACCGCCGGAAAGCGCTGGTTAAAGCGGGCGATAGCGGCAGGCAGATCCAGCGTGCTATCGGTGACGGTGGCGTCCACCACGCCAAGCGAGAAAGTGCCGCCCTGCGCGCTTTTCAGCGTCTCTACCTGCTCCTGCCAACCCGCCAGCGTCGCCAGCATCTCCTGACTGTAGCGATAAAACTGCTCGCCTTTGCTGGTCAGGGTAAAGCCGCCGCGCCCGCGCTGACAGAGGATGAAACCGAGCTGGCTCTCGAGCTCACTCATGTAGGCGCTGATAGCCGGCGTGGTCATGTTCAGCGCCTGCTGCGCGCGCGAATAGCCCTGATTTTCCACCACGCTGGCGAACACCTGCAGCAGTTTAAGATTGGGAAGCGTCTGCACCGATTTTCCTTCAGAGATTGCTGACTAAAGTTAAGTAATCTCTGAAGTGATTATCGGCTGTCAAGGATTTTTCCGGCGCGCGGGCTGGGTAATGATGGGTTTCACCTGACCGAAGGAGTGCGTGATGACCGATTTCCCCCAGCCGCAAGGCGGCAACGAAATGCCCCGTTTCGCCGGACGCGGCACCATGATGCGTTTACCCGCCGCTGAATCACCAGCCGATTTGGATGTGGCGTTCGTCGGCATTCCGCTGGATATCGGCACCTCGCAGCGCAGCGGTACGCGCTATGGCCCACGCGCCATCCGCGCCGATTCAGTCATGATCCGACCCTACAACATGGCCACCGGCGCCGCGCCCTTTGATTCGCTGCGCGTCGGCGATCTCGGTGATGTGCCGATCAACACTTACAGCCTGCTGAAATCAGTCGATATCATTGAAAACTATTTTACCGAGCTGAATAACTGGCCGATTATCCCGTTAACGCTGGGCGGCGATCACACGCTGACGCTGCCGATTTTGCGCGCGCTGGCGAAGAAGCATGGGCCGATGGGGCTGATTCACATTGATGCCCACACCGACACCAACGACGAGATGTTTGGCGAGAAGATCGCGCATGGCACCACGTTCCGCCGCGCGGTGGAAGAGGGCCTGCTCGACTACCAGCGCGTAGTGCAAATCGGGCAACGTGCGCAAGGTTACGCCGCCGATGATTTTCAGTGGGGCGTCGATCAGGGCTTCCATCTGGTGCCCGCCGAACAGTGCTGGTATCGCTCCATGACGCCGCTGATGGCCGAGGTGCGCGCGCGTATCGGCGACGGCCCGGTGTATCTCTCTTACGACATCGACAGTTTCGATCCCGCGTGGGCACCCGGCACCGGCACGCCGGAAGTGGGCGGTTTAACCTCGATGCAAGGGCTGGAGATCGTGCGCGGCTGTCGTGGACTCAATCTGGTGGGCGGCGATCTGGTGGAAGTCTCGCCGCCGTACGACATCAGCGGTATGACCTCGCAGCTGGCGGCCAATATCCTTTATGAGATGCTGTGCGTGTTGCCCGGCGTCCGTTACACAGAGAACAAGTGATGACACAACAGAATCTGGTTTTCCCGGCGCGCGTGCTGCGCGGTGCGGGCGTGATCAACCAATTAGGCGCGATCTGCGCCGGACTGGGCCAGCGTGCGCTGCTGATTGGCGGCCATCAGGCGTTGCAGGCGGTAGAAGCGCAGGTTCGCGCGCAGCTGTTGGCGGCCAACGTCACGCTTCTGGCGCAGGAGTGGTTTGGCGGCGAAACCTCGATCAATCAGATCAATCGTCTGGCGGCGATGGCCAGCGAGCTGCACGCCGAGGTGCTGATTGGCGTGGGCGGCGGTAAATCGCTGGATACGGTGAAAGCGGTAGGCGCACAGATTGGCGTGCCGGTGATCACGCTGCCAACCATCGCCGCCACCTGTTCCGCGGTGACGCCGCTGAGTATTCGCTATGACGATAACGGCAATTTCTTCGACATCTTCCCGCTGCCGCAGGCACCGGCGGCGGTGATCATTGACAGCGAGCTGCTGGCTAAAGCGCCCGCCCGCTGGCTGGCCGCCGGATTGGGCGATACGCTGGCGAAGTGGTACGAGTTCCGCGCGGTCAGTGCACGTCATCCGGCACGCGAGGGCAATGCGCTCTCGTCACTGGCGCACAGCCAGATCTGTTATAACGTAATTGGTGAACATGGACCGGCAGCCTATGCCGCCGTGCTGCGTGGTGAGAGCAGCGCGTCGCTCGATCAGGTGCTGGATGCGATCTTCACCTGGGCAGGATTAACCTCGCTGATGAGCAACGGCGCACACGCGGCGGCTTCGCACGCGATTTATGAAGGCTTTACCTTCTGCGATAAAACCCGCGAGTTTGGGCACGGCTTGCTGGTCGGCTTTGGCAATCTCTGTTTGCTGGCGCTGGAGAACCGCACCGATGAGGAAGTGCTGGATGAGATGCGCCTGGCGCGCGATTGCGGCGTGCCGCTGACGCTGAGCGAGATTGCCGCGCTGGATGAGAGTGAGCTGGCGCTGATTGTGCGCGAATCAGTGCATGCGCCGGATATGGAGAACATGGCCGAAACGGTGACCGAAGCGCGCTTGCTGGCAGCGATAGCGCGGATTGAGGGGTTAGCAGGCAGGGTTTAGTTTGTGCTCGCTGTGGTTTGAATGTGCTCGCTGTGGTTTGGATGTGCTCGCTGTGGTTTGAATGTGCACGCTGTGGTTTGAATGTGCACGCTGTGGTTTGAATGTGCACGCTGTGGTTTGAATGTGCTCGCTGTGGTTTGGATGTGCTCGCTGTGGTTTGAATGTGCACGCTGTGGTTTGAATGTGCTCGCTGTGGTTTGAATGTGCACGCTGTCCCCCATCCCGGCCTTCCCCCATTAATGGGGGAAGGAGATGCTGCCACATGCAGCTTCAGAACGAACATATGGCAGCATCTTCCTCCCCCATTCATGGGGGAGGACCGAGGAGGGGGACAGCGTGCACCTACCAACGGGACAGCGAGCACACACCAAAAAGGAAAAAATCACCCAATCCCCAACAATCCCACCACTTCCCGCACATCCGCCACTTCATCCAGCTCCAGACACACCGCCTCGAGCTGTTCGACCTGCTCCAGCGGCAATACGCGCGCGGCCAAACTGCGGTATTTCGCCAGCAAGGCATCCAGCGTGAGCGGATTGGTCGGTGCGCCTGACGGCACCGGCACATGCTGCTGCCACTGCGCGCCCTGCCCGGTTTCCAGCCGCACCCACGGCTCGTCGTCGCGGCTCTGCTGCTCATCGATCACCAGCTCAATACGTGCCAGCAACGCTTCCACATCGGGATGCAGGCGCTTGGCGTCGTCATAACTGGCCAGATCCGCCGAGCCGTACAGTGCGCGCGCCGCCAGCGCATACGGCAGGCTCATCTGCGCCGCCGCCAGGCTGTGTAACTCGCGTCCGCCGCACATCTCCAGCAGGAACGGATTAACGCCCACCACGATGCGCGCAATCTGCTCTACCCGCACATCATGCTGTTGCAGCAGGATTCCCAGCGCATCAATAGCCGCGTGGGTGCCACGGCACGAAGCGTAAGGTTTGATCGAGCAGCGCGCCAGTTTCCACACCTCGCCGAGATCGGCCGTCAAGGCCTGCGGCTGCTGGGTTTCCGCCGCTAAGGTTTGCAGGAAGCCGCCCCAGCGTGGTTCAAACACCGCTGAAGGGCCGCTGATACCGCGTTGTGCCAGCAGCGCGGCCTGCACGCCGCCTTCTGCTGCGCGCGCGGCATGCAGTTTTTTGGTGTGCGATCCGTCGTGAATAAAGCCCCACAAACCGCCGCTGAAGCTGGCGGCAATGCCCAGCGCAGACGCACACTGCGCGCGGTCGAGCTGCAGCAGCGAACAGACCGCCGCCGCCGCACCAAACACCCCGCAGCTGGCGGTAGAGTGCCAGCCTGCGCCGTTGTGCGCCGAGTAACCGCCGCAGGCTTCTAGCACGCGGCGGCCGACGTCATAGCCGATCACCATCGCCACCAGCAGCGCTTGCCCGTCCACCGGCTGCGTCGCCAGCGGCAAAGCCGCCAGCAGCGCCGGGATCACCACCGCACCGGAGTGATCGCAGCCGCCGGTATCGTCGAGTTCATACATGTGCGCCGCCACGCCGTTCAGCCACGCCGCCTGTCGCGGATTGGCCTGCTGCGCGCTGCCCCAAATCTGCGCCTGTTCGCGGCCACCTTCGGCCTGCACCAGCGCCAGACACTCGCGCCAGATCGGGCTGTCGCAGCCCGCCAGCGAAGCACCGAGCGTATCAAGCAGATGGCGTTTCGCCTGCTCCACCAGCGGTTCAGGCAGTTGTGCAAAACGCGTCCCGGCGATAAAGGCCGCCAGTTGATCAAGCGAGTTCGCCATGCGCACCTCCAGTGATGCGGGTAAACACCTCCGCCGGATGGCAGACATCGTTATCCGGCTGCGTCTGCCAGTGTGCCGCCGCCTGCTCAGCGGTGGCGATCCACACATTGTGCTGTTGCAGCATGTCGAGCAGCGCCCGCAACAAACCAATACGTCCGGCGGTGCCGATGATTTCCGGATGCAGTCGCAGCAAGTAGCACAGGCCAAAGCGGTGGAAGCCGTGGAAATCCTGCGTCATATTCGCCAAAGTTTCGCCATACGGCGCGATGCGCGATTGTCCCGGCGGAATAGCCGGGCTGAGGTTAAAGGCGAAGTACGGCTCATCTTCCAGCGTGTAGTGCATCGGCAATTCCACCAGACGCGTACCGGGATGGAAGTACGGCAAATCGTCGCCGCGCCAGCTGGAGGACCATTGAATGCCGCGTGCGATCAACGCCTGCGCCAGTCCCGGTTTCCACTGCCCGGCGGGCGTGCGGAACCCCGTGATTTTGCGTCCGGTTATCTGCGCCAGTTTGTCGCAGCCGCGCGTCACGCTGGCGATCTGCTGCTCCAGCGTCAGCAGCGAGAAATCTTCGTGGATATCGCCACTGCAGGCGATTTCATGGCCGCCGGTCACGATGCGCTGCACCAGTTCCGGCTGCTGTTCGGCGACAATTGCGGGCATACACCAGCTGGCTTTGAGCTGCTTTTCTGCCAGCAGCGCCAGCAAGCGATCGACGCCGCGCAGCGTGCCGTAGCGCCACACCGACAGCGTTTTATCGCGCCCCGCCACTGCCGGAGCCTGAGTGAGAATGCCGTGAATATCGTTGAAATCGATAGTGAGGATCGCCGCCGACTGGAAACCCAGCGGCCAGCGTGAAGGTTCAGTCATGCTGTTGCTCCTGCAAATACCACTGCGCCACCGCGTCGCAGCGCGCAAACCAAACGTCATCGCGCGCCGTCATATGTGCAAACAGCTGTTCCAGCAGCAGCAAGCGTCCCGGCTGGCCGGAGATTTTCGGGTGGAACAGCGTGGTGAGGCACAAGCCTTCATCCATCGCGCCATCGAACTCGCGCTGCCAGTTATCACGCGTGTGCGCATAGCTGGCGATGCGGTCGCCACCTTTGGGGAAGTCGGGCTGGCGCGTGTAGGCCAGCGAGGCGTAATCATCCATCTCCCACTTACCGGGGATCTCCACCAGCGGCGTATGGCCCGCCACAGGAATGCTGTAGGGGCGATCGTCGCCGCGCATGCTGCTGGAGTAGATAACGCCCGCGTCACGCAGGATTTGTGGCGTTTCGGCATGCCAGTCGCCCGACGGCGTACGAAAACCGCAGGCGGTGATGCCCAGATGCTGGTGAAAGACTTCAGCGGATTTCGCCATGACTGCGCGCTGTTCATCCGGTGAAATCGCCCAAAAGGATTCGTGGCGATAGCCGTGATAGGCCACTTCGTGGCCCTGTTCGATAATCGCCTGACACTGCTGCGGCCACTGCTCCACCACCCACGCCGGCACAAAGAAGGTGGCGGGAAGGTGGAAGGCGCGCAGCAGGTCAAGCAGACGCCCGAGCGCGCGGTACGGCCCGTAAGCCCCAAAGGTAAAATACTCTGGCGTTGACCACAGGCTGCCATTCAGCATGGCATCGCCGGTGGGACCGTCGAGGTCAAACGCCAGCGCCATACAGCCGCGTTTACCCTGCGGCCAGCGCACTGCGCCCGGTTGTTGCATCTGCGCGCTCCTTAGCCCTGGTTGACGGTCGCCTTAGCCACGCCGTTATCTGCCAGACCCCATTTGCCGAGGATTTTCTGGTAAGAGCCATCAGCAATCATCGCGTCGATAGCCGCCTGAATCGCGGTGGTCAGCTCGCCCGCATCTTTACCAATCGCCATGCCGGTGTACTGGAAGGAGAAGGCTTTATCCAGCGCCTTATATTTGCCCTTTTCCAGATCCATGATGTACGGCAGCGTTTCACTGCCCTGCACCACGCCATCCAGACGGTTCTGACGCAGCTGGGTGCGCGCATCGGCGGTGCCTTCAGCACCTACCACAATGATCGCCGGCTTACCGGCCGCTTCACAGTGCGCTTTTGACCAGTTGGCAATCTCCTGCGGGAAGGTGGTGCGACGGCTGGTACCGACTTTCTTACCGCACAGATCCATCGCGCTGTTGATGTCGCTGCGCGCGGATTGGGTGTAGAACTGCGGGCCGGTTTTGAAGTAGTCGATAAAGTTCACCACCTGCTGACGCTCTTTGGTGTCCGTCATGCCAGACATCACCAGATCGACGCGCCTGGTCACCACCGCGTTCACCATCTGTTCGAAGGCGATCTCCTGCCAGTTGATCTTCACGCCGAGTTTTTCGCCAATCGCCTGGCCGAGGTCGTAGTCCACGCCGGTCAGCTGGTTGGTCGCCGGATCTTTAAAATCCATTGGCGGATAGTTCGGCATGATCGCCACCGTCAGCCCTTTCTCTTTGATCGCCGCGGGTACGGCGATGTCTGCCCAGGCAGAGGATTGAAGCAATACGGCGGCACTGATGGCACTCAATAACAGCTTTTTCATATTCACCCCGGTAATGTTTAAAGAAGAATCGCGTTAATAAAGTTTTTCATCCGTGGATTTTGCGGGTTCAGCAGAATGTCTTCCGGTGCGCCCTGCTCGATAATCCGTCCCTCGTCCATAAACACCACCTGATTGGCCACCTCACGGGCAAAGCCCATTTCGTGCGTGACCACCAGCATGGTGGTGCCCTCTTTTGCCAGCTGACGCATCACCGCCAGCACCTCGCCCACCATCTCCGGATCCAGCGCCGAGGTGGGCTCGTCAAACAGCATCAGTTTGGGTTTCATCGCCAGCGCACGAGCAATCGCTACGCGCTGCTGCTGACCGCCGGAGAGCGACTGCGGATAGTCGTGCGCTTTGTGCGCCAGACCAACGCGATCGAGCAGCGCCATCGCCTCTTCGCTGGCTTCGCGCCTTGGACGCAGCAGCACGCGACACGGCCCTTCGATGATGTTCTCCAGCGCGGTTTTGTGTGGGAACAGGTTAAAGCGCTGGAACACCATGCCGGTTTGCAGGCGCTGTCGCGCAATCTGCTTGTCGCTCAGCGCATGCAGTTTGTTACCGGCGATGCGATAACCCGCCAGCTCGTTGTCAACCCAAATCCCGCCTTTATCGACCTTCTCCAGCTGGTTAATGCAGCGCAAAAAGGTGCTTTTGCCGGAACCGGATGGGCCGAGGATGCACATCACCTCGCCGTAGTTCACTTCGAGGCTGACATCCTTCAGGGCGTGGAACTGGTCGAAATATTTGTTCACCTTAACGGCGCGCACGATGTTTCTCATGTTGGGCTCCTGATTACTGACGCTGACGATGGCCGCGTGAGAAATAACGTTCCAGTCGGCTCTGTCCAAACGACAACACCGTGACCACAATCAGGTACCAGATACCCGCCACGAACAGCAGTTCCATGACGCGCGCGTTGGCGAAGTAGATGGTTTGCGTGTTGTAGAGCAGTTCCGAGTACTGAATCATGCTGGCAAGGCTGGTGGTTTTGATCATGCTGATAAATTCGTTGCCGACCGGTGGCAGAATCACGCGCATCGCCTGCGGCAGAATGATGCGCTGCAGCGCCTGCAAACGCGGCATGCCAATGGCTTTCGCCGCTTCGTATTGCCCGGTATCCACTGATAGCAAGCCCGCGCGCACCACTTCCGAGGTGTACGCGCCCTGATTGATGCTCAAACCAAGCAGCGCGGCGAGAAATGGCGTCATGATGGTGACGGTTTGCACGCTGAACACGCCGGGAATGCTGATGGTGGGAAACACCAGCGCGAGGTTGAACCACAGCAGCAGCTGCAGAATCAGCGGCGTGCCGCGAAAAATCCACGCGTAGCCCACGGCGATGTAATGCAGCACCGGATTCGGCGACATGTACATGATGGCGGTGATGACGCCAAACAGCACGCCGAGCCCCATCGCCAGCACCGACATGATCAGCGTGTTGACCACGCCATTAAGAATCGCCTGGGCGGTAAAGAACTGGCCGACAAACGACCATTCGATATTGCCGTGCGCAAAGGCGTTTACCAGCAGCGCCAGCAGCAGCAGAATCACCGCCGACGCGGTGATACGGCCGTAGTAACGGCGCGGCACCACTTGGTAACGATCGAGATCGTAATGCGTCTGCTCGCGGCTGTTGTTCAAACCCGGCTCAATCGGCGTTGATTGCGACATAAGTTCTCCTCAGGCGCGTGGGCCAGCGTAATCGTCGGTCCAGCGCTGCTGGTCCTGCATCAGGGTTTGCAGACGTGCCAGCTGCTCACGTACGCGTGCCGGTGCGGTACCGCCGTAGCCGCTACGAGCCGCCAGCGCGGCTTCCAGCGTCAGCGCACTGCGCACCTCCGGCGTTAAGCGGACATCCACCGCCTGCAATTGCGCATCGCTGAGATCCGACAGACCGCAGTTTTCGCGCTCGCACAGCTGCACCAGCTGGCCGGTGATCTCATGTGCTTCGCGGAACGGCAAACCGCGCATCGCCAGCCAGTCGGCCACTTCGGTCGCCAGCGTGAAGCCGTCCGGTGCCTGCTGGCGCATCACGTCGGTGTTGAATTTCAGCGTCGCCATCATGCCTGCCATCGCCGGTAGCACCAGCAGCAGCGTATCCACCGCATCAATCACATTGCGTTTGTCGTCGCTGAGATCGCGGTTGTAGGAGAGCGGCATCGCTTTCATAGTGGTGAGCAGCGCCATCAGATTGCCGACCAGGCGGCCAGCGCGGCCGCGCGTCAGTTCGGCGATGTCCGGGTTTTTCTTCTGCGGCATGATGGAGCTGCCGGTGGCGTAGCTGTCATGCAGCTCCACCCAGCGGAACTGGCGCGATGCCCACATGCACACTTCTTCGCACAGGCGTGACAGGTTGATGCCGATCATGCTGGTGACAAACAGGAATTCAGCGGCATAGTCGCGGCTGGCAACGGCATCAATGGAGTTTTCGCACGGCGCGAGATAGGAAAGATCGGCGGCGGCCTGCTCCGGCTGGCGCGCAATAGCGGAACCGGCCATCGCAGCGGCACCGAGCGGACAGCGTGCGCTGCGGCGATCCCAATCCTGCATACGTTCAATATCGCGGGCAAAGGATTGCGCGTGAGCCAACAGTTGATGACCAAAAACAATCGGCTGCGCCTGCTGCAGATGCGTGAAACCGGGCGCGACGCTTTCGGTGTGCTGTGCCGCCTGCTCGACCAGCGCCTGCTGCAAGGCCAGCAGCGCGCTCACCACCTTGCGACCGTTGTCGCGCAGGTAAAGACGCAGGTCGTTAACGGTTTGATCGTTACGCGAACGCCCGGCGCGCAGCTTGCCGCCCAGCGGACCTAAACGCTCGGTCAGCGCGCGTTCGATAAAGGTGTGCACATCTTCGTCGGCGGCAATCGGATGCAGCTGACCGGCGCGATAATCGGCGTCTAACGCGTCAATGGCCGCCAGCATGGTGCCGAGCTCTTCGGCGCTCAGCAACTCGCCGCGCGCCAGTTCACGGGCATGCGCCCGGCAGCCCGCCAGATCGTAAGGTGCCAATGCAAAGTAATAATCCGGGCTACGAGACAGCGCGGTTAAACTCGCCGCCGGTGCCGCTTTAAAACGCGCGCCCCATAACAGTTCGGCATTATCAGACATGCTATTTCCCCTTACAGATAATCATCAGCGATATGAAAAAGATATGGATGAGCCAGTTGAAATAATAAAAACTTATTTTATGGCTACACTGGTAAATAGGGCCTATTTCAGGTTCACTGTACTTTCACCGCAATTATTCCGGAGTTGAATAGCAAAAATGGAAAGTAAAGTTTCCCAGTCCGGAAACAATGCAAATAATCGCAGCGATAATGCGGTTCTGGCACTGAGTAATATCGATTTAAAATTACTGCGGGTATTTAAATGCGTGGTAGAAGCGGGCGGATTAACCGCTGCCAGCCACGAATTGAATATTGGTCTGGCGGCGATCAGTAAACAGGTTTCCGATCTGGAAATTCGTCTCGGCATGACGTTATGCAGCCGCGGACGCGAAGGTTTTGAGCTAACGCAGTACGGCATCAACGTCTATCAGGCCACGCTGGAGCTGTTCGTCTCGCTGAATCTGTTTCGCGAGCGGCTGCACAACAGCCGCAACGAACTGCTGGGCGACATTGCCATTTGCGTGGTGGATAACACCATCTCCGACCCGCAATCTCCGGTCACCGCAGCGGTGCAACAGCTGCACCAGAAAGCGCCAAAGGTACAAATTCGACTGCAAACCGCGCAATTAGATGATATTGAGCGCGGCATCAGCGAAGGCCGTTTTCATTGTGGTATTGCACCGGTTTATGAAATGAAAAGTGATTTTGATTACTTCCCGCTTTATAAGGAATATTCAAAATTATATTGCTCCATGTCACATCCTTTATATTCTGGATCGTGCGATAAAAATATATCGCTGGACATATTACGTGAGCAGAAAATTATTAATCATTTATATGTGACGCCGCGCGACGATCGTCGCATCATTCCCTTGCAGGACAGCGGCGTGCAGGCGGTTCAGGTTGAATCTGTCGCCATGCTGATTTTAACCGGCCATTTTATTGGTTATTTACCGGAACATTATGCCGCCGCGTTTATTGCGCGTGGGCAGCTGTGTGAGTTAGGTGATGATTCGACTCGCCGTGAAAACCCGTTTTGTTTGATGATGAAGAAGGGCCGCAAAATAAACCCGATTATCCGGCTGTTTATGCAGGCGCTGGGGATTGGCGAGGCGGAAGGACCGCACTGAGTTGGTGCGTTTGGAGATTGTGCTCGCTGTGCCTGGGTTTTGTGCTCGCTGTCCCCCATCCCGGCCTTCCCCCGCAAGCGGGGGAAGGAGATGCTGCCACATGCAGCTTCAACACTGACATATGGCAGCATCTTCCTCCCCCATTTATGGGGGAGGACCGAGGAGGGGGACAGCGAGCACAATCACAATCACATTCACAATCACCCCAACACCTTATACATCACCGTAGTCGCATCCAGCACACCTTCGGTTGACTCGGCATACAGCGGAATCGACCCAGCAATCTGCCAATCCATCGACAAATACAATGTGGTTGCCACGTCGCCGCTGCGCGTATCCAGCACCAGCAGGGTTTTTCCCTGCTGTGCCGCCAGCTGTTCGGCTTGCTGCATCAGGCGGCGCGCGATGCCCTGACGTCTGGCGCGGGGATGCACCAGCAGCTTACTGATCTCCGCCCGATGGCGACCGTTCGGCATTGCGCTGAATCCCACCATCACCGTCGCCACAATCACGCCCTGCTGATACGCCACCAGCAGCTGATTGTCGCCGCTCGCCAGGCTGTAAATTTTGTCCTGCCAGAAGCGCTCAATGGCCGCGCGATCGTCCGCATCAATAAAGCCCACGCTGGCGCCATCGGCGACGCAGCCCTGCAGCACATCACACAATGCCGCCAGCAGCGGCTGCGCCTGGGTGGCGCTGAGAGGTTCGATGTCAATCATGGTTTGCATACCACCAAAATGTAGCGCGCGCCGCCTTCGGCATGGGCGGCAAACGCGGATTTGCCAGTGAGATGAAAGCGCAGACAGTCGCCTGCCTGCAGCGTCCAGTGCTGATCGTCCATGCTGATGGTCAGCTCGCCTGATTGCAGCCAGATGTGCTGCTCCAGTCCCTGAATCGGCGGCGCATCGTAATCAATGCGCGCGCCAGGACGCAGCACACCTTCCACCACTTCCGCTTTAAAGTGGCTGGCGGGCGGTGATACGTTGCGGCGCTGGAAGCCGCTGGCGTCATCGCGCCATACCGGCTGTTGCGCCGCTTTCAGCAGCAGCGCGGCCTCCTCTTCCACCTCGCTCAGCAGGCGCGACATGGTCAAGCCGTAGGCCACGCAAAGGCGGTTAAGCAAAGCGGCTGTGGGGCTCGTTTCGGCGCGTTCAATGCGCGATAACGACGCCCGACTGATGCCGGTCGCCATCGCCAATTCATCTAATGACCAACCGCGTTGTACGCGTAATTCAGCCAGTCGCGCCGCCAGTCGATCGTCGGTATCCGAAGCAGACATTTTCACCTCTCATATACGGGAAATAAATCTCACATATGAGATATGACCTTAAATAAATAAAGCGGTCAAGTTGTACAATTAAAAAATCATTGTACAACCCAGTCGTGGGGGTTAAGGTGTTGTTATGCAGGTCAGAATTTTTGAGGACTTTATGGCCTTATACAGTATCGGGGATGTGGCCGAACGCTGTGGAATCAACCCGGTAACGCTTCGCGCCTGGCAGCGACGTTACGGTCTGTTAAAACCCCAGCGTACCGAAGGTGGTCATAGGCAGTTTGATGATGAAGATGTTCAGCGTATCGAAGAGATAAAGCGCTGGATAGAGAGCGGCGTGCCTGTTGGCAAAGTGAAAGCGTTGCTGGAAGGCGCCACGGTCAATGTGGATGACGGTTGGTCGGCTCTGCAGGAAGAGTTGATGAGCGTACTGCGCCACGTTCGCCCGGCGAAATTGCGCGTTAAAATTGCCAATATTGGCCGGGAACATCCGGTGGATGCGTTGATCGATCACGTGTTCGTGCCGGTTCGCCAGCGTCTTGGTTTAGATCAGAACACCGCGCGCACCATGTGCAGTCTGCTTGATGGCGCGCTGATTGATTATGTGGCGTTTTGTCTGGCCTGTGGACGTAAAAAAGCCGGTAAAGATGCCTTGATGCTGGGTTGGGCGGTGGAAGATCGTACCCGCATCTGGCTGGAAGCCTGGCGTTTGTCGCAGCAAGGCTGGCGCATGGATGTGCTGGCGGAGCCGCTGGACATGCCGCGCCCTGAGTTATTCCCCGGACAAAACCTGTTTATCTGGACCGGCAAAAAGCCGACGCGTCGTCAGGTCGAGCAGTTTGAACACTGGCAGGCGCAGGGTTTTGCCATTCACCTGCACGATCCCGCATAAGTAAAATCGCACACACGGCCTTTGCCTGGCGTGGTGTGCGCGTTATCATGCCGCCCTAAATTTCTTTTCTCAGGTCTCCTCATGAACTGGAATAAACTCCTTATCGGTTCCCTGTTTGCCATCATGGCGCTTGGCGGCATGGGCGGCATGATGCTGGTCGGCTACAGCCTCATTGTGCATACCCACTAAGTTTGCGCTGCACGCGCTCTAACAGGCGATCGCAAATCAACGCCAGCAGCGCCACCAGCAGCGCGCCCTGTATCACATAGGCGGTGTTAAAGCCGCTTAGACCGATAATCACCGGCGATCCCAGACTCTCCGCGCCCACCGTGGAGGCGATAGTTGCCGTGCCGATGTTGATCATCACCGAGGTGCGCACGCCCGCCATGATCACCGGTGCCGCCAGCGCCAGCTCAATCTGCCACAAGCGTCGCCACGGCCCCATGCCGAGGCCGACCGCGATTTCACGATTGCTGGCCGGTACGCTATCTAAACCTGCCAGCGTGCCCTGCAAAATCGGTAGCAAGCCGTAGAGAAACAGCGCCATTACCGCGGGCGTGGCACCAAACCCCATCACTGGCACCGCAATCGCTAACACCGCAACCGGCGGAAAGGTTTGCCCGGCCGCCGCCACGGTTTCCAGCAGCGGACGAAAGGCGCGCCCGGCGTGACGCGTAGCAAACACCGCACAGGCAACGCCGACCAGCAACGCCAGCAGGCTGCCGCTGACCACCAACGCCAGATGCGCCAGCGCCAGCCGCCAGAAACTCTCCTGCTGATAGAGCGGACGCTCGAGCTGTGGAAACCAGTGAGCAAACAGCGGACCGCTGTGCGGCAAGCCCCACAGTAGCAGCAGAAAGGCCGCCAGCAGCCAGTAGAGCGGATCGCGTAACAGCCGCATCAGCTCGCCTCCCGCTGGCGCAGCAGATCGCTGAAGTGCAGCACGCCCAGCGGCTGTTGCTGCTGATCGATCACCGGCAATTTATCGGTGCGGCGCGCAATAAATTGCGACAGCGCTTCACGTAGCGTAAGCGATTCGGCAATCGGTTCGGCGTCCAGCCATTCACCGCGTCGCGCCGCGCTGCCCGCACGTCCCAGCGCCAGCAAACGCACGCCGAGCTCGCTGCGACCAAAGAACTCGCGGGCAAAGTCGTTCACCGGCTGAGTCAGCAGATCGATTGGCCTGCCCTGCTGCACGATTTCGCCGCCGTCCATCAGCACCAGCTGATCGGCCAGCGTCAGCGCTTCGTCGATGTCATGCGTCACCAGCACCACGGTGCGACCGGACATTTTCTGAATGCGCAGCATCTCGTGTTGCAGCGCCAGACGGTTGACCGGATCGAGCGCGCCGAAAGGTTCATCCATCAGCAGCAACTCGGGATCGGCCGCCAGCGCACGCGCCACGCCGACGCGCTGCTGCTGTCCGCCCGACAGCTGATGCGGCATGCGCGTCGCCAGATGGCTGTCGAGATTGAGCAGCGCCAGTAGCTCCTCGACGCGTTGAGTGATCTTCGCCTGCGGCCAGCCGAGCAGCGAGGGCACGGTGCCGATGTTCTTCGCCACGTTCCAGTGCGGAAACAGGCCAATCGACTGAATGGCATAACCGATGCGGCGGCGCAACGCGCGCGCATCCATGGTTTCGATGGCTTCTCCGGCAAAACGGATTTCGCCGCTGTCGTGCTCCACCAGCCGGTTGATCATCTTCAGCGTGGTCGATTTGCCCGAACCTGAGGTGCCAATCAGCACGGTAAAACTGCCCTTCTCAATCTTCAGCGACAGGTTACGTATCGCCTCTTTGCCAGCGAACACTTTGCTCACCTGGTGAAATTCAATCATGACGTCTCTCCAGCAGTGCCGACAGTAAACGCAGCAGCGCATCAAAAATCACCGCCAGCGCCACCACCGGAATCACGCCCAGCAGCACCAGATCCAGCGCGCTGCTGAGCAATCCCTGAAAAACAATGGCGCCGAATCCGCCCGCCCCAATCAGCGCCGCGACCACCGCCAGGCCCACGGTTTGCACCACCACCACGCGTAGCCCGGAGAGCCACACCGGCAGCGCCAGCGGCAGTTCGGCGTGCCAGAACTGTTGCCACGCGCTCATGCCCATGCCGCGCGCGGTTTCACGCACTTCCTGCGGCACCTGCTGCAAACCGGCCACCACGCTGCGCACCAGCGGCAGCAGCGCGTAGAGCACCAGCGCAATCAAGGCCGGCGCAATACCGATGCCGCTGATGCCCCAACGGGCCAGCAGCGGAAAATGCGCCACCAATCCCGCCAGCGGCGCAATCAGTAAACCGAACAGCGCCACCGACGGCACCGTTTGAATCAGGTTAAGCACGCTAAATGCGGCATTCTGCCAGCGCGGACGCCGCGCAATCGCCAGCCCGAGCGGCAATCCGATGATTACCGTCGGCAGCAGCGTGCCGCCCAGCAGCCACAAATGCTGCGTGAAGGCCGCATCAAACACCGCCGTGCGGTTGGCGTACTCTTTCAAAAGCGAGAGACGATCAAGATGACCGCTGAGTAACAGCGCCAGCGGTAGCAGCCAGATTTGCAGGTTAAGCACGATGCGCCACGGAGTACTGCGGGTGATTTGCCGGACCGCTTCTGCCGCCAGCAGCAGCGCCAGCGCCGCCGCACACCACAAGCCGCTGCCAAACGCGGTGCGCGCCAGCGGGCTCCCGCTGTTCGCCAGTTGCGTGGCCTGTTGTCCGGCCAGCCAGATGAGTAAGGCCAGCAGCACTTCCGCCGCCAGCAGCACCGATATCGCGTGAATGCGGCGCGGCGGCCACCACAAGCTCTGCCACAGCCACAGCAACGGGATGAACAGCAGTATGCTGTTGGTCACCTGCCATAACGTCAGCGGCTGGCCAGAGACCAGCCGATTGGCGGCAAAGCTCAATAGCGGCAAGGCAAACAGCGCCAGCGTGATAAGCGCGATTAACACCAGCAGCACCGGCTGCTGGCGCGGTCGGAATAACAACGACGACACTGCTTACAGCAACTTATTGGTCTGTAGCCACTGTTTCGCGACCTGGCTGGCATCCTGACCATCCACCGCGATCTGCGCATTCAGCTGCTGCAGGGTTTTCTCATCCAGCTTGCTGAAGACCGGCTGCAGCCAATTGCCGATGTCCGGATATTGTTTGAGCACGCTTTCGCGGATCACCGGCGCAGGGGCATAAATCGGCTGCACGCCTTTCGGATCGCTCAGCGTTTGCAGGCCCAGCGCCGCTACCGGACCGTCGGTGCCGTAGGCCATCGCCGCGTTCACGCCAGAGGTTTGCTGCGCCGCCGCTTTGATGGTCACGGCGGTGTCGCCACCGGCCAGCGACAGCAGCTGCGCCTGCTCCAGTTTGAAGTTGTAGGCTTTTTCAAACGCCGGTAACGCATCGCTGCGTTCGATAAATTCCGCCGAGGCAGCCAGTTTGAAAGTGCCGCCTTTTTTCAGGTAAGCGCTGAGATCGTCCAGCGTGTTGAGGTTGTTCTTCTGCGCCACGTCGCCGCGCACCGCAATCGTCCAGGTATTGTTAGCTGGCGCGGGCGTCAGCCATACCAGATGATTTTTCTCGGCGTCGAGTTTTTTCACCTTCTCGTAGCCCTGCTGGGCGTTCTTCCACGCCGTGTCTTTCTCATCGTTGAAGAAAAATGCGCCGTTGCCGGTGTATTCCGGGTAGATATCCAGCTCACCGGCGGTGATCGCGCCGCGCACCACTTGCGTGGTACCGAGCTGGATTTTATTGACGGTTTTTACCCCATGTTTGTCCAGCACCTGCAGAATAATGTTGCCGAGCAGCGAGCCTTCGGTATCAATTTTGGAACCAACTTTCACCGGATCTGCCGCCTGCGCTGCACCCATGCTCATTGCCAATGCCATCATTCCCAATAAACCCTGCTTTATCATCCCGCTTCCCTCATTTGTTTTCATTGTGTGACTATCAAGCGTAGCCTGGCGAAAGGGGATAGGCGCGGTCAAGCGGCTTACTTCGTGCTTTTTTTGCTATCAATTGCCTATCGGTTATAACCAAAACGCAGCACATATAACCAATTGGAATTTTCGATGTTAAGACGGCGGCTTATGCTCACAGTCCCACTCATTACAATAAATTACAAAACATCATGACCGACTTAGCTTCTCCGGCGCACGTCGCGCAGGCAGGGAATGTCCCCACCGGTGAGACCAAATGGGTCCGCAGCGCGGCCGATGTCTCCGGGCTGGTGAACAACAGCAACGAATCGCGCAGCAACGCGCGCATCGTGATCGCCATTGCGCTGGGCGGCGTGTTCCTTGACGCCTACGATCTCGGCGCATTGGCGTTTGGCATCAAAGACGTGACGCGCGAGTTCCAGCTGACGCCCGCAGGCACCGGCATGGTGGCATCGGCGATTACCTTTGGTGCGATTGTCGGGGCGCTGATTGGCGGCTACCTCACCGACAAAATCGGTCGCTATCGTGTGTTTATGGCCGACATGTTTTTCTTCGTGGTGGCAGCGTTAGCCTGTGCGTTCGCGCCAAACGAATATGTGCTGGCCGGCGCGCGCTTTGTGATGGGACTGGGCGTCGGGATCGACTTACCGGTGGCGATGGCGTTTCTCGCCGAGTTTTCGAAGCTGCGCGGGCAAGGTAACAAGGCCGCCAGCGTGGCGATGTGGTGTCCGACATGGTACGCGGCGATCAGTATTTCCTATCTGCTGGTTCTGCTGCTGTATGCGGTGTTGCCCGAAAGCCACACCGATTGGCTGTGGCGTTTGATTCTGGGTTTTGGTGCGGTGCCTGCGCTGCTGATCATCGCCATTCGCAGCCGTTACATGAGTGAGTCGCCAATTTGGGCAGCCAATCAGGGCAACCTCACAGGCGCGGCGGAGATTCTGCGCAACTCTTACAACATCAACGCGCAGGTGGCGGATGACGCCGATCTGACGCCGCAGAAAGCGGTACGTAAAGCCAGCTGGCGCAACTACGGCGCGCTGCTGCAGGGCGTCTATCGTCGTCGTACCATTCTGGCAACCGTCACCTCCATCGCCTCGTCGTTTGCCTATAACGCGGTGGCGTTTGGCCTGCCGGTGATTATCTCCAGCTTCTTTGCGCAATCGATGCTGACCACCATTCTGGTATCGCTGGCGCTGAATCTGCTGTTTGCCTTTGTCGGCGGCTTGCTGGCGGTGCGGCTGGTGCCGCGTCTCGGCGCGTGGAAGATGTCGGTGGCCGGTTACGCTTGTCAGTGCGTGGCGCTGCTGGGATTGGCGTTGATTGGTCGTCCGGAAGGCGGCGAACAGGCGGCGGTGGCGATTGCCATGCTGGCGCTGTTCCTGTTTGGTCAGGGCTTTGGTCCCGGCTCGCACACCATGACGTTTGCTTCGCTGAGCTATCCGGCTTCGCTGCGCGGCGTGGGCGTTGGCTTCAACCAGACGCTGATGCGCGGCAGTTCCACCGTGTCGCTGTTTGCCTTCCCGCTGCTGGTGGCGGCGTTTGGTACTGGCGTGTTCTGGGTGATTTTCCTTGCGCCGCTGATTGGCTTACTGGCGCTACTGGCGATTCGCTGGGAGCCGTCGGGTTACGACGTGGATGCGGAAGATTTTCAGTGATGGATTAACAGAGGTCGCCATAAATGGCGACCTTCGTCTTTAAGCCGTCAGGCGAAACTCGCCCAGCGTATTGGGAATGCGCGGGAAGGTATGCAAAAACCACGGCGTGAACTGCGCCGGATTCTCCTGCATCTCCTGCTGAATCTGCGCAATCGAGCGATAGCACCATGCATCCGCCTCTTCCGGGTTGAGGACCGGCTGCTCATCGCTGATGGCGAAGAACACGTGGCCATATTCATGCTCGGTCAAGCCGTTACTCAGCGGCAGGTTGTAGCTCAGCTCAAACACCGGCGTTAACGCAACATTCATGCCCATCTCTTCACGCAAACGGCGCTCGGCGGCATCGCGCGTGGATTCCTGCGGATAGGGATGACTGCAGCAGGTGTTACTCCACAATCCACCACAGTGATATTTAGTGCTGGCACGGCGTTGCAGCAGCACTTCATGGCGCGAATTGAACACGTAAACCGTCACCGCGCGATGCAGCAATCCTTTTTCATGCACTTCCAGCTTTTCCATTTTGCCGATAGGGCGATCGAGGTGGTCAACGAGAATAACTTCAATGGCGGGCATGACAACTCCTTCGGAAAATTCGCAGCTATTGTACACAACCTCCAAAGGGTTGATGGAGGAAATAGCGCACATTCCGTGCGTTAACGTGGGCACATTAAAGCGTAGCAGCCTGCGGAGAATTCAGCATAAAAAAGCGGGGAATGGCGTTAATAGAGAAGATGTGTGCGGTGTGTGAGAAGGCCGCCATGCATGGCGACCTTCTCCACAAAACTTACAGCTTAAAGCTTTGCACCACCTGCTCCAGCTGCACGCTTTGCTGCTGCATCGACTGCGCGGCGGCTGAAACCTGCTCGACGAGCGCGGCGTTCTGCTGAGTGCTGCCGTCCAGCTGGGTAATCGCCACGTTAACCTGATCGATGCCCATGCTCTGCTCGCGGCTCGCTGACATGATTTCGCTCATCAGCGTGGTCACGCTGCTGACGCCCTGCATCAGCTCATCCATGGTTTGCCCGGCCTGCTCTACCAGTTGGCTGCCGGTATCGATATTCGCTACCGACTCCTCAATCAGCTTCTTAATTTCACGCGCCGAGTTAGCCGAGCGCTGTGCCAGGTTGCGCACTTCTGATGCCACCACGGCAAAACCGCGCCCCTGTTCACCGGCGCGCGCCGCCTCTACTGCGGCGTTCAGCGCCAGGATGTTGGTCTGGAAGGCGATGCTGTCGATGACGCTGATGATATCAACCACTTTGCGCGAAGAGTGATTAATCGCGCCCATGGTGGTGACCACCTGACGCACCACTTCGGTACCGCGTGCCGCAACCTGCGACGCGCCATCCGCCAGCTGATTCGCATGCGTGGCGTTGTCGGCGTTCTGACGCACTGTGCCGGTCAGCTCTTCCATCGATGCCGCCGTTTCAACAATCGAACTGGCCTGCGATTCGGTACGCGCCGAGAGATCGGCGTTGCCGCTGGCGATTTCACGCGAAGCCGCCGTAATCGCCAGCGCGCTATCGCCCACCTGACGCATCAGGCCTTGCAGATAGGCGATGAACTGGTTGAAGCTCTGCGCCACAGCGTTGAATTCCGGGCTGTTGCTGGCGGGCAGACGCTGCGTCAAATCGGCGCCGCCGGTTGATAAGGCTTCGATGTTGCTGTTCAGCACCGCGAGGCGTTTCATCATGGCGCGCACAAAGCCCAGCAGCACCAACAGCAGGATCACCGCCAGCGGAATCTGCACCAGACCCAGACGCGTCAACATGCTGTGAGTTTGCGCATCCAGCAAGCTCGACGGCACATCGCTGGCGAGATACCACGGGCTACCGGCAATCGCCTGCACAAACAGCGTGTGTTCGCCATCTTCACCTGCAAAGGTGGTTTGCGCGGGCTGCCCGCCCGCCTGCGCCAGCAGACCTTTTAACGCGGACGCCATCGGCAGCTGGGTATCGGCGAGGTTTTCCAGCTTCGGCGCACCATCCACCAGCGCGGCGTTACCCACCACTTTACCGTCAGCTTCAACGATCAGTACGCGGCCCTGAATCGCCTCACCCATCTGTTTTGCCAGTTGGTTGAAGAAGCCGAGCGTCACGTCAATGGTCGCCACGCCCCATACGGTGCCATCGCGATAGATCGCCATCGCGCAGTTGGTACGTGGCTGCGGGCTGGCAGCATCCTGATAGGCTTTTGCCCATGCGCACTGGCCCTTCGGCGCGCTCAAACCATCTTTGTACCAGGATTGCTCCCAGTATTTGTCGGCGGCGTCCGAGTTCCAGTAAGTGTTGACCTGCAGCTGGTTACTGGCGTTGCGCGCAAAGAACGAACTGTCTTTCTCTTTGGCCGGATCGCGACGGTTCGGTAACGGCCAGATGCCACCGCCGAACACGTTGCTGTCCTGATATTGGTTAACTAAGGCGGGCAGCAAGGTATCAATGGCTGCGCTGTCCATCACGCCTGCGGCTTCGGTAATGGCGCGCTGCTGTGCCTGGACGCGGTTCATCTGCTCGACGATGCGTCCGGCCAGGCCGTCCACTTCGTAACGTACCAGACGACTTTCATTTTCGGAGAGTTGCGGAGCGATAAACTGATTAATTACCAGCACGGTAACCAGCATCAGACCGGCAAAAAAGGCGACCAGCGTCGCGGTGAAACGGGATTGTGTTGTTTTGAACATTATGTGTGCCCTTACCCTGGTTGGCGAGTTGCCTGATCGAGGTTAACGGCGTGTTAATGGGGAACTTGAGGTGAGCACGATCACAAAGCAGTGAAATAGTTGATTTGGGTGATAATTTAAAATCGTAGGGTCGGCATCGATGAACTGCACCCCAAATGTTGGACCATAATCTGACATTGATGGAGTGACCCCGAGCCCATAGACAAATCTGCCCTATATTTTGAGCATAGGAGGAGTCTATGGGCACACCACGATTTACCCCTGAGTTTAAAGAAGAAGCCGTCCGCCAGATCACCGAGCGGGGCTATTCCGTCGCCGACGTTTCTGAACGCTTGGGCGTCTCGCAACACAGCCTTTATAAATGGATCCGCTCTATAAAACCTGATGCTAGCGGGCACCAGGCGCAGGATCTGCTGGATGCCCGGACGGAGATCCTCCGGTTGAAAGCGCAGCTCAAGCGAACTGAGGAGGAGCGGGATATCCTGAAAAAGGCGGCGCGGTACTTTGCAAGGGAGCCCGACTAAAGTACCGCTTCATTAACGATCACCGTCAGGTCTGGTCGATCACACTAATGTGTCGGGTTCTGAAGGTTGCCCGTTCCGGTTTTTACGTCTGGCTCCACTGCCCGGTATCAGCCGGAGAGGAGGATAATCAGCGGCTGCTGACGCTTATCCGCGACTCTTATACCCTGAGTGGCGGCGTTTATGGATACCGACGGGTCCACAGTGACCTGCGAGAAATCGGAGAGGTATGCAGTAAAAACAGGGTAGCGAAAATTATGCGGCAGAACAGAATCAAGGCCGTACATGGCTATAAAATCCCGCGAGGAGCACGGGGACGTCCGTCAGTCATTGCTCCTAACCGGGTACAGCGGGAGTTCACAGTCGTTAAACCGAACCAGGTCTGGGTAACGGATATTACCTACATACGGACCTGGCAGGGCTGGCTGTATCTGGCCGTGGTGATAGACCTGTTTGCCCGCAATGTGGTGGGTTGGTCAATGAAACCCTCACTGTCGCGCGAACTGGCGCTAGATGCTCTCCTGATGGCCGTCTGGCGACGAAGGCCTGAGGAAACCGTTATCGTACACAGCGACCAGGGAAGCCAGTATGGCAGCGATGACTGGCGACGGTTCTGCCAAGCTAATAACCTGTCACCCAGCATGAGCCGACGCGGCAACTGCTGGGATAATGCAGTGGCAGAATCCTTCTTCAGTTCGCTAAAAAAAGAGCGTATCAGAAAGCGGATCTATAAAACCCGGGACATGGCCCGGGCTGATATCTTTGATTATATCGAAGTGTTCTACAACCGGACACGACGCCACAGCCACCTGGGAGGCGTCAGTCCAGAGGCCTTCGAAAAGGCCTCGTCGTGAGGACAGTGAATGTCTACGGGAACGGGGTCACTCCAGCCGACCTGATTTACGGAGCGGGAGTTTCAACCACTTCCTGGCGCGGCCGGAACACATGATTATTGCCGTCCGCCAGCAAACGCTGCAGCAGCTGCTGCCCACCGCGATCGTCAGCCTGCGCAAACTGGCGTTCGGCTTCGGTAATTGGCGTGGACCACAGCAGATTCACGCGGTCGCCATCGCGTTTCGGCAGGCGGAATTGCGCCGCTTCGGGAGCGAGATCGTTGGCCAGCAGGAAGCTTTCAAAGCCAACCGGCGCCACTTCCGACGCCAGCGTATGCCCTTCGCCAATCCAGGTCAGGCGCGCCCACGGCAGATGGGCAAACTCAGCCAGCGCGCTCGCCATCTGCACCGCATTGGCTTCGGTCATCACTTCACCGTCCACCGCCATCGCCAGCTCGACGCGGCGATACTGCGGCGCCAGCTCGTCAAACAGGTGATCCACCTGCGGCATCGGACGGATCCCCATGCCAAGCGTCAGGAAATACCAAACGCCATTGTGCAAGTGCTGCGAAATCGCCATTGGCGGCCAGTTGCCTTGATCGATGGAGTAATATTTTACCGATTCGCCAAACTGCGCCTGATAACACTGCATCAGCTCGCGCTGCACCACATCCCACAAGTGTCCGTCGTGCCAGTCACGCCAGAAGTGACGCTGCTGTTCAGCGCGCGCGTAATAATCGTTGGTGGAGGCCGATCCCAGCGGTGCGGTCAGGCGATTCTCTTTGATGCAGGCAGCAGAAAAACTCACCTGCTTATCCTGATACAGGCTCCAGCCGGGGATCACCGCCAGCAGTTGACCGTAATACCACAGCGCGGCGCCGTCGTCGCTGGGCTCCCACAGCACCTGTAATCCGGCGGGATCGAGCATCGGCTCGGCTTCCAGCGTGCGGCAATACTCGGCACTGAGCAGCGGCGCAATGCCCTGCTCCATCGCTTCACGATCTTCCTGCGCGGGCGCAGGCAGCAGGTTACGTAGCCAGCAGCCGCGCACCGCGTATTGGCTGCGAAACAGGTCATTCGGCCAGATATAAAAATAGGCCGTACGCGCATCCTGCTCGACGATCGCGGTTAGTGTGTGTTGCTGATTCGGCACCTCAGCAATCAGAGGTTGGTGGGTCATAACGCCTCGATATTACCTGGAGGAATCCATTTTCCCCGAGAATAGAGCAGGATCGGCACTCGTGCCATGTGACACAAGGGTAAAACTCTCAAAGTGCCAGAAGGGAAAGATGAGTGCGGCTTATCAATTGCCGCTTAACACGCTGACAAGCTTCAGATTAATTTGCGATTCTTTTACCATTTCACGTGATATGGTTTGCGCATTCACCTCTTTGGAGCTGCCATCATGGTGCTGCAAAACCTCGATCTGAACCTGCGTGACGTGGTTATTTTCGCGATGTTGGTGTGGCTGTTTATCCGTTATACATGGGTGATGACGTCGCTGACGCTATTGCTGAGCGGCGTGGCGTTGCTGGTGTTATTACCGCTTGATATCTATTACAGCCTGCTGCCGCTGGCGCTGATTGGCCTCGGACTTGGCATGATGCTGCACCATTATCAGCAACGTCAGCTGGCACTAAAACGTGAAGCGCGCACACCGCGCACTTACACGCAGAAAGAGGATGAGCTGCATTTGTAACGCTTAGCGGCCCATGCGCTGCATGGCGCGGGTATAAGCGCCGCGCTGAATCGACCAGCGCAGCAGCCCCGCAATCACCGCCATTTCCCGATCCACACGCCACTGCGTTAGCGGCCCAACTGGCTGCTGAATCTGCTGTTGTGCCCAGTCAGGCAACAATCCCATTCCCGCTTTCAGCATCACGCGCATTGCCGGTTTCGCCTGCCAGCTAGGTGCAGGCGCGTTAATCAGCAATTGCATCACCTCCAGCGTGCGCGCATCACAGAGCAACTCGGGCCGCATCATCTGTAGATACGCCTCAACCGCCTGCACGCTTTTCGGCACCCGCTGTGCGCCAAGCGCCTCGGCAACTAATGCCGCTTCCTGATAGTAACGATCCTGATCGGCCAGGCTGAGCTGCGGATTTTTGTAGCGCAGATGCGCCGCCAGAAAACGGCTGGTTTCCGCGACGTGTACCCAAGTGAGCAGATGCGGATCGCTGGCGGCATACGGCTTGCCCGCGTTATCGACACCGGTGACGCGCAGGTGAATCCGTTTGACGCGGTCGATGAGGATGTTGGCATCGGCGGTGTTACCGAAGGTGGTGACGGCGATAAACTGGCTGGTGCGCCGCAGGCGGCCCATCATGTCCTGCCGGAAATTGGAGTGATCCCACACGCCCGCCAGCGCCGCCGGATGCAGCATCTGCAGCATTAAGGCGCTGATACCGCCGCACAGCATCGAGGGGAAGTCGCCATGGACGCGCCAGATTACGTGGTCCGGGCCAAATAAGCCGGGATCGCCAGGCGGTTGCGAAATGTCGAATTCGTTGAGTGACAGGCCGTTGAGGCGGAAGACTTGCTGTTGGATGCGTTCGCGGATGTTCATGGGTTTGTGCTTGTGCGGTTGTTGCCCTCACCCCGGCCCTCTCCCGCACGCGGGAGAGGGAGAGGATCGAGCCGGGATTGAATACCGCACCCATCGGTTCCCTCTCCCGCGTGCGGGAGAGGGTTAGGGTGAGGGGCATCAGCGATTACAGATAATCAAACTGTGCATCCTGCGTGCGCACCGAATCCAGTCCAATCATCACGTTGATTTTGCCTGGCTCGGCAACCTGCTGCATCTTCTGGTTCCAGAATTTCAGCGCATCAACGTCGATCTTAAACTTCACGGTCTGCGATTCACCGGCTTTCAGCATGATGCGCTGGAAGCCGCGCAGCTCCTGCACCGGACGGCTAATGCTGGCGACCGGATCGTTGAGATAGAGCTGCACCACGGTTGCACCATCGCGTTTACCGCTATTGGTCACGGTCACTGACGCTTCCACCGAGCCGTTACGCGGCATAGTGCGTGACGACATCTTCACCGGCGACACCGTGAAGGTGGTGTAGCTCAGGCCGTAACCAAACGGATAAAGCGGACCGTTCACCGCATCGTAGTAATGCGAAGTGTACTTGTTCGGCCTGGCGAAGTTGTACGGACGACCGGTTGGCAAGTGGTTGTAGTAAATCGGAATCTGGCCCACCGAACGTGGGAAGGAGACCGGCAGCTTGCCCGACGGGTTGTAATCGCCGAACAGCACATCGGCGATCGCGTTGCCGCCTTCAGTACCGCTAAACCAGGTTTCCAGCATCGCATCGGCTTGCTGATCTTCCTTCACCACCGTCAGCGGACGGCCGTTCATCAGCACGATCACCAGCGGTTTGCCGGTGGCCTTCAGTGCGGCCAGCAGCTTCTGCTGACTTTCCGGGATCACCAAATCGCTGCGGCTGGAGGCTTCATGCGCCATGCCCTGCGCTTCACCCACGGCAGCCACCACCACATCAGCTTTTTTCGCCTGCGCTACCGCTTCGTCAATCAGCTCCTGCGGTGAACGCTTGTCCACGCTGACCGCCTGCTCATACAGATTGAGGAAGTCCTGAATGCCTTTGTTGTCGGTGATGTTAGCGCCTTTGGCGTACAGCACCGTACCTTTGCCCGCCATCGCATTGCGTACGCCTTGCAGCAGCGGAATCGACTGTTTCGCCACGCCGGCGGCCGACCAGCTGCCCATGATGTCGCGCTGGCTATCCGCTAGCGGACCCACCAACGCAATGGTGGCGTCTTTCTTCAGCGGCAGCGTTTCGCGCCAGTTTTTCAGCAGCACAATGCTTTTACGCGCCACGTCACGCGCTTCGGCGCGATGCAAACGGCTTTCCGCATTGGTGTCCTGCGGATCACTCTCTTTCGGCCCTAAATGACTGTAAGGATCGTTAAACAAGCCCATGTCATATTTGACGTTCAGCACATGGCGCGCGGCATCGTCCACTTCCGCCATGCTTACCGCGCCGCTCTTCACCAGGCCCGGCAGATATTTGCTGTAGTACTCGTCGCTCATGCTCATGTCGATGCCTGATTTCATCGCAATGCGCACCGCATCCTGTGGATCGCTGGCCACGCCGTGTTTAATCAGTTCTTTAATCGCACCGTGATCGCTAATGGTGATGCCTTTGAACTTCCAGTCGCCGCGCAGGATGTCTTTCAGCAGCCAACTGTCTGCCGTGGCCGGTGTGCCATTCAATGAGTTAAGCGCCACCATCACGCCACCGCTGCCGGCATCCAATGAGGCTTTATACGGCGGCAGATAATCCTGGAACAGGCGCTGCGGGCTCATGTCGACGGTGTTGTAATCTCGTCCACCTTCCACTGCGCCGTAGGCCGCGAAGTGCTTCACGCTGGTCATGATCGAGTAGCGATCCGCCGCGCTTTTGCCCTGCATGGCTTTCACCATGCTGCTGCCCATTTGCGCGCTGAGGAAGGTGTCTTCACCAAAGCCTTCCGAGCCGCGTCCCCAACGAGGTTCGCGGGACACATCAACCATCGGCGCCCACGTCATGTTGAGGCCGTCATCCGCGGCTTCATAAGCAGAGACGCGTCCCACCTCGGCGATGGCATCCAGATCCCAGCTTGCCGCCAGGCCAAGTGGAATCGGGAAAATGGTGCGCTGACCGTGCACCACGTCATAGGCGAAGAACAGCGGAATTTTCAGGCGACTGAGCTGCATCACCTGATCCTGCATGGCGCGAATATCCTGACGCGTCACGGTGTTAAAAATTGCCCCGACCTGACCGTGCTGAATCATGTCGCGAATCGCCGATTTTGGCGTATCCGGTCCTACGCTGATCAAACGCATCTGCCCGATTTTTTCATCAAGGGTCATTTTGCTGAGCAGCTGATTCACAAAGGCGTCGCGCGCCTGTTCAGTCATCGGATGTGGGCCAAACAGATCGTCCGCGAAAGCGGGTTGCATGGCTAAGGAGACAGCGAGGCTAACAGAGTAAATCCATTTCATCAGGTCGGGTTCTCTTAAGTGACTGCGCAATATCGAAATAACCGGGGCAGTTTGCCACAAGATGAGGATAGCAGGTAGCCGCCATGTCACACCGCGCTCCTGTCGCTGGCGCATGCTACAGTAAAAGCGCCATGTTAAAGACAAGGATAGGCCAATGAATAACAACACTTCGCACCCTACTCTGCTCACCGAACTGCGTCGTCTGGTCGGATCGTCGAACCTGTTAACCGACGCGGAACAGACCGCGCGCTACCGTAAAGGTTTTCGCTCGGGCGAAGGCGAAGCGCTGGCGGTGATTTTCCCCGGATCGCTGCTTGAGCTGTGGCGTGCGTTGCAGGCGCTGGTGAGCGCCGATGCGATCATTTTGATGCAGGCCGCCAACACCGGCCTGACCGAAGGTTCCACGCCAAACGGCAACGATTACGATCGTCCAGTGGTGGTCATCAGCACCTTGCGTCTGGATAAGTTGCAGCTGATCGACAACGGCAAACAGATCCTCGCCTTCCCCGGCAGCACGCTGTATCAGCTGGAAAAAGCGCTGAAGCCGCTTGGCCGCGAGCCGCATTCGGTGATCGGTTCCTCCTGCATTGGCGCCTCGGTGATGGGCGGGATTTGTAATAACTCGGGCGGATCGCTGATCAAACGCGGTCCGGCCTACAGCGAAATGGCGCTGTTTGCGCAGATTGATGCCAGCGGCAAACTCAAGCTGGTGAACCATCTCGGCATCGATCTCGGCCATTCGCCGGAAGAGATGTTGGGTCGGCTGGATGACGATCGCTGGCAGCAGAGCGATGTGCGCTGGGATGAACGCCACGCCTCGGATCATGAATACGCCGAACGCGTGCGCGATATCCATGCAGAGACGCCAGCGCGCTTCAACGCCGATGAGCGTCGCCTGTTTGAAGCCTCCGGCTGCGCCGGTAAGCTGGCGGTGTTTGCCGTGCGTCTGGATACTTTCCCCACCGAACCGCAGCAGCAGGTGTTCTACATCGGCACTAATAATCCGGCGGAACTGGGCGATATTCGCCGCCATATACTGGCGGAATTTACCCATCTGCCGGTGGCGGGCGAATATATGCACCGCGACATTTTCGACATCGCCGAGGTGTACGGCAAAGATACTTTCGTGATGATTGATAAACTCGGCACCGACAAAATGCCGCTGTTTTTCACCCTGAAAGGCCGCGTGGATGCCTGGCTGGGCAAGCTGAACTGGGTGAAACCGCATCTCACCGATCGTTTATTGCAGCGCGTCAGCAGCTGGCTACCGGCGCATCTGCCTAAACGCCTTAAGCAGTATCGCGACAAATATGAGCATCACCTGATGCTGAAGATGTCCGGCGACGGCGTTGCCGAAGCGCAGGCCTATCTGACCGAATATTTCCGCGAAGGCGGCGGCGCGTTCTTCGCCTGTGACGCCAAAGAGGGCGCGCACGCGTTCCTGCATCGCTTTGCCGCCGCCGGAGCTGCGGTGCGCTATCACGCGGTGCATGCCGATGAAGTGGAAGACATTCTGGCGCTGGATATCGCGCTGCGTCGTAATGATGAAGCGTGGTTTGAACGCCTGCCGCCCGAGTTCGATAACGATCTGATCCACCGTCTCTACTACGGCCACTTCTTCTGCCACGTGTTCCATCAGGATTACATCGTAAAAAAAGGCGTGGATGCGCATACGTTAAAAGAGAAGATGCTGGCGATTTTAGCCGCGCGCGGCGCCGAGTATCCGGCCGAGCATAACGTGGGCCATCTGTATCAGGCGAAACCGCAGCAGCAGGCGTTTTATCAGCAGCTCGATCCCACCAACAGTTTTAATCCAGGAATTGGGAAAACCAGTAAGCAGAAGGGTTGGGCGGTCATAAAATAAACAACGATGTGGCCGTGTGTTAGGCCCCATCTTTTCCGATCCGTAGCGGCGCAATTAATTGCGTTGTTTTGACCTTTTCATCGCAGTCAAATTGCGCGATAAATCGCGCCGCTACAGTGGTGCAATCACGTCATTATGGCAACGGATCGCTTTGCTGATCTTGTGCTGCGGCCACGGCGCGGCGCTCGATGATCATGGTCTGCGGCGTCGATAGCATAATGCCCTCTTTGCGCAGACGCGTCAGAATATCGAACAGCAGATCGCTCTTGGCACCGGAAATCTGGCGTTGACCGGCAACGTTGCCGGTGACGCTCAACACGATGCCCGCTGGCGTCAAATCTTTGAACGACACGGACGGCTCCGGCGTCTCCAGAATACGTTCGTTCTCCTGATACACTTCCAGCAGAATTTCACGCACCCGCACCGGATCGATATCCAGCGGGAACGTCAGCAAGATGGTGACCACGCCCTGCGCGTTACCCATGGTGGCGTTACGCACGTTCTGCGAAATAAACTGCGAGTTCGGCACAATCACCGTCGATTTGTCGCCGAGCTGAATTTCGGTGGCGCGCACGTTAATACGACGGATATCCCCTTCAATGCCGCTGATGCTCACCAGATCGCCCACTTTCACCGGGCGCTCGGTCAACAGAATCAGGCCGGAAATAAAGTTCTTCACAATCTCCTGTAAGCCGAAACCGATACCGACCGACAAGGCGCTCACAATCCACGCCAGTTTGTTCCACTGCAGGCCCATAATCGACAGCGTCAGCAGGATAATCAGCACGTAACCGATATTGCTGAACAGCGTCACCAGCGACACGCGCATGCCGACGTCCATGGTGGTTTTGGGCAGGAAATCTTTATCCAGCCAGCGACGCACCGAACGCAGCACGTAAATGCCCACCACCAGACAGAGAATCGCGTTCACCATGTGTGCCGGCACAATGTTCAGCGACTCCAGCCCTTTGCCGCCCCAGAACTCAATCACCTTCTGGATCAGCTCAATCGGCGTTGATGAGGCAAAGGTGCCGTTCAGCAGTGCCAGCGCCAGAATGGCAATCAGCACGGTTTTACCCAGCGCGCTGAGCAGCGTCGCCGCCTGTTGCAGGTAACGCTCATCAATATTCAGCGTGGTTTGCAGGCGCTTGCCGGTGGCATTGCTGGTGGAGAACAGGCTTTCGCAGCCGTCATTCACCAGATGGCTGAGGAAGTAGAACGAACCAAACAAAATGCCGCACCAAATCACTTCATAACTAAGGAAGCGCGCCAGCGTGACGTAACCGATGATCAGTGAAATCAGGATGCCGAGCGCCGTCAGCATCAGCGCCAGCTGCACCAATCCCACCAACGTTGAACGCGCTTCAGGCTGCTGACCTTCCTGCACCATGCGGCGGCGTACGCGGTTGATGCGCATGCCGATCGCCAGTCCGGTACTGCCAATCAGCAGCGCGGTCAAGCCGTTAGCAAAAATGGTGGTATTCAGGCTGGTGCCGACGCTGTAGTTGAAGGCTTCCACCGTCTGAAAAATAAACACCAGCGCCGCAGTGAACGGCGGGAACGGCTTCAGCGCTTGCGCGACTTCGTTGGAGATGGCCGGCAAACGCCAGCTTGGGCGACGTGTGGAGAGGAACGCGCGGCCTAAGCCGGCAATCAAGCCGCAATAGACGCTGAGCTGCACCAGCCGATCAACAAAATCCTGCACATCACCCGAGACTTCATCACGGCGCGTAAAGGCCAGCGCGATGAAGTTAAAGGTGATCACCACCGCGGCCAGCGTGGTGAGCGCGGTGGTGGCGGCGAGGAAGCTGCGACGTAAGCGCCCTTCCGGCATCTTATGAATGCTGACCCAGGCAAAGAACTCTTCGCTGTAGCGACGGCCCAGCGTCATCACCAGCATCGCGGCAAACAGCCAGGCAACGGTGCCGAAACGCCAGCCAGATTCCCACGACAGCGCGGCGGTGTCCTGCAATTCAGTAATAAACTCGCTGATCTTCTCGCCATCAAGATCCTGACTGCTAACCAGCGGCGCCCAGAAGCGCGGGCCAAGGATACTGCCAGAGTTCAGCGCCAGCTGGCTTTTCAGCTGGTCACGACGCAGGTTGACGATCTGCGATGACAGCACCAGCGCACCGTTTTTGATGCCATCGGCTTGTTTGATCTGATCGTCCAGCTTGGCTTTCTGGCTCTCCAGCGCCGCACGTTTGCGCGTCACTTCAGGCGTCTCTTTCACGCCGCTGTCGGCTTTCGGTGCCGGGCCGAGAACCGCCAATTGTGCATCCAATTGCTGGCCCTGCGGGATCAACGCCTGGCCGAGGGTTTCGGCATTACCAGAAAGCTCCAGCGCCATCTCATTAAGCTGGTTGAGCTGGCTTTCATTGGTATCGCCCGAGACCTGGCCTTTAATTTTGTCGAGAATTTTCTGCATCTTAGGCAGCTCGACCGAGGCATTCACCTTGGGTGCGGCGTCCTCTGCCTGATCGTTGGGCGGCGTATCTGCGGCCACGCTCAGCGTGGGAGCTAACAGCACAAGCAGCAGTAAAAACGGGGTAAACAGATGACGAAACTTGAACATATGAATGAGATTCCAGCGTAATAACAGCCGATAAACGCAAGTGCGATCGTGAATGGCGGCTAGTTTAAGACGTTGCCGACACTGAAACTATAGGAATGAAGGTGTAAAACTTTGGCGCTAACGATAAGCGTTTTTGCAGATGAGCGTAACAACACAACGCACAATCTGTAGCGGCGCAATCTATTGCGCATCCTGCAGAATCTGCAATGGGCAATAGATTGCGCCGCTACGGTATGTGCGTGCTTTAAATCCAGTTATTCATTATTCGCGGTCAAACCTGACTTCTGCTTCTTATACGCCAGCGCAGCGGCCGGAACCGGTGCGGCTTTACCGGTTTCCAGCCAGTCGCGCAGGCGGTTGGCATCGGCGAAATGGGTGTATTTACCAAAGGCATCCAGCACCACCAGCGCCACCGGACGGTTGTTGATCACCGTGCGCATCACCAGACAGTGCCCGGCTTCATCGGTATAACCGGTTTTGGTCAGCTGGATGCGCCAGTCGTTTTTGTACACCAGATGGTTGGTGTTACGGAACGGCAGAGCGTAGCTCGGATGTTTGAATACGGCGGTGTCTTCTTTGGTGGTGCTCAGTTCGCCAATCAGCGGGTACTGTCGCGTGGCTTTCAATAGCTTGACCAGATCTTCCGCGCTGGAAACGTTCTGAATCGACAGGCCCGTCGGCTCGACATAGCGCGTGTGCGTCATGCCAAGTGAGCGTGCTTTGGCGTTCATGGCGCGAATAAACGCATCGTAACCGCCCGGATAGTGATGCGCCAGGCTGGCGGCAGCGCGGTTTTCCGAGGACATCAGCGCCAGTAGCAGCATGTTGCGGCGGCTAATTTCGCTGTTCAGTTTGACGCGGGAGAACACGCCGCGCATCTCAGCGGTATGGCTGATATCCACCGACAGCATTTCATCCATCGGCAGTTTGGCATCCAACACCACCATCGCCGTCATCACTTTGGTGAGTGAGGCGATCGGACGTACGCGGTTAGGATGGCTGGAAAACAGCACTTTGTTGTTTTCCAGATCGACAATCATGGCACTGCCGGAGGCGATTTGCGGTTGGGCAATCGGCGCCAGGTTTGCGAGTGCCGCCGGCGCAGCGAGCGCGGGCGTTATAGCGGCTGGCGCGGCGACAAACAGCGCCAGCGACAGCAAGGAAATACGCATTTTTGCAGACATCGTGTCAAAAAAATCCGGTCAGGAGTTTTGCGCTGTGTTGAGACACAGGCCGCCCGCAACAATCCAGACGGGATGCGGGCTGGCAGCAGTATCATACGCACTTACCTGAGAAATTTCTTATTGAGATTGTTTCCGGGCGTTAAAAAGGTCGCCATGAATGACGACCTTACGAGGTGAGTGCGTGTTGCGGGAAGGTCGCCATTAATGCCGACCAGGCCTTCCTCAGAACAACCGTGGCCCGTAACCCCACAGAACCACCGTCAGCGCCAGCAGCACTTCAAACACCAGCACACCAATCGCCAATGTCGATCCGGAGAAGCGCAAGCTCTCATCACGGTCGATGCTCAGGAACACCGGGATGCCGACGTAAAGCAGATAACCGGTGTAAACCAGCGCCATCGCGCCCACCAGCACGCACAGCCACACCAGCGGATAGAGCGCCACCAGCCCGCTGAGGAACAGCGGCGTGGCCACATAGCCGGCAAACACCGTACAGCGCTGCAAGCTGGGACGCTGCGGATAGTTACGCGCCATCCAGTGGATCACGCGGCCCATTACCGCCACGCCGCCGAGGATAATCAGATAGAACAGAATGCCGAGACCGATACCGGTCAGTAGATTGAGTTGTACGAACTGCCCTTCGCCCAGATTCCAGCCCAGCTGCGTGGTACCGATAAAGGCGCAGATCACCGGGATCGCCGCCATTAGCAGAACATGATGGGTGTAATGGTGCGAAACGCTCTCATTTTCCTGTTTAATATCGCGCATTTCCTGACCTGGATGCGCCAGTAAACCCCAGACATGATTCATACATTTACTCCTTTGCTGCGATGGGCTGCCCTTACAGCCAACGGCCTGATCAACGGAGGCAGCGTTAGCTCAAGTATAATCGTCGTCGCCGTTTTTGCGGGGCGCCACACAAATTAAGCCGCTGGTATACACTAATAGCGATTTCACACTTTGCAGGGAGGATAATTTGCATCTCGATATCAATGGATTAATCACCCAATACGGTTATCTGGCGCTGCTGATTGGTTGTATTGCCGAAGGGGAAACGTTCACGTTGTTGGGCGGTGTGGCGGCGCATGAAGGCTTATTGCACTTCAGCGGCGTGGTGCTGGCGGCGATGGTCGGCGGCATTATTGGCGATCAGCTGCTGTTCTGGCTGGGACGCCGTTATGGCACGCGCATTTTGCGCCGTTTCAGTAAACATCAGGAAACAATTGGTAAGGCTAAGCGCCTGATTCAAAAACACCCGAGCCTGTTCGTGATTGGCGTGCGCTTTATGTACGGCTTCCGCATTGTCGGGCCGATCATTATTGGCACCAGCCGCCTCAAGCCGCTGCGTTTTTTCATTCTGAACGTGATTGGTGCGGCGCTGTGGGCGCTGATCTTTGTCTCGCTCGGCTACTTTGCCGGACAGATTGTCGCGCCGTGGCTGCACAAGATCGATCAGCACCTCAAGCCGCTGTTATGGCTGGCGGCGGCGGTGATTTTTGGCATTGTCTTGCGTTACATCATTCGCCACTGGAATCACCGCCGCGCCGGTTGATTACGCGTGGTACCCCTTAAACTGCGGATTGGCCAACATGAAACCACCGTCGACAATAAACGATTGTCCGGTGGTATAAGTTGCCCACTCCGAACAGAGCCACGCCACTAAACTCGCCACTTCACGCGTATCGCCGGGACGCCCAATCGGGATTTCCGGCATACGTCGTCCTTGCTGGTCATCTTTCATATCGTTCATCGCCGTGGCAATTGCGCCCGGTGCGACCGCGTTCACCAGAATGTGGTGCGGTAAGAGACTCAGCGCCATCGATTTGGTCAAGCCGCCGAGCGCATGTTTGGCAGCGGTATAGGCGGTAGCATCCGGCAGCGGCGTGTGTTCATGCACCGACGTAATGTTGATGATGCGTCCGCCGTCGCCCTGATCAACCATATGGCGCGCGGCAATCTGCCCGCAAAGAAACGCGCCATCGACATCCACGTTGAACACTTTGCGCCAATCCTCAAAGGTGACATCGAGAAAGTCGGCTTTGGTCATCACGCCGGCATTACACACCAATACGTCAATGCGCCCCAGCGAGTTGATCAGCTGCGTCAGTTGCTGTGCGCCGGCTTGCGGATCGGAGAGATCAACCTGCCGCACCTGCGCCTGCTGTCCACGACTTTCCACCATGCGCGCGGTTTCCTGGGCGCCCTCTTCATCCGAACTCCAGGTGATGCCCAGCGTATAACCCGCTTCGGCCAGCATCACCGCACAGCTGCGACCAATGCCTGAACTGGATCCGGTAACCACAGCGACTTTCTGTTTTCCTAAGCTCATAACATTCTCCTGATTGAGGGTGTCTTTACAGTATAGAAGTTATCCTTCTGTGCCTCGGGGCCGCCGAATCTGCCGTTTCGTCTATAGTTAACAATTACCTACGGCAAAGGGGGCACGATGAGCGAGATTAAACGCAGAATAGACGACCATGGCGTGATTGGTGATTTACGCACCTGCGCACTGATTGCTAACGATGGCACCATCGATTATCTCTGCTGGCCGGCGCTCGATAGCCCGTCGGTTTTCGCCGCGCTACTGGACAGCGATGAGGCCGGCCTGTTCTCCCTCGCGCCGGACTGGAAAAATGCCCGCCAGCAACAGCTCTATTTACCGGATACCAATATTCTGCAAACCCGCTGGCTGGATGACGCCGGCGTGGCAGAGATCACCGATTACATGCCGATCTGCGATGAGCAGAGCAAAGTGCCGCGTATCGTGCGCCGCGTAAAGATGGTACGCGGCACCGCCACCTTTCATCTGCTGTGTGCGCCACGCCACGACTACGCGCGTGCCGAAACCACCACCGAACTGCGGCCAGGCGGTATCGCCTTCCTTGCGTCGGGACAACCGGCGTTGCGCCTCAGCGCTTCGGTGGTGATGACGCGTGAGAATCACAGCGCGGTGGCGGAATTTACCCTGAAAGCCGGGGAAACCGCTGAGTTTGTCTTTGGTAACGATGACGATCCTAACGTGGCCACCATCGCCACCGAGCACTGTTTCCACGACACGCTGGAGTACTGGCGACGCTGGAGCAGCCACAGTTCCTACCGCGGCCGCTGGCAGGAGATGGTGACGCGTTCAGCGCTGGCGCTGAAGTTACTCACTTCGCATCAGCACGGTTCCATCGCCGCCGCCGCTACTTTCGGCTTACCCGAAGAGTTGGGCGGCGAGCGCAACTGGGATTATCGCGCCTCGTGGATCCGCGATGCCTCATTCAGCATGTACGCGCTGATGCGCCTCGGCTACACCGAAGAAGCGCGCGACTTTACCAAATGGGTCGGCCGCTGCGTCGAGCACAGCCACGACGACACGCCGCATCTGCAAGTGATGTATCGCCTCGACAGCGGCACCGAGCTGCACGAAACCGAGTTGCTCAATCTTTCCGGCTACGCCAATTCACGTCCGGTGCGCATCGGCAATGATGCCTGGCGCCAGACGCAACTCGATATTTACGGCGAATTGATGGATGCCATCTACCTCGCCAATAAATATGGCGAGGCAATTTCGCATCGCGGCTGGAAGTATGTGTCCGATATGATCGATTACGTCTGCGTGAACTGGAATCAGCCCGATGCCGGGATCTGGGAAATGCGCGGCGAGCCGGAACATTTCCTGCATTCACGCCTGATGTGTTGGGTCGCGCTCGATCGCGCACTGCGCCTTGGCCTGAAACGTTCGCTGCCGATGCCGTACGACCGCTGGGATAAGGTGCGCAGCGAGATCCGCGACGATATCTGGCAGAACTTCTGGAACCCGGAGCTGGGCCATTTCACCGCGACGCGCGGCGGTAATTTCCTGGATGCTTCGATGCTGCTGATGCCGCTGGTGCGCTTTGTCAGCTCCACCGATCCCGACTGGATTTCGACGCTGGACGCGATTAAAACGCATCTGGTGAGCGACGGTTTAGTCCGACGCTATAACATTCACGAGACGCCTGCCGATGCTTTAACCGGCGGAGAAGGATCTTTCGGTGCCTGCTCATTCTGGTATGTGGAGTGTCTGGCGCGAGCCGGTCGCGTACATGAGGCGCATTTTGAGTTTGAAAAGCTGCTGAGTTACGCCAATCCGCTTGGTTTGTACGCCGAAGAGTTCACTTCACACGGCGAAGCGTTGGGTAACATGCCGCAGGCGTTGACGCATCTGGCGTTAATCAGTGCCGCTTTTTTCCTCAATCGCAAACTGAGTAATGAAGTGACGCTGTGGCAGCCGTGAAAATTCACATTTTGGGCTGCGGATCGAAGGGAATTGTCGGGTAAAGACAAGGAATTGCGTAAAGTATATGCAGCCAGTAAAAATCCTGATTTCCATCAATGCGCCAATGCACATATAATGCGCAGCGGGTCATACTGACCACGATGGATTCGACACACTGACAAGCCTGAAACATGGCCATAACGACTTGAAAAACATGAAAATGAGCATTCGCGCGTTCGCTTCACTCGCCCTCGCACTGGCGGCGTTCAGCCAGTCGGCATTTGCAGTAGTCTATCCGCTGCCGCCGGCTAACAGCCGTCTGATCGGCGAAAATATTGAAATCACTGTCCCTGATGACAGTAAACTTCCGCTGGAAGCCTTTGCTGCACAGTATCAGATGGGCCTCAGCAATATGCTGGAAGCCAATCCGGGCGTTGACGTTTATCTGCCAAAAGCTGGCACTAAAATGATCATCCCACAGCAGCTGATTCTGCCTGACGCGCCGCGTGAAGGCATCGTGATCAACAGCGCTGAGATGCGTCTTTACTACTACCCGAAAGGGACCAAGACCGTGGTCGTGCTGCCAATCGGTATCGGCGAGCTGGGTAAAGATACGCCGGTCAACTGGACGACCAAGGTTGAGCGTAAGAAAGATGGCCCAACCTGGACGCCAACCAAAGCGATGCACGCAGAATATGCGGCACGCGGCGAGAGCATTCCTGCGGTGTTCCCGGCGGGTCCGGATAACCCGATGGGCCTGCACGCGCTCTATATCGGCCGTCTGTATGCAATTCACGGCACTAACGCCAACTTCGGTATCGGCCTGCGCGTAAGCCACGGCTGTGTGCGTCTGCGTGCTGACGACATCAAATGGCTGTTCGACAACGTGCCGGTTGGTACGCGCGTACAGTTCATCGATCAGCCGGTGAAAGCCACCGTTGAGCCAGATGGTTCGCGCTACGTGGAAGTACACAATCCGCTGTCGACCACCGAAGAGCAGTTCAATTCACGCGAAGTGGTGCCGATCAATCTGACTTCCGCTGTGACCAAAGTGATTGCCGATGCCAGCACCAACCAGGATGCGGTCAACAACGCTATCCAGGCGCGTAACGGTATGCCGATCAAAATCAACGGTCCAGCTGGCGAAGTGCAGCCAGCACCGGTGCCGGTTCAGGAGTCTTCTGACGCATTGCCGAAAGAAGAGCCAATGACACCGCAAGGTATCAATGGCGCAGCGCCAGCAGCGCAGCCGGCCACCAGCCTGTAATCGCGCGTTAAGACGCGCAATAAATTGCGCCGCTACAGATATATGCACCTACCGTAGCGGCGCGATTCATCGCGCAACGTCAATCAATCACGCGGTCGTCGAAACGCCAGCCAACCCGCCACCAAGGTAAACGCCAGTACTACTAACACCAGCAGCAAAAAGCCGTGCGGATTATTCGCCAGCGGAATCCCGCCCACGTTCATGCCAAAAAATCCCGCCACGATATTGATCGGCAGCGCCAGCACGGTGATCACTGTCAGCAAAAACAGCGTGCGGTTGCTCTGCTCCATCAATCGTGCGGCAATCTCTTCCTGTAGCAAACGAATCCGCTCCATCAAACTCGCCAAATCATTCAGCGCCACGCTGAACTCTTCGGTGAAAATTCGCAGCTCGCCCAGGGGTTCACGCTTTAGCCATTTGGGCGGACGATTCAGCAAGCGGAACAGCGCCGCCGGTTCCGGTGCCAGCAAACGCTGCACGCGCAGCAGCATACGACGCAGTTGTCCCAGCTCGCGGCGATTGGTTTTGATCGCCGCACTCAGCAAGCGCTCTTCAATCGCATCCACCGCCTGACTGGAACGCCGCACCACTTGCTCCAGCTGCGCTTCCTGCTCGCCAAGCAGCCATAGCAGCATCGCATCCGGCTCGGCGAACTTCAGTTCATTCATCTGCTGATGCATGCGTTCGATCATGCCAACCGGGCGAAAACGCGCGGTGACCACCACACGCGGGCAGCACCACATCCACAACGTGGCGTTCTGCGTGCTGCGCTCCTCTTTACTGAAGGTGACGTCATTGAGTACCGCCAGCAGCGCATCGTTTTGCTGGGCTAAACGGGTGCGCGGCGAAGCAGAATGTATCTCGTCGAAAAAATCGTGGTCTACGCCAAAGTGGTCCTGAACCCAGCGTTCAGCACGCGCGTGATTAAGGTTGATGTGCAGCCAGATAAAGGTCGACTGCGGCAGCTGCTGCTGCGATAGCTGGGCCGCTTCGCGTGCATTGAGCCGCTGTGGCAGCGACGCGGGCGTAAACAGATAACCATGAATCAGTCCGGCGACGTCGTTATTGAAGTCCGGCAGCGAGGCGAGCGGTAGTACGGGCTGGAGCATTAGCAGGTCATTCCCGAGCGGTCAGATCCACAGCGTGCGACAGGGATGTTGCAGCAAGATGACACCGGGCGTGCGCCATCATCATTCTGTCATACAAACCACGTATCACACTGCCATTAACGGGTGCCGTTCGAGCATCGTGATTTAACACTGAGGTGTTTTATGGCTGAAAACAGTTTACCTGCATCGACCTCCTCGTCCCACACCGGACGCCCGAACCTTAACCGCGGCAACGGCCCTGCCTCACGCCTGATCTTTGTACTGTTGCTGATCGCTGGCCTGCTGTATGCCGGCATCAACCTGTTTAATGACGTTGAAGAGACCGGTGCGCCGGTCACCAGCTACATACCGTTCCTGCTGCTCGGCGTGGCGCTGATCATTGCGCTCGGTTTTGAATTTGTGAACGGTTTCCACGATACCGCCAACGCCGTCGCCACGGTGATCTACACCCATTCGCTGTCGCCGGGCGTGGCGGTGATGTGGTCCGGTTTCTGTAACTTTTTGGGCGTGCTGCTCTCCAGCGGCGTGGTGGCGTTCGGCATCATCTCGCTGCTGCCGGTGGAGTTAATTCTGCAAGCGGGCAGCGGCCACGGCTTTGCCATGGTCTATGCGCTGCTGTTCTCGGCGATTATCTGGAACCTCGGCACCTGGTATTTTGGTTTACCGGCCTCCTCTTCGCATACGCTGATCGGTTCGATTATCGGCGTTGGCGTGGCGAACGCCTTGCTGCATGGCCGCAGCGGCACCAGCGGCGTGGATTGGGATCAGGCAATTAAAGTCGGGTATGCGCTGCTGCTGTCGCCGATTGTCGGCTTCGTCTGCGCCGCACTGCTGCTGCTGGCGATGAAAGCCTTTATCCGCAATCGCCAGCTGTATGAAGCGCCGAAGGGCAACCAGCCGCCGCCGGTGTGGATTCGCGGCTTGCTGATCCTCACCTGCACCGGCGTATCGTTCGCGCACGGCTCGAATGACGGGCAGAAAGGCATGGGCCTAATCATGCTGATTCTGGTCGGCACCATGCCGATTGCCTACGCGTTGAACCGCTCGCTGCCGCCGGAGCAGATTCCGCGCGTCGCCGCCTTAACTCAGGTGACGGAACAGCAACTGCTGACGCTGCAACCGGCGCCCGCCGCCATGCCCGCGCCGCGCGAGGTGCTGACCGAATTCGTGCGCACCAGCCAGAATCGCCCACAGGTGTTGCCGGCGCTCGGCATGATGCTGGGCGATATCGGCGACCAGATTCGTCGCTACGGCGCGGTGGAAAATATCCCGGCGCAGGCGGTGACCAACACGCGAAACGACATGTATCTGGCCTCCGAAACCATTAAGCATCTGCAAAGCGCCAAAGTAGCGCTGCCGGAAGAGACCGCGCGCAACCTGGCGGCGGTGAAGAAAGAGCTGGATGCCGCCACGCGCTTTATCCCGATGTGGGTGAAAGTGGTGGTGGCGATCGCGCTGGGTCTCGGCACCCTGGTTGGCTGGCGTCGCATTGTGGTGACGGTGGGCGAACGCATAGGCAAAACCCATCTGACCTACGCGCAAGGTGCCAGCGCTGAGCTGGTAGCGATGGCGACCATCGGCGCGGCCGACGCGTTTGGCCTGCCGGTTTCTACCACGCATGTGCTCTCTTCCGGCGTCGCCGGTACGATGGCCGCCAACCGTTCAGGTCTGCAACTCGCCACCATCCGCAATCTGGCGATGGCGTGGGTGCTGACGCTGCCGGTGTCCGTGTTACTTTCGGGACTGCTTTACGCCCTGTTTATCCACTTTTAACTGCGGTAAACAACGGCGGCGCACGGGGGTTTGCCGATGAAGCGTTATTCGCTCAGCGCTTGCGCGGCCGTCTGCCGGCCGTGTTGCTGGTGCAGACGCAGCGTGATGGCAAACGCGCCCAGCACCATCAGCGCCGCCGCCAGATAGACCGATTGCATGCCCCAATGCCCAATCAGCAAGCCCGCCACCGGACCGGTTAATCCCAGTCCTAAATCGAGAAACGCCGAATAGGTGCCGAGTGCCGAACCCTGATCCTGCTGCTGTACACGCTTCACCGCTTCCACGCCCAGCGCCGGGAACACCAGCGAGAAACCGCCGCCGGTGAGAAACGCGCCCAAATCCACCAGCCAGATGCTGTCGGCCTGCCAAATCAGCAGCAGTCCGGCACACTCCAGCACGAATGACACCAGCGACACCTTCAGGCCACCGAAACGCGTGATGTAGCGACCAAAACCGAGGCGCACAATCACAAAGCCGAGGCTGAACAGCGTCAGCGCGAACGCCGCACCGCTCCAGTCGCGGCTGGCGAAATAGAGCGTGATAAAGGTGGAAATTACGCCGAAACCGATGGTGCCAAAGCCAAGCGCCAGCCCAAACATCCACACGCGGCTGACCACGCGATGAAACGGAATGCGCACGCCGGCGGAGACGCTGACGCCCGCTTTGCGACTCGCCATCCAGAATCCGGCAACACCCATGATCGCCACCAAACCAGCAAAGCCGCTGATGCCAAACCACTGATTCAGCAGCACGCCGAGCGGTGCACCAATCGCCATGGCGAAATAGGTGGCGACGCCGTTCCACGAGATCACCCGCGCGGTTTGCAGCGGACCGACAATGTTCATGCCCCACAGCGTCGATCCGGTACTGCTGAAGCTTTCACCTACGCCGAGGAACAAGCGCCCCGCCGCCAGCAGCGCCAGGCTCAGCAGCGGCATGTCGCTGCACAGCGCGGCGATAATCGATAACACGCCGCTCATGCCGCAGAACACCAATCCCATCATCACCACGCGCTTCGGACCAAAGCGATCCGCCAGACGACCGGAGTGCGGGCGGCTTAATAGCGTAGCGAAATATTGCAGGCTGATGATTAATCCGGCGATGAACGAGCTGAATCCAAGCTGGTTATGCACGAATCCCGGCAGCACCGCGAGCGGCAAACCCACCGAAAGGTAGCAAAAGAAGGTGAAAACAATGACGGAGAGAATACGTTTATTTAACTGAGCGTTACTCAGTACAGCAGCGTCAGACATGGAAAGTGGCGTCGGGAACGGTGATGAAAATGGACAATAACTATAACCTTAGCCTGCTAAGAGATCGCGACTTTTTTAGTTATAAAGTACTAACAGATTGGAGGAAATAATGAGCACACATCCGGTCTTTCATATGGCGCAATAAATCGCGCTGCTACGAAATGTGCGTATTGGTGATTATGCGATGATACGTGTGGCATGTCGGTCAATTGCATCAGCAATATCGGCGGAAACGCGCAAGGTGCGCACTTCGCTGAACAAGCCGTCGGCTTGGTGATACGCCTTGCGCAGGTAGCCAAGCCACTGCTTGATGCGCGCCACGTGATACATGCCGGTATCGCCCTGCTTTTCCAGCTGAGTGTACTTCAGCAACAAGGCAACCACGTCGGGCCACGCCATCGGCGCTTCGTTGTACTTCACCACGCGCGCCAGATTCGGCACGTTGAGCGCGCCGCGCCCTATCATCACCGCATCGCAGCCGGTAATGCGCATGCAATCCTGCGCGTCCTGCCAGTTCCAGATCTCACCGTTGGCGATCACCGGAATCCGGAGACGCTGGCGGATTTCGCCAATCGCCTGCCAGTTAATGCTTTCGGCGCGATAACCGTCTTCTTTAGTACGACCGTGCACCACCAGCTCGCTGGCACCGGCTTGCTGCACCGCATCGGCAATCTCAAAACGACGATCGCCAGAATCCCAGCCTAACCGCACTTTTACCGTCACAGGCAGATGATCCGGCACCGCTTCACGCATCGCTTTCGCGCCGCGATAAATCAGTTCGGGATCTTTCAGTAAGGTGGCACCGCCGCCGCTGCCGTTGACCAGCTTCGACGGACAGCCGCAGTTGAGATCAACGCCCCAGGAACCGAGTTCCACCGCGCGCGCGGCGTTCTCGGCCAGCCACTCGGGGTATTGCCCGAGCAGCTGCATGCGAACGCGCGTGCCTGACGGCGTGCGGCTGTGGTTATGCAGCTCAGGACACAAACGATAGAAGGATTTTACCGGCAGCAGCTGATCGACCACGCGCAAAAACTCGGTCACGCACAAGTCATAATCATTCACCCCGGAGAGCAGCTCACGCACCAGCGAATCAAGCACGCCCTCCATCGGCGCCAGCAACACCCTCATGACGTTAGGCGTTCCCGGTTTTCTTCGGTGCCGGACGACGACGACCGCTGTTGGCGGCTGGCGCAGCCTGGCTTGCGCCCTGCGCTGGACGACGCGCGGAACGCGCTTCACCCTGCGGACGTGGCGCATTGCCGCTATGCGGGCGAGAAACGTTGCCGCCCTGACCGCGACCCTGGCCTTGACCACGTCCACCTTGACCGCGACCGCCGCCCTGCTGCTGACGACCGTTCTGGATTGGCTCGGCTTTGATGCTGGGATCGACTTCGAAACCAGGCAGCTCGATGCGCGGGATTTCACGTTTCAGCAGACGCTCAATGTCACGCAGCAGTTTGTGTTCATCAACACACACCAGCGACAGTGCCGCGCCGGTAGCAGCCGCACGGCCGGTACGACCGATACGGTGCACGTAATCTTCCGCCACGTTTGGCAGCTCGTAGTTCACCACGTGTGGCAGCTCTTCGATATCCAGACCACGCGCCGCGATATCGGTCGCGACCAGTACGCGAATGCCGCCGGATTTGAAGTCAGCCAATGCACGGGTACGCGCGCCCTGGCTCTTGTTGCCGTGGATCGCGGCGGCGGTAATGCCGTCTTTGTTCAGCTGCTCAGCCAGATGATTGGCGCCGTGTTTGGTACGGGTGAACACCAGCACTTGCTGCCAGTTATCACGACCAATCATCAGCGACAGCAGTTCCCGCTTGCGCTTCTTATCCACGAAATGCACTTGCTGTGAAACTTGCTCAGAGGCGGTGTTACGACGCGCAACTTCAACCTGTTCTGGGTTGGTAAGCAGTTTTTCCGCCAGCGTTTTGATCTCGTCAGAGAAGGTGGCAGAGAACAGCAGGTTCTGACGCTTAGCAGGCAGACGCGCCAGCACGCGACGGATGTCGTGGATGAAGCCCATATCGAGCATACGATCCGCTTCATCCAGCACGAGGATTTCAACCTGTGACAGATCAACCGCGTTCTGGTGCGCCAGATCGAGCAGACGGCCCGGTGTCGCCACCAGCACGTCAACGCCGCCGCGCAGTTTCATCATCTGCGGGTTGATGCTCACGCCGCCGAATACCACCAGCGAACGGATATCGAGATATTGGCTGTACTCACGCACGTTCTCGCCAACCTGAGCCGCCAGTTCGCGGGTCGGGGTCAGGATCAACGCACGCACCGGACGGCGGCCACGCGCCGTGGACGGTTTTGCAGTCAGACGCTGCAGCAACGGCAGCGTAAAGCCGGCGGTTTTACCGGTGCCGGTTTGGGCGCTCGCCAGCAGGTCACGACCAGCCAGCACCACAGGAATGGCCTGACGCTGAATCGGCGTCGGCTCTTGGTAGCCTTGTTCTGCTACCGCACGCAAAATATCGGCACTTAAGCCGAGAGAGTCAAATGACATGCAGGTGTATTACTCCGAACCGTCCTGACCGCCGTAGGCGATGTAGTTTTCAGGAGGGATATGACGCAAGCGCGGGGCTCACGTGTGAAAAGGGCACAAACTACCATGCGTAAGGGCGCGAGTTTAGCAGCTTTCCGCGCAGACAGCATCCATAAAAAAAGGAGCCGCATTGGGCTCCTTTTTGTCAGGTCCGCAGGGTTGCGGTCCCTAATCGATCAACTGCGCTTCTTCTCGATGCGCTGAACCGGCTCTTTCGCCAGCAGTGAAACCAGCGCCGGTCCCACCAACATCACCACGCCGAGGAGACCAATCAGCAGGTTGTTGTGGATAAAGCGGGAGATCAGGAACAGCGTTAACATCGCTGCGCCAAAGTAGTAAGTGGTGGTCACCTCTTCGAGGGAATCACCCATTCTACGTAAACGGGCACTACGCTGCATGACCAGCATGGTAATGAATACCACCGCATAAGCTGCCACCAGGGTACTGCTCACTTCAACCAGCGCCCTATGTTTCCAGCCCCAAACCAGTGCGGCAATCACCAGCAGGTGCATTGCAATGTGCAAACAAGTTTGTCCGGTAACAATCTGAACACGATTAGACCATTTCATTCTCTTCTCCTGGCAGACCCAACAGGTCGCCCAAGTGTATCTGGCTGGAGGCCAGACGAACGTCCTCAATGTAAAGCAAATTTCGGATTACGCCCTAATTTTCTGCCCTTAACACCATCCATTTGTGACAAAGACTACACTTTGTGCTGTTGATGATGAAAAGGAGCGCGTCGAAGTATGCCACAAAATACGCAAGGATTTTCATTTAAAGTCCTGACGATCAATACCCACAAGGGTTTCACCAGCTTTAATCGCCGCTTTATCCTGCCGGAATTGCGTGACGCTGTTCGCGCCACATCGGCGGATATCGTCTTCCTGCAAGAGGTAATGGGTACCCACGCCATCCATTCGCTGCACATTGAAAACTGGCCGGAAACCTCCCATTACGAATTTCTGGCCGATACCATGTGGAACGATTTCGCCTATGGCCGCAACGCGGTTTATCCCGAGGGACATCACGGGAACGCGATATTGTCACGCTTTCCCATCGTTGAATATGAAAACCGCGATATTTCCGTCGCCGGAAGTGAAAAACGCGGCATGTTGCACTGCCAAATCCGCCTGCCGGATCGGGCGGAACCGTTGCATGTGTTCTGCGTACATCTCGGTCTGAAGGAGAAACATCGCCAGGCGCAGATGAAGATGATGTGCGACTTTATCGATACGCTGCCGCCCGATGCGCCTTTGGTGGTAGCCGGTGATTTCAATGACTGGCAGGTCAGCGCCAATCGCTTTCTCAAACGCGCGGTGGGCTTAGAGGAAGTGTTCAGTATCAAAACCGGCCGCCCTGCTCGCACCTTCCCGGCGCGTTTTCCGCTGTTACGGCTAGATCTTATCTACATCCGCAACGCTACGGTGAGTAAGCCGTGGGCGCTGCCGGTTAAACCCTGGTCTCACCTGTCCGATCATGCGCCGTTAGCGGTGGAGATTTTCCTATGAGTTTCAATTGGCGCGACGGTAATCAGCTCCGTCTGTTAGAAAATGGTGACCAGTTTTTCCCGCGCGTATCAGGCGCTATCCAACGCGCCGAGCGTACGCTGCTGCTGGAAACCTTCATCCTGTTTGAGGATGAAGTCGGCAACGATCTGCACGAACAGCTGCTCAAGGCGGCGCAGCGCGGGGTTAAAGTCGAGGTGATGGTCGATGGCTACGGCTCGCCAGATCTCTCCGACCGCTTTGTGGATAGCCTGACGGCCGCGGGCGTGCGCTTTATCTATTACGATCCGCGTCCGCTGGTGCTCGGCATGCGCACCAATGTGTTTCGTCGCCTGCACCGCAAGATCGTGGTGATCGATGAACAGATCGCCTTTGTCGGCGGCATCAACTTCTCCGCTGAACATAACATCGATTTCGGTGCAGAGGCCAAACAGGATTATGCCGTGGAGGTGAAAGGCCCGGTGGTGCTGGATATTGCCCAATACGTGCAGCAACAAATGGGCAGCGAACAGCACACGCGGCGCTGGTGGGGTGCGCGTTCCCATCGCCCGGCGGTCAACGCCATGCCCGGTGAAGCGCAGGTGTTGTTTGTCTACCGCGATAACGACGAACACCGCGACGACATCGAACAGCACTATCTCGCCATGCTGCGCAAGGCACAGAAGGATGTGATCATCGCCAACGCCTACTTCTTCCCCGGCTATCGTCTGCTGCGCGAAATGCGCAGCGCGGCTCAGCGCGGCGTGCGCGTCAGGCTGATTGTGCAGGGCGAGCCCGATATGCCGATCGTCAAAGTCGGTGCCGAGCTGCTGTACAACTATCTGGTCGATGGCGGTGTGGAAGTGTATGAATATTGCCGCCGCCCGCTGCACGGCAAAATTGCGGTGCAGGATCAGCAGTGGTCCACCGTCGGCTCCAGCAACCTCGATCCGCTGAGTTTATCTCTCAATCTGGAAGCCAATTTGATGGTGCACGATCGCGCTTTCAACCAGACGCTGCGCGACAATCTGGAACTGCTGATTCAGCAGGACTGCGTGCGCGTGGAGGATGACAAGCTGCCGCCGCGCAACTGGTGGCAGCTCACCAAGGGCGTAATTGTGTTCCACTTTTTACGTCACTTCCCGGCTATTGCCGGATGGTTGCCTGCGCACACGCCACACTTGTCGCAAGTTGCTCCCCCCGTACAACCCGAAATGGAAACTCAGGATCGGGTTGAAGCCGATAATTCAGGAGCAAAATCCTAATGCCGAAAAAGAATCCGCGCTGGCAACTGGCGAAGAAAATCCTCACCTGGCTGTTTTTTATTGCGGTGATTGTGCTGCTGGTGGTGTATGCGCGCAAGGTGAACTGGGAAGACGTCTATACGGTGATCGTCGGCTATAACCGCTATGTGGTGCTAAGCGCTGCTGCACTGGTGGTGGTGAGTTATCTGACCTATGGCTTGTACGACCTGATTGGACGAGCCTACTGCGGCCATAAGCTGGCGAAGCGCCAGGTGATGCTGGTGTCGTTTATCTGTTATGCCTTCAACCTGACGCTCAGCACCTGGGTTGGCGGCGTGGCGATGCGCTATCGGCTCTACTCAAGACTCGGTTTGCCGGGCAATACCATTACGCGCATTTTCTCGCTGAGCATCGCCACCAACTGGCTAGGCTATATTCTGCTGGCCGGCGTGGTGTTTGCGGCGGGCATGGTGCCGATTCCCTCCGGTTGGTTCATTGGTGAAACCACGCTGCGCATCATTGGCGCGGTGCTGCTGGTGATGGTGGCGGTCTATTTGTGGGCTTGCGCCTTCGCGAAGAAGCGCCGCTGGACGGTTAAAGGCCAGCATCTGCAGCTGCCTTCGCTGCGCATGGCGCTGTTCCAGTTTGCGGTCTCCTGCGCCAACTGGATGGTGATGGGCATGATTATCTGGCTGCTGCTGGCGCGTCAGGTGGATTATCCGATTGTGTTAGGCGTGTTGCTGATCAGCAGTATCGCCGGTGTGATCATTCACATCCCGGCCGGGATTGGCGTGCTGGAAGCGGTATTTTTGGCGCTGCTCAGTGGGCAACACGCCTCGCACGGCACCATTATTGCAGCGCTGCTGGCTTACCGCGTGCTCTATTTTATTCTGCCGCTGTTGGTGGCGTTGGTGCTCTATTTGTGGCTGGAGAGCCGCGCGAAGCATTTACGGCAGAAGAATGAGCAGAAGATGGAGAAATCGGTATCGCGGTGAGTTTGTGCGGAGTTCCCCTCTCCCGCAGGCGGGAAAGGGGACAGTTTGGTGCGTGGTTTAGCGGCGGTTGCCGAAGATGCGCAGCAGCATCAGGAACAGGTTGATGAAGTCGAGATACAGCGTTAACGCACCCATGATTGAGGCGCGACGCAGGTTCTCTTTGTCATTGACGTTGATGTTCTCGCCAATCGCCTTCAGCCTCTGCGTGTCATAGGCGGTTAAGCCAACAAACACCACCACGCCGATATAGGTAATCGCCCACATCAGCGCCGGGCTTTTCAGCCAGAAGTTCACCAGTGACGCCAGCAAAATACCGATCAGCGCCATAAACAGCAGGCTGCCAAAACGGCTCAGGTCGCGCTTAGTGGTGTAACCGTAGAAGCTCATGGCACCGAACATCCCGGCCGTCACGAAGAAGGTGCTGGCGATGGATGAGTAAGTGTAAACGAGGAAAATACTCGCCATGGTTAATCCGGTTAGCGCCGAATAGAGCATAAACAATGCGGTGGCGACCGCGCCGCTCAGGCGATGCACCATGCCAGACAACACAAACACCAGCGCTAACTGCGCGATGATCAAGCCGAAGAAAGTGATGCGGTTAGCAAACACCAGTTCCATTACTGCAGGTGTGCGGGCAGCAAACCACGAAACAAACGCGGTGAGCAGCAAGCCGCAGGTCATCCAGCCATACACCTGCGCCATGTAGGTCTGCAGCGAGGTGGATGCCTGCTGCACGATTGAATCATTACGTGGATATCGATCCATGAAGCGCCTCATTAGCGGTTACGTTAACAAACTCTGTAAGTGTGGAGTGTACACCCGTTTGCGTCAACGGCGCGTCAAGCACTGTTGATAGCGGCCATTTACGCGCTGAGCGAACCACGCGGTAGTGAGATTGCGGGTGATTTTCGGGCTCTCCAGCTTGATGCCCGGCAGCATTTCGCGCGGCAGACGTTTTCCGGCCATCTTATCGGCGAGGATAAAGGTCTGCTTCCACAGCGTGCTGTTAGCAAAATCTTCGCTGTCGCCCTTCTCCAGATCGCGGCGGATTTCGCGATTGCTCATATCCAGCTGCTTGCTCAGGCTGCGCACCGCCAATTCGGTGGAACCGGCCTGATCGCTGCCATAGACGATCAGGTCGCCATCCAGTGCCAGCTTGATGCCGCTGGCGCGCGCGATGGCCGCCTGAAATGCGGCGTTGCGGCTGGCGTACCAACCGGCGTTGAAGTCGGCGAAGCGATACAGCGGCTGGCTGTAATCGGCCGGATAGCCAAGCAGATGCAGCGTGCCGAAGTAGATACCACCGCGACGAGTGAAGACTTCACGACGAATCGAGCCGTCAACCGCATACGGATAGCCTTTGGCGTGCGCTTCCGCAAACGCAATGCTGACCTGCATCGGCCCGCCGGTATGAATTGGGTTGAGGTTGCCAAACAGCTTTTGCCCCATCGGCACCATATCGATGAAATCATCAAAAATGGCGCTCAGCTCTTTCTCGCTGCGCACCTTATCCAGACGCGCGGCATAGCTTTCGCCATTCGGTGATTTGATCAGCAGTGCGGTGCGCACCAGAAATGCCGGCACATGCACTTTGGCAGCGCGGCGATCAATCTCGCCCCAGGCGATTTTCGGTAAACCCGGCACCACCGCATCGGCGCTGAAGTTAGACTCCTGATCGGTGACGGCAATCACCGCGCAGAGGTTGCTGACGCTGGCATCAATTTGCTGCACGCGGAACGCGGTATAGATATCGTCGGCCCAGGCGGATTTCTGTTTCACGTCGCTGGGCAACAACTGCTGGATTTGGCTTTTTACATCGGCGGGCTGACGCGCGGGCGCCTGCGGCTCTTTTTTCGTGCTACAACCGGCCAGCACCAGCGCAGCCAGCAAAGCTGCGCCTTTCATCATCTTGCTCGTGTTCATCCTGCTCCCTGACGCCAATAAAAAACCGTACCTTAACGTTTTCAGTGGTCTGCCGCTATCGGAGCGGGAGGATTTTGCGCGCTAGCTCCAGCGCTCAGCGGCCTGATGATCGCTGTCGCGGGCATCAACCCAGCGATCGCCTGCGGCGGTGGCTTCACGCTTCCAGAACGGCGCGCGGGTTTTCAGGTAATCCATGATGAATTCGGTGGCGGCGAATGCGCTGCCGCGATGCGCGCTGCTGACGCCCACAAACACGATCTCATCGCCGGGAAACAGTTCGCCAACGCGATGGATCACCGTAACCTGCTGCAGCGCCCAGCGCTGACGCGCGTCTTCTACGATCTCCCCCAGCGCTTTTTCCGTCATGCCGGGATAGTGCTCCAGCGTCAAGGCCGCCACGCTGGCACCGAGATTGTGATTGCGCACTTTGCCGGTGAAGGTGACGACCGCGCCGTCGCTGTCATGGGCGGCGAGTTTTTCGTACTCTTCGCCGACGTTGAACGGCTCTGAACCCACACGAATCCGCGTTTCCATCATCAGCCTCCGGTGACCGGCGGGAAAAAGGCCACTTCATCACCCGCACGCAGCGGATGACTCATCGGCACCAGCGTTTGGTTTACCGCCGCCAGCAGCTTGCCGGATTCCAGCGCCAGCGCCCAGCGATCGCCCTTCTCTGCTAACGCCGCGCGCAGCGTGGCGACATCGGCGTAGTCAGGCTGCAAATCCAGTGAAGCGGTGCCGGTTAATTCCCGCACCTGAGCAAAAAACAGCACCTTAATCATGGCTCACCGCCTTGAAGTCGCCGGATTTGCCGCCGCTTTTAGTCAGCAAACGCAGCTGGTCGATGACGATGTCTTTTTGCACCGCTTTGCACATGTCATAGATGGTCAGCGCTGCAACGGACGCCGCCGTTAACGCTTCCATCTCAACGCCGGTTTTGCCGGTAAGACGACAGAGTGAGGTGACGCGCACGCGATTGTGCTGCGGTTCCGCCAGCAAGCTAACTTCCACCTTGCTCAGCATCAGCGGATGACAGAGCGGAATCAGTTCCCAGGTGCGTTTCGCCGCCTGAATACCGGCGATGCGTGCGGTGGCGAACACGTCGCCTTTGTGATGGCTGCCGTCAATAATCATCTGCAGCGTTTCGGCGCTCATCAGCACCAGCGCTTCGGCCTGCGCTTCGCGCACCGTTTCGGTTTTGCCAGAGACATCCACCATGTGGGCTTCGCCAGCGGAATTGATATGTGTTAACGATGACATGCTTACAACTTCTTCAAATGTGAGACGAAATTACACGGACGCGTACGCGCATCCAGCTGATCTTCGATAATGCGCTCCCAGGCGCTGCGGCAGGCGTTGGTCGATCCCGGCACGGCAAAAATCAGCGTCTGATTGGCTAATCCAGCCACCGCGCGCGACTGCAGCGTCGAGCTGCCGATCTCTTCATAGGAGATCATGCGGAACAGCTCGCCAAAGCCTTCGATTTCGCGGTCCAGTAGCGGCAGCAACGCTTCTGGCGTGCTGTTTTTGCTATTGAAACCGGTGCCGCCGTTAACGATCACCACTTGCACATCGTCGCTGGCAATCCAGCGCGATACCGTGGCGCGAATGCGATAGCGGTTATCTGGCACAATCGCGCGATCAACCACCTGATGCCCGGCTTCCGCCAGCGCTTCACGCAGATAATCGCCCGATGTGTCATTGCTGGCATCGCGGCTATCCGAGACGGTCATCACCGCCACATTTAAGGCGACAAATTCGCCGGAAGGTTTACCCATGGCCGTAACTCCTGTGTTTAGCCACCAATAAAGGAGAGATTTTGCGTGATGCCGGTGTTGCCCTGATGCAGGAAATGCGTCTGCTTTTTCTGTCCAAGGCTGTGCGCAATGCGCGCCTGCAACTCGTCTTGCTGATCGTCAGAGGCCAGCAGATCGCGCAGCGACACGCCGCCGTCACCAAACAGGCACAGATGCAGATTGCCCAGCGCCGAGACGCGCAGGCGGTTGCAGCTGGCACAGAAATCTTTCTCGTACGGCATGATCAGGCCGACTTCGCCCTGATAATCGGGATGACGGAACACCTGCGCCGGACCGTCGCTGCGGCCGCGCGACTGGCGTTGCCAGCCTTGCAGGATCAGCTGATCGCGGATTACTTCACCGGAGATGTGATGACGGCGGAACAGATCGCTGCCTTCACCGGTTTCCATCAGTTCGATAAAGCGCAGTTGAATCGGTCGCAGGCGCAGCCACTCGAGGAAGGTGCTGAGGCTGTGGCTGTTCACATCGCGCATCAGCACGCTGTTGACTTTCACTTTCTCGAAACCGGCATCAAAGGCGGCGTCGATTCCCGCCATCACCTCGGCAAATTTGTCCTGGCCGGTAATGGCGTAAAACTGGCGTGCGTCGAGGCTATCCACGCTGACGTTGATATGGGTGAGACCGGCAGCGCGCCAGGCATGTACGTCACGCGCCATGCGATAGCCGTTGGTGGTCATCGCGATCTGGCGAATGGCGGCGTTTTCACGCACTGCAGCGATGATGTCGGTGAAATCACGCCGCATGGAGGGTTCGCCGCCCGTCAGGCGCACTTTTTCCGTGCCCGCCGCCGCAAAGGCACGCGTCACGCGACGAATCTCATCCAGCGAGAGAAAACTTTTATTGTGCGTACCGTTCGGCTTATAGCCGTTCGGCAAACAGTAGGTACAACGGAAGTTACACACATCCGTGACCGACAGGCGCAGATAGTAAAAGCTGCGCGCATAGGCATCTGTAAATTGTGGCACCTGAACACCTTTCCAAAGTCGGGAGATGCAGTCATTTCTTTCTGCACCCTGGCAGCTCAAGGCTGCGGCCTGGCTTCCATATCTATAGCGACTTAGGAAACCAGGCTTGGGAGTTTGTTGTCATTATGGACAACACGGTTAAAACGAATGGTAGCGCGATTAACGGTTAGCATCCATGAGTGATTTTCGCTATATATCTTGATGCATAACGTTTTTTCACCGCATTTTCGCGACAGGATACGGTAAAATGCACCACAGATATTGATGCACATCAGTTCAACTACGCCTCAACGCGAGGACGTCAGTGACAAAGGAGAAACATGAATCGAACCCTGGCAGATTTGGATCGCGTAGTGGCATTAGGTGGCGGACACGGTTTGGGCCGCGTGATGTCGGCGCTGGCACCGTTAGGTTCGCGCCTGACCGGCATCGTCACCACCACCGATAACGGCGGATCCACCGGCCGCATTCGCCGCTCGGAAGGCGGCATTGCGTGGGGCGATATGCGTAACTGCATCAATCAGCTGATCACCGAACCGAGCGTCGCCACCGCGATGTTTGAGTATCGCTTCACCGGCAATGGCGAGCTGGCCGGACACAATCTCGGCAACCTAATGCTGAAGGCGCTTGATCATCTCAGCGTGCGCCCGCTGGAAGCCATCAACATCATCCGCAATCTGCTCAAGGTCGATGCGTTTCTGATCCCGATGTCGGAACAGCCGGTCGATCTGGTGGCGCAGGATGGCGAAGGCAATATGGTGTACGGCGAAACGGCAATTGATGAGATGAAGCAGCCGCCCCAAGAGTTGATGTTACATCCGAATGTGTTGCCAACCCGTGAAGCTATCGAGGCGATTGGCGAAGCGGATTTGATTCTGATTGGCCCCGGCAGCTTCTACACCAGCCTGATGCCGATTCTGCTGATTGAAGAGATGGCGCGCGCGCTGCGCCGTACGCCTGCCACCATGGTGTTTATCGGCAATCTGGGCCGCGAACTGAGCCCAGCGGCAGCTAGCCTGAATGTGGCCGATAAGTTGGCGATCATGGAGAAAGCGATTGGCAAGCGGGTGATTGATGCGGTGGTGGTGAGTCCGGCCGCCGATATTCGCGGCGTGGAAGAGCGTTTAATTATTCGCGAACCGCTGGAGGCCGCCGACATCAAATATCGCCATGACCGCCAGCTGCTGCGCATCGCGCTGGAACACGCGATTCAGGCCGTTTAATTTCCAGGTGCGCATAAATGCGCACCCTATGAAAACCACGCTGAATTCCCGTAGGATCGCCATTTATGGCGACCTGGTTACAACCATCACGATTATGGCGACCTGGATACCACGATCACGAAGCCGCAATAAACAGCTCGCGCAATTGATGCAACTGATCGCGCACGCTGGCAGCCTCTTCAAACTCCAGATTCTGCGCGTGCTGCTGCATCTGCCCTTCCAGCTCGTGAATCTTCTTCTGCATCGCCTGCGGCGTAAGCGCCATATAGTTGGCTTCCGCTTCTGCTGCGGTACGTGAGGCGGTTTTGCCTTTACCGCGCGTTTTCACTACGTTTTTGCCGAGCTCAAGAATATCGGTGATCTTCTTGTTGAGCCCTTGCGGCGTAATGCCATTCTCTTCGTTGTATTTCTGCTGCTTCTCACGACGACGCTCGGTTTCGCCCATCGCGCGCTCCATCGACGGCGTGATTTTATCGGCGTAGAGAATCGCCCGGCCATTGATGTTACGCGCGGCGCGACCAATGGTCTGTATCAGCGAACGCTCCGAACGCAGGAAGCCCTCTTTATCGGCATCAAGAATCGCCACCAGCGACACTTCCGGCATATCCAGACCTTCTCGCAGCAAGTTGATGCCAACCAGCACATCAAATTCGCCAAGACGTAAATCGCGGATGATCTCCATACGTTCCACAGTATCGATATCCGAGTGCAGATAGCGCACCTTCTCGCCGTGCTCCACCAGGTATTCGGTAAGATCTTCCGCCATACGCTTGGTCAGCACAGTCACCAGTACGCGCTCGTTAATCTCAACACGCTTGCGGATTTCCGACAACAAATCGTCAACCTGCGTCGCCACCGGCCGTACTTCCAGAATCGGATCCAGCAGGCCGGTTGGACGCACCAGCTGATCGATCACCTCACCACCCGATTTTTCCAGCTCGTAATTGCCCGGCGTGGCCGACACGTAAATGGTTTGCGGAGCGGCTGCTTCAAACTCTTCAAACTTCATCGGACGGTTATCCAGCGCCGACGGCAGGCGGAAACCGTACTCCACCAGCGTCTCTTTACGCGCGCGGTCACCACGATACATGCCGCCAATCTGCGGAATGGTGACGTGCGATTCGTCGACCACCAGCAAGCCATCCGCCGGTAAATAGTCGAACAAGGTCGGCGGCGGCTCGCCCGGTCCGCGCCCGGAGAGATAGCGCGAGTAGTTTTCGATGCCGGAGCAGTAACCCAACTCGTTCATCATCTCGAGATCGAACTGCGTACGCTGGGAAATACGCTGCTCTTCCAGCAGCTTATTGTTCTCCAGCAGCACTTTGCGGCGCACCACCAGCTCATCTTTGATCTCTTCCATCGCCTTAAGAATGCGCTCACGCGGCGTCACATAGTGCGTTTTCGGATAGACGGTAAAGCGCGGGATCACCGAATCAATCTGCCCGGTGAGCGGATCAAACAGCGACAGCCGCTCAACTTCTTCATCAAACAGCTCAATACGCAGCGCAATGTCGTCCGATTCCGCCGGGAACACATCAATCACTTCGCCGCGCACGCGGAAGGTGCCGCGCTGGAAGGCCTGATCGTTGCGGCTGTACTGCAGCTCCGCCAGACGACGCAGAATGCTGCGCTGATCGATAATCATGCCGCGCGTCAGATGCAGCATCATTTTCAGGTAGAGATCGGGATCGCCCAAACCGTAGATCGCCGAAACCGAGGCCACGACGATGACATCACGGCGCTCCAGCAGCGCTTTGGTCGCCGACAGACGCATCTGCTCAATGTGCTCATTCACCGAGGCATCTTTTTCGATAAAGGTGTCAGAACTCGGCACATAGGCTTCAGGCTGATAGTAATCGTAATATGAGACGAAAAACTCCACCGCGTTATCCGGGAAGAACTCCTTCATCTCCCCGTAGAGCTGCGCCGCCAGGGTTTTATTTGGCGCCAGCACCATCGTCGGGCGGTTGAGGTCGGCAATCACATTCGCCACGGTAAAGGTTTTACCTGAGCCGGTCACGCCCAACAGCGTTTGATGCGCGAGTCCATCTTCCAGTCCCTCTTCGAGACGGCGAATCGCCTCAGGTTGATCCCCTGAAGGCTTGAAAGCGGAGTTGAGTTTAAAGACTTTGCTCATGTTTTAGCGGTTCCAGCAGATGAAGTCGGCGGGCAGGCTGCTAATTCTACTCTGCTATGGCGAATTTGCCAGAAAAAAATACTGGACATAATCACAGTAACCTTGCACGATAATGGCACCTGACGGCGATTCTCTTCAGTGCAATTTAAGCGGCAGGCGGCAAGTTGTTGTTGCGCAATGTTATCCCCAGGCGGAGGATGCTTTTAACATTTGTCAATAGAGTGTCATTAAATTGCAGTCCGATGACAAGGCAGATAATTCGCATGCTTGATTTTAACTAACCTGCTGTTTTAATTCACTTTGACTCAAAAGCCCAGTTTCTCATCATAATGTAGGAAGGCCGCGAATTTACTCGCTTCCACACGGTTTTCAGTCGCTAATGCACAAGGTTATCCACAGTAATGGTGGATAAGTGAATCCAGCCCCGAGCCCATCAGCTGTGTATAATTTTCTCCCGCCCATTCTTAAGCGTGAAAAAAAATTTTTTCGCATTTATTTTTCCCGCCGTGCGTGTCGCATTCCCCCCCTTTTTCCGGCTTTACCTTCCCGTGCCCGGCGAAAAGTCAGGCGTTAAGGCCATTTATTTCTCCGGTTATTGCCTTACGAACGATCAAATGCACCAGAAACGTTAAGCAGTCAGCACCGTCAAAGTGCAGTCGGTTTATCACCGCTGGCAATTGTTAAGCGTTTCTCAACTTTTAGCCGCTGATTTGTCAGGTTTCCGCCGCAGTTGCGCCTGAATTGCTAAACTGGCCTGGGAATTGCAGTGTTAGCACTATGGAGTGACGAGTCCATATCGGCGCTTGCCGACGACAGCGGTGTCCATCAATCGTGCACGACTGTATGCCAGACGACACAGAGCGGGAGCATTCAGGCTAATAATCTGGAAGGAGTATGTCAGATGCTGAGTTTACGTTCGGTGAATCAGTTTTACGGTCAAAATCACATTCTGTGGGATGTCGATCTCGATCTGCCGCCGGGCACCTGTACCGGCGTGCTGGGCAGTCCCGGCATGGGCAAAACCACGTTGGTGAACTGCATTATGGGCCGCCTGCCAATTAACAGTGGCTCAATGACCTGGCAGGAAGATGGCGCGCCGCCGGAAGATTTACTGTTGCAACCGGCCGAACTGCGCGCGCGCACCGGCATTGGTTATGTGCCGCAAGGACGGCATATTTTCTCGCAAATGAGCGTGGAGGATAACCTGCTGATCGCCCTGATGGCGGCACAGGACGATCGTAGCCGTGCCATTCCGGAAATGGTGTTCGACCTGTTCCCGGCACTCTATTCATTGCGCCATCAGCGCAGCGGCGAGTTGCCAATGGAACAGCAACAACATTTGGCCCTGGCGCGTGCGCTGGTGCTGCAACCCAAGCTGGTGATTCTGGATGAGCCGACAGAAGGGATGTCGCCGTGGCTGGAAGAGGAGATGGGCAATCTGATCCGTCGTTTAAACCGTGAGTATGGTTTAACCATTCTGCTGCTTGAGCAGCACGTCTCGTTTGTCCGCCGCGTCGCCGATTATTTCCTGCTGCTGCATCGCGGACGCAATGTGGCGCACGGCAAAGTGGCGCAGCTGGATGATTTGACGGTGAATAAGTGGCTGACCGCAAGGTGAAGATGTAGCCAGGTCGCCGTGAATGGCGACCCGGGTTATTTATTGCGGCAACGTCAAATAACGCCCGCACTCGGCCTGCTGCGCCTCATCGCGCAGGTGCGGAATCTCACCGAGGAACGGCGCATCAATGCGCTGACGCAGCGTAGCCATATACTCCTGATGGCGTTTGCCCGGCGGCTGAATATCATTGGCAATCCAGCCCGCAAGGCGCAATTCGCGCGCTTTAACCGCTTCGGCGGTGAGCATGGCATGATTGATGCAGCCTAACTTCACACCCACCACCAGAATCACCGGCAGCTGCTCGGCTTCCACCCAATCGGCGTAAGTTTTCGTCTCCGACAGCGGCGTAAACCACCCGCCTGCGCCTTCGACTAACACCCATTCTGCCTGCTGCTCCAGCGCGCGCAAGCCCGCTGACAGCGTGGCAAAGCTAATCGGCCTGCCCTCTTCCGCGCTGATGATATGCGGCGAGGTCGGCTCGACAAACGCCAGCGGGTTCACCTGCTCGTAGCTTAACGACAAGGTGCTGTAGCGCTGCAACGCCAGCGCGTCGCTGTTGCGAATGCCTTGCGGCGTGATTTCGCAGCCGGATGCCACCGGCTTATAGCCTGCGGTGCGTAAACCGGCGGCGCTTGCCGCCTGCAGCAGCGCGCCGCTGGCCACGGTTTTGCCCACTTCGGTATCGGTTCCGGTAATAAACCAGCGTGTCATTTGCTTAAAACTCCATACATCAGGTGATAACTCAGGCGATAACCGGACTCGTCCTGCGGCCAGCGCTGCTCAAGCTGTGCCAGTTGGGAACGCGTTAGCACGCTGGCGCCGCGACCATCGTGCAGGTGCGTGGCCCCAATGCCTTTCAGCGATCGCATAGCGCTGAGCGCACTGGGAAAATGCAGGGTGATAACCTGCTGCTGCACGGCGATCGGCAGCGTCGCGGTGGCCGCATGAAACTGGGCAGCGCTGAGGAAACGGTTGGCGTGCCGGCGACCATCCCGCTGCGCCCACGCGTGATGCACTTCGTGCAGCGAACCGTCGAGCAGCGTGGAAAACAGCACCGTGCCGCCCGGCCGCGTGACGCGCAAAAACTGCAGCAGCGCAGTATGCAAGTCGCTGCTCCACTGCACCGCCAGATTGCTCCACACGCCGTCAACGCTGGCGTCCGGCAGCGGTACCGCATCGATATCGCCCAACAGATAGTGCTGCGCCGATTGCTGATCGCGCGCGGTTTGCAGCATGTTGGGCGACAGATCGAGCGCCGTCAGCGTGCGCCCGCGATCGCGCCAGTAGCGGCTATACCAGCCGGTACCGCACCCGGCATCCAGCAGGTGCGGACCAAAACCAGCGGGCGCCAGCGCCAGCAGCGCATCGCCGCTCAGCCGCTGTAACTGCGCGTGCTGCTCGTAATGGGCAGCCGCACGACCAAAAGCCTGCGCCACGGCCTGTTTGTTAACCTGCAGCGTCATACAGAGCCTCCAGCAAACGATCAATGTCATCGGTGTGATGTGCAGCGGTAAGCGTGATGCGTAGCCGCGCGGTGCCCGGCGGCACGGTTGGTGGCCGAATCGCACTGACCCAACAGCCGGCCTGCGCCAGCCGCTGCGACAACGCCATTGCCGCGCTGTTTTCGCCAACGATCAGCGGCTGGATGGCGCTCGCAGAATCGACCAGCTGCCACGGCAAATCCGCCGCAGCGGCGCGGAAACGCGCAATGTGGCTGTGCAGTTTTTCGCGCAGCGCATCACCTTGCTGAATCTGCCTCAGTGCCGCCAGCAGCGCATAGCACTGCGCCGGTGGCATCGCGGTGGAGTAGATCAGATGGCGGGAAAACTGCTCGACGTAATCAGCGGTGGCGTCATCGCACAGCAGCGCCGCGCCGCTGACGCCAAACCCTTTGCCGAAGGTAACGATCAGCAGTTCCGGTTTGACCTGCTGATGCCAGCAGCTGCCGCGCCCTTGCGCGCCGGTCATGCCGATACCGTGCGCATCATCCACCAGCAGCCAGCCGTTGCCGCGCCGCGTCTCTGCGGCGATCTGTGTTAGCGGAGCGCTGTCGCCGTCCATGCTGAACACGCCTTCGGTCACCACCAGCGTGCCGCCTTCCGACGGCGTTGCCAGCAGCTTCGCCAGGCTTTCCGGCTGATTATGGGCAAAACGGCGCAGGCTCGCCGGGCTGTGGCTGGCGGCATCCAGCAGTGAAGCGTGCGCCAGCTTATCGGCGAAGATGCGATCCTGCTTTTCCGCCAGCAGATGGATCACCGCCTGATTGGCGGCAAACCCCGAAATAAACAGCAGCGCGCGCGAATAGCCCAGCCAGTCCGCCAGCTCCGCTTCGAGCTGCGCATGGTGGCGGCTGTAGCCGGTCACATGCCCGGATGCACCCGCGCCAGCACCCGTCTCGGCCGCGCCCTGCTGCCACGCGGCAATTACCGCCGGATGCTGGCTCAAGCCAAGATAGTCGTTGCTGGAAAAGTGACGATAACGCTGACCCTCCAGCGTAATTTCCCGCACGCTGTTGTGCTCAACGCGACGCCGTAAACGCCAGCCATCCGCGGCACGCCGCGCCGTCAGCGCCTCGTCGATACGTTGTGACCAGCCCATTTACACCGCCGCGTTGTAGAACTGCTCGGTATCCGCGTGCAGCAGCTGCTCGCTGAGCTGATGCTGCTGCTCATTGTCACCCGCCGTTGTCGCGGTGTGCTCCGGATTCAGGCCCAGTTTGCGGAACAGAATCAGATCCTTGTCCTCTTCCGGATTTGGCGTGGTAAGCAGTTTGCAGCCGTAGAAGATGGAGTTAGCGCCGGCCATAAAGCACATCGCCTGCGTTTGCTCGCTCATCTGTTCGCGTCCGGCAGAAAGACGCACATGCGACGAGGGCATCATGATGCGCGCCACCGCGATGGTGCGAATAAAGTCGAAGGGTTCAACATCGTCGTTATCGGCCAGCGGCGTGCCTTTGACCTTCACCAACATGTTGATCGGTACGCTTTCGGGCGGCGTCGGCAGATTCGCCAGCTGCACCAGCAAGCCCGCACGATCTTTCACCGTTTCACCCAGACCCACAATGCCGCCGGAACACACCTTGATGCCCGCGCCGCGCACTTTATCCAGCGTATCCAGACGTTCCTGATAGCTGCGCGTGGTGATGATGTTGCCGTAAAACTCTGGCGAGGTGTCGAGGTTGTGGTTGTAGAAATCCAGTCCCGCTTCGGCGAGGCGCTGCGCCTGGTCGCCATCCAGCGTGCCAAGCGTCATGCAGGTTTCCATGCCCATCGCTTTCACGCCTTGCACCATCTGCTGAAGGTAAGGCATGTCGCGCTCGTGCGGGTTTTTCCACGCGGCGCCCATACAGAAACGGCTCGATCCCGCCGCTTTGGCTTTGCGCGCCGACTCCAGCACCGCGTCCACTTCCATCAGACGTTCCGATTCCAGCCCGGTTTTGTAGCGCGCGCTCTGCGGACAGTATTTACAGTCTTCCGGACAGGCGCCGGTTTTGATTGATAGCAGCGTGCTGACCTGCACCTGGCGTGGATCGAAGTGTTGACGATGCACTTGCTGCGCTTCAAACATCAACTCAAGGAAAGGTTTATCGAAAAGTGCCTGAGCTTGTGTCAGTGTCCAGCGGTTTGCCATTGCTTACTCCAGAAAAAGGGGGTTCATCCCGACGATTAACGTGGTTATACTTGTAAACTAAATCTTTTTAAAATTGTTTACAACTCACATGTTCACTCAGGACGACCTCAACTTTGACCGCCAGCATATCTGGCATCCCTACACGTCGATGCGCGATCCCCTGCCCTGTTATCCGATTGTGGCGGCGCACGGCTGCCAGCTGCAGTTGGCCGACGGACGTGAACTGGTGGACGGCATGTCGTCGTGGTGGGCGGCAATCCACGGCTACAACCATCCGCGTCTCAATCAGGCGCTGCAGCAGCAAATGACGCAGATGTCGCATGTGATGTTTGGCGGCATCACCCATCCGGCGGCGGTGGAACTGAGCCGCCAGCTGGTTGCCATGACGCCTGACGCGCTGGAGTGCGTGTTCCTCGCCGACTCGGGTTCGATCGCCGTCGAAGTGTCGATGAAAATGGCGCTGCAATATTGGCTGGGTCGCAACCAAACGCGACAGAAATTCCTTACGCTGAAGCGCGGCTATCACGGCGATACTTTTGCCGCGATGTCGGTGTGCGATCCGGAAAATTCGATGCACAGCCTGTGGCGCGGCTATCTGCCGGAACATCTGTTCGCCAACGCGCCGCAGTGCGCTTTCGATGACGCGTGGAACGAGGCCGATTTTGCCGATTTTGCGCAGCTGGTGGAAATCCACCATCGGGAGATTGCGGCGGTGATTCTGGAGCCGATTGTGCAAGGCGCTGGCGGGATGCGTTTCTACCATCCGCGCTATCTGCAGCAGGTGCGCGAGCTGTGCGATCGCTACGGTTTGCTGCTGATTGCCGATGAGATCGCCACCGGATTTGGCCGCAGCGGCAAGCTGTTTGCCTGCGACCATGCGGGTATCACGCCGGACATTCTCTGCCTGGGCAAAGCGCTGACCGGCGGCACCATGACGCTCTCCGCCACGCTGACCACGCGTGAAGTCGCCGACACCATTAGCCGCAGCGCAGCGGGCTGCTTTATGCACGGCCCTACTTTTATGGGCAATCCGCTGGCCTGCGCGGTGGCGGTGGAAAGTCTGAAGATGATCAATGAAGGCGGCTGGATAACGCAGGTGGCGCACATCCAACAGCAGCTGCGCACCGAGCTGCTGCCGCTGCGCCGTCATCACGCGGTGGCCGATGCGCGCGTGCTGGGTGCGATTGGCGTGATCGAAACCCATCAGGCCGTGAACATGGCGGCGCTGCAGCACTTCTTCGTTGAACGCGGCGTGTGGATTCGTCCGTTTGGGCGCTTGATCTACCTGATGCCACCTTATCTGATTTCTGCCGCCGAACTGACGAAACTAACGCAAGCGGTCGGTGCGGCACTGGATGTTGCGGCGCATTTCCACCATGATTGAGGGTTCTGCACAACCATAAAAGGAGCGATCATGCGCGTAGTTAGCCAGGATTTTAACGACGGCGATAAGATGCCAGAGCGACACGTTTTCAATGGCATGGGTTACCAGGGCGACAATCTGTCACCGCATCTGGCGTGGGATGATGTACCGGCAGGCACCAAAAGCTTTGTTGTCACCTGCTACGATCCTGACGCGCCTACCGGTTCCGGCTGGTGGCATTGGGTGGTAGCGAACATTCCGGCTGACGTTACCGTGTTGCCGCAGGGTGCCGGTTCCGGCGTGGCGGACTTGCCGGAGAGCGCCATTCAGACGCGTACCGATTTTGGCCAAACCGGCTACGGCGGCGCAGCGCCACCGCAGGGCGAATCCCATCACTACATCTTTACGGTGCATGCGCTGGATACGGATAAAATTGACGTGGATGAAGGCGCGAGCGGCGCGATGGTGGGCTTTAATGTGCATTTCCATGCGCTGGCCAGTGCGTCGATTACGGTGAAGTACGCGTAACAGCACAGAATCGCGCTGTTAGAAAATATGCCTGCCTGTTTGATCAGGCAGGCATTTTATTTATCCCAATTGGTGGATAACCACCCACATTGGGCCTTGTCCTACCGCGTAACGCGCCAGCGGATTAAGCAGGCCGCGTTCCTGAATCTTATACACTTCGATGTGGTGCGATTTCTGTCCCGCCGCTACCAGATATTGACCGCTGTGATCAATATTGAAGCCGCGCGGCTGGGTTTCAGTTGGCTGGTAGCCTTCAATCGCCAGCACCGAGCCATCTTCACTGATGCTAAACACCGTAATGGTGCTGCTGGTACGGTCGCAGGCATAGAGGAAACGGCCATCCGGCGTGATGTGGATGTCCGCCGCCCAGCGCGTGTCGCTGAAATCTTTCGGCATCATATCAAGGCTCTGCACGCGCTCAACCTGGCCGTGCACATTGTTCAGCGCCCAGACATCCACCGTGCTATCCAGCTCGTTCACCACGTAGCCATATGCGCCGTTCGGATGGAAGGCCATGTGACGCGGACCGGCACCTTCAACGGTGGTGACCTGCGCTTGTTCACGCGGAGCCAGGGTGCCGTCTGCGTTCAACTGATACAGGCAGATGCGGTCCTGCTTCAGTGCCGGTACAAACAGCGTTTGGTTATTCAGATCGATATTGGCGGAGTGGCAACCGTCTAACCCGCTGATCACCTGAACTGGCGCTTGCGGCAAACCATCGCTGCCAATCGGGCTAATGCTGACGCAGGCATCGTTGTACGAACCGCAGAACAGATAATTGCCCTGACGATCGGTGGAGATGTGGGTTGGGCTGCCCGGCAGCGGTGCTTCACCGGCGAGGCTCAGCGTGCCGTCGGCCGCAATGCGAAACGCCAGCACGCGAAAATTCGGACGCACACCGACATAGAGAAAATCTTTCTTCGGGCTCACCACCATCGGCTGCACCTGGCCGGCAACATCTGTTACCTGCAATAACGTCAGTGCGCCATCTTCCTGCAACTGCCAGGCATGAATCTGCTGGCTCTCGGGACTGGCGGTATACACGACTTGTTTCATGCGTTTTCCTTATTCGCTGCCTGATGAAAGGGATAACTGTAGCGCGTTTCATTTTGTCGCGCTGGATTCATTTGTGCCCTGTTTTTTGTCTCAGGGCCGCTGCCGGGTGTAGACTCAATGCTTTGCCAACTCCCGGACGGAAAGTGTAATGAGCTACCGCGTAATCGCCCTTGACCTCGACGGCACCCTGCTAACCCCGAATAAAACCATTTTGCCTGAATCCATCGAAGCGCTGGCCCGCGCGCAACAGGCGGGCGTGAAAGTGTTGATCGTTACCGGTCGCCACCACTGCGCTATCCACCCTTTTTATCAGGCACTTAAACTGGATACACCCGCAATTTGCTGTAATGGCACCTATTTGTATGATTATCCCGCGAAACAGGTGCTGGCCGCCGATCCGCTGGATAAAAGCAAAGCTGCTCGGGTGATTGAGATGCTGGATGAAGAGAACATTCACGGTCTGCTGTATGTCGATGATGCGATGCTGTACCAAACGCCAACCGGCCATGTGACGCGTACGCTTAACTGGGCGCAATCGTTGCCGGAAGCGCAGCGTCCGCTGTTCCTGCAGGTGCCAAGCCTGGCGCAGGCGGCGATTAAGGCTGATTCGATCTGGAAATTCGCGCTGTCGCATCCCGACACGCGCGCGCTGCAGCAGTTTGCCGAACGCACCGAAGCCGAACTTGGTCTGGCGTGTGAATGGTCGTGGCACGATCAGGTGGATATCGCCAAAGGCGGCAACAGTAAAGGCAAGCGTCTGGCGCAGTGGGTTGAGAGTCAGGGCTTTGGCATGCAAGACGTGCTAGCGTTTGGCGACAACTACAACGATCTCAGCATGCTGGAACAGGTGGGGTTGGGCGTGGCGATGGGCAATGCCGATGACGCCATCAAAGCGCGCGCCAAAAAGGTAATTGGCACCAATCTGGAGCCGGGCATCGCCGAAGTGATCTATCAAGAGGTTCTGTAACCGTAAGATGTCGCGGCGCAATTCATGGCGCGGATTTTTCTCACACCGCGCAATGAATCCATTTACGCTGCTATCGACACGCTCTTGATCTGCGCATACAGCCACTGATCCGGTCGAATGCCCAGCTCATCGCGCGCCCACGGCGAAATGCGCGCCCACAGTTCGCTTATCCCAATGCGCAGCTTCACTTCCACCTGATCGTCAATCTCCAGCAGCTCAACCACCTGTGCCGGCAGAATATTGCGGATCGAGGTGTTATGCGGCGGCTGCAATGCCAGCGACACATCGGCTGAGGCGATGCGAATACGCAGCGGCGTTTTCAGCGGCTGATTCACCCGGCTCACCCAAATATGCTGATCGCCAAGCGACAGCGCGGTCATTGGGTAATCAGGATGCTGCTCCAGCACCTGCACACGCAGCACGCTGGTGCGCTCGGCGAGCGGCAGCCACGGACGCATCGCCGAACTGCTCCACACTTTTTCCAGCGGGCCAAAGGCTTTCACCTGGCCCGCATCCAGCACCAGCACGTTATCCGCTAACTGCAGGATTTCATCGAGGCTGTGCGATACGTAAAGAATGGGAATATCGACCTGCTTCGCCAGCTTTTGCAGATAGGGCATCAGCTCACGTTTGCGCGGCAGATCAAGCGACGCCAGCGGCTCATCCATCAGCAGAATATCGGGCGCCGTCAGCAACGCGCGGCCTATCGCCACGCGCTGTTTTTCACCGCCCGAAAGCGACGCAGGAAAACGCGTCAGCAGCGATTCTAAACCCAGCAGCGCCACCAGCGCGTTGAACTGCGGCTTCATTGAGGCCGCCATGCCGTATTGCAGATTGCCGCGCACGCGATAATGTGGAAACAGCCGCGCGTCCTGAAACACATAGCCGATACGGCGCTTTTCCGGCGGCAAATTCACGCGCGTGGCCGAATCGAACAGCAGGCGATCGTTTAACTCAATACGCCCGCTCTGCGGCTGGGTTAATCCGCCAATCGCGTTAATCAACGAGGTTTTGCCCGCACCCGACACGCCGAAAATGGCGGTAATGCCGCTGGCGGGAATATTGACGTTAACGTCGAGCAGGTGCTCGCCCAACTGCTGAGAAAGTTGCAGATTGAGCATTATGCCGCTCCCAGCCGTTTACGGCCCCAGCGCGCCAGCATTTCCGATGCCACTAACGACATCAGCGCCAGCGCAATCGCCACCGCACAGAGGCGCGCGGCGGTGCCTTCCGCGCCCGGCGTTTCAATCAGGGTAAACATCGCCGACGGAATGGTGCGCGTCTCGCCGGGAATGTTGGAAACAAACGTGATGGTGGCACCAAATTCGCCCAGCGAACGGGCAAAGGCCAGCACCGTGCCAACAATAATGCCCGGCAAGGTGAGCGGAAGCGTGATGGTGAAAAATACGCGCCAGCGCCCGGCACCCAGCGTGCGTGCGGCCAGCTCCAGTTTGGTATCCACCGCTTCCAGCGCAAGACGAATTGCACGCACCATCAGCGGAAACGCCATCACCGCCGAAGCGATCACCGCGCCGCGCCAGCTAAAGGCAAAGGTGAAACCGAACCAGTCATACAGCCATTCGCCAATAAAACCGCGCCGGCCTAAGGCGATCAGCAGCAGATAACCGACCACCACCGGCGGCAGCACCAGCGGCAAGTGAACAATACTATCCAGCAGGGTTTTGCCCGGAAAGCGGCAGCGCGCCAGAATCCAGGCCATCAGGATGCCAAACGGCAAGCTGCATATCACAGCTACACAGGACACTTTCAGGCTGAGAAAAACGGCCTGCCATTCGGGATCGCTCAATATCATTTCTTCGGCGTGAATCCATACTGTTTAAACACGGCAGCGGCATCCGGCCCCTGCAAATAGTTGTAGAAGGCTTCCACCGTTGCGTTCTGATGTTCTTTGACAATCGCCATCGGATATTCCACTGGCTTGTGGCTATCTTCCGGGAATCGTCCTACGACCTGCACTTTTTGACTGGCCACCGCGTCCGAACCATACACGATGCCGTACGGCGTTTCGTTACGCTCAACCAATGCCAGCGCGGCGCGCACGTTGTTGGCTGGCGCCAGCTGCGGGGATAAAGCGTCCCACGCGCCGAGTTTTTGTAATGCTTCTTTGGCATAAATGCCGGCAGGCACGTGATCCGGATCGCCCACCGCCAGACGCTCGCCTTTCAGCAGGCGTTTCCAGTCGGTTTTGCTATCAAGGGTGACCGCTTTAGCCGCGTCGCTTTTCGGTGCAATCAGCACTAGATCATTGCCGAGCAGCGTATAGCGCGTGCTGCTCACCACGCTGTTTTTTGCCACCACATCGTCCATCCACTGCTGATCGGCAGAGATGAACAGATCGGCCGGTGCGCCCTGATCGATCTGGCGCGCCAGCACCGAAGAAGAGGCAAAAGAGGATACCACTTCTACACCGCTTTTCTTCTGGTACTGCGTCGCAATGTCCTGCAGCACATTGGTCAGCGATGCCGCTGCAAACACGGTGATTTTCTCTGCGGCCGCGGCATGACCGGCCAATGAAACGCTTAAAACGGTTGCAGCAGCCCAACGGTACTTGATGGTTCGCATTTGTTGCTCCTTGTTACGTTATATATTTGATAATACAACGTACGCGCAAATGCGTCATGAGCTTTATATCGGCAGGATTTTACGGAAGTTCAGAAACAAAACGCCCGCAGGAAGCGGGCGTTGAGAAATTAGTGTTGTGAGCTGTTGGCAGGACGATCGTCGCGGCGGCCAAATTTTGAGATGACGTTGAAAACTTCACCCAGGCCGTAAATCAAACCGAGCATAATCGCCATCACAATCGGCACCATGATGATAGCCACAGCCAGGCTTTTTAACAGTTCCAGCATGGAAACCTCACGCAGAAAATAAAAAAGTGATTGTAACGGTTAGCGAAAAAAACGCACTGCCCTTTTCGTGCTTTTACTTTTAAGCAGTAAACTGAGCGGATTAACCTAAGGAGCTGACATGCAGGCAGAACTTTCTCTCCATATTCGTCTTCAGCAAAAGCTGTTTGCCGATCCGCGTCGCATCGAATTACTGAAACGCGTGCAGCAAACCGGCTCCATCAGCCAGGGCGCGAAACTGGCGGGCATCAGTTATAAAAGTGCCTGGGATGCGATCAATGAGATGAATCAGCTGGCCGACAAAACGCTGGTGGATCGCGCCACCGGCGGTAAAGGCGGCGGCGGCGCGCAGCTGACGCGTTATGGCGAGCGGCTGATTCAGCTGTTCCAGTTGATGGAGCAGATTCAACAAAAGGCCTTCGATGTGCTGCAAAACGACAGCTTGCCGCTCGACAGTTTGCTGGCGGCGATTGCGCGTTTCTCGCTGCAAACCAGCGCGCGCAATCAGCTGTTTGGTACGGTGCTGGCCAGCGATCATCAGCAGGTGCAGCAGCACATTGAGGTGCTGCTCGCCGATGGCGTAACGCGCCTGCAGGTGGCGATCACCGCACACAGTGCCGAACGCTTGCAGCTCGATAGCGGCAAAGAGGTGCTGGTGCTGATTAAAGCACCGTGGATTCACGTCAGTCACGCCGCCGCCAGCAGCGACAATCAACTGGCTGCGCAGATCAGCGCAATTGAGCCCGGCGATCAGCTTAGCGAAGTATTGATGGTGTTGCCGAGTGGCGAAACGCTGTGCGCGACCGTCACCAATGAGGCGGTGAAACAGCAGAATCTGCAGGTTGGCGCCAGCGTCACCGCCAGTTTTAATGCCGAACACGCCATCATCGCCACACTGCTCTGAAATCCACGCCATGATTTGACTTCGCCTGCATCGCTGGCTAAAACTGGACGACACGATGCATAAAACGGAATAGATCATGGCTTCATTGCAAATTTCGCAAGGCACGTTTCACCTTAGCGACACCCGAGCACTGTCCCTTAACGATTTAACCCTCAACAGCGGCGAAAGCTGGGCGTTTGTCGGCGCCAACGGCAGCGGCAAGTCATCGCTGGCGCGCGCCCTATCCGGCGAGTTGCAGCCCGGTAAAGGCAGCGTGCAGCAGGATTTTCAGCGTCGTACGCGCCTATCGCTGGAGCAGCTACAGAAACTGGTCAGCGATGAGTGGGAACGTAATAACACCGATCTACTGAGTGAACGCGAAGACGATACCGGTCGCACCGCCGCACAGATCATTCAGGATGAAGTGCAAGATGCGACGCGTTGTCAGGCGCTGGCGCAGCAGTTTGGCATCACTTATCTGCTCGATCGTCGCTTCAAATATCTCTCCACCGGCGAGACGCGCAAAACGCTGTTGTGCCAGGCGCTGATGGCGCAGCCGGATCTGCTGATCCTTGATGAACCTTTCGATGGGCTGGATGTGGCGTCGCGCGCCAGCCTGGCGCAAACCCTCAACGATCTGCATCGAAGCGGTTTTAGCGTAGTGCTGGTGCTCAATCGCTTTGATGATATTCCCGATTTTGTCGAGAAGGTCGGCGTGTTGGCCGAATGCACGTTAACCCACGTGGGCGAACGGCGCGCGATTCTGGCCGAAGCGCTGGTGGCGCAGCTGGCGCACAGCGAGAAGCTTGCTGGCATGGCACTGCCGCAGGCGGATCAACCCGATCAACTGCCGCAGCTGGCCGAAGATGCGCCGCGCGTGATACTGCGCAACGGCGTGGTGTCGTACAACGACAAAGCGGTGATTGATGGCCTGAACTGGCAGGTTAATCCCGGTGAACACTGGCAGATTGTGGGGCCGAACGGCGCGGGTAAATCCACCCTGCTCAGTTTGGTAACCGGCGATCATCCGCAGGGTTACAGCAACGATTTGACGCTGTTTGGCATCCGACGCGGCAGCGGTGAAACCATCTGGGACATCAAGCAGCACATCGGTTACGTCAGCAGCAGCCTGCACCTCGATTATCGCGTCAGCTGTAATGTGCGCACCGTGGTGCTCTCCGGCTTCTTCGATTCGATTGGTCTGTATCAGGCGGTGTCCGATCGGCAAAAAGCGCTGGCGCGTCAGTGGCTGGCGCTGCTCGGTATGGATAATCAGCTGGCGGATGCGCCGTTCCACAGTTTGTCGTGGGGCCAGCAGCGGCTGGTGCTAATTGCGCGCGCGCTGGTGAAACATCCCACGCTACTCATTCTCGATGAACCGTTGCAGGGGCTTGATCCGATTAACCGCCAGTTGGTGCGCCGCTTTGTTGATGTGCTGATTGGCGAAGGCCGTACGCAACTGCTGTTTGTCTCCCACCACGCCGAAGATGCGCCGCAGTGCATCACCCATCGCCTGAGTTTTGTCGCGCAGGAACAGGGATACGGTTTCCTGCAAGAGTCGCTGCGTTAAATAGCGGTTGCCATAAGTGGCAATCCTACAAACATCTAACGTGCATAGCGCCATTGCCAAAATAATTCGAGCTGCGGCAAGCAGCAGCAGTTCGAAGTATGAAGGCAATGTAAGCGTTACCATTTCATCGCCTGGTAATTCAACAAACACACGCAACAACCCCACAAAATGAGAATCGTCACCTTGTGTAAACGATACCATTTATCCAGACTGGATCACGCTTTCACGCTGGTCTTTGTGCTACTTTGATCAAAATCATTTTTATCTGTTTGCCGTTTACCAGGACTCATCATGGAAAAATTTAACCCGGTCGATCACCCGCATCGCCGTTATAACCCATTGATCGATCAATGGGTGCTGGTCTCACCCCATCGCGCTAAGCGCCCGTGGCAAGGTGCGCAGGAAACCCCGGCACTGGAGCAACTGCCAGCGCACGATCCTGACTGCTTCCTTTGTGCTGGAAACACCCGCATTACCGGTGACAAAAACCCTAACTATAAAAGCACTTACGTGTTCACCAATGACTTTGCCGCGCTGATGACTAACACGCCAGACGCACCGCAAAGCGACGATCTGTTGATGCGCTGCGAAAGCGCGCGCGGCACCAGCCGGGTGATCTGCTTCTCGCCGGATCACAGCAAAACGCTGCCGGAACTGCCGCTGAGCGGGCTGGAAGATATCGTGCGGACCTGGCAGGAACAGACTGCCGATCTCGGTCAGCACTATCCGTGGGTGCAGGTGTTTGAAAACAAAGGTGCGGCGATGGGCTGCTCCAACCCGCATCCGCATGGCCAGATTTGGGCCAACAGCTTCCTGCCAAACGAAGCGCAGAAAGAAGATGACAACCAGCGTCACTATTTTGCCGAGAAAGGCACGCCGCTGCTGGTCGATTATGCTGCGCGCGAGTTGAGCGATGGCAGCCGTACGGTGGTGGAAACCGAACACTGGCTGGCCGTGGTGCCGTGGTGGGCGGCGTGGCCGTTTGAAACCTTGCTGCTGCCGAAAGCCCATGTGAAACGCATCACCGATCTCTCCGAGCCGCAGCGCACCGATCTGGCGCTGGCGCTTAAGCAGCTCACCAGCCGCTACGACAACCTGTTCCAGTGCTCTTTCCCCTATTCGATGGGCTGGCACGGCGCGCCGTTCAACGGCGAAGCCAACGATCACTGGCAGCTGCACGCACACTTCTATCCGCCGCTGCTGCGTTCAGCCACGGTACGCAAATTTATGGTTGGCTATGAAATGCTGGCCGAAACCCAACGTGATTTAACGGCGGAACAGGCAGCTGAACGTCTGCGTTCTGTCAGCGATGTCCATTTCCGCGAGGCGCAATAAATGTCATTAAAATCCATTACTCAACAGGTTTTCGCTGACACTTTCGGCTATCAGGCGACACACAGCATTCAGGCGCCGGGCCGCGTCAATCTGATTGGCGAACACACCGACTACAACGATGGCTTTGTGCTGCCGTGCGCCATCGATTATCAAACCGTGATTGCCTGCGCCAAACGCGACGATCGCCAGGTGCGCGTGATTGCCGTCGATTACGACAATCAGCAGGACAGCTTCTCGCTGGATGCGCCGATTGAGCCGCTGAAAGAGCCAATGTGGGCCAACTACGTGCGCGGCGTGGTGAAACATCTGCAGAAACGCGATGCCAGCTTTGGCGGCGTGGATATGGTGATCAGCGGCAACGTGCCACAAGGCGCGGGCCTGAGTTCTTCGGCGTCGCTGGAAGTGGCGGTCGGTACCGTATTCCAGCAGCTGTATGCGTTAAACCTCGATGGCGCAGCGATTGCGGTGAACGGTCAGGAAGCGGAAAACCAGTTTGTCGGCTGCAACTGCGGCATCATGGATCAGCTGATCTCGGCGCTCGGTCAGCCGGATCACGCCATGCTGCTGGATTGTCGTACGCTCGGCACGCGCGCGGTATCAATGCCGGAAGATGTCGCGGTGGTGATCATCAACTCCAACTTCCGTCGTAGCCTGGTGGGCAGCGAATACAATACGCGTCGTGAACAGTGTGAAACTGGCGCACGCTTCTTCAATAAACCGGCGCTGCGCGATGTGACGCTGGAAGAGTTTGAAGCCTCTGCTGGTGAGCTGGATGCGTTGGTGGCAAAACGCGTGCGTCACGTGATTAGCGAAAATGCGCGCACGCTGGAAGCCGCCGATGCGTTAAGCGCGGGCAATCTGAAACGCATGGGCGAACTGATGGCCGAATCGCACGCCTCAATGCGTGACGATTTCGAAATCACCGTGCCGCAAATCGATCAGCTGGTTGAGATTGTGAAAGCAGAAATCGGCCCGCGCGGCGGCGTGCGTATGACCGGCGGCGGTTTCGGTGGCTGCATCGTGGCGCTGATGCCAATCGATCTGGTCGATGCGGTGAAAGCGGTGGTCGCTGAGAAGTATGAAGCGCAAACCGGCATCAAAGAGACCTTCTACGTGTGCAAAGCGTCCGCAGGAGCAGGCCAATGGTAAGTGATGTGAATTCACACGCGCCAGACGGGCAACCGTGGCGCATCACTGTGCTGCGCAATCGCAACGGCATGGTGGCTACTTTTATGGATTGGGGCGCGACCTGGCTGTCAGCGCGCGTGCCAATGTTGGACCACAGCGTGCGTGAAGCGCTGCTCGGCTGTGCCACGCCGTCCGATTATCTGCATCAGGATGCTTATCTTGGCGCGACGATTGGCCGCTACGCGAACCGCATCGCCTCGGCCGAACTGAAGCCGCTTAACCTGCTGCTGGCAGCGAATCAGGGCGCACATCAGCTGCACGGCGGGCCGGAAGGTTTCGATAAACGTCGCTGGCAGATTCTCAGTCAGAGCGAAAGCGAGGTGCACTATCGCCTCGATTCGCCCGATGGCGATCAGGGTTATCCCGGCAATGTGATCGCCAATGTCATCTATCAACTTGATGACGATAATTGCTTGTCGATTCGCTATGAAGCGCAAACCGACAAGCCTTGCCCGGTCAATCTCACCAACCATGCTTACTTTAATCTTGATGCGCATCATGGTGATGCGCGCCAGCATCGCTTACAACTGCACGCCGATCGTTACCTGCCGGTGGACAGCGAAGGCATTCCTAACGCGCCGCTGAAAGAGGTGGCGGGAAACAGTTTTGATTTCCGCCAGCCGAAGCGCGTCGCCGATGAGTTCCTCGCCGATGACGATCAAAAAGCGGTGAAAGGCTATGACCACGCCTTTTTGCTCAACACCGCTGGCGACAGCAGCCAGCCCGCCGCCCATTTATGGTCTGCCGATGGCAAGCTGGAGCTGAGCGTGTTTACTGCCGCTCCGGCGCTGCAGTTCTACGCCGGCAACTATCTGGCGGGAACACGCGCCCGTGAGCAGGACAGCTATACTGCTTTCCAGGGCATCGCTCTGGAGAGCGAATTTTTACCGGATTCGCCTAACCATGCAGAGTGGCCGCAGCCCGATTGCTGGCTACAACCCGGCGACAGCTGGCAGTCCGTGACGCGTTATCGCTTCACGCCGCACTGAGCCACCGGATGAAAAACGCGCACTGCGCTGCCGACAGGCTTACGCCGTGCGTTGTTTTCCGCTATGGTATGGCGCTATTAGTGAGCCGCTTCTCAGTGGCCGCAGCCGGTTTCAATACTAATCGTAAATCGAGCATTAAGGAGTAAAGCTATGGCCGTAACTAAGCTGGTACTGGTGCGACACGGCGAAAGCCAGTGGAACCAGGAAAACCGCTTCACCGGATGGTACGACGTTGACCTGTCTGACAAAGGTCGCACTGAAGCCAAAGCAGCCGGTCAGCTGCTGAAGAAAGAAGGTTTCGTGTTTGATTTCGCTTACACCTCAGTGCTGAAGCGCGCTATCCATACCCTGTGGAACGTGCTGGATGAGCTGGATCAGGCTTGGCTGCCGGTTGAAAAAACCTGGCGTCTGAACGAGCGTCACTACGGTGCGCTGCAAGGTCTGGATAAAGCAGAAACCGCCGCTAAATACGGTGACGAGCAAGTGAAACAGTGGCGTCGTGGCTTTGCTATCACGCCACCCGAACTGGATCGCGCTGATGAGCGTTTCCCTGGCCACGATCCGCGTTACGCTTCACTGACTGACGCGCAGCTGCCAACCACCGAAAGCCTGGCGCTGACCATCGAACGCGTGATTCCTTACTGGAACGAAAGCATTCTGCCGCGCATTAAGAGCGGTGAGAAAGTGATCGTTGCTGCACACGGCAACTCACTGCGTGCGCTGGTTAAATACCTCGACAACCTGAGCGAAGACGAGATCCTCGAACTGAACATCCCAACTGGCGTGCCGTTGGTGTATGAGTTCGATGAGAACTTCAAGCCGCTCAAACGTTACTATCTGGGTGATGCTGATGAGATTGCTGCGAAAGCCGCAGCCGTAGCCAACCAGGGTAAAGCGAAGTAAGCGAACGCTGAAACGCAAAAAGGCCAGACGCAAGTCTGGCCTTTTTTATTGCCGCATTGGCTTAGCTGCGGCGCTGTTTGACCGCCTGAGCCAGCTGACGCAACGCCTTCTCAGTGTCTTCCCAGCCGATACAGGCATCGGTCACGCTCTGGCCGTACACCAGCGGTTTGCCGCTTTCGAGGCTCTGATTACCTTCCACCAGATGACTCTCAATCATCACGCCAGTAATCGCCTGCTCACCACCGGCAATTTGCTGTGCCACGTCGTCGGCAACCACCATCTGACGCTGGAACTGCTTGCTGCTATTAGCATGGCTGAAGTCGATCATCACTTGCGGACGCAAGCCTGCTTTCTCCAGACCGGTTTTCACGGCAGCCACGTGTTCGGCGCTGTAGTTCGGCTCTTTGCCGCCGCGCAGGATGATGTGGCAGTCTTCGTTACCGCTGGTTTCGACAATCGCCGAGTGACCATATTTGGTGACTGACAGGAAGCAGTGTGGCGCGCTGGCCGCACCGATGGCGTCAATCGCCACTTTGATGGTGCCGTCGGTACCGTTTTTGAAGCCCACCGGGCAAGAGAGGCCGGAAGAGAGTTCGCGATGCACCTGCGATTCGGTGGTACGTGCGCCAATCGCGCCCCAGCTCATCAGGTCGGCCATATATTGTGGCGTGATCATATCGAGGAACTCACCGGCGGCTGGCAACCCGATATCGTTGATATCCACCAGCAGCTTGCGCGCCAGGCGCAGGCCGTCATTGATCTGGAAGCTGCCATCCATAAACGGGTCGTTGATCAGCCCTTTCCAGCCCACCGTGGTGCGCGGTTTTTCAAAGTAAACGCGCATCACCACTTCGAGATCGTCTTTTAGCTCATCACGCAGTGCCAGCAGGCGCGTCGCATACTCTTGCGCAGCCTGGGTATCGTGAATTGAGCACGGACCGATCACCACCAGCAGACGATCGTCTTCGCCATGCAGAATGCGGTGAATCGCCTGACGTGACTGCGCTACGGTTGCAGCCGCTTTATCGGTGGCGGGGAATTTTTCAAGCAAAGCAACAGGAGGCAGTAACTCTTTGATCTCTCTGATGCGTAAATCATCGTTCTGGTAATCCATACACAATTCCATTCAAATTTCTGGCCCAACGTCCGTCGGGCGCAACCCGCCCACTTTAGCCCTTCGCGCGGTGGGTGTAAATTACGCATAGCGCTTAAAATGTACATCTCAAATTTGCATTTATATATCCATGCACTAAGCTTTTTAAATGTAAGCACTAAGGAATGATGTGTTTGCAAAATTAAATTTTTAAGTGAAGCGTATAAGGTGGATTTTATTCCATCGCGGCACGCTATTTTCGTCACTCAACACCAGCGGGTGTTAGACGGCAACTATCCATTAATTACTGGAGCATAATGATGAATAAGTTTGCAATGATCTTTCTGACAGCAGCGATGACCATGGGTAGCGGTGCTGTAATGGCTGCGGATAACAACAATGGTGCGGCCAACGCTTCAGCTGAAGCCGGTGCAGCAGCTGGCGGTGCAAAACAAAATCTGCCACCTAATAATGTTGATAACAGCAAAATTAACAGCGGTAGCACCAATACCAACAGCGCAGCAACGTCAGGCACTGACTCAAGCAATATGTCAGCCAGCCAGGTGCACAAAAACAGCATGTGCAAAGACGGCAAATGCCCGGACATGAATAAAAAAGTCGACACCAAAGAGGGTGGCGGCCACGTGAAACATAAAACAGATGGTACTTCGCAATAAGGTTCCTTCTGTTTGATCAAGGGAGAGCTTCGGCTCTCCCTTTTATTTTGCCTCCCGCCCTTTTCCGCTATGCTGAAGCAATGAAATTCACAGGAACTGTTTCATGGCTTCATTGCTGCTTATTGATGATCACCCGTTAGTTGCCGTCGCACTGGAAGCGGCTTGCGTTAACGCTCCTATCACGTTGAACATTCACGCCGCTGGCGACGAAGCGCAGGCGCGCCAACTGCTTCAACAACATCCCATCGATTTAATTGTGCTGGATATCGGTTTACCCGATTGCGACGGACTCGAACTGCTGCGCCGGTTGCGCGTGCGTAATCAGCACTGCCCGGTGTTGATCTATTCCGCGCAGCAGAGCCGCCACACACTGCTCAGCGCCGTGTCGCTTGGCGCTGCTGGTTACGTGGTGAAAAGCCAAAGCATGGCGCAACTGCTGAGCGCGATTCTGGCGGTGCTCGGCGGCCAGCAGGCTTTTCCGCCGCTGCCGGAACGTATCGAACTGCCGTTAACCGAGAAAGAGCAGCAGATTGTAGCGCTGCTGGTGCGCGGCCTTTCGAATTTGCAGATTGGCGAACAGCTGCATATCAGCAATAAAACCGTTAGCACTCACAAGAAGAACATCCTGGAGAAAACCGGCGTACAGTCGGTGGTTGAGCTGGCTGAGCTGTGGAAAGCGCAGCAGTGAGGATCTGTTTGCTGCTGTGTACGCTGCTGCTGAGTGTGATGGCGAAAGCCGATCTGCAACCCGCCAGCAGCGTGATGTTACCCGCGATGATGCCGGCCCCACACGCCGAGCCGTGGCCTGGCGCAACGTTGCGCGTCGCGGTGCCGGCACAAAACAGCGCACCCTGGGCGATGCGTATTGGCGATCACCTCTGGGGCATCGACGCCGACTATCTCAGCGCCCTAAGCCAGTTGACCGGTACGCATTTCACGCTGCAAAGCTATGCCGATCGCGCGCAGCAACTGGCAGCCTTGCAGCGCGGCGAGGTGGATTTGGTGTTAAGTAATCAACATGCCCAGCTCCCATCCGATGTGCTGCTCAGCGACAGCTGGTACAGCAGCCCGATTCGCATCTATCGCAACCGGGATAATCAGCGCGCGGTGATGTTCAATAGCGAAACCGCGCAGCTCACCATTGCCGAAGCGACGCTGGCGCAGTTGCCCACTGAATTTGTGCAGCAGCATCGCTGGCACACCTTGCCGGGCGATCTGCAGGCGCTGTATGCGCTGCTCAATCAGCAAAGCGATTATCTGGTCGCCGATGAAGCCAGCGCCGGTTTCTTGCTGGGCCAGCTGCAGCAAGGACAAATTTACCAAATCACTGCCGATCCTGGCGCGGGCGAATTAACGCTACGCGCAATGACGCGCAATGCCGCGCTGATCCACTGGCTTAACAGCCAGCTGCGTCTGCTGCCCGCCGAGTTCAGCAGTCGGGTCCAGCAGCGCTGGAGCCCGCCGCTGCTGCGTTATCAGGACACACAAACTCTGATGCTGTCGGCCAGCGAAAAGCAGTGGCTGGCGCAACATACTGAGATTCCGTATGCGGTTGAGGCGGATAACGCGCCCTGGAGTTATCGCGACAGCAGCGGCAACGCGCGCGGCTTCGGCATCGACATGCTGAACGCGCTGAGCCAAAGTACCGGCCTGCGTTTTACCCCGCGCTGGGTCAACAATCCGCAGCAGGCCGCCACGCTACTGCAGCAACAGCAGGTGATGCTCAACCTGTTGCAGCCGCTGTATGGCGACGATCCCGGCAGCAATACTTTGCCGGTATGGCGCGCCATTTGGGGCATTTACACGCTTGCCACGCATCAGCCAATGAACTGGCAATCGTTACAAGGCCAGCGCGTGGGCGTATTACGCGACGATCTCGCCATACGTTTGCTGCCGTCAGGTATTACGCCGCAGCCGTTCGACGATCGGACGCAGCTGTGGCAAGCGCTGAATAACGGTCAGATCGATGCGCTGGTAGATAACGTGCTCTCTGCCCGCTGGCGTATGGCGAGTCACGAAGATAATCGTGTGCATCTGGCGTTTGCTGCCAGCGATATCGCCTGGCCGCTGGCGCCGCAGGTCAGTGCTGAACAGCCTAAGCTGCGCGCCCTGCTCGACCATGCATTGCAGCAAATCCCGCCTGATACGCTCAACCAGATGCGAGTCAGCTGGTCACAGCCGCCGCAGCCCGGCACGACGATGGCGATGCGCAATATTCCGCTGATGATTTTGCTTGCGGCAGGCGTAATTATTCTGTTGCTGTTGGGCTTGCTGACGCGTCGTTACTGGCAGCAGCGTCGTGACCGATTGCAGCGTGAGCAGGCCGAACGCGCCAATGCCGCCAAAAGCCAGTTTCTCGCCACCGCCAGCCACGAACTGCGCACGCCGATGCAGGCGATTCTCGGTTTGCTGGAGCTGGAACAGCAGCAGCATCCGAGTGAACGGCTGGCGCTGATGCACAGCAGCGCGCGGTCGCTGATGGCGCTATTGAACGACTTGCAGGATCACGCGCGTATTGAGAGCCAGAGCTTCCGTCTGGCGCCGCGTCCGCTCAATCTAACGCTCTGGCTGCAGCAACAGCAGCAGTTTTATCATCCCTTAATGCGCGATGCCGGGCCGAACCTGATTGCCGAAGCCCTGACGCCGCTGCCTGCCAGCGTGTTGCTGGATGGGGATCGCCTGCAGCAGGTGGTGAATAATCTGGTGGCCAACGCCCTTAAGTTTACCCGCGAAGGCGAAGTGCGCCTGTCGCTGGCGGTCAGTGAGCACATCCAGCTTACGGTCACCGACACCGGCAGCGGCATCCCGCTTAACGAGCAGGCAAAACTGTTTGAGCCGTGGTATCAGGCGCCGTCCGGCAAAAGCCATGCGGTGCAAGGCAGCGGCTTAGGTTTGTTTATCTGTCGCGAGATTGTGCAACGAATGGGCGGTACGCTAACGCTCACTTCAGCACCGGGCAGCGGCACCACGGTCAGCGTGCAGTTGCCATTAGTCGTGAGCCAAGAGCCGTTAACCGAGCGCACAGCCAGCTGGCCTGTTTACCCGCAGCTGCGCGTGGCGATTGTGGACGATCACCCGACCAATCTTTTGGTGATGCAGCAGCAGCTGGCGATGTTTGGCGTTGAGGCGCAGGTATTTGAAGAGGGCCGAGCGCTGCTGCGCGCCGATGCTCAGCGCGCCTTCGATATTCTGTTTATCGACCAGATGATGCCGCGCCCGGATGGTTTAACGCTGCTGCGTGTTCTGCGCCGTCGTCAGCGCCAGCGCGGCAGCACCTCGCTACGCGTGCTCTGCTCTGCGGATGTTCAGTTGCTGAAAATCGCCTTGCAGGATGACGAAGCTTTGTTGCTCAAACCCATTGAGCTCGATCATCTGGCACCGCTGCTGGCGCGCGCAGTAAAAGATCCATTGGATGTCTTGCCAAACAGCTTACTGATTCTGGCGCAGGATAATCAGGCATTTATTCCGCGCATCTGTCAAACCTTGCAGCGCACGCTGCAACAGGATCGGGATTTGCTGTTGAACGCGCGCGATACACAGAATTGGTCGGCGCTGGAACAGGCTGCACACCGCATGAAGGGCAGCTGGTTGATGCTGGGTATGGATGAGGTTGCCGAGCGCTGTCAGCAGTTGATTGAGCAGGTTAAACAGCAGCAGTTGCCGCTTGATGATCTCAATTTACTGATATCATTAACAAACAGGTTACTTAAACAACTGGATAATTATGGCACACACGCATTCTCACGGGACCGCTAACGGCAACCGCACGCGACTAGCCGCGGCGTTTGGCGTAACGGCGCTGTTTATGGTGGCCGAAGTGATCGGCGGGCTGGTTTCTGGCTCGCTGGCGCTGCTGGCCGATGCCGGACATATGTTGACCGATGCCGCCGCGCTGCTGATGGCGTTACTCGCGGTGCAGTTTGCCCAGCGCAAGCCTAACGCGCGCCATACCTTCGGCTTGCTGCGTCTCACCACCTTAGCGGCGTTCGTCAACGCCATTGCGCTATTGGTGATTACGGTGCTGATTGTCTGGGAAGCGCTGCGTCGCTTTTATGAACCCCAGCCGATTGCCGGCGGATTGATGCTCGGCATCGCCATTGCCGGTTTGCTGGCCAATCTGCTGTCGTTCTGGCTGCTGCATCGCGGCAGCGAAGAGAAGAATCTCAACGTGCGTGCGGCGGCATTGCATGTGCTGGGCGATTTGCTGGGTTCGGTCGGTGCGATTGTCGCGGCGGTGATCATCATGCTGACCGGCTGGACGCCAATCGACCCGATTTTGTCGCTGCTGGTGTCATTGCTGGTGGTACGTAGCGCCTGGTCGCTATTGCGCGAGAGCCTGCATGAGTTGCTGGAAGGTGCGCCGGGCCATATCAACGCGGATAAACTGTCACGCGAGCTGACGCGCAATATCGATGAAGTACGTAACGTGCATCACGTTCATTTGTGGCAAGTGGGTGAAAAACCGGTGCTGACGCTGCATGTGCAGGTGATTCCGCCATACGATCATGACGGCCTGCTTAAGCGCATTCACCACTATTTGCATGAGCACTATCAGATTGCCCACGCCACGGTGCAGATGGAATATCAGCCGTGCAGCGGGCCGGACTGCGAGTTGTGTTTAGATAATAGCGCCGCGCAGCACGATCACCACGATCATGCTGCGCTGGAAGGTCACGCTCATCATCACTGATGGGACAGCGCGCGCGAGCCATGTTCGCGTGCGCTTTGCATCCACAGGCGCGAACCGTTAAGCGCAATCAGCGTCAGAATCGCGTACTCCAGTGACATGGCATATACGCCCTGACGCGCAAAGATCATCACGCTGATAACGTTGATCACCACCCAAAGCAGCCAGTTCTCAACATATTTTCGCGTCATCAAAATCATCGCCACAATCGACAGCACCATCATGCACGAATCCCAGAATGGGAACGCATCCGGCTGCAGTTGCGGCATCGCCACGTTAAGCCCCAGACTTTGCATGATGCCGACCGCTGTTTTGGTCAGGAAGGCAAAGACCGGATCGATGTACACCGTCATCAGCGCAATCGCCACCACGCACGCCGCGCCCCAGCCCAATGCTTTCGGCAGCGGCAGCCAGCGAATTCTCAGCTCCGTTTCGTTGTTAGAGGTTTGCCGACTCCACGCGTACCAGCCGTAAACGTTGGCGACAAAGAAGAACAGTTGCAGCAACAAGCTGGCGTAAAGCTGAATCTGGAAGAAAATCACCGCGAACAGCGTGACGTTTATCAGCCCGAAAAAGTAGTTGATAATTTTCTCAAGGCTGGCGAGCCAGATGCACAGCAGGCCCGCAAGGGTACCAACGGCTTCAATCCATGAGAGATCGTAGCCGCCAACGCCGAGCGGAATGTGAACCAGAATATTTTGCGTGCTAAAGAAGTCCATATAAAGTGCCTGTGTAACGGGAGCCCGTCATGCATTCCCTTTGATTTTAAGTTTGAGATCTGCAGCAAAGGATAGCATGCGGTTGAGCGGTAGCAACGCGGCCTCACGCAACGCGCTATCCACATGGATCTCATGCGCGCTGCCGCCACGCTCCAGTCCTTCGGCAATCGCTTTCAGGCCGTTCATCGCCATCCAAGGGCAGTGCGCACAGCTGCGGCAGGTGGCGCCCTCGCCTGCGGTGGGCGCTTCCAGCAACTCTTTGTTCGGCACCGCCTGCTGCATTTTGTAGAAGATGCCGCGATCGGTGGCGACGATCATCTGCGGATGCGGCAAACTTTGCGCCGCCTGAATCAGCTGACTGGTGGATCCCACCGCATCAGCCAGATCGACAATCGCCTGCGGTGATTCAGGATGCACCAGCACCGCCGCATGCGGATAGAGCGCCTTCATGCGTTGCAAAGCCTGTGTTTTAAATTCGTCATGCACAATACAGGCGCCCTGCCAGCACAGCACATCCGCGCCGGATTTTTGCGTGACGTAGCGGCCGAGATGGCGATCCGGTGCCCAGATGATTTTCTCGCCGAGGCTATCGAGATGCTCAATCAGCTCAACCGCGATGCTCGAGGTGACGACCCAATCCGCGCGCGCCTTCACCGCCGCCGAGGTGTTGGCATACACCACCACCGTGCGATCGGGATGCTGATCGCAGAAGCGGTTAAACTCTTCAATTGGGCAACCGAGATCGAGCGAGCATTCCGCCTGCAAGGTGGGCATCAGCACGGTTTTTTCCGGGCTAAGGATTTTTGCGGTTTCACCCATAAAACGCACGCCCGCCACCAGCAAGGTTTTAGCAGGATGGGTGCTGCCGAAACGCGCCATTTCCAGTGAGTCCGATACGCAGCCGCCGGTCTCTTCCGCCAGCGCCTGAATTTCGGGATCGGTGTAGTAATGCGCCACCATCACCGCATCGCGTTCTTCCAGCAAGCGTTTGATTTTGTTTTTGTAGTGGGCTTTTTCATCGTCGCTGAGACGTGCCGGTTTCGGCGGGAAAGGATAGATCGCGCTTTCAGGATCGAACATCAGGCTCATGACACGGCTCTCGTTTTCTCAATTTAACAAAATTGCCGGTTACGGCAATGATGCGGCATCAAAACCGCTATAGTGTTTTATATGCTAAACACGATAGCGGAATTGCGCGAGAGTGTCGTCTCTTTTTTGCGCGCTCTACAGCAACAATGCGCTGCTCAAAGTTTTCTGCGGACTTTCCAGCTCCAGCAGGAAGGCTTTAACGGTGAGTCCGCCTGCAAAACCGGTGAGTTTGCCGTTGCTGCCAATCACGCGATGGCACGGCGCCATAATCGACAGCGGATTTTTACCGTTCGCTGCTCCCACGGCGCGCACCGCTTTCGGATTGCCGATCTGCTCGGCGATTTGCTGGTAGCTGCGCGTTTCACCAAACGGGATGGTGAGCAGTGCCTGCCACACTTTTTTCTGGAACTCGGTGCCGACGGTGTCGTACGGCATATCAAACTGCTGACGCTCACCGGCGAAATATTCGCGCAGTTGGCGTTCGGCCTCACACAGAATCGGATGCTGATCGTTACGGTTGATCGGCTTGAACGGCACGCGCTGCGCCCCTTCGTTTTCCCACAGAATCGCCGACAATCCTTTATCGGTGGCAACAAGCGTGAGCTCACCAACGGGCGTCGCGATGATTTTGGCATGATACATGGTGCACCTCCGGCATATTCTCTGCTGGCGATTATCGCATTTCCGCCGAAGGAAACTGGCTGTTTTCGGTCATCAGCATAAACTGGTTAGCTGTCCGAAAGCAGCGAGTTTTCCTGTTCAGCTTGCGCGACCATGCCGTTTATTTGCCGGAGACGATGATGTTTGATGCTGAAATTGCGTACCAGGCGCTGACGTCGCGCGATAGCCGCTTCGACGGGCTGTTTTTTGTTGGCGTGACATCCACCGGCATCTATTGCCGCCCCATTTGTCCGGTGAAAGCGCCGATGCAGAAGAACTGCCTGTTTTTTAGCAGCGCAGAGGCCGCCGAGAAAGCGCACTTCCGCCCGTGTTTACGCTGCCGTCCGGAACTGGCGCCCGGCTCTGCGCCGGTGGATAGCCATCACCGCATTGCCGATCGTTTAATTCGCCGCATCGAAGAGGGCTTGCTGGAAGAGCAGGAGACGCTGGCAGACATCGCTGGCGAGTTTGACCTCAGTGAACGTCAATTGCGTCGCGTGGTGCAGCAGGAGCTCGGCGTATCGCCTTTAGAGCTGCGTCAGACACGTCGTATGCTGCTAGCCAAGCAACTTCTGACAGAAACCTCTTTGCCGGTCACGGAAATTGCTTACGCCAGCGGCTTCCGCAGTTTGAGGCGCTTTAACGATGTGTTCCAGGCGCGCTATCGCATGACGCCCTCCCGCCTGCGCAAGCAGAATCAACCCGACGCCGTGAAAACCACGCAGGAGAGCGCCGAACTGCGCCTGAGTTATCGGCCGCCTTACGATTGGGATGCGATGCTCGATTTCCTGCAACAGCGCGTGATGAAGGAAGTGGAATGGGTGAACGAGGGCATGTATCACCGCACCGTGGCGCTGGGCAACTGTCGCGGCTGGGTGCGCGTGAGCCATGTTGCGGGTAAACAGTCGCTGAAGGTGCAATTCACAACGTCGCTGACGCCAGTGCTGCCCGCTTTGCTGCGTCGGCTACGCGATCTATTTGATTTGGATGCGCAGCCACAGCACATAGCTGAGCATCTAAGCCACGATCCGCTTTTAGCCGAGAGCTTATCGCGCTTTCCCGGCTTACGCGTTCCTGGTGCGTTTGACGGCTTTGAGTTGGGTGTGCGCGCGATACTCGGGCAGCAGGTTACCGTGAAAGCCGCAACCACGCTAAGCAGCCGAATGGCACAGCGCTTTGGTGAGCCGCTGGTGACGCCGTGGTCAGAACTTTCGCGTTTGCCGCCAAATGCGGAGTCGCTGGCGGCGGCGAGCATCGATGATATTGCCAGCCTGGGAATCGTCAGTGCGCGTTCACATGCCATTCAGGCGTTGGCGCAGGCCTGCGCTTCTGGCGCATTACGCTTTAACGGTGCGGTGAATCCGGACGTGGTTCAGCAGCAGTTACTGGCGCTGAAAGGCATAGGGCCGTGGACGGCAAGTTATATCGCCATGCGCGCGCTGCGTTGGCCTGATGCGTTTCCCAAAGAGGATATTGCGATTCGTAATAATCTCGGCGGCGTGAGTGCCAAAGTGGCGGAGCAGATATCGCAGGTTTGGCGGCCGTGGCGCAGCTATGCGGTGCTGCATATCTGGAAAAGTCTGACGCCAGTTAAGAAATCCAAATAGTGCGTTTCAGGCGGAAATAAGGGGCGGTTGCGTAAAGTCGCCGTGGATACATCCCTGTAGGCTCTGCCGGCGCATCCATGCGCCGGAAGCTTTACTCCACCGCCCCTTATCCCCGCCTTCATGCAAATATGTGCACTTATTTAGAAGCGACTCTTGAGCCTGATCGCTCTAAAAGGTGGGAGCAGGAGGAGCGAAGCGTCCGAGCCATGGACAAAAACGCCGGGAGCGTTTTTGCACAACGCGAAGCGTTGCCCGCTTGCGGGCGAGCCTCATGGATGAGGCGAGTACTTGCGAGGCCGATCCACAGGGATGTGAGGTTTCTTCGCGATCCGCCCCGCCTTATCTGGCCGGTGCACCATCTCAAAGCAAATCCACCTAGCGTAGAAAAGCAAAAAGGCGCCTTTAGGGCGCCTTTCTACATAACTGGTGGGTCGTGCAGGATTCGAACCTGCGACCAATTGATTAAAAGTCAACTGCTCTACCAACTGAGCTAACGACCCGCTGTGGGGCTTACAACCTTTACTTGATGGTGGGTCGTGCAGGATTCGAACCTGCGACCAATTGATTAAAAGTCAACTGCTCTACCAACTGAGCTAACGACCCATCAAGGTTGTGAAGCTTACTGAAGAAATCATCTCTCTTATAACGGGTTGAGATGGTGGGTCGTGCAGGATTCGAACCTGCGACCAATTGATTAAAAGTCAACTGCTCTACCAACTGAGCTAACGACCCATCTTCAGTGCTGCCGATACTTGTTAAGATATGTCCCGGCAACGGCGGCATATATTACTGATTTAGCGGGAGGGCGCAACCCTTATTTTCCACTAAATGTCTCAATTGCTTACCTTTCATGCTGTAAGACCAGAAATCACACGAAATCCGGTCTTTTAGGCACAAATTACAACCCAGCAAGACGTTTTTGCGCCTGCTTAGCAGAATCACTATTTGGGAATTGTTTGATCACTTGCTGGAAGACAGCCTTGGCTTTCGCCGTGTCGTTCTTCTCTTGCATGATCACACCAACCTTAAACAGCGCTTCCGGGGCTTTTGGCGATTTCGCGTAATTTTTTACCACAGTGGCAAAATAATAAGCCGAATCGTCTTTTTTACCCTTGTTGTAATACAGCTGACCCAGCCAGTAATTGGCATTCGGCTGATAGGTAGAATCAGGATATTTCTTCACCCAAGCCTGCAGGGCAGTAATCGCCTGATCGTACTGCTTCTTCTCCAGAATCAGCGCAACCGCAGCATTGTAGTCCGTGTTGGCATCGCCGGTTTGCGCTGGCGCGGCCGAACTGGCGCTGCTACCGCTATCCGCAGAAGCCGCAGCGCCCGCTGCAGCGGCATCAGCACCACCGCTCGCCTGCGCACCATTACTGCCGGAGCTAAGGCTGTCGATTTGCTGATAGAGCTGCTTCTGGCGCTCAATCACCTGATTAAGCTGATAGCTGTTTTGCTGGATTTGCCCGCGCAGCGAATCGATATCGCTTTGGTTGTCGCTCATCTGCTGCTGCAATTGCTGCAAAAGCTGAGCCTGGGCATTAGAGATACGTTCAAGAGTGGTGACACGGTCTTCGACCGAGCCTGAGCCAACGCTACTGATTGACGCCTGGGCATTAGCGGCCCCCAAAGGAGCCGCTAAACCAACCAGTAACGACAGACTCAACAGATGAAGTCTGAAGTTACTCATCATGATATTTTCTTAGTAAACCAGTACGGCACGACGGTTTTTAGCGTAAGCCGCTTCGTCATGACCCAGTACAGCTGGTTTTTCTTTACCGTAAGAAACGATAGACATCTGGTCAGCAGAAACGCCTTTGCCTTGCAGATACATCTTAACGGCGCTTGCACGACGTTCGCCCAGAGCGATGTTGTATTCTGGGGTACCGCGCTCATCCGCGTGACCTTCGATGGTCACTTTGTATGACGGGTTGCCACGCAGGAATGCAGCGTGCTGATCCAGCATCTGAGCGTAGTCAGAAGCCACGTCATACTTGTCCAGACCGAAGTAAACGATGTTGTTCTGCTGCAGCTGCTGCATCTGCAGGCGCGCTTGCTCATCAGAAGACATGTTACCGCCGTTCTGACCAGCACCGTAAGCACCGTCGTTAGCGCCCATGCCAGTCTGATCGTTGTTGTTGTTTTTGTGTGAGCTACATGCAGCTACTGCGATAACCGGCAGAGCCAGCATCAAACCCTTCAGCACTTTGTTCAGTTGCATTTCTTTATCCTATTATTTTGTTTGCCATACATTTTAATCCCCCGCCGTGCAGGGGACCTATGCATCACAGATACGGCGACCAGGCAGGGAATTTGACCTGTCCATCAGTTGCCGGAAGACGCGCTTTGAAACGCCCGTCGGTTGAAACCAATTGCAACACGGAACCCATCCCCTGAGTAGAGCTATAGATTACCATTGTGCCGTTTGGCGCCAGACTCGGCGTTTCATCCAGGAACGTGTCCGTTATTGTTTGAACGGCTCCCGTTACCAGATCCTGTTTGGCGACGTGCTGAGCGCCACCGGCGCTGCTGATCATCACCATAGTTTTACCGTCGGTTGACACATCCGCATCCTGGTTTTGCGCACCTTCCCAGGTAATACGTTGTGGCGCACCGCCGTTGATACCAACTTTATAAATCTGGGGCGCACCGGCCTGATCCGAGGTGTAAGCCAGTGTCTGGCTGTCCGGGAACCACGTTGGTTCAGTGCTGTTGTAGCGACCATCAGTCACCTGGCGCGTCTGACCAGAAGCCAGATCCATCACATACAGGTTCAGGCTACCGGTTTTCGACAGCGCGAAGGCCAGTTTAGAACCGTCAGGTGAGAAGGCTGGCGCACCGTTATGACGCGGATAAGAAGCCACCTGACGGATTGCACCGTTAGACAGCGTCTGAACCACCAGCGCAGATTTGCCGCTTTCGAAGGTCACGTAAGCCACTTTGCTGCCATCTGGCGACCAGGCCGGAGACATCAATGGCTGCGGTGAACGGTGAACCACAAACTGGTTGTAGCCATCGTAATCCGACACGCGCAACTCATACGGGAACTGACCGCCATTGGTCTGTACCACATAGGCAATGCGGGTACGGAATGCGCCTTTGATGCCGGTCAGCTTTTCGAACACTTCGTCACTGGCGGTGTGCGCTGCGTAACGCAGCCACTGCTTAGTCACTTTATAAGAGTTCTGCGCCAGCACGGTGCCTGGCGCGCCACCGGTGTCCACCAGCTGATAGGCAACTTGATAGCTGCCGTCAGCGTTAGGCGTTACCTGACCAACCACAACCGCATCAATACCCAATGCGCTCCATGCGGCAGGTTGAACTTCCTGCGCGCTGGCTGGCTGTTGTGGCAGACGAGAACGATCGAGCGGATTGAATTTACCGCTGTTACGTAAGTCAGCAGAAACGATCCCGCCGATGTCTTCTGGTGCCGCGCCTGGGCCAGCCCATTGGAACGGAACCACACCAATAGGACGTGCGGTGTTAACGCCCTGCGTAATTTCAATACGGACTTCTGCATGAAGCATTGCTGCCCACAGCAGTACAAAAAAACCTAAGGTTACACGAAGTGCCTGCTTCATTTTTTCTCCCTTACCTGAACCAGAGGTTCATGATAATTCGCACAGTTCCTGAAAAACACGAGTACTCATAGAGTATGGCAAGCTATCCTTAGTTCAACCTGCCGTACGTTACTGCATTATTCTGGTTTGAAACGCATCGGTGCGTTTTTAAACACTTCATACACCGCCTGCGAAGGCGGCTTCGGAATCCGCGCCTGCTTCGCAGCAGCAATTGCCGCCTGACACAAGGCGGGGTCGCCACCTTCCGATTTAACGTCAATCAGCAAACCATCCGGTGCCAGTTTAATACGCAGGTTACACTCTTTACCTTTGTACAAATCTGCATCGTAGAAACGGCTCTGAATCGCCCCGACCACTTGCCCCAGATAATTATTGATATCTGCGCCTGACGCGCCCGCTTTCTTCTGATTGCCCTGCCCTGCAGCGCCACCCGATGCGGTGCCGCTTTTCGGTGCATTCTTACCAGAAGACAAACCACCTAACAGGTCATCAACCGCATTTTCGTTCTTCGCAGCTTCAGCGGCGGCTTTTTTAGCATCCGCAGCCGCTTTCGCTTTTGCATCCGCTTTGGCCTTAGCAGCCGCATCGGCCTTGGCTTTCGCCTCGGCGGCAGCCTTCTCTTTGGCTTCTGCTGCGGCTTTTTCCTTCGCCTCAGCAGCCGCTTGCTCTTTAGCCTCTTTGGCTTCCTGAGCCGCTTTCGCCTTGGCATCGGCAGCAGCCTGCGCTTTGGCTTCAGCATCCGCTTTGGCTTTCGATTCTGCGGCAGCTTTTGCCTGCTGCGCCGCTTTCTCTTTCGCTGCTTCAGCGGCAGCGGCTTTCGCCTGCTCTTCTGCTTTCTTCTTCGCGTCAGCTGCGGCTTGCTTGGCTTCTTCTAGCGCTTTGGCTTTGGCGTCAGCCGCTGCTTTTGCCTGCGCATCGGCTTCCGCTTTGGCATCAGCCTTAGCTTTTGCTGCGGCGGCTTCGGCAGTTTTCTGCTGTTCCTGGGCTTGCTTAGCGGCGGCTTCAGCCGCTTTCTGCTGCTCGGCCTGCTGCTTCGCCTGCTCTTTGGCTTCCTGCTGGGCCTGCAAGCGCTCTTTTTCCATCTCTTTCAGGCGCTGCTGCTCAGCAGCTTGTTTCTGCTGTAACTCTTCGGCCTGCTGCTGCGACTGCTTCTGACGCTGCTGCTCGGCGCGCTGACTGTCTCGTTGCTGATTCTGCTGGCGGTTATACTGCTCAACCACGGCGCCGGAATCGACCATCACTGCGTCAATATCACTGCCACCGCCACCGCCGCTGGATTCGATTTTTTCGTTAAACGAGCTCCAAATCAATAGGGCGATCAGCACGATGTGCAGAATCACCGAAACGATTATCGCGCGCTTTAACTTGTCGTTCTGCTCGGTTGCCTTCGACACACTCGGTTCCCAAAAAACGGTTCGCTTTAAATCGGCTGCGTCATCAAACCGACAGATTTCACGCCTGCCTGATGTAACAGGTTCAGCGCCTTGATGATTTCGTCGTAAGGGACGTCTTTCGCACCGCCGATCAGGAAGACCGTTTTCGGATTGGCTTCAATCCGGCGCTGCGCTTCGCTCACCACCTGCTCCGGCGGCAACTGCGTCATACGATCGTGATCCACCACCAGGCTGTACTGGCCAACACCAGACACTTCAACAATCACCGGTGGATTATCATCAGTTGAGACGGTTTTTGAATCTGTCGCATCCGGCAGATCCACTTCCACGCTCTGGGTAATAATCGGCGCGGTTGCCATAAAGATGAGCAGCAACACCAACAGCACGTCCAGCAGTGGAACAATGTTGATTTCCGACTTAAGGTCGCGTTTACCGCGACCACGGGTTCTGGCCATCGTAAACCTCGACTTACTTCGTGTTGTCGGTGGAGAAAGCCTGACGATGCAGGATAGCCGTGAACTCTTCCATGAAGTTGTCGTAGCCCTGTTCCAGCTTGTTAACGCGCTGGTTCAGACGGTTGTACGCCATAACGGCAGGAATGGCCGCAAACAGACCGATTGCGGTCGCGATCAACGCTTCGGCAATACCCGGTGCAACCATCTGCAGCGTGGCCTGTTTTACCGCACCGAGGGCGATAAAGGCGTGCATGATCCCCCACACCGTACCAAACAGACCGATATACGGACTGATGGAGCCAACGGTGCCAAGGAAAGGAATGTGAGTTTCCAGCGTTTCCAGTTCACGATTGAAGGAGATACGCATCGCACGGCTCGCGCCCTCAACAACCGCTTCAGGCGCATGGTTGTTAGCACGATGCAAACGCGCAAACTCTTTGAAACCCGAATAGAAAATTTGCTCAGATCCGCTCAGTTCATCGCGGCGTCCCTGGCTTTCCTGATACAGGCGTGACAGCTCGATACCCGACCAGAACTTATCTTCAAACGCTTCGGCTTCGCGCCCCGCCGCATTCAAAATGCGCGTACGCTGAATAATGATCGCCCATGAGGCAATAGAAAAGCCGATCAAAATCAACATGATAAGTTTGACCAGAAGGCTCGCCTTCAGGAACAAATCAAGAACATTCATGTCAGTCACTGCTTGAACTCCGCGACAATAGACTTGGGAAGCGCAATTGGCTTCATTAGATGTGGGTTGATGCAGGCAATCAGGACTTCTGCTTCATTTAGCACTTTGCCTTCTGCATTCACGATACGCTGCGAGAACGTCATCGTTGCACGCGTCATTGAGGTCACTTCTGTTTGAATTTCCAAAAGATCGTCCAGACGTGCAGCCGCAACAAAATCGATCGTCATGCGTCGTACCACAAAAGCCACCTGCTCTTCCAACAGGACCTGCTGATTGAAATGGTGCTGGCGCAACATTTCGGTACGTGCTCGTTCATAGAAAGCAAGATAACTGGCGTGGTAAACCACACCACCGGCATCGGTGTCTTCGTAATAGACACGAACCGGCCAGCGAAACAGCGTTGTACTCACTCTACATCCCGGTCTCATTTTAAACGTTGCTACTATACGCAAGAGAGATCAGCTTGGGAATGGTCCGCTGACGCCGCGAGAAAATAATTATCACAGGTTAACAACTGGAAGGATTTATAGGATGTTTCTTGACCGGACGCTGACAAAACCTCACGTCAGCGTCTGAAATTGCGGCGTTTTTAAGTCCTGAGCCTGGACTTAATAGTAGAACCAGAAAATTCCTGCCACTAAAACTATCATCGCGGGCAACGGCGAGAAGAGCGCTTGCCAGCGCAGGCGCTGCGGGCGAAATCCGGTGCCGTGTATCACGCCGGTACAAACGGCCCATATCAGCAGCATTCCGTGCCATATCGCTAAATCACTGGTGCGCGCGGCAAAGCGTGAAGGCTGCCAAATGACACAGCCCGCCAGCCACAACGCGAGGATTAGCGAAAGGGCCCGAAGCGGGCCCTTGTCCATCAGACGATAAAGCGTCTGAATCAGTGTGCGCATCAGACTTGCTCGTCCTTCGCGCTGCTCTCTTCAACGTGCTCCAGCGCCAGCGCCGTAATCACACCGAACGCACAGGCCAGCAAGGTGCCAAGAATCCAGGCAAAATACCACATGCTCAATCTCCTTAATCAGTAAAGGGAGTGCGTATTGCTCTCAATGTGTTCTTTGGTGATACGGCCAAACATCTTGTAATAACACCAGGCGGTGTACGCCAGGATAATCGGTACAAAGATGATGGCGGCGATGGTCATCACTTTCAGCGTCAGCAGGCTAGACGTGGCATCCCACATGGTCAGGCTGATGCCCGGCACGGTGCTGGATGGCATGATGAAGGGGAACATCGCAATCCCGGCCGTCATAATCACGCAAGCCAAAGTTAATGAAGACGAGATAAACGCCAGAGCGCCCTTCTCGATACGCGAGCAGAGAATGGTCAGCAGCGGCAACACCACGCCCAACAGCGGGAACAGCCACAGTACTGGCATCTGATCGAAGTTCACCATCCACGCACCGGCTTCACGCACCACATCTTTACCCAACGGGTTGGATGCCGCGTGATGATCGATAACGCTTTTCAGCACATAACCGTCGATGCCGTATTTCACCCACACACCCGCGAGAATGAAGCACACCATCATTACCAGCGCCGAGATTTGCGCGGTGCTGCGGCTGCGGACGTGTAACTCACCGGCAGTACGCATCTGCAGATAGGTTGCGCCTTGCGTCAGGATCATCGCCACACTCACCACACCCGCCAGCAAGCCAAAAGGATTCAGCAGCTGGAAGAAATTGCCGGTATAGAAGAGACGCAGATATTCGTCAGCGTGGAACGGCACCCCTTGCAGCAGGTTGCCGAACGCCACACCAATCACCAGCGGCGGAACAAAGCTGCCGATGAAAATGCCCCAATCCCACATGCCGCGCCAGCGCATATCTTCAATCTTTGAACGGTAATCAAATCCAACCGGACGGAAGAACAGTGAAGCCAGCACCAGAATCATCGCCACGTAGAAGCCGGAGAACGCGGCGGCATATACCATTGGCCAGGCGGCAAACAGCGCGCCACCGGCGGTGATCAGCCAAACCTGGTTTCCGTCCCAATGCGGCGCAATGGTATTAATCATGATGCGACGTTCGGTATCAGTACGACCCAGAATGCGCGTCAGCATACCAACGCCCATATCAAAGCCATCGGTGACTGCGAAACCGATCAGCAACACGCCAATCAGCAGCCACCAGACAAAGCGCAATACTTCGTAATCAAACATGGTCGCTCTCCTTATCCACGCGCCGGCTGAGATGATGTCTTCAGCGTTTCATGATGATAGCGGCCGGTTTTCAGGCTGCTTGGACCGAGGCGCGCGAACTTGAACATCAGGTACATTTCCGCCACAAGGAACAAGGTGTAGAGACCGCAAATCAGCGTCATTGAGAACAGCAGATCGCCAACGGTCAATGAGGAGTTAGCGACCGCGGTTGGCAGCACCTCACCAATTGCCCACGGCTGGCGACCATACTCGGCAACGAACCAACCCGCTTCAATCGCAATCCACGGTAACGGAATGCCGTACAACGCGGCTTTCAGTAACCAGCGAGACTTACCGATACGGTTACGAATCACGCTCCAGAAGGAGAGCGCAATAATGCCCAGCATCAGCACACCGCCCAGCACCATGATGCGGAAGGCGAAGTACAGTGGCGCAACGCGTGGGATCGAATCCTGTGTCGCTTTCTGAATCTGCTCTTCGCTGGCGTTAGCCACATCCGGCGTATAGCGCTTCAGCAGCAGGCCATAACCGAGATCCTGTTTGCTGGCTTCAAACTGGCTGCGCACCTCAGGATCTTTACTGCCACCACGCAGTTCGTTCAGCAGCGCGTAGGCTTTCATGCCGTTACGAATACGCACTTCATGTTGTGCCAGCAGTTCTTTCAAACCGGTGACCGGCGTATCCACTGAACGCGTGGCGATCAGGCCGAGCAGATACGGAATCTGAATCGCATATTTGTTCTCCTGCGTCTCCTGATCCGGAATACCAAACAGCGTAAATGCAGCCGGAGCCGGTTGGGTTTCCCATTCCGCTTCAATTGCCGCCAGTTTGGTTTTCTGCACGTCACCGATTTCATAACCGGATTCGTCACCCAGTACGATCACTGACAGAATCGCCGCCATACCGAAACTGGCTGCGATGGCGAAAGAGCGTTTAGCGAAAGCAATGTCGCGCCCTTTCAGCAGATACCATGCGCTAATACCAAGGATGAACATCGCGCCCGTGGTGTAACCGGCGGCCACGGTATGGACAAACTTCACCTGCGCAACCGGGTTCAGCACCAGCTCGGAGAAACTCAACATCTCCATACGCATGGTTTCGAAATTGAATTCCGATGCAATGGGGTTTTGCATCCAGCCGTTCGCCACCAGAATCCACAGCGCGGACATGTTCGAACCGAGCGCCACCAGCCAGGTCACCGCAAGGTGTTGCACCTTACCGAGGCGATCCCAGCCGAAGAAGAACAGGCCAACAAAGGTGGATTCGAGGAAGAACGCCATTAAACCTTCGATGGCGAGCGGCGCACCGAAGATATCGCCGACATAGTGTGAATAATATGACCAGTTGGTACCGAACTGGAATTCCATGGTCAGGCCGGTAGCCACGCCGAGTGCAAAGTTAATACCAAACAACTTGCCCCAGAACTTGGTCATATCTTTATAAATTTGTTTCCCCGTCAGGACATATACCGTTTCCATGATCGCCAATAAAAACGCCATACCCAGCGTTAATGGCACGAACAGGAAATGGTACATCGCCGTCAGGGCAAACTGTAAACGCGACAGCTCGACAATATCTAACATGATGACTCCTTGCTCCTCGCATGAACTTCCCCTGCGGATGACAACGGCAAACAACAGACATTGACGCGCAGAACAAGATTCAGGAACGACTGATTATTGATTCCAGTTTTGTTACTGATAGAACAGAGAAAGCTGTTGCCCGAAGAGAGCGAGTAACAGTGATAAAATTCCCTTAAAAACCGATCTTTTCAGTCAATTTAAAGCAGGAGTAACACGAGGAGGCGGCAGAATTGATATAACAACGCCTGGCACAAACTCCTGATAAATTATGACGAAGACTGAATTGATGCAGCGCAATTTATACCGGTTAGTCGGCCTTTTGCTAGCGGTAAAGTTTCCTATAAGTCGCCAATTATTGATCTAGATTAAGACAATAAATTTCCAGATATGTAGTGTTACAGTGGTTGTTAATTAGATGTCACAACATCATCATATTATTAAGAATATAATTACCTTTTCCGCAATTATTTAACCTCATTTAGGAAAGTCGCACGCCAATTGCTTGACAAAAATCCAGCGCCTTTTCCCTTCTTTACCTTGATGACAGAGTAAGCATAGCCGCAATTTTTTGAAGCCGTTGCGCTTTTTTCCCTCCCTTTCAGGCGGGTTATTACCAAAAAAAAAGCCACCCGAAGGTGGCTTTTCATTGTCAGTGTGTATTGGCTTATTTGATTGGTAAAACCGCTTTAACCGCGTCACCAATGTCTGCCAGACTGCGTACGGTTTTCACACCGGCCGCTTCCAGTGCAGCAAATTTCTCATCAGCGGTACCTTTACCACCGGCAATGATGGCGCCTGCGTGGCCCATACGTTTGCCTTTCGGTGCAGTCACACCGGCGATGTAGCCGACAACCGGCTTGGTCACGTGGGCTTTGATGTAAGCTGCTGCTTCTTCTTCCGCGCTACCACCGATCTCACCGATCATCACGATCGCTTCGGTCTGTGGATCTTCCTGGAACAATTTCAGGATGTCGATGAAGTTAGAGCCTGGAATCGGATCACCACCGATACCTACGCAGGTTGACTGGCCGTAGCCGATGTCAGTGGTCTGCTTAACGGCTTCATAAGTCAGCGTACCTGAACGCGATACGATACCTACGCGGCCTGGCTGGTGAATGTGGCCTGGCATGATACCGATCTTACATTCGCCAGGCGTGATCACGCCTGGGCAGTTCGGGCCGATCATGCGCACGCCAGCTTCATCCAGCTTCACTTTCACGGTCAGCATATCCAGCGTTGGGATACCTTCGGTGATGGTGATGATCAGTTTAATGCCCGCATCGATCGCTTCCAGAATACCGTCTTTGCAGAACGGCGCTGGAACGTAGATCACGGTGGCGGTTGCGCCAGTGGCTTCTACTGCTTCACGTACGGTGTTGAACACCGGCAGGCCGAGATGCGTGGTGCCGCCTTTGCCTGGCGTTACACCGCCAACCAGCTGCGTACCGTAAGCCAGCGCCTGCTCAGAGTGGAACGTCCCTTGACCACCGGTGAAACCCTGGCAAATGACTTTGGTGTTTTTGTCGATCAAAATGGACATTATTTACCCTCCGCTGCAGCTACAACACGCTGTGCAGCGTCTGTCAGGCTGGTTGCTGCAATGATGTTCAGACCGCTGTCCGCCAATTTCTTAGCGCCCAGCTCGGCGTTGTTACCTTCCAGACGTACCACAACTGGCACGTTGACACCCACTTCTGCCACGGCACCGATGATGCCGTCTGCGATCAGATCGCAACGCACAATGCCGCCGAAGATGTTAACGAACACAGCTTTCACTGCATCGTCAGACAGGATGATTTTGAAGGCTTCGGTGACGCGCTCTTTGGTTGCGCCGCCGCCAACGTCCAGGAAGTTTGCTGGCTCACCACCGTGGTGTTTCACGATGTCCATGGTGCCCATCGCCAGACCGGCGCCGTTCACCATACAGCCGATGTTGCCATCCAGCGCAACGTAGTTCAGTTCCCACTGCGTTGCGTGGGCTTCACGTGGATCTTCCTGGCTCGGATCGCGCATTTCACGCAGTTCCGGCTGACGGAACAGTGCGTTACCGTCCGCGCCCAGTTTGCCGTCGAGGCAGATCAGATCGCCCTGCTTAGTGATCACCAGCGGGTTGATCTCTACCATCGCCAGATCGCGCTCAAGGAACATGGTCGCCAGGCCCATGAAGATTTTGGTGAACTGGCTAACTTGCTTGCCGGTCAGGCCGAGTTTGAACGCCAACTCGCGGCCCTGATACGGCTGTGGACCCGCTAATGGATCGAGCGCCATCTTGTGGATCAAGTGTGGCGTTTCTTCTGCCACTTTCTCAATCTCAACACCGCCTTCTGTCGAAGCCATGAAGATGACACGACGGGTAGCACGGTCAACAACCGCACCCAGATACAGCTCCTGATCGATATCCGTCGCGGCTTCAACCAGAATCTGGTTTACCGGCTGACCGTGCGCATCAGTTTGATAGGTCACCAGACGTTTGCCCAGCCAGTGTTCAGCAAAAGCACGAATGTCTTCTTTGCTGTTCACCACTTTCACGCCGCCCGCTTTACCGCGGCCACCGGCATGAACCTGACATTTCACTACCCACGGACCTGCGCCAATTTTAGACGCGGCTTCTTCAGCTTCACGTGGCGTGGTGCAGGCGTAGCCTGTCGGTGCTGGCATGCCATAGCGTGCAAACAGCTGCTTCGCCTGGTATTCATGTAAATTCATGATGTTCTATCCATTCAGGTATGAGTTTGGGCGCGCCTTCACACCGCGCGCCCGGCGAAATTAGACGTCCAGCAGCAGGCGAGCTGGATCTTCCAGCATCTCTTTCACCGCCACCAGATAGCCAACGGATTCACGACCATCAATCAAACGGTGATCGTAAGAGAGCGCCAGATACATCATTGGCAGAATCACAACCTGACCATTAACCGCCATTGGGCGATCTTTGATGGCGTGCATGCCGAGAATCGCGCTCTGCGGCGGGTTGATGATTGGCGTAGACATAAGCGAACCAAACACACCACCGTTGGTGATGGTGAAGTTACCGCCGGTCAGCTCTTCAACCGTCAACTTGCCGTCACGGCCTTTCACCGCCAGCTCTTTAATTTTCTTCTCAATGTCGGCCATGCTCAGTGCATCAACATCTTTCAGCACCGGCGTAACCAGACCACGCGGGGTAGAAACCGCAATGCTCACATCGAAATAGTTGTGGTAAACCACATCTTCGCCATCAATAGACGCGTTCACTTCCGGGAAGCGTTTCAGCGCTTCCACTACCGCTTTGATGTAGAAGGACATGAAGCCCAGACGCACGCCGTGACGTTTCTCGAACGCGTCGCCGTACTGCTTGCGCAGATCCATGATTGGCTTCATGTTGATTTCGTTGAACGTGGTCAACATCGCGGTGCTGTTTTTCGCTTCCAGCAGACGCTCGGCAACACGCTTACGCAGACGCGTCATCGGTACGCGTTTTTCGCTGCGGTTAGCCACAGCGGCCTGCGGTGCAGCAGCGGCTGGCGCTGCAGCCGGTGCAGCTTTGCCACCGTCAGCTTTCTTCGCCAGATGTTTTTCCACATCTTCTCGCGTCAGACGGCCACCAACGCCGGTGCCTTTGATCTGGCTGGCATCGAGGTTGTTTTCAGCAATCAGGCGGCGTACCGCTGGGCTGAGCGCATCGTTGCTCTCTTCTTCCAGCGAAGCGGTCTGGCGCTGTGCCGGTGTAGATTCGTTACTTTCCGCTTTGGCCGCAGTCTCTTTCCCGCCGCTGTTGCCCTCTTTCAGACGGCCCAGAATCTGACGAGAAGTGACGGTAGCGCCTTCCTCTTCCAGCACGGCTTCCAGGATGCCATCCGCTGAAGCAGGCACTTCCAGAACCACTTTGTCAGTTTCAATCTCTACCAGTACTTCATCGCGGCTCACAGAGTCGCCAGGTTTTTTGTGCCAGGTTGCAACCGTTGCGTCCGCTACGGATTCAGGCAAATCGGGAACGAGAATTTCTACGCTACTCATTTTCTTTCCTTTTTATTAACCAAGGTTCAGCGCGTCATTAACCAGGTCTTGCTGCTGTTTTTGATGTACGGACATGTAGCCCACGGCCGGTGAAGCAGAAGCCGGACGGCCTGCATAACGCAGTGACGCACCAAATGGAACCACTTCGCGGAAATGATGCTGACTGCAATACCATGCGCCCTGATTCAGCGGCTCTTCCTGACACCACACGAAATCCTGCACATGAGCATAGTTTTTCAATACGTCCTGCACGACTTTGTGCGGGAACGGATAGAGTTGTTCGATACGCACGATGGCCACGTCGGTCTGCTCGTTTTTACGACGCTGCTCCAGCAGATCGTAATAAACCTTGCCCGAACACAGCACCACGCGTTTTACCTGTTGTGGATCGAGATCGTCGATTTCACCAATCGCTGGCTGGAAGCTGCCTGTGGCCAACTCTTCCATGCTGGAAATCGCCAGCGGATGGCGCAGCAGTGATTTCGGTGACATGACGATCAGCGGACGGCGCATACCGCGCAGCGCCTGACGACGCAGCATGTGGTAAACCTGCGCTGGCGTAGAAGGCACGCACACCTGCATGTTCTGTTCAGCACAGAGTTGCAGATAACGCTCCAGACGCGCTGAGGAGTGCTCAGGACCCTGGCCTTCATAACCGTGCGGTAGCAACATGACCAGGCCACACATACGGCCCCATTTCTGTTCGCCGGAGCTGATGAACTGGTCGATCACGACCTGCGCGCCATTGGCGAAATCGCCGAACTGCGCTTCCCAGATGGTCAGCACGCGCGGTTCTGCGGTGGCATAACCGTATTCGAAAGCCAGTACCGCTTCTTCAGACAGCACGGAATCCCACACTTTGAACTGACCCTGGCCGTTATGGACATGGTGCAGCGGCGTGTAGGTTGAGCCGTTGGTCTGGTTGTGGATTACCGCATGACGGTGGAAGAAGGTCCCGCGACCGGTATCTTCACCGGAAAGACGCACCGGAATCCCCTCGTCAACCAGCGTGGCATAGGCGAGGTTTTCTGCACCGCCCCAGTCGAACGCTTTGTTGCCTTCGGCCATCTCTTTGCGATCGTTGTAGATCTTGGCAACGCGAGACTGCACTTCTACCGATTCCGGTACGCTGCTGATGCGGCGCGCCAGTTCCTGCAGGCGTTTCAGTTCCACGGTCGCCGGGTAGCTTTCGTCCCACTCGTGGTTCAGATACGGCGACCAGGTGAATGAGTGCAGGCTCATCGGACGCCACTCTGGCACCACGCATTCGCCTTCATCCAGCGCGTCGCGATAGAGATTGACCATCTCGGTGGCATCTTCGCTGGTCGCTACGCCTTCGCTTTCCAGCTGATCGGCATAGAGTTTACGCGGCGTCGGATGCTTTTTGATTTTCTGGTACATCAACGGCTGCGTGGCACTTGGCTCGTCGGCTTCGTTGTGGCCGTGACGGCGATAGCACACCAGGTCGATGAAGACATCACGTTTAAAGGTGTTGCGATAATCCAGCGCCAGGCGAGTCACAAAGGCTACGGCTTCCGGATCGTCCGCGTTAACGTGGAAAATCGGTGCCAGCACCATCTTGCCGATATCCGTACAGTACGGCGTAGAGCGCGCATCTTTCGGGTTGGAGGTGGTGAAACCAACCTGGTTGTTGATCACAATGCGAACGGTACCGCCCACTTCGTAGCCACGCGCCTGCGACATGTTCAGGGTTTCCTGCACCACGCCCTGACCAATAACAGCGGCATCACCGTGAATGGTGATTGGCAGAACTTTGTTGCTGCTTGGCTCAGCCAAACGATCTAAACGCGCACGCACCGACCCCATCACTACCGGGCTTACGATTTCCAGATGCGACGGGTTGAACGCCAGCGCCAGGTGCACTAAGCCGCCTTCGGTTTCCACGTCAGACGAGAAGCCCATGTGGTACTTCACGTCGCCGGTGCCGAGGTGTTCTTTGTGCTTGCCGGAGAATTCGTCGAACAGATCCTGCGGCTTCTTACCTAATACGTTGATCAGTACGTTGAGACGACCGCGGTGCGCCATACCCAGCACCACTTCGCGCGTACCGCTCTTGCCCGCGTGACGAATCATCTCGCGCAGCATGGGCACCAGTGCATCGCCGCCTTCCAGCGAGAAGCGCTTCGCACCCGGGAATTTTGCACCCAGATATTTTTCCAGGCCTTCTGCCGCGGTCAGCTCTTTCAGGAAACCTTTTTTCTCGTCACTGCTGAAAGACGCGTGGCCCACCACCGATTCCAGACGCTGCTGAATCCAGCGCTTCTCGTCGGTGTTGTTGATGTGCATGTACTCAGCACCAATCGAGCCACAGTAAGTCTGCTGCAGCGCCGCAAACAGATCGGCCAGCTTCATGGTCTCTTTGCCGATAGCAAAAGAGCCTACGTTAAAGCTTTCCTGAAAATCGGCGTCGGTCAGATCGTGATAAGCCGGATCGAGGTCGGCTACCGTGTCCTGTTTCCACAGGCCAAGCGGATCGAGGTTTGCATGCTGATGGCCGCGGAAGCGGAACGCATTAATCAGCTGCAGCACTTTTACCTGTTTGGAGTTGGTTGCCGGATCGGTCACGGTTGATGTGTAACGCGTAGCGTCTTTAGCCAGGCGGCGGAAGTAGTCACGCGTGGTGGAGTGAAATTGCTCAGGTTTCACGCCAGTGCCCGGCAGCTGCTGGAACAGCTCGCGCCACATGTCATCAACTGAGTCAGGATCGGTCAGGAAATCCTCATAGAGCTGCTCTATGTAAGATTGGTTCGCGCCGGCCAGCCAGGAGGAGTCCAGCCAGGGTTTCATCGCGCTGTTCTGCATTGTGATCCCTTAAGCATTAATCTGCTTTTTATGAGGTTTCATTTTTTACCGCTTACGCGGCTTGCCGTAGTGAGTTCAGCGATACGAACCTGTGCGCTACCGGCGCCTGGCTCGTAAGGGAACCTTTATAAGCGTGGTCAGCACCGCGCTTATAGAGGCTTCCGTAAACATCCGGGAACTCAGGTTCCCGGAGAGTGACTTTTTCTGTTACGCCCCGCGTTGCAGCAGCATCGACTTAATATGGCCGATGGCGCGCGTTGGGTTTAGGCCTTTCGGGCACACGCTCACACAGTTCATGATGCTGTGACAGCGGAAAACACTGAAAGCATCGTTGAGATTGTCGAGACGCGCATTGGTTTCCGTGTCGCGGCTGTCGATCAGGAAACGGTAAGCGGCCAGCAGGCCAGCCGGACCGACAAACTTGTCCGGATTCCACCAGAACGACGGGCACGACGTTGAGCAACAGGCGCAGAGAATACACTCATACAAACCGTCCAGATGCTCACGCTCGGCTGGGCTCTGTAAATGCTCGCGCGCCGGTGGATTTTCCCCATTATTCAACAGGAAAGGCTTAATCTTCTCATACTGTGCATAGAATTGTCCCATGTCTACCACGAGGTCGCGGATCACCGGCAAACCTGGCAGTGGACGGATAACAATTTTCTTCGAACCGTTGCCCAGCGCAGAGATCGGCGTGATACACGCCAGACCATTTTTACCGTTCATGTTCAGACCATCTGAACCGCACACGCCTTCACGGCAAGAGCGACGGAAAGCCAGCGTAGGGTCTTTCTCTTTCAGACGGATCAGCGCATCCAACAGCATCATGTCGCGACCATCTTCCGACTCCAGGGTGTACTCCTGCATGCGCGGCTTGGCATCGACTTCCGGGTTGTAACGATAGATTGAAAATTCGAGTCTCATGATGATCTCCGCAATTAGTAGGTACGCGCTTTCGGCGGGAAGGCCGCACGCAGTTTCGGTTGCATGTTCACCTCACGGCGCGTCATGCTTTCCGTCTGCGGAACATAGAGACTGTGGCACAGCCAGTTTTCATCATCGCGGTCCGGGAAGTCGAAGCGGCTATGTGCACCACGGCTTTCGGTACGGAAGTTGGCGGCAACAGCGGTGGCGTAAGCGGTTTCCATCAGGTTATCCAGCTCAAGGCACTCGATACGTTGGGTGTTGAAGTCTGGCGAACGGTCATCAAGACGCGCCGATTTCAGACGCTCACGAATCACTTTCAGCTCTTCCAGACCTTCACGCATCGCATCGCCATCGCGGAACACCGAGAAATTGTTCTGCATGCAGCGCTGCAGCGCTTTACGGATTTCGACAGGATCTTCACCGGTGGTGTTATTTTCCCAGCGGTTGAAGCGCGCCATCGCTGCATCGATATTTTCCGGCGTGGCTTCACGCAGTTCGCCCTGCTCTTCAATACACTCCAGCAGATGCACACCGGCTGCGCGACCGAACACCACCAAATCGAGCAGCGAGTTGCCGCCGAGGCGGTTAGCGCCATGAACCGATACGCAGGCGATTTCACCGACGGCGAACAGACCCGGAATCACCTCATCCTGGCCTTGCTCATTCACACGCAGCGCCTGGCCGGTCACTTTGGTCGGCACGCCGCCCATCATGTAGTGGCAGGTCGGGATCACCGGAATCGGTTCTTTAATTGGGTCGACGTGGGCAAAGGTACGCGACAGCTCAAGGATGCCCGGCAGACGCGACTCCAGCACTTCGGCACCGAGATGGTCGAGTTTCAGTTTAATGTGCGGACCCCAGGGGCCATCGCAACCGCGACCTTCACGGATTTCCACCATCATCGAACGCGCAACCACATCACGACCCGCCAGATCTTTGGCGTTCGGCGCATAACGTTCCATAAAGCGTTCACCGTGCTTATTCAGCAGGTAACCACCTTCACCACGGCAACCTTCAGTAACCAGCACGCCCGCACCGGCAATACCGGTTGGGTGGAACTGCCACATTTCCATATCCTGCACCGGCACGCCGGCGCGCAGCGCCATGCCAACGCCATCACCGGTGTTGATGTGAGCATTAGTGGTGGACTGGTAAATACGGCCCGCGCCGCCGGTCGCCAGAATAGTTGCCTTGGCTTTGAAATAGACGGTTTCGCCGGTTTCCATGCAGATAGCCGTAGAGCCGACAATCGCGCCGTCTTCGTTTTTCACCAGATCCAGCGCATACCATTCGGAGAAGATGGTGGTTTTGTTTTTCAGGTTCTGCTGATACAGCGTATGCAGCAAGGCGTGGCCGGTACGGTCGGCCGCAGCTGCGGTACGCGCCGCCTGCTCACCGCCGAAATTCTTCGACTGACCACCAAACGGACGCTGATACACCCGGCCATCATCAAGACGGGAGAACGGCAATCCCATGTGTTCCAGTTCCAGAATCGCTTCCGGACCGACATGACACATATATTCGATCGCGTCCTGGTCGCCGATAAAGTCGGAACCTTTGACGGTGTCGTACATGTGCCATTCCCAGTTATCGTCATGGGTGTTACCCAGCGCAACGGTAATACCGCCCTGCGCCGATACGGTATGGGAACGGGTTGGGAATACTTTGGATAACAGGGCACAAGTCTGGCCCGATTGGGAGATTTGCAGAGCGGCGCGCATTCCTGCGCCACCCGCGCCGATCACCACGGCATCAAATTCTCTGACTGGCAAACTCATTTACACACCCCACACAACAACGGTTCCATAAATCGCATATGACAACAGCGCAACCACAATCACAAACTGCAGCAACAAACGGGTTGCAACAGGTTTCACGTAGTCAGTCAGCACCTGCCACATTCCAATCCAGCCGTGGATCAGAATCGAGAACAGCGTCAACATGGTGAACACTTTCGTGAAGGCGGACGAGAAGAAGCCATGCCAGACGTCATACGTCAGCGTGCCTGTCATCACGACAAAACCGAGGATGTAGAGAATATAGAGCGTAATTAAGATTGCAGCAGCACGCAGTAACAGCCAGTCATGGATACCGTTGCGTCCTAATGCAGAAGCATTGCTTACCATACGAGGACTCCAGCCAAAATTGAGAGCACGACAGTGATAACAAAAGCCGCTTGCGCGGAACGGGTTCCCACCTGCAGGGTTTCTGCTGTTACGCCAAAATCAGCCAACATATGGCGAATACCGCTCACAGCGTGATACGCCAGCGCAGTTAAAATGCCCCACATGATGAATTTGGCGAAGAAGCTATCCATGATGGACGCCGCTTGCTGGAAACCTTCTGGAGAGGAGAGAGAGAGACCCAGTAACCAGAGCAGAATTCCGAGAGCGACAAAGGTGATCACGCCGGAGACGCGGTGGAGAATGGACGATATTGCAGTAACGGGAAACCGGATCGTCGAGAGATCCAAGTTAACAGGTCTTTGTTTTTTCACGGTTTTGCCCACACAGCTCTTTTTTATTTTGCTTCCTCCGGTCCTGAGTTGCATCAGAGACACAGCGTGTGTTCAGACTGCAACCGCCACCAAAATAGCAACATCCAGTGTTAAATAAAGCGGGTAAAACGCTGGGTGGCTCCTGGTGTCAGGGTGTTCCGGAGACCTGGCCGCAGTATAGGAGGATCACATTCTGATTACAATTCCCCTACAATCTCTTTGGTCACATTTAGGCTGAACAGTGATCACCTTCACGATTTTCACAATTTATACATTTTTAATTATCTGATTTGACAAAGAATCAACATTTCAGTTACAAACAATCGCATTAAAGTCCTATGATGCACAAAAGTTATGGGGATACACTTTCCCCTAAGCTCAAGTTATGTAACATTGCCAATACAAGTAACACAAAGCATCAGGTTATTGGTTACCAAGAAGTTATGTCGTGACAGGAACTTTAACATCCTCGATGTGCAGCATGTCATGCCCCGACGCCACCGAATGGCCCAGTTCAGCATTTACTCTGTAACCCTGCACGACCAACGTTACCGCAGAGTGATGCTGTGAAGATTGTGGTTTTACGTAACAACATGGCTATTCTGGTGTCTAAGATCCTTACCTTAAAGGCGCTATGGAGACGAAATAATGACAGATAAAAAAGTGACGCTAACCCTACAAGATAATACTTCTGTTGAACTGGACGTGATGCAAGGCACGCTGGGACAAGATGTAGTTGATGTCCGCGCCCTTGGCTCACAAGGCCTGTTCACCTTCGATCCCGGCTTCACCTCTACGGCGTCCTGCGAATCTAAAATCACCTTTATTGATGGTGACGAAGGTATTCTGTTACACCGCGGTTTCCCGATTGATCAGCTGGCAACCCACTCTAACTATCTTGAAGTGTGTTACATCCTGTTAAATGGCGAAGCCCCGACCCAAGCCCAGTTTGAAGAGTTCCGCACCACCGTTACCCGCCACACCATGATTCACGAGCAAATCACCCGACTGTTCCACGGCTTCCGCCGCGATTCGCATCCAATGGCAGTAATGTGTGGTGTGACCGGTGCGCTGGCAGCGTTTTATCATGACTCTTTAGACGTCAACATTGAGCGTCACCGTGAAATCGCTGCGTTCCGCCTGCTGTCGAAAATGCCGACCATGGCAGCGATGTGCTACAAGTACTCGATTGGCCAGCCGTTTGTCTATCCGCGCAACGACCTCTCTTATGCCGGTAACTTCCTGCACATGATGTTCGCCACGCCGTGCGAAGAGTACAAAGTGAATCCAGTGCTGGAACGCGCGATGGACCGTATTCTGATTCTGCACGCCGACCATGAGCAGAACGCGTCTACCTCTACCGTGCGTACCGCAGGCTCTTCAGGCGCGAACCCGTTTGCCTGTATCGCCGCCGGTATCGCTTCTCTGTGGGGACCAGCACACGGCGGTGCCAACGAAGCGACACTGCGCATGCTGGAAGAGATCAGCACCGTTGATCACATCCCTGAGTTTGTTAAACGAGCGAAAGATAAGAACGATTCGTTCCGTCTGATGGGCTTCGGCCACCGCGTGTACAAAAACTACGATCCACGTGCCACCGTGATGCGCGATACCTGTCACGAAGTGCTGAACGAACTGGGCATGAAAGATGATCTGCTGGAAGTGGCGATGGAGCTGGAACACATCGCGCTGAACGACCCGTACTTCATCGAGCGTAAACTCTATCCAAACGTCGATTTCTATTCAGGCATCATCCTGAAAGCAATGGGCATTCCGTCTTCCATGTTTACCGTTATCTTCGCCATGGCGCGCACCGTGGGCTGGATTGCACACTGGAAAGAGATGCACGACGAAGGCATGAAAATCGCCCGTCCGCGTCAGCTTTATACCGGTTACACCGAGCGCCCATTCACCTCGGCGCTGGATAAATAAGAGAAAGGCGGCCATCTGGCCGCCTTTTTTATAGCGCTACAACTGGCATCCCGGGCACCAGTAAAACGGCCGCGATGACAGCACGCCCTTCTCAATCACCGCGCCGCACCGCCGGCACTTTTTCCCCTGCCGATGAAACACCTCGAAGCGTAACGCTGCTTCTTCATGATACTTCTTCATGCTGCCACGCATCTCGTATGACAAACGCGGCACCGCCAGCATCGCCTCACTTAACGCCGTCAGCTGCTGTTCGCTGAGGTCCTGCGCCCGATGCGACGCCAGCAATCCGGCATGCCACAAAATCTCCACGCGCAGATAATTGCCGAGGCCGGCTAAAAAGGCCTGATCAAGCAGCAAGCCGCTGAACTGGCGACGACGAAAGCGCGGCGACAGCAAACGCTCGCGCACCTCTTCCACCGTTAAGCTGGCATCCAGCACATCCGGGCCCACGCGCTGCAAAAACGGATGCGCAGCTAAAGTATCGGCGTTGAGCAGCTCAATATCCGAGGCGCTATACAGCAAAATGGTTTTATCCGCCGTCGCGAGTCGTACGCGCAGCTGGCGCGTGGTATTCGGTTGCGTACCGGTTGGCACCACGCGCCACACGCCGTACAGCTGATTGTGGCTGTAGAGCGTCAAACCATTGGAGAAGTGGGTGAGCAGCGCTTTACCGCGCGTTTCGAAGGCGTTGATGGTGGCATCCATCAGCGCCGGTTCGTAGGTTTTCAGCTGTGGAAAGGCAAACCACACATCGGTAAGGGGTTTGCCGACCATTGCCTCTGCCAGCTGATCCGCCGCGCGGCGGATCTCCGGTCCCTCAGGCATAACAACTCCTTTTAATGCGTAGCGCCACCGACGACGCGGATATCATTTTCGGTACTCAGGATCACCTGCAGCGAGGTTTCCAGCGCCTGAATCACGCTTGCAGTCGCCATGCTGGCCACGCCGGGATGGTGCACCGCTTGTTCCGGCATATACGGGATATGAACAAAACCGCCGCGCGCCTTGCTGTTGGTGGTGTGGATCCAGTGCAGCAGGCTGTACATCACGTGGTTACAGGTGAAGGTGCCGGCGGTTTGCGATACCGAGGCCGGCACACCCACTTCACGCAGCGCGGCAACCATCGCTTTGATCGGCAGCGTGGAGAAATAAGCCGCCGGGCCATCCGCCTCGATGGGCTGATCGATCGGTTGCTGCTGGTTGTTATCCGGTATGCGCGCGTCATCCACGTTGATCGCAACGCGTTCAACGGTAATATCGGCGCGGCCGCCGGCTTGCCCGACGCACAACACGCGGTCGGGTTGAATCTCCTCTAGCGCGCGCGTCAGCACTTCACCGCAGGTAGCAAACACCACCGGCAGCTGGCGTACCACAATGCGCGCACCGGCGATCTCTTTGCCGTCGAAGGTGCGCACCGCTTCCCACGAAGGATTGATGTTTTCGCCACCAAAAGGCTCAAACGCCGTCATTAACACCGTTTTCATTGCAACCTCACAAGAACATCAGGAAGTAGAGCAGGAAAATATTCACTACCAACAGTAGCACACCGGTTGGCACCTGAGCCTTGATCACCGCGTTGCGGTCCGGCAGCTCCAGCAGGCGCGCCGGCACAATGTTGAAGTTGGCCGCCATCGGCGTCATCAGCGTGCCGCAATAGCCGGAGAACATCCCAATCGCCGCCATTACCGCTGGATTGCCGCCGTGCTGCAGTACCAGAATCGGAATACCAATGCCGGCGGTCACAATCGGGAAGGCAGCAAACGCATTGCCCATCACCATGGTCAGCAATGCCATGCCACCCGCATATACCGCGACGGCAATCAGGCGATTATCTACCGCCAGATACTGTTCGGTGAGATGCGAAATTGCCGTGCCGACACCGGCGCTGGTGAACAGCAGACCAAGCGTGGCCAGAATCTGCGGCAGAATAAACGCCCAACCGACCGCATCCAGCAGGCGACGGGTTTCCTGCATCGACTGCAGCGGCTTTTCATGGGTGATTTTCAATGCAATCAGCCAGCCCAGCAGGCAGCCAATCATCATGGAGAACAGCGTCACCAGCGTGGCGTGATTGCCGGGACCAAACACCGTGTCCTGCAAACCGGGAATATGGTTAAACGCCAGCACGCCAATCACCGTCACCAGTGGAATCGCCAGCGCTGGCAGGAACAGTTTGTTGTGCAGACGTTTAGCACTTTCCTGTTTCTGCTCATCGCTGCGCTGATGATAACGCCCCAGACGCACGCCGCCGAAACCGGCAATCAGTGCCATCAACACCACGGCCACACCCACGCCGATATGCAACCCGCGGCGGCCCAGTTCCGCATCGCCCGCCCATTGTCCCATCAGCTGATAAGCACCGTCGCCAATCAGAAAAATCAGGCCATACAGTGCCCAGAACAGACCGGTGGTAAAACGGCGCGGGTTAGCGCTGTCACGCCATGAAAGCACGGCAACCACCAGCAGGATTACCCCTGCCAGCCACATCAAATATTGTTGCTGGAACATCACTTCGCTCCTTTGGCGTTCAGCGCCTGCTGGTTTAACGCGCCCAATTCACGCGACAGCTGGCGATCGAGACGCACCAGACGAGCTGAATGAATGAGGAAAGCACAGAGCGCGGTAGGAATGCCCCACAGCGCGATATGCAGCGGTTCGGTGCTGATACCGGCAGATTCCTGCATAAAGTTATGCATGAAGATAATCGCGCCAAAGGCAACGAAGATATCCTCGCCGAAGAACAGGCCGATGTTATCAGTCGCCGCAGACATGGCGCGCAGACGATGGCGCACCTCTGGCGGGACATCACCGTAGCGGTTTTCTGTGGCACCTTCGGCCATCGGCGCCAGCAGCGGACGCACCATCTGCGGATGCCCGCCCAGGCTGGTTAAGCCCAGCGCGGCGGTGGCTTCACGCACAAACAGGTAGACGATCAGCAAGCGGCCGGCGGTGGCGGTTTTGATCTGCGCGATCCAGCTTTGCGCCCGCTCTTTCAGGCCATGACGCTCCAGCAAACCGATAACAGCCAGCGGCAGCAGCAGAATCAGCGGCAGGTTACGCGTATTGAGGAAGCCAGAGCCGAGCTTTTCCAGAATGTCTGCCAGTGGCAGATGCGCCGCCAGCCCGGTGACGAAGCCCGCCACAATCACCACCAGCACCGGGTTAAAGCGCAGCACAAAACCCAGAATGATGGCGGCAATGCCCAGCAGCGGCCAGAGGTTTACTACGTTATCCATGTTGTTCCCTTATGTGAAAAGACAAAGCCCGGCGTGATGCCGGGCAATGAGTAAAAACGTTATGCGCTGGTGACCGCAATCTGACTGGTCGCAAATGCCGCGCGCAGCGTGCGGGCGAACTGCAGCGCATGTGCGCCATCACCGTGTAAACAGACGGTTTCGGCGTTAACCTTGACCCATTCTCCGCTGATGCTCTGCACCTGACGCTGCTGCACCATCGCCAGCGTTTGCGCCAGCGCCTGTTCGGCATCTTCAATCATCGCTTGCGGCTGGCTGCGTGGCACTAACGCCCCGCTCGCCAGATAGCCGCGATCGGCAAACACCTCTTCGCGGGTGCGCAGACCATGATGCGCCGCCGCCGCAATCGACGCGCTGCCCGCCAATCCGACCAGAATCAATCCGCTATCCACGGCTTTTACCGCGCGCGCGATGGCATCCGCCAGTTGCGGATCGCCCGCCGCCTGGTTGTACAGCATGCCGTGCGGCTTGACGTGTACCAGCCGTTCGCCTTCGCTCTCGGCAATGCTTTTCAGCGCACCAATCTGGTAGATCATCTGCGCATACACCGTTTCCGGCGGCAGCTGCATAGCGGTACGGCCAAAGTTTTCCCGATCGGGGAAACTCGGATGCGCGCCAATCGCCACGCCAGACGCTTTCGCCCAGCGCACCGATTGCAGCATGGTTTGCGCATCACCAGCGTGGAAGCCGCAGGCGATATTGGCTGAACTCACCAGCGTCAGCAGCTCCCGATCGCTGGCGCTGCCTTCGCCAAGATCGGCGTTAAGATCAATCTTCATGGGCCAATCCCCAGGCTATTTGGTCGAAGGAACGCTGTTGATGCTGTTTGGCGTGTATCGCGTCTTCCAGCGTGCAGTGGATAAAGTGAATCGGTTCGCCGAGACGAATTTGCGCCAGATGATAGAGATCGGCTTCGATGATGCAGGCAATGCGCGGATAGCCGCCGGTAGTTTGTGCATCCGCCATCAACACAATCGGTTGACCATTGGGCGGCACCTGTACCACGCCAGGCACTAAACCGTGCGACAGCAAATCGCGCGTCGCATCGCGATGCAGTTGACGTCCCTGCAGGCGATAACCCATGCGATTACTTTGCGGACTGAGCTTCCACGGGCTGCGCCAGAAACCCTGCTGGGCCTCACGCGAGAACTCGTTATATTCCGGGCCCGCTAAGGCGCGGATGCGGTTGCCCCACAGCAGTTGACGCACGCCGGCTTTATCTTTGAAGTCGCGCGTCGGTTTACCCAACGGCAGCTCGTCGCCATCCTGCAGTTTACGTCCCTGCCAGCCGCCAAACGCTGCCTTGAGATCGGTACTGACCGAACCGAGCATGTCCGGCACGGCAAAACCACCGTTGACCGCCAGATAACTGCGCATGCCGCGCGTTGGCGTTGCCAGCGTCAGCACCTGCCCTTTTTTCACCGGCAGACGCCAGCCGGTCCAGACCGGTTTGCCGTCCAGATCGGCATTGCAGCCTGCGCCCGTCAATGCAAACCAGCCATCGCGCGTAAACTGCGTTTTAAATTGTCCCAGCACGATTTCCAGCACCGCGCTCTGCTCGGGGTTACCCACCAGCATATTGGCGGTGCGCATTGCCGGTTGATCGAGCGCGCCGCCCACGCTGATGCCATATTGGCGGAAGCCGGCGCGGCCGTGGTCTTGCAGCGAGGTCATCATGCCCGCGCGGAGAATTTTCAACATACGCCCTCCTGCTGCGGCACAAAGCGCACGCTATCACCGGGACGTAACAGTGTCGGTGGATGCTGAAGCGGGTCGAACAGGCTGAGCGGCGTATGACCAATAAGTTGCCAGCCGCCGGGCGCGGCTAAGGGATAGATGCCGGTTTGGCTGCCGCCGATGCCCACCGAGCCGCTCGGCACCAGCACGCGCGGTTCAGCGCGGCGTGGCGTGTGTAAACGCTCATCCAGGCCACCGAGATAAGGGAAACCAGGCTGGAAGCCGATGAAATAGACCACGTAATCGATGCTGCTGTGCAGTTCTACCGCTTGCCTGGGCGTCATGTTGGCGCGATCCGCCACCTCCTGCAGATCCGGCCCGCCTGCGCCGCCGTACACAACTGGAATCTCGACGCAGCGCGATTCCGGCAGCTGCGCTTCGCTCTCTTCCCACCAACGCTGCAAACGCTCAATCGCGTCCAATGCATTGCGTTGCGGATCGCGCAGCAGCAACGTCAGGTTGTTCATGCCAGGAATCACTTCCTCAACCTGCTCGTTTTGCTGCAGTCGCTGACACAATCCCCAGATGCGCTGCTGGCTGGTCAACAAAACCGGTGGCTCCAGTTCCAGCACCACCGCGCGCTCACCTAGCAGATAACAACGTGCTCGTTGCAAAAACAACCTCCTGGTAAAAGTCTTACATGTCGCAGAACGAATGTTGCAGGATCGCCATTCATAGCGACCGAACTTCTCGTTTATGCGTAAAGGCCATAAGTTATGCGAAAGTGACAGAGATGTGTCAACAGATTTGCGCCCTTAACGCAGGTTAAGGGCGTGAGAGGGAAAAAATCAGGCAGGATTGTCGATGTCGATAAAGGTCACATTAAGGCCATGATGGGCTGCTAACCATTCGCCCAGCGCCTTGATGCCGCCGCGTTCGGTCGCGTGGTGTCCGGCGGCATAGAAGTGCAAACCTTGTTCGCGCGCGCTGTGGATGGTTTGCTCGGAGACTTCGCCGGTAATAAAGGCATCGACGCCAAAGGCTGCCGCGCTATCGATAAAGCCCTGACCGCCGCCGCTGCACCAGGCAACGCGCTTGATCAATGCCGGCGCGTTATCGCCACAGTGCAGCGGTGTACGACCTAAACGTTGGGCAATTTTTTCCGCCAGCGCCGCGCCACTCAGTGGTTGTGCCAGCTCGCCCCACGGCACCAGCGGCTGAATCTCGCCTTTCACTGCAATATCAAACAGACGCGCCAGCTGCGCGTTATTACCCAACTCGGGATGCGCATCCAGCGGCAGGTGCCAGCCATACAAATTGATATCATTGGCCAGCAGCGTGCGCAGACGCTGGCGCTTCATGCCTTTAATCACCGGCGCTTCGCTTTTCCAGAAATAACCGTGATGCACCAGCACCGCGTCGACGTTGCGCTTCACCGCCTCATTCAGCAGCGCCTGACACGCGGTTACGCCAGTGATGATGGTTTTCACCTCGGCGCGCCCTTCCACCTGCAAACCGTTCGGCGCGTAGTCGCTGAAGGCGCTGTTATTCAGCTGCTGGTTAACAATCTGTTCTAACTCGACATTATTCATTACGGCTCCCTGACCGCCTTAAGCCGCGCTGCGAGCGCGCTCAAAGGCGTCTAGTGTCTTTTTACGTGCGTCCTTATGTTCCACGATTGGCGCGGGATAATCGAGTTTCTTGTTATTTTTCTGCGCCCACACTTGCGGCTGATGGATATCGCTGTCGGGCACGTCGCTGAGTTCCGGCAGCCACTGACGAATAAACTCGCCCTGTTTATCGAATCGCTCGCCCTGCGTGGTGGGATTGAAGATACGAAAATAGGGCGCGGCATCGGTGCCAGTTGACGCGGCCCACTGCCAGCCGCCATTGTTAGCGGCCAGATCGCCATCGATCAGCTGCTGCATGAAATAACGCTCACCTTCACGCCAGTCGATCAGCAGATCCTTCACCAGGAAACTGGCGGTAATCATGCGCAAGCGATTATGCATCCAGCCGAGCGTGTTGAGCTGGCGCATCGCCGCATCAACAATCGGATAACCGGTTTTGCCCTGTTGCCAGGCTGTGAGATGTGCGTCGTTTCGCTGCCAATCCACGTTGCGCGTCCAGTCGACAAACGGCTGATGCTTACACAGCGCCGGAAACGCCACCATCAGATGACGATAGAATTCGCGCCAGATCAGTTCGTTCAGCCAGGTAAAGGCCTTACCCTCGTTGAGCGCATCGGGATGCTCTTTGAGCACGCGATGAAGACATTGGCGCGGCGACAGCACGCCAGTGGTCAAATAAACCGATAGGCGGCTGGTGCCGTCAATGGCCGGTAAATCACGCTGATCCGGATAATGCTGCACCGCCTGTTTAGCGAAGTGGCGCAGCTGTTTTAACGCCGCCTCTTCTCCCGCCGGGAACAGACTTTCATCAAAGGCTTCACAAGGATAATCAAAAGCGGGAATCTTCTTTTCGATACTAATGGGCGCACCATCACGCGCTTTCGGTGCCTGATGGCACTCCGGTAAGCCCTGATGTAAACGACGAACAAAGGCTTTGCTGAACGGCGTGAACACTTTGAACATGGTGTTGCTGCCGGTTTGCACGCTGCCCGGCGGCAACAGCAAGCTGTCATCGAATCCCTGACATATTACGCCCTGCGCATCCAGACGTTTCTCCGCCTGCGCATCGCGTTCACGCTCGTTAATTTCGTACTGGTAGTTGTAGAACAGCGCATCAACCCGTTGCTGCTGGCAAAATTTCGCCAGATATTCAATCGAAGCGGCAAAGTCATCGCACTGATGGAAATGCAGAGGAATGCCGCGTTCAGCCAGTGACTTCTGCAACAAGCTGAGATTTTGCTGGATGAACGCCGCCTGCTTTGGCGCCATATGGTGTTGCTGCCACTGCTGTGGTGTAGCGATAAACAGCGCAATCACTTTGGCCTGGCTATCGCGGCAGGCAGCGGCCAGCGCCATGTTGTCATTGATGCGCAGATCGTTGCGCAGCCAAACCAAATGGGTGGTCATAAAGCCCCGAAATTATTGGCCGTAGCGCAAACGCAGCGCTTCCGGATAAGGATCAAAATAGCGCTGCTGTGCCAGCCACGGATGCGGGTATTCCGCCATGTAATGTTTCAGCATGGTGATCGGAGCTAACAGCGGCTGTACGCCCTGACGATAACGATCAATCAGTTGCGCCAGCTCCTGACGCTGCGGCGAACTCAACTGCGGACGGAAGTAGCCTTGTACATGCATCAGCACGTTAGTGTGATTGCGTCGTGATGCCTGATGTGACATCAGGTGCATCAGACGACTGCGGTACTCAAAGGCGTAATCCTCCAGCGAATCCCACTGGTCCATCGCCGCGACAAAGCGGCCCATCTCGCGGTATTCGTCCTGCGCATGAGATAGCAGCAGCAATTTGTAGCGACTATGGAAGGCCATCAGCTTGTGGCGCGATAATCCGCTGCGCCACATTTCGTTGAATTCGTGCAGCGCATAGACGCGGCCGATAAAGTTTTCGCGGATAGCGTCATCATGCAGACGACCATCCTCTTCCAGCGGCAGCCACGGCATCTCTTTCTGTAAAAATGCGGTAAACATGCCGGTGCCCGCTTTACGATTGTTGTTGGTTTCAGGCTCGTAAACGCGGACACGTTCCAGCCCACAGCTAGGGGATTTGGCACAGAGGATGTAGCCGCACAGATGATGTAGCGACTTCACGCGCTCGGCGGACCAGCGCTGCATCTTTTCCGTCACCTCTTCGCCGCCATCTTTGCTGAAACAGAGATGGATGTTTTCATCGCTCTCTTTTACCAGGCGCAAAGCCGGACGCGGCGTCGGTAGGCCAATCGCCATTTCGGGACATACAGGTTCAAAGCGCACAAATGGCACGAGTTCGTCCGTGGCGAAAGCAAAACGTTTATGGCCACCATCAAATCGGACGTTATCCCCGAGCAGGCAGGCGCTGATACCAACAGGAATTTTCTCGCTCATACTTGTACAACCTCATAAATCTTGTAGAGGTTTTAAGTGTAGCTGAAATGCGCGGAGATAACAGCGGGAACGCGCGGTGGGCGTGAAAATTATCGATAAAAAAACCCGGCGCTTCACGTGAAGTCGCCGGGTTAATACTGCGCTAGAATCGCTTACCAGTGAATGCCGGCAGCCGCTTCAGACTGCGCCAGCCAGACGGGTTTCGTGCTGGTTTTGCACCACATACGATGCAGGTAACTGTACAAACGTGCGCGATCTGAGCGGAATAACATCACTGGCAGCGCCAGCAAACCGATTGCTACCACCAGCAAGCGGCGCAGTACGATTTTATACAGTGGATATGCGCGATCCATCTTTGGCCCCCTTGTGGTAAACATTGCGTTGAAATGTGATCTGGTTCAGATATTACCCGTTATTGTGTAATTTTACTACTCATCCGACCACTATATTTGCGCTTTTTTTCAGCAATTTGTGTGGTGGTGAAAGTTAGTTACAAGATTGTGAATTAAACGTTCCATTCAAGTTAAAAACTTCGTGACGGACGCCGGGCCGCTTTATTGCTAAAGTGATGCGTTAACTTTTTTGCCGCTGGAGGCAGCGTGACGACCATCTTGATAGTGGAAGATGAAAAAGAGATTCGCCGTTTCGTGCGCCTTGCGCTGGAGAGCGAAGGCCTGAAGATTGTGGAAGCGGAGCAACTGCAGCGCGGCCTGATTGAAGCGGCGACGCGTAAGCCGGATCTGGTGATCCTCGATCTCGGCTTGCCGGATGGTGATGGCAATGACTTTATCCGTGAAGTACGTCAATGGAGCAGCATGCCGGTGATTGTGCTGTCGGCACGGAGCGATGAGCAGGATAAGATTGATGCGCTGGACGCGGGTGCGGATGATTATCTCACTAAGCCGTTTGGCATAGGTGAACTGCTGGCGCGTGTGCGCGTGGCGCTGCGTCGCCATCAAAGCAACCAGCCAGAACCGATTGTGAAATTTGGTGAAGTGAGCGTCGATTTGGCGGCGCGCCGTGTACTGCGCAACCAACAGGAAGTGCATCTGACACCGACTGAATTCCGTCTGCTGAGTTTGCTGGTGAACAACGCCGGAAAAGTGCTGACCCAGCGTCAATTACTGAATCAGGTTTGGGGGCCCAATGCGGTGGAGCACAGTCATTATTTGCGCATCTATATGGGGCACTTGCGGCAGAAGCTGGAAGCGAATCCCACGCAGCCCAGCCATTTGCTGACCGAAACCGGCATCGGCTATCGATTTATGCCATAAAAAAAGGCCGCTAAGCGGCCTTTTTTCTTCACTGCCCAATCAGGCGTTTTTCAGTACTTCGCTAACAATCTCAACCGCTTCTTTCTCGATTTGCTGACGATGTTCAGCACCAAGGAAGCTTTCGCAGTAGATTTTGTACGCGTCTTCTGTACCTGATGGACGCGCGGCGAACCAGCCGTTTTCCGTCATCACTTTCAGACCGCCGATTGACGCACCGTTACCCGGCGCGGCAGTCAGGCGTGCGGTGATCGGATCACCCGCCAGCGTATCTGCGCTCACCATTTCGGGTGACAGCTTAGACAGCGCGGCTTTCTGTGCAGAAGTCGCCGGAGCCTGCAGACGGTTATAGCTTGGCGCACCAAAGCGCTCGGCCAGCTCGTCATAGTGCTGCTGCGGATTCTTGCCAGTTACCGCCGTGATTTCAGCAGCCAGCAGGCACAGAATGATGCCGTCTTTATCGGTTGACCAGGCTGAGCCATCGAAACGCAGGAAGGATGCGCCCGCGCTCTCTTCACCGCCGAAACCGAAGCTGCCATCGAACAGACCATCAACGAACCATTTGAAACCAACCGGCACTTCCACCAGCTTACGTCCAATGTCGTTGACCACGCGGTCGATCATCGCGCTGGAAACCAGGGTTTTCCCTACAGCAACGTCTTTGCCCCACTGCGGGCGATGCTGGAACAGGTAGTTGATCGCCACCGCCAGATAGTGGTTCGGATTCATCAGACCCGCAGGCGTGACGATGCCGTGACGGTCATAATCAGGATCGTTACCAAAGGCCAGATCGAATTTGTCTTTGTACGCCAGCAAACCGGCCATCGCGCACTCGGATGAGCAGTCCATACGCACCACGCCATCTTTATCCAGATGCATGAAGCGGAAAGTCTGATCGATCGCATCGTTCACGATGGTCAGATCCAGTTTGTAGTGCTCAGCAATGCGCTGCCAGTAAGCAATGCCGGAACCGCCTAACGGATCGACGCCAATTTTCAGGCCGGCTTTCTGGATGGCGGCGAAGTCAATCACCTGCGCCAGACCTTCAACGTATGGCTGGATCAGATCCTGCTCAACGATGTGGCCGCTCGCCCATGCCTGATCCAGCGGCAGACGTTTCACGTCTTTCAGCTCGCCTTTGATCAGCTGGTTAGCGCGATCTTCCACCACTTTGGTAACGTTGGTATCAGCCGGGCCACCGTTTGGCGGATTGTATTTGATACCACCATCTTCCGGTGGATTATGCGAAGGCGTGATAACGATGCCGTCCGCCTGCGCGCCGCCGCGTTTGTTGTGCTCAAGAATCGCGTTCGAGATTGCAGGCGTTGGCGTGTAGCCATTGTCCTGCTGAACAATTACGTCCACGCCGTTAGCGGCCAGCACTTCCAGCACCGACAGAATCGCTGGCTCAGACAGTGCATGCGTGTCTTTACCGACGTAGCACGGACCGGTGATGCCATTCTTTTTACGCTCTTCAGCAATCGCCTGCGCGATCGCCAAAATGTGCTGTTCATTGAAGCTTTGGCGTCCCGCGCTACCGCGGTGGCCTGAAGTGCCAAATTTCACCGCATGATCCGGATTCGCCACATCGGGCTTCAGGACGTAATACTGCGAGGTTAATTGTGCAACGTTAATCAAATCGCTCTGCTGGGCAGGCTGCCCGGCACGGGGGTGATTGGCCATTGGCGCTTCTCCCTGACGCTTCAGTTAAATGGTGCCGCGAACTTTCTCTGTCAGTTCCTGTGGGAACTGCATAGCCAGCATGATGTGTTCCACCATGCTGCATTTGCGACCTGTATTGGTGTTCGTGATCACCCAGTACGGTGTGCCGGGAACGTGCTTCGGCTTGGTATGGGTGCCATTTTGCAGCAGCGTGTGCTCGTCGCCCGCAAAGTAGACGCGGGTACGGCCCTGCAGCGAGGCAGTAGCTTCAGCAAACGCAGCCGGATCAAGACGATAGAGCGTTGACAATACCAACATGAAGCGGTTAACCGCCTTATTCTGCTCGGCATATTCATCGGAAAGCAGCAGCTCACGTACCGCACGGACGCGATCCTGAGGACGCGCTTCACGGCTGGCAGGTTGCGCTTCTTTGATTGATGCACCAGCGGCGGGCGCAGCGGGTGCGCTCTGTCCGGCGGTGAACTTCAACATGCGGCGCAAAATATCTGAGGCGCTTTCACCAATGTGCTGCGTGTGGCTGGCAATATAACGGTAGAGTTCTTCGTCAACTTCAATCGTTTTCATCTTTTTCCGTACGATTCTGGCAAATGACAGAACCACGCATTATTGCAACGGCCTTAGCAAAATCCAGTCGTGCAAAACGTGAGCGGGTTCTAACATAAGGATTATAAAGTTAAATCCGTGGCAGCCGATAGCGTTGGCAACGTTTACGGGCAAAAGTCGGAATATGCCCTAATGCCCACCGGCCTGACTGCTGGACAGGTGAATCCATGATAACCTAAGCCAAGGTCACAACCGTAAGAACTTTAGCCATGATTTTGAACGCCCGTCTGCAAACTGAACAATCTGCCCCCGATGCCACGCCGATTCTGTTGATCCATGGTCTTTTTGGCAGCCTTGATAACCTTGGCGTGCTGGCGCGTGGGGTGCGTGATGCACGTCCGACGCTGCAAGTTGACGTGCGCAATCACGGCTTGTCGGCGCGTAGCGATGAGATGAATTATCACGTGATGGCGCAGGACATTGTCGAAACGCTGGATGCGCACCATATCGATCGCGCGGGTGTAATCGGACACTCGATGGGCGGCAAAATCGCCATGGCACTCAGTGCCATCGCGCCGGAGCGTATTGATAAAATGGTAATGATCGATATCGCGCCCGTTGATTACCAAACGCGCCGCCATGACGAAATTTTTGCCGCTATTCGGGCCGTGAGCGCCGCGGGCGTCACGCGCCGCAGCGAAGCCGCTGAAGTAATGCGTCAGCATATTGATGAAGAAGGCGTGATCCAGTTCATCCTCAAATCTTTCGCAGAGGGCGAATGGCGCTTTAATGTGCCGGTGCTGTGGGATAACTACAGCACCATTTCCGGCTGGGAAGAGATTCCTGCGTGGCCGCATCCGGCGCTGTTTATCCGCGGCGGCGACTCGCCTTATCTGGATAATCAGCATCGCGATGCGCTGCTGCGTCAGTTCCCGCAGGCACATGCACATGTGATCAGCGGTGCTGGACACTGGGTGCACGCCGAGAAACCCGATGCGGTGTTACGCGCCGTTCGGCGTTTTTTTAACCTGTAAAAGCAAAAGCTTGCCGCTTGCGCTTTAGGGTTGGCGTCAGGGAAGGCGCTGGAGTATGATGTCGCGCTAAAAATTTGCCACGGATATTTTTTCGCCGTGGTCGGGCCGATAATGTTTTAATCGCGCAGCGCCTTTCCGCCGTTCGCGCCCACTCAGTTTTACAAACCATGGCAAAAGAACAGACAGACCGCACTACGCTTGATCTCTTCGCAGACGAGCGGCGTCCTGGTCGCCCGAAAACCAGCCCGCTGACGCGTGATGAACAGTTACGCATCAACAAACGCAATCAGCTCAAGCGCGATAAAGTGCGTGGGCTGCGTCGTGTTGAGCTAAAGATGTCGAGCGAGGCGGTTGACGCGCTCAGCACGCTGGCCGATCAGCAAAACATCAGTCGCAGCGAATTGATTGAACAAATGCTGCTGGCACAGCTCAAACTGTCGTAACGCGCGAAGACCGCACGCTGGAACACAAAGTCACGGCTTTATACGTTCCGCACTTTTTACCGGTCTGCTATTATTCGCATAACTGTGCAGTCAACTGACTTACTTTCACAATCAGGATTTAAGAGGTTACCTAACCCATGGCAATCGTAGGCATTTTCTTCGGCAGCGATACCGGCAACACTGAAAACATTGCAAAGATGATCCAGAAACAACTGGGTAAAGATGTCGCCGAAGTGCATGACATTGCTAAGAGCACCAAAGAAGATCTCGAAGCGTTCGACATCCTGCTGCTGGGTATCCCAACCTGGTATTACGGCGAAGCGCAGTGTGACTGGGATGATTTCTTCCCGACGCTGGAAGAGATTGATTTCAATGGCAAGCTGGTAGCGCTGTTTGGTTGTGGCGATCAGGAAGATTACGCCGAGTACTTCTGTGATGCGATGGGTACTATCCGTGACATCATTGAGCCGAATGGTGCGGTGATCGTCGGTCACTGGCCAACCGAAGGCTATCATTTTGAAGCCTCTAAAGGCCTGGCCGATGACAAAAACTTCCTTGGTTTGGCCATTGACGAAGACCGTCAGCCGGAATTGACCAACGAACGTGTTGAGAAGTGGGTGAAGCAGATCTTTGATGAGCTGCAGCTGAAAGAGATTATTGAAGCTTAATTCCCTGCTCTGCCCGATGTGCGCACTGCCTCACATCGGGTAACGGAATTTCCTATAAAAATAATAGCTACGGTTTTTTAACTTTTCCCCGCAAATCTGTAGAATACCCGCAATGGTCATCCGCTTATTCCTCTGGCAGTAGAATGAGGCTGAGTGAAATGGAATCCAAAACCCAAGCGTCTTGAAGACGTTAGTGACGATATCCTTACAACCTTTGGTGATTAAGGACGTTGCCTTGGTTTTCATTTCACTGCTTGAGTTCTATAATGAGACGCAAATGAGAATGCGCGTTGACCTAAACATTCAAGGCCCCTGCGCCGCAAGTGACTAGCAAAGTAACAGGACAATATCCGCATGACTGACAACAACTCCGCATTGAAGAAGGCTGGCCTGAAAGTCACGCTACCCAGACTGAAAATTCTGGAAGTGCTTCAGGGACCCGGCCCAGAGTCCCATCACGTCAGTGCGGAAGATTTGTATAAGCGCCTGATTGATATGGGCGAAGAGATTGGTCTGGCAACGGTGTATCGCGTTCTTAACCAGTTTGACGACGCGGGCATCGTAACCCGTCACAACTTTGAAGGCGGCAAATCTGTCTTCGAACTGACTCAGCAGCATCACCACGATCACTTGATCTGCCTGGATTGTGGCAAAGTTATCGAATTCAGCGATGAATCAATCGAAACGCGTCAGCGTGAAATTGCCACTCGCCACGGCATTAAGCTCAGCAACCACAGCCTGTACCTGTACGGTCATTGTGCTCTGGGAGACTGCCGCGAAGACGATACGCTCCACGATAAGTAATTGAGTGTGCTATGCAGTATAAAAAAAACCGGCGCTTGAGCCGGTTTTTTTATGCCTGTAATCAGGCGACAAGCGTTTCCTGCAGGTAGCGCCAGCGCGGAATGGCGGTGCTGCAATCCAATACCGCCAGTGAAATGCGACTCTGATTGATGCCGTTCATCATCTGTAATTCACGATACTGAATCGTCACTTCCTCGCTTTGCTGCGAGATGATGGCGTGCTCACTGGTGGCAATGCGCATGCCTTCACGCTGCCCCTGCAACTGGCGAAACAGCACTTCCATTTCATTGAGGTCCAATCGTTTGCCTTGCGGCGTGACCATTTTGAACTCGGGATGAAAGTGCGATAAAAAAAGATCAATGCTGTCGTCACTGCCTTCCGCCTGATTGAAAATACGTTCAATAAGCTGATGTAAAACCACCACGCTATGCCTGGCTTCCTGGGCGAGAGTTGTCATTTTTTTTCCTTAGATAAGCCGCAGAGCACCGTCTGAGAGCGCATAGCCTACCTGAAAAAAAGTTTTTCACACTGCCAAATGGGTTAATTTTTCTAAAGTCAGAATAGTCGCAAATAGGGAATTAATGGCTCGTTGAGGGCGTGCAGCATAAAAGGTCGTATCTGGCCAAATAGAGATAATAAAAAAGGGCGATTGCTCGCCCTTTCATGATCTTATCGTGCTCGCGACTAAAAATATTAATCGCCGATTTTTGCCCAAGTGTCACGCAAACCCACGGTGCGGTTAAACACCAGCCTGGAGGGCTGTGAATAGACGCTATCAGCACAGAAATAGCCTTCGCGTTCGAACTGGTACGGTGCCATCGGATCGGCTGCACGTAAGCCAGGCTCAACGAAGCCCTGTTTGATTTCCAGTGAGTTCGGGTTGATGGTGGTGAGGAAATCCTCAGCCGCGCCCGGATTTGGCACACTGAACAGACGATCGTACAGGCGGAATTCCGCTGGCAGCGCGTGGATTGCAGAAACCCAATGGATAACGCCTTTCACTTTACGGCCATCGGCCGGATCTTTGCTCAGCGTATCAACGTCGCAAGTACAATAGATGCAGGTAATATTGCCTTCAGCATCCTTCGCCACACGTTCGGCACGGATCACGTAAGCATTACGCAGACGCACTTCTTTACCCAGCACCAGACGTTTGTACTGCTTGTTGGCTTCTTCACGGAAGTCAGCGCGATCGATCCACACTTCACGGCTGAATGGCACTTCACGCGTGCCCATCTCCGGTTTGTTTGGATGATTCGGCATAGTGATGATCTCATCGTGACCTGCAGGCAGGTTCTCGATCACCACTTTCAACGGATCCATTACCGCCATCGCACGCGGTGCGTTTTCATTGAGATCGTCACGAATGCACGATTCCAGTGAAGCCATCTCCACGATATTGTCCTGTTTGGTCACACCAATACGGCGGCAGAACTCACGGATAGAAGCGGCGCTATAACCACGACGACGCAGACCCGAAACGGTCAGCATGCGCGGATCGTCCCAGCCTTCTACCACCTTCTCGCTTACCAGCTGAGTCAGTTTACGCTTTGACATCACCGCGTATTCCAGATTCAGGCGTGAGAACTCGTACTGCCGCGGATGAACCGGAATGGTGATGTTATCCAGCACCCAATCATACAGACGACGGTTATCCTGGAACTCCAACGTGCAGAGAGAGTGCGTAATGCCTTCGATCGCATCCGAAATGCAATGAGTGAAGTCGTACATCGGGTAGATGCACCACTTGCTGCCGGTCTGATGGTGATCGGCAAATTTAATGCGGTACAGCACCGGATCGCGCATCACGATAAAGCTGGACGCCATGTCGATTTTGGCACGCAGACAGGCTTTGCCCTCTTCGAAACCGCCATCGCGCATCTTCTGGAACATCGCCAGGTTTTCTTCCACGCTGCGATCGCGGTATGGGCTGTTTTTACCCGGCGCCGTCAGTGAACCGCGATACTCACGGATCTCATCCGCCGACAGTTCATCAACGTAAGCCAGACCTTTGTTGATCAGCTCAACCGCATAGTTGAACAGTTGGTCGAAGTAGTCTGAGGAGTAACGAATGTTGCCGCTCCACTCAAAGCCCAGCCATTGCACGTCACGCTTAATGGATTCGACAAACTCCAGATCTTCTTTAACTGGGTTAGTGTCGTCGAAACGCAGATTGCACTGACCTTGGTAGTCTTGCGCGATACCAAAGTTCAGGCAGATAGATTTCGCATGGCCAATATGCAGATAACCATTGGGCTCAGGCGGGAAACGGGTATGCACACTGTTGTGCTTACCGCTCGCCAAATCTTCGTCGATGATCTGACGAATAAAGTTCGTTGGGCGGGCTTCAGCCTCACTCATCTCAAAATCCTCAAAAACTATAACGGGTGATTTGTACCACGAAGTAACGGAGTATGATCCACAAAGCGCAGGAGGGAAACAACCGTTTGTTGGTCGTTTTAAAACAAAAAAGGCAGGAATCGCTTCCTGCCTTCTGGCTCAATCACAAGGACTTAGCCTTTAACCTCGTACAGCGGGGTTTGGCCTGCAACCACTGAACCGGTTGCCAGTAAATTCAGACCAGCGAAATCATCGCTATTGCTGACCACAACCGGACTGATCATCGAGCGGGCGTTGGCATTGAGGAAGTCCAGATCCATTTCCAGGATTGGCTGACCTGCAGTGACCGTTGCGCCCTCTTCAACCAGACGCGTGAAGCCTTTACCTTCCAGCGCTACTGTATCCAGCCCCATATGTACCACGATCTCGACGCCGTTTTCCGCCTCAAGGCAGAACGCATGGTTGGTATTGAAGATCTTCACCACGGTTCCGGCGGTTGGCGCAACCACGGTTTTGCCGGTTGGCTTGATGGCCAGACCATCACCGACTGCCTTGCTGGCGAATGCTTCGTCAGGCACATTTTCCAGCGCAACGATGTCACCGGTTACTGGCGCCAGCAGCGTAGCAATCACGGCTTTTTCGCTGTTCAGCACCGCCTGCGGTTTTACAGCAGCAGCAGGAGCAGCCGTTGACGCCGCGGCAGATGCCGCAACTGGACCTTTGCTCAGTACGGTTTTCATTGCTGTTGCAATGCTTTCCGCCTGCGTACCGACAATAACCTGTACGCTCTGCTTGTTCAGACGAATCACACCTGAAGCACCGAGACGTTTAGCGACACCTTCATTAACCTGCGCGGAATCTTTAACGTTCAGACGTAGACGTGTGATACAGGCATCGATGTTGGTCAGGTTTTCTGAGCCACCTACCGCCGCAATATAACGACGCGCCAGAGATTCAGTTTGGCTTTCACCGTTGCCGCTGTTATCGACATTGACGTCATAACCATCGGTTTCATCGCCCGCAGAGAGTTCGCGGCCCGGCGTCATCAGGTTGAATTTCTGGATGGTGAAGCGGAATACCACGTAGTAGATAACGAAGAACACCAGACCTTGTGGGATCAGCATCCACCAGTGCACCGCCAGCGGGTTGCGCGTTGACAGCACCATATCCACCAGACCCGCACTGAAGCCGAAACCGGCAATCCACTGCATGCTCGCGGCGATGAAAACTGAAAGACCGGTCAGTGCCGCGTGAATCACATACAGCACCGGCGCCACGAACATGAAGGAGAATTCCAGCGGTTCAGTGATACCCGTAAAGAAGGCGGCAAAGGCCGCCGCCAGCATAATGCCGCCGACTTTAGCGCGGTTTTCCGGGCGTGCGCAGTGGTAAATTGCCAGCGCTGCACCTGGAAGACCAAACATCATGATTGGGAAGAAGCCCGCCTGATAACGACCGGTGATGCCTGGGATACCTGTACCTTCAGCGATAGACTGTGCGCCGCCAAGGAATTTAGGAATATCGTTGATACCGGCAACATCGAACCAGAATACCGAGTTCAATGCGTGGTGTAAGCCAACAGGAATCAGCAGACGGTTAAAGAAGGCGTAGATGCCCGCACCGACGGAACCCAGCTTCTGAATATGCTCACCAAAACTTACCAGTCCACCGAAAATGATCGGCCAGATATACATCAGAATGAACGCAACCAGGATCATCAGGAACGATACAAGGATCGGCACCAGACGGCGACCGCTAAAGAAGGATAACGCTTTTGGCAGTTCAACATGACTAAAGCGGTTATAGACTTCAGCAGAAAGAATCCCGACAAGAATGCCAACAAACTGGTTATTAATTTTACCGAAGGCAGCGGGAACTTGCTCCACCGGCATCTTCTGAATCATTGCCACCGCTGCCGGAGAACAGAGTGTGGTCACAACAAGAAAGCCGACAAAACCGGTTAACGCTGCAGCGCCGTCTTTATCTTTTGACATACCGTATGCCACACCAATGGCAAACAGCACTGGCATATTGTCGATGATTGCCGAACCCGATTTGATCAACAGTGCTGCCAGCGCATTGCCTGCGCCCCAGCTATCTGGATCGATCCAGTATCCAACGCCCATCAAGATTGCCGCTGCCGGCAAAGTCGCTACCGGCACCATAAGCGCGCGGCCGACCTTTTGCAGATATCCTAGAATACTCACCTTATTCTCCCCCTATGAGACTGGCGTTATGCCGTGGCGCAGGTTGATTTTATTATCCCGTCGCCCGGTACCTTGATGACACTTTTCACCACGAGGCGCAGTGTAAAGATAAATTAATTCGCCTCGCAAATTAAAACCACTACAACTGTGACTTTAATCACCAAAATGGTGGTTTGATAATGCGAAATGCTAGCCAGCACCACAAACTTATTTTATGATAAAAAATATCGAGTCGCACTTATCCCTGGTGGCTACGCTTAAACGCATTACGCTTAAGGGCAAAACTGTCAGAGAAACGGCAACTCCACATTTCCAATCTTAATTGAGGTGAAGACATGAGACTGATCCCTTTGGCCACACCGACCCAAGTGGGTAAATGGGCTGCACGCCACATTGTTAACCGCATTAATGCGTTCAATCCTAGCGCAGAACGTCCCTTCGTGCTGGGTCTGCCAACCGGTGGAACACCGCTGGAAGCTTACAAGCACCTGATCGATATGCACAAAGCGGGCCAGGTTAGTTTCAAGCACGTCGTCACCTTCAACATGGATGAGTACGTTGGCCTGCCAAAAGAGCATCCGGAAAGTTACCACAGTTTCATGTACCGTAACTTTTTCGATCATGTTGATATTCAACAGCAAAATATCAATCTTCTGAATGGTAATGCCGAAGATATTGACGCAGAATGTCGCCAATACGAAGAGAAGATCCGCGCTTACGGCAAAATTAACCTGTTTATGGGCGGCGTGGGCAACGATGGTCACATCGCCTTTAACGAACCGGCTTCTTCCCTCTCCTCACGTACCCGCATCAAAACCCTGACGCACGATACGCGTATTGCAAATTCACGCTTCTTTAATGGTGATGTGGATCAGGTGCCGAAATACGCCCTGACGGTCGGTGTCGGTACGCTGCTGGATGCTGAAGAAGTGATGATTCTGGTTACCGGCCACTTGAAAGCGCAAGCGCTGCAGGCTGCGGTTGAAGGTAACGTCAACCATATGTGGACCATCAGCTGCCTGCAGCTACATGCCAAATCTGTCGTGGTATGTGACGAGCCAGCCACCATGGAACTGAAAGTGAAAACCGTGAAATATTTCCGCGAAATGGAAGCGGAAAATATGAAAGGTGTGTGAAAACACGTTGTAACAAAACCTGCTGCTTTCAGGCAGCAGGCTTAGCCGGGAGAGAGAAACGATGTACGCATTAGTGAACGGCCGGATTTTTACTGGTCATGAAATTCTGGACAATCATGCAGTTGTGATTGCAGATGGCCTGATTGAGCGCGTGTGTCCGCGTGATGCCCTGGACGCGGCAATTGCACAGCAGGATGTGGCTGGTGCGTTTATCGCTCCTGGTTTTATTGATTTGCAGCTTAACGGCTGCGGCGGCGTGCAGTTCAATGATGACATCAATGCGTTAAGCGTTGAGACGCTGGAGATCATGCAGCGCGCCAACGAGAAATCAGGCTGCACCAGCTATTTGCCAACACTGATTACCAGCACCGATGCGCTGATGAGACGCGCAGTCGAAACCATGCGCGCTTACCTGGCGAAGCATCAGAATCAGGCAATCGGCCTGCATCTGGAAGGTCCGTGGCTGAATAAAGCTAAAAAAGGTACACACAATCCTGAATTGATTCGCCTGCCAGATGCCGAGCTGGTGGATTTCCTCTGCGCCAATGCCGACGTCATCACTAAAGTCACACTGGCACCTGAAAATGCAGGCAGCGAGGTGATTCGTCAGCTGCGTGATGCCGGTATCATCGTGTCAGCGGGTCACTCCAACGCGACCTATGAAGAAGCAAAAATTGGCTTCAGCGCGGGCGTCAGCTTTGCTACGCATCTCTACAATGCCATGCCAACCTTCGCTGGACGTGAGCCAGGTCTGATCGGTGCGCTGTTTGATTCGCCTGATGTATACTGCGGCATCATTGCGGATGGTTTACATGTCCATTACGCTAATGTGCGCAATGCAAAACGCATTAAAGGCGACAAACTGGTGTTAGTGACGGATGCCACAGCACCGGCGGGCGCATCGATTGATCAATTTATTTTTGCAGGCAAAACAATATACTATCGCGATGGCCTGTGCGTTGACGAGAACGGTACGCTCAGCGGTTCTGCCTTGACCATGATTGAAGCGGTGCAGAACAGCGTTGAACATTGCGGTATCGCTCTCGATGAAGCGCTGCGTATGGCGACGCTCTATCCAGCGCAGGCGATGGGTGTGGAGAAGCAGTTAGGCACGGTCGAAGCAGGAAAAGTCGCCAACCTGACTGTCTTTACCCGCGATTATCAAATCACTAAGACGTTCGTCAACGGAGACAACGTCCTCAGCGAGTAAGCATTGAATGACCACTGGCGGCCAGTCTCAAATAGGAAATGTTGATCTTGTTAAACAACTCAATAGTGCAGCCGTTTATCGGCTAATCGATCAGCAGGGGCCAATTTCGCGCATTCAGATTGCCGAACACAGTCAGCTTGCGCCCGCCAGTGTCACCAAAATTACCCGCCAGCTCATTGAGCGCGGCCTCATCAAAGAGGTGGAGCAACAAGCCTCCACCGGTGGGCGTCGCGCGATCTCCATCATTACTGAAACCCGTCATTTTCATACTATCGGCGTGCGCTTAGGGCGTAATGATGCGACCTTGACGCTGTTTGATCTGAGCGGGAAATCGCTGGCGCAGGAAGATTATCCGCTGCCCGAGCGCACGCAGGAAACGCTGGAGAACGCGCTGTTCAATGCCATCAGCGCCTTTATGGCCGCGCATCAGCGTAAGATTCATGAACTGATTGCTATCTCGGTGATTCTGCCCGGATTGGTCGATCCCATTAACGGCATCATTCGCTACATGCCGCACATCGCGGTAAGTCATTGGCCGCTGGTTTCCAGCCTGAAAAAACGCTTCAACGTCACCAGCTTTGTTGGTCATGACATCCGTAGCCTGGCGCTGGCCGAGCACTACTTCGGTGCAAGTCGCGATTGCGCAGACTCCATTCTGGTGCGTTTGCATCGCGGCACCGGTGCCGGAATCATCGCCAACGGCCACATTTTCCTCGGCAGTAACGGCAACGTGGGCGAGATTGGCCATATTCAGGTTGATCCGCTGGGTGAACGCTGCCACTGCGGTAACTTTGGCTGTCTGGAAACCATTGCGGCTAATGGCGCGATTGAAAACCGCGTACGTCATCTACTGAATCAAGGGTATCCCAGTTCACTAACGTTAAATGATTGCCTGATGCCGCAGATTTGTCGCGCCGCTAATCATGGCGACGCGCTGGCGTGCGAAGTGATTGAATATGTCGGCCGCTATTTAGGCAAGGCGATTGCTATCGCCATCAACCTGTTCAATCCGCAAAAAGTGGTGTTGGCCGGTGAAATCACTGAAGCCGATAAAGTGCTGTTTCCTGCCATTGAAGGGTGTATCAATACGCAGACGCTGCCTGCCTTCCGTAAAAATCTGCCGGTGGTGCGTTCCGAGCTCGATCATCGCTCGGCGATTGGCGCCTTTGCGTTGGCAAAACGCGCAATGCTGAATGGCATTTTGCTGCAACATCTGCTGGAAGAGTAATCACCAGCCTGCTGTCAAGCAGGCCCGACCGGATGCAATCTATGACGATTAAAAGCGTAATCTGTGACATCGACGGCGTGTTGATGCATGACAATACCGCCGTTCCCGGCGCGAACGAATTTCTGCAGCGCATTCTGGCGAAGGATATGCCGTTGGTGGTGTTGACCAACTATCCTTCGCAAACCGCGCTGGATCTGGCGAACCGCTTTGCCAACGCCGGCATTGACGTACCGGATTCGGTGTTTTACACCTCGGCGATGGCCACCGCCGATTTCCTGCGCCGTCAGGAAGGGAAAAAAGCCTACGTAATTGGCGAAGGTGCGCTGATTCATGAGCTGTATAAAGCTGGCTTCACCATCACCGACGTTAATCCAGATTTCGTTATCGTCGGCGAAACCCGCTCCTTCAACTGGGAAATGATGCATAAAGCCGCTTTCTTCGTGGCAAATGGCGCCCGCTTTATCGCCACTAATCCCGATACACATGCACGCGGCTTTGTTCCTGCCTGCGGAGCACTCTGCGCCGGTATCGAAACCATCTCCGGTCGTAAACCGTTTTACGTCGGCAAACCGAGTCCGTACATCATGCGCGCGGCGTTAAACAAAATGCATGCGCATTCGGAAGAGACGGTCATTGTCGGCGATAACCTGCGGACAGACATTCTGGCAGGCTTCCAGGCGGGTCTGGAAACCATTCTGGTGCTGTCTGGCGTTTCCACACTGAGTGATATTGATGCGATGCCTTTCCGCCCGGATTGGATTTATCCATCGGTCGCCGATATCGACCTGTTCTGATCCCAACCATTACCTCTCCTTATGGCCCTGCTTATGCAGGGCTTTTGTTTTTTCTGTGGTTATGCCTTTCTTTACCGCTCGCCACATGCCTACAAAACGAACGATAATGCAGTTTCATTAGATGACATCTAAAATAAACACGTAATAATTGAATAATATTCAATATTAATTGCCCATGAACATTCTTTTTATCAAAGAATCGCAATTTTACTTGCACTAACACCGCCATTTAGCGCATTTTCTTATACATCACGCAGCCAAGGCTGCCGGACAAACGTAGAAATAACTTCGCCACAAGGTGAGATCAGGAGTCAGTTATGTGTTCAATTTTTGGTGTGCTGGATCTGAAAAGCGATCCTATTGAGCTGCGCAAGAAAGCGCTGGAATCTTCTCGTCTGATGCGTCACCGCGGCCCGGATTGGTCAGGTGTTTATGCGGATGATAAAGCCATTCTGGTGCATGAGCGTCTGTCGATTGTTGACGTTAACAACGGCGCACAGCCGCTGTATAACGCTGACCACACCCACGTACTGGCTGTTAACGGCGAAATTTACAACCATCAGGCGCTGCGTGCTGAGTTGAGCGATCGTTACGCTTTCCAGACCGGTTCTGACTGTGAAGTGATCCTCGCGCTGTATCAGGAAAAAGGCGTCGATTTCCTCGACGAGCTGCAAGGCATGTTCGCCTTCATTCTGTGGGACAGCGTGAAGCAACAATATCTGATTGGTCGCGACCATATCGGCATTATCCCGCTGTATATGGGCAACGACGAGCACGGCAACCTATATGTCGCTTCCGAGATGAAAGCGCTGGTGCCAGTGTGCCGCAGCATCAAAGAGTTCCCGCCGGGAAGCTACATGTCGAGCGCCGATGGTGAAATCCGTCGTTACTGGCAGCGTGACTGGATGGAATATTCCGCCGTTGAGCATAACACTACGGATGCCGCCGAGCTGAAACATGCGCTGGAAGAGTCAGTAAAAAGTCACCTGATGTCTGACGTGCCTTACGGCGTGCTGCTGTCTGGCGGCCTGGACTCCTCCATCATTTCTGCCGTGACCAAGCGCTTTGCTGCGAAACGTGTTGAAGATGCGGATAAGAGCGATGCATGGTGGCCGCAGCTGCACTCCTTCGCGGTTGGCCTGGAAGGTTCTCCAGACCTGAAAGCAGCGAAATCAGTCGCAGAACACCTCGGTACCGTGCACCACGAAATCCATTTCACCGTGCAGGAAGGCCTGGATGCGATCCGTGACGTGATTTACCACATCGAAACCTATGATGTGACCACCATTCGCGCCTCTACGCCGATGTATTTAATGTCGCGTAAGATCAAAGCGATGGGCATCAAAATGGTGTTGTCCGGTGAAGGTGCGGATGAAGTCTTTGGCGGCTACCTCTATTTCCATAAGGCGCCGAACGCCAAAGAATTCCATGAAGAGAACGTGCGTAAACTGCTGGCTCTGCACATGTTTGACTGTGCTCGCGCCAACAAAGCGATGTCCGCCTGGGGCGTGGAAGCGCGTGTGCCGTTCCTCGACAAGAAATTCCTCGACGTGGCGATGCGCATCAACCCGGCAGACAAACTGTGCGGCAGCAACGGCAAGATGGAAAAACATATCCTGCGCGAATGCTTCTCTTCTTACCTGCCGGAGAGCGTGGCGTGGCGTCAGAAAGAGCAGTTCTCTGATGGTGTGGGCTACAGCTGGATCGATACGCTGAAAGAAGTGGCGGCGAAGCAAATCAGCGACCAACAGTTGTCGACTGCGCACTTCCGCTTCCCGTACAACACGCCGAATTCGAAAGAAGCGTATCTGTATCGCGAAATCTTTGAGGAATTGTTCCCGATCGCCAGCGCCGCAGAGTGTGTGCCAGGCGGTCCATCAGTGGCCTGTTCTTCGGCTAAAGCGATCGAGTGGGATGAAGCCTTTAAATCCATGGATGACCCTTCTGGTCGCGCCGTTGGTGTGCATCAGTCCGCGTATAAATAAGGTTTTTACTCAACAAGATATGGGGCTCATTCGAGCCCTTTTTTATGCAATCTATCGTACAACCTTTGAAATTTGCCGAATAAATCACCAGCCTGGTTACAAGCCAGACAAACAGGCGTTTTAAGGCGAAAAACGGCAAAAAAATTGTTGACGCTACAAGACTCAATACGCATAATGCGCCCCGCAACGCCGATGAAGGTTACGCGAAAAAGATGGCTACGTAGCTCAGCTGGTTAGAGCACATCACTCATAATGATGGGGTCACAGGTTCAAATCCCGTCGTAGCCACCATCTTTTTGCGGGAGTGGCGAAATTGGTAGACGCACTAGATTTAGGTTCTAGCGCCGCAAGGTGTGCGAGTTCAAGTCTCGCCTCCCGCACCATTTCAGTCTTCGGCAGCCGGATGGGGTATCGCCAAGCGGTAAGGCACTGGTTTTTGATACCAGCATTCCCAGGTTCGAATCCTGGTACCCCAGCCAATCCGGATTATGTTGTGGATACAAAGTCGACGAATGGGATATCGCCAAGCGGTAAGGCACCGGTTTTTGATACCGGCATTCCCTGGTTCGAATCCAGGTATCCCAGCCATCGTCGGACGCAGTAAGCAGTACAAAGGCTACGTAGCTCAGCTGGTTAGAGCACATCACTCATAATGATGGGGTCACAGGTTCAAATCCCGTCGTAGCCACCAAATTATTGGGGTGTCGCCAAGCGGTAAGGCTCTGGTTTCTGATACCAGCATTCCGGGGTTCGAATCCCTGCACCCCAGCCATAAAAAGACAATTTGATCAAACACCTATTGGGGTGTCGCCAAGCGGTAAGGCACTGGTTTCTGATACCAGCATTCCGGGGTTCGAATCCCTGCACCCCAGCCAAATTGCACAATAAAGCCCGCTTATGCGGGCTTTATTGTTTTCTGCGTTTGGCAAAGTATGGCGAGCAAACTTTCGATCAGGAGCGCATCAATACGCTCCCTACAATCACAAACCTAATGCGTAACGCAGCACCTTACGTTTCAAGGCTCCGGCATTCTCCGCCGCAATCAGCGCCAGGTTTCGCGCAAAACGCAGCGGCGGCAGTTTATTGCTAAACGCGAAGTAGAACAGATCCATACCGCCCTGCATCAGTAAATTATCTTTGTAACGCTGACGATGATAACGCTGCAGCACAGCATCCGATGACCAGAGCTCCGCCTGGTTGCGCGCCTCGACCAGCGTCGTGATCAACGCATCCACATCCCTATAGCCCAAATTAACGCCCTGTCCGGCCAGCGGATTGATGGTGTGCGCCGCATCCCCCACCAGCGCCAATCCCGGCATCACATAACGTGTTGCATGACGTCGCACCAGCGGGAAAGAGGCCGCAGTTTTGACCTGAATACGGCCAACGCGTGCCGGGAAGTGAGCATAAATCTCTTTCTCCAGTTGCGGGAGCGGCAAACTTTGCAGCTGACGAATTCGTGCTGGCGCGTCGTACCACACCAGCGAAGCACGACGATCAAACAGCGGCAGGAAAGCGCGCGGCCCTTGCGGCGTAAACTGCTGCCAGGTGGCATCGCCCGCCTCCTGCTCGCACTCCACGCTTATCAGCATGCAGGATTGCGCATAGTTCCAGCCGCGCACGCCAATACCCGCTAACTGACGCACACGCGAGTTAGCACCATCTGCGCCGACCACTAAACGCGCATCCAACGTTTGGCCGTTATCGAGTTGCACCTGCCAGCCAGCGCTGTGCGGCTGCAAACCCTGCAAGCTCGCCGGGCAGATCAGTGTGATGCCCTCTTGCTGCATTTTTTCCCACAGCGCACGCTGCAGCACGCTGTTTTCCACCATAAAGCCCAGCTCGGGCAACCCAAGCGACGCCGCATCAAACTTCACATGCGCGTTTTGCCACTCCCAGGTTTCCAACTGGCGATAGGGCGCACAGCGCATCGCCTGCACACGCTGCCAGACATCCAGTTGCTGCAGCAGCGCCACCGACGACGCACCGATGGCGGAGATACGCACATCTGGCTCGCTGCCGGCATCAAAGCTTGCCGGTTCCGCCCGTTCAATGACCGCTACGCGAAACTGCTGCTGCGCCAGGCCACACGCCAGCGCCGCACCAACCATGCCACCGCCCACGATCACCACATCAAAATGTGAATCCTGCATCGACTCTAATCCTTCTTTTTGCCGTGAAACCTTCCAGCATCACGTTGATAGCTAAAGTGTACCGGAAATTAGCAGCGCGATGCGATGCAGATGCGTGAAGCCTGGTAACAACAGCGTCGAAGCATTACAATACGCGCCCTGCACTTCGCTTGAATCAATGGCTAGTTCGATGACCAAAAAACTGCACATCAAAACCTGGGGCTGTCAGATGAATGAATACGATTCATCGAAGATGGCCGATCTGCTGAACAGCACGCACGGCTACACCCTTACCGAGGAAGCTGAAGAGGCGGACGTTCTGCTGCTCAACACATGCTCCATCCGTGAAAAGGCGCAGGAGAAGGTTTTTGCTCTGTTAGGCCGTTGGAAAAAGCTGAAAGCGAGCAATCCCGATCTGATCATCGGCGTGGGTGGCTGCGTGGCCTCACAAGAAGGTGAACGTCTGCGCCAGCGCGCCAGTTACGTCGATATCGTCTTTGGCCCGCAGACCTTGCATCGTCTGCCGGAGATGATTAACACCGTGCGCGGCAGTAAAAGCCCGGTTGTTGACATCAGCTTCCCTGAAATTGAGAAGTTTGATCGCCTGCCAGAACCGCGCGCCGATGGCCCAACCGCCTTTGTGTCGATCATGGAAGGCTGCAACAAATATTGTACTTTCTGCGTGGTGCCTTACACGCGCGGCGAGGAAGTCAGCCGTCCGAGCGACGATATTCTGCTGGAAATCGCCCAGCTTGCCGCTCAGGGCGTACGTGAAGTCAACCTGCTGGGCCAGAACGTCAACGCCTATCGCGGCGCCACCTTTGATGGCGATATCTGCACCTTTGCTGAGTTGCTGCGCTTAGTGGCGGCGATCGACGGCATTGACCGTATTCGCTTCACCACCAGCCATCCTATTGAATTTACCGATGACATCATCGAGGTTTACCGCGATACACCCGAGCTGGCGAGCTTCCTGCATCTGCCGGTTCAGAGCGGATCAGATCGCATCCTGACGCTGATGAAGCGCGCGCACACCGCACTCGAGTACAAAGCGATTATCCGCAAGCTGAAAGCCGCACGGCCGGATATCCAGCTGAGCTCTGATTTCATCATCGGTTTCCCCGGCGAAACGCAGCAGGATTTTGAGCAGACCATGAAGCTGGTCGGTGAAGTGAATTTCGATGTCAGCTTCAGCTTTATCTACTCCATGCGCCCAGGCACGCCGGCCGCCGATCTGCCCGACGATGTGACAGAAGAGGAGAAAAAGCAGCGTCTTTTCATCCTGCAGGACCGCATCAATCAGCAGGTGATGGCGTGGAGCCGCCGCATGCTGGGCACCACGCAGCGCGTGCTGGTGGAAGGCATTTCGCGTAAAAATGTGATGGAACTGACCGGCCGCACCGATAATAACCGCGTGGTGAACTTCGAAGCACCGGTTGAAATGATCGGGAAGTTTGTTGATGTCGAAATTGTTGATGTCTATGCCAGCTCCCTGCGCGGCGTGCTGGTGCGCACCGAAGATCAAATGGCGCTCCGTGTGGCCGAAAGCCCGGCGTCAGTGATTGCGCGTACCCGCAAAGAGAACGACATCGGCGTCGGACTGTTCCAGCCTTGAAACCTCGAACGTTGAGCGATAGCGCACAAAGCGCTGTCGCCTGTTTCATCCCCAGGCCCTTGCTTTCCACAAGTGCTGCCCAAATATCGACTCTGAAGCTTGCGCCAGTGCGCAGCGCCATAAATAATTTCATAAAGATGTGGAGAGATTGCTCTTCGACATCCGGCACACCTTTTCAACTGGCCCTGAGTGACCTTAAGGATTCATTTGAATATCGAAACGCGTGAAATCGCCCTTGAACCGGCAGATAACCAACGACTGATGAGCTTGTGCGGTCCGATGGATGACAATGTGAAACAGCTGGAGCGCCGTTTGGGCCTTGAAATCAAACGCCGTGACAACCAATTCACGCTTACCGGCCGCTCGCTCTGTGTGGACGCTGCCGTCAATATCCTGCGCACGCTGTATGTTGATACCGCCCCAATGCGCGGTCAGATCAAAGATATCGAACCGGACCAGATTCACCTGGCAATCAAAGAGAGCGGCGTTCTGGAACAGAGCGCTGAGAGCGTGCCGGAATTCGGCAAAGCGGTGAACATCAAAACCAAGCGTGGCGTAATCAAACCGCGTACGCCTAACCAGGCGCAGTACATCGCTAATATCTTCTCCCACGACATTACCTTTGGTATCGGCCCGGCAGGTACCGGTAAAACCTATCTGGCGGTCGCTGCCGCAGTGGATGCGCTGGAGCGTCAGGAGATTCGCCGTATTCTGCTGACGCGTCCGGCGGTTGAAGCGGGTGAGAAACTCGGCTTCCTGCCTGGCGATCTCAGCCAGAAGGTCGATCCCTACCTGCGCCCGCTGTACGACGCGCTGTTCGAAATGCTCGGCTTTGAGCGCGTAGAGAAACTGATTGAGCGCAACGTGATTGAAGTGGCTCCGCTGGCCTACATGCGCGGACGCACGCTGAACGACGCCTTTGTGATTCTCGATGAGAGCCAGAACACCACTATCGAACAGATGAAGATGTTCCTGACGCGTATCGGCTTTAATTCGAAAGCGGTCATTACCGGCGATATCACGCAGATTGACTTGCCGCGCAGCACCAAATCCGGCCTGCGCCACGCCATTGAAGTGCTGGCAGAAGTCGATGAGATTAGCTTTAACTTTTTCCACAGCGAAGACGTGGTGCGTCATCCGGTTGTCGCACGCATCGTGAATGCTTATGAAGCCTGGGAAACCGCCGACCAGAAACGCCGTGATCAACAGGCAGAAGAGCGCAAACGCGAAGCTATCGCGGCTCAGCTTGCCAGCCAAACCAGCCCGCAGGAGCGTTCATGAGCGCGGTGATTCTTGATTTACAACTGGCCTGCGCCGATGAAAACCATCTGCCAGCGGAGAGTGATTTTCAACGCTGGCTGGAAGCGGCGGTAACGCCGTTTCAACCAGAAAGCGAAGTCACGATTCGTCTGGTGGATGAAGCCGAGAGTAATGAGCTTAATCTGACTTATCGCGGCAAAGATAAGCCGACCAACGTGCTGTCATTCCCGTTTGAAGCACCGCCGGGAATTGAACTGCCACTGCTCGGCGATCTGATTATTTGCCGTCAGGTTGTCGAGCAAGAGGCTGCTGAACAAGGCAGAACCGTCGAAGCCCACTGGGCGCATATGGTGGTGCACGGTACGCTGCATCTGCTGGGTTACGACCATATCGAAGATGAAGAAGCCGAAGAGATGGAGGCGCTGGAGACCGAGATAATGCTTGCTCTTGGTTATCCTGATCCGTACATTTCGGAGAAAGAAGACGCCTGAGCCGCTGGTTCAGGTTATTGCGCTGCTGGCGCGGATGCCAGCAGCCCCAATCCCTCATTAGAGAGAACGAAATAAAAACGCCATGAGCGACGACCATTCTCAAAACAGCGACGCACCCAGTAGTAAAAAGGGATTTTTCTCCCTGTTAATCAACCAACTGTTTCACGGTGAACCCAAAAACCGTGATGAACTGCTGGGGTTAATCCGCGATTCTGAGCAAAAAGAGCTGATTGATCAGGACACCCGCGACATGCTCGAAGGGGTGCTGGACATTGCCGAACAGCGCGTGCGCGACATCATGATCCCTCGCTCGCAAATGATCACCCTGAAACGCAACCAAACGCTGGAAGAGTGCCTTGCGGTGATTATTGAATCCGCCCACTCACGCTTCCCGGTGATCAGCGAAGACAAAGACCATGTTGAAGGCATTTTGATGGCCAAAGACCTGCTGCCGTTTATGGCCAGCGCGTCTGAGCCGTTCAGCATGGAAAAAGTGCTGCGCACCGCCGTGGTGGTTCCTGAAAGCAAGCGCGTCGATCGCATGCTGAAGGAGTTCCGCTCGCAGCGTTATCACATGGCGATTGTCATTGATGAATTTGGTGGCGTCTCTGGTCTGGTGACCATTGAAGATATTCTTGAGCTGATTGTTGGCGAAATTGAAGATGAGTATGACGATGAAGAAGATCGTGATATCCGCCAGCTCAATCGTTACACCTACACCATGCGCGCCTTAACGCAAATTGAAGATTTTAATGAGGTCTTTGGCACCGATTTCAGCGATGACGAAGTCGATACCATTGGCGGATTGGTCATGCAGGGATTCGGCCACCTTCCCGCTCGCGGCGAAAGTATTGTCATTGATGGCTATCAGTTCAAAGTCGCCATGGCTGACAGCCGCCGTATCATCCAGGTGCATGTAAAAATTCCGGAAGACTCACCACAACCGCAACTGGAAGACGAATAACTTTATGGCTTTAGCCTCTCTTTACTCGCAGCAGCGGGTTCGCCTGCTGCTGGCGTTAGTTACGGGTGCCATTGGCACCCTTTCCTTTTCCCCCTACGATTTCTGGCCTGCGGCGATAATTTCGCTGTTTGGTCTGCAACTGTTGCTGCTGGAACGTCGCACTGCGCAGGCTGCGGCAATCGGCTTCGTTTGGGGCTTTGGACTGTTTGGCAGCGGCATCAATTGGGTTTACGTCAGCATCGCCACCTTTGGCGGCATGCCCGGCCCGGTAAACATCTTGCTGGTGATTCTGCTGGCGGCTTATCTGTCGCTTTATCCGATGCTGTTTGCCCTTCTGCTCAACCGTTTCTGGCCGCGCGCCACGCTGTGGCGTTTGGCTTTAGCGGCACCCGCGCTGTGGCAGATTAGCGAATTCCTGCGCGGTTGGGTGCTCACCGGCTTTCCGTGGCTGCAGTTTGGCTACAGCCAGATTGACGGTCCGCTAAAAGGCCTCGCGCCGCTCGCAGGCGTTGAAACCATTACCTTCCTGTTGATGGTGATCGCCGGCTTGCTGGTGCACGCGCTGCATCATCGTACGGTGAAAAGCTTGATAGCCGCCGCGCTCCTGCTGTTACTGCCGTGGCCGCTGCGCATGATGCAGTGGTATCAGCCGCTGCCGGAACGCAGCGTTGATGTTGCGATGGTGCAAGGCAATATTCCGCAGTCGATGAAGTGGGATCCGCAGCAACTGCTGAACACGCTGCGCGTTTACACCTCCTATAGCCAGCCTTTTATCGGCAAAGCACCGATCATTATCTGGCCCGAATCAGCGATTACCGATCTGGAAAGCAACCAGCAGCCGTTCCTGCGGGCGCTGGATGCTGACCTGCGCGCGCGCGGCAGCTCACTGATTACCGGTATCGTGGATTCTCGCGTGGAAGGCGATAATCGCTATCACGACTATAACTCGGTAATTGTGCTGGGTGGCGAGCAGCCTTACAGCTATCAAAGCCAGAACCGCTATCAGAAGAATCATCTGGTGCCATTTGGTGAGTTTGTGCCGCTGGAAGCGTTGCTGCGTCCGCTGGCGCCGTTCTTCGATTTGCCGATGTCCTCCTTCAGCCGTGGCGCCTATGTCCAGCCGCAGCTGAAAGTAGCGGGTTATCACCTGACCAGCGCTATCTGCTATGAGATCGTGCTGGGCGAACAAGTGCGCGCCAACTTCCGTCCCGATACCAACTTCCTGCTGACCGTCTCCAACGATGCCTGGTTCGGTCACTCCATCGGACCGTGGCAGCATTTCCAGATGGCGCGCATGCGTGCGCTGGAGCTGGGACGTCCGTTACTGCGCTCCACCAATAACGGTGTTACCGCAGTAGTAAATGCCAATGGTGAGGTGGAGAAAGCGTTGCCGCAGTTCACACGCGATGTGCTGGAAGCCAAAGTCACGCCAACCAAGGGTGAAACGCCGTATGCGAAAGCGGGCATCTGGCCAGTGTGGCTAGTGACGTTGATTAGCATTGTGGTGGCCATTCTGCGCCGTCGCCACTAGTTCAGGCAGCTATGCAAACAGGCGAAGTGAATACTTCGCCTTTTTTATGCGCTGTTTTCTCTTCCTTCCGTGGTGCTTTCCCCGATTCTCTGCTGGCTTTTTACACTTCTTCATCGTGCTGGCACGATCATTGCTATTTATTTCAGTGATTTTCGCAAACATCGGCTTTTGTCAGCGTAGTGCAACCTTTACGCACTAATTTATGGCAATGATGCGCACTCTATTGGCGCATTGGGGAATTTTTGCCTTTTATTGGTGCGGAGCGGCTCGCAAAAAAGAAACTTTTTTGTTTCATTGCGTTAACAATTCGCTATGTTAATCACTATCCTGCGTGCGGTTGCGCTATGGGATAACAAAAAAAGCAGCACGAAATACACACAACATCACAATCTGCGCAGTTTATGTTCTGCGCGACATCCATACGAAGGAGTTGGAACATGCAGATACGCAAAGTGGCATTATCTCTTTTGCTGTTGGGAGCAGCAGCGGGAGCGGCCCAGGCGGAAGATCTCACCGGTACCCTGAAAAAAATCAATGATAGCGGCGTGATCGTCGTTGGGCATCGTGAATCATCAGTTCCCTTTTCTTACTATGACAACCAGCAAAAAGTGGTTGGCTATTCACAGGATTATTCAAACGCCATCATCGCGGCTATTAAAGCCAAACTGAATAAGCCTGATTTGCAGATCAAAATGCTGCCGATTACTTCGCAGAACCGTATTCCTCTGTTGCAGAACGGAACTTACGATTTTGAGTGCGGTTCTACCACCAACAACCTGGAGCGTCAGAAGCAAGCGGCATTCTCTGACACCGTGTTCATCATCGGTACGCGTCTGCTGGTGAAAAAAGGCGGCGACATCAAAGATTTCCCTGATCTGAAGGGTAAAACCGTTGTCGTGACCTCCGGTACCACTTCAGAAGTTCTGCTGCACAAACTGAACGACGAGCAAAAAATGGATATGCGCATCATCAGCGCGAAAGACCATGGCGATTCTTTCCGTACGCTGGAAACCGGTCGTGCTGTGGCCTTCATGATGGATGACGCGCTGCTGGCAGGTGAACGTGCCAAAGCCAAGAAGCCAGACAACTGGGACATCGTGGGTACACCGCAGTCGAAAGAAGCTTACGGCTGCATGCTGCGTAATCAGGATCCACAGTTCAAACATCTGATGGATGAAACCATTGCTAAAGCGCAAACCTCTGGCGAAGCCTCAAAATGGTTTGAAACCTGGTTCAAAAAACCGATTCCACCGAAGAATCTGAACCTGAACTTCGAACTCTCAAGCGATATGCAGGCCCTGTTCAAAGCACCGAACGACAAAGCACTCTGAATTAACAACGACAACAAGGGCAGCCCCGCTGCCCTCTCGATTGCTGAACATGCGGTGCGGACAGACAGACTGTAACAGGCCGTTCCCCTGAAGCAGGATGCAAGACACCGCTCAACAATCTTATGGGTAGCCTCGCTACCCTTTTTTTACCGGAGCTCGTTATGGGTATCGATTGGAACTGGGGCATTTTTCTTGAACAGGCCCCGTTCGGCAATACGACTTACCTCGGCTGGCTGTGGTCCGGTTTTCAGGTCACCATTGCGGTGTCCTGCTGCGCCTGGATTATCGCCTTCCTGGTAGGTTCCTTATTTGGCATTCTGCGTACCGTGCCCAACCGCCTGTTGGCGGCAATTGGCACCTGCTACGTGGAGCTATTCCGTAATATCCCGCTGATTGTGCAGTTCTTCTTCTGGTATCTGGTTGCGCCAGAACTGGTGGGCGAAAAGCTGGGCATGTGGTTTAAGTCGGAATTGGATCCCAATATTCAGTTCTTCGTCTCCTCGACGATTTGCCTTGGTTTGTTCACCGCAGCGCGCGTCTGTGAACAGGTACGCGCGGCGATTCAGTCGCTGCCACGCGGTCAGAAAAATGCCGGCCTGGCGATGGGCCTGACGCTGCCGCAAACCTATCGCTATGTGCTGCTGCCGAATGCCTATCGCGTGATTGTGCCGCCGATGACGTCGGAAATGCTTAATCTGGTGAAGAACTCGGCGATCGCCTCAACCATCGGACTGGTGGATATGGCGGCGCAGGCCGGCAAGCTGCTGGATTACTCCGCGCATGCCTATGAATCCTTTACCGCCATCACTCTGGCGTACGTCGGCATTAACCTGGTCATCATGCTGATTATGAGTGTGGTAGAACGCAAAATTCGCCTGCCTGGCAATATGGGAGGCAAATAATGTACGAGTTTGACTGGAGTTCAATTGTTCCCAGCCTGCCTTACTTGTGGAACGGGTTGATCATTACCTTCAAGATCACCGCGATTGCCGTGGTGTTTGGCATTATCTGGGGCACGATTTTGGCGGTGATGCGCTTGTCGCCGATTGCGCCGATACGCTGGTTTGCCAAGCTGTACGTCAACCTGTTCCGCTCCGTACCCTTGGTGATGGTGCTGCTGTGGTTCTATTTGGTGGTGCCCGCCTTCCTGCAACAGGTGCTGGGCTTATCGCCTAAATCCGATATCCGCCTGATTTCAGCCATGGTGGCATTTGCGCTATTTGAGGCCGCGTACTATTCGGAAATCATCCGCGCCGGTATTCAGAGCATCTCACGCGGGCAGTCCAATGCCGCGCTGGCGCTCGGCATGACGCACTGGCAATCAATGAAACTGATCGTATTGCCGCAGGCGTTCCGCGCCATGGTGCCGCTGCTGCTGACGCAAGGCATCGTGCTGTTCCAGGATACCTCGCTGGTGTATGTACTGAGCCTGGCCGATTTCTTCCGCACCGCTTCAACCATAGGTGAGCGTGACGGAACCCAGGTTGAAATGATTTTGTTTGCTGGTCTGGTCTACTTTGTGATCAGCCTGAGCGCTTCGCTGTTGGTTACCTATCTGAAAAGAAAGAGGACGGTTTAAATGATTAGCCTGAAAAATGTTTCAAAGTGGTATGGGCACTTTCAGGTGCTGACCGACTGCTCCACCGAAGTGAAAAAAGGTGAAGTGGTGGTGGTCTGCGGTCCGTCTGGCTCAGGTAAATCAACGCTGATTAAAACCGTGAACGGTCTGGAGCCGATTCAAAAGGGCAGCATTCAGGTGACCGGCACCGAAGTGAACAACAAAAAAACCAACCTCGCTCAATTGCGTAGCAAAGTGGGCATGGTGTTCCAGCACTTCGAGCTGTTCCCTCATCTCAGCATTATCGAGAACCTGACGCTGGCGCAGGTCAAAGTGCTGAAGCGTGATAAAGCGGCCTCGCGTGAGAAAGCGCAGGGCTTGCTAAAACGTGTTGGGCTCTCTGCGCACGCGGATAAGTTTCCCGGCCAGCTTTCCGGCGGCCAGCAGCAGCGCGTAGCAATCGCGCGTGCGTTGTGCATGGATCCGGTGGCGATGCTGTTTGATGAGCCGACGTCAGCGCTTGATCCTGAAATGATCAACGAAGTGTTGGACGTGATGGTTGAGCTGGCGAATGAAGGCATGACCATGATGGTGGTAACGCATGAAATGGGCTTTGCGCGCAAAGTCGCTAACCGCGTGATCTTTATGGATGAGGGGAAAATTATTGAAGACACCAATAAGGATGACTTCTTTAACAATCCGCAATCCGATCGTGCGAAAGACTTCCTGGCGAAGATCCTGCACTGATTAGCGCAATAAATTGCGCCGCTACGATAAGTGCTCGTACCCGTAGCGGCGCGATTCATCGCGCGGGGGTTATACATTCATAACATCAGGGTTCAAACGGCTGGCGCTGGAACTGATCGTGCCCGCACTCCGGGCAGCGCGTTAAGCTCTCTGGCGTATAAATCGCCCGTGTGAAGCCGCACTTCTCACAGACTAAATTCCCCAGCCCCACCACTTCACCGCTCTGGTAGACGCCGTGATGGCGCAAATCCTGAAACACTTCACGCCACTCGAGCTGACTTTTATCGGTGATATCCGCCAGCTCTTTCCACAGGCTTTCACGAATCACGCGCAAAAACACTGAATCGCCGACCACATCAGAAGACTCCTGATAGCTCAGCGCAAACTCGTGTAAATCGCGCCGCACGGCGCGCATCACTTCATTGACCTCGGCGGGTGACAACGTTTTTTTCGCCAGCAAACTTTGCCGCGCCTCGGCCACCAACGCATCAACATCGCGCTCGCCATGATCCAATCGTTGGGATAATGCTTCAATCGTTGCACGGTATTCCTGCGCCACGTTATTCATTTTATTCTCCTTTCCGCTGCGGACACTGCTGTTAAGTTTAGCGGTTTTGTCACAATTGCATCGGCAGCAAGTGGAGAAATCACAAAAGGGTGAAAGCGGCGGCGCATTCGGCAGAAATCCGGCCGGCGAGGGCGTGAAAAGTTGTTGATGCGCAGCCTTATGGGTATGCTATGCGGATCTAAAAGTATGCTTAGCGATTTTCACAAAGGACCACAGGCAGCCATGCAAGAGCAATACCGCCCGGAAGAGATAGAATCCCGCGTCCAACAACACTGGGACGAAAACGAAACCTTTAAAGTGACCGAGCAGGAAGGCAAAGAGAAATATTATTGCCTTTCGATGCTGCCCTATCCTTCTGGCCGCCTGCACATGGGGCACGTACGTAATTACACCATTGGCGATGTGATTGCGCGTTACCAGCGTATGCTCGGCAAAAACGTTCTGCAGCCAATTGGCTGGGATGCGTTTGGTCTGCCAGCCGAAGGTGCTGCGGTGAAAAACAACACCGCGCCGGCGCCGTGGACGTACGACAACATCGCCTACATGAAGAACCAGCTGAAATTACTGGGTTTTGGCTATGACTGGAGCCGCGAACTGGCGACCTGCCAGCCAGAATACTATCGCTGGGAACAGTGGTTCTTCACTAAGCTGTATGAAAAAGACATGGTCTATAAAAAGACCTCGGCGGTGAACTGGTGCCCGAACGATCAGACCGTGCTGGCCAACGAACAGGTTATCGACGGCTGCTGCTGGCGCTGTGATACCAAAGTTGAGCGCAAAGAGATTCCACAGTGGTTCGTCAAAATCACCGCTTATGCGGAGGAGCTGCTCAACGATCTCGATAAGCTGGAAGATTGGCCGGAGCAGGTCAAAACCATGCAGCGCAACTGGATTGGCCGCTCTGAAGGCGTGGAAATCACCTTTGACGTTGCCAACAGCGCTGAGAAGCTGACCGTTTACACCACCCGTCCAGATACCTTTATGGGTGCAACCTATGTGGCGGTTGCCGCAGGTCACCCACTGGCGCAGCAAGCAGCTGCCACTAATCCTGCGCTGGCTGAATTTATCGACGAATGCCGTACCACCAAAGTCGCCGAAGCCGATATGGCAACGATGGAGAAGAAAGGCGTGGCCACCGGCCTGTTCGCTATCCATCCGCTGACCGGTGAAGAAATTCCGGTGTGGGTCGCTAACTTCGTGCTGATGGAATACGGCACCGGCGCGGTAATGGCTGTTCCAGGCCACGATCAGCGTGACTGGGAGTTCGCTACCAAGTACAACCTGAACATTAAGCCGGTGATCCTGAATCTCGACGGTTCTGAACCGGACCTGAGTGCTGCCGCGATGACCGAAAAAGGCGCGCTGTTCAACTCGGGTGAATACAACGGTCTGGATCATCAGGCGGGCTTTAACGCCATCGCCGATGCGCTGGCTGCCAAAGGCGTGGGCGTGCGTAAAGTCAATTACCGTCTGCGCGACTGGGGCGTTTCCCGTCAACGTTACTGGGGCGCGCCAATTCCAATGGTGACGTTGGAAGATGGCACCGTGATGCCAACGCCAGAAGATCAGTTGCCGGTCATCCTGCCAGAAGACGTGGTGATGGATGGTATCACCAGCCCAATCAAAGCCGATCCTGAGTGGGCCAAAACCACCGTTAATGGCCAGCCTGCGCTGCGTGAAACCGACACCTTTGACACCTTTATGGAGTCATCCTGGTATTACGCGCGTTATACCTGCGCCAACTATCATGAAGGCATGCTGGATCCGGCGGCGGCGAACTACTGGCTACCGGTCGATCAGTATGTTGGCGGTATCGAACACGCCATCATGCACCTGATGTATTTCCGCTTCTATCACAAGCTGCTGCGTGATGCTGGCCTGGTGAACTCTGATGAGCCGGCCAAACGCCTGCTGTGTCAGGGCATGGTGCTGGCTGATGCGTTCTACTACCTCGGCGTGAACGGCGAGCGTAACTGGGTTTCTCCGGTTGACGTGACCGTAGAACGCGACGAGAAAGGCCGCATTATCAAAGCCACCGACAACGAAGGTCGTGAAGTGATTTACGCCGGCATGAGCAAAATGTCGAAGTCGAAAAACAACGGCATCGATCCCCAGCTGATGGTTGAGCGTTACGGTGCAGATACCGTTCGTCTGTTCATGATGTTTGCTTCGCCAGCAGAGATGACGCTGGAGTGGCAGGAATCGGGCGTTGAAGGTGCTAACCGCTTCCTGAAGCGCGTATGGAAACTGGCTTACGAGCACATTGCGAAAGGCGCGACCGTGGCGCTGGACGTCAATAACCTGAATGACGACCAGAAAGCGTTGCGTCGCGATCTGCACAAAACCATCGCCAAAGTGGCCGATGATGTGGGTCGTCGTCAGACGTTCAACACCGCCATCGCTGCCATTATGGAGCTGATGAACAAACTGATCCGTGCCCCGCAGGAGAGCGAGCAAGATCGCGCGCTGCTGCAGGAAGCGCTGGTCGCAGTGACGCGTCTGCTCTATCCATTCACTCCGCACGCCAGCTATGTATTGTGGCAAGCGCTGGGCGGCGAAGGCAGCATCGACGAAGCCAGCTGGCCGGTAGCCGATGAAGCGGCCATGGTGGAAGATTCGCTGCTGGTGGTAGTGCAGGTGAATGGCAAAGTGCGCGGCAAGATTACCGTTGCGCCGGATGCCACGCAGGAGCAGGTGCAGGCGCGTGCTGCGCAGGAGCATTTGGTGGCGAAATATCTGGATGGCGTCACCATTCGTAAAGTGATTTATGTCCCTGGCAAACTGCTTAACCTGGTCGTAGGTTAAGTTCAGGAGGAACTGTGCGACAACTGATTATCAGGCTGTTTGTCCTGCTTGCGGTAGTGATTACCGCAGGCTGTGGTTTCCACCCCCGCGGCACCACCTCGGTGCCGAGTGAGATGAAAACCCTTATCGTCCAGAGCGGCGATCCCTATGGCCCACTGGCGCGTGCCGTGCGCCAGCAGCTGCGCATCAACAATGTCACCATCATTGAAGACAGCAAAGCGGCCAGCGCCAAATACCCAACGCTGCGTCTGGGTGCTGAAGGCCAGGGACGTGATACCGCATCGGTGTTTATCAGCGGTACCACCGCGGAATACTCGCTGGTGATGACGGTCACCGCACAGGTTCTGCTGCCGGGTAAAGGTATCTACCCGATCAGCACCACCGTGTATCGTTCTTTCTTCGACAACCCGAACGCCGCACTGGCGAAGGATGCCGAGCAAGATATGATCGTGCAGGAGATGCGTCAGCGCGCGTCCGAGCAGTTAGTACGCAAACTGCTGACCGTGCATGCCGCGCAGGAAAGCAACAAAGATACTTTGCCGCAGCCTGAGACGATTGCACCGGGACAGAACTCACCGGAAGTGTCCTCTTCGTCAGCTACCAGTCTGCAATGATCAGGATTTATCCTGAACAACTGAGCGCGCAGCTTCGAGAGGGGCTGCGCGCCTGTTATTTTCTCACCGGTAATGAACCTCTGCTGATTCAGGAAAGCGCGGATGCAATCCGTGCTACCGCCAGCGCACAGGGATTTGAAGAGCACTTCAGCGTCACCATTGATGCGCAAACCGATTGGGATGCGATCTTCGTTAGCTGCCAATCGCTCAGCCTGTTTACCCAACGCCAAACCCTGACGCTGCAACTGCCCGAAAACGGCCCCAATGCCGCTATCGCCGAGCAGTTAGTGAAACTCTCCACGCTGCTGCACAGCGATATTTTGCTGGTGCTGCGTCTGGCGAAACTGACCAAAGCGCAGGAGAACAGCGCCTGGTTCAAGGCGCTGAGTACGCAGGCGGTAATGGTTCCGTGCCAGACCCCTGAACAGGCACAGCTACCGCGCTGGGTGGCGAGTCGCGCCAAAGCGATGAAACTCAGCGTAGATGATGCGGCGATCCAGTTGCTTTGCTACTGCTACGAAGGGAATCTGCTGGCGCTGTCGCAGGCGCTGGAACGCTTATCGCTGCTGTGGCCGGATGGCAAATTAACGCTGCCGCGCGTGGAAGCCGCCGTCAACGATGCCGCGCACTTTACCCCGTTCCATTGGGTGGATGCATTGCTGGCAGGGAAAAGTAAACGCGCCCTGCACATCCTGCATCAGCTGGAGAAAGAGGACAGCGAAGCGGTGATTCTACTGCGCACGCTGCAACGCGATTTACTCACGCTGCTGCACCTGCAGCGGAATCAGGCGAAACAAGCGCTGCGCACGCTGATGGATCAGCAACGTATCTGGCAAAACCGTCGCGCGCTGTTTACTGAAGCCTTGCAGCGCCTTGATGCACAGCGTTTACAGCGCGCGGTGCATTTGCTGGCAGAGCTGGAACTCAGCATGAAGCAGGATTACGGACAAAACCTGTGGCCGCAGCTGGAAACACTGTCGCTGCTGCTGTGTCACCGCGATTTCCCATTGAGCTTTACTGATGTCTAAACTCTACGCTCTGTTTGGCGGCACCTTCGATCCGATTCACTACGGCCATTTGCGCTCGGTAGAAGCGCTGGCACAGCAAGTGGGATTAAAAAAGGTCACGCTGCTGCCGAACAACGTGCCGCCGCATCGCCCGCAGCCGGAAGCCAGTGCGCAACAGCGCGTTGAGATGCTGCGCTGTGCTATTGCCGATCGCCCGCTGTTTGATATCGATACGCGTGAACTGGCGCGTGCAACGCCGTCCTGGACAGTTGCCACGCTGGAAGCACTGCGTGCGGAACGCGGCCCAGAACAGCCCCTCGGGTTTATCATTGGTCAGGATTCTCTGCTAACGTTAGCCAAATGGCATCGCTGGCAGGATCTATTGTCGCTGTGCCATTTGCTGGTGTGTAAGCGTCCAGGTTACGCCGCGCAGATGGAGACGCCAGAGATGCAGCAGTGGCTTGATGAGCATCTCGCCGATGAGGTGCAGCAACTCCATCACGCACCGGCGGGACACATCTGGCTGGCGGATACGCCGCTGTTCGACATTTCCGCCACCGAAATCCGTCAGCGCCGCCATGCAGGCATCTCCTGCGCGGATTTACTGCCAGATGCAGTGATCGGCTACATCGATAGCGTTGGCTTATATCGCAGCTAAAGGCAGCATGCTATACTGCGCCGCTTCATTTTCGGCTACCTTTCTCGCATCGTTAGCCCGTCCGTAATCACCTGTTTTTAAGGGGAACCTTTTGCAAGGTAAAGCACTCCAAGAGTTCGTTATTGATAAGATTGATGATCTCAAAGGCCAGGACATCATTGCTATTGATGTTCAGGGCAAATCCAGCATCACCGATTGCATGATCATTTGCACCGGCACTTCAACACGTCACGTCGCTTCTATCGCCGATCATGTGGTGCAGGAATCGCGCACTGCGGGCCTTAAGCCGCTGGGTGTAGACAGCAAAACCGCCTCCGATTGGGTGGTCGTTGACCTGGGTGACGTGATTGTGCACGTGATGGAAGCAGAGAGCCGCCAGCTGTACGAGCTGGAAAAACTCTGGAGCTAAGACGTGAAACTGCAGCTTGTGGCCGTCGGCACCAAAATGCCCGACTGGGTTCAGACCGGTTTCATGGAGTATCTGCGCCGCTTCCCGAAAGATATGCCGTTTGAACTGATCGAAGTAACTGCCGGCAAACGCGGCAAGAACGCTGACATCAAACGCATTCTTGAAAAAGAAGGTGAAGCGATGCTGGCCGCCGTGGGTAAAGGCAATCGTATTGTCACGCTGGATATCCCCGGACAGCCGTGGGAAACCCCACAGCTGGCGCAGCAGCTTGAACGCTGGAAACTGGATGGCCGCGATGTCAGCCTGTTAATCGGCGGTCCGGAAGGACTGGCGCCCGCGTGCAAAGCCGCTGCTGAACAAAGCTGGTCACTGTCAGCGCTCACGTTGCCACATCCGCTGGTGCGTGTGCTGGTAGCGGAAAGCCTGTATCGTGCGTGGAGCATCACCACGAATCATCCTTATCATCGTGAATAAACGCCTGACAACCCCAGACAATAAATGTAGCGGATGAAATTACAGAGCAACGCCTTTCGCGATTACACTGCCGAACAGAAACTTTTTGTCCGCCGAGCATTGGTGGCTTTTGTTGGCATTCTGCTGCTCTCCAGCATTCTGGTGGTCAACATGTACCACCTGCAAATTCTGCGCTTTGACGACTACAGCACCCGTTCAAATGAAAACCGCATTAAGCTGGTGCCGGTGGCACCGAGCCGCGGCATTATTTTCGATCGTACCGGCGTCCCGCTGGCAGTAAACCGCACGATTTATCAGGCCGAACTGATGCCGGAAAAGGTCGACAACCTGAAGCAGACCTTGCAGGATCTGCGTCCGGTACTGGATCTGACCGACGACGATCTCGATGCGTTTGACAAAGAGCGTAAACGCTCGCGCCGCTTTACCTCGATTCCGGTCAAAATCGGTTTAAACGAAGTGCAGGTGGCGCGTTTCGCCGTCAATCAATACCGTTTTCCTGGCGTGGAAGTAAAAGGCTATCAGCGCCGCTACTATCCGTATGGCCAGACGCTGACGCACGTAGTGGGCTACGTCTCCAAAATCAACGATCGCGACGTTACGCGCCTCGATCAGGAAGGCAAATGGCCGAACTATGCGGCTACACATGATATCGGCAAACTCGGCATCGAAAACTATTATGAAGATGTGCTGCACGGTAAAACCGGTTATGAAGAGGTTGAAGTTAACAACCGTGGCCGCGTCATTCGACAGCTGCACGAGCAATCTCCGCAGGCCGGACGCGATATCTACCTGACGGTTGACCTCAAACTGCAGCAGTACATCGAAACCTTGTTGACCGGCAGCCGCGCGGCAGTGGTGGTGAGCGATCCACGCACCGGCGAAATTCTTGCACTGGTTTCTACCCCCAGCTACGACCCGAACCTGTTTGTCGACGGTATCTCGAGCAAAGATTATAAAGCGCTGTTAAGCGACGAAAACCGTCCACTGTATAACCGTGCGCTGCAGGCCTCTTATCCCCCAGCGTCAACGGTGAAACCTTACGTTGCCGTGTCGGCGCTGAGCGCAGGCGTGATCAACCGCAATACCAGCCTGTTCGATCCCGGCTGGTGGCAACTGCCCGGCTCGGAAAAGCGCTATCGTGACTGGAAAAAATGGGGCCACGGTCGCCTGAACGTCACTAAATCGCTGGAAGAATCGGCGGATACCTTCTTCTATCAGGTTGCCTACGATATGGGCATCGATCGCCTGTCAGAGTGGATGACCAAGTTTGGTTACGGCCATCGCACCGGCATTGATCTGCCGCAGGAGAGCGCGGGCAACATGCCCACGCGCGAATGGAAGCTGAAGCGCTTTAAGAAGCCGTGGTATCAAGGTGACACCATTCCGGTGGGTATAGGCCAGGGTTACTGGACCGCAACCCCCATTCAGATGAACAAAGCGATGATGATTCTGATCAATGACGGTGTGATCAAAGTGCCACACTTACTGCGCGCCACGCGTGAAGGCCAGGTGATGGTCCCCTATCGCCAGGTTCCGGATGCACCGATTGGCGATATTCATTCAGGTTACTGGGAAATTGCCAAAGACGGCATGTATGGCGTAGCCAACCGCGCTAACGGTACCGCACACAAGAGCTTTGCCGATGCGCCCTACAAAATCGCCGCCAAATCCGGTACCGCGCAGGTTTACGGACTGAAAGAAAATGAAGTCTATAACGCGCACAAGATTGCCGAACGTCTGCGTGACCATAAATTAATGACTGCCTACGCGCCTTACGATAAACCGCGCGTGGCCGTCACCATGATTCTGGAAAACGGCGGCGCAGGCCCGGCTGTCGGCACCGTGATGCGCCAGATTCTCGACCACATTATGTTAGGCGACAACAATACCGTGCTGCCAGAAGCCGCACCGACACCGCCCGGCTACGAAGGTGAATGACAATGTCCATGAACGATAGTCCGCAGAAAAGATCGATCTGGACGCGCATCCATATCGACCCCCTGTTTATGCTGATCATTCTCAGCTTGCTGACCTACAGCGCCATCGTCATCTGGAGCGCCAGCGGACAGGATCCAGGCATGACCGAGCGTAAGTTCGGGCAAATTGCCATGGGCATCATCGTTATGCTGGTGCTGGCGCAGGTGCCGCCGCGCGTCTATGAAAGCTGGGCGCCCTATCTCTATATTGTCTGCGTGATATTGCTGATAGCGGTGGACGCGTTTGGTCACATCAGTAAAGGCGCACAGCGCTGGCTCGATCTTGGTTTTGTGCGTTTTCAGCCCTCGGAGATTGCCAAGATTGCCGTGCCACTGATGGTGGCGCGCTTTATTAACCGCGATGTCTGCCCGCCGACGCTGAAAAACACCGGCATCGCGTTGATTTTGATTTTCATGCCGACGCTGCTGGTGGCGGCACAACCCGATCTCGGCACCTCGATTCTGATCGCCGCTTCCGGCCTGTTTGTACTGTTCTTATCCGGCATGAGCTGGAAGCTGATTGGTATCGCGGTATTGCTGGTCGCCGCCTTTATCCCGATTTTGTGGTTCTTCCTGATGCATGACTACCAGCGCGCCCGCGTGATGATGCTGCTGGACCCGGAAAGCGATCCGCTCGGCGCCGGTTATCACATCATTCAGTCGAAGATTGCTATCGGTTCCGGTGGCCTGCGCGGCAAAGGCTGGCTGCACGGTACCCAATCGCAGCTGGAGTTCCTGCCTGAACGCCATACCGACTTTATTTTTGCCGTTTTAGCGGAAGAACTGGGTCTGGTTGGCGTGTTGTTACTGCTGGTACTCTATTTGCTGCTGATCATGCGCGGACTGATTATCGCGGCGCGCGCGCAAACCACCTTTGGTCGCGTGATGGCGGGCGGTTTGATGCTGATTTTATTCGTTTATGTTTTCGTTAACATTGGCATGGTAAGTGGTATCTTACCGGTGGTTGGCGTACCGCTGCCGCTGGTGAGCTACGGCGGATCGGCATTGATTGTGTTAATGGCTGGATTTGGCATCGTGATGTCGATCCATACTCATCGAAAAATGTTATCTAAAAGCGTTTAAGAGGCTGCACATGCGTAAGGACTGGCTTGGGGTTGCACTGGCATCATTGGTACTGGCTGCCTGTTCCACACCGGAACCGCAGAATAATACTGCGCCACCGCAACCGGCCTATAACGGCCCGGTAGTGGAAATTCCTGGCGTGGAACCACGTTATGAACCGATCAATCCTTCCACCAGCCAGGATTACAGCGTCAACGGTAAAAGCTACCGCGTGATCAAAGATCCCTCGAACTACAGCGAAGTGGGTTTAGCCACCTGGTACGGTGACGAAGCGCAGGGGAATCGCACCGCTATCGGTGAATCTTACGATCCGGAAGGCATGACCGCCGCGCATCCAACGCTGCCGCTGCCGAGCTATGTGCGTGTCACTAACCTCGCCAACGGCCGCCAAATTGTGGTACGCGTCAACGATCGTGGCCCTTACACGCCAGGCCGCATTATCGACTTGTCGCGTGCGGCGGGCGATCGCCTGAATATTTCTAACAACACCCGCGTGCGGGTTGATTACATTAAAGTGGCGCCGGATGGTTCCGTTTCCGGTCCCGGCACCATCGGTACCACCGTCGCCAAACAGAGCTACGCCCTGCCCGCGCGTCCCGATCTCGGCGGCGGCATGGTGATGATGGGCGGCAGCGCCAATGCGGCGCCAGCGCCTGCACCGCAGGATGTGCGCGCTGTCGATAACAGCACCTTACAAAGCAATGACAGCATGGGTGCGCCCGTCCAGAGCAGCGGTTTTCTCGGCGCGCCACAGCCGTTAGCCACGGGCGTGCTGGAAGGGAACGAGCCGGTTGCCGCGCCAGCCCCAGCAACGTCTTCCGCGCCAGCCGCTGCTGCCGCACCAGCTACCAGCCAGAATGCCCATGCCGGCAGCGGTTATGTGGTTCAGGTCGGCGCGATTAACGATCCGGCGCGTGCACGTCAGCTGGCCGAAAGTCTGGGTAAACGCTTTGGCGTGCCGGGCGCGGTTGAAGCCAATGGCAACGTCTATCGCATTCAGTTAGGTGGCTATAAAAGCCGTGCCGAAGCCGCTGCCTTGCAGCAACGTCTGAACACTGAAGCGCAAATGAGCTCATTTATTACCACTGCCCGTCCATCGATGTAACGGACAGTGACATTTCCTGCTGAAACTGATTTGCAAAGCAAGATGTCGCCCGATCGGACGTTTGCTATAGTTAGGCACTTTTTTCACTCTAAACCCACGGATGTTGTAGTCCTGAACATGAATACGCTGAAACCTTCTCGTTTTCTGAAACGCCTGACAGTGGGATCACTGGTCGCCCTTTCTCTCAGCCATGCCGCATTTGCGGACGATGTTAATCTTAAGACTATGATTCCGGGTGTACCGGACATTGATGCTGAAGCTTATGTGCTGATCGACTATAACTCCGGCAAAGTGCTGGCCGAAAAGAACGCGGATGCACGCCGCGATCCGGCAAGCCTGACCAAAATGATGACCAGCTACGTGATTGGTCAGGCGGTCAAAGCGGGAAAAATCCATAACGATGACATCGTGACCGTGGGTAAAGATGCCTGGGCAACCGGTAATCCGGTATTCAAAGGTTCATCACTGATGTTCCTCAAGCCTGGCGATCGTGTGCCGGTTTCTCAACTGACGCGCGGTATCGTGCTGCAATCAGGTAACGACGCTTGTGTAGCGATGGCGGATTACGTTGCCGGCAGCCAGGACGCATTCGTCAACCTGATGAACAACTACGTTGGCGCGCTGGGTCTGAAAAACACCCACTTCCAGACCGTGCACGGTTTGGATGCCGAAGGCCAATACAGCTCGCCGCGCGATATGGCGTTGATCGGCCAGGCGCTGATCCGTGACGTACCCGATGAGTACGCGGTTTACCGTGAAAAAGATTTCACCTTTAATAACATCAAGCAGACCAACCGTAACGGTTTGCTGTGGGATACCAGCCTGAACGTCGATGGCATTAAAACCGGCCACACAGACGCAGCGGGTTACAACCTGGTCGCCTCGGCAACAGAAGGCCAGATGCGTTTGATCTCCGCGGTGATGGGCGGTCGTACCTTTAAAGGCCGTGAAACCGAGAGCAAGAAGTTGCTGACGTGGGGCTTCCGCTTCTTTGAAACCGTCGCACCGCTGAAAGCGGGCAAAGAGTTTGCCTCTGAGCCTGTGTGGTTCGGTGACAGCGATCGTGTCCAGCTGGGCGTGGAGAAAGATGCCTATCTGACCATTCCGCGTGGCCGCATGAAAGATCTCAAAGCCAGCTATGTGCTGAACAACACTGAACTGCATGCGCCGCTGCAGAAAAATCAGGTAGTGGGCAGCATCAACTTCCAGCTCGACGGCAAAACGGTGGAACAGCGTCCGCTGGTGGTGCTGAATGAAGTGAAAGAAGGTGGTTTCTTCGGCCGCATCATCGATTACATCAAACTGATGTTCCACCACTGGTTCGGCTAAGGCGCGCTTGAAAAAACGCCAATTTGCCCCCAATTAAGTTACTATCTTTGCTCCCGCCTTGGCGGGAGCCTGTTTTTTAAGCACCGGAGTCAATGTATGAAAACCAAATTGAATGAACTGCTCGAATTCCCTACGCCTTTCACTTACAAAGTGATGGGTTTGGCGCAACCGGAGCTGGTTGATCAAGTGGTTGAAGTGGTGCAGCGCCACGCGCCAGGCGATTACAAACCGGACGTTAAGCCAAGCAGCAAAGGCAACTATCACTCTGTTTCCATTACCATCATCGCCACCCACATTGAGCAGGTTGAAACCCTGTATGAAGAGCTGGGCAACATCGAAATCGTGCGCATGGTGCTGTAATTCTGGCGCTGGCAAAGTCCGCTTTGCCAGCGTTATACTCTGCCTTCTACTCTTTACCGGATCTCTGCTTTGTCAGCTAATACGCTTCTTGTTCGTCAACTCGGCCAGCGCGATTGGCAACCCATCTCCGATGCCATGCATCACTTTACCGATCAACGCGACAGCAGCACTGCCGATGAAATCTGGCTGGTGGAACATCATCCGGTGTTTACCCAAGGCCAGGCAGGGAAAGCTGAACATCTGCTGATGCCGGGCGATATTCCGGTGGTACAAAGCGATCGCGGCGGCCAGGTAACCTATCACGGCCCCGGCCAACAGGTGATGTATGTGCTGATTGACGTGAAACGTCGCAAGATGGGCGTGCGCGAGTTAGTGACGGCGTTAGAAGAAACGGTGATCGCCACGCTGGCCGACTATGACATCAGCGCGCGGGCGCGACCGGATGCGCCGGGCGTGTACGTTGGCGATGACAAGATTTGTTCGCTGGGACTGCGCATTCGTAAAGGCTGCTCGTTTCACGGCCTGGCACTGAATGTGGCGATGGATTTAGCGCCGTTCCTGCGCATCAATCCGTGCGGATATGCCGGGATGCAAATGACGCAGCTTAGCCAGCTGCAGCCGGGCGTCACACCGGCAGATGTGCAGCCGCGTCTAGTGCAGCATTTCGCCCATTTAACCGGATTTACCCAACTGGAATGGCAAAGTGATGCCGCGGTCTGACCTTGACTGTACGTGCCTATTTACAAAATTGTAACTTTTGCACCGGCGAATCGGCTGCTTATGGGCAGACGAGATGATATAATTTTTGCCATATTTTCAAAAAAAGTTGAAAGCCTGGTTCTCAGTTTGAGTGAGGAAGCTTTCAAATCGCAATCCCGACCGGAACCTGCAGATTTATGAGTAAACCAATTCAGATGGAACGTGGCGTCAAGTATCGCGATGCCGACAAAATGGCGCTGATCCCGGTGAAAACCGTGATGGTTGAGCGTGAAGAAATTCTGCGTAAGCCGGAATGGATGAAGATCAAACTGCCTGCGGACTCCAGCCGCATTCAGGGCATCAAGGCCGCGATGCGTAAAAACGGTCTGCACTCGGTGTGTGAAGAAGCCTCCTGCCCTAACCTCGCAGAGTGTTTCAACCACGGTACCGCGACCTTTATGATCCTCGGCGCGATCTGTACCCGTCGCTGCCCATTCTGCGACGTGGCGCACGGCCGTCCGAATATGCCTGACGCTAACGAACCGCTGAAACTGGCACAAACCATCGCCGATATGGCGCTGCGTTATGTGGTCATCACTTCAGTGGACCGTGATGACCTGCGCGACGGCGGTGCCCAGCACTTTGCTGACTGCATCAGCGCGATTCGCGAAAAAAGCCCAACCATCAAAATTGAAACATTGGTACCGGACTTCCGTGGTCGTATGGATCGCGCGCTGGAAATCCTCACCGCGACGCCACCGGATGTGTTTAACCACAATCTGGAAAACGTGCCGCGCGTTTACCGTCAGGTCCGTCCTGGCGCCAACTACGATTGGTCACTGAAATTGCTGGAGCGTTTCAAAGAAGCGCATCCGGATATCCCGACTAAATCGGGTTTGATGGTCGGTCTGGGCGAAACCAATGCTGAAATCATTGAAGTGATGCGCGATCTGCGTCGCCACGGCGTCACCATGCTGACGCTGGGACAGTATTTGCAGCCGAGCCGTCACCACTTGCCGGTGCAGCGCTACGTTAGCCCGGCCGAGTTTGACGAAATGAAAGAAGAAGCAATGGCGATGGGCTTCACCCATGCCGCCTGCGGCCCGTTTGTGCGCTCCTCTTATCACGCCGATATGCAGGCCAAAGGTCTGGAAGTTAAGTAATATGCTTCGCGATTGCGCTCTTACCAGGGCGCAATCGCAAATATCTCCTTAAAAATCTTAATCCCTGTCTCAAATCTGTCGCTTTAATCGCTGAGGCCATAAGAGCCTATTTCTCTTTTCTCAGTGCTTATTTTTGAAGGTCAGATAATGCAAACATCCTCTCACTTAAAGGGGCTCGATTTTCTCCAGGAACCCGATTTGTCAGGTCAAATACCCGATGTGCGGCTTAACAGTGCATCCGGAGAGAGTTTGGATGCGCTTAAAGCGCGCACCACGCCCATAGATAACACCAATCCCTATACTTCATCTCACGCCTCCTGTGCCAATGCATTTATCGCTACCGCTATCAGTATTGAGCATCGATACGATGAAATTCATTTAGAGTTGCCACTAAAGGGTCATGAAACTGTCGCTGTAATGCCCGAAGAGGTGCGACACATCATGCCTTATGCTGAAGACATCGCTTTTCAAACTTCCCAGGAGAATGTACTCCCTGTGATTAATGAAGAGCCTGAACCTGAATGGAATTTTGATTTGCTGGAAGCGAAATTCAATGCTCCTCAGCCACAACTGTGGCAACCGGCTATCGGCATGCACCACGAGATTGTGGAAATTGCCACGCTACCTGAACGCGAGAGTGCCAAACCTCAACTTTCAGTACAGGTAAAGTCAAAGGTCATCACTGAAGATGAGGTCATCATTGATGATCTGAATGAGGATGAAGGGTCTTTCAGCGGTAATGCGCCAGTTGGTACGACGTTATACTTTTATCTTGATGATGTGTGGGTCGGCAGCTCTGAAATTGATAGCCAAGGCCGTTGGCAGTTTGAACTGCCCACCGAGATTTCTGTCGCTCAGCATGTTTTTAGTGCAGTCCCCATTAATCCGCAAGGCGTAATGGGTGGCAAAATTGATTATCCGTTTTTGACTAAGCCTAAAATAGGCGAAATCATTATGCCAATTGATGAGAGTGAATCAGATAAAATTGAAATAGCACTCATTGATGTTATTACAGCCGAGGAAGAAGAAACAATATCGTTGATACCCTTAATTTTAACTGATGATATGTTGCAGGGCTGGCATACACAGGATGGGTTGAGCGACTTTGATGGCTTATATGGCTCAACAATATTTGATGTGGATGAGCAGGAAATCATTTACGCCAATTGGCACTAAGACGCAAAAAACAAAAACCAGGCTGGCGACAGTCTGGTTTTTTATCAACGTAATAAATATTTACACTTATTGACGTTAGGCGCAGAGATTACTCTTTGTGGCTGACACGTTCAGCAGGCACTTCTTCAGCGCTGCTTTTGGATGCGCCGGATTCATCATCTTTCATGGCTTTTTTGAAGCCTTTGATTGCGGAACCCAGATCGCCACCCAGTGAACGTAACTTATTGGTGCCAAAAAGCAGTACGATGAGCGCACCGATGATCAGCAGTTTGGCAATACTGATACCTTCCATAATTTACCTTTCAACCAATGTGAAAAACGGACCTGACTATTAACGCGCAGTTTATAAACGGCCTCAACTGCAATCTGTAACAGAGTGAGACCGCCTGCTCAGATAAAGCGGCTGAGAAATGCCTGCGTGCGCGGATGTTGCGGGTTACCAATCACCTGCTCCGGACTGCCCTGCTCCACTACCACGCCGCCATCCATAAACACCACGCGATCGGCCGCCTCACGCGCGAAACCAATTTCATGGGTGACGACAATCATGGTCAGCCCTTGATCGGCTAAGGTGCGCATGGTGGCCAGCACTTCGCCGACTAACTCCGGATCGAGTGCCGAAGTGGGTTCATCGAACAGCATCAGCGCCGGTTTAATCGCCAACGCACGCGCAATCGCCACGCGCTGCTGCTGACCACCGGACAGATGACGCGGCCAGGCATCGGCTTTGTCACTCAATCCCACGGTCGCCAGCAGCTCACGCGCATGCTTGAGCGCATCCTGCCGTGCAAACTTGTGCACACCTATCGGCGCTTCAATGATGTTTTGCAGTACCGTCATGTGCGGATAAAGATTGAACTGCTGAAACACCATGCCGATTTTCTGGCGCTGATGAGCAATTTTACGCGCCGACAGGCGATGCAAAATACCGCGCTTCAGTTCATAACCGATCTGATCGTCACCGACCACAATCGAACCGGCATTCATGTCTTCCAGATGGTTAATACAGCGTAAAAAGGTGGATTTACCCGAACCCGATGGCCCGAGAATCACCACCACTTCACCGGGAAATACATCGAGATCGATGCCTTTCAGCACTTCATTATCGCCATAACTCTTCTGCACATTACGCGCACGCACCAGCGGCTGAACTTCACTCATACATCCTCCTTCAGACGGTGCGCGACGGCTGGTGCGGCTTCATTAGCGGCAACGCGACGTTTATTCACCACCGTGCGGGTGGTGCCACGGGCGTAGTAACGCTCGATGGCGGACTGGCCAAGGTTAAGAATTGAGGTGATAAACAGATACCAGATCACTGCGACCATCAGCATCGGGATAATTTCAAAGGTGCGGTTATAAACGGCTTGCACCGAGTACAACAGATCGCCCATAGCGATCACACTTACCAGCGAGGTCGCTTTGATCATGCTAATCAACTGGTTGCCGGTAGGCGGAATAATTGAACGCATCGCCTGTGGAATGATCACGCGGCGCAGCGCACGACTGCGACTCATGCCAAACGCTTGGGTGGTTTCGACCTGACCGTTATCCACTGACAGCAGGCCGGCGCGAATGATCTCGGCCATATAAGCCGCTTCATTGAGCGCCAGTCCGGCAATGGCTGCGGTCAGTGGCGTGATCAGATCGTTGGTGTTCCAGCTGGCAAAAGTGATATCCGCCCACGGAAGAATGATTGCGATGGTGGGAAACAGCGTCGACAGGTTGTACCAAAAGATCAGCTGTACCAGCAGCGGCGTACCCCGGAAAAACCAGATGTAGAGCGACGATAAGCCGCTCAGCAATTTGTTTTCCGAGAGACGCCACACGCCCAACAGCAGCCCGAGCAGCGTGCCGAGAATCATCGACACCACCGTCAAGCCGAGCGTGACCTGCAGGCCTTTCATCACCGAACCTTCGGTGAACCACTGCAGCACCACGTTCCACTCGAAATTGGGATTGGTCGCCACCAGCCAGAGGAAGTTCGCGGCAATAACCAGCACCAAAATCCATGAGATCCAGCGCCCATAAGTGGGCGCACTGCGGGCAAAAGCCACATCGCGCTGCTGCACGTCGGCCTTATCCCTGGCTCGCGAATTGTTGGTGACCGGACTCATTTTGCTGCCCCTTGCGCCAGGTTACGTCCCGGTTGCTGCAACACGTTGCCGTCTAATTTCCATTTCTTCATGATGGCCGCGTAAGTGCCGTTATTGAACAGCTCTTTGTACGCATCCAGCACCACGTTGCCGAGTTCAGAACCCTTGGGTACCACGGTGCCCTGGAAAATGTCGCCAAAGCCGTTTTTCTTGCCTTTGCCCGACAGCTCCAGCTGGCCATTGGCCTGTTCGATGAAGTAAGTCAGCGGCGCCTGCGAGGAGAAGAAAGCATCGGAACGTTTTGAGCGCACGGCTAAAATCGATGATGGTTGGTCGGTGAAGGATTGCACCACCACCGCCGGTTTACCCGCCGCGACACAGGCATCGGACTGCTTGCGAATCACCTGTTCTGCTGAACCGGCCGCCATTACCGCAATGCGTTTACCGCAGGTATCTTCCAGACCGTTAATCTTCGAGGGATTGCCTTTCTGCACGCCAAACACCACGAACTCCTGCACGAAGTCGATAAAATCAACCTTCTGCTGACGATCCGGATAATCGCCAATCGGGCCAATCGCCATCTGGTAGCGGCCGGAATTAATGCCGGTGAGCACGCCCGATAAACCGCTGACGGTGGCATGTTCAATCTTCACGCCCAGCAATTGTGCCAGCGCTTCGGTGAGATCGGCGGAAGCGCCGTCCATTGAGTGCGGACCGTTAACGATCTCATACGGAGGAAAAGATCCGTTGTTCACCGAGATCATTTTACCGCTGCTTTTGATCTCTGCTGGCAGACGATCGTGCAGCGCCTGATCCACTTTTTGCGCAGGAATCACGTCGGCGGCCTGAGCGAAACAGGCCGTGAGGCCCAATGACAGCGCGATGGCAGTAGCAAAAATTTTCATCAGTCAGATTCCCCAGCGATCAAAGTGGTTTAAGTTCGGGACGCGCAAAACAGCGATTTTCCAGCACCGGCAGTACGCTGCGTGCGTAGGCGATGCGCTGTGGATCGAGATCGGCAAACACCAACGCGGCCGATTCCGGCGCTTTGGCAATCGCCACGCCCAAAGGATCGATTACCAGGCTGTTGCCGATATTGCGTGGCCCGCATTCGCCCACCGCCACCATGTAGCAGGTGTTTTCCAGCGCACGCGCGGTGGTCAGCAACTCCCAGTGCATCTCTTTCAGCGGGCCTTTCACCCACGCTGCCGGCAGCACCAGCACATCCGCGCCGTCAAGCACTAAGCGACGCGCCAGCTCCGGAAAGCGCACGTCGTAGCAGGTCATCAACCCGACTTTCATGCCCGCCACGTCAACCAGCGGCGGAATTTCGCGCCCCGGATTCACGCGCTGCGACTCCTGCATGGCGAAGGCATCGTAAAGGTGCAGTTTCACGTACTCGGCGATGATTTCGCCGTTGCGAATGGCGATCAGTACATTGAGCGCCTTCTGCCCTTCTGTCGGCACGTGCACGCTCATCATGGTGGTCAGGTTGTTGCCTTTGCTAACCGCCAGCAGCTGCGTGACGAAAGGACCATCAAGTGGCTGCGCCGCTTTCAATACCAGATCAGGATCGGCGATATCACGCGCCAGCACGCCTTCCGGCAGCACCAGCAGATCAGCACCGCCCGCCAATGCCTGGTTCATCAATCCGATGCAGATATCGGTGTTTTCCTGCCATTCGCGGCTGACGGCAAATTGTCCCATTGCTACTTTCATGGTTATTCTCCTTGCGCCGCAGCCGGGAAAATCGCTTCCGGCGTCAGCAATGTTTGGGTTAGGCCTTGCTGAAACAGCTCATTCGCAAAGTCGGCAATCATCTTTTTGTTAACGGAAAATCCGTTCTGATTCCAGTTGGCCGGTAATTCCTGCGCGGTGCGCCGCAAATCGTCCAGCAGCCACGGCGTAGTGTCGGCGTATTTCTCGCGCTTCTTCATCCACATCTGGTACGAACGATCGATGATGTCGCTCAGCGCCTGAGGCAGCCAAGGATGCGCCTCGGCTAAGGCAGGCTTCAGAGCCAGTAAGTGAATGCCAGGCACATAACCGACGCGATTAAAGTAGTCACGCTCGGCAGCAGCAAAATCCACCTGCAGCTGGCGCAAACCTGAATCGGCGAGGAAAAAACCTTCCGGCATAAAAGGGGTAAACACAGCATCCAGCTCGCCCGCTTTCAGCAACGCGATCAGTGGACGCTCACCTGGTGCCGGTTCAATACGCCCCGGACGACCAAAACCGGCCAGACGATCAACAATCGGGTGATCCTCAGTCAAACGCCCGGCAAACCAGTACGCATCATCAATCTCTACGCCTGCTTCACGCAGCACGGTGCGCGTCCAGGTGTTGCCCGAATCCTGCCAGCCGGTAACGCCGATCTTTTTACCTTTCAGCTGCGCTGGCGAAGTCATCGGGCTGTCGCTGCGCGTAATGATGCAGCGCTGACGGAAACCGCGCATCAGAAAGTGTGGCAGTCCCAACAGTGAAGTGTCACCTTTTGCCCGGGCCTGAGCAAAGCGGCTAAACGACACTTCACCGGCATCGTATTTATCGCTGGTGGCGAGGTTATCCACCAGCGTGCCAACACGATCGATCTCCAGCGAGAAACCTTCCGGTTTGATATCGCCAAGTGCCAGCGGTGTGAAGTAATCCCAGTCACGTACCGCCAGTCTGATGGTTACCATAGTTTTGCCTTCCCCGTCTGTTCTGCCAGCCCTGCGGCTGTGATTATTTATGCAGCAAATAGTGCTTGAATTTGAGTCTAAATCGCGAATACTAATCTGAACAATCTATTATTTGTTACTGAACAAAGGATTTTCTTATGACGCAAAGTGTGGATTTGGAGTGGCTCAGCCAGCAGATCACGGATGCTTCGGTGAAAGGCATCACGCATGCGGCATCCACGCTGATTCGCGATGGGCAGATTGCGGTGGGCATGCAGATGCCGGCAGTACGGGAATTGGCTGAGCGATTAGGCGTGAGCCCGGCAACCGTTTCGGCTGCCTGGGCGCAACTGAAGAAGCAGAAAGTGCTGGCGGGTAAAGGTCGCAGCGGCGTGTGGGTGAGCGGTAACAGCGTGATGCCGCGTCCGATTCGCTTCGAGAAGATCGGCAATTACGGCGAGAATGTTCAGGCGTCACTGGCAATGGCCTCACCGGATCCAACGTTATTGCCGGATCTACGTCAGGCGATGCTGGCGGGCATTGCATCGCCGCAACTGAATAGTTATCAGCGTGAGGCGATTTCACCGCAATTGCTGGATGCCGTAGCGCCACGCTGGCCCTATCCCGCCGAAGCCTGGTTGGCAACCGATGGCGGCTTCGATGCCATGAACCTGATCGTTCAGACGTTGCTGTCACCGGGCGATCGTGTGGTGATCGAAGATCCTACCGCCACGCGATTACTGGATATTTTAGACAACATGGGTGCTGAAATTCTGCCGCTGCCCTGCGATGAGCAAGGTCCCATTCCCTCGACGCTGACCACGCTGATGCAGAAATCTCCGGCGATGTTTATTTATCAACCGCGCACCCATTCCGCTACCGGAAACAGCGTGAGCCATCGTCGCAGTGCAGAGCTGGCGCGCGTGCTGGCAAACAGCAGCACCGTCATTGTCGAGGATGACGGCATTGGCGATCTGTCGCGCTACCCGGTGTTTAGCCTCGGCTTCCACTATCCCGAACGCGTGCTGCATGTGCACTCGTTTTCTAAAGCTTATGGGCCGGATTTGCGGCTGGCGGTGTTATCAGGAAACGCCGAAATGGTGAAGCGCCTGCAAGCGTGGCGCAACTTTGGCGTGAGCTGGACCAGCCGTATTTTGCAGGATGCCGTGGCGTGGATGCTCAATGATGAAGAGACTCAGCAGCGTATTCAGCAGGCCAAAGCCACCTATGCGCAGCGTCGCCAGCAGTTACTGGCCGCGCTGGCGAAACGCGGTCTGGTGCTGGAAGAGCGCGATGGATTGAGCGTGTGGATTCCGGTGGAATCGGAGCAGTACGCGATGATCACGCTAGCCGCGCGCGGTATCGCCGTGCTGCCCGGTGAACGCTGTAGCATTAGCAGCCGGCAGTTCATTCGCGTCAGCGCCGCGCTGCTGCCTGTGGCACAACTCGACAGCATCGCCGATGCCATCGTGATAGCCAGCGGACGCGAGCTCAATCTTAACACAGAGCTTTAATGTGATAGCGCGGTGATTCCACATAGCCTTCACGCGCATAGAACTGGTTGGCTTTGAGGCGCGATGAATGGCAGTGCACTTCCATACGGTCGCAACCGCGTGACCGCGCCAGCTGTTCGGCGTGGTTCAATAACTGCTGCCCGCTGCCTTTGCTGCGCTCGCCTTCGGCAATACAGAAGTAGCTGATTCGGGCAAAATCGCCGGCCAATGCCAGCTGCGGAATAAAGTGCAACGAGAGGAAGCCCAGCACCTGATTGCCGTGTTCCGCGACCAACAACATTTCATCGGGATGATGAATAAGCTGAGTCAAACGCGTATCGATAAATCCTTCCGTCGCGCTATAACCTAATTCGGTTAGCAACGCGCTCAATGCAAAACTGTCTTTTGCCTGTGCCTGACGTATGTTCATCCTGCCTCCTCATTTTCCCTGAGCAGTTATATAGCGTTGCCGGACAAAAATCTGCAAGTAAGCATTGTTGTGGCTATGTTACGGAAGTTATCTGTGAGATGTGCCGCAGAATCTGCCTTGTCACGAGAATGTCATAACGGCTTAAGGCTGGCTTAATCTGGCATTGGCATGCTGAGGGAAATCTCTTTCTGAGGCAGGCGAAATGAAAAACCTTATTCCACGCACTTTCGATGAGTTAATGGCACTGAGCATCAGCATGCTTGCCTTAGCGAGCTGGATGATTATTTGGTGGCGAGCCTAAAAATGAATAAAAAAAACCCGCCAGAAGGCGGGTTTTCAGAATTCGAACTGTTAATTACAGTGCGATAACGTTAGCAGCTGATGGGCCTTTAGCGCCGTCAGTGATTTCGAACTCAACGCGTTGACCTTCAGCCAGAGTTTTGAAACCGTTGCTGTTGATTGCAGAAAAGTGTACGAATACATCTTTGCTGCCATCTTCTGGAGTAATGAAACCGAAGCCTTTCGACTCATTAAACCACTTTACGTTACCTTTGATCTTAGACATCTATATTACCTTTACATGAAAAAAGGACACTAAACTGTGTCGACGTCTAGTACAGCAATTGCGGTGACATTTGTCCAGTGCGATTTGATGAAAAAGTGATAAATATTGATTTTTTGCATGCCGATCACACTTTATGCGTGCCGCCAGCGCTTAAAACTCAAATCTCAGCCAAGCAAAGTAAACGTTGCCGTTATTGTAAGTGCCGGGAATATAAGTCATTTGGAAAGTGGCTGGACCATATCCAATTGATGCCAAAGGCAATATCAGCGGAACCGGGATGTAGCGCCAGTTATCCCGCGCCGTTACACCCGCCGTGTATCCGGCGCCCAAATGAAAGTTCTGATCGCTAAGCGGTCGCCAGGTCGCTTCCCAACCGTAACCGCCAATCGGCTCCCATTTGTTGAAGGAGTCCTTGAACGCCATCAGGTACAAACCGTGCCAGTTACCTTTCTCATCCCAGCGCGAAATGCCCGCACCTGCGCCCCACGGGCGCTCGTTGTATTTATCGATGTGTTCATCGTCGTAAGTCCAACGGTTGTGCCAGGTAATCGCCGGCAGATAAAAATCATAATTCTGCGGTTGCGACCAGGTTTGCGACACGTTATCGCTAAAGGTGTTCCAGCCTGATTTGATGGCTTGTGAAGTTGTTACCGCTGATGCCGAAAATGAGACCGATGAGGTCAAAATGCAGCCTAACAAAACTGCAGAAAAGTGCCGATTCACAACGTAATTTCCTGTTAATTCATGCTGAAAAAATGCACTACCCTAAGGCAAGTTTTTCAGATTCTTGTACGACGCATTCCTAAGTAATCGCCGAAAGGATATTAAAAAACCTGCTTAATATCTCCAGGCTAATTCTCGGTTGACGGCGAATTTTACCTCATGCGGAACGTGAAATTGAAACGCCGGATAAACGGAAAGGTATTACTGAGGGATGTACACAAAGTGCAATCATGTTGTGATGATGACGGCAAGCAATAAGATAGCTTTCAGTAACTTAGTGTCAACTATTCACGCATGGAATAAATTAACAAAATTTATCAATTGAACTCACCCGACGAATAAGATAAATCTCGATACTCCAGGACGGAGATGGGGAAAAAACTGACATGACTATTCGTTGTAGCCGCTGCGGTTGCACTAAATTTTTTTACACCTTAACGGACTGCAAACAGGTCGATGCAATAAATCATCATGGCGCCTGCTGCGCACAGTGTCAGAAACCGTTGACGCTGGGCGATCTCATCCTGCCGATTGCGTCTTTTAATGACAGCGAAAAATCCTATGCTGAATAAAAAATTCAGGCACCCGCAGGTGCCTGTTGTTGTCAGAAAATCAGTTTAAAGACGCCTGTTAGTGTCAGTAACCCAACGATGAAGATGATGGCGATAACCCACAGAATTATTTTCATTGTTCGCTCCTTCAAGTATGAAAAATAACGTGTCTGCTAACCAGTATAGATGATCATTCTGCTTTCGCTGGGCGCTGCGAGAGTGGTCACAACCCTTGGCTATCGTTTCGCTTAATGCCGATTTAATTCTGCGAGACGGGTCGCAGCCTGCGATTTTCCCTCTCCTTGATTCCGCACTCAGCGCCTGTCCGCGGTCTAAACTTATAGCGCCTGAAGAGGCCTCGATTGTTATCAATGCCGACGTAACAAGGAGATTTTTATGAGCACGATTAATACCAGCATGGGGCGTTATAGCCTTAAGGCAAAGGATTACGGCAACCACATCAGCGGCAGTATTGCGATTAATGATGAAGGTGGCACGCAACTCACCCTGCAGGAGTTTGAAGAACACTATCTTGACGATGTCGTCAACAATGTCATTTATCCGATCACTGGCGGAAACCGTGAAATTACCCGCGCACTGCGCGATCAGATGGTCAAAGCGGGCTTTGAACAGCCGCACTGAGTTTTTGGGCCACACGTTGTGGCCCTTTACTTCTTATCATTGACTTGCAGTTATTACTGGTTTCGGCACAGGATGCATGATTGTTCATGATAAGGAGATTGACCGTATGAGTACTCTGCATCTTATTCCCCCTTCTCGCCTTCATCAGTTTGTTCAAGCCATTTGGTTACATGCTGGCAGCAGCGCCGAAGAAGCGCGCCTGGTCGCCGACCATTTGGTGGCCGCGAATCTGGCGGGTCACGATTCACACGGCGTTGGCATGATTCCGAGCTACATGAAATCGCTGGCACAGGGCTTTTTGCAACTCAACCAACATGCCAGCATTGCAAAAGACGCCGGCGCGGTGCTGACGCTACACGGGCACAACGGTTTTGGTCAGGTGGCGGCCTTTGAGGCGATGCAACTCGGTATTGAGCGCGCAGCCAGGTTAGGTATTGCGGCGGTTGGTTTACACCATTCGCACCACATTGGTCGCATCGGCCATTGGGCAGAACAGTGTGCGGCCGCCGGTTTTGTCTCGTTCCATTTTGTTAACGTGATGGGCGATCCGATGGTCGCGCCGTTTAACGGTAGCGATCGTCGTTTTGGCACTAATCCTTTTTGCGCCATTTTCCCGCGCCGCAATGCCAAACCACTGCTGCTCGATTTCGCCACCAGCGGCATCGCCTTTGGTAAAACGCGAGTAGCGTGGAATAAAGAGCAGCAGGTCGCGCCAGGTTATCTGATTGATCATCAAGGCCAGCCGACCACCGAGCCAGGCGTGATGCACCAGGCGCCGTATGGTTCACTGATGCCGTTTGGTCTGCACAAAGGCTATGCGCTGGCAACCATGTGTGAAATTCTCGGCGGCGCGCTGTCCGGCGGACGCACCACACATGATGAGACGCTGGTCACCAGCCACGATGCCATTTTCAACTGCATGACCACCATCATCGTGAATCCGGATGCGTTTGATGCGCCTGCGATGCAGGAAGAAGCGGAATCATTCCTGGATTGGGTGAAACAGTCGCCGCAAAGTGGCGAAGCACCAATTCAGGTGCCCGGCGAGTGGGAAGAGCAAAACCGCGTGGCACGTGAACGCGATGGCATTCCTCTCGACAGCAACAGCTGGGAGCAAATCTGTGACGCGGCGTTACAAGCGGGAATGCCGCAAGAGGAACTCGCGGCGTTCCGCGCCTTAACGCAGTAAACCGCAAGCGGCTGAGGCGCAGTGCCTCAGCCTTGATGCTTAGATGACGTTGGCAAGCAGTAAGCAACCCAGCAAACCGCACACCGAAATAATGGTTTCCAGCGCCGACCATGAGCGGAAAGTTTCGCCGATGGTCAGGTTGAAATACTCCTTAAACAGCCAGAAGCCCGGATCGTTGACGTGAGAGAAAATCACGCTGCCGGAGCCGACCGCAATCACCATCAGTTCCGGACTGGCGCCGCTGGTGATGATCAACGGTGCGACAATGCCGCCTGCCGTAATCGCCGCCACGGTAGCGGAACCCAGCGCAATACGCAGCACCGCAGCAATCGACCACGCCATGAAGATCGGCGACAGATTGGTTTCATGCATCATGCTGGCGATATATTTATCGACGCCGCTGTCCACCAGCACCTGTTTGAACGCCCCGCCACCACCAATCACTAACAGCATCATGGCGATGATCTTGATCGAATCGGTGATGGTGCCCATCACGTCATCCATGCTGCGGCCACGGTTGAGACCAAAGGTGAAGATGGCGATCAGCACGGCAATCAAGGTTGCCATAATGGGGTCACCAAAGAACTCGGCATAAGGCAACAACACGTGACCTTTCGGCAGCAGCATCTCCGCTACTGCGCGCAACGCCATCAGCACCACCGGCACCAATGCCGTCCAGACGCTGACGCCAAAGCCAGGCATCTCCGCTTCGGTAAAGGTTTTCGGGTTCCACAAGCCTTCCGGGATCGGCTTATCAATGCCTTTCAGGAAGCGCGCATAAACCGGACCGGCGAGAATAACGGTTGGAATTCCCAGCAGCGTTCCGTACAGCAGCGTTTTACCCATATCGGCATTAAACAGCGTGGCGATCGCAGTTGGGCCCGGATGCGGTGGCAGGAAACCGTGTGTGACCGAGAGCGCGGCCGCCATCGGCACACCCACGTAGAGCAGCGGCACGCGCGCGGAGGCGGCGATGCTGAACACCAACGGCAGCATCAGCACAAAGCCCACTTCGTAGAACAGCGCAAAGCCGACGGTGAAGCCGGTCAGCACCAGCGCCCACTGAATATGCTTCTCACCAAATTTAGCGATTAACGTGGTGGCGATACGCTGCGCCCCGCCGCAATCCGCCAGCAGTTTACCCAGCATTGCGCCGAAGCCCATGATCAGCGCGAGGCTGCCCAACGTGCCGCCGACGCCGGTTTTAATCGAAACGATAACTTTGTTGACCGGCATGCCCTGCATCATGCCAACGGCCAGCGCCACCAGAATCAGCGCAATAAATCCGTTCAGTTTGAAACGAATCATCAGCAACAGCAGTAACGCTACGCCAATCGCCACATAGAGTAATGGCATAATTTTTCTCCACTTTTGCGCACGGTAAGTTACCGGCAGCGGTTTATTTTGGTTATCCCAGAGGACATGAGAATCAACAACGTGCACCACAGTAAACATCCTGCTGAGCAATGTTACGGGTATCATGTTAAGGGTAACATTGCGTACAAAGCACCTGGCGCCGCAGCGGAATTTCTGTTTTGCGAAGGTGATCAACTTTTTGCCAGCGGGTTATCAGAATGTTTGCAGCGGGAGTGTCACGGCTTTTGGTTACACTTAGGTCTTTGAGCCAAACAAGAAGGACGTGCAGGTGAGTGAGAATCTGATCGAGTTGTACAGTAATCAACAAACCCTGTTTGGGCGCGGCAGCATTGACCAACTGATTCCGCTGCTGGCGGCCAATACCCAGCCGACGCTGCTGTTTTGCGGCCGCTCATTCCTGAATGGTCCGGCCTGGACGCGCTTAGGTGCCGCGCTCAACGATCACATCATCGGTTACGAGATTGTCAGCCATGAAGCCTCGCCAGATGAGATTGATGGCTGGGTGCGACGCTGGCGCGGCCATGTTGATCGCGTGGTGGCGATTGGCGGCGGCAGCGTGCTGGATGCGGCTAAAGCCTTTAGCGCGATGATGCAGCACCCGCTGAATACCGCGCGCTATCTGGAGAAAGTCGGTGATACGCCAGTGCAAGCGGTGACCTTGCCGCTGATCGCCATTCCCACCACGGCCGGCACCGGCAGCGAAGCCACGCAGAACGCAGTGGTGACCGATCAGCAGCACATTCAGGTTAAAGCCTCGTTGCGCCATCCGGTGTTTGTGCCGCAGGTCGCGATTCTCGATCCCGATCTGCTAAAAGGCGCGCCCGACAGCGTGCTGGCAACCTGCGCCATCGATGCCTTCACCCATCTTTTCGAAGCCTATCTGTCGCGCAAAGGCAATTTGTTCACCCAGCAAACTGCGCTTAATGGGCTACGACTGTTCTTCCAGGCCTGGCCAGATTTAAACCGTGACGACGAGCGTGGAGATGCCGCGCGCGAAGCGATGATGATGGCGTCATGGTTGGGTGGCGTGTGTCTGAGCAGCGCCGGATTGGGCGTGATCCACGGCATTGCCGGTGAGTTGGGGGCGATCAAGCCGTTCCATCACGGCGAAGTGTGCGGACGTTTACTGTTCCCGTTCCTCGAGGTGCTGGCAGAAACCGAGCATGCTGAACAGCAACGTTTGATGGCGCAGTTCGGCCAACAGCTGCTGCCGGACGATCCCGCGCCGCCCGCGCTGGCGTTGAAAGCCTGGATCCAGCAGCAGGCGATCGTGCCGTTCTGGTTAGAGGGCCCAACGCTGTCAGCCACCGACGTTGACTGGATTGTGTCGCGCGCCAACAGCAAAAACGGCTGGGTCAGCTACGATGCACCGACGTTAACCGAGATGATCGCCGCCGCCTGGCGCATCGTCTAAATGATAACGGGCAGCCGACGCTGCCCGATTTTTTACTGCTCAGCCACTTTAAACATCGCCATCTCTTGCGCCAGCTGCGCCGCTTCATCACGCAGCGCCTGGGTATTTTCGGCGGTTTGCGTCACCAGCATCAGATTTTGCTGAATACCGCGCTCCATTTGCGATACGGCCAGCGTCACTTCCGCGATACCTTTGCTCTGCTCATCACCGGCCACGCGCATTTCGCTGACTACCTGCTTCACTTTATGCACGTCGGAAACCAGTTGCGAAAGCTGCTGCCCCGCGCCTTCCACCAGTTTACTGCCGGCCAGCACGTTGCTGTCGGAATCGGCAATCAGCGCTTTGATCTCCTGCGCCGCCGTGGCGCTGCGCTGGGCTAAGGCCCGCACTTCCGATGCCACCACCGCAAAACCACGCCCTTGCTCACCGGCGCGTGCCGCTTCCACCGCCGCATTCAGGGCAAGGATGTTGGTTTGAAACGCGATGCTGTCGATCACCGTCAGAATCTCCGCCACGCGGCGCGACGAGGATTGAATAGCGCCCATGGTGCTCACCACTTCGCCCATCACTTCGCTGCTGCTGCGGGCAATCTGCGCGGTCTGTTCGGCGGCAGCATCGGCCAGTCGGGTATTTTCAGCGTTTTGCTGCACGGTGGCGTTAAGCTGCTCCATCGCCGCCGCACTCTGCTCAAGCGCCGCAGCCTGCTCAGCGATTTTCTCCGACAGCGCGGTGTTGCTGTGCGCTAATCCCGATGCGTTGGCCGCCACCGTTTCGCCGCTGCCCTGCACGCGGGTAATCACGCCAGCGATCTTATCGACAAAGCTGTTGAACGCACCGGCAATATCCGCCAGCTCATCGCGCCCACTTTTGGTCAGACGGCGGGTTAAATCGCCATCGCCATTGGCAATCTCATCCAGCGCCGCGTGCGTCGCCTTCAGACGTTGGCCAATGCGTTGGGTAAACGCCCAGGTTAACAGCAGCAGCACGATCATCGCCGGAATCAGGAAAGTGAAGATGTCGCGCATCATGGTACGCGCCAGGCCGCTGACGGCACTTTCCGGCGTTACCAGGCCAATCACCCAACCGGTGCCGGGCATGCGGAACAGCGTCACCTGCGCGCTGTTGTGCAAGTAGCCGTCTGCAAAATCCGACAGTTGTAATACATCGCCATCGCCCTTCAACTGGGTGATACGGGCGGCCAGCGGCGCCAGCCAGCTGGATTTTTCCGCCAGGCTGCTCAAGGTGGTGAGCGATTTCATATCCTGGCCTGGGTAATAGAGCAGATTGCCCGCGCTATCGAGCGCAAAGGCATAACCGCCCGTCACCTGCCCTTTCTGCTGCATAAAGCCCGCAAGATTATCCAGCTGCACATCCAGCGTTGCGACACCGGCAAACCGATCGCCCGCCGCATACGGCACGCTGCAGGTCACCATTTTCACACCGGAGACCGGATCCTGATACACCTCCGACCAACCGCAACGATCGCGCGGTCCGTTACGCACCGCGCTGTACCAGCTTTCCTGTTGATAGCCGTTGCCCGCAGGCAGGTTGTAGTCATCGGAATAGGCCAGCGCGCCATCACCCTGACGCGCCCAGAAGAAGCTACGACGCTGCACTCCGGCGCTAAACGCATCGGGTTCCGGCCACACGCCGCCGCCGGCAATGGTTTTATTGCCGCTGCTGTTGATGATTTGTGGGAAGCTTTGCTGCCACAGCGTGGCATCGTGCGGCAACACTTCAGCAAGGCGCGCCATGCTGACGGCCTCGCCTTCAATGCGCACCAGCTGCTGATTTAATTGGCTGACCAGATTGCTACCGGCCTGCTCAATCAGCGTATGGCTGGCTTCAATGACGCGCGGCTGACCGCGCAACAATAGAACGGAAAACACCACTGCGGTGGTGACGCACAGTAATAGCAGGCCACCCAGCGTCATGCGGGCAGCCAAACGGGTTGGCAACATAATTTATCCTTTCTAACCGACTGCATTAACGATTGAGATAAGAAGTGCCGCTCAGCGGCGAATTGTGCGTTCCGTCACAATCGAATATCGGCAAAGCAAAGAATAAATTCAGCTGTAAATGACGATCAGATGACAAACGGCGGTTTGCCGGCCAGCATCTGCTCAATCACCTGTAAAACGCCCTCGTCGTTATTACCCGGCGCTTCAAAGCGGGCCGCATCTTTGACCTTCTGCGGTGCGTTCGCCATGGCAAAGCTGAAGCCCGACTGCTGCAGCATTTCGAGATCGTTACCGCCGTCGCCAAACACCAGAATTTCACTGCGTTCGATGCCCCAGCGTTTGCCCAACAGATCGAGGCCGTGACCTTTATGGTTGCCCGGCACGATCAAATCCACCGATCCATGACCGCTGGACGTGGCGGCAGCCGCCCCCTGATGCAGACGCTCAATGTCCGCCATCAGCGGTTCCACGTAATCATCAGACAGATTCAGCGCAAACTTGAACAGCTTATCGCCCGCCACGTCATCGAGGCTGCGAATCGCCTTCAGGCGATGGCAATAGTGACGCATTTTCACCAGCCACTTTTCATCAAGGCCTTCGAAGTAGTAAGCGCTGTCACGTCCGCACAGGATGTAACGCAGTTCGGGATAGTTACCGTTGTGCAATGTATCCAGCACCGCATCAATATCCGGACGGGAAAACTCGCCGCAGAATAACTCTTCATCACAATCGATAATCCACGCGCCGTTCTCCGCCACGAAGGCAATTTCGTGGGCGATCTCAGGGAAGAAGGATTTGAGTTGGTAATACTGGTTGCCGCTGGCTACCACAAACTTGATGCCGCGCTGCTTCATTTCCTGATAGCAGGCGTTAAAACGCGCGCGATTGTACTGTTTCTTGTCGTCGAGAAAGGTGCCGTCTTTATCCACCGCCACCATTTTTACCACGGTCATCATCACTCCTTAACGTATCGAAAGGAAAAACGGGTCGTAGAGAGAATAACCTGGTGAGCGGATAAAGCGCAGAGAAACACGGATGGCCGCAGCCATCCGCGGAGGGATTAGTTGAACGCGCCGTTGAGCAGAATTGCGGTAATGATGCCGGTTGCTGCGGCCACCAGCACGTAATTACCGTCGATGTAAGCCCAATGCTCACCACGCGGTGGTTCATACAGTCCACGGTCGCGCCAGTCATCTACGCGATAGTGCGGACCACGAAACTCCGGCGGTGCCGGATAGCCGCGACGGAAGTCATGTCCGCCCCAGGCGAAGCGGTCGCCGTCACGATGCCCTTCCGGCATACGATGGTCAGCATAACGGTCATGACGATCCGGGCCGGGGCCGCGATCGTGGCCACGGTCATGATGATTGCCGCGATCCGGTCCGCGGTCGCCGCCACGATCCGGGCCACGTCCGTGGTCCTGATGCTGGTCGCCGCCGTGCGGCTGCCAGCGCTGGTCACCAGGGCCGTCTGCCCAGGAGACGCTAGAAAACAGTGTGCTGCATGCAATAAATGACGCAATAAGAGTTAATGTTGTTTTTTTCATGGTGTTGCCTCCAATGATAACGGCGGTTGCTGTGCCGTTGAGCATTACTATTGATTAACTGGAGACAGAAAAGCATTTCCAAAACTCTTAAAAACTGCACACTTACAGGAAATTACGTCAACTTATCACTTTCTTAACGATTGTGTATTTTCTAACATTAACGGGATCGAAGAGACGCATCAGCGTTTATTGCGGCGAGAGCGGGAAATATAAAGAAAAACCCGATCGCAAGGATCGGGAGGATAATTCAATTTCCATAAATTGCATAAAGGGGTAAACCCTGCAAAAGTGAGGGTAAAACTGAAGCACACAACGCCACATCACTAGCATTGCCAGCAAACAATACCATTTAAAATTGAAAAATTCTTTTGAAAAGGGCTATTTTTCAGAAAAATACGCAAAAACTAAATGATAGAAAGAAATATTATTTTAGGAACGTTGTTTCAGGATAAATAAGGTCTGTGCTCTGACCAGATTCAGCAAAGACACAACAATAAGGCATTCAAGCAGCTAATCCATGCTATCAAGAATGGTTAATATCCCTTTAAAAACAACACCATTGGCTTTTTAAACCTTTATAATCTCAGCACGCCGCACGCGCAACCTGATGAGTATTTAACAATTACTGCTCCTTATTAGGCCCGGATTGTTTATCACCAACATTAATACACAGCGGTGATTACTATCGTGCTCAAAATTACCCTGCTTGCGTAACGTTTAAATATCACGAGGCAGCCTGATAAACTATTTAGGGTAAACGTTTACATGAGCAGAATATTGGTTTGCACGCTCACTATCTCATGAAGAAGATAAATGGCGCGTTGAGGACGCCGGATGACGTGCTAACGCTGCAGCAGGACGAATCGGTCGACGCACCAGTTCACCCCTGCAATTCGGGCAGCGCTGCGCTAGGATACCTTCCGCGCACGCCACACAGAACGTGCATTCAAATGAACAGATGCGCGCCTCAAGCGACTCCGGCGGCAGATCTCTATCGCAGCATTCGCAGTTAGGACGTAGTTCCAGCATGATTTCCTCCGGTGAGTTTCAGCCACCATCATCACCGTAATAGTGCTGCCGCGCCAGCCAGTGAACAGACATCAGGCGGACAAATCGGGACATCCTGTGTCTGCTCTCTTCACGAGCTTGAGCGAACCATCGATCCTAAAAACATTACTTTCCCCGTTAAGCGTTCTATAGTTCATTCGCCCTATCTACTGACGAGACTATGTAATGCGTATTAAAGGACTTAATTTAGGCTTCTTTATCGTTATTTTGGCGATCGTCACCTTCGCCTTTTTTGATGTGCTGACACCCTATTTTTCTGCCATTTTCTGGGCCGCGATTCTGGCGGTGATCTTCCATCCACTGAAGTCGCTGCTGCGCCGTAAAATGGGCGATCGCAACGGTCTGGCTTCGTTCGCTACGTTACTGATTATCTGCCTGATGGTGTTCACGCCGCTGGCGTTAATCACCTCTTCAATGGTGGTTGAAGTTAACACCGTCTACACCAAGCTGCAGAACAACTCCGCGCAGTTCCCTGCGGTGTTTGCTGATCTGCTGCAGCATCTGCCTTCCTGGGCACGCAACTATCTCGCCGATAACAACCTGAACAACGCGCAGGAGATTCAGCAGAAGCTCTCTGGCTTTGCGCTGAAAGGCGGCCAGTACATGGCGGGCAGCGTGTTCCTGATCGGCAAAGGGACCTTCACCTTTACCGTTGGCTTTGGCGTGATGCTCTATCTGCTGTTCTTCCTGTTGAAAGATGGCGCCTGGCTGGTGAATTTAATTCTTGAAGCGCTGCCGCTTTCAACCTACGTGAAACATCACCTGCTGATGAAGTTCGCAGCGGTATCGCGTGCCACGGTCAAAGGCACGGTGGTGGTTGCGGTAGTACAAGGTGTGCTGGGCGGCATCGCCTTCTGGATCACCGGCATTGATGGTAGCTTGCTGTGGGGCACCTTGATGGCGTTCCTGTCACTGATTCCGGCGGTCGGTTCCGCCATTGTCTGGGTACCGGCAACCATCTTCTTCTTCGCCACCAGCGCCATCTGGAAAGCGCTGTTCCTGATTGGCTTCTTCGTGGTGGTGGTTGGCCTGGTGGATAATATTCTGCGTCCGCTGCTGGTCGGTAAAGACACCAAAATGCCGGACTATCTGATCCTGATCTCCACGCTGGGCGGCATGGAAGTGTACGGCATCAACGGCTTTGTCATTGGTCCGCTGATCGCCGCGCTGTTTATTGCCTGCTGGAATCTGCTTTCTGGTCGCGATAACCGTGAGAACTCCGAAGAGATTGACGAAGAGTTTATCGAAGAGGGTAAAACCCGCGAGGAAGAGGGCAAAATCCGCGAGTAATCGTTTCAAACGGCTACCGTTTATCGGTAGCCGCATTCACGCATGAGAATATCGGCCAGCCATTTGCTATCATCGTGGCATTGATTACGGCTTGCGACAAAAGAGAACAACATGTCCATGGAATCCTCCTTAGCGCGTGAAAATCAGGTTCTGTCAGTCTTCGATTTTGACGGCACGCTGACCATTCACGACAGCTTCATCCCCTTTCTGCGCTTCAGCTTTGGCAAACGCGCGTTCGCTCGCAAAATTGCCAAACTGGCATTCCCAACGCTGCGCTGCATGCGGAAAAAGCTAACGCGTGATGAGTTAAAAGAAGTGTTGATTCACACCTTTTTAACCGGCGTTGAGGAGCAATGGATTCGTCAGCAGGCGCAACTTTTCTGCGCGGCAAACTGGAATAAGCTAATGCGCCCAGCCGGGCTGTTAGCGGTTGCCGCCGAAGTGAACTCCAGCGCCGAAGTGACCATCTGTTCCGCCTCGCCGGCGATGGTATTAGAACCGTTCGCCGAGCGTCTGGGCATCAATCTGATCGGTACCCAATTAGAAGTCGTTGACGGCATTCTTACTGGTAAAATTACCGGCCATAACTGCCGCTGCGGGCAAAAGGTCAAGCGACTGGAAAGCGTTTACGGCCCGCTGCATAACTATCACCTGCGCGCCTGGGGCGATACGCGCGGTGATTTTGAGTTACTGGCCGCCGCGCAGGATCCACACTGGCGTCATTTCCATCCAACGTGGAAAAAACGCCGCGTGCCAATGGAAAAACTGCGCATGCTGCGTCTGGATCCTTAGGGGCACAATTCATGGCGACCGATTGACACTTCGTCGCTACGCAATAAGCACTTAGTCGTTTTGATCCATTATTGAGACAGTAAAAAGCCCCGGACCAGCCGGGGCTTTGTTAGCAATGCTTTGAATCAGACGCTCACGCCGTGCTGCGAAGCCAGCGCTGACAGGCCGCCTGCGAAGCCCTGACCAACGGCTTTGAATTTCCACTCGGCACCATTGCGATACAGCTCACCAAACACCATCGCGGTTTCGGTAGACGCATCTTCAGACAGGTCAAAACGGGCGATTTCAGCACCGCTGTCATTATTGAAGATACGCATGAAGCTGTTGCTCACCATGCCGAAGTTCTGCTTACGCGCTTCGGCATCATAAATGGTCACCGCGAAGACCAGCTTCTTCACCTCAGCCGGTACTTTAGACAGGGTAATTTTAACCTGCTCGTCATCGCCATCGCCAGCACCGGTGCGGTTATCGCCCTGATGCTCAACGGAACCACAAGCGCTCTGCTTGTTGTTGAAGAAGATGAAGCTGGCATCGCTCAGCACTTTACCGTCGTCACCGACCATAAATACTGACGCGTCGAGGTCGAAATCCTGACCATCTGTTACACGTGCATCCCAACCCAGACCCGCCATGGCAACATTCATGGTTGGTGCTTCTTTAGTCAGGGAAACGTTACCGCCTTTTACCAGAGAAACTGCCATTTTAAAGCTCCTGCTTTTAATTGGATGATGCGGGCAGCGCGAAGCTGCCCGTGATAATTAAGACGCGTTGATACCGTACTGAGCACATACCGAAGCGAGACCGCCGGCATAACCCTGGCCTACCGCGCGGAATTTCCACTCGGCGCCGTTACGGTACAGCTCACCAAACAGCATCGCGGTTTCGGTGGAGGCATCTTCGGTCAAATCGTAACGCGCCACTTCACTGCGATCGTCATCGTTCACCAGGCGGATAAACGCGCCGGAAACCTGGCCAAAGCTCTGACGACGGGTCTGCGCATCGTGGATGGTGACCACAAACACAATCTTGTCGACGTCAGCCGGAATCAAATCCAGTTTGATTTTCAGCGATTCATCATCGCCATCGCCTGCACCAGTACGGTTGTCACCGGTGTGGGAAACGGAACCGTCGGAAGAGACCAGATTGTTGTAGAAAATAAAGTCAGCATCGCCGCGGACTTTACCGCTGGCGGACAGCAAGAACGCTGACGCATCAAGGTCAAAGTCCTGACCATCGGTGGAACGTGCATCCCAGCCAAGGCCAACGAGGACGTTTTTCATGGTTGGTGCCGCTTTGCTCAGCGAAACGTTACCGCCTTTAGAAAGAGAAACGCTCATTGTAATTACCTCTTGGTTAATGATTTTTCAGACTCATTGCTGGCAGAAGATCAGCTCTCTTCTTTTTCCTCGGGTTTACCGGGGAACATCACGCTGAGCACGATACCGACCGCTAACACGCCGAGTACCACAAACAGGCTGGCGCTAGCAGAGATGCTGTAGCCGTGATGCCAGATATGATCGGTAGCATTCAGACCCAGTTTCACCGCGATGAAGAACAGCAGCACGATAACGGCTTTCTCGAGGTGAACCAGATACTGCTTCAATGCTTCAAGTACGAAGTACAGTGTACGCAAGCCGAGGATGGCGAACATCATGGCGCTATAAACGATCAGCGGTTCACGGCTTACTGCGATAATCGCCGGCACGGAGTCAAAGGCGAACATCACGTCAGAGAGTTCAACCACCGCCACACACAGCATCAACGGCGTGGCATACAGTGCCGCTTTCTTGCCGCGACCAATCGCTACGTCTTTGTTTTCTGGCTTCTGCAGCTCTTCATCAACTTCCTTCTGATTCAGCAGGAAGGCGTTACCGCGCATTTTTGGCCAGATTGGGAAGAAGCGCTTCACCATGCGATAAGCAAGGTGCTGCGAGTAATCTTCGATCTCGTCGCTGTCATCGCCGCTTTTCAGCATCATCACCGCCGTCCATGCGACGATCAGCGCAAACACGATTTCGACGTACGGACCAAGGCTCAGCAAGCCGGTACCGATCGCCACGAAGATGCCACGGAAAACGATGGCACCGATGATGCCCCAGTAAAGCACGCGGTGACGATAGCGGTCCGGAACGGCAAACCACGAGAAGATCGCCATCATCACGAACAGGTTATCGACGGAAAGTACTTTCTCCAGCGCGTAACCGGTCACAAACAGGCTGGCAACTTCAGCGCCGTGATGGATATAGAGGAAGCCGGCGAAACCCATCGCCACCGCCACCCAGAACACCGACCACAGCGCCGCGCTTTTCAGCGAAATCGGCTTGTCGCCGCGGTGCATGAACAGGTCGATAAAAATAGCGCCCACCGACAGCGCGATGAAAACCGCGACTGTTTCAGTTGGGAAGCCAATGTGCGTAGACACCATGATGAACCCTTAAAAGATTAAAAATTACAGACCAAATATTGCTGGATCAAAGCCCAAAGCGACGGCGATTTCGCGCACCGCTTTCTGCTCGTCAGCATCAAAATCACCATCACTCTTACCGACAGCAATACCTACGCGGATCGCCAACTGTGCGGCTTCCGGCTGATCTTTCAACGCCATGATGTACTTCATGGTTTCGCCCTTGCCGATTTCCAGATCGAAATCAAAGCTGCTCACCAGCTTGTTGAAGAACTCAATCACTTCATTGGTATCAAAGACTTTCAACTCTTCGGAGGCGCGCAGAAAACCGATCATCTTCTGCTTCTCTTCCGCGCTCACGCCGCCGTCTGCCACCGCAATGCGTGCGCACACCGCGACGGTTCCTTGCATAAATTTCTTGTTCTTAAAGCGGCTAACCTGTTTGGTTAATTCATCGCGGCCGGAATTAAATGCCCCTTTAACCTTGTTGAAAAAGCTCATAGTGAATCCTCTGTCTGTTATTATTTGGAGCCAGCTCGCCAGTTGAATCCCCAACTGAAAGCTTTGTCCATATCGGAATGCCCGTTAAAGAACTGATTGATACGCTCGACGCGGATACTGCCGTTCTCATTGACCAGGCGAGCAATCGCACACATGTTGCGGCGGTTCTCCCCTTCAGTCATACGCGTTTCAATCGGAGGCTGGTCTGGAATGTGCAGCGTGACTACGCCATCCGTTTTGTCCCAGCTCGCCGCACCTTGATAGATGAAGGCGAAAATTAATACCTCGCGAATCTGACTCCATTCGCGACCGTTGATGTGCAGCCATTCGCCGTCGGTCACTTCACCGGTGCGATCGTCGCCCTGCAAGTGTACGAAAGGTTTGGCATGCATAGCGCCAAAATTGCCGCCCAGCGCCTGGATCACACCGCGCGAGCCGTCTTGCAGCTCAACGAAGGCGCCGAGATCGAGATCCACGCCTTTGTTGCCGCCGAACAATCCGCGCAACCCGCCGCCACCGCTGCTGGTTTCACGGTGCCAGTTCAGATTGATGCGGATCTCACCGAAGTTATCGCGCTTGGTCAGGCTGATGGCTGGCTTCTCTTTGGTAAGAGACACTTTGCTCAGATTGATTTTTGCCGGCGCGGGTGTCGGTGCTGGAGCCGGTGCCGCCTGCGGTGCAGGCGTTGGGGCAGGCGCGGGTTCAGCCACATCCACACCAAAATGTTCCGCCAGCGGCTTTAAGCCGCCGTTGAAACCCTGCGCAATAAAGCGGAATTTCCACTCATTATTACGGCGGTAAAGTTCGCCGAGGATCAACGCTGCTTCCTGACGTCCTACCAGCTCAACGCTGCCATTCAGCAACACTTCACCGCTCTGCTCCACCTGAATAGCCAGACGTTGCAAACCCGACACGTTGCGGCCGCCGTCACAGGTAACGGTAAAGGCCACTTTCTGCACGTCAGGACGCAGGCGGGTGAGATCGACAGAAAAGGCAGAGTTGTGCCCTTCGCTTTTCAGGCTGATGGTGCGGTCATCGTTATCCGGCTGACCGTAGAACACCATATCGGCATCGCCATTGACTTTGCCGCTGGCGAACAGACGAAAGGCCGAAGCATCAACGGCGGCGCCAGCGAGTACGCGCACCGTCAGCAGATTAGCGGGAACGGGAGCATTGCTCCCCGGCGTCATATTCATTAGCGCACCACTGCGGCAACGATGTCGTTTTGCATCGCGTCAATGGTACGGCCGGCACTCGCGCGGCCATGCGCCGTGAAGTCCCACAGTCCGCCGTTGCGGTGCAGCGAAGCAATCACGATGCCGGTATGGCTGCCTTGCTCAGTCAGCTCATAGCGCGCCAGCTCTTTGCCGTTTTGATCCACCACGCGGCAGAAGGCATTTTCCACTTCGTTGAAGGTTTGCCCCTGGAAGCTGTTCACGGTGAACGCCAGATACTCAACGTTGGCAGGCAAACGTGACAACTCAACGTTGATCACTTCATCATCGCCATCGCCTTCGCCAGTACGGTTATCGCCGCTGTGTTTCACCGCACCACATTTAGAGGTTAATGCGCGGAACCAGATGGTATCAATGGCATGACCAGATTGATCCAATAATACGCAGCTGGCATCCAGATCGATGGAATCGCTGCCACCACCAAAAAGCTTGCCCATGAAGCCTTTCTTTTTAATGGGATCCCAGCCTAAGCCGAAATGTAATTTATTCAGCGAAGCGGTTTGTTTGCTGAGTGAAACCGTCTGATTCTTGCTTAATGAAACCATGTCATAATTCCTTCAAACAGGTTTGAAAAGGGTTTTATATTTGCAACAAATTCCATGAGGGCAAAATCATAACATGAGGATATTCATGTTCAGCATTAATTTTCACAGCAATTTTATGAAATACAATAAATCCTTGCAGAAGAACAACTTAAAAGAATCCAGCCCGAACCAGCAACGCACTAAACATGACAATTCTTTACATTAAAATTCATAAGGTTACGTTAGGGTAAAAAATCATATTATGATTGACTCATTTCGAAGTGAGAAATAAACTCGCAAACCATAATCCAGCCACCAGCCTCTTGCGGAAATAATTAGAAATGTCTCACAAAATTTGGCTAATGGAAGGTTTATCCTCCCAGCGCGATATAATTAATGGCATAACATCTGCAGTTAAAAAACATAACTACAACGTGTCGATTTATGCATCACATCGCCAATCGCGTAATGAAATACTTTCTCTGGCGGATCATGCATTAATTGAACCCGGTGATGTTAATCAGCGCCTCGAATTTATTCTTTCCACCGTAGAAAAATATGCCATTCAGGCGATCCATACCGGTCGACATGCTCATTGGTTTGAAGCCCATCGCGCCGCTATCGAAGCCAGCGGTGCGCGCTTAACCACCGGCGCACGCGATGTTGCGATGCTGGATCTGGCCGATGACAAAGTCGCGTTTGCCCACCATATGAAAAGCCTGAATTTGCCGGTGGTGCCTTCACTGCGCGTGGATTCACCCGTACAGTTGCGTGAGCTGATCGCCGGTAAACCCTTTGGCGATCTGCCGCTGTGCGTAAAGCCGGTTACCGGTATTTATGGCATGGGATTCTGGCAGTTTGATGAAAGTGTCTCGCCGATGGCGCCGTTTACCCATCCCGACGCACGCCGGGTGAAAGCCGAATATTACTTACAGGCGCTGGAGGCCGCCGACAGCATGGAGCCGCTGGTCCTGATGCCGTATCTGCCGGGCCCGGAATATTCGGTTGATATGCTGGCGGAAAACGGCAAGGTGCTGGCCGCCGTGGCGCGCCGCAAAGAAGGGGCGCTGCAGTATCTGGAAAACCGCGGCGAAGCCTTTGAGCTGGCGCTAGCCTGTGCCGCTGCGATGGGCGCGGATGGATTGATCAACGTGCAGACGCGCAATGACGCCAGCGGCAAACCGCTATTACTGGAGATCAATATGCGCCCCTCCGGCGGCATTGGTTATACCCGCTTCAGCGGCGTCAATCTTCCCGGCTTGTTTGCCCTGCGCCAGCTAGGCTTGATCAGTCAGCAGCAGGTGATTGACGACGCCCGCCGCGACTTCACGCCAGCCACCGTCCGCGCGCTGAGCGACGTGGTGGCGTACAACCCCGTCCTGTCCAACCAGGTTCAATAAGGAACAATCCATGACCACACTTTGGAGCAGGACGCTGTCATGCGGCACGCTGAGCGTCACGCCAACCGGCGGCATCAGCGCCATCGACGATCTGTTCGAGATCGCCGAGCGCCGCAATCCCAAGCGCGCTTTTTTGTTCGTCAGTAAAGTGCTTGGCCGCCACATCCCGGTGGCGCCGGAGAAAATGCGCGCCGTGTATCGCCAGCTGGCGGAGCAGTTCCCGCCGTTTTCTGACGGTCCGGTGCTGTTTATCGGCATGGCGGAAACCGCCGTTGGCCTCGGCGCAGGCGTGTTTGATGAAGTGCGCCAGCGCGTCAGGGAGCCGGTGTATCTCACCTCAACGCGTCATCCGCAGCAGGCGGATTTGCTGTGCGAGTTTAAAGAAAATCACAGCCACGCCACCGATCATCTGATCTACCTGCCCGATGATGCGCAGCTGCGCCAGCGCGTGCTCAACGCGCGCACGCTGGTGATGATTGATGACGAAGCCACCACCGGCAACACCTTTATTAACCTGCTCGAAGCGCTGCGCAACGACGGCGGCTTAACGCAGATCGAGCAGGTTATCGCCGTCACGCTCACCGACTGGAGCGGCGATGCGTTATCCGCGCGCTGTCCGGTGCCGGTGCGCAGCGTGTCGCTGGTGCAAGGCGACTGGCACTGGCAGCAGGATCCCGACGCCGCACTGCCGCCGATGCCAGCGATGGTGCTTAACGATGCCGCCACCGTGCCCATCACCGGCAAACAGCGCTGGGGCCGACTTGGTATGGCAGCGCCAGCGGGCGATTTAGGCCGCGCGATTCAGGCGCAGCCGGGAGAGAAAATTCTCGTGCTCGGCAGCAGCGAATTTGTCTGGGAACCCTTCTTGCTGGCTGAACGTCTGGCGGCACAAGGCGCAGAGGTGAAATACAGCTCCACCACGCGCTCGCCAATCGCTACCGGATTTGCCATCGAATCAGCTATCGCCTTCGGTGATAACTACGGTCTCGGCATCGCCAACTTCGTTTATAACGTGGCGCATCAGCAATTTGACCGCATTTTGCTGTGCATCGAAACGCCGGTCGACAGCGTGGATCCGCTGTTAACCACGGCACTGGCCAAGGTTGCGCCACAGGTGGAGGTGATCAGCTATGAATAAACCGGTGATTTTTTCCGACCTTGACGACACGCTATTTCAAACGCGCCGCAAAATGGTGGACGAGCTGGATCTTGAGCCGTTCCGTACTGGCGCGCTCGATCTCAGCCTGCAGCCGCGCAGCTTTATGACGGAAGAGCAGTCGATGCTGGTTGACTGGATGATCGAGCAGGCCGATTTGATCCCGGTCACCGCGCGCGGCACCGAAGAGATCGCCCGCGTGCAGATCCCTTTCCGATCGTGGGCGGTGACCACGCACGGCGCGGTGATCCTCAATCCGCAAGGCGAGGAAGATGCCGAATGGCGCGCGCAGATGCTGGAAAAACTGACGCCGTACGGCCCGGCGCTGCTCTCGATGCAGCAGGCGATCACCGACCTGATGGCAGAGCGCGATATCAACGGCTGGGCGCGCATCAACTATGAATATGGCGTCACGCCGATCTATCTGGTGATGAAGCACCGCGACAGCACGCGCCTCGAAGAGCTTTACGCCATCGCCGATGAAATCGAGCAACGCTTCCCCACCGCCGGCTACTACATCCATCGCAACAGCAACAACGTCGCCTGGCTACCGAACGTGGTGGAAAAAGGTTTAGCCGTCAGCTACCTGCTGGAAAAACTGCGTGACGAGCGCGGCGTTTTCCCGGTGATTGGCCTTGGCGACAGCCTCAGCGATCACCGCTTTATGAAGCTGTGCAGCTGGTACGGCATTCCGCGTCAGAGCCAGTTTGCCGAACGCATCAACCAGGCAATATTCGGAGAACAAACAGATGGTGAATAACTTGCCTTTCTCTGGATCGTACCGAGCCGGCGACGTCGAATTTCTGCTTAAGCCGGTCGAGATCGACATGACGCCGGTGGAGCAAAAAGAGCAGCTGATCCAATCCGGTGCGCGTCACTATTCCGAGATGTTGAGCCAGGAACCGGAACCGACGCGCTGGCACCTTGAGCTGTTTTCCCGCGCGCTTGACGCAGGTGCCGGGCGCCTGGCGAAAGAAGTCACCATGCTGGCGCGGACGCTGGCACACCAGTTTGGCGACACGCCGATTGTGCTCGCCAGCCTGGTACGCGCGGGTGTGCCGCTCGGCGTGATGCTGCAACAGGCGCTGCGCGCGATGGGCCGCGAATCCTACCATTACGGCATCAGCATCATCCGCGATCGCGGGATTGATGAGGCTGCGCTGGAGATCATCGAAGCGCGCCACGGCACCGCAGGCATTGTGTTCGTCGATGGTTGGACCGGCAAAGGCGCCATCACCGGCGAGCTGATCCGCAGCCTCGAACATCGTCCCGGCTATCCGGCACAGCCGCGCTTGGTGGTGCTGGCCGATCCGTGCGGTCGGGCGTGGCTTTCGGCCAGCGATGATGACTGGCTGATCCCGTTTGGCATTATGGGCGCGCCGGTTTCAGGGTTAATCTCGCGATCATTGTGGTCTGAAGCGGGCTTGCACGGCTGCGTACAATGCGACCATCTGGCGCAATACGATTGCAGCCAGCAGCTGGTGAACACCGTGGCGGAATATGCGCGATCGCTGGATGTCAGCGCCCTGCCCGCGTGCCAGCAGGATCCACAACATCAGCAGCAGCTGGTGGCGCAAAGTGAAGCGGTGATCGCCATGCTGGCGGCGCGTTATCAGGTGAACAGCATCAACCGCATTAAGCCGGGCATCGCCGAAGCCACGCGCGCCGTGCTGCGTCGCGTGCCGGATCTGGTGCTGGTACGTTCGGTGAACGATCCCGACGTGGCGCTGCTGGTCTATCTTGCCCAACAAAAAGGGCTGACCATCACAGAAGCGGGTGCCGATCTTGGGCAATACCGCGCCGTGACGATAATCAAAAAGGTGCTGTGATGAACGGCCGTCTCTCTCCATGGCGATTGGGCGCAACGCTGTATATGCCGGCGGTGCGCAGCGATATCGTCGATGCCATTCTGCACAATAAAATCAGTGGCCTGCGCTCGCTGGTGATCTGCCTGGAAGATGCGGTCAGTGATGCGGATTTGCCGCAGGCGCTGCACAATCTCCAGCAAATCTTAAATGTGTTGAACGCCGAACAGCGTGCCAATGGCAACGCGCAGTGGCCGTTGGTGTTTATCCGTCCGCGCAACAGCGAGATGGGCGCGTGGCTGGTGGAAAACCTCAACCTCAGCGCGATAGACGGTTTTGTGCTGCCGAAATTCACCGCCGACTCCTTGCCGATGTGGTGGCAGATTCTCGAACCGAGCCATCTGTGCATGATGCCGACGCTGGAAACCGAAGAGGTGTTCGATGTGGTGGCGATGCGCGAGCTGGCCCTCACGCTGCAAAACCATGCCTGCCGCGAGCGCGTGATCGCCCTGCGCATCGGCGGTAACGATTTGATGAATGTGCTGTCGCTGCGCCGTTCGCGCCACTTCACGCTGTATGACAGCCCGATGGGTTACACCATCAAAATGCTGGTGGCGGTATTCGCGTCGCGCGATTTTGCGCTGACCGCGCCGGTGTGCGAGCACATCGACGATCAGCAGATTATGGATCAGGAACTGGCGCTGGATATCGCGCACGGTTTGGTGGGCAAAACCGCCATTCACCCGAGCCAAATCGGCAAGATTCAGGAGATGTTGATGGTTTCCGCCAGCGATCAAGCGGATGCCTTCCGCATCCTTAATTCAAGCCAGGCGGTATTCAAATCGCAGGGCGCGATGTGCGAACCGGCGACGCATCGCCGCTGGGCCGCCGCCATCCTGGCGCGCGCGCAGGAATATGGCATCGCACCCGATACCCGCTCAGACGGCGCCTTGATGCTGGTAACCTGACAACCCCCGCAGGGTGGGCATTCCTGCCCACCGCGTTACCACTGAATCACAAACCGGACGTAGGAATTTTCGGGCCCTATTTACCTGATATTTAAATACCCTCTGATACTGTCGAAAACCATTTGCCAGGAGGGCGATACCGACCATTGACCACTAACGCAGGCCTCAATCGACCATGCAACTCAGTACCCGACAGACACGCGTATTCATGCTCGCCTCACTGCTCAGCAGCGGCAAACCGGTTGCATCCAGCCGTATTCTCGCCTCGCTAGACTGCTCCGAACCCACGCTGACGCGCGCGCTAAAAGAGCTGCGTGAATCCTGGTCTGCGGAGATCAAATACAGCCGCCTCACCCACTGCTACCAACTCACTGAACCCGGCAAACTCGATAAGAAAAGCCTGCGCCATATTAATGAAGCGCTCAAACTTAATGCCGAACTGCAACAGAGCGAAACCGTCAGCCGGGTATTTCTGGATAAAGAGAAAAAGAAAGCGGTGTCGCTGTCGTTGAGGATGTCTGTTTTAAGGAAGATCGACCAGGTTGTGCGATTGAGTGAAACGACACGGAGTGATGCGGTGGAGATGCTGGTCGAGAGCGGGCTGGATGAGTTGATTGAAAAGTTAGTGCTTAAAAAGAACGAGTTAAAACGGCAGTAATATTTCAGCAGTGGTTTAACAACATTGAGTGGTGGGATGTATTGCCGACGCACTTCAGCGATACCAATCTACCTCAGGCCCTTAAATTTTTGCTGGACCTTATAGACCTTGCCAATGTCCCCTAACCTGCCAAAACTGTTAACGTAATCACGTTTCATCGATCGTTATTTTCATCCTCAACATTCACATCTTCGCACCACATGTTTACTCACGCAGAACAGCCTTCCCCTTTATTAAATTATCAAAAATCGTTCAAAATCAGAATGTAAAATAAAAAACCGCAGTTACTGAATCGCATTAGGATTACTAGTAATGTCGAGTGAAAATCCTTGCTTAAAATTGGAATCCTGTTTCACAAACTCAAATTGTTAGTTTGATCAACTATCACTCCTTGTAATATCCTCAGGGCCGTTGGTAGGTGGAGATCGCTCTTTCAGGGCAGCGAGTCCACCTTTGCTCGGCTAAGTAAGCAGCGTGAGCAACAGCCATTTCTCGATTGAAATCGGTAATTGGATTAATGGATTAACAATGTTCAGGCGTTACCAGGAAGGTGCCCATGACGTTTTCACAACACAACATCACAGCGAATACTCTCGATGAGTTGATGCAGGATACCTGGCTATTGGCGCTCGCGATCCGTAATGGGCAATCCATCACGATTGATGATGCACTCTATCAGCGCTGCTTCAATACGATTCAACAGGTTCAGCATCACCTCACGACAGCGGGAGCATCAGCTTCTCTCTGCGAAGAAATCAAATTTGCGCACTGCGTCTTTCTCGACGAACTGATCATGACCATTCCGCAAGCTGATATCTCTGCCTGGTGGAAACGCACACCTTTGCAGGGGCACTTTCTCGGGCACCTCATTGGTGGTGAGCAATTCTTTGACCGCGTCAAAAATCTGCTTCGTGAACCTGCAACAGCTCAAGCCGCTATTAGCTGCTACTACAGAATGTTGCATTTGGGTTATGCCGGAAAATACCGAACGGAAGACGATGAGGAGCGCCAGTTGCTGATGCAGCAGCTAAAAGCGCTAATGCCGAAGCAGATTGGATCTGCCGACTCAGCAATAATTATCCAGCGCTCGAAACATAAAATATCTTTCTGGCAACGTTCTCCGTGGCTTATTCGCAGCAGTGTGCTGGTTGCCATTATTCTCGCCACTTTCATCATGAACGGTCATCTGCAATATCTGTTAGTCAAAGGGTAGGCTTCAGGCAAACAAATTTCAGGAAGGAATCTGTAAATGGGCAAGAAGGATTTTGTGATTACGGCTGGCAAGACGCCGATATACAGCCACTATCAACTGAGCATCCAGACGCTGAAAAATCAGCGTCCCGATATTCTTTTGTCAGTGCTGCGTTTTAGCGGTGAAGAGGCATTAAATTCGCCGTGGAAGTACAGTATTGAACTCACCAGTGCTACACGCGATATTCCCGCCGATATTCTGATTAACAGCACGGCCCAGTTATTGTTTTACCCTGACGGCCAACCCTGGCAGTCAGTGGAACCCCGCATTTTGCGCGGTGTAGTTACCGCTTTCCAGCAGTGCGAATCCTCTGCTGACCAAACACGTTATGTGGTCACGCTGGAATCGCGCCTTGCGCTGCTAAAAAACAGCCTGACCTATGCCGTTTACCAGCATAAAAGTGTACCGGGTGCGGTAGAGGATATCCTTAAACGCTGGGAATACTCCTCGCTGGATTATCACTTTCGCCTGAATACTCAATATCCTATTCGCGATTTCTATATCTCATATGCGGAGAGCGATCTCGCCTTTATAGAGCGTCATCTGTCGCGCATTGGTGTCTTTTATTACTTCACCTGGGATGAAGAAAACCACCGAGATGTGCTGGTACTGGGTGACAGCGCGCAGGCCTATGGTGCTGAGCAAAGCATCGTCTTTCGCCATCCGTCAGGGTTATTTGATGGCGGCCTGGAATCTCTCTGGGATATTTCCGTTAATCGCCAATCCGTTGCCGCCAGCACACGACTCAATGATGAGTATTACCGCAACGCGCAAAATGACATGCAGGCGCAAGCGGAAACCGATCCTGATAAGCCTGCGCTTACGGGAGAGCTGTATCGCTATGGTGAAAACTATCAGTTGCTCGGCAAGGAGTACCAGGCTCTACCGGAACAGGGACAGTGGTTTGTCAGACGTCGCCAGGAACGCCTGATCACCGAGCAGGTCACTTTCGACGGTATGAGCAACGGCATGGATATCCGTCCGGGCATGGTGATCTCGCCACAAGGTAAAGAGTGGCCAGACGCGCCGGATGGCCTGCTGGTAGTGTCTACCTCATCAACCCGTATTTCGCGCGATACCGCCTATGTTATCCGCTTTACCGCTGTGCCCGTTCGGCCGCAAAGCACTTATCGTCCACCGTTGAAAAGCTGGCCGCACATTGCAGGCACGCTGCTGGCTCGCGTCACCAGCCCGGTAGAAAATGCGCAATATGCAGAACTTGATGAACATGGCCGCTATCGGGTGCGTTTTCAGTTCGATCTAAACGAATCCTGGCAGTCTGGTTTTGAAAGTGTACCGGTGCGGCTGGCGAAGCCCTATGCAGGCAATGTCTACGGCTGGCACTTTCCACTGATAGCCGGAACGCAGGTGATGATTGCCTTCACCAACGGCGATCCTGACAGACCTTTTATTCTCTGCTCGGTACATGATTCTCGCCATGAAGATCATGTCAATCTCTATAACTATCAACGCAATGTGCTGAGGACGCCGGCGAATAACAAACTCCGCTTTGAGGATCGCCGTGGATATGAGCATGTCAAACTGTCGACGGAATTTGGCGGTAAGAGTCAACTCTCACTCGGACATATCGTTGACAGTTCACGTAGCAAGCGCGGCGAAGGGTTTGAGCTGCGTACAGACAGCACCGGTACGCTGCGAGCCGGTAAAGGCCTTTTCCTGACAGCTGATAAGCAGACCACGGCAACCGGGCCGGTGCTGGAAATGACACCGGCAATAAGCCTGGTCAAAGGTGCGATCAGCCAGATGAGCGGCTGGCAGTCGATCACTCAGTCGCACCATAATCTCCAGCCTGATGTCACGCATCTGAGGGCTTATCTGGCCGCTGTCGACCAGCTCAAATCCCCTGCCATGTTGCTGAGTGCGCCAGAAGGCATTGGCGTTGTCAGCCCCAAAAGCATTCTGCTCAACTCAGGCAGCACTCTGCATCTGCAAAGCCAGACGGAAACCAGCATTGCCAGTGGCAAACGCATTCAGGTCAACGCCGGTCAGGCGATTTCCCTGCTGTCGCAGCAGGAAGGGATTCGCATGGTGTCGGGCCAGGGCCCGCTGACGGTGGAATCGCACGGCGATACCCTGGGACTGACGGCGATGAAAGATATCAGCGTGCAGACCGTTCAGGGTGAACTGCGCCTGACCGCGAAAAACGGCATTGTGCTGGGATGTGGCGGCGCAACCATCAGGATTACGCCGCAGGGTGATATCCAAATTCATTCGCCGGGTAAAACCAGCATCCGTGGCGTTCATGCCTGGAATTCTCCTGCCAGCGAAGAAACAACGCTGCCTGATCTGCCTAAATCCGTGTGCAAAGAGTGCCTGAAAAAAGCGCAGGAAGCCGCGCTGGCTTTTGCGCCAAGGGGATAGCGATGACGGACATGAATAATGGATGGTTGAAACAGGCTAACGCGCTTTGCACTGCTGCCGGACAGGATTATCTCGATGTGCTGGTTGATCAGGCTGGCACAGCACAGCCGCTGCAACAGGCGCTGAACCAGATTAACCCGCCGTTACGCTGGTTCGAGCTGTTTGCGAACACGCCTGAAGCGGCAACGCCAGAGTATTCACCGCTGGTGATGCGATTGCATTTTAGCATCAGCAGCCACCAGCGCTGGCTTGAACAGCTGGTGGAACACTTCTCCACGACACCGCGATTGACGTTGCTGATATCGCCACTGGCATTCGACCTGCTGAGTAGCCATTTGCAGGCACTGTCACAGGTTCACTGGGAAGAGCAAACCGGTTTACTGCGCTATTACGACAATCGCGTATTTCCCTCGCTACTTGAGCACGTCCTGACGCCAGAGCAGCAGGCGGCTTTCACCGATATTGCGCTGTTCTGGGGCTGGCGAGATCGTGATGACGAGGTGGTATGGAAAACCGGTACCTGGAACCCGGGTCGACAACTTGCTGATGCGCCAGAGATGCACCGCATGAGTGATGAGCAGGTTGAGCTGATGGGATGTATCAGTGATGCCGAGGCGCTGATGAAGGAGCAGGCAACTTTGGTTCCCTCACGAGAGGAACACTTTGCGCAATGCCTGGAAATAGCTATTAAAGCAAGCCGGGCGGGATATATAGGCGATCTACTGGACTATAAGGAATAAAGCGAATGAAAAAATGGATATTTAGTACGCTGAGCAAACAGTTAATCTGCGCAAGTTTGTTTGTGCAGCTAGCTGGATGCGGGACATTGATGCGCGGAGAAAGTAGCGAAAAAGTTTATCGCGGAGTTGATACCGATATACGCATTACCACTAATGCATTCATGTGGTTATTTAGTGGTGGAATTTTACCCGTTTTCTCAATTATTTCGATGCCCTTTGATGCAGTGATCGATACACTTTTATTGCCTGTCGATCTAGCCATCAGCAATTCGCCTAAAGTTTATAAACAACCCGCGGAAAATTATGTCCCAGTTTTTGCCGTCAATATGACGGGTCAACCAGACGTTGATTATACTATTCGAAAAAAAAGCACTGGAGAAATACTTACTCAATCCCGAACTAGAATTATCCCTCAGGCTGGTAGCGCATCAGGAAAACTTAATAAAGCATCCCTGATGACAAAGGAGAATCCATCTGTTGCTCCAGAATCTGTGACGATTAGCTGGGATGCTGGAACAAGGCTTCTACAAGCAGAGACGACGGATATCAGCGACTTCACTGAATCATATACTCCCGATGAATCTCTGCTTAAAGCCGCAAGTATCATCGCAATATTTATGCCTTGCAATCGAGTCATGCTGGTTAATTATGAAGATGAATATTACAACTACGATTTCATTCATAAGCAAGCCATACAAGATGTTTTCCAGCAATTACAGTCATTGTCCGAGCGTTCTCAGTGTTCTGCTTCAGGACAGATAACGTTAATGATGGAAGGAGCTTGGAAATGAAAAAGAAAACATCCGATTGGTTGAATAAAGGATTGTTTTTTATCGTTGCTTCGATACTTTCAGGTTGCTCGCAGGCCAGCGTTGATGACGGCTATACCGCTGGCGATCTTCGTGCAGTCAACCATGTTGAGGGACAGGGTATAAATGGGTTTTCAGTGAATGGATACCACGTTCCAGGTTTAGGCGGTGGATATTGCTGCATCATGCTTCCTGAAAAATGGACGCCTGATTTGAAAGCTCGGGTTGAATGGGAAGTTGATCCTCATATTGCACCACCACCACCCAGTTATAAAGATTGGGACAATTATTTAGTTTGGGAAAAACAACTTAAAAGCAGTTTTAAGCAACATAGCGCCATCGTTAATATTCCGCAGTATGGCAAGGAACGCTGTGGACTAACTGTGCACTTTCTACCCTGTAAACAGGTTAAGGTGACAACCGCATGCTCTGGATACGGTACATCGGGCTATCCGGTTAAAGAGCCTATTAACATGAAGGAGCCTGCTACATGTCCCGTGAAATGAATTTAGCACTGCCATGTTTTGCACCACCGCAGTTCCCTGATAGTGGTCGTTTGTCGCTTAGCGAAGCGCAAGTTAATGCCAATTATAAAAAGCAGATTCAAGAAGAAATTGATTACCGAGCCAACCTTGCCGAAGAAACTGGGAAGAAAGGCGTCGTACCTTGCTGTAGAACCCTAAATATCAGTCTATTTTTCGATGGCACGGGAAATAATGAAGAGAACGATACGCGTGTAGCTAAACCAACTCATCCGACCAATATCGCTAAATTGTATCATGCGACCTATCAAAATGCTGATGATGAAGGCTATTTTCGCTATTACATTCCCGGTGTTGGTACGCCATTCCCAAAAATTGGCGAAATGGATTACAGCAACGATGGTCTTGCTTTCGCCGCAGGTGGAGAGGATCGAATTAACTGGGCGTTGCTCAGATTAGTGGATGCGTTGACTTATGCCGTTACCAAAGGGGCTAAACGCCTTGATGATGGCCTGGCTAAAGGAATGCTGTCCAGTATGCAGGCTCGCGGAGCTTTTTCAGGGGAAGTGAACCGACGTAATGCGATCAATCCCTTGTTAAAAGCGTTAGAAAGTCAGGCAGCGCAAACTCAGCAGCCCCACCTTCTGGGTATTAAGTTGTTTATCTATGGTTTTTCTCGCGGTGCTGCTGAAGCGCGAACCTTTGTGAACTGGTTAACCCAGTTACCCGACCCCAAGTTAAAAAACGATCATCTGCAACTTGCTGGTTTACTCATCAGTATTGAGTTTCTGGGATTACTGGATACGGTGGCATCTGTTGGGGCTGCTCACATGATGCCGGGTGCAGCAGGACATATGGGCTGGGCGGATAATAGTCAGCAATTACCTGATGAGCGTAAATTTCCTGGATTGATTAAGTGTTGTCGGCATTTTGTTGCCGCACACGAACAGCGCTTATGTTTCCCTCTTGACTCCGTTCGTCGCCCTGATGGCAGTTACCCGGCCAACACTCAGGAGGTCATTTATCCTGGAATGCACTCAGATGTTGGCGGCGGCTATCCTCCAGGGGATCAGGGAAAATCATGTAATGGCACAGGTGAAATTCTATCGCAAATCGTTCTTCACGATATGTATGCTGCAGCATTCGAGTCCGGCGCTCCATTGCTGGTACATCCCTCCGCAATAACCTTACTAATTAAAGATATCTCTCCATCACGCGTGATGTCTGGTGATTCTGTTACTGAGTTTGCTGTTGCACCTATGTTAGCCAAACGCTTCAACATCTGGCGTCAAACCCTGCTCAACACAACCCTGCAAGGCAGCGAAGAGCCGGGAGATACATCAGAAGACTATCGCGCCTATCAACTTTCTCAGACACTTGAAAGCGCGCTGATCGATCAGATTGGCTGGATCACCGCGTGGCGCATTGGCCGCTACGCTCACGGCAGTATGCTTCCTCAGGGCGATAAGTTTGCCCACAGTTTCTTTAACAAAGCACCCCAGCTAACTCCTGAAGGACTTAAAAAAGAAGCGGATGACCATAAAGCAGCGGTAAAAGCGCTTAACTTACGGCGAGCAGAAGCCAAAAAGAGCCGCTTGCCGCTGGACGAAAGCTTGCAGGGCAAGCCCGATCTTGATCCGACTAACGCCCAATATCAACTCCGCGAAGCTGCGCGTGAATTCCAACACGACTATAGGCTGTGGCGGCGAGACATTAATGGTGGCTTGATAGATAAAACTGCGCAGATCGTTCTGGATGTGATCCCCAAGCACGCCATCTTCCTGATCAACGGTGACGATGAAGACGCGGAATACGCGCAGATGAAAGCCGATGGCAATCGTCGTTATCCGCAGCTGTTTATCGACAAGCTGGGCACCGGCATTCGTACTCAACCGCGTGCTGACTTGTTAGCCCTTTACGATGAACAAATTCACGATTCCCGCGCCTGGTTTATGCAAAGTGCATTGGGGGGACGTGAACCCTGGGGCGGTTATTTCCGCTATCGCATGATTTACTGCGGCAACCAGACCAATAAGAACCTTCGCCTGATTTCCGTCGAAGGCAAAGTAATTAACGCCGCGCCAACCTCCAATAACGTCATCTATTTTATCGAGCCGAAAACCGCTTATAACAATGTGACTTATAAAGTGAAGGATATGGCGACAGGTATCGTTCAGACACTTACTCCACCAGAGGCAACCACCCAACCAGGCACCGCAGTTGCCCTGGCTCGCACCAGTGTGGTGAGCGAACAGCACCAGGCCATGATGACCTCTGCCGTCGATATGCTGAAATCATCGGGAGCGCGAGTGGTATGACGCTTAAAAAACTGGTACGCGTTGGCGATAAGCTCAAACCTTACGGTGGTGAAGTGCTCAGCGGGAGCTTTGACGCATTTGGCAAGCCGGTGGCCTGCGTCAATGACAAAGCGAAATGCAACGAGCACGGCATGACCACCATTATTCAGGGAGCAACCAACAGCACCGTAAACGGTAAAGCGGTGGCGCTCGATGGGCATAAATGCGCCTGTGGTTGCACGCTGGTCAGTTCCCTGCCGGACATGGATGTCTGCGGATGAACCAACCGCCGGTTTATGCCGATTACGCCACCATTTATCCGGTCCGCTGGCGGCGCTGGTGGGTGGCGTTGCCCGTGCTGCTGTTTATATCAGCGATGACCACCATTCTGTTGTGGCCGGAGGGAAAACCGACCCGTTCGCCGCTTTTCTGGTTCTGCGCGCTGGTCTTGCCGCTGCTGTGCTGGTTGCTGGCGGTGACGCTGCGCTGGTTGGTATGGCTGCAATCTAGCGATAACCGCCGCACGCACTATGCAGAAACCTCACTGGCGCTGGATGCCTGGTGGCGAAAGCGCAGCCAGGCCTTGCCAGTTGAAGCCGTGTTGCTGGTGACGCCAGCCGGAGAAGACGCATCCGAACATCTGGCGCTGTTGTCACACTCAGCAGACGCCCCACAACCGGGCATCACTGCGCAAGGTTATGCTACGTTGCGTTGCCCACGGGTGCTTAACAGCGCCCGCAGTCGTCCTGTCATGCTGGCGGCTTATCTCGCCAATCGCCTGGTGACGCATTTTGCTCAGTCAGGTAATGCACGCCCAATCACCCATCTCTGTTGGCTGGGTGATGACCAAAGTCTGCTCGCCTTTCGCGAAACGCTACTGGCAGCGGGCATGACGTTGCCAGAGGAAACCCTTCGACTCATTGCGATTGATGGCGCAGATACCGTTATCGATCTCTTCGCCACTACTGCTCCGATTTTGCTGCTGTGTGCCGGAAGTGGCGAAGGATTGGCTGATTGCACCCCGGTTGCCGGGGAAGCCGCCTTTGCCTGGCTCTGCTCGGCGCAGGGGACTGCGCTGATGCATCGCTCGGAGTGCTGGCAGCCGGCGTTGGGTGAAACGGCCACTCTGATCGTCGCACAGCTTTCCCGTTATGCCGGATTAAGTGATATGCCGGATACGGTGATCGCGGCAGATGCCCCCGCCATGGAAGCATTGCTGGAGGGCGGCTGGTCCGCGCTGGATCACGTACTTGCCCCATGGCTCGGCCATGCCGGGCAAATCACACCGTTTACGTTACGGTCGCTGGCGCTGCTCTCGGCGCTCAACGGCCAGTCCTGCGGCTGGATCGCCGCGGAAATGGAATCTCAATACATTACAGGAGTTTGTATTCCCCGTGGAAACCTCCCGCACTAATTCCCGGCACTCGCTGTTCTGGCTGGTTTGTGGCTATTTGCTAGCCGTAACCCTGCTGGTGCTGACTGGCGCAGGGCTCTATTACTTCGCAGGCAGCAGCATTGATCTGCCGGAAGCTCTGCCGCGCCAGATTGCTTTCTGGTCATTGATGGTCTGGCTGGCGCTGGTGTGGTTCTGTCCTCTGTTTATTCTCGCCTGGCGCGGGCTGGTGCGACTCAACGCGCGTGAGGCTACGGGCTCGCAGAAACAGCGCCCTGCCGAGAATCAGTGGGTGCAGGAGATCATTACCCAGATGCGCTACCAGTATCGGTGGCGTTGGCGTAGCCGGGTACGCATTCTGCTGGTGGTCGGCGATGAGCATCTGGTTGAACGGAGTATTCCCGGCCTGACAACTCAACACTGGCTTGAGGGGCATCATACCTTGCTGCTCTGGCACGGCAGTCCGCAGGAAGATCAGCTACCCGCGCAGCTGCGGGCGTTACGCAAAATTCGCCGCCATCTGGCCGATGCGGTGGTGTGGGTAGTGAACGCAGAGGCGGAAATGACTCAGGATGTGCTGGATACCACGGCTCGCCAGATGCAGAAGCGCTACAACCTGTTGGGCCAGGATATCCCACTATGGCTGTGGGAGATTCACGCGCCCTCTCTGCATAATGCCCCCGCGCAGGGGATCGGATTTACCATTGCGCAAAGTGATAGTGCGGACGATTACCGTCAGTCACTGGATGATCTTGAGCACCAGTTGGTTGAGCGCGGCATGCAGCAAATTGAGCGTAATCGCCAGCACAGTTTTTTACTGGAACTGGCGCACGTGCTGCGCAGCGGTGGCGCGGATCGCCTGACCCGAACCTTGTCGCAGCTCTCCGCAGGCGCAAGAGCGCTGCCGCTGGCGGGAGTCGTGCTCAGCCAGCCGGAGATCACCGGAAGCGCTTCATTGCGAAATGCCTGGCAGCCGGGAAAAGCCTGGCGGGATTTACTGGCGCTACGCTGGCGCAGGCCGCTAACTAACGGTGCCTCATGGCGGAAAACGGTGCTGACGCTCTGCTCCTGCCTGCTGGTGATGTGGATGGCCTGCCTAGTGTTTTCCTGGATTGCCAATATGCGTCTTATACAGGCAGATCAGCAGCTTGCCGCCGCCGCAACAGATTTCCGTCAGCCGCTGCAGCAGCAACTTTCAGCCTTGCGCGAGTTGCAGAGAGAGATCGAGCGTCTGCAGCATCGTCAGCAATATGGTGCGCCCTGGTATATGCGTTTTGGCCTCAGCCAGAATGACACACTGTTGGATTCGCTGTGGCAACAATGGCAGCAGGCGGCCATGCCGCTGCTGCGTGATGCCTCCGTCAAGCGCCTGGCTACGCTGATGAGCGGCTGGCGTAACCTGCCGCCCGATAGCCCGCTGCGGGCCGATGAGGCCAAAAGCATGTATGACCTGCTGAAGGCGTACCTGATGCTGGCACATCCCGAACAATTCGATCCGGCGTTTTTCAGCGCCACGGTAATGAAGGTCTGGCAACGGCGTGATGGCATTCCGGACGCAAGCTGGCGCAACAATGGCGGCGCTATGCTGGCCTTTATGATGACGAATCTGCCTGCGCACCCAGAGTGGCAGTTACAACCGGATATGCGACTGGTCAGCAGTATGTGCTCAGCGCTGCTGCGTCAGATTGGTGCCAGCAATGCGGAGACCTCGCGCTATCAGCAACTTATTGAGCAGGTGTCCCGTGATTATGCTGATATGACACTCAATGAGATGGTCAGCGGCACCGACAGCAGCAGGTTGTTCAACACCGATGAAACCGTGCCCGGCGTCTTTACCCGTAAAGCGTGGGAAGAGGCAGTAGAGCCTGCGATTGAGCAAGCGGCGAAAGTGCGTCGCGATGAAATTGACTGGGTGCTGAGTGATAACAAAACGGCCAGCAATATTGATGTCTCTGCGGATACGTTGCAAGCGCGGCTGACAGATCGCTATTTCTCCGATTACGCCGGAGCCTGGCTGAAATTTCTCAATAGCCTGCAATGGCAGCGGGCGGAGAGCCTGTCAGAATCGATTGAACAGTTAACCCTGCTGGCCGACATACGCCAGTCACCTCTGATTGCACTGATGAACACGCTGAATGTGCAAGGCCGGACGGGGCAAACTGGCGGTAATCTTACCGATTCGCTGGTGAGCTCTGCAAAGAATTTGCTCAGCAGTGACAAAACCCAGGCCATCGCCAGACCACAAGGTGCACGTGGCCCAATGGATGACGCCTTTGGACCCTTGCTGGCGCTGACCGATACCGGCGCAGCGGCTAAAGATAGCCTCAGCCTGCCAACCTTCCTGACGCGTATCACCCGTGTTCGGCTGCGGCTGCAGCAGGTCACCAACGCGCCGGATCCACAGGCCATGATGCAGTCGTTAGCATTAACGGTGTTTCAGGGCAAAGCCGTTGATCTCACTGACACCCGCGATTACGGCAGTCTGATTGCTGCCAGCCTCGGACAGGAGTGGAGCGGGTTTGGTCAGGCGATATTTGTCGAGCCGATGGTGCAGGCGTGGGAGCAAGTGCTCAGCCCCACTGCTGAAAGTATTAACAGTCAATGGCAGAACGATATTGTAACGCCGTGGGATCAATCGTTTGCCGACCGCTATCCGTTTGCTAACCGACAAAGCGACGTCTCCTTACCGCATTTAGCGCAGTTTATGCGTACCGACACCGGACGTATCGCGCAGTTCGTTAACAGTCGCCTCGCTGGCCTGCTACGGCTTGAAGGGGATCGCTGGGTGCCGGATGCCATGAACAGCCAGGGACTGACTTTTGATCCTGCTTTTCTGAATGCGCTGAATAAACTGACGCACATCGCGAACACCGCATTTGTCCGGGGAGATGTAGAGCTGCACTTTCAGATGATGGCAAAACCTTCCCGCGACGTGGTGGAATCGGAGCTGACGGTGGATCGCCAGAAGCTGCAATATTTTAACCAGGAAGAGAGTTGGCAAACGCTGAACTGGCCTGACAACCGCTGGCAACCGCAAACCACGCTGACCTGGCGCAGCACCCATACCGGAACCCGCATTTATGCCGATCACCCTGGAAGCTGGGGCCTGATCCGCCTGCTGGATAAAGCCCGCATCACCAATCTGGGGAACAACATCTATCGTGTTGCCTGGCCGACGCCAGACGGGCTGGCACTCAACTATCAGATACGTACGGAGCTCGGCAGTGGCCCGCTGGCGCTACTCGAATTGCGCGGCTTCCGCATGCCTGCGCGGATATTTATTTCCGCTACGCAAAATGAAGATGCGTATCAGGGAGGTGAACAATGAAAGTTCGCTTCGCTCATATGTTGCTGATTTTGCTGTCGCCAAAGTTGCTGAGCAGTTGTGGAGCGTGGCAAAAAACCAAACAGGGAACAGCAAGCATTGCCGATGCCGTGTTTTATCGTCAGGTCAACACCCTGCACCTGACCTTCACTGCGCGCACGGCGATCAATCAGGACGACGCCCAGCAGTCGATGCCTTTGCGCCTGATTATTTTGCAGCTCAGCACGCGTCAACCTTTCGATAACGCCGAATACAGCAACCTGCTGGCACAGCCAGATCGGGTGCTGAAAGAGAGTCTGGTGGCGCAGCGGCAAATCAGCATCATGCCGGGACAAAGCGTCAGCCTCGATATGCCAATGGAGAAGCAGGCGCAGTTTGTCGCAGTCGTGGGCTTGTTCCGCCAACCAGACCGGGAGCGCGGTACATGGAAACGGGTGCTGAGCCGTGAGGAGCTTGATGCGGATTCACCACGCACGATTGAAGTAAGGGATAACACCCTGAATTTGGAATTATTGAAGTAACTATTCAATTTAACGGCAGGAGCCACAAAGTGACGCTATACGATATAAAACCGAAGTTTCAGCATTTATTAAGACCGCTGGTCGTCAGGTTACATGCGCAGGGTATCACTGCGAACCAGGTAACCTTGTTTGCCATGCTCACCTCTGTAGTACTGGGCGCATTGTTGATGCGTTTCCCCGATCCACGCTTTTTTATCACCCTGCCCGTTTTCCTGTTTTTCCGCATGGCGCTAAACGCCATTGATGGCATGTTAGCCAGGGAATTCCATCAGCAATCCACCCTCGGGGCAATCCTCAACGAGGTGGGTGACATTATCTCCGACGCCGCACTCTACCTCGCTTTTGCCTTTGTTACTGGCATCTCTGCCTGGTGGGTTGTGCTGGTGGTGCTGCTTGCCTGGCTGAGCGAATTTTGCGGTGTGATGTGCCAGACGCTGAACGGCATCCGAAGCTACCGTGGCCCGTTAGGCAAAAGTGACCGCGCATTTATCTTTGGCGCTCTCGGCCTGACTATTGCGCTGTGGCCGCAGTCTATCGGCTACGCTAACGCAGTGTTTGCCATCGCCGCCCTGTTCCTGTGCTTGACCAGCCTGAATCGCTGCCGCAATGCGATGGAGGCGAAAAATGGCTGACTCCAGACACCTGCTTTATTACTGCCTGGGCGGTATCTTCGGTGTTCTCATGCTGGCGACGCTGATTATTTTTGTGCTGAGAAAGTGCCGCCCACAACGCAACTGGCTGGAATTGCAGCAGCGCGTTAATAGCTGGTGGGTGATTATCTGCCTGTTCTCGTTAGCAATGCTGTCGCCGAAGTGGCTGGCGCTAACCTTTTTCGGCTTCATCAGCTTCCTGTCGTTAAAAGAGTATCTGACGCTAGCACCCACGCGGCGTTCTGACAGTATGCCGCTGCTGTGGATGTATGCCGCTATCCCTGTGCAATATCTCTGGACCGGCATGGCCTGGTACGGCATGTTCATCATTTTTATCCCGGTTTATGTCTTCCTGTTCCTGCCCGCTCGCATGGTGATTGCCGGTGATACCAAAGGTTTTCTGCACTCTGCGTCGGTAATGCACTGGGGCATGATGACCACCGTGTTCGCTCTGAGCCACGTTGCCTACCTGATGACTTTACCCGGTGCCGATGCCAGCGCCGGTGCGCTGCTGGTTTTCTTCCTCGTGGCGCTGACTGAGTTGAATGATATTGCCCAGTATCTGTGGGGAAAATCGCTGGGCAGGATTCGCGTGACGCCCAACGTCAGCCCGAATAAGACGCTGGCAGGTTTGCTGGGTGGCATCTTTACCACCATGTTGCTGGCCGTGATTCTTGGTCCACTTCTGACACCGATGAGCTTTCTCCACTCGCTGGGTGCTGGGTTGATTATTGGTGCAAGCGGCTTTTGCGGCGATGTGGTGATGTCGGCGATCAAGCGCGATTTTGGTGTGAAGGATTCCGGCAAATTGCTGCCCGGACACGGTGGCATTTTGGATCGACTCGATTCACTCATCTACACTGCGCCGCTGTTCTTCCACTTCTATTACTACTTCTACGTGTAGGAGGCGCACATGAACCGCATGCTGCGCTGGATCTTTACCCTGTGCATCGCTTATCCGGTGGTGTGGATCTGGCTGGGTGTCGCCGTGGCCAACCGCAAGAAGCTACCGAAAACAGGCCCGGCGATCATTGTGGCAAACCACAACAGCCATCTTGATGTGCTGACGCTGTTCACCTTGTTCCCCCTCTCGACATCAGTGGACGTACAGCCGGTGGCTGCGGCTGATTACTTCCTGAAAAACAAAGTGGTGGGTTGGTTTGCCCTCAAGGTGATTGGCATCATCCCGGTATATCGAGGAGCACATCAGGCTAATCCATTGCAGGCCTGCGTCGATGCACTGGCGGAAAAGAAAATCGTGATTATTTTCCCGGAAGGCACGCGCGGCGAGCCGGGGAAACTGTCAGAAATTAAATCTGGCCTGTGGCATCTCAGCCAGCAGTGCCCGGATGTGCCCATCATTCCGGTCTATATGCACGGGCTGGATCGCTCAATGGGTAAAGGTCAGAAAATACCGGTTCCGTTCTTTATCGATATTTATATCGACGATCCGCTGCGTTATCAGGACAACAAGGCCGAATTTAAAAGCGCGTTATTAAATCGTTTTGTCGAATTACAACAGCAAGCCATAAGGAAATCATCATGAGCCAGGAAGCACGTTTATTTCACGAAGGATCTTTTTCAACCAGCGACGGTGAATCTCTCTATTTTCGCCACTGGCCCGCGCAGGATGCGCAGAGCAAAAAAGTGATTGTGCTATTTCATCGCGGGCATGAGCACTCCGGACGTTTGCAGCATGTTGTCGATGAGTTACTTATGCCGGATGCCCATTTTTACGCATGGGATGCGCGTGGACACGGACATTCGCCGGGAGAGCGAGGTTATAGCCCAAGCCTGGCTCGCTCAGTGCAGGACGTCGATGAATTTGTTCGCTTTGTCGCTGAACAAGCCAGGGTGAGCATTGAAGATATTGTTGTGATTGCGCAAAGCGTCGGTGCGGTGCTGGTCGCTACCTGGGTGCATGATTACGCACCTAAAATTCGCGGTATGGTGCTGGCCTCTCCAGCGTTCAAGGTGAAGCTGTATGTGCCTTTCGCACGCACGGGATTGGCTATGCTGCAACGTATTCGCGGTCTGTTTTACGTGAACTCTTACGTCAAAGGGAAATTTCTCAGCCACGACCCCGAGCGCATTCGCAGCTTTGAGCAGGATAAATTCATCACCCGTCAGATTGCCGTGAATATTCTGCTGGATCTGTATAAAACGGCGGAGCGTATTGTTGCTGACTCTGCCGCCATCACCGTGCCAACACAGCTGCTGATTTCCGGCGATGATTTTGTGGTGCACACCAAACCGCAGAAAAAATTCTATCAGGGGCTGCGTAGCGCCATCAAAGAGCAGCATATTCTGCCCGGTTTTTATCACGATACGCTGGGAGAGAAGGATCGCCAGCTTGCCTTCGATAAAATGAAGCCGTTTATTGAACAGCTTTACCACGCTGCGCCTTACACCTTCGATTACAGCCATGAAGATCAGTGGAGTCCGGGCGCTGATGCGTACCGTGAGTTGCAGGCGCCACCTAAGCGCTGCTCACTACAAGGTGTGTCCTACGCTTCATTAAGTTTTGGCATGAAAACCATTGGTCGGCTGTCAAAAGGCATGCGCCTCGGATATGAAACCGGCTTTGACTCTGGCAGCACGCTGGATTATGTCTACCGCAACACGGCTGAAGGCACCGGCATTATTGGCCGTATCATCGACAGGCAGTACCTCAACAGCATTGGCTGGCGCGGCATTCGCATGCGCAAAGAAAATATCCAGCAGATGATTGCGCAGGCCGTAGCAAAACTGCAAGAGCACAATTTGCCGATTCGCGTAGTCGACATAGCCGCCGGACATGGCCGCTACGTTCTTGATGCACTAGAGAAACAGCCGGGAATTGAAAGCATCTTGTTGCGAGATTACAGCGATCTAAATGTGGAGAAAGGCCAGGCGATGATTGAAGCGCGTCAATTAGGCCATCTCGCGCAGTTCAAAAAAGGCAATGCCTTCGATTATGACTCGCTCGCCACACTCGCGCCTGCGCCGACGCTGGGGATTGTCTCCGGCCTGTATGAACTGTTCCCGAGCAACCAATTAATTAAAACTTCGTTGGCCGGGTTGGCAGCAGCCATTCCGCCGGGCGGCGTGCTGGTTTATACCGGGCAACCGTGGCATCCGCAGTTGAAAACCATCGCATGGACCTTAACCAGCCATCAGAACGGTATTCCCTGGTTGATGCGCGTACGCAGCCAGAAAGAGATGGATACGCTGGTCGAAGAAGCTGGATTTGAGAAATGCCACCAGCTGATCGATGAGTTTGGCATCTTTACCGTGTCGCTGGCGGTAAGAAAATAGCATGACTGAATCGTTGCTGACACAACGCCCTTTTCGCCCCTGGAAACAGGGGCTTTGCTGGCTGATGTTGCTGGGACCACTGTTTTTCCTCAGCTACGGGCAGGTGAATACCTACACCGCGACCCGCAATGATGTGGAAAGCCTGGTGTTTGCCTGGGAACGTTCGATTCCATTTGTTCCCTGGACTATCGTGCCTTACTGGAGCATCGACCTGCTTTACGGTATTTCACTGTTCACCTGCACATCAAGACAGGAGCTGACGCGTCACGGCTATCGCCTGCTTGCAGCATCGCTGGTGGCGTGTGCAGCGTTTTTACTTTTCCCGCTGAAGTTTACCTTCACGCGCCCGGAAACCCAGGGTGCCTTCGGCTGGTTGTTCCGCCAGCTTGAACAGTTTGATTTACCCTATAACCAGGCCCCTTCGTTGCACATTATTCTGACCTGGCTGCTCTGGCTGCGCTTTCGCCAGCATCTGAATCGCAATGCAAGAATCTTTGCGGGCGGTTGGTTCCTGCTGATTGCTGTCTCGGTACTGACCACCTGGCAGCACCATGTTATCGATGTCATTAGCGGGATTGGGGTCGCGGTCATCATCAGCTACCTGATTCCGATTAGAGGAGAATGGCGCTGGCAGCGGCCAACTCTGCACGCGCAACGTCTCGCAAGCAAATACGGCCTGGGTGGAATGCTGTTTTTACTGGCGGGGATAGCGATTCCCTGTGGTCATTTGCTGTTGTGGCCTGCCATAGCGCTGCTGGCGGTGGCTGCGGGCTATGCCGGGTTGGGCGTGACGGTGTTCCAAAAAAACAGTTGCGGCAACTTATCCCTCTCCGCACGCCTGGTGCTTTTACCCTATCTGACAGGCGTGAGGATTTCCCGCCGCTGGTTTTCCCGACATAGCGCGCAAAGTAATGAGATTGCCGCTGGCGTAGCGCTGGGCAGGTTTCCGGACAAGGCGCAGCAAGATTTTGCCGTTTTTGATCTGACCGCAGAATTTCACAAAGGCAACCGGAGCGCACAGCGATGGCAGGCCTATCCGCTAATGGATCTGCTGGTGCCCGACATTGCGCATTTGCGCACTGCAGTAAGACAGCTCCAGCAACTGCACCGGGAAAGTGACAAGGTGTTGGTTTGCTGCGCGCTGGGTTTATCGCGCAGTGCCACAGTGATTGCGGCGTGGCTGCTGGCGGAAGGACATGCAGCTTCTGTCACTCAGGCCGTTGAACTCATTAAGTCCCGACGCCCGCAGATTGTTCTCACCCCTGCACACATTGCAATCCTCGAAGCCTTTAGCAAGGAACAGCTATGTCAGACATCATGATGACCAAACGAATTGTGCAAATTCATCTGGCAAGCTGGCGCTACTTTGCCGCGCTGACACTGCCGCCACTGGCGCTGATACTCAGCCTTTTCTACTCCGCGCTGAGCCTGCCGTTAATGGTGTTGTTCTTCATCACACACTACTACTGCTGGCGTTTATGGCTCGATGAACGGCTCTTCGCATTGCTCAACAACGAAGACGACCTTGCTGAGTTTGACCGAGGCATGGCGCAGCTATGGCCGAAAAAATTTGCCCGCCCGCGTTCTATGGCTGATCGCCTGCACGGAACAAGAGTCATGTTTTACCGGGCAATGATCTCACTGCTGGTGCTGTGGTTGGCTTCACTCTGCTCAGTGAGTTATCTGGCACTCACGCTGGGTGAGTAGGTGAACCATGAACGACCATGATTTTCTGGAATATTTCGACAGCGAAATGCGTTATCTGAAAGCCGCTGCGCAGGAGTTTGCGGAGCAGTATCCGGAGGCGGGACGGCGACTGGGCGTAGACGGCAAATCTCTGAAGATGGACGACTCGGTCGAGCAGCTGTTTCAGGGTTTTTCGCTGATGATGGCGCAGATGCGTCGCAAGATTGATGACGATATTCCGGAGCTGACGGAGCCGCTGCTTGGGCATCTGCTGCCCGTGGTGAACCGCACGCTGCCATCAATGTCTGTGGTGGAACTTACGCCCGATAGCGTCGCTCAGGTACGTGATGCGGTGCTGCCGGAAGGTACAACGCTGCTGACCCGACCGATGGATATCACTGGCCTGCGCTGCCCTTATCGCACGACCGATGCGTTGAAATTGCATCCGCTGACGCTGGGCGAGATAACGACGCCCTTCCATCCCGATGGACACCAGATGATCTCCCTGCGGTTTACACTCAGCCCTCAGGCCGATACGAGCCAGGTCGATCTCAGTGATATTCCGCTTTATATCAACGGAGATCGCCCAGTGCAGTCGCTGCTATACCATGCGCTGACCTGTCATCTGCGCAACATCACTTTTCGCCTGCCGCAGAGTGATAACCCCGATCCGCAGCCATTTAGTGGCGACATCCGTGCCCGCTGGCAACAGCACTGGCGTCCGGTCTGGCCGGAAAGCGACAGTCCTGCACTCTGTGGTGAAGTGCGCCCGCTACTGGAATATTTCAGTTTTCCGGCTCGCTACGCCTTCTTTACTCTTTCGGGGCTAAACACACTTCTCTTCAACGAACGCTGCCGCGAGGTGCTTCTCGATATTCACCTTAGTCAGCCGCTTCCGCATGATATTTCCCTGCCGGCAGACGCGCTGCGCATTCATTGCGTGCCGGTGATTAACTTGTTTACGCTGAACGCCGAGCCGCTGAAGGTGAAGCCTGCGGTGCTCGATTATCGTCTGCGTCCTCACCGCCTGCGCGATCAGCACACTGAGATTTACAGTGTTGATGAAGTTGCCGCCAGCGAAACACTGGATAAGCGGCGTTATGTGCCGTATCGGCACTTCCGGCAAAAAGGGGGCATGTTGCAACGCAAAGAGTCGTGGCCGGAGCGATATTTCCATACGCGCATCTGGCGTGGTGTCAGCGGTCTTTATGAAACCTTGCTGATGTTGGGTGGCGATGCAAGCGAGACCGATCGGGGCGAGGATGATGCCACGCTGTTTATGAACATCACCTGCACCAATGGTAACTATCCGCGTATGGCGCTGGAGAAAGCCGTATTTGATGGAAGCGCGGTCACCGGCAACCTAACGTTGCAGTGCACAACGCGTCATCCCCCTTCTATGCCTTACTACCCGCCAACCACGCAGCTGTATCAGTGGCATGTGATATCGCTGCTGCATCCGCGCGCGCTGAGCCAGATGATTAACGACGCTGCAAGCCTTCGAGCCGTGCTGGCTCTGTTTGACTGGAGCAATGACGATAACAACCGCCGTCGCATCAGCGGTATTCGTCACGTCAGCTGGCGTCAGGACTATAACGCCTTGTATCACTGGCACGGGGTGCGTATTCGCGTGGCGCTTGATGAAACCCAGTTCAGCGGCACCGGCGATGCCCGCCTGTTCTGCGAGCTGCTGGAACAGTTCCTGACGCAGTACGCCAGCGTGATGCGCTTTACCCAGCTGACGGTGCTGCTGACCGCGTCGGGCACCGAGTGGGCCTGGCCGGAGCGGCGCATTGACAGGGTGCTGATGTGAGCGAAGAAAACAAAAAGCCGTTCTGGCTAGACGATAACGGCAATGACCAGACCGCGCAGTACAACTTCTACCGCTTCTGCCAGTTGCTTGAGCAAACGACCGGCAGCCGCCTCGGCACGGGCCGCACGCCAGAAAGTGACCCAGTGCGTTTTCGTCCCAATCCGCATCTGGGCTTTCCCGCCGGGGAGCTAAAACGCACGGAAATTGACGCCGATAACCCTGATGCGATACCAACGGTCCGAACCAACTTCTTCGGCCTGTACGGCGTGGATTCGCCGCTGCCCACCAGCATCATTAATGACATCAACCAGGGACGTGACGGCGCTGATGCGATGGCCGCGTTTCTGGATATCTTCAATCATCGGCTGATGACGCAGTTTTACCGCATCTGGCGCAAGTACAGCTATCCGGCAACCTTTGAGCCAGGCGGTACCGATACGGTTTCGCAAAGCGTGATGGCGCTAACCGGCATCTACCATAGCGGCGACCAACCTTCATCACCCCTGCTGGCGATACTAAAACCGCTACTGCACACCACGCACACAGCTGAAGGTATTGCAGCGGTGATACGCAGCCAGGCACCGAATACGAAGGTTGAGGTTTTCGCACACCATCCGGTGACGATGCCGGTGGCAAAACGCGCCCGGCTTGCAATGCGCAGTGGCATGACGCTTGATCAGAATCCGATACTAGGTGATGAAACCCGCGTGGCTGATTACTGCTCACGGGTAGAGCTTTCAACAGACGATCCTGATGAAGCGAAAGGCTGGATGCCTGACGGGCAAATCCGGCAGGACGTGATGGCGCTGCTGCGTACCTATCTGGGCTGTGACTATGATTTGCGGTTTTGGCTGACGATTCCCACCCGATTGCTGCCAATGCCGCGGCTAGGCGATTCCGGGTTGTTCAATGGATGCAATATGATGCTGGGGCTGAGGGAGGAGAATCAGAGTGCGATGCCGGAAACGGTGCGCATCCGAATAGGACGTTTGCGTGAGGGAGATCGAGAGATTACGCGAGCTTGACTTCTGCTTATCTTTTAGGTTGCTAATGCTACGATTTTCGGGCTGGATGACCCCATCCGAATTTGCCGAAACGTCTGCCGGTTGCCAGAATAAGCAACCAACCTGAAGCCGGTTATTCCTGATTATGCCTGTATCATATTCGGGGTCAGGGTCAGATGAAGAGATGACTAACATCGGGGTTTATTAATCAACCGAGAGCAGGTCAAAAAGAAGCTGTAAGAGTAGGAGTTCCTGTTGAAATGCTTTGTACAGCATTGAATATAATTGTTGAGCCTCTGAAATCGAGCCTGTCAGTTTTAAAAGACATATCCCCGAAAGTGATAGAGTTGATTAATGATAAAGATCTCCCGACCTATACTTTTAGACCCTTGAAGAAAATGGTTCCTTTGAGACAAATAGAGTGTGCCAACTTAATTATTAAGCTTGAAAAACATCCAGCGCTATTTTGGCATATCTATATCACAATTTATCTTCAGAGTATCTTATAAAGCAACATGGAAAGAAAGCAGATTATAAATCTGATAATAAAAAAGACAGAGAGACTCGAAAAATAAATAGCCCATATTCATTTTAATACTCAAAATATTAAATAAATTTACAGCTCGAACATTTTTTAAATCTCACGATTATTACTTCTCACATTAAGAAAATGCTTGAGAATCCGAAAGTGTTTCATTGACTCCTCAGGGATTAAAGCGATTACCTCAATTAACTGACAGAAAACTCTGATATCAAATAATCAACTTAAAGCTTGTTCTTTTGAGGCCTACATAATTTCTTTTTGTAAATTTTAGGATCTACATCTATTTTGCAGATCCTGACTTCGTAACCAAAATTGCTGATACTCTTGTAAAAGTTCTTTAAATTTATTTTTGAAAACAAAGGTAGATCTTCAGGGAGTTGTTTATTCGTAGCTATGGCGAAAACTAATTTATAATTTTTGGCATCAGGTCGTGCTATATGATCAGCTAATTTTATATGGTCAGGAAGCTTCTCATTAAGCTTCGCGCGAAACTCTGAATCGCTTATAAAAAGCTCAGAACCGACAAATCCTTGTGAGAAAAGATGGCTCATACTTTGTGAACCACTATAATATTTCAAATGAATAAAATCTGAAGCGTCTTTTATAAGATCGCAAAATTCAATTTTACTTTTACCCCCACCGTAATGAATAAACTTTTGATCCATATGTATAAATGATTTATCATATAGGCACACGTTTTTATTGTAATCTTCTTCTCTTTTATAGGAGTATACCGGGAACTTATCTGACTCCTCATATTTTAATATTTTTTTTACTTCATCATCAATGTTCGTTACGAACTTTCTATCTACAACATACCATATGGAATCTCGCAGAATATAGTTCTGATCTCCTTCCTTTATTTCAGCATAAATACATCTATACAAAGACCATTTTTTTATGGCTTCGTAATCGGCATTCAACACATGCAAACAACTTCTTTTAAGTTCATCAACAGTTATATCAGCATTTTTCCCATCAAAATACTCACATATATGATTTACTGATAAGCTTTCATAAATAACACTTCTTTGTTTCCTCTCGAAACAATAGCCTATTTGGTTTTCCCAATCCACAATTTCTGGCTCACCTAACCAAATATCACTGAAGTCCCTTTCTTTCATTAAATCGATCAAAATTGAATCCAATATCTCAATTTCAGCTTCATCAGCTTCTTTGATATTATTAACCCATTCGAATTCTTCGGGAAGAGGTAACAGATAAATTGAGTCTATTTTAGTTAATAATCCAGGGATTGATTTTATGTCTACATCAGGCACAATTATAAACGCATCTTTTCCTGTTATTTTATTTCCTAATACATCTTCAGTGGAAGTGCCTATGAGTGTCGTGAGAATATCCATCTCAGAATCTATTTTAAGATTGTATATATCAACTTCTTTACTGCTCTGACTACGAGTTAGCAAATTTGTTTCGTTATGACTGCCTTTATCCAAGCTACGAATTTTTTTATGCTCAATACAGTTCAAGGTTGTTTTAAGTCCAAAACCTTTGACGATACGATCATCATTAATTAAGTGATGGCCAGTTCCGAACGGAATAAGATACCTTGTATTATCAACCTCAACAACTAATACTGCACCAGTGCTACTATTCATACCGAAGAAATCGGGTTCTAAGTCCGTACTTTGGCTTGTGAATAAAGTTGTCCATTCAGGTTGTGTTGGATCCACCACTTGCTTTGCATAAAGGTACACTCGGGCATTCTCCACCTCGAATTCGACAGGCCTTTTGACTCTTTCTAGATTCAAAACTTGATCAATGTCATCTGTAAATCTTTTTGTTTTATAAATTGACAGTTTTATCTTCATTCTTTTTATCCCCAATATTTTATCGGGCCAATATATTTAAAGAGTTCAATAATTGAGTATCTAATGTTTCTCTTGCTTGAGTAGGCAATCCATTTGCAACTCTATAATTCTTTATTGCTGTCCTTGTTGCAGGACCCATGCTCCCGTCAATATTACCGCTATAGAAACCTTTATCGAGTAAAGCGAACTGCACTCTCATAATTAATCGCTTACGTTTTTCTGTATCCGAAGTCAGCCCACTACTTGCACGATTGGCACCTGTTGTTCCTGCTGAATTTGTTGTGGTTGAGGTATCAGAGTCATTTGAACGAAGTGAACGGACAGAAGATGAAGATGATGACGAACGAGTTCCTAAATTGGATGAGTCGGAAGTACTAGGTGAGCTGTATGTTTTGGGATAGTAAGGAGTGCTTCCACCATAGTAACCACCGCCTGATGAGGAACGGTGTGAGCTGTGGCTACGATGAGAACTGTGACTTCTGTGTCCGGCGATGTAGAACGGCACTTCGGTGTTGAGCGGAGCTATCACTAAATCATGTTCATTCAGGGTCATACCAGGTAAGTCACTGGCACCAGTAGACGAATCACTCGCCCAGACAGAATTGTTAAGAGCCAAAAATCCCGGAAGCAGAGCAGCGAAATTAAACTTTTTCATATTATTGGTCTCGGAGGTTGATGAAAACGGCCTTTTGATGAACTGAAATAACCAGCACAAGAAGACTTCTGAGTGCATTCATCACATTCTTTGGGATAGTAATTTTTCCAGTCAGAGATCGACTGAGTTGCAAAATTCCATGCCCTTTCAGGAAGGTGGCACAACGGGTAATTGAAGATGGTAAAAGGGATACCTGATCTGTGTGCAGTGTCTACAGCAGAAAGGATTCGTTCACTATAGTTGTCGTGCTCTATGAAGATTGATGACCAGTTATTACGGGCCCATCCAATTGACTCTAACCCCATCAGAGATATCTGGTTAATGTTGGAGAAGACACGACCAGCTAACTCTACGATGTCATCAAGCTCTGTATAGTTTGCCTGAGTAGGGATGACCCTCAATTCGATGTTGATTCCTGAGTTACCTGCATTGATCAGTCCCCTGACTGTTTCATTAAATGCTCCCTCGCTTCCGACCAAGTAGTCATGCACTGTTGCTCTTGAAGAATAAAGTGGAATGCCAAAAGTGATTTTGATTTTTTCACTTCGTTCTTTCATTTGCTGGGTAAAGCTGACATCCGCAAACTTCCGTCCATTGGTTAGTACATGCAGTGCTGTGTCAGGGGCATTTTCGATGATGAAATCGAGGAAGTGCAGAAAGTCTTCTCCATAGAGTAGAGGCTCTCCCCCACTTACCCCTACTACTCCATTCAGGGAAAAAGAAGCGATAGCGAGAGCTGACTGGTTGAGAAGCCAGTCATCGTTACCTGTCTTAGGAGGCTGAGAACAAAACAGGCAACTGTTGTTGCACCTTTCCGTGATAAGGACAGTGTTATGGTTTGCTCTTCGGGACAGAACCACCCGGAGCATATTTCCGTTGTTGACGATCCCAATATCGCCATCTTCTATCGAATCGAAAAGGTATTTGCTTGCTACGGAATCAGCAAAATATGCAGGCAGTCTTGAATGAAACTTAGTTTTAGTAATCAGCAAATTTGGCAGATAAAACTGAGGATTTTCGGGCTTTGATTTACACAGGCGATAAAAGCCCTGTTGAACTGGTAAGTCTGATGAAAACCGGAAAATATCGTTTCTCAGCACCTCAGACATAAGCCCACCTTTTGAGCATCTCAGCCATTGGCCCATCCTGAGAAATTTCGTTCAGAAGGAAGCGGAACATCCCTTTATGATACTGACAGAAAGTGGAACGACTCTTGTCTCCAACAGGTTCACCATGAACACTTATGTTCTGACAAGGATCTGTACCACAGAAAGGCTGATAGGCACATGTATCACAGCCGGGCATGGCAAAGTTAAATGAAGAGGAAAGGACGGAACGGTAGTATTCGTTGCTACTGAATGAGAGTGAAGCAAATTCTCCAGCACTGAAATCTGCTTCGGGGTTTACTTTCTGAAGCATACGGCTTTCGTCGCTACCGTAGACTTTACCGTCATAGTTAAAGAGGATGCAGTTCAGCACTACTCCGCTTGGTGATTTCAGATCTGCATAACCACTGAAGCCTGGATTGAAAATTCTCTTGAGGTGGATTGAGGCTGAGTGCTCAACGACGGGTATGCCCTTCTGGTTCTGAAGCAATACTTCCTGCATTAACTTCTTATAAAACTCAAAATATTCAAGCATTGAAAAAGTGAAGCTCTGCTTCTGAGCAAAACCATAGGGACTTACTGGACGGATAAACATGTCAGTGAGGCCAAGGCACAGATGAGCATCCACTATGGAAGCTGGCTCTTTTGTTAACTCTTTTGTAACTGTAGTTACAGTAGCTATCCGGTTTGCTCCCAGTTCTTCAGTGATTTTTCTAATGCCCGTAACAGCTTTAGTGTGAGCCCGAGAGTTGGTGAGGATACGGTTTTTATTGTGGACGGCTTCATTACCATCAAGAGAGACAGAAAAGGTGATATTCCGTTCTTTAACCCAAGATAGGATGCTTTCATCGAGTATTGAAAGACTCGTGGCAATAACCATTTCGAAAGCATCACTACCTAACGAACTCACACACTCTTCATAAATTGCCTGGACGAGATCGAACCTGAGAAGCGGTTCTCCGCCCTGCACTTCTATCTTGTAAGGTGAAGTGCCCAGCTTCTTAATGGTGCTGACGATTTGCGGTATCAGTTCTGGGTTTAGGTCATAACCATCAGCGGTGACCGATGCTCTGCTGACCTGGCAATACCTGCATGTATGATCGCACCTGAGAGTAGGCACAATCATGAAGATTGGTCTGACGGCCAGCTCGTTCATCAGTCGTTTGGCAAAAGCAGAACTCAGGGAGGCTATTGAAACTGCTTGAGTAGCATCGTCTGCAATGAACAATCTGCTTTCAAGCAGTCGGGAAGTGGTTTGCTCTGGAGAAAAGTTGTTTTCAGCAAGAAGGTTCAGTTCTTCGTTATCGACGAAGCTGTGAAAGCCAGCAAGGTTACTGATGAAGACTTTGCCGTTGCTAAGGCGGTCAAAGTTGAATGGCATCGTATTCATTCGGCAAGTCTCGAATCGATGCTTCGTAGAACACTGTCGATGATCGAAGTTCTGGCATGACCGGTTTGTACCTGAAGCTTCTCTCGAAGTTTGTAGTCGTTCAGCAACCGTTGAAATTCGAATTTAACTTCATCGTTGAAAGACTCAAACGATACGATCCAGTTCAGCTCGTCTTCATCCAGCTTCCAGCGAGTTACAGCACTCATCCAGTAGAGGCTATTTCTAAGCACCCACTCAGAATTTGTTGTTTTTGCGAAATTTTTCTCGATCACATTACCATCCAGAATGTCATTAAAAGAAAAATTAAAAATTTTATTTACAAGTACAAAACCGTATTGACTCATAACTAATTTGACTTAAAAAATTAAGCTATTGTTTTTTAACGATTTTATTAAAAAAATAACAGAAAATTCTTATTTCATAATGCTAACCATTACGATTGAGAATGTAAATTTGTTTTGAAAAATTTTTGTCCCGTGCCAGTATCATTACACACGCTAATGATTTAGGGTGCATTTTAAGCACCTAGCATTCACCTAGCCTGATTTAGAATATAATGAAGAGGTTGATTTTATGTCTGAAATGCAGCATGAAGATGTATGTGTTACATGTCAAAACTCACTTCATGATTCTATGGTCATTGAAAAAAATGGCGAGATGTTTAAAAGCTGCCCGTCATGCTCCAGCAAAGCTAGATTACATATTTTCTACAAGTATAATGATTTTGGTATGAGAAATATGGGTGATGGTCGATTTATCGTACAGTCTTGGTGCCGTGGATGCCGATTACAGGATGGTGCACATCCACACAAAGAATTTACATGTTAATCTTTATCTATTTTAACCATCACGCTTAATAGTTCCGTAATGCTTAGAGATCTTTCGGCATACTGATATTTCCGTAAAGGAGATCACCCCACATCAGGATCATCGACCAAGGAGCGTACAGTCCAGTCTGTGAAAACCGTGGCGATTCAGTTCTGATTTTAGTGCCTTTATAACACGGATTCGCTCCATATATAAAAGGCTGCTTTTTTGCTCCTGAATACAAAGCAAGATAATAACCCAGAAAGTTGTATTCTTAAATAGCTGAAATAATACTAATATTGATTATAAGCAATAAGATACTGGCATATCAGTAAGTAGAACACGGACTGTGCTTGCCAGTATTTTACATATGAAAAGGAGTTTATATGAATAATGCGAATAACGTTTTAGATGATGATTTCCCTTCCAGTTTAACAGAGCGATCTCTATCAAAGATAATACGCCCTTACAAAATCTCATAGTACATTGTTCCAGCGTGCGCCTAATGCTCTTGAGTTACTGCAACTGAATAATTATCGTGGTGATCATACTAAAGGTTAATGGCTTAGAAAATCAGCACTGCAACAGCTTCCCGAAGTAATACCTAAAGTGAATAAAGATGCGTGGAACAAACTTGCTGTCACTGTTATTGGAATCAGTAATCTCACTGTATATATTCAGCAAAAGAAAAATAATACTGAGCTACTTGAATATGAGCTGAATGCTATTTAAGCAAAAATAAACAGACTGAGAAATGCCTTAACAGGATTAGACCAAAATTAAGCCTGATTTCATGAAAGACATGGATCGTATTCGCAAGGGCAAAAGCTTCTCTGGTGTGCAGTCGTATGCATTAAAGCCAGCGCCTCACCACCTTCAGGTTCCGGTCGTTATCGGTGGTAATGCATCCGGTGTCACCTTTGACGAACTGGTGGTCGAATTCAGGAGAACAAGCCAGCTCCGTCAGGAAGTGGCAAAACCCGTCTGGCACAATTATCTTCGTCTGCCACACGGAGAAACCTTATCCCACAAGAAGTGAGCAGAGATCGATTACGATTACATGAAAAAAATGGGTTCAGCTCAACCCACATGCGAACCTGCAAACTCCATGAGGATGCGGCCGATCAGCACATTCAAATATCGCTAGCAGGATCGCTATCGTTGGTGGAAAACTCTACCTGGGCTGAAACGTAAATTTGATCAGCACCCGTATTATCGGGGAGCTGGAGCGAGAAAACCAACTCATCCGAACCAAAAGTCCGGCCCCCATTAACAAGTTGGTACCAGCCAGACGCGAGAAAATTTCCCGTAATGAACAGCAAATGGAGGAACGACAGGATAAACCATCCCCCTGGTCAGTCCTTCAGTCAGAATTGGAAAGGAACCTCACCAACAGACCTTGCGTCAGGTAAAAATACTGATTTTAAAGGGATTTATAGAATTTAACAGATGAGAATAGCCGAAAAAATGGTACGCCCTACAGGATTCGAACCTGTGACCTACGGCTTAGAAGGCCGGTGCTCTATCCAACTGAGCTAAGGGCGCATAGTGATTGGGTCGGATTATACGTCCAGCGGCTCGCGCGTCAACGTTTTTGCCCTTCACGAGCAGCGGAGTGCTGCCAGATTAACCAAAACCCCTTAATGCCGCTTGCGCCATTCGCTCATCGACACCAGATTCCCGCCCTGCTCCGTTTCGCCTTCCAGCTCAATCCCTTGCTGCGTGAAGTGCGCATTGTATTGGTCGCGCAGCGCATGCAGTTCCTGGCTGTCCGGCTCCAGCTGACGCAAGAACCCCAACGCCAGCAACAGCTGTTGCCGTGAAATCAACGCAGAAAATCCCGCCCGGCTCAAAATGCCATGCCAGCGCTGCCTATTTTCGTCGCTGCCATCGACAATCAGCACCTGCCAAATCAGCAGCACCGCCGCGCCATTGTGCAGATGCGTGTCGTTATCGCCCGCGATGTAGTCGGTAAACTCTTTTGCCGCCTCTTTGCCCATCAGCGACAACATCGATTCGATATGCACCGGCGGCAGCTGCAACCGTTTATTGAGCGCCTGCACCGCATGGCGCGAGCTGGCCGTCAGCAGCTGAAAACCTACCACGAACACCACCGCCAGCGTGGCGAGAATTAACCAAATCATCAAGTCATCCATCTCATTCACTGCCGGGCATCATAAGCGCTAACGCGGGCGGGCGCCACGGCGAAAAATCGGGAAAGCGGCGTTGATGGCGAATCTCTACCTGACAGCCGCACGCGCTTCTGACAGAATAGGCGCCATCCCCGATCTAACCCTCTACAGATGGATTTCCTCTCTGATGGCAGCAAAAATTATTGACGGTAAAACGATTGCGCAGCAGGTGCGCCTTGAGGTTGCCGAAAAAGTACAGCAGCGTCTGGCGGCCGGTAAACGTGCGCCCGGTTTGGCAGTTGTGCTGGTGGGTGAAAACCCGGCTTCGCAGATCTATGTCGCCAGCAAACGTCGTGCTTGTGATGAAGTGGGCTTCATCTCCCGCTCATACGATCTGCCTGCCACCACCAGCGAAGCCGAGCTGCTGGAACTGATTGATACGCTCAACAATGACAACGATATCGACGGCATTCTGGTGCAGCTGCCGCTGCCAGCCGGCATCGATAATGTCAAAGTGCTGGAGCGCATCGTGCCGGACAAAGACGTGGATGGCTTCCATCCGTACAACGTCGGTCGTCTGTGCCAGCGCGCACCGAAGCTGCGTCCGTGTACGCCGCGCGGCATCGTCACCTTGCTGGAGCGCTACAATATCGATACTTACGGCCTGAACGCCGTGGTGGTTGGCGCATCGAATATCGTTGGCCGTCCGATGAGCATGGAGCTGCTGCTCGCCGGTTGCACCACCACCGTGACGCACCGTTTCACCAAAGATCTGCGTCATCACGTTGAGCACGCCGATCTGCTGGTGGTGGCGGTCGGCAAGCCGGGCTTTATTCCAGGCGACTGGATCAAGCCGGGCGCGGTGGTGATTGATGTGGGTATCAACCGTCTCGACAGCGGCAAAGTGGTGGGCGATGTGGAGTTCGAAGCGGCTGCTGAGCGCGCCTCGTACATCACGCCCGTTCCAGGCGGCGTCGGTCCAATGACGGTCGCGACATTGATCCAAAACACGCTGACGGCGTGTGAAGAATTTCACGACATTGAGGAGGCATAATGGCCAGTTTTTCTCTCGGTAAACATGCCCACGTAGATTTGTGCGACCTGCTGAAACTCGAAGGTTGGGTGCAAAGCGGTGCGCAGGCGAAAGCGGTGATTGCGGAAGGCGAAGTGCGCGTCGATGGCGCAGTTGAAACGCGTAAGCGCTGCAAGATTGTTGAAGGCCAGAAGGTCGAGTTTGCGGGCTTTAAGATTACGGTTGTTGCCTGACCTTTAGGCGTCCCAATCGGGACGCCTAAATCCGCTCTTCCCCCACCACCCGAGTTTCCCCTTGGATTTGCTCCAGCGCGATATGATTCACCGCCGTATGCTGCGCAATCAGCGTCGCCAGTTTCGGTGAATGGCTGGTGATCCACAGTTGGCTAAACTGGCTGGCTTCGGCGATCAGTCGCGCTAATGCAGGCAACAAGTCTTCATGCAAACTGTTTTCCGGTTCATTTAGCGCCATAAACGCCGGCGGACGCGGGCTGAGCAGCGCCACCACTAAGCAGAGAAAGCGCAGCGTGCCATCCGAGAACTCGGCGCTCTCCAGCGGACGCAAAATTCCCCGCCGTGACATCAGCATCTGAAAACGCCCGTTCTGCACGTCAACGTGAAATTCCGTGTCCGGGAAGGCTTCGGCCATCACCTCAAGCAGTAATTCGGAATGACCGCGTTCAACAATCGTAGCCCAGGCTGCGGCCAAATTGCTGCCATCGTGGCTCAGTACCGGCGCGCGCACGCCAATCTGCGGCGCACGAATCGGCGAACCGGGCCACACCGCAAACTCATGATAGAAACGCCACTGGCGCAGCCTTTCACGTACCTGGGAAAGCTCGGGATAAAGGTGCGGCTCGCCAAGCTGCCCAAACAGCGACTCTTCCGGATGCAGCACCGCAGGATAAGCAACGCGTTCGCCCTCAACGTTGTGCAGGAAAGCGGTTTGATTTTGCCGCTGCAGGATGCAGGAGGAAGGACGCCGACGCTGGCCGCTCATCCATATACGCTCCTCTTTCACCAGCGGATCGAGGTTAAACATGCTGGTGGCTAACGGCTCAGGAAAACCGATATCAAGCTGATAATCCATATCATCCATTACCACCGCGAGCGCCAGACGTTTGGGATCGTGGCGACGATCGCCGCGCCGCAATCCGCCCGCCCACATCGCTTTCTGGATGCCGCCCTCTTCCGCCAGCGCCAGCGCTAAACGTCCGCTCGCCGCTTCGTGCAGTAGTCTCACCGCTTTATAAAGGTTGGATTTTCCGCAGCCGTTCGGGCCGCTCACCACGTTGAGCTGTTGCAGCGTTAGCGTCAGGTCGCGCACCGAGCGGAAGCCGTGAATATGAATCTGTTCAATCGCCATCAATAAAAAAGGGCGATTTCTCGCCCTCTCCGGTTATTTGCGGCGCCAGCTGGAACCTTGCGGCCCATCCTCAACGATCACGCCCAACTCATTGAGCTTATCGCGCGCCACATCCGCCTGCGCCCAATCTTTGGCTGCTCGAGCATCGGAGCGGGCTTTCACCCAATGCTCGATTTCCGCCACTTCATCGTCATTTACCTGCGCACCGCTTTGCAGGAACAGCTCGGGATCCTGCTGCAGAATGCCCAGCACGTTAGCAATCTGGCGCAGTTTCGCTGCCAGCGCATCAGCGGAGGCTTTGTCTTCGGTCTTCAGACGATTCACTTCACGCGCCATATCGAACAACACCGAATAGGCTTCCGGCGTGTTGAAGTCGTCATCCATCGCAGTACGGAAACGCGCTTCAAACTCTTCGCCACCCGCCGCCGTGGCATTGGCATCGGTATGACGCAGCGCGGTGTACAAGCGCTCGAGCGCCGCACGCGCCTGGTTGAGGTTGTCTTCGCCGTAGTTGAGCTGGCTGCGATAGTGTCCCGACATCAGGAAGTAACGCACGGTTTCGGCATCGTAGTGCTGCAACACATCGCGCACGGTGAAGAAGTTATCCAGCGATTTCGACATCTTCTCGCGATCAACCATCACCATGCCGGAGTGCATCCAGTAATTTACATACGGGCCATCGTGCGCACAGGTGGATTGCGCCACTTCGTTTTCGTGGTGCGGGAACATCAGGTCCGAACCGCCGCCGTGAATGTCGAAATGGGTGCCGAGCTGTTTGCAGTTCATCGCCGAACATTCGATGTGCCAGCCTGGACGGCCGTTGCCCCACGGCGAGTTCCACGCCGGTTCGTCGGCTTTAGACATCTTCCACAACACGAAGTCCATCGGATTGCGCTTCACATCCGCCACTTCGACGCGCGCGCCGGCCTGCAGCTGCTCCAGATCCTGACGCGACAGCACGCCGTACTCTTTGTCGCTCATCACATCGAACATCACGTCGCCGTTGTCAGCGACATAAGCGTGACCGCGTTCAATCAGCCTGCCGACCAGCTCGATAATCTCTTCGATGTGGCGGGTCGCGCGCGGCTCCAGATCCGGCGGCAGAATGCCGAGCGCGGCGAAATCGTTGTGCATCTCAGCGATCATGCGGTTGGTCAGCGTTTCAATGCTTTCCCCGTTTTGATTGGCACGTTTGATGATTTTGTCATCGATGTCGGTGATGTTACGCACATACTTCAGCTGATAGCCCACGTAACGCAGATAACGCGCCACCACGTCGAATGCCACAAATGTACGCCCATGGCCGATATGACAGAGGTCGTAAACCGTGATACCACACACGTACATACCGATTTCACCGGCGTGGATAGGTTTAAATTCCTCTTTCTGTCGACTCAGGGTGTTATAGATCTTCAACATTGAATGGTTCCGTTATTGACGTTTGCGGGATACGCCCTTGCAGCGTAGCCGGTTATTGTGCCGTATTTTTCTGACTTGTGCATCGCTCGGTTGCCAACTGCCGTCCGGTTACTGACGCGTTATTGGAAATTGTGATATAAGAAGCGTCTACAAAAATGCCCCGCCGCCTTACAGGCGTGGCAGTTGATACTGACGACAACCTTGACAGGAAGAAAATAATGGTCACTTTCCAGACGAACCATGGCGATATCGTAATCAAAACTTTCGATGACAAAGCGCCGGCTACCGTGAAGAACTTCCTGGAATACTGCGCGGAAGGTTTTTACGATAACACTATCTTCCATCGCGTAATCAACGGTTTCATGATTCAGGGCGGCGGTTTTGAGCCTGGCATGAAGCAGAAAGATACCAAAGCAGACATCCGCAACGAAGCGAACAACGGCCTGAAAAACACCAAAGGCACCCTGGCGATGGCGCGTACTCAGGCGCCACACTCTGCAACAGCCCAGTTCTTCATCAACGTGGCAGACAACGACTTCCTGAACTTCCGTGACGAAAGCCTGCAAGGCTGGGGTTACTGCGTGTTCGCTGAAGTGGTTGAAGGCATGGACGTGGTTGAGAAAATCAAAGCGGTGAAAACCGGCCGCAGCGGCATGCATCAGGACGTTCCGGTTGAAGATGTTGTCATCCAGAAAGTGACTGTTAGCGAGTAATGTCGCGCACGCTGTTTATCGCAGATCTGCATCTGTGTCATGAAGAACCGGCAATTACTGCCGGTTTTCTGCATTTTTTGCAGGGTGAAGCGCGCACGTGCGATGCGCTTTATATCCTCGGCGATCTGTTTGAAGCCTGGATCGGCGACGACGATCCTAACCCGCTGCATCAGCAAATCGCTGCGGCGCTCAAGGCGCTGCCGGTGCCGAAGTTCTTTATTCACGGCAATCGCGACTTCCTGCTCGGCCAGCGTTTTGCGCGTGCCAGCGGCATGACGCTGCTGCCGGAAGAGAAGGTGCTCGATCGCTACGGACATCGTGTGTTGATCATGCACGGCGATACCTTGTGCACCGACGATGAAGGCTATCAGCGCTTCCGCGCCAAAGTGCATCAGCGCTGGTTGCAGCGTCTGTTCCTCACGTTGCCGCTGCGTCTGCGCATGCGCATTGCCGCGCGCATGCGCAATGGCAGCAAGCAGGCGAATCAGCATAAATCGGTCAGCATCATGGACGTCAATCAGTCCGCGGTGGAAGCCGCGATGACGCGTCAAGAGGTGCCGATTCTGATTCACGGCCACACGCATCGTCCCGCCATTCACGCCTTCCCGCTGCACAGCAAAAACGCCGAGCGCGCGGTGCTGGGTGCCTGGCATGAGAACGGATCGATGATTCAGCTTGATGCCAGCGGCGTCAGCCTGATCGAATTCCCCTTCTGAAATCCGGGCATCAATGCCCGTTTTCCGCCTACGCAACCGTTTTCCTTGCTGCCATCTCATGCTATTCTCTGTGCCCTTCTTCGCCTGCCCGCCCGGCCAGGTTCGTTTGCATATTCACAGGAGTTGACCGCATGTCATCCAACGCCGCCCCGGCCCGTATCGCCATTGTCATGGGTTCCAAAAGTGACTGGGCTACCATGCAGTTCGCCGAGGAAATTCTTAACAGCCTGGATGTTCCCTTCCACGTTGAAGTGGTCTCAGCTCACCGTACGCCCGACAAACTTTTCAGCTTCGCGGAAACCGCCGCCGACAACGGTTTTCAGGTGATCATCGCCGGTGCCGGCGGTGCTGCCCATTTGCCGGGCATGCTGGCCGCGAAAACGCTGGTGCCGGTGCTGGGCGTGCCCGTGCAAAGCGCGGCGCTGAGCGGCGTCGATAGCCTCTACTCCATCGTGCAGATGCCGCGCGGCATTCCGGTGGGTACGCTGGCAATTGGTAAAGCCGGTGCTGCCAACGCCGCCCTGCTGGCGGCACAGATTCTGGCGATCCACGACAGCGCGCTGTCAACGCGCATCGCCCACTGGCGTCAAACGCAAACTGATGAAGTGCTGAACAACCCGGATCCGCGGGAGGACGCATGAAGCCGGTTTGCGTATTAGGAAATGGTCAGTTAGGCCGCATGCTGCGCCAGGCGGGTGAACCGCTCGGCATCGCAGTGTATCCGGTGGGCCTGGATGCAGAACCTTCTGCGCTGCCGATCGCCGAAAGCGTGATCACCGCCGAGATCGAGCGCTGGCCGGAAACCGCGTTAACCCGCGAACTGGCGAGCCATCCGGCCTTTGTGAATCGCGATATTTTCCCGCGTCTGGCCGATCGCCTGACGCAAAAACAGCTGCTGGATCAGCTGAACCTCGCTACCGCGCCGTGGCAGCTGCTGGCCGATAAAGCCGAGTGGCCAAATGTGTTCAACTCGCTTGGCGAACTGGCGATTGTAAAGCGTCGTACCGGCGGCTATGACGGCCGTGGCCAATGGCGTTTGCGCGCCAATGAAACCGATGCGCTGCCGGATGAGTGCTACGGCGAATGCATCGTTGAGCAGGGCATTAATTTCAGCGGCGAAGTGTCGCTGGTCGGCGCGCGTGGACACGATGGCAGCACGGTATTTTATCCGCTGACGCACAACCTGCATCAGGACGGCATTCTGCGCACCAGCGTGGCGTTCCCGCAGGCCGATGCCGCACAGCAACAGCAGGCAGAAGCGATGCTTAGCGCCATCATGCATGAGCTGAACTACGTCGGCGTGATGGCGATGGAGTGTTTCATTACGCCAGAAGGTTTACTGATCAACGAGTTAGCACCGCGCGTGCACAACAGCGGCCACTGGACGCAGAATGGCGCGTCAATCAGCCAGTTCGAACTGCATCTGCGCGCGGTTTTGGGCCTGGCGCTGCCAAAGCCGGTGGTGTTTGCGCCGTCGGTGATGGTGAATCTGATTGGTACTGAGATGAATCTGGCGTGGCTGCAGCAGCCGCTGGTGCATCTGCATTGGTATGACAAAGAGGTGCGTGAAGGCCGCAAGGTTGGGCATCTTAATCTCACCGATAGCGATCACGCGCGTCTGGCGTCAGCCTTGAATGCGCTGGTGCCGCTGCTGCCGGAAGCGTATGCAAGCGGGATTGCGTGGGCGGTTGAGAAGCTGTAGTTCAGCTGTTTTTACCTCACCCTAGCCCTCTCCCACTGGGAGAGGGAACCGATCGCGCTAACATGTTGTCTCCCTCTCCCTGTGGGAGAGGGCCGGGGTGAGGGCATCAGCCCGCTCAGAACTCCCTTTATCCCACCATCTTCATCGCCACATGGCTCCAGCGATTCAGATGCGTAATCTGGAACCCATGCGCACTGAACAATGCATTCAGCGACGCTTCCGAATGAATCGTAATATGACCGGTGCGCGGCGCAATATACCAGTCAGTCATCCCCAAATGACTCACTTCGTCAGTGGTCGCGGTGCTGAAGAAAAACACCCCGCCTTTTTTCAAAAAACCTGATACTTCTGCCAGCGTTTTATGCGGATCCGGCGTATGCTCAAACACCTCAAAACTGGTCATAAATTCATAAGAATTCAGTTCTGGATAATCGCCGGGCACAAACGGATCCCACGCCACCATATCAATGCCCACTTCCTGCATTAAGCGCGCCAGCGTGCCGGTGCCGCCACCGTAATCCAGCATTTTTTTGCCGTGATATTTTTTGAATAACGTCAAAATCAGATCGCGATTTCTCATCGGTCGATTGATCTCATAGTTAGGATCAAACTGCCCGTAAGCCTCGTTATACATATGCTGTGCATAATCCGCTGGCGTCCAGTCATCGCATGCGTGGGTATACACCAAACCACAGGTCTGGCATTGATGATAATAAATCGCCACGCCGGTGAGCGGATAAGTGTAACGACTGGCATTTTCCGAATGACAGATGGTATTGAAATCGGTCACACCATACAGCGTGGCCTCGCCCTGGCAGACTTTACAGCAGCCGATTTCAACAACGGATTTGACGATAAGTGGAGATGACATGTTTAGCCTTAAATAAGTCTGGTCTGCTTTTATGAGTCGACTCACGCAGACCAGAACTTAAATTTAAGACAAATCGTTTTGCTTATCCGGCATTGAAGCTTCTGAACAGCGCCTTCTGTTTTAACAGCCGAATCCCCAACCAGGCACCGCACAGCGAGAGCAGCAGCGCGCCGCCGATCGGCAAGGCGATCCACAACGTCCAGTCTGGCTGCCACGGGAAATCGAAGATCTTACGCTGCAAGCCCCACAGCGCCGCTTCCGCGCCCAGCGCCGCCGCAATCCCCGACACCACGCCCAGTAGCGCAAACTCACACCATAAGGTGCCGCGCAGCAGGCGCTTACTGGCACCCAACGTGCGATAGACCACCAACTCCTGCCGACGCTGACGCATGCCAACCTGGATCTGCGCCAGCAACAGCAGCACGCCGCACACCGTTACCAGCACCACCATCACTTCCAGCGCCTGGCTCACCTGCGTCAGCACCTGACCGATCTGGCGCATCATGCTGCCGATATCCAGCAGGCTCAGCGTCGGGAATGCACGATTAAGCTGCGCCAGCAGCGCCGGATTGCTCTCCATACGGAAGCTGGTCAGCCAGGTTTGTGGCTGCTGATCGAGTGCGCCCGGCGGGAAGATAAAGAAGAAATTCGGCCGCAGACTTTCCCAATCCACCTTGCGCAAGCTGGTGATTTTGGCGCTGAACTGCTGAGTATCGCCGCTGAAGGTTAAGCTATCGCCGAGCTTCACGCCCAGACGATCCGCCAGCTCCACCTCCATCGACACTTCACCAGGCTGCGGCGGCCAGTTACCGGAAATCAGCGGATTGTGATCCGGACGCTCCGCTTGCCACGTCAGATTAAGTTCGCGATTCAGCGCGTTATCCAGCTGGGGATCGGCCTCTTTGCCGTTTAGCTCGGTGAGACGTGCACGCACAATCGGGTAGAAGGTCTCCGGCTTAAGCTGATGCCCAGCCAGGAACTCGCGTACCTGCGGCACCTGCTCTTTGGTGATGTTCAGCAGGAAATAGTTCGGACTGTCCGGCGGCAGTTGCTGTTGCCAGCGATCCAGCAGATCGCCGCGCATCACCAGCAGCAGCGCCAGCAGCATAAATGACAGCGAAAACGCCGCCAGTTGGCTGAGCGTCATCGCTGGTTGACGCAGCAGACGGTTGATCGCCAGGCGCAGCGCCAGATTACGCACCACCAGCCGACGCAGCAGCAGCAAGGTGCCCCAGCCGAGTAACGCCAGCAGCAGCGCCAGCATCACCACGCCCGCCAGCAGCGCCCACAGCATTTTGCTGCCGCCCATTAGCAGCGCCAGCAAGCCAATCACCACCAGCGCCATTGCCGGCAGATAGAATCGCAGCGGCCAAACGTTCGCCACCGCATCCCGCCGCAGTACGCGCAGCGGTTGCGTCGCCATCAGCAAACGATACGGACGCAAACCCACCAGCAGCGAAATCACAAACATCGCGCCGATCGCCCACAACCACGGCCAGAAACTCGCCGCAGGCAGCGCGCCCGGCAGCACCGGTTTCAGCATCAGCAGCAGAATCACTTCAATGCCCTGCCCCAGGGCGCTCCCGACAATCGCCGCCAGCAGCAGCACCGCCAGCCATTGACCGATAATCAGCCGCTGCAGCGCCTTGCGCGTTGCGCCCAGCGTTTTCAGCACCGCCACCAAATCGTAGCGGCTGCGGCAGTAATGACTCATCGCCACCGCCACCGCAGCAATCGCCAGCATCAGCGTCAGCAAGGCGGAAAGCAGTAAAAACTGCTGCGCACGCTGCATTGAGCGGCCCAGCGCATCTTCCGAATTCTCCACGCTGATCCAGCGCTGATCGGCTTTTAGCTGCGGCGCGATCCAGCTGTCATAGCGCGCCAGGGGTGCCGGATCGCCGGAGAATTTATAGCGCCAGCTCAGACGACTGCCCGGCTGCACCGCACCGGTTTTCTCCACGTCGGCCAGATTCATTAGCAGACGTGGCGCGGTCTGGAACGGATTGAAGCCGCCATCCGGCTCCTGAATCACTTCCCCGGCAATGCGCAGCGTGGTGTCGCCGACATCCACGCTATCGCCCACTTTCAGATTCAACAGCGCCAGCAAACGCGGTGCGACCAACACCGTGCCCGCTTGTGGACGTAGGCCCGGCGGATCGGTTTGCAGCGTGCCGAACATCGGATAGGCATTGTCCACCGCCTTTACGTCCGCCAGCTGCGGCGTCTCTTGCGCGAAGGTCATGGTCATAAAGTGCAGCTGGCTGCTGACCGACAGCCCTTCATCACGCGCTTTGTTAAGCCACGCTTCCGGCGCGGGCGCGGTGGTACGCAGCGTGCGATCGCCCGCCATAAAGTCGCGGCTCTGCTGGCTTAAGCCTTTTTCCATGCGATCGCTGATCGAACCCAGCGCCAGCACGCAGGCCACGGCTAAAGTGAGCGCCAGCCAGACAATCAGCAGCGAGGGCGAACGCCACTCGCGCCAAAACCAGCGCCAAATCATGACTCCTCCCACAATTTGCCGTCGCGCAGCCGTAAGCGACGGTCGCAGCGCGCCGCCAGTTGTTCATCGTGCGTCACCAGAATCAGCGTGGTGGCAAAATCGCGGTTGAGGGAGAACAGCAGATCGGCGATACGATCGCCGGTTTTACGGTCGAGGTTGCCGGTGGGTTCATCGGCAAACAGCAAACCGGGACGGCCGCTAAAGGCACGCGCCAGCGCCACACGCTGTTGCTCCCCGCCAGAAAGTTGCGCCGGCAGATGGTGCAGACGATCTTTCAAACCCAGCACCGTCAGCAGTTCCACCGCCTGGCGGCGACTTTCGCGATCGCTGTCGCCACGCAGCAGCGCCGGCAGCTGCACGTTTTCCAGCGCATTCAGCGTCGGCACCAGCATAAAGGATTGAAACACAAAGCCCACTTCACGCGCGCGCAGCGCCGCTCGCTGCTCTTCATTCATGCTGTGCAGCGGCTGGCCAAGCAGATGCACTTCGCCGCTGCTGCCGTCGTCCAGTCCGGCCAGAATCCCCAGCAGCGTGGATTTGCCCGAGCCGGACTCGCCAATCAGGGCGATGGTCTCAGCTGGTTTGACAACCAGCTCAACTCCGGTAAGGATGGTCAGCTGATGCTCTCCCTGACCGACGGACTTAGTAAGATGATGAACTGCAACAATGTTTTCCGCTGGCATTATCCCTTCCTGTTGTTATTGCTTCTGCTGGTGTCCCGACTCGCCGCCGCCGATACCTTGCTGGTATTGGGCGACAGCCTGAGCGCCGGGTATCGCATGTCGGCCACGGCGGCCTGGCCCAGCCTGCTAAATAAAGAGTGGCAACAGCAGCCCAAAGTGGTCAACGCCAGCATCAGCGGAGATACCGCAGGGCAAGGGCTGGCGCGTTTACCGGACCTATTAAAACAGCATCAACCCCGCTGGGTGTTAATCGAATTGGGCGGTAACGATGGCCTGCGTGGTTTCCCGCCGCAGAATATCGCCGCAGACCTGACCAAAGTGATTGACGAAGTGAAAGCCGCGAAAGCGCAGCCGCTGCTGATGCAGATTCGTCTGCCGGCTAATTATGGACGTCGTTATACGGAAGCGTTTAGCGCGATCTATCCGCGCCTGGCACAGCAGTACGACATTCCTCTGGTGCCCTTCTTTATGGAGCAGGTCTACCTGAAGCCGGAGTGGATGCAGCAGGATGGAATTCACCCCAATCCGGATGCTCAGCCGTTTATCGCCAACCTGATGGCGACCGAACTGGCTCCGCTAGTAAAGCATGATTAATGCAGGCGTGTGATTTTTAACGGGTAAAGAAATGCAAAAAACAATTCTCATCACCGGCTGCTCGAGCGGCATTGGTTTGGTCGCCGCAAATGACCTTTTATCGCGCGGCTATCGCGTGCTGGCCGCCTGTCGCCGCGCCGACGATGTGGCGCGCATGGAAGCATTGGGATTTATTGGCGTGCAGCTCGATCTCGATGATGCCGCCAGCGTCGATGCCGCCGCCGATCGCGTGCTGGAACTCACCGATCATCGCCTGCACGCGCTGTTTAACAACGGCGGTTTTGGTCAATATGGGCCGCTCAGCAGCGTTTCGCGTCAGCAATTAGAGAAGCAATTTTCCACCAATCTGTTTGGCACTCATCAACTGACCATGCGCCTGCTGCCCGCGCTGCAAGCCAGCGGCAACGGACGCATCGTCAATACCAGTTCGGTACTGGGACTGATCTCGACGCCGGGGCGCGGCGCCTATGCCGCCAGCAAATGGGCGCTGGAAGCCTGGAGCGATGCGCTGCGTCTTGAAGTGCGCGACTCTGGCGTGCGCGTTAGCCTGATTGAACCGGGCCCGATAAGCACGCGTTTCACCGATAACGTGCATCAGGGCCAGCAGGATAAACCGGTACAAAATCCGGGCATCGCTGCGCGTTTCACGCTGCCGCCGGAAGCGATTTTGCCGAAGCTGCGCCACGCGTTAGAGAGCAAACATCCGCGCCTGCGCTATCCGGTAACGCTGGTGGCTTGGGCGATGAGCCTGCTGAAACGCCTGCTGCCAGGTTGGATACTGGATCGCATTTTGCGCAGCAACTAAGCTGCAACGCAGAATCAAACTTGAACCGGGGCAGCTTGCCCCCATATCCTCAACACACTTTCTGACAAGAGACGTATTCATGTCACACGCTTTGATTATCGGCATCAACGAATCCAACCTGCAGCAGACCTTAGAACAGTCGATGCAGCTGCCGGTGCTGTTCTATTTCTGGTCCGAACGCAGTCAGCACTGTCTGGAACTGACGCCGGTGCTGGATCGCCTGGCGCAGGAGTATGCGGGTCAGTTTATTTTGGCGAAGCTGGATTGCGATAAAGAGCAAATGGTGGCATCGCAGTTTGGCCTGCGCTCGATCCCAACCGTTTATCTGTTCCAGAACGGTCAGCCGGTTGACGGCTTCCAGGGACCGCAGCCGGAAGAGGCGATTCGCGCTCTGCTGCAAAAAGTGTTGCCGCGTGAAGAAGAAGTTAAAGCGCAGCAGGCGATGCAATTGATGCACGAAGGCAAACCGCTGGAAGCGCTGCCGCTGCTGAAAGACGCCTGGCAGCTGAGCAACAAAAACAGCGAAATTGGCTTCCTGCTGGCAGAAGTGTTGATCACCCTGAACCGCAGCAACGAAGCAGAAACCGTGCTGGATGCGGTGCCGCTGCAGGATCAGGACACGCGCTATCAGAGCCTGATTTCGCAAATCGATCTGCTAAAGCAGGCCGCCGATACGCCAGAAATTCAGCTGTTGCAGGAGCAGTTAGCCAGCGATCCGACCAATGCCGAACTGGCTGCTAAACTGTCGTTACAGCTGCATCAGGTTGGTCGCAACGAGGAAGCGCTGGAGTTGTTATTCAGCTTCCTGAAAAGCGATCTCAGCGTTGGTGACGGCCAGGTGCGTAAAATGTTCCAGGAAATTTTGGCCGCACTCGGCACCGGCGACACCCTCGCCACGCGCTATCGCCGCCAGCTTTACTCGCTGCTGTACTGATCGGTACCGCGCGTTAAACGGGCCGAACGACTCGGCCCGACAATCTGACAGCCAGGAGGTTATATGTTAACGGTCATTCCCGTCATCATTGTGCTCGCACTCGTTACCGTGTGGGCCGGTGTAAAAATTGTTCCACAAGGTTACCAGTGGACGGTAGAGCGCTTTGGCCGCTACACCAAAACCCTGGCGCCCGGCCTCAATTTGCTTGTGCCATTCATGGATCGTATTGGTCGCAAAATCAATATGATGGAACAGGTGCTCGATATCCCTTCGCAGGAAATCATCTCTAAAGACAACGCCAACGTCACCATTGATGCAGTCTGCTTTATTCAGGTTGTCGATCCGGCGCGCGCCGCCTACGAAGTCAGCAATCTTGAACTCTCGATCCTGAATCTGACCATGACCAATATCCGCACCGTGCTCGGCAGCATGGAGCTGGATGAGATGCTGTCGCAGCGCGACAACATCAACACGCGTCTGCTACATATCGTTGATGAAGCCACCAATCCGTGGGGCGTGAAAATTACCCGTATCGAAATTCGTGACGTGCGCCCGCCGCAGGAGTTGATCGCCGCGATGAACGCGCAGATGAAGGCGGAACGCACCAAACGCGCCGATATCCTTGCCGCCGAAGGCGTACGTCAGGCGGCGATTTTGCGCGCCGAAGGGGACAAGCAGTCGCAGATCCTCAAAGCAGAAGGCGAACGCACCTCGGCCTTCCTGCAAGCTGAAGCGCGCGAGCGTCAGGCAGAAGCGGAAGCCACGGCGACGCGCATGGTCTCCGAGGCGATAGCCGCCGGTGATATTCAGGCGGTGAACTACTTTGTGGCGCAGAAATACACCGACGCGCTGCAAAAAATCGGCGAAGCCAACAACAGCAAAGTGGTGATGATGCCGCTGGACGCCAGCAGCCTGCTCGGTTCAATTGCCGGTATCAGTGAATTGCTGAAGGAGAACCGGACGGAGCGCAGACCATGATCCTGATGGAGCTGATTGCGCATCCACACTGGTTCTGGCTGACGCTGGGCGGCCTGCTGTTGGCCGCCGAAATGCTCGGCACCAGCGGTTATCTGCTGTGGAGTGGCTTAGCCGCCGTCGCGGTGGCGCTGATTGAGTGGCTGTTTCCCATCTCATGGACCAGTCAGGGCATTGTGTTTGCGGTGATGACGTTGTTCAGCGCGTTCTTCTGGCATCGCTGGATGCGCTATCGCGAATCGTCGCAGGTCGCTAACACGCTTAACCAACGCGGTAACCAGTTAATGGGCATGCAGCTGACGCTGGATAATGCGCTGAAAAACGGCCTTGGACACGTACGCATTGGTGACAGCAGCTGGCGCGTGCAGGCGGACAGCGACCTGCCGGCGGGCACGCCGGTGATTGTCACTGGCGTGGTCGGCATTACGCTGATGATTCAGCCGCGCTTTCCATCGGCGTGATGGCAGCAACCGGCCAGGTGATTGATGATCGGGCACTCTGCGCTGTCATCGCCGGGGCAAGCCTCCGCCAGTTCCAGCAAGCGCGCACGCATTGCATGTAACTCTTCGATGTGCGCAGCAATCTCGTCGGCTTTCTGCAAAGTGCGCGCTTTTACATCGGCGCTGTGGCGCGCGGGATCGTTGAACAGCGTCACCAGTTCACGGCACTCTTCCAGCGTAAATCCCACCTGACGCGCCTGGCGCAGCAGATTCAGCTCATCAATATGATGCGCCGCGTAATGGCGATAGCCATTGTCACCGCGCGACGGCGGCGTCACCACGCCCTTCTCTTCGTAGAAGCGAATCGCTTTGCTGGTGAGTCCGGTTTTTTTTGCCACATCGCTGATGTTCATTTTTCCCCCTTGACCTTCCATTCAGGGGAAGGTTTAGGCTGTAGTTCTAATGCAAATTTTGCATGCAGTCAAAATCATTAGCCTGAGGAGTACACCATGTCACATACCCAACTGCTGGCGCTGGACGGCTTGTCCTGTGGCCACTGTGTAAAACGCGTCAAAGAAGCGCTGGAGCAGCGCAGCGATGTTGAACAGGCGGACGTCACGCAGCAAGAAGCGCGCGTGACCGGTGCGGCGAGCGCCAGCGATCTGATCGCTACGGTTGAACAAGCCGGTTATCACGCGGTGCTGAAAGACGGCGCAGCCAGCCCAAAGCTTGATCCGTTGACAGCTACAGAGCCGCCGCCGGAGGCGCTGACAACGGAGTCGCAACCGGCACAATCCACTGAAGCTGAGCTTCCTGTGCATCATTTACTGATTGGCGGCATGAGCTGCGCCAGCTGCGTAAGCCGCGTGGAACAGGCGCTGCAAAAAGTGCCGGGCGTCAGCCAGGCACGCGTCAATCTCGGTGAGCGCAGCGCGCTGATCATGGGTGATGCAAGCGCCGAAGCGCTGGTGAGCGCGGTCGATCAGGCTGGTTATTCCGCCGAAGTGATCGAGGATGAACAAACCCGCCGCGAACGCCAGCAGGTTAGCGCGCAGCACGCTATGCGCCGTTTTAGCTGGCAATCGGCGCTGGCGTTGCTGCTCGGCGTGCCGATGATGATATGGGGCATGCTCGGCGACAACATGATGCTGAGCGCAGATAACCAAACGCTGTGGCGCACGCTCGGCGTGATTACCTTGCTGGTGATGGTGATGGCCGGCGGCCACTTCTATCGCAGCGCGTGGCGCAGTTTGCGTCACGGCACAGCCACCATGGACACGCTGGTGGCGCTGGGAACCGGCGCGGCGTGGCTCTATTCGATGAGCGTCGCCCTTTGGCCCGAATTCTTCCCGCATCAGGCGCGTCATCTCTATTTTGAAGCCAGCGTGATGATCGTTGGCCTGATCAATCTCGGCCACGCGCTGGAGCAGCGCGCACGCCAGCGCGCCTCGCAGGCGCTGGAACGATTACTGGATTTAACTCCGGCGCAGGCGCGGGTCATCAGCGATCAGGGTGAAACACTGCTGCCGCTCAGCGAGGTTAAGTCCGGCATGACGCTGAAGCTGGTCACCGGCGATCGCGTACCGGTGGACGGTGAGGTCGCCAGCGGTGAAGCCTGGCTGGATGAAGCGATGCTGACAGGCGAGGCAGTGCCGCAGGCCAAACAGCCGGGAGATAAAATCTTTGCCGGTACGCAGGTACAAGACGGCACGCTGCACTTTGTGGCGCGCGCCATCGGCAGCCACACCACGTTGGCGCGCATTATCAATCTGGTGCGTCAGGCGCAAAGCAGCAAACCGGATATTGGCCGACTGGCGGATCGCATCTCCGCCGTATTTGTGCCGGTGGTGGTGGCGATTGCGCTGCTGAGCGGGGTTATTTGGTATCTGGCGGGTCCGCAGCCGCAACTGGCTTACACGCTGGTAATTGTCACCACGGTGCTGATCATCGCCTGCCCTTGCGCTTTGGGTTTAGCCACGCCGATGTCGGTGATTGCTGGCGTCGGACGCGCCGCAGAGCTGGGCGTGCTGGTGCGTGACGCCGATGCGCTGCAGCGAGCCAGCGAAGTCGATACCATTGTGTTTGATAAAACCGGCACCCTGACGCGCGGCACGCCGCAGGTCAGCGATGTGGTGCTGTATGGCGACTGGAATCGCGAGCAGGTGCTCAGCGCGGCGGCGCAGATGGAGCAAGGCTCCAGCCATCCGCTCGCCAAAGCGATTCTTGAGGCTGCGCCTGCGGTGAACGCCGAAGCGGTTAAGCAATTTCGTACAATACGCGGCAAAGGCATCAGCGCTACAGTGGCAAACAGAACGCTGCTGCTGGGGAATCAGGCGCTGCTGGATGAGCAGCAGGTTGATTACCGCGCCGCGCAGGACGATATCGCGCGCTTCGCCGCACAAGGCGCAACGCCGGTGCTGCTGGCCGACAATCAGCAGCTGCTGGGATTGATCGCGCTGCGTGACAGCTTGCGTCCCGAGAGTAAAGCGGCGCTGCAGCGTCTGCATCAGCAAGGTTATCGCCTGATTATGCTGACCGGCGATCACCAGAAAACCGCGGAGGCCATTGCCGCCGAAGCGGGTATTGATGAAGTGATTGCCGGCGTGTTGCCGGATGGCAAAGCGCAGGCGATTACTCAGTTACAGCAGCAAGGCCGCAAAGTGGTGATGGTCGGCGACGGCATTAATGATGCGCCCGCGCTGGCGCAGGCCGATGTCGGCATTGCAATGGGCGGCGGCAGCGATGTGGCGGTAGAAACCGCCGCCATGACGCTGATGCGCAACGATCTGCACTGCGTCGCCGATGCGCTGTCGATCTCCAGCGCTACGCTGCGCAATATGCGGCAAAATCTGTTGGGCGCCTTTATCTACAACAGCCTCGGGATTCCCATTGCGGCCGGCGTGCTCTATCCGTTTACTGGCATGCTGCTGAGCCCGATTGTCGCGGGCGCGGCGATGGCGCTGTCATCCATTACCGTGGTGAGCAACGCTAACCGTTTGTTGCGCTTCAAGCCGGCGCAACGGCAATAGCCATTCCAGCCCTGTTTTTCATGAGATGAAATCGCTAGCATGGTTTTTTGCCTTAAAAAGGACAGGGAATGAGACACGGTCTGTGGCACAGCATCCAACAACGGATCGCGACCCTTTTTCCGGCCAGTTACAGCTGGCCGGCCATGGATATTCAGCTGGGCGATCGTCGTTTGCATTTGGCGGGCAGCATTCACATGGGCACGCGCGATATGCAGCCGCTGCCTGCCGGGCTATTGCGCCAGCTGCATAAAGCCGACGCGCTGATTGTCGAAGCCGATATCACTCAAGGCGAATCGCCGTTCAGCAATGATGATGAACATCCGCCGCTGGCAATGCGACTCGACGACGACGTGCTGCAGCGCTTGCAGGCCTTGTGCGATGAGCTTTCGCTGTCACTGAGCCTGTTCGATACGCTGCCGTTCTGGCAGATCGCGCTGATGTTGCAGGCGCAACAGGCGCAGCGGCTGGGATTGCGTCCGCAGTTTGGTATCGATTATCAGCTGTTGCAGGCGGCCAAAGCGGCCAACAAACGCATTATCGAGCTGGAAGGTCCGGAAACGCAGATCGCCCTGCTGAAATCGCTGCCGCAGGATGGTTTGCCGCTGTTGCTGGATACGCTGGAACACTGGCACACCAACGCGCGCCTGCTGCAAACCATGATCAGCTGGTGGCTGGATGCGCCGCCCACCCAGCAACCGGTGGCGCTGCCGACCACCTTTAGCAGCGAGCTGAACGACACGCTGATGCGCAACCGCAACCAGCACTGGCGCGAGCTGCTGCTGGCGTTACCGAAAGGGCGTTATGTGGTGGCGGTGGGCGCACTGCATCTGTATGGCGATGATAATTTGCCGGGACTGCTGAAGAGCTGATTTATGCACATTTCGTAGCGGCGCAATTTATTGCGCGTTGAGACGCGCCGCTACGGGCTTGTGCGGTTGATTAACTGTGCGTTTGGCAGAAAAAAAGAAGGCCAATAATACTATTGGCCCGTCAAAGAGGAATTTGTTTATGATTTTGGTTATCACCAACAATCTCTTGCTGGCGCGGGCCAATTCTCGCGCAAAGTTCAGAATTTCGCCACTGTTTTTCCATCAAAACTGAAATAAGAATTTTCCTAACAAGGACCGATCATGACGCCTGCGGTAAAACTTCTGGAAAAACAAAAAGTCACCTTTACCCTGCATCCCTACGACCACGATAGCCACGAAACCAATTTTGGCGACGAAGCGGTGCGTAAACTTAATCTGGATGCGCGCCAGGTGTTCAAAACCTTGCTGGTATCGCTCAACGGCGATGCTAAAGCGCTGGCGGTTGCGGTGACGCCGGTCTCAACCCAATTGGATCTAAAAAAGGTCGCCAAAGCGCTGGGCGCGAAGAAAGCGGATATGGCCGATCCGCAGCTGGCACAGCGCGTGACCGGTTATCTGGTAGGCGGCATTAGCCCGCTGGGACAGAAAAAACGTCTGCCGACGGTGATCGATCGGCAGGCAGCGGAGTTTGCCACCATCTTTATCTCCGGCGGCAAACGTGGGCTGGATATCGAGCTGGCCGCGCAAGATTTGTCTCGCCTGCTGGATGCGCCGCTGGCCGACGTCGCACGGCGCGATTAGTCGGGCTGCTGGGCGCAGAGTTGATCGATCATCCAGCGCCCGGCCGGTCCCGGCGGATTACGCCGCGACCACACCACATCAACCGCGATATGCTGCGGCCAGCCCGGCACCGGCAACTCCTTCAGCACCTGATGACCAAACTGCTCCACCAGCCAGCGCGGTAATATACTCCAGCCAAAACCCTGCTCCGCCATCTCTAACAGCAATAAATAAGATGGCGCCGACCACACGCGTCCGGCGGGCAAGGGATCGCGATTTTGTACCCAGGTATTGAGTCGCAGATGCCGCAACTCACCTAACTGCCCTTCACTCACCTGCTGAGCCTGCGACAGCGCATGATCCTGATGAAGGTAAATCGCCATCTGCGCCCCCACTTGCAAGCGTGCCACCGCCAAATCCGGTGGCAATTGTGGCTGCGCCCGCACCACGCCAAGGTGCACGCGCCCGGCTTGTATCAAATCTAATGCATCAGCATCCTCGGCGATCATGCACTCAAAATCGATATCTGGATAACGCACCTCAAACCGGTTAAGCAGATTTTCATGGTGATCCGCTTGCCAAAAATCGGAGATCGCCAGGCTAAGGCGCGGTTCTACGCCCTGCGACAAGCGCACTGCCAGCTCATCCAGCCGCTGGCTGGCGGCCAGAATCTGCTGCACCTGCGCAAACGCGCGCTGGCCATGCTCGGTCAATACCGGGTTACGTCCGCTGCGATCAAACAGCGTGAAACCCAGATCGTCTTCCAGATTAGCGATCGCGTTACTGATGGTGGACTGGCTTTTAGACAACGCGCGCGCCGCCGCCGAAAAGGATCCGCTGGCCACGGTTTGCACAAACGCCTCAAGGGATTCCGGGGAATATTTCATGTTGAACCATCGCTTTTATCGATAGGTGATCATTTTATCTTAGCATCACCCAGTGCGAAAATAGGGGTTATCACCAATAAGGAGGTTTATATGCGTACCCGTTCGCTGAAAGAACGTTTTTGTCATGCCGCAGGCTTTGAAGGGTTAGCACTTATCACTGTTGCGCCGCTGGCTGCCTGGATCATGGAGAAACCGCTGTTTCAGATGGGCGCGCTGGCGATTATGCTGTCGACCGTCGCCATGCTGTGGAACATGATCTATAACACCGGCTTTGACCGCATCTGGCCGCCACAGGTGAAACGCGGATTCGGTTTACGCGCCATGCATGCGCTAGGCTTTGAAGGCGGTTTTATCCTGATTGGCTTGCCGATTGCCGCCTGGATGCTGAATATTTCGCTACTGGAAGCCTTTGTACTGGAAGTGGCGTTCTTCCTGTTCTTCCTGCCCTATACCATGGTTTACAACTGGATGTGGGATAAGTTGCGACACCGTTGGGTGACGCAGAAATCCTGTCGGGCCTGATGCGCATATAAAAAGTGGTCGCCATAAATGGCGACCTACGAGCGCAGAGTTTAATGTTGTGCGGCGCGCGGCCAGATCCAGGCCAGAATCATTTGCGGGTAGCTTGGTTTGCGTTGCTTCTCCAGCGCTTTGTTGCGCTCTTCAATTTGTGCTGCTGTCAGATGCACAATCCCGCCAGGTTGATAATCCGCTACCTTCAGCGGTGAATGCTGGCTGACATAATCACGCAGCACATCCGCATCGCGCTGCCCGCTGTTGCTGAAGCCAGCATGGGTTTCAATGTTCGGATAACCATCGCCGCCGCTGGCGTTAAAGCTGTTAGTCGCCATGCGGTAGGTTTTATCCTTTTGCAGCGGTTCGCCATTAATCTTCACGTCGCTGACGCCTTTACCATCCGCCACCAGGCTGATGTTGCTGAACTGCGCGAAGCCGCCGGAATCCACTTTGATATTGGCAACCGTCGCCAGATAATTCAGCACTTCATTACCACTCAGCGTCACCGACACCACCTGATTGCCAAACGGCTGCACCTGCAACAAATCGCGCCAGCTGAGATTACCCTGCGCCAGCGAAGTGCGAATGCCACCGCCGCTCATCACCGCAAAGTCCGCTTTGGTCGCCGCCATTTGGGCGCGCAAAATTAGCTGCCCAAGATTGGTCTGCTCAAAGCGTACCTTGTCGCGCTCACCGACAAACACGCCGTCGCTGCTGCCGACTTTGACATCCAGTTTCTTGCCAGCACGCAGTTGATACGGCGTTAACAGCTTCATCATCGCGCTGTTTTTCGGGATCTCTTCCTGCCAGGTAAGCCAGGATTCGCTGCCATCAAGATTCTTTACTTTATGCTTGAGGTTGACCGGGATCAGCTGGTAATTCTCCAGCGTCAGCTCACCATTGCGGAAGGTGAAGTCGCCGCGCCCAACAAATTTGCCCCACTCTTTTGCCTGCATGATCCACACGCCGTTTTGCCGATCCGGCTGGCAGGGCTGGCCTGGCTGATAATCTTTTACGCTGACGTTCTCTTTCTCCATGCACACCGCATCCTGCGAATGGCCGCCAATGATCACGTTGATGGTGCCCAGCGGCAGGCTGCGCGCCAGCTCCACGTCGCCCGGCGCATTGCTGCCGTGCTGACCGTCGTCGTAGTGGCCCATGTGTGTCAGCGCGATGATGACATCAGGCTTTTCGCTGGCGCGTAGTTCCGCCACCGCTTTTTCGGTCTCTTTCACCGGATCGCGAATATCAATCGTCGCAATGTTTTCCGGATTGGCGATGCGCAGCGTGTCGGTGGTGGTCAGGCCGATCACCGCAATCTTCAGCCCCATGCGGTTAAAGGTTGCCCACGGCTTAAATAAGCGCGTGTCGGTGCCTTTTTGATAGATGTTGGCCGAAAGGAACGGAAATTTGGCCCACTTCTGCTGCTGTTGCAGCACGCTAAGCGGTTTGTCGAATTCGTGGTTGCCCAACGCCATGGCGTCATAGCCCACCAGGTTCATGCCGCGAATGTCGGGTTCAGCATCCAGCATGTCTGACTCTGGCACGCCGGTATTCACATCGCCCGCCGACAGGATCAGCGCGCCGCCACCTTTGGCCTGCACATCGTAGCGCTGTTGATCCATCAGCGTTTTCTGTGCCGCAAGGCCATATTCGCCTTGTGCGTTCGGCCAGTAACGACCGTGATGATCGTTGGTGTGCAGAATGCTGAAACGATAACTGCGATCCGTTTGCCACGCCTGCGCCAGCATCGGCAGCAGTAACACTGTCAGCGCTAGCCAGCGCCCTTTTCGCGGTGATAAAAACAAAGTCGATCTCCTTATTCTGCGTTTTTCCACTTAGCGGTGGACTTAATGTGCGTTATCGCCCTTCTGTGTCGCACAGATGGCTGGCTAACTCAAGATGAAACACGCATTGCATCATGGCACAGCGTGACGACCAGCATTTTTAAATTCGCTTCTCGCTGGGAATGACAACCCAATTCTACACTTGGCGGTGACTTTATCGACTTAGGACCGCTTTATCCGTAACAACCCCTGCTGCGAAGCCAATTTCCCACTGCAACTATTTTTTCCGCGTCACCCGTCATTCTGCGTATTTCCAGTCGATATCGTGAGATAACTGACGAAAATGGAGCTTCAGCTGCGTTTTAGTCTCATTTTTTCAATTTAGTGGGCTTTAACCGCTCAAATGTTTAAACGCGGTGAGTGATTGTGCATTACACTAGGTTGTTACAAGCGGATACATTTGCACACAAGGAGACAGGCATGCATCACACCACACCGTTGATCACTACCATTGTCGGGGGACTGGTCCTCGCATTTCTCCTTGGTATGCTGGCAAACCGCCTGCGCATCTCACCGTTAGTCGGTTATCTTCTGGCTGGCGTCCTGGCCGGCCCTTTCACGCCAGGCTTTGTCGCGGATACCAACCTTGCCCCTGAACTGGCTGAACTCGGCGTTATTCTGCTGATGTTCGGCGTCGGTTTGCACTTCTCGCTGAAGGATTTGATGTCGGTAAAGTCCATCGCCATTCCTGGCGCCATCGCGCAAATCGCCGTGGCGACGCTGCTGGGAATGGGACTTTCATGGACAATGGGCTGGTCGTGGATGACCGGCCTGGTATTTGGTTTGTGTCTTTCCACCGCCAGTACCGTGGTGCTGCTGCGTGCGCTGGAAGAGCGTCAGCTGATTGATAGCCAGCGCGGGCAAATCGCCATTGGCTGGTTGATCGTGGAAGATTTGGTGATGGTGCTGACGCTGGTGCTGCTGCCAGCCATCGCCGGCATGCTGGAACAGGGCAACGCCAGCCCAACGCTGCTGTTGTGGGATCTGCTGCTGACCATCGGTAAAGTCGTCGCCTTTATGGTGCTGATGATGGTGGTTGGCCGTCGCGTGGTGCCGTGGATTCTGGCAAAAAGTGCCGCGACCGGCTCGCGTGAGCTGTTTACCCTTGCGGTGTTAGCGCTGGCGCTCGGTATCGCCTTTGGCGCCGTCGAATTCTTTGATGTCTCCTTCGCCCTCGGCGCCTTCTTTGCCGGCATGGTGCTGAACGAATCTGAACTTAGCCACCGCGCGGCGCACGATACCTTGCCGCTGCGTGATGCGTTCGCCGTCCTGTTCTTTGTGTCCGTCGGCATGCTGTTTGACCCGATGATCCTGATTGAGCAGCCGCTGGCGGTGCTTGGCGCGCTGGCGATTATCGTGCTGGGCAAATCCATTGCCGCCTGGCTGCTGGTAACGCTGCTGGGTCATTCACGTCGCACCGCGATGACCATTTCGGTGAGCCTGGCGCAGATTGGTGAATTCGCCTTTATTCTCGCCGGCCTCGGCATCTCGCTCGGCATGCTGAGCGAGGAAGGCCGCAATCTGGTGTTGGCGGCGGCGATTCTCTCCATCATGCTTAACCCGATTCTGTTTAGCGTGCTGGAACGCTACCTCGACAAAACCGAGACCATCGAAGAACAGACGCTGGAAGAAGCGATCGAAGAAGAGAAGCAGATTCCGGTGGATATCTGCAATCACGCAGTTTTAGTAGGTTATGGCCGCGTCGGCAGCCTGCTGGGGCAAAAGCTGATGGAAGCGGATGTGCCGCTGGTGGTGGTGGAGAACTCCCGTCCGCGCGTTGAAGCGCTGCGCGAGCAAGGGATCAAAGCGGTGCTGGGCAATGCGGCACGCGTGGATACCATGGAACTGGCGCGCCTCGACTGCGCCCGCTGGCTGCTGCTGACCATTCCGAATGGCTACGAAGCCGGTGAAGTCGTGACGGCAGCGCGCGAAAAGCGTCCGGACATTGAGATAATTGCCCGTGCGCATTATGACGATGAAGTGACCTACATAATGGAGCGCGGCGCGAATCGCGTGGTGATGGGCGAGCGTGAGATCGCCAACAGCATGCTGCATGTGCTGGAAGAAGAGATTGCGCAGAACCCGATTGTACGTGAGTGCCCGATTTAAGTGAGTGCGGTCTTTGGCAAGGTCGCCATGAACGGCGACCTTGCGTTTTATCTGTCCCAATATGACTCTTCTAAGCTGTCTTCCCGCTCCGGCAGGCCGCGCGTCAGGCGCGGTGAATGCTGGTTCAGCACCTGATAACTTACCCGGTTCGCGTATTTACACACCTGTGCCAGCGACGAATAGGTCAGGTAGGCGCGGCCGTGTTTGCTGGAGTTCGGCACTTTTTGGCGGTGGAAGTTGTTAGCGGTGATGTCGTGCAGCAGCGCCGCCAGCGCACCATCGCCTGCGCCGTTGGTGTTCATGATCTTCTCTGGGCCGCCCATATATGGCGCGATATGCGAGAAGATGCGCAGCGGCTGATCGCAATCCTTGTGGCGCATCGCGCGGCTAAATTCATATTGGTTGAACTCAGCCAGCGCGCCCGGCAGCAGCGGATGGTTGGTTTTGCGCTTGTACTCTTCTTCAGTGAAACCGGCCATGTACAAACCGGTTGGCCCAGCGGTACACAGCACCAAATCCACCCAATCCAGCGCCATATTCGACGCCAGCAGCGGATCCTGCTCGCCGGTCAGCGCAAAGGCTTCTTCTTCGTTCATCGCCACAATTGAGACGTGATCGCGCAGGAAATCGCGCCAGAACTGCGGATTATCCTGAATCACGTATTTGGTGCCGAGCGTCAATACCACCGGCACGTTGTGTTTTTTGGCGTAGTCGATGGCGCGTAAAGTGGCTTCCGGCATCGGTTCGCCCGGCTGGCAGCGCACCAGATAGGAAGTCAGCACCAGCGCCGACGCGCCTGCAATGACCTCTTCCGGAATGCTGTTGGCCTGCAGCTGGTTCATCAAGCCGGGACTGATGGCAAAGGTACGCTCGCCCTGCTCGCCAATCAGCGTAAAGCAGCGGCCAATCGCGCCATCGACGCCCTGCAGGAAGTTAAGATCCATGCGGCTGGAGGTGTTGCACAGGTAGCGATAGGCGTAGCCGCCGATCTGAATGTTATTGCACATCACGCCGAGCAGCACCGAGCGGTCATCTGCCAGCACCGAGTAGTTATGCAGGGTATTTCCGATGGTGCCACCGGCAAATTGATGGCTGATGAGCGCTTCGCGCATCAGTTCGTTGTAGAGCGCCTCGGCGGTGGCATCGTCGATCACCAGCGAGTGACCGGCGCTTAAACCGTAACGCTGCAGAAAGTCGTCGTCGACTTTGGCTTCAATATCCACCAGCGTCTGGTCGATACCCACCACCCAACTGCCCTCTTCCTGCTCTTGCTGCGTGGCTTGCAGCAGCGGATCGCGCGCGTTGACGGGGAAATAGTGTTTGGATTTGCGTTTGCCGGGAAATTTCATCGAGAGTGCCGTCAGGGAAAATCAGGCAGAGAATGATATCACACTCTCTGCCACACCCTTAACGGCGCGCGTTGACCAGTTGCACCATCATTTCAATGTGCTCCGCATCGGCGTTGAGCGCAGGAATGTACTCGAACTTTTCGCCGCCGGCATGCAGGAAGATCTCGCAGTTCTCACCGCTGATCTCCTCCAGCGTTTCAAGGCAATCCGCCGCAAAGCCCGGACTCATCACCTGCACGTGCTTTATGCCTTTGGCCGGCAAACTTTTCATGGTTTCATCGGTGTACGGTGTCAGCCACGGCTCGCGACCAAAGCGCGACTGGAAGGTCATCATGATCTTGTGCGGCGCAATGCCCAACGCCGCGGCCAGCGCATCGGTGGTGTCTTTGCAACGCAGCGGATAATCATCGCCTTCATTGGCGAAACGCTGCGGAATGCCGTGATAGGACAGCACCAGCAGATCCGGTTCGCCATGCAGCGCAAACGAGCGCTCAACCGAGGCTTTGAGCGCAGCGATGTAAGCCGGATGCTCCGCGTAATCGCGGATAAACGCCACTTCCGGCAGCGAGCGCAGTGGTTTAAAGCTGGTGGCTAAGCCATCCCAAACCGCGGCAACCGTCGAGCAGGAGAACTGCGGATAGAGCGGCAGCACGATGAGTTTGGTCACGCCCTGATCCAGCAAGCGTTTCAGCGCGCTGTCGAGGCTTGGCTGGCCGTAGCTCATACCGAGTTCAACCGGCATATCGAGGCGCTGCGCCAATGCTTCACGCTGACGCTTGCTGAATACCATCAGCGGCGAACCTTCATCCATCCATACGGAAGCATACAGTTTCGATACGCGTGGCGAACGGAAAGGCACGATGATGAAATTGAGAATCGGCCACCACAATAAGCGCGGTGTATCAACCACTCGTGGATCGCCGAGGAATTGCTTCAGATAGCGTTTAACCGCAGGTGTTGTGGGTGCGTCTGGTGTGCCTAAGTTAACCAGCAAAACCCCGGGCTTTTCTTGCCTCATGGTATTTCCTTGATGTCGAAACGAATGGGTCGAATGCAAAATCAGGGGGAAATTGTAGCGGAAATTGAAGGAGGGGAAAGCAATTGCTGCAAAAGGGCCGGACAACCGGCCCCTCAACGCATTAACCGAGAATCGTGGCCAATTGCGTGCTCACTTCGGCGACAGGACGCGTGCCGTCGATTTTGTGATATTCGGTGTTGCCGTCTTGCGCTTCTTTGCCGTAGTAGGCAATCAGCGGCGCAGTCAGTTGATGGTATTCCACCAGACGCTTACGCACGGTCTCTTCCTGGTCATCTTTACGCGTGGTCAGCTCTTCGCCGGTCAGGTCATCTTTACCTTCCACTTTCGGTGGATTGTAAGTGACGTGATAAACGCGGCCCGATGGCGTGTGTACGCGACGGCCAACAATACGATCCACAATCAGCTCGTCCGGTACAGCGAACTCCAGCACGTAGTCAACCTTGATGCCCGCTTCTTTCATCGCGTCAGCCTGCGGGATAGTGCGTGGGAAGCCATCGAGCAGGAAACCGTTTTTGCAGTCTTCCTGCGCGATACGCTCTTTAACCAGCGCAATCACCAGCTCGTCAGTCACCAGTTTACCGGCATCCATGATCGCTTTTGCCTGTTGGCCCAGTTCCGTACCTGCTTTTACTGCCGCACGTAACATGTCACCGGTGGAGATTTGCGGAATACCGTATTTCTCCATGATGAATTGAGCCTGAGTGCCTTTACCTGCGCCCGGAGCTCCGAGCAGAATAATACGCATTGCGTAATTCCCCTTGCGAATCGCATTGTTCAATCTGAGAAGGCGAAGAACATACCATTATGGCCCGCGCACCACAAGGAAACGGGCGCGCTCGCCACGAAAGGTCTACTTTGACCTGCTTTGTCAGCAAATACCAGCAGAGTGCCCGTTTTTAGGAATCACGGCTAAGCATGAGCACGTCTTTGAGGCGTTTTTTCAGTGCGGGTGTGACGTTCAGCTGTTTGTTGACCCCACCGCGCACGTCGGCGCGCAAGCGTAATTGCGCCTGTTCGGGCAGCACCTGAACATCCTGCGGCAATTCACTGGCATTAAGGCCGTTCGGCAGCGGAAAAAGTGCAAAGGGTAAACCCGGTTGCTGAATGGAGTGCAGGATGAATGGCGAGTCGAGCGCGATTTTTTCCACCATCGCAATATTGTACGGACGCCATTCGCTGTCCTTCATCATTGCCAGCGCCTGTTCTGGCGCGCCACCGAGCGCTAATCCTTGCTCAAACAGCCGCAGCTCGCTGCGCACCAATGTGCTGAAATCGGCGGTGCGCAATGCGATTAACACCAGATCGCCGCATAACGCCGCATGGCGATCAAGGCGGGCGACAAACAGTCGCGCATCGCTCACCAGCCGTTTATGCAGCTGCGTGGCAAACGACTCCGATGCATCGGTAACGCCGTGGCTTTGACATTCGCTTAACGCTCGCACGCGACCTTGCTGCATATCAACATGATCCACCAGCGCAATATTGCCCGCCGTCATCGGCAAAGTGGGCAGCACGCTCAGTTCACTAACCGGATAGTGCGAGGCATAGCGCGTGTGATTACGTGATTGCTCCTGACGGAGAAACAGCTGGGAAAGCAGCACTCGCGAGATATGCAAAGAGGGAGCGAAGAAGAGATCGAAATTTTCAAGCCGGTAATAACGGGAAAGCGAGCCGCGAAGCTTATCGCGCGCCGCCGCCGCCCTGGCAGAAGCAAGTTGTGGAGCCATCGCGTGGTATGTCTCTGGTTATTATGCTGTGTGTGGGAGGTGAAACCTGCGGTGATAGTCGGCGTAAAACACAGAGAGCCGTAGCCGTCAACCTGCCAGAATCTGGTGGAAAGGTTAGGCCAATGCGGCTGGACATTAAAATGATATAAACTGACAATCCCTGTTAGGTTTTTACACAGGGGACGAGTATGACCGTGCTTCCATCGTTACGTGCACTGCACTATTTCCACCAGGCGGCACTGTTCAGCAGTTTTAGCGTAGCGGCCGAACGTCTGCATGTCACCCATAGCGCCATTAGCCATCAGGTTCGACAGCTGGAGAGCTGGATGGGGAAGCCGCTGTTTGTGCGTACCAATGGACGCGTCAAATTAACCTCACACGGTGAACGTTTGCTGGTGAGTTGTCAGAAAGCCTTTAGCGAGCTCTCCACCACCTGCGAAAGCATTCGTACCGGCATGCGCCATCATATCAGCGTCTCCTGCGCGCCCAGCTTTCTCTCGCAATGGCTAATTCCGCGCATCGCCAGCTTCTATCAGCGCTATCCCGATATTGAAGTGCAGTTTCAGCCGCTGGTGGAGATTGACCAGCTGCGCAGCGAGCACACCGATGTGCTGATTCTCAGTGCCGAGCAGTCGCCGGATGACGATATTGATGCCACCTTGATCAGCGATGATTACATCGGCCCGCTGTGCGCCCCGCAGTTTGCCGCCCGCTTTCAAAGCGAGCAGGATCTCGCCTCGCTGCCGCTGCTGCACGCCGATACGCGGCTGCATGCGTGGGCCGAATGGGCGAAAACCAGCGGCGTACGCGGCAATTACTGGATCGGCAAGCATTTCGATAATTTGACGTTAGCCATTCAGGCGGCGAGAAACGGATTGGGCGTGATTATGGCGCCACGCTTGCTGGTGCGTCAGGAGTTGAGTGACGGCACCTTGATCGCACCGCTGGGCTTTGTGCGCGTCGATCGTGCCACGTTGATGATGACCAAGACTTCGCGTCAGCACGATGCGGAGATTACGTTGTTTCGCGATTGGTTGCGAGATCAGGCGCAGATTTAACAGCAGATATAAAAAAGGTCGCCATGAATGGCGACCTTTCGGGTTTGGTGCGATTACGCCGTCAGCAACTGGTTCATACGACGGATGAACTGGTTTGGATCGTCAAGCGTACCGCGCTCGGCGAGCAGCGCCTGATCCAGCAGCAGCTCAACCCACTCGGCAAAGCGCGTCTCGTCCTGGGTATCGGCCACGCGTTTCACCAGCGTATGATCCGGATTGATCTCGAAAATGTACTTCACGTCCGGCACGTCCTGACCGGCCGCGGCAAACAGCTTCGCCATCTGCGTGGTCATTTCGTTAGCATCGGTGGTGACGATCGCTGGCGTGTCGGTAAGACGATGCGTCAGACGCACCTCTTTCACACGCTCGCCCAGCAGCGTTTTCACGCGCTCAACAAACGGCTCCAGCGCCTTCTCCGCTTCTTTCTGCTCTTCGGTCTCTTCATCGGCCAGTTTGCTCAGCGAATCATCCGCTTTGCTGACTGACTGGAAGGTTTTGCCGTCGAACTCGGTGAGGTAGCTCATCATCCATTCGTCGATACGATCGGAGAGCAGCAGCACCTCGATGCCTTTCTTGCGGAACAGTTCCAGATGCGGGCTGCTCTTCGCGGCGGCATAGCTGTCGGCGGTGATGTAGTAAATCTTGTCCTGACCTTCCACCATGCGCGTCACGTAATCGTCGAGCGAAACGGTCTGCTCTGCGCTTTCGCTCTGGCTGGTGGCGAAACGCAGCAGTTTGGCAATCTGTTGCTGGTTAGCGTTGTCTTCGGCTGGACCTTCTTTCAGTACCAGACCGAACTCTTTCCAGAACTGCTGATATTTTTCCGCGTCGTCTTTCGCCAGCTTCTCTAACATTTGCAGGCTACGCTTGGTCAGCGCGCCACGCAGGCTCTGGGTCACACGGCTGTCCTGCAGGATTTCACGCGATACGTTCAGCGGCAGATCGTTGGAATCTATCAAACCACGCACGAAGCGCAGGTAGTTCGGCATGAACTGCTCGGCATCGTCCATGATGAACACGCGCTGTACGTAGAGTTTCAGGCCGTGCTTGCTGTCGCGGTTCCACATGTCGAACGGCGCACGCGCCGGGATATACAGCAGGCTGGTGTATTCCTGCTTACCTTCCACGCGGTTATGGCTCCAGATCGCCGGATCGCTGAAATCGTGGGCGATGTGTTTGTAGAACTCGTTGTACTCGTCGTCGCTGATCTCAGACTTGTTGCGCGTCCACAGCGCCTGGGCTTTGTTGATCTTTTCCCAGGTGGTGGTGTCGCTCTCTTCGTCTTTGCTTTCAATCTCAACCGGCAGCGCGATGTGATCGGAGTATTTGCTGATCACGTTACGCACGCGCCACGCATCGAGGAAATCATCTTCGCCTTCACGGAAGTGCAGCGTGATTTCGGTACCGCGATCGGCTTTCTCAATCTCTGCCAGCGTATATTCGCCTTCGCCAGCAGATTCCCAGAACACCGCTTCATCGGCTTTCGCACCGGCGGCGCGGGTGCGCACGGTGACTTTATCCGCCACAATGAACGCAGAGTAGAAGCCCACGCCGAACTGGCCGATCAGCTGACTGTCTTTCGCCTGGTCGGAGCCCATGGATTCGAGGAAGGATTTGGTGCCGGATTTAGCGATGGTGCCGAGGTTCTCAATCACCTCATCACGGCGCATACCGATGCCGTTATCGCTGAGCGTCAGCGTGCGATTTTCCGGATTGACCGAGATACGTACGCGCAGGTCGCCGTCGCCTTCATACAGATCGGGCGTCGACAGCGCGCGGAAGCGCAGTTTGTCGGCGGCATCTGAAGCGTTGGAAATCAGCTCGCGCAGGAAAATCTCTTTATTTGAATAGAGTGAATGGATCATCAGGTGCAGAAGTTGTTTTACCTCTGACTGGAAGCCACGCGTCTCTTGTCCTTTCATGGTCATTGCTACCTCAACTGAATCGGGGTTGATGATACGTTGAGAGAGAAATGGGGATGAAGGAGAGGATTTCAAGCCGATGTCTGTGAAGACATCGGCAAGTGATTAGAAATTAATCTTGTGGCGTCCGGCGAGCGAGTGCGACAGCGTGGTGCCATCGACCATTTCCAGCTCACCACCGACCGGCACACCGTGTGCAATGCGGCTGGCATCAACGCCATATTGTCCGCACAACTCGGCGATGTAGTTGGCCGTGGCTTCCCCTTCCACCGTGGGATTGGTGGCGAGGATCACTTCGGTTAAGGTTTCGCGCTCGAGACGCTGCTCCAGCCGATCCAGGCCGATATCCTGTGGACCAATGCCATCCAGCGGTGACAAGTGCCCCATCAGCACAAAGTAGCGGCCGCCAAACTGGCCGGTCTGCTCAATGGCGTGGATATCTGCCGGGCTCTCCACCACACAAATCTGGCCGTTTTGCTGACGACGCGGATTGGCGCAGATGGTGCAGATTTCCTGTTCGGTGAAGGTACGGCAATCGGCGCAGTGACCGATTTCCGACATGGCGCGGGTCAATGCCTGCGCCAGACGCATGCCACCGCTACGATCGCGCTGCAACAGCTGAAAAGCCATACGCTGCGCCGACTTCGGGCCAACGCCCGGCAGGCAGCGCAACGACTCCATCAAAGATTCAAGCAGTGGACTGGTTTGCATCAGAACGGCATCTTGAAGCCAGGCGGCAGCTGCATACCTGAAGAGACCGCAGCCATCTTCTCTTTCTGCGTTTCGTCAATACGGCGTGCCGCATCGTTGAAGGCCGCGGCGATCAGATCTTCCAGCATGTCTTTGTCATCTTCCAGCAAGCTAGGATCGACTTCAACACGACGGCAGTTGTGCGCACCGTTGATGGTTACTTTAACCAAGCCAGCGCCTGATTCACCGGTCACTTCGATCGCGGCGATCTCTTCCTGCACTTTGGCCATTTTGTCTTGCATCTGCTGGGCCTGTTTCATCAGGTTGCCCAATCCGCCTTTACCAAACATAGTTTTCTCTCTCTGCTGGGGCTGCGCGCAGTTGACGCGCGGCAGCATGTTCACACCGGTCGAATACTCTCTTCATCCAAATCGGCATCGAAGAATCGACGCAATGTCTGAATATGGGTATCGCTTTCGATCGACTGTCGCGCCTGCGACAGCTTCTCTTCATAAATGGCCTGGCGCCACTCCAGTGGCGTCAATACCGTAGGATTATCGTCTTCAATAATCGTCAATTCAACCGGCTGACCGGCAGACTGACTTAGCGCTTCCGCCAGCGCCTGCCTGGCAGAAGCTGAATTCAGATGGCGCTGACTGCTGCGCAGATGCAGCGTAACGCCTGCTTCGCCCACCTCTTTCCACGCATTGAGCGCCACTTGCTGCACCAGTTTCGGTAGCGTCAGCGCGGCGATTTCAGCAGCCCACGCATCGCGCTGCTGGGCTTCTTCCGCCAGACGCAGCGCCAGCTCAGGGGTTTTCTCATGCTCCAGTGCCGAACGCAAGGCTTTTGGCGTCGCCACCGGCTCCGCTTTAACCTCCACCGGCAGCTGCGTTTTCCAGCGATAAGCTTCCGGTTTGGCCGGGGCTTTTACCGTGGGTTCAGACGCACGTTGTTGCACACGTTCAGTGACGCTAGCGAGACGTTCCAGCGCCGGATTCGCCGGCCGCGCGGAACGCGCTGCCGGCTCACTCTTTTTTGCTTTGCCGGCTCCCTGACGCAGCAACTGCGTTCGCGCCTGTAACAACTGGCTGGTGGAGTCAGGTAACGGATCGGGCGCGGGCTGCATGTCTGGATAATCATCCGACACCGGCGGCGCGTCAGGGTTCGGCGGTGCCATCTGCGGCTGCGCAGCCGGTGCGGGCGCGGCTTTCGCTGCGGCTTGTGGCGCAGCAACCTGCGGAGCAGCTTGTGGCGTCAAGGTGGGACGCGCCACCGGCTCCGCAATCGTTGCCTGCGGATGGAACGCCAGCGCCCGCAGCAGCGTCATCTCTACGCCTAAGCGCCGATCCGGTGCCAGCGGCAGATCTTTACGTCCCATCAACAACGTTTGGTAATAGAGCTGCACGTCAGCCGGTGGCAACACGCGGGCTAACTCGCGCAGGCGATCGGCCTGGCTGAGATCGTCCTCGCTGAGCGAGCTTGGCAGCAGCTGCACCATCGCAATGCGGTGCAGTAAACGCAGCATCTCGACCAGCAGCGCTTCCCACTCAACCCCACGCGACGCGGCCTGATTCAGCAGCGCCATCACCTGTTCGCCCTGGCCATCCATCAGCGCTTCAATCAGCGCCAGCGGCTGTTCATCGTCGAGCGTGCCGAGCATTTGTGCCACGGTGTCACGCGTTACGCTGCCCTGCCCCATGGCAATCGCCTGGTCGGTCAGGCTCAGCGCATCGCGCATGCTGCCGTCAGCGGCGCGTGCCAGCAGATGCAGCGCACGCGGTTCGGCAGCAATCTGCTCCTGCTGCAACACATGCGCCAGCTGCTGCTGGATTTGCTCCACGTCCAGCGCTTTGAGATGGAATTGCAGGCAGCGGGACAAAATCGTCACAGGCAGCTTCTGCGGATCGGTGGTCGCCAGCAGGAATTTAACGTGCGATGGCGGCTCTTCCAGCGTTTTCAGCAGCGCGTTGAAGCTGTGACGCGACAGCATGTGCACTTCATCGATCAGATAGACCTTGAAGCGACCGCGCGCCGGCGCGTACTGCACGTTATCGAGCAGATCGCGCGTATCTTCAACTTTGGTGCGTGATGCGGCATCGATCTCAATCAGATCGACAAAACGGCCCTGCTCGATTTCGCGGCAGTTATCGCATTGCCCGCACGGCGTTGACGTGATGCCGGTTTCACAGTTAAGCCCCTTCGCCAGCAGACGGGCGATCGAGGTTTTCCCGACGCCGCGTGTGCCAGAAAAGAGATAAGCATGATGGATTCGTCCCAGTGACAACCCGTTGGCCAGCGCAGTCAGCACATGTTCCTGACCGACTACGTCAGCGAAGGCCTGGGGACGCCATTTTCGCGCAAGTACCTGATAGCTCATGTGGATTCAATCACTGGAATTTAGGGAGAAGGGAGAAAATGCAGCTTCGCAAACCCTGTTTATTTTGGCAGTAGTTTAACAGCCACCAGCGGATCAGCAACCACTAACTTTGCAGAGGTGGCGCCCCGCCGTGCAGCGGAGCGCGCAGGCCTTAGTGGCCGGGGAAATTCACCAGGCTGAAGCACTCGACGCCCATAGCAGTCAGGCGGGCTTCACCGGTCAGGTCAAACAGATTAATCACGAATGCGGCGTCTTTCACTTCTCCACCGGCGCGGCGGATCAGCTTCACCGTTGCTTCCAGCGTGCCGCCAGTCGCCAGCAGATCGTCCACCACCAGCACCACATCGCCTGGTTTAATGGCATCTTTGTGCAGTTCCAGCGCATCGGTGCCGTACTCCAGCTCGTAGCTTTCGCTGAAGGTGTCACGCGGCAGTTTGCCCGGCTTACGCACCGGCACAAAACCCACGCCCAAACCCAGCGCCACCGGTGCGCCAAACAGGAAGCCACGCGCTTCCGTTCCCACCACCTTGGTGATGCCTTTGTTACGATAACGCTCCACCAGAATGGCGATCGACGCGGCATACGCCTGCGGATCTTCCATCAGACTGGTCACGTCACGGAACAGAATGCCCGGCTTCGGATAGTCAGGAATGCTTTTAATGCTGTTTTTGATGAGTTCAAGCTGCTGCGCAGTTGCGGTCATAAATGTTACGCCTGGAGAAAATATCTAATACGCGCAGCTTCTCTAGCGCCAAACCCCGGAAACCGGGTTAAGCGAAGTCGTTTATAAGGGAAGCCACGCACGAAGATGCCCAAATCTATTCAAATACCCGGCTAAATGCAACCCTCACGCTACTGTTGTGGCGGGTTGGCATCCTCGGTTACAACCGGAATGCGCCACATAAAAAGCAGCAGCAGGCACAGCATCGCGCCTAACAGGATGCGCACCCACAGCAGGTTTACTAAATAAAGGGACACCGAAAAGGTAATCACAATCAGCAACATGGCGCGCCCTTTGGCGCCGGGCGGCATGGCACGATGCTGCTGCCAGTGGCGAATAAAGCGACCAAACGGCGACTTCCACAGCAACCAATGATGGAAACGCGGCGACGAGCGGGCAAAACACCAGGCCGCCAGCAACACAAATGGCGTCGTTGGTAATAAAGGTAATACAATGCCCAGCGTACCTAGCACAATCGCCAGCCAGCCAAGGCTCAGTAGTAAAATGCGCTGCATGCCTGATGCCTGAATAAGTCAAAAACAGCGTTACGTTAACACAGTCGGAAACAGAGTGATGCCCCAACCGCCCGCCCAGCAACGTCTCCATGCCATGTTAGAGTTACTGCGCCAGCAGATTGCGCAGCAGCCGGATGGTGCCTGTCGTCAGCCCCGTTTTGATTCTCACCTGTTTCGCACCAGCGGCACGCGTCTGGCGGATTATCTGCGCGAACTGGAGGGCAATGTGACGCAGTTAACCGCTGCTGACACTGATGTGGCGCGCCGTCAATGGCTGGCGGAGAAAGTGCTGGATCAAATTGCCGCCTTGCAGCGCGAATGCCAGAGCCAGCAGCTGCGCGTCAAGCGCGAGCGGCCACGTGTCGATGCACGCCAGGCCAAGCGTGAAGAGTATCAAGGCTACGAAAAACGCTTACTGGCGATGATTGCGCAGCGCGAGCAGCATCTGGCGCGCGCTGAAACGCTGAGCGTTCAGCAGCAGTTGATTCGTGAAGTCGATCAGCTGCAAGAACGTTTGGCACGCTGCCGCGCCGCTATCTACAAACTGGAGTTGCCGCCTATGCCGCGCTGAACGCGGCGCTTTTTCCTCTATACTCATTGCGGTGAGAAAAAGGAGTAAAATCATGACGCTGGTATTATGGATTGTGATCGGTTTAGCGGCAGGTTGGCTCAAACGGGTGAGTTTTCCCGGTCGTCCGGGAGGATTTGTGCCGACGTTGGTGCTGGCGGTGATTGGCGCGCTGATTGGCGGCTATATCGCCACCTACTTCACCACCGGCGATCTGGCCGCCCTGCATCCAGCCGGTTTCGCTAGCGCACTGCTGGGCGCACTGTTAATGCTGCTGGTCGCGGCGAAATTACGTATTTAGGAGAAAAAATGTCACTGGACAGCGCACCCGACGAAATCAAACTTGCCGTCGATCTGATTCAACTGCTTGAAGAGAATAATGTCCCTACCGCCACCGTGCTGGCTGCGTTGGCGATTGTTCAGCGAGATTATGAGCAGAAACAAGCGGCGGAAATCAAGGCCGACTAAGCAGCGTTGGACTCAGGCGCAACATATCAAGAAACGCATCCACCAGCTGAGGCGCATCGGCTGCTAAATCAAAACTTTGCGGGTTGAACAGCCAGCTTTCCATCATGCCATTGATATAGCCGCGCATCAGTAGCGCCGCCTGACGCGTATTCAGGTTCGCAGGCAATTGGCTGGCATCAATACAAAGACGTAGTACAGTTTCAATTCGATCGTAACACGCTTGCAGTAAGCTCTGCTGCATATCCTGTAACGTCGACATTTCGCCAACAAACTCACATTTGTGAAAGATAATCTCCATTAATGCGCGTCTTTGCGGATCCTTTGCTGTGGCGTCAAGGATATAGATCAACATAGAACGAACAACAGAAAGTGGATCGCCCGGGTATTTTGTCTGATACTCAAGTTCCACATCGTCCAGCCCAGCGTCACAACGCAGCCAGATTTCCTGTAAGAGATCGGCTTTATTTTTGAAATGCCAGTAGATAGCCCCGCGCGTGACGCCGGCCGCTGTTGCGATATCCGCCAGAGACGTGGCGGCCACACCATGTTCGGAAAAGTGTGCTAATGCGGCGTCAAGAATTTGATGCCGTGTTTCAAGAGCTTGCGCTTTGGTTTTTCGTGCCATGCTGGGCTTTTTTTACAAACTTGTAAGTTTACATACATTTGTGAATGTATGTACCATAGCATGACCCGTGTTTTAACGCAGCAATGGGTTTATCGGTTTGTGATCCATTGATCATTTGATATCGGACACTAGAGGTTTATTTATGAATAAAAACAGAGGATTAGCGCCTCTGGCGGCCGTCCTGATGCTATCAGGCAGCTTTGTGTTAACAGGATGTGATGATAATAAATCCCAGCAAGCCGCCCAGCAGCAGCCCCCAGAAGTGGGTGTTGTAACGTTAAAAAACGAACCCTTGAAAATTACCACCGAGCTGCCGGGCCGTACCTCGGCTTTCCGCGTTGCGGAAGTGCGCCCTCAGGTGTCAGGAATTATCCTCAAGCGTAATTTTGTTGAAGGTAGTGATGTAAAAGCCGGTCAGTCGCTGTATCAGATTGATCCCGCCACCTATCAGGCGGCCTACGACAGCGCTAAAGCGGATCTCGCCCAGGCTGAAGCCAATGCGCGTGTTGCGCAGTTAACCATTACTCGCTATAAGCCGCTGCTGGGTACCAAGTACATCAGTCAGCAGGACTATGACACCGCCGCAGGCACCGCAGCTCAGACTGCTGCAGCCGCCCAGGCTGCGCGTGCCAACGTCGAAACTGCGCGCATCAATCTGGCGTATACCAAAGTGACGTCACCCATCAGCGGCCGTATTGGTAAATCGTCGGTAACCGAAGGTGCGCTGGTTTCCAACGGGCAAACCACTGCCCTGGCGACCGTGCAACAGCTCGATCCTATGTATGTCGATGTGACCCAATCCAGTGATGATTTCCTGCGTCTGCGCGCAGAGCTGGAATCCGGTCAGCTGAAACAGAACGACGGTAAGGCCAACGTCACCCTGCTGATGCAAAACGGTAACGCATACCCGCAGACAGGCACATTGGAATTCTCTGATGTGAGCGTGGATGAAACCACCGGCTCGATCACGCTGCGCGCCATCTTCCCGAACCCGGACAATCGCCTGCTGCCAGGCATGTTTGTTCGTGCGCGTCTGGATGAGGGCACCAATCCCACCGCACTGCTGGTGCCGCAACAGGGCGTAACACGCACCCCAACCGGTCAGGCAACCGCAATGGTGGTTGGCGCAGATAATAAAGTGGAATCCCGTAACATCACCGCTAATCAGGCATTTGGCGACAAATGGCTGGTGACGGAAGGTCTAAAAGAAGGCGATCGGGTGATCACCACCGGTATCCAGCGTGCCAAACCGGGTGCGCAGGTGACGCCAAAAGAAGTCTCCGATGATGCCAAAGCTGCACCAGAATCACCGTCTGCTAAATCATCGTCATAACAGGAGCCACTGATACATGGCTAAGTTCTTTATTGATCGCCCCATTTTTGCGTGGGTGCTCGCCATCATCATCATGTTGGCCGGTGTGCTATCGATTATCAGCCTGCCGATTGAGCAATATCCCAATGTTGCACCGCCGGCGGTTGAAATCCAGGCCACCTATCCGGGTGCTGATGCGAAAACGCTGCAAGATTCGGTGACGCAGGTCATCGAGCAAAACATGAACGGTATCGATGGACTGATGTATATGTCCTCGAGCAGTGACTCGTCGGGTACATTGACGCTGACGCTGACCTTCCAATCCGGTACTGATGCCGATATCGCGCAGGTTCAGGTGCAGAACAAACTGCAGCTGGCCACGCCGTTACTGCCACAGGAAGTACAGCAACAGGGGATTCAGGTTAAGAAATCCTCTAGCAGCTTCCTGATGGTAGCGGGTTTTGTCAGTGATGACGGCACCATGACGCAGAATGATATTTCTGACTATGTTGCTTCAAACATCAAAGATCCGGTCAGTCGTATGCCGGGTGTCGGTGATACCCAGGTGTTTGGTGCGCAGTATGCGATGCGCATCTGGCTGGACCCACACAAGCTGAACAACTATTCACTGACACCAGTGGATGTGATCAACGCGCTGAAAGTCCAGAACACCCAGATCGCCGCGGGTCAGTTGGGCGGTACGCCACCTATACCGGGCCAACAGCTGAATGCCTCGATCATTGCGCAAACCCGTCTGACATCGACAGATGAGTTCGGCAATATTCTGCTGAAGGTGAATCAGGATGGTTCGCAGGTACGTCTGCGTGACGTGGCGAAGATTGAACTCGGTGGTGAAAACTACGAGATCATCGCGCGTTATAACGGCAAACCGGCTTCCGGTATCGGTATCAAACTGGCCACTGGCGCTAATGCACTGGACACCGCCGATGCGGTGAAAGCTGAACTGGCGAAACTGGAGCCGTTCTTCCCGGCAGGCATGAAAACGGTTTATCCGTACGACACCACACCGTTCGTGAAAATTTCGATTTTCGAAGTGGTGAAAACGCTGTTCGAAGCAATCGTGCTGGTGTTCCTGGTGATGTATCTGTTCCTGCAAAACTTCCGTGCGACGCTGATTCCAACCATCGCCGTTCCTGTTGTGTTGCTCGGAACCTTTGCGATCATCAGTGCCTTTGGCTACTCGATAAACACCCTGACGATGTTCGGGATGGTGCTCGCCATCGGCCTGCTGGTGGATGACGCCATCGTGGTGGTAGAGAACGTCGAACGTGTAATGGCGGAAGAAGGCTTACCGCCGAAAGAAGCGACCAAACGTTCGATGGAGCAGATTCAGGGCGCATTGGTCGGTATTGCCTTGGTGCTGTCAGCGGTATTTATTCCAATGGCGTTCTTCGGTGGTTCAACCGGCGTCATTTATCGCCAGTTCTCCATCACCATTGTTTCGGCGATGGCGCTGTCGGTGCTGGTGGCGTTGATCCTGACGCCTGCGCTTTGTGCCACCATGCTGAAGCCGGTGGAGAAAGGCGCTCACGGCAAAACCACCGGTTTCTTCGGCTGGTTTAACCGCCTGTTTGATAAGAGCACCAACCACTACGTTGATAGTGTCGGTCATATCATTCGCAGCACCGGCCGTTACCTGCTGATTTATCTGGTGATCGTGGTCGGCATGGCGTACCTGTTCCTGAAACTGCCTACCTCATTCCTGCCGGAAGAGGATCAGGGTTTGTTACTGGCGCAGGCGCAATTGCCAGCCGGTGCTACCCAGGAACGTACCCAGAAAGTATTGGATCAGGTGACGGATTACTTCCTGACCAAAGAGAAAGACAGCGTTAACTCCGTGTTTACCGTTAACGGCTTCGGCTTCGCCGGTCGTGGACAGAACACCGGTATTGCGTTCGTCAGCCTCAAGCCGTGGGATGAGCGTGGCGATGCCAACCTGAAAGTGCCTGCGATTGCCGGTCGTGCCATGCAGGCGCTCGGTCAAATCAAAGATGCGATGGTGTTCCCGTTCAACCTGCCAGCAATTATCGAACTGGGTAACGCCACCGGCTTCGACTTCATGCTGACCGATCAGGGTAACCTGGGTCACGAGAAGCTGACCGCCGCGCGTAACCAGCTGTTTGGCATGATCGCCCAGCATTCGGATACGCTGGTAGGTGTGCGTCCAAACGGCATGGAAGATACGCCGCAGTACAAACTGATCATCGATCAGGAGAAAGCGCAGGCGCTGGGTGTGTCGCTGTCTGACATCAATACCACGCTGGCTTCAGCATGGGGCGGTTCTTACGTCAACGACTTCATCGACCGCGGTCGCGTGAAGAAGGTGTACGTTATGGGCAAGGCCGATTCACGTATGTTGCCGGACGATATCAGTAAATGGTACGTGCGTAACAGCGGCGGCACCATGGTACCGTTCTCCGCCTTCTCTTCGGCGAAGTGGCAGTACGGTTCACCGCGTCTGGAACGTTACAACGGCTTGCCATCGATGGAGATTCTGGGCCAGGCTGCGCCAGGCAAGAGCTCCGGTGATGCCATGAACCTGATGGAAGAGTTGGCAGGAAAACTGCCGGCGGGTATTGGTTACGACTGGACCGGCATGTCCTATCAGGAACGCTTGTCAGGTAACCAGGCTCCGGCGCTGTATGCTATCTCACTGATTGTGGTGTTCCTGTGTCTGGCCGCGCTGTATGAGAGCTGGTCGATTCCGTTCTCGGTCATGTTGGTGGTACCGCTGGGTGTTGTCGGCGCACTGATCTTCACCACGCTGCGCGGCTTAAGTAACGACGTCTACTTTGTGGTGGGCTTGTTGACTACCATAGGATTGTCGGCGAAGAACGCCATCCTGATTGTCGAATTCGCCAAGGATTTGATGGAGAAGGAAGGTAAAGGGTTGGTGGAATCCACGCTGGAAGCATCCCGTATGCGTCTGCGTCCGATTCTGATGACCTCACTCGCCTTTATCCTCGGCGTAATGCCGCTGGCGATCAGCACCGGTGCGGGTTCTGGCGCACAAAATGCGGTAGGTACCGGCGTAATGGGCGGGATGGTAACAGCGACCGCGCTGGCTATCTTCTTCGTTCCGGTGTTCTTCGTGGTGGTACGTCGCCGCTTCAGTAAGAACAAAGGTGACCTGGAACACGGTCATCCGGTTGAGCACAAACACTAAGTTTTACTCTTCCCTAAAAGGCCGCTGATGCGGCCTTTTTTATTGCTGTTCCCCTGCCCCACCAAAATCCCTGCGTTTTTCACGGTTGCAATCAGCCATGTTCGGGCTCATACTATTGTTATAGTATAACATTACATAGCGAGGTTACTATGAAACCGAATATCCATCCTCTTTATCGCCCAGTGGTGTTCCACGACACCTCGGCCAACGAATACTTTAAAGTCGGCTCCACCATCAAAACCGAGCGCACCATTGAGTATGAAGGTGAAGTGCTGCCATATGTCACGCTGGATGTCTCGTCAAAATCCCACGTGTTCTACACCGGCAAGCAGAAAGACTTTGCTAAAGAAGGCAGCACCGCGCGCTTCAACCAGCGTTTCGGCAGCTTCCTGTCGCGCAACAAGTAACGCTGGAGAGAACAGATGCAGGTATTGAGTTCATTGCGCTCTGCAAAGACGCGCCATAAGGATTGCAAAGTCGTGCGTCGTAAAGGTCGCATCTATGTGATTTGCAAAACTAACCCGCGCTTTAAGGCGGTTCAGGGAAGAAAGAAAAAAAGGTAGGAAAGTGTCGTGATAGTTGGCCGGGATGCTCCCCGGCCTTTTTTTTACTTCATGCTATGCAAAATGGCGTCAACATTGTGTTTGAACGCGGCGACATAGGTCGCTGCTGGGCCATTCGCTTCCGACAGCGCCTCAGGATAAAGTTCCCCGCCCGGCTGCGCGCCGGTTTCGCTGGCAATCTGTTTTACCAGTCGCGGATCGGTTTGATTCTCCATGAAGTAGGTTTTGATGTGCTCGGCCTTCAGTTGTTGGATGATCGAGGCCACGTCGCTGGCGCTGGCTTCCGCTTCGGTAGAGAAGCCCACCGGCGCCAGGAAACTGACGCCATAACGTTGGCCAAAGTAGCCAAAGGCATCATGGCTGGTCAGCACTTTACGCTTGCTCTTCGGCACTTCGGCAAAGGCATTTTTCGCCCAGCTATCCAGCTTCTGCAGCTGCTGAATGTAACTTTCACCGCTTTTACGAATATCCGCCGCATCTTCTGGATCGGCTTTGATCAGCGCATTCATCACATTAGTGGCGTAGATCACACCGTTTTGCATGCTGTTCCACGCGTGCGGATCGGTGACGCTTTTACCGTCCTCTTCCATCTTGCGCGTGTTGACACCGTTCGATGCCACTACGATGGTGCCTTTATAGCCTGACGCGCCGATCAGGCGATCCATCCAGCCTTCCATGCCCAAACCGCTCACGAATACCACATCCGCCTTCGACAGCGCCTGGCTATCCTGCGGCGTCGGTTCGAAGGTGTGCGGATCGCCATTCGGCCCGACCAGCGATTTCACGTTAACGTGATCGCCACCAACCTGTTTAACGATATCCTCCAGCACGGTAAAGCTCGCCACAACATCAACGCTTTTCGCCAGCGACAGCGGGCTTGCCAGCATGGCGCCAATCGCCAGACTCAGCGGTAACTTTTTCATTCCTATCCCCTTATTGGTTTGGTTATCGACGGCGCAACAGGCCGCCACATGGTCCTGTCAAAACAGAAAGCAGAAACAGCACCGCAGCACTGAGCACCACCGCCGGTCCAGCCGGCAGCGAGAAATGCCACGAAAGAATCAGGCCGATAAATGCTGAGACGATCGCCAGCAGCATGGCGATGCCGAGCATGTAAGCCAGATGGCGGCTCCAGAAGCGTGCGCTGGTGGCCGGCAACATCATCAATCCCACCGACATCAGCGTGCCCAGCACCTGAAAACCCGCCACCAGATTGAGCACCACCAGCATCAGAAACAGACCGTGCACCAGCGGTGCGCTCCATTTGCCCTGAGCGCGCAGGAAATCGGGATCGAAGGCATCGATCACCAGCGGACGGAAGATCACCGCCAGCAGCAGCAAGGTCGTAGCCGCAATGCCGCCGACCAGCAGAATCGCCGCGTTATCCACCGCCAGCAGCGATCCAAATAACACGTGCAGAAGATCGACGCTGGAGCCGCGCAGCGACACCAGCGTGACGCCGAGTGCGAGAGAGCCGAGGTAAAAGCCGGAAAAACTGGCATCCTCTTTGAGATGCGTATAACGGCTGACCGCTCCCGAGAGCAGCGCCACCGCCAACCCGGCAATCAGGCCGCCGATACCCATCGCCACCAGCGATAATCCCGATACCAGATAACCAATCGCCGCGCCGGGTAACACAGCATGTGATAAGGCATCGCCGACCAAACTCATGCGGCGCAGGGAAAGGAAAACGCCCAGCGGCGTGGCGCTGATCGCTAATGCAACGCAGGCCACCAGCGCACGGCGCATAAAACCAAATTCGATAAAGGGTTGGAGTAATGTCACGACGCCACCCTACGCAACGTTGGCGTTTGTGCGGAATCAGCGTCATCGAGCGATAACACATCCTGAAAATAGCGCGCCACCAGCGGACGATCGTGTAGCACGACTAATAACGTGGTGCCCGCCTGCTGCTGCTGTTCGAGGATCGACATCAGCAAGGTGACGGTTTGGCTATCAATGCCGTTGAAGGGTTCATCCAGCAGCCACAGCTGGCTGCGCTGCAGCATTAAGCGAGCGAACAGCACGCGCTGCAGTTGCCCGCCAGATAACGTCGATGGCTGCGCATCGGCGAACTCACGCATTTGTACCGCATCCAGCGCGGCATCGATTTCCAGGCGCAAGGCGCGATTGATACCACCAAACCAGCCGCAGCGTGGCCAGCAGCCCATCGCCACCAGTTCATAGGCAGTAAGAGGAAAGCGGGTTTCAAGTTCACTGCGTTGCGGTAACCAGCCCAGCGCTTTGCGTGGGATGTGCAATTCGCAGTTGCCGGAAATTGGCGGTAGTAAGCCGGCAATGGTTTTTAATAATGTCGATTTGCCGGTGCCGTTAGCGCCAATCAGCGCCGTCATGCTGCCTGTTGCCAGCTCACCGTTAACGACCGGCGTCACCGCACGGCCTTGATAACCGGCTTGTAAGCGGTTGAAATGCATCATTTCTGCATGCCCCAATCTAAGGCCAGCGCTAGCAAGGCAATCAGCATCAGCGCAACCAGCAAACGGCCGCCAAGGGAAAGAAGTAAACCGCTGTGATTCATACTCAACAACCAATAATGTTATAACATAACAATTATCATACCCGACTCATCCTCAATTGCGCCCAGGCAAAAGTGTTTCAAAAGTTGATCGATCATAAAGATAGCCGCGCTAATTCGCCGTTTCGCCATGATTGTGTTATGAAACCCATCACAACGATTACTCTTTCTGTTTATTAGCGACTTGCAATGTCACTCAATAAGCTCAATGATAGAAACATCATTCTTTTACTGGATACAAAATGCCGTCTATTATTCATTGTGATATTGCTGTGGATGAGGACGATTGCGAAAAGTTGGTTAGAATTATCCAGGGGAATATTCTCAAAATAGCCGAGGCATTAGCCGGTGATTTACAGTGGTATTCTCAAAACGCGCAATTAGTTCCCGATAGCTTCCAGATTATTTCTATTCAACCAACCGACAATAATCGATTTAAAATGCTTTACGATTTCAGCTGGAATTTATTTAATCCTTGCCTGGATTTAAATGAAACGTTTACGCGTCGTGAAGAAGTGTTGTTTCAGGTAAAGCCCGGCGCGCTGGTGTTTGACGTGATTGACAATGAGCGCCCCTCTCCCGCCGATGAATTGTAATATTTGGTAATTGAGGTGAGCAAAGCTAATGATTGTGGATTACATTTAAGGAGTCGCTGAATTCAATTTTATTCGATATCGCTTCCTGGTAGCTTTTCTTAATCTCGCCGCGCTGCGGTAACTGTGCTAGCTATGGAGGGGAAAAAGATGGACGAATACTCACCGAAACGGCATGATATTGCCCAGCTTAAATACCTGTGTGAGAACCTGTTCGACGAAAGTATGGCGACATTGACCGACAGCCATCATGGTTGGGTTAATGATCCTACTTCGGAAAGCAATTTACAGCTCAACGATTTGATTGAGCATATCGCTTCTTTCACGATGAATTACAAAATTAAGCACGTTGAAGATGAAGCCCTGATTACGCAAATCGATGAATATCTTGACGATACCTTTATGCTGTTCAGCAGCTATGGAATCAATACTCAGGATCTACAACGGTGGCAGCGTTCAGCAAAACGCTTATTTAATCTGTTTGCCGAAGAGTGCGCTTATCTCCAACAACCTAGCCATTCCTTTTAGCACCAGACTGAGACCGGTTTATTTATGAGCAACCAAGCCTTAACTAAAACAGATTATTTGATGCGACTGCGCCGCTGTCGCTCAATCGATACCCTCGAACGGGTTATCGAAAAAAACAAGTATGAATTACCTGATAATGAACTCGCGGTATTCTATTCGGCAGCCGATCATCGTCTGGCTGAACTGACCATGAATAAGCTTTACGATAAAGTACCGGTTTCTGTCTGGAAGTTCGTCCGCTAAGTTTTTCCCCTAACAGCCGATCTGCACCATCATCGTTTTGATCAAGGATTGAATCACCGGCAAAGGATTGCCATATTTCTCTGTGCGTAAAATTCTGTGGAGTATGAGGCGGGTACAAATTGGTGGGGGCCCTGCCAGCTACATCCCGGCACACGCGTCGCCTGCTGCGGCTGCTTCCTTCCGGATCTGACCGAGTTCACAAGTTAGCATTGCGGGAGAACCAACAGGGCCCCCATTGACAAGCCCTCATTTCGAGAGCGCAGGCATTATCAAGTATGCCCCCGGCAATTGCAAGCGCAGGCCCGACAACCGTTGGTTTCTTGCACAAGCACACAGCAATGCGCTGATGTCTACCCTTCTGCATGCTAAAGTTTGCCCTTTCCAGATAAAAATAGGTGCGCATATGAGCGACCAAAACAATTTCTCTGAGCGCGTCTGGCAGATCATCGCGGCCATTCCGCCAGGAAAGGTCACTACTTACGGGGATGTTGCGCAATTAGCGGGTTCGCCGCGCGCGGCACGCCAGGTGGGTGGCGTATTACGCCGTTTGCCGGAAGGCAGTAAATTACCCTGGTTTCGCGTTATCAATCGCCATGGCCGCATTTCATTACAGGGTGACGACTTGTTTCGTCAGCGCGATGCGCTGGAAGCGGAAGGGATTGAAGTGAGCGACGCTGGGGAGATCGAGTTAGAGAAATATCGGTGGGAAATTTAGCGGTGCGATATGTCGCGCACAGGCCCGCTGCCGTTACGTAAAGGCGCTGTCTCATCCCTGATCGCTCGGCACACGCCATCCATGGCGTGTGACGCTTTACTCCACGGCAGCGGGCCTGTGCGCTTGGCCTGTACCGTTTGGTAGATTACAGACTTGTCGGTGCCGGCACCGAAGCAGATGGCGTCACCTGCGTAGGTGAAGTCGAAGGCACTGTTGTTGCTGCTCCCGGCTGGGTTTGCATCGCGACGTTAGTCACTGGCACCAACAGCAGTTCAGCTTTTGTTCCGCCCTGATTAATCACCGGTTTCACCGTATCGGTGATAAACGCCAGCTTGCCATCAATCGAAATCGCCGCACTCAACAGAATGCGCGCGTTCGGCTGGATGTCAGCCGGGTTAAACGGCAAGACAAACTGGAACGGCGACTGTTTCCCTTCCGTACGCACCACGCGCTGCGACAGCACTTTCGAAGGCGCGTCGGCCAGCGATGCATCTGATAGCGTAACGGTCAGCACAGAATCCGGCGGCAGCGCAATGCGCTGGCGGATATACACCGAACCACTGACATTAGGCTGCGCAATCGCGGCCTGCTGCCCCGCTACCGCTGAGCCGAGTGTGGGTGTGGCTACCGGCTTGCTGTGGTCCGCACAACCGGTAATCGCCGCAGCCAGGGTCATACCGCTAATAACTTGCCAGAGTTTCATCGATGTCGTCTCCTTATGAACACTATGATTGTCGGCGGTAAATTCATTGCTTAGCTTTTCAGCCGCCGAATGACCTTAATTCTGGCACAAATATCGGCATTGCGCCTAAACCCTCCGTCAGCCCGCTGAAATCGCGGCAAAATCATTGACGGAAACTGGTCGGATCTTTCACACTGACGCGATGAGTCACGCTGAGGAATCCGCTATGAGCCAGGCACTGCACAACCTGCTTAATTTATTAAATCTGGAAAAACTGGAAGAAGGCCTGTTTCGTGGTCAGAGCGAAGATCTGGGCTTGCGCCAGGTGTTTGGTGGCCAGGTAGTCGGCCAGGCGCTGTATGCCGCGAAACAAACGGTGCCGGAAGAGCGCATCATTCACTCCTTCCACAGCTACTTTCTGCGTCCGGGCGATAGCCAAAAAGCCATCATTTATGATGTCGAAACGCTGCGTGACGGCAAAAGCTTCAGCGCACGCCGCGTTAGCGCGGTACAGAATGGTCAGCCGATCTTCTACATGACGGCTTCGTTCCAGGCACCTGAAAGCGGCTTCGAGCATCAGAATGAAATGCCGCAGGTGCCGGGCCCGGATAATCTGCCATCGGAACAGGATTTGGCGAAAAAGCTGGCCGCGCATCTGCCACTCAAGCTGAAAGAAAAATTCCTCGCCGAGCGTCCGCTGGATATTCGTCCGGTGCAAATTCATAACCCGCTGAAAGGCCACGTCGATGAGCCGCTGCGTCAGGTGTGGATTCGTGCTAATGGCGAGTTACCGGCCGATCGTCGTATCCATCAATATCTGCTGGGCTATGCCTCGGATCTCAACTTTCTGCCGGTGGCGCTGCAGCCGCACGGTAAAGGCTTCCTTGAAGCCGATATGCAGGTTGCAACCATCGATCACTCAATGTGGTTCCATCGTCCGTTCGACTTGTCTGAATGGCTGCTGTACAGCGTAGTGAGCACTTCCGCCTCGGGCGCGCGCGGTTTTGTGCGGGGTGAGTTTTATACCCAGAATGGCCGACTGGTGGCGACCACGGTGCAGGAAGGCGTGATGCGCCAACGCGACGCATAAAAAAAAGGGGCGGTAAAATCGCCCCTCTGTTTTTTTATAATTTTAGCGCACTGCTCTTCTTTAGCCCGGCGGTTACTGGTTGTAAGCGTTCTCGCCGTGGCTGTTCACATCCAGACCTTCACGTTCCTGATCTTCCGGAACACGCAGGCCAACAATCATATCCGCCAGTTTGAAGCCGATGAAGGCTACAACTGCAGTCCAGACGATGGTCACACCCACGCTGAACAGCTGAATCCAAACCTGATGGCCCATGGTCACGCCTTCTGCGTAGCCTACGCCGCCCAGTGAAGAGGACGCGAACACGCCGGTCAGGATACAACCAAGGATGCCACACACGCCGTGCACACCGAACACATCACATGGGTCATCAACGCGCAGCCATTTCTTCAGGGTTGTTACGCCCCACAGACCGGCTAAACCACCCGCCAGACCGATAATCAGCGCGCCGCCGACACCCACATAACCACAAGCTGGGGTAATCGCCACCAGACCGGCGATGAAGCCCGAGCAGGCGCCAAGCAGAGAAGGTTTACCGCGTACCGCCCACTCGCCAAACACCCACGACAGCACCGCACCCGCTGTAGCCACCACGGTATTCAGGAACGCCAGCGCAGCGATTTCGTTAGCTGAGGAAGCAGAACCAGCGTTGAAGCCGAACCAGCCCACATACAGAATCGCGGTACCGAGGAACACCATCGGCAGGTTGTGTGGTTTGAAGGCTTCTTTGCCGAAACCAGCACGTTTGCCCACCAGATAAGCACCTACCAGGCCAGCAACCGCTGCGTTGATGTGAACCACGGTGCCGCCCGCGAAGTCGAGCGCGCCGTCTTGCGCCAGCAAGCCACCAGCCCATACCATGTGTGCGATTGGCAGATAAGCCAGCGTCAGCCATACCACCACGAAGATCAATACCGCAGAGAAGCGAATACGTTCAGCCAGCGCACCAACAATCAGGCCGACGGTGATACAGGCGAAGGAAGCCTGGAACGCGATGTGAATGTACTGATAGAAGCTGCCCATCAGCGCTTTCAGCTCAATATTTTTCAGCATCGCCCACTGGAAGCTACCGAAGAAGGCGTTGCCTTCACTGAACGCCAGTGAATAGCCGTATATTACCCACAGCACGCAAACCAGTGAGAAGGTCACCGCAACCTGCGTCAGCATCGACAGCACGTTCTTGCCGCGAATCAAACCGCCGTAGAACAGCGCAATGCCGGGAATCGACATAAACAGTACCAAGGCGGTACAGATCATCATAAAGGCGTTATCGGCTTTATCCGCTACTGCAGGGGCGGCCGCCATCGCCAGAGAAGGTAACAGCGCAAGGCTGGTGAGGCCCAACTTCGTTATCAGTTTATTCATTTCTTTCCATCCCATCACAATTCAGAGCCCCAGTTACAGTGCTGCTTCGTCGGTCTCGCCGGTACGAATACGAATGACGCGCTGCAGTTCTGCGACGAAAATCTTGCCGTCGCCAATTTTGCCGGTATACGCGGCTTTGCTGATGACATCGACCACTTCATCAAGTTGGTCGTCCGCAATAGCGATATCAATTTTTACTTTTGGCAGGAAGTTAACGCTGTACTCGGCACCGCGATAAAGCTCTGCGTGACCTTTCTGGCGACCAAAACCTTTAACCTCGGTAACGGTCAGTCCCTGAATGCCAATAGAGGATAAGGCTTCACGCACGTCCTCCAGCTTAAATGGTTTGATTACCACGGTAACCAGCTTCATACGTTCCCCTCCGGATAAGAAATTGAGTGAGTCTTCGCGGACACGTAGGGATATAAGCAAAGGCTGTGCCATAAATAAAAAAAGGGGAATGTCAGTAGCATAGGCGCGCTGCATCACGCTTCGTTATGTGAAGCACAGCGCAGTTTGCGGAGGGGGAAGAGGAAAGGGGTTGCAATATTGCACTTCTTTGGTGCTTCAAGCCTCAAAGAAGTGCATCAATACAGAACATTCCGATAAAACTGTGCAAAAAAGGTGCAATTCACCCTTCGGCTTGTACGGGGATGCCCGCCGCGAGTTCATCGCCGGCCTGCTGCAGCTGATACATCTGCCAGTAACGGCCCTGCTCGGCCAGCAGCTCAGCATGCGTACCGCGTTCAACCACCTGACCGCGATGCAGCACTAAAATCTGATCGGCTTCGGTAATGGTGGAAAGGCGATGCGCAATCACCACCAGCGTGCTGTGCTGGCGTAGTGCACGTAACGCCTGCTGAATCGCCTGTTCCGTGCCGGAATCGATATTGGCCGTGGCTTCGTCGAGGATCAGGATTTGCGGTAATGACACCAGCACGCGCGCCAGCGCCAGCAGCTGTTTCTGCCCAACCGACAGATTATTGCCCTGCTCGCCTAAACGCGTATGGATGCCGTCCGCCATGCTGCGCGCCAGCGGTGCCAGCTGCACCGTCTCTAGCGCCTGCCACACCTGATCTTCCGGGATATCGCGCCCCAAACGCACGTTGGCCAGCAGCGAATCCGCCAGCACCACCGGATCCTGTTGCACCATCGCAACGCTTTGACGTAAAGCGGCGTGCGACAGCTGCGGCAGCGGGCGGCCATCCAGTTCGATACTGCCGCGCGTCACCGGGTAATAGCCCATCAGCAGATTCGCCAGCGTGCTTTTCCCGCTGCCGGTGTGCCCCACCAACGCAACAAAATGACGCGCCGGCACTTCGAGATTGATGTGGCTGAGCACATCGCGATTATCGCGATAGGCAAAGCTCACATCCCGCAGCGAGATGCTGCCGGAGGCCAGCGGCAGACTATCGCTGCCGTAACCTTGCTGCTCCGCATCCATCAGTTCGAAGATACGCTCGCCGGACACCACCGCCTGTTGCAGCATCGACTGCTGCGTGGTGAGTTCAATCAGCGGTTCATTGAGGCGGCCAAGATAGGTAATAAAGGCATACAGCACACCGACTTCAAACACGCCCGGCGTGGCGAAGCTGAACAGCATCAGCAAACCGCACAGAATCATGGCCGAAAACAGACTCAACAACGGGCGCAACAAAAAGCCATCCAGCCGCAGCGTTTCCATACGCGCCAGATAGTGTGAACGGCTGGCTTCGCCCATGCGTTCACCAAAGCGCGCCTGCTGGCGGAACTGCTGGATCACGCTCATGCCGTTGATCACTTCATTGAAGCCGTTGTTGATGTCCGCCAGATAGCTGCGCACGCGACGCGCAATCGGCGTGCTAAAGCGCTGATAAATCATCATCACCGTCAGCACCAGCGGGAAAATCACGATCGCTACCAACGCCATGCGCCAGTCGAGGGAGAACATCGCCACCAGCATCGCGCCAATCAACGCGGCAGCCCGCAACACTGTGGCCACCACGGTGACGTAGAGATCTTTGATCACTTCGGTGTCGTTGGTGACGCGCGAGATGATTTGGCCGACCGGCTGCGTATCGAAGGCGCTGAGCGGCTGGCGCAACGCCGCGTTCATCACGTCCACGCGCAATTGCTGCACCACGCCAATCGCCGCGCGGTTAAACAGCAACGCCTGAAAATAGTGCAAACCGGCGGCCAGCAATTGCAGCAGGACAAAGCCCACCAGCAGGCCCGCGACGATGCCCCACGGCATCTGATGTTTCGCCACCAGATTATCGATGAAGTAGCTTACCAGCACCGGTCCGGTGACTTCGGCTGCCGCCGCAATCCACAGCATGCCGACCGCCAGCCACAGCGATTTACGCCACGGTTTGCCATACGCCAACAGTCGTTTCAGCGTCGGCCATAAACGTTGTGATTTAGCCACGGCTTGCTCCTTCTGCCACTTCATCGTCATCCAGTGCGGCTTCCAGCTGCTGATAACGGTACATATCGCGATACCAACCCTCTTTGCCCGCCAGGGTGTCATGATCGCCACGCTGCGTCACGGAGCCGTGCTGCAGCACCAGAATTTCGCTGGCCTCGGTAAGTGCCGAAAGACGATGCGCGCTGATAATCAAGGTGCGCCCTTTGCCCCACTGACGCAGGTTATGCAGGATGTCATGTTCAGTGCGGCCATCAACCGCCGACAGCGCATCATCCAGAATCAGGATTTCGGCATTCAGCAGCAGCGCGCGTGCAATCGCTATGCGCTGCTTCTGTCCGCCCGATAACATCACGCCGCGTTCGCCCACTTCGGTCTCATAACCTTGTGGCAGGCGCAGAATATCATCGTGCACGCAGGCCATGGTTGCCACACGCTCCAGCTCTTGCTGCGTCGCATTCGGGCGACCCAGCGCCAGATTGGCGGCAATGGTATCGGAGAACAGGAAAGGCGTCTGGCTGACGACCGCCAGCCGGCTGCGCCAGCTATCGAGCCGCAACTGCGGCAGCGGCGTATTGTGGTAACGAATATCGCCCTGATCGATGTCGAAGTGGCGCTGAATCAAGCTTAGGAGCGTGCTCTTGCCGCAGCCGGTTGGCCCACATAATCCCAGCATTTGGCCCGGTTTTAACTGGAAATTAAGATGGCTTAGCACCGGGCCAGAGCTGGCCGGATAGCGGAACTCTCGAATGGCAACCTGCAGGATGCCAGGCTCAGGCGGTAACACCTTCTGACCATCTTCAACCGCTGGCGCTTCCGCCAGCAATGAACGGATACGGCTCCACGCCGCACTGCCGCGCTCAACGATGTTGATCATCCACGCCAGCGCCAGCATGGGCCAAATCATCAGGCCGAGGTACATCACAAAGCTGGTGAGCTGCCCAAGCGTCAAACTGCCGTTCCACACCATCCAGCCGCCACCGGCAATTGCCAGCAGGTTAGAGAAGCCGACGGCGATATAAATGATCGGATCGAATCGCGCATCCACGCGCGCCACATGCAGGTTTTTCTTGCCGGTATCAGCAGCGATGCCGGCAAACTGCTGCGACTGGTGATCTTCGAGGCCAAATGCTTTGATCATACGGATGCTGGTCAGGCTTTCCTGGGTTTGATCGTTCAGGCTTGAAAACGCCGCCTGCGCCACTTTGAAACGTTGATGCAAGCGGGCACCGTCTTTCTGGATGGCGAAAGCCATAATTGGCATCGGGATCAGCGCCAGTAACGTCAGTTGCCAGCTAATTTGGGTACTCATCACAATCAGCACCACCAATCCCATCACCAGCGAATCCACCAGCGTCAGCACGCCTTCACCGGCGGCAAACACCACGCGATCCACATCATTGGTGGCGCGGGCGATCAGATCGCCAGTGCGATGGCGCAGATAAAATGCCGGATGCTGGCGGCTGAGCTGGCGATAAAAATCTTCACGTAGCTCAACGGCTAATTGATAGGATGCGCCAAACAGCAGCACGCGCCAGACGTAGCGCAGCAGATAGACGATCACCGCCGTCACCAGCATCACGCCGATCCACATAAAGATCTGCCCGGCGCTTAAATTATGCTGGGTGACGCCGTCGACAATTACGCCAACCACGTGCGGTGGCAGCAATTGCAGTAAGGCAATAACGATCAGCAAGCTGACGGCGCCCAGATATCGCCGCCACTCGCGCAGGAAATACCAACTTAACTGGCTGAATAATTGCACAAGCGTGTCTCTTTCTGTGCCCGTTAGGGCGCTACCGGCAAGGCGGTGGTGTATTTAATCTCTTCCATGGCAAAACTGGAGGTCACATCTATCAGTCCCGGTACGCCGTTCACCAGGCGCTTATAAAAGCTGTCGTAACTCTTCATGTCCGCGACCTGAATGCGCAGCAAATAATCGTACTCGCCCGCCATGCGGTAAAACGCCATCACTTCCGGCATTTGCTGCACCACGGCGACAAATTGCTTAAACCACTCGCTGCTGTGCTGCTGAGTTTTAACAAACATAAAAGCGGTGAGCGACAGACCGATTTTTTCGCCGTCCACCAGCGCCACGCGCGCACGAATAATGCCATCATCTTCCAGTTTTTTCAGGCGTTTCCAGCACGGCGTGGTGGTGAGATTCACCGTATCGGCCAACGTCTGCAGCGACAACGTGCAATCCTGCTGCAGCATTGCCAGCAAAGCGCGGTCAGTTTTATCTAACATTTGCCACTCCAGGAGAAAAATTTTCTCTAAGCGCACCATTATACCGTGATTAAAGCAACCTCTTTTTCCTGCCAGTGCCTTACACTGTGCGCAATAATGATTACGGAAATGCCACATGCAAACGCCCTGGGTTCGCCACGCCATCAATGAAATTAACGCCGATTTTCAGCGCTCCGCGGATACGCATCTGATCCGCTTTAAGCTAGATGATTTTCCCGGCATTCACTTCTATCTTAAGGATGAAAGCACGCATCCCAGCGGCAGCTTAAAACATCGTTTGGCGCGTTCCCTGTTTCTCTATGGCCTGGCGAATGGCTGGATCCACGAAAATACGCCGATCATTGAAGCCTCATCCGGCAGTACTGCGGTATCAGAAGCTTACTTCGCGCGTTTGCTCGGTTTGCCCTTTATCGCTGTGATGCCCGCCAGCACCGCGAAACGCAAAATCGAGATGATTGGTTTTTACGGTGGCGAGTGCCATTTCGTCGCCGATCCCTGCCAGCTGTACAGCGAATCTGAGCGTTTAGCGCGTGAACTGAATGGCCACTTTATGGACCAGTTCACCTATGCCGAGCGCGCCACCGACTGGCGCGGCAACAACAATATTGCCGAAAGCATTTTCCGCCAGATGTCGCACGAACCCTTCCCGGTGCCGCATACGGTGATCATGAGCGCCGGTACCGGCGGCACCTCGGCAACGCTGGGCCGCTATATCCGCTATCAGGGCCATGACACGCGCCTGCTGGTGGTCGATCCGCAGCATTCAGTGTTCTTTGATTACTGGCAGAGCCGCGACAAAACGCTGCGCAGCGAACGCGGCAGCCTGATTGAAGGCATTGGTCGTCCGCGCGTGGAACCGTCGTTTTTACCCGACGTGATTGACGAGATGACGAAAGTGCCGGATGGCGCGACTATCGCCGCAATGCTGCAGCTGGAAAAGGTGCTGGGACGTCGCCCTGGCGCTTCAACCGGCACCAACTTCTGGGGCATGATGCAGGTGGCAAAACGCATGCGGGAAAACGGCGAGCAGGGTTCTCTGGTGACGTTGCTGTGTGACAGCGGTGAGCGCTATCCCGACACCTATTACAATGCGCAGTGGGTAAAGCAGAATATCGGCGACATTGCGCCATGGGTGCGTGAGCTGCAATAAAAAACCGGACGTCCTGTCCGGTTCACTGTAAGCCTCAGCATTCGGGGGAATAATCGAGGTGTGGTGTGGTCATCCAGTGATTAAGGTAGTGAGACACCGCCTGTGTCTCGCAATGTCCGATAATCGGTAAATGGGGCAACGACGCTTTCAATTGATGCATGGCGTTGCCCATAATAAAACCGCTGCCAACACGTTCCAGCATTTCGCGATCGTTCATGGCATCGCCAAACGCCATACAATCCGCCAGCGACAGCGAAAGATGCTGGCACAAACGCCCCAACGCCGCGCCTTTATGGCAATCGACCGGCAACACCTCCAGACAATCCCACGCAGAGAAGCAAATGTTGGCCCGCTCGCCCAACGCGGCCTGCAATTCGCTTTTTAACGCCTGCAACATTTCATGTGGCGCAATAAAACAGATTTTCGTGACTTCATGCGCCGACATCTGACGCAAATCGCGCAGCTGATAATGGAAGCCACTCATCGCATGCGCTTCCAGCGCGCCGAGCAGCGGCTTATCGGTAAACCAGCCCTCATCGTTGAAAACATGAATCGAGGCCGGCGTTTGCCAATGCGTATGAATCACCTCTTCCGCCACCGATGGCGATAAATCGCAGCCGTAAAGTTGGTTGCCTTCAAGATCGTGAATGCGCGTGCCGTTACCGGTAATCAGCCACGCAGGCAAGGTGATTTGTTCGCGTACTCGCTGCATATCCATGAGATGGCGCCCGGTGGCAAACGCCAACGTGACGCCGCGTTGATGCAACGCATGCAGGCTTGCCAGCGTTTCATTACCTAACCGGTGCGAAGGCAGCAACAGCGTGCCGTCCATATCAAATGCCGCGAGGCGAGCCATGCGAATTCTCCTGTCTGTGTGAGGCAGCTACTATCGCCTGGTAATTACGGAACTAATAGTGAATACTTTTTAAAAACTGTTCCGGGTTTAGCTATGCGTGAACTTCATCGGGTCAATCAATTTCAGCGCCTGTGGCAACTCAGCCACGGCGAAACGCAACGCCTTAGCGTCGCTGCGATGGCGCAACACTGCTTTTGCAGCGAGCGCCATCTGCGCACGCTGCTGCGTCAGTGGCAGGATGCCGGCTGGCTGCAGTGGCGCGGTGAATCCGGGCGTGGCAAACAGGGTGAGCTGACTTTCCTGGTGTCGCCGGAACAGCTGCGCCAGCAGTTGTTAACGCAGCAACTCGACGCCGGCGAGGCGGTACAGGCGCTGCAGGTGCTCGATCTGCATCCCGAGCGATTAGTAAAATTGCTGCGACCATTGATGGGCGGTCAGTGGCAGAAGCAATCGCCGGTGCTGCGCATTCCTTACTACCGCGCGATGGAGCCGTTGCGTCCGCTGCAGCTGACCGGACGCGCCGAGCAACATCTGGCGCGCCAGGTTTTCTCCGGGTTAACGCGCTTTCGCGATAACGATGTTGAAGGCGATCTCGCTCACCATTGGCAGCATGATGCCAGCGGCCGTGACTGGTATTTCTGGCTGCGCCCACAGCTCAGCTGGCACAACGATGAACCGGTGCAGGCGACACAGTTGGTTGAGCAACTGCAACAGATCAGGCATTCGCCACGCGGTGCGCGGCTGCTGGCGGCGATTGAACAGATTGAAGCGCCGCATCCGCTAGCGATACATATTCAACTGCGTGAAAGCGATTACTGGCTGCCGCAGCGGCTGGCGCATCAGTTCTGTCTGTTACCGCATCCTGAATTCACCGATATCGGTAGCGGGCCGTGGAAACTCACGCATTTCACCGCTGAGATGGTGCGGCTGGAGAGCCATGCGCGCTGGCATTTGCAGCGCCCGCTGATCCAGCGGATGGAATACTGGATCACACCGCAGCTGTTTGATCGTGATCTCGGCACCAGCTGCAGCCATCCGGTGCAAATCGCCATTGGCGATCCTGACGAACTCGGCTCGCTACGTCCGGTTGATCGCAGTATCAGCCTGGGATTTTGCTATCTGGCGCCACGCATCTCGGCGAACTTCAGTGCCGAACAGGCCCAATCGCTGATTGCCCTGATTCAGCGCAGCGGTGTGATTCAGCAACTGCCGCTGGATGAGGGTTTAATCACACCGAGCCAAGAGCTGCTTCCTGGCTGGCCGGTACCGCGCGCCGAAAGAGAGACGATTGCACTGCCGCCCACATTAACGCTGCATTACCACTTGCCGGTCGAACTGCATGTGATGGCACAGGCGTTGATTCCACTGCTGGCGCAACACGGCTGCGCCCTCACCTGCATCTTCCATGACGTAAAAAGCTGGCGTGACGATAGCGATCTCAGTGAGGCCGATGTGGTGATGGGCGATCGACTGATTGGCGATGCACCACTGTTTACGCTGGTGAACTGGCTGGAGAACGATCCGGTCTGGCAGCCGCTACGCGAACAGGTTCTGCAAACGCCACTGAGCGCGATTGCCCAACAACCTGATGCACTGCAGCGCAGTGAATTGACTCAGCAACTGTTTCAGCAGCTGATGTGCGATGCCCACTTACTGCCGCTGTTTAACTATCGCTATCAGGTTTTTGCGCCGCCCGGCGTGGAGGGCATCCAGCTTAATAGTTTGGGATGGTTTGATTTCACCCGCGCCTGGATTCCGCCGCCAACCACAGCTAGCGCTGTTCAGCCTGCGTCCGAGCCAGTACCATAAGCGCACTGATTTTTGGGGAAGAAAAAATGAAACGAGCCGTTGTGGTATTCAGTGGCGGACAAGACTCCACCACCTGTTTAATTCAGGCGCTGCAACACTATGATGAAGTGCATTGCGTTACTTTTGATTACGGCCAACGCCATCGTGAAGAGATCGAGGTTGCGGCTGAGCTGTCGCACAAGCTGGGCGCGCGCGCGCACAAAGTGCTGGACGTTACGCTGCTCAACGAGTTAGCCGTCAGCAGCCTGACGCGCGACAACATTCCGGTGCCGACCTATGATCCCAATGCCAGCGGTTTGCCGAGTACCTTTGTACCGGGCCGCAATATCCTGTTCCTGACGCTGGCATCGATTTATGCCTATCAGGTCGAAGCCGAAGCGGTGATCACCGGCGTGTGCGAAACCGATTTCTCCGGCTACCCGGATTGCCGTGATGAGTTTGTTAAAGCACTGAATAACGCCGTCAGCCTCGGCATGGCGCGCAATATTCGCTTTGAGACGCCGCTGATGTGGCTGAATAAAGCGGAAACCTGGGCGCTGGCCGATTACTGGCAGCAGCTGCCGCTGGTACGCGCTGAAACGCTTACCTGCTACAACGGCGTAAAAGGTGATGGCTGTGGCGAATGCGCGGCCTGTCATTTACGCGCCCGTGGCCTGGCAGATTATCAGGCGAACGCGCCGGCGGTGATGGCAGCGATGAAACAAAAAAGCGGCCTCAACTGATTCAGGCCGCAGGGTAAACTGGCGTCATCGGCGCCAGTTATTCATTTTCCACCATCAATGACGCCAGACGCTCGCGCAACTCCCCTTCCATCGGCACCGCTTTTTGCGTGCGCAAATCGATACAGACAAAGGTCAGCGCGGCATCGGCCACCACCGAATTATCACTCGCCAGCAAGACACGCTGCGCAATGATGCCACTTTTACCGCTGAGCTGTGACACTTCACTTTCAATATTCAATACGTCGCCCAATACCGCCGGACGACGATAGTTGATGTTGATATTCACCACCACAAACGCCAGTTGCTGCTCCATCAGCCAATGAAACGCATCGACATCCTCCAGCCACTGCCAGCGCGCCTCTTCCAGAAATTCCAGATAGCGCGCGTTATTCACGTGCTGATAAACATCCAGATGATAACCGCGCACTTTAATTGTGGTTTGCATTGTTGCTCCTTGTTCAGGCTGAGAATGACAACTGGTAAGACCTGTTGAGCATAGCACAGCCTGAATCCGGGCTTTTTCAATCCTTCAAAGTCGCGAGACGCTTCACAGTTTAAGCCGGGCGCTGTTGCGCTCAATCAGGGCGCTACCAATGCCCGGCACCTCCTTGAGCTGTTCAATGGCGGTAAAGGGCCCGTATTGTTCGCGATAACTGACAATCGCCTGCGCCTTCTTCAGCCCGATACCGTTCATACCCGCCGCCAGTTGTTCGGCGGTGGCTGAATTGATGCTAACCTGGCCTTCCTGTGGCGTGGAGACTTGCGTCGCCTGCGTTTCACTGGGACTTTCGGCAGCCGCCAGTCCGGTGGTATAAACTGCGCCGCCCAGCGCCAGCGTAATGCATAGGGCTTGAAACGTTGATTTAACCATGCTGTGTTTCTCCTTGTGTTTGACAGCAACAGCAGGGTGTCATAGCTCAATTCAACGCTCAAAAGGGCAATTACAGAAATGGAAAAGGCCGCATAAGCGGCCTTTCGGGTATTGCAGTGATTTAACTTTTTTTGTGAGGCTTACTGGTTTTGTGCTGCGGCGCCGTACTTAATCTTCGCCTCTTTACGCAGGTTTTCCAGCAGCGCTTCAAAGGCGATTTGCGCGTTATTCTGCGTTACGCCTTTTACCATCTCATCGATCTGCGCCTGCGGCATGTTGCCCGCGCTGACTTTATCCAGCGCGATCAGCACCACATTGCCCTGCATATCTTCGCTCACGCCCCACGACGGTTTATTGTCGGCAGGTTGTGGCAGATTGAAGGCTGACTGAGCAACAGGATCCTGCGCGTTGCGATCGAACGATTTGCTGGCGCTGAGCGTCAGGCCTGCAGCCTTCAGTGCATCCGCTTTACCGGCTTTCAAATCGGCCAGCAGCTTATCTGCTTGTGCTTTCGCCTGCTGTGTCGCTTTATCATGCTTCAGCGAGTCTACGATCTGCGCTTTTACCTGATCCAGCGGCTTCACCGCTTCTGGTTTGTGCTCGCTGATACGCAGGACAAAGGCACGATCGCCATCCACAGAGATGATGTCGGAGTTGTTACCCGGCGCACCATTCTGGCCTACCAGACCACCGTTGAAGATCGCCTGTTTAACCTGATCGAAATTCAACTCGTCTGGCAGGTTATCACGGGTGATCCAATTGGTTTCTACCACTTTCAAGCCGGAAGCCTGCGCGGCGCCCGCCAACGATTCGTTGTCGTTGCTGGCTGCTTCGCTGACTTTCTGCTGAATTTTGTAGAAGGCATCAACCGCTTTCTCTTGTTTCACTTTATCGGCAACGATGTCATGAACATCGGCCAACGGCTTAACCTGCTCCGGCTGGATATCATCCAGACGCACCACCAGGAAGCCAACCGACGATTTGATAGCGCCGGAAAGCTGGCCTTTCTGCGTCAGATTGGCGTTTTTCAGCTCGTCTGGCGTAGTGCTCGGCTCCAGCCAACCCATGTCACCGCCTTTGCGGGCTGAAATTGGGTCGATGGATTTGCTTTTTGCCAGCGCGGCGAAATCTTCGCCTTTCTTCAGCGCGTCAACCACGGCGTTAGCGTCAGCTTCCGTCCTGGTCTGGATCACGCTGTAGCGATTACGCTGTGGCTGTGAATAATCCGCTTTATGTTGATCGTACCAGCTCTGAATGTCCGCTTCGCTGGCCGTTTCCTGCATGCTAGCGGCATCCATTTTGATGTAGCTCACGCGGAACTGTTCAGGCGCCATGAAGCTATTCTGATGCTGCTGGTAATATTGGCTGACTTCGTTGTCGCTGACCGTCTGCTTAGCCGCCAGCGCGTTGACATCAATCACCGCCTGACGCACTTCACGCTGCTGAGACACCAGATCCACCAGCTTGCTGGTTTCGCCTTTTAGCATGAAATCGGTGTTAGCAATTGCGTTAATCAGCTGCTGCGTCGCCAGCTGCTTGCGCAGCGCTTCGGCATACTGATCGGCAGTGAAGCCCATGCTGGTGATCAGGCCGCTGTATTTGGCGTTGTCGAATTTACCGTTGGTCTGGAAAGCTTTCTGATTGAAGATCGCCTGTTTCACCTGATCATCGCTGATGCCGATGTGCAGATCTTTGATGTACTGATCAAGTAACGCCTGATCGATCAACTGCGACAGCGCCTGCTGGCGCATCTGCTGCATGTAGCCTTCGTTGCTGGCTAACTGCGAGAACTGATCGCCCAGCATCTGCTGCTGACGATTGCGCTCGTTGTTATAACCCTGCTCTAGCTCTGCACGGCTGATCTCGTGGCCGTTAACTTTGGCAGCATAATCACCGCCGCCACCGATCAGGTAGTTGCCCACCCCGGTGAGTACGAAAGACAGGATGATCAATCCCAGAATAATCTTGAGCACGACATGATTCGACGCCGCGCGTAAATTGTCCATCATGGTATGACAACACTCCGCTGTAGTGTGAATGTAAAGCTCTAACACGATGTCATCATCGTGCAACTGCTGTTCAGGCTGGCAGTTGGCAACCATGCGGAGACAACAACCAAAGGCTATCGCCGCGCATCAAGAATAAAAAAGGCACATCAAAAATGATGTGCCCGTATGTTACATGAGAACGGCTTTTGCGTCCTCAATCCACGGAAGAAAATGCTTCAATGGATGTATCAGCGGTCATTAATTGACGGAATCTTTCAGTGCTTTACCAGCACGGAAGCCCGGAACTTTACCAGCCGGAATGGTGAGCTCTTTACCCGTTTGTGGGTTACGGCCAGTACGAGCTGCACGCTCACGTACAGAGAAAGTACCGAAACCAACCAGTGCCACTTCATCACCGCCCTTCAGAGCTTCGGTAACGGAGTCCATGAATGCATCTAAAACACGTCCCGCTGCCGCTTTAGAAATGTCAGCATCTGCAGCAATTTTGTCGATCAACTGTGACTTATTCACTCTCTTCATCCCCTCTTTTATTATTCACATCGCACCCGTGCTTCCCGCCCGGTGCGAACGCGCAGCCAGTTATATCAAGCCTGTGGAGCTGAAACAACGGTATTCATCTTAATCGTTGATCCAGCAGCCCACTAAGTTAGCGGCACAAAAAAAAGCTGGCAAGCACCATTTTGCCTGCCAGCTTCGCTTTTTAGCGGTTTATGCCGCTAATCACTATTTTGCGGTCGCAACCTGCATGCCGTAAGGCGCATTTTCCAGTGCCAGGTTCAGCACTTCTTCAATACGCTTCACCGGATGAATCTCGAGATCAGCAATCACGTTCTGGGGAATATCCTCCAGATCGCGCTTGTTTTCGTCCGGGATCAGCACGGTTTTGATGCCGCCACGGTGTGCCGCCAGCAACTTCTCTTTCAGGCCACCAATCGGCAGAACCAGACCACGCAGGGTGATTTCACCGGTCATTGCGACATCAGAACGCACCGGGTTACCGGTTAAGCAAGACACCAGCGCGGTGCACATAGCGATACCGGCGCTCGGGCCATCTTTCGGTGTCGCACCTTCTGGTACGTGCACGTGGATGTCGCGTTTCTCGTAGAAATCACCGTTGATGCCCAGTTTCTCTGCACGCGCGCGCACCACAGTTAGCGCGGCCTGAATCGATTCCTGCATCACTTCGCCCAGCGAACCGGTGTACGTCAGCTTGCCTTTACCTGGTACGCAGGCGGTTTCAATGGTCAGCAGATCGCCGCCCACTTCCGTCCACGCCAGTCCGGTCACCTGACCCACACGGCTTTCGCTCTCTGCGCGACCATAATCAAAGCGCTGCACGCCAAGGAAATCCTTGAGATTATCGCCATTGATCACGATGTGCTTTTTCGACTTATCCATCAGTAACGCCTTCACTGCTTTACGGCACAGCTTGGAGAGTTCGCGCTCCAGACTACGCACGCCCGCTTCACGCGTGTAGTAGCGGATGATGCCAACAATCGCGCTATCGTCGACGGTGATCTCTTTCTCTTTCAGCGCATTACGTTCAATCTGCTTCGGCAGCAAATGTTGCTTCGCGATGTTCAGCTTTTCATCTTCGGTGTAACCGGAGAGACGAATCACTTCCATACGGTCAAGCAACGGTGCTGGGATGTTCATGGAGTTTGAGGTCGCCACGAACATAACGTCAGAGAGATCGTAATCCACTTCCAGATAGTGATCGTTAAACGCGATGTTCTGCTCAGGATCCAGCACCTCAAGCAGCGCTGAAGCCGGATCGCCACGCATGTCAGAAGACATTTTGTCGATTTCATCCAGCAGGAACAGCGGGTTTTTGACGCCCACTTTCGCCATTTTCTGGATCAGCTTGCCAGGCATAGAACCGATGTAGGTACGACGATGTCCGCGGATTTCCGCTTCATCACGCACGCCACCCAGCGCCATACGCACGTATTTACGTCCGGTGGCCTTAGCAATCGACTGTCCCAGCGAGGTTTTACCCACGCCCGGCGGTCCAACGAGGCAGAGAATTGGGCCTTTGATTTTGCTAACGCGACTCTGCACCGCAAGATACTCAAGGATGCGATCTTTGACGCGCTCCAGACCGTAATGGTCGATATCCAGCGTTTCCTGCGCTTTACGCAGGTCTTTTTTCACCTTGCTGCGCGCCACCCACGGAACCTGAACCATCCAGTCGATGTAGCCACGCACCACGGTCGCTTCTGCAGACATCGGCGACATCATCTTCAGCTTCTGCAGCTCAGCTTCGGCTTTTTCACGCGCTTCGGTCGGCATTTTGGCCGCTTCAATCTTACGTTTCAGCGCCTCGTACTCATCCGGCGCATCATCCATTTCGCCCAGCTCTTTCTGAATGGCTTTCATTTGCTCATTCAGATAGTACTCACGCTGGCTTTTTTCCATCTGCTTTTTAACGCGGTTGCGAATGCGCTTCTCAACCTGCAGCAGATCGATTTCTGATTCCATCATCGCCATCAGATATTCCAGACGTTCATTGACGTCGGACATCTCCAGCACGGACTGTTTGTCAGCCAGTTTCAGCGGCATATGCGCTGCGACGGTATCGGCCAGACGGGCCGCATCGTCGATGCTGTTGAGGGAGGTTAAGACCTCAGGTGGGATTTTTTTATTGAGCTTGATGTAGCCTTCGAACTGGTTGATGGCCGTGCGCACCAGCACTTCCTGCTCGCGCTCTTCAATTTCTGGCGAGACAAGGTATTCGGCCTGGGCAACAAAATGGTCGCCATTATCAGCCAGCGTGGTGATGTGCGCGCGCTGTAAACCTTCGACCAGCACTTTTACCGTGCCGTCTGGAAGTTTCAGCATCTGCAATACAGAAGCGACGGTCCCTACTGAGAAGAGATCGTTAATGCCAGGTTCATCCGTTGAAGCCTCTTTCTGTGCAACCAGCATGATCTTTTTATCATGATCCATCGCGGCTTCGAGGCACCGAATCGATTTTTCCCGGCCAACAAACAACGGAATTACCATGTGCGGATAAACCACCACGTCGCGCAACGGCAACACGGGGATTTCAATGCGTTCAGAACGCTCAGGATTCATAGAGCTCTCTCTTAGTTTAATGTCCGCCAGGTGATGGGTACCGCGCAATAGAGGTTTTGCAGTTAAACCCACAGGATATTGAGTATATGGGGATGCTTGTACGACATTCAATGTCACTGGCGAGAGAAAAACAAAAGGGGAAAGATTTTTCCCCTTTTTTAAGATAACAACGTGGTGCAATTGTTTATTTATTCACCAGAAGCCTGGGCTTCATGCTTTCCATAAATCAACATCGGCTCGGATTGACCTTCAATGACTGATTCATCAATCACCACTTTTTCAACGTCATCCATCGAAGGCAGGTCGTACATAGTTTCAAGTAACGCACCTTCAACGATAGAACGCAGACCACGCGCACCGGTTTTACGTGACATCGCTTTTTTAGCGATTGCCGTTAAGGCTTCGTCGCGGAATTCCAGTTCTACGCCTTCCAGATTGAACAGCGCCTGATACTGTTTGGTCAGCGCGTTCTTCGGCTCACGGAGGATCTGAATCAGCGCTTCTTCACTCAGTTCGCTCAGCGTTGCCACAACCGGCAAACGACCGATGAACTCAGGAATCAGGCCAAACTTGATCAAATCTTCTGGCTCAACCTGCGACAGCAATTCGCCTTCACTCGCCTTCTGGGATTTGCCCTTCACGGTTGCGCCGAAGCCGATGCCGGACCCGGTTTCAACACGCTGGGAGATCACCTTATCGAGACCGGCGAATGCGCCACCACAGATAAACAGAATCTTGGAGGTATCAACCTGCAAGAACTCCTGCTGCGGATGTTTACGTCCGCCCTGCGGCGGTACGGCAGCCACGGTGCCTTCAATCAGTTTCAACAGCGCTTGCTGTACGCCTTCGCCCGAGACGTCACGGGTGATCGACGGGTTGTCAGACTTACGAGAAATCTTGTCGATTTCATCAATATAGACAATGCCGCGCTGCGCTTTCTGCACGTCGTAATCACACTTCTGCAGCAGCTTCTGGATGATGTTTTCAACGTCTTCACCCACATAACCCGCTTCGGTCAGCGTGGTGGCATCTGCCATCGTGAAGGGCACATCCAGCAAGCGCGCCAGCGTTTCGGCCAACAGTGTTTTACCGCTACCGGTTGGACCGATCAGCAAAATGTTACTTTTGCCCAGTTCAATGCCATTGCTGGTATCACCATTGCGCAGGCGTTTGTAGTGGTTATACACCGCTACTGCCAGCACTTTCTTCGCCCTTTCCTGACCAATAACATAGTCATCAAGGTGATGGCGGATTTCATGCGGCGTCGGCAGTGAGCTACGCTCGCGATGCGGCGCAACTTCCTTAATCTCTTCGCGAATGATGTCGTTGCAAAGATCAACGCACTCATCGCAAATGTACACTGACGGCCCGGCAATTAGCTTACGGACTTCATGCTGGCTTTTGCCGCAGAAAGAGCAGTACAGCAACTTACCTGAACCGTCTTTGCGCTTATCTGTCATCAGCTAACCTCTTTTCTTTCTCAGACCAAATTTGTTGTACGGCGCTGGCCGTACATCAACGGCCGATATGCATTCAACCCATCTGCCTGCTCCCCGTTAACTATAGCGTAAGGGGCAGACAGATGTGTCTTATTGGCGATGCGTCAGGATTGAGTCAACCAAACCGTACTCAACCGCTTCGCCCGCAGAGAGGAAACGATCGCGCTCAGTGTCGCGTTCAATCTCTTCCAGCGATTTGCCAGTGTGCTCAGCCATCAGCTCATTCATGCGCTGCTTCACTTTCAGGATTTCGCGCGCATGGATTTCAATATCCGTCGCCTGACCCTGATAGCCGCCCAACGGCTGATGAATCATCACACGTGAATTAGGCAGGCAGAAACGTTTGCCTTTGGTGCCTGCTGTCAGCAGGAACGCCCCCATTGAACAAGCCTGACCCATACAGATGGTGCTGACATCCGGCTTGATAAACTTCATTGTGTCATAAATCGACATCCCAGCAGTAATCACGCCGCCTGGCGAGTTAATGTAGAGATAAATGTCTTTTTCAGGATTCTCAGCTTCCAGAAACAGCATCTGCGCCACGATCAGGTTAGCCATATGATCTTCAACCTGACCGGTCAGGAAGATCACACGCTCTTTGAGCAGGCGAGAGTAGATGTCGTAAGAACGCTCGCCGCGCGAGGTTTGTTCGACCACCATTGGCACCAGCGCCATGTGCGGTGCAGTAAATTCACGATCGCCACTGTATGACATTACCGTCTCCTGATAAATTTCATTGGCAACATTCTGTACCGATTTTACGTGAGGCGCGCCGGGAAAACTATGCGCTGCAGTCTCACTCCGCAGTAACAAGACGGTTAATCAGTCATTCTCACTGTTTTCATGCATTCTCCCTATATCTGGGGATGCTGCCCAGTTGTTTCAAGCATAACAACCTTTTGCCCATTCGCTAACACGGAAAAAGAGCTTAGCGAATAATTTGCCGATTAATTAAGCAAATAGAGAGCAAATCGGTGTATTTGGCGCCAGAAACGAAAAAGCCCGCGACTTTTCAGTCACGGGCTTAGCACTAACGGTTAACGAATGAATCAGGCCGCAGAGGTCTGGTTCATCAGTTCCTGGAAGTTAGTGGCTTTATCGGTCACTTTCGCTTTCGCCAGTACCGCTTCAACCGCTTGCTCTTCCAGAGCCACGTTGCGCATGTTGTTCATCAGCTCGCTATTCTTGCTGTAGAACTCGATCACTTCCTGCGGATCTTCGTACGCAGAAGCCATCTCTTCGATCAGCGTTTTAACGCGATCTTCGTCAGCCTGCAGTTCGTTGATACGAATCACTTCGCCCAACAGCAGACCCACAACGACGCGACGTTTAGCCTGCTCTTCGAACAGTTCGCGTGGCAGTTCCAGCGCTTGCTTCTCGTTGCCACCAAAACGCTGTGCAGCCTGACGACGCAGAACGTCAATTTCGCTGTCGATCAGCGCAACCGGGACGTCGATGTCGTTGGCGTTAACCAGACCGTCGATTGCCTGCGTCTTGACGCGGTTACGGATAGCACCTTTCAGCTCGCGATCCATGTTCTTACGCACTTCAGCACGCAGACCGGCAACTGAACCATCTTCCACGCCAAAGCGCTTGATGAACTCTTCAGTCAGCTCTGGCAGTTCGCGAGTTTCAACTTTCTTCAGCACGATTTCGAACTTCGCATCTTTCCCTTTCAGGTTTTCTGCATGGTAATCGTCTGGGAATTTCACGTCGATAGTGAAGGTTTCGCCGGCTTTGTGGCCAACAACGCCCTCTTCGAAGCCTGGGATCATACGGCCCTGGCCCATTGCCAGCACGAAGTCAGAGGCTTTGCCGCCTTCAAACTCTTCGCCGTCAACAGAACCGCTGAAATCGATGGTCGCGCGATCTTCAGCTGTCGCTGCGGCATCGCTCTCTTTCCAGGTCGCCTGCTGCTTCTGCAGGGTTTCCAGCATGGTATCAACGTCAGCGTCAGTCACTTCTACCACTGGCTTCTCAACTTCGATTGCATCCAGGCCTTTCAGCTCAACTTCTGGATACACTTCGAACTCAACCGCGTAGGTGAAGTCTTCGCCTTCTTTATATTCGCCCGGCACATAGTTTGGTGTGCCAGCCGGATTGATTTTCTCTTTGATGATGGCGTCAACGAAGTTGCGCGTCATCAGCTCGCCCAGCACGTCCTGGCGAACAGAAGCACCGTAGCGCTGAGAAATGATGTGTGCCGGCACTTTGCCTTTACGGAAACCGTCGATACGGACTTTCTTAGCCACTTCCACCAGTTCTTTCTTCACTGCGCTTTCGATGCTGTCAGCTGCAACAGTAATCGAAATGCGACGGCCCAGACCCTGAGTGGTTTCTACTGAAACTGTCATCTTGTTACCTCAAAAAATCACGTGCTCGGTCAACTTCAGACACCACACATAAAATGCGCCGTATCCAACAACCGGGACGGCCTCTGCAGGCAGAACCAAATCCCTGTCACCAGAAGCGTCCCGAAGACATTCCGGAAAAATAGACGCAGCATTATAGCGGCATCGCTGGAATGAGTCGAGGCTGCAAACTCACCACTTTTTAGCGGTTTTGCTGCTTTTTTGCGCCGTAGATCGCGTTTGAGTGTAATAAATGAAAAGAAAACGGCCCGCAGGCCGTTTTTAAGGATGAGTAAAAAGGGAATTCAGGCGAGCGTTCCCGCGCCGCGACAATTCGGCGAGGCCAAAACCGTATCCTGTAATCCATCCCACTCTTTTTGCGTGTAGGTATGCAGTGCCAGCGCGTGTACGCTGCCCGCTAATTCGGTTGCCAGTTCGCCATAAATAGCGCGATGACGTTGCAGAAAGCGCTGACCGGTAAATCGATCGCTGACAATCACCACTTTAAAGTGACTTTCAGAACCGGCGGGCACGTTATGACGGTAGCTTTCATCATGCACTTCAAGATGTGCAGGCTCGAAAGCGTTACGCAACTTTTCTTCTATTTGTTCGCGAATCATGATTAACACTCCTTTCCGGCGAGCGCTGTGCCCATCTGTTTAAATATTAGTAGGTTTTTCACCGCTTCCGCAGGTTGGCCGTAAATAAATCCGCCAGCGCTGCGCATAGTAACTTGCTTATCTCTCAGGTCAACTGGCTGGCGTTTCATCCTGTCCGAAAAAAGCCTTTACAATCAATTTCCATTGGCCCGGGGCTTTTTTCACCGCTGCGCAATGCTATGATGGCCGCAGTTTTGCAAACCAACCCATATGCTAACGAGAATGAGTATGTTGAAAAAACTGTTATTCCCTCTGCTGGCTGCTTTTATTTTGGCCGGCTGTGCCAGCAACAACACCACATTGGATATTCAGCCGAAGATTCAATTACCGCAGCAAGATCCAAGCCTGATGGGCGTCACCATCAGCGTTAACGGTGCCGATCAACGTTCCGATCAGGCGCTGGCCAAAGTAAACCGCGATGGTCAGTTGATCACGCTGACACCATCACGCGATCTGCGCTTCCTGCTGCAGGAAGTGTTAGAGAAGCAGATGACGTCACGCGGCTACATGATCGGCCCGAGCGGTGCCGTTGATCTGCAGATCGTGGTGAATGGTCTGTATGCGGATGTAACTCAAGGCAACGTACGCTACAGCATTACCACCAAGGCGGATATCTCCATCATCGCCACCGCGAAAAACGGTAACAAGCAGGTGAAAAACTATCGCCAGACTTACAGCGTAGAAGGCGCGTTTACCGCCACCAACGCGAAGATCACCAACGCGGTTAACTCAACCCTGAGTGACGTGATTGCTGATATGGCGCAGGACACCAGCGTTCACAACTTCATCAAGCAGAACGCCCGCTAATTTCCGCAGTATTTTGCCCGGCGACTCTCAGCCGGGCTTCATTTCAGGTTGGCTATGACATCTCATTATCTGCGTATTTTTACCCAACGTAATGCGGCGGTATTGCTGCTGCTGGGTTTTGCCTCAGGCTTACCGCTGGCGTTAACCGCCGGGACGTTACAAGCGTGGATGACGGTAGAGAATGTTGACCTGAAAACCATCGGTTTCTTCTCCCTTGTCGGTCAGGCTTACGTGTTTAAGTTCCTGTGGTCGCCGATGATGGATCGCTATACGCCACCGTTTCTTGGCCGCCGTCGCGGCTGGCTGCTGGTCACGCAGCTGGCGCTAATTGGCGGCATTATTGCCATGGGCTTTATGCAGCCTTCGCGTGACTTAACGCTGCTGGCCGCGCTGGCGGTGCTGGTTGCCTTCTGTTCGGCTTCACAGGATATCGTGTTTGATGCCTGGAAAACCGATGTGCTGCCGCCGGAGGAGCGCGGCAGCGGCGCGGCAATCACCGTGCTGGGCTATCGTCTGGCGATGTTGATTTCAGGCGGACTGGCGCTGTGGATTGCGGATCGCTATCTCGGCTGGCAAGCCACTTACTGGCTAATGGCGTTGCTGATGGTGCCGGGCCTGATCGCCACGTTGCTGGCGAAAGAACCGGTGGCGCCGGCGCGCGAACCGCACTCGCTACGCCAGGCCGTGACATTCCCGCTGAAAGACTTCTTCCAGCGCAATAATGCCTGGCTGCTGATCACGCTGATTATCCTTTACAAGCTTGGCGATGCATTTGCCGCCTCGCTCACCACCACCTTCCTGATTCGCGGCGTCGGCTTTAGCGCGGGCGATGTCGGTCTGGTGAACAAAACGCTGGGTTTGTTGGCCACCATTATTGGTGCGCTGTATGGCGGCGTGCTGATGCAGCGCCTGAGTTTGTTCCGCGCCCTGATGATTTTTGGCGTGCTGCAAGCGGTGTCGAATTTTGCTTACTGGTTGCTGGCGGTAACGCCACCGCACTTGTGGAGCATGGCCAGCGCGGTCTTCATTGAAAACCTGTGCGGCGGCATGGGCACCGCGGCCTTTGTCGCGTTGCTGATGACATTGTGCAACAAATCCTTCTCTGCGACGCAGTTCGCACTGCTCTCTGCCCTCTCCGCCGTGGGCCGCGTTTACGTCGGTCCCGCCGCCGGTTGGCTGGTTGAAATGTGGGGCTGGCCGACCTTCTATGCTTTCACCGTGTTTGCTGGCGTACCGGGATTACTGCTGTTATGGCTGTGTCGCGGCACTTTGCATAGCATGCAGCAAAGCGGGGAGTTTGTGATGCGCAGCTTGTGGCCGCAAGGTTACCGCTGGACGGTGCGTCTGTTTAGCATCGGCTGCGGCTTGCTGGCCTTGTGGTTGCTGGCCTTAGCCCTTAACGCCAGCGGCGTTGTGCAGATTGATGCGCTACTTACGCCACTGTTTGAAGCCGGCATGGCATTTGCGCTGTTGGCGGTCGCACTCGGGGTTATTTTGGATAGTTTGGCATTAAAAAAAGCGGCGCGGGAAAATCTGGTTTGAGTAAGCCAATTTCATAACGAAATAATGGGCTAAAAATATCAGTTGCTCATTTTCCCAATAGCATTTTTTTTAAAGCGAATTAGAAACATTAAATTAACAACTGCGAGCGAATATTTAAATCCGGTGCGCAATTACTTTGTATAAAAGTCATCGCCGAAATGATGCAGAAATGTTAAATAAATGAGTATTAAGAGTACGGTTTATACTTTCCCTGATTTTTCTGCGGTTTCTACCATTGGTTTTTGTTATATTGATGCCAACTGCTTGTCGCAGTTAATAATTTGTCACCCTGCGTAACATCTGTGACACCCTTAGCAAAAGGTGTCAACAGCCTTCTGACACATCCTTAAGCTGGTTTACACTGCATAAACCTTCCCGTAAAATGCGCGCACACTTAAACGACAATAGAGCCCTTTGTCATTGAGGTCGTTAAATGAGACTCAGTAAATACAATAAAAGTTTGGGGATTTTGTCATTAATTGCAGGCGCTGTATTACTCAGTGGCTGCGATAGTGCGTTGTTAAATCCCAAAGGACAGATTGCACTGGAGCAACGTTCGTTGATTCTGACAGCTTTCGGCTTGATGATGATCGTAGTTATCCCGGCAGTCTTCATGGCAGTATTCTTTGCCTGGAAATATCGGGCAACCAATACTAACGCAACTTATAGCCCTAACTGGTCACACTCAAACAAAGTGGAAGCCGTGGTCTGGACCATTCCGATCCTGATCATTATCTTCCTCGGCGTTTTGACCTGGAAATCAACCCACGCGCTGGAGCCGAGCAAACCGCTGGTTTCTGACGTTAAACCGGTTGAGATCGACGTAGTGGCACTGGACTGGAAATGGCTGTTCATTTACCCGGAACAGGGTATTGCAACCGTCAACCAGATTGCCTTCCCGGCAAACACTCCGGTGAACTTCAAGATCACCTCCAACTCCGTGATGAACTCCTTCTTTATTCCTACTCTCGGCAGCCAGATCTATGCGATGGCCGGTATGCAGACCAAATTGCATCTGATCGCCAACGAGCCAGGAACATTTGACGGTATCTCTGCGAACTTCAGTGGTCGTGGTTTCTCTGGCATGAAGTTCAAAGCCATTGCAACTAAAGACGATGCGGAATTCCAGCAGTGGGTTGCCAAAGTTAAAGCGGCACCTAACGCGCTGAACACCATGGATGATTTCGAGAAACTGGCTACGCCAAGCGAAAATCACCCGGTGGAATATTTCTCAACGGCAAATCCAGAACTGTTCAAGCAAGTAATTGATAAGTTCATGATGAGCCACGGGAAGATGGACATGCCAGAACATAAAGGCATGGACATGAGTCACGCCGCTTCCGCGGGAGCCGAGGAATAATACGATGTTCGGAAAATTAACACTGGATGCAGTGCCATACCACGAACCCATTATCGTGGTTACGGTCGCCGCTATCATCTTAGGTGGTCTGGCGCTGGTTGCTGCGATTACCTACTTTGGTAAGTGGCAGTACCTGTGGTCAGAATGGTTCACCTCCATTGACCACAAAAAACTGGGTATCATGTACATCATCATGGCTTTCGTCATGTTGCTGCGCGGCTTTGCCGATGCGGTAATGATGCGTACCCAACAAGTGATGGCTTCCGCTGGGGAAGCCGGCATACTACCGCCGCACCACTACGACCAGATCTTCACCGCTCACGGCGTGATCATGATCTTCTTCGTGGCGATGCCGTTCGTGGTAGGTCTGATGAACATCGCGGTACCGCTGCAAATTGGTGCTCGTGACGTTGCCTTCCCGTTCCTGAACAACCTGAGCTTCTGGTTTACCGCGATCGGTGTGATCCTGGTGAACATCTCTCTGGGTGTGGGCGAGTTCGCACAGACCGGCTGGTTGGCTTATCCGCCGCTTTCGGGTGCGGAGTACAGTCCTGGCGTCGGGGTCGATTACTGGATCTGGAGTCTCCAGCTGTCCGGTATCGGTACGACACTGACCGGTATCAACTTCTTCGTGACCATTCTGAAGATGCGTGCGCCGGGCATGGACCTGTTCAAAATGCCGGTATTCACCTGGGCATCACTGTGTACTAACGTCCTGATCATCGCTGCGTTCCCGGTACTGACCGTTACGCTGGCACTGTTGACGCTTGACCGTTACCTTGGTTTCCATTTCTTCACCAATGAAATGGGCGGTAACATGATGATGTACGTCAACCTGATTTGGGTCTGGGGTCACCCGGAAGTGTACATCCTGGTTCTGCCGGTGTTTGGTGTCTTCGCTGAAGTCACGGCGACCTTCTCTAAAAAGCGTCTGTTCGGTTACACCTCTCTGGTGTGGGCGACCATCGCGATTACCGTTCTGTCGTTCATTGTTTGGCTGCACCACTTCTTCACCATGGGTGCGGGCGCGAACGTAAACGCCTTCTTCGGTATCATGACGATGATCATCGCTATCCCGACCGGCGTGAAAATCTTCAACTGGCTGTTCACCATGTATCAGGGTCGCGTTGAGTTCCACTCAGCGATGCTGTGGACCATCGGCTTCCTGGTTACCTTCTCTATTGGTGGTATGACAGGTGTTCTGCTGGCGGTTCCAGGTGCGGACTTCATTCTGCACAACAGCCTGTTCCTGATCGCGCACTTCCATAACGTGATTATCGGTGGTGTGGTGTTCGGTTGTATGGCTGGCGTGACCTACTGGTTCCCGAAAGCGTTCGGCTTCACGTTGAATGAAAAATGGGGTATCCGCGCGTTCTGGTTCTGGATCATCGGCTTCTTCGTGGCATTCATGCCGCTGTATGCGCTGGGCTTCATGGGCATGACGCGTCGTATCAGCCAGGACATCGATCCTCAGTTCCACTCACTGCTGGTGGTTGCAGCAGGCGGTGCGGCGCTGATCGCTTGCGGTATCCTGTGCCAGGTTACCCAATTCTACGTTTCTGTGCGTGACCGCGACCAGAACCGTGATCTGACCGGTGACCCGTGGGGTGGACGTACGCTGGAGTGGGCAACCTCTTCACCGCCGCCGTTCTACAACTTTGCTGTTATCCCGCATATCCATGAGCGCGATGCGTTCTGGGAAATGAAAGAGAAAGGCGAAGCGTACAAGCAGCCAGAAAAATATGAAGAAATTCATATGCCGAAAAACAGTGGCGCAGCTGTTGTTATCGCGGCTCTGATGACTGTATTCGGTTTCGCCATGATCTGGCATATCTGGTGGCTGGCTGGCCTCACCTTCGTGGGCACTATCGTCACCTGGATTGTGAAGAGCTTCGATGAAGACGTGGATTACTACGTACCGGTTGCTGAAGTCGAGCAGATCGAGAAGAAGCACTTTGACGAAATCAGCAAAGCAGGTCTGAAATAATGTCAACTGAAACTGCAAAACACCACCACGACGCCCATGCGGAGCATGGGCATCACGATGCAGGAGCCAATAAAGTCTTTGGCTTCTGGATCTACCTGATGAGTGACTGCATTATCTTCGCAACCCTGTTTGCGACCTATGCAGTTATGGTCAATAACACTGCCGGTGGCCCGGCAGGTAAAGACATCTTCGAACTGCCGTTCGTTCTGGTCGAAACCGCGCTGCTGCTGCTCAGCTCCATTACCTATGGTATGGCAGTGATCGCGATGAACAACCAGAACAAGGGCTCGGTCATCAGCTGGTTAGCCTTGACCTTCCTGTTCGGTGCTGGCTTTATCGGCATGGAAATCTATGAATTCCATCACCTGATCAAAGAAGGCTTCGGTCCCGATCGCAGCGGCTTCCTGTCAGCGTTCTTTACGCTGGTCGGCACGCACGGTCTGCACGTGACCTCTGGCCTGATCTGGATGGCAGTGATGATGTTCCAGATTTCTAAACGTGGTCTGACTGCAACCAACCGCACCCGTATCATGTGCCTGAGCTTGTTCTGGCACTTCCTGGATGTGGTTTGGATCTGCGTATTCACCGTTGTCTACCTGATGGGAGCCATGTAATGAGTCATTCTGTTAACGAACATGGCGCTTCTCACGGTAGCGTGAAGTCTTACATGATCGGCTTCGTCCTCTCTATCATCCTGACCGGTATTCCGTTCTGGATGGTCATGGATGGCGGCGCTTCACACGGCACTATTCTGGGTGTGGTTCTGGTGTGTGCGGTAGTTCAGGTGCTGGTTCACCTGGTCTACTTCCTGCACTTAGACAGCAAATCAGAAGGTGGCTGGAACATGGTGGCCATTGTCTTCTCAGCACTCATCATCTTGATTGTTGTCGTAGGCTCACTGTGGATTATGTGGAACCTCAACTACAACATGATGGCCCACTAAAGAGTCGCGTAATGATTAAGCAATACCTGCAAGTAACAAAACCAGGAATTATTTTCGGCAATTTAATTTCTGTGATCGGTGGATTCCTGCTGGCTTCGAAAGGCAGCATTGATTACACCCTGTTTCTCGCCTCGCTGGTTGGCGTATCGCTGGTTGTCGCATCAGGTTGTGTTTTCAACAACGTGATTGACCGCGATATCGACATCAAAATGGAGAGAACGCGGAACCGTGTTCTGGTCAAAGGCCTGATCTCGGCGAAAGTAAGCCTGGTTTATGCAACCGCATTGGGTATTGCTGGCTTTGCGTTGCTGTATTTCGGCGCTAACCCGCTGGCCATGTGGCTGGCGGTGATGGGCTTCGTGGTTTACGTAGGCGTTTATAGCCTCTATATGAAGCGTAACTCTGTCTACGGCACGCTGATTGGTAGTCTCTCTGGCGCTGCGCCGCCGGTGATTGGCTACTGCGCAGTGACCAACCAGTTTGATGCTGGCGCGTTGATTTTACTGGCTATCTTTAGCCTGTGGCAGATGCCGCACTCCTATGCGATTGCCATCTTCCGCTTTAAAGATTACCAGGCTGCCAACATCCCGGTTCTGCCGGTGGTGAAAGGCATCTCGGTGGCAAAAAATCATATTACGCTATATATCCTGGCGTTCATGATTGCCACCCTGATGCTGACCCTTGGCGGTTACGCGGGCTATAAATATCTGGTGGTGGCTGCGGCCGTTAGCGTGTGGTGGCTCGGCATGGCGCTTTCAGGTTACAAAACCTCAAACGATAAAGTTTGGGCACGTAAACTGTTTGTGTTCTCGATTGTCGCTATCACCGCCCTGAGCGTGATGATGTCGGTTGATTTCATGACGCCAGCGTCGAAAGATTTACTGACTTACGTCTGGTAATTCAGCTCCGCAAAACCAGAAAGGGCGCGAATTTCGCGCCCTTTCTTTTTGTTACCACTGCTTAAGAACAAATGTTTTACCCGCCCTGCCCTGCTGCCTAAAATGGGCGCAGTATAATTTTGAGGTAAACATGAACGACAATAAAATGACGCCAGTAGAGCTACGCGCTACATGGGGTTTAGGTACCGTTTTTTCCCTGCGCATGTTGGGAATGTTTATGGTCTTGCCGGTACTCACCACGTACGGCATGGCATTACAGGGCGCCAGTGAAACACTGATTGGTCTCGCAATCGGTATCTATGGTTTGGCACAAGCCATCTTCCAGATTCCTTTTGGTCTGCTCTCCGATCGCGTCGGCCGAAAGCCGCTGATCGTTGGCGGGCTGCTGCTGTTCGTTTTCGGCAGCGTTATCGCCGCCACCTCCGACACCATTTGGGGCGTGATTTTAGGCCGCGCGTTACAAGGCTCCGGCGCGATTGCCGCCGCGGTAATGGCGTTGCTGTCAGATTTAACCCGTGAACAAAACCGCACCAAGGCGATGGCGTTTATCGGCATCAGCTTTGGCGTCACTTTTGCTATTGCGATGGTAGTTGGCCCGATTGTCACCCACGCACTCGGCTTGCACGCGCTGTTCTGGATGATCGCCATCCTCGCGACGCTGGGCATCGTCATCACCTTATTAGTGGTGCCGAACGCACCAAACCACGTATTGAACCGCGAATCCGGCATGGTGAAAGGCAGTATCCGCGCGGTGTTGACCAATCCAAAACTGTTAAAACTGAATATCGGCATTCTCTGCCTGCACATTCTGCTGATGTCGAGCTTCGTGGCGCTGCCGGGACAGTTTGAACAAGCCGGTTTACCGGCGGCCGAGCACTGGAAAGTCTATCTGGTGACGATGCTGGTGGCCTTTGTTGCCGTGGTGCCTTTCATTATCTATGCCGAAGTGAAGCGCCGCATGAAGCGCGTGTTTGTCGGCTGCGTGGCGATCATCATCATTGCAGAAATCGTATTGTGGGGCGCGGCAGGCCACTTCTGGACGCTGGTGATTGGTGTGCAGCTGTTCTTCCTCGCCTTCAACCTGATGGAAGCGATTCTGCCATCACTGATCAGCAAAGAGTCGCCGCCGGGCTACAAAGGCACCGCGATGGGCATCTACTCCACCAGCCAGTTCATTGGTGTGGCGATTGGCGGCAGCATGGGCGGATGGATCTATGGTCATGTTGATGCCCAAACCGTGTTCCTGGTCGGTGCGATTGTCGCAGCTGCCTGGCTGTTTGTGGCGATGTCGATGCAGGAACCGCCTTACGTCAGCAGCCTGCGCATTATGCTCAGCGATGCGGTGCTGGCGGTGCCGAATCTGGAGAAGCGTTTGAAAGCGCAGCCCGGCGTGGCGTCGGTGTTTATCGTGCCAGAAGAGAAAAGTGCTTACATCAAAATCGACAGTAAAGTGACGAGCCGCGTCGAACTCGAAGCGCTGCTCGCCAGCTGCTAAATGACCAGCCCGACCATCGCGTCGGGCTTTTTGTTACAGCGACATATCCACCACGATGCGCCCTTCAATCTTGCCAGCGTGCATCCGCGCGAAGATATCGTTGATGTTAGTCAGCGGTTCTACCGCTACGGTGGCTTTCACCTTGTGACGACCGGCGAAATCCAGCGCTTCCTGCAGATCTTTGCGCGTCCCGACGATGGAACCGCGCACCGTAATGCCGTCCAACACCATATCGAAAATCGACAGATCGAATTTGCCCGGCGGCAATCCGTTCAGCACCATGGTGCCGCCACGACGCAGCGTACCAATCGCCTGTTCGAACGCTTTTGGTGAAACCGCCGTGACCAGCACGCCATGCGCACCGCCAAAACTCTCCTGGAACACCTTGGCCGGATCGACATTTTTCGCATTCGCCACCACGCTGGCACCGAGACGTTTAGCGAACGCCAGTTTCTCATCATCAATATCCACCGCCGCCACGTTCAGACCCATGGCAACCGCGTACTGCACCGCCATATGTCCTAAACCGCCGATACCGGAAATCACCACCCAATCGCCGGGTTTGGTGTCGGTCATTTTCAGCCCTTTATACACGGTGACGCCGGCACAGAGGATCGGCGCGATTTCGTTGTAATCGACGTTATCCGGAATGATGCCGACATAGTTGGCATCGGCGAGGCAGTATTCCGCGAAGCTGCCATTCACTGAGTAACCGGCATTTTGCTGCGACAGACACAGCGTTTCCCAGCTATCGAGACAGTGTTCGCAGTGACCGCACGCCGAATAGAGCCATGGCACACCGACGCGATCGCCCATTTTCAGGTGCTTAACGCCCTCGCCGAGCGCCACAACCTGGCCCACACCTTCGTGGCCCGGAATAAACGGCGGATTGGGTTTAATCGGCCAGTCGCCTTCGGCCGCGTGAAGATCGGTATGGCACACGCCGGTAGCCGCAATTTTCACTAAAATCTGCCCCGGCCCGACCTGCGGCACCGGCACCTGCTCAATCACTAACGGTTCACCAAATGCCTTCACAACCGCGGCTTTCATGGTGGTTTTGATTTGCATATTCATCTTTCACTCTCCATTTGAACGGATGCGGACTTAGAACAGGCCCAAAGGCGCGGTGCCATAGCTAACCAGCAGATTTTTGGTTTGTTGATAGGCGCTGAGCGCCATTTTGTGCGTCTCACGGCCTACACCCGACTGCTTGTAACCGCCGAATGCCGCGTGAGCGGGATAGATGTGATAACAGTTGGTCCAGACGCGCCCGGCTTTGATGCCGCGTCCCATGCGATAAGCCAGATTGGTATCGCGCGTCCACACGCCCGCACCAAGACCGAACTGGGTTTCGTTGGCGATGGCGAGCGCTTCTGCCTCATCCTTAAAGGTGGTAACACCAATCACCGGCCCAAAAATCTCCTCCTGGAAACAGCGCATCTGGTTGGTTCCTTTGATTAAGGTCGGCTGAATGTAGAATCCATCATTCAGCTCGGTGGCCATGCTGGCGCGATCGCCACCGGTGAGAATTTGCCCGCCTTCGTCGCGTGCGATGTTGATATACGACAGGATTTTATCGAATTGCTGGCGTGAAGCCTGTGCACCAATCATGGTGTCGCTATCGAGCGGATCGCCGCGACGGATGTTCGCCACCTTGGCCATCACGCGATCCATAAAGGGTTGATAGATCGATTCATGAATCAAGGCGCGCGATGGACAGGTACAGACTTCCCCCTGATTGAAGAAACCGAGTACTAACCCTTCCACCGCCTTCTCAATAAACTCGTCCTCACCATCCATCACATCAGCGAAGTAGATATTCGGCGACTTGCCGCCCAGCTCGACGGTGCAGGGAATGATGTTTTCAGCAGCGCAGGCCATAATGTGGCGCCCCACCGGCGTTGAACCGGTAAAGGCGATTTTGGCGATGCGTTTGCTGGTCGCCAGCGCTTCACCCGCTTCACGACCAAAGCCCTGCACCACATTCAACACGCCAGCCGGGAACAGATCGCCAATCACCTCCATCAGCAGCGTAATACCGAGCGGCGTCTGTTCCGCCGGTTTCAGCACGACACAGTTGCCCGCCGCCAGCGCTGGCGCCAGTTTCCACGCCGCCATTAACAGCGGGAAGTTCCACGGAATGATTTGCCCAACCACGCCGAGCGGTTCATGAAAGTGATATGCCACGGTGGTTTCATCGATCTCCGCGGTGCTGCCCTCTTGCGCACGCAGGCAACCGGCGAAGTAACGGAAGTGATCCACCGCCAGCGGAAGATCGGCGTTCAGGGTTTCGCGAATCGGTTTACCGTTATCCCAGCTCTCCGCTACCGCCAGTTTTTCGAGATTGGCCTCAATGCGATCCGCCACCTGCAACAGGATGTTGGCGCGATGCTGCACGCTGGTTTTTCCCCAGGCATCAGCCGCCTGATGCGCCGCATCCAGCGCTAAATCGATATCGCGCGCATCCGAACGCGGGAACTGCGCGATATCGCTGCCATTCACTGGCGAGGTGTTAGTGAAGTATTGGCCGCTGAGCGGCTCGACGAATTTGCCCGCAATGTAGTTGCCGTAAATCGCCTGGAATGAAACCAAAGCGCCGGGCGTACCGGGATGTGCATAACGCATCGCAAACTCCTTTATGTAGGGTCAGATAATCTGAAGGCTCAGTCGCCTTACAGAGAACGTGCTGTCAGAGGAGCTATTGCAGCGGGCGTGCCAGCTTTTTTCATCAGAGGATGTTTTGTTAAAAAACCAATATGATCATTAAGTTAAGAGCCGACGCACAACATGACCTGGCTATGTTGTGCAGAAAAGTTCACCATCTGTGTTGCGTATCGCAACAGTACAGAAACCGACCCGCTACAATGTCGCAACACTTTCGCTTGGGCATGAGGTCATCAATGCAGGGAAATCCATCCGCGTCTGCCGTTAACGCCAATCCGCTGTTAAGCGACTCCTGGTTCCGTAGCCAGCTGTATGGCCTCGATCGCACCGCCGATGATTTTCCGCGTGTTCGCCAGGGTGAACTGGCCGATGTGCTTGCCAGCAATGCCGGGCTGCAGCAGTTCGCGCAGCCGGTGATCAAACAGCTGGCGCAGAAACTGGCCGAGAAGCAATCGGTGGTGATTCTGTCGGATGCCACCGGTTTGGTACTCAATACCTTTGGCGATATGCCTTCGATGGAAAAAGCCCAACGTTATGCGCTGGCGCCAGGCAATTTGTGGAGTGAATGCGGGCGCGGCACCAATGCGATTGGCACCGCGCTGGCGATTGATGATGGCTGCGAGATTCAAGGTCATCAGCACTTCCTGACGCTCAATCAAGGTTTGTACTGTGCGGCGATGCCGCTGCAAATGCCCAACGGTCAGATTGCTGGCGTGCTGGATATTTCCGGCCCGGCGCACTTCCCGCATCCGCAGACCTTTAGCTGGGTGAAAGCGGCGGCGAAACAGATCGAATATCTGTGGGTGAAGCAGAGCCTGCATCCGCAGCAATGGTTGATGAGCCTGCATCTGCAGCCGCAGGGCATCGATACCAGCGATGAACTGCTGCTGGTGTTCTCGGATAACGTCCTGACCGCCGCCAACAGGCTGGCGATGCGCGAACTGGCGCTGAGCGTCGGGCAACTCGGCAGCGTGACCTTTCAACAACTGTTTCCGCAACAGCAGCAGCACGCCAACAGCATTCCCGCTCCGCTCGATTACGCTACGCAGCGCTACTATTTTCGCCTGCGAGCACCGCAGCGCAGCCATTTTGCCACGCCGAGCGAACCCGCCAGCGAGCTGCCTTTCTCGCTGGGGCGCGATGGCGAGAAGATGGTGCGACTGCTCAATGCCGGCGTTTCACTGTGCATTCACGGCGAAACCGGCAGCGGCAAAGAGTATGTCAGCCGCGCACTGCATCAGCAAAGCCGCTGGCGCGAAGGCAAATTCGTTGCCATTAACTGCGCGGCCATCCCCGAAGCGCTGATTGAATCTGAGCTGTTTGGCTATCAACCCGGCGCGTTCACCGGCGCGAGCAAGAATGGTTACATCGGCAAAATCCGTGAAGCGGATGGCGGCGTGCTGTTCCTTGATGAAATTGGCGATATGCCGCTGGCACTACAAACCCGCTTGCTACGCGTGTTGCAGGAGAAAGAGGTGGCGCCGCTCGGATCCAGCCGCAGCTGGCCGGTGAATTTCGCGGTGATCAGCGCCACGCACCGCGATTTGGCACAGCGCGTGGCCGAAGGCGAATTCCGCGAAGATTTGCTCTATCGCCTGCAGGAATTCTCGATGACCATTCCGCCGCTGCGCGCCTGGCCGGATGTGGAAGGTTTTATCCGTCGATTATGGCTGGAGCTGGGCGGCGCGGATCGCGATATTCAGCTCTCACCTGCGCTGTTGACGGCTCTGGCGCAGCTGCCGTGGCCGGGTAACGTGCGGCAATTGCGCAGCTTGTTACGCGTGCTATTGGCGCTGGCGGATGAAGGTGAAGAAGTGACAGAGGTGCATTTACCGGCAGAGTATCGGCGTGCGGCGGTGCAGCCACAGTCCGATCGGCAGAGTCATGATAGGCGGTTGATCAGCGAAACGCTGCAGCGCTTCAATGGTAATATCAGTAAAACGGCGGAAGCCTTAGGCGTCGCGCGCAGCACGCTTTATCGTCGTGCGGCGCGCGACAAACGCGATTAGTCGCGGAAGTTTTTGAACTGGAAAGGCTGACCGAGGTTGCCACCGCGCACCAGCGCCATCGCACCTTGCAGGTCGTCGCGTGACTTACCGGTTACGCGCAGTTCTTCACCCTGAATCTGCGTCTGCACTTTCAGCTTGCTGTCTTTAATCAGCTTCACCAGCTTTTTCGCGATATCGCTTTCGATACCTTTCTTCAGCTTGGCTTCCACCGACCAGCTTTTACCGCTGTGCACGATCTCTTCTGGCACTTCAATCGCCGCGCCTTCAATGCCACGCTTCAGCAACTTTTCGCGCAGAATATCCACCAGCTGTTTGACCTGGAAATCAGATTCGCTGCTGAGTTTGATGGTCTCGTTCTTTTCGTTGAGCTCAATGGTTGCACTCACGTTACGGAAATCGAAACGAGTTGAGATCTCGCGGTTCGCATTCTCCACGGCATTTCGCACTTCCGACAATTCGACTTCGGAAACGATATCGAAAGATGGCATCTTTTCTTCTCCTGATACTAAAGTGACATGCATAATACGCGTCTTGTGGCGCTAATAAAACACGATACGCGGAAAGCTATACTTACCCGTAACGTGAAAACAGGAACCCGCCCACGGGAGGCAAAATGAAAATTACCGTGTTGGGGTGTGGCGCCTTAGGTCAAATTTGGCTCGCCGCTCTCGCCCGTCAGGGACATGAGGTGCAGGGCTGGTTACGTGTACCGCAGCCCTATTGCTCAGCCAACGTAGTCGATCCGCAAGGCCATGTGAGCAATCACACCTTTATTGCCAACGATCCGCTGTTCCTCGCCGAAAGCCAGCTGTTACTGGTGACGCTCAAAGCGCCACAGGTTTCCCCTGCGGTGAAAAATCTGCAAAGCGTGCTGCCGACACACGCGCCAATTCTGCTGCTGCATAACGGCATGGGAACCCTGGAAGAGCTGAAAGATTTGCGTCAGCCGCTGTTGCGCGGCATCACCACACACGCGGCAATGCGCGACGGCACGGTGATTAAGCATATTGCGCACGGCATCACCCATATCGGCCCTGCTAATCGTGAGAGCGCCGCACTCAGCGATATCGCCGATATTCTGCATCAGGCGCTGCCGGATGTGGCCTGGCATGACAACATCGCCGCCGCCAGCTGGCGCAAGCTGGCAATCAACTGCGTGATCAATCCGATGACCGTTGAGCACGATTGCCAGAACGGGGCGCTGCGCGCCTGGCCGGAACAAGTCGCGCTGCTGTGCGAAGAGATCGCCTGGGTGATGGAGCGCGAAGGCCAGCACATGGCGGTGGATAATCTGCGCGACATCATTTACGACGTGATCGATAGCACCGCCGCCAATACCTCATCAATGTTGCAGGATGTGCGCGCGCAGCGTCTGACCGAAATTGATTACATCACCGGCTACCTGTTGCGTCGCGCCCGCGCGCAGGGCATTTCACTGCCGGAAAACACCCGTTTGTACGATCTGATTAAACGTAAGGAGTCCCACTATGAGCGCGAACGCATCGGTTCTGGTTTGCCTGGCACATGGAAGTGAAGAGACCGAAGCGGTCACCACTATCGATTTGCTGGTACGCGGCGGTTTAAGCGTCACCACCGCCAGCGTGGAGAGCGATGGTACGCGTGAGATCGTCTGTTCGCGCGGCGTACGGCTGCTGGCGGATGCGCCTTTGGTTGAGGTGGCGGATAACGACTACGATGCGATTGTGTTGCCCGGCGGTTTAAAAGGCGCGCAAACCTTCCGCGACAGCCCGCTGCTGGTGGAAACCGTGCGCCAGTTCCATCTCTCCAGCAAGATTGTGGCGGCGATTTGTGCCGCGCCGGGCACGGTTTTGGTCGCGCACGATCTGTTTCCCGTCGGCAATATGACCGGTTTTCCCGGCCTGCGTGACACCATTCCCGACAGCAAATGGATGGAGCGCCGCGTGGTGTGGGATCCGCGCGTTAATCTGCTGACCAGCCAGGGACCGGGCACCGCAATGGATTTTGCGTTGAAGCTGATTGATTTGCTGGTGGATAAAGAGACCGCGCGTGAAGTGGCTTCACAGCTGGTACTGGCGGCAGGGATTTATAATTATCAGGAGTTTGAAGAGCGGTAACGTTGTTACAACAGACTGCACATGATTGTAGCGGCGTGATTAATTGCGCATTTCACTGCAACACTGATGCCGCATGAAATACGCGTGATTCATCGCGCCGCTACGGTTTATCGCTTATGGACGATAAACCTTCACGTTTTTGAAGCCCTGCTCATGCAGATAGAGCGCCTGCAGACGACTCATCACACCGCGATCGCAATACAGCAGCCAGGTTTTACTCTGGTCAAGGTCGCCAAACTGGGTGCTGAGTTTGTAGAACGCCAGAGTTTTCACTTCAACGCCTTCGACGATCAGCGGATTCGCCTCCTGCTCATCGGCCGAACGGATATCCAGCACCACGTCGTTGCTGATGAAGGAGTCAACGGTTTCAACTTCCACCACTTCTTCTTCCGTCTGCTCGGCGATTTCACGGATATCGACGTTGCTGGCTTCCTGCACCACGCGATGAAGGATCTCGAAATCGAAGTTTTGCTCTTCCGCTTCGATCTTGCCCTTCACCGCTTTAACGGTTGGGCTTTTCGAAATCACGCCGCAATATTCTGGCATGGTGCGGGCAAAATCTTCGGTGCCGATCTTACGTGCCACATCAATGATGTGCTCTTTGTCATGGGAGATCAGCGGACGCAGAATCAGCGTATCGGAGGCGTTATCGATCAAACGCAGGTTGGTCAGCGTCTGGCTGGAAACCTGGCCCAGCGCTTCGCCGGTCACCAGCGCCTGCACGCCGTAACGTTCCGCCACCATTGACGCCGCACGCACCATCATACGCTTCAGCACCACGCCCATTTGGCCGTCGTCCACTTTCTCAAGAATCTCACCGACTACCGGCTCGAAGTTGATCGCTACGAAGCGTACGCGGTGTGAGCGACCAAAGCGCTGCCACAGGTAATGTGCAACCTGGCGCACGCCAATCTCGTGTGCCGCACCGCCAAGGTTGAAGAAGCAGTAATGCACGCGGCAGCCGCGACGCATCAGCATGTAGCTCGACACGCCAGAATCAAAACCGCCGGAAATCAGTGACAGAACATCTTCCTGGGTACCAATCGGGAATCCGCCTAAGCCTTCATAGCGTGCGGTGATCAGCAACAGACGATCGTCGTCGATCTCCAGATTCACCGTTTCTTCCGGACGATTGAGCTGCACGCGCGCGCTGGCGATGTGTTGGTTAAGGCCGCCGCCAACGTAGCGTTCCACGTCCTGCGAGCTGAAGCTGTGCTTGCCGCGACGCTTGACGCGCACGCAGAAGCTTTTGCCTTCCAGACGCTCGCGGTTCAGCACCAGCGTCTGCTCGAAAATGTCGTGCATATCGGTGTAGGCGCGATCTTCCACCGCCAGCACATGGTGAATGCCCGGAATGCGCGTCAGTTCGGTGACAAGGGTCTCGCGCAGCGACTCATTCTTAGAACGCACTTCAATGTGGTCCCAATGGCGCACGACTTTGATCTCTTCATCCACGGTGCGCAGAATATTACGAATGCTACTGGAGAGAATTTTGATAAAGCGCAGACGCACCGACTGACTTTTGATGGTGATTTCTGGAAACAGCTTGACGATAAACTTCATGGCGACAGGGGTTCGTTTGGACAAATAAGTGCTAAAAGCATCGGCACTTAACTGTTAAAATCATATAATTGCGGGTTAATTCAGGAGCCCCCGCATCCGAGGCGCAAAAGTATATCACCTTTGCCGGGTGACTGCTTTAAGCAACCTTCATCACATTCATTATTTTGCTAATTAATCCTCGTCAGCTACCATGACCGATTGCAAGATGATCTCCTAACCTGTGAGTCGACACTGATTATGCCGAAAAAAGCCGAAGCGCCTGCCAGTTTTGAAAGCGCATTAGAGCAGCTGGAACAGATTGTTAGCCGCCTGGAAAGTGGCGAGCTGCCGTTAGAGCAGGCGCTGAACGAATTTGAACGCGGCGTACAATTGGCACGTACCGGTCAGCAAACCCTGCAGCAGGCAGAGCAGCGTGTGCAAATTCTGCTTAGCGATGAGAAAGATGCCGCCCTCGCCCCTTTTACCCCGGAAAATGAGTAATGGATTTTGCTAAACTGCTGAGCGCTTACCATCAACGCGTTAATCAGGCATTGACGCGCTTAATAGATCCACTTCCTTTTCAGAGTTCTCCTCTGGTGAATGCCATGGAGTATGGGGCATTATTAGGCGGTAAGCGTCTGCGTCCCTTTCTGGTGTACGCAACAGGCGAAATGCTAAAGGCCGATGCCGCCAGCCTCGATGTGCCGGCTGCGGCCGTGGAATGCATCCATGCTTATTCCCTGATTCATGACGATCTGCCGGCGATGGACGACGATGCGTTACGCCGCGGGCAGCCAACCTGCCATATTAAATATGGTGAAGACACGGCGATTCTCGCCGGCGATGCTCTGCAAACTTTGGCCTTTTCGATTCTGGCCGATCAGCCGATGCCCGGCGTCAGCGCCGACGCGCGTATTGCGATGATTTCCGAACTGGCGCAGGCCAGCGGCGTGGCAGGCATGTGCGGCGGTCAGGCACTGGATTTGGCGGCGGAAGGCAAAAGCATCGATCTGGCGCAGCTGGAACAGATTCACCGCCATAAAACCGGCGCGTTAATTCGCGTCGCGGTACGTCTTGGCGCATTAGCCGCCGGCGATCGTGGTCGCGCCGCGATGCCGCTACTGGATACCTACGCCAATGCCATCGGACTGGCGTTTCAGGTGCAGGATGACATCCTCGATGTGGTCGGCGATACCGCCGTGTTAGGAAAAACACAGGGCGCGGATCAGGCATTGGGTAAAAGCACCTATCCTTCATTGATGGGGCTGGAAAATGCCCGCAGTAAAGCCTGGGATCTTTATCAAGAGGCGCTCGGCGCGCTCGATATTCTGGCGGCACAGTCTTACAACACACTCGCCTTACAAGCGCTGGCAAGCTTCATAATTGAACGCGATAAATAACTTTCATAATGAGTCTCTGATGAGTTTTGATATTGCAAAATACCCGACACTGGCGTTAGCCAACACGGTTCAGGAATTACGTTTATTACCGAAAGAAAAACTTCCGGAGCTGTGTGACGAACTGCGTCAGTATCTGCTGGATAGCGTGAGCCGATCTTCCGGCCACTTTGCATCGGGTCTGGGCGTCGTCGAGCTAACAGTGGCGCTGCATTATGTTTATAACACCCCCTTTGATCATCTGGTGTGGGACGTAGGCCATCAGGCCTATCCGCATAAAATCCTGACCGGACGCCGCGATCGTATCGGCACCATCCGCCAGAAAAATGGCCTGCATCCGTTCCCGTGGCGCGGTGAGAGTGAGTACGACGTGCTGAGCGTAGGTCACTCCTCCACCTCGATCAGCGCCGGGCTTGGCATGGCGGTTGCCGCCGAACGTGAAGGCAAAGGCCGTCGCACCGCCTGTATTATTGGCGATGGCGCGATCACCGCCGGCATGGCGTTTGAAGCCATGAACCACGCCGGTGACATCAAGCCGGACATGCTGGTGATCCTCAACGACAACGAGATGTCGATCTCCGAGAACGTGGGCGCACTCAACAATCGTCTGGCACAGATTCTCTCCGGGAAAACCTATTCACGCCTGCGCGAAGGCGGCAAGCGTGTATTGGGCGGTTTGCCGCCGATTAAAGAGCTGGTGAAGCGCACAGAAGAGCACCTGAAAGGCATGGTGGTGCCGGGTACGCTGTTTGAAGAGCTGGGCTTTAACTACATCGGCCCGGTAGATGGTCACGACGTGCTGACGCTGGTGAGCACGCTGAAGAACATGCGCGATCTGAAAGGTCCGCAGTTCCTGCACATCATGACCAAAAAGGGCAAAGGTTATGCCCCTGCGGAAGAAGATCCGATTACCTGGCATGCGGTACCGAAGTTCGATCCCGCCAGCCTGGCGCTGCCGAAAAGCGTGCCGGGCTTACCAAGCTACTCGAAGATTTTCGGCAACTGGCTGAGCGAAATGGCGGCTGACGATCCGCGCCTGATGGCGGTCACGCCAGCGATGCGCGAAGGCTCGGGCATGGTGAGCTACTCACGCGACTATCCGCAGCAATATTTTGATGTGGCGATTGCCGAGCAGCACGCGGTAACGTTCGCGGCGGGTATGGCGATTGGTGGTTACAAACCGGTTGTGGCGATCTACTCGACCTTCCTGCAGCGCGCCTACGATCAGCTGATCCACGATGTCGCCATCCAGAAATTGCCGGTGCTGTTTGCTATCGATCGCGGCGGTATTGTCGGCGCGGATGGTCAAACTCATCAGGGCGCATTTGATATCGCGTTCTTACGCTGCGTGCCAGAGATGGTGATCATGACGCCAAGCGATGAAAACGAATGTCGTCTGATGCTTTACACCGGATATCACTATCAGGATGGCCCAAGTGCGGTGCGTTACCCGCGCGGTACCGGCACCGGCGCAACGCTGGAACCGCTGGCTAGCTTGCCGCTGGGCAAAGGTATCGTGAAGCGTCGCGGCGAAAAGCTGGCGATCCTTAACTTCGGTACTTTGCTGCCAGAAGCCGCTGCCGCTGCGGAAGCGCTAAATGCCACGCTGGTAGATATGCGTTTTGTGAAGCCACTCGATGAAGCACTGATTGCCGAGCTGGCGGCCAGCCACGATTCGCTGGTTACGCTGGAAGAAGGCGCCATCAAAGGCGGCGCCGGCAGCGGCGTCAATGAGTACGTGATGGCAAAACGCCTGCGCGTGCCGGTGCTCAACCTCGGCCTGCCGGATGAGTTCATCCCACAAGGCACGCAGGAAGAAGTACGTCAGGATTATCAGCTGGATGCCGCCGGTATTCAGCAGCAAATCACTGACTGGCTCGCCCAGTAATCTGCCCGACTCGCTCACCGCCCGGTGAGCGAGCCTGCTGCTATGCTTAGGGAACGATTTCCCTCAAGCATAAGAGCAGGAGCCCAAATAGATGAAAACCATTCCCCTAGGCCAAACCGACTTACAGGTTTCACGTCTCTGTTTAGGCTGCATGACTTACGGCGATCCCACGCGCGGCAATCACGCGTGGACGCTGCCTGAAGAGAGCAGCCGACCGTTGATCAAGCAGGCGCTGGAAGCCGGCATCAACTTCTTCGATACCGCTAACAGCTATTCCGATGGCAGCAGCGAAGAGATTGTGGGCCGGGCGCTGAAAGATTTTGCCCGCCGCGATCAGGTTGTGGTCGCCACCAAGGTCTATTTTCCGCTGAGTAATCTGTCACAAGGCTTGTCGCGCCAGAATATCTTGCAATCGATTGATGACAGCCTGACGCGCCTTGGTATGGAGTATGTCGATCTGCTGCAGATTCACCGCTGGGATTACGCCACGCCGATTGAAGAGACGCTGGAAGCGCTGCATGAAGTGGTGAAATCCGGCAAGGCGCGTTACATCGGCGCATCATCAATGCACGCATCGCAGTTTGCTCAGGCGCTGGAACTGCAAAAGCAAAATAACTGGGCGCGCTTTGTCAGCATGCAGGATCAGTACAACCTGATTCAGCGTGAGGAAGAGAATGACATGCATCCGCTGTGTCAGCGCGAAGGGATCGCGGTGCTGCCGTGGAGCCCGCTGGCGCGCGGTAAACTCACGCGTCCATGGGGCGAAACCACCGCACGTTCGGTATCGGATAATGTGATGGAGAAGCTGTATACCGGCACCGAAGAGAACGATGCGGCAATTGCCGAGCGTCTGGCTAATGTAGCCGCCGATAAAGGCGTGACGCGCGCGCAGGTGGCGCTGGCGTGGCTATTACATAAACCGGCGGTCACCGCGCCGATCATTGGCGCTTCGCGCGAGCAACAGTTCGCCGAGTTGGTGAAAGCGGTGGATGTTGAATTGAGTGAGAATGAGATTGCCGAGCTGGAAACGGTATATCAACCGCATCCGATGGTGGGGTTTGAGTAAGGTAGACCATTCCCCTCACCCCAGCCCTCTCCCGCAAGCGGGCGAGGGAGCAGTATCTGCAGTACCCACCTAATCGTTCCTTCTCCCACTTGTTGGAGCAGAACGAGCAGTCCCTACCTAATTGTCCCCTCTCCCACTTGTGGGAGAGGGTTAGGGTGAGGGCAATTTACTTCGCGCCGAAGTGATCAAACCCTTTCACATCTACACTGCGCGGCTTGCCGTTCTCCAGCAAACTCAGCCCTTCCGATTCGGGTGCAATCTGCCCAATACAGGTATAAGGCACACCAAAATGGCCGAGCGCCACGTCAATCGCGCCACGGTTCACTTCTGGCACGGTAAAGCACAGCTCGTAATCTTCGCCGCCGCTCAACGCCCATTTCAGCACCAGTTCAGGCTCGAAGTGATCGCGCAGGGCCGCTGAAAGCGGTAACGCGTCGAGATTGATGCGAGCGCCAACGCGGCTGGCGGTCAGCACATGGCCGAGATCGGAAATCAGGCCATCAGAGATATCGATCGCCGAGGTTGCCAGACCGCGCAGCGCCTGGCCTTGCAGCACGCGCGGCATTGGACGCAGATGGCGTTTGATCAACGCTTCGTGCACCGCCGGATCGTTCAGGCGATGGCGATGCTGCAGCAGCGATAAACCGGCCGCGCTGTCACCCAGGGTGCCGGTGACGAAAATCCAGTCGCCTGGCTTCGCGCCCGAACGTTTCAGCGCCCTTCCCACTGGCACTAAACCGTGAATGCCGAGCGTCATGCTCAGCGGTCCGCGCGTGGTATCGCCACCAATCAGCTGCATATCGTAATAATCCAGCAGCTCAAACAGGCTGTCGCTAAAGGCCGCCACCCACGGTTCATCAATTTCAGGCAGCGTTAATGCCAGCGTCAGCCAGGCCGGATCGGCGCCCATGGCGGCTAAATCGCTGAGATTAACGGCGACGGCTTTGTAGCCGAGATCGGCGGGATGGATATCACGTAAGAAGTGGACGCCTGCAACCAGCGTGTCGGTGCTGATGGCAAGTGTCTGTTTTTCTGGCACGTTAAGTAACGCGCAGTCGTCACCAATTCCTTTCTCCACATCGCGGCGGGAGCTGGTGACGCGGTTAAAGTAACGTGCAATCAGTTCGAATTCACCACAAGACATAAGTCAGGTCTCAATGAGAAAAAGGCCGGATAACCGGCCTTTAACGCTATTTTTTGTTTGGTCGAATTTGCGGGGCAGCTTTGTCGAGCACACCGTTGACGAATTTGTGGCTGTCTTCAGCACCAAACACTTTTGCCAACTCGATGCCTTCGTTGATGGCCACTTTATAAGGCACATCAGAACGCTTGCTCAGCTCATACAGCGAAATACGCAGGATGGCTTTTTCTACCTGGCCCAGCTCTTCCAGCTGACGCGACAGGTAAGGCTTCATCAGACCGTCCAGGTACGCGCTGTTAGTCGCCACACCGGCCAGCAATTCGCGGAAATAGCTAATATCGACGTCTTTGACGTCTTGTTCCGCCAGAAACTGGTATTCCACATCGGCAATGTCGTTCTTAGACAGCTGCCAGGAGTAAAGCGCCTGGACAGCGCACTCACGGGCGCGACGACGAGCAGCAGGTTTCACAAAATTCCCCTTACAAAAATCAGGCTTTGATGGCTTTCAATACGTTGATCATTTCGAGTGCAGTCAGGGCCGCTTCGGCACCTTTATTACCTGCTTTCGTGCCGGCGCGTTCAATCGCCTGCTCGATATTTTCAGTGGTCAACACGCCGAAGGTCACCGGGATTTCGCTGGTCATCGCGACGTGCGCAATGCCCGAGCTGGCTTCACCGGCCACATATTCGAAATGTGCGGTGCCGCCACGGATGACAGTGCCCAACGCAACAATGGCGTCGTGCTTACCGGCTTTCGCCAGTGCGCGTGCTGCCAGCGGCAGTTCGTATGCACCTGGAACCCAGACAACGGTGATGTTATCTGCTTTCACCTGGCCGATGCGCTTAAGTGCGTCAATCGCGCCGTCCAGCAGGCTGTCATTAATGAAGTTGTTAAAACGCGCAATTACGATGGCAATGTTTGCATCAGGCGTGGCAACAGGAGCTTCGATAACTTTCATACATATCCTTTGGGTTGTTTTATGGCCCCGCAGAAGGGGGCGGATTCTATCATACTCTTTGGCGACGCGCTCAGGCTTTTCCGCGCGCTTTCAGCGCGGCGTCAGCGTCAGGCGCAGGTCCTCGCCAACCAGGCGCACATCGCTAAAATTCAGGGCCGGCGCATCGGCCAGCTGTTCCAGTCCGGGCAGCGTGCACAGGCCGCGTGCGGCATTCCCTAACAGCTTTGGCGCCATGTAAACAATCAGCTCATCCACCAGGCCCGCTTGCAGCAAAGCACCCGCTAATCCGGCACCCGCTTCCACCCACACGCTGTTGATCTGGCGCTGGCCGAGCAACATCATCATCGCGACCAAATCAAGCTGTTCACCACGCTGGGGCACCGCAATCTGGGTCACGCTGGCAGGCCACGCGTGTTGATCGGGCTCGCTGCGCATCAGCCAGGTTTCGCCTGGCTGGTCAATCAGTCGGTGCTGCGGCGTGACGCGCTGTTGGCTATCAATCACCACGCGCACCGGCTGGCGCAGCTGGCTTTCTTCGAGCTGCGCACGCACCTCTTCATTCAATTCACTCCAGCGTACCGTGAGCGACGGATTGTCCGCCAACACCGTGGCGCTGGTGCTAAGAATAGCTGAACTCTGGGCGCGTAAACGTTGCACATCGCGCCTTGCGGCCGCGGAGGTGATCCACTGACTTTCGCCACTCGCCATGGCGGTGCGGCCATCAAGGGATGCGCCGAGCTTCAGCTGGATCCACGGGAATCCGGTCCGCATACGTTTGAGAAAACCCCGGTTCAGCGCTTCCGCTTCGTTCATCATCAGGCCATGACTGACGTCGATGCCCGCCTGCTGTAAACGGTAGAGTCCACGTCCTGCCACCTGCGGATTGGGATCCTGCATCGCGGCGACCACGCGCGTCACGCCTGCGGCAATCAGCGCATCGCAGCACGGCGGCGTGCGTCCATGGTGGCTACAAGGTTCCAGCGTGACATACGCGGTTGCGCCAGCAGCTCGTTCGCCCGCCATACGCAGCGCATGCACTTCGGCATGCGGTTCGCCGGCGCGCTGATGCCAGCCTTCGCCGACAATCTCGCCCTCGCGCACAATCACGCAGCCGACGTTGGGGTTAGGTGTGGTGGTAAAGCGTCCGCGCCGCGCCAGTTCCAGCGCGCGCGCCATATAGCGTTCGTCAGTCATGGATTAGTCCTGTAGGCGGGCGATCTCTTCACCAAAATCGCGAATATCTTCGAAGCTGCGATAGACCGAGGCAAAGCGAATGTAGGCCACTTTATCGAGCTTTTTCAGCTCATCCATCACCAGATTGCCGATCAGTGCGCTTGGCACTTCGCGTTCACCGGTGGCACGCAGCTGAGTTTTAATATGATTGACCGCGCTTTCAACCGCATCGGCGCTGACGGGGCGTTTTTCCAGCGCCTTAATCATGCCGCTGCTGAGCTTGTCTTCATTGAAGGGTTCACGCACATCGTTGCTTTTTACCACGCGCGGCATCACCAACTCTGCCACTTCAAAGGTGGTAAAACGCTCATGACACACCAGACACTGACGACGGCGACGCACCGACGATCCTTCACTAACCAGACGAGAATCAATCACTTTGGTGTCCACAGCGGAGCAGAATGGGCAATGCATGAGGCTTCCTGATGCGAGATAAATAGGCCACACAGTGTAGCGCGATCGCGCCACAAAATGTATGTGTGTGGCACATAATGTGTGAATCCCCGTTTGTGACGTTAAGCCAAATGCAAGACATCACCTACATGACCAAAGGCAAAAAACCACTACGCTTAAAGAGCCGCCAGCAAGGCGGCCAACATCATAAAAATCTGGAGGATGTATGGGTCTGTTTGATTTCGTGAAAGATGCTGGAGAAAAACTGTGGGATGCCGTCAGTGGCGGCGGCGACGATGCCAGCAAGAAATTGCAGGATCACATCAACAAACTCGGTTTGCCCGACAGCGATAAGGTCAAGGTGGATGTCAAAGGCGATACCGTTACTGTGACTGGTGATGGCATCTCTCAGGAGTTAAAAGAGAAGATTCTGGTGGCCGCCGGTAACGTCGCGGGCATCACCAAGGTGGATGACAAGGTCACCGCCAGCGATGCCGCTACGCCCGCGAAATTCTATACCGTGAAAAAAGGCGATACCTTGAGTGCGGTATCGAAAGAGGTCTACGGAAATCCTAATGAATACAACAAGATTTTCGAGGCGAACAAGCCAATGCTGACGCATCCTGATAAGATCTACCCTGGCCAGGTTTTACGAATTCCCGAATAAAGAAAGGACATTGCATGACGATCAGGACGTTTTGGGCTCCGGCAGCACTCTCTTTGCTGGTTCTCAGTGGTTGCAGTTCAACGCCGGTTTCACCGCAGGTCAAAGAGTTGCATCAGGAGGTGAGTCAGCTTAATCAGCAGATGCGCAAGCTGACCAATCAGGCAACGGCGCTGGAGATTCAGGGACAGCTGAACAGCCAATCCACCCAGGGCGCGTGGCTGTTGCCGCAAGCCAATACGCCGGTGGAGTTACAGACGCAGCTAGGTAAATTGCGTTTGTCACTCTCGCAGGTGGCGGGTGAAGCCAGCGGCAGTCGCGCCAATCTGAATATCCGCTCAACCAATGATCAGCCGATTCCGGCACTGCGCGCGACCGTGGTATGGGGCGAAATGGATCCGGCCAGCGGCAAACCGCTTAACGCGGGCAGCCTGAGCCAGACCATCGAGGTTCCTGCACAGTTAATGCCGCGCAGTTCCGTTAGCGTACCGCTGCGACTCAGCGGGTTAACCCCGGAGCAACTCGGCTACGTGCGCGTGCACGATGTTGAGCCTCCAGCGACGAAAACCACGCCCTGATCGACAGGCATAAAAAAACGGGCTGCCAATGGCAGCCCGTTTACTTTCTGACTCCGCGTTACGGCAGAATCGAAGGCTGATCTGCGCCCTCTTTTTCCACTTTCTGTACCAGCATATGTTCACGCTTCATGCCGAGTTTCAGCGCCAGCGCTGAAGAGACATAAATCGATGAAATGGTACCAATGGTGACACCGATCAGCATGGTCAGTGAGAAACCTTTCAGCAACGCACCACCAAACACGAACAGGATCATGATCATCGCCAGCGTAGTGATGGAGGTGATCAAGGTACGGCTCAGCGTCTGGGTCAGCGACACGTTAGTGATGTCGTAAGAAGAACCGCGGCGGATCTTGCGGAAGTTCTCACGAATACGGTCGGAGACCACGATCTTATCGTTAAGCGAGTAACCAATGACCGACATCAATGAGGCGACAATCGTCAGGTCGATTTCGACGTGCGCCAGCGACAAAATGCCACAGGTGATGATCACATCGTGCGCCAGCGCCAGAACGGTGCCGAGCGCTAAACGCCACTCAAAGCGGAAGCCGATGTAGATCAAAATCGCAATCAGCGCTGACAGCAGCGCCATCGCACCGGCCTGCGCCAGATCGCTACCCACGCTTGGGCCAACGAACTCGATGCGTTTCACGGTAGCGTTCTGCTGCGTGGTCTGGCTAATGGAAGCCAGCACTTTATTGCCCAGTTCGGTGCCGGCATTGCCGGTGGCCGGAGGCATACGCACCATCACATCACGGCTGCTACCAAAGTTCTGCACCAGCGGCTCTTCAAAGCCCGCTTTCACCAAACCTTCACGCAGCGCGTCGAGATCCGCCGGTTTTTCCAGGTTAATCTCAATCACCGTTCCGCCGGTAAAGTCGAGGCCCCAGTTGAAGCCTCGCACACCGACAATGACGATAGATGCCACAATCAGCAGACCGGAGATGATGAAAGCCAGCTTATCCCAGCGCATAAAGTCGACGACTTTACGCCCGTGGTTTAGCTGCTCAATACTATATTCCTGTGCCACAACGCACTCCTCAGATAGACAGCTTGTTGATGCGTTTGCCGCCGTACACCAGGTTAACGATGGCACGGGTGCCGACGATAGCGGTAAACATTGAGGTTGCGATACCGATAGCCGTAGTAATCGCAAAGCCTTTGATTGAACCGGTACCGACCGCATAAAGAATGATCACTTTGATAAGCGTAGTGACGTTGGCATCGACGATACTGGAGAAGGCGCCTTTATAGCCTTCATGAATCGCCTGCTGTACCGATCGTCCGTTACGCAACTCTTCTTTAATACGTTCGTTAATCAACACGTTAGCATCGACCGCAACCGCCAGCGTCAGCACGATACCGGCAATACCCGGCATGGTGAGCGTCGCGCCTGGCAGCAGTGACATGATGCCGACAATCAGCACCAGGTTACACAGCAGCGCGCTGGTAGCGATAAGACCAAACTTCTTGTAGAACACCACCATGAACAGGATCGAAGCAATCAAACCCCACAGGCAGGCTTCGAGGCCTTGTGTGATGTTCTGCTGACCCATGGTTGGGCCGATAGTACGCTCTTCTACAATCTGGATTGGCGCAATCAACGCACCCGCGCGCAGCAGCAGCGACAGCTGACGTGCTTCGTTTGCATTATTGATACCGGTGATACGGAAGCTGTTACCGAGGCGCGACTGGATGTTCGCCACGTTAATCACTTCTTCCTGTTTCACCAAAATCGACCGGCCGTTGGCATCTTTCTTACCACTGTCTTTGTACTCCACAAACAGGGTCGCCATCGGCTTACCGATGTTGTCCTTAGTGAAGTTGGACATCATGTTGCCGCCCGCGCCATCCAGTGAAATGTTCACCTGCGGCTGGTTGTACTCATCCATGCTCGACGTGGAATCAGTGATGTGATCACCGGTCAGAATCACACGCTTGTACAGCACCACTGGCTGCCCGTCGCGGGTTTTCTTCACTTCCGAATCGCCGGGCACACGGCCGCTGGCCGCTGCGGTTGGATCCACGCTGGTGTTCACCAGACGGAATTCCAGCGTGGCGGTAGCGCCCAGAATCTCTTTGGCGCGCGCGGTGTCCTGGATACCCGGCAGTTCCACCACGATGCGGTCAGAACCCTGACGCTGCACCAGCGGTTCGGCAACGCCGAGCTGGTTCACACGGTTACGCAGAATGGTGATGTTTTGCTGCACCGCATATTCACGCGCTTCGCTCAGGCGCGCATCGCTCATCACCGCACGCAGCGCATCGCTGCCCTGGCTTGAGATCACCAGATCGCGGTGGCGAGTAGACAAGTAGCTGATTGCCGCGTCACGGCTGGCGCCGTCACGGAAACGCACTTCTACGCCATAGTTCGCGATTTTATTAACGGTGGTATACGGAATGCTTTTGTCGCGCAGATCGCTGCGCAGGCTGTCGGCGTTCTGCTCTTGCAGTTTGCCCAGAGCCGTATCCATATCCACTTCCATCAGGAAGTGAACGCCGCCGCGCAGATCAAGACCGAGTTTCATCGGTTCCGCGGACAGCATGCTCAGCCAGCGAGGCGTTGCCGGCGCAAGGTTAAGGGCCACAATGTAGTCTTCGCCCAGCGCGCTGGTGAGTGCATCACGCGCGCGCAGCTGTCCATCCTGCGTTGCAAAGCGGGCCAGAATGGCACCATTTTCCAGAGCGAGGGATTTGCTCTCGATATTGTCTTGTTTTAATACGGTCTGGATCTGATCCAACGTTTGCTCACTGGCGGCGCCACCGCGCGCACCAGTGATCTGAACGGCCGGATCCTCACCATAAAGGTTAGGAAGCGCATAGAGCAGGCCGACGAGAATCACGACGACCAGCATGATGTACTTCCACAAAGGATAACGGTTTAACACGGCAGTTCCCTTCGGGAAGAAAAAATTACAGCGCCTTCAAAGTACCTTTCGGCAGAACGGCGGCCACGAAATCACGTTTAACAACTACTTCAGTGGTGTCGTTCAGGGCAATAGAAACATAGCCAGTTTCTGCCACTTTGGTCACACGGCCAACTAAACCACCGCTGGTCAGCACTTCATCACCTTTAGAGATGGAATCCATCAGTTTCTTGTGATCTTTAGTACGCTTCTGCTGCGGACGCAGAATCATGAAGTAGAAGATCAGACCAAATACCACCAGCATGATCACCAGAGAATACGGACTTCCCTGAGACGGTGCGCCTGCTGCGGCTACGGCGTCAGAAATGAAAAAGCTCATTAAATTTCCCTCATTGATGAATTATCAGACGTTCAGCGGAGGAACCGCCTTCCCCGTCCGTTGGTAGAACTCGCTAACAAAGTGCTCTAATTTACCCTCTTCGATAGCCTTACGTAAACCGGCCATCAAACGCTGGTAATAGCGCAGATTGTGAATCGTATTCAGGCGTGCGCCCAGTATTTCGTTACAGCGATCAAGATGATGCAAGTAGGCGCGGCTATAATTGCGACAGGTGTAACAATCACACTCTGCATCCAGCGTTGCGGTGTCATCTTTATACCGGGCATTACGAATTTTCACCACGCCATCGGTAACAAACAGATGACCATTGCGCGCATTGCGCGTTGGCATAACGCAGTCAAACATATCGATACCGCGGCGAACGCCTTCCACCAGATCTTCTGGCTTGCCGACGCCCATCAAATAACGCGGTTTGTCTTGCGGAATTTGCGGACAGACGTGCTCCAGGATTCGGTGCATGTCCTCTTTAGGTTCACCCACCGCCAGGCCGCCCACAGCGTACCCATCAAAGCCAATCTCTACCAGACCTTTAACCGAGACATCTCGTAAATCTTCGTAAACACCGCCCTGAATAATGCCGAATAATGCATTTTTATTGCCGAGTGAATCGAAGCGATCGCGGCTGCGTTGTGCCCAGCGCAACGACATCTCCATCGAACGTTTGGCGTAATCCCAATCCGCCGGATACGGCGTACATTCGTCGAAGATCATCACCACGTCAGAACCGAGATCGAACTGAATTTCCATCGACTTTTCCGGATCGAGGAAAATCGGATCGCCGTTGATCGGGTTACGGAAGTGCACGCCCGCTTCGGTGATCTTACGGATATCGCCAAGGCTGAACACCTGGAAGCCGCCGGAATCGGTAAGGATCGGTCCTTGCCAGTTCATGAAATCGTGCAGGTCGCCGTGCAGTTTCATGATCTCCTGACCTGGGCGCAGCCACAGGTGGAAGGTGTTGCCGAGCAGGATTTGCGCGCCGGTCTCTTTCACTTCCTCCGGCGTCATGCCTTTCACCGTGCCGTAAGTGCCCACGGGCATAAATGCTGGGGTTTCAACAACGCCACGATCAAAGACCAGACGGCCACGGCGCGCGCGCCCGTCGGTAGTATCTAATTCAAATTTCACATTAACCTCTGATCAGAGAAACAGTCTGATTCAATTATGCGCCGACGCTTTCGTCAGGCGCTTGTGGATTACGGGTGATGTACATCGCATCCCCGTAGCTAAAGAAACGGTACTGCTCTGCCACCGCGCTGTGATAAGCCGCCATGGTGTGCTGATAACCAGCAAAGGCCGAAACCAGCATAATCAGGGTCGATTCCGGCAGATGGAAGTTGGTGATCAGCGCATCGATCACCTGATAGTGATAGCCGGGATAGATGAAAATCTGTGTGTCATCGAAGAAGGGTGCAATCAGCGCATCCTGGCTGGCCTTCGCGGCGCTCTCCAGCGAACGTACTGAGGTGGTGCCCACGGCGACCACTTTGTTGCCGCGTGCTTTACACGCCAGCACCGCATCCACCACATCCTGCGGCACTTCCGCGTATTCGGCATGCATGATGTGATCCTCGATGGTTTCAACGCGCACTGGCTGGAAAGTCCCGGCACCGACGTGCAGCGTGACAAACGCCATCTCGACGCCTTTAGCTTTCAGCGCTTCCAGCAGCGGCTCGTCAAAGTGCAAACCGGCGGTCGGTGCGGCGACGGCGCCGGGACGCACGCCGTACACGGTCTGGTACAGCTCACGGTCAGCATCTTCATCCGGACGATCAATATACGGCGGCAGCGGCATATGGCCGACGCTGTTGAGAATATCCAGCACCGCGCGATCGTCTTCGAAGGCGATCTCAAACAGTGTGTCATGGCGCGCCACCATCGTGGCTTTGACACTTTCGTCATCGCCTAGCAGCAGCGCTGCGCCCGGCTTGGGCGCTTTGGAGGCGCGCACGTGCGCCAGCACGCGCTTATCGTCCAGCATGCGCTCAACCAGCATCTCGATTTTGCCGCCGCTGGCTTTACGCCCAAAGACGCGCGCCGGAATCACGCGGGTGTTGTTGAACACCAGCAGATCGCCCGGATTGAGCTTATCCATCACGTCTGTAAATACGCCGTGGCTTAACGCGCCGCTTGGACCATCCAGCGATAGCAAGCGGCAACCGCTTCGCTGCGCCTGCGGATAGTGGGCGATTAAGGATTCTGGCAACTCAAAGGTAAAATCGGCTACGCGCATGCTTCACTTCTTCAGGACTTAAAATCAGGCGGCATAGTCTAGCGGAAAAGCGGCAAATTCTGAACAACTGGCTGCGCTTCTGTGATTCTGCGAATACACAAAATAATTCGAGGTGCAGGCAGGCGGCAAACGAGAGCAGCCCACGCACCTGTAACTTGATGTATGACGTGTATATAATGCGCCATGAACTTTCTCGCTCACCTTCACCTGGCGCAGCTGGCTAACAGCTCTCTGCTGGGCAATCTCATGGCCGATTTCGTGCGCGGCAACGTGCAATCACAATGGCCTGCACCGGTGGTGGATGGCATTGCCATGCATCGTCGCCTCGACGTCCTGACCGATAACCTGCCCGAAGTGCGGATTGCGCGTGCGCTGTTTCGTCCGGAAACGCGCCGCGTGGCCCCCATCACGCTCGACGTGATTTGGGACCATTTCCTCGCGCTGCACTGGGATAAATTCAACCCAACGCAGTCGCTGGTGGCATTTACCGCGGCGGCTGAACAAAACATCGTGCCGCAGCTGGCGGGCACGCCGGAAGGTTTCATTGAGCTGAACGCAGTGATGTGGCGCGAACGCTGGTTTGAGCACTATGCCGAACCAACGCGGCTGGCACGCGTGCTCAACGGCATGGCGCATCGCCGTCCGCGCTTAGCCGCGCTGCGCGACTCCTATCAGGATTTTGTTGATCACTACGAGCAACTTAAGCCGCTATTCTTCCAGTTTTATCCGCGCTTAATGGCCGCCGCGCGCGCGCAGGAATTGTAATATTAGGTAATTCAAGACCCGTCTGTTGGACGGGAAATTTCCCATCACCTACCCTGCGTGACCTTAATCTTCGTCACACTCAGGGAAATCTCATGCAGCATCTTATTGCCAACCGGCTCGCAGAAGCCGGTCTTAGCTACACGCACATCCTGGCGTTGGGGATAGTGATTGCCATAATCTTTGCCATCTCACTGCTTACTCACGCCATTCTGCACCGCGCTATCTTGCCGCTGCTGCGTCGCTACACCGAGAAAAGTAGCCGTCAGTGGCCAAAAGCGCTGATTAACAGTCGCCTGTTTAGCCGCAGCGTCTGGCTGATGCAAGGTGTGCTATTCAAATTACAGACTGAACTCTTCCTGCACGACAGTGCTCAGATCTATGCAGCGCTGCTGATTTTCGCCCAGCTGTGGATGATGATCTTCGCCCTGCTGATGTTGTTCTCCTTGCTGGATTTACTGCAGCAGCTCAGCGCGAACAGCATGCTGGCACAGCAATTGCCGCTGCGCGGTATTATCCAGAGCGTGAAATTGATCGCCGCCATTTTAATGGTAATCATGATTATTTCGCTGCTGTTGGGTAAATCGCCCGGCGTATTGATCACCGGACTCGGTGCCATGACCGCGGTGCTGATGCTGGTATTTAAAGATCCAATTCTGGGTCTGGTGGCCGGTATTCAGTTGGCGGCCAATAATATGCTGAAAATGAATGACTGGCTGGAAATGCCGAAATATGGTGCAGACGGTGCGGTCATCGATATTTCTTTAACCACGGTAAAAGTGCGCAACTGGGATAACACCATTGTTACCATTCCCGCTTACGCCTTAATTTCCGACTCCTTTAAAAACTGGCGCGGCATGTCGGAATCCGGTGGGCGTCGCATTAAGCGCAGCATTCATATTGATACCACCAGTATTGGCTTCCTTGATGATGCCATGATGCAGCAGCTGAAAAGTGCGCATCTGCTGGCACCGTATCTGGATAGCAAAAGCGAAGAAGTGGCCGCATGGAATGCGCAACTGGGCTGTGATTTAGATTCACCACTCAACGGTCGCCGCCTGACGAATATCGGTACCTTCCGCGTCTGGCTGCAGAGCTGGCTGGAGCAGCATCCGCGTATTCATCAAGAGATGACGTTAATGGTGCGGCAGTTAGCGCCAGGTGAAAACGGTTTGCCGCTGGAAGTGTATGTATTCACCAACACCACGGTGTGGAAAGAGTACGAGAATATTCAAGCGGATATCTTTGACCATATTTACGCGGTGCTACCTACTTTTGGTCTGCGCGTCCATCAATCGCCAACCGGTAATGACATGCGTCAAATTGGCGTAAGAACCCGCCATTAAGGCTTCATCCCGTATTACCCGCCAGTAAGAAGAAAAATTTCACTGGCGGGCTTTTCCCCCTCTTGTCACGCGCAGCCATCTGCGGCTTAATGAAGCCTTTCTTAACTTTTGTTAACTTCGTCACACAGCCAATACGCCATTTTTGGCGTCTGTTGTTGCTTCGCCAGCCTGAAAATCATAAGAGGGAAAGATGTCATCAGCTTCGCTTACCGAACTCGACGCACGTTATCATTTCGCCTGTGATGTTGCCAAAACCGCCGCCAGCCGGGCTCTATCCTGGTATCAGCAACGTCATCAATTAGTGGTTGAGCATAAGAAAGATCTGCAGGATGTGGTCAGCGAAGCCGATCGCAACGTTGAGGCATTGGTCAAGCATCTGATCCACGAACGCTTTCCTGACGATGCGGTGTTGGGTGAAGAGAGCGGTGGCAATACTGCTGGCGCACGCTTTATCTGGGTGCTCGATCCGATTGATGGCACCAGCAGCTTTCTTAACGGCTTGCACAACTGGTGCGTATCGCTGGCGATCGTTTGTGAAAACGAAGCGGTGATTGGTGTGGTGTGCGATCCCAATCATCATGAAACCTTTCACGCCTGCCGCGGCAAAGGTGCTTGGGTTAATGATAAGCGCATTCAGGCGCACAGCGCGCAGCAGCTCGATCAGGGATTGCTTGGTCTGAGCAGCTCCAACAGCCAACCGATTGAACCGCTGACCACTTTTATCAGCGCATTACTGGCGCAGGGCGGCATGTTTATCCGCAACGGCTCGGGGGCGTTGATGAGCGCATGGGCGGCGGCCGGTCGCTTAATTGGTTACTACGAAGCGCATATGAATCCGTGGGATGGCTTGCCGGGCATTGTGCTGATGCGCGAAGCGGGCGGCATTACCAACGATTATCTGGCTAATCACGGCTTGCAGAACGGCAATCCGGTGTTGCTGGCTAATGCGGTGATTTATCCGCAGCTGAGAGCGCTGCTGCCTGGGCATTTATCGTTATAATTTCCGTAATCGGTTAAGTTCGTTAATTTATGCGAACTTAACCTTCATGCAAAATTACTTAAGCGCGCTGTAAGTAATATTCTATTCCGAAGTGAGAATTTTCTCTTTTTTTCTTAAACATCCCGGCATCAATAAAAATACGATATGCTGCGCAAGTCAAACATCCCTTAGTAATACTTATTTTCTCCTTTTTTGTTGTTCTTTTTCGGCGCCAGGATGCGCCGAGATATTTTTTGGCATTTTATTATTTAGGGATAGCGTGATTATTTTTTTATATTATGTTTAATCGTCATCGATAAAAAAGGTCGCCATCAATGGCGACCTTACAATATCATCAGCTTTTACGCTTTTTCACTAGCGGCCACGCCAGTAATAGCAGCGCAATCCACGCAAAACCAACGTACAGCGACACGCGCGTATCCGGGAAGTAACCAATCAGCCCAATAATGAAGGCCAAGAACAGCACGCCGAACCATGCGGTAGCGCTACCGCCCGGCATGGCAAAATCAAGCTTACCGGCTTGCTCTTTGCCAATCTTGCGGCGGAAGGCGATCTGCGACAGCAGAATCATGATCCACACCCAAACGGTAGCAAAGGTCGCCAGCGAGGCGATCACCAGGAACACTTTCTCTGGCATCAGGTAGTTGAGATACACCGCAATCAGCATCGCCAGCATCATCACCAAAACGGTCACCCACGGAATTCCGCGATTCGAAACCTTCTGGAATACCTTCGGTGCGTGGCCCTGTTGCGCCATGCCGTGCAGCATACGCCCCACGCCAAACACATCGCTGTTAATCGCCGACAGCGACGCCGTCAGCACCACGAAGTTAAGAATTGATGCCGCCGCCGCAATACCCAAATGCTGGAAGGTCAGCACGAACGGACTGCCAGAAGTGCCCACCTGATTCCATGGATAAATCGACATGATGACGAACAGCGTACCAACGTAGAATACCAGAATACGCATCGGTACGGAGTTGATGGCGCGTGGAATCGAGGTCTTCGGATCTTCCGCTTCACCGGCAGTAATCCCGATAATCTCAATGCCGCCGTAGGCAAACATCACCATCTGCAGTGACAGCAGCATGCCGACAATGCCGTGCGCGAAGAAGCCGCCGTTGGTCCACAGATTGTGAATGCCGGTCGGCTGGCCGCCGTTGCCGATGCCCCAGAAAATCATGCCGAAGCCGGCGAGAATCATGATGATGATGGTGGCGACTTTGAAAAAGGAGAACCAGAACTCCACTTCGCCAAAGACTTTCACGCTCATCAGGTTGATGGCGCCGATAATCAGCACCACGCTCAGCACCCAAATCCAGTGCGGCACATCGGGGAACCACACGCCCATGTAGATACCAAAAGCCGTTACGTCGGCAATCGCCACAATCAGGATTTCAAAACAGTAGGTCCAGCCGGTGATGTATCCGGCCAGCGGGCCAAGATAATCCTGCGCATAGCGCGAGAATGAGCTGGCCTGCGGGTTGTTGACCGACATTTCCCCCAACGCACGCATGATGATGTACGCCACCGCACCGCCGATGATGTACGCCAGCAGCACGCTTGGACCCGCCATTTTGATGGCATCTGCCGAGCCGTAAAACAGCCCGGTGCCAATCGCCGATCCCAGCGCCATAAAGCGAATGTGGCGCGTGCTCAGTCCGCGTTTGAGCTTATTGGTTTCTTGCATAACACTCAGTACCTTGAAAATGAAAAACCACGGGCAAGCCCGTGGTTGGAATTAACAGCAATGTCGCTTACTGATGAACTGCGACCTGCTCACGTCCTTTTGCCCGATCAACTACCGCGGCAATCACCAGCATCGCCAGCGATGGCGGCAACCAGGAAAGTCCCTGATCGGCCAGCGGCAAATGCTGACTGAACAGCGGCAACACATCTTTAAAGCTGGTGGTTTTGATGGCATCAACGATACCGAACAGCAGGCTTACCAGCATGGTCGGCGCGATAATACGCGAACTTTTGTTCCAGAACTTCAGCGTGAAGCTCAGCACAACCAGCACGATGCATGGCGGATAAATCGCCGTCAGCACCGGAATCGAAATCTGAATCAGATGGCTCAGACCGAGATTCGACACCACCATCGAGAACAGACCCAGAATAAATACCAGCGTTTTATACGACAGCGGAACATATTGCGCAAAGAATTCTGCACAGGCGCAGGTCAGGCCCACCGCCGTCACCATGCAGGCGACGAAGATCAGTGCCGCAAGGAAGAAGCTGCCCATGCCGCCGAAGGTCTGCTGCACGTAAGCATGCAGAATCTCAGCACCGTTCGCGCTTTGCGCCACCAATGCGCCGCTATCGTTACCGAGTTTGAACAGCGTCAGGTAAATCAGCGTCAAACCGATACCGGCGATGATGCCCGCCAGCATGGTGTAGCGCGTCAGCAGTTTGGCATCTTCAACACCGCGTGAGCGCGCCGCATTGACGATGACGATACCGAACACCAGCGCTCCCAGCGTATCCATGGTCAGATAACCATTAACGAAACCGCTGGAGAAGGCGGCACGCTGATACTCTTCGGTGCCCGGCGAAACGCCACCGGCCGGCCAGATCAGCACGGCAACGCCGAGCACAATCAGCGCCAGAATTTTCAGCGGAGCGAGGAAGTGGCCGACGGTATCCAGCAGTTTGCCCGGATACAGTGAGATGCCAATCACCAGCGCGAAGTAAATCAGGCTGTAAATGAACAGCGGCAGCGTGCCGTCGCCGGTCAGCGGTGCAATACCTACGGCAAAGGAAACGGTGGCGGTACGCGGCGTGGCAAACAGCGGGCCAACAGCCAGGTAACACACGGTCGCCAACAGCAAGCCTGCGGCTTTACCAATCGGCGAGCTCAGCGCATCAATGCCGCCGCCCACACGCGCCAGCGCGATGACGGTGATCACCGGTAAGCCAACAGCCGTAATCAGGAAGCCGAAAGCCGCAATCCAAACGTGTTCGCCAGACTGAATCCCCACCATCGGTGGGAAGATGATATTTCCTGCGCCAACGAACAGGGCAAACGTCATGAAGCCCAGCGCCAGGATATCCTTGGAGGTTAAACGATGTGTCATAAACTTCTGTACTGCCTGTAGCTGATGTTGCGGTGGAAGTTGAGTTCGTGTTGTCCTCTGGATGCGCTAAAACAAGGGCTTATCAGGCAAGACCAGCGTGTTATGCGGGACTAATCGTTAAAGCGCAGGTGATTTAATCTACTTTTCTTCTGTTCGCAGAGGGATAAATCGACAACGGCGCAAATTAGAACGTTTATAGCGAAGAAAGGCAATACAGGATCGAAAAACCAGAAGGATATAACAAGATAGTGGAAGAAAGCAGTGAATCACGGTGGAATAGCGGCAAAACACCTCAGATGATTTGCTAAATGTTTCCTCGATGCGAGAGATCTCTTTGCATAAATCAGCCTGCAGATGCACAAAAGGCGCGATTTACGCGCCTGTTTGGCTAACTTTACAGCATTACCAGACTGTTCTTGCTATATCGACCACCAGACGAATCTTCTGCCACTGCTGCTCTTCGCTCAGGCTGTTGCCCTCTTCGGTTGAGGCAAAGCCACACTGCGGGCTGAGGCAGATTTGATCAAGGCTCACGAACTGTGACGCTTCCTGCAAACGCGCTTTCACCTGCTGCGCATCCTCCAGCTCGCCGGTTTTGGTGGTGATCAAACCCAGCACCACTTGCTGATGACCCGGCTTGAGGAAGCGCAGCGGCTCAAAACCACCTGAACGTTCGTTGTCATACTCAAGGTAGAAAGCATCGATATTCACGCCGCCAAACAGCACTTCGGCGACCGGCTCATAGCCACCTTCGGAAATCCAGGTTGAGCGGAAGTTGCCGCGACAAACATGCAGCCCAACGGTCAGATCCTCTGGCTTACCTTCCAGTGCAGTATTCAGCACTTCAGCATAGATGCGCGCCAGTTCCTGTGGATCTTCACCACGCTCGCGGATCTGCTGCTGCTGTTCGGTTGAGCACAGATAGGCCCACACCGTGTCATCCAGCTGCAGATAACGGCAACCAGCCGCATAAAACGCTTTGATGGCGTCTTTGTAGGTCTGCGCCAGATCGGCGAAGTACTCTTTCAGATCGGGATACACCGTGGCATCGATCACCTTACGGCCACCGCGGAAGTGCAGCACGCTTGGGCTGGGAATGGTCATCTTGGCAACCGCATCGCCCGCCACGCTTTGCAGGAAGCGGAAGTGATCCAGCATCGGGTGTTGAGGATTAAAGGCCACTTTACCGGTGACTTTCACGCCGTGCGCTTTGGTCTGCACGCCGTTGAACTGAATGCCCTGCTCCGCTTCGAACAGCTCGACGCCGTGCAAATCGCCGAAGAAATCGAAGTGCCACCAAGCGCGACGGAATTCACCATCGGTAACGATCTGCAGGCCGTTGGCACGCTGCTGCTCCACTACATGGCGGATTTCGCGATCTTCAACCTGACGCAGTTGATCAGCGTTGATTTCGCCATTGGCAAACTGCACACGCGCCTGCTTGATGGCTGCGGGACGCAGAAAACTGCCGACGGTATCGGCGCGGAACGGGTTATGACGTGGCATTTTATCTCCTGGCTGAGCGCATAGTTGCGTCAGGGTATAATTTCGCTGGGTTATTTCAGCCATCTGGACGGCTATATGTCCATGAAGAATGCCACGCTGTTACCCTTTCGGCAACGGAAGAAAATTCAGCTTACATGAAACTATTTCATGTTCAGATGCACGTTCTTCAATTTCCCTCAATTGCCGCTCGCGCTTGCGCCATCTGGCTATCTGACAACGGCAGATAACCCGCTTCGCTCACCCGACGCTGACCTTGTGGCGATAACACCTGATGCAGAAAGGCATTCACCAGCGGCGGCAGCGGTTTGCCGGGTGCTTTGTTGACGTAGATATAAAGCGGGCGCGACCACGGATAGCGGCCGCTGCGAATCGATTCGGCATCCGGCATCACGCTGTCGCCGTTCGCCGTGACCACCGGTAGCATTTTCACGCCGCTGAGATGAAAGCCAAAACTGGCATAACCGATGCTGTTGGGCGTGGCGGCAACGGCTTGTACCACCGCCGCAGAGCCGGGGAATTCAGCGACATCAGCACGGAAATCACCTTTGCACAGCGCCTGCTGCTTAAAGAAGCCCCACGTTCCCGACGCCGAGTTGCGGCCATAGCGCTGGATGCTGCGCGTGGCCCACTGGCCTTCGCTCAGGCCGAGATCGCCCCAGCGCTGCGGCACCTGTTGCCCGCCGCACAGACGCGTGATGGAGAACAGCGCATCGAGTTGTTGCGGCGCGATGCGCGGCAGTGGATTGTCCTGATTAACCACTACCACCAGCGCATCCATCGCCACCGGCACCGCCAGCGGCGGATAGCCGTAGCGCGCGGTAAAAAGTTGACGTTCGTCGATCTGCATCGGCCGGCTCATCGCGCCCAACTGGGCAGCACCTGCCGCCAGCGCGGTCGGCGCAGTAGAAGATCCCGCCGCCTGCACCTGAACGTTGACCCCCGGCGACTGGCGGCTGAAATCCTCGCCCCATAACGTCATCAGATAACCCAGCGTATCCGATCCAACGCTGCTCAGATTGCCGGTTAGCATGGTTTGTTGGCCGTGTGCCAAAGCAGAGCAAAGCAGCAAGAGGGAGATCAACAGCGATTTCATTGGCGATTCCGCAATTCAGTAAGACGCCTATTCTGGAGCGGTGCGATTTATCACGCAATACATTGCGTATGGGTTGTTAATGAGGCGGGAATTGGTCTCCATGAAGGCGTAATGCTTGTCAATTAAACCAACGACGAGTGCGCAGGCCGGGGTCACTTTTGGTCCGGCGGTCCTCACGCCGCTTACGCGATACCTTCACTTCGCTCGTCTGCCTGACGGACCGGCGGAGACGGGACTTCCTTGTCCCGGCTCCGCCTTTCGCCCGCGTCCTGCGGGCTCTTCTGGCTTCCTCGCTTCGTTCAGCGCTGCGGATTGCCTGCCCAAAAGTGCCCCCGGCCTGCTCATAAGCTTCAGTGCGTGTTGTTGAAAAGGACTCATTCGCTTCAGGCGCTGGCGCGTCTGCTGCGGCAAAAGGGCCATTCGCAGCGCTGAGACTTTTACGTTGGGCCAGGAGCCTCGCGCATGGATGCGCGAGGCAGTTCGGGGTCGGCCAGGGAAGGCCGATCCGCGAACGGTCCGTCGGCACAACGTGGAAGCCGAAGGTACCGCGCTAGCGGCGCGAGGACGGCCCGTGACGCAGCAGATGTGTCAGCGCCCGCACCAAAAAGGCTTTATTAACTGACAAGTATGACGCCATGAATAGCGATCCTACAACCTTAATTAACCCGCTCTTGCATCACGTTAGCCACAATCAAGCGTGGCGGCAGCAGGAAGCTGAAACAGGTTTCCTGATGCGGCACGCTGGTGATCTCCAGTCGCGCGTTGTGATGTCCCAACGCATGCTTCACGATCGCCAGCCCCAATCCGCTGCCGCCGGTGGCGCGCGAACGCGCTTTATCCACGCGATAGAAACGCTCGGTGAGGCGTGGCAGATGCTGCTCGCTAATGCCCGGCCCGTCATCACACACCTTAAACTGCGCGCCTTGTTTGGTGCGCAGCCAGCTGATGTCGATGCGCGTGCCATCGGGCGTGTGATTCACCGCGTTATAGACCAGATTGGAAATGGCGCTACGTAGCTGCTCATCATTGCCGAACACTTTCAGATGCGGATCGGTATGGAAATGGATGGTGTGACGTCCCTGACTCAGCGTTTCCGCTTCACGCTGCAACAGCATCAGCATGCCCGGCACATCAACCGTCTCTTTGAGATCGATGGCTGGCGCCGCTTCGATACGCGACAAGGTCAGCAACTGCTTCACCAGGCTGTCCATGCGGCGCGTCTGCTCTTGCATGGTATGCAACGCCTTGCTGCGCGTGCGCTCGTTCATCACCGAGTCGTCCATCATTTCCAGATAACCCTGCAATACCGTTAACGGCGTGCGCAGTTCATGACTGACGTTAGCAAAGAAGTTGCGTCGCGCGCCTTCCAGCTGATGCATCTGGGTGACATCACGCGCCACCATCAGCCACTGACCTTCGCTGTAAGGCATCACGCGGAATTCCATATGACGCTGATTATTGAGGATCTGGGTCAGCGGCATGTCGAACTTGCGCTGGCGGATATAGCGGGAAAATTCAGGATAACGCAGCAAATTGAGGATGTTCTGGCCGTTATCTTCCGGCCAGCGCAAGCCAAGGTGCTGCTGCGCCAGGCCGTTGCACCAGAAAATAGTGCCCTCTTCGGTGGTCAGCACCACCGCATCCGGCAGCGATTCTGCCCCGCTGCGGAAACGTTTGATCAGATTGCCCAGCTCGCGGCGACGCCGCCGGTTGCGCAATTGCATCTGGTACAGGCCATAAAACAGCGGTTCCCAGCTGCCGCGTCCGGTGGGCGGCGTCATTGAACGATCGACCCACAGCCAGTGCGACAGACGCATCAGATTTCTGAAGTGCCAGAACATCACGCCGGTCACCGCAATCAGCAGCAGCCACGGCAGATATCCGAACAACAGACCCAACACCAGCGCAGGTAAACAGACCAGCGCCAGCTCGGTCAACAATCTCTTCCAGGAGAGTCGTTCCAGCACGGTAAACACTCCGTTTACGTTTAATAGCGGGCAGAGAAACGATACCCTGTTCCGCGCACGGTTTGAACCATGCGATCATGGCCGGTTAATTCCAGTGCTTTACGTAAACGGCGAATATGCACATCGACGGTGCGATCTTCGACATACACATTGGTGCCCCAAACATGGTTCAGCAGCTGTTCGCGGCTGTACACGCGTTCCGGGTGCGTCATAAAGAAGTGCAGCAGTTTGTACTCGGTCGGTCCCATCTCCAGCGGCGTGGTTTCCGACATCACACGATGTGAGGAAGGATCAAGGCTCAGGCCCTGCATCTCAATTACCTCTTCCACCGCCATCGGCGAAATACGGCGCATCACCGCTTTGATACGCGCCATCAGCTCTTTCGGTGAGAATGGCTTGGTGATGTAATCATCCGCGCCCACTTCCAGACCGCGCACGCGATCTTCTTCTTCACCGCGCGCCGTCAGCATCATCACCGGAATGTCGCGCGTCATGGCTTCGCGCTTCAAATGCTTAATAAACTGAATCCCGCTGCCGCCGGGCAACATCCAGTCCAGCAGAATCAAATCAGGCCAGGGTTCGATCAGCTTACCAATCGCGCTGTCATAGTCTTCCGCCTCAATAGGCTGGTAATCATTCTGTTCCAGCACGAAACATAACATTTCACGGATGGGAGCTTCGTCTTCCACAACCAAAATGCGCTTAGCCATTGTAACTCCTGCTAGTGTGACACCGTGTCACTGGGATTTGCGGCGCCATTATGCGTCAGTTTTGTGACACTTTTATGAAAACACCGCCCTAAGATAGATAGATAAAAAACAGAAATGTCACAATAAAATTCTGCTTTTTTTCTTTGTGATCTTAAGTGGTTATAATTCGCCTTCGCTAAACAGAGCACGGAGCAAACATGCGCATCATTCACACCGCTGACTGGCATCTCGGTCAGTTCTTTTACAGCAAAAGTCGCGCGCGGGAACATCAGGCGTTTCTCGACTGGCTGCTGGATCAGATTGTGCAGCATCAGGTGGATGCGCTGATTATCGCCGGCGATCTGTTTGATACCGGTTCGCCGCCGAGCTACGCGCGTGAAATGTTTAACCGGTTTGTGGTGGCGCTGCAGCCAAGCGGCTGCCAATTGGTGGTGCTGGCGGGCAATCACGACTCGGTGGCGACGCTGAATGAATCGCGCGAGCTGCTGGCATGCCTGAATACGCAGGTGATCACCAGCGCCACGCCGCAGGGCGAACAGCAGGTGTTAACCCTGAAGCAGCGTGATGGCGCGCCGGGTGCGCTGCTGTGCGCCATTCCTTATCTGCGTCCGCGCGACATTCTGCGCAGCCAGGCCGGCCAATCCGGCCGCGAGAAGCAGATCTCGCTGCTGGAGGCGATCGAGCAGCATTATCAGCACTGTTTTGCCGCCGCGCAGGCGCAGCGCGATGCGCAGGACGTTACGCTGCCGATCATCGCCACCGGCCATCTCACCACCGTTGGCGTGACTAAAAGCGATTCAGTGCGCGACATCTATATCGGCACGCTGGATGCCTTCCCGGCGCAGGCGTTTCCGCCCGCCGATTACATCGCGCTCGGTCACATCCATCGCGCCCAGCGCATCGCCAACAGCGAGCACATTCGTTACAGCGGCTCGCCGATTCCGCTCAGTTTTGATGAGCTTGGCCGCGAGAAAAGCGTCTTCCTGCTGGAATTCAGCACCACGCTCGATACCGTTACGCCGCTAACCATCCCGCACTTCCAGCCGATGCAGATGCTGAAAGGCTCGATGGCGGAGATTGAACATCAGCTGGCGCAGTTCAGCGCGAGCGCCAGCGAACAGCCAGTCTGGCTGGATATTGAGATCACCACGCAGGAATATCTCAGCGATCTGCAACGTCGCATTGAAGCGCTCACCGAAAATCTGCCGGTCGAAGTGCTGCTGGTGCGCCGCAGCCGCGAACAGCGGCAGCGCAGCCTCGAACGGCTGGAGAACGAAACCCTGAGCGAACTAAAAGTGGAAGACGTGTTTGCTCGCCGACTGGCGCAGGAAGATCAGCTGGATGCCGGGCAGGCCGAGCAGTTAACGCAGCTGTTCCGCACCCAGCTTGCCGCGCTGGAGAATCCATCCGCATGAAAATTTTGACGCTACGCTTTAAAAACCTCAATGCGCTGCGCGGCGAATGGTTTATCGATTTCCGTCGCGAGCCCTTTGCCAGCAACGGCTTATTTGCCATTACCGGCGCCACCGGGGCGGGCAAAACCACCTTACTCGATGCGATTTGCCTGGCGCTCTATCATCAGACGCCGCGCCTCGGCACGCTGTCGCAAACCCAGAACGAGCTGATCACCCGCGACACCGCTGAGTGTCTGGCGGAAGTGGAGTTTGAGATCAAAGGCGAAGCCTGGCGCGCCTTCTGGAGCCAGAACCGCGCGCGCGGCCAAGCCGACGGTAAGCTGCAGGCACCGCGCGTCGAGCTGGCGCGTATGGCCGATAATCAGATCATCGCCGATAAAGTTGGCGACAAGCTGAAAGCGATTGAGACCCTGTCGGGGCTCGATTTCGCCCGCTTTACCCGCTCAATGATGCTGTCGCAAGGCCAGTTTGCCGCCTTCCTGAATGCCAAACCCGGCGAACGCGCCGAGCTGCTGGAAGAGCTGACCGGCACCGAAATCTACGGACAAATCTCGGTTCAGATCTACGAGCGCTGGCGCACCGCGCGCAGCGAGCTGGATACGCTGCGCGCCCGCGCCGGTGGCATGTCGCTGCTGGATGAAGCGCGCCGGGCAGAATTGACGCAGCAGCTGGCAGAACTTGGTGCGCAGGAGAAAATTCTCAGCGAACAGCTAACGCTGGCGCAGCATCAGCAGCAATGGCTGGTGCAGCAGCAACAGCTAACGCAAGAGCAGCAGCAGGCCGAACAGACGCTGCTTGCCGCGCAACAGGCCTGGCAGCAGGCGGATGGCGATCGTCAGCGGCTGGCGCGCGCCGAACCGGCAGAAAAACTGCGCGAGAAGTTGCAGCAGCGCGAACAGTTGCAGGGCGATCTGCGTACGCTGGAACAGCAATCGCAGCAGCTGCAGGCGCAACGGCAGCAAGCCAAAACCGCGCTGCAACAGGGCGAAAACCATTATCAGGCCGCGCAGCAGGCGCGCGAACAGGCGTTACAGCAACAGCAGCAGCTTGAAATGCTGCTCACCGAGCAGGTTATCCCGCTCGATCAACGCATCACCACCCTCGCGCAGCAGCTGGATGAACAGCAGCGATTGCATCTGCAGCAACAACAGGCGCTGCAATCCAGCCAAACCGCACTCAGCCAGCAACAGCAGGTAAGTGAACGTTTACAACAACAGCTGGCGCTGCAGCAGGAATTCCGTGCCCGCGAAGCCGCTGTCGCCCATTGGGGCGCGGAATTAACGCGCTGGCAGACGGAGATTGCCCGGCTGGATGAGCGCGAGCAGACGCTGACGCAGCTCATCGCACAGCATCAACAGCACCGCAGCCAGCTGGAGCAGCATCAACAGGCGCAGGCTCAGCGTGAACAGGCGGCGCAACCGTTGCAGCAAGCCGAAGCGCAGGCCGCGCAGCAGCGTCTGCAAGCGGAGCAAGCACTGACTTCACTTGAGGCGGAGATCGGCAGCGCACAACTGCGCGACGCCCTGACGCAGCATCAAACCCAACGCCCTGCGCGCCAGCAGCTTAACCTGCTCGCCGCGCAGTGGCGCGCGCTGCAACCGCAGCGGTTACAGCGTCAGCAGAAACTGGCGCAGCTCCAGCAGCAGCATCAGAACGCGGAACAGGCGTTGCAGGCGCTGCGCGAGGAGTACAAACGGGAACATCAGGCGCTGCTCGATGTGCGCAAAATCTGCGAGCTGGAGCGCACCATCGCCCAACTGGCCGACGAGCGCGCCAAACTGCAGCCGGATCAGCCCTGCCCGCTGTGCGGCTCGTGCCAGCATCCGGCGATTGCGCAATATCAGCAGCTTGAGCCCGGTGCCAATCAGCAGCGTTTAACCGCGCTGGAAACACGCGTGGCGCAGCTAAAAGAGTCCGGCACCGCCAAAGGCGAGCAGCAGAAACTGTCGCTGCAACAGCAGCAGGCGTTGCAGCAGGAGATCAGCGATTACGATCAGCAACTGGCGACGGTGAACACCCAATGGCAAGCGCTGAGCGGTGAGCTGGCACTTACCTGCACGCTGGAGCAGCAGGACGATTTTGCGCAGTGGCAACAGCAGCAGGATGCGCGGGAACAGCTGCAGCAACAGCAGCTGCAGACGCGGGAAAACGCTGCGCGTGCGCTGCAGCAGGCAAAGGATGCGCATCTGCAACAGCAGCAGCTGTGGCAGCAGCATCAGAATCAGCAGCAGCTGGCGCAGCAGCAGATCGCCAGCACGCAGCAGACGCTGGATGAAATCAGCCAGCGCGAGGCCAGCGAACGCAGCGCCATGCAGCAACTGGCGCAGCAGCTGGAACAGCAGCTGACGCAGCATCAGCTCGTCCTGCCAGATGTCGCTGAGCGGGAAAGCTGGCTGCGCACCTTACAGCAACGCTGGACCGCATGGCAGGAAAATGAACGGTTACACGGCGAGTTGCAGCCACAGCTGGTGAAAGCCGAAAGCGAGCGCAGCAGCCTGCAGCAGAATCTGGCGCGTGAACAGCAGCGGCTGGATGAGCTGCAGCAGACGCTCAGCACTTTGCAGCAGCAGCGCCAGCAGCAGCAACAACAGCGTCAACAGCTGTTTGGCGATCGTCTGGTGGCAGAAGCCCGGCAGCAGCAGCATGCCGCGCTGCAACAGTGTGAACAGGCGCTGGCGCAGCAGCTTCAGCAGTGGCAACAGGCGCAAAGCATGCTGCACGGCCTGAATGGCCAGTGCGAGCAGATCGCGGCGCAGCAACACACCTTGCGTGAGCGCGCTGCCGCCGCAGAAAGCGCCTTCCTCGCCGCGCTGCAGCAGAGTGATTTTGACGATGAGCGCGCGCTGCGTGCCGCCCTGCTGGAGGAGCGCGAGGTGCAGCAGCTGCGCCAGCAGTTACAGACGCTCGATCAGCAGCGCCAGCAGCAGCTCACCCTCAGCGAACAGCTTATGCAGCGCTGGACGGCGCATCAGCAGCAGCGGCCTTTGGAACTTAGCGACGAGATCGCCGCCACGATTCAGCAGCAGCTGGAACAGCTGCGCGTGACGTTACGTGACAATGCCCGTCAACAGGGCGAAGCGCAGCAGCAGTTACACAGCGATGCACAACAGCGTTTGCAGCAGCAATCGTTGCTGACGCAAATCGCCACCGATGAAGTGGAACTGGCACAGCTGGGCCGTCTGAACGATCTGGTAGGTTCGGCCAAAGGCGATAAATTCCGCCGCTTCGCACAAGGTCTGACGCTCGATCATCTGGTGTGGCTGGCGAACCGTCAGCTCGATCGCCTGCACGGTCGCTATCTACTGCAACGCCGCATCAGTGAAGAACTGGAGCTGGAAGTGGTTGATACCTGGCAAGCTGACGCCACGCGCGATACGCGCACGCTATCGGGCGGCGAGAGTTTTCTCGTCAGCCTGGCGCTGGCGTTAGCGCTGTCAGATTTGGTGAGTCATAAAACGCGCATCGAATCGCTGTTCCTCGATGAAGGCTTCGGCACGCTGGATGCCGAGACGCTGGATACCGCGCTGGATGCGCTCGATGCCCTCAACGCCAGCGGCAAAACCATCGGCGTGATCAGCCATGTCGAAGCGATGAAGGAGCGTATTCCGGTGCAGATCCGTGTCCGCAAGATGAATGGCCTGGGTTACAGCAAGCTGGAGTTGCCGGGCGATCTCGCTTAAAAACGCACAATTGGTAGCGGCGCGATAATTCGCGCCGCTACGATTCACTGCGTTCTTTTATCGCGTACTCACCAACTTATAACGAGGGCCGGCCAGCAAACCGCCCTGCTCGTTCTGCGCCAGCAGACGGGCGCTGGTCACACCGGCGATGGTATGTGCCTTATCCGACACATTGCTGGCAATCTGCTTAATCGCAGCAGAGACCAACATGCCAATAATACCGCCATTATTGTTGTTGCCATCTTCCGCGTCGCTGGCGGTGGCAATGCCTTGCCACAGCTCTTTACCGCTGCGCAAATCCACCAGACGCGCCGTCGCCGACACCCTGGTCACGCTCTGGATCACCTGATAGCTGCTGCCGTAATCGGTCACTGAAATGTACAGCGCGCTGTCGGCGTGGAAGATGTCATGCAGACGCTGCGGGCTGACAGCCTGAATTTCATGGCCGTTGGTCAATCCGTTCTGCTGGAAGGTTTCATCCACCACCGCCACCGGGAACACGTAATAGCCCGCTTCCGCCAGCGGACGGGTCACCAGCGAGGTGAAGCTGTTCGCCGCGTTCACATCCGGCGCGCGGTTATCCGCAGGCAGCACCAGAATTGAGGCCGGCTTGCTGGCGCGGAAGGCGCTGTAATCGTACGGTTTTTTGTGCGCGCAGCCGGTCAATAGCAGCGTGGCCAGCACGCCTAAAGACACAATCAGCTTGTTCACTGGGCAACTCCTTGTTTTTTCTTCATCAGAAAGTCCATATAGGGCGCCGATTCCGGGAACAGCTGCTTCTCGGTGGCAAACTGGCCGAAGGCTTTATCGGTAGCACCGGTTTTGGCGTACAGCAGGCCGAGCTGCGCGTGCAGGCCCGGCGCGACCGGTTTGTTGACCGATTTGGCTTTTTCAATATCCAGATTCAACGCTTCGATCTGCTTCTGCGGATCGCTATCTTTTTGGTAATAGCTATAGATCTGCTGCTGGTAATCGCCCCAGTAATAGATCGGTTCCGGCCCTTTTGGCGCACAGCCAGCCAGCACACCCGCAGCGATCAGCGCCGCACTCAGTTGCAACCCTTTCATGCTCAATATCCTTATTTCGCCGGACGCCATGCGCCACTGTTAATGCCATCCACTAAATGATCTACCGCTTCACGAATCGCCAGATCCATCACTTTGCCGTTGAGAGTGGAGTCATAGCTGGTGGTGCCGCCGAAACCGACGATCTCACGCGCTGACAGCTTGAATTCACCCGCGCCCTGCGCGCTGTACACCACTTCTGAGGTGGTGACATCCACCACATTCAGGTTGACTTTGGCATAGGCGATCTGGTTCTTACCGCGCCCCAAAATGCCCCACAGCTGTTGATCGCCCACTTCTTTGCGACCAAATTCGGTGATATCGCCGGTGATGATGTAAGTCGCACCTTTGATGTTCTGCTCGCTCTTCTTAAAGCCGGCTTCCTGCTGCAACTCTTTCAGGTTGCTGCGATCCAGCACGTTGAAGCGATTGGTCTGCTGCAGGTGCGTGACCAAAATGGTTTTCGACTGATTGCCAAGACGATCCACGCCATCGGAGAAGATGCCGTTCATGTACGAGGAGCGATTATCAAACTGGCCAACCGCAATCGGGCTGCGCACGCCCTGATACGCGGGCTGGCTGGCCGCACGTACCTGTGGCGCTTCAATGGCGCGTGACGATTCGGTCGCGCAGCCGCTGAGCAGCGTGGCGCTTAACAAGGAGAGTGCCGCAAGGGCATATTTTTTCTGCATTTCTAATCCATGAATCAAAAGGAGATAAAGCCGCGAGGCTGCGGCAAATTCTGGTTCTGCCGACAGTCAGAGTAATGCCATAGCATTGGTTGAGTCGGTCTGTAGACTGTCGGCAGTGAGGGAGAGGAACTTTAGTGAAAATACAGGCATATTAATGAATTTAATTAATCGAATGGCGGGATTATTGGGCGGATTAATGATTGTTATGGGCCTCAGCGCTTGTCAGCATTCTCAGCCAAAGCAACAGGATAGCATCGCCAACCTGTGTCAGCCGCAGAGCGCGCCGGGCAGCACATCCTGCAAGTGGGCTGATGAGATGCAGCATCAGCTCAACCAGCATTTCCGCGATGCGCGCCGTTATGCCGGTCAGCAATGTCTGGTGCGGCTTGAGTGGCAAAACAGCGGGCGCTACGCGGTGACGCAGACGCAAGGCGACGAAACGCTGTGCCTGCGCGCCTGGCAGTTGATTGGTCAAAGCAAAGATTTACCGCCGCCGCCGGACGCTAGCCAGCCAGCGTGGTTCGGTTTTGCCCCGGCAACGCCGAGCCATCCTGGCGCCACTGGCGCGGGCTGATGCCAAACCAGCGGCGGAAGGCGCGGGAGAAGGCGCTGACTTCGGAATAGCCGAGCAGCAGCGCCATCTCTGAGATCGACAGCTGCTTCTGTTGCAGATAGTGCGTCGCCATCTCGCAGCGCACCTTGTCCACCAGCGCCGTGAAACTGATGCCTTCTTCACGCAGCCGCCGTTGCAACGACCAGCTCGACAGGCCCATTTTTTCGGCAATCTCTTCCAGCACCGGTTCGCCCTGCATCAGTGACAAATTGACCTGCGATCGCGCCTGCTCCACCACGCTTTGCAGGCTGGCACAACTGTTCAGGCGGCGGATAGCATCCTGCATCACCATCAGCAACATCGGATCTTGTTCCGGCATGCTGCGCAGCAGATCGCGTTTCGGGATCAGTAATGAGTTGAACGGTTGATCAAACCACACCGGCGCATCAAATACTTTGCAGTGCTCGTGCCACTGCTCCGGGCGCGGATGTTCGAAGTGCACTTCACGCGGTGCCCAGTTTTTGCCGGCAACGTGGCGGATCAAGTTGAGAAACATACCGAGCGTCAGCTCCGCATCCTGACGTCTGGAGAGGATCGCGCCGTGGCGCACCTGATAATCGAGCCGCCAGCACTCGCCTTTATCCACCAGCCGCGTCAGCGTGTCGTGCTGATGCCACGGAAAGGCATTCACCACGTTGTGCAGCGCCTGCTCCAGCGTGGGCGAACAGAGGCCGATATACCCAATCAAGCCTAATGACTGCGGTTTGAACTGCTTGCCGTAATGCAAACCGAAGTTATCAAAACCGGAATGACGCGCTGCCTCTTCCATCACGCGGCAGTAGTTCACCAAACCCAGGCTTAGCGTGGGGCTCGCCAGCAGTTCGGAGTTGATGCCGCTGATGCCAAAAATACGATCGACATCGCCGCCTTTGTCAGTGATAAACCCGCTCAGTCCGGTGGCCGCCGCCGCCAAAACGCCGCGGTTGCTGGCGCTGACGGACAAGGCGCTAAAGGCTTCAGTGGGTGTTATGAGTGATTGCATCGGAACCTCTGCGTGTGGCGCGAGTGAAACAGGTTGAGGATTCCAGCAATATTCGTACCAGGCGGATGATTTGCGGATTTTGTCGCAGGGCCGCCATGAATGGCGACCTTTGCTGCGCCGCGACAGCGCAAAGCTGCTCACTGCTGGTGCATCAGACGCCAACCGGCAACTGATTGGTTTCCAGATAACGTCGGCAGAGGCGCACCGAGTGATCGGCCCAGCGCGGCCCAAGGCTCAGTGCCATTTCCGTTTCCGCGTGTGATCCCATCCACGCCGTCATCTGAATGCGGCGCTGGATCAGCAGCGTCGGCACCAGCGCCATCTCGTCATCACTGATGTGCGCCACTTTTTCGTAACCGAGGATCCAGTTATCCACCCATTCGGCGGCGCGCGGATGGTGCTCAACAAAACTGATCGCCGCCGCCAGATCGTGCAGATACCAGCCGAGTCCGCAGTCATCAAAGTCGATCACCCGCGTTTCGCCTTTATGCAGCAGCAGGTTGGTCAGACGCAGATCGGCGTGGATCAAACCATAACGATCCGCCCCTTTGCCAAAGCCCTGCAGCTCCTGCCCGACGCGCGCTACCGCTTCGGCGACGATGCCGTGATCGGCCGGATTGAGGTTCGGCGCATCCTGCCAGCGTCCCCAATGGCTATGATCGCTGACCATAGTGTGATGATCCCAGATGATGCGCTGGAAACCGGCCGGTTTCTGCCAGCTGCGGCTGTGCTGATGCAAGCGCGCGGTGATGTGACCCAGCTGCTGAAACGCTTTGGGATCGACATCGGTGGTGGGCATGTCACCCTCAATCCAGTGGAACAACACGGCATAGCGCTCGGCGCCGTTTGCCATCGGCAGCGTCAGCACGGTCTCACCCTCGCTGGCCGGGATCGCCTGCGGCACCATGATGCCAATGTCACGCAGCGCATCCAGCCACAGCAGCTCGCTCTGAATGTCCGCTTTGCTGTGATAGTTAGGACGATGCAGACGCAGCGCGTAGCGTTTGCCCGCCGCCTGCAACAGGAAGGTGGCATTTTCCGACCGGCACAGCAGCTTGAGTTCGCCGCGCAGTGCCGCGGGATAACGGGCCAGCGCCTGATGCGCCAGCAGGGTGATTTCAGTATCAGTTAAGGTATCGGACTGTTCGGCACTCATTCATCAATCTCCAGCATCAAGCAAGTGGTATCAGCATGGGATGACGTCGTCCTGACTGCTTGACCGCAGACAACCCAAAGTTGACCGCAGCGTGCATCTGGCACTTTTCTTGCCTTAGAGTTGACCGTGGAGGACAAAACTCACTGCGCCCGCGTCAAGTTTTCCCGCGTCCGGCAGCGGCATTATCACTTCACTGTAGCGCAAAGATAAAAAAGCGCGGTGAAGCTGCCGCACCAACAATGACGACGGGGAGAAGATGATGACGAATAAGCTCAAACCCACGCTGGGCACCCTGCATTTGTGGGGCATTGCGGTTGGACTGGTGATTTCCGGGGAATATTTTGGCTGGAGTTACGGCTGGGGCGTGGCGGGCACGCTAGGGTTTCTGATCACCACCGCGATGATCGCCACCATGTATACCTGCTTCATTTTCAGCTTTACCGAACTGACCACCGCGATTCCGCATGCGGGCGGTCCGTTTGCCTATAGCCGCCGCGCGTTCGGTGAAACCGGCGGCTTGATTGCGGGCCTCGCCACGCTGATTGAGTTCGTGTTCGCACCGCCGGCGATCGCCATGGCGATTGGCGCTTACCTCAACGTGCAATTTCCCGATCTCAATCCGAAAACCGCCGCGGTTGGCGCCTATATCGTCTTCATGACGCTGAACATTCTCGGCGTTAAGCTGGCGGCGATGTTCGAATTGGTGGTCACGGTGCTGGCGGTTCTGGAGCTGCTGGTGTTTATGGGCGTGGTGTCGCCGGGCTTCAGCATCGCCAACTTTGCCGCTAACGGCTGGGCGGGCAGCGATCACTTCGGCATGCCGGCGATGTCAGGCATCTTTGCCGCGATTCCGTTCGCCATCTGGTTCTTCCTGGCGATTGAAGGCGCGGCGATGGCGGCCGAAGAGGCCAAAGATCCCAAACGCACTATTCCCAAAGCCTATATCACCGGCATTCTGACGCTGGTGGTGTTGGCGATTGGCGTGATGCTGCTGGCCGGTGGCGCTGGCGACTGGCGCAAGCTGTCGGACATCAACGATCCGCTGCCGCAGGCAATGAAGATGATTGTCGGTGAAAACTCCAACTGGATGCACATGCTGGTGTGGATTGGTCTGTTTGGTCTGATTGCCAGCTTCCACGGCATTATTCTCGGCTATTCGCGCCAGTTCTTCGCCCTCGCCCGCGCCGGTTATCTGCCGCAAAGTCTGGCGAAGCTATCGCGCTTTCAGACGCCGCACCGCGCGATTATCGCCGGCGGTTTGATTGGCATCGCCGCGATCTACAGCGATGGTTTCATTAATCTGCAAGGCATGACGCTGACCGCTGCGATGATCACCATGGCGGTGTTCGGCGCGATTGTGATGTATCTGATGAGTATGCTGAGCCTGTTTAAACTGCGTCGCACTGCGCCAGAGATGGAACGCAGCTTCCGTGCGCCTGGCTATCCGATTGTGCCGGGCATTGCGCTGGTGCTGTCGCTGGTGTGTCTGGTGGCGATGCTGTGGTTCAACCCGGTGATTGGCGGCTTGTTTGTGGCGATTATGGCGGTGGGATATGTCTACTTCCTGGCGACGAAAGCCCAGCGCGATAACGCGCCGCAGGATTCGATGTTAGTGGGTGAGTGAGTGGGTTAGTGCTGGCTGTCCCCCATCCCGGCCTTCCCCCGCAAGCGGGGGAAGGAGACGCTGCCACATGCAGCTTCATCACTTACTTATGGCAGCATCTTCCTCCCCCATTGATGGAGGTGTGCACGCTGTCCCCCATCCCGGCCTTCCCCCGCAAGCGGGGGAAGGAGACGCTGCCACATGCAGCATCCAAACTCACATATAGCAGCATCTTCCTCCCCCATTTATGGGGGAGGACCGAGGAGGGGGAAAGCGAGCACATACAGAGGTGCGTGACAGAAACTACCCTTTCAACGGCCACAACCATGCCGCCCCGCGCACGCCGCTTGAATCGCCATGTACCGCCTTCAGTACTGGCGTTTCACACTCGCGGCCAAACACCCACTGCTTCATCAGCGCCGGCACGGTTTGGTACAGGCGATCGTTGTTACTCATGCCGCCGCCCAACACAATCACATCGGGATCCAGCAGATTCACGACCTGCGCCAGTGATTTCGCCAGACGCATTTCGTAGCGATTCATCGCCAGTTCCGCCACCGGATCCTGCTGCTCAATCAGCTTGATGATCTCCGCGCCTTTCAGCGCTTTACCGCTCAGACGCTGATAATCGATAGCGAAGCCGGTACCCGATACAAAGGTCTCAATGCAGCCCTGCAAGCCACAGTAACAGGGCACTTCCGCGCGGTGGCGCAGTTCATCTTCATCCATCCACGGCAGCGGATTGTGGCCCCACTCACCGGCATTGCCGTTACCGCCAATGCGCGACTCACCGCCAATCGCTACGCCCGCGCCCGATCCGGTGCCAATAATCACCGCAAACACCAGCGGCTGACCCGCGCCCGCGCCATCTACCGCTTCGGAAACCGCCAGACAATTCGCGTCGTTGGCAATACGCACGTCACGATTCAGCGCCTGCGCTAAATCCTTATCCAGCGGCTGACCGTTCAGCCAGGTGGAGTTGGCATTCTTCACCCGTTGCGTGTAGGGCGAAATCGTGCCGGGAATGCCGATGCCGACCGTGCCCTGCTGGCCGGTTTTCTCCTCCGCCAGCAGCACTAAATCGACAATCGCCTGAACCGTGGCAGCGTAGTCGTCACGCGGCGTGTTAACGCGATGACGGAACAGTTCCTGACCCTGATCAGACAGTGCAATCACTTCAATTTTGGTCCCGCCTAAATCAATCCCGATGCGCACGATTTATTCCTCATTATTCGTTCTGGTGACCAATACAGTAGAAGGCTGAATCGGGAAAGGCAATGAAACCAATCCGATGTTTCGCTATCATGCGCGCTGACTTTGAGACTTGTGCGCCCGATCGCACCCACGGTAAGGAATCCCGATGTTGTGGTTTAAAAATATGATGGTTTATCGTCTGAATCGTGACATTCCGCTGTCCGCAGACGATCTGGAAAAACAGCTCGACGCCTTTACCTTTTCGCCATGCGGCAGCCAGGATATGGCGAAAACCGGCTGGGTTTCACCGATGGGCAACCGCAGCGAAGCGCTGACGCACGAAATCAACGGTCAGATGGTGATTTGTGCACGCACCGAGCAGAAGATTCTGCCGTCGCCGGTGGTGAAGCAGGCGCTGGAAGCCAAAATCGACAAGCTGGAAGCAGAACAGAGCCGCAAGCTGAAGAAGACCGAGAAAGATTCGCTGAAAGATGAAGTACTGCACAGCTTGCTGCCACGCGCGTTTAGCCGTTTCAGCCAGACGTATATGTGGATCGACACCGTTAACAATCTGATCATCGTCGACTGTGCCAGCGCCAAAAAAGCCGAAGACACGCTGGCGCTGCTGCGTAAAAGCCTCGGTTCGCTGCCGGTGGTACCGCTGACGCTGGAGAATCCGATCGAGCTGACGCTGACCGAATGGGTGCGCTCAGGTGAGCTGCCAGCCGGTTTTGCCCTGATGGATGAAGCCGAGCTGAAAGCCATGCTGGAAGATGGCGGCGTGATCCGCTGTAAGAAGCAGGATCTGATTTCCGACGAAATCGCTACACACATTGAAGCCGGCAAAGTGGTCACTAAGCTAGCGCTTGACTGGCAGGAACGCATTCAGTTCGTTATCGCCGATGATGCTTCAGTGAAGCGTTTGAAGTTCAGCGACACGCTGCGTGAGCAGAATGATGACATCGACCGCGATGATTTCGCCCAGCGTTTCGATGCCGATTTCATTCTGATGACCAGCGAACTGGCCGCACTGATCAGCAATCTGGTCGAAGCGTTAGGCGGCGAAGCGAAGCGTTAATCCTCTCGATCCTGGTCGCCATTAAGGGTGACCCCACGACAAACCCGCAGGATTTTCGTGGGGTGCGCAATAAAAAAACCTGCGCTTCAACAGAAGTCGCAGGTTTAAGATGTTCTAAAGCTTGAGTTTAGAGGTAGCGGCACAGATAAGAAGAAGGCTCTGCCACCTGCAGATGGAATTCGCTTTGGCCTGGCACGTTGAAGCTGGTGCCAGCTTCGTACCATTTCCACTCGGTTTCGCCCGGCAGCAGCACTTTCAGCGCGCCGCTCACCACCGTCATCTCTTCCGGTTGATTGGTGCCGAAGGTGTATTCACCTTCCGCCATCACGCCAACGCTGGCACGGCCAATGGTCACGCTGTCGAAACCAATGGATTTCACTTTTCCGTCGAAATACTCACTTGTATTGAGCATATTACTTCCTCACAGCACATTATCGTGACTGGCAGATTACTAAGGAACTCACTGATCTGTCACGCGAATTAGCGCCACAGATCGCAACTTGTGATCTCCCTGCGTTAGACGATCAATTCTGCCGCCAGCTTGGCCACCAGCACGTTCGACAGCAGTACCGGAATGCCCAGCATTTTCTGCAGGAAATCGCGGTGCTGCTGGTGATAGCCGATGCAATCCAGCACCACCACATCCGCGCCCTGCTCCTGCAGCGACAATCCCGCTTCCACCAAATCGGCATGCTCCGCCAGATACGGGCTGGCAACGGCAAAACACGGCGGAGTGATCAAGTTGCGCCACTTGTTGGCCTGCTCGGCAATCTGCTCTTCCACCGGCACCACAATCCCGACTTTATGATCTTGCACAATCGCGCGTACCAGCGGTGGGATAATGCGATCGGGCTCCAGCAGCAAAGCGGATTGGGTTTTCAGCGCGCCAAACTCGCCGGTGCACAGCAGCAAAATGGTGTCATAGCCCTGCTGCTCCAGCGCGTTGATCTTACGTTGCAGTCCCAGCTCCACTTTTGCTACGGACAGGCGCACCTGCTCGCCGCTGGTCATACGCGATACCAGCACCTTGTCGCCCGGCGCGGGCGCATACTGCTGCTCGACTTCGGCCAGCGTCAGGCCGTCGAGTAAACCGGCATGCGCCACCTGATCGGCGGGCAGATGTTCCAGCAGCAGCGGCAGAATGTCGCTGCGCGGTGATTGACCAATCGTCAGTGTGACCAGGGAGATGTTCATCATCAGGCTTTCCGGGTGCGCAGATGGCTGAGACTACCATACAAAGAGAGCAGCAGCGCGTACTCTTGTGGGTCGTAGAAGTGACAGGTTTCACGCCCGAACTCTTTCGCCACTTCGACCGCAAACTTCACGGCTAAAGCGATATCCACTTCGTGGCTGGCGCCGGTGCCGCAGCCCGGCACCACCGATTCGGCACAGATCGCCACGCCGACCACCGGCACATCCGTCGCGGTGGAAGGTTGCAAAATACTGTTGAGGTGATAAACCCCGTTGCCGTATGGCGTGATGTCCTGCGTGGTGATCGGGAAGGTAACCGCCGGTTTGCCGCTGGTCATCTCCATGATGCGTAACAGATCTTCTGACACGCGCAGGATGTAGCCCTCTTTCACCGTCGGCGACAGCGCGTAGCCTTTGTGATTGAGAATGCGGTTACCTTTGGTGGTATCGATCGACAGAATCGCATCAACACCAGCGATCACTTCGTTGTCATTCATGGTGATGTCGTCGCACGGCGAATCCATGAAATCGACTGGCTCGTGCGGACGGGTTGGCGCATCCGGGCAGATGTGGGTGGTGATAATCACATCACCGGCCAGCACGTCGCCTTTGGTCTGCATCTGCGCCAGCTTCAACGCACTGCTCACCGCCGCGACGGCGCCATCGGCATCCGATACCATACCAATGCGCGTTGGACGCGCACCAATACCGCCGAGACGGCCAATGATGCCGAGTGTTGGCGCACTGCCGCCGTTGCTTTTGCCCTGCGCACCGGGGATATCGATGCGGACGAAATCGGTCCGCCCTTTTGGCCCGCTAACGCGTTTCGTGCTGGCGGTGACGCCCGGATAGGCCGCGAACAGATCGACCACCTGTTGGCCATCGATGTAAGCGCTATCGAGTAACTCAAAGACCTGCAGTGTCTGCTGTAAACTCATCATCAATTTCCTGGATTATTTTTTGCTGCCGCTGGCAAAAAGTGAATGGAAGAAGCTGTAGAGCGCATCGCCCGCGATAAATCCGGCAGCCATCACCTCCATCGGTGAACGTCCACGCTCGCCCCACACGCGCAGGATGATAATGCGCAGCGCGATGCCCACCATCACCGCCCAACCTGCCGCGGCGTTGTTGATTAACAAGCCGGTCGCCAGCAGGACGCCAAGCTGACGTTTCGGTCCGCCGATCAACTGAATAATCGCGCCCGGAATCGCCCACATCAGCAGGTTGCCGGCAATCCCCGGTTCGGCACCGGCCTGAATGGTTTTGGCATAGACGCGCGCCACCGGCGGCAGCAGATTCTCGGCAAAGAAAATGGTGTGCGCGTACCACACCACGGGAATACAGATCACAAAGGCAATCATCGCGGCGATCAGCTGGATACGGCGGCCCCACAGCTCTTGCTGCACATCGGCACCGTTACCGCGCAGGATAAAGCCGGCTTTCAGGTCATAACCCATATCGGCAAACGCCGGACCGGTAGCGGCGGTAAAGCCACACAGCAGGCACAAGGCCAGCGGCGGGAAGCCGAGCAGAATACCGAGAATCAGGGTGATCAGCGCCACCGCAAAGGCCGGGAACCAGCCAGAGTGCATGGCGGCGATACCAACAATCAATTCATGCACGAAGGCAGCAAAGGCGGCGTAAAGGATAAACAGCACCAGCATCGGCAGGCCCATCTGGCTCCACAGACCGCCCGCCAGCGCCAGCAGCGTGGAGATGACGATATAGCCCACAGTGCCGAAACCCAGCGAACGTTTGACTTCGCTGTCGCTACGGCTGACGTTGACCTGATCATTGCGGCGGCTGCGAATCACCTGCACCACCTGAATCAACGCCACCAAACCGGCACCGACCATCACGCCGTGCGGAATATAGAGTGCGTTGATATCAATGCCAGCAACCGGTTGCGCGTAGGCACGCAGCAGGAAACCCATACCGAGCATGCTGAGCGCCCAGATATTACCGATAAACGCGGTACCAAATGCCGACATCGGGATCTTCAGCATCGAACCCACGATGCCGCCAACAATCCCCACCACCAGCAGCCAAGCCTGACGACCGCCTTTGTCACCGGCTTTGATCGCTTCGGCTGCCGCCACGCCCGGCGGCCACGCATTGCTGGCCGGGAAGACGCGGGTATCAAATAGACGATAGAGTAAATAAGCATCGAGCAGCATCGCCGCGCTGACGCCTACAAACAGCGGCAGCACCAGCTGCGGCTCACCCAGCGCCCACGGCACCGCAATCGGCATCAACAGGCTGTTGGCCGCACCGAAGGTGGCCGAGGAGATGGCGGTTTGCGCGAGGTTTTGTACTTCAATGGAGCGATAGCGACGAAACCATTGCAGCGGAATACGCGCCAGCAGCATGGCAAACAGCGCGCCGATAATAGAGGTATTGGGTGTTACCCCAATGGTGGTAATAAGCTGAACCCCAATGATGGCGCCGGCAACGGACAGCAGAACCAGCATTAAGGCAACGCCAACGCTTTTTATTGGATTATTTTGACGCATGAGATCCCCGTATTTTCACCCTGTAGAAAACGCTTTAATTCGAAGTGCCCGACACGCGGGACATCAACGTTTTTATATTAATCGTTCCCTGATTATTGAAATAAGCAGGTCCGAAGACCTGCTATTTCCCTGGTGTGGCGCGAATAAACGCCTTCAAAACTAAAATAGGGTTTCCTGTTTTGGACAGGATTATGCGCCGTATTTTTCGGCCATCAGTGCAGCCGTTGCGCGTAGTTCGCTGAGCAGCCTCTCCGGATATCCGGGCGCCGCTTCTTGCGATAAAAACGAGAGACAGAGCGCGGCACTTTCACCGCGATGTTTATTGGTTACCGCGACCGCCAGCGAACTGATGCCCGGCAGCGTCTCATTGCGCGCCAGTGCCCAGCCTTGCTGGCGAATTACCGCTAACTCTTTGCATAACGCATCGACGCTCAGTGGCGAGTTCATCGAAGCCGCCTGCCAGTTGCTGGCAAATCGGTCGCGAACCTCGTCATCACTGAGCTGCGCCAGCAGCACGCGTCCGGTCGAAGTGCCGGTCAATGAAACGCGCGAGCCCGGCGGCGTCACCAACTGGGTGAAGAAGCGGCCGTGATACATGCGCATCACCAGCACATCGTCGCCATCCAACACCGAGATATAACCCATGCAACCGCTGCTGGCCGCCAGGCGCGCCATCGGCGCCGACGCGCTATCCACTAGCGGCGTCGACAGATAGTGACCCGCCACCGACAGCAGCACGCGACCAATCTGGAAGCAGCGACTTTCAGTGTCACGCTCAAGTAAGCCTTCACTCTCCATGGTCGCTAACAGGCGCGAGACCGTGCTTTTCGGCATGCCTAACGCATCCACCACCTCGGTAAAGGTCAAGCCGGGATGGCCCTGCGTCACGCCAAAGCGCTGAAACAGCTTCAGTACAGCGGAGGCATTTTCGAGTGTGGTCATGGTGTTGGTTTCACTATATGGAACACAGTTCCTCTTTCAATAACCTGAAAGTAAAGCGCGACGCTTTGACGGTCAAGCGCAAATTTTAAGCCGGACGTTTCTGAGGGAATTTAAGGCAGAATAAAATACGGCGTGAAGTGGGAAATAAATGATGTAATCAGGTGAGTTAAATATTCCGCAGGAAAGTGTGTAACTTTTTTGGAATATTGCAGTTTTTCGGCTGAGATTCTTTATCGTATAGAGTTCAAGTTGCAGGGAGACGGCAAATGGGTGAAACCCAGGAGCTTACTTAAGTAAGTGACTGGGGTGAACACATGCAGCCAACGCACCTGCAGCTTGAAATATGACGGGTAAACTTAATCTTTATCAGCGTCTTCGTAGCGCTCTTTGGCATCTTGCGCTTCGGTTTCGCTTTTGTGTTCGCTTATTAATGTATCGGGTTTGGGATGGTCGGCACGTAATTCATACCAGGTGACGGTTTGATCCGCCGACCCTTTTTCAACGGCGACAATACGCGCGACGCGCGGATAGGGTGGTTTCGTTGGCATTGTTTTCCCTCTTCTATCAGTTGTCCACAGACAGCGGTGATCCTCTGCCTAACGCTAAGTATAGACAACTGAGGATCGCTGCAAAAAAACAGAGAGAAATCTGAGGGTTTAGCTGGCGCGCGCTAAAGAGAGCGATTGCAGAATTTGCTCTACTACGCGATCGGGCGATTGCATCGCGTTGACTTCATGATGCGCGGTTTGGCGATACAAATGAGCACGCTCCCGCAAAATATCGCCCATCTCTTCGGCAATCGGGCGGCCGGTTAAGGTGGGACGCTGCGCTGCTTCCGGCTGATGTTCCAGACGATCGGCCAGCACGTCTGAAGGCGCGTTCAGCCAAATCACCTGGCCGTGTTCGCGCATAAAGCGACAATTCACTTCCGCCAGCACCATGCCGCCGCCGGTGGCGATGACCGTATTCGGAGCGGTGACCGCGCGCAGCGATTCCGTTTCGCGGGCGCGGAAGCTATCCCACCCTTCAGATGCCACAATCTCCGCCACGCTGCGTTGCGTAGTGAGTTGCAAATAGTGATCGGTATCGTTAAAGGCATAGCCCAGCGCTTGCGACAGCGCCTGGCCAACCGTGGTTTTACCGCAACCGCGTGCGCCGATCAGATAGATGGGTAATGACATCCGGGCTCATCCTCCGCCGTAATGTGCCGCACGGGCAACGTCATCAGGTCAATAATGCGTCGCATAATACCTGGATTTTATTTTATCAGCCACCCGCGAGGCACGATTTACGCGTATTTCAGTCACATCCTAAGCTAGTCGTTTGATTAAGCTGCAAAAAACAATGCATGAATCGTGCATCGGGCCAAATGTAACAGCGGCCAACATTTCCTTACCAGGCCGCTGATTTACTTTCTTCGGTCGCGCCCTCATATATGAGGAATACCTTAACGGAGGGTTCCCCATGCAAAGCGAAGAACAACAACTTATTGAAAACCTGTTCAGCCGACTGAAACAGGCTGAGACGCAAAGCGGCCCGCGTGATGCTGGCGCAGAGCAGTTAATCAAACAGCATCTACAGAATCAGCCCGGCGCGCCTTACTACATGTCGCAGGCGATCCTGATTCAGGAAGCGGCGCTGAAAAAGCTTAATGCGCAGGTTACGGATCTGGAAAATCGTCTGGCGCAGGCGCAGCAGCAACAGGCACCGCAGCAGAGCAGCGGCGGTTTTCTCTCCAGCCTGTTTGGTGGCGGATCGCGCCCGGCGGCACAGCAGCAGCCAGCGTGGGGGAATCCACCGCCGCAGCCACAACAGCAGTATGCGCCTCCGCAGCAGCAATCTGCTGCGCCGGCGGCACGCGGCACCGGCTTCCTCGGCGGCGCATTACAGACGGCCGTTGGCGTGGCGGGCGGCGTGGTGATGGCGGATATGCTGACCAGCATGTTCCACCATTCTCAGCCGGAAGAGATCGTTAACATCATCAACGAACCGGCGCTGCCGCAGGTCGATAACAGCCTCGACACCTTTAACGGCAACGACAGCAACAATGCGTTCCTGAACGATAACTCGGGCTGGGATAACAACCTGGCGGACAACAATGATTTCGGTGACTTTGGCAGCGGCGGCGACTTTGACGACGATGATAGCTTCGTCTGATCAGCGCTGACGTAACCACTTATCCAGTTCATTGGCGAACAGTTGGCGGTCGCGTTGGCTTAAGGTCGACGGGCCGCCACTCTGAATCCCGCTGGCGCGCATCGTTTCCATAAAGTCACGCATGGTTAAGCGCTGACGAATGGTGTCTGTCGAATAACGCTCTCCGCGCGGATTCAGCGCCGCAGCGCCCTTCTCCAGTACTTCTGCCGCCAGCGGAATATCGCCGGTGATCACCAGCTCGCCGGGCTGCACCCGTTTCACAATCTCGTTATCCGCCACGTCAAACCCGGCAGCAACCTGCAACGTTTTCAGCCACGGCGACGGCGGCACGCGCAGCGGTTGGTTGGCGACAAAGGTCACGGTAACTTTGGTGCGCTCAGCCGCGCGGTACAGCACTTCTTTGATGACATTGGGACAGGCATCGGCATCAACCCAAATCGACATGATGACTCCTTTTTCACAGACAATGAGGCTGATCTTGCCGTGCTGCGGCAGAATGGCAACTGTTTTTGCTGGCCGCCCGCCTTGTTATTAATCCTCGCTGACGTAAGCTTACCCCCACAGAAAATGAACCACTTAGAGGATAAAGCGATGCTGGATAAAAAAATCGGGTTTGTCGGCTGCGGCAATATGGCGAAAGCCATCATTAGCGGACTGGTCAACAGCGGGCAGATCGCCCCCGCCAATATCTGGGTATTCGACCGTAAGCCCGCCACCAATCAGGCGATGGCGCAGCAATATGGCGTCACCGCCGCAGACAGCGTGGAAAGTCTGGCGCGCGAAGTGGATATTCTGTTTGGCGCGGTGAAACCCAATGTGATTCTCAAAGTGCTGAAAGATCTTGCCGGCCAGCTGAAGAAAGATGTGCTGGTGGTCTCGATCGCCGCAGGCGTGACGCTGGATTCTCTGGCATCGGTGCTCGGCCACGATCGCAAAATCATCCGTGTGATGCCCAACACGCCATCGCTGGTCAACGAAGGTATGACCTCGGTGACGCCAAACGTGCTAGTGGAAGCGCATGAAGTGGATGAAGTGGTGGGGATTTTCGAAAGCTTCGGCAAAGCGGCGGTGGTAAATGAATACCTGATTCACGCGGTGGTTGGCGTGAGCGGCTCAGCGCCAGCCTATGTGTTTATGTTTATCGAAGCGATGGCCGATGCGGCGGTGCTCGGCGGCATGCCGCGTGCGCAGGCATATCAGTTTGCGGCGCAGGCGGTCAAAGGTTCGGCGCAGATGGTGCTGGAAACCGGCAAGCATCCCGGCGAGCTGAAAGATATGGTGTGCTCGCCAGGCGGCACCACCATCGAAGCGGTGAAAGTGCTGGAAGAGAAAGGCTTCCGCGCCGCGGTGATTAATGCGATGCAGCAGTGTATGGCGAAGTCTGAGGCGTTGAGTAAGCAGTGATCGGTGCGCTTTGCCCCTCACCCTAACCCTCTCCCGCAAGCGGGAGAGGGAACTGAACGAGCATGTGGCAAACTCCCGCAAGCGGGAGAGGGAACGGATCGAGCATGTGGCGAACTCGCGCATGCGGGAGAGGGGTCCGATCGAGCATGTGGCTGCGTCTCCCTCTTCCTGTGGGAGAGGGCATCAGGCCGCTGCGTACGCCTCATATAGCGCAATACCCTGCGCCAGCGTCATGGGCTGCTGCATCTCCTGCACCAGCGCTGCTGTCAGCGTATATAACCCGGCAGAACACACCGCCGCAATCATCCCCTCCTGACAATAGAAAGCGATAAACTGCTTATTCTGTAGCGATCCCAGCAGCCGGTAATCGTCCCACTCTTCCGCATGCCCCAGATACTCATAGCGGGTACCGTAATGCGCGGTCCAGAAGAACGGCAAGCGGTCATACAGGATCTGTTTCCCTAACATATTCAGCGCCGCGATGCGCCCTTGCTGGTGCGCCACGCGATAGTGCTCAATGCGTTGTGGGCCCTGCACCGACGGATAACTGGCGATATCACCGGCCACCCAGATGTTATCGGCCACGCGCAGCTGGCTGTCGGTATGCAAGCTGCCATCGTCCTCCAGCGGCAGGTCGTGGATGAATGAGGTCGCCGGCACCACGCCCGTGCCAAACAGCACCAGGCTGGCATCAACTTTTTTGCCACTCTTCAGGCGCACGGCAGTGACTTTGCCCTCGCCTTCCAGCGCCACGGGATCGCCTTCGACAAACTTCACGCCGTTGCTGCGATGCAGATCGTAAAAGTGGCGGCCAATCTCTTCGCCAAACTGTTTAGCAAACGGCAGCGGCTGGCGCGCAATCACCGTGACATCAACATCACGATTACGCAGCGAACCTGCCATCTCCATGCCGATAAAGCTGTTGCCGATAATCACCAGCTGTTCGGTTTTATCCACCTCTTTGAGTAACTCATCGGCCTGATTAAGCGATCGCAGCAGATGCACGCCGTCGAGATCTTTACCCGGTATATCGAGCGGTTGCGGCACGCCGCCGCTGGCAATGAGCAGTTGGTCAAACTTCACCTGCTGGCCGCCTTTAAGGATCAGCGTTTGCTCAAGCGCTTTGAGCTGCTCGACATCGCCCTGAATCCGTTCCACCGTACCCAGCACATCCTGCTGCAGCAGCCTGGGTACATCCTCAATCGCCATTTTGCCGGACGGCACGAATTTGCTCAGTGCTGTGCGATCGTAAGGTGCTGCCGATTCCCGCTCGATCAACACAATATGCCCTTTAAAACCTTCATCGCGCAGCGTCCAGATCGCCGCACTTCCCGCCGCGCCCGAACCGAGAATCACGCATACTGGTGACTCGCCTTGTGCGGAGGGCGCACTGGCGGGCGACATCGCCTGCGGGCTGACCAGCACTTTGCCTTGTTCGATGCGCACCGGATAACGCTTGAGATTCGCCAGCGCCAGCGGCTCGCACATCTGCCCATCCTGCAGCTGAAACACCGCTTTGTGCCACGGACAGATCAGCTTGTCGCCACACACCGCGCCCTGCTCTAACGGCGCCCCGGCGTGCGGGCATTTGGCCTGAAACGCCTGCACCCGCTCATCGTCACGAATCAGTACCACATCGGTGTCGCCGACGGTAAATTTGGTGGGTTTGCGCTGTGCCAGCGACTTGAGTTCCACGACAGTTTGATAGCTCACGTTAGGCCTCCTTTCTTGTGGTTTTTGAGGTAATCAGCAAATCCCTACAAAGAGTAAGCCTGGCAAAGCATGGTGATTTGTCCGCATCGACAACGCGCTACGGTAGGTAAGTTATTGTTTATTCGCTAAAGATAATCTTCACCATCCCGCCATACGGCAGCGCCTTGCTTCACACAGCCGCGTAAAGCCACGCCGCCGTCCGCCTGAGCAGCCAGCAGCAGCACATCGGCGGGTGCGCCGCAGGCCAAACCTTGCTGCTGTGGCAGATTGAGCTGCCGCGCCGGACGAACAGACGCCATCTCAATCGCCTGCGCCAGCGTCGCCAGCTGATGGCGCAGCAGGAAATTCACGCCCTCCAGCAAACCACGCGCCGATCCCGCCAGCAGCTGCGGCGCATCAGCAATGCTCAGGCGTCCGCTGGCGCTAAGCTGCACGCGGCCGCCAATCGCGGTGTCGTAGATGCCCGGCGGCTGCCCGGCGAACGAGGTGACGTCACTGACCAGCAGCGCCTGCTCGCCTTTGGCACGCAGGAACACTTTCAACACGTCCGCCGGCAGATGATCGCCATCGGCAATCAACGTGGCCGTCAGCGCATCTTCCGCCAGCTGCTGCCAGATGTAATTGGGATGACGCGGCAGTTGCAGATGCGCGCCGTTGCCGAGATGGGTGGAGAGCGTGGCGCCCGCGTCAACCGCCGCGTGAATTTGCGCTGGCGTGGCGGACGTATGCCCAATGGCGACGCGCACCTGCTGCGCCACACAATGTTTGATCAGCGCATCGCTGTGCGGCCATTCCGGTGACAGCGTGAGCAGGCGAATATGCTGCTGCGCGGCTTGCTGCCAGCTGTCGAACAGTGCGATATCCGGTGCGCGAATCGCCTCGCGCGGATGCGCACCGCGCGGCCCATCTTCAGGCGACAAGAAAGGTCCTTCCAGATGAAACCCCGGAACGGCGCGTGCCACGTCAGGATGCTGCTGGCGGGCGCTGGCGAGTCGCTGCATCGCCTGCGCAATTTCCTCCGGCATGGCGGTGATCACCGTTGGCAGAAAGCTCGTGACGCCCTGCTGCCACAGCGCGCGCGTGGCGTGCAGCACATCCTCTTCGCTAAAAGGAAAGTGGTTGAAATCGACGCCCTGAAAGCCGTTGACCTGCAGATCGACCAAGCCCGGCGCGAGGATGATCTCCTCTTCCAGTTCATTCAGCGCGCGCACATCAATGATGGTGCCGTGCTCAATCTCCAGCTCAATCGGTTGCAGCGTGCGGTAATCGCGACCGCGCAAAATGAGGTTAGTCAAAGGTCACCTCCGGGCAGGCATCGCTGTCGGTATAGAGCGTACAATCGGCATGCTGGCGCAGACACGTCGCCGGACACGCGGTGGAGATCGCATCCTCAAGCGTTGCGCGCACCGCCGCGCGTTTGCTCGCACCCGGCACCATGCAGAACAGCCGCGCACCACTCATCAAAGCGGGAATCGTTAGCGTCATGGCATGCGTCGGTACCGCCTCGAAACTGGCGAAACAGCCATCGTTGACCTGCTGCTGGCGGCAGGCATTATCCAGCTGCACCACCTTAACGGAGAAAGGATCGTTGAAGTCGGCCACCGGCGGATCGTTGAAGGCTAAATGGCCGTTCTCGCCAATGCCAAGGCACACCGCATCAATCGGTGCAGCGGTAAGTTTTGCCGCGTAATCCGCACAGATCGCGGCAGGATCGCCGCAAGAGGGAAGCAGATGGACTTCACCAGGCTGCACCCTATCAAACAGCTTCTGGCGTAAAAAGTGGCTGAAACGCTGCGGCGCATCCGTCTCCAGCCCGATGTACTCGTCCATATGGAAAGCGTGAATACGCGACCAGTCGATATCCTTTGCCGCAATCAGCGCGGCGAGAAACTCGTTTTGCGAGGGCGCGGCGGCAAACACCATGCGCACCACATGCTGTTCACTCAGCCGTTGACGCAGAAACGCGGCCACATCCTGCGCCGCAGCCGCACCTAATGCCGCGCGGCTGGCGAAGCGTTTGATCCGTAAGCGATCTCGGGTTCCCTGTTGTAAGAGCGTCATATTATCCCTCCTGAGAGACGTTGCTTTTATGCGCCCAGCGCTGTGCGGCAGGCGCATCCTGATCCTGATTGAGTGCGTTCAGCAGCTGATCTACTTCCGGGCGCACCGGCGCGCGGCGTAACCAGCCCATCACCACAAACAGCACCAGCGAGGACATCACCGGCGCAGCCACCACGGTGGCGGTGCTGACATCGGTAAAGACAAATTTCACGCAGAAGAAAGTGCCGACGCCGATCGCCCAACTCACCAGCGCGGCGGCGCTGCCGCTGCGACGAAATGCCGGCAGCAAACCCAGCAGCATGGGAATGGAGATCGGGCCGACTAAGCCGCCAAACCAGATGATCAGCAGCGACAGCACGCCGCCGAAGTGGCTGGCGTTCATGGCAATCACCAGCGTGGTGATAATGAAGATAAAAGCGGTGAGCCGCGCCACCAGCAGCGAGCTTTTACCGCGCTGAAAGTGTTTCGGCAGCATGCCGGGCAGGATATCGCGCGTCACCACCGCCGTAATGGCGTTGGCATCCGACGAGGTCATCGACAGCGTGTGAGTAAACATCGCCACCAGCACCAAACCCACTAAACCATTCGGCAGCAGCTCCATCGCCATCATCGAATAAGAGCGCGAGGGATCGCTAAGATTGGGAAACAGCAGCGGCGCAGCCCACATCGGCCAGAACAGAATCAGCGGCCAGATGAGATAGAGCGCGGCGGAGAGGCGCGCCGCTTTGCGTGCATCGCGGCCGGCGGGCGCGGCTATAAAGCGCTGCGCCAGATTCCAGGTGCCGCCGTTGTAGCTCAGCGTGTAGATGACGAAATAGGCGAGAATAAAGCCGATGCTGTACGGCTCCTGAATAATCTGGGTATGGGTTGGCGGCAAACGCTGCCAGATGGTGAACAGCTCAGCAAATCCGCCGAGATGCACCGCCACCGCGACCACCATCACAATCGCGGCCACAAATTGCACCACGAACTGGCCGAAGTCGTTGCAGGCATCCGCCCACAATCCGCCCATCACGGTGTAAAACAAACTCAGCGCGCCGGAAACGCAGATGCCAATCAGCGGATCAAGTCCGGTAAAGACGTTGATGATCACCGCAATTGCCGCCCACTTCGCGCCGACGTCAAAAGTTTTCAGCAGCACCCCGCTCCACGCCAGCACCATTTGCGTTGGCAAGTTGTAGCGCGTAGCGAGATATTCCATCGGCGATTCGATGTTCATATAGATGCGCAAGCGCGCCCAGCGCGGCGCAAACAGGCGTGAACCTATCAACACCGCAATCGCGATGGGAAACGCCCACCAAAAATAGATGGTGATGCCCATGTTGTAAGCCACCGCCGCATAGGCGACAAACACCGCCGCGCTGTATCCTGACATATGATGCGACACGCCCGACAGCCACCACGGCATTTTGCCGCCAGCCGCAAAGAAATCACGCGTGCTGCCCACCTTGCGCATCGCCCACAAGGTTATAGCCACAATCATCAGCGCATAAAGCGCCATCACAGCATAATCAAGCACATTCATAGCAGACTCCACAGGTAAAGGCTGCCCAACGAACGCTCTGGCTTCGCGGGGATTGAGCGGATGGAATAATTAGTCATCATTTAGGACTAAAGCATCCTGGCAGCGTTATCGGTGCGGTTTTGTGATGAGGATCCTGATATGAGTTTTTCCTCTGACGTGATAAGTAAAATTGAATATGTCTGCGCCGCAGCTTACAGCAATAAAAAAAGGGTTCACGCTAAACATGAACCCTTATTCCTTTTCACGCATGAGTGATTTAAAAACGGCGACGATTATCGCTAATTAAATCAGCTTTTCTTCAGGCACGAACTCATAAACGTTTTACGTGCATCGCCGGTGAGCTTTTTATCGCTCGCATCAGCATTACAGGTTTTCATCTTCATTTGTTGCGGCGTCATACTGCCTATTTTGCTGTCTTTTTTCAGACAGTCACTCATAAAGCTTTTACGCGCATCGCCTTTCAGATTTTGTGTACCGGCGCTCTGGTTACACTGGGTCATTTTTTCCTGCTGTGCGGTTTTCTCTGCCGCACTCGCTCCGCCTGCAATCAGCAAGCCTGCTGTCATTATTGCCAAAAGACACGATTTCATTACCGGATTCTCCGTAGCATTATTGCTCTCTAAGCATGGCACGGAATAAGCAAATACGAGAAATCGATAATGACAATTGCCTGCAAAAACAGGCGATAGCCATTATACGCGCGGATGATGCAGCAACTTCTCTACGTAATTACGCAGCATGGTGGTATCGGGCGTTTCAGCCGCGGGGGCGACGGGCGGCATGGCTAATTTAATAGCGGCCTCAATGTCGTGGAATTGATCAGGATCCAGTTTGCGCAACATCGCGGTTAACACGATTTCTAATGCCTCAACCTGAGCCACTAATTCTTTAGACTCTTCTTCTTTTTCAGCCAGCTTTAGAAGGAGTTCCGCAATCAGGTTTTTCATGCGACAAGCTCAATGAGAGAAGAAAAACAGACGTTAGCATTGCGCTGAATAAAACAACAAGGATTTTTAAGCCGTTTTAGAGAAAAAACAGCCAAACGGCAGAATAAAAAAACCGGCTAGATTTCAATAGTTAATAGCGAAACGTTTCACTGGACGTTCAAAGATTTATTGAAACGTTTCGCTCACCTATGCCCTGAATAATTCGAGGTGCAGGAAGGCGGCAAGTGCAATCATCCTCAGGAGCTTACTTCAGTAAGTGACTGAAGGTGAATGCACGCAGCCAACGCACCTGCAGCCTGAATTATGATGGGTATTAATGCGGCCCCATAAATCCTCGTCCCGGACCGCCACCATGGCCGCCGCCCCAACCGCCGCCACCCGGAGGTGGGAAAATACAACCGCTCAGCGCGGTGACCAATGCCACAACTGCGGCCATTTTAATCATACGGACCATAATTACCTCGAAATGGTGAAATCGGGCTGAGTGTATGAGGCCGCATCGGGCACGACAATACAGAATCCTCCGCAACCCGGCGCTATTCATCTCTGCTCACCACGCTTAACAATTTACTGGCACTAAAGCGGCAAAAGCATTGCACGGGTGGCATAGATTGCTGCCAACGCGCTGCGCAAAATCGTGGTTGATCGCTTTACAGCCGGTGCGATTTCACGCAATGTGAGCGCATTACAATAAATGAGATCTCATCATGAGCTTATCTGCTGTCTCCCTGAGTGAAATTCTGGCGCGCCGTGACTGGGAAAATCCGGTGATCACCAGCCTTAATCGACTAGATGCGCATCCGCCGTTTGCCAGCTGGCGCGACGAAATCAGCGCGCGCGATGACCGCCCTTCGCCTTCGCGCCAGCTATTGAACGGCCAATGGAGCTTCAGCTACTTCACGCAGCCGGAAGCGGTACCGCAAAGCTGGCTGCTGCAGGATTTGCCTGGCGCCGATGCGCTGCCGGTGCCCGCAAACTGGCAGCTGCACGGCTTTGACGCGCCAATTTATACCAACGTGCAGTATCCGATTCCGGTCACGCCACCTTTGGTGCCGCAACAGAATCCTACTGGATGCTACTCGCTCACATTCAAAGTGGATGCTAGCTGGCTACAACAGGGCCAGACGCGCATTATCTTCGACGGCGTAAATTCGGCCTTTTTCCTGTGGTGTAACGGCCAGTGGATCGGCTATTCGCAGGATAGCCGCCTGCCCGCCGAGTTTGATCTTACTCACGCCTTGCAGCCCGGCCAGAACCGCTTAGCCGTGATGGTTCTGCGCTGGTGCGATGGCAGCTATCTGGAAGATCAGGATATGTGGCGCATGAGCGGCATCTTCCGTGATGTCAGCTTGCTGCATAAGCCGGAGACGCAGTTGGCCGATGTGCAGATTGAAACCGCGCTGAGCCCGGAATACCTGCGCGGCGATCTGCGTGTCAGCGTCAAGATCCACGCCGGCGATCGTCAGCCCGCGCAGTGCCGATTGCGCGTCAGTTTGTGGCGCGGCGACAGCTGCATTGGTGAGCAGGAACAGGCACCCGGCAGTGCGATTATCGACGAGCGCGGTCATTATCCCGAACGCGCCCTGCTGATTTTGCCGGTCAACCAGCCGCAACTGTGGAGCGCCGAAACGCCGCATCTCTATCGCGCGGTGGTGACGCTGCTGGATGAAAACGGTGCCGTGCTCGAAGCCGAAGCTTACGACGTCGGTTTCCGCCGCGTCAGCATTGAACAGGGCCAATTGTGCCTCAACGGCAAGCCGCTGCTGATTCGTGGTGTGAACCGCCATGAACATCACCCGGAACACGGTCAGGTGGCGGATGAAGCCAGCATGCGCCGCGATATCGAGCTGATGAAGCGCCACAACTTCAACGCGGTACGCTGCGCGCACTATCCCAATCATCCGCTGTGGTATCGCCTGTGCGATCAATACGGTTTGTATGTGGTGGATGAGGCGAATATCGAAACGCACGGTATGCAGCCCATGAATCGCCTCTCCAGCGATCCGCGCTGGTTCGCCGCCTACAGCGAGCGCGTCACGCGCATGGTGCAGCGCGACCGCAATCATGCCTGCATTATTATCTGGTCGCTGGGCAACGAATCAGGTCACGGCAGCACGCACGATGCGCTCTATCACTGGGTGAAAAGCAGCGATCCGACGCGTCCGGTGCAGTACGAAGGCGGCGGCGCCAACACCGCCGCCACCGATATCGTCTGCCCGATGTACGCGCGCGTCGATCAGGATCAGCCTTTTCCGGCGGTGCCAAAGTGGTCGCTGAAAAAGTGGATTGGTTTGCCGGGCGAGACGCGGCCATTGATTCTGTGTGAATACGCCCACGCGATGGGCAACAGCTTTGGCGGTTTCGCGAAATACTGGCAAGCCTTCCGCCAGTTCCCGCGCTTGCAGGGCGGCTTCGTCTGGGATTGGGTCGATCAAAGCCTGACGCGCTACGACGACAACGGTGAAGCCTGGCAAGCCTACGGCGGAGATTTTGGCGATACGCCGAACGATCGCCAGTTCTGCATGAACGGGCTGGTTTTTGCCGACCGCTCACCGCATCCGGCGCTGTTTGAAGCCCAGCGCGCGCAGCAGTTCTTCCAGTTTCAGCGGGACGCTAACGAGCCGTATCGCTTTACCGTCAGCAGCGAATATCTGTTCCGCCGCAGCGATAACGAAGTGCTGCGCTGGTCAATCGAGCAGGATGGCGTTGCCATCGCCAGCGGTGAATTGCCGCTCGATCTCGCCGCTCAAGGCAGCCAGACCTTTACGCTGCCCGCCAGTGAAGATTTGCAGGGCAACGCGTGGCTGAATCTGGCGGTGCATCAAATCAACGCCACGCCGTGGTCCGAAGCGGATGCGCGCGTCGCCTGGGATCAGTGGCCGCTGCCCGCTGCGCTGCCGGTGCGCGTTGTGGAGATCGGTGCCACCGCGCCGGAACTGATCGCCAATCACGATTTGGTGGCGGTGGTTGTGCCGCAGCAGCGCTGGCACTTCTCGCGCCGCAGTGGCGAGCTGGTGCAATGGTTTGTTGATGATGAAGAAACGCTGATCACGCCGCTGCAGGAGTGCTTTATTCGTGCGCCGATTGATAACGATATCGGCACCAGCGAAGCTGCCAATGTTGATCCCAATGCGTGGGTCGAGCGCTGGAAACGTGCGGGCTACGATGAGTTGCAAGCGGTGCTGGTGGATATGCAGGTCGATAGCCTGAAACACAGCGTGCTGATTGAAACCTGGCATCAGTGGCTGGCCAACGGTCAGCTGGCTTTCACCAGCCACAAACGCTATCAAATTAATGCTAACGGTGAGTTGTCCATTAGCGTCAATGTGGAACAGGCGCCCGGTCTGCCGGCGCCGGCACGCATCGGGCTGCGCTGCCAACTGGCGAAGTCGCCGCAGCAGGTGAGCTGGCTCGGTTTGGGCCCGCACGAGAACTATCCGGATCGCCAACTGGCGGCGCAGTTCTCGCGCTGGCAGCTGCCGCTGGCAGCGCTCAGCACCGCGTATGTGTTCCCCGGTGAAAATGGTTTGCGCTGCGGCACGCGTCAGTTACAGAGCAATGGCTTGCAGGTGAGCGGCGACTTCGCCTTTTCGCTCAGTCGCTTCAGCCTTGAACAGCTGCGTGCCACCTCGCATCGCCACTTATTGCAGCAAGAGGATGGGTGCTGGCTGCACCTCGATGGCTTCCACATGGGCGTCGGCGGTGATGATTCATGGAGCCCAAGCGTTAGCCCGGAGTTTTTGCTTTCTCAGCAGCGCTGGCACTACGCGCTGACGTTGCGTCAGTAAGTTTTTCTGCGGTTTCACGCTGGCTCAAAGGTGGAGTCAGCGTGGTTTTCGGCCGACGATAGAAGCGGCGCAGGAAGATCACGTTAACCATCACCACCATCGCCGTGGCGAAGAACACCCAGCGATAGCCGGTTGCCGCCGATACCGCCGCGCCCAGCAGCGGACCCGCCACGTTACCCAAGTACATAAACGATTGGTTGTAGCCGAAAATGCGCCCGGTGACGTTATCGCGTGAATGCCGCACCAGCAGCGTTTGCACCGCCGGCATCATGGCACCATCGGCAAACCCCAACAGGAAACGCAACACGCCCAACTGCGTCGCGCTGGTGACGAACGACATCGCCACCAGCAGCAATAATGAAACCATCATAGTGGCGAGCAGAATGCGTTGCGTGCCAATACGATCGCCGAGTTTACCCAGCCGTGGCGCGGAGATCAGCGCCGATACGCCCGGCAGCGCGGCGATCACCCCGCTGAGAAACGCAATGTTCTGCGCATTCGGAGCCAGCTCGCGCACGAACAGCGTCAGGATGGGGTTCACCGAGCCGTTGCACATCTGAATCACCATGGTGGTGAAGAACAGGCAGATCATTAAGCGCGGATTATCGAGGGTGCGAAACACGTCGCGCCCGCTCAGCTTGTCCTGCTTGCTAACCGGCGTATAACCGGTCTCTTTTATCAGAAATAAGGTGACGAGAAAGCTCACCATCAGCAGCACGGCGGTGACGATAAACACCATGCGTAAACCGAGCCAGTCCGCAAGCAAACCGCCAATCATCGGCCCGAGAATGACGCCGCTGATTTGCCCGGTGGAAACACAGCTTAGCGCCCAGCCGCTGCGTTCGCGCGGTACCTGCGCCGCCACCAGCGCCATCGCATTGGGAATGTAGCCGGACGTAAGGCCCATCAGCGCGCGCAACAGCAACAGCTGCCACGCCTGAGTGACAAACGCCTGCAGCAGAATCACCGCGCCCATGCCGAAAGAGGCGCGCAGCAGCATTAGCTTGCGCCCTTTACGGTCAGCAAGGCTGCCCCACAAGGGCGCGACGGCGGCAGAAACAATGAAGGTGACGCTGAAGGTGAGTCCAGACCAGACGCTGAGCGCGTTACCGCCACGAATCCCGAGTTCTTCCACATACAGCGGCAGGAAGGGAATGATCTGACTGATAGCAAGGCCGGTAAAAAAGCAGCCAAACCAAACAGATATCAGATTAACTTTCCAGGACTCGATGGAGCGTAACATGGGCGTGGGCATCAGCAGAATGAAACGAAGGTTCAGTCTAACAATCTCATAACATTACCGGACGGCAAAACATGGCATGGGCGAAAAAACGCAGTTTTACACTGTCGAGCGTGATTCTGCTCACAGCAAATCATGTCTGAAGGCCGTTTTTTAGTGTCTTTATGTGCTGAAACCCTGCCTGCCGCAAGATAAGCGCATCGCAATGGCAGGCAAACGTGAAAAAATATGTCTACACGTTACTGACAATATTCCACACCGCATCTATGTTTAAAAAACCACCAGTTATCACTGGCGACGCGCTGTCTGTTCTGGGCAGTCCGCATGATTAAACCCAATTTCCCCATGCTGCCATTATCCGGCGGTGGGCATCGTTGTCTCTGCGGAGGTCAGCTATGAGAACCCAGCCAAACAGCGCCAGTCGGGCGATTACCGACTACTTCAATAGCCCAGCCTGGCATGCACCGCATGAGAGCGACATGTTAGCGGCGATCATGCGCGAACTGATGGATGACGGACAGCCTGCCACCAGCAAAGCGATTATTGCGCGCGTGATTGATAAGCTGGAATTTGAAGGGGATGAACAGCAGCTGCAGAGCTACCGCAACTTACTGGCAAAACTGCTGGAATCGGGGCCGCAGAAATAGCGGCCCACGCCACTATTTTATCGCACGCAGATGGTCGGCTTCGCTGACAAATGCCTTGCCGCTTTGACGCTGGTACAGGCAGAGTTCGCGTCCGACCTGATTTTTCATGTGCTTTTGCGGATAGCGACCTTCCAGCAGCAGCGCATCAAAGCCCACGCTGTCATCATACTGAATCGGCTTACCCACCACTTTTGCTGTCTTCAGGCCGCTGGCCTTGAGACAGCTTTGCTGCATATTTTTGTCGTTCTGCTGCCATGCGGCTTCGCTCGACGCCTGCGCCAGCGGACTCAACAACAGCGTTAACAGCAGCAATTTTCCACGCGTTCTCATCATCACTCCTCCATCAGCCTTGCAGGCCGAAAGATAAAAAAATTCCCGCCGCAGCGGGAAGAAATAAGACGAACATTGCATATTCGAGAGTGACGAGGAAATCTCCGTAGTGCGCAGTTATCCTCGCCCGGCGCTGTGACAGCCAGATGACAATGCAATGTCGTTTTTTTGTTATCCGCAGTACACCCGGGAAATTTTACCGCTTTGATCCGCCGCGAAATTTATCCGACGCAGATTGAAATCCATCGTTACCGCTGAATTCCACGGAATAGCACGCACGGGCACCGCGAAGCGTTTGTTGTCGAGCGTCGATAATGGCTGACCAACGTAGTTTTGGTATTGCGATGCGCCGCACTGATCGGTTTCCGGATCGTGGCTGGCAGCCGCGCTGGCGTCAGGTTTGCTGGCTGACTGGCAAGCGGTCAGGGCAAAAAAGGCCGTTACCAGTAGCGCTTTTCCATAATGGGTCACAAGTTTCTCCTCCTGGATAAATAGACAACCGGTTTTTGAGAGTAGCAAAGCGTGACCGTGAAACGGAAATTTTTACAGCAGATTGGTCGCACTAATCAGCTCAAAAGGGCGATCTTCCTCTCAAAAGTTAGGATTAATCGCACGCACTGTCTAAAAATCAATCCGCCAGCCACTACAATTAACTAAGAATTTTCTTAGCGAGGAGGCAATGATGGAACTGGTGATTTTTGTTGGCTTCGCCGCTCTGATGACGTTTGTTGCGATCAGAGTGCGTTAAAAAGCCGCGCACATTTCGTAGCGGCGCGATTTATCACGCAATGCATTGCGCCGCTACAATGTGTGCAAAATCAATTGACGGTTTCCTCTTCCTGTAACCGCGCATTAAAGGCGGCCAGCGACATGGGTCGGCCAAGGACATATCCCTGCCCTTCTTCACACGACAGCGCTTTCAGCGCCTTTAGCTGTGCTTCGGTTTCAATCCCTTCTGCGGTAATGGTCAGCGCAAACGCGCGAGCCAGACCGACAATCCCCGCCACCACCGATTGCGCCTGCTGCGATTCCGGGAACTCCTTCATCCATGAACGATCGATCTTCAAACCGTTGAACGGGAAAGTTTTCAGATAGCCCAACGCCGCATAGCCAGTACCAAAATCATCCACCGTCAGCCGCACGCCGAGCGCGCGCAGGCCTTGCATGATCTCCAATGCGCGATCCGGATTCTCAAAAGTGACGTTTTCGGTGATCTCCAGCTCCAGCCGTGTGGCCGGTAATCCACTCACCTCCAGCGCATGCGCCACGCGCTGCACCAGATCGTTATTACGAAACTCCACCGGCGAAATATTCACGGAAACATAGCGCTGTTCGCCCCAGTCGCGGGCGTCCACGCATGCGCGCATCAGCACCCAATCGCTGATCGCAGCGATCAGGCCGTTCTCTTCCGCTAACGGAATAAAGCGATCGGGTGTGATCCATTGGTCGTCGGCTATCTGCCAGCGAATCAGCGCTTCAGCGCCAGCCATCTGCCCGCTTTGCAGCTGATAGCGCGGCTGGTAATGCAGCGTGAAGGCGTGATTGTGCAGCGCGCCTTCAATCGCCTGCACCATGTCGCGTTTTGACTGCAGATGGTTCGCCATATCGGTGGAGTACCAAACCCACCGATCGCGTCCGGCACTGCGCGCCTGAGCCAGCGCAATATCGGCCAGGCGTAACAGCGCTTCCGGCTGAGCCGCATCCTGCGGTGCTGATACGATGCCCATGCTGGCGGTGAGGCTGATTTGATGCGATCCGCTGATGATCGGTTGATGCACCATGCGCTGCAGCGCACGACAGCGATATTCCACACCCGCCCGCGTGCTTTCGCGCAGCAGCAAAATAAAGGCATCGCCGCCGAGCCGGGCCGCCAGTTCATTCGGCGCCAGCAAGCTTTTCAGCCGTGTCGAGATCTCATTCAGAACGTCATCACCGACCGCGTGGCCCCACGTGTCGTTGATCGGTTTGAACTGATCGAGATCGAAACTGATGACAAATAGCGGATCATCCGCGCTGACGCACTCCAGATACGCGGTTAAATACTCCTGCAGCTGCATGCGGTTCGCGAGGCCGGTCAGCATGTCATGACGTGACAGAAACTGAATGCGCGCTTCGGCGTCCACTTCATGAGTGATATCCGACACCGTGCCGCGAAAACCCGAGCGCAAGCCATTACGCCGAATGGCTTTCGCCATTAACTGCCCAATGCGGCGCTCGCCGTTGGCCGACATAAACTGGCAGCGCAGCGGCACAGGTTTCACCTCTTCGCCTTGACGCATCAGCCAGGAGACCAGCGAATGGCTGGGATGGCTCAGCAGTTGATCGAGCGGACGTCCAATCCAGCTTTTCACTTCATGGCCGGTCACCGCAGCAAAGCGCGACGAGAGATAACAGAGGCGGCCCTGTGCGTCGACTTCCCAAATCCAGTCCGACGCGGCTTCCGCCAGATCGCGAAAACGCTCTTCGCTGTTGGCCAACTCACGCTGACTGATCGCCAGCATTTCAAAGCGACGATCGGAGATTACCGCGTTGTGCAGTGCATGCCGCAGCACGCGACGCGTCACCAGCGCCACCGCCAGCGCGGTGAACAGCAGCAGCGGCATCATCAGCCACATCACGCCGAAGCCGGGATTTTTCGGCTGCCAGCGCAGCACCAGGGGTTCGCCCTGCAGCACCGGCTCCACCAGCCGTGGCTCAAACAGCGCATCGTTTAGATCGCTGGCGATGCGCGGCTCAATCACATTCAGGGATGTGCCCAGCGTTTGCAGTTTTTGTGGCGTGAAAATGTTAACGAACACCATGACCGAAGCGGGGCCGGGCATCGTCGGCAAATCCTGTCCTTTGCCCGGCGTAATCGGTGCGGCCACGACGATCGCCGGGTTACTCTCCACCAGCGCATTGCCTGCAACGGCGTCATGCCGTGAGCGCGCCTCGCTTAGCAGTACGTTGCTTTGTGCGCCTAACAAGCTCTCAATCGAAGCATCTGATAATTCACCGTTAATCACCGCATAGCGGGTTTTCCCATTGCCATCGACCACGAACACGCCGTCGTAGTGATACTCCTTGTAAAGCCCCGGACCAAAGTTCTCTTCGTCCCACGCCCAAACCTTATTGACCGTCAGATGCAGGTTTTTCCAGCCTTCGCCCCAGTTAGCATAATCGCGCGCATCGACGAGCATCTGTTGCTGCTGTTGCTGCCACGCCTGACGCATCAGATTGGCATCCTGCTGGATTGAGTCGGTGTTTTGTCGATGGGCGATAACCAGCACCATCACCACAGAGAGAAGTAGCACGCCAAACAGCAGCGAGGATAAGGTGCGCAGACTGCGCCGCGTCAGCCTTACCGTGTGTGCTTCCATATTGGTCCTGGCGGCCAGTGCCGTGTGCCGGTGAAACTCAGAATTCATGCGCATTGCTCGTAGAATACAGGCAGCAAAAAAAGGCGGATGACAACGCAGACTGCGCACATCTCCACCCTGTAGGGTTTGATCGGTTATCGGCCCCGAGCGCCGCAGATTTAGTCTTGTTGGTGGAATATTTGAGCAGCGCAAATGTGCAGCACGCCACCTCGACAGGGATGATCGGCGTTGCTACTATGCGCTCTCCTCTGCTCGCTGAGTCGCCTATGGACACCCAATCCGACAAAGTTACGTTAACGCTGTTCTACGTGGGTAGCTTTGTGGTCTATTACCTTGTGACCATGCTGGTTACGCTGTTTCCCAATTACGGGATGCTGCGTACCAACGGCTTGCTGATGCCGGTGCTTTGCCTGGTGGAGTTTGCGGTGATCTATCCGCTGTACCGTTTTTACTGTCAGCGTCGCAGCGACATTCCGCTGGGCTTTGTGCGTCCAATGCAGGCGCTGCTGTTTATAGGTTTGCTGTTTGCTTTGATGGTGGCGCAGACGCAGTTTCTGCAACCCGAAGGCTGGCTGATTGCGCAATCGCAGCAGGGACGCAGCTCGATGTTGATTCTGCTGCTCACCGCCGTGCTGCTGGCGCCGGTGTTTGAAGAAGTGCTGTTCCGGGGATTTTTACTGCAAGGTTTTCTGTTGTGGGCGCCGAGAAGCCGTTTGGCCTGCATGCTGCTCACCTCCCTGCTGTTCGCCGCGATGCATACCCAATATGTGCACTGGGAAACGCTGGTTGCCTTAACGCTGTTTTCCATGCTGCTGTGCTACGCGCGCCTGCGCAGCAACAGCCTGGCGCTACCGATTTTCCTGCACACGCTGAACAATTTAATCGCTATCCTGCCCGCCTGGTATTTCGCCTGACCAAAGCAAAACAGCCATCCTGAGATGGCTATGTATGATGCTTACACCTGTGTCAAACCGCCATCCACACAGATTTCTGCGCCCGCGATGTAACTGCTTTCGTCACTGGCGAGGAACAGCGCGACGTTGGCCACCTCTTCGGGCTTGCCCATTCTGCTGAGCGGAATAGTGCTGGTGATGCCGTTGCGCACCTCTTCAGAAGCCGCCCGCATCATATCGGTATCGATCGGGCCAGGCGCCACCACGTTAATGCGGATGCCGCGCGCAGAGAGCTCACGCGTCCAGGTACGGGCAAAGGATCGCAGCGCGGCTTTACTGGCGCTGTAAACGCCGTAACCTTCGGTGCCAATCACATCGGCAATCGAACCAATCAATACCACGCTGGCGCCGGGCTTCAGCAGCGGCAACGCGGCCTGCAGAGCAAACACCGGCGAGCGCACATTGAGGCCGAAGATGTGATCAAAATGCTCAGCGCTAATCTCATCAATGGTGGCGTACTCCGCCATCCCAGCGTTGATCACCAACACATCCAGCTGGCCGGATTCACGCGTGATCGTTTCAATAATGCGCGTCAATTCACTCTGCTGGCTCACATCGGCACGCAGCGGATGCGCGTTGCCGCTGATGCTGCTGCTGGCGGTCTGTAACTCCTCGTCACGGCGCGAGGTAAACCAGGTGGTAGCGCCCTCACTGGCAAAACGCTGGCTGATTGCCAGACCAATTCCTTTTGCGCCGCCCAGTACCACTGCCACTTTGTTATCCAGTCTGCTCATCTGCTCTCTCCTGTTTGGGTAGAAAGCTGATGGTATATATTTTATACTTAATAACAATTACGCACTTCATTTATACCAGATATCGCGGAGTATATCGCCATGGCAGAGATCGACGGTAACAGCTTGAGAGATGTAGGAAAAACCCGGCCGGTACTGGAGCACATCACCAATAAATGGTCGATTTTAATTCTCACCGTGCTTTGTACTAAGCCGTCGCGTTTTAACGAGATTCGTCGTCGGCTGGATGGCATCACTCACAAAGCGTTGGCGGATGCGTTAAAGCGGCTGGAGCGTAATGGGCTTGTGAATCGCGAAGTGCTGAACACCGCGCCGATCGGTGTGGAATACAGCCTGACGCCGCTGGCACAGACGCTGCAACAACCGTTTGTCGCGTTGTATGACTGGGCGCTGGAGCACGGTCCATCACTGGAACGCGCGCAGGAAGAGTACGACCGCACCCACACGGATGAGATCGCCTAGGGCCGCCATTCATTCATGGCGACCGCTGGCACAAAAATTACTCTTTTTCCGCTTCGAAATGATTTTTGAACTGTTCGTAGATAGAAATCATGTTGGAAGCATCACCGTGCAGCGGGCTCAGTTTTCCCGCGCGCACCAGTTCAATCACCAGTTGCAAGGCGGCTTGTTTTGGGCTGCTGGCTGGTTGGGCAATTTCGTTCGACATGTTAACTCACTCATCGTTTTTATCAGGGCCGCATAGTTTAGCCCAGATTGAGCTACGGTTGCGCACTGCGATGCGTATAATCTTGCGAGCCGGACAAGAAAGCCGCTCAGGGTGATAATTGACTCTCAACGCGTTTAGCTATACTGGATCAAAAAAGGGAACGACCAGCCACACATTCCGTACCAGCGAGAAGGTGTTAAAGGAGTCTGATTATGCTGATTGGTTTTGTTTTATTAGTGAGCGCGTGTGGGCATGATGCCTGTGATGCCTTACCGGTTTCGGAGCGTATCTATCCGACCAAAGTGGCCTGTGAGCAGATGGCCGATCGCATCCATAAAGTGCGGCCAAATGTGGTCTTACTTTGTGGCGAAGTGCACCGTTAATTCGGTGCCAGCTTGATTAAAGTTGCGCAAATAGTAGCCAAACGGCATTGCAAGAATGGGTTGTAGCGTTCAAAATATAAGCTGCTTTTCACTATCATCGTTGTGAATCCAATGAAAACATCTCGCCCCCGTCGTCCAAACGGACGCTGGGTTTATTACATTTTGTATGATGGCATTCTCTGGCCCTGCCCCGTACGTTGGGAATGGGAAAGCGGCTTCGGCGGCTGGCTGCCATTCTATTTCTCGCCCACGTTTGAGTTCGTGGCGGGCGATCCACGCAAGGCGTATCGCATTGCGCGCAGCAGTGCGCGTAACGTACGCCAGACAGACGGTGAGTACGCCTGATTGATTAGCCAATCTGCCATGGGAACCATGACGCCGTGAGCAGGTAGTGCAGTAACTCCAGCACCAAAATCACCATCACCAACACGCCAAGCTTGTGGCTGCTGATCCACTCTTTCATCCCCATATCATCGCCGCCCAGCGAATCAGCATCAACGCCCCGCAGATGCACAACAGCACCACGATCATTTTCCAGTGTTTGGTTGCAGCCAGTTTTTTTGCCACGCATCCTCCAGACGACAGAAAGCAACGATGCGCCCTAAGGCGCACCGTTGATTCTAACGCTGGTCACCCATTTGGGCGATTATTTATTCAGCGTGTAGTCGAGCGTGATTTCAGCATTCAGTACCTGAGAAACCGGGCAGCCCGCTTTGGCTTTCTGGATAATCTCATCAAACTTCGCGTCATCAATGCCCGGTAAGACGATGGCGCTGGTCAGCGCGATTTTGGTGATGGCAAAACCGTCGCCCTTTTTATCCAGCGACACATCCGCGGTGGTATCAATGCTTGTTGGCGGATGCCCTTCATTGCCCAACATCAATGACAACGCCATTGAGAAACAAGCGGCGTGTGCAGCACCAATCAGCTCTTCCGGGTTGGTGCCCTTCTGGCCTTCAAAACGGGTATTGAAACCGTACGGTTGATTGCTCAACACGCCGCTTTCGGTACTTACCGTACCTTTGCCTTTAATATCGCCTTCCCAATGGGCCGATCCTTTCTTATGAATGGTCATGTCATTCCTCCTGTTGTGTTCGACAGCTATTGAGTATAGACAACATGACTCATTCTGCTGGATTAGCTCACCGCGCGTGGACGCGCCGGACTCAAGCCCGCCTCGCTCAACAGCGCGTTAGCCTGCACTAGCGAAGCCTGCGTAATCTCTTTGATCGATTTCGCGCCGGTCAGCGTCATCGCCACTTTCATCTCTTTCTCAATCAGGTTGAGCAGATTTTCAACGCCGCGCTGACCGTGCGTTGCCAGCGCATAGACAAATGCGCGTCCCAGCAGCACGCTGTCGGCTCCGAGGGCGATCATCCGCACCACATCCAACCCGCTGCGAATCCCGCTGTCGGCGAGAAGGGTAATATCGCCTTTCACCGCATCGGCAATTGCCGGCAACGCGCGCGCCGACGACAGCACGCCGTCCAGCTGACGCCCGCCGTGATTCGACACCACAATGCCATCGGCACCAAATCGCACCGCATCGCGCGCATCTTCCGCGTCGAGAATGCCTTTAATCACCATCGGGCCATCCCAGAATTCACGAATCCACTCCAGATCTTTCCAGGAAATCGACGGATCGAAATTGTTCGCCAGCCAGCCGATGTAATCTTCCAGCCCGGTCGGTTTACCAAGATAAGTGGAGATGTTGCCGAGATCGTGCGGACGGCCATGTAAACCGACATCCCACGCCCATTGCGGATGGGTTGCCGCCTGCCAGTAACGACGCAGCGGCGCATTGGGGCCGCTCATGCCGGAGTGCGCATCACGGTAACGTGCGCCCGGCGTCGGCATATCGACAGTGAACACCAGCGTGGTACAGCCGGCGGCTTTGGCGCGCTCCAGCGCGTTGCGCATAAAGCCGCGATCGCGCAGCACATAGAGCTGGAACCACATCGGACGATTAATGGCCGGCGCCACTTCTTCAATGGGGCAAACCGACACGGTTGAGAGCGTAAACGGAATGCCTTTCAGCGCCGCCGCGCGCGCCGCCTGCACTTCACCGCGTCGCGCATACATGCCACACAAGCCGACCGGCGCCAGCGCCACCGGCATCGACAGGGTTTCGTTGAACAGCTTCGTTTCGAGGCTCAACGCCGACATGTTTTTCAGCACGCGCTGGCGCAGCGCCACGTCGGAGAGATCGGCGACATTGCGCTTCAGCGTGTGCTCGGCGTAAGCGCCGCCATCCAGATAGTGAAACAAGAACGGTGGCAAGATGCGTTGCGCCGCGGCGCGATAGTCACTGGCAGCAGAAATGATCATCCGTTATTTTCCTTGTGCTGAGGTTGGTGGCCCGGCAGACGCGTAATGCGCGTCTGGCGCGCCTCATCTTCATGCAGGGTTTTCATAGTGGTGTGAACAAAGTCGAGATGATCCATCGCCGCCTGGCGCGCCGTTTCCGCGTCACCGGCCATCACCGCATCAAACATCGCCTGATGCTGTTCGTTAAGACGATTAAAAATCACCGGATGGGTATACATGCGCTGACGGCTATGCAGCACCGAGGATTGCAGCAGATCGAAAAAGCCGCGCATGGTCTGCAGCAGCACTACGTTGTGCGAGGCTTCGGCGATAGCGAGATGAAAACGCAGATCGGCCTGCGCCGCGAGATCGGCATCGTCGCTCTGCTTAATCTTCAGCAGCGCATCAAAGGCGTAAGCCAGTCGCTCTTTATCGGCTTCGGTGGCGCGCAACGCCGCGTGCCATGCGGTGCTGGCCTCTATTGCGTGACGCGCTTCAAGGATGTCGTAGCGATAATCGGGATCTTCAGCCAGCAGCTGGCGAATCGGCTCTACGATGCGCTGTTCCGACCACGGTTGCTGCGGCTGACGCAGCCAGGTGCCGCCACCGCGTTTACTGATCAACACGCCGCTGCTGATCAGTTGCTGAATCGCCTCGCGCAGTGACGATCGCGACGAACCGAACTCGGCCGCCAGCGCGCGTTCGGACGGCAGCCGCATACCCGGCTCCAGCTGATGCTCGGTAATCCAGGCGCAGAGCCGCGCCCGCAGCGTATTTTCGGTCATCGCATTATCCTGAGAAAGGCTCCCCCACGATGCTGCATTGGTAGGACCAAAATGCAGCAGGGCGGGCTTGATGGAGGAGAATGGTTAATGCTTTGTTATTTCGATGCAACGAAACAGGTGAGATTTTTCATGTTATGTGACGACGCGGCCACATTTGAATATTTTGGTAGGACCAATTACGCCGCAGTCCGGCCAAAGGCCCGACCATAACTGCGCGGATGAAAGCGCAGGTTCAGCAAAATCAGCCCGACCGTCACCGCCGCCTGCATCAGCCAGACGCTGGAAAAACTGTGGGTTAATGCCTGCAGCTGACCGGCGATAAACGGCATGCAGCCGGCGATGATAAAGCCCGCGCCCTGCATAAACGCCACCAGCCGTGCACCGGCCTGCGGATGCGGCAGGTGATCAAGCGCCAGCACCATCGCCAGCGGGAACGCCGCGCCCAGTCCAAATCCGGCAATCGCCGCCCACAGCCACGGCGCGAACAGCGGAGCAAACAGAAAGCCGCTCATGCCGATCAGCTGACAAACCAGGCTGATAATCAGCTGCGGACGGCGATCCGCCTTACGCGCCAGCAACGGCATCAACAGCGCACCTGCAACCTGACACAGAATCATTGCGCCGAGCAGCGATCCGCCGGCCTGCGCCGACCAGCCAAGATGATGATAGGCATCCGGCAGCCAGGCAACGCAGGTGGCGTAACCACCGTTCACCAGTCCAAAACTGATTGCCAGCGTCCAGGCGCGCGGCGTGCGCCACAGCGGCGGCAGCGCAACGTTTTCCGTACTGGCGGCGGTTGGCACCCGCACATATAACCACAATCCAATCGCCAGCAGCACCGGCAGCGCCCAGCCGCTCAGAGCCAGCGGCTCGCCCAAATGATCGCTGAGCCACGGCGATAACGCCGCCCCCAAACCGCCGCCGCCCATCAGCGCACCGGCCCACAATCCGGTGACCGGCGCGCTGCGCTGCGCAAAGCGCTGACGAATCAGGCCCGGCATCGCCATCTGTACCACGCCCACGCCAAGGCCGCCAAACAGCGCGCTGACCACCAGCCAACTGCCGTCGTGGATCACGCCACGCGCCGCCAGCGCCAGCAGCAGCAGCATCAATCCGGCCAGCAGCAAGCGTTGCAGCGGCAGGCGCTGCATCAGCGAAGCGCTCAGTAGCGCGACCGCGCCCATCATCACCATCGGTACCGCAGGCAGCAGCGAAGCCGCCAGTGAAGAGAGGCCCATCGTTTGCCGAAGCTGGCCGAGTAATGGACTAAGAGAAGTGAGTAACGGTCGCATATTCAGCCCAGCCACTACCAAAGCGGCGAGCGTTAATCCGTTGAAATGTCGATTCATACACAATCCAGCTGCAAAGAGGTTGTCAGCATCGCAGCAGTCGTTACTATTTGGAAATGAAATAACACCATAATGACCAGTGGAAAAATGAATCGTCAGCCGATGTTCACCCCGCAGCAACTGCTGAGTTTTGTCGCGGTGTGCGAAACCGCCAGCTTCACTCGCGCCGCCGATCGCGTGCATCTGTCGCAATCCACCGTCAGCCAGCAGGTGCGTCGGCTGGAAGAGATGATCGGTAAACCGCTGCTACAGCGCACATCGCATCAGGTGGCGCTCACCGAAGAGGGCGAGAAGCTGCTGGGCTATGCGCGCCGCATCATCGCGCTAAACGGCGAAGCGCACGACGTGCTGAGCGATAAATGGCGCGACGGCGTGCTGCGCCTTGGCGTGCCTGAAGATTTCGCCGCGCCGACCGCCGGATTGCTGGCGGAGTTCAGTCGCGAACATCCGCAACTGCGCCTTGATGTGATGAGCGGCATGTATGTCGATTTGCATCGCGCCTGGCAGCGTGAGGAGCTGGATATCATGCTGATCAAACAGCCGGGCGGTGAACGTCCGCTGGCTGCGCGCCCCGAGCCGCTGCTGTGGCTTGACAGCGCCGCACATCCCTGCTTTGAGCAAACGCCGGTACCGCTGGTGGTGTTCCCGCAGCTCGGTTTATATCGCGAGGAGATGGCGCAGACGCTGGATAGCCTCGGCCGCAGCTGGCGCATCAGCTACAGCAGCGCCAGTTTGGTGGCGCTCGCCAGCGCCAGCGCCGCCGGATTGGGCTTAACGCTGCTGCCCGCCAGCTGCCGCTTGCCTGAGCATCGCGTATTAGGGGAAGCCGATGGTTTACCCACCATCAACCATTTTGAACTGGCGCTATTTTGCCGTGCGCCGCAGGACGAACTGCAGCAGGCGCTGGCCGCCGCGCTGGTGACCTTTTGTCAGCTGCAGTGGCAGTGATTTTTCCACTGCTAACCAGTGGCAAATATCGCAGCGCGCTACGTAGAGTTTTGCCAGATTAAGCGTTTCTCATTTGATGGAACCTCTGATGCAACTGACCTCTCCCACCCGTCGTGAATTTCTTAGTCTGACCGCCGCCGGAAGCCTGCTGGCCGCCGGCATCAGCTACGCTGCGCCCGCTTCACCGCTGCTCGCCAGCAGCACACAGCCGCACACGCCGCCACCGCGCGTTGCGCACTACCAGCTGCTCAATGTCCGCCTCGAAGAGGGCTTTGAGCGCGACGGTAAAGAGGTGATCGCCACACGCACCGCGCTGTACGACATCACTATCAAAGACGGCACTTTCGCGGCGATTGATGCCGCAGGCAAAGCGCGCAACACCAATCTGCCTCAGTGGGATGCCAACGGCGCCCTGCTGCTGCCGCGCACCCGCGATATGCATATCCATCTCGACAAAACCTTTTACGGTGGTCCGTGGGAAGCGCCGCGTCCGCGTCAGGGCAAAACCATCATGGATATGATTGCGCGCGAACAGGTGCTGATCCCGCAACTGCTGCCAACGTCGCAGGCGCGTGCCGAAGCGATCATTGGTTTGCTGCACAGCAAAGGCACCACCGAAGCGCGCAGCCACTGCAATATCGATCCGGTTAGCGGCCTGAAAAGCCTTGAGCATCTCAAGCTGGCGCTAGCGAATCATGCGGAATTCCCGTGTGAAATCGTTGCCTTCCCGCAGCACGGTTTGCTGCACTCGAAGGTTGATGGCTTGATGCGCGAAGCGATGCAGATGGGCGTGCAGTTTGTCGGCGGGCTCGATCCGACCAACGTGGATGGCGCGATGCAGGCGTCGCTGGATGCGATGTTCCAGATCGCCCTCGATTTCCAGCGCAGCGTGGATATCCATCTGCACGAAACCTCGCCATCCGGCGTGGCGGCCATTCAATACATGATCGACACCATCGCGAAAAACCCGCAGCTGAAGGGTAAAGTGACGCTGAGCCACGGTTTTGCGCTCGGCACGCTGGAAGGCAAAGCGCTGGATCAGATGATTGCGGGCATGGCCGAGCAGCAGATGAGCGTGGCGTCGACCATTCCGATTGGCAAACTGACCATGCCGCTGCCGCAGCTGCAGGCGGCGGGCATCACGGTGATGACCGGCACGGACAGCGTGATCGATCACTGGTCACCGTTTGGCACCGGCAGCATGCTGGAGAAAGCCAATTTGTACGCGCAGCTGTATCGCGGTTCCGATGAGTTCGGTTTGAGCCGCGCGCTGCATATCGCCACCGGCGGGATCTTGCCGCTGTCGAATCAGGGCGAACGTCAGTGGCCGAAGGTCGACGATGAAGCCAGCATGATGCTGGTCGAGGCCAGCTGCTCCGCCGAAGCCGTCGCCCGCATCTCCCCGGTCCGCGCCACCTTCCACCGCGGATTGCCAGTGTTCAGTGCGTAAGCCGAAAATCGCACATTCCCGTAGCGGCGCGTGGCTGAAGGCACCCAACAAAAAAGCCTCCGCAAGGAGGCTTTACGTACGACATAAACAGGCGGCATGCGCACACCCGGTGAGTGCTGGATTTTACGAAAGCATCTGAATCGCCAGCGCATACAGCCGCTGGTTTTCATCGTCGCTGACAGGCTCTTCTTCCGCGTAACAGGCAATCATAGAGCTGACTTTATCCGAAGATAAGGTTTCTCCATGCAGATGCAGCGTTAACACGGCGCGGCCGACGATTTTCAGAATGTCTTCGTTTTGTCCCTGGACATAATGACTCAATGAAATGACCTCTGAAATATTATGGGTATTTACTGATTAGCCAAACGGCGGGGTAAATATAAAGCAAATCGGCTATTCGTTTTAATCAGAATTTTACCTAAGCGAAGCCATTCATTAGCACAATACTTATAAGTAAGCATTAACAAACCCTGATAATGGTTGTTTAATAACGCTAATTCTCCTTTTTCGTTGAATATGTCGAGGTTTAGCGCCTTCATTGCAGAATAAAATCAACCACAAAAGCATTAGAACTTCACAACAGTATGCGTATAAAAACGAGACAAGCCTGTTATAACACTAACGGTTTTCAGGCAGGCAGCAGAAGCGCTTTTGCCATTGCCGATCACGCCCCTTTCTGCCAGACTGACCGCCGCCATCCTACCCGCAATTAGAGACTTTCCCGTGACTGCTTTTTCTACCCTGACGCAACTGCCCGCCAGCCAACTCGATAACCTGCGCGAGATGGGTTTCGACGCCATGACGCCGATTCAGGCCGCTTCCCTGCCCGCGATTCTGGAAGGGCGCGACGTGCGTGCGCAGGCGAAAACCGGCAGTGGCAAAACCGCCGCCTTTGGCGTGGGTTTGCTGAACCGCATCGATAACAGCCAGTTCCACACCCAAGCGCTGATTCTGTGCCCGACGCGTGAGCTGGCCGATCAGGTCAGCAACGTGCTGCGTCAGCTGGCGCGTTTTACCCGCAACATCAAAATTCTGACGCTGTGCGGCGGCCAGCCGATGAGCGCGCAGCGTGATTCCTTAGTGCATGCGCCACATATCGTGGTCGGCACGCCGGGCCGTTTGCTTGATCACCTGAAGCGCGACAACCTTGATCTCAGCCAGCTGCAAACGCTGGTGCTGGATGAAGCCGATCGCATGCTGGAGATGGGCTTCCGCGACGATATGGAAGCGATCATCGGCTTTACGCCGGAAACGCGCCAGACGCTGCTGTTTTCTGCCACCTGGCCGGATACCATCGCCAGTCTCAGCCAGCGTTTTCAGCGCGATGCGCTGGCAGTCGCCACCGAAGATAAAACCGAGTTACCGACCATCGAGCAGCAGTTTATTGAAGCCAGCGCCAAAGAGCGCCACAGCCTGCTCGGCGCGCTGCTCAGCCAGCAACAACCGGCCTCCTGCGTGGTGTTCTGTAACACCAAGCGCGAGTGTGACGACGTTGCTGCCGCGCTGAACGAGCGTGATATCAGTGCGTTAGCGCTGCATGGCGATCTGGAGCAGCGCGATCGTGAGCGCGTGCTGATTCGCTTCGCCAACGGCAGCATCCGCGTATTGATCGCCACCGACGTCGCTGCACGCGGTCTGGATATTAAATCGCTGGCGCTGGTGGTGAATTTCCAGCTGGCGTGGGATCCGGAAGTGCACATTCATCGCATCGGCCGTACCGGTCGCGCCGGTGAGAAAGGGTTGGCGGTAAGCTTTGTTGCCCCCGACGAAATGGTGCGCGCCAATGCGCTGGAAGAGTATCTGCAGCAGAAGCTCAATTGGGTCTCCTCCAGCTCGCTGAAAGGCACCAGCGCCAAATCGCTGCCGGCGACCAAAATGACGCTGTGCATTGATGGCGGCCGCAAAGCCAAAATCCGTCCGGGCGATATTCTCGGCGCGCTGACCGGTGAAGCCGGATTCAGCGGCGACCAGATCGGCAAGATCGATATGACCGCCACCCACGCCTATGTTGCCATCGACGCCGCTCAGGCGAAGAAAGCGCTGATCAAGCTGAAAGAGGGCAAGATTAAAGGCAAAAGCGTGCGCGCCATTCTGCTGAAGTAAAGGGTACCCGCGTGAGGGCGATCGCTCTCACGCTAAAATTTCCGTTATCTCCCCCTTCATTTTTTTTCTCTTCTGCCGATAAGTTAATCATGGCGATATTGCCCTGCCCTTTACTCAGCCCAGATCTGCTCCGAGGCCATGATGGATAATTTTCAGAAAGAGATCGATGAACGCGCCAACCTTGCGCTTTCCAATAAATTCGAACTGCTGTTGTTCCGACTGGGTTCCGATCAGCTGAAAGGCAAATCTGAGCTGTACGGCATCAACGTATTTAAACTGCGTGAAATCGTGCCGATGCCTACCATCACCCGCGCCGCTGGCATGCAATCGCCGCTGCTTGGCATGGCAAGTATTCGCGGCCAGTTTATTCCGGTTATCGATCTGCCCGCCGTCACCGGCTGCAAACCAGAAACCGGCCTTAACCTGCTGCTGGTGACCGAATATGCGCGCAGCACTCAGGCGTTTGCGGTGGAATCGGTGGAGAACATTGTGCGTCTCGACTGGAGCCAGGTGCACACGGCGGAAGCGGGCATCGGTAGCCGCAACATCACCAGCATCGCCTGTCTGGATACCGACGGCCAAAGCAATAATCTGGCGATGGTGCTGGACGTTGAGCAGATTCTGTATGACATCATTCCTTCAGTGCGCGGCGTTGAGCCAAGCGCAGAGACCGCCAAAGACTTCAATCTGAAGCCTGGCCAAGTGGCAATTGTGGCGGAAGATTCCAAAGTGGCGCGTCAGCTGCTGGAGCAAGGCCTGAAAAGCATGGGCATCCCGGCGATTATGCACAACACCGGTCTGGAAGCCTGGATCAAAATTAACGAGATGCAGAAAGAAGCGGCTGCAAACGGTGAGTCGATCCACGACAAGATCGCGCTGGTGCTGACCGATCTCGAAATGCCGGAGATGGATGGCTTTACCTTAACGCGCAACATCAAACGCGATAACAACCTGCGCCAGATTCCGGTGGTGATCCACTCTTCACTCTCCGGCAGCGCCAACGAAGATCACGTGCGTAAAGTCGGTGCCGATGGTTACGTGGCGAAGTTCGAAATCAACGAGCTGTCGAATGTGATCCACGGCGTGCTGAAAAAGCCGCGTTAATGATCGTAACTCCACCGTTCATAGCGTAATGCTTGTCAGTTAAGACCTGAAAACCCTTAATTACCGAGAGCACACAGTGTAGCGGCGCAATTCATTGCGCGATAAATCGCGCCGCTACGGAATGTGCGGTGATTTGATAAGGTGCTTAACTGATCGGCATTACGCCATTCCTGGCGACCCTTCAACCAGGATCCTCCCGCCTCACTTTCCCATCCAGTCAAAAATCAAGGTTAACGTCATTAACCAAACCGTGACGCATCTCTAAAAAATTAAAGTTAAAACATTAACAACCGATAACTGATAGCGCTTGCGCTGGTGCTGCCATACCAGATCTGTCACGCTGCGTAACCATTTTTACCTTAGAAAACATCAACCTGATGCGGGCACCTTGCCTGCTTTTCCGTCTTGAAAACATCAATTTTTGGCATTACGGGGAGAACCAATGTTGAGCTTAAAGAATATGAAGGTCGGCGTCCGTTTGGGCATCGCCTTTGGTTTAGTGGTGGCACTGTTAGTCATTGTCGGCATCACGTCGATTACCAAAATTAACAACATCAAAACCGGTATTACGTCGATTGTGGAAGACCGTTACGTAAAAGTGCGTCTCGGTTTTGACGTCCGTGACGGTGTTAACGATCAAATTAAATATCTGCGTGGCATCGTGATTGATACCACGCGTCCGGAAAATAACGTTAAACGTTATCAGCAACTCGCCGAAGCCACTGAGCATACCAACAACGCGATGAATAAAATCAAAGCGATACAGGTTACCGAAGTGGGTAAAAAGAAAATCGCCGGGCTGCTGGCGGCCAGTGACAAATTCGAGGCCGAGAAACATCAGCTGATTGAGCTGGTACGCGCTGGCGATGCAGACGCCGCCAGCACCTATGTACTGAAATCCATTACCGATACGCAAAACGCTTTCCTGGCAAGCGCGGTGGCGTTTGCCGATTCGCAATCGCAGCAGTTACAGCAAGAAGGCGCGAAGATTATTGATAACGGCTCATCCGCTATTGAGATGACGCTAATCTTCTCCGCTCTCGCCATTGCGGCCTCCATCGTATTAGGCTTTATGCTGACGCGTTCAATTGTGCGTCCGCTGAATGAAGCGGTGGAAATCGCCGGAAAAGTCGCGGCAGGCGATCTCAGCTCGCACATTGAAATCAGCGGTAAAGATGAAACCGCCGTGCTGATGCAGGCGCTGCAGGCGATGAACGACAATCTGCTCACTATCGTTTCCGATGTGCGCGCCGGTTCCGATACCATTGCTGTCGCCTCGAATCAAATCTCCAGCGGTAACATCGATCTCTCATCACGCACCGAACAGCAGGCCAGCTCGCTGGAAGAGACCGCATCGGCGATGGAACAGATGACCGCCACCGTCAAGCACAACGCCGAAAACGCGCGGGAAGCTAATCAGCTGGTGGCCAACACCTCCAACGTGGCGAAGCAAGGCGGCGTGGTGATGGAACAGGTGATCGAGAAGATGGAAGCCATAACGCTCTCTTCGAAGAAGATCGTCGATATTATCAGCGTGATCGACTCCATCGCCTTCCAGACCAACATACTTTCCCTTAACGCCGCGGTCGAAGCCGCACGCGCCGGTGAGCAAGGCCGTGGTTTCGCCGTGGTAGCCACCGAAGTACGTAATCTGGCGGCGCGTTCGGCATCTGCCGCGAAAGAGATCAAGGTGTTGATTGAGGATTCGGTCGCGCAGGTGGATGAAGGTAGCCGTCTGGTGACGCACGCCGGTTCAACGATTGGTGAAGTGGTCAACAGCGTGAAGAGCGTGGCGGATATTATGAGCGAAATCACCATTGCCAGCAGCGAGCAAAGTAGCGGGATTAGCGAGATCAACTCAGCGATTACGCAGATGGAGGCGGTGACGCAGCAGAATGCCGCGTTGGTGCAGGAAGCCTCAGCGGCGTCGCAGGCGTTGCAGGAACAGGCGGATCGCCTGGCGCAGTCGATGAGTGTGTTTAAAACGGCTGCGGTGTAATGATGACAAGGTCGCCATGCCTGGCGACCTTTCTGATATATATGCTTAGCTGACCAGCGAATAAGCAATCGACGAAATCGCCAGCACGCCAACGATCACCACAAACACGTTACTGATTTTTCCGCTGTACTGACGCATCGCCGGCACTTTCTGAATGGCATACATCGGCATCAGGAACAGAATCATCGCAATAATCGGCCCACCCAGCGTTTCAATCATGCCCAGAATACTGGGGTCCAGCGTCGCCACCAGCCAGGTGGTCAGCAGCATAAATGCGGTGGTCAGGCGATTCAGACGCTGCGGCGTGACGGTTTTACCGCGGCTGCGCAGCGACTTCACCACCATGCCGTTAAACCCTTCACGCGCCCCCAGATAATGCCCGAGAAATGACTTCGTGATCGCCACCATCGCCACAATCGGCCCCATCCACGCAATCATCGGTACATTAAAGTGGTTGGCTAAATAGGACAGAATGGTGATGTTCTGATCTTTCGCCGCCTGTAGATCGGCTGGCGACAGGCTCAGCACGCAGCTGAACACAAAGAACATCACCGTCACGACCATAAGCAGATGGGCGTTCGCCAGGATGCGCGAACATTTCTTCTCCGCGCCTGCGCCGTACTCATCGCGCTTGGCAACAGCAAAAGAGGAGATAATCGGCGAATGATTGAAGGAGAACACCATCACCGGAATCGCCAGCCACAGCGTCATCAGAATGCCGTGGCCGCTTACATTCGCATCTAACGACAACGTTTCCAGCGCTGCACCATGCCAGTGCGGTACCAGATAAGCCGCCAGCAGCATCAGCACCGCCACAAACGGGAACACCAGTATGCTCATCGCTTTCACAATCATCTGCTCGCCAAAGCGCACCACCGTCATCATGCCGATGATCAGAATCAGCGACAGCAGCGCACGCGGCGGCGAAACCAGCCCCAGCTGATGCACGATAAAGCTATCGACGGTGTTGGTGATCGCCACGCTGTACATCAGCAGGATCGGATAGATAGCAAAGAAGTAGAGCAAGGTGATGATCTTGCCAGCGCCCACGCCAAAGTGCTCTTCCACCACTTCGGTAATGTCTTCGCCGGGATTTTTACCGGAGAGCACAAAGCGCGTTAACGCACGGTGCGCGTAATAGGTCATCGGGAAGGCAAGAATCGCCATGATAATCAGCGGAATCAGCCCGCCTGCACCGGCATTAATCGGCAGGAAAAGCACGCCCGCACCAATCGCCGTACCGTACAGACCCAGCATCCACACGGTATCACTCTTACGCCAGCCCTTAGCCGCCGTTTCTACGGTGCCAAGCGTACCGGTTTGTGAGTTGTCCATCTGTCTCTCCAGAATTTCAAGCTTTATCAACATGCAGCCACAAAGATGGCTACCAATCATGGCGTGGGCTGCTCCGCCCGGCCGGAACGCAAAGGATGACGCTTCATGAGATGAAATTCACGCATCCTGATGTTTTGCGCCGCAGTAAATGCACGAAACATGCGCGCAATCGATTGCATGGGGCGCTATTTGACATGAGACGCGGAATGAGTGCAAGAAGGAGTAACGGGGAGTCAGCAGAAAGGCGTGAGGAAAATGGAAAGGTGTGGCAACGCTGGGCTGTTACCACGGGTGGTGCAGATGACATAAAGAGCAACTCCCCCGGCCACTAGCCTCTGATACAGCAAATGCGTCCAGAGGCTAACGCCGGGAGAATTTAATTAGAATGCGCGCATTCTGTAGAGTGCATAAAGAAAATAGTACGCTGTGAGTGTATTCAAATTCATAATCATGTACTTCAATTTTTCATTTTTATTCAGCAGGATGAAAATACCTTTTGAGTATTTACCCCGCTTTATTTGATCAATTTCCTGGGCAATATCCGCAGGTGAAAACGATGAGTGATACATTGCGGTCACGATTTGCATATCCAGCGCCAGCACACGTTTGGAGATGCCTTTAAGGAAATAGTCGAGATCGCTGGCCTGATATTTACTGATGATCGAATCATACAGTGCGGTGAGAAACTGTTTACGTACTTTCAGTTCACTGTATTGCACTTTACGCTTCGATAATGAACCCGCCACATCTTCATAATGATAAGCCGCACCCGGCGTGACCAGAAAATTGCTAATGCAGCTGAAGAATTTAAGGTTAAATAGCAAATCTTCGCTCATGGAGATACCTTCCAAAAAGCGCAGGTTCAACTCCTCAATAATCTGACGGCGATAACATTTGTTATGCAGATAACCGATGTTATCACTCATCTCCAGCTCACCGAGCACATAAGGAATGTCCTCCTGACTGAAGAAGCCCGCCTGCGACACTTTGCCCACGCGATTGTCGTTGAGGTTGCCCACCATCAAATCGACAGATTCCGCTGGCCAGGCATCGAGATTCTGTTTGAAGATCATCAGGAAGTTATCATCCACCCAATCATCCGCATCGAGGAATAACACATATTCACCGCTGGCTTGCTGCATTCCGCTATTTCGAGCGGCGCTGACACCGGCATTAATTTGGTGAATTACCGTGACCTGCGAATAAGCACTAAACTCCTGCAGAATATTCGCGGTTGAATCGCTGCTGCCATCATTAACCACAATCACTTCGTAACTGCTGAACGTCTGTTTAAGCACGCTCAGTAAGGTACGTTTAATGGTTTTTTGTGAGTTATAGACGGGAATGATAAGACTAAACAGGGGTTTTTCATTCATGATAAACTCTCTTTACTGTCTGAGGTTTTGATATTGTTAAATAACAGCCATAGTTTCCTGGGATTGATAAAAATTTGATGAATACGCATTACGGGTTGAGCAGGGAAAAAGTAATTAAGCAGGGAGAAAGATAAAAACTCGGTTAATACCACGCTCATGGCCGCGCCATTTAAACCGAAATAAGGAACCAACAATAAAGAGGAGGCCACGCAAATTAATAACACCACGAAGGTTTTCTTCACTAAATAGCGATATCCGTTGTACTTAATAATGAAACGATCCATCACGCTGCTTAGCACCGCGCACATCGCACCCACGCTGAGTAACAGCGTTGGCGCTACCGCATCGAGATACTCCGCACCGTAAAAGTCACGGATAAACCATCCGGACAATAACCAAATCGCCAGAATCACCAGCGACGAGACACCAATCACCAGCAGATGTAATTTCTGTGCTTTGATAATCGATTGCCGATCGTCACGTTCGGCAAAGAACGCCGGAAAAAAGGAAGCCAGCAAGGCATTGGGTAAAAATACCCACGCGGTGGCGAGCGTCAGCGCGACAGAGAAAATCCCCGCCTCTTTCACACCAAGGAAATACGACACGCTGATTTGGTTAACGCGGGTATAAATCGCCACCGCAATCACGGAAAACACCAGAGAAATACCGGACGCCACCATATAGCGGGAATATTTCTTCATCTGGCGCAGTGCCGGAATCGGTACCTGACGATGGTATTTCAGGAATATCGTCAGTTTGATGGCAAAAGGAATAAAGGTCGCCAGTACGATCGGAATCGACAACAGTTGCGGATCCAAACCGTAATACGAAATAAAGAAGCGCACGGTTAAACTGATCGCCAGCCCCGCCAGATTGGCGATGACATTCAGGCGCGCATTAAGCATCGCCTCGTTGTAGATATTGACCAGATCGAGCGAAGAAAACAGACAGGCAATCGCCGCTGCGCAGACAAATACCCGCGCTTCAGCACTCCACTCTTCGCCCATAATCAGCATGCCGCTGGCTGCCAGAATGCCGTAAATCACTAACACCAGCAGAAAGGTCGCCATCATTAAGCGCATGCCGGAGTGATGATTTTGCGATAATCGTTTCAGCAGAATCACATCGCTGCCCATCAGCGCGATGCTTTGGATGAACTGAAAAACCAGCATCGAAATCGAGATAATGCCGAAGGTGGTGGGCCCCACATATTTCGCCACATAAGAGGTGACAAATATCAGGCCGAACACCGCAATCAGCTTTTCAGCGATCATCCACATAGAATTTTTTAATTTATCTTTCACAACTCAACCTCAGCGTTTATTTCTGTGCCAGGCGGCGCAGACGCGATACCAGTCGTGGACTGACAAAAAACAGCGCAAAGTACAGGCTCCACGGATTGAGCATCAATCCTGATGTGAAATAGGACTTGAAGCTGCGACGGTAGAGCGAAATATATTCATCAATAAAGGCGCGGCTGAATCCGTCGCTGTGCAGCGCCTTATAGATATAAGACGAGGTCACTTTTAAATAGAGATGGTAATAACAGCGGCTATGCTGCGCGGATAAAAACGCCTGCATGCCATTAAACGAACGCGCAAAGGAGAAATGCTTTTCGCGTAACGCCGATCGCGTGGCGGAGTTGGTGGATTCCACATAGTAATAAACCACCTGCTGGGTGAAGATCACCTGACGATCCTGTTGCAGGTGCAGGTAATTGACCACAAACAGCAGATCTTCGAAGTTATAAATCTCCTCGTTGAAGGTGAGCTGATGCTGACGAATCACATCACCACGAAACACCTTGTCGCAGATGCCGTGACGCGGATTGAAATAGAGCAGATCGTTGATCGCCGCCGAAGCGGTCAGCTGGCGCACGTCACTGCTGTTGGCCGGGAAATCGAGCGGATCGCCTTGCGGCGTGAAGTGCTGCGATTCCCCACCCACCATGGCGATGTTGTTTTGCATCAGCCGCACATAGGTGGCAAACGCGCTGGCCGGCAGAAAATCATCGGCGTCTAAAAAGCACAGCAGTTTGCCGCGCGAGGCGCGAATGCCCTGATTGCGCGCCGACGAAACGCCGCCGTTGGTTTTATCGATGATATGAAAATGCGGGTAATGGGCGTAATTCTGTAATATCGCGAGCGAGTTATCGCTGGAGCCGTCATTAATAAAGATCACTTCAAAACGGCTTTCTTCCTGCTGTAGCAGGCTATCAATGCATCGCTCCAGATACGCCGCGGCGTTATACACCGGCACGATGACGCTGATTAAAACGTCGTTAACGGGATTTTGCATATAACCTCTGGACTCTGTCGGAGTAAAAGTTGCGGGCGTAAAAAATATTTGCTGAACATTGCAGTGATTAACAGTGCACGTTGCTTGCGCCCGGCTTAACATTTATTGCCTGTCTATTTCAGAGTTTCCTCAGGTCAAATAAAACTGGCCTTTAATTCTCTGTAAAAAGATCGCTAAATAAGATAATCGCCAAATAAACCGTGCAGATTTATTCTGCTTTCGTCAGGTAAAACAGGCAGGCTACCGCCCCAGGCTTGCAGCTACCTGTTTACTGACTACGCATAAACCCATTTTCCAGGCATAAAAAGGCTGCGCTGCGCTCGTAAGAGTTCAGTTAATTTTCAGCCAGTTACGTTTTATCTTGCGGTGATTTGGCTTAATAGCGTCACCACGTCATTCACGGCGAACTTAAATTAAATTTTTATCTGTCTGGTAATGAGCGTAAAAAAACGCTGGCGTTTTTATCGCGCTCATCACCAAAAACAAGAAATGCCGACCGGGGCTGAGTAGGTGCATCAACAGACGGGCCTTCTCAACGAACGTCACGACATTAACGATATTTGCTGTGTGCCCTGCACTTTTATTACTTCGGCGCGTCTTTTGCGTTCCGATGAGTGCAAGTGGCGTTAATTCAGTGCGACGCTTGCGGTCGCACTGCAACGGGCTTAATGCCCAAAATTTGCGATCTAATTCAAAACTTTTCCCGGCATTCTCACCACTCCGGGTTATAAGGTCAATGGTTGCCAGGCCAAACCGGAATTTACTCAGAGAAAGGCTGGATTAAATAACGGCGCATAGATTAGCCGTGGTGAATTGATTTTTTGCCGATTGATTAGCGCCACAGCAGGCGAATACCAGGAATAAGATGGGAATATCGCTGACATGGTGCCAACAGTAACCAGCGCCCAAGCCGCGCCGGGATTGAAGCCAGCTCACAACTCTGAAGATAGCGTGTCACGGCACGCATTTTCGCGTGCTAGTCTCCAGCCATGCCTCTCTCCAGTTTCTCTTTACTGCAGGTTGTATGAAACGCAGATTATCTTTCCAGGTAAAACTCTTCCTGTCGCTGGTGCTGTTTTCCTGCCTGCTACTCGCCCTGCTGGGCACCATTCTGTTTCATTTTATCGATCGCCAACTGCATCACGATTTGGGACAGCGCGCGCGGGTGCAGGCCAGTGAAATTGCGCTGATGCCCGGCCTGGCGGAGAAAGTAGCGCGCCGTGATATCGCTGGCATCGCCGCGCTGATTCAGCCGCTGCGCAACCAAAGCGATGCCAGCTATATCGTGATTGGCGACACGCAAGAACACCATCTCTACCACTCGGAATCACCGGAGCGCCTCAATTTACCGATGATTGGCGGCGACAATGCCGAGGTGCTGCAGGGCAAAACCATTATTTCGGTGCGCAAAGGCGGCATCGGCGTGTCGCTGCGCAGCAAGGCGCCGATCTTAAATGCCCAGCATCAGGTGATTGGCATTGTCTCGGTGGGTTATCTCACTTCCTATATTGCCAATATCAACGTTAGCCTGCTGTGGCAGGCCAGTTTGTATGGCGTGGCGCTGCTGTTGCTGCTGTTTATTTTTTCCTGGATGTTTAGTCGCAACCTGAAAAAACAGATGTTCTGGCTGGAGCCGAAGGATATCGCCCTGCTGGTGCTGCAACAAAAAGCGCTGCTGGAAGCGATGTATGAAGGCGTGTTTGCGGTCAACGCGGAGCGGCAGCTGATTCTCATCAACCGCGCCGCACGCGAGTTGCTGGATATTCAGCAGAGTGAGAGTGAACTGCTGGGTAAACCGCTGGATGCGGTGTTGCAGATTCCTGCGGCGTTTTTGCGCCAGCATGAGGTGAAAACTCACGATCACGTTACCGTGCTCAATCAGCGTCAGGTGATCGTTAACCGGGTGGCAATCGAGCTGGAACCCGGCGAGCCTGGCGGCTGGGTATGCAGCTTCCGCGATAAAAACGACATCAATACGCTGAGCAGCCAGCTGAGCCAGGTGAAACGCTATGCGGATAATTTACGCATCATGCGTCATGAACAGCTGAACTGGACCGCCACGCTGGTCGGCCTGTTACAGATGCAGCGTTACGACGACGCGATGCGCTACATCCACGCGCAATCAGCTGGCGCGCAGCAGGTGCTGGATTTTGTCTCGGCGCGCTTCACCTCCCCCGCGCTCTGTGGGCTGCTGCTGGGGAAATATGTCAGTGCGCGGGAAAAAGGCGTGGAGCTGAAATTTGATCCGGCCTGCCAGCTGAGCCGCATTCCTGCCGCACTGAGTGAAACGGCGTTGATGTCGGTGATCGGTAATCTGCTGGATAACGCCGTCGACGCCACGCTCAATGCCACACCGCCCGCCGCCCCGATAGAATTGTATATTTCTGGCCGTAATCAGGAGCTGTTAATCGAAGTGGCCGATCAGGGTTGCGGCATCGATGACAGCATTAAACCGCATCTGTTTGAGCAAGGCGTCACCAGCAAGCCGTCCAGCAACGACGATATGTTCGGTGCAGAGCACGGCATCGGCCTCTATCTGGCGGCAGGTTATGTACAGCAGGCGGGCGGCAGCATTGAGATCAGCGACAACTCACCTCAGGGCACCATCTTCTCGGTGTTTATTCCGTTCCAGCCCGCCGCATTAACAGGACTTTCCCATGAATAATGCTAAGCCGCTTGATGTGGTGATTGTGGAAGATGAGCCGCATCTGGCCGATCTGCATCGTGAATATATTGAGCAGAATTTTCATCTGCGCGTGGTCGGCATTGCCGCCACGCTGGCGCAGGCGCGCGCGCTGATTGCTGCGCATCAGCCACGGCTGCTGCTGCTCGACAACTATTTGCCGGATGGTCAGGGCGTAACCTTGATTGACGATCCGCTGCTGAAGCGTTTTGAGTGCTCGGTGATTTTCATCACCGCCGCCAGCGACATGCAAACCTGTAGCCACGCGATGCGCAGCGGCGCCTTTGACTACCTGCTGAAACCGGTGTTTTTCCATCGCCTGCGCGCGTCGCTGGAGCGCTTCATGCTGCTGGTGCAGACCCTGCGCCAGATGAAGAATGTCGATCAACAGGCGCTGGATAAGCTGTTCAACCTGCCAGCCAGTGACGCGCCTGCCGCGCCATCCACCAAAGGCATTGAGTCGATTACGCTGGAACGGGTGAAAGGCTTTTTTGACGCAGCACCGCACAGCAGCTGGTCGGTTGAACAGGTGGTAGAAAACATCGGCATCAGCAAAACCACCGGCCGCCGCTACCTCGAATATTGCGTGGAGATCGGATTTATTGGCGTCGAGATGCAGTACGGCAATATCGGCCACCCGCGACGGCTGTACCGCAAAATCCTGTGATCACGCGCAAATTCCGCGCGCGGCCACTTGTGGTTTTTATGGTGTTAATTGCCTAAACGACGCCAACAATCACACTTCGTGAAGATAACAATCCGTCACCTCTTGTGTGGAAAAGGCGATCGGCTATGTTGACCTTTAGTTCCTCAAATGTAACTAAAAGGTTAATTATAATGTCGAACACTTTCCCTCTGTCTCTGATTGCCGCCACTGTGTTTGTTTCCATGTCAGCCGTAGCGGCTCCGCCGCAAGGTTACCCTTCGGACTACCAAAGCGTGATTGATGCCGCCACCAAAGAGGGCAAAGTGGTGGTCTACTCCACCACCGACATCAAAGCCGCCGGGCCGCTGGTCAAAGGCTTTGAGGCCACTTATCCCGGCATCAAAGTTGAATATAACGATATGAACAGCACCGAGCTGTACAACCGTTTTATCAGTGAACAAGCCTCGGGTGGCACCAGCGGCGATGTGGTGTGGAGCTCCTCGATGGATACCGGCCTGAAGCTGGCGACCGACTACGCGCAGGAGTACAAATCCCCTGAACTGGCGCAGCTGCCGAAGTGGGCGGTGTGGAATAACAAGGCGTACGGCACCACCTACGAACCGGTGGTCTTTATCTACAACAAGCGCATGATCCCGGCCGGTGACGTGCCCGATTCGCACGCTGCGTTAGCCAAGCTGATCGCCAGCCAGACCGACAAATTCAAGAGCAAAGTCACCACCTACGATATTGAGAAATCGGGCCTCGGCTTCATGCTCTCAGTACAGGATGCCAAAGCCGACCCCAACTACTTCAAAACCCTGGCCGACGTGGCGAAAGGCGGTTTAGCCGTGCAGTCTTCCACCGGCACCATGATGGAAAGGGTTTCATCCGGCGAAAACCTGATTGGCTTTAACATTTTGGGTTCTTACGCCGAAGCGCGCGCCAAAACCGATCCGTCGCTGGGCATCGCTTATCCGAAGGATTACACGCTGGTGCTGTCACGCGTTTCGTTCATCAGCCAGCAAGCGCAACACAGCCATGCGGCTAAGCTGTGGCTCGATTACGTGCTGTCTGAAAAAGGGCAAAGCATTCTGGCCAATCAGGCCGACATCCCTTCCCTGCGCAACGATATTGAAGGCAAAAATGACATTGATGGCCTGACCAAAATGTTAGGTAACGCGCTGAAACCGATCCCGGTTGATGAAAGCCTGCTGGAATATCTGCAACCGAAAAAACGTCTGGATTACATCAAACAGTGGCGCACAGCCGCCGGTAAATAACGGCAGTACCGAAGCGCGGCCGCTGCGTCGCGCTTCTCTTTCTGTTATCTGATTCGCCATTCAGGGTCTCAATATGCGTGCATTGCAGAGAAAGTGGCAAAGCCTGCCGCGCGGCGTTGTGGTGCTGATAACCGCGCTGGTTATCTACGTTCCGCTGTCGTTTATCGTGATACAAAGTTTCTTGTCCGCCCCGTTCTTTTCGCCGTCGAAAGCGTGGAGCCTCGAGTCGTTTGAATTTATTTTCACCGATCCCGACTTCTATAAAGCGCTGCGCAGCGGATTTATTCTCGCCTTCGGGCTGGTGATCATCGCCATTCCGCTGGGCGGTATTCTGGCGTTTCTGATGGTGCGCACCGATCTGCCCGGCCGACGCATCATTGAGCCGCTGATCCTCGTGCCAATTTTTGTCTCGCCGATGGTACTCGGCTTTGGTTACGTGGTGGCGGCGGGCCCGGTGGGATTCTTCTCGCTGTGGGCACAATCGCTGTTCGGTTTTGTGCCGTGGAATATCTACGACATGTCGAGCATTGTGGTGATCGCCGGGCTAACGCACGTCCCGCACGCCTATCTGTATATCTCTTCTGCACTACGCAGTGTGGGATCGGATGTGGAAGAAGCGGCGCGTATTGCGGGTGCGACACCGCTGCAGGTGATGACGGCGGTGAGCTTGCCGATGGTGCGTCCTTCGATGCTGTATGCCACCGTGCTGCTGTTCTTCCTCGGCCTGGAGGTGTTCGGCCTGATGCTGGTGCTGGGCGATCCCGAAGGCAACATGGTGTTGGCCACCTATCTCTACCAACTGACTAATAAACTCGGCACGCCTTCTTATCATCTGATGGCTGCCGTGGCGGTGGTGCTGATCTGTATCACCATCCCGCTGGTGATGCTGCAACGCCGCCTGATGCGCACCGCCAATCGCTTTGTCACCGTAAAAGGCAAAGCCTCGCAGGCGCGTGCGCTGCCGCTGGGCAAATGGCGTTGGGTGGCGGGCGCGGTTGTCGCCTTCTGGCTGACGGTGACCATTGGCGTGCCGCTGCTGGGCGTGGTGCTGCGTGCGTTTATCTCAAACTGGGGCGTTGGCGTCTCAATCTGGGATGAGCTGTCGATCAAAACTTTCCAGACCATCTGGGCGCAGCCTAACCTGCTGCGCGCCATCGTCAACTCGATGGCGATTGGGGTAATTGGCGGCGCGCTGGCGGTGGTGTGTTACCTGTTTATCGGCATCGCCATGCACCGCAAACCCGATAACACCACGCGCTTTCTCGACTACAGCGTGCTGGTACCGCGTGCGGTGCCGGGCTTGCTGGCAGGCCTGGCGTTTCTCTGGGTGTTCCTGTTCCTGCCGATGTGGCTGGATAACTCGCTCAAATCGGGCTGGCTGTCTGATTTCGTCTGGTCGCAGTGGCTGCGCGATAACCTGATCGTCTGGCTGCGGTCACTGCGCAGCACCATCTTCAGCGTCTGGCTGGCGTATACCGTGGTGTGGATGGCGTATGGCCTGCGTCTGATCTCGTCCACGCTGCTGCAGGTCGGGCCGGAACTGGAAGAGGCGGCGCGCAGCACCGGCGCCACGCGCGGACAGATCACGCGTCACGTCACCATTCCGTTATCCCGTTACGGCCTGATTGGCTCATGGCTGCTGATGTTCCTGATTTTCGAGCGCGAATATTCCACCGGCGTGTACCTGCTTTCGCCCGGCACGGAAACCATCGGCTCCATGCTGGTTTCCCTGTGGGCGGCGGGCGCGATAGATATCGTCGCCGCACTCTCGTTTATTAACATCCTGCTGGTCGTGGTCGGTTTGGGTATTGCCTTGCGATTTGGAGTCAAATTACATGATTGAATTATCGGTCGAAAACCTGCACTTAACTTACGGCGACAATCCGGTGCTGAAAGGCGTGTCGATGAATTTGCAGCGCGGCGAAGTGGTTTCTCTGCTTGGTCCGTCCGGCAGCGGCAAAACCACGCTGCTGCGTGCGGTCGCCGGGCTGGAGAAGCCAACGCAAGGCACGATTGTGATTGGCAACAACACGGTTTACGCCGGCACGCCGCGCAGTGAGATCCCAGCGGAAGAACGTAATCTGGGGTTGGTGTTCCAGTCCTACGCCTTGTGGCCGCACAAAACCGTGTTCGAGAACGTGGCGTATCCGTTAAAGCTGCGCAAAGTGGCGGCAGCGGAGATCACCCAACGCGTGCAGGATGTGTTGGTGCAGTTGGGGTTAGGCCACCTTGGTAAACGCCATCCGCACCAGCTTTCTGGCGGTCAGCAGCAGCGCGTGGCAATTGGTCGTGCGCTGGTCTACAACCCGCCGGTGATCCTGCTGGATGAGCCGTTGTCGAATCTGGATGCCAAGCTGCGCGAAGAGGCGCGCGTGTTCCTGCGTGAGCTGATCATCAAACTGGGCTTGTCGGCGCTGATGGTGACACACGACCAGAATGAGGCGATGGCGATTTCCGACCGTATTTTGCTGCTCAATAACGGCAAAATCGAACAGCAAGGCACGCCGCAGGAGATGTACGGCTCGCCAAAAACCCTGTTCACCGCCGAGTTTATGGGCAGCAACAACCGGCTGCACGGCAAAATCACCGAGCTGCGCGACGGCAAAGCGCGCATCGAGGGCAAAGGCTGGGCGTTGTGGGGATTGGCGGGCGCAGGCGTGCAAAACGGCCAGGAAGCCACGGCGGTGATCCGCGTCGAGCGGGTGAAACTGGTCGAGGGGCCGGGCGAAAATCAGCTGGAACTGCCGCTGCTCACCAGCATGTATCTGGGCGATCGCTGGGAATATTTGTTCCGCACCCAGGGCGATGATTTTGTCATTCGCGCTTATGGCAGCGAGGTGCGCGATCCGCAGCACTGCCATCTGGCATTGCCGGAAAACCATGTGTGGATTTTCCCGAAATCCTGATGTTAAGGAGGCGGCCAGCCGCCTCCTTTCTTCACTGATAATCCTCATTAAAAATATTTTTTTTAAAATAGAATAAACAGCGACACATCACCTCCTGCTATTAAATACGCCGCTCAATAATTAAATTCTTTCTGTACTTATTTTATTCAAGACATGTCTTAGCCGGTTTTTTACCGCATCTTTCATATTCTCTCTGCCATCAAATTATATCCATCCCTTAATCATCCCGCGCGCGAATCAACGTTTTATTTCGGCGTGAGATATTTTTACAGGCAGAGAGTCAAAATGAATAAAAACTATCGGGTTATCTGGAACCACAGCCAGGGTAATTATGTTGTCACCTCCGAACTGGCACGCGGTAAAGTAAAATCATCCCGCTCCAGCACAGCACGTCGCCTCACCGCAGGCTGCGTGGCGACGGCCTTTATGGCGGTCGCCAGCGTCGGAATTATCCAGCCAGCGCTGGCCGACCCCGCCTATGGCGAATATGCTTCTGGCGCGGGAAATATCATCAATATTCGGGATAAGGACGTGGCTACCAGCGATGACAGCGCACACGCCTTATTTGTTGAAAAAGGCGCCACCGCGCACAGCAATAATATGAACTTCACGACCAGCGGTAAAAAAGCGTTCGGGGTTAATGTTGATGGTGCGGGATCGAATATTGATATAACCGGCGGTACGATTACCACTACAGGTGCACAGGGATATGGTTTAGTGGCTGGCAATGGCGGCAAGTTAATGGCTAGCGATATTACCTTGAATACTTCCAGCGTGGGCATTTACGCCGATAAATCCAAAATTCTGGCCAAGAACCTGAGCGTACAGGCCAACGCCTATGGCGTTTACGGTTTGGGTAAAGGTACTGAGCTTGTCATTGCCGACAGCAACGTAAACGTGAACGGTAATAGTGCCTACGTGCTGCTGGCTGAAAATGGCGCTAAAGTCACCAGTACCAACAGCCATTACACCACGTCAGGCAGTAACGTTGATGGCGGATGGGTGAACAATGACTCAGAACTCAATATTTTTGGCGGCAGCATTACAAATACCGGTAAAGGTAGCAAAGGCATTCTTGCTAAAAGCGGCGGCATTGTGAATGTTGATGGGGTGACCGTGGTATCTACTGCCCAGGGAATCAATAGCTATAGCGCAAACACGGTAGCCAATGTGGCTAACAGTCATGTCACCGTTACAGATAATGGTGCATATGGATTACTGGCTGAAAATGGCGGAAAAACCACAAGTCATAACAGCCATTACGTCGCGACGGGTGATAATGCCTTCGGTGCGTGGGTAAATATCGGTTCGGAACTGAATATTTTTGGTGGGAGCATCACTACGACGGGAAAAAACAGCACCGGCATGCTTGCTAAAAAAGGTGGCGTCCTGAATGCTGAAAATATACAGATTGATGCAAGAGGACGTGGCGTCGTGGCACAAAGTGAGGGTACCCGCGCAAATATAAATAATAGCAAAATTTCTTCTGGGGCTTATTTTGGCGGCGCAGTTACTGCCAGTAATAAAGGGTTAGCCACCGTTCGAGATAGTAAATTAATTGCCGTGGATAGAAAGTCTGCTGGTATTTACGCCGATTTTTCAGGACAAGTCGATGCAGAAAATGTAGATATTGAGATCATCGGTGCCGGGTTTGGTGCAGCCTCAAGTTTTAATGGAAGGGCAAACATAATTAACTCAAGAATAAAAAGCCAAAGAGGTGGCACTGCTTTCCATGCTGAAAGTGGCTCCGTATTAACAGCTGACAATGTTTTTGCTGAAATAGATAATATTAGCAATCCTGAAAAGTTCGCTAATGCGATTAATGTTAAAACTGAATCCACACTTTATAATGGCCCGACCGTTAACATTAATAATTCATTTTTACACATTAAAGGAAATAACGCCGCAGGAATTTTGACTGACAGTACTGAAGGCCAGGCCAACCTTAATAACACCGTCTTGACAGTGGATAACGGGCCAGCAATCATCGCTTATAATAATGCCCTTTCAACAGTGAATCTTGATAACAGCCTGTTGTCCGGCACAACACTGCTCGAAACCGGGTTAGACCCGTACGGCGAAGATGCAGGAGCGGATGTGCGCGGTATTACGGTTAACGCCAGCAATCATTCTCAACTGCAGGGTGATGCCAACATTGATCGCAGCAAAACGCAGGCCAGCAGCGTCAGTCTGGATTCCGGTTCGCGCTGGCAGGGTGCCGCGCATGATTTACAGGATCTGAGCTTAGCGGGCAGCAGCCAGTGGAATATGACCGGCAGCTCCACCGTCGACAACCTGACGGCCAAAGACAGCACCATCACCTTCGATCACGGGGCAGGCGATTTCCACACCTTAACCGTTAAGGGTGACTACAATGCTGACAACGCCAAACTGGTGATGAACCTTGCGCTGGCGGGTGACGATACGGCTAGCGATAAACTGCATATTGCCGGCAACGCCAGCGGCACCACCAAAGTTCAGGTGCACAATGCGGGCGGTAAAGGTGCTGCCACGCTGGAGGGCATTGAGTTGATTCGCGTTGATGGCACGCAAAACGGTGAGTTCCTGCAGGATGGTCGCATTGTCGGCGGCGCGTGGGATTATGCGCTGGTGCAGGATAAAAACGGCAAGTGGCGCCTGGTTAGCGATCCGATTCCCGTTGATCCAACGCCTGTCGATCCCATTAAAGACGAGGGCGGCGATACGGGCACCGTCATTGCACCGGAGGTGCCGCAACCGAAACGTACCCCGCGTGCCCGTCCGGAAGTCGGCAGCTATATTGCTAACCTTGCGGCGGCCAGCAACCTGTTTACCCTGAGCGCAGCCGATCGTCCGGGCGTGACAGAATACCGTGATGCGCTGACCGGCAAAGTGGAAAAAACCACGCTGTGGCTGCGCAACGAAGGCGCGCACGGGCGCTTCAGTGACAGCACCGCGCAGCTGAAAAGCATCACCAACAGCTACATGACGCAGCTGGGTGGCGACATCGCACAATGGAGTTTGAATGGCAGCGACCGTTTCAGCCTCGGCGTGATGGCGGGTTACGGCAACGCCAAAAGCAATACGCTGTCGAAAACCACCGGCTACAGCGCCAAAGGCCAGGTTAACGGCTACAGCGGCGGTATCTATGCCGGCTGGCAGCAGGACAGCCAGACGCGCAGCGGCGCCTTTGTCGACAGCTGGCTGGCCTACAACACCTTCAATAACAGCGTGAAAGGTGAAGGTCTCGGTCAGGAAAGCTACAAGTCGAAGGGGATGACCGCGTCACTGGAAGGCGGCTACAGCTTCGCCTTCGGCGAGCAGCAGCAGTATCGCCTGCAGCCGAAAGCGCAGGCGGTGTGGATGGGCGTAAAAACCGGCGATTATACCGAGCAGAACGGCACCCGCGTCAGCGCCACCGGCAAAAATAACGTGCAAACCCGCACCGGCGTTCGGGCAACCATGCACACCGCCACCGCGCAGCCTTACGCTGAAGTGAACTGGCTGCATAATACGCAGCGCTTCGGCAGTAAACTGGATGGCGTGAAGATTGAGCAGGCGGGTGCGCGCAATATCGGCGAAGTGAAACTGGGTCTGGAAGTGAATCCGAGTCAACACGTCGGCATCTGGGGCGGCATCGCGCAACAGGTTGGCGGTAAAGGCTTCAGCGATTCCAGCGCCGCGCTGGGTATTAAGGTACATTTCTGATCAATGCGCCGGGCGCCATTCAGGCTGAGTTTCGCGCCGGATTGCAGGTTAAGCTGACGGATCACCACGCGCGCATTGTTGAGATTCAACTGAGAACCGCAATCTGCAATGTTCAGCGAATCCACCGTCCAGCCGCCGTCGGAGAGATCGCCCGGATTACGCGTGTGCTCAATGCAGACGTTGCGAATAACCTTGGCGATCGCTGGGAACATTTGTTCCGCAGCATTGCCATCTGGCGCTGCCGGAAAACCATGTGTGGATTTTCCCGAAATCCTGATGTTAAGGGGGGCGGCCAGCCGCCTCCTTTCTTCACTGATAATCCTCATTAAAAATATTTTTTTTAAAACAGAATAAACAGCGACACATCACCTCCTGCTATTAAATACGCCGCTCAATAATTAAATTCTTTCTGCACTTATCTTATTCAAGACATGTCTTAGCCGGTTTTTTACCGCACCTTTCATATTCTCTCTGCCATCAAGTTATATCCATCCCTTAATCATCCCGCGCGCGAATCAACGTTTTATTTCGGCGTGAGATATTTTTACAGGCAGAGAGTCAAAATGAATAAAAACTATCGGGTTATCTGGAACCACAGCCAGGGTAATTATGTTGTCACCTCCGAACTGGCACGCGGTAAAGTAAAATCATCCCGCTCCAGCACAGCACGTCGCCTCACCGCAGGCTGCGTGGCGACGGCCTTTATGGCGCTTGCCAGCGTCGGGATTATCCAGCCCGCGCTGGCCGCCCCCGCCTACGGTGAATATGCTTCTGGCGCGGGAAATATTATTAATATTCAGGATAAGGACGTGGCTACCAGCGATGACAGCGCACACGCCTTATTTGTTGAAAAAGGCGCCACCGCGCACAGCAATAATGTGAACTTCACGACCGACGGTAAAAAAGCGTACGGCGTTTATGTTAATGGTGCGGGCTCGAATATTGATATAACCGGCGGTAGTGTCAATACAGCGGGAGCATTCAGTCACGGAGTTATTGCTGGTAACGGTGGCCGCATTAAAGCCGCCGATGTGGTCATTAATAGCGCCGGATTTGGCTTATATGCAGATAAGGCCACTATCAACGGTAAAAATTTAACCGTCAACTCTCAGGAATATGGCGCAAATGCTATAGGCTCGGGTGCAGTTATCGACGTTTCAGATAGCCGTTTCACTGTTGCAGGGGCAAATAGTTACGCGGTACTTGCTGAAAATGGCGGTAAAACCACCAGTACTAATAGTCACTATGTCACTACGGGAAAAAATTCCTCCGGCGGCTGGGTTAACGGTAAATCCGTATTAACTATTTTTGGTGGCAGCATTACCAATACAGGCGGCGGCAGCACCGGCATTCTAGCTAAAAGCGGTGGCGTGTTGAATGTCGACGGGACGACCGTAGAATCTACAGCCCAGGGCATTAACGGTTATGGTGTGAATACCGTGGCAAATATCGCCAACAGTCATGTCACCGTATCGGCTAATGGCGCATTTGGATTACTGGCTGAAAATGGTGGAAAAACTACAAGTCATAATAGTCATTATGTCGCGACCGGTGATAATGCCTTCGCGGCATGGGTCAACACCGGTTCGGAACTGAATATTTTTGGTGGCAGCATCACTACGACAGGAAAAAACAGTACCGGCATGCTTGCTAAAAAAGGTGGCGTGCTGAATGCTGAAAATATACAGATTGATGCAAGAGGAGATGGAGCCTTGGCCGCAGATGAGGGCTCCCGGATAAATGTCAATAACAGTACAGTTTCTTCCGGGGCTGATATTGGCGGCTCAATAACTGCCCGTGATAAAGGATTTGCAACCGTTCGCAACAGTAAATTGATTGCCGTTGATAGAGCTTCTGCTGGTCTTTATGCCGAAGATTCAGGGCAAGTTGATGCAGAAAATGTAGATATTGCCATCCTGGATGGTGGATACGGAATACACTTATCTTATAGAGGAAAAATAAATGTAAAAAAATCAAAAATACACAGTAACAGCGGTGGCGCTGCATTTTTTGTTGAAAGTGGCTCCGTGTCAACGGCTGAACATGTTTTTGCAGAAATGGATAACACTAATAACCCAGAAAAATTAGTTAGTGCTATAAACATCGCTAACTTTTATTTAAGCTCCGCTGACCCTACGGCTAACATTAATAATTCATTTTTACATATTAAAGGAAATAACGCCGCTGGAATTGTGGCTTCATATACTAAAGGTGAAGTCAACCTCAATAATACAATCTTGACGGTAGATACTGGGCCTGCAATCGTCGCTTATAACAAAGCCTTAACGACGGTGAATCTTGACAACAGCCTGTTGTCCGGCACAACGCTGCTCGAAACCGGATTAGACCCGTACGGCGAAGATGCAGGAGGAGACGTGCGCGGTATTACGGTTAACGCCAGCAATCATTCTCAGCTTCAGGGTGATGTCAATATTGATCGCAGCAAAACGCAGGCCAGCAGCGTCAGCCTGGATTCCGGTTCGCGCTGGCAGGGTGCCGCGCATGATTTACAGGATTTGAGCTTAGCGGGCAGCAGCCAGTGGAATATGACCGGCAGCTCCACCGTCGACAACCTGACGGCCAAAGACAGCACTATCATCTTCGATCACGGTGCAGGCGATTTCCACACCTTAACCGTTAAGGGCGATTACCACGCTGACAACGCCAAACTGGTGATGAACCTTGCGCTGGCGGGTGACGATACGGCTAGCGATAAACTGCATATCGCCGGCAACGCCAGCGGCACCACCAAAGTTCAGGTGCACAATGCGGGCGGTAAAGGTGCTGCCACGCTGGAGGGCATTGAGTTGATTCGCGTTGAAGGCACGCAAAACGGTGAGTTCCTGCAGGATGGCCGCATTGTCGGCGGCGCGTGGGATTATGCGCTGGTGCAGGATAAAAACGGTAAGTGGCGCCTGGTCAGCGATCCAATTCCCGTTGATCCAACGCCTGTCGATCCCATTAAAGACGAGGGCGGCGATACGGGCACCGTCATTGCACCAGACGTGCCGCAACCGAAACGTACACCGCGCGCCCGTCCGGAAGTCGGCAGCTATATTGCCAACCTTGCGGCGGCCAGCAAGCTGTTTACCCTGAGCGCAGCCGACCGTCCGGGCGTGACAGAATACCGTGATGCGCTGACCGGCAAAGTGGAAAAAACCACGCTGTGGCTGCGCAACGAAGGCGCGCACGGGCGCTTCAGTGATAGCACCGCGCAGCTGAAAAGCATCACCAACAGCTACATGACGCAGCTGGGTGGCGACATCGCACAATGGAGTTTGAATGGCAGCGACCGTTTCAGCCTCGGCGTGATGGCGGGTTACGGCAATGCCAAAAGCAATACGCTGTCGAAAACCACCGGCTACAGCGCCAAAGGCCAGGTTAACGGCTACAGCGCCGGTATCTATGCCGGCTGGCAGCAGGACAGCCAGACGCGCAGCGGCGCCTTTGTCGACAGCTGGCTGGCCTACAACACCTTCAGTAACAGCGTGAAAGGTGAAGGTCTCGGTCAGGAAAGCTACAAGTCGAAGGGGATGACAGCGTCACTGGAAGGCGGCTACAGCTTCGCCTTCGGCGAGCAGCAGCAGTATCGCCTGCAGCCGAAAGCGCAGGCGGTGTGGATGGGCGTAAAAACCGGCGATTACACCGAGCAGAACGGCACTCGCGTCAGCGCCACCGGCAAAAATAACGTGCAAACCCGCACCGGCGTTCGGGCAACCATGCACACCGCCACCGCGCAGCCTTACGCTGAAGTGAACTGGCTGCATAATACGCAGCGCTTCGGCAGTAAACTGGATGGCGTGAAGATTGAGCAGGCGGGTGCGCGCAATATCGGCGAAGTGAAACTGGGTCTGGAAGTGAATCCGAGTCAGCACGTCGGCATCTGGGGCGGCATCGCGCAACAGGTTGGCGGCAAAGGCTTCAGCGATTCCAGCGCCTCTCTGGGCGTCAAAGTCAGTTTTTGATAGCGCAATCGGCCTCTTTTGATCAGAGCATCGCTGGAAACAGCGGTGCTTTTTTTATGGCCAGTGCGCTTTCCCCACAAACAAAAAAAGGCGAGGCCGAAGCCTCGCCAAAAAAGGTGCTGGACCTCAATCGTAATAAGGAAGTTTACGATCGACACCGTTAATGTTGACCAGCACAAAGCCCGCAGGCGCGGTTTTGTTGGTCGGCGTGCCGGCCGCCGTCGCGACGGTCAGCACCCCTTTCTCGTTCGCCCCAATACCGGCCAAACCGTTATGCAGCCCGAAACGCGCCGCCGGTTTGAAACCGCCCAGTTTGGTGGTATCGGTCACGACCGAGAAGTCCTGCTGGAACAGCGAGCAGGAACCGGTATCGAAACGCGTTGGACCGGTGCATTTCAGGTTCATCATGGTGTCACCGCTGTTGGCGCGCAGTTTTACCCACACCGCCGCATAGGTGGTGCCGACGCGGCTGTAGCGGATATCCAGCACCGCAGGTTGTCCCATGTGATAGGCATCGGCCCACACCGTTTCCAGACGTTGCAGATTGACCCAGGTTTTGCCGGTTGCCGCCACGTTGACCGGTGAGCCGGCAGTGCCCGTTGGCTGAGTGGCATCCGCTTTACCAATAAACTCCATTACCCACTGCTGGTTAGCGTTCGGGAAGAACAGCTGCCCAACGCGATACCAGTTATCGGTATCGGTGTTATTAGTAATTTTGTAACCGCTGAAGTAGCCCGCGCGCAGCGAGCCGGTCATAAAGGTGCCGTAGTTCTCGTCGCGACGATAGCCATACTCAAAGGTGGATAACCAACGTCCGGCCACCGCATCCAGGCTGAGTTTTGCGCCGGATTGCAGATTGAGCTGACGAATCACCACGCGCGCATTGTTGAGATTCAGCGGCGTACCGCAATCCTCAATGTTCAGCGTATCCACCGTCCAGCCGCCGTCGGAAAGATCGCCCGGATTACGCGTGTGCTCAATCCACACGTTGCGAATAATCCCCTGCGTTACGCGCGGCATGTAAAGCGTGGCGTCGCCATAACCGGTCTGAAAGTTACAGTTACACAGCTCAATCGCCGTGGAGTGATCCCACGCGCCTTTGGGCGAGTTTGACCAGCCGACATCAAACACGCGTCCGTAGGTATACAAGGTGTAAATCTGGTCGAATTTACTGTCGAGGGTATCCAGCACTTTAATCACCGTACCGCCGTTATTCTGCGCGCGGAAACAGTAGATATTGACGGTGGTGCCTTCGATACAGGTGTTTTCGAAGAACGGCTGCACGTTGCTGCACATATCGGCAGTGATGGTGCTTTTGTTGGTGGTGATGTCGGCGGATGCCTGGCCGTTCCACGCAATACCGCGGATTGAGGTACGACGCGCCTTCACCTTAAACACCGTGTTGGCGCTTTTGTCGGAAATGATGGTGGTGCGCGGCAGCGAACCCAGCTCGACATCATCCCCCTGCAAGCCGAAGAAGGCGCGCTCGGTACCGCTGATGTCGATGGGGCTAATCAGGAATCGACCGCCAGGAAAACGCACCGGTAATGCGGTGATGTTGCCTGAGTAGCTTTGCGTCCACGCCAGCATACGGTTAAACGCCTCGGTATCGTTGGCGTAACCGTCGCCTTTGGCACCGAAGTGGTAAACGTTGATTTCGGTGGGATCGTTAATCACGCGTTTCCAGTAAAAACCGTTGCCGATCACCAGCGTACCGCCATCTTCTACCGCCGTGGTGGTGCCGATAAAACCGGTAAAATCACCGCCACCGTGGAAGGTGGAGTCCGCGTTGTAACGACGTAAGAATGCCAAATCGCCGTTTTTGGCCGGTACAGTGGTGCGCAGTTCTGCATAAGAGTTAACTTCGATCATCATAGCCTCCTCGGCTTTTCGGGTAGGTAATGCAAATGCATGAGAGCAACGTTACTGAGCCGGTTGGCCGCAGTGCTGATCCCAAAGATCGTTGTGGTTGTTGATGGCGCGCACGGTGCGAACGTCCATGCGCTCGGCGTCATTGCCGTGGGTGTAAATCGGGGAAAACAGGGTGCAGGCTGAGTCGATGACGACGGGAGATTCAGGGCTGGTGGTACTTCGATTGCTGCAACTTGTCACGAGCAGCAGCGTCATCAAGATTAAGGTTACTGGCTTCCACACGTTTGGCCTCCTCGCGCAGCAGTTGCTGCTGTTGGTTAACCGCTACCGCTTGCGCCGCGGCTTTATCGGCGCGCTCGACGGCGGCCTGGGATGCTTGCTGCACCTTGCCGATTTTCTTGCCACCGAAGTAGCTGGCAACCAGCGCGGCGATGACGCCCGCCAGCGCGGCAATCCAGTGCCAGCTGCCGCCGAACAATGTCATGAGCAATGTCATACTTTTTCCTCCATCGCATTTTTCTGCTGGTTGAGGCCTTTCTGGCGGATGAATTGGGCAATCACGCCCATCGCCACCATAAAGGCGCCAATCAGCCCCAGATAGTTGTGCGGCAGAATCGCTTTCACGTCGGGCGGCATGCTGTTCCAGGCATCAAGCGCAGCGGTGGGAAATGATTGCACCCACGCGCTGAGCATCGAACCGAGCGACGCCAGCCATACCGACCAGGTTTTGAATAACAGCCGTGCATGTTTCACGAACTCCAGCGTGGTGAAGCGCTGCATCACCAACACCACCACAATCACTGCCAGCACCGCGGTGACAAAAATCAGCAGTTTCAAATTCATAGCAGCCCCCGATAGATGTCGTAGGTGCCGCTGCGCATCACTTCGGCATGGCGCCGTGCGCGACCCGACGTTTGTCTTGCCCACAGGCTGTCGAGCATGCCGTTGGCCGCGCTGTTGAAATCGCCCTGCGTAATGGCGGTGAGCATGCCGCGAAACATCGCCAGCCCATCCACCCCCAGCTGATATCCCATGCTGATCAGCACATCGCTGCGCGCCTCATTGCATTTGGCCAGCGCCTGCTGCACCAGCGCACGCTGATGCATCTGCTGCACCTTGCCCTCGACAATGCACTGCTTCCACACATCGCCGACGGGACGCGGCACCTGGAAGATGTAGTTGCTAAGCGATGCCCCTTTGGGGCCGATGCGAATGCCGCCAGCGACCGTGGGGAAACCCAGCGAGTCGAGGTAAGGCGCTTCGCGGTAACCCTCTTCGAAATTCAGGATGGCAATAATCTGGCTCATAGAAATTCCTCTTTGACGGGGCGCAACAGCCTGAAAATGGCTGCGCAAAACGGCAAAAAACATAAATCCTGCTGATCGTTTACGACATTGAGCGCGTTTTCATATAAGCGAAACGCTCAAGAATGGTTAAACAGTGAGCAACAATGGAACGTTCCGTTTAAAACTGGGGAAAGTGATGCAGGGTTAACGCACGGCATACAAATAGACGTGAGGCAGACAGCAGTTATCAAAGCTGGGTTGTGCCTGCTGAACACGAACGGGCGCTAGCACGGCGCTGTCAACGCGCGACAGCGTCTGGCGCTGGCAGATGCGTTCAGCGGTGCGCAAGGTGACGTTTTCGTATTCGATGCCGAGTGCGCTATCGATGCTGCGCTTAAGGCTGAGGGACTGGCGTCGCCGATGGCGGCGCGTGCGTGCATTACCTGAAAATACTGACTTCCCGTACTGGATAATCGCCATAACTCCTCCTGTTAATGAGTCTTTGGCGATGGGGTGGCAGGCACGGCAATTCGGCTGAGGCCGACGCGTTCGTTATTCCTCTGGAAAATACCCGACGTCAACTCGCCCGGCTGCTTTCGCGGCCAGGGTGAAGTAGAGGAGAGTGAAAATCAGAGGGCAACTGACAACGCTGCAAAGTGCGTATCCACCCCATCCCAAAGTTCACTAACTTTGGATGGTATGTATCGCGCTTGTGCAGCGCCTCAATTGTTTAAGAGCGGGCTCATCCGTGAGCAGGTATGTTGTCCATCCATGCTCAAATTATTAACAGGTTCTAATGCATTGGCAAACACCAATGGTTAATTTTTTATTTACCGTCAGTTAAATTAATGATTTCAGCCAAAATATTTTTTTGCCGCAATCTGGCGTTTTGTGATCAGCCCAGGATTTGATAATCCCGCGCCTGGCTCATGATCACCCGCGCCACCACTTGCAGCGTCCTGGCTTCTTCCAGCGTGAGGTACCAGGTTTCATAGCGCTTGTTATCGGAGATCACTGCGACCTTTTTGTGCTGAAGTTGCAGGCGTTTGAGATAGAGCTGATCGTCAAGCGTGAACAGGTAAATACCATCGCCATCGAAGCGATGCACGCTGATATCGACAAACAGCTGGTCGCGCGGCGCAAAGGTGCCGGCCATCGAATCGCTGTTAAGCGCGATAAGGCGAATATTTTCCGCCGGGCGGCCGTTAAACAGCACCCGCGCCTCTTCCAGCCCATATTCAATGGCTTGGATGGTTTCCACCAGTTCATCGCGCGAAGAGCCGCTGCGCGCACCGTGCTGGCCGATATCCAGACTCTCCACGCGAAACAGATGTTTTGGGTTCACCAGACTGCGCTGCGTCAGCAAGGCGGCCGGTTTTTCCATGCCAAATTGCAGCCACTCCACGCGCACGTCGAGTAACTGGCTGAGCGCCAGTAAATTATTATCATCGGGGATCGATTGCCCGTTAAACCATTTCCACACCCCCGGCGTTGAGATCTTGCATCCCCTCTCTTGCAGAGCCAGCGCAACCTGTTTATTCCGTCCATGTCCGACAATTCCCGCGCTTTCGCATGCGGCAATCAGCCTGGCAGTGAATGCTTGTCTCGTACTTTCTTTTTTAACCATCAGTTAATAATCTGCCTTCAGTAAAAGACTGAATGTTATTTTCATTTTTGCTACCAGTTCATTTTATATTACCGGCAGTTTACTACCCAACCGCTTTTATCAATGAAGCTGGACAATCATTATCCCCTTCGGTTAGGGCGAAACCAGTGTTCAGTGTCATATCGCTTGTTCTGACAGGGGTTTTCAGGATTGTTCTGTAGCAATAAGACCAGCATCTAAAGGAAAAAATGGGTGAAAAGCCGCGAGCCCGCCATAGATGACAGAAATAAATCAAAAAGCTCTTGGAATAACTGGATCGAAAACGAAAAAAATGGGCACCGTTTTCGGTGCCCATTGTCATGCAGGAGCAAACATTAGCGACGTAGCGTATCGTCGCCCCACCCTATCCATTTGTAGGTGGTCAGCGCTTCAAGTCCCATTGGACCACGCGCATGCAGCTTCTGCGTACTGACCGCCACTTCGGCGCCGAGGCCAAACTGGCCGCCGTCAGTGAAGCGTGTGCTGGCATTTACGTATACCGCCGATGAGTCAACCTGGTTGACGAAGCGATTGGCGTTGCCAATGCTGCGCGTCAGAATGCCATCAGAGTGCTGCGTGCCGTGCTCACGGATATGCGCGATGGCTTCATCAATATCCGCCACCAGCTTGACGTTCAGATCGTTGGACAACCATTCGTCATCATAATTTTCCGCTTGCACCGCCACCACCTCGGCAGCACCGTTTTGCAGCAGCGCCAGCACATTTTCGTCGGCGTGCAGCGCAATCTTCTCTTGCGCCATACGTTGCAGAAATACCGGAATGAAGGTGTCCGCCTGATCGCGATGGATCAGCAGCGTTTCCAGCGAGTTGCAGGCGCTTGGCCGCTGCTTCTTGGCATTGACGATCACCTCCAGCGCGGCCTCGGTCTCCATGGTTTCATCGAGATAAAGATGGCACACGCCGATGCCGCCGGTAATCACCGGAATGGTGGAGTTTTCACGGCACAGCTTGTGCAAACCTGCTCCGCCGCGTGGGATCAGCATATCGACGTAGCGATCGAGCTTCAGCAGCTGATTCACTAGTTCACGATCCGGGTTTTCAATCGCCTGCACCGCGCCTGCTGGTAAACCGTGCTGGGTCAGCGCATTTTGGATCACGCGCACGGTGGCGGCGTTGGTGCGATAAGTCTCTTTGCCACCGCGCAGAATCGCCGCGTTGCCGGTTTTCAGGCACAGCGATGCCACATCAACAGTGACATTAGGACGCGCTTCATAAATCACGCCAACCACACCCAGCGGCACGCGACGGCGTTCAATGCGCAGGCCGCTATCAAGCTGGCCGCCATCCATCAATTGCCCCACCGGATCGGCCAGGCGACACACCTGACGCACATCATCGGCAATGCCTTTCAGACGCTGCGGGTTGAGCGTCAGTCGATCGAGCAGCGCTTCGCTCATGCCATTTTGGCGTGCATCCGCCAAATCCTGCTCGTTTGCCGCCAGGATGTCCGCGCTTTCCGCTTCCAGACGATCGGCGATGGTGAGCAGCACCTGATTTTTTTGTTCGGTGGAGAGTTCTGCCAGTTTGTACGACGCAGCGCGCGCCGCTTTACCCATCTCTTCTAACATTATCTGCTCCTTAACTGACGATCATATCGTCGCGGTGCACCGCTACCGGGCCATATTCGTAACCGAGGATCTCGCCGATTTCCTGGCTGTGATGACCGGCAATCATGCGCATGGCATCGCTGTTATAGCGCGTGACGCCGTGGGCGATATCGCGCCCTTGCAGGTTGCGAATGCGGATCACTTCACCGCGCGAGAAGTTGCCCTGCACGTCACGGATGCCTTTTGGCAGCAGCGAACTGCCGCGCTCCAGCATCGCGGCCAGCGCACCATCATCGATGGTGATTTCGCCCGCCGGCGGTGCGCCGAAGATCCAGCGCTTGCGGTTTTCCAGTGGCGACTGCTGCGCGTGGAAACGCGTACCGACCGGTTTGCCATACAGCACATCGCTGATCACATCCGGACGACTGCCGGCGGCGATGATCACATCGATCCCCGCGCGACAAGCGACGTCCGCCGCCTGCAGCTTGGTCGCCATGCCGCCGGTTCCCAGGCCCGATACGCTGCCGCCCGCGAGGGTGCGTAATGCATCATCGATCTGGTGCACGTCGCTGATCAGCTCCGCTTCCGGATTGGTACGCGGATCGGCGGTGAACAACCCTTGCTGATCGGTCAGCAGCAGCAGTTTATCCGCGCCGCCCAGCATCGCCGCCAGCGCCGACAGATTGTCGTTGTCGCCCACTTTAATTTCAGCGGTGGCCACCGCATCGTTCTCGTTAATCACCGGCACGATGTGGTTGTCGAGCAGCGCGCGCAGCATGTCACGCGCATAAAGGAAACGTTCACGGTCTTCCATATCAGCGCGCGTCAGCAGCATCTGCCCGATGTGAATGCCGTAGATTGAAAACAGTTGTTCCCAAAGCTGGATCAAACGGCTCTGCCCCACCGCAGCCAACAGCTGCTTTGAGGCGATGGTAGGCGGCAGTTCGGGGTAACCAAGGTGTTCGCGTCCGGCGGCAATGGCGCCAGAGGTAACGATAACAATGCGATGGCCCGCGGCGTGCAACTGCGCACACTGACGAACCAACTCCACCATGTGCGCCCGATTCAACCGGCGTGAACCGCCGGTGAGGACGCTAGTACCCAACTTGACCACAAGGGTCTGACTGCCACTCATGTTTTTCCTGCCATGTAAGAAAAAAATCTGCGAAGGGACGTTTTATCAGGAGTGAGCAAGGAAGCCAACAACAGCAAGGGGAAAAGCACAAAAATCCCCTGACAATGCGGTAGACCAAAAGTTCGCGATTAACAAGAAAGCCGAAAAACTGTCATAAAACGTTCATCACCAACCGGTAAAAAGTCGGTGTTTTACAAAACCTTTCACGGGTACAACAAATTTTACTCATTGGGATTGATAGCAAAATGAAGAAGAGCACACTGGCATTAGTTGTATCAGCGCTGGCACTGGCTTCCACCGCAAACGCCGCAGAAGTGTATAACAAAGACGGTAATAAACTGGACTTCTACGGCCGTGTTAAAGCTGAACACTACTTCAGCGATAACGCGTCAAGCGACGGTGACAAATCTTACGTGCGTATCGGTTTCAAAGGCCAGACGCAGATTAATGACCTGATGACCGGTTACGGTCAGTGGGAATATCAGTACAACGCGAATAATTCTGAAGGTTCTGATGCCAACGCAGGCAACAAAACCCGTCTGGGCTTTGCTGGTCTGAAATTCGGCCAATACGGTTCATTCGACTACGGTCGTAACTATGGCGTGTTGTATGACGTCGAGGCCTGGACTGACGTATTCCCAGAGTTCGGCGGTGACGGTACCGCGCGTACCGATAACTTCATGACTGCGCGTGCAACTGGCGTAGCCACTTACCGCAACAGCAACTTCTTTGGCCTGGTTGATGGCCTGCGCTTCGCGCTGCAATATCAGGGCAAAAACGACGCCACCAGCGCTAACGCCCGTGGCAGCATCACCGATACTTCTCGTCAGAACGGCGACGGTTACGGTGCGTCACTGGGTTACACCATTGCTGACACCGGTATCAGCCTGATGTCGGCCATCACCTCTTCAGACCGTACTAACCAGCAGCAGCTGCAGGCGCTGGGAAGCGGTGATAAAGCGGAATCATGGGGCGCCGGTATCAAGTATGATGCGAACAGCATCTACCTGGCTTCAATCTACACCGAAACCCGCAACATGACGCCAATCGGCACCCGCGGTTTTGCTAACAAAGCGCAGAACTTCGAAGTGGTAGCGCAGTATCAGTTCGACTTCGGCCTGCGTCCGTCCCTCGGCTATATCCAGACCAAAGGCAAAGACATTGAAGGGATCGGTGACGAGGATCTGGTTAAATACATCGATGTGGGCATGACTTACTACTTCAACAAAAACATGTCGACCTTTGTGGATTACAAAATCAACCAGTTGGATGACAACAACAAGCTGAACCTGAACAACGATGACGTTGTGGCCGTTGGCTTAACTTACCAATTCTGATTGAGCTGTACCCTCGTTGTGTCTATAAAAAAAGAGCCGGCTCATCACCGGCTCTTTCCTTTTTAAACCCTTAAAAGTCTATCAGGCGCTCAGTTTCACTGGCTCTTCTTTAAAGCCTTCCGCCGGGCGCAGATCGAGTTTCTGTTCCAGCAGCATCGCTTTCAGACGCTCATGGAAATTACGCAGCGTGCTTTCCACTTTGGCATTGTTCTCTTTGCCTTTGATGGTCGCAGCGCCCCAGTCACCCGCTTTATCAAACAGGCCAAAATGATATTCGTATGTGAAGTGATCTTCATAGGCTTCCAGCGTCATCCACCAGCCCCAAAACTCACGCAGCTCAGGTGCAGGCTTGACGTTGACACACGCTGCCAGGCAATCGAAGAAGAAGCGTGTCTCTTCACATTTGCCTTCACGGATATACGGCCCCAATTCGGTGAAGCGCTTAAGCAGGCGACTACGGGGGTGACCACTCGGTAATGTCATCTCTTTTCCCTTAACCCTTTAAATTGCACTTCCAGCTTTCCATTAACATAAAAATGGAAAATCCCGGATATAAGTAGTAGCAGAGTTCAGAGATTTCGCCAGTTAGCCTTTCAACTGTTTTTCCAGCCAGTCACAAATTTGATTGAGCGCTTTGTCAAAACTGGCAAAAACCGGCTTGGCGGGAATCGCCAGCGTCTTGCCCTGCGACGAGGAGTTGGCGATCAACTGCGCGTCTGCTTCCGGACCGAAAATATCATCCGGCCAATAAGCCGCCAGCATCGGCGTTGGCGTGCGGCGGCCGAGTAAGCCTTGCACTTTCAACGAGTAGCGGTTGAGTTCAGTACGCAGATTGCTGTCGGAAGTTGAGGACATACCGAGACGGCTCGCCAGCATATCCATGTACATATCCGGCAGCTGTTGCTGCTGTTGCGCATCCACAAACACGCTGTGCACCATGGCTCCCAGCGTCGCTACCGCGCGTACTCGCGGCACTTCCAGATAGGCCAGACGTGTCGCCACGTTGGCTCCGAAGCGGTAGCCCAGCAGCGCCACGCGGGTGTGATCGATCCACGGCACATTGCTCAGTTCACGCAGCACCTGCTGATGCACCTGGCTGGTGTCCTGATTAAGCAGCCATTTGCTGCTGAAGCCTACCGATGGCATATCCAGCGTCAGCATGGCGATGCCGCGCGGCGCGAGATAGTCGTGGAACAGGCGATAGTGATCGCTCTGCAGCGAATCAAGGCCGCCGCACAGCAGCACGGTGGGATACGGCGCTTCAGCCTGCGCCGGCATATGCAGGAACCCCGTCACCGGACTGCCGCCGCTCATCGGGAAAGTCAGGGATTTTAGTTCGCCCGGCAGACGCTGCGTGGCCTCTTCGTAGGCGCGATTGGCCAGCACCTGCGCCTGATCGGCCAGCTCGTCGCCTTTGATGTAAGGGTAAGCCGCGAGGCTGAACAGATTGGCGGCATGCAGCCAATGCTGACCGGCATCGTCATGGTTTTCGCTCTCTAACGCGCGCTGCTGCCAGATCGCCGCCTGCTTCGACCACTCGTAATTCCAGTTGCCGCCGCGATAACCAATCACGGTATCGAGCAAGGCTTCATTGGTGCGTTCGAATTCGCTCACCGCGATACGCGCCAGCACTTCGCTGATCTCCTGCGGCGACAGACCGCGCCACGTCCACAGCAGCTTGTTCAGCATGCGATACCAGCCGCGCTGCGTATCCCCTTCGAGGGCGTTATGCACCTGCACGGCGGCATGATGCTGGCGATGCACTAATGAGGAGGTTTCCGGGTGTTTAAAACGCGGTTTGAACAGTTCTTCGCTCAGGTTTTTATCAGACATCTCAGCTATTCTCCTGCCAACAACGTGGCGATGGCTAAGAGTGTACTGCACCCGCCATACGCGCGCGAGGCGCAGAAAGCACAACGCCCGGCATAACCGGGCGTTGTTTGCGATGCATCAATTAGCTTTTGACGATTGGCGGGATGTAGACCACGCCCATGTCCCAGGGCTGCTCGATCCAGGTGTTCTGCGGGATATCGACAATGTAGTCGTCCACCAGCGCACGGCCAGCTGGCTTAGCGAAGATGGTGCAGAAACGCGCTTTAGGATACATGTCGCGGATCGCCTGCGCGGTGCCGCCGGTATCCACCAGGTCATCAATCACGATGAAGCCTTCACCGTCGCCTTCGGCACGCTTCAGCACTTTCATTTCGCGCTGATGATCGTGATCGTAGCTGGAGATGCACACGGTATCGACGTAGCGAATACCGAGTTCACGCGCCAGCAGCGATGCCGGAACCAGACCACCACGGCTCACCGCGATGATACCTTTCCACTGTTCCACAGGAAGCAGGCGCTGGGCCAGTTTACGGGCATGGATTTGCAACATGTCCCAGGTTACGACGTATTTTTCGCTCATATAAAGGAATCCCGGCCAAGAAACTTGGCTTAAAAAATATGCAAGGGGGAAAAGGTTGCGCGAGATTATAAGGATCTGACGCCTTAAAAACCAGCATCTGTCTTACTGGTTGCAGGTTTTTAGCGCGGCTGATTACGCACCCGGCGAGAAACAGTGATATTCTCAGGCCCATCACGTCAGATCTTCTGACGACGATTTTTACTGGAAACCCGCGTGCGTGCGGTATGTCCGCCACGCTGACACAGGAGATGCATGGTGTCTGAATTGTCGCAACTTTCACCCCAACCGCTGTGGGATATTTTTGCCAAAATCTGTTCCATTCCGCACCCTTCTTACCACGAAGAAGCACTGGCCGAACACGTTGTCGGCTGGGCAAAAGAGCAAGGTTTTTGGGTTGAGCGCGATCAGGTTGGCAACATCCTGATTCGTAAACCCGCTACCGCCGGTATGGAAAAACGCACGCCGGTGGCGCTGCAGGCGCACCTCGATATGGTGCCGCAGAAGAACAATGACACGGTGCACGACTTCACTAAAGATCCGATTCAGCCGTATGTTGATGGCGAATGGGTGAAAGCGCGCGGCACCACGCTGGGCGCGGATAACGGCATTGGTATGGCGTCTGCGCTGGCGGTGCTGGCTGACAACAGCCTGATTCACGGTCCGCTGGAAGTGCTGCTGACCATGACCGAAGAGTCCGGTATGGACGGCGCCTTTGGTTTACAGCCGAACTGGCTGCAGGCCGACATTCTGATCAACACCGACTCGGAAGAGGAAGGTGAGATCTACATGGGTTGCGCTGGTGGTATCGACTTCATCACCACCCTGCCGCTGACGCGTGAAGCGATTCCTGCAGGCTATGAAACCCTGAAGCTGACGCTGAAAGGCCTGAAAGGCGGTCACTCCGGTGCCGACATTCATCATGGTCTCGGCAACGCCAACAAACTGCTGGCACGCTTTCTGGCGCTGCACGCGCGTGAACTCGATGTTCGTCTGATCGAATTCACCGGCGGTACGCTGCGTAACGCCATCCCGCGTGAAGCTTTTGCTACGCTGGCGATCGACAGCCATAAGGTTGATGCACTGAAATCTGCTGCGGCACATTTCCAGGCGACGCTGCTGAACGAGTTGGGCATTAAAGAGAAGAACATCGCCGTGGTCACCGAGTCGCTGGCGCATCAAGGCCAGGCGCTGAACGCTGACAGCCGCGATCGTTTCCTTAATTTGCTAAACGCTACGCCAAACGGCGTGATTCGTAACTCTGACGTGGCGAAAGGCGTGGTGGAAACCTCGCTGAACGTCGGCGTGGTTACGATGGATCAGGACAATGCCGAAATCATCTGCCTGATTCGTTCACTGATCGATACCGGTAAAGATTGGGTGGTTGAAGTGCTGACCTCGCTGGCCGATCTGGCCGGGGCGAAAAGCGCACCTAAAGGCGGCTATCCGGGCTGGCAGCCTGATGCCGATTCACCGGTGATGGCGCTAACGCGCAAAACTTATGAAGCGCTGTTTGGTAAAACGCCGAACATTCAGGTGATTCACGCCGGTCTGGAGTGTGGTCTGTTCAAGAAGCCGTATCCAAATATGGATATGGTGTCGATTGGCCCAACCATAACCGGCCCGCATTCGCCGGATGAGCAGGTTCACATCGAAAGCGTGGGTCTGTACTGGAAACTGCTGACCGCGCTGCTCAGCGTGGTGCCAGAAAAAGCGTAAGATTGCGCTTTCGCGATGAACCCGACTTCGGTCGGGTTTTTTTATGCCTGCGAAGGATTGCGCAATAAATTGCGCCGCTACAAAAGTGACGTGTGAAAGGTGTGGAAATAAAACGCTGTAAATACCGTAGCGGCGCAATTTATTGCACAAATCTACAAACAGCACATCCCGCTGAATAAATACGATTACACCTCTCGGTTAACCCAAATCTTTCCATCAAACCAGATTTAGCCGCCATAACGTCCAGATGTCTGGATGGCTAATAAGATTTCGTGCTAGCTTATGCCCTTTCGTTCGTTGCCGAGAGTGATGGTTCAGGAAAAAATGCCCCCAACTCAACTAATTAAAGGCCCGGTTCAATGAGTGCGATCAACCGCCTGGAGATGCGTAATATCTCCATTGCCTTTGGCGGTTTCGCCGCGCTCGCGCAGGTGGATTTTCTGACTGAAGGCGGCTCGGTGCATGCGTTGACGGGCGCTAACGGCGCCGGAAAATCTACGCTGATGGCGGTGCTGGCTGGCGCACACGATCATTACAGCGGTGAGATTCTGCTGGATGATGTGCCGGTCACTATTCGCTCACCGCGCGATGCCAAAAAGCTCGGCATTCATCTGGTGCAGCAGGAAGTGGATGTGGCGCTGGTGCCACAGCTCAGCGTGGCCGAAAACATTCTGCTCGATCGTTTAGCCGAACCGGGTCACGTCTACAGCTGGCGTGAGATTCGCCGCCAGGCGCGTACGTTACTGACGCAGCTGGAAGTGAACATCGACGTCAACCGTTTGGTGGAGCGCTGCTCGCTGGCAGAGAAGCAGCAAATCCTGCTGGCGCGCGCCCTGTCCCATCACTGCCGCTTTCTGATCCTGGATGAACCCACCGCCCCGCTCGATCAGCATGAGAGCGAGCGCCTGTTTACCGTGGTGCGCCGCTTGCAGTCCAGCGGCATTGGCGTGGTGTTTATCTCGCACCGCATTCACGAACTGAAAGCGATTTGCGACCGCTTAACGGTGCTGCGCGATGGTCGTCTGATTGAAAGCAGCCCGATGGCGGCGCTGAGTGGCGAGCAGATCGTGGAAAAAATGCTCGGACATCGGCTGGATGATGTTTTTCCGCCGCGTCGCGCCCGTGCGACTCTGCCGCTGCTGCTGTCGGTGGAAGGCTTACACGACGATCGGCTACTGCAGGATATTTCGCTGCGTCTGCACAAAGGGGAGATTCTGGGCATTGCTGGTCTGGCGGGTGCCGGTAAAACCGAGCTGTGTAAAGCGCTGTTTGGTGCCAGCAAAAGCCGCGTGACAAAGGGCGAACTGCACGGCAAACCGTGGCGACCGCGTTCACCACATGATTCAGTAGAAAACCGCATGGCGCTGGTGCCGGAAGAGCGCCGCAAAGAGGGCATTTTCATCGATGAACCGGTGAGCATGAATCTGAGCATCAGCGCCGATAACAGCTTCTCGCGCTGGAGCCTGTTTGGTCATCGCCAGGCGTGGCGTTGGGCGGAAGCGGTGATTCAGCGCCTGAATGTGCGCACCACCGGACCGGGGCAAATCCTGCGTCGTTTGTCGGGCGGCAACCAGCAGAAAGTGGCGATTGGCAAGTGGCTGCGCAACAACGCCGATGTGCTGATTTTTGATGAGCCGACCAAAGGCGTCGATATCAAAGCCAAAACCGATCTGTTCACGCTGATCGATGGCTTAGCGCGTGAGGGCAAAGGCATCATTTATGCCTCGGGCGAGTTTTCTGAATTGGTCGGTCTGTGCGACCGCATTTGTGTGCTCTGGGATGGGCGCATTGTGGCAGAGATGGAGGGCAACACCGCCACAGAAGAGGCACTTTTGCTTTATTCCACCGGAGGAACACCTGCGTGAGCAGCAAAGAACTATCCCTAAACTCGCAGCCTTCTCTGCGCCATCAGCTGTTTGATTTCCTTTATAAGTGGGGCATGTTGCTGACCGTGGTGATTTTGATTGCCGCATTTGGTCTCGCTTCGGACAGCTTCCTCGAACCGACCAACATCATTAACATCCTGCGCTCGATTGCCATCGTCACGGTGATTGCGATTGGCGTGTCGATTTCGCTGACCATTGGCGGCTTTGACCTGTCGGTGGGATCCACCGCCTCGCTGGCCAATGCGCTGGTGATTTCGCTATTCGTCTGGCACGGCTTTGGCACCACCGAAGCCATCATTATTACGCTGCTGCTGTGTACGCTGGTTGGCTTGTTCAACAGCTTCCTGATTGTGGTGCTACGTATTCCCGACATGCTCGCCACCCTCGCCACGCTGTTTGTGATTCAGGGCGTGGCGATGACCTACAGCTTTGGCGGTTCCATCACCGAGAATATGGTGCTGCCGAGCGGCGACATGGCCGAAGGCACCATTCCTGCCGCCTTTGGTCTGCTCGGCCAGGTGCCGACTATCGTGATTATCATGCTGGTGGTCACCATTGTGGCGCAGCTGGCGCTGTCGCTGACCAAGCATGGCCGTCGTATGTATGCGCTGGGCGGCAATCCTGAAGCGGCGCGTCTCTCCGGTATTCGTACCACGCGCTATCGCGTGCTGGCGTATGTGCTGGCCTCGCTGCTGGCTGGCTTGGGCGGCATTTTGCTGGCATCACGCATCGGCTCTTCGCAGGTGAATGCCGGCGGCGGTTATCTGATGGATGCCGTTGCCGCAGCGTGGATCGGCTTCTCGCTGGCCGGTTCGGGCAAACCGAATGCGCTGGGTACCTTGGTGGGCGCCATCATTCTTGGTGTGTTGCAGAACGGGCTGGTGATGTTATCGGTGCCCTATTACGCGATGGACATTATTAAAGGTCTGGTACTGGCGCTGGCGCTGGCGATGACTTACATCCAGCGCCGTTAAGGCGCGTTTAATCAGAAAGAGATCATAATGAAAAAAATTACCCTTTCGCTGCTGGCGGTTAGCCTGCTCAACGCCAGCGCCGCCTTCGCCGATGCCGCAGTGCCTGAGGTTATCGCTAACCATGAAGGCCCGCTACGCATCGCCATCATCCGCAACCTGGGTTCGGACGATAACACCACGCAGTTTGTCGCCGGTGCGATTCAGCAAGGCCGCCAGCTTGGCTTTAAGGTCAGCACTTTCCTCAGCAATGGCGACGATGCGCGCTTCCAGGATTTCGTTAACCAGGCGATTAGCCAGAAATATGACGGCATTATCCTGTCGCACGGTAAAGATCCCTACTCCACGGCGCTGGTGCAGCGTATTGCCGCAGCGGGCATCAAGCTGTCGGTGTTTGATACGCCGGTTAATACGCCGGTAGAGGGCGTCACCGTGACGGCGCAGAATGATGCTTCGCTGGCGCAGGAATCACTCGGCAGCTTAATCAAAGACTTCAACGGCAAGGCGAATATCGTCAAGCTGTGGGTGGCCGGTTTCCCGGCGATGGATCGTCGTCAGGTGGTGTATGAGAAGCTGCTGAAAGAGAATCCGGGCATTCATCAGCTGGAGTCGATTGGCGCGGTTTCATCTGATGTACAGGGCGATACCGCCAACAAGATTGGCGCGATTCTGGCGAAATACCCGAAAGGCAAGATCGATGCGATCTGGGGTTCGTGGGATGCTTTCAGCCAGGGCGCGTATAAAGCCCTGCAGGAGAATGGTCGTACCGAGATCAAACTGTATAGCATCGACGTATCCAATCAGGATCTGCAGTTGATGCATGAAAAGAACAGTCCTTGGGTACAAACCGTAGCGGTGGATCCAAAAACCATTGGCGCGGTGAATATGCGTTTGGTGGCGAACAAGATTGCAGGCGAAACCACACCGGCGACTTACGAGTTTAAAGCGTCATCGATTTCTCAGCAGCAGTTGAATAGCCAGCAAGGCGCGGTCAACGTGGCGTCGCTGAATAAGATCATTCCAGGCTGGGGCGAGAATAACGATTTCATCGCGCCATGGTTTGCAACGCTGGAAGCGAAGTACGGTAAGAAGTAGTTTTCCCTCACCCTAACCCTCTCCCACAAGTGGGAGAGGGAACCGATCGGCGTTGTCTTCTCTCTCTCATGCTGACGCGAGAGGGAACCGATCGGTGCGGTTGGTTTTCTCCTTCTCCCGCTGGCGGGAGAAGGAACCGATCGGCGCGGTTGTTTTACTCCTTCTCCCGCTGGCGGGAGAAGGCCGGGATGAGGGGCAGCGCGCACAATCTCACAACCCCAACACCAACTGCCGCTCCAGCTGCGGATCCACCATCGTGACATGCAATCCCACCAGCCGCACGCCGCGCCCTGCTCTGCGTTCATCCCACGCCTGACGCGCCACCGCGATCATGTCGTCTTTATTTAGCACCGGCCAAACGTGCTCCTGCGTGGTTTGCTGGAAATCATTGAACTTCAGTTTCACGCCTTGTCGGGCGATCTGCTTATCCGGCTTGATGGCGGTTAAGCGGCGATCCAACTCCGCATAGAGAAAATCAATAATCTCCAGACACTGCTCCCAGCTGTGAATATCTTCCATCAGGGTACGTTCAACGCCGAGCGATTTGCGTTCGCGCTCAACCACCACATTGCGCTCATCCACGCCGTTGCTGCGTTCCCACAAGATGCGGCCAAACTTGCCAAAGCGTTTAAGCAGCAGCGCCAAATCGGCGCGCTGCACATCCGCGCATGTGCGCAAGCCCATCTCTTCCAGCTTTTTAGTCGCCACTTTACCCACGCCAGGAATTTTACTGAGCGGCAGCGTCAGTAGAAAATCGGACATCGCGTCCGGCGTAATCACATATTGCCCGTTAGGTTTGTTGAGATCGGAAGCGATCTTGGCGAGAAACTTGATCGGCGCGATGCCGGCGGAAGCGGTCAACCCGGTTTCACGCAGGATATCGGCACGAATCGCCTGCGCCATTAATGTCGCCGAGCCATGACAGTGCAGGCTTTCGGTCACATCCAGATAGGCTTCATCCAGCGACAGCGGTTCAATCAGCGAGGTGTAACGTGAGAAGATGTCGCGGATCTGGCGGGAGGCTTCTTTATAGGCATCAAAGCGGCCAGGCAGCAGCCGCAGATGCGGGCAGAGTTTCAGCGCCATGCCGGTCGGCATCGCGCTGCGCACGCCATATTTACGTGCCGGATAGTTCGCGGTGCTGATCACGCCACGTTGCACGCGGCTGCCGCCAATGGCGATAGGAATATCACGTAAAGAGGGATCGTCGCGCATCTCAACCGCTGCATAAAAGCAGTCCATATCGACATGAATAATTTTGCGCATACGCCCTCCCAGATACTGGATAAGTATACAGCAGCGAAAAATATCGGCAATATTTGTTGAGAGCGAGATTAAAGTTTACAAATTAGTGGTCGTATTCCTTTTAGGAACGCGCCATTTTCTCGGACACTGGCTTGATTAAAAGCCAGACAATGTTAATGTTGCGCTGCGATAGCGGATATTTCCGATAATGCAATACCCAGACGCACAGCGTCATCGTCTCTCTCCACATCAAGGTATCTACAGAATGGGCAGAATCGCATTAACGCTTGCGATGATTCTTATGCCGCTCCTTAGCTGGGCAATGAACCCCGAGCCTACGCAACCGCTGGCTCCGGTGAGCAAAGAGTTAAAGAAACAACTAATTGGCACCCCCGTTTTTATTCAGATTTTCAAGGAGGAGCGTACGCTGGAACTGTACGGCAAAATCGGGAATGAATATCGTCTGCTGGACAGCTATCGCATCTGTAATTTCTCTGGCGGTTTAGGACCTAAACGTCGTCAGGGCGATTTCAAAAGTCCGGAAGGCTTTTATAACGTTAAGCTGAACCAGTTAAAACCGGATAGCCGTTTTTATCGCGCTATTAATACCGGTTTTCCCAATCAGTACGATCGCGCTAAAGGCTATAACGGTAACTATTTAATGATTCACGGAGATTGCGTGTCAGTGGGCTGCTACGCAATGACGGATGCATCGATGGATGAGATCTTCGCCTACACCAACGCCGCGCTGCGTAATGGTCAGCAGGAGATTCAGGTCAATATCTATCCGTTCCGCATGACAGACAGCAATATGCAGCGTCATAAATACTCGACGTACATTAACTTCTGGCGTGAACTGCAGCCGGGCTATGCGTACTTCGCTAAGTACCGTGTGCCGCCTACCGTGAACGTGACGGCCACCGGCCAATATGCGGTGAACAACACGCCGGTGATCGCTACACCGGATGCTGCCTCGAAATCATTCCTGGCGCTCACCCAGGCAAAATAATGCCCACTCGCCTGGCACTATCCGGTGCCAGGTTTCATTCCCCGTCAGCGGTTGCGTAGCAATCACCGTCACCACATCTTGCGGCGTCGTCTGCTGCTGAAAATCAATTTCCACATCCTGATCGAGCAACGTCGCTTTGCCAAACGGCGCACGGCGCGTAATCCAGTAGAGATTGGTCGAACAGAACGCCATCAGATAGCGCCCATCCGATAACAGCATGTTGAAGACACCCTTCTCACGCATTTCTGCTGCCAGCTCGGCAATGTAGCGGAACACCGCTGGCCAGTTGCCCGGCGTGCGTGGATAACGCTCGGTCAGTTTGTGCAGCATCCAGCAAAATGCTTTCTCGCTGTCGGTTTCACCAATCGGACGAAATGGCCCGCTATCCAGCTGACGATAACCTTTGAGCTGACCATTGTGTGCGTAGGTCCAGTTGCGGCCCCACAGCTCACGCGTGAACGGATGGGTATTTTCCAGCGACACTTCACCGCGATTCGCCTGGCGGATATGCGCCACCACCGAATGCGATTTGATCGGGTATTCCTGCACCAAACGGGCTATCGGCGAGTTAAAGCTCGGCTGCGGATCTTTGAAGGTGCGGCACCCTTTTCCTTCGTAGAACGTGATGCCCCAACCATCTTTGTGCGGCCCGGTTCCACCGCCACGCTGCACCAGACCGGTAAAACTGAAACAGATGTCCGTGGGGACATTGGCGCTCATCCCGAGCAATTCGCACATAGCAACCGCCTTAAGTTAGATCCTCTCGCGCGCGGCGAGAGGAACGCATCATGACTTAACCATCTCTTTTTCAATCAACAGCATCAGAATATGGATCACTTTGATGTGGATCTCCTGAATGCGGTCGGCATAGCCAAAGTGCGGCACACGAATTTCGATATCCGCCGAACCTGCCATCTTGCCGCCATCTTTGCCGGTCAGAGTAATCACTTTCATGCCTTTCGCGCGCGCAGCTTCCACGGCTTTGATGATGTTGGCAGAGTTACCGGACGTAGAAAGACCCAGCAGCACATCGCCTGCACGGCCTACCGCTTCGATATAGCGCGAGAACACATAGTCATAACCAAAATCGTTACTGACGCACGACAGATGGCTGACATCAGAAATGGCAATCGCCGGGTAGCCAGGACGGTTTTCACGGTAGCGTCCAGTCAGCTCTTCAGCAAAATGCATCGCATCGCAGTGCGAGCCGCCGTTACCGCAGGAGAGCACCTTGCCGCCCGCTTTAAAGCTATCGGCCAGCAGAACTGCGGCGCGCTGAATGGCGTGAATGTTGGCTTCGTCACTCAGGAACGTGTTGAGCGTATCGGCTGCTTCATTGAGTTCTGAGCGAATAATGTCCTGATACATAGAGATGTCCTTTAGAGGAAAGATTGACCCGGCAAGTTTAACGGAATGGGGCTAAGCCGCAAAGCGCCTGCCATAAGGAAAAGCGCGGCGTCTCGAGGAAGTTTGGCAGTTGTTGCGCATCGTGCAACGAATTTGTGAGATGTGTTGTAATTGCGATGTAAACAGATTGATAAATTTTGCCCCATATTCTAAACCTACATCCATAACAGGTCAGACCTCTTACTACTTATGGAGTGGTTCATTATGTTGGTTGCCTCAATCGTTGCGACGCTAATCCTGCTTAGCGTGTTGTTCTACCACCAAATTTCGCTTCAGCTGAGCAGCGTAATTCTGCTGCTGTGGACCGGCGCACTGGCGGCCGCTGACTTATGGACGCCATGGATGCTGCTGCCGCTGGCGATTATTCTGCTGCCATTTAACCTGCCGGTGATGCGTCGCAGCCTGTTCTCGAAACCGGCGCTGCACAGCTTCCAGAAAGTGATGCCGCCGATGTCGCGCACCGAAAAAGAGGCGATCGACGCCGGCACCACATGGTGGGAAGGCGACCTGTTCCGCGGCAAACCGGACTGGCAGAAGCTGCACAACTATCCGCAGCCGCGCCTGACCGAAGAGGAGCAGGCCTTTATCGATGGTCCGGTCGAAGAAGCGTGCCGCATGGCGAACGACTTCGAAATCACCCATGAAATGGCCGATCTGCCGCCGGAGTTGTGGGCGTATCTGAAACAGCATCGCTTCTTCGCCATGATCATTAAGAAAGAGTATGGCGGCCTGGAATTCTCCGCCTATGCGCAGGCGCGCGTGCTGCAGAAACTGGCGGGCGTCTCCGGCATTCTGGCGATCACCGTTGGCGTACCGAACTCACTCGGCCCCGGCGAACTGCTGCAACATTACGGTACTGATGAGCAGAAAGATCATTACCTGCCGCGTCTGGCGCGCGGTGATGAGATCCCGTGCTTTGCACTGACCAGCCCGGAAGCGGGTTCGGATGCCGGCGCAATTCCCGATACCGGCGTGGTGTGCATGGGCGAGTGGCAAGGTCAGCAAGTGCTGGGCATGCGCCTTACCTGGAACAAGCGCTATATCACGCTGGCACCGATTGCCACCGTGTTGGGCCTGGCGTTTAAACTCTCCGATCCGGATCACCTGCTGGGCGATACCGCAGAGCTTGGCATCACTTGCGCACTGATCCCAACGCACACGCCTGGCGTAGAGATCGGCCAACGTCACTTCCCGCTCAACGTGCCGTTCCAGAACGGTCCGACGCGCGGTAAAGACATTTTTGTACCCATCGACTACATCATCGGCGGCCCATCCATGGCCGGCCAGGGCTGGCGCATGCTGGTGGAGTGTCTTTCAGTTGGTCGCGGCATCACGCTGCCTTCGAACTCAACCGGCAGTCTGAAAAGCATTGCGCTGGCGACCGGTGCCTATGCGCACATCCGCCGTCAGTTCAAAGTCTCTATCGGCAAGATGGAAGGGATCGAGGAGCCGCTGGCACGCATTGCTGGTAACGCCTACGTGATGGATGCTGCCGCAACGCTAATCACTAGCGGCATTATGCTCGGTGAAAAACCGGCGGTGCTATCGGCGATTGTGAAGTATCACTGCACCCATCGCGGTCAGCGCGCGATTATCGACGCGATGGATATCGCTGGCGGTAAAGGCATTATGCTGGGCGAAAACAACTTCCTGGCGCGGGCTTATCAGGGCGCACCGATCGCCATCACCGTGGAAGGCGCCAACATCCTGACGCGCAGCATGATTATCTTCGGCCAGGGCGCGATCCGCTGCCATCCGTGGGTGCTGGAAGAGATGAACGCCGCAGCGAAAAACGATTTGGTGACCTTTGACCGCGCGCTCTTCAGCCATATTGGCCACGTAGGCAGTAATAAAGTACGCAGCCTGTGGCTGGGCTTAACCGGCGGCCGCACTAGCGCCACACCAACCCGCGACGCCACGCGCCGCTACTATCAACACCTCAACCGTTTGAGCGCCAACCTCGCGCTGCTGTCAGATGTATCGATGGCGGTGCTGGGCGGCAGCCTGAAACGTCGTGAACGTATCTCGGCGCGTCTCGGCGATGTGCTGAGCCAGATGTATCTGGCCTCCGCCACCCTGAAGCGCTATGACGATGAAGGCCGCAACGAAGCCGATTTGCCGCTGGTACATTGGGGCGTGCAGGATGCGCTGCATCAGGCCGAAGTGGCGATGGATGATTTGCTGCGCAACTTCCCGAGCCGCATGGTGGCCGGTGCGCTGCGACTGGTGATTTTCGCCGGTGGTCATCACTGCCCGGCACCGTCCGATAAACTGGACCACAAGCTGGCGAAACTGCTGCAGCTGCCTTCTGCGACCCGTACCCGTTTGGGCCGCGGCCAATATCTGGCACCAAGCGCACATAATCCTGCAGGTCAGCTGGAGCAGGCGCTGCAGGATGTGATGGCCGCCGAAGTGATTCACGATCGTTTATGCAAGCAGCAGAAAAAACCTCTGTCGTTTACCCAACTGGATGCGCTGGCACAAGAGGGCCTGAAAGCGGGCTGGATTGATGAGAGCGAAGCGCAGGTCTTGATCCGTGCTGAAGCCAGCCGTCTGAAAGCGATTAACGTCGATGATTTCGCGCCGGAAGCGCTGGCGGTGCCAAAGCCGCAGACGAAATCCAACCCGCGGGCCAGTGAAGCCGCTTAAAACACAAAAGCCTCCGCATGGAGTAATGCCAGTCAGTTAAGCCTGACTGGCATTTTTTTTTGCCTGTCGGATACTTCCAGGGCCTCTCTTTCTCCACTCTCGGCAATGACCTCTCCCGTCGCCCCGTAGTTTGACTATCTGGTTTTTTGCTGCGCAGCGTCAGCCGGTTATTCTGCAGCCCCTGCTTGATTTCCCGATACCGGAGCTCATTACTTCGGCGACGGCGCGCACGGCGGCTTCACTGCAGCTGAGTTTGGTGGCGGCGTTCTTAAAATCCTGATCGGTCAGCGTCTGCGACATAACGAATATCCTGTTTGTGTCGCACGTCTTGCGCGAAAGGGGGGTTGTTCGTTGAGACTCTATATCTCTCGTTATTGTTTTAACAACGCCAATAGCAAAGCGTGATCGTAAAAGCTTTATTGATTACCAACTCTAATTATTTCTGGTCCTGACAATCTGAGGGGGGGTATCGTAAACATCAGTTACTACATGGATTAAAGGTTAGGGATTAACGATGCCAATTATCGGTAAGATGATTTTGAACGGCGCAGATTTCGTGCCGTTGAATCTGTATGGCGTGGGCGTCTTCATGGCGTTTTCCGGGAAAGGTGCCTACAGAAATATTCCTGCATGTATGGCCGTCCCAAACGTTGGGCCTATCCCACCGGGTAAATACTGGATTGTTGAGCGTGGGAGGGGTGGCCTGCTTTCAGGGGCTAAGGCAAAGTCACAGGATTTATATAACCGCGTTTTTAACGGTGCTGAATTCGATCGCGACGAATGGTTTGCTTTATATCGTGACGATCTGAGCATTGATGATGAAACGTGGATTAATGACGTCAAACGCGGATTATTTCGCCTTCATCCCGGCCGCGTATCTGAAGGATGTATAACTATCCACCTTAATTCAGACTATGCACTAATTCGTAATGCCCTTCTGAGAACAGCGCCGATCCTGGTTCCTTGCATGAAAAATTTAATGGCGCGCGGATACATTGAGGTGGTTGCCGGTGGTTATTCAAACACTTGCCCGTAGAGCGGCCAAAGTCGCTTTTTTTCTCGCGCTGATGCTCGTTGTCGCCCGTACTCTGGGCCCGCCAGAGTTATGGTTTAACGAACAATTATCCTTGAAAATCGGCCAAATGATCTACGGGAATGAAGAGATTGGAGCGGATCGTTTTTACGACATCTATTTCTACATGTCCGTATGCACAGTGATTCCCATCACGGTTGTTATTTACATTTTAACAATGAAGTTAATCAAAAAAATAAGGAGCAAATAAATGCCAATTCCTCCGTATATGTGGCTTAAAGACGATGGTGGCGCGGATATTAGAGGTTCTGTCGATGTTCACGAACGTGAAGGCAGCATTGAAATTATCGGCCTGAGCCACGGTATTAACCTGCCGGTAGACACCGCTAACGGCAAAATAACCGGCACGCGCCAGCATTCATCAATGATGATCGAGAAAGAGGTGGATAGCTCAACGCCTTATCTCTATAAAGCAGCGGCCACCGGCCAGACGCTGAAAAGCGCCGAAATTCGTTTCTACAACATCAGCGATGCGGGCCAAGAGGTGTGCTATTACACCGTGCTGATGGAAAACGTGAAAGTCACCGGCGTTAACTGCGGCGTGGCCAACACAAAACTGTCGGGCAATGACAAGCTGAACCACACGGAAAGCGTCAGCCTGCAGTATGAAAAAATCACCTGGCGTATTGTGGATGGTAATATCCAGTACACGGACGCATGGAACGAACGTCCTTCTGCGTAATCCGTTAGTAATTAACTTTCACTCAGCAAATAAAGCTTTTCCAAAGAACTTCGAAGAATTTTAAGCCTTGCCACAGTCTGAACGTGACAAAATGATCGCAAGCGCTGATGTTTTTAGCATCGACTTAAACGTTCACACCGATAAGATTGTGCGTGGCCGCCTGGATGACATCAACGCAGGAAAATTACTGTCATTGAATCGTCCCTTCAGCTGTTACCGAATGAGCCGGGTGTTGAACACATCGTTATGAAGCTAAAAAATCCAGCTTAAACGTGAAATAAAAAAAGCCCCGGAAACGGGGCTAATGCCAGTCAGTTAAGCCTGACTGGCATTTTTTCTTTTGGCTGTCGGGTACTTCCAGGGCCTCTCTTTCTCCACTCTCGGGAACGACCTCTCCCGTCGCCCCGCAGTTTAACTATCTGTTTTTTTGCTGCGCAGCGTCAGCCGGTTATTCTGCAGCCCCTGCTTGATTTCCCGATACCAGCATTAACCCGCCTGACGAATCCGCGCAATCAGCGCATCCACATCAGCAACATGATCGGCAGCCAGAATCAGCGTGCGTCCCAGCGTGATGCAGCTGCGAATGCACTCGGTGCGCATGGTCTCATCTTCAATCTGTTTGAAATCCGCAACGTGAGACATCCCCACCGTGCGGCGGATCAACTCGGTACCGCAATAACCCAAGGTATCGCGCCACACTTTGCGCAGGAAAGATTCGGCGTAACCGGGATAGGCCAGCGCCACATCGCGGGTTTTCTCTTTCGCCAATTCCAGGAAGCGGCTGGCAAACTGATTACAAATATCCTGCACGTCACTCAGACGACGTTCACGCCCTTCTGCTGCCTCACGCGGTGCCAGCAAGCCCGGCAGGCAGCAGTAGTTGATCAGCAAGTTGCCTATCGCGCTGCCGACATCAAAACCTATCGGCCCAAAGTAACCAAACTCCGCATCAATCACTTTCAGGCTGCCATCGGCGACAAAGATGGAACCGCTGTGTACATCGCCATGCAGCAAGGCTTCCGCATCGGCGAAGAAACGGTGTTTGAGACCGGCCACGGCGATTTTTAGCGCATCGTCGCTGCGCAGGCTGACCACCAGCGATTCCAGTGCCGCAGGATATTTGTTGCGCTCATGGTCAATAAACGGATCGTTGAAGAATAAATCTTCGGTGATTTCGCACATTTCCGGATTAATGAAACGCGCCACTTCGGCTTTTTTCTTATGCGGATGCAGGAAGAAATCGGAGGTATGGAACAGCGTCTGCGCCAGATATTCGCCAACCTGACGACCGGCCTGCGGATAATACGCACCCTTCACCAATTCGCTCCGCCAGATACGATGACTGGAGAGATCCTCCATCACCATCACCGCCAATTCGGCATCGTAATGAGTGACGTTGACGGTGTGCTGCGGGCAATGTTTGTAGTGCTCAATCAACGTCTGCGCTTCGAGACGCGCACGATCCAGCGTGAGTGGCCAGGATTCACCGACACAACGTACATAGGGCAGCGCCTGTTTTACCACCACGCGGCTGCGGCCTTGATTATCGAAAATTTTAAACACCAGGTTGAGATTGCCATCCCCGATCTCCTCGGCGCTCACCAGCGCTGACGGATCGTCCACGCCGCCAAATTGTTGAGCATATTCCACAGCATCGGCAGCATTGAACGTACGGTATTGCGACATTGCCTGTTCCTCGATTATCGATAGTAATAAGCCGTTCAGACGTCTATACATCCGTTACGCATGTTGGCACAATAGCCAGCATTAACGCAACAGGGATTTCACACCATGCAAACACTTCGTACCACCAGCCTTGAGGTCCGCGATAATCAATTGTGGATCCTTGACCAGCAGGCGCTGCCACAACAACAAAACTGGCTGCCCGCGCACAGCGTCACGCAGTTGGTCGAACACATTCATGCCTTGCGCGTGCGCGGTGCGCCGCTGATTGGCCTCTCAGCCAGTTTGCTGCTGGCGCTGCTGGGTGAGCAAGGCGCAGCGCGCACGGAATTAGCGACGACGCTTGAGGTGCTGCGCGCGGCGCGCCCAACGGCGGTGAACCTGATGAATAACCTCGATCGCATGAAAACTGCGTTGGCCGAAAGTGATTTCGTCACAACGCTGAGCCGCGAAGCGCTGCGTCTGGTGGCCGAAGATAAGCAACTGTGTGACAACATCGCCCGCGCCGGCAGCACGCTGGTAAAACCGGGCAGCCAACTGCTGACGCACTGCAATACCGGCGGGCTGGCGACTGCGGGCGTCGGCACGGCGCTCGGCGTTATCGCTTATGCCCACCAGCAAGGTTTGGTGAAAAATGTCTGGGTGGATGAAACGCGGCCGCTGCTACAAGGTGGCCGTTTAACCGCGTGGGAGCTGGGTGAGCTAAACATTCCTTATCAGCTGATTACCGACTCGATGGCCGCCAGTCTAATGGCGCGCGGCGTGGTCGATGCTATTTGGGTCGGCGCGGATCGTATCGCAGCGAATGGTGATGTCGCGAACAAGATTGGCACCTATAGCCTGGCCGTGCTGGCGCACTATCACGGCATTCCGTTCTACGTCGCCGCACCGCACACCACGCTGGATCGTCAATGTCCAAACGGCGACGCCATCCCTATCGAGCAGCGCGCCGCCAGCGAAGTGACCGGCGTTGCAGGCAGTTTTGGTAGCGTGCAGTGGGCACCGGAAAGTGCGGCAGTCTATAACCCGGCCTTTGATGTGACGCCAGCGGCGTTGATTAGCGGTTGGGTGCTGGATACCGGTGTGGTGACGCCTGCGCAGATAGAGGAAGGGATATTTTTGCCGTAAATAGGCGCGATTTTCCCCTCACCCCGGCCCTCTCCCGCAAGCGGGCGAGGGGGAAAACCATACTTGCCTGTTTGCACGATCGGTTCCCTCTCCCACTTGTGGGAGAGGGTTAGGGTGAGGGCAAAAAATCACGCCAAACGCGGATACGCATCAGCAATCTTATCGCCGGTGAAATTCGCGACCCAGCCTTCCTGATTATCGAAAATGCGGATCGCGGTAAAGTGCGGCTCAGAACCCATATCAAACCAGTGCGCCGTGCCAGCGGGCACCGAGATCAGATCATTCTTCTCACACAAAATCTGATACACCTCGCCCTCCAGATGCAGACAGAACAGCCCTGAACCTTCAACAAAGAAGCGTACTTCATCTTCGCTATGCGTATGTTCATTAAGGAACTTGGTGCGTAGTACCTCTTTCTGCGGATTATCCGCACGCATGCTCAGCACATCCCAGCTCTGATAGCCCTTCTCGGCCACCAGACGATCAATCGCATGTTGATAGGCGTTGATCACCGTCTCTGCATCAGGATCCGCCCCCAAATCGCGATCGGCTTCCCAGCGTTCAAAGCGCACGTTTTTCGCGTTAAGACGCTCGCGAATCGCCTCGGCATCGGTGCTGTGCCACACCGGTTGCTGGGCTTCGGTATCGGTAAAAATGGTCAATGCACTCATGTTAAATCGACTCCGGTTTAATCTGGGAAAAATCGTTGACCTGGTGATGACGACTGGCGTTATCCGCCGCGCCACGAATTAACTGCACGGTATGCCAGCCCGCATCCGCTGCCGCATCCAGCTCCTGATGAATATCCGACAGGAACAGCAATGACGCAGGCGCAAGGCCGATTTTTTCGGCGATATTGCGATACGATTGCGCTTCACGTTTCGCGCCGACGCCGGTATCAAAATAGCCGCTGAACAGCGAGGTTAAATCACCTTCATCGCTGTAGCCAAATAACAGTTTTTGCGCGGCGACCGATCCAGAGGAATAAACATACAGACCAATCCCCTGCTGCTGCCAGCGCGCAAAAGCCGGCAGCACGTCGGGATAGAGGTGGCCGGTGAACTGGCCTTCAACGTAGCCGGCGCGCCAAATCATGCCCTGTAGGGCTTTGAGGCCCGGTGACTTGCGATCCTCATCGATATAATTCGTGAGTGTGGTAATCAGCTCCTCCAGCGTGGCCTGAGGCGCAGCGGACTCTGCACGCACCGCGTTGAGTGCGGCGGCGACGTTTTCATCGGTATGATTTTCCCGCACGTACGCCGCTAAATGCTGACGCGCATAAGGGAACAATACCTGATGCACAAACTGGATATCGCTGGTGGTGCCTTCAATATCGGTAACAATGGCGCGGATCATTTGGCCTCCAGCAGGCGACGTTGCAGTTCACATTCAAACAGAAATTCCAGACCTTCCAGATGGCGACGCGCTTCGTTCACGTCCTTGCCCCAGCAGGTCAAACCGTGGCCGCGCAGCAGAAAACCATATTGCAGCGGCGTAGCGGCGGCAAAAGCTTCAATGCGCTGCGCCAGCGCCGTCATGTCCTGATCGTTATCGAACAAGGGAATGGCGATGGTGTTCAGATGCGTCTGCTGCCCGGCCAGCGTTTTCTGCATCTCATAACCACTGAGCAGCAGCGCATCGCCCTTCTCCACCCGCGACAGCACCGTCGAGTTGACCGTGTGCGTATGCAGCACCGCACCCGCCTGCGGAAACAGGCGATAAATCAAGGTATGCAGGCCGGTTTCCGCCGAAGGCGTGCGGCCCGATGGCACGGCGTTGGTAGCGATTTCAACCTGGATAAAATCATCGCGCGTCAGGCTGCCTTTATCTTTGCCGGACGCACTCAGCAGACAATACTCCGCGTCCTGCCGCACCGACATATTACCGCCGGTCGCAGGTGCCCAGCCTTTGCCACCAATCCAGTGGCAGGCGGCCACTAAATGTTCCAGTGGAAGAAAATCCGTCATAGCGATATACCGACTCCGCAGGTTAGTTTAGACGTCTAAGCGTCTCGATTGCCAAATGTTAACATCCTGTTTATAGTGGCAGCAACACAGGGTTTCTCCGCAACGACATTCGCGCTTAAGGCCACAAAACAATGACGCAGCACAACCTGATCCCCGAGAGCAAATTACCGGCGCTCGGCACTACCATCTTTACGCAAATGAGTGCGTTAGCGCAGCAGCACAACGCCATCAACCTGTCGCAAGGCTTCCCCGATTTTGACGGTCCGCGCTATTTGCAGGAGCGCCTGGCGCATCACGTGAGTCAGGGCGCCAACCAATATGCACCGATGATCGGCGTACTGCCACTGCGTGAGGCGATTGTTGAGAAAACCGCCGCGCTTTACGGCCACACGCCTGACGTCAACAGCGATATCACCGTGACGACGGGCGCGACAGAAGCGTTGTACGCTGCGATCACCGCGCTGGTGCGTCAAGGTGATGAAGTGATCTGCTTTGACCCAAGCTACGACAGCTACGCGCCTGCGGTGCAACTGGCGGGCGGCGTGTTAAAACGCATCGCCCTGCAGCCGCCGGGTTTCCGCGTTGACTGGCGCGAATTTCGCGGCCTGCTGAGCAGCAAAACCCGCTTAGTGATCCTGAACACGCCGCATAATCCGTCCGCCACCGTGTGGCGCAAAAGCGATTATGCCGAGCTGTGGCAGGCGATTGCTGAGCAGGAAATCTATGTGCTGAGCGACGAAGTGTATGAGCACATCTGTTTCACCGAAGAGGGCCACGCCAGCGTGTTAGCGCATGCTGAACTGCGTCAGCGATCCATCGCGGTGTCATCTTTTGGTAAAACCTTCCACATGACCGGCTGGAAAGTGGGTTACTGCATTGCCCCGGCGGCGATCAGCGCTGAAATCCGCAAGGTGCATCAATATCTGACCTTCTCGGTGAATACGCCGGCACAACTGGCGATTGCCGACATGCTGCGTCAGGCGCCTGAGCACTATCGCGAACTGCCGGAGTTCTACCGCGCGCGCCGCGATCGCTTTATCCAGGCGCTCTCCGCCAGCCGTTTCAAGCTGCTGCCGTGCGAAGGCACTTACTTCCTGCTGGTCGATTACAGCGCCATTTCCGATCTGGATGACGTGAGCTTCTGCCAGCTGCTGACCAAAGAAGTCGGCGTGGCGGCGATTCCGCTGTCGGTGTTCTGCGCCGAACCTTTTCCACACAAGCTGATTCGCCTGTGCTTTGCCAAACAGGAAGCAACGCTTGACGCCGCTGCGGAGCGCTTATGTCAGCTTTGAAAATTACCGTTCTGCAGGAAACCCTGAGCTGGATGGATGGCGCGGCTAACCTGCGTCATTTCGACGGTGTGCTGAAAGGCATTACAGGCCGCGACATCATTCTGCTGCCGGAAATGTTCACTACCGGTTTTGCTATGGAAGCTGCCGAAAGTTCGCTGCCGCAGGATGACGTCGTGGCGTGGCTGCACGCGCACGCGCAAACCAGCAATGCGTTAGTCGGCGGCAGCGCGGCAATCCAGACGGAAAAAGGCGCGGTGAACCGCTTATTGCTGGTCGAGCCTAACGGCACGCTGCATCAGTACGACAAACGTCACTTGTTCCGCATGGCCAATGAACATCAGCACTATGTAGCGGGTGAAACGCGTGAAGTATTTGAGTGGCGCGGCTGGCGGATTCTGCCGCAAATTTGCTACGACCTGCGCTTCCCGGTTTTTTCGCGTAACCACAACGATTACGATTTGGCGCTGTATGTCGCCAACTGGCCGGCACCGCGTGCGCTGCACTGGCAATCACTGCTGTTAGCCCGTGCAATTGAAAACCAGGCTTATGTCGCCGGTTGTAACCGCGTCGGCAGCGATGGCAATCAGCATCAGTACAGTGGTGACAGCCGGATTATTTCGCCGCTGGGTGAGATTCTGGCGAGTGGAGAGCCCTTTGCGCGCGCACGTCTTGATGCGGAGCTTTCGCTGGAGGAGCTGCAAGCCTACCGCGAACGCTTCCCGGCTTGGCGCGATGCGGATGGGTATACGCTGAAGTAATAAAAAACCCCGGCTAGCCGGGGTTTTTTTAAATTTGTAAATTACAGCTCGAAGCGATCCAGATTCATCACTTTTGTCCATGCGGCAACGAAGTCGGTCACGAACTTCTGCTTCGCATCGCTGCTGGCGTAAACCTCGGCCAGCGCGCGCAAGATAGCGTTCGATCCAAACACTAAGTCGGCACGTGTCGCAGTGAACTTCACTTCGCCGCTCAGACGATCGCGACCTTCAAACAGCTCTTCGCTCTCATCGGTGGCTTTCCACGCGGTACGCATGTCGAGCAGATTGACAAAGAAATCATTGCTCAGCACACCAACGCGATCGGTGAATACGCCGTGCTGGCCGCCGTCGAAGTTGGTGCCCAATACGCGCAGGCCACCGAGCAACACCGTCAGTTCTGGCGCGCTCAGCGTCAGCTGTTGGGCTTTATCCAGCAGCAGCGTTTCGGTTGAAGAACCTTTGGCGCTGCGGCGATAGTTACGGAAACCATCGGCCAGCGGCTGCAGGAAGTTGAACGACTCAACGTCGGTCTGATCCTGACGCGCATCCACACGACCCGGCGTAAACGGCACTTGCGTTGCCACGCCAGCGGCTGAAGCGGCCAGCTCGATACCCACGCTGCCCGCCAGCACAATCACATCGGCCAGCGAGGCTTTGCCTGATTCCTGCTGAATCTTCTGCAAGGTTGGCAGCACATCTGAAATCACGCTGGCATTCACCGCCCAATCTCTCTGCGGCGCTAACGCCAGACGCGCACCGTTGGCACCGCCACGCTTGTCGCCACCGCGGAAGGTCGAGGCCGAAGCCCAGGCCACAGAAACCAGCTGGCTAACGCTCAAGCCTGAAGCGGCAATGCGCGCTTTAATCTCGCTGATATCAGCTGGCGTTGGCTGATGAATCGCCTGCGGTAACGGATCCTGCCACAGCAGATCTTCCTTCGGCACTTCCGGGCCGATGTAGCGCGCTTTGGGTCCCATATCGCGGTGCGTCAGTTTGAACCAGGCGCGGGCAAAGGCTTCGTTGAACGCCTGCGGATCGTTGAGGAAGCGGCGCGAAATCTTGCCGAACTCTTCATCGAAACGCAGTGTCAGATCGGTTACCAGCATGGTCGGTTTACGTTTTTTCTCCGGATCAAACGGATCCGGGATAATCGCTTCGGCATCAACCGCTTCGAACTGGATGGCGCCCGCTGGGCTGCGTGTCTGCACCCATTCGTATTTGAACAGGTTCTCGAAGAAGTAATTGCTCCACTGCGTGGGAGTTTGCGTCCACACCACTTCCAGACCTGAAGTGATGGCATCTTTACCCACGCCGCTGCCATAGCTGCTGGTCCAGCCAAGGCCCTGCGCTTCAATCGGTGACTCTTCAGGGTCAACGCCAACATGGCTGGCTTCTGCCGCGCCGTGGGTTTTACCCAAGGTATGACCGCCGGCAATCAGCGCCACGATCTCTTCATCGTTCATGCCCATGTTGCCGAAGGTGGCACGAATCGCCGGCGCCGCTGATTTTGGATCGCCGCTGGCTTCCGGGCCTTCCGGGTTGACGTAGATCAGGCCCATTTCGGTAGCGCCCAGCGGTGCATTGGCCAGCGCTTCTGGATGGCGATGCGCCAGCCATTCGGTTTCGTGGCCCCAATCCACATCCATATCCGGTTCCCACACGTCTTCACGACCGGCACCAAAGCCGAAGGTGCGGAAGCCGGCGTTTTCCAGCGAGACGTTACCCGCCAGAATGTAGAGATCGGCCCAGGAAATTTTTTGACCATATTTCTGTTTTACCGGCCACAACAGGCGACGCGCTTTATCGAGGCTGACGTTGTCCGGCCATGAGTTCAGCGGCGCAAAACGTTGCTGACCGCGACCTGAACCGCCACGACCATCAATGGTGCGATAAGTACCCGCGCTGTGCCACGCCATGCGAATGAACAGCCCAATATAGCTGCCCCAGTCGGCTGGCCACCAGGATTGCGAATCGGTGAGAAGTGCGCGGATATCGGCTTTTAACGCGGAGTAATCCAGTTTGCTGAATTCGTCGCGGTAGTTGAAGGTGTCACTAAGCGGGTTGGAACGGTTGGAATGTTGGTTTAACAGATCGACGCGTAACATATTGGGCCACCAGTCGCGGTTGGATGTCCCGCCACCGGCGCCGCGCGCCAGAACACTCTTCTCTTCAGACGCCCCGTGATGAAAGGGGCACTTGCCTGCGGCTGCTGCATTATCGTTATTGTCGTGCGTGCTCATGTTTATCGGCTCCATTGGCTTCATATTGCTTTCTACTATGCGACTAAGATTAGCCGCACTTTCGTCAGGAATATATTTGGATGAACCGAAGGTTTTGATAGTTACTGGCTTTCAAGCGCAGCGCGTGAAGTGGCGCACATTATCAGCTGCCGCGATAAGTCGACCACGACCACGGCGAGATGAGAAACGGCAGATGATAATGGCTGCCTGTGGCGCCAATCACGAAATCAATCTGCGCACTCACGTAGAGCGCATCGCGCCCTTCGGCAGCAAAGTAGTCGCCAATTTCCGCCGTCAAACGGTAATGACCTGGCGCCAGCGGTTCGGGCGTCAGATCTTTAATGCGTCCGTCGCTGTCGGTGTTGCCTTCCACCAGCGGCAGCCAGCCTTCCGGGCTATTTTGCTCGAGCGAAACCGCCACGCCAATCGCCGGTTTGCCCAGCGCGGTATCGAGAATATGCGTCGTAATGGTACTCATGTGATGCTCTCCTTTAGCCGCAACAGGGTAATTTCACGCAGCTGCGCCAGCGCTTCACGCTGTTCACTCGCTGCATCATTGTTAAGCCGACGCTGCAATTCCGCCAGCATCTCTTCGCCGCTGCGCCCTTTGGCACGAATCAGAAACACCCGGCCAAAGCGCTGCTCATAGGTTTGATTGCCCGCCAGCATCGCCAATTGCAGCGCGCCGTCCGCCTGCTGCATCGCCGACTGCTCACTGCGCGACAGCGTGGCCTCTTTGTCCGCGCCCGCCACGTTGTCGCCAATGCGTGGATGGGCACTCAGCGCCTGCTCAAGATCAGCGGCTTGCCACAACTGCGCCAAACGATCGGCTTCGGCCTGTAAAGCCGCAACGTCGGCGAAAGGTCGCGCCGCCACCAGCGCCTGCTGCCAGGCGGGAATCGCCACGCAGTGCGCAATCGCCGTCTGCGCAGCTTGAGGTGAAAGCTGATTAAAGTTGACCAAATCCATCTTTATTCCTTAGCGCGCAATATCGCAAACCGCTTGCAGATACGCCTGTACGCCCAGCGCCACATCAGCGGTTTGTACCGATTCCGCCGGATGATGGCTGATGCCGCGATGGTTGCGCACAAACAGCATGCCCACCGGCCAGCGCTCGGCGATAGCAATTGCATCGTGTCCGGCGCCGCTCGGCAGCGACAGGCTGCGCCCTTGCACGGTTTCTACCGCGTGGCTCAGCGCCTGCTGCAACCGCGCATCACAGGCGGTAGCGGCAATGTGGTAATACTCGTTAGCGCTGAAGGTTAAGCCGCGACGCAGCGCAATCGCCTGCGCCTGCGTCAGCAGCGTGGAGAGTAAACGCTCCAGCGGCTCATCCTGCGGACCGCGCACGTCGAGCGACAACTGCACTTCACCCGGAATCACGTTGACCGCGCCCGGCAAGCAGCTCAGCGTGCCGACGGTCGCCACCAGCTGCGGATCGTGCTCTTGCGTGGTGTGCTCAATAAACACCATCCATTCAGCGGCAGCGGCCAACGCATCTTTGCGATGCGTCATCGGCACAGTGCCCGCGTGACCCGCTTCACCGATAAAGCTGCAGTTCAGACGACGCGCGCCGTTGATCGCCGTTACCACGCCAAGCGCCAAATCTTCCTGCTCAAGACACGGACCTTGCTCGATATGCAGTTCCAGATAGGCGGCGATGTCATTGACCTGACGCGCCGCGTCGTGAATCTTCGCCGCATCGAAACCGACATCCTGCATCGCTTCCGCCACGGTGATGCCGTTGCCATCCGGGTGCGTCACCCAGCTTTCCGGCCAGCTGCCGGTTATGCCACGGCTGCCGAGCAGCGTAATGCCGAAGCGCGTGCCCTCTTCGTCGCCGAAGCCGACAATCTCAATCGCCAGCGGCAAACGCTGCTGCCGATCGTGCAGCCATTGCACGGTTTCAATGGCGCTTAACACGCCGAGCATGCCGTCGTAGCGACCGGCATTGCGCACCGTATCCAGGTGCGAACCGAGCAGCAGCGCCTGCGCGCCCGCCTGCGCCGCTTCGTAGCGACCGCAAATGTTGCCCACCGCGTCCTGCCACGTCGTCATGCCCGCAGCCTGCATCCATTCGCCAACGCGCGCGTTGGCACGCAGCTGCTCCGGCGACAGATAAACGCGCGTCAGGCCATCTTCGCTTTCGCTGATCTCAGCCAGCGCATCACAGCGCGCCATGACGCGAGCGGCGGCGATCTGCGCCTCGCTGGCGGTCATCAGGCTTTTATTCATGCGCGGCTCCCGTAAAGATCCCACGCCGCCTGCATCCCCGCGCCTTGCGTGGTGCGGAAGCCAACATGATTCAGCACCGCTTCCAGCGCGCTCAGGGTTTGCATCACGCAATCTTTACGCGCGTTGTAGCCCATGGTGCCGATGCGCCACACTTTGCCATGCAGTGGACCAAACGAAGTGCCGATTTCGATTCCGAAATCTTCCAGCACCAGCTTGCGCACCTGATCGCCATTCACGCCCTGCGGGATCACCACGCCGAGCACGTTATTCATTTTGTGTTTTAAATCGCCAAAGGTTTCGAGGCCCATGCCCTGAATGCCTTTCAGCAGCGCATCGCCGTGCAGCTTGTGGCGCGCGATGCCGTTATCTAATCCCTCTTCCAATATCAGACGCGCACATTCACGCGCGCCAAACAGCGCGGTGGTGGCTTCGGTGTGGTGATTGAGACGTTCCGGGCCCCAGTAATCCATGATCATGCCGAGATCGAAATAGTTGGAGTAGATCATCTCGTCGTCGCCATCCTGATGATCGGCGGTGCGGATGCCCTCTTCCACGCACTTGCGCTTGCGGATCACCGCTTCCATCTGCGGGCTCAGCGTGATTGGCGACGTACCGGATGGACCGCCAAGGCACTTCTGCATCCCGGCTGAGACCGCATCCAGGCCCCACGCATCGGTTTCCAGCGCGTTACCGCCGAGCGACGCGGTGGCATCGGTGTAGAACAGCACGCCATACTTCTGGCAAATCGCGCCCAACGCTTCCAGCGGCTGCAGCATGGTGGTGGACGTATCGCCCTGCACCGTCAGCAGCAGGCGCGGCTGCACTTTTTTGATCGCGTCTTCGATCTGATCCGGCATAAACACTTCACCCCACGGCACTTCAATGGTGTGCACTTCCGCGCGGCAGCGGCGGGCAATTTCACACAGCAGATGACCGAAACGGCCAAACACCGGCACCAGCACTTTGTCGCCCGGACGGATCGCCGACAGCAGAATCGCTTCGATACCGGCGCGTGACGTGCCGTCGATCAGCATCGTCCAGCGGTTTTCAGTGCGGAATACGCCACGGTACAGCGCCATCACTTCGTTCATGTAGTGCGTCATCGCCGGATCGTACTGGCCGATCAGCTGGCTCGACATGGCGCGCAGCACGCGCGGATCGGCATTGATCGGGCCCGGTCCCATCAACAGACGCTGTGGCGGATTGATTTGCGAAAATTGGCTGATATCCATGTTGTATTCCTTAAAGAAAGCTTAGAGGCGCACGGTAGAGATAAACTGCTTCAGCTCCGCGGTTTGCGGATTGGCGAACAGCGTTTTGCTGTCGCCCTGCTCCCAGACGCGCCCCTGATGCATAAAGACCACGCGATCGCCCACGTCGCGGGCGAAGTTCATTTCATGGGTGACAAGAATCAACGTCATGCCTTCGGCGGCCAGCTGCTCCAGCACTTTCAGCACTTCGCCCACCAGTTCGGGATCGAGCGCGGAGGTGATCTCATCACAGAGTAAAACTTTGGGCTGCATCGCCAGCGCACGGGCAATCGCCACGCGCTGCTGCTGACCGCCCGACAAATTGGCCGGATAGTAATTGATGCGCTCACCGAGGCCGACTTTCTCCAGCATCTGCGTTGCCAGCGCACGGCATTCGGCTTCACTTTTCTTCAGCACGCGGCGCGGCGCCAGCATCACGTTTTCCAGCGCCGTCATGTGCGGGAACAGGTTGAAGTTCTGGAACACCATGCCGACCGAACGGCTGATTTCACGCGCCTGCGATTCGCGGTCGGTAATTGTCATACCGCCGAGTTTGATGCTGCCTTCCTGATAACCTTCCAGCCCGTTCATGCAGCGCAGCAGGGTACTTTTACCCGATCCGCTGCGGCCGATAATCGAGATCACTTCACCGTGATCGACATCGAGATCGACACCTTTCAATACGTGGTTATCGCCGTAGTACTTCTGTACCTGATTAATGGTGATGAGCGGCATTGAATTTTTTCTCCAGGTACTGGCTGTAACGCGACAGCGGATAACACATCAGGAAGTAACCGAGCGCCACCAGGCCAAACACCTTGAACGGCTCATACGTCACGTTATTCAAAATGGTGCCGGCTTTGGTCAGCTCGACGAAACCGATAATCGAGGCCAGCGCGGTGCCTTTAATCACCTGCACGGCAAACCCAACCGTAGGCGCGATGGCGATACGAATCGCCTGCGGCGCGACCACGCGAAACAGCGTTTGACCAAAGGTCAGGCCGAGACAGCGCGACGCTTCCCACTGCCCTTTTGGCAGGGCACGAATGCTGCCGTACCAGATATCCACCAGAAACGCGCTGGTGTAGAGCGTTAAGGCCAGCGAGGCGGCGGTCCATGGCGCCACGTCGATGCCGAACAAGCCGACGCCGAAGAAGGCGAGGAACAGCTGCATCAGCAGCGGCGTGCCCTGAAACAGCTCGGTGTAGGCGCGCACCAGGCGCATCGGCCATTTACGTTTCAGCAGGCGCATAAACAGCAGCGGCAAGGTCACCAGCGTGCCGCCAAAAAACGCCACCAGCGAAAGTAAAATTGTCCAGCGCGCTGCCAGCAGCAGGTTGCGCAGGATGTCCCAGTCGGTAAATTGCGTCATCATGACGGCTGCGCTCCCAACCATTTACGTCCCAGCGCCAGCAGCAGTTGGCGCATGGCAATCGACAACGCCAGATAGATCAGCGTGGTCACGAAATAGACTTCAAAACTCAAAAAGGTGCGCGACTGAATCAGGTTGGCGGCGAAGGTCAACTCTTCGTACGACACCTGCGACACCACCGACGAGCCGAGCATCACAATGATGCATTGGCTGACCAGCGCCGGATAAATACGCTGCAGCGACGGCGGCAACACCACGCGAATAAAGGTTTGCGTGCGGGTCAATCCCAGCACGCGCCCCGCTTCCCACTGCCCGCGCGGCGTCACCTGAATGCCGGCGCGAATAATTTCGGTGCTGTACGCGCCAAGGTTAATCAACATCGCCAGCAGCGCGGCTTCGCCCGCCGTCAGTTTCAGACCCAGATTGGGCAAACCAAAGACGATGAAAAACAGCTGCACCACAAACGGCGTATTACGAATCAATTCGACGTACAGGCCCCAGATGCGGCTCGCCCAGCTCGGTTTGCCGCTGCGCAGCGCCGCGCCGAGAATACCGAGGCTGACACCGCCCACGGTGGCGAGCACGGTGATCTGAATCGTGACCCACAGTCCGGCCAGCAACTCTGGCCAGTGCGGCCAGAGATCGGCGAAGTTAAGTTGCGTCATACTTTATGCGCCGAGGTTCGCTGGCAGCGGCGCTTTCAGCCACTCTTCCGACAGCTTGTTCAGCGTGCCGTCTTTGATTCCCTGCTCAATCAGCGCATTCACTTTCTCTTTCAGCGCCGGCTCATCTTTTTTCAGGCCGATGTAGCACGGTGAATCTTTCAGCATAAACTGGGCAACCGGCGCTTTTTCGGCGTTCTGGCGCGCAATCGCCGCCACCACCAGGTTGCCCGTCGCAACGTACTGCACTTGTCCGGAAAGGTAGGCCGACAGCGTGGTGTTGTTATCTTCATAACGCTTCACCTGCGCCTCTTTCGGGGCGATATCGCTTAACACCATATCTTCCACTGCACCGCGCGTGACGCCGATGGATTTGCCGCTCAGCGCTGCCGCATCTTTCAGCGTTTCGCCTTTCGGACCAAATACGCCGAGGAAGAACGGCGCGTAAGCGCGGGTGAAATCGATCACTTTTTCACGCTCGGCGTTTTTACCCATGCTGGAGATCACCAGATCGACTTTATCGGTCTGCAGATACGGCACGCGGTTGGCACTGGAAACGGGCACCAGCTGCAACTTCAGTTTCATCTGTTTGGCGAGATACTTCGCCATGTCGATATCGTAGCCCTGCGGTTGCAGGTCTGTACCCACGGAACCGAACGGCGGGAAGTCTTGCGGAACCGCTACGCGGATCACGCCGCGCTTCTGGATATCCTGCAGCTGATCGGCCATCGCACTCCCGACCTGCGCCATCAGCAATGCCGCGCCCGCTACCGCTAATAATACTTTTTTCATTATGCACCCCGGTGAGTTTACGTGAAACAAAAGATTCTTGATGAATCATTCTGCAACTAATGTGCCAACCGCAGTGCTGGGAGAAGAAAGGCGAAAAAACGGGGGTTTACCGCGTTGAAGGCAACAAAAACGGGCTTCGCGCCCGTTGGAATTAACGATCAAAAACAGTGCAATGCACCACAATGGCGCCCGTTAACGGTGTTCCAGCTCGTCGAGATGCTGATAAAGATCGGCAATTTGATGGATGCGCTGACGGCCCTGCGACAACATTTCATGCAGCAACGCATTCGCCAGCAGGTTAATCAGGCTCATGGCGGAGGCGTAGCTATCAAAAGCGGAAACGCTGTCGAGCGGCGCACAAAGCTGCCAGCGCGCCAGTGTGATAATGCCCTGCGCCTGCGGCTCACACAGCGCCAGCACGGGAATGTTGCTCTGCTGCAGCTGCTGCATCAGCGGGCGAATGATGCGTGGACGGCGGCGAAACGCCATCACCACCACGACATCGTCGGGCGTGATATCCACCAGCTCTTCACCCAGCGTCTGGCCCGGCTGCGGCAGCACATGCACCTGCGGACGCGCCTGCATCAGCTGCTGACGCAGGTGCAGCGCCACCGGATAGGCGTTACGCATGCCGATGATAAATACCCGTTTTGCCGCGCCCAGCGCGCTAATCACCTCGCCAAACTGCTGTGGATCGATGCTGTTGACCCACTGCGTCAGGTTGGCCATCTCCTGCTTATAGTGGCGTGACAGCAAGGTGTTGCCCTGCACCGCATCGCGGTTATCGGTGAGCGGCATGCCGCTCTGGCGCAGGATGCGCAGCTCGTCGCGCATGTCCTTATATTTCTCGTAACCGAGACGCTTGAATAAACGGCTGACCGTGGCCTTCGACACACCGCTCAGCCGCGCCAGCTCGGCGCTGTTGTAGCTGATCAGGTCATCAAAGTGGTCAAACACGAAGTCGGCAATGCGCTGCTCTTGCGGCGACAGTTGCGGATAGTGACTACGAAGGCGTTCATCAAGTTGTTTCATCATCGGTCCTGTAACTTTCGTTTCATCACAAGCTAGCATAAATCGATCCAGATTGATGTCCGTTCAAAACTGGAACAGCTCTTGCTTCCCATTAACCACGTACCCAGAAAAAGAGTTCTTTATGATACAGAGCAACATGGCGCCGTTAGGCATGGCCGTTACGCCGCACCATCTCGCCAGCGAAAGCGCGTTAGCGGTGCTGCGCGAAGGCGGCAATGCGCTGGAAGCGATGGTGGCCGCCGCTGCCACCATCGCCGTGGTTTACCCGCACATGAACGGTTTGGGCGGCGACGGCTTCTGGCTGGTGGTGCCGCCAAACGGCGATCCCATCGCCATTGACGCCAGCGGCGCAGCCGGTTCGCTGGCACATCTTGATTTCTACCATGGCGAAACGCAGATTCCGCATCGCGGCCCCAAAGCCGCCTTAACCGTGGCGGGTACCGTCAGCGGCTGGCAGGAAGCGTTAACGCTGGCGCAGGAACTTGGCGCGACGCCGCTGCCGTTAACCCGCCTGCTGCGCGATGCGATTCGCTATGCCGCCGACGGCATTCCGGTCACCGCCTCGCAAGCCGCCGCCACCGCCGCCAAACAGCACGAGTTGCAGCATCAACCTGGTTTTGCCGCCACCTTTTTACCGGACGGCAGCGTACCGCTTGCCGGCAGTCGCTTCACCCAGCCGGCGCTGGCGAATACGCTGAGCATGCTGTGCGATCACGGGCTGGAAAGTTTCTATCGCGGTGAACTGGCGCACCATCTGGCGCGCGAAATGACTGCGCTGGGGATGCCGATCACGCTGGAGGATTTGCAGACGCACCAAGCCCGGCGCTGCACGCCGCTGCATCTGGCGCACAGTGAAGGCGACATCTGGAACATGACGCCGCCGACGCAGGGTTTGGTGTCGCTGGCGATCCTCGGCATTACCGATCGGCTGAATATGGCTGACGCAGATGAAGCGCAAACCGTGCACCGCATCGTTGAAGCCACTAAAAAAGCCTTTGCGCTGCGCGACAAGCACATCACCGATCCGCGCCACATCGACATTGATGTGCAGCGTCTGCTGGATGAGGAACACCTCAGCACGCTGGCGGCGCAGGTGGACGATCAACAAGCCGCTGCGTGGGGCACCGGGCGCGGGCCGGGCGATACCGTGTGGATGGGCGTGATGGACAGCAGCGGATTAGCCGTTTCGTTTATCCAGAGCGTTTATCACGAATTCGGCAGCGGCGTGGTGCTGCCCGGCACCGGCATCACCTGGCAAAACCGGGGTGCCGCCTTCAGCCTGCAACCCGATCATCTGCTGGCGCTGCAGCCGGGCAAACAGCCGTTCCACACCCTCAATCCCGCTGCTGCGCGTCTCAAAGATGGCCGCACCATGGTGTACGGTTCGATGGGCGGCGACGGCCAACCGCAAACCCAGGCGGCGATTTTCACCCGTCACGTGATTCAGGGACATCCGTTGCAACAGGCGGTGAGCGCGCCGCGCTGGCTGCTGGGTCGTACGTGGGGACAATCATCCGATTCGCTCAAGCTCGAAGCGCGCATCGCGCCGGAAACAGTGCAGCAGCTGCGTGCGCTCGGCCATGAGGTTGAACTGCTACCCGATTTCAGTGAAGTAGTCGGCCATGCGGGCGCGATCGTCAGACACAACAACGGCATGCTGGAAGGCGCGTTCGATCCGCGCAGCAACGGCAGCGCCGCCGGTTTCTAACGGAGATTATTGATGAGTTCACAACCGGACTGGGCCACCTATATCGCCCAAATGGAGCAGATTCTGGCGCTGGAGCTGGATGATGCGCGCCGCGCCGAGCTGCTGACGCAGTTCAACCGCATCGCCGCCATGGCCGAGCCGCTGATGGCGCTGCCGCTCGACGATCGCCTGGAAGTGGCGGGAGTGTTTCATCCATGAAACTGTCGTCATTATCGATTAATGCCCTGCAGCAGGCGCTGAGTCAGGGCGAGATCAGCGCCCGCGATATCGCGCAAAACACGCTGGCGGCGATTGAACAGCATAAGGCGATCAACGCCTGGACCGAAGTCACCGGCCAGCGCATGCTGCGCGAAGCCGATCAGATCGATCAGCTGCGCCAGCGCGGTGAAGCCTTGCCGCCGTTAGCCGGCATTCCTTACGCGGTGAAAAACCTGTTTGATGTCGCAGGACACAGCACCTTAGCCGGTGCCAGCCTGTTCAGCGCACGCGCGGCGGCGCGCGAGGATGCGTGGGCGGTGAGCAAACTGCGCCAGTCTGGCGCGCTGCTCTCCGGCATGCTGAATATGGATGCCTATGCTTATGGTTTTACCACGGAAAACACCCATTACGGCGCAACGCGCAACCCGCGCGATTTAACCCGCGTGGCGGGCGGATCGTCCGGCGGTTCAGCGGCGGCGGTGGCTGCGGGTTTGGTGCACTTCTCGCTCGGTACCGACACTAACGGCTCGATCCGCGTGCCCGCTTCACTGTGCGGTATCTTTGGCCTGAAGCCGACCTTTGGCCGCCTGTCGCGCAGCGGCAGCCATCCGTTTGTCGCCAGCCTCGATCACATCGGCCCGTTTGCCCGTTCGGTTGAAGATTTGAGCCTGGTGTACGACACCTTGCAAGGTGCCGATGCCAGCGATGCCTTCCAGGCCGCGCAGCCCGTCTCGCCAGCTAGCGCAGGGCTCAGCAAGGGCGCAGAAGGCATGCGCAGCGCGGTACTCGGCGGGTTCTTCTCAACCTGGTGCAGCGATGAAGCGCGTGCCGCCGTGGCGGTGGCAGCTAAAGCGCTGCAGGCAATCGACGAAGTGACCTTGCCGAATGCGGAGATCGCACGCTCGGCGGCCTTTATCATGACCGCCGCAGAAGGCGGCAATCACTACCTGCCGATGCTGCGCACGCAACCGGAGCAGTTCGAGCCCAACTCGCGTGAGCGCCTGCTGGCCGGTGCGATGCTGCCTTCGGCGTGGTACGTGCAGGCCCAGCGTTTCCGCCGCCACTTCCAGCAGCAGGTGCTGCCGCTGTTTGAGCAGTTTGACGTGCTGATTGCGCCCGCCACGCCCTGCACCGCCACCACCATCGGCCAGGAAACCATTCATATCAACGGCCAGCATTTGCCGACGCGCGCCAGCATGGGCATGCTAACCCAGCCGATTTCGTTCCTCGGCTTACCGGTCTGTACCGTGCCGCTGCAAACCGCCAGCGGCTTGCCGATAGGCTTGCAGCTGATCGCTGCGCCGTTTAAAGAACATCTGGCACTGCGCGCCGCCTGGGCGCTGCAACAGCAAGGGCTGACGCTGCCACAAACCACCTTAATGGACGCCTGAAAATGACACCTGAACATATAGATCGCCCGGCAATTCTCGCCGAAGTCACCGCCGCCTTTTACCGCTATGAGCAAGCGCTGATCAGCAATGATGTGGAGGTGTTGGATGAGCTGTTCTGGCACGACAAACGCACCGTGCGTTTGGGCGCGGGTGAGAATTTGTATGGCATTGATGAGATCCGCGCTTTTCGCGCGGCGCGTCCGTCGAAAGGGTTGGATCGCGAGTTACGTAATACGGTGATCACCACTTTTGGCGATGACTATGCGGTGTGCAGTACGGAATTTACGCGTGAAGGTGTAGAGAAAATCGGACGCCAGCAGCAGACGTGGGTGCGATTACCGTGCGGCTGGCGGATTGTCGCGGCGCAGGTGAGTTTGATGAGTTGAGTTGTTTTTTCCCTCACCCTAACCCTCTCCCGCACGCGGGAGAGGGAATGATTGGGCTACCGCACGCGAGAGAGGGAATGATTGGGTGGAGTGATTTGCTAAACCGGGGCTGGATCGGCGCCTTCTCCCGCTGGCGGGAGAAGGTTGGGATGAGGGGCTAAGCGCTCGGTGCCGGATGCGTCACGATCCAGTGATCGGCGATTTGCTGCCGCGTACACACCCACACATCTTCATGCTGCTGAATGTGATCAAGGAAGCGCTGCAAACCACGGAATTTCCCCGGACGTCCCAGTAAACGACAGTGCATGCCAATCGACATCATCTTCGGTGCCGTTTCGCCCTCTTCGTACAGCACATCAAAGGTGTCGCGCAAATAGGTAAAGAACTGCTCCGCCGTGTTGAAGCCCTGCGGCGAGGCGAAGCGCATATCGTTGCACTCCAGCGTGTAAGGGATGACCAGATGCGGTTTAACCGTGCCGTCCTGACAGGTGACCTGCGTCCAGAACGGTAAATCGTCGCCGTAATAGTCGCTGTCATAGCTAAAGCCGCCCTGCTCGACCACCAGGCGTCGGGTGTTTGGGCTGTCGCGGCCGGTGTACCAGCCGGTTGGCGCTTTGCCGAACAGGTCGGTTAACACGTCCACCGCCTGCTGCATATGCTGGCGCTCGGTTTTGGCATCCATTGCCTGATAGTGAATCCAGCGCCAGCCGTGGCTCACCACGTCGTAATCCGCCGCTTTGACCGCCTCGACGATGTCCGGATGACGCGCCAGCGCCATCGCCACGCCAAACACCGTCAGCGGCAAACCGCGCTTTTGAAACTCATTGTGGATGCGCCAGAAACCGGCGCGCGATCCGTATTCATACAGCGAATCCATCGACATATGGCGATCGGCGTAGCTGGCCGCGCCGATGATATCGGAAAGAAACTGCTCGGAACCGGCGTCGCCATGCAACACGTTGTTCTCGGCGCCCTCTTCGTAATTAAGGACAAACTGCACCGCGACGCGCGCTTTGCCCGGCCACTGCGCATGCGGCGGGTTGCCAGCGTAGCCGATCAGATCGCGGGGATAGTTTTTGTTGAAGCTGTACTCTTTCTTGCCAGATACATCATTCATTCTGTAAGTTCCTGTCGCTCAACCAGTGGTTAGTTTAGGTGCTGAAAGGCTCCGCTGAGCGGTTTTTCGAGTGGATAATCGAGATCGCCGTGCTTGCTGGTACCAAAGCCTAGCGCCACCAGCGACTCCACCATTTTTACCGCAGCGCTGACCCCGTCGATTACCGGCATGCCCAGTTCTTTGGTGAGATCCTGCGCCAGCGTAGCCATACCGCCACAGCCCAGCACAATCGCGCCGCTGCCATCTTCGCGTTTGGCCTGCATGCAGCGCTGACGCACTTTCTCCTGCGCCACGCCGCTGCCGTCTTCCAGCGCCAGCACCGGCAGATCGATGGCGTGCAGCGCGGCACAATGGTGTGTGAAGCCATATTGCTGCAGCAGATGGCGCGCAATCACCAGCGTGCGCGGCAAGGTGGTGACAATCGAAAAGCGCGTCGCCACCAGCGTGGCGGTGTGCATGGCCGCTTCCGCAATGCCAATTACCGGGCCGCTTGCCAGTTCACGCGCCGCCAGCAATCCCGGATCGCCGAAGCAGGCAATGATATGGCCGCTCACGCCCTGCTCTTTGCCGCGTTTCACCTGCTCCAGCACACCAATCGCCGCGATGGCCTCATCAAAATGACCTTCAATCGACTCGACGCCGTGAGTCGGGCACACCGCCAGAATCTCGGTGCCCGGCGCGGCGACGGCGCGCGCGGCAGTACCCATGGTTTCCGTCATCGCTAAGCTGGTGTTGGGATTGATGACCTGAATCAGGCTCATGATGCCGCTCCTTTGTTACCGGCAAATAACCGGGTGAAATCAGGCAAGGTTTCGCCGCTGCGCTCAAAGTGCAGGCTGGCAACAATGTGTTCGAAGTGATGCTGCAGCGCCGCCGTCAACCCCGGCAGATCTTTTTGCCGCAGCAGATCCACCAGCCGATCGTGATGATCGCATCGGCAGCCGCGCTGCCACGGTGCACCGTAAGCGGCAATCACCAGCGACGAACGCTGCGTCAGGCGCGTCACCATATCGGTGAGCACTGCGTTACCGGAGATCGCCTGCAGCTGAATATGGAACGCGGCGGAGAGACGAATCGCCGCGGCACCATCATGCTGATCATGTGCCTGCTGCTCTTCTTCAATCAGCACGCCGAGTGCCGCTAAGTGCGGTGCCTGCACGTGGCTCAGCACCGCCGGCAGATTGGCGCACTCTAATAAACTGCGGGTGGCGAAGATGTCGCGGGCTTCATCCACGCCCGGCGTCGCCACCTGTGCACCACGCCTGGGCGACAAAGTGATCATTTGCACCGCGGCGAGGCGTTGCAGCACCTTACGAATGCCGGTGCGACTCACGCCGAAGACATCCGATAAGGCTTCTTCCGGCAATTTACTGCCCGGCGGCAGTTGATGCTCAACGATGGCGGTAAGCAGCGCCTGATAGATAGGTTCATCGCGATCGTTCAGATCGGCAGCCGTTTTCTGGCCTGTTTCACTTTTCATTACCTGCTCCGGTAAGTGACTGTGTGCTGCACATCGTATACGTGAAATTAATTTTTTGTATACAAGAAATCATTTCTGGCCTGGATCCTGCAATACCGTTTCACGCTGTGATTATTTTTCCATGATGTTGAGAGGAGCAGGTTTCATGCCAAATCATTCTGAAGTGACCTCGCGGGTGGCCTCTGAAGCCAACGCACAATACAGTCCACGTCTGTGTAATGACGATCTGGCGCCGACGCGCGACCAGAACTGGTCGTGGTACAACATCTTTTCGTTCTGGATGTCGGACGTGCACAGCATGGGCGGCTACGTGGTGGCCGCCAGCTTCTTTACCCTCGGGCTGGCGAGCTGGCAGGTGCTGCTGTGCTTGTTAGTGGGCATCTGCATTGTGCAGCTGTGCGCCAATCTGGTGGCCAAACCGAGCCAGATGGCAGGCGTACCGTACGCGGTGATTTCGCGTCAGGCGTTTGGCGTGTTCGGCGCTAACATCCCGGCGATTATTCGCGGGCTGATCGCTTTTGCGTGGTACGGCATCCAGACTTATCTGGCGGCTAACGCGCTAATGCTGGTGCTGCTGAAGTTCTTCCCCACCCTGAGCAGCATGACGCAAAGTAGCTGGCTCGGCTTATCTCAGCTGGGCTGGTGTTGTTTCGGTGTGATGTGGTTACTGCAGGCAATGGTGTTCTGGCACGGCATGAACGCGATTAAACGCTTTATTGATGTCGCCGGTCCGGCGGTGTACGTGGTGATGGTGGCGCTGGCGGGCTGGATTGTATACAAAACCGGTTTCGATGGTATCTCCTTTACGCTGGCCAGCAAGCAGTTGAGCACCGGCGAGCAAACCTGGCAGATGATTACCGCCACCGCGCTGGTGGTCTCCTACTTCTCCGGTCCGCTGCTGAATTTTGGTGACTTCTCGCGTTACGGCAAAAGCATGGGCGAAATTCGTCGCGGCAACCGCTGGGGCTTACCGTTCAACTTCCTGCTGTTCTCGATTGTCACCGTGGTGATTGTCTCCGGTACGCAATCGCTGTTCGGCAGAATGATCACCGATCCGATTGAAACTGTCAGCATGGTGGGTAACGACGTGGCGGTGGCGATTGGCCTGCTGACCATGATTATCGCTACCATCGGCATTAATATCGTGGCGAACTTTGTTTCGCCGGCATTCGACTTCTCGAACTGCTCACCGCAGAAAATCAGCTTCCGCACCGGTGGCATGATTGCCGCAGTCGGTTCGGTGTTACTGACGCCGTGGAACCTGTTCCAGTCGCCAGAACTGATTCACTACACGCTGGATGTGCTGGGCTCGTTTATTGGGCCGCTGTTTGGCATCCTGGTGGCCGATTTCTATCTGATCAAACGCAGCAAAGTCTACGTGGATGACCTGTTTGATGACACGCCGAAAGGACGTTACTGGTATCGCGGCGGCTTCAACCCGAAAGCGATTGCCGCGCTGCTGCCGTCGGTGGGCATTTGTCTGGTGATCAGCTTTATTCCTTCACTGCATGCGGTGGCGAACTTTAGCTGGTTTATCGGCGTGGCGTTGGGTGCGGGCTGCTATCGCTGGCTGGCGCGCGCTGACCGCGAAGAGTCGGTGGCGGCGTATCGCGCGACGGTGGCGGTACAGAAGGATTAAGTTGCGTGCGCGCTGGCCCTCATTCCATCCTTCGCCCGCTTGCGAGAGAAGGCGGGGGATGAGGGAAAGCGATACCATTTGGAAAAAGCAAAAAGCCGATGCATTTCTGCATCGGCTTCTTTAAATAGATTGGCGGAACGGACGGGGCTCGAACCCGCGACCCCCTGCGTGACAGGCAGGTATTCTAACCAACTGAACTACCGCTCCGCGCTTTGTTCCCCGTCGAGAACGAGGCGCATATTAATAGCAGCTTTCACACCCGTCAACGCTTTTTCTGTGGGAATGTTTCGTTTGACGTTTTTTTCAGCTTAACGTCGATTTTGCACGCAAAATCAGCCGTTTTACACGCGCCACAAGCAGCTACCACCCTTCTTCTGCACCAAATCCAGACGACCTTCGTGCGCAGCAATCTCTTCATCGCTGGCGCTGACCACGCGCAGACCTGAACTCGGACGCACAATGCGCTGAATGTTCTCCGCGCCGCCCTGATTGTTCTGCTCACCGTCCAGAGAAAATGCCAGCGAGGTTTGACCGCCGGTCATCATCAGGAATACTTCGGCCAGAATCTCGGCATCGAGCAGTGCGCCGTGCAGCGTACGCTTGCTGTTGTCGATTTCATAACGGTTGCACAATGCATCGAGGCTGTTGCGCTTGCCGGGATACATCTTACGCGCCATCGCCAGGCTATCGGTGATCTGGCAGAAGGTTTCGGTTTTGCCGATATCCCGCTTCAGCATGCCGAATTCATAATCCATAAAGCCGATATCGAACGATGCGTTATGGATCACCAGCTCTGCGCCACGGATGTAATCAAGGAATTCGTCGGCGATATCCGCAAACATCGGCTTATCAGCGAGGAATTCATCGGCGATACCGTGAACGCCGAACGCTTCCGGATCCACCAGCCGATCGGGCTTCAGATACATATGGAAGTTGTTGCCGGTCAGGCGACGGTTGATCACCTCAACCGCACCAATTTCAATGATGCGATGTCCTTCATAATGCACACCGATCATGTTCATGCCGGTGGTTTCAGTATCGAGGACGATCTGGCGGTTATTTGCAGTGCTCATAGGACTCGTTTTATGTCAGACTTGGCGTTTTGTCAGAAGGAAGTCTACCAGAGATGCGCAAACAGGTAGAAATATTCACCGATGGATCTTGCCTGGGCAATCCCGGTCCCGGCGGTTATGGCGCCATTTTACGATATGGCGCGCATGAAAAAGAGTTCAGTACAGGCTATCGCCTCACCACCAACAATCGCATGGAAATGATGGCGGCTATCGTGGCGCTCGAAGCGTTAAAACAGCCGTGTGAGGTGGTGATCAGCACCGACAGCCAATATGTTCGTCAGGGTATCACCAGCTGGATCCACAACTGGAAGAAGCGCGGCTGGAAAACCGCCGATAAAAAACCGGTGAAAAATGTCGATCTGTGGAAACGCCTCGATGTGGCGCTCAGCAACCATGAAATTAAGTGGGAATGGGTAAAAGGCCACGCGGGGCATCCGGAGAACGAACGCTGCGACGAACTGGCACGCAGCGCGGCGGGAAAGCCCACTCAGGATGATATCGGTTATCAGGTTGAATCCTGATCCTTCACTTCACGAAACTGGCGCGTGACATTAACCGTTTGCCGTAGCTGGCTTTGACTCAGATTCTTCTTCATTTTGGTGGGCGTTAGCGGGAACGTACGTTTACGTGCCACCACAATGTTCAAACAACCGAGCGCCGGTAAATGCGCGCTGATCACCCTGCCGCCCTGCCGATGCCACGGCACCACCTGAAAACGGGTGCGGTAAACCACCTCATAATTCAGCAGGCCCAGCCAGTCGAGCAATCGTACCTGGCTGAACATCCGTCCACTCCACGGCGCGCGCGAGTGCAAACCCGGAATGCCTTTGCTAATCCCTAATAAACTGAAAGGGTTGAAGCCGCTGATGATCATCCAGCCATCATCGATCAATACCCGATCCACCTCACGCAGTACGCGGTGCGGATCCTGACTCCACGCCAACGTGTGCGCAAGTAAACAGGCATCAACGGATTTAGATTCAAAGGGTAATTGCGTGTTATTGGCGATAACCTGTAATTCATCGCCATCAATGCCCACATTCACCTGATGCGATATGGCACACTGGCTGGTGTTGATTTCTGCGCTGAGGCTGCCAATTTTAAGCATATGAAAGCCATACAGCTTGCCGAGATAAGGCTGCAGTTGCTGAGTGAGCGCGTCGCGAAAATAGTCTCCCATTGGCATATCGCGCCAGGAGCGCGGTGCAGTCAGGATTTGGCGTGTTTTAGCCGGCTTCATGCTCTACCATTTTCCTTTTTCTACGACCTGAGAGGTGTTTATGAATCTTACCAGCATTCCCGCATTGCAGGATAACTACATCTGGACACTGACGGACGATGACAACAGGTGTTTGATAGTCGATCCTGGCGAAGCACAGCCGGTGCTGGATAAAATCAGCGCCAATCATTGGCAACCCGTGGCGATTTTGCTGACACATCATCATCACGATCACGTCGGCGGTGTGGATGAGCTGTTGCAGCACTATCCCGATGTGGCGGTTTTCGGTCCACAGGAAACGGCAGATAAAGGGGCGAAGCGTATTGTGGCCGAAGGTGATGAATTTACCCTGCTTGGGCTGAATTTCCGTGTCATCGCAACACCCGGTCACACTTTAGGACATATCTCATATTTCAGCTCCCCTTATCTTTTCTGTGGTGACACGATGTTTTCTGGCGGCTGCGGGCGATTATTTGAAGGCACTGCAGAGCAAATTTTCGAATCATTTCAAAAACTTAATCAGCTCCCTGAAGATACTCTCGTTTGCTGCGCGCATGAGTACACTTTATCCAATATGAAGTTTGCTGCGGCTATTCTGCCCCACGACCCTAAAATTTTGGCAAGGTATCAGCAAATTAAGGACTTACGCGCAGAAAACCGCATCACTTTACCAACAAAACTGGCCTTAGAGCGGGAAATAAATTTATTTTTACGCACGCAAGAGGCTGATTTACAACAGGCTTTAGGCACTAATGTCTCATCATCAGCGTTATGGCAAACTTTCGCCGATCTACGCGAGAAGAAAGACCGCTTTTGATATTTGAGGTTGTGTTGTGGTGGACCGTCACGTATAGTTGCTCGTCTTTTAAGCGAACTATTGACACACACATGAAGGCTAAAGCGATCTTACTCGCCTCGGTCTTGCTGGTAGGATGTCAGGCATCAAGGAATGACGCCAATATCCCCGTACAGCATGCCCAGAGTCTGTCTTCAGCTGGTCAAGGTGAAAATGGAAAGTACGGAGATCGATTGTTGTCGCCGCGATGGCAGGATGATGGAACAAGCCTCGCAGAAGATACTGATCTCTGGAATCACATTAGTGACGAGTTGAAGATGGGGATTCCGGAAAACAGCCGGATCCGCGAACAAAAAACAAAATTTTTAAAAAATAAGAGCTATCTCCACGATGTAACATTACGGGCAGAGCCGTACATGTACTGGATTGTCGAGCAGATACAGAAACGTAAAATGCCGATGGAACTGGTACTGCTACCCATAGTGGAGAGCGCTTTTGACCCACACGCAACATCTTCTGCGAATGCCGCCGGCATCTGGCAGATTGTTGCACAAACGGGCAAAAACTATGGTTTGAAACAGAACCAATGGTACGACGGACGCCGCGATGTGGTGGCCTCGACCAAAGTAGCGCTGGATATGATGCAGCGTCTGAACGGTATGTTTGACGGCGACTGGTTACTGACCATCGCCGCCTATAACAGCGGTGAAGGACGTGTGCTGAAGGCGATGAAACAGAATAAGGCGCGCGGTAAGCCGACTGACTTCTGGAGTTTATCGCTGCCCCGCGAGACCACGGTTTACGTACCTAAAATGTTGGCCTTGAGTGAGATTCTCAAGAACAACAAGCGTTACGGTATCAAACTGCCGACCCCGAACGAGAGCCGTGCTTTAGCTCGCGTAGAGGTGGGACAGCAGATTGAACTGACGCAGGCCGCCGATATGGCCGGAATGTCTCTCAGCAAGTTGAAGACATTTAATGCCGGTTATAAAAACGGTGCCACTGCGCCAAATGGACCGCACTACATTATGGTGCCTAAGTCCAACGTTGCTAAGTTGCGCGATTCACTGGCTTCCGGTGATATCGCTTCCGTGCAGCCTACCGAGATGGCGAAAGTCAGTGCGGCAGGAAACAGCTATACGGTACGCAAAGGTGACACCTTGTCTGGCATTGCCAACAAGCTTGGCGTAAGCGTCAGTGCACTGAAACAGCAGAACAATCTGCGCAGCGCTTCAGTTCGTACCGGTCAGACTCTGACCGTGAACGGCAAAGCGAGCACGCAATTGGCTGATAACGGCAACAGCATCACCTACCGTGTACGTAAGGGTGATTCTTTTGCCAGTATTGCTAAACGCCACGGTGTGAACACCAAAGACGTTATGCGCTGGAACAGTGACGCTAAAGACATTCAGCCGGGCGACAAGCTCACGCTGTTTGTGAATAATAGCGCAACACCTGATACCTAATGCCCCGAAAAGGCTGACTTTTGTCAGCCTTTTTCATTTTCTGCTTCTGCTAAATTCTGCATATAGCCTGTTGAGGCTCTGACTTACCCTATGCTGTAATATTTTCAGCTGAATGTTGTGACGGTTGCGAGGCGGGAGCTCAAGCGTATTGGCTTAACGCTCGATACCGTAGAGAGAGTTGAACTCAACCAGCAGCGGATTGTGATCTGATGCGCGCGTCACCAGCACAGAAGCTTCACTGACCTTCATATCACGGTAGAAGACGAAATCCAGTGGGCGCCCAAAGGCTTTTCGGCGATGGTCATCGGTGAAGTTCACCTCACGCAAAGACATCTCCCGCGCAAAGCGATACAGCGCATTCATGCGCTGGCGGCTCCAGGCGTTGAAATCCCCCGCCATGATCACCGGCCCACGATGATGTTGAATCTGTTCGCCAATCGGCCCCAACTGTTTGCTGTAGACATCGACACCGAGACTGAAATTGACCGCGTGGATATTCACCACCATTAGCATTTCGCCCGTGGGTAATGGATACGCCGTGACCAGCGCAGATTTGGCCAAACGCAGTAGCGGCTCACGTTCCCGTAGTGGGCAACAGTACACAGGGTGCGCAGACGCCAACGTCATGACGCCGGAAGGATGTTGCGGTAAGACAAAGGCTGGCACCTGATCGGCCGCGAGATAGTTACTGGTGGCGAATTTGACCAGTTCAGGCGTGGCCTGCGCCTCCTGCAGCAGAACAAGGTGGGCATCTTTGCCAAAACCCTGGAGCACAGACATCCAGTCTGCACGCTGTTGCTTAAAGATATTCCAGACTAAAACTCGCAGTGTGGGATCAGCTGGCAAAGGTGCGCCAGGCGGTAATGCCTGCCCAAGATGCAGCATTGCCCCCGGCGGAAAAATCCGTTCTGCTGGCTGACCGGCTACATAACGCATTGAATAAGTTTTTTTCCGCACTTTCCCGCCCAACTGGTTTACGACTCGCACTTCACCTGACTGTTATAGGGATTTTAGCGCGGGGTTTCAATTGGTGTTCTTGATTGTCGGAATTCGCCTCACAGCTTACCAATGTAAAAGCCTGCCAGCTGGCAGGCTTTCGTGCGGGTTATTCCATCGCTATCGCAGTCTGAGTTTTATCGGGTTGGCCACTCAATCGCACTAGCAGCAGCGCGCCAGGTACATACACCGTACCGATCCACGGGGTTTGCGCCAGTCCATAATATTCAACAATGCAGAATCACGCTCACCGCGGCAGGCAGCGTAATACGGAGTTGTTCAGCGATGGTTGGGCTCAGAACGACAATAACAAATTCTGTCGTTCCGATCGCACAGGCACTGATCTTCAGCGGCCAAAGTGCAATTGGCGTGATTAACTCCCATTAAGGTTTTGATGGGCGTTAATGTTGCCGCATGCTTTAATGACAATAAGATGCAAAGTGAGAGTGGACTTTTGCTTTTGGAGGGATAATGAAAGCATCGTCAGATGAGCTTAAAGTGTTTATCGCTGTAGTGGAGAGCGGCAGCTTTAGTCGCGCTGCAGAGCAATTGCAGATGGCCAATTCAGCGGTGAGTCGCACGGTTAAAAAACTGGAGAATAAGCTGGGTGTCGCGCTCTTAACGCGTACTACGCGTCAGCTAGCGCTCACTCATGAGGGCGAGCATTATTTTCGCCGCGTGCAAAAGTTGATGCAGGAGATGTCAACCGCCGAGAGCGAGTTGATTGAGCGTCAGATGGTGCCTCAGGGCGTACTGCGTATTGATGCTGCCACACCCGTAATTCTGCATCTGTTGCTACCGATGATTAAACCCTTTCGTGAGCGCTATCCCAATGTCACACTATCGCTCATCTCTTCAGAGAGCTTTATTAACCTCATCGAACGTAAAGTCGATGTGGCGATTCGCGCTGGCAATTTGACGGATTCTACACTGCGCGCTCGTTTGCTCTTTATAAGCTATCGCAAATTAGTGGCGACGCCGGCTTATCTGGCGAAATATGGTGTCCCTGCATCAACAGCTGATTTGGCTCAGCATGAATGCCTTGGCTTCGTTGAAACGCCACGCTTAAATCGCTGGCCTTTCGCAGATGAAGGTGGCGATCTTTATGACATCACGCCAGGAATGTCATCTAACAGCGGTGAAACGCTCAAACAGCTAGTGCTAGGCGACCAAGGTATCGCGTGTTTATCAGATTTTATGGTAGATAAAGAGATAGCTGATGGTACTTTTATTGAACTGCTTGCTGAACAGCGTATTCCAGTTGAGATGCCTTTTAATGCAGTCTATTACAGTGACTTAGGAGTTAGCCAACGCGTTAGGGCGTTTATCGATTTTCTGAGTGAATGGGTTAAAGCTCAGCCCTGGCGAGTGCAGGGCTGAAAAGGGATGCAGCGATTAATCCCAGTCTGGCGCCAAACCTTCTGGACCCACTAAGCGCTGATGACGATCCAGCGCGGCAATATTTGCCATATCTTGATCGTCTAGCTGCAGATCAACCGCTGTCATGTTGCTCGCCAGGTTTTCACGTTTGGTTGATGACGGGATCACCGCGTAACCTAACTTCATCGCCCATGCCAAAACAACCTGTGCCGGAGTAGCTTTGTGCTTCTGTGCAATGGTATTAATTACCTCATCCTTCAGCGCTTCTCCATAAGCTAACGTCATGTAAGAAGTGATGTGAAGACCATTCTTTTTAGCAAAATCAACCACCTGCCGATTCTGCAGAAAGGGATGCAGCTCAATCTGGTTAGTCGCTATATTTTCCACGCCAACCGCGTCAATCGCCTCTTTCATCAAAGCAATTGGGAAGTTTGAGATACCAATTTGCCGCGTCAGGCCTGCTTCTTTTGCTGCCATCAATGCCAACATGCTCTCTTTTACCGATACCGCCGATCCGGGAGAAGGCCAGTGGATTAAAGTGAGATCGACATAATCGGTGCGCAGTTTCGCCAGACTTTCTTTCAAGCTGAGAATCAACTTCTCAGCCGAAAGATTCTCAATCCAGATTTTGGTGGTAATAAACAAGTCGCCGCGTACTACACCACTCTCAGCGATCGCCTGCCCCACAGCCGCTTCATTTTCATAGATTTGCGCAGTATCAATTGTGCGATAGCCAAGTTCCAACGCAGTTTTAACTGAATGGATTACAACGTCATCTTGCAGGCGGAAAGTACCTAAACCAAAGGCGGGGATCGTCATGATTTCCTCATCGTATAGCGTTATGTTTCGATGGGAACTATTGTGGCAAGTTTATTGTTGCTGAAAAATCCGTTTATAAGCAAAAAAATTTTGATTTTTTATCAACAATAATGACGAAATTGCAGATATGAAAAAGCCCTGACTTTTCAGTCAGGGCTTATCAATTAAGTGGCGGAACGGACGGGGCTCGAACCCGCGACCCCCTGCGTGACAGGCAGGTATTCTAACCAACTGAACTACCGCTCCACCGATTCTGTACTGAAATCAGACAATCGTTCTGATTTCAGGTATTCCGCCCTTCCCGCGTCACGGGGAAGGTCACGACCCGGTAACAGGTCTTAAATTGATGCCTGGCAGTTCCCTACTCTCGCATGGGGAGGCCCCACACTACCATCGGCGCTACGGCGTTTCACTTCTGAGTTCGGCATGGGGTCAGGTGGGACCACCGCGCTAAAGCCGCCAGGCAAATTCTTGCTGCAAAAACGAATAACATTCGCTTCCGCTAATTTTTTATCCGGTAAAACAAGCTGAAAATCCGGTCTCTCAGACCAAAACGCCTCTGGCGTTGTAAGGTTAAGCCTCACGGGTCATTAGTACCGGTTAGCTCAACGCATCGCTGCGCTTACACATCCGGCCTATCAACGTCGTAGTCTTCAACGTCCCTTCAGGACCCTCAAGGGGTCAGGGAGAACTCATCTCGGGGCAAGTTTCGTGCTTAGATGCTTTCAGCACTTATCTTTTCCGCACTTAGCTACCGGGCAGTGCCATTGGCATGACAACCCGAACACCAGTGGTGCGTTCACTCCGGTCCTCTCGTACTAGGAGCAACCCCCCTCAATTCTCCAGCGCCCACGGCAGATAGGGACCGAACTGTCTCACGACGTTCTAAACCCAGCTCGCGTACCACTTTAAACGGCGAACAGCCGTACCCTTGGGACCTACTTCAGCCCCAGGATGTGATGAGCCGACATCGAGGTGCCAAACACCGCCGTCGATATGAACTCTTGGGCGGTATCAGCCTGTTATCCCCGGAGTACCTTTTATCCGTTGAGCGATGGCCCTTCCATTCAGAACCACCGGATCACTATGACCTGCTTTCGCACCTGCTCGAGCCGTCACTCTCGCAGTCAAGCTGGCTTATGCCATTGCACTAACCTCCTGATGTCCGACCAGGATTAGCCAACCTTCGTGCTCCTCCGTTACTCTTTGGGAGGAGACCGCCCCAGTCAAACTACCCACCAGACACTGTCCGCAGCCCGGATTACGGGCCTACGTTAGAACATCAAACATTAAAGGGTGGTATTTCAAGGTTGGCTCCACGCAGACTGGCGTCCACGCTTCAAAGCCTCCCACCTATCCTACACATCAAGGCTCAATGTTCAGTGTCAAGCTATAGTAAAGGTTCACGGGGTCTTTCCGTCTTGCCGCGGGTACACTGCATCTTCACAGCGATTTCAATTTCACTGAGTCTCGGGTGGAGACAGCCTGGCCATCATTACGCCATTCGTGCAGGTCGGAACTTACCCGACAAGGAATTTCGCTACCTTAGGACCGTTATAGTTACGGCCGCCGTTTACCGGGGCTTCGATCAAGAGCTTCTCCTTGCGGATAACCCCATCAATTAACCTTCCGGCACCGGGCAGGCGTCACACCGTATACGTCCACTTTCGTGTTTGCACAGTGCTGTGTTTTTAATAAACAGTTGCAGCCAGCTGGTATCTTCGACTGCCTTCAGCTCCATCCGCGAGGGACTTCACCTGATGACAGCGTGCCTTCTCCCGAAGTTACGGCACCATTTTGCCTAGTTCCTTCACCCGAGTTCTCTCAAGCGCCTTGGTATTCTCTACCTGACCACCTGTGTCGGTTTGGGGTACGATTTCGTGTTACCTGGAGCTTAGAGGCTTTTCCTGGAAGCAGGGCATCAGTTACTTCACCACCGTGGTGGCTCGTCGTCACGCCTCAGCCTTAAGATACCCCGGATTTACCAAAGGTATCAGCCTACACGCTTAAACCGGGACAACCGTCGCCCGGATAACCTAGCCTTCTCCGTCCCCCCTTCGCAGTAACACCAAGTGCAGGAATATTAACCTGCTTCCCATCGACTACGCTTTTCAGCCTCGCCTTAGGGGTCGACTCACCCTGCTCCGATTAACGTTGAACAGGAACCCTTGGTCTTCCGGCGAGCGGGCTTTTCACCCGCTTTATCGTTACTTATGTCAGCATTCGCACTTCTGATACCTCCAGCATGCCTCACAGCACACCTTCAACGGCTTACAGAACGCTCCCCTACCCAACAACACATAGTGTCGCTGCCGCAGCTTCGGTGCATGGTTTAGCCCCGTTACATCTTCCGCGCAGGCCGACTCGACCAGTGAGCTATTACGCTTTCTTTAAATGATGGCTGCTTCTAAGCCAACATCCTGGCTGTCTGTGCCTTCCCACATCGTTTCCCACTTAACCATGACTTTGGGACCTTAGCTGGCGGTCTGGGTTGTTTCCCTCTTCACGACGGACGTTAGCACCCGCCGTGTGTCTCCCGTGATAACATTCTCCGGTATTCGCAGTTTGCATCGGGTTGGTAAGCCGGGATGGCCCCCTAGCCGAAACAGTGCTCTACCCCCGGAGATGAGTTCACGAGGCGCTACCTAAATAGCTTTCGGGGAGAACCAGCTATCTCCCGGTTTGATTGGCCTTTCACCCCCAGCCACAAGTCATCCGCTAATTTTTCAACATTAGTCGGTTCGGTCCTCCAGTTAGTGTTACCCAACCTTCAACCTGCCCATGGCTAGATCACCGGGTTTCGGGTCTATACCCTGCAACTTAACGCCCAGTTAAGACTCGGTTTCCCTGCGGCTCCCCTATACGGTTAACCTTGCTACAGAATATAAGTCGCTGACCCATTATACAAAAGGTACGCAGTCACCCCATTAAAGAGGCTCCCACTGCTTGTACGTACACGGTTTCAGGTTCTGTTTCACTCCCCTCGCCGGGGTTCTTTTCGCCTTTCCCTCACGGTACTGGTTCACTATCGGTCAGTCAGGAGTATTTAGCCTTGGAGGATGGTCCCCCCATATTCAGACAGGATACCACGTGTCCCGCCCTACTCTTCGAACTCACAGAATGTGCACTTTCGTGTACGGGACTATCACCCGGTATCGTGCGACTTTCCAGACGCTTCCACTAACGCACAAACTGATTCAGGTTCTGGGCTGTTCCCCGTTCGCTCGCCGCTACTGGGGGAATCTCGGTTGATTTCTTTTCCTCCGGGTACTTAGATGTTTCAGTTCCCCGGGTTCGCCTCGCAACACTATGTATTCATGTTGCGATGATGCACTGGGTGCACCGGGTTTCCCCATTCGGACATCGTCGGCTGTAGCGGTTCATATCACCTTACCGACGCTTTACGCAGATTAGCACGTCCTTCATCGCCTCTGACTGCCAGGGCATCCACCGTGTACGCTTAGTCGCTTAACCTCACAACCCACAGGCGTTTTGCAACGCGTGCAGACTGCAAGCATTTGAGAGACTCGAACGCGCTGTTATTCATTTCTTATTACGGAGAAATGAACCAACGCGTCGTTTCAATTTTCAGCTTGTTCCGGATTGTTAAAGAGCAGTATCTCAGACGCAGCTCGTAAGCTTCGTTTGAGATACGTCGTGGAGACACCTTTCACCTGTCACCAAGCAAGTGGCGTCCCCTAGGGGATTCGAACCCCTGTTGCCGCCGTGAAAGGGCGGAGTCCTAACCGCTAGACGAAGGGGACACGATAGTGTCACGACTTCGCAGCCGTCTTGCTCATTACTTTCTATCAGACAATCTGTGTGAGCACTTCGCGGGAAGGTATCTTCAGGTAAGGAGGTGATCCAACCGCAGGTTCCCCTACGGTTACCTTGTTACGACTTCACCCCAGTCATGAATCACAAAGTGGTAAGCGCCCTCCCGAAGGTTAAGCTACCTACTTCTTTTGCAACCCACTCCCATGGTGTGACGGGCGGTGTGTACAAGGCCCGGGAACGTATTCACCGTAGCATTCTGATCTACGATTACTAGCGATTCCGACTTCACGGAGTCGAGTTGCAGACTCCGATCCGGACTACGACGCACTTTATGAGGTCCGCTTGCTCTCGCGAGGTCGCTTCTCTTTGTATGCGCCATTGTAGCACGTGTGTAGCCCTACTCGTAAGGGCCATGATGACTTGACGTCATCCCCACCTTCCTCCAGTTTATCACTGGCAGTCTCCTTTGAGTTCCCGGCCGAACCGCTGGCAACAAAGGATAAGGGTTGCGCTCGTTGCGGGACTTAACCCAACATTTCACAACACGAGCTGACGACAGCCATGCAGCACCTGTCTCAGAGTTCCCGAAGGCACCAAAGCATCTCTGCTAAGTTCTCTGGATGTCAAGAGTAGGTAAGGTTCTTCGCGTTGCATCGAATTAAACCACATGCTCCACCGCTTGTGCGGGCCCCCGTCAATTCATTTGAGTTTTAACCTTGCGGCCGTACTCCCCAGGCGGTCGACTTAACGCGTTAGCTCCGGAAGCCACTCCTCAAGGGAACAACCTCCAAGTCGACATCGTTTACGGCGTGGACTACCAGGGTATCTAATCCTGTTTGCTCCCCACGCTTTCGCACCTGAGCGTCAGTCTTTGTCCAGGGGGCCGCCTTCGCCACCGGTATTCCTCCAGATCTCTACGCATTTCACCGCTACACCTGGAATTCTACCCCCCTCTACAAGACTCCAGCCTGCCAGTTTCGAATGCAGTTCCCAGGTTAAGCCCGGGGATTTCACATCCGACTTGACAGACCGCCTGCGTGCGCTTTACGCCCAGTAATTCCGATTAACGCTTGCACCCTCCGTATTACCGCGGCTGCTGGCACGGAGTTAGCCGGTGCTTCTTCTGCGGGTAACGTCAATCGGTGAAGCTATTAACTTCACCGCCTTCCTCCCCGCTGAAAGTACTTTACAACCCGAAGGCCTTCTTCATACACGCGGCATGGCTGCATCAGGCTTGCGCCCATTGTGCAATATTCCCCACTGCTGCCTCCCGTAGGAGTCTGGACCGTGTCTCAGTTCCAGTGTGGCTGGTCATCCTCTCAGACCAGCTAGGGATCGTCGCCTAGGTGAGCCATTACCCCACCTACTAGCTAATCCCATCTGGGCACATCCGATGGTGTGAGGCCCGAAGGTCCCCCACTTTGGTCTTGCGACGTTATGCGGTATTAGCTACCGTTTCCAGTAGTTATCCCCCTCCATCGGGCAGTTTCCCAGACGTTACTCACCCGTCCGCCACTCGTCACCCGAGAGCAAGCTCTCTGTGCTACCGTTCGACTTGCATGTGTTAGGCCTGCCGCCAGCGTTCAATCTGAGCCATGATCAAACTCTTCAATTTAAGTTTGATTTGCTGAAACGAGTTCAGCGGTGCTCATCTGTAAAACGTCATAATGAATTTCATTATGTGTTCACTCGTGAGGCTTTGATATTTTTTTGCGTCCGGAGACGCGGATATCAATCCTGCGAGTGCCCACACAGATTGTCTGATAAATTGTTAAAGAGCGTTGCGAACAGCGGCTGAACCGTCTGTCGCGAGGTGGCGTATACTACGCTACTCTCCTTCGGAGTCAAACACTTTTTTCAGCGTCTTCATCCGGCGGGATGAATTTTTTCAATCCCTGCCAAGCCGTCTGCGTTGCCGCTTTGCCGTCTCAGTGGTGGCGCATTATAGGGAGTTATTCGGAGCTGACAAGTGCAAATTTCAAGTTTTTTGCTGTTCGCTTGAAATTTGCGCAAAAGACCCGTTTTCAGGCCTTTTTGATGCGTGCTGGCAGCTCTGCCAGGCTGTTAATCACCCAATCCGCCACTGCTTCCCCTTCTGCCGTTACCGGCTTGCCACTACGCACCAGCACTTTGGTACCCACACCCGCTGCTAACGCCGCCTGCATATCTTCTATTTTGTCGCCTACCATATAAGAAGAAGCCATATCGATATCCAGATGCTGCTGCGCGGAGAGCAACATGCCCGGCTGCGGCTTACGGCAATCACACTGCTGGCGATACGCTTCTACCGTGGCATCTGGCAAATGCGGACAGAAATAGATGCCATCCAAATCAACATCACGATCGGCCAGCGACCAATCCATCCATTCTGTGAGTTGCATAAACTGGTCTTCGGTAAACATGCCACGCGCAATGCCCGACTGGTTAGTCACCAGTACCAGCGCATAGCCCATCTTCTTTAACGCCTGTAGCGCTTCGATGGTGCCATCAATGAATTCGAAATTATCGATTTCATGAACATAGCCGTGATCAACATTCAATGTGCCATCACGATCAAGAAAAATAGCCGGGACTTTGTTCGCCACGTAGAAACTCCTGCTGAAAATGTGTCGCTAAGTATCGCATGATTGCGTATAGCGAGAGAATGGCAGTTTGAATGACTTCCATTGATTTAGCCGTCTGGATGCCTTAACATCCATCCAAATTTCGCACAGCCCTGCTGAGTGAAGCCCGATACACCACGGACTATGCAACACGATAATAAATAAACTAATGATTAAACTCGAAAATATCACCAAAGTGTTCCAGCAAGGCTCACGCACCATTCAGGCGCTGTCCAACGTCAGCCTGCACGTGCCTGCTGGACAGATCTATGGCGTCATCGGTTCCTCCGGTGCCGGTAAAAGTACCCTGATTCGCTGCGTCAATCTGCTGGAGCGCCCAACCTCCGGACGCGTGCTGGTTGATGGCCAGGAATTAACCACCCTTTCTTCTGGCCAATTGACGCTGGCACGCCGCCAGATTGGCATGATTTTCCAGCACTTTAATCTGATGAACTCCCGCACCGTCTCCGGTAACGTGGCGCTGCCATTAGAGTTAGGCAATCTTTCGCGCGAACAGATAAAGAAGCGCGTTAGCGAATTACTCGATCTGGTGGGATTATCAGACAAGCATGATAGCTGGCCAGCGAATCTCTCTGGCGGACAAAAGCAGCGTGTTGCGATTGCCCGCGCACTGGCGAGCAATCCTAAGGTGCTGCTGTGTGATGAAGCCACCAGCGCACTGGATCCTGCAACCACGCGTTCAATTCTGGAGCTGCTTAAGGACATTAACCGTCGTCTGGGCATTACCATTCTGTTGATCACCCATGAAATGGATGTGGTGAAACGCATCTGCGATCAGGTTGCGGTGATCAGCAATGGTGAGTTAATTGAAAAAGACAGCGTAAGCGAAGTGTTTTCGCATCCGAAAACGCCGCTGGCGCAACAATTCATTCAATCTACGCTGCATCTGGATATCCCCGACGACTACCAGCAACGCATGGCGCCACAGCCAACAGCTGATAGCGTGCCGCTGCTGCGTCTCGAGTTCACCGGCAAATCGGTGGATGCTCCGCTACTGTCAGAATCGGCTCGACGCTTTAACGTTAATAACAACATCATCAGTGCGCAGATGGATTACGCCGGCGGCGTGAAGTTCGGCATCATGCTGGCTGAGATGGATGGCAGTGAAACAGATACACAAGCCGCGATTGCCTGGCTGAAAGAAAATCATGTGAAAGTAGAGGTGTTGGGTTATGTCTGAAGCGATGATGTGGTTACTGACGCGTGGCGTCTGGGAAACGCTGATGATGACCTTCGTCTCTGGTTTCTTTGGTTTTGTCCTCGGTCTTCCGATTGGCGTGCTGCTGTATGTGACGCGTCCCGGCCAGATTCTGGCCAACAACGCGCTTTATCGCGTGCTGTCCGCGCTGGTGAATATCTTCCGTTCGATTCCGTTCATTATCCTGCTGGTATGGATGATTCCATTCACTCGCGCCATTGTCGGCACCTCGATTGGCCTGCAAGCCGCGATTGTGCCGCTAACCGTCGGCGCCGCGCCGTTTATTGCACGTATGGTGGAAAACGCCCTGCTGGAACTGCCAACCGGATTGATCGAAGCATCTCGCGCCATGGGCGCCACGCCGCTGCAGATCGTGCGTAAAGTCCTGCTGCCGGAAGCGCTGCCAGGTCTGGTGAATGCCGCTACAATTACCCTGATTACGCTGGTTGGCTACTCCGCAATGGGCGGAGCGGTTGGCGCAGGCGGTTTGGGCCAGATTGGCTATCAATACGGTTACATTGGCTATAACGCCACCGTAATGAACACCGTGCTGGTTTTGCTGGTTGTGCTGGTCTATTTAATCCAATTCTGTGGCGACCGCATTGTACGTGCTGTGTCCCATAAGTAAGCAAGCAACATCAATAGTCCTCTATTAAGGAAAGGATATGTCTTTTACATTTAAAAAGATTGCCGCTGTGGGTGCTCTGATTGGCGCAATTGCGCTGGCAGGATGCGATCAGAAAGCAAAAGATCCAAACCACATTAAAGTGGGTGTGATTGTCGGCGCTGAACAGCAGGTTGCTGAAACTGCAGTTAAAGTGGCGAAAGAGAAATATGGCCTCGATGTTGAGCTGGTGACCTTTAACGATTACGTACTGCCAAACGAAGCGCTGAGCAAAGGTGATATTGACGTTAACGCCTTCCAGCATAAGCCGTATCTGGATCAGCAGATCAAAGATCGCGGTTACAAGCTGGCCATTGTGGCGAACACCTTCGTTTACCCAATCGCCGGCTACTCGAAGAAAATCAAATCACTGGATGAACTGCAGGACGGTTCACAGGTTGCTATCCCGAACGATCCAACCAACCTGGGACGTTCACTGCTGCTGCTGCAGAAAGTCGGCCTGATCAAACTGAAAGATGGCGTTGGCCTGCTGCCAACCTCACTGGATATCATTGAGAACCCGAAAAAGCTGAAGATTGTTGAGCTGGAAGCGCCGCAGCTGCCACGTTCACTTGACGACCAGCAGATCGCACTGGCGGTGATCAACACCACGTACGCCAGCCAGATTGGTCTGACGCCAGCGAAAGATGGCATCTTCGTGGAAGACAAAGATTCACCTTACGTGAACCTGATTGTTAGCCGTGAAGACAACAAAGACGCTGAGAACGTGAAGAAGTTTGTGCAGGCGTACCAATCAGACGAAGTGTCTGAAGCGGCCAACAAGATCTTCAACGGCGGCGCAGTGAAAGGCTGGTAATGTTCACCTTTCATGCCTTGCAGGGCGGCTTCGGCCGCCCTTTCTTTTGCCATAAATTGCACCTGACTTGTTATTTATTGTCGTCCTTGTTTCAATAACGCCACTTTTTTATTACTTGAGGATGTTGCCATGCGTTTTTTACCGCTCTGCTTGTTAGCATTGATGCTAACCGGGTGTGTGCGTGAATATCACCCGATAAGCAGTGCTCCTTCTCGTCCGCAACAGGCATCCAGCGAACCACAACGTAAACCGACTCCACGTCCCGCGCCGGTGAAGATCTACACCGATGCGACCGATCTGGTCAGCAACCCGTTCCGCGATTTGGGCGAAGTCTCTGCTGAAGATTGCCAGAGCAGCAGCCAGGATTCGCCTCCTAACATCAACACCGCGCGCAAGCGCCTGCAGATTCGCGCAGCCGGCATGAAAGCCAACGCCGTCCTGCTGCATAAGTGCGAAATTGTCACCAGCACGCCGGGATGCTATCGCCAGGCCATTTGCCAGGGCTCCGCACTGAAAGTCTCAAATCAATGAGTGAGTTTGCCTTTGCGCAAATCGGCGTAATTCGTTCGCCGTGGAAAGAGAAGTTTGCCGTTCCGCGCCAGCCCGGTCTGGTGCAGGATGGCGGCGGCGAGCTGCATCTGCTACCACCTTACAATCAGCCGGAAGCGGTACGCGGGCTGGAAGCGTTTAGTCATTTGTGGGTGCTGTTTGTGTTCCACCAAACGATGGAAGGTGGCTGGCGTCCGACCGTGCGTCCACCGCGCCTCGGTGGCAATGCGCGTATGGGCGTGTTTGCCACCCGTTCAACCTTCCGCCCCAATCCTATCGGTATGTCGCTGGTTGAGTTAAAAGGCATTCGCTGCGAGAAGCAGCAGGTGATCTTGCAGCTCGGCAGCCTCGATTTAGTCGATGGCACGCCGGTGGTGGATATCAAACCTTATCTGCCGTTCGCCGAAGCGCTGCCTGATGCGCGCGCCGGGTTTGCGCAGGCGGCGCCTGATGCCACCATGCCGGTGCGCTTTTCGCCGCTGGCGCAGAGCCAGCTTCAGCTGCAGCAGAAAACCCATCCGCAGCTAGCGCGTTTCATTAGCGAAGTGCTGGCACAGGATCCGCGCCCGGCTTACCGTAAAGGTGAGACGGAAGATCGTGAATATGCCGCCTGGCTACTCGACTTTAACGTGCGCTGGCGCATTGATGAGGCAGGAACCGAGGTGATCGCCCTCGATCCCCGTTAAAACCCGCTTTTGAGTGATTGATCTCGCTGGTACACTAGCCGCCAGAAAAATTTTGTCAGTTTCCTTCCGTATAACTGGAATCGTAATCAATGCGTACTACTCAATATCTGCTCTCCACTCTGAAGGAGACACCTTCCGATGCAGAAGTGATCAGCCACCAGCTGATGCTGCGCGCCGGCATGATCCGCAAACTGGCTTCCGGTCTCTACACCTGGTTGCCGACCGGGATTCGCGTGCTGCGAAAAGTTGAAAACATCGTGCGTGAAGAGATGAACAACGCCGGTGCGATTGAGATCTCCATGCCGGTGGTTCAGCCTGCCGATCTGTGGGAAGAGAGCGGCCGTTGGGAGCAATACGGCCCGGAACTGCTGCGCATTAAAGATCGTCATGAACGTCCCTTCGTGCTGGGTCCAACCCACGAAGAAGTGGTTACCGATTTGATCCGCAACGAGCTGAGCTCTTATAAGCAGCTGCCGCTCAATCTGTATCAGATCCAGACCAAATTCCGCGATGAAGTGCGCCCGCGTTTTGGTGTGATGCGTTCACGCGAGTTCATCATGAAAGATGCTTACTCGTTCCACACCACGCAGGAATCGCTGCAGGAAACCTACGACGCGATGTACCGCGCCTACAGCCAGAGCTTCAGCCGTATGGGCCTGGATTTCCGCGCCGTACAAGCTGACACCGGTTCTATCGGCGGCAGCGCATCACATGAATTCCAGGTGCTGGCACTGAGCGGTGAAGATGACGTGATCTTCTCCAGCGAATCCGATTACGCGGCCAACATTGAGAAAGCCGAGGCCTTAGCGCCGGCTGGCGAGCGTCCGCAGGCCACAGAAGCTATGACGCAGTTCGATACGCCAAACGCCAAGACTATCGCCGAGCTGGTTGAGCAACATCAGTTACCGATTGAGAAAACCGTTAAGACGCTGTTCGTCAAAGCCACCGAAGAGAGCGGCCACACGCTGGTTGCCCTGCTGCTGCGCGGCGATCATCAGCTGAACGAAATTAAAGCTGAGAAGCTGGATATCGTCGCTGAACCGCTGGAGATGGCGAGCGAAGAACAGATTCGCGCGCTGCTGGGTGCCGGTCCAGGCTCGCTCGGCCCGGTCGGTTTGACCATGCCAGTGATCGCCGATCGTACCGTGGCAAAAACAGCTGACTTCTGCGCGGGTGCCAACATTGATGGCAAACACCTGAGCGGCATCAACTGGGGCCGCGATCTGCCAGAACCTCGCGTGGAAGATATCCGTAACGTGGTGGAAGGCGATCCAAGCCCAGACGGCAAAGGTACGCTGCTGATTAAACGCGGTATCGAAGTGGGCCACATCTTCCAGCTGGGTACCAAGTACTCCGAAGCGATGAAAGCAGCGGTTCAGGGCGAAGATGGTCGTAACCAGGTAATGACCATGGGCTGCTACGGCATCGGTATCACGCGCGTTGTGGCGGCGGCAATTGAGCAGAACAACGACGAGCGCGGCATCATCTGGCCTGCGGCATTGGCACCGTTTGAAGTGGCCATTCTGCCAATGAATATGCACAAATCTTTCCGTGTGCAGCAGTTGGCTGAAGAGCTGTACAACACGCTGCGTGCCAAAGGCATTGACGTGATTCTGGATGACCGTAAAGAGCGTCCAGGTGTGATGTTCGCGGATATGGAGCTGATTGGCGTGCCGCACACCATCGTAATTGGCGATCGTAATCTCGATAACGAAGAGATTGAGTATAAGGCGCGTACCGCCAGCGAGAAGCAGATGATTAAGCAACATGACATCGTCGACTTCCTGGTGAAAGCCCTCAACAAGTAACGCTAAAACGCCTCCAGCCGGAGGCGTTTTTTATTGCACCTTTCCGCGCATCGCCTTCACGTTACTGCGCCGCGTTTTACCTTCCAGCCGCCTCACTTTAGAGCCGTGCGTCGGTTTGGTCGCACGCCGCACTTTTTCCACCGTGGTTAACTCCTGAATCAGATTTATCAGCCGCTGCACGGCCGCTTCCCGATTCATTTCCTGGCTGCGATGTTCCTGTGCTTTGATGATCACCACGCCTTCTGCGGTAATCAAATGATGGCTCGCCGCCAGCAGTCGCTCTTTATAAAACGGCGGCAGCGATGAGGCATGAATATCAAATCGCAGGTGAATCGCCGTCGACGTTTTATTCACATGTTGGCCACCGGCACCTTGCGCACGGATGGCACTGAGTTCCACTTCATTATCTGCAAGTGAAAGCGATCGAGACAGCACAATCATCTGTCACCTACCGTTTGGCTCGACGTTGCGTCGCGTAATAACCTGTTCATCAACTTAACCTTTTGTGCGCACGCTGAATGCATAAGACCAGCGCGAAATGTCACTTTTGCCCATTTGCTTGCATCATTCCCGTGACGACCGGGCTGATTTCGATGAAATTCCTGTGATATAGTCGCCTATCATCCAGAGTATCAACTCTGCTGAGGAGGTGTATGTGCAAAAGTATTGTGAGTTAGTTCGCCAGAAGTATGCCGAAATTGGTAGCGGCGACCTTGGGTATGTGCCAGACGCCATAGGTTGTGCGTTGAAGGCTCTCAACGATATTGCCGCTGATTCTGCGCTAAACTCTTCTCTCAGGGAACAAGCAGCGTATGCCGCTGCAAACTTATTGGTGAGCGACTATGTTGACGAATGAAGCCTACAAACCCATCAACTGCGATGATTACGACAACCTTGAACTCGCCTGCCAAAAACACTGGACGCTGTCGTTAGAGTTAAAAAACGGCGATCAGCTCAAGGCCAAAGCCGTGGACATGGTCTCACGTAAAAACGTCGAGTACCTTGCCGTCGATCTCTCAGGCGAGACCCGCGAAGTGCGGCTCGACCACATCGCCAGCTTCACACATCCGGAGCTGGGCACCGTCGTCGTCAGCGAAGACGAGTAAAACCTCTCTCGGGCGGGAATCACATCCCGCCCACCTCGCTTAAGGTTTTAACGAACTGTAATACGCCGATAAATCTGCCATATCCTGATCGCTCAATCCCGCTACAAACGCTTTCATCACTTCCGCCTGGCCGCCGCTCCGCTCGCCTTTTTTATAGGCTTGCAGTGAATGCAGCAGATAAGGCGCATGTTGCCCGGCCAGATTGGGATAGAGCGGCACCGCGCTTTTGCCCTCCGCACCGTGACACGCCATACAGCTGGCCGCTTTTTGCGCGCCCGCATTCACATCGCCGTCGGCCAACGCCGGCAGCACCGCAGCGAATAACGCCGCGGCCATCCAAAGTTTCATCATTGCTCTCCATTTTATTGTTGTGGTGACCAGATCGCCTGCCAGCCTTGCTCGTTGCTGGCTGCGCCTTCGCGGGTAATAAACAGCCCCGGCGCGCTAATTAACGTCTGGTTAAAATAAATCAACGGAATACGTTCGCGCTGCCAGGGCGCAACGCCCAGCTCTTGCCACAGCTTCTTCATCTCGCGGCCACCTGCGCGCCCCTGTATATGATAATAACCCTGCGCCTGGAAGCGGATCGTGATCGCTTCATCCGCTGCAGGCTGGCGCAGCTCGGCAATCCACGCATTCGCGTGCAGCGAACCTAAACCAGCGGGTAAATTAAGCGGCTGCGTGCGGTCTTGCCAGGTTAGCAAGTGCTGACTAAGTGAAGGCTGCGACGGTAACCAATAGAGTTGCTGGCGATAGCGGCGCAGCTCAAAAGCGCCGAAACGCAAACAAGGTTTGGCATCTTCACGGCTGTTGATGACTTCATCGGTGATGCGTTTCAACGCCTCGCGCGAAGGCATCGCGCCGCCCTGTTGAGCAATCCAGCGGCGTAACAGCGCATGACGCCGCGCTTCGCTCATGTTCATTAACGGCGGGAAGTGCAGCGCGCCCTGCGCATCGCTAAGCTGCGCCAGCTGTTCAGCCAGCAACTCGTCGAGCAGTTGCTCCTGCTCGCCACAGAGCGCGGCGCTGCGTGCACTGGCAGCACTGAAGTGCGGCCAGCGCGCCTGCAGCTGCGGCAGAATCTGCTGACGCAGGAAGTTGCGGTCATAGCGGCTATCGGCGTTGCTTTCATCTTCAATCCAGTGCAACTGGTGCTCGGCAGCATAGTTTTCCAGCTGCTGACGGCTAACGTCGAGCAACGGACGCAGATGCCGATGTTCACCCACCCTGCGCTGCAGCGGCATCGCGGCCAAACCCGCCGGTCCGCTGCCGCGTTTTAACGCCAGCAGCAGCGTTTCGGCCTGATCGTCAAGGTGCTGAGCAGTAAGTAAGTGTTCACCGGGTTGCAGATGCTGAAACAGCGCCTGATAGCGTGCTTCGCGGGCAGCCGCTTCAATGCCGTTGGCGCGGCCATCAACCTGCACATGCAGCACTTCACAGGGAATCTGCCACTGCTGGCAAACTTGCTGGCAATGCAGCGCCCAGCTATCTGCATTCGGGCTAAGACCATGATGGACATGTAACGCGCGCACGCGTAGCGCTGGCTGCTGACGTTGCCAGCAGACCAATTGATGCAGTAGCACGGTGGAATCAAGTCCGCCGCTGAACGCCAGCACATAGCCAGCGTCGGGTGTCAGCAGCGAAGCAAGATGAGATAAAGACATGAGCGCGTTCCGTCCGGGCGAGCCACCGAATTGCGGCTCGCGGCGGACGCTAGTTTACGCCTGATACAGCTCCAGCGGCAAACCATCCGGATCGGGGAAGAAAGTGCAGGCTTTACCGGTTAACGCATCGATACGAATCGGCTCGCACGTCACGCCCTTCTCCGCCAGCGCCGCTATGGACTGCTCAACATCATCAACGCAAAACGCCAGATGACGCAGGCCGCAGGCTTCCGGTCCACTAACGCGTGGCGGCGGCGAGGGGAAAGAGAACAACTCAATGGTGTAAACCCCGTTCAGGCCAAGATCGCCTTTCCACGAGTCACGCTCGGCGCGGTAATATTCACCCAACAATTCAAAGCCCAGCACATCACAATAAAACGCCTTACTGCGCTGATAATCGGTGGCAATAATGGCGATGTGATGGATCTGTTTAATTTGCAGCATAGCGACTCCGGTTTTCACACAAGCCGCTTACCCTACGTGGCAAATGCGGCGATGAAAAGAGGTGATTGTCCTAAGTTAGCCTTCGTCATCTTCACGCAATACGCGCACCAGATAACGCCCATCGTCCGTCAACGTCGCACCGTGAATGTCGGTCTCGAAGCCGGGATAGTGCCGGCCGATGGTGCATAGCATCAGCAGAAAATCGAGTACGGAACGGCTCTCTTCGGTGATCATCTCGCCCGGCATCACCACCGGCACGCCAGGCGGATACGGCAGAACCATGTTGGCGGAAATGCGCCCCACCAGCTCGCGAATATCCACCGTTTCCACCTGACCTTTTACCTGGCGCTGAAATGCCTGATGCGGCGTCATCTTCATCTCCGGCAGTACGTCGAACGCTTTCAACATCAGGCGCGGCAGATCATGTTGCAGGATCAATTGATGAATACCCTGCGCCAGCGTTTGAATGCGCATGTTGCGATAGAAGTCGGGATCTTCAGCGTAGAGATCCGGCAGCATATTTTTCACCCGCAGGTTGAGATCGTATGCGCGCTTAAACTCCGTCAGCCCACGCAGCACGCTCATCGCTTTGGTTTTATCGATGCCGATGCTGAACAGGAACAGCAGATTGTACGGCCCGGTTTTCTCCACCACGATGCCGCGCTGATCGAGGAACTTCGCCACCAGCGCGGCTGGAATGCCCTCTTCCGCCATGTTACCCAGCTCGCTCATGCCCGGCGTCAGAATGGTGACTTTGATCGGATCGAGATACATATGATCGCGATCGGCATGGGTGAAACCGTGCCAATCCTCCTCGCCCGGCTGGATCGGCCAGCATTCGGCCTGATCGACCTGCTCCGGCTGCCAGATATCAAAGAACCAGCCGTCAGACTCTTCCCGCAAGCGTTGAATCTCACGACGGAAATGGAGCGCACGTTCAACCGAGCGGTTGATCAGTCGCTTACCCGGATTGCCGCGCAGCATCGCCGCCGCGGTTTCAATCGACGAGACAATCGCGTAGCTCGGCGAGGTGGTGGTGTGCATCATGTAGGCTTCGTTAAAGGTGTGCTCGTCGTAATCGCCTTTGATGTGAATCAGCGAAGCCTGCGAGAACGCCGCTAACAGTTTGTGCGTCGATTGCGTTTCATAAATCACTTTGCCGGGAATACGATCGCCGCTCATGCCGCTTTTACCGGCATAAATCGGATGGAAATTGGTGTACGGCACCCACGCAGAATCAAAGTGGATCGATGGCACATCCAGCGTCTGTTTGATGAACTGCGTGTTGTACAGCAGGCCATCGTAGGTTGAGTTGGTGATCACCGCATGCACCGGCCAGCTAGCGCGCGGCGTGGCGTTGACCTTTTGCTGGATGTTGTCACGCGTAAACTCGCGCTGCGGAATGCCGCCCAGAATGCCCAGCGCGTTGCGCGTCGGTTTCAGCCAGATTGGGATGATATCGCTCATCATCAGCAAATGGGTCAGCGATTTATGGCAGTTGCGGTCAATCAGCACCGTGCTACCCACAGGCGCCGCATACATGCCGACGATTTTGTTCGAGGTCGAGGTGCCGTTGGTCACCATGTAGCTTTGCTCAGCGCCAAAGGTGCGCGCAACATACTCCTCCGCTTCCAGATGCGGGCCGGTGTGATCGAGCAATGAACCCAATTCCGTGACCGAGATCGAGACATCCGCTTTTAAGGTGTTCGAGCCAAAGAAGTCATAAAACAGGCTGCCCACCGGGCTTTTCTGGAAAGCGCTGCCGCCCATGTGACCCGGCGTGCAGAAGGTGTATTTGCCCTCTTTGACGTAGGTGAACAACGCTTTAGTTAGCGGCGGCGTGATGTTATCGATGTACTCATCGGTGTACTGACGAATATGCAGCGCGATGTCATCGGCAGCGCTCAGGGCATACTCGAAGAAGTGCAGCGCCATGCGCATCTCGTTGATGCTGACATCCATCTGCGAATGAGTGTTGATGAAGGCATAGAGCGGCAGATATTCATTAAGCTGATTGATGTCGCTACACAGCGCCAGACTGTAATCGTCCCAGTCAAAAATCACACCGCAGATACGCGGATTGTGTTCAATCAACTTCAGCAGGTCGCTGGCATTATTGGGGTAAACGGTTTGGAAGCCTTGCAGCTTGAGGGCAGCATCCAGTTCGCGAATAGGCTCATCTTTGTAGAAAGCGCCGTGCGGTCCCATGATCGCAATAATATTCAATGCTCACCTCCTGTGGTGTTGTGGCACTGAATAAGGATAGCGAAAACCGCGCGCGAATAAACCTGGAATGCTCTGCTGTTGAGTGATTGCAACCGAATGCTAATGCACTAGAAAAGCCACGATCAAGCCAAAGGGGACAGGAAAGAGCAGCCCGAAGAGCAAAGCGTCCGAGCCATGGATGGCGAGGCCGATCTGCATGGATGCAGTTATCCTTTGCGATCGGGCTGGTCTTTTCTGGACCTTGCACCGGAGTCACAGCGAAATCGTCGAACCAGGTAGCCATGGATGGTTACCCTACGGATGGCTGATCAGAATGGTGTTCGTTCGACATAAAAAAAGCGGACCGGGGTCCGCTTCTTGCTTAGCTCTGATGTATCAAGCGTAGCCGTAGTTCATCAGGCGCTGATAGCGACGGTTGAGCAACTCTTCGGTGCTCAGCACATCGAGATCGGCCAGATCGGCCAGCAGTTGCTGCTTAAGCGAAGCCGCCATATCTACCGGTTGACGATGCGCGCCGCCCAGCGGCTCAGGAATGATGGAATCGATCAGCTTCAGCTCTTTCAGACGCTCAGCTGTGATACCCATCGCTTCCGCAGCCAGCGGAGCTTTATCGGCGCTTTTCCACAGGATCGACGCACAACCTTCCGGTGAAATCACCGAGTAGGTGCTGTACTGCAGCATGTTGACTTTATCACCCACGCCGATTGCCAGCGCACCACCGGAACCGCCTTCGCCGATTACGGTACAAATCACCGGAATTTTCAGGCCAGACATTTCACGCAGGTTGCGTGCGATCGCTTCTGACTGACCGCGCTCTTCTGCACCCACGCCCGGATAAGCTCCCGGCGTATCGATGAAGGTGATCAGCGGCATCTTAAAGCGTTCAGCCATTTCCATCAGACGCAGCGCTTTGCGATAGCCTTCTGGTGCCGGCATACCGAAGTTACGACGAATTTTCTCTTTGGTCTCGCGACCTTTCTGATGACCAATGATCATCACTGGACGATCGTCAAGACGGGCAATACCGCCGACAATCGCTTTATCATCGGCATAAGCACGATCGCCAGCCAGTTCGTCGAAATCATCAAACGCGTTGCGGATATAGTCCAGTGTATAAGGACGCAGCGGATGACGCGCGAGTTGCGCCACTTGCCATGCGCCTAAATCGGAGAAGATTTTACGGGTCAGCTCAACGCTTTTTTCGCGTAAACGCTGCACTTCCTCATCCAAATTAATATCGTGTTTCTCATCCGAACGGCCAATCGATTTTAACGAGTCGATTTTCGCTTCAAGCTCTGCGATTGGCTGTTCAAAATCCAGGTAATTAAGACTCATAATGTTCCTGTTTTAGTCAAACTCCAGTTCCACCTGCTCCGATCCTACTAACGACCGCAAATCGTTGAGTAAACGATCGCTGGGCGAAATACGCCACGCTGCACCAAAGCGTAGCTTCGCTCGCGCATCGGCTCTCTGATAGTAGAGATGCACCGGAATGGTCCCGGAACGATGAGGCTCCAGAGACTGGCGGAGACGGTTTAAAAGCTGGTCATCAATTTGCCTGTCCGTCAGCGAGATAGCAAGTCCGCGCGCGTATTTTTCCCGCGCTTCGTCGATGTCCATCACTTCTCGAGCGGTCATTTTAAGGCCACCGCTAAAGTCATCAAAGCTGACCTGTCCACTGACGATCAGGATACGGTCCTTCTCCAGCAACTGCTGGTATTTATCTAACGCATCGGTAAATAACATCACTTCAAGACGACCAGAACGATCGTCAATGGTACAAATACCAATTCGGTTACCGCGTTTAGTGACCATCACGCGGGCGGCAATCACCAGCCCCGCCGCGACGGTTACTTTACCACGATCTGTCGGATGCATGTCTTTCAGCCGCATGCCGCCGACGTAACGCTCAATTTCTTTCAAATACTGGTTAATCGGATGTCCGGTAAGATAGAGACCCAAAGTCTCTCGTTCGCCATCCAGTTGAATTTGTTCCGGCCACGGCGTGATGCTGGCGTAGGATTTCTCTACCTGCTCTGGCTCTTCGGCCAGCACGCCAAACATATCGGCCTGGCCGATGGCTTCGGCTTTAGCATGCTGATCGGCCGCTTTTAATGCATCGCCGAGTGCACTCATCAAAGCCGCGCGATGCGGGCCGAGACGATCGAATGCGCCCGACATGATCAGTTTTTCCATTACGCGACGGTTGATCTTTTTGGTGTCGGTGCGCGCACAGAGATCAAACAACTCTTTGAAGTAGCCGCCTTCATTACGCGCATCAATGATCGCTTCGATCGGGCCCTCACCCACGCCTTTGATCGCGCCGATGCCGTAAACGATCTCGCCTTCGTCATTGACGTGGAACGGATACAAACCGGAGTTGATGTCTGGCGGCAACACTTTGAGGCCCATGCGCCAGCATTCGTCGACCAGGCCAACCACTTTCTCGGTGTTATCCATATCAGCGGTCATTACGGCCGCCATAAACTCTGCCGGATAGTGCGCTTTCAGCCACAGGGTTTGATAGGAAACCAGCGCGTAAGCGGCGGAGTGCGACTTGTTAAAGCCATAACCGGCAAATTTTTCTACCAGATCGAAGATTTTCATCGACAGCTCACCGTCGACGCCCATCTTCTCCGCGCCGTCCCGGAACACCGAACGCTGCTTCGCCATCTCTTCGGGTTTCTTTTTACCCATCGCACGACGCAGCATGTCCGCGCCGCCCAGCGTGTAGCCAGACAGCACCTGCGCAATCTGCATCACCTGTTCCTGATACAGAATGATGCCGTAGGTCGGCTCCAGCACCGGCTTCAGGGTTTCGTGCTGCCACTGAATATCCGGATAAGAGATCTCTTCGCGACCGTGCTTACGGTCAATGAAGTTATCTACCATGCCCGATTGCAGCGGTCCCGGACGGAATAGCGCAACCAGTGCGATCATATCTTCGAAGCAGTCAGGCTTCAGACGTTTGATCAGATCTTTCATGCCGCGCGATTCAAGCTGGAACACCGCCGTGGTTTCCGAGCGCTGCAGCATATCAAAGCTTTTCTTGTCATCCAGCGGAATGGCGGCGATATCAATCGGTGGCAAACCCTGCTTTTCACGGCGCGGGTTAATCATCTTCAGCGCCCAGTCGATGATGGTAAGCGTACGCAGGCCAAGGAAGTCAAACTTCACCAGCCCGGCATATTCCACGTCATTCTTATCAAACTGGGTAACCGGGAATTGCCCGTTTTCATCGCAGTAGAGCGGCGCAAAATCGGTGATTTTGGTCGGCGAGATCACCACACCACCGGCATGTTTACCGGCGTTACGCGTGACACCTTCCAGTTTGCGCGCCATGTCGATCAGCGCTTTCACCTCTTCATCAGCCTCGTAGATCTCCGGCAGCTGCGGTTCAGCCAGGAAAGCTTTCTCCAGCGTCATGCCCGGATCCGGCGGGATCAGTTTCGAGATACGATCAACAAAACCGTACGGATGACCGAGTACGCGTCCCACATCGCGGATGACCGCTTTCGCCGCCATGGTACCGAAGGTGATGATCTGCGATACCGCATCGCGTCCATACATATCGGCCACGTGATCGATCACCTGATCGCGCTTCTCCATGCAGAAGTCAACGTCAAAGTCAGGCATCGACACACGTTCCGGGTTCAGGAAACGTTCGAACAGCAGGTCAAACTCCAGCGGATCGATATCGGTGATTTTCAGCGCATACGCCACCAATGAACCGGCACCCGAACCGCGGCCTGGGCCGACGGGAATGCCGTTGTCCTTCGACCACTGAATAAACTCCATCACGATCAGGAAGTAGCCCGGGAAGCCCATCTGGTTGATAACAGTGAGTTCAATCTCCAGACGTTCATCATATTCCACGCGTTTTTCTGCGCGCACCGCCGGATCCGGGAAGAGGAATTCCATACGCTCTTCCAGGCCTTCACGTGACTTCGCCACGAGGAAGTCTTCAGTGCTCATGTCACCGGTGGGGAACTGCGGCAGGAAATATTCGCCGAGGCGCACCGTTACGTTACAGCGCTTAGCAATCTCTACGCTATTTTCCAGCGCTTCCGGAATGTCCGAGAACAGCTCGCACATCTCCTCTTCACTGCGCATATATTGCTGAGGACTGTAGTTACGTGGACGCTTGGGATCGTCCAGCGTATAGCCGTCATGAATCGCGACGCGGATTTCATGCGCATCAAAATCTTCTTCATTCAGGAAGCACACTTCGTTGGTGGCAACGACGGGAACGCCTTCGGCCACCGCCAGCTCGACGGCGGCATGCAGATACGCTTCTTCATCGGCGCGACCGGTGCGCATCAATTCCAGGTAATAACGATTCGGGAAGTGTTCCTGATAAAAGCTCAAACACTGCGCTACCATCGCGCTATTGCCGCGCAGCAGACTGCGGCCCACGTCGCCGCGACGTCCGCCAGACAGCAGAATCAGGCCTTCGCCCAGCTCCAGCAGCCAGTCGCGATCGATGATTGGGCCCGCAATGCCGTAACCGCGCTGATATGCACGTGAAATCAGCAAGGTCAGGTTTTGATAACCGGTGTTATTGGCCGCCAGCAGCGTTAACTGTGTCAGCTCATCGCCCATCAATTCGCTGGCAACCTGGAAGTCAGCACCAATAATCGGCTTGATCCCCGCGCCGTGTGCGCTACCGTAAAAACGCACCAGCCCGCACAGGTTGATGTAATCGGTAATGGCAATCGCCGGCATGCCCAGCGCAGCCGCCTTCTTGACTAAGGGTCCGGTTTTCGCCAGACCATCAACCATGGAGTAATCACTGTGGACGCGCAGATGTATAAAACGAGGTTCAGCCATATCAGTTTCCGGTTAAAACAGCGTCAGGCTATTAAAGCGTAGTTGGCTGGCGGGCTGCCAGCACATCGGCATCAATCAAGGCGTTACGCACCGGCGCAAAGCTGCGACGATGATGAGGTGTGGCGCCGTGCTGCGTCAGCTTTTCCATGTGCAGCGCGGTTGGATAGCCTTTGTGTTGCGCAAAGCCATATTGCGGGAACAGCAAATCCAGCTCGGTCATTTCACGATCGCGCGTGACTTTTGCGATGATCGAGGCGGCACTGATCGCTTGCACCAGGCTATCACCCTTCACCACCGCCTGCGAGGGCATCGGCAGCGCCGGGCAACGGTTGCCATCGATCAGTACGAAGTCCGGTGCAATGTGCAAACCCGCGACCGCGCGCTGCATCGCCAGCATGGTGGCGTGCAGAATATTGAGCTGATCGATCTCCTCTGGCTCGGCACGACCAAGGCTCCAGGCCAGCGCCTTCTCTGTGATCTCGTCATACAGCGCCAGACGACGCTTCTCGGAGAGCTTTTTCGAGTCGGCCAGTCCGGCAATCGGGTTGGCGGGATCGAGGATCACCGCCGCCGTGACCACGGCGCCAACCAGCGGGCCGCGCCCTACTTCATCAACGCCAGCAATCCGCTGCGCGTTGGGATAGATAAATTCAGCCATTGATAATCTCCAGTACCGCATCCGCCGCCTGCTCATCGGCATTCCAGCGAATCTGTTGATGCAGTTCGGTGAAGGTTTTCAGTAGCGCTTCGCGCTCCGGGCCAGCGTGCAGTAACGGCTCCAGCGCCGCGGCGAGCGCGTCGGGCTGGCATTCGTCCTGCAGCAACTCTTTCACCAGCTCGCGACCGGCCAGCAGATTTGGCAGGGAAACGTACGGCGTTTTTACCAGACGTTTTGCCAGCCAAAAAGTAGACGGCTTCATGCGATAACCGACCACCATCGGGCATTTCGCCAGCATGCACTCCAGCGCGGCGGTGCCAGACGCAAGAATAGCGGCATCGCTGGCCAGCATCGCCTGACGGCCTTTGCCATCCAGCAAATGCATCGGCAGTTCTGGCGCAACTTGCGCTTTGATCTGCTCAAACTGCGCGCGGCGTTTGGCGTTCACCAGCGGCACCACGATTTCCAGCGTGGGATAGCGCTGACGCAGCAGCTGCGCGGCGCGCAGGAAATCGGCGCTGAGCATTTCCACTTCGGCACCGCGACTGCCCGGCAACAAGCCAAGGCAAATCGCCTCGTCAGCAATGCCTAACTCGCGGCGCGCCGCCAGCTTATCGGGCTGCAGCGGCATCGCATCAGCCATGGTGTGGCCGATAAAGCGGCACGGCACGTTAAAGCGATCGTAAAACGCTTTTTCAAACGGCAGGAATGCCAGCACCAGATTGGTGTTGCGGCCGATTTTGAAAACGCGCTTTTGACGCCATGCCCAAACGGAAGGGCTGACGTAATGAATAGTGCGAATACCCGCGCGCTTGAGACGGCCTTCCAACGTGATGTTGAAATCCGGCGCATCAATGCCCACGAACACATCCGGCTTGAGTTCGGTGAAGCGCTGCGTCAGGTCACGACGAATTTTCAGCAGACGCCGCAGGCGTCCCAGCACTTCGACGATGCCCATCACCGCCAGCTCTTCCATCTCATACCAGGCTTCGCAGCCTTCGGCCTGCATCAGCGGACCGGCCACGCCAACAAAGCGCGCATCAGGATGGCGCGCTTTTAACGCACGGATGAGACCTGCACCAAGAATATCGCCGGAGGTTTCTCCGGCGACCAGGGCAATCGTTAGGGGACGCGCTGACATGGATTAACGAATCAATCCACGCGTTGAACGGGCAAAGAAGTCATAGAAAGGCTGCACTTCACTGTGTTGTTTCGCCAGCTCTTCAATCTCTGGTTTCACTTCATCCAGCGTTTTGCCGCTGCGGTACAGCAGTTTGTACGCGTTGCGAATGGCATGCAGCGCTTCTTTGCTAAAGCCGCGACGCTTCAGACCTTCGATGTTGATACCGTATGGCGTTGCGTGGTTGCCCTGCGCAATGACATAAGGCGGCACATCCTGCGCGACGCCTGAACAACCGCCAACCATCACGTGAGCACCAATGGTGCACCACTGATGTACCGCCGTCATGCCGCCGATAATCGCAAAATCATCAACGGTGACGTGACCGCCCAGCGTGGCATTGTTAGCAAAGATGCAGCGATTGCCGATCACGCAGTCATGCGCAATGTGAGCATTCACCATCAGCAGGTTATCGCTGCCGACTTTAGTCACATTGCCGCCCTGTGTGGTGCCACGATGAATGGTGACGCTCTCGCGGATGCGGTTACGATCGCCAATTTCAACGCGCGTCGGTTCGCCCGCATATTTCAGGTCCTGATTCACTTCACCGATGGAAGCGAACTGGTAGATCTGATTGTCTTTGCCTATACGCGTGTGGCCGTTCACCACCACGTGCGATTTGAGTACGGTTCCTTCACCAATTTCCACATTAGCGCCGATAAAGCAAAACGGGCCGATGTGAACATTGGCGCCGATGGCGGCACCCTCTTCAATGACAGAACTGGGATGGATATTGGCGGTTGAATCAATCACTTATTATGCCTCCCGGCTACGGGCACACATCATGGTCGCTTCACAGACAATTTTGCCGTCCACGGTCGCCACGCCTTTAAAGCGCGTCAGACCACGACGGGTTTTCTCGAAGGTCACTTCCATGATCATCTGATCGCCCGGCACAACCGGACGTTTGAAACGGGCTTCATCGATACCAGCGAAGTAATAGAGTTCGCCTGGTTCCAGTTTCCCAACGCTTTTGAACGCCAGAATACCGGTCGCTTGCGCCATCGCTTCCAGGATCAGAACGCCTGGGAAAATCGGCTTACCAGGGAAATGTCCCTGGAAAAACGGTTCGTTAACAGAAACGTTCTTCACCGCGCGCAGATATTTATGCTCTTCAAAATCCAGCACGCGATCAACCAGCAAGAAAGGATAGCGGTGTGGCAGCAGTTCTAAAATCTCTTCAATTTTCAGAGTATGCGTTTCAGTAGTCAAAATACTCTTCCTGTCCTAAAAATCTGATGGCATCAATAACACGGCCTGCACCGATCAAAATGATCTTCCGCAGGCCGCAAATTAGTTCGGGGCGTTTCGCTTTCTTACGATACCTGCTGCCATTCTCGGGTTACCGAAGGTGGAAGAAAGTACACTTCTTGTTATGAAAGCAAGTAGCGTGGGATGCGTTTAGTCGTCTTTACCGACCTTACGTTCGATGGCTTTTAAGCGTTTGCTTATTTCATCGATGTTCATCACCAGCGCTGCTGTTTTACGCCAGGTTTTGTTGGGTTGCAGTGGAATACCCGACGAATATACGCCTGGCTCTGTGATCGGGCGCATTACCATGCCCATGCCCGTTACGGTCACTTTGTCACAGATTTCCATATGGCCGTTAATGACGCTGGCGCCGCCAATCATACAGTAACGTCCAATCTTCAGACTACCCGCCATGATCACACCACCCGCAACAGCGGTGTTATCACCAATCACGACGTTGTGCGCAATCTGACACTGGTTATCTATGATAACACCATTGCCGATCAGAGTGTTATCCAGCGCGCCGCGATCGATGGTAGTACAGGCACCAATTTCAACCCGATCACCAATCACGACGGTACCCAGCTGCGGGATTTTCACCCAATTGCCGCGATCGTTAGCATACCCGAAACCATCAGCACCAATGACGGTGCCGGACTGAATCAGACAATCCTGACCAATCTGGATTTCGTGATAAATCGTGACGTTAGCCCACAAACGTGAGCCGCGACCGATACGCGTCTGCTTACCAACAAAACATCCTGCGCCAATAACGACGTCGTCACCCAGCTCTACGCCAGACTCGATCACCGCATTTGCGCCTACCGAAACGTTGTTACCCAGCTTAGCCGTTGCATCTATCACCGCGCTGGGCGCGATATTCTGCGCGGGCTGCGGCGTGGTGTCCAGCAGTTGTGCCATGCGGGCATAAGTCAGGTAAGGATTTTTCACCACCAGGGCGGCCGTTTTACACCACTCCAGATCCGCTTCCGTCAGCACCACGGCTGAAGCCTGGATAGTAGCGAGCTGCTCGCGGTAGCGGCTGTTTGCAAGAAAAGTGATTTGGCCAGTTGTGGCGGATTGCATAGAAGCAATGCCGGAGATGACGATATCGCCATCTCCGTGCAATTCTGCATCCAACTGCTGGGCTAAATCAGCCAGTCGAATTGATGACATCAATTATTTAACCTGTTTTACAACGTCAGCAGTGATGTCTTTAGCATCAGAAGAAGAGTACAGCACGGCCTGAGAGTCCAGAACCAGATCGTAACCTTCGCTTTTCGCTACAGACTGAACAGCGGTCTGGATTTTAGCCAGCAGCTTGTTACGCTCCTGCATCTGACGAGTTTGGTTGTCTTTGTCAAAAGCCTGTGCTTTTTGTTCAAAGGCAGCACGCTCAGAAGAGATTTGCTTCTCTTTCTTGGTGCGGTCGCTCGCTTTCATGGTCGATGCATTACGCTGCAGATCCTGAATTTCTTGCTGGATCTTCTGCTGCTGAGACTGGAGGTCAGAGGCGCGGCTCTGGAATTCACCTTCAAGCTGTTTAGCAACAGCGGCACGCTGCGGAGACTGCTGGAAAACCTGGCTCAGGTTTACGACGGCAACTTTATCAGCCGCTTGGGCACCCGCAGAAGCAGCTAATGCAACACCCAGAGCAGCAGCACAGAACAACTTTTTCACTATAAACTCCTTACCTCAACGTGTGTGTTTGCAGCGCGCCGCACTATCAGGCAGCACGCATGCAAGACGGTATTTTCACTTCCCTGCTCAGAGCCTTACCAGGTTTTACCAATGTTAAACTGGAATTGCTCTGACTTGTCTCCCTCGACTTTCTTCATCGGCTGGGCGTATGAGAAGACCAGCGGTCCTAACGGTGACATCCACTGCAGTGCCACACCGGCAGAGACGCGAATGTTATTAGGATCGCTGTAATCTGGCACACCCGCCGCGCGTGTTTCCGCAGTGTTCTGCCATTTGGTATCCCAAACGGTACCGGCATCCATAAACACTGAGGTACGCACGGAATTCGCATACTTCTCGCTCAGGAACGGCGTTGGCGTAATCAGCTCCAGGCTGGCAATCGCCATGGCGTTACCACCGACCGCATCGTCCGACTTACAGACGCCGTTTGGATCAGAGATATTACAGTTTGACGAGCCATCGTTCAGGTACGCAGCTTTAGGACCAATGGTGTTGGACTGGAAGCCACGAACCGTGCTCGAACCACCGCCGTAGAAGTTCTCATAGAACGGCATCTCTTTTCCATTAAGTCCGTCACCATATCCTACACGGCCACGGCCTAACACCACCCACGTACCATCGCGGTTCAGCGGCACATATTGCTGGCTATCCAATGTCGCTTTATAGAACGCATTATCAGAGCCTGGAATCGTCACTTTACCGTTCAGGTTGGTACGGTTACCGCGCGTAGGGAAGAAGCCGCGGTCTAAAGTGTTATAGGTCCAACCGTAGTTGAAGGTGAAATCATCTGCAGAGAAATCACCGTCATCGTTCAAGCCCTGATGGCGACCGACCGAATCGAGATAACGCCACATCGCAACCTGAGGACGCATGTTGGACAGGTCGTTATGCACATAACCTAAACCAACACGCAGCGTATTATTTTCATTGACCGGGAAGCCCAGCGTACCGTCGAGACCATAACTTTTGTTGGTATAGTCAGACAGATCGGCGTTATCAGCTTTAAAGTCGTTATAGAACAAACGACCGCCAAGGCTCACGCCGTCGACCGTGAAGTATGGGTCGGTCAGTGAGAACTCAGCATAGGTCTGGTAATCGTTTTTGGTACCGCTGATGCCAACAGTGTTACCGGTGCCGAGCCAGTTTTCCTGGGTCACGCCCACCTGGAAGCTGACGCCACTTTCAGTACCGTAACCGACACCAAAGTTGAAAGTACCGGTGTTACGCTCTTTCACCTTGTAGACCACATCAACCTGATCCGGCGCACCCGGAACACGTTGCGTATCCACATCCACGGTTTCGAAGTAACCGGTACGATTCAGACGCTCTTTACCCTGATCGACGAGGTCGCTGCCCAACCAGGCACCTTCCATCTGACGCATTTCACGGCGCAGTACGGAATCTTTTGAGGTGTCGTTACCTTCAAAGCGCACTTTACGCACGTAGTAACGGTTGCCCGCATCCACGTTGATGTGCAGCTTGACGGTTTTGTCAGCATCGTTGATTTCTGGCTGCGTCATTACGCGCGGATAGGCGTAACCGTAGCGACCCAGCAATTTCTTGATGTCATCTTCCATCTGGGTGACTTTAGTGCCGTTATACAGCTCACCCGCTGGAATCCTGGTCATCTTTTCGATTTCAGCAGAATGGCCCGCCATGCTGCCGTTCACGATCACGCCGGCAATCTTGTACTGATCGCCTTCGTTGATGTTCACGGTGATGTAGATGCCTTTCTTATCTGGCGTCAGGCTCACCTGCGTGGAATCGATGTTGAAACGCGCATAACCGCGATCCAGATAGAAGCTGCGCAGGGTTTCGAGATCGCCCGCTAACTTCTGTTTCTGGTATTTACGATCGCCCACCACGTTCCACCATGGCACTTCGTCACGCAGTGAGAAGCGCGAGATCAGTTCATCAGAGGTAAATGCTTTATTACCGACGATGTTGATCTGCTGGATCTGCGCTGAAACGCCTTCCTGGAAGACGAATTTCAGATCCACACGGTTGCGCGGCAGCGGCGTAGCAATCGCTTTGACGCTGGCGGTGTATTTACCGACGCTGTAGTAGAAGTCTTCCAGACCCTTCTCGATTGAAGAGAGCGTGGTGCGGTCCAGCGCTTCGCCAACGCGCACGCCAGAGGCTTCGAGGTTCTGTTTCAGCTGATCTTCTTTCACCGCTTTGTTGCCGGAGAAAGTGATGTTGGCAATGGTTGGACGCTCTTTCACCTGAACAATCAGGGTTGTACCGTCACGCAGAACCTGCACATCTTCAAAGTTACCGGTGGCGAACAGTGAGCGAATGGTGTTTCTGACATCATCGTCATTCACCGTATCACCGACACGTACCGGCATGCTGAGCAGAGCCGCGCCGACGGCGACTCGCTGGAGACCTTCGAAATGAATGTCCTTCACTACGAAATCGTCTGCACCGTAAACGGTGGCGCTGCTAAACAGCAGCGACGCTATGAGCAACTTTTTCATCGCCATCGTTGTTATGCGTTTTCCTAACACATCCCGCGCCTGTATGCGTTCCAGCTATTACAGACGTGAGAAATCATTGAAAAGTGCAAGCCCCATTAACAGCACTAGCAAGATTGAGCCAATGCGATAACTAAAGTCCTGAACTCGCTCGGACACCGGTCCACCTTTGATCTTTTCGATCGCCAGAAAGAGCAGATGACCACCATCTAAAACCGGCAGAGGGAACAGGTTAATGATGCCCAGGTTGACGCTGATCAGCGCCAGGAACATCAGGTAATAAATCACCCCGTACTCTGCTGATAACCCGGCACCCTGCGCGATCGAAATCGGCCCGCTCAGGTTATTCAGCTTCACATCCCCGATTATCAACTTGCCCAGCATGGAGACTGTTAGCTTCATCAACTGCCAGGTTTTTACACTGGCTTCGCCGATCGCCGCAAAAGGTCCATACTGCCTTACCGTTTTGTACTCATCAGGCAGCGGAATCACACGCGGGATGACACCCGCGAAGCCTTCCGCTTCATTGCCCGGTTTCGCTTCCGGCGTTAACGTCAACGCCACAGGTTCGCCGTTGCGCTCGATATCTAGCGCCATGTTTTTGCCCGGATTATCCCGCACCTGTGCCGCAAAAGCCTGCCACTGTGATAATGGCTGACCATCGACTTTAACGATCCTATCGCCCGCTTGCAAACCAGCATTGCTTGCCGGTGAGTTTGCCTGAACTTCGGCTAAGGTCGTTTCAATCTGCGGCCCACGTGGACGAATACCTAAAGCGACCACCGGATCCTGTTTATCAGGCTCAAATTGCCAATCGCGCAAATTTAATTGCTTTTGCTGCGTGGCTTCTTCGCCAAATTGCGAGACGGTAAGCGTGGCATCGCTGTCGCCGATTTTACCGATCAGCGCCATACGCACAGCATCCCAATCAGGCGTTTCGATACCATCTACCGCTTTAAGTTCCATGCCGGAGGTAATTTGCGCTTCGGCAGCGACGGAACCGTTCAGAATTTCACCAACTACAGGACGCACACCCGGCACGCCGTGAATAAACACGACCCAGTAAGCAAAGATGGCGAAGATGAAGTTGGCGATAGGACCGGCTGCGATAATCGAAGCACGTTGCAGCACAGTTTTATTGTTGAAGGCTTGATGACGTAGTTCGGCGGGAACGCTTTCAACGCGTTCGTCGAGCATTTTGACGTAGCCGCCAAGAGGGATCAGCGCGATGACATATTCGGTGCCCTGACGATCGCTGCGACGCCACAGCGCTTTACCAAAGCCAATCGAGAAACGTTCAACTTTAACACCGCAGCGGCGCGCCACCCAGAAATGGCCAAACTCGTGCACGGTAATTAGCACGCCAAGCGCCACGATAAAGGCGGCAAAACTCCAGAGTATACTCAACATCGCCAGCTATCCTCAGAGGGTGCGAAACACCAACAGCAGCAGGCAGGCAAACACCGGCACCGCAGCAGTCAGGCTATCAATACGATCGAGAATACCACCGTGCCCCGGAATCAAGTTACCGCTGTCTTTAATGCCCGCTTCACGCTTGAACATACTTTCTGTCAGGTCGCCCAATACCGATGCCAGCGTCGCAATCACCGCACAGATAATGAGCGTGCCCGGCGCCACCGAAAGCGGTGCCAGCAGAGCAAACAGCCAGGCGATGATGGCAGATGACAATAGGCCACCGAAGAAACCTTCCCAGGTTTTACCCGGAGAGACTTTTGGTGCCAGCTTGTGTTTGCCAAACAGGCGACCAAACATGTAAGCACCGGAATCTGCGCCCCAGACAAGGAACATCACGAACAGCAGCCACCATGCGCCGGCGAAATGGTCAGTATCGTAATGATACTGACGCAGCGCCATCATGCCCCAGAAGAACGGTATCAAGGTGAGCACGCCAAACAGCAGGCGCAGCGTACGTGAGTGACGCCACAACGCGGCAGAAGCGGGATAGAACAGTACTAAGATGAGCGCGACAATCCACCACAACAGCGATGCCCAGAGCGAGCCTTCCATCTGGAATTGGTGCAGATTGCGTTGATAGGGTTCAAGGGTAAAGAGCATCGCGGACAGCAACAGGCCGCAAAGCACGGCCAGCCAGATACGTTGCTGACGCGTTTTCATGCCGGCAAACTGCCCCCATTCCCAGGCGGCAAGCATGCAGATGATGATAGTGATAATCGCAAAACCGGACAGGGGTAACCAGAACAGTGCAGCGATCACCAGCGGAATCAAAATTAACGCGGTAATCAGACGAGACTTCAGCAAAGGTTACCCCCAAATTGCTTAGGCGCCGCCTGGTGCAGTACCGCCATAGCGTCGCTCCCGCGTAGAGAATGCATTCAGTGCACCTTCAAAAACGTTTTCATCAAAATCAGGCCAAAGAACATCGGTAAACCAAAACTCAGCATAGGCGATTTGCCACAGCAGGAAGTTGCTAATCCGATGCTCTCCCCCGGTCCTTATCACTAAATCCACTGGCGCCAGCTCCTGCATACACAGATACGGAGCCAGGCTTTCTTCGGTAATCTGGTCAGGACGCAGTAAACCTTCCTGAACCTGTTCGGCCAATTTTCTGGCACCCTGGATAATATCCCAACGGCCGCCATAGTTGGCAGCAATGTTTAGGGTCAGTCCATTATTTTGCTGAGTCAGTTCCTCGGCGCGGCGAATGCGTTCCTGAATTCGGTTATTGAAACGACTGATATCGCCAATAATGCGCAGACGCACATTGTGTTTGTGCAGGCTTTTGACTTCGCTGTCGAGCGCCCAGACAAACAACTCCATTAACGCTGTCACTTCCTGAATCGGACGGCTCCAGTTTTCACTGCTGAACGCATAAAGCGTGAGCGCTTCCAGTTTATGGCTAACCGCAAAGCTGACAGCCCGGCGTACTGATTTTACCCCGGCTTTGTGGCCTGAAATACGCAGTTTGCCCTGATTTTTTGCCCAGCGACCATTACCATCCATAATGATGGCCACGTGACGTGGCGTACAGTACGACTCGTCATCGATTGTGTTGTGATTGTTGGACGACATAACGCGTAATAATTCCTTTCATCAGAAATGCTGTGGTTTCTGAATACATTGCGCCTGCAGCAAACTCCGGCAAACACGCCAGATGACATCGAAACAATGTCGGCTGTGAAACGCGAGCGAGCGACTATACCATTTTCACCCAGAGCGAACAAATAGCGGGAACTATCAACCTGCTAAACGAAAGCGCGGTAACAATTCATTGGCACGCACGCGCGCTAACCGATCGATCTCCATCACCTCGTCAATGCTGCCCGGCTCCTGACAACTCAGGGACGCCAGCACTTCGCTGTTGATGGCGGCGATATCGGTAAAGCGAATCTGGTGCTGCAGAAAAGCTGCCACCGCCACTTCATTCGCTGCATTCAGCGATGTCGTCGCGGCCTGACCTGTGGCACAGGCATCAATCGCAAGCTTCAGGCAAGGATAGCGCTCGTAGTCCGGCTCGGAAAACGTCAACGACTTCATGCGCGTGAAGTCGAGCGGCGTTACGCCCGCAGAAATACGTGCTGGCCATGCCATGCTGTGCGCAATAGGCGTCCGCATATCCGGAGAGCCCAGTTGCGCCAGCACGCTGCCGTCGCAATAACGCACCATCGAATGGATAACCGACTGCGGATGCAGGATCACCTCCATCTGCGCGTCAGTCGCATTAAACAGCCAGCGGGCTTCAATGTATTCAAGACCTTTATTCATCATGGTGGCCGAGTCAACGGAGATTTTACGCCCCATTGACCAGTTCGGATGCGCACAAGCCTGATCCGGCGACATACCGGCTAAATCCGCTAATGGCGTGTCACGAAAAGGACCACCCGATCCCGTAAGGAGAATCGACTCGATGCCGTTTCCCCGCAGATCAGCGTACCCCAACTGATGCTGTATGGAAGCGGGTAAACTCTGAAAAATGGCGTTGTGCTCGCTATCGACCGGCAGCAATTGCACCTGATGTTGGCGTACCGCCTCCATAAACAGACGGCCGCATGTGACAAGCGACTCTTTGTTGGCCAGCAGCACGGTTTTACCGGCGCGAATCGCCGCCATGGTGGGCTGTAAACCTGAGGCGCCAACAATCGCCGCCATCACCTGATCCACGTCATCCAGCGCGGCCAATTCGCAGGCTGCCTGAACGCCGGAGAGCACTTCGGTATTAACGTTGAGTGCTTTCAGTCGCTCACGCAACGCTTGTGCGGAAGTCTCGTCGGACATCGCGGCATAGCGCGGTTGGAATTGCAGGCATTGTTCAGCCATCAACGCCACATTCTGGCCAGCCACCAGCGCGGTCACCTGATAAAGTTCAGGATTTGCGGCAATCACCGCCAGCGTGCTGGTACCAATGGAGCCGGTCGATCCCAGCAGAGTTAATCGCTTCATCATGCTATCCCTGTGAAGTCGTGGAGAGTGTCCGCAACAGCGCCGAACACAATGTAAAACGCCGCCAGAGTCGAACACGTCTCTGAACGGCGTTTTGAAAAGCAGTTGATGGAATTAGAAGTCCATCAGTTCCTTTTCTTTATCGGCCAATGCGGCATCAACACTCTTGATGTGCGCATCGGTCATTTTCTGGATCTCGTCCTGCGTACGACGTTCGTCGTCTTCGCTGATCTCTTTGTCTTTCAGCAGCGCTTTGATCTTATCGTTGGCGTCACGGCGGACGTTACGCACAGAAACACGGCCCTGCTCTGCTTCGCCACGTACGATCTTGATCAGGTCTTTACGACGCTCTTCGGTCAGCGCTGGCAGCGGCACACGAATATCGCTACCGGCTGAGCTTGGGTTCAGACCCAAATCAGACGTCATAATCGCTTTCTCAACCGCAGCGCTCAGCGAGCGATCAAATACGTTGATTTTCAACGTACGTGAATCCTCAACCGTCACGCTAGCCAGCTGGCGCAGCGGCGTTGGTGTACCGTAATAAGGAACCACAATGCCGTCGAGCAGTGAAGGCGAAGCTCGGCCGGTGCGGATTTTGCTGATGTTGTTTTTAAATGCATCCACACATTTTTCCATGCGCGTGTCTGCATCTTTTTTAATGTCGTTAATCACGTTGAAACCCTTGAATTCGGTTGACCTGGCCATTTCCGGGCTAACCGGAAGCGGTATCGATAAACATCGATCATCCTAATTGCTGCGCGATGTCAGAGCATCGCGGCAAAAGAATATACCTTATTTTAACGTGCGTCGGGTATTAATGCGTAATCAGGGTGCCTTCTTTTTCACCCATCACGACGCGACGCAATGCGCCAGGCTTGTTCATGTTGAAGACGCGGATAGGCAGCTTGTGGTCACGCGCCAGCGTAAAGGCGGCGAGATCCATTACTTTAAGCTCTTTATCCAACACTTCTGCATAGCTCAGTTGGTCATACAGCGTGGCATCCGGGTTTTTCACCGGATCTTCAGAGTAGACGCCGTCTACTTTGGTGGCTTTCAGTACCACGTCGGCTTCGATTTCGATGCCGCGCAGGCAGGCTGCAGAGTCAGTGGTAAAGAACGGGTTGCCGGTACCGGCCGCGAAGATCACGACGCGGTTATTACGCAGCAGGCTGATCGCTTCTGCCCAGCTGTAGTTATCACACACGCCGTTCAGCGGAATCGCTGACATCAAGCGCGCATTGACATACGCACGGTGCAGCGCGTCACGCATTGCCAGGCCATTCATCACTGTTGCCAGCATGCCCATATGGTCGCCGACCACACGGTTCATGCCCGCCTGGGCCAGACCTGCGCCGCGGAACAGGTTACCGCCACCAATAACCACACCCACCTGAATGCCCAGCTCAACCAGCTCTTTCACCTCTTGCGCCATGCGGTCAAGCACGCTCGCGTCGATGCCAAAACCTTCGGCACCTTGCAGTGCTTCGCCACTCAGTTTTAGCAGGATACGTTGATATACAGGTTTTGCGTTGGTCGCCATGGTCAGTTCTTCCTGGAAGATATGATGAAAAGGAGAAGTAAAATCTGGTCGATCATCCGCAAAGCCCGCGAGAAAAGCTATTGGGATGAGACTGAAAGTGCTGCACTAAATCGCAGACAAAAAAGAACCGCCTTGTGGCGGTTCTTTCGGACCATTAAGACTGTTTGGACATTGCAGCAACTTCTGCTGCGAAGTCAGCTTCAACTTTCTCAATGCCTTCGCCCACTTCGAAGCGGATGAAGTTGATGACGTCAGCGTTTTTCTCTTTCAACGCCTGGCCAACGGTTTTGCTTGGGTCGATAACGAAAGCCTGACCGGTCAGAGAAACTTCGCCGGTGAATTTCTTCATGCGGCCTTCAACCATTTTCTCTGCGATTTCTTTTGGCTTGCCAGACTGCATGGCGATATCCAGCTGAACCTGGTACTCTTTCTCAACCACGTCTGCAGACACGTCTTCTGGCTTAACGAATTCTGGCTTGCTTGCAGCGATGTGCATAGCAACTTGCTTGCTCAGTTCTTCGTCAGCACCGGTGGTAGAAACAACCACACCGATACGTGCGCCATGCTGATAGCTGTTCAGCTCAACGCCTTCCAGGATAGCAATACGACGGATGTTGATGTTCTCACCGATTTTCGTAACCAGCGCTACGCGTTCTTCTTCGAACTGCGCTTTCAGAACTTCCACATCGGTAACTTTGCCAGCGACAGCTGCATCCAGAACCTTGTCAGCAAACGCCTGGAAACCGCCATCTTTTGCAACGAAGTCGGTCTGGCAGTTTACTTCCAGGATCGCCGCGAAGCCGTCAGCGATTTTGGTTTTGATCACGCCATCAGCAGCAACGTTGCCTGCTTTCTTAGCCGCTTTGATTGCGCCAGATTTGCGCATGTTCTCAATCGCCAGCTCGATGTCGCCGTTCGCTTCGGTCAGCGCTTTTTTGCAGTCCATCATGCCTGCGCCAGTACGCTCACGCAGTTCTTTTACCAATGCAGCGGTAATATCAGCCATTCCAGAATCCTCGATTCGTCTCTGTGTGCTCACACACTGTCAGAAACTTGTTGCGGAAAATTTACTCTGCCCCGCTCGCTCTGCAGTGAGCGTGACAGACTTAGATAAAATAAAGGGGCCTGAACGGCCCCCTTAACAGATAACATCTGATGTCTAAGGGCTCTTAGAAAGAGCGAACCTTATTAAGCTTCAGCAGCTTCTTCAGCCTGCTCAGCCAGATCCTGTGAACGGCCTTCGCGCACGGTAGTGGCAACGGCAGTCAGGTACAGGCTTACAGCACGGATCGCATCGTCGTTACCTGGGATAACGAAGTCAACGCCGTCTGGATCAGAGTTGGTATCAACGATAGCAAATACTGGGATACCCAGGTTGTTTGCTTCTTTGATAGCGATGTGCTCGTGATCAGCGTCAACAACGAACAGTGCATCCGGCAGACCGCCCATATCTTTGATACCGCCCAGGCTGTTTTCCAGCTTGGCCAGTTCGCGAGTGCGCATCAGCGCTTCTTTCTTGGTCAGTTTGTCGAAAGTACCGTCCTGAGACTGAGACTCAAGATCTTTCAGGCGTTTGATTGACTGACGAACGGTTTTCCAGTTAGTCAGCATGCCACCCAACCAGCGGTGGTTTACGAAGAACTGGTCGCAGCTCAGAGCTGACTCTTTTACCGCTTCGGCAGCAGCGCGCTTAGTACCAACGATCAGGATCTTACCTTTACGGGAAGAGATCTTTTTCAACTCAGCCAGAGCGTCGTTGAACATTGGCACAGTCTGCTCGAGGTTGATGATGTGAACCTTGTTACGTGCGCCGAAGATGAATGGCTTCATTTTCGGGTTCCAGTAACGGGTCTGGTGACCAAAGTGAACACCAGCCTTGAGCATGTCGCGCATTGAAACAGTTGCCATGATTACCTCTAAAGTTTGATTTGGGGTTGGGCCTCCATGTATCCCATACGACCGACCTCTTTCAAGGCACCCCGGCGTATGTGTCGATACATGTGTGTTTTAGTACACATAATGAGTTTTATGCGTTTCCTGCCAGCCAAACGTCGGCGACAGAGAATCGTCGGCGCGCTTTATACCACAATGCGCAGGAATACGCCAATAGTAGTTGAGCGCCGCAGGCGCAGACAATCGCCATTTGGCAGCCCTTTTGCTGGCTGCTAACATGACTGCCACAGAACTCATTATTGTCGAAAATTTCGACGATTGCGGATTAATTTAATGGCTATTTCAATTAAAACCCCTGAAGAAATCGAAAAAATGCGCGTGGCGGGCCGCCTTGCCGCTGAAGTGCTGGAGATGATTGCCCCGCACGTGGTGCCTGGCGTCACCACCGGAGAACTGGATCGTCTCTGCCACGAACACATCACGCAGAAGCAGCAGGCGATTTCCGCCTGCCTCGGCTATCACGGCTTCCCGAAATCGGTGTGTATTTCGGTGAATGAAGTGGTATGTCACGGTATTCCGAGCGACGATCGCGTGCTGAAGGATGGCGACGTGGTTAACGTCGATGTCACGGTGATCAAAGATGAGTATCACGGCGATACCTCAAAAATGTTCATCGTCGGTAAAGCCACCATTCAAGGCGAGCGCCTGTGTCGCGTTACTCAGGAAAGTCTCTATATCGCGCTGCGTCTGGTGAAACCGGGTATTCGTCTGCGTGAACTGGGCCGCGCGATTCAGCAGTATGTCGAAGCACAGGATTTTTCGGTGGTGCGCGAGTATTGCGGTCACGGCATCGGCAAAGGCTTCCACGAAGAGCCGCAGGTACTGCATTACGACGCGGATGATAGCGGCGTGGTGTTGCAAGCAGGCATGACCTTCACCATCGAACCGATGGTCAATGCCGGTGATTACCGCATCCGCACCATGAAGGATGGCTGGACCGTGAAAACCAAAGATCGCAGCTTGTCCGCGCAGTATGAGCATACTATTGTGGTGACAGAAAACGGCTGTGAGATTCTGACGCTGCGTGAAGACGACACCCTTCCAGCGGTGCTTGAAAACGTCGCGTAATTATCTCGCTAACAGTACCAGGCCGGCTTATCGCTGGCCTTTTTTATGTGCGTAATGAAGAGGCATGTTGATGAGTGGTAGCGTGACCGAAGCAGTACACAAAGGCCTGACCGATTCCCCCGCCAGCTGGCCCGATGACGCCCTGACGCGCGACCAGCTCAAACACTATCTTGAGCAATTCCAGCAGCACCTGGGCATTGCATTTGATGCGGGCACCGATATTGAATCTCTGATTGATGCCCGCACGCTGTTTATCGACCGCTTATTGCGTCGTCTGTGGCGCTTCTTTGGTTTCGACCAGATGAAGGAGATCGCACTGGTTGCCGTTGGCGGTTATGGTCGCGGCGAACTGCATCCGCTTTCCGATATTGATGTGCTGATCCTCAGCCGCCAGCCGCTGGACGACACAGCCGCGCAGCGCACCAGCGAGCTGCTAACGCTGATGTGGGATTTGAAGCTGGAAGTTGGTCACAGCGTACGTACGCTGGAAGAGTGCCTGCTGGAAGGTTTATCCGATCTTACGGTCGCCACCAACCTGATTGAATCGCGCATGCTCACCGGCGATGTGGCGCTGTTTCTCGAACTGCAAAAGAACATCTTCAGCGATGGTTTCTGGCCGTCTTCACGCTTCTTCGCCGCCAAAATTGAAGAGCAACAGGAGCGCCACCAGCGCTATCACGGCACCAGCTACAACCTTGAACCGGATATCAAAAGCAGCCCCGGCGGCCTGCGCGACATACACACGCTGCAATGGGTGGCGCGCCGTCACTTTGGCGCTACCACCATGGATGAGATGGTTGGTTTCGGCTTTATCACCGAAGCGGAACGCAATGAAATCAACGAGTGTCAGGAATTTTTGTGGCGCATTCGCTTTGCGCTGCACTTAACGCTGCCACGCTATGACAATCGTCTGCTGTTCGATCGCCAACTCACCGTCGCTCAACGCCTCAACTATCTGGGCGAAGTCAACGAGCCGGTTGAGCGCATGATGAAGGACTTCTATCGCGTCACGCGTCGCATCGGCGAACTCAATCAAATGCTGCTGCAGCTGTTCGATGAAGCGATTCTGGCGCTGTCGACCACTGAAAAACCGCGCAACATTGATGACGATTTCCAGATTCGCGGTGACCTCATCGACCTGCGCGATCTCACGCTGTTTGAGCGTGAGCCGCAAGCCATCCTGCGTATGTTCTACGTGATGGTGCGTAACGAAAACATCAAAGGTATTTACTCCACCACGCTGCGGCAGCTGCGCTATGCGCGCCGCCATTTGAAGCAGCCTCTATGCCAGATTCCTGAAGCGCGTGAAACCTTTATGGCGATTCTGCGTCATCCTGGCGCGGTTAAGCGCGCGCTGGTGCCGATGCATCGTCATAGCGTGTTATGGGCCTATACGCCGCTGTGGGGCAACATCGTTGGTCAGATGCAGTTCGATCTGTTCCACGCTTACACGGTGGATGAGCACACCATCCGCGTGCTGCAGAAGCTGGAGAGTTTTGCCGACGAAGCCACGCGCCCGATGCATCCGCTGTGCGTTGAACTCTGGCCGCGCCTGCCACAGCCGGAACTGTTGCTGATGGCTGCGCTGCTGCACGATATCGCCAAAGGCCGCAACGGCGATCACTCCATTCTCGGCGCGCAGGATGCGCTCGACTTTGCCGAACTACACGGACTGAACTCCCGCGAAACGCAGCTGGTTGCCTGGCTGGTACGTCATCATTTATTGATGTCAGTCACCGCGCAGCGCCGCGATATTCAGGATCCCACCGTGATTCAGCAATTCGCCGAAGTGATGCAGAACGAAAATCGCTTACGCTATCTGGCGTGCCTGACGGTTTCCGATATCTGCGCCACCAATGAAAGCTTGTGGAACAGCTGGAAGCAGAGCCTGTTGCGCGAGCTGTTCTTCGCGACCGAAAAACAGCTGCGCCGCGGCATGGAAAACAGCCCGGATCTGCGCGAGCGCGTGCGCCATCATCGTCTGCAAGCGCTGGCGCTGCTGCGGATGGAAAACCTCGACGAAGAGCGTTTGCACCATATCTGGAGCCGCTGCCGCGCCGACTATTTCCTGCGCCACACACCGAATCAGCTCGCCTGGCATGCGCGTCATTTAATTCATCACGATCTCAACAAACCGCTGGTGCTGGTCAGCCCGCAGGCCACGCGCGGCGGTACCGAGATCTTTATCTGGAGCCCGGATCGTCCGCACCTGTTTGCGGCGGTGGCCGGCGAGTTGGATCGCCGCAATCTCAGCGTGCATGATGCGCAGATCTTTACCAGTCGCGATGGCATGGCAATGGACACCTTTATTGTGCTGGAGCCGGATGGCAGCCCGCTGGCCGCCGATCGCCATCCGCTGATCATTCAGGCGCTGGAACAAGCCATCACGCAAAACGAATGGGTTCCGCCGCGTACGCGTCGCCAGTCTGCGCGCCTCAAGCATTTCAGTGTCGATACCGAAGTCAATTTCCTGCCGACGCACACCGACCGCCGCAGTTATCTGGAATTGGTCGCGCTCGATCAGCCCGGCTTACTGGCGCGCGTGGGTGAAGTGTTCGCCGATTTGGGCGTGTCGCTGCACGGCGCACGCATCAGTACGATTGGTGAACGGGTTGAGGATCTTTTCATCCTCGCCGATAGTGAGCGACGTGCGCTTGGGGTGGAAATGCGCAATGTGTTGCAACAGAGGTTGACAGAGGCCCTTAATCCAAACGATAAAGTGTGACCGCAATCGATTAATCAAATTTATTTACCGTGCCAGTGCGATGCTGGCACCCGTATTACAGACTTAGGAAATCATTATGCAACAGTTACAGAGCGTTATCGAATCTGCCTTTGAGCGCCGCGCCGACATCACGCCATCTAGCGTAGACAGCGCGACCCGCGATGCTATCACCCAGGTTATTGGCCTGCTGGATAGCGGTGAACTGCGCGTGTCTGAAAAAATCAACGGTGAGTGGGTAACGCATCAGTGGCTGAAGAAAGCAGTGCTGTTGTCGTTCCGCATCAACGACAATCAGGTCATGGAAGGGTCGGAAACCCGCTTCTACGACAAAGTGCCAATGAAGTTTGCTGGCTGGGATGAAGCGCGTTTTAAAAACGCCGGTTTCCGCGTTGTGCCACCTGCTGCCGTGCGTCAGGGCGCATTCATCGCACGTAATACCGTGCTGATGCCTTCCTACGTCAACATCGGCGCTTACGTTGATGAAGGCACCATGGTTGATACCTGGGCGACCGTGGGTTCTTGCGCGCAGATCGGTAAAAACGTCCACCTGTCAGGCGGCGTGGGCATCGGTGGCGTGCTGGAGCCGCTGCAGGCTAACCCAACCATCATCGAAGATAACTGCTTCATTGGCGCACGTTCAGAAATCGTTGAAGGTGTGATCGTTGAAGAAGGTTCTGTGATCTCCATGGGCGTTTACATCGGCCAGAGCACCAAAATCTTTGACCGCGAAACCGGCGAAGTGCATTACGGTCGCGTTCCAGCGGGTTCCGTGGTGGTTTCCGGTAACCTGCCGTCTAAAGATGGTAGCTACAGCCTGTACTGCGCGGTAATTGTGAAGAAAGTTGACGCTAAAACGCTCAGCAAAACAGGCATTAACGAACTGCTGCGCAGCATCGACTGAGCTTCTCCTGCCTGAAGATCTTCCCGACGGGCCTGCCTACAGGCCCGTAATTATTTGTTTACACTCCCGCCAGAATTACCTGTTTCGCGCCGCGAATTAACACGTGCGTTTATTTTTCAAACAGTTCATAATCCGCGCCAAGTTAACTCCGGTCGCGCACTGTTCATCCCGGTTTTTGTGTCTACAGTTGATTAAGTATGCCGTAAGCGTTCCGGTTGCCGCGTTTCTGCTGCATCCCGAATGATGATGATAGTCTTGCGCGCTCACCCACTCTTAGATGGAATATAAACGCTATGTACGACAACCTGAAAAGCTTAGGTATCAGCAACCCTGACGACATCGACCGTTACAGCCTGCGTCAGGAAGCTAACAACGACATTCTTAAAATCTACTTCCGCAAAGACAAAGGTGAATTCTTTGCTAAAAGCGTGAAATTCAAATATCCACGTCAGCGCAAAACCGTTGTCGCCGATCACACCAGCCAGGGTTACAAAGAAGTGCAGGAAATCAGCCCGAACCTGCGTTATGTGATCGATGAGCTGGACCAGATTTGCCAGCGCGACCAGGTTGAAGTGGATCTGAAGCGCAAAATTCTGGCGGATCTGCGCCATCTGGAAAGCGTGGTTTCGAACAAGATCGCTGAAATCGAATCAGACCTTGATCAGCTGACCCGCAACAACCGTTAATTTCGCGCTTTAAATAACAGGCCAGCCGATGCTGGCCTTTTTTTATGGCTGCTGATAAGGCAGCGAAAGCAGCCAGGTATCACGCTGTGCCTGCCTCACCGCCCCACTCTTTTGATCTTTCCATTGCGTCTGCATGATCCACTGTTGATAACGCGGCTGCTGCAGGCTGTTATCGGCCATTGAAAGCAGCGGAATGATGCGCTGGCTCACGCGATCACGATTTTTCCACGGCCAGACTTTAGTGGCATCGCTGTACGGCGCCATCATGTCGAGCGCAGCCAGCAACGATCCGCCCGGCTGTTGGCTATGCCATAAATCGCCTAACCCTGCTTTACCGGCTAGCTGCGCCAATGCGCTAAGCGCCTGCAGATTGAAGTAGCTGTAATGGAAGGATCGCGTGCGCGCTAACTCTGCGGGCTGGCTGCCATCGGCACGAATTTGCAGCGCAATTTTATTGCGCGCCAACTCTACCATCGCTGTGACTGTCTCACGATCGCCCAGATACCACGCGATTCCCGCCACCTGCGTGCAATACCAACTGCCATGATTATTCACCGCCGCCGCTTCTTGCAGTGCTAGCGGATTGTGCCGCAGCCAGTGCAGATACTCGCTAAACCACTGCTGCATCGCTTGCTGATCGGCAGGCTGCCAACCGGGCGCATTGCGTAGCAAAGTCAGCGCATCCACCACGCGCGTGGCAAAGTAGCGCCCATCGAGCACGCCATCATGGCGGCCCGCGGATCGGCCCGGAATGCCTTGAGCAAAGTTAAGATTAGGGTGCATACGGCTGGTGGGATTGATAAACCAGTGACGCATCATCGCCAGCGCTTTGTCGGCATAACGTTGATTGCCAGATAAATACCAGGCCAGCGTCAGTGCCTGAAAATCGGCGGTAAAGCGCGCCAGCCGCACGCCATCACTTTGATCATTCTTACTGGCAGGATTCACTTCGCCATCACGACGCTGCCACGGCAGGCCGTCGGCGCTGCTGGCGTCCGGCCACCAATAGGCGCTCAGGCTTAAATAATCCTGCTTCGAGCCGCTCGGCGGCATCATACCTTTATCGGTGACGCTGGGATTGGGGTGTTGCAGCGCGTTATCCGCTTGCTGTTTAAGCTGATGCCAGGCGTCGAGCGTTGGCGGCGCGGCCTGATGATGTGCCAGCTGCTGCTTAACTTTCTGCAGATCGTTTAATGAGAGAAAGGCCGGATCGTTAGCCAAACTTAGCGCGCTATACAGCCACAGCAACGCAATCCACAGGTTTCTCATTAACTTTGCTCATCCAGTTGAAGCGCCACGTACAGCAGCAAGCGATCGTCAAAATTGCCCAGATCGAGCCCGGTGAGCTCGGAAATACGGTTGAGGCGATACTCCAGCGTGTTGCGATGAATGAACAGCGCGCGTGCCGTAGCGCTGGGTTGCACGTTGTGGCTGAACCACGCCACCAGCGTGCGTCGCAGCAAGCCATTGTTATCCATGCTTTTCAGCTTTGCCAGCGGGCGTGCCAGTTCGTTGGCCTGCCAGCCGCCGCGTAAACTGTCGAGCAGCACCGGCAGCACCAGATCCTGATAAAAATAGCTGCGCTGTTCCGGCATGCGCTGTTTGCCCACCATCATGGTGGTACGCGCGGTGCGGTACGAACGTGCGATGCTGCCGGGACCGGTAAAGTAGTTGCCGAGCGCGATGCGCATTCGCACCTGGCCGCTCTCCTTCATGCGTTGCAGCAGTTGATCCACGCGGCGGCGATGATCGTCCTGATCGTAGCGGCCATGCGCATTCAGTGCCGGTTTCAGCACCACCATTTCGGTGAGTGAAACAATCGCAATCAGGTTGTCGCGTTCCGGCGTGGTCAGCAGCGTTTGCAGCTGTTGCAGCTCGGACATGGCGCTATCAACGCCGAGCTGGCCGCTGTCCACTTCCACCACCGCCACCACGCGCGGTTGATTGAGATCGATGCCGAGCCGCTGCGCCCATTCGCTGAGCGCTGGCGATAAGGTTTCGCTGCGCACCAGATTCAGCACCAGCTCTTCTCGCAAGCGGCTATCCTGCGCCAGCATGTGTAACAAACGCGCCTGTTCCAGCATCATTTCGGCGGTCATACACACCAATTCGCCGTAGTGACGCAGCGTTGCCGGTTGGCCGGTCAAACCGATCACGCCGACGATATCGCCATCAATGCGCAGCGGCAAATTGATGCCAGGACGCACGCCGTGCAGATGTTTTGCCACCGCTTCGTCGATGTCTACCACGCGCCCTTGTGACAACACCAAAAGCGCGCCTTCGTGCAATTCGCCAATGCGCTCACGATCGCCACTGCCGATGATGCGACCACGCGCATCCATCACGTTGACATTGCTGTCAATAATTTGCATGGTGCGGGCAACAATATCCTGAGCCAGTCGCGCATCGAGATGATAGGTGGCCATCAAACACTCCGGAGATAAGGACGAACAGACAGAATACGCATCCGTTACGGCGCTGACATTGTGCAACTGCACATAGCCAGCGGGATTATGCGGGATTTGCGGTAAGCGTCACATTCAGTACCGGACATTTGCACAGACACAAAAAAGGCGAGCCAAAGCTCGCCTGTTATCAACAACCTGAAACTTACTGCATCAGCAGATACAGGCTGCTGTCACCGCGCTGTACGTTCAGTGCCAGCACCGAAGGTTTGGTGTCGAGCACTTTACGCAGCTCGCCAAGATTAGCCACGGCTTGCTGGTTGACACCCAGAATCACGTCACCTTTCTTCAAGCCAATACGCGCCGCTGCGCTGCCAGGCTTGACGCTATCGACGCGCACGCCTTTCTGGCCGTTGGTATCAATATTGCTGAGATCGGCACCTTCAATACCGGTGTAAATGGTGGCGGACTGCACTTTATCCTGCGAGCTCTGCTGCAGTTCAACGGTGACGTTCACCGGTTTGCCTTCGCGCAGTAGACCCAGCTGCAGCTTGGTACCGACCGGCAGCGAGCCGACTTCGGCACGCAGCGCTGCAAAGCTGGTCAGCGCTTTACCGTTCATCGACACCACCACGTCACCCGCTTTCACGCCGGCTTTCGCCGCAGCAGAGTTCGGCAATACCTGGCTAACAAAGGCGCCGCGCTGCGCATCGACTTTCATCGCTTTCGCCAGCTCTGAGTTCAGCTCGGTGCCCATAATGCCCAGCTCGCCGCGTTTCACCTGGCCGTACTCCACCATCTGCGCGGTAAGGTTTTTCACCATTGAGCTAGGGATCGCAAAGCCGATACCGATGTTGCCGCCGTCCGGCGCCAGAATCGCGGTGTTAATCCCGATCAGCTCGCCGTTAAGGTTTACCAATGCGCCACCGGAGTTACCACGGTTAATCGCCGCATCGGTCTGGATGAAGTTTTCGTAATTTTCAACGTTCAGGCCGCTGCGGCCCAGCGCCGAAACAATCCCCGAAGTCACCGTTTCGCCAAGGCCGTACGGGTTACCAATCGCCACGGTGTAATCACCGACGCGCAGGTTGTCGGAGTCGGCAATCTTAATTGCGGTGAGGTTTTTCGCATCCTGCAGCTGAATCAGCGCGATATCTGATTGTGGATCTTTACCGATCACTTTGGCGTCGTAACGACGTCCATCGCTGAGCTGCACCTGGATTTTGGTCGCGTTATCCACCACGTGGTTGTTGGTCACCACATAGCCTTTATCCGCGTTAATTACCACGCCGGAACCCAGCGCACGGAACTGCTGTTTCTGCGCGTTAGCACCGCCATCCGCGCCGCCGTCACCACCGCCGTTTTGACACATGGGTGAGCTTTGGAACGGTGAACCGTCCTGGCAGAACGGAGAATTATCACCAAAGAATTGCTGGAACTGCTGCGGCATACGCGGCGTTTTAACCGTCGTCGAGCCTTCCACACTGATACTCACCACGGAAGGCATGACTTTTTCCAGCATGGGTGCCAGGCTTGGCAACTGCTGGCTGGAAGAAGAAGCGGTCTCTGCGGCAAATACACTCACAGGGCTCAGCGTCGCCGCGCCGAAACTCAGCGCCAACGCCAGCATAATTGTGTTTTTTTTCATTTATCTGTGTCTCTCTAAGAATTACGGCCAGACCATTGCTGTGGTCGTGATGGTGAGATTAAGTTTTTAGCGCGAAGTTCCTAATAAAGTTTTAGGTAAAGGTAAAAAATTGTTCTTCATCTTTACAATTGTGCGCTTATTCAACCGCCATTAAACGACGATATTCGTCCCAGGCATAATTGTCCGTCATCCCACTAATGTAGTCCTGAATCAGACGCGCACGATAATAACGTTCCCACAACAAGCGCTGATATTTATTCTCAACAATTAATGAGCGCATGTGTTGTTGATAGGCCTTTCGATGTTTGCCAGAAAGCTTATGAAACAAGCGGGTTTCAATAGGATGCTTTGCCAGAAAATCCTCGTTCATCAAGGTGGTAAATTGCTCGTAATCCAGCAACAGCAGTGACTGATATATTTCGAGCAAACCTTTAATTACCCGATAACCCTGCAATTCCAGTTGTTCAACTTCCGGATGATTAAACACCTGCTGACGCGCAACCGTTTTAAATAGTTTTAGCAAGCGACCTTCTTCACCATCATCTTCCAGTAAAGCGTGATTAAAATCACCTTCGAAAATAGCCGGTAAGTTGTCGATGAAACGCTTAACCGCATGGCTAACCAGCACGTTTTGCACGTTAACCCGCAATGACATAAAGAATTGATCGCTGATACTGCGGCGTTTTTTCTGATTAGCCTCTTTCCAGGCATCACCGATAGTGCGGCTGAAAACATCGCCGTTTTTTACCGCGCCCCAGGCATCCAATAAATGCTTATACAACGTTTCAACGTGGAAGATGTCTTTTTCAACGGCGTCATCCAAATCGGCAATGCAATAAGAGATATCGTCGGCGGCTTCCATTATCCAGGTAAGCGGGAAACGATGGTGCTGTTTAATATTGGTCGCTTCACGCAACTCAGCCACATATTCTCGCTCAGATAAATAGAAGCCCGGCTTTTTCATTAATACGCTAAATTCGGCCGGTTTATCGCCTTGCCACCATGCGGGCGCGGTATATTTCAAAATACAGGCGACCTGCGCATAGCTGAGATTGAGTTGCAGCAGCGTATGCACCAGGCGAATCGCCTGCGCGTTACCCTCGAAATGGCATAAATCTTGACGAATCATTGCATTCAACTGGTCAAAAGCGGCGCGCTCAGCCTCATCGGCAACGCCCGCCACCAGCGGATCGACCAGCTCGGCAGGCAGATTTTCGTCGAACCAGTCATTGATCGCCGCCTCGCCAAAATGACCAAACGGCGGATTGCCGACATCGTGCAGTAAACAGGCCATCTCAATCAGGCTTTCGAAGGCACCTTCAAACTCATCCAGCCCATAATTCGCCAGCCCGCCGCCCTGGGTTTTCAGCGCTTGCAGAATCTCTTTGGTGATATATCGCCCGGTTTGCTGCACTTCCAGCGAGTGCGTTAGACGCGAACGCACCGCCGCATTGCGCTCGAGCGGGAATACCTGGGTTTTCTGTTGCAGACGACGAATGGCGGCGGAGTTAATAATACGTCCGCGATCGCTTTCAAAGTGGCGGGTAATAAAGTATTCCCCTTCGGGATCTTTGCGGCTGGTATAAGGGCGGGTGAAACTGATCTTCTTCCTGAAATTGATCGTCGCCATAATTACCCCTTATTTTTTCGTGAATTCTTCCTCAATCAGCCATGTTAGACTATGCCTCACTTTTGCGGGTTACATCCATTAAATTAGCGAGATTCTTATGAAAGTAGGCATTATTGGCGCGATGGAGCAGGAAGTTACACTGCTGCGTGACAAAATCGAAAACCGCCAGACACTGACGCTGGCCGGCTGCGAATTTTACACCGGCACGCTGAATGGTGTTGAGGTGGCGCTGCTGAAATCAGGCATCGGCAAAGTGGCCGCCGCGCTCGGTACCACCTTGCTGCTTCAGCTGTGCAAGCCGGATGTGGTAATCAACACCGGTTCTGCCGGCGGATTGGCGCCAACGCTGAAAGTGGGCGATATCGTGGTGTCGGATGAAGTGCGCTATCACGATGCCGACGTCACCGCCTTCGGTTACGAGCCAGGCCAGATGGCCAGCTGCCCCGCCGCTTTCGTGGCGGATGACAAACTGATTGCCGCCGCTGAAAGGGTTATCAAGCAGCTCGACCTCAACGCGGTACGCGGTTTGGTAGTGAGCGGCGATGCGTTTATCAACGGCGCTGCACCGCTGGAACGCATCCGCACCACCTTCCCGCAGGCGATTGCGGTGGAGATGGAAGCGACCGCAATTGGTCACGTTTGCCATCAGTTCAAGGTGCCATTTGTGGTGGTGCGCGCCATTTCTGACGTTGCCGATCAGGAATCACACCTCAGCTTCGATGAGTTCCTCAGTGTTGCGGCAAAACAATCTTCACTGATGGTTGAAAACCTGTTGGTTCAGCTGGCGCGTGGCTAAAATCCTGCTGCTTGGGCTGTTGCTGCTGTGCAACAGCCTGTTCGCCGCCGCGCCGCGCGTCATCACCCTTTCGCCCCATCTGACGGAACTGGCCTTCGCCGCAGGCATTACGCCGCTCGCCGTCAGCGCCTTCTCCGATTATCCCGCGCAGGCCAACGCGCTGGAACAAGTGGCGAACTGGCAAGGCATTAAAGTGGAACGCATTCTGCAACTGAAGCCGGATGTGGTACTGGCGTGGCGCGGCGGTAATCCACAGCGGCAAATTGAACAGCTGCAGCGTTTCGGGGTCAAGGTTGAGTGGATCGATCCGCAAACCATTGACCAAATGATCGATGCGCTGGCGGCGTTACAGCGCTGGAGTCCGCAGCCGCAGCAAGCCATCGATGCGGCGCAGGCATTACGCGCGCAGGAAGCGGAGCTGCGCAAGCAGTATCAGCAAAGTACGCCGCTGCCGCTGTTTTTGCAGTTTGGTCAGCAGCCGCTGTTTACGGCTTCGCGTAACACCATGCAAAACCAGGTCATTGAGCTGTGCGGCGGCAGGAATATTTTTGCCGATAGCAGCGTTAGCTGGCCGCAGGTGAGCCGCGAACAGGTGCTGATGCGCCATCCGCAGGCGATTGTGATCGGGGGTGATGCCGCTCGGGCCGCCAGCATCGCGCAATATTGGCAGCCGCAATTGGATGTGCCGGTGATCGCCATCAATGACGACTGGCTGAGCCGTCCGGGGCCTCGCATGCTGCTGGCAGCGAAACAGCTGTGTGCAGATTTACATCCGACGAAAAAAAGCACTAATAAAGATTAAAGATTCGGCATAAATTGTCGTAAATCATAATACAAGGCACAGCGGCCACGTATGCTCTGTGCCCATTTTTAGCGCTAAGCGCAATTTTGTCTTCACCAGGAACTATTCATGACCAGAGCACTGCTGCTGGCCATAGGGCTCGTGATCGCTGCACCTCTGAGTGCGGCCACGTCGACCGGCTCTATCGCCGCTACCTTAACGTTATTCTCGCGTTGCGATATCTCACGCCAGAGTGAACACTCTCTGCCAAAAGTAGATTGTGGACGTCACTTTAGCGCGCAGCCGCGCATTACCGAACGAGTATTAAAACGCGATGCTAAACGCCGTGAATCTGCGCGTTTAGTGACTATTGAATGGTAGGAATCTGGCTACCAGAACGGCAGCCAGAAGCAGCATTAGATGCTGAAGGAAGAACCACAACCGCAGGTGGTTTTGGCATTCGGGTTGGTCACGATAAAACGTGAACCTTCCAGGCCTTCGGTGTAATCCACGGAACCGCCCACCAGATATTGCAGGCTCATCGGATCCACCACCAGCGCCACGCCTTGTTTCTCGATGGTCATGTCACCGTCATTCATTTGATCGTCAAACGTGAAGCCGTACTGGAAACCGCTGCAACCGCCGCCGGTAATATAAACGCGCAATTTCAGCGCGGGATTCTCTTCATCAGAAATCAGGTTTTTTACTTTTTTTGCTGCTGCATCAGTGAATTGCAAAGGCAGCGCTGTTAAGTCGTCACTCATCTTTTACTCCGGGTAAACGTCGAGGTCAGAAAACGACCTTAATCTCGCTATTATCTGCCAGCCGTCCAGTGCAATCAAGTCTCACGCTTGACACTGCGTGCCGCCGCATGCGCAGGAAAGTATATACCCTAAACTTTAGCGCAAGCCGTTATTCCCGTAGAATGGCGCCAGATTTTTTCCCGAACAGCAGGAGCAGAACAATGAGTAAGTCAGAAAACCTGTATGCCGCAGCGCAACGCCTGATCCCCGGCGGTGTGAACTCCCCGGTACGTGCATTTACCGGTGTGGGCGGTGTGCCGCTGTTCATCGAACGCGCTGACGGTGCGTATCTGTATGACGCCGACGGCAAAGGCTATATCGATTATGTCGGTTCGTGGGGCCCGATGGTGCTGGGTCATAACAACGCCAACATCCGTAACGCGGTGGTTGAAGCGGCTGCGCGCGGTCTGAGCTTCGGCGCGCCAACCGAGATGGAAGTGAAAATGGCCGAGCTGGTGTGCGAGCTGGTGCCCAGCATGGACATGGTGCGCATGGTTAACTCCGGCACCGAAGCCACCATGAGCGCCATTCGCCTGGCGCGCGGCTTCACCCATCGCGACAAAATCATCAAATTCGAAGGTTGCTATCACGGCCACGCCGACTGCCTCCTGGTGAAAGCCGGCTCCGGCGCGCTGACGCTCGGCCAGCCAAACTCGCCGGGCGTACCGGCCGATTTCGCTAAGCACACGCTGACCTGCACCTATAACGATCTCAGCACCGTGCGTGCGGCTTTCGAACAGTATCCTGAGGATATTGCCTGCATCATCGTTGAGCCGGTAGCGGGCAACATGAACTGCATTCCACCGCAGCCAGACTTCCTGCCAGGCCTGCGTACGCTGTGTGACGAATTCGGTGCGCTGCTGATTATCGACGAAGTGATGACCGGCTTCCGTGTTGCATTAGGCGGTGCTCAGGCCTATTACGACGTGACGCCAGACCTGACCTGTCTCGGTAAAATCATCGGCGGCGGCATGCCGGTCGGTGCCTTTGGTGGTCGTCGTGATGTGATGGATGCGCTGGCACCAACCGGTCCGGTTTATCAGGCCGGTACCTTGTCCGGTAACCCGATTGCCATGGCGGCGGGCTTCGCGTGTCTGTCGCAAATTGCGCAGCCAGGCACCCACAGCACGTTGACCGATCTGACCACGCAGTTAGCACAAGGCCTGCTGGCCGCAGCGAAAGCCGAAAATATTCCGCTGGTGATCAACCACGTGGGCGGTATGTTCGGGATTTTCTTCACAGATGCCGATGAAGTGACCTGCTATCAGGACGTCACTCAGTGTGACGTTGAGCGCTTTAAGCGTTTCTTCCACCTGATGCTGGAAGAAGGCGTTTACCTTGCGCCATCTGCTTTTGAAGCAGGCTTTATGTCGCTGGCGCACAGTAAAGAAGATATCCAACGCACCATCGATGCGGCACGCCGCAGCTTCGCGAAACTTTAAAACCGCCTGAATGGCGCACTCTACCGTCGTTGTGGAGTCGCCATTCCGGGTTACCCTGATTACGCCCGCCGCAACAGCCAGATAAAATACGGCGCACCAAAGAAGGTCGCCATCAACCCGGCTGGAATTTGATCCGGAAACGCCAGCATCCTGCCGCACCAGTCGGCGAAAATCATCAAGCCGCCGCCCAACAAACCGGCCATCAACACCTGTGGTAATGCACGGCGGAACCCGAGCATGCGCACGATATGCGGCGCCATCAGCCCGATAAAGCTCAGCGGCCCGATGGTCAAGGTTGCCGTGGCGGTTAATGCCGCCGCCAGCAGCAGCAGGCTGAGGCGCGAGGTAGTGAGCGCCATGCCCGCTGAACGCGCGGTAGCGCTGCCGAGTGGCAATAGCGTCAACCAGCGACTTGCCAGCGGCGCCAGCGAAATCAGCACCACACCCACCACCGCGCTTTGCACGGCCTGCTGCATATTGATGTTGTAGGTTGAACCGGAGATCCAGCTCAGCAAGCCCGCCATGCGCGGATCGCCGCTGGCCAGCAGCACCATCAAAAGCGTGACAAACGCGCTGTTAAGCGCCATGCCCGCCAGCAACATGCGTTCTGGCGAAAAGCCGCCGCGACTCGCCACCAGCATAATAATCATAAGCGTCAACGCCGCACCCAGCGCACCGGCAGGCAACAGCCACGCCACCGCATCGCCCGGCACGAAGAACATCATCACCACCACGCCGCACGCTGCACCCGAGCTAATGCCCAACACTTCCGGGCTCGCCATCGGATTACCGGTAAGCCGCTGAATCAGCGCACCCGCCACGCCGAGCATCATGCCCACCATCAGCGCGGCCAATACGCGCGGTGCGCGCCACGGCAGCAGCTGCTGCAGCATATCGCCGCCCACCCACGCAAAGCCGTGCGCATCGCGGCCAAAGGTAATACCAACCCAACTCAATACGCCCAGAATCAGCAATCCGATCAAACACCAGCGTAAGACCTTCTGCCGCTCAGCCGGCACGCTATCGCCCTGATTTAGCGCTGGCGGTACCGATCCGGTACGCAGGCGCGGCAGCAACCAAAGCAGAATCGGCACGCCGATTAGCGCGGTCGCCGTGCCGGTAGACACTTCACGCCAGTGGCTGGTCAGCCATAGCACGCACTGATCGGCCAGCCACAGCAGCAGCGCACCGATCAGCGGCGCCAACATCATGCGGCTCATCAGGCGACGCCCGCCGAGCATCTTCGCCAGCAGCGGCGCGAACAGGCCGATAAAGCCGATGATGCCTGCAACATTGACCAGTTGCGCGCTAAGTAAAATCGCCAGCGCCAGCGCAGCAATACGTGCCGCCGACAGCGCCAGACCGAGGTTTTTTGCTACGCCATCGTCGAGCCCCATCAGCGTCAGCGGACGCAGCAGCGCCAGCGCCACCACAAACGCCAGCAGCAGACGCGGCCACAGCTGCGCCACATTGTGTCCATCCAGCTGGTTGAGCGCGCCGGTGCTCCACAGGAACATGTTCTGCAACTGATCGTGATTGAAGATCGCGAAGATTTGATTCACCGAACCGGCGTACAAACTCAGCACCAGCCCAGCCAGAATCAGTGTCACCGGCGACAGACGTTTGCCCCAGGCCACGCCGAATACCAGAATACCGACAATTACCGCGCCGCCCATCGCCGCAAACTGCTGCGTGAACTCGCCGCCCGGCAAATGCCATAACGTCGCGACGGTAATCCCCAGTTGAGCGCCCGACGACACGCCAAGCGTGGTGGGTTCCGCCAGCGGATTGCGCAGCACCTGCTGAAACAGCAAACCGGCGAGGCCAAGGCCCGCGCCAACCAGCAGCGACAGCGCCAGTCGCGACAGCAAACTGTGATGAAACACCACTTGCTGGATGTTGTTGACGTCAGGCGCAAAAAACGCCTGCGACCATTGATCGATAGGCAGCGCCTGGCGCAGATTGATCACGGTTAAGGCCAGCGCCAGCAGAAACACCGTACTCAATAGCGCGACGGGAAAAAGACGATTGCGCATCAGTGCGACTCCAGCGCGTGTTCCAGCACGCGGACAAATTTCAGCGCCGAAGAGGTCGCGCCGTAATACCATACCGCCGGCACGCGCTGGAAACGCTGCGCGCGCACAAACGGCAGCGCCTGCCACAGCGCGGTGGCCATCACCTGCTGCATATCGCGATCGTTATCGTGATCGAAGCAGATCACCTGCACATCACCCACTTCCGCCAGCCGCTCCAGCCCAACGACTGCACTGCCCCAGAAGTTGGTTTCGCCCTGCCAGGCATTGCTCAAGCCAAGGATCTCCATTACCTCAAGGAACAAACTGTTTTTACCGAAGGTAATCGCGTGGCGGCTGTCCATCAGCGACATCAGCAGCACCGGACGATCGGCCCACGGCCTGAGGCGTTCACGCGCCGCCGCCAGCTGCTCATCCACATACTGCAGATGCTGCACGGCCTGCGCTTCACGGCCAAGACGCGCGCCGAGCGCCTGTAATGAGTGACGCGCGGTGCTGAGCGGTTTGCCGTCGCCGCTGTTGAGGTCAAAACCCATGGTTGGCGCGATGCGCTGCAGCTTATCCAGCGCCGGACCATAACCATTGGAGTGCAGGATGAGTGAAGGTTCGAGCTGCGTCATCAGCTCCAGATTGGGTTCGGTGCGTAAGCCAAGATCGATAACGCTGGACGGCAGCTGCGGATCGCCAACCCAAATGTTGTAGTTGTGCATGTCGGCCACCCCGAGTGGCGTCACGCCGAGCGCCATCAGCAGCTCCACCGGCAGCCACTCCAGCGCCAGAATGCGCTGCGCATCCGGTATGGCGGCACGCAGCGGCAACGCGGACATCAACGGGGAAAGTGCCAGCGCCGTCAGCAGGCGGCGGCGAGAAATGTCGAACATGGCGAGGCCTTAATAAACGAAACTGACGGGCGCGCCGCCAAGCGGATGCGGCAAAATGCCCATCGGAATACCGTAAATGTTGCCCAGCACATCGGCCTGCATGATCACCTCGGGGCCTCCTTCGGCAATCACTTCGCCACCGCGCAATGCCACCAGACGATCGCAATAGCGTGCTGCCATGTTGAGATCGTGCAGCACCGCAATCACCGTCAGCCCACGTTCGCGGCTGAGACGCTGAATCAGCGCCAGCACATCAACCTGATGGGCGATATCCAGCGCCGAGGTCGGTTCATCCAGCAACAGGCAGCGACTGTTCTGCGCCACCAGCATCGCCAGCCAGGCACGCTGGCGCTCGCCGCCAGAAAGGCTATCCACCAGACGCCCGGCAAAAGGCTTTAATCCCACCAGCGTAATCGCCTCTTCCACCCGATCGCGATCTTCCTGACCATAGCGGCCCAGCGCGCCGTGCCACGGATAGCGGCCAATCGCCACCAGCTCGCGCACCGTCATGCCTTCCGCCGCGGGCAGTTGCTGCGGCAGATACGCCACCTGACGCGCAAAATCTTTGCTGCCCCAGTTATCTACCGCGTCCTCATTCAGCAACACGCGCCCTTCACTCGCCGCATGGTGACGACCGAGCATTTTCAGCAGCGTGGATTTGCCAGAACCATTGTGACCAATCAGCGCGGTGACTTTGCCCGGTGCAAAGGTAAGAGACAGCGGATGCAGAAGCGTGCGGCCTGGCACACGAAAACTGACGTTATCCAGCCTGAAGGTGGTTTCTGCGTGGTGCGGATGCTGCATGATAATCCCTGGTTAATCTGTAGGTCGCCATTGATGGCGACCTGCGTAACACGATTAGAAACGGAAAGTCGCAGTACCGACAATCTGACGCTCAGCGCCCCAGTAGCAGGCGTAGTCGCGGTAGCAGCTGGCGACGTATTCACGATCAAAGAGGTTATTGACGTTAACGCCGATGGTGGAGCCCGGCATGCCAAAGCGTGCGAGGTCGTATTTCAGCGCGGCATCAACGGTGGTGTAACCGGCTACGTCGAAGTTTTGGTTCACATCGTCGCCGCTGGCGTACAACCCTTTGCTCTCGCCGACATAACGTACACCTGCACCCACGGTCACGCCCGACAGCGCCGTTTCATGGAAGGTGTAATCACTCCACAGCGATGCCATATGCTTCGGCACCTGCACCGGCGTTTTGCCTTTCAGGTTAGTGTCTTCGGTGTATTCCGCATCAGTGTAGGTATAAGACGCGGTCATATTGATGTTGGCATTCAGCGCGGCTTTGGCTTCCAGCTCCACGCCACGCGAGCGGATTTCACCACTCTGAATGCTGGCATTTGGGTGGTTAAGGGTATCCGGATCGGCCGTCAGGTTTTTGGTTTTGGTCAGCTGATACACCGCCGCCGTCAACACCACCGGACGATCTTTAGGAACGTATTTCACACCGGCTTCATACTGCTTCGCGCGGGAAGGATCAAAGGCTTGACCATCATAAGTTGAACCTGAGTTCGGAATGAAGGCTTCGCTGTAGCTGAAGTAAGGTGCGATACCGTTATCAAACACATAGTTCAGCCCGCCACGCCAGGTGAAAGCCTGATCGTTCTGGCGATCAACGCTATTGGCTACGCGATCATAGACCGAGTTCATCGCGTAATCATAACGACCGCCGAGGGTTAACACCCAGCGGTTCCACTCCATCTGATCCTGCGCGTATAAACCGGTTTGGCGCTGCTTATTGAGGTGCTGATAAGGATTAGGGAACGGCGTCACGCTGTCGTCGCCATATTGTGGATTAAAGGCATTCAGCGGTGATGCGGTACCAAATTGCGCATCAATATCATTACGCGTGCGCTGGAAATCGACACCCAGCAACAGTGTGTGATCAATTTGACTGGTGGTGAATTTGGCCTGCGCCTGGTTATCGACTGCAAACTGGTTGAGCTTTTCATCAGAAACCGCTGAACCGCGGGTGATTTGCTGTGTTGCGGCATTAAAACCATTGCCATAAATGCTGCGATAATCCGTTCTCAGATCCGCATAGCGCAAATTCTGCCGCACCGTCCAGGTGTCGTTGAAGCTGTGCTCGAAGTTGTAGCCCACCATCCTGGTGTTGCGCGAAATCTTGTTGCTGTCTTCGCCTTCATCAAAGTTAGTTGGCAGCTTGTAACTGCTGCCGTCAGGACGCGTGATGCCCACCACAGTGCCCTGACGCGGCAACCAGCCGTAATAGCCGGTTTCCGGTTCGTTCTGGAAGTAGGTCAGCAAATCGAAACGCGTATTCTCATTCGGACGCCAGCTGAATGATGGCGCAATGGTGTAGCGCTTCTCTTTGTTCATATCCTGCTGCGCATCGGCGCTGCGCGCGAGACCGGTCAGGCGATAGCTGTAAACGCCGTCATCATCCAGCGAGCCGCCGAAATCGAAACCCGTGGAGAACTGATTGTTTGTGCCCATCTGGAACTGCACTTCACGCAGCGTCTCCTGCGTCGGACGCTTACTCACCAGCGACACCACGCCGCCCGGATTGCTCTTGCCGTACAGCACCGAAACCGGACCGCGCAACAGTTCGGCGCGTTCAAGAAAATAGGGATCGATAGCAAACTCAGAGTAGTTATCACCCTGCAGTTTCAGGCCATCAAGATATTGGTTGGTGTTGGTTTCGCTGAAGCCGCGAATAGAGAGCGCATCGATAACATTGGAGCTACCGCGGTTACCGGTCAACACGCCTGGCGTGTAGTTGAAAGCCCCTTTCACGCTGGTGACGTTTTTCATCGCCATCTCTTCCTGCGTGACTACCGAGATTGACTGCGGGTTCTTCTCGATCGGCGTATCGGTTTTGGTGCCGGTGGCGCTGCGTTTGGCCGCAATGGTTGGCGACGGGCCCCACGCTTTCTCTTGCTCGACTCCGCTGCCGCCATCAGCGCTAACCACCACGGTATCTTCTGCCAACGCCTGCACGCTGAACGTACCCATAGTCAGTGAAATAAACCAAGCCAGCGAACGCGGGCGTAAGAAACAAGGATTAGTGTTTCGCGTATTCATAAGTGAGGTCTCTCGAAAAAAGTCGATGCAGGCGAATACAAACGAGAATGATTATTATGACGCACGGATTTTAGGCGAAATAGCGTCATATTCGCAACGATTAATGCCTGTAAGCGCGGCGTTTACAGCCAGATCGCGCATATTCATGATCGCAAATAATAAATGAGCAATAAAAGGAGCGGAGGCCGGCAATCGGGAAATTGCATTGCCGCACAGAGGAAGTTTATTTCATCCCGACAGAGCACCAAACCAACGATAACGAGTAAAATCATAAACTTAAAAAAATGGCCCGCTAATTGCTTATGCCCTGCATTCTCCTTCCTGCAGACACACTCATGACCGCTATAAACTGGAACATTGTTGATCGCGTTATCTTCATCAATTTGAAGAAACGCAAAGACCGATTAACCCGCATCACTAAACAACTTAAAAAGCTGGGTTTAACCGCTGAAAAAATCGTTCGCCTGGACGCGATCAAGCATGAAAAGGGCTACATCGGCTGCACGCAATCGCATATCGCCGCGCTGGAGATGGCACGCGATAACGGCTGGGAGCGTGTGCTGATTCTGGAGGATGACTTTAGCTTCAATGAAAACCAGAAAAACTACGACAATCTCAACCGCTACTTTGCCGCCCTGCCGCAAATCAACTGGCAAGTGGCTTTTCTGGCGGCCAATTATCGCCGCGTCACGCCGTTAAAAAGTGTGGACTATATCGTGCGCGCTAACTTCGCGTGGTGCGCATGCGCCTATATCGTGAATCACCGCTATTACACCACGCTGATTGAAAACTATCGCGAGGCGCTGCAGGCGCAATTGCAAGGTGGTGCGCAGGCACAATATGCCCTTGATGTGCACTGGAATAGCCTGATGCAGCAGGATCTTTGGCTGGGCGTATTCCCCAACGCCGGTGCACAACGGCTCGATAAAAGCGATATCGAAAATCGAACGGTAGATTACCGCGCACTCTTCAGAAAACCGTTGAGTCAAATCGTTGCGCCCGCCAAATTCACACCCTCCACTTCAGGCCCAATTAAAGTCGACTTTTACTTCCAGTGGCCACCGGGTTGGACGAACTTTGAATCGGTGATTGAGGCGATGCAGGCCAATCCCGCGTTCGATTGCCGCATCGTGGTGGTGCCTTACCTGAACTGGAAGGCGAGCGATGTTAACGGCGATATTCAGCGTGAGATTCTGCGTGAAAGAGGGCTGGATTACACAGGATTTGAAGACTACCAGTTAGAGGAGCGTCAGCCCGATGTGGTGTTCTTGCAAAACCCTTACGACGAAGCACGCCCCGAATGCTTTCGCAGCGACTACCTGCATGAGCGCGGCGTGAAAATCGCTTACATCCCTTATGCGCTCGATACCGGAATTGGCGCAGAGAGCATGGTGTATCAATATAATTTGCTTTGTCAAAATCTGGCGACGTGGATATTTGCCCGCTCGGAAAAACATAAAACTGAGTTTGCGCTGCAGTGTCAGGCAGGAAATCGCCATGTGCACGTTACCGGCCATCCTAAATTTGACCACTATCAGCGTCGTTTCCATCTCACGGATAACCTGCCGGCTCAAACGGTAACCACCTTCCTGTGGACGCCGCATTTCGTACTGCCTGGCGACCAGAAGATGTACACCACCTTCAGCCTTTACTGCTCGGCGTTCTTAAAACTGATTGAGCGTCAGGACATTCATCTGATCATTCGCCCCCATCCGCTGCTGAGCCAATGGATAGGTGAAGCCAACCCAACGGCACAAAGTCTTTATCAGCAGTTACAGCGCGCGTCGCAGCAACACACCAATCTGGAGTGGAATCTCGGGCATGATTACACGCTGACTTTTGCGCGTTCCGATGCACTCATTGCGGACGCCGGTTCCTTCCTGCTGGAATATCTGCCGTCGAAAAAACCCATCCTCTACCTCACTCACGAAACCTGTCACGGTTTGAACCGCACTGCAGAATTCATTTATGACGCCTACGACGTTGCCTGGTGTGAAAAGGATATTTTCACCTTTGTAGACAACATTGTCGCGGGTCACGATGCAATGAAAGTGCGCCGGGAACAAGTCCTGCGTGAGGAACTGCAGATAGAAGAGAAAACAGCGGGCGAGAAAATCGCTGAAATTATTTGTTCATCACTCAGACCGCAAGCGGCGGAATAAAAAATGAAAAATGTAGCCATAATACTTTCTGGCGGTACAGGCACCCGCTTTGGCAGCGACAAGCCAAAACAATTCGCCAAGTTAGCGGGACGTGCCGTGATTGAATACACCATCGAACGTTTTGAAAAATCGGCCGACATTGATGAAATTATTATCGTCTCACAAAATGAGTACATCGATTACATGTGGGAGTTGGTGGCAAAAAATCAGTGGCACAAAGTGAGTAAAGTGGTGAACGGCGGTAAGGAACGTTTTGACTCAACATATTCCGCGCTGAAAACCCTTATCAACTATGACGGTCATTGTAAAATCTTACTGCATGATGCCGTGCGTCCATTAATTAGCGACACTATTATTCGCAAATGCGTAGATGCACTTGAATCCTTTGACGCCGTAGATGTGGTGATCCCCTCAGCAGATACTTTAGTAGAAGTTCACGATGATGGCTGCATTGCCAATATTCCTCATCGTGCCAGCATGCGCCGAGGCCAGACCCCTCAGGCATTTCGTCTGGAAAAAATTCGCCAGGCTTATGAGAAAGCAGCGGCCATGGGTAAGTTTACGTTTACCTGCGACTGCGGAGTATTGCGTAATATGCTGCCTGAAACGCGTGTTATTACCGTAGAGGGCGATGAGAACAATATTAAAATCACCCATCCACTTGATCTCTTTATCGCAGAGAAATTGCTGCAGGAGAAAAGCTCACACGCATTGAATTCTGCAAATCTCGATTTCCTGCGCGATAAGCATATGGTTATTTTTGGTGGAGGTAGCGGAATTGGTCTGGAGATGATGAAAGTTGCCACGCTGTGTGGGGCCAAAGTACATATTGCCAGTCGTTCACATAATGATATCGACATTACTCATCTCGACAGCGTAAAAAACTATTTAACTGACATTGTTGCCGAGCATGGCAATATTGATTTTATCGTCAACACTGCGGGTGTCTTGATTAAGAAACCGCTCTCCACGCTTACTCAGCAGGAAGTGATGGCGCTGATTAACATTAATTATCTGGGAGCCGTAAACGTGGCAATTGCGGCAAAAGAGCGGTTAATCTGCAACTCCGGCATGTTATTGAATTTCACATCCAGTTCTTACACTCGTGGACGGGCTTTTTACGCCCTTTACTCATCGGCAAAAGCTGCGGTAGTCAATCTGACTCAGGCGCTGGCGGAAGAGTGGATTGAGGATAAAGTCAAAGTGAACTGCATTAATCCTGAGCGTACCGCCACACCGATGAGAACCGTTAATTTTGGCGAGGAACCTGCAGATTCACTGCTACATGCACGAGACGTTGCAGTAAAAAGCCTGGAAGTTCTCGTGACGCAAAGTACTGGTATGGTTATTGATATTCGCAAAAGTAATTGTAAGAATCAGCCCAGCTAACCACCTATCCCAATAAAAAAGGGCGCCGCAGCGCCCTGTGTTTTCTCAGCAACTTATTTGCTGCCGAACATATCTTTAATCCAACCCGCCACGCCGTCAGAATCTTTCTGCTCATTCTGTGGCTGATGTTGTTGCTGCTGTTGCTGTTGCTGCTCTTGTTGCTGCTGCAACTGCTGCTGTTGTTGCTGAACCTGCTCTTGCTGCTGCTGACACAGCGCGTTCGGATCCAGCGACCACACCGGCAACGAACGCCATGTGCTGCTGCCCGTACCGCAGATAAAGTTACCGGCAGAATCGATATTCATCTGCGTGATATCTTCCGGCGGCGTCAGCACCAGCGGCATTGGCGCCTGGTTATCGAGATAGCGACGATAAAGCTGCATTGCACCGCTGGCACCATACAGCTTCGAGGTTTGGTTGTTATCGCGGCCAACCCAGGTAATCGCCACTTCTTTGCCATCAATACCGGCGAACCAGCTATCGATCAGGTCATTGGTGGTACCGGTTTTGCCAGCCAGATGCGCTTTAGGATAACGCGCACCCAGCGCACGCGCAGTACCGTGATCGGCGACCTGCTGCATGGTGTAGAGCGTCAGATACGCCGCCTGCGCCGGTTCAACACGCTGCGCCTGCGGATAGCTCTGATACAGCACCGTGCCATCTTCCGCAATCACCGAACGCACCGCCGACAGCTCAGCGCGGTTACCGCCGCTGGCAATCGACTGGAACGCCTGCGCCACTTCAATCGGCGTCAGGTTCAGTGCACCGAGCAGCATTGACGGCACCGGATGCAGCTGATCTTTCGGCACGCCGAGCTTGTTCCAGGTATCGACCACCGCATCCAGTCCCAGCGTCATACCGAGGTTGACGGTTGGCACGTTCATCGAGTTGGTCAGCGCATCCACCAGCATTACTTTGCCGCTGAAACGACGATCGTCATTCATCGGTTTCCAGATGGTGCCATTCGGCTGTTTCAGCGCAATCGGTTCATCGGCGATCCAGCTGTTGAGGCGATAGCTGTTCGGCTGGCTCAGCGCGGTGAGATAGGTGGCCGGTTTTGCCAGCGAGCCAATCGAACGACGTGCCTGCAGCGCGCGGTTATAACCGGCGAACTGCGGATCGGCACCGCCCACCATGGCGCGCACTTCACCGCTGAAGCGATCCACCACCACCATCGCGGTTTCCAGATCTTTCAGGCCACGCTGTTTTTTCAGCGTTGGAATGCCTTCAATCACCGCTTTCTCTGCGGCATCCTGCGAAATCGCATCCAGCGTGGTGAAAATCTTCACGCCGGAGAGATCTTTCATTTTGTCGCCGAGCTTAGCCTGCAGCTCGTTACGCACCATCTGCATAAATGCCGGCTGAGGCGTGATCACGCCGCCTTTTGGCTGCACGCCAAGCGGACGCGCCGACAGCATGTCATACAGTTCCTGATCGATGACGTTCTGCTGCTGCAACAAACGCAGCACCAGATTACGTCGCTCCAGCGCAAGTTTCGGGTTACGCCATGGATTGTACAGCGATGCGCCTTTCACCATGCCGACCAGCATCGCTTGCTGATCGAGGCTCAGCTCATCCACCGGACGACCGAAGTAGTAAAGGCTCGCCAGCGGGAAACCGCGGATCTGGTCATTACCGGTCTGGCCGAGATACACCTCGTTGAGATACAGCTCGAGGATGCGATCTTTGCTGTAGCGCGCATCCATGATCACCGCCATATAGGCTTCACGCGCTTTACGCCACAGCGAACGCTCGTTGGTGAGGAACAGGTTTTTCACCAGCTGCTGCGTCAGCGTACTACCGCCCTGCACCGCTTTACCGGCGGTGATGTTGGCGAGGAACGCACGACCAATCGAATACGGGCTAATGCCGTCGTGCTCGTAGAAGTGGCGATCTTCAGTGGCGATCAAGGTGCTCACCAGCAGATCCGGGAAACCGGCGCGCGGCACGAACAGACGCTGTTCACCGTTCGGCGACTGCAACATGGTGATCAGGCGCGGATCGAGGCGGAAGAAGCCAAAATCGCGGCCGGTATCGAGGTTTTTAATCTCGCTCAGCTCATTGTTGCTAAAGGTCAGGCGCGCGTTGATCTGCCCCTCTTTGCTGTCCGGGAAATCAAACGGACGGCGCAGCAGATCAATGGTGTTGCCTTTGACGCTAAACTCACCCGGACGGGTAATGCGCGACACTTCGCGATACTGCGTGCCTTCCAGCAGCGCAATCATCTCTTTTTTGTCGTACGACATGCCCGGCTCGAGGCTGACCATGCGGCCATAAACGGCAGCAGGCAGTTGCCACACTTTACCGTCGATGCGGCTGCGGATTTCCGAGTCGAGATAGACGCCCCAGGCAGCCATCACCACCACAAAGACCAGGAAGAGTTTAATCAACCAGCCTAACCAGCGACGTTTGCCGCGTGGCGGACGTTTTTTACTTTTTGGTGGCACCGGTCCACTCTCCTCATCTTCTTCGTCAAAATCGTCCTGATCGATATCATCATCAAGTTCCCTGCGGCGACCCCGACGCGCAGTGCTGCGCGGCGGCTTTGGCGCTTTTCCTTTGCGCCCAATAGGTTCGCGATCGTTCCCAGACATGCTTTTATTCTCCAGGTATTGCTACGGCGGCGGCCGTTACTCTATTTAGTCTACAACTGCTTACTCGTGCTACGCATGGCAGAACCCTCTGAATTCGGTCCACTGCGTTTCACGATGAAAATTTCTTGGTCCGCCTTGTGGGTAAGGCGTTGGCCGGATCGTCCGGCCACGGATGCTTTGGATAGCGCCCTTTCATCTCTTTCTGCACTTCGGGATACGCACCACGCCAGAACGCCGCGAGGTCACGGGTGATCTGCAGCGGACGGTGCGCGGGCGAGAGCAGCTCTAACACCAGCGGTACGCGGCCATCGGCCACCGCTGGGTTCTGTGCTTCGCCAAACATCTCCTGAATCCGCACCGCCAGCGCGGGTGGCTTCTCTGCATCGTAGCGGATCGGCAGGCGGCTTCCGGTCGGCACAGTGTAATGAGTTGGCAGCACAGTATCCAGCCGCTGACGTTGTGACCATGTCAGCAAATGTAATAATGCGCTGACAAGATTGATGCTCTGCAATCCTTTCAGATCGCGTACCGCGCTCATCTCCGGCAGCAGCCAGCTTTCAAGCGTATCGAGCAGGCTTTCATCGTCCAGCGCCGGCCACGCCTCTTCCGGCAGCCACTGCGCGGCACAGTGCACCCGCAAGCGTAGCTGTTCGGCGTCTTCTTTGCAGCCCAGCACCGATAATCCTTTTTCGCGGATCCAGCGCAGCATCGCCGGATGCAATATTTCCGCCTCCGGGCGTGCCTGCGGCTGCGCTTTTAGGACCAGCGCGCCGATCAGTTCGCGTTTCCACGCGCGCAAAGTGCCTTTATCTTCATCCCACTCCACGTCGGTACGCTGCTCAATTAAGGTGGGGCATTCGCGGCGCAGCGCGTCGATATCCACCGGCAGCGCCAGTAACATGCGCGCCTCGGCGGCGCTGGCGCCCTGCAGCAGTGTCGGTGCAATCAGCCACTCATAGCGGCTCAAACCATCCTGCTCGTTAAGCATCGCGCCAATGCCGTTCGCCAGCTGATAGCGCGCGCTGTCGCCACGACGCTGCGCCAGACGATCGGCAAAACCGGCGGCCAGCAGCTGCGGGAACAGGTCGGGATTAATGGTGCCGCCGCTGGTGTTGAGCCGCTTCTGCCACTGACGCGCACGGCGCTGCCAGTGCGGCTGCGGATGATTGAGTGCATCACGCAGATCGGCGCTGCCGCTGCGTGGCGGATCTTCCAGAATCGCCACCAGCAGCGCGGCGCTGGCGATGGCATCGTTGTTTTGCCCGGCGGCCACCAGAATCGCGCTCAGGCGCGGATCGCTGCCCAACGCGGCCATTTTTCGACCGCGCGCGTTGAGCTGGTGATTCTCCAGCGCGCCTAGCTGGGTTAACCGCTCGCACGCCGCACGCAAGTTGCGCGGCGGCGGCGCGTCAAGCCACATAAGCTGCGACGCATTCTGACATCCCCATTGCAGCAGATCGATCTGCAGCGAGGTCAAATCGCTATTGAGAATTTCCGGTTCACTCTGCGCCGCCGCACGCAGCGCCTGCTCTTGTGGCAGTAAGTGCAGGCAGATGCCAGGTTCCAGTCGACCAGCACGACCGGCGCGCTGCGTCATCGACGCCTGGCTGATACGCTGCGTTTGCAGCCGCGTCACGCCGCTGCGCACGTCAAACTGCGCCGAGCGCTCCAGCGCGCTATCGACCACTAAACGGATACCTTCGATGGTCAAGCTGGTTTCGGCGATGTTGGTCGCCAGCACCACTTTGCGGCGGCCCGCCGGAGACGGCAGGATGGCACGGCGTTGTGCCTCCAGCGACAGCGCGGCATATAAAGGAGAAAGATCCACCTCGTCACTGACCCGCGCTTCCAGCTCGCGCTTAACCCGTTCGATCTCCGCCACGCCGGGCAGGAACAGCAGCAGCGATCCTGACTCTTCGCGCAGCAGTTGCGCCACCTCGCGCGCTACCGCTTCTTCAAAACGTTGCTGGCTGTTGAGCGAAGCATAGCGGCGCGTGACCGGGAAGCTGCGGCCCTCAGAGACCACAAAGGGCGCATCCGGCAGCAGCTGACGCAAACGCTGATTATCGAGCGTGGCAGACATCAGCAGGATTTTCAGATCGTCGCGCAATCCTTGCTGCACATCGAGCAGCAGCGCCAGCGCGAGATCGGCCTGCAGGCTGCGTTCGTGGAATTCATCGAGGATCACCAGCGAGACGCCTTCCAGCATCGCATCGCGCTGCAACATGCGCGTCAAAATGCCTTCGGTGACCACTTCGAGGCGCGTGTTGGCACCGCAGCAGTTTTCACCGCGCATGCGATAGCCAACGGTGCCGCCCGGCTGCTCGCCAAGCTGTTCTGCCAGACGCTGCGCCACGTTGCGTGCCGCCAGTCGGCGCGGCTCCAGCATGATGATGCGGCCGGGCAATGGGGCGTGTTGCAGCAGCTGTAACGGCAGCCAGGTTGATTTACCTGCGCCGGTCGGCGCCGCCAGCAACACCTGCGGCGACTGCGCCAGCGCGTCCAGCAACGCAGGCAGCACCTCGCTTACCGGTAACTCACTCAAACTCAACTCCCAAAATGCCTGTGCTAAGATGGCGCGCATTGTAGCACTCTGAGGCGCGGATTACCGGAGGCCAACCTGGCAACGCAACGTCTGTTTTTTGCTCTTGAACTGCCCGCTCCGCTCCAGCAACAACTGGTGCAGTGGCGCGCGGATAATTTTGCTGCCGAAGCCGGGAAACCGGTGGCGGCGGCCAACCTGCACCTGACGCTGGCGTTTCTCGGCGAGGTCAGCGATGAGACGTCACGCAAGCTGCAGCGGCTGGCCTCACGCATCGAACAGCCCGGTTTTGCCCTCGATTTGGATGACGCCGGTCACTGGCCGCGTCCCGGCGTGGTGTGGCTCGGTTGTCAGCGGGCGCCGCGCGGATTACTGCAGCTCGCCAGCCTGCTGCGCGCGCAAGCGGCACGTCATGGCTGCGCACAGAGCCCGCAGCCGTTTCATCCGCATGTCACGCTGTTGCGCCACGCAGCGTCACAGATCGCGCTGCCGCCACGCGGTTTTCACTGGCGCGCCGATATCCGCCATTTTGCGCTGTTCGCTTCGAACGTGACGCGCGGCCGCACACGTTATCAGGCGCTGGCCCGCTGGCCGCTACTATCATCCACAGGAGAGTAAATGGAGTTCGACCCACCGCTTAAACCCGCCCGCTTGATTGCCCGTTACAAACGCTTTTTAGCCGATGTAGTTACGCCAGAAGGTGAAACGCTGACCATTCACTGCGCCAATACCGGCGCGATGACCGGCTGCGCCACGCCGGGCGATACCGTGTGGTATTCGACATCCAGCAGTGCCACGCGGAAATATCCGCACAGTTGGGAACTCACCGAGACCCAACAAGGCCACTGGATCTGCGTGAATACGCTGCGCGCCAATCAGCTGGTGCGCGAGGCGCTGACACTCGACACGATTCCGGAATTATCCGCTTACAGCCGCTGCCAGCCTGAAGTGAAATACGGCACGGAAAAAAGCCGAATTGACTTCCTGCTGCAAGCGGATGGCCGATCCAACTGCTATATTGAAGTCAAGTCCGTCACCCTTTCACAAGCAGGTAAAGGCTATTTTCCGGATGCGGTGACGGCTCGTGGACAGAAACATCTGCGCGAATTGAGCACCATCGTGGCAGAAGGTCATCGAGCCGTTTTGTTGTTCGCAGTTCTGCATACAGGGATTGAGGACGTTTCCCCGGCACGCCATATCGACGTGCACTACGCAGAACTACTGGAACAGGCGCAGCGTGATGGTGTGGAAGTTTTGGCGTATCAAGCTCAAATTTCACCGTTAAAGATATTACTTACGCAACCGATTAACGTAGCGTTGTAATATTTAAGGCAATTTGGTGTGATAGGAATGTTCTGGGCGAGGCGCTGAATACGCGATTGTTCAGAGGCTTGTCAAGTAGTGGTCAGGAATAATTGCCAACCTTGATGGCTTCTGCTATTTATAGCGGCCTGTTTTTTCCCTTTATGGGAATCGATAAGCCCTAAATCGTTTAGGTTGCAGGCACACAGTCAACACACATGCAACTTGACGTATCTAGGGAAGTGCGTGTTATCCAGGAGAAACAACATGCAAGAAGGGCAAAACCGTAAAACATCGTCCCTGAGTATCCTCGCCATCGCTGGAGTGGAGCCGTATCAGGTGAAACCGGGCGAAGAGTATATGAACGACGCCCAGCTAGGCCATTTCCGTAAGATTCTGGAAGCCTGGCGCAACCAACTTCGGGATGAAGTAGATCGCACTGTGTCACATATGCAGGACGAAGCTGCCAACTTCCCGGATCCGGTCGACCGTGCTGCGCAGGAAGAAGAGTTCAGCCTGGAATTGCGTAACCGCGATCGTGAGCGCAAACTCATTAAAAAGATTGAGAAAACGCTCAAGAAAGTGGATGACGACGATTTCGGTTACTGCGACTCCTGCGGTGTAGAAATTGGTATTCGCCGCCTTGAAGCGCGTCCGACTGCCGATCTCTGCATTGACTGCAAAACGCTGGCAGAAATCCGCGAGAAGCAGATGGCTGGCTAATGGCCGTAAGCAAATTGCTACCGCACAGCCGGGAAAATCCCTGTTTTCCCGACGTGCGGTACACTTCGTTATGAATCCCTCAAACTGCATTGGGCGTTTCGCTCCCTCCCCTTCTGGTGACCTCCATTTTGGTTCGCTGATTGCTGCGTTAGGCAGTTACCTGAGTGCGCGCGCGCAACAGGGACGCTGGCTGGTGCGCATCGAAGATATCGATCCCCCGCGTGAAGTTCCCGGTGCCGCAACGCGTATTTTGCAGCAGCTGGAACATTATGGTCTTTACTGGGATGGCGACGTTTTATGGCAGTCACAGCGCCACGATGCCTATCGCGCCGCGCTAAGCTGGCTGCAAACGCATCGACAAAGTTACTTCTGCACCTGCACGCGTAGCCGCATCCAGCAGCTGGGCGGTTTTTACGATGGTCACTGCCGCGATTTGCAGCTGCCGCCGGACAACGCCGCGCTGCGCCTGCGTCAGCATGCGCCGGTTAGCGGCTTTGACGATCGCCTGCGTGGCCATTTACAGGCTGAAGCGCAGCTGGCGCAGGAAGATTTTATTATCCATCGCCGTGATGGGCTGTTTGCCTACAATCTCGCGGTGGTGGTTGATGACCATTTTCAGGGCGTAACGGAAATCGTGCGCGGCGCGGATTTGATTGAGCCCACGGTGCGCCAGATTGCGCTGTATCAGCAGTTTGCCTGGCCTGTGCCGGATTACCTGCATTTGCCACTGGCGGTCAACCGTGAAGGCAACAAGCTTTCCAAGCAGAATCATGCGCCCGCGCTGCCCGCTGGCGATGCGCGGCCGCTGCTGGTGCAGGCTTTACGCTTTCTTGGTCAGCCGGTTTCGGCTGGCTGGCAGGATGAATCGCTGGAAAGCCTGTTGAAACAGGCCGTCGCGCAGTGGAATATCCGCCTGATTCCGTTGCAGAACGGTCTTAAAGAGGATGAAACGACATCACCATTCCTAAATGGTTCTCAACAGGCTATGATTAGCCGCTGATTTTATTAACACCCTTTTTCTCACTGTCGAGGTGTCCCATTTTTACCCGAGTCGCTAATTTTTGCCGGAGAGTCCTCAAGCGTGATGAGGAGGCGCCTGAAGAGGTGGAAGCTGAAAGTCCTGGTCAGATGACTGTCATTCCACGAGAAAGCCACAACATCTCACGCAAAGATATCAGCGAAAACGCCCTCAAAGTGCTCTATCGCCTGAACAAAGCCGGATTCGAAGCCTACCTGGTTGGCGGCGGCGTGCGCGATTTGCTGCTCGGCAGCAAGCCGAAAGACTTTGATATCACCACCAACGCCACGCCTGAACAGATGCGTAAGCTGTTCCGCAACTGCCGTTTGGTGGGTCGTCGTTTTCGTCTGGCACATGTGATGTTCGGTCCGGAAGTGATCGAAGTCGCCACCTTCCGTGGTCATCATCATGAAGAGAGCGAAGAAGATCGCAACAGCTCGCAGCGCGGCCAAAACGGCATGCTGCTGCGTGATAACATTTTCGGCAGCATTGAAGACGATGCACAGCGCCGCGATCTCACCATCAACAGCCTCTATTACAGCGTGGCCGATTTCACCGTACGTGATTACGTCGGTGGCTTGCACGATTTGCACGAAGGCATCATTCGCATGATTGGCGATCCGGAAACGCGCTACCGCGAAGATCCGGTGCGCATGCTGCGTGTGGTGCGCTTCGCCGCCAAGCTGCAGATGCGTATCGCGGCAGAAACGGCCGAGCCGATTCCGCGTCTGGCAACGCTGCTGAATGACATTCCGCCGGCGCGCATGTTTGAAGAGTCGCTCAAGCTGCTGCAGGCCGGTTACGGCTACCGCACCTATCAGATGATGCGTGAATATCAGCTGTTCCAGCCGCTGTTCCCGATGCTGACGCGCGGTTTCACCGCCGAAAGCGACAGCCTGATGGAGCGTATGCTGGCGCAGGTTCTGAAAAATACGGATACCCGCTTGCAAAATGATATGCGCGTCAATCCGGCCTTCCTGTTTGCCGCAATGTTCTGGTATCCGCAGCTGGAATCCGCCGAACGCATTGCGCAGGAAAGCGGCCTGACTTATTACGATGCTTTCGCCTTGTCGATGAACGAAACGCTGGATGAAGCCTGCCGCGCGCTGGCGATTCCCAAGCGTATCACCACGCTGATTCGTGATATCTGGCAGCTGCAGCTGCGCATGTCGCGTCGTCACGGCAAACGTGCGTGGAAGCTGATGGAGCATCCTAAGTTCCGTGCCGCTTACGATTTGATGGCGCTGCGTGCCGACGTGGAAAACAATCCTGAGCTGCAAAAGCTGACGCATTGGTGGGGCGAGTTCCAGGCGGCGGCACCGGTGCAGCAGAAAACCATGATGACCACGCTGGGCGACGATCCGGCCCCGCGCCGTAAACCGCGCCGTCCGCGTCGCCGTCCAACCGGGCCTCGCACAAACAGTCCGCAATGACCCGCGTTTACCTCGCTTTAGGCAGTAATCTGGCCGATCCGCTGCATCAGGTTGATGCAGCGTTGGCCGCGCTCGATGCCATTCCACATACCTCGCGCATCGCCACATCTTCCCTGTATCGCACGCCGCCGTACGGCCCGCCGGATCAGCCTGATTACCTTAATGCGGTAGTGGCGCTGAAAACCGCGCTAGACGCTGAGGCGCTGCTCGATCATACCCAGCGCATTGAGCTGCAACACGGTCGCGTGCGCAAAGCTGAACGCTGGGGACCGCGCACGCTGGATCTCGATATCATGCTATTTGGCAACCAGACCATCAACACGCCGCGCCTGACCGTGCCGCACTACGACATGCACAATCGCGCATTTATGCTGGTACCGCTGCTGGAAATTGCCCCGCAATTGTCGCTGCCGAATGGACAAGCCTTATCTGTGATTCTTGCCACCCTGGATCGCAGCGCTATCCGTTTGTGGTCTGAGTAAGCCGTAGTACACTGCGCGCATCAGAAAACTCTGGAGCGTGTGATGAAACCAACAACCCTCTCCCATTTACGCCAACTCAAAACCAGCGGGCGCAAATTTGCCACGCTGACGGCGTACGACTTCAGTTTTGCCCGCCTGTTTGCCGATGAAGGCATTCAGGTAATGCTGATTGGCGACTCGCTCGGCATGACCGTGCAGGGCCACGAATCGACCTTGCCGGTCACCGTGGACGATATCGCCTATCACACCGCCGCCGTGCGCCGTGGCGCGCCGCTGGCGCTGCTGATGGCCGATCTGCCGTTTATGAGTTACGCCACGCCAGAACAGACGTTTACTAACGCCGCACAGCTGATGCGCGCCGGCGCCAATATGGTGAAGCTGGAAGGCGGCGAGTGGCTGGCGGAAACCGTGCGTATGCTAACCGAGCGCGCTGTCCCGGTGTGCGGCCATTTGGGCCTGACGCCGCAGTCGGTGAACATCTTCGGTGGCTATAAAGTACAGGGCCGCGATGAAGCCGCCGCTGAACGTCTGCTGGCCGATGCGCTGGCGCTGGAAGCCGCCGGTATGCAGCTGCTGGTATTGGAGTGCGTGCCGGTGGCGCTGGCGGAACGCATCACTAAAGCGCTGTCGGTGCCGGTGATCGGCATCGGCGCGGGCAACGTCACTGACGGCCAGATTCTGGTGATGCACGACGCCTTTGGCATTACCGGCGGTCACGTTCCCAAATTTGCCAAAAATTTCCTCGCAGAAACCGGCGACATTCGTGCAGCGATTCGCCAATATATCGCCGACGTTGAAGCGGGCCTTTATCCAGCCGCTGAACACAGTTTCCAGTAAATCAGGAGATTTGCAGTGCTGATCATTGAAACACTGCCGATGCTGCGTCGTGAGATTCGTCGCTGGCGTCAGGCAGGTAAACGTATCGCGCTGGTGCCCACCATGGGCAACCTGCACGACGGTCATCTAACGTTGGTCGATGAAGCGCGCGAGCGCGCTGATGTTGTGGTGGTCTCAATTTTCGTCAATCCGATGCAGTTTGATCGTCCCGACGATTTAGCGCGCTATCCGCGCACGCTGCAGGACGACTGCGAGAAGCTGAATCGTCATAGCGTGGATCTGGTGTTTGCACCCGCACCGGCCGATGTTTATCCCAAAGGCCTGGATAGCCAAACCTTTGTGGAAGTGCCGGGTTTATCATCGCTGCTGGAAGGCGCCAGCCGTCCGGGACACTTCCGCGGCGTCTCCACCATCGTCAGCAAACTGTTTAATCTGGTGCAGCCAGACATCGCCTGCTTCGGCGAGAAGGATTTCCAGCAGCTGGCGATTATCCGCAAGATGGTGGCGGATATGGGCTTCGATATCGAGATTGTGGGCGTGCCAACGGTACGCGCAAAAGATGGTCTGGCGCTGAGTTCGCGCAATGGCTATCTCACCGCCGACGAGCGTAACATCGCGTCCGGTCTTAGCCAGGTGATGAACAGCATGGCCGAACGTCTGAGCAACGGCGAGCGCCATGTTGAAGAGATTATCGAGCAAGCGGAAGTGGCGTTGCGTGAGAAGGGTTTCCGTCCGGATGGACTGGCGATTTGCGATGCCGAAACCTTACAAGCGCTGAACGTGGACAGCCAGCGCGCGGTGATTTTGATGGCCGCATGGCTTGGCAATGCACGTCTGATTGATAATCAGCAAGTGGATCTGACGGAGTAGTTTTCCGTTGTTTATTGGCAGCTTAACAAGGTTAGACAGTTATGATTCGCACCGTACTTCAAGGCAAACTGCATCGCGTTAAAGTCACTCAGGCAGATTTGCATTACGAAGGTTCCTGCGCCATTGACCAGGATTTCCTCGACGCCTCCGGCATTCTGCAATACGAAGCCATCGATATTTACAACGTCACCAACGGCCAGCGTTTTTCAACCTACGCAATTGCCGCTGAACGTGGCTCGAAGATCATCTCAGTCAACGGTGCCGCCGCACGCTGCGCCTGCGCCGGTGACATCATGATCATCTGCTCTTACGTGCAGGTCGAAGATGAAGTCGCACGCAGCTGGCAGCCGAAAGTTGCCTACTTCGAAGGCGATAACGAAATGAAGCGCCTCGCTAAGGCGTTGCCGGTTCAGGTGGCCTAAACTCAGGGGCGCCCAAAGCGGCGCCCTTTTTCGATTCCCACAACCCGCAGCCTTCTAAGGAATGCCGGTTTCGACTTTAAATTCCAGCCTCAGCGTGCCTGAGTACTGACCCGCCGCCTTAGTCGCGTGATCAAAGGCCGGTGTCGATAAGCGTAATCGTCCCAGCGTACAGGCCACCGGAACATTGATTCCCGGCAACATTACCAAGCGGTAGTCACCGTAGTCGTTACGGGGAATGATCAGCGCGGACTGGTTAGTGAATTGACGTGTTATGCCATTCCACTCCACGAATGCCTGAAAATCAATACGCTGGCTTTTATCCGTGTTCAAAGCGCCTTGTTTAATAATCGTGAAATCGGTACTGCTGCGATCGGGCAACATTACGCCATCAGAGAGCGTTAATTGCAGAGATTGACTGTTGGCGCCATAACCATCATACATGCACATATCCAGATAGCTTTGGCCTGCGCCCGCCATATTTTTTCCCGTATCGCGCAAGTTAAGGGCTATACGCGGCGTAGCGGTATGAAATGCGGGGAAATAGAGTTGCGCCGCATTGTCATCAACATTCAATTGAATATGCACGCGCCATTCCGCCGCTTTTTGAAACGGCTCTCCCTGCATCACATTTATTTTTAAATCGGCTTCCCATATGCCGCCGCTGGGCAACAGCGCGAGCTGAGCTGTGCTGATATATACGCTCAGGCCTGATCCCTGCCGCAAATAGCCGATGCAGTTTGGCGTGAACCGATCGTTAATAGCATAGTGTTCATTGGTAAAAAAACCGCCACTACAGCGTGCTGCCTCACCACGCCCATAAGCCTGCCGGTAAGCGCCCAATTTCAGATTGACGCTATTTTTCGTTTTACGCTCGGTGAAAGTTAATACGATTTCAGATTCTGCTTCGCCGCCAGAGTATTTCGTGCTGGTTTCACAGGCCCCGTGCTGCGGATCAGTAGATGAATCACATAAATAGGTGCCATAGCCCCAGCGCCGTGGTTCATCTCCCTTCCAGCCAGCAATTTCACGTACAAAAATATTAATTTTGGCCGGTAGTTTTTGTTTGGATAGAGCGGCGGTGACAATTTTATTAATATCACTCGCTTCCTGATCGGCATGGGCCACCGGCGCGATTAACATCGTGCCGCACATTATTATGCCTACCCACTTATATATGTGTGAGCTAAGGGTTAAAAAGTGCATTATTAGTCACTCGCTTTCGAAGCCATTAGGGGTTATTTAACGCAGCGAGGCTTAAATTGTTGCGCATCGCGTCTGGTAGCGCCGCCACATCTATAAGCGGACACATCACTTCACCAATAAACTGCACAGCATTTTTACGCTGCTTCACACTTAGCGCGCAGGCGTATATCTGCATCGACTCCTGCAGATAAAGCGTGGTGATGCGCTGTGTGCTATCAAATAACATGCCGCCGTCGCTATCTAATTGCGCCGGTGTATTTATCACCCTGGCGTCGCGCAATGGCATTCCATTTTCTTTGAGCGCCCGTCCGACATAGGTTAAATTCAGCCGCGCTTTTACCTTGCGCTGCACAATTTTACCCGGCAGCAAAAACAATGATTGTTCACTGCCACCGGTACTGAGCGTGGCGGCCTGCTGATTATCACTCGATGTGCTTTCACGAATGCGATGCGTGCCCGATTGGTATCCCACCGCCGGAAGAAAAGCACTGTCGCCAAAATTGAGCGCGTAAGTATGGCCATTGGCCATGACTTCTGCCGCTGGACCCGATAACGCGCTGTCAGCATCCACGCTTACCACCACACCCGCCGGAGAATCCGTGCTGCCTGCGCTGCTGCCCGACCAAAATCCCTGAGGCGTGGCGGCGAAGGCCGAGTTATAGCTTCCGGTTAAACTGGTCCCACCCTGGTTATGGGATAAGGTTCCATAGACGTTGCCATGCATCCCATCACGTCGCCCCGAGAGCTGAGAATACATTTCGCCTCCCTGGCTGCCCGTCGCGGTCACGCTTAATTCACGATATTCCGGCGCAAACCATGAAACCGCATGTGAAGCCTGCCACCCCATTTCAGCCCCCTGGCGGTGTTGGCGGCGATACTCGCCTCCAATCTGCGAAGTGTGACGCCGATCCGAAGCGGCTTCCTCGCGCGGCACATAGGACAGGGAAATACCGATATATCCACCGCGATCGGGTTCCTGACCGCTACTTATGCTACGAAAGATGCCCGCACGCGCCGACACTAATAGCGTGTTAAGTGTGAAACTGCGGCTGATATCCAGCTGCCAGCGCGTCTGTTTACTGGCCTGCTGATCTGCATAGCGCGGATATGAAGGCGCGGGATCAAGCCTAACGTCAGGCGTTACTGAGGCGCGGCTCTTGCTGTATCCCAGCGACACCGCGCTGCCCGCAAGCTGACCAGAAAGCGTTGCATTCAGACTCTGTGAACAACGATATTGACCTGCGTGCGTGGCCGATATGCAGGTATTACCTTGCTGCTGATAACGATATAAGGAAAGCGTTGCGCCTTTAGTCATCGCAAGCTGCTGAATATTGCCAGCCAGCCCATGTTTGTTCGCCATTGCCCCGATTCCCAGATTGACTATTCCGAGGGATGAGACGTTTTGCCAATCCAAACGGGTTTCATTAAAGCTTTCTCCTGCCAGCACTGAAACGGCGCTGGTGATCGTCAGCGGTTCGGCAAGGCGCGTTCTGAAGCCACTCTGCAAAGCAAAAGGGGGAGGATTTTTAACGTCTGGCACCGAATTAACGGCCTCAGCCACCTTCCCCAGCTGTGTGAACCATTGAAAATCTGCCGGACCCTGCTGCAGCGTCGTTTTGCTAAACGGGTATTGTTGTACGCGGCTTAATGCGCCCTCTTCATAGAATTTCAACGTTAAAAGATAACGTCCCTGGGGAAATGCCTGACTATTTAGTTTCACCACGCCTGCGGGCAGGTATTGCGTACCCAACAGTTCATCATCGCGATAAACATCCACCCGCGTGGTTCGCGATAATAATAAGGTGATAGGTGTTGTTGTTTCGCTCTCTTGACTGTTATTAACGTAACTTTGGGTGGTGCCCAGCCGTACTCCATAAAATTTAGGCAGCGGTAATAACGATAAATTAAAATTGCCGCCGAGCGCGCCATAAAGATTGCGCTTATCCATTTCGCCAACCTGAACATAGCGGCGTGTGCCAATATCATGACGAACATACAGATCATCATGGCGAAATGTTTTTTCCGTGTAATGTGATTGTTGATTGAACAATGCTTGCCAGCTACTGGAGAGATAACTTTTTTCGCCCAATCCCAATGCACCATTTCCCATAATGCTGATATTTTTAGTTGTGTCAGACGTAGCGAGATTGATTTGCTGCTGATGGATAAGTGCATTGTGCGCATTCAGCGCAGGTGCGTAATAGCCGGCCCCCGCAGGGGCTAGTGGCAGCCATGTGACGTTAATAAACAGATCAACATCATTGCGGCTTTCATTATAAATTAGCGCAGCACTTTCGGTATCCAATTGCCCACAACGTATTGAGGAAACATCATTTAAACAGGCTTTATGCCCATTACGTGCGAGTGGCTGACGCAAAGCAGTTGTTAGCTTTTTTTCATGTTCTTCACTTAAACCATAAATTTCTTTGATTCGCTGAACCAATTTTTCTGGTTGCGAAAACTGGATTTCATCAGGTTTTACCAGCGCATCATAAAGCCCTAAGTCATGGCTGGCTAAACGTACCGACAGTAATTCATGCTGACCCAGTAATAACTCTTCAAAACCTGAAGGCACGTTCTCCTGGCTCTGCGCCAGGCAGGGATAAATCGCTGCACCGACCAAAAATAGAATTAACCAGGAGAACGTCTTCACAATTAAAATCTCAAGCCAGAAATATTACGATTGTCACAACTGCATTAAGGTGCCTGCACTACTGCCAGTCTTACCAGACCGGTATAAAAACCTGCTGCAGGCGTGACATTGCCGCTGGAGATTTCCAATGGAATTGAACGCGACGCACCAGCACCTTTCGCCGCTGAAAACAGGCTGGCCGCGGTAAAAGTAGTGTTAGCCGTCGTCAACGCTTTACCATCAAATTTCACCGTCAGCGGAATGGTGTTTGCTGGCGTCAGGGTGTGCGTCAATTGCGCTGCGTTATACAATTTGATGTTGAGGTCTTTTTCAACATCATTAGTGTGCACGCGGGTGTTAATAATTTTAGGCGCCAATTTATTCATATCGGCCAGATACTTCATTTCAATTGCTGAGGGCAGATTTGAGCCATCTTCCATCATTAATGTCATAATGGGGTCAATGGATGCCGTGACGGTAATATCCTGATCAAACGCATAGGCATTGAAGGCCATGCTCCCCATTAAAGCCATTGACGCGAGTAATTTCACTTTCATTTTCTATTCCTTTATTCACTTTTATTGAATTGGCTACTGTTAGCCGTTACACAGGACAATCAAGGGAAGACACTTATTTTCTCCTGATTCTCTCCTTGTACTTTAAATACCAGCCTGAAAGTGCCGTTCTGAGGCTTAGTTTTCAGCGTGTAATGTTCACCGGGATAAACACTGCGTTGATCCTGAATCCACTGGCATGCATTCTCTTTTATCTCTTTTTTGCAATAACTGTAACGTTGCAGAATCACGCGAACATTACCGCGATTATGCAACTGCTGTTTATGGCGATCATATTCCATGGCAGGCTGAGCAATTAATGGTTGCTGGCGCACCAGCACGCCCCAAATTAAGCTCATGCCAATCGAAGCATTGATCTTATTGGTCACAGCCGGTGCATCACTGTCTAAAGCGGCAACCGGCTCAAAGTAAATACGGTAAACGTGCTCATGACTCACCGGCTGCAGCGCTATAATCCGCACGAGTTTATTCGCTCCGGCAGGCAAAGCGAACTTAACAGGGGATACCACAATATTTTTACCCTGCCAGCTTTTTACTTCGCGTTCCTGTTCCTCTGGCGTTGCAGGATGAATAACCTCTTTAACCACCACTCGTACATATTGGGTATTTTCGCTTTTAGAGGTAATTTGAATGGGCGTGTTTTCATTACGCTTTTCATCCAGGTTTATTACCATGGGATAAACGCTCATATTGGCGATCGCGGCATGAATCCCCAATAAAACCAAAAGAATGGCGCTCAATACTGCTGTTAACTGCTTCATAATGCCTAAACGTCTTATGCTGTTCCGATAGCCTTTTATGACGACAACCTATTGTGGAAATTAAGTCACATTCGGGAAGACGTTTCGGGATAAGACAGCGAGGGGAAAAGCGGATGCGGTTAAAATTTTAATAAGACCAGTTTCTTCAATATTTTAAGTCCAACTTATAAAAGGTATTGGCTGTTAGCAAAAGTTTTAAGCGTCAAGACAGGGCAGCGTTTGAGACATATCTCAATCTCAACCTGACCCGTTAAGAAGGTGTTAATGCCACAGGCGACAAACTCAGGACGAAAAAAAAGGCCATAAAATGGCCTTTACAAAGGAGGGGACAGAGGTGCTATGCCAGGTTAGGTCCGTAACCCGCGCCCACGCTGAATCAGCGAATACACCAGCACATAAAACACCACGATAAAGGCGATCAGCACAGATAGCGTGAACACCAGCGGCACATCGTTGATGCCGAGGAAACCGTAACGGAAGCCGCTGATCATATACACCACCGGATTCAGCTTCGACACCGCTTGCCAGAACGGCGGCAGCAGCGTCAGCGAGTAGAATACGCCGCCGAGATAGGTTAACGGCGTCAGCACGAAGGTGGGAATCAGGCTGATATCGTCAAAAGTGCGCGCGAATACCGCATTCAGCAGGCCCGCCAGTGAGAACAGAATCGCCGTCAGCAACAGCGTCAGCGCCACCATCGACCACGAATGCACGTGGAACGGCACGAAGAACAACGAAATCGCGGTAACCAAAATCCCCACGCACACGCCGCGCGCCACGCCGCCGCCGACATAACCGGCAATAATGATGTGCGTTGGCACCGGTGCCACCAGCAGCTCTTCAATGTTGCGCTGAAATTTGGCGCTAAAGAACGACGATGCCACGTTGGCATAAGCGTTAGTGATCACCGCCATCATGATCAGGCCCGGCACGATAAACTGCATGTAGCTGAAACCGTGCATATCGCCGATGCGTGAACCGATCAGATTGCCGAAGATGATGAAGTAGAGCGTCATGGTGATCACCGGCGGCACCAGCGTCTGAATCCAGATGCGGGCGAAGCGGTTAATCTCTTTGCTCCAGATGCTCTTGAGCGCCACCCAATACAAGTGCGTCATGCTTTCACTCCTGTTTTTCCCTGTGTCAGGCTGACGAACAGCTCCTCAAGGCGGTTAGCTTTGTTACGCATACTCAGCACCTGCACGCCTTGCGTGCTCAGCTGGCTGAACACGCTGTTCAGACCTTGCTCACGCATCACTTCCACTTCCAGCGTCGAGGTATCGACCAGACGATACTGGAAGCCCTCCAGCTGCGGCAGCGGGCTGCGCGGCGCCAGATCGAGAATAAAGGTTTCGGATTGCAGCTTGGAGAGCAAGCCTTTCATCGAGGTGTTCTCCACCAGCTCGCCGCTCTGAATAATGCCGATATTGCGGCACAGCATTTCTGCTTCTTCCAGATAGTGCGTGGTGAGGATGATGGTGGTGCCTTTAATGTTCAGCTCTTTCAGGAAACTCCACATCGAACGACGCAGTTCGATATCCACGCCGGCGGTCGGTTCATCGAGGATCAGCAGCTTCGGCTCATGCATCAGCGCACGCGCGATCATCAGGCGGCGCTTCATACCGCCCGAAAGCATGCGCGCACGTTCGTTGCGTTTGCCCCACAGGTCGAGCTGATTGAGGTATTTTTCCGCGCGCTTGTTAGCTTCAGCGCGTTCAACGCCGTAGTAACCAGCCTGATTGACCACAATCTGCATTACGGTTTCAAACGGGTTGAAGTTGAACTCCTGCGGCACCAGCCCAAGCTGGCGCTTGGCGTTGACCACGTCTTTTTGCAGGTCATAGCCAAACACGCGCACGCTGCCGCCGGTTTTATTCACTAACGAGCTGATAATACCGATGGTGGTGGATTTACCGGCGCCGTTTGGCCCCAGCAAGGCGTAAAAGTCGCCCGCTTCCACGTTGAGATCGAGTCCTTTCAGCGCCTGTACGCCGCCGGGATAGGTTTTGGTCAGCCCGGAAATTTCCAGTGCATATGTCATTGCGAATCCATACCTTGTTGTAGAGACATCAAAGGCCTATGAAAATGGTAATGCGCACGAGCGATGTCGCGGTCATTAACATTAAGAAATCAATGGAGTTTAGCAGAGAGTCGAGCCAGCCCATAAACCGTTGGCTTACGGGCTGCGCAGTGTATCGCAGGCGGGGAAGTTTAGCCTTGGACGATTGTGCGGTTATTCACCGGTCGGGATAACTTTGCCGATATACGGCAGATGGCGATAGCGCTGGGCGTAATCGATACCAAAGCCGACCACGAACTCATCGGGAATGGTAAAGCCAACAAATTCGACGGTGACGTCCACTTCACGACGCTCTGGCTTATCCAGCAAGGTACAAATCGCCAGTGACTTTGGCTCGCGCAGGCGCAGGATTTCACGCACTTTGCTCAGCGTATTGCCGGAATCGATGATGTCTTCCACGATCAGCACATCCTTGCCGCGAATATCTTCATCGAGATCTTTGAGGATTTTCACATCGCGGCTGCTCGACATGCCGCTGCCGTAGCTTGACGCCGTCATAAAGTCGACTTCATGCGGCACGTCGATGGCGCGGCACAGATCGGCCATAAACATAAAGGAGCCGCGCAGCAAACCCACCAGCACCATTTCGCTGCCGCTGTTGCGGTAGTGCTCGTTGATCTGCTTGCCCAGTTCGGCAATTCGGGTTGCGATCTCTTGCTCGGAGATCATCACGTCGACGGTATGTTTCATTGCATGCGTCCAGTTACGGTTTTTGGAAAGCCACGAAGTCTATCATAGACGAGCCAGCGTCTAACGCCGCGCACAGAACGCAAACGATTCCGTGGCGAAATTTATCGCGCTGGCGTTAACTGTAGGAACACGTCCGCCCCTTTACCGCCGAGTTCTGGAGTTCCTATGACCGCTTCATCCAGTAAAAAAACCAAAATTGGTACGCGCGAGCTGCACCCGGAAACGCAGATGCTGAATTACGGTTACGATCCGCAGTTATCGGAAGGCGCGGTGAAACCGCCAGTGTTTCTCACCTCCACCTTCGTGTTTAACAGCGCCGAAGAGGGGCAGGACTTTTTCGATTTCGTCGCCGGGCGCAAGCAGCCGCCGGAAGGCAAAACTGGTGGGCTGGTCTATTCACGCTTCAATCATCCCAACAGCGAAATCGTAGAAGATCGACTGGCGGTGTATGAAGGCGCGGAAAGCGCGGCGCTGTTCTCTTCCGGGATGTCGGCGATTGCCACCACGCTGCTGACGTTTGCGCGTCCGGGCGAAGTGATTTTGCATTCCCAGCCGCTGTACGGCGGCACCGAAACGCTGCTGAGCAAAACGCTGCACGATTTGGAGATCAAAGCGGTGGGTTTCAGCGATGGCACCGATGAAGATAAGGTGCATGAAGCGGCGAAGCTGGCGTGGCAGCGCGGACGCGTGGCGCTGATTCTGATTGAAACGCCCGCCAATCCCACCAACAGCCTGGTAGACATTCAGTTGATGCAGCAGGTGGCGGATGTGATTGCGCAGCAGCAAGGTTCGCGGCCGATTCTTGCCTGCGATAACACGCTGCTCGGGCCGGTGTTTCAACAGCCGTTGCAGCATGGCGCAGATTTGTCGCTCTATTCACTGACCAAATATGTCGGCGGCCACTCGGACCTGATTGCCGGTGCGGTGCTGGGTAGCAAAGCGTTGATCGGCAAGGTACGTTCGCTGCGCAGCGCCATCGGCACGCAGCTGGATCCGCACTCCAGCTGGATGATTGGCCGCTCGCTGGAAACGCTGTCGCTGCGTATGGAGAAAGCCACCAGCAATGCCGAAAACGTGGCGGCGTTTTTACGCGATCATCCGCTGGTGGAAAAACTGCATTGGCTGCCGTATCTGGCGGCAGAAAGTCCGGCGGGCAAAACGTATCAGCGCCAGTGCAGCGGCGCGGGTTCAACCTTCTCGTTTGATATTCGTGGCGGGCAAGCGGCGGCGTTCCGTTTCCTTAATACGCTGGAACTGTTCAAGCTGGCGGTGAGCCTCGGCGGCACCGAATCGCTTGCCAGCCATCCTGCCAGCACCACCCATTCGGGCGTGCCGCAGGATGTGCGACAGCGTATTGGCATCACCGATGCGACCGTGCGCTTGTCGATTGGTATCGAACATCCTGACGACCTGATCGAGGATATTCGCCTGGCACTGGAGGCGTCGGTTAACTGACGCTAAAACCGAGCATCATGCCGGTATCTTCATGCTCCAGCAGATGGCAATGCGCCATGTACGCATTGTCGGCGTTAGCGACATAGTTGAAGCGCACCAGCACTTCGCTGCGCCAGCCGTTAACGTTGACGATGTCCTTCCAGCCTGCGCGATGCGCCGCAGGCGGCTTGCCGTTTTCTGACAGGATGCGGAACTGCGTGCCGTGAATGTGGAACGGATGCAGCATGTGATCACCTTCACCGGAAATCGTCCACTTCTCCACTTTGCCCAATTCCACGTTGAACATCGGCTTGGTCATATTAAATGCCTGACCATTGATCTTGTTGCCATTATGGAAATCATAGGCGGCAGTTTTGCCGTGGCTGCCGTGATCCATCGCCATATCGCCATGATCCATCGGCTTCGCGCTATCACTCATCGCCATGTTGCCATGATCCATTTTCATGCCGCCCATGGCTTTATCGCCATAACGCTCCATCAGCGCCTGCATACCTTGCTGATCAAGCTGCGGATCCATCATCAGCTGCAGCCAGCGGCTTTGCAGGCCTTCGGTGGCGGGAATGGGCGGCAGATCCACCAGCTTGTCCGGCAGCGTACCGCTGGCCATCACGCGCAGCGGCAGAATGTTGACCAGCGGCAGCGGTTGGTCAAACGGCGCCAGCGTCATGCCCATCTGCGTCACCGGCAGCGTTACCACGTCGAAGGCTTTGCCATCTGACGTATCCACCAGCACTTCAAAACGCTCGCCCGGCAGCAGCGGCAAGCTATCCACTTTCACCGGCTCGGCCAGCAACCCACCGTCGCTGCCAATTACATACAGCGGACGTTGATCGCTGGTGGCGATATGCAGCGAACGCGCGTTACAGCCGTTAAGCAAACGCAGACGCAGCCAGCCGCGTGGCACCGCATGCTGCGGATACTGCACGCCGTTGGTGAGCATCATGTCGCCAAACCAGCCGACGGCGGCACGCATGATATCGAGCTGATAATCGATTTGCGTTCCCGCTTTATTCAGCTGCTTATCCTGGAAAATCAGCGGCACATCATCTTCGCCCCACTGCATCGGCAAACGCAGCTTGCCGGACGCTTCATCTTCCAGCAGCACCAAACCCGCCAGACCTTGCGCCACCTGATAACCGGTTTTGCCGTGTTGATGCGGATGGAACCAGCAGGTCGCGGCGGGTTGATCGGGGGTGAAACTGACCTGACGCGTCGCGCCGGGCGCAATAATCCCTTGCGGGCCGCCATCAACATCGCCGGGGATCTCCAGCCCGTGCCAGTGCAAGGTGGTGGCTTCCGGCAGTTGGTTATGGATGTTCACCGTGACGGCTTTTTCGCGTTGCAGACGCAGCGCGGGTCCGAGCAATCCACCGTTGTATCCCCAGGTAGGCACCGATTTGCCATTCCATTGGCTGCTACCGGTCATGGCGGTCAAGGTGTATTGCCCGCGGGCATCAGGCTGCAAAATGGAGGGAATCGGTAATAATGGGCGCGTGGCGGCCAATAGTGAGCGGCTCCACAGCGGCAGCGCACCGGCGGCGCTGAGTGCGGCAGTCAACTTTAGAAAATGACGACGTTGCATATTCTTATCCTTGTCGTGAATAAGGGCACAGCGTAAACCTTTACCCTGCGGGAGGGTCAAGCCCTGAAACAGATTGCACTGATAAAAAGGGTGGGAATGGCCCGAAAGGGCAAATTTAGCGGAATAGCGGCAATAACTGTGCTAACGTCAATAAATTGTCCCTTGTTGAGAATGATTATGACGAAAAGCATCAAGATCCTGCTGCTGGCGGGACTCCTTGGCTTCTCCTCCACCAGTTTTGCCCTGAGCGAATCCGAAGCAGAAGATCTGGCCGACCTCACCGCCGTGTTCGTTTATCTCAAGAACGATTGTGGCTATCAGGATTTGCCGGACGCACAGATTCGTAAAGCGCTGGTGTTTTTCGCCCAACAGAACCGTTGGGATTTAAGCAACTACAGCAATTACAACATGAAGTCGCTGGGCGAAGAGAGTTACAAGGATTTGAGCGGTATCGCCATTACCAACGACAAGAAGTGTAAGTCGCTGGCGCGCGACTCGCTGAGTTTGCTGGCTTACGTTAAGTAATCATTGCCCGCTGGTTGGTGCTTGCTGTCCTCCTCGGTTGGTGCTTGCTGCCCCCCTCCTTGGTTGGTGCTCGCTGTCCCCCTCCTCGGTCCTCCCCCACAAGTGGGGGAGGAAGATGCTGCAATATGTCAGTTCGAGAGTTGCATGTGGCAGCGTCTCCTTCCCCCGCTGGCGGGGGGAAGGCCGGGATGGGGGACAGCCAGCACAATCTCAACCTAAATCTAAACCGTCAACTCCAATCCAATACCCCGCTCGCGCAGGTCGCGGCACACCGCTTCATCCAGACGTGCATCCGTCACCACATCAGTCAGGCTATCAATCGGCGCGGCGCAATACAGCGACCATGAACCGTATTTACTGCTGTCAGCCAGCAGAACCCGGCGGCGCGCGTTGGCCAGCAGATCCATCTTCAATCCGGCTTTCTCTTCGGTTGGCGTGGTAATCCCGCGTTCGATGCTCCACGAGTTGCAGCTGACAAAGGCAATATCAGGATTGATGCTGCGCAGCAAACGGCGACCATGTTCGCCAATGCACGACTGGCTGGAATCGTCGATGCGTCCACCAATAATGGTGGTTTCGATTTGCTTAAACTCCGACAGAAACAGCGCGATATGCAGATCGGCGGTGATGACCCGCAGCTTGAGGTGCGTCAGCTGGCGCGCCAGCTCCAGCATGGTGGTGCCGGCATCCAGCACCACCGCATCACCCGACTGCACGTAGCTGGCGGCAAACTGCGCGATGGCCTGCTTCTCGGCGAGATTACGCTGCATCTTCTCCAGCGTGGTCGGCTGATTGGGGATAAAGCGATTCAGCGTAACGCCGCCATGGCTGCGGCTGATAACGCCTTCTTTATCCAGCTTGATCAGATCGCGGCGGATCGTCGCTGGCGAGGCAGAAATCGCGCTCACCAGTTGTTCAACAGTGACCAAATTATGGCTCTTCAGATAATCCATAATCTGGTCGAGACGGCTTTGTCCCTTCATATTTCCCTATGCAAGCTGCATCGCGAGTTTAATGGAGATCGCCATGCTCGCAGAGTTCGCTTTACCTGTCCAGGCGATATCAAACGCGGTGCCGTGGTCCGCCGAGGTGCGGATAAACGGCAGGCCCGCAGTGATGTTAACACCATCATAAAAGCCTAGTAATTTCAGCGGGATATGGCCTTGATCGTGGTACATCGCTACCACCATATCGTACTGTCCTTCCTGACACTGCAGGAACACGGTATCGGGCGGACACGGGCCACTGACATCAATGCCCTGCGCTTTCATGGCGTTAATGGCAGGCGCGACGATGGTGATCTCTTCATCACCAAACAGACCGTTTTCACCGGCATGCGGATTAACGCCTGCCACCGCGATGCGCGGCTGGTCGAAACCGACGCGGCGCAGGAAGCTGTCGGCCATGCCGATCACCGTTTGAATGCGCTCGCCGTTTAAGGTATCGAGGAACTTACGCAGCGCGATATGCGTGGTGACGTGAATCACTTTCAGCTTATCGGTATAGAGCACCATGGCGTAATTTTTGGTGTTGGTCAGTTGCGCCAGCAGTTCGGTGTGGCCGGGATAGATATGCCCCGCTGAGTGCAGCGCCTCTTTATTTAACGGTGCGGTGGCGATCGCCTGCACGTCGCCAGCCAGCGCCAGTTCGGTGGCGCGTTTAACGCAACGCCAGGCCAAATCACCCGCTGCTTTCTGCACCACGCCAGGCTGCAGCGCGGCGGCATCCGCCAGCGGCTCATCAATCACATTGATCATGCCGGGCGCGAAATGCGCATCCTTGACCTGGTCGAGCACGCGCAGTTCAGCCTGCGGCGTGACATGTAAACCCATCACCCGACGCAGCGTGTTAGCACAACCGACCACGACGGCAGGCACGCCCGCTAACTCACCTTCTGCCAGCGCTTTAATGATGATCTCCGGGCCGATGCCCGCCGGATCGCCCATGGTAATCGCAATAATTTTACTCACTCGACTTCTCCTCAATAAAACGAATGGCTTCTACCAGGGTGTTTTCATCACCAAAGCCACCTGCTTTGGTCATCACCGGCAGGTGTAATTCACTGTTAAGCAAAACCCCGTGCGGCACGCAGCCCGCCACAAGGCCCTGAATCTGAAAACCGCGGGCACCTGATGCCTGGGCCACGGCAATCGCCACATCGCCGCCAGAGAGATAAAGCCCAGCAGGCTGCACCTCGCGGCACACGCGACGGGTTAACTGCGCGAGAAACTGGCAGATGCGTTCGCCCAATAGCTGACGAGAAACCTGATGCTGTTGGCACAACTGCGCAATCTCATGACGCTGCCCGGCATGTTGGGTAGTGCGTACCACGCAATGCGCGCCGTCGTGCAGCGCCTGCTGCATTTCTTGCTGCCACCGTTCAGCCTGCGGCCAGGCCGGTTGGGCAAACAGCTGACGGATATCAATGTCGATAATGCGGATGTCACGCTGGCTAGCGAGGCGTGTAATCTGCTGCTGCGCAATGGCGCTCATCGAACCGACCACCGCCAGCACCGGACGCGACTGACGTGCCGCCAGCAACGCGCCGAGCGCATCGCTGAGCCCGGACGCTCCGGCCAACAACGGACGCGTCTCCAGCGTGGCTGCCGCGGCCATCAACAAGGCAATGTCGGCGTCATGTTCGATATCCACCACCAGCAAACCTTGCTTGCTGGCCAGCACCTGCGCCAGTTGATCGCTGCGCAGCGTGGCGAGGTCGAGGGTTTCACCCGGCAATGTGCTCTGCATCTGCAGACGCGTCAGCACATGGCCGCTGGTGACCGGCGTTTTGGGATCGCTGGCGAATTCGCTGTCGATCAAACGCTGCTGATGGATCCACACGTCACCCGCACGCGTGGTGCGTCCCAGCTTCGGCACTGCCGGCACCACTAAGGCTAATGTTTTACCGCTGGCCTGCATCGCGGCTTCGATCTCCGCGCCGGGATTGCCGCGCAGCGTGGAATCGATCTTCTTAAATAACCAACCGTCGTTAGCGATGGCGTGATGTTGCTCAATGGCAGCTCGCGTGCGTTGGGCCGCTTCTTGTGCGCTGGTTGCACGGCTATCGGTGCTGATCACCAGCACATCGGCAGCACCAGCGTCGTGTGGCGTGCTGCTCTCAAACAGCACATGCACACGCGCTCCGGCTTGTGCCAGCCCGCTGCCCGCGTCATTGGCGCCGGTGAAGTCATCGGCAATCACTAAGACTGGCGTTTTCCATGGCTGTGAAGTCATGCTTTCTCCTCTTCCGGCCGCTGCCGGGCTGCAATGATTATATTCAATCATGATTGATTATATGTGAGCAAGATCAAATTAATCGAAATCAATTTGCCCTATAAAATTAGGCACTGCAGTGATGAAACTCGCGCCGATTGAGCAAAATCAATCATTCAGCGCAAAAAACGTAAGGGTAAGAGATGAATATCAACAGCACCGTGATCAGTGGCTTTCAGGCGCTTAATGACCTCAGCTATTTACTGCAAGGTAAAGACAAAGCGCTGCTGGTGACCGATAAGAATATTGAAGGCATTCCGGCGGTACAAAAGCTGATCGCCCAGCTCACGCAGCAGATTGCCAGCCTGAGCATCGTCAACACGGTGCCGCCAGAGCCTAGCCAGCACGATGTAGCAGCCATTGTCGCCGCGCTGCCGAGCACCGATGTGGATCTGGTGATTGGCATCGGCGGTGGCAGCGTACTGGATGTCGCTAAGCTGCTGTCGATTCTGTGTGTCGAAGATGCGCCGACACTGGAGGCGTTACTGGCTGGTGAGAAGCCGCACACGCGCACCACTTCGCTGCTGATTCCGACCACCGCAGGTACTGGCTCGGAAGCCACGCCCAACGCGATTCTGGCGATCCCCGAGAAAGAGACCAAAGTCGGCATTATCACGCCGGTGATGCTGCCAGATTATGTCGCGCTGGTGCCAGAACTCACCACCAGCATGCCACCGCACATCGCTTCTTCCACCGGTATCGATGCGCTGTGCCATTTGATTGAGTGCTTTACCGCGACCGTGGCGAACCCGGTGAGCGATAACTATGCGCTGATCGGCATGAAAAAGCTGTTTGCCAGCCTCGAAACCACTATCGCCGAACCCGACAATCTCGAAGCGCGCCTGAATATGCTGTGGGCGTCTTATTACGGTGGTGCATCGATTGCACATGCCGGTACGCATCTGGTACATGCCATGTCTTATCCGCTGGGCGGCAAATATCATCTGCCGCACGGCGTCGCCAACGCCATTCTCCTCGCGCCCTGCATGCGCTTTGTACGACCGGCGGCGGTGAGCAAATTCGCTCAGGTTTACGATCTGCTGTCGGATGCCGACATCACGCTGGACGACGAAGCCAAATCCCACGCGCTGGTGGCGTATTTTGCCGCACTGGTGAAGCGCCTGAAGCTGCCCGCCAGCCTGGAAGAGCTGGGTATCGGCCCGGATCATTTGCCGTATCTGGTGGAAGCCGCGCTCGACGTGCAGCGCCTGATGAAGAATGTACCGATGAAAGTGGGCGCCGAAGACGTACGAAAAGTCTACCTGACGCTGTTTCCGGCTTTGAATCACTAAGGATTATCGAGGACAACATGAGTAAGAAAATTCAGGGCGTGTTAACCGCCATCGTCACCACCTTTGATCGCGACGGCGCATTCAACCCAGCCGCCCAGCGCGAGCAGGTACAACGCCAGTTAAGCGCCGGCAACGGTATCTTTTGCGGCGGCACCAACGGCGAATTCTTCGTGCTGAACGAACAGGAGAAGCTGGCGGTAACGCAGACCTGCGTTGATGAAGTGAACGGCAGCGCACCGGTGGTGGCGCACATTGGCGAGATCTCCACGCGTGAAACCATTCGCCTTGGGAAACAAGTGGCGAAGCTGGGCGTGGATGCGGTTTCGGTCATCACACCCTATTTCGTGCCGCTAAAGCAGGAAGAGCTGATTGCCCACTATCGCGCGGTGGCTGACGCCATCGACGTGCCGCTGTTCCTTTACAACATTCCGGCGCGCACCGGCAACACGCTGCAACCGGAAACCGTACGCACGCTGGCCGCACACCCAAACATCATCGGTATCAAAGACAGCGCCGGCAGCTATGAGAGCCTGAGCGGCTTTCTGCAAGCGGCTGCAGGCATCAACAGTTTTGATGTGCTGAACGGCCCGGATTCGCTGATCCATCAGGGCTTTGTCGACGGCTGCTCGGCCTGCATTTCTGGCCTTGCTAACGTGGCGCCTAAAGAGATCAACGCGATTTGGGCGCGCTTCCATGCTGGCGATATCGAAGGTTCGCGCCTGGCGCAAGAGAATGTGACCGGTCTGCGCACCGATCTGTATAGCGTCGGCTTCTCTCCCGCTGCAGTGAAAAAAGCGGTGACGCTGCTTGGTTTTGAGGTTGGTGACAGCCGCTACGCGGTGAGTTTCTCTGCCGAAGAAGAGCAGAAGATCCGCCAGATTGTGAATCAGTATTTGCAGTAATTAGAGTCATCACCATAGCAGCGTGAAGCCGATTTCAATCGCCGCACAAGCCGTAGCGGCGCGATTTTTCGCGCAATAAATTGCGCCGCTACGATGCATGCGATCCGCGGGAACGGTATTTATTTTCAACATCGGGAAGAATTATGAAAGTCATCTGTACCTCACCGTCGTTTGCAAAATATGACGCGACGCCGATAACCACGCTGCAACAGCACGGTTTTGAGCTGATCACGCTGCCCGCCGATGCGCCGCTGAGCGCACTCCAGCCACATCTGGCTGACACCGTGGCGCTGATCGTGGCTTTTACCGACATCAACGAAGAGCTGCTGGCGTTAGCACCGCAGCTGAAAATCGTCTGTAAGCACGGCGTTGGCGTCGACAACATCAATCTGGATGCCACGCGTGCACGCGGAATTTACGTCACCAACGTGCCGGATGCCAACAAACATGCTGTCGCTGATTTCGCCTTTGCTTTGATCCTTAACAGCGCGCGTCAGATCACCCAAGCCGCCATCGAAACCCGAGCGGGCTGCTGGCCGCGTATTTTTGCCACCGACGTGTACGGCAAAACGCTGGGCATCATCGGGCTGGGCAATATTGGTAAGCAGGTCGCGCTGCGCGCCAGAGGTTTCAACATGCGGGTGATCGCATTTGATTTTTATCCTGATGAGCCGTTTGCTGCTGAACACGGCATCGACTTCGTCACGCTGGATCAGCTGACCGAAACCAGCGATTTTATCACTCTGCACATGCCGCTTACCGACAAAACGCAGAATCTGTTTAATGCCGCGCGCCTCAAACGCATGAAGAAAAATGCCTTCCTGATTAATGCCTCACGCGGCGGCGTAGTGAATGAGCAGGATCTTTATCAGGCGCTGCTGGATAACGTGATCGCCGGAGCAGCGGCTGACGTGTTTGTGCAGGAACCGCTGACCGAGCATCCGCTGTTCACGCTCAGCAACTTCATTCCCACTTCGCATATCGCCGGTTACACCGATGGTGCGATCAGCGCGATTGGTGAACGCTGCGTGACGCAAATTGTGCAGTGCATCCAACAGGGCAAACGCCCAATCAACGTGATGAACGGGCTGGAATAACACGCCGCCTTTCTCTGTAACCTTTTTCGAGTGGATAATTACTATGACTAACTCTGCGCGCTCGAGTCGTATCCGTTGGTGGATTGCTGGCCTGATGTGGCTGGCCATCGCCATTAACTACATTGACCGCACCGTTCTCTCGGCAGCGGCTCCGCATCTGATCAAAGAGCTCGATATCAATCCTGAAATGATGGGCTTCATCATGGCGGCGTTCTTCTGGTCTTATGCGCTGTTGCAGATCCCGGCGGGCTGGTTTGCCGATCGCTTCGGTCAGAAAAAAGGGCTTGGTATCGCCGTCGGCTGGTGGTCGATCGCCACCATGGCGATGGGACTGGCGACCGGCTTTAAATCGCTGCTGGCGCTGCGTTTAGCACTCGGCGTCGGTGAAGCCGCCGCCTATCCCAGCAACGCGGGCATAACCGCGCGCTGGTTCCCGGATCGCGAACGCGCCACGGTTTCTGGCCTGTTCGACAGTGCCTCCAAATTTGGTGGTGCGGTGGCCATGCCGTTGATCGTCTTTATGATCGCCCTGTTCGACTGGCGTCTGACCTTCCTCGCTATAGGCGCGCTGGGCTTGTTCTGGGTGATTGCCTGGTACTTTATCTACGCCGAGAATCCGGAAGATCATAAGTCGATAAGCCAGCAAGAAGTGCGCTTCATCCGTAATGGCCAGACGCAAAAGCACGGCGACAAAAGCGTGCGTCCGATGAAGTGGTACAAGCTGCTGCGCTACCGCAATATCTGGGCAATGTGCATTGGCTTTTTCACCATCAACTACACCTCCTATTTCTTTATTACCTGGTTGCCAACCTATCTGGTGAAAGATAAAGGCATGGATTTCCTCAAAATGGGGATGGTGGCTGCGCTGCCGCTGATCTGTGGCATGGTGATTGAAGTGCTGGCGGGTTGGGCATCGGATCGCATGGTGCATAACAAAGTGCTGTCGCTGACCGCTACACGCAAACTGTTTCTCACCATCGGCCTGCTGATGGCGCTGTGTATCGGATTTGCCCCGTTCACCGATTCGGTGTTTATGACCGTGCTGCTGCTGTGTATCGCCAAATCCGGCACCACCGTGGCGGCATCACAAGTGTGGGCCTTGCCGGGCGATGTGGCACCGCAAAACAGCGTGTCGATTGTGGCGGGGCTGCAGAATACCGTTTCAAACATGGGCGGCGCGGTGGGTCCAATCATAACCGGCGCGATTGTTGGCGCAACCGGTCACTTTACCTGGGCGCTGGTGTTCTCGGCGGTGCTGGTGGTAATTGGCATTCTTAACTATCTGTTCCTGATGGGTAAAGTTGAACCTATCGTCGATGAGGAACAGGTGACGCATGCGCATTCCGTGGCAAGTGGCGCGGCGCGGTAATCGTCTGGGTCGCCATCAATGGCGACCTTACTGTTTAGTTATTTACCGGCAATAAACAGCCGATAAGCGGCAATCACTGCGAGAAAATCGTCGACGCCACAGAAAGAGAGGCTCTCTTCGTCGTAATAAGTCATGCCCTCTTCCATGCCGTCATCTTCCAGCGCCAGCTGGTTGGCACGAATCATCACCTCTTCATCATCCAGCCACAGCGTGTATTCATGCCCGACACGCTGCCACTGATTAATGGTGCCTTTCACCTGTTGGGCGGCGGCCTCAACCTCATCCAGCAACGGCAGATTGTCTTTGACCTCTTCGTTGAACCAGTGCCCCACCGCTTCGTGGTCCATCGACATACGCACTTTGACCTGACCGGTCAAATCACGCAGAAATTCATATTCCATGATTGCCTCATACTGATGACGCGCTGTGCAGCACAGTGTTAGTGCATTTTGTGCGCAGCACGCTGAATAAAGTGGGATCGCGCTCGCATTATGCCTGGAGATGTCAGCGGAAAAAAGGGCATAAAAAAAGGGACGATTTTCATCGTCCCCTTGTTCATCCCGATAACCGATTAAACGGCAGTCTGGAAGATCACTGTGTCGGCTTTGTCAGTGTATTGCCCCAGCTGATCAAAGTTGAGGTAGCGATACGTGTCAGCCGCGGTCTTATCAACCTGCAGCATGAACTGCTGATACTCGTCCGGCGTTGGCAGCTTGCCAAGCAGCGAAGCGACCGCCGCCAGTTCCGCTGACGCCAGGAAGACGTTCGCGCCGGTCCCCAGACGGTTCGGGAAGTTACGGGTTGAGGTGGAAACCACCGTCGCGCCGTCTGCCACACGCGCCTGGTTACCCATGCACAGTGAACAGCCCGGAATTTCGATACGCGCACCGCTCTTACCAAAGACGCTGTAATAGCCCTCTTCGGTCAGCTGGGCGGCGTCCATTTTGGTTGGCGGCGCCACCCACAGACGGGTTGGCAGCTGGCCTTTATGGGCATCCAGCAGCTTACCGGCCGCGCGGAAGTGACCGATGTTGGTCATGCACGAACCGATGAACACTTCGTCAATCTTCTCGCCCTGCACGTCAGACAACCAACGCGCGTCGTCTGGATCGTTCGGTGCGCACAGAATTGGCTCTTTGATCTCGGCCAGATCGATATCGATCACCGCCGCGTACTCAGCATCCGCATCGCCTTCCAGCAGTTGCGGATCGGCCAACCATTTCTGCATGCCTTCAATGCGGCGCTCCAGCGTACGACGATCGCCGTAGCCTTCCGAGATCATCCACTTCAGCAGCACGATGTTCGAGTTGAGATACTCGATGATCGGCTCTTTATCCAGCTTGATGGTACAGCCGGCAGCAGAACGCTCAGCCGAGGCATCGGTCAGCTCAAATGCCTGCTCAACTTTCAGTTTCGGCAGACCTTCGATTTCCAGCACGCGGCCAGAGAAGATGTTCTTCTTCCCTTTCTTCTCAACGGTCAGCAAGCCAGCTTTGATCGCATACAGCGGAATGGCGTGTACCAGATCGCGCAGAGTGATACCCGGCTGCATTTCGCCTTTGAAGCGCACCAGCACCGATTCCGGCATATCCAGCGGCATCACGCCCGTCGCAGCAGCAAACGCCACCAGACCAGAGCCTGCCGGGAAGGAAATACCGATTGGGAAACGGGTGTGTGAGTCACCGCCGGTACCAACGGTATCTGGCAGCAGCATACGGTTCAGCCAGCTGTGGATAACGCCATCGCCCGGACGCAGCGACACGCCGCCACGGTTCATGATGAAGTCTGGCAGCGTATGGTGCGTGGTCACGTCGACCGGCTTCGGATAGGCGGCGGTATGGCAGAATGACTGCATCACCAGGTCAGCCGAGAAGCCGAGGCACGCCAGGTCTTTCAGTTCATCACGGGTCATTGGACCGGTGGTGTCCTGAGAACCCACTGAGGTCATTTTTGGTTCGCAGTATGAGCCCGGACGGACACCCTCTACGCCGCAAGCGCGGCCGACCATTTTCTGCGCCAGCGAGTAACCGCGGGTGCTAACAGCCACATCTTTGGCTTGTACGAACACATCGCTATGCGGCAGACCCAGCGATTCGCGCGCTTTGGTGGTCAGGCCGCGACCGATGATCAGCGGAATACGACCGCCAGCACGGACTTCGTCCAGCAGCACGTCGGTTTTCAGCTCAAAGGTCGCCAACAATTCGTCGGTTTCGTGATTGCGCACTTCGCCTTTGTACGGGTAAACGTCAATGACATCGCCCATGTTCAGACGATCAACGTCGAGCTCGATCGGCAAGGCGCCCGCATCTTCCATGGTGTTGAAGAAGATAGGAGCGATTTTACCGCCGAGGCACAGACCGCCGCCCTTTTTGTTTGGCACGTAAGGAATATCATCGCCCATAAACCACAGCACCGAGTTGGTGGCGGATTTACGTGAAGAACCGGTACCGACAACGTCGCCGACGTAGGTCAACGGGAAGCCTTTGGTCTGCAGTGCTTCGATCTGTTTGATCGGGCCAATGTTACCCGCATCGTCGGGTTCGATGCCTTCACGGGCGTTCTTCAGCATTGCCAGCGCGTGCAGTGGAATATCCGGACGTGACCATGCATCCGGCGCCGGAGAGAGGTCGTCGGTGTTGGTTTCGCCGGTCACTTTGAACACGGTGGTGGTAATTTTTTCAGCCAGTTTTGGACGCTTCAGGAACCATTCGGCATCGGCCCAGGACTGGATAATTTTTTTCGCGTGTGGGTTACCCGCTTTGGCTTTCTCTTCGACATCGTAGAAGTTATCGAACATCAGCAGCGTGTGAGACAGGGCTTCGGCAGCAATCGGCGCTAAGGCTTCATCTTCTAGCGCTTCAATCAGCGCATGGATGTTATAACCGCCCTGCATGGTGCCCAGCAGCTCAACGGCTTTTTCGCGAGTAACCAGAGGAGAGTGGGCTTCGCCCTTAGTGACAGCTGCCAGGAAACCGGCTTTTACGTACGCCGCTTCATCAACACCTGGTGGGACACGGTTGACCAACAGGTCGGTCAGGAATTCTTCTTCACCCGCTGGCGGGTTTTTCAGCAGTTCAACCAGCGCGGCCATTTGGGAAGCATCTAACGGCTTAGGTACGATTCCCTGGGCAGCACGCTCGGCAACGTGCTTACGGTATTCTTCTAGCACGACGTTCTCCTCGCTCTCATTGTATAGCTTTCCGGTGCACCCCTTGATGCTGTCGAACAGTAGGGTGAGGTGCCCGGTTCCGCGTGGGGCAGCATAGCAGCATTTCGCCTGATTGTTAATCTGTTTACAAAAAAGCAACATTCGTGCGTTTTTTAGCAGCTTCATCTGCAAATTGAGCGGGATCACATAAAAAAGTAGGCTATGAAAGCCTGCTTGTTCTTATGTACGGAGAAGAGTGTTAACGATCAACCAGCACGAATTCGCTGTCGTTATAGCGTTCGCCCAGAATATTTTTCTCGCTAAACAACTCGTCCAGCGTGGCGACGTCCGTATGACGTAATGCTAAATCGGCGGCGGCGCAGTTCTGTTCCAGATGGGCGATTTTGCTGGCGCCGGGAATCGGCACAATAAACTCGCCTTTTGCCAGCACCCACGCTAACGCTAGCTGAGCGGCTGTTGCATCATAACCTCCAGCCATCTCGTTAAGTTGATTCACTAACTTCTGGTTATGAGCCTGCGCATTCTGCAGGGTAGTAATGAGCGATATTACAGGCAGCCCGTGCGGGCGTAGGCATTGCCTTTCTGCATGAAGCTACGGTGCGGGAAGTTTTAATTCGCGTTGAGTTAGTGGAAATACTGGCGAACTTCACTCAGGTAAAAGAAGGATTCTGGCTCTACTATCCGAGCCGGAAATATCTGCCCGTGCCACCAAGTCATTTTATTGATCGGCTTAAAGAAATTAATTTTTAATTAAAAACATCCATTACGCGATCTATTTAAATGATTAGATAATATAAAAATCCATTAATTATAAATAATTTAAAATATTAGATGAAATAAAAGAAGTTTGGCGTAGACTGCCTGCGGGCGCTTGAGGCAACTTGCTTCAAGCTGAAAAGATTGGGGTAGGTTGTGGAGCGTAAAACCGTGCAGTTAACTTTCATTAACCGCACGGGCAAGCATCATACCCTAACACCTGAGAAATGTCAGGGTAGTCGCTTGCTCGTGCTAAATCAAGAGGAACGTGACTATGAAGTCTATATTCAGCAAGCTGATTATCAGCGGGCTCATTCTATTAGGATTGTGTCTGGTTAATCGCAGTTCACTCTGTGAATTACGATTACGGATATTCACTGCTGAATTATCGGCTGTTATGGCTTACGAAGCGCAACAGTAAAAATTCACTAGCGGGAGTCCGCTCCCGCTATTCCGGCATTGCGCATGTGTTAGCTCTTGCGCCTTTTTTATTTGTTTATTTAAATAGAACCACTAATAAAAAACGGCTCCTTAAATGAGCCGTTAATTTATTCAAAGCGCGAACTTATTTCTTTTTCGCTTTCGGGTTCGGCAGGTCAGTGATGCTACCTTCGAACACTTCGGCAGCCAGGCCAACTGATTCATGCAGCGTTGGGTGCGCGTGAATGGTCAGAGCGATATCTTCGGCATCACAGCCCATTTCAATCGCCAGACCGATTTCACCCAGCAGCTCGCCGCCGTTGGTGCCGACAATCGCACCACCGATAACACGGTGAGTCTCTTTGTCGAAGATCAGTTTAGTCATGCCGTCTGCACAATCAGACGCAATAGCACGGCCTGAAGCGGCCCACGGGAAGGTGGACACTTCGTAGCTGATGCCTTTCTCTTTGGCTTCTTTCTCGGTCAGACCAACCCAGGCAACTTCTGGCTCGGTGTAAGCAATGGATGGGATCACTTTCGGGTCGAAGTAGTGCTTCAGACCCGAGATCACTTCCGCCGCTACGTGGCCTTCATGCACACCTTTGTGCGCCAGCATTGGCTGACCCACGATGTCACCGATAGCGTAGATGTGCGGTACGTTGGTGCGCATCTGCTTGTCGACGCGGATAAAGCCGCGATCGTCCACTTCCACGCCTGCTTTACCCGCATCAAGGCCTTTACCGTTCGGTACGCGACCAATCGCCACCAGCACCGCATCATAACGCTGTGCGTCAGCTGGCGCTTTTTTACCTTCCATCGATACGTAGATACCGTCGTCTTTCGCTTCAACAGCGGTCACTTTGGTTTCCAGCATCAGGTTGAATTTCTTGCTGATACGCTTGGTAAAGACTTTCACTACGTCTTTATCAGCAGCCGGGATCACCTGGTCGAACATCTCAACCACGTCGATCTCTGAACCCAGCGCTTTATAAACGGTGGCCATTTCCAGACCGATGATGCCGCCGCCCATAACCAGCAGACGCTTCGGCACTTCTTTCAGTTCCAGCGCATCGGTTGAGTCCCACACGCGCGGATCGTTGTGCGGAATGAATGGCAGTTCGATTGGACGAGAACCGGCCGCGATGATCGCGTTATCGAAGTTAATGGTGGTTGCGCCACCTTCACCTTCGACCACCAGCGTGTTAGCACCGGTGAATTTGCCGAGGCCAGTCACCACTTTCACTTTACGACCTTTCGCCATACCCGCGAGGCCGCCAGTGAGCTGGTTGATCACCTTCTCTTTCCACGAACGAATTTTGTCGATGTCAGTTTGCGGCTGGCCAAACACGATACCGTGCTCTTCCAGGGCTTTTGCTTCGTCGATCACTTTGGCGACGTGCAGCAGCGCTTTTGACGGGATACAGCCTACGTTCAGACAAACACCGCCGAGGGTGCTGTAACGCTCAACGATTACGGTTTCCAGACCTAAATCAGCGCAACGGAAGGCTGCAGAGTAACCTGCAGGACCTGCCCCAAGTACCACGACTTGAGTTTTAATCTCTGTACTCATCATGACCTCTTGTTTGATTACCGGCAGTCAGGAAAAAGCTTTTCCCAAGCTCTAATGCCCTATATCCGCCGGGACATTTCACCGCGAGAGTTTACAGAATTGTTAACAAACTGCCAACCGCGGCAACATTGAATGCTTACAACAAGGCCGGCTTTCGCCGGCCTTGATTAACTTCACATCACCAGACGGCGAATGTCGGACAGTGTGTTGTTGATGATGGTGATAAAGCGCGCACCATCAGCACCGTCGATCACGCGGTGGTCGAAGGAGAGTGAGATCGGCATCATCAGACGCGGCTCAAACTCTTTACCGTTCCACACCGGCTCCATCGCTGACTTGGAAACACCAAGGATAGCCACTTCCGGCGCGTTGACGATTGGCGCGAAGTGCGTGGTGCCCAGGCCGCCAAGGCTGGAGATGGTGAAGCAACCGCCCTGCATGTCGCCGGCGGTCAGCTTGCCATCACGCGCTTTCTTCGAAATCGCCATCAGCTCGCGGGACAGTTCAGTGATGCCTTTCTTGTTCACATCTTTGAACACCGGAACCACCAGACCGTTTGGCGTATCAACCGCCACACCGATGTTGATGTATTTCTTCAGCGTCAGTTTCTGTGCATCTTCAGACAGTGAACTGTTGAAGCGTGGCATCTGCTCAAGAGCAGCGGCAACGGCTTTCATGATGAACACCACTGGCGTGAATTTTACATCCAGTTTGCGTTTCTCTGCTTCGGCATTCTGCTGTTTGCGGAACGCTTCCAGATCGGTGATATCGGTTTTGTCGAAGTGCGTAACGTGCGGGATCACCACCCAGTTACGGCTCAGGTTGGCACCCGAGATTTTCTGGATACGACCCAGTTCCACTTCTTCAATTTCGCCGAACTTGCTGAAGTCCACTTTCGGCCAAGGCAACAGACCTGGCAGGCTTCCGCCGCTGGCTGCTGCAGCCGGAGCCGCTTCAGCGCGTTTCACCGCGTCTTTGACGTAAGTCTGCACGTCTTCTTTCAGGATGCGACCTTTACGGCCGGTACCTTTGACTTTCGCCAGGTTAACACCGAACTCGCGCGCCAGGCGACGAATCACCGGCGTCGCGTGTACGTAAGCATCGTTCTCAGCGAACTCGCCTTTCGCATCCGCTTTCGCTGCTGCTGGGGCCGCTGCCGGTTTCGCGGCTTCTGCCGCTGGAGCCGCTTCCTGCTTAGCCGCAGGCGCCGCAGCCGGTGCCGCGCCTTCCACTTCGAACACCATGATCAGTTTACCGGTGCTGACTTTATCGCCAGTCGACACTTTCAACTCTTTCACGATACCGGCGAAAGGTGCAGGCACTTCCATTGAGGCTTTGTCGCCTTCCACCACGATCAGGGATTGCTCAGCAGCGACTTTGTCGCCCACTTTCACCAGGATCTCGGTGACTTCAACTTCGTCGCCACCAATGTCTGGGACGTTGACGTCTTTAGCGCCAGAAGCCGCAGGTGCTGCTGCTGGAGCCGCTTCCTGTTTAGCTGCTGGAGCAGCCGCCGGCGCTGCGCCTTCTGCTTCGAACACCATGATCAGTGAACCGGTGTTCACTTTGTCGCCGGTGGAGATTTTGATCTCTTTCACCACGCCCGCGAACGGTGCCGGGACTTCCATTGAGGCTTTGTCGCCTTCAACGGTGATCAACGACTGCTCAGCCGTTACGGTGTCGCCCACTTTCACCAGGATCTCAGTGACTTCAACTTCGTCGCCGCCGATGTCCGGTACGTTGACTTCTTTACTGACCGCAGCAGCGGCAGCAGCTGGAGCAGGAGCGGCTTCCGCTTTCTTCTCTTCTGCTGGCGCTGGCGCCGCTTCTGCGGCACCTTCTGCGTCAAAAATCATAATCAGCGAGCCGGTTTCGACTTTGTCGCCGGTCGAGATTTTGATCTCTTTAACCACGCCCGCCTGCGGCGAAGGCACTTCCATGGAGGCTTTATCGCCTTCCACGGTGATCAGCGACTGTTCAGCTTCAACTTTGTCGCCCACCTTTACCAGGATTTCGGTGACTTCAACTTCGTCTGCCCCGATGTCCGGTACGTTAATTTCGATAGCCATTACTCTCTTACCTCTTATGCCAGACGCGGGTTAACTTTATCGGCGTCGATATTGAATTTGGTGATGGCTTCTGCCACCACTTTCTTATCGATTTCACCGCGTTTAGCCAGCTCACCCAGCGCAGCCACAACCACATACGATGCATCCACTTCGAAGTGGTGACGCAGGTTTTCACGGCTGTCAGAACGACCGAAGCCATCGGTACCCAACACGCGATAATCGCTGGAAGGCACGTAGCTGCGCACCTGTTCTGCGAACAGCTTCATGTAGTCGGTCGATGCGACGGCCGGTGCTTCGTTCATCACTTGCGCGATGTAAGGTACGCGTGGCTCATCGGTTGGGTGCAGCATGTTCCAGCGCTCACAATCCTGACCATCACGCGCCAGCTCGGTGAACGAGGTCACGCTGTAGACGTCAGAAGCGATGCCGTAATCTTTCGCCAGGATCTGCGCGGCTTCACGCACGTGACGCAGAATTGAACCTGAACCCAGCAGCTGCACTTTGCCTTTGCTACCTTCTACGGTTTCCAGCTTGTAGATACCCTTACGGATACCCTCTTCCGCACCCTGCGGCATCGCAGGCATGTGGTAGTTTTCGTTCAGCGTGGTGATGTAGTAGTAGATGTTTTCCTGCGCTTCGCCGTACATACGCACCAGGCCATCTTGCATGATGACCGCGATTTCGTACGCGTAAGACGGATCGTAAGAGATACAGTTCGGGATAGTCAGCGACTGAATGTGGCTGTGACCATCTTCGTGCTGCAAGCCTTCGCCGTTCAGCGTAGTACGACCTGAAGTACCGCCCACCAGGAAGCCGCGTGCCTGCATATCGCCGGCCAGCCACATCAGATCGCCGATGCGCTGGAAGCCGAACATCGAGTAATAGATGTAGAACGGAATCATCGGCAGGTTGTTGGTGCTGTAAGAGGTCGCCGCCGCCAGCCAGGATGAACCTGCGCCCAGCTCGTTGATCCCTTCCTGCAGAATCTGGCCTTTCTCGTCTTCTTTATAGTACGCAACCTGCTCGCGGTCCTGCGGGGTGTACTGCTGACCGTTCGGGCTGTAGATACCAATCTGACGGAACAGACCTTCCATACCGAAGGTACGGGCTTCGTCGGCAAGGATTGGAACCAGACGATCTTTGATCGACTTGTTCTTCAGCATCACGTTCAATGCACGCACGAAGGCGATGGTGGTGGAGATCTCTTTATTCTGCTCTTCCAGCAGTGGACGGAACTCTTCCAGCGTTGGCATTTCCAGCTTCTCGCTGAACTCCGCCTGACGCGTTGGCAGGTAGCCGCCCAACTTCTCACGCTGACCGTGCAGATAGTTGTACTCTTCAGAACCTTTTTCGAAGGTGACGTATGGCAGCTCTTCGATTTTGTCATCGGCCACCGGCACATTGAAGCGATCGCGGATGTAGCGAACGCCATCCATGTTCATCTTCTTAACCTGGTGGGCGATGTTTTTACCTTCAGCAGTGTCACCCATGCCATAACCTTTGATGGTATGGGCCAGAATCAGCGTTGGCTGACCTTTGGTTTCCTGCGCTTTTTTCAGTGCAGCGTAGACTTTCTTCGGATCGTGGCCGCCGCGGTTCAGCGCGAAGATCTCTTCGTCTGACCAGTCTTTCACCAGAGCTGCGGTTTCCGGATATTTACCGAAGAAGTGCTCACGTACGTACGCGCCGTTACGGGATTTGAAGGTCTGATAATCGCCATCAACGGTTTCGTTCATCAGCTGAATCAGCTTGCCGCTGGTGTCCTGACGCAGCAGTTCATCCCAACGACCGCCCCAAATCACTTTGATCACGTTCCAGCCAGCACCGGCAAAGATGCCTTCCAACTCGTTGATGATCTTACCGTTACCGGTGACTGGGCCGTCCAGACGCTGCAGGTTACAGTTGATGATGAACACCAGGTTGTCCAGCTTCTCGCGGGTGGCGATGGTGATCGCACCTTTGGATTCCGGCTCATCCATCTCGCCATCACCGAGGAAGGCGTAAACGGTTTGTGCTGAGGTGTCTTTCAGACCGCGGTGTTCCAGATACTTCAGGAATTTCGCCTGATAGATCGCGTTCAACGGACCCAGGCCCATTGATACGGTTGGGAACTGCCAGAAGTCCGGCATCAGTTTCGGGTGCGGGTAAGAAGAGAGACCTTTGCCCTGCACTTCCTGACGGAAGTTGTTCATTTGGTCTTCGCTCAAGCGACCTTCAAGGAAGGCGCGGGCGTAGATACCTGGAGAAATGTGACCCTGGAAGAAAACCAGATCGCCGCCGTCTTTGTCGCTACGCGCGCGGAAGAAGTGGTTAAAGCACACTTCATAAATGGTCGCGGAAGACTGGAAGGAGGACATATGGCCACCCAACTCCAGATCTTTCTTCGACGCACGCAGCACCGACATGATGGCGTTCCAACGAATTGCGGAACGGATACGACGTTCAAGAGAGGTGTTGCCCGGATAGTCCGGCTCATCTTCAACAGCAATAGAGTTAATGTAGTTGCTGATTGCAGAGGAACCTGCGGCAACTTTCACGCCACCTTTGCGTGCTGCACTCATTACCTGATCAATCAGATACTGCGCGCGCTCAACACCTTCTTCACGGATGACCGATTCGATCGCTTGTAGCCAATCACGAGTTTCGATCGGATCCACGTCATTCTGTAAACGTTCTGACATGGGGTGTATTCCTTATCTGTGTCTAATACGTTGAAATTATCAGGAGCCTGTCTTCTTGTGCTTTGCTTCTGGTTCACAGCACAAGAAGACAGGCCCGTCGTGTTTTCCGCACGTTCGTTGCCGTGCGTTATTCCTTACGTTGCTGTAAACGACGCAGGGAGCGTTCACGACGACTCTGCTCCCGACTTCTATCCAGCAAGATTTCCTCAATGAACGCCAGGTGACGATGAGATGCCTCGCGTGCTTGTTCTGGCTCACGAGCTACAATCGCCTCGTAGATACTGGCGCGGTGACCGCTCACTTTCGCCAGCATTTCCCGACGAGCGTAGAGCAATTCAAAATTCTGACGGACGTTTTGTTCCAGCATAGGGCCCATGGAACGCAGCAGATGCAGCAACACCACATTATGGGCGGCTTCTGTGACAGCGATCTGATACTTCATCACTGCATCCGCTTCGGCGTCGAGATCGCCGCTGTCCTGTGCCTGCTGAATATGAACATGGCAGTCGCGGATGCGCTGCAAATCTTCATCGGTGCCACGCAGTGCCGCGTAATAGGCAGCCACGCCTTCCAGCGCATGGCGGGTTTCCAGCAGGTCAAACTGAGATTCTGGATGTTCGGCAAGCAGACCGACCAGCGGGTCGCTCAGGCTTTGCCAGAGATTTTTTTGGACGAAGGTGCCGCCGCCCTGACGACGTAGCAGCAGGCCTTTAGCTTCCAGGCTCTGAATCGCTTCGCGCAAGGATGGACGTGAGACATCAAACTGTTTCGCCAGTTCACGCTCGGGGAGCAGTTTTTCACCCGGCTGGAGCGTCCCTTCCATAATGAGGGATTCCAGCTGTTGCTCAATCGCATCGGAGAGCTTGGGTTGGCGAATTTTACTGTAGGCCATCTTCCCTTCTTATCAGCCAAACGTCCGGAGTAAATTGGTAATACCAATTGAAAAATGGTGCCGGTAAAGTAACAAAGTATTCACCTTGTGTCTATATGGGTGCGGTCACACTTCAGGGGATGATCGCAGCGCTGGTGCGCTAACCTACCGGCATCAAGCGAGAAATCCCACGCACACGGCAAATGTTAATGAATTGCACTTTTACCTAACCTTACACTGAGTTAGCGCCCAGAAAACGGCCCAACCATAAGGGAAACCTATTCGTGTTCACCCTTTTTTCATGGCAGAAATACTGCGACGGGCGCGCAGAGGATGCTGCTGCTTTTTCAGTCATCTCTCAGCACAAAAAGCAAAAGCAGGTGCAAACTGACGCGCTTATCACTATTCTGAACGCCGTGGTAGCTCATGCATGCACACAGCACGCCAGATACCGTAAAGAAAAGAATACATTAAGGTAAACAGCCTTACAGTGCGCGCACTGCAGGTGCACAATAACAACATCACGAGGTTTGTATGGAACAACAGCATGGCGACACGCTGCACCGCGGCTTAAAGAATCGCCATATTCAGCTGATTGCGCTGGGCGGAGCCGTAGGTACTGGCCTGTTTCTGGGTAGCGCATCAGTGATTCAATCGGCCGGTCCGGCCGTGATTCTGGGATATGCGATTGCCGGTTTTATTGCCTTTCTGATCATGCGCCAACTCGGCGAGATGGTGGTTGAAGAGCCGGTTGCCGGCAGCTTCAGTCACTTCGCCTACAAATATTGGGGCAACTTCGCCGGTTTCGCCTCGGGCTGGAACTATTGGGTGCTGTATGTGCTGGTTGCCATGGCCGAACTCACCGCTGTGGGCAAGTACGTACAATTCTGGTGGCCTGACTTCCCTACCTGGGCCACCGCCGCCATCTTCTTTGTATTGATCAACGCCATTAACCTGACCAACGTCAAAGTGTTCGGTGAGATGGAGTTCTGGTTCGCGATTATCAAAGTGGTCGCGGTCATCGGCATGATTCTGTTCGGTGGCTGGTTGCTGTTTAGCGGCAACGGAGGCCCGCAGGCGAGCGTCAGCAACCTGTGGGATCAGGGCGGCTTCCTGCCGCACGGCATGACCGGATTGGTGATGATGATGGCAATCATTATGTTCTCGTTTGGTGGTCTGGAGCTGGTGGGCATCACTGCCGCAGAAGCCGACAATCCACAAGAGAGCATCCCGAAAGCCACCAATCAGGTGTTGTGGCGTATTCTGATTTTCTATATTGGCTCACTGGCGGTGCTGCTTTCGCTGCTGCCGTGGACGCGCGTGACGGCGGATACCAGCCCGTTCGTGCTGATTTTTCATGAGCTGGGCGATGCCTTTGTGGCCAACGCGCTGAACGTGGTAATCCTGACGGCGGCGCTGTCGGTCTACAACAGCTGCGTTTACTGCAACAGCCGCATGCTGTTCGGCCTGGCGCAACAGGGTAACGCGCCGAAAGCATTGCTGAAAGTGGACAGTCGCGGCGTGCCGGTCGCCACCATTCTGGTCTCAGCCGTGGCGACCCTGCTGTGTGTACTGATCAACTACCTGATGCCAGGCGAAGCCTTTGGCCTGCTGATGGCGCTGGTGGTTTCCGCACTGGTGATCAACTGGGCGATGATCAGCCTCGCGCATCTGAAATTCCGTAAAAAGAAAGATCAGCAAGGTGTCACCACGCGCTTCAAAGCGGTGCTCTATCCGCTGGGTAACTGGATTTGCCTGGTGTTCCTCGCCGGTGTGTTGGTCATTATGCTGATGACGCCAGGCATGGCGATATCGGTATGGTTGATTCCGGTATGGCTGGTGATTCTGGCTATCGGTTACACCATCAAGAACAAACTACAGAAAGCGTAATGTTGTTCCCTGCCCGGCACACTGATGCCGGGCAGCACTTCTGATCTGGCTCACACTTTTCCCCGCCCGCGCGTTTTGTCCATCTACCCGACCATTTGCTCCCCAGCAGATTACTGATTTTGCACAGATAATTCCTGCTCATCATATCGCTGGAGACGATCAATGAAAGGAGCAGCCCTCTCGTTCAGAGAGAAACTGGGATATGGCATGGGCGATGCCGGATGCAACATGATTGGCGGTGCCATCATGCTGTTCCTCAATTATTTCTACACTGATGTGTTTGGTTTAGCCCCGGCGCTGGTCGGTACACTATTACTGTCGGTACGCGTACTTGATGCGGTAACCGATCCGATCATGGGCGCCATTGCCGATCGTACGCAAAGTCGCTGGGGCCGCTTCCGTCCGTGGCTGCTGTGGGTTTCCGTGCCTTACGTGCTGTTTAGCGTGCTGATGTTCACCACGCCGGAGTGGAGCTATGACAACAAGGTTATCTGGGCGTTTGTCACTTACTTTCTGATGTCACTCACTTACACCGCCATCAACATTCCTTACTGCTCGCTGGGCGGTGTGATCACCAACGATCCGGGTGAGCGCGTGTCATGTCAGTCCTATCGCTTTGTGATGGTGGGCATTGCCACGCTGATCCTCTCACTTTCGCTGCTGCCGATGGCCGAATGGTTTGGCGGCGACAACAAAGCGCGCGGTTACCAAATGGCCATGGGCGTGCTAGCGCTGATCGGTTTGGCGATGTTCCTGTTCTGTTTTGCCAATGTGCGTGAACGCATTCATCCCGCGACGCCAAGCAACGATGATTTGAAACAAGATTTGCGCGACGTGTGGAAAAACGATCAGTGGGTGCGCATTCTGCTGCTGACCTTCTGCAACGTCTGCCCCGGTTTTATCCGCATGGCCGCCACCATGTACTACGTCACCTGGGTGATGGGGCAATCAACGCACTTTGCCACGCTGTTTATCAGCCTTGGCGTCATCGGCATGATGTTCGGCAGCACGCTGGCAAAAATCCTCACCGATCGCTGGTGCAAGCTCAAGGTGTTCTTCTGGACCAACATCGCGCTGGCGCTGTTCTCGTGCGGCTTCTACTGGATTGATCCGCACGCCACCGTCGCGGTGGTCATCGCCTACTTCCTGCTGAATATCCTGCACCAGATTCCCTCGCCGCTGCACTGGTCGCTGATGGCCGACGTGGATGATTACGGCGAATGGAAAACCGGCAAACGCATCACTGGTATGAGCTTCTCCGGCAACCTGTTCTTCCTCAAAGTGGGGCTGGCGGTGGCGGGGGCGATGGTCGGTTTCCTGCTGTCGATTTATGGCTACGATGCCGGCGCAAAACAGCAGGCTCCCAACGCGATTAACGGCATCATGCTGCTGTTCACGGTCATTCCGGGCGTGGGATATCTGATCACTGCCGGCGTCGTGCGTTTAATGAAAGTGGATCGCAACTTAATGCGTACGATTCAGGCCGACCTGGCGCTGCGCCGTGCCCATTCACACCACGAATCCCCTATCGCGTCCTCTGCGACCGCGCAACCTGGAGAGATCAAATGAGCTGGCCCAATCCTTTTATTACGCAACGCGCCGATCCCTTTATTCTGCGCCATGCCGATGGCTACTATTTTATCGCCTCGGTGCCGGAATATGACCGACTGGAGATTCGCTATGCCTCAACGCTGGCTGGCCTGATTGAGGCAGAAGCGGTAACGGTGTGGCACAAACCGGATACCGGCCCGTTTAGCGCGCTGATCTGGGCGCCAGAACTGCATCACATCAACGGGCAATGGGTGATCTATTTCGCCGCCGCACCGACGCGGGCGATAAAAGATGGCCTGTTCCAGCACCGCATGTATGCGCTGGTGTGTAATGATGCCGAGCCGCTGAGCGGTAACTGGCAGCCCTGCCGCCGCGTACATACGCCCATCGACTCCTTCTCACTGGACGCCACCTACTTCCACCATCAAGGTAAACACTGGTATCTGTGGGCGCAAAAAGATCCGGCGATTCCCGGAAACTCTAACCTGTATCTCGCCGAGTTGCTCAATCCGTGGACGCTAAAAAGCGCCCCGCTGATGCTGAGCCGACCGGAGTATGAATGGGAGTGCGCAGGATTTAGCGTTAATGAAGGACCGGCGGTGATTCAGCATGGCGACCAGCTGTTTGTCACCTATTCCGCTAGCGCGACCGATGAAAATTACTGTCTGGGGATATTAAGCATTGATGTGTTGGCCGATCCGCTCAACATCAACGCCTGGCGTAAATCCGCGCGACCGGTATTTGCCACCAGCTGGGATAATCAGCAGTATGGGCCGGGACACAACAGCTTTACGGTGGATGAAGCGGGAAGAGCGGTGCTGGTGTATCACGCGCGCAATTACACCGAAATTGAGGGCGATCCGCTGTGGGATCCGAATCGCCATACGCGCTTGAAATATTTCGACTGGCGTGAAGACGGCACACCGGATTTTGGCGTGCCGCCAGCCGATCACACCAGCGTGCCGTAGATCGTCAACAGCGCGACCACCACCACCAGCACCAGAGAAATACGTTTCGCCAACGCCACTGCAACACGTGGCGTTTCGACTTTATCCATGTGCGGATCGCGCGCCAGCGAGAACTGCGCCAGGCTGGTCAGCACCTGATATTGCGGGCGATGCAGATCGCCCAGCGCGGCAAACCACGCTGGCAGCGCACGTTCGCCGTGGCCGAGCAGCGCGTAAGCCACGCCGGCCAAACGCACGGGGATCCAGTCCAAAACGTGCAGCAGACGATCAACGCCAGACTGCGAGCGCGCCAGCGGCGTCTGATGCTTCGCCAGCCAGCTCTGCCAGGCGCGCAGAAACGCATAACCCACCAGCAGCACCGGGCCGTAAGGTCCACCGACCACAAACCAGAACAGCGGTGCAAGATAGAAGCGGAAGTTAATCCAAATCAGCGCGTTCTGCAGTTCACGCAGGAACTCGCGCTCGCTGCACTCAACCGGCACGCCGTGAATCAGCGTCAGTTCAGCCGCCATCGCCTGATGCGCCGCTTCATCGTCATGGCTCGCGGCTTTGAGATAGCTGTGATAGTGCAGTCGCACCGAACCCGCGCCAATACACAGCAATCCCACCAAAATCCAGAACAGCAGTTGCGCCACGCCAAACAAGATGCCTTTCAGGCTCCACACCACCAGCCAGACGATCAGCATCGCTATCACTGTCATCATCAGCGTGCGCAGCAGGGAAAAACGCTGGCGGCCACGAAACAGCGGCTCCAGCCGATGGTCCAGTTGCCAATGCTCACCCAACTTAAACAGGCGTTCCCAACCTAAAACTAATAACAAGCTAAACAACGTCATACCCGCTCCTGCTGTCTCAGGGATTCTCCTGCCTGATGGATTCTTTATAGCGCAACCAGTCAAAAGAGGAACCGGGATCGGTTTTCCGCTCTGGTGCGATATCGCTATGGCCGGTGATGCGCGCTGGCGTCAACGGATAGTGCTGCAGCAGGAGTTGAGTCACCTGTTGCAAAGTCGCGTACTGGGCATCGGTATAGGGCAGCGTATCAGTGCCTTCCAGTTCAATGCCCATGGAAAAATCGTTGCAGCTTTCACGTCCTTCAAACTGCGACACGCCGGCGTGCCAGGCGCGCTGATCGAAAGAGACGTATTGCACCAGCTCGCCGTCGCGACGAATTAAACAGTGCGCCGCCACGCGTAAATGGGCGATGTCCGCAAAATAGGGATGCGCATCGGCAGGCAACGTGCCGGTAAATAAGCGATCAATCCACGGCCCGCCAAACTCACCGGGCGGTAAGCTGATGTTGTGAATCACCAACAGCGAGGGCACTTCATCATTTGGACGCTGATTGAAGTGTGGTGAAGGTACTTTACGCGCGCTGGTAATCCAGCCCTCTTCCAGTTTCATGCTGTTAAATCCTAAGCAAAATCAGGCTGAGAATAACATGTTTCACCCAGCAGACTTGCGACTTAATGCGCCGACGCGGCCGAGTTCAGGATACTAAACATTTCACCGCCAGCAACTGGCAATGGTCGATAAATCAGGCTAAGGTGAGCGCAAGAAATTTCGTCTTGTGGAGTGGCAAAACCATGGCAACGCGTCGTTACGATCCCGATCATCGCCGTCAGGAACTGATTAAACGTATAGAACAGGATATCCCGGAAGCCGTTGCCCAGGCGCTTCAGGAGGATTTAGGTGGCGAAGTGGATGCGAATCGCGATATCACCGCGTTGCTGCTGCCGGCAGAAAAGCAGGCGGTGGCAAAAGTCATCACCCGTGAAGCCGGTGTTTTTTGTGGTAAACGCTGGGTAGAGGAAGTATTTATCCAGCTCGGTAATAAAGTCACTCTTAACTGGCATGTAGAAGATGGACAAGCGCTGGTTGCCGATCAGCTGCTGTTCGAGCTTACCGGCCCGGCGCGCCTGCTGTTAACCGCAGAACGCACCGCACTCAACTTCGTGCAGACGCTCTCTGGCGTGGCCACCGAGGTTAGCCGTTATGTCGCCCTGCTGGCGGGCAGCGAAACCCAGTTGCTTGATACACGCAAGACCTTGCCAGGCCTGCGTACCGCGCTGAAATATGCGGTGTTGTGCGGTGGCGGTAATAACCACCGTTTAGGCCTTTCGGATGCTTTCCTGATAAAAGAAAACCACATTATCGCCAGCGGCTCGGTGCGTAACGCCGTAGAAAAAGCGCTGTGGCTGTCGCCGGATGTGCCGGTAGAAGTTGAAGTTGAATCGCTGGCGGAACTGCAGGATGCCATCGATGCCGGAGCGGACATCATCATGCTCGACAACTTTAGCCTTGAGATGATGCATGCAGCGGTTGCGCTAACCCACAAACGCGCGCTGCTGGAAGTCTCTGGCAACGTAACCGAAACCACGCTGCCACAAATTGCCCAGACCGGCGTTGATTATGTCTCTGTGGGTGCGCTGACCAAACATGTGCGCGCGCTGGATCTGTCGATGCGTTTCCGCGAGCTTTAATGCCCCGTTCTGCCGCGTGTTAGTGCGGCAGATATGCGAGCTGGCTTCCAAAATGCTGTTATCTCCGCTGTAAATCTGACGATTCTCTGCGCGATGCTTTCCAGCCTCGCGCAGCCATGACTTCCGCTTTCCCTCGCCCTTTTCTACCGTAGCGGCTCCACAACAAGGAGCCTCACTATGGACAGACAACGCGGTTTTACCCTTATCGAATTAATGATTGTGATTGGCATCGTCGCCATTCTCAGCGCCATCGGTTTACCGGCTTATCAAAACTACCTGCAACGCGCAGCGCTCACCGACATGCTGCAAACCATGGTGCCGTACAAAACAGCAGTAGAACTCTGTGCCATTGAGCGCGGCGGACCGGCGCAGTGTCAGGCAGGAGAACGCGGCATTCCGGTGGCCAAAGGTTCGCGCTATGTGGCAACGCTTAGCGTGGTCAACGGAACCATCAACCTGACCGGCCAGGAAAGTCTCAGCGGATTAACGGTTGAAATGCTGCCGATTTGGAGCGCAACGGATGGCACGTTGAGCTGGCAACGCACTTGTACCAGCGATAACAGCAGCCTGCGCGATAGCTGCCTTGAGCAGTTCCGCTTTGCCGACAAGGATGCCAACTGATGGACAACCCTAATAGTGCGCTGCACACGTTGTGCGCCCGTTATCAGGCGGTGATTCTGCACCATGACGCCACGCTACTGCGCGTAGCGGTAGCCGACACACCCGATCCGCTGCTGCTGGAAGCGCTACAGTTCGCCAGCCAGTGCAAGGTGGAGGTCGAGTGCTGGCCTGCGGCACGGCTTGAGCAGTTGCTGCACGAGCCGGATGCCGCTGCAGCACCACGTGAACAGGCCAGCGCTGAGTCAGCGATTAACGCGGTCGATCAGATTTTGCGCCAGGCCATTCAGCGGCGCGCCTCAGATGTGCATTTTGAACCGCAGCGCCATGGACTGCGGGTGCGTCTGCGCATCGATGGCGTGTTGCACAAACTACCTCAGCCTTCTGAAGCACAACCCGCTGCGATTCTGGCGCGCCTGAAAATTCTCGGAGGATTGGATATCGCCGAACGGCGTCTGCCGCAGGACGGACAGTTTACGCTGGAAATAGAGGACAAACTGGCGGCGTTTCGTCTCTCAACGCTACCGGTAAGCCAGGGCGAAAAAGCCGTGGTGCGGCTGCTGCAAAGTGAAAACAGCGCCATCACCCTCGATAAACTCGGCATGCCCGCAGCACAGCTGCGTTTACTGAAAAACGCGCTGGCGAAACCGCAGGGTTTGATTCTGGTCACCGGACCGACCGGCAGCGGTAAAACCTTCACGCTCTATAGCGGGTTAAGCGCGCTTAATGTGCCAGAGAAGAACGTTTGTAGCGTGGAAGATCCGGTTGAGATTCCGCTGGATGGTATTAATCAAACGCAGATCCAGCCGCGTAGAGGGCTCGATTTCAATCGTGTGCTGCGCGCACTACTGCGCCAGGATCCCGATGTGATTATGGTGGGGGAAATCCGTGATGCCGAAACGGCCAGCATCGCCGTTAAAGCAGCACAGACCGGCCATCTGGTGCTTTCCACACTGCATACTAACTCGACTGCTGAAACCCTGACGCGCCTGCGCCAGATGGATATTCCCGGTTATCTGCTGGGCCCCGCTTTGCAGTTGGTGGTGGCGCAGCGTCTGGTCAGACGCTTGTGCGTGCATTGCCGTCAGCCGGGACAAGCTATTGCCCATCTGCCGGGCGAACTCTGGCCGGGCACGCTGCAAACCTGGCGAGCGCCGGGCTGTGATCACTGCTTCTCCGGCTATTACGGGCGGCTGGCGCTGTTTGAAGTCTTGCCGCTAACCAGCAAATTGCAGAATGCTATCTCGGCAGATATGCCGCTGGAACATCTGTTAATGCTGGCAAATGAACAGGGAATGAAAACATTGCTAGCTGCGGGGCTGGAAGCAGTAAGTCGCGGCGATACTTCTTTCGAAGAGATGCAGCGCGTGGTGGGACTGGGCGATGGCTAATCTCTATCATTTCCGCTGGCAGGCTCTTGATACCATGGGCGTGCTGCAGGAGGGCGAATCACTTAATGCCAGCCAGGATGCGTTGCTCAATCAACTCTCCGATCGCGGCATGCTGCCAGTAAACTGGCAGCGTGGAAAATGCTGGCGTTCGCGCGACTGGAAGTGGCAGCAAAAAATCGATTTGGTGCGGCAACTGGCGACGCTGCTGAAGGCCGGCTTACCTCTGGCGGAAAGTCTGATTCTGCTGGCAGAAGGCCATCCTCATGCCGGTTGGAGGGTATTACTGAAAGGATTGCAGCGCCGCGTCATCGCCGGTGAGCCCTTCTCGCAAGCCTTGCAGGAGTGGCCGCAAATCTTTCCCCCGCTGTTTCCCGCTTTGATGCAAGTGGGTGAATTAACCGGCCAACTCAACGAGTGCTGTCGCCAACTGGCGCAGCAGCAAAGCAAGCAGCAATACTTACGGCAAAAAGTGGTGAAGGCGCTGCGCTATCCCCTGTTTATCTTGCTGGTAGCGCTCGCGGTCAGTGCTGGCATGCTGCTGTTTGTTTTGCCAGAATTTGTCTCTGTCTATGCCAGTTTTGATGCGCCGCTGCCCGCTTTTACTGCTGCAGTGATGTCGCTGTCAGAACTGCTGCAGAAGGCCGCGCTGCCGCTGTCGCTGGTAGGTGCCGTATTACTGATGATTGTGCAGCAGACTTATCGACGTTCGGTACCGTGGCAAAAGCGCGTACATCAATGGTTACTGCGCATGCCATTGTTATCTCCGCTGTGGCGCGGCGGGCAGCTCAGCCAGATATACGCCATCCTGCAACTTACACAACAATCCGGTTTGACCTTGTTGCAAAGCCTGCAGGCGGTTGAAGTGACCTTGGTATCGCGATTGTGGCGCGATGCCATCGTTCAGTTGCAGCAACACATTGCTGCGGGTGCGCCGCTGCATCAGGCGCTGCAACAGCATCTGCTGTTTACACCTCTTTGTGCCCAACTCATCCGAGTGGGTGAAGAAGCGGGTGCATTAGATGTGATGCTGGCACGGCTGGCGGAGTGGCATGAGGCGCAAACATTAGCGCGCGCTGATGCTCTGGCGGCATCGCTGGAACCGATGATGATGGTGGTAATCGGCGGGATAGTTGGCACTTTAGTGATTGCAATGTATCTGCCGGTATTTGGTCTTGGTGATGCCATTCGATGACGGGCACGCGCGATGCGCGCCCGTTGGCAGAGATCAGCGAGTGAACACGCGGTTCTCTTGTTCAGCGACGCGGATAAAGGTAGTGCGTTTCGTCAGCTCTTTCAATCGTTCAGCACCGACGTAGGTACAGGCCGAACGTAAACCGCCGAGGATATCTTTAACCGTCTCCTCAACCGGGCCGCGCACTGGTAACCGCACGGTTTTGCCTTCCGCCGCACGGTATTGCGCAACACCGCCAACGTGGCGTTTCATCGCCGATTCGGAGCTCATGCCGTAGAACAGCATAAATTTCTCACCCTGTTCTTCGACGATGGTTCCTTCACACTCGTCATGTGCCGCAAGCATGCCGCCGAGCATGGTGAAATCTGCACCGCCCCCGAAAGCTTTGGCAATGTCACCTGGAACCGAGCAGCCGCCGTCGCTGACGATCTGTCCGCCTAAACCGTGTGCCGCATCTGCGCACTCGATAACGGCAGAAAGCTGAGGATAACCAACGCCGGTCTTCACGCGTGTGGTGCACACTGAGCCGGGGCCAATACCCACTTTGACGATGTCTGCGCCAGACAAAATCAGCTCTTCCACCATTTCACCGGTAACCACGTTGCCTGCGCAGATGGTTTTACCTGGGAAGCTTTCACGCACGCGCAGCAGGAACTGAACGAAGTGCTCAGAGTAGCCGTTAGCAACGTCGATGCAGATAAAGTTGAGCTGCGATGATAACGCCAGAATGGCGGATAACTTCGTGAAATCTGATTCTGATGTACCAGATGAGACCATCACATGACTCAGCACCGCCGCTGGCACGCGTTGTACAAATGCCTGCCACTCTTGCACGCTGTAATGTTTATGCACTGCGGTCAGTACGTTAAAACTCGCCAGGGCTTCAGCCATCGTGAAAGTACCGACGGTATCCATGTTGGCGGCAATAATCGGTATGCCACTCCAGTTCAAGCCTGAGTGTTTAAAGGTGAAGGTGCGTTCCAGCTCAACCTCGGAACGGCTTTTCAAAGTGGAACGTTTTGGGCGGATCAAAACATCTTTAAAGCCCAGTTTTAAATCTTCTTCAATGCGCATAGCTGATTATCCTGGTTAGTGACGACGAACCGCGGTTCGGGTAGCGCTCACGGCTCCAGTGTCGTTATCATACGCGCCATTCGTTCCGCGACAAGACTGCGAATTTCACTTTATTTAGGCTACAATCCCTTAAATTTAGCTGAGAAAATTGATTGTGATCATGCTCTCATCTTGCTGTGGTTAATCGCCGCTCACGATATAAATTTTGCGAGAACGCTATGCCTTATACCGTTGCGCTCACCGGCGGCATTGGCAGTGGTAAAACCACTATTGCCAACGCTTTCGCAGCGCTAGGCGTTGATATTATTGACGCTGACGTCATTGCCAGAGAAGTTGTTGAGCCCGGAACGCCTGCCCTAAAGGCGATTGCTCAGCGTCATGGAGATACCATTTTGACGGCAGAAGGCACGCTCTATCGTGCGCGGCTTCGTGAAATTATTTTCCAACAGCCACAAGAGAAAAATTGGCTCAATCAGTTGCTTCATCCACTCATCAACGCCCGCACGCAACAATTAAAATTATTGGCCACCTCACCTTATGTGCTTTGGGTGGTGCCGCTGTTGGTCGAAAACGGCTTACAGCATCAGGCCGATCGCGTGTTGGTCGTGGATGTGGATACCGCCACGCAGTTGCAACGCACCCAACAGCGAGATGGTATTTCGCTAAGTCAGGCGAAAAATATTCTTGCCGCACAGGCTAGTCGTGAACAGCGTCGGGCCTGTGCGGATGACATCATTGATAACAGTGGTACGCCTGAACAGGTGCTACCGCGCGTTGCTGAGCTTCACCAGTGCTATCTACGCCTGGCAGCAACCGGAAAGGATTAACATCATGAGCACAATTGTTCTGTTTGAACACCCTTTGAATGAGAAGATGCGCACCTGGTTGCGCGTCGAATATCTGATTGATCAGCTGCATGAAACGGTGCCGGTTAACGGTTCGGTATCAGCACTCGGCGTTTTCCGTATTCTTAGCGATTTACTGGATATTTTTGAGCGCGGAGATATGCGCACTGAATTGTTAAAAGAACTGGAGCGCCAGCAACAAAAATTACGCGCCTGGCTGGATGTGCCAGGCATTGATGAACTGCGCGTGAATGATCTGCGTCAGCAGCTGAAGCAATGCTCAAGCGAACTCATGGCGGCACCGCGCATGGGCCAACAGTTACGTGAAGATCGCCTGGTTGCTCTGGTACGTCAGCGTTTGAGCATTCCCGGCGGCTGCTGCAGTTTCGATCTACCCAGCCTGCACATCTGGCTGCATCAGGAGCAAGCGGTGCGAGATGTTCAGGTGAATGGCTGGCTGGCATCACTGAATCCGCTGCGTAATAGTTTGACGATGATCCTCGATTTGGTGCGCCAGTCTGGCATATTTCGTCATCAAACCAGCCTCAACGGTTTTTATCAGGATAACGCCGAAGGATCCGATTTACTGCGCCTGCAATTAACTCTGGAAGACGCGCTGTACCCACAAGTCTCGGGTCACAAAAGCCGTTATGCGATTCGTTTCCTGCCATTAGACAGCGAACGCGGAGAAGTACCAGCCCGACTGAATTTTGAATTAGCTTGTTGTTAGAGGAAGTTATGCCGGAAGAGATAATTACCGTACCTTGCCCCAATTGTCGTCGCGATGTGATTTGGGATGAGTTGAGCCCGTGGCGGCCATTCTGCAGCAAACGTTGCCAGCTGATTGATTTAGGTGAATGGGCAGCAGAAGAGAAACGTATTCCCAGCAGCGGTGACCAGATGGACAGCGATGACTGGAGCGAAGAACAGCAGTAAAAAGTAAGGGGCTTAGCGCCCCTTCACTTAAATCTCGCCAGCCACTAATCGGCTGATCAATTCATGGTTCGCAGGCGGAAATTCATCCGCGACCAAATCCTGCTGTTCGACCCAACGCTGTGGCTGACCTTCACGACCATAAGGTTCGCCGTTCCAGCCTTCAACCAGGAAGAAATGCAGCGTAACGCGCAGATCTTCATAACTGTGATCGGCCTGACCAATCGCGCTTGCCGACGTGACTTCAATACCGGTTTCTTCCATCAGCTCACGCTTGAGCGCCTGCTCGGCAGATTCATCTTGTTCAATTTTTCCGCCGGGAAACTCCCACTTATTCGCCATATAGGAGCTTGCCGCACGCTGGGCAAGGAAGATTTGACGTTCTGTATTGCGAATGATGCCCACCGCAACCTGCAGGTGTTTCATAAGCTGGATTCCGCTTTTTTAATAAAATGAGCGCTGAGTTTAAATCAGACATCGAGTGATGTTAACCGTTGAGCGGAAAGTGACGTCCCACGCCCTACAAAAGCCAGTGATTAAGACATGTCGTAAGGATCGCAACCGGGAATGTTGGGAATACTCGCAGCACTTTCTTCTGTTAAACCCGACTACCTATGGAATTTAAAGAAACAACGTTTCTGGCGCAAAATACGCCGGAACAATTACATGCCCTACGCCATCTGGTATTTCATGACATCCTGACGTTAGACAGCGCAAAGAACACCTTAACATGGTGGCCTGAACACAAAGTTATTTCGTTGAATGAAGCGCAAAAACGATTCTTCTCCTGTCTGTTGCTGCGGATTACCTCGAAGCGTCAGATTATTGCCACCGTTTGGAATGAGAGCTATCCGAGCATCAGCGATAACAATTACCATCAGCTACTGTTCCAAAGCCGGGCGCTGTTGAAGCGAGCTGGCTTACCGGATGGTTTGCTGGTCACGCTGCCGTATCATGGCGTGCGCCTAAACGAAGAGAAACTCATGGCGATAACACGCTAAATCGTCAGCAAAAAAAAAGGAGCCCGAAGGCTCCTTTTTTTATCAGGCCAGACGGCCGTGACACTGCTTGTATTTTTTGCCGGAACCACATGGGCAGAGATCATTACGGCCCACTTTACGCTCCCCGCCTTGTGCGGCTAACGCTTCGGCTGCTGCGGTGGCATCATCAACATGGCTCAGCTGCTGCTGTTGCGCTAAACGCTCCGCTTCTTCACGACGCTGCTGCTCCATCGCTTCCACTTCTTCTGGCATGCGCACCTGAACTTTGCTCAGGGTGCTAATCACTTCGTACTTCAGTGATTCAAGCATCGCCGCAAACATAGAGAAGGATTCACGCTTGTATTCCTGCTTCGGATCTTTCTGGGCATAACCGCGCAGGTGGATGCCCTGACGCAGGTAATCCATCGCTGCCAGATGCTCTTTCCACAACGAATCCAGCGTTTGCAGCATCACGCCTTTCTCAAAGTTGCGCATCATCTCTTCGCCAACCACTTCTTCTTTAGCAGCATAGCTTTCCGCGGCGTGGGTCATGATACGTTCGCGCAGCGTCTCTTCGTGAAGATCGGGCTCTTTATCCAACCACTCAGCAATAGGCAAGTTCAGATCGAAGTCGTTACGCAGACGCTCTTCCAGGCCGGCAACATCCCACATCTCTTCCAGTGACTGCGGCGGAATGTAGGTATCAATGGTAGTTTTGTAGACATCTTCACGGATGCTATTGATGGTTTCAGACACATCAGACACATCCAGTAGTTCGTTACGCTGGCTGTAGATGGCGCGACGCTGATCGTTGGCAACGTCATCGTATTCCAGCAGCTGTTTACGAATATCGAAGTTGCGGCTTTCCACTTTACGCTGCGCGTTGGCAATCGCTTTAGTCACCCATGGATGCTCGATTGCTTCGCCTGGCTTCATGCCCAGTTTACGCATCATGTTCGATACGCGATCTGAAGCGAAGATACGCATCAATGCATCTTCCATCGACAGGTAGAAGCGTGAAGAACCGGCATCACCCTGACGACCCGCACGACCACGCAGCTGGTTATCGATACGGCGAGATTCGTGACGCTCAGTACCAATAATGTGCAGACCGCCTGCAGCCAGCACCGCATCGTGACGCAGTTTCCACGCTTCTTTCATCGCCTGAATCTGCTCTTCGGTTGGCTCGTCCATTGCGGCGAGTTCAGCCTGCCAGCTCCCGCCCAGCACGATATCGGTACCACGACCGGCCATGTTGGTTGCGATAGTAACCGCTGCAGGTTGACCCGCCTGAGCAACGATATCCGCTTCGCTGGCGTGGAATTTGGCGTTCAGTACGCTATGTTTAATGCCCGCACGCGTCAGTTCATTGGAAACGACTTCAGATTTCTCAATCGAAATTGTACCCACTAACACCGGCTGCCCTTTAGCAGTGCAGGCACGGATGTCTTCGATAATGGCGTCAATCTTCTCTTTCTCGGTCATGTAGACCAGATCGGCCATATCTTTACGCACCATCGGACGGTTGGTTGGCACCACGATAGTATCGAGCTTATAGATGGAGCTGAATTCGAACGCTTCGGTATCCGCGGTACCGGTCATACCGGCCAGTTTCTCGTAGATACGGAAGTAGTTCTGGAAGGTAATGGAAGCCAGCGTCTGGTTTTCATTCTGGATTTCCACGCCTTCTTTCGCTTCAACCGCCTGATGCAGACCATCTGACCAGCGGCGACCTTGCATGGTACGGCCGGTGTGTTCATCAACGATGACCACTTCGCCATCTTTAACGATGTAATCAACATCGCGGGTGAAGAGTGCATGAGCACGCAGCGCCGCAGTAACGTGGTGCATCAGCATGATGTTGGTTGGGGAGTAGAGTGACTCGCCCTCTACCATAATGTTTTGGCTAACCAGCAGCTCTTCAACTTTTACCAGGCCGCGCTCGCTCATATGTGCCTGGCGCGCTTTTTCATCGACCCAGAAATCGCCTTCGCCCTGGAAGGTTTCAGAGTCTTCTTTTTCCTGACGCACCAGATGCGGGATGATCTTGTTAACTTTGGTATACAGCTCAGAGCTGTCTTCCGCCGGACCAGAGATGATCAATGGCGTACGTGCTTCATCGATCAGGATTGAGTCGACTTCATCCACTAATGCGTAATGCAGCTTACGCTGCACGCGCTCTTCCGGACTGAACGCCATGTTGTCGCGCAGGTAGTCAAAGCCGTATTCGTTGTTGGTGCCGTAGGTGATGTCAGCGGCATAAGCTGCACGCTTCGCCACAGCTGGCATGTTTGGCAGGTTAATGCCGATGGTCAGGCCAAGGAATTCAAACAGTGCACGGTTATTTTCGGCATCACGCTGCGCCAGATAGTCATTGACGGTAACAACGTGCACGCCTTTGCCGCTCAGCGCGTTCAGGTAAGCGGGCAGGGTCGCGGTCAGGGTTTTACCTTCACCGGTGCGCATCTCTGCGATGCAACGTTCGTTGAGCACCATGCCGCCAATCAGCTGCACATCAAAGTGACGCATACCGAAGACGCGCTTACTTGCTTCACGTACGGTGGCAAAGGCCTCAGGAATCAGGCTCTCAAGGCTTTCGCCTTTTTTCAGGCGCTCACGGAACAGGTCAGTTTTCGCTTTCAGTTCATCGTCAGAGAGCTTTACGAAATCCGGCTCCATCTTATTGATGACGTCGACGATTTTGCGCATACGGCGCAGAGTACGATCATTGCTGCTGCCGAATACTTTAGTTAATAATTTGATTAACATGATAAATTTTTCTCAATTCAGCCGTGATTTCACGGGCTGCAAAATCTGATTCAGGATGTGGAAAAAACGTTAGCAGTTAAGCAATGAAAGGCCCGGCGCGGATGCCATGAATAGCAGCCTGCCAATCAGCAGAGGAAAGGATTTGTGGTTCGTTGTGACGCAGGTTTTGTTGCGGCTCAACCACAGTCAGCGATTGCGCCGGAGAAGTCAGCAACGCCTGAAGCGAACCTATCAACGCCAGCTTTTGTGCCGCCAGCGGCACAGCTTGATCGGCTTCCGCCTGAGCGGGCGGCGTCATACTAAAGGAAAGGTGGCGAATAACGGTGCGAATCGCATGCTGGTGCCAGTAATCGACGTTGAAATTCGGTCGACGCGCGCTTTCCTGCAGACGAATCAGATGATCAAAGTGGACAACATTGCCGACAAACAGGCTGCTTATCGGTGAATCATTTGCTTTCGGCTCAGAACTTTGCGCACAGGCAGGCAAACCTAAACTGGCCGCCACCATCCCCAACAGGAGATGTGGCCAGAAATAGCGTCTGCCTAATTGTCGCCAGCGTGAGAAAATCCCGATCACAATCCGTCCACAATGCATTGAATAAAGTAATAAAGCGGTAGCAAAAATCTGCGTTACCCAGCTTATGTGAGCGCCAGATGATAGCACTTATGTGGGGCTTCGACACCAGTGATTAAAGGGGCTTCGGCGGAATTCACGTTTTTTTGTACAGGGTTTCGCCAGTTGCTACAGCGAATTGAGATCGGCTTGGCAGGAATAAAAATGAGGCAATAAAAAACGGCAGGTTCAACTGACCGGAGAGGGTGTCAGCGAAACCTGCCGTTTTATGTCTGACTTACGCCAGAACTAAATTTGGTGCTTTGAATGCCAGTGGCAGTTCAGCTTCATCTTCGAAGGTCGCCCATTCCCAGGCTTCCTGTTTAGCCAGAACCGCTTGTAGCAACTTGTTGTTCAACGCATGGCCCGATTTAAAGGCGGTAAACGCGCCAATAACATTATGACCGCACATGAACAGGTCGCCGATCGCATCGAGCATTTTATGACGAACAAATTCGTCTTCAAAGCGCAGACCGTCTTCGTTTAATACGCGGAAATCATCAAGGCCAATCGCACAATCTAAACTACCGCCCAGGCACAGGCCTTTAGACTGCAGATATTCGATTTCACGCATAAAGCCAAAGGTGCGCGCACGGCTGATTTGGCGAACAAAGTTCTCAGCCGAGAAGTTGAGCTGGTAACGCTGCGAGCTTGAGTCGATTGCTGGATGTTTGAAGTCGATAGTAAAGTCGAGTGAGAAACCGTTATACGGCTTGATCTCGGCCCACTTATCGCCATCTTCCACACGCACCGATTGCTTAACGCGTACGAATTTCTTCGCGCTGCTTAGCTCTTCGATGCCAGCGTCCATCAGCAAATAGACAAAAGGCGCGGCACTGCCATCCATGATCGGGATTTCCGGTGCATCAACTTCAACAATAATGTTGTCGATGCCCAAGCCCGCCAATGCGGCGTTCAGGTGTTCAACGGTTGAAATACGCACGCCTTCATCGTTCACCAGGCAAGTACTCAGCATGGTGTCGCGCACATATTTTGCATCAGCCGGGAAATCTACCGGTGGATTCAAGTCAGTGCGACGATAGATGACCCCGGTGTTAGCCGACGCAGGGCGTAACGTCAGTGTGACTTTCTTGCCGGTATGTAAACCGACACCAGTCGCCTGAACAATACGTTTTAATGTCCTTTGTTTGATCATCGCTTTATCTCGCAATATTACCTGTCCGACCGCCAGTATAAATTACCAGCGGGCGAATACTTTAGCACAAAGAGCGGAGAATCCCAATTCTCGGGATATTCTTAATCAGCCTGCTTACGCAAGAAGGCTGGAATATCAAGGTAATCGGGTTCTTTGCTGGATGCCGCCGGTTGGTCATTCACCACTTTCGCAGCCGGTTTCTGCTCCTGCGGCAGCGGCGCCATGCCGTGCTGCTGGTAGCGATGATCCATCACTGGCTGAGTGGCCGGCTTGTTGGTCACCAGCGTGATTTCCGGACGCTTATCCATGCCGATGCCGGTTGCAACTACGGTCACACGCAGTTCGTCGTTCATCTCTGGATCCAGAGAAGTACCGATAACCACGGTTGCGTTGTCAGAAGCGAAGGCGCGGATGGTGTTACCCACGGTTTCAAACTCATCAAGACGCAGGTCGAAGCCCGCAGTAATGTTGACCAGCACGCCGCGCGCGCCAGACAGATCGATGTCTTCCAACAGCGGAGAAGAGATAGCCATCTCTGCCGCTTCTTCCGCACGATCTTCACCACATGCCACGCCTGAACCCATCATGGCGTAACCCATTTCTGACATCACGGTACGCACGTCCGCAAAGTCAACGTTCATCAGGCCAGGACGGGTAATCAGTTCAGCGATACCCTGTACAGCGCCTTTCAATACGTCGTTGGCTGCGCCGAACGCATCCAACAGAGAAATACCGCGACCCAGAACTTTCAGCAGCTTGTCGTTTGGAATAGTAATCAGTGAATCGACATGCTTAGACAGTTCAGCGATACCTTGCTCAGCAAAAGCCATACGCTTTTTGCCTTCAAAGTTGAACGGCTTAGTTACCACCGCAACGGTCAGGATACCCAAATCTTTTGCCACTTCAGCCACAACTGGCGCTGCACCAGTACCGGTACCGCCGCCCATGCCAGCTGCGATGAACACCATGTCTGCACCATCCAGCGCAGCACGCAGTGCTTCGCGATCCTCTTCTGCAGAGTTGCGGCCCACTTCTGGGTTCGCACCTGCACCAAGACCTTTGGTGATATTGGTCCCGATCTGGATCGTCTGGCCGACCGCTGTCTTACGCAACGCTTGCGCGTCGGTGTTCACAGCGAAGAATTCCACACCTTCGATACGCTCGCGTACCATGTGCTCTACGGCGTTGCCACCGCCACCGCCGACGCCGATGACTTTAATCACCGCGTCATTGGTTAATTCCATAGGTTCAAACATGATTTCTCTCCGTTATGTGCCTGTCGCCTGGAGATCATAAACATTGCCAGCATGATCTCCTTTTTCAAAAATTAAAACTCTTTCTTCAGCCAGCTGTTGATTCGCTTGAACCAGTTGCCCACTGAAGCACGTTTTTCCGTTTCTGCATCACCGTTCATGTGTGACTCTTTGCCGTAATGCAGCAGACCAACCGCCGTAGAGTAATACGGCTCCTGCGCATAGTCCGTCAGGCCGGTGATGTTAAGCGGCTGTCCGATGCGCACTTGCGTGTGGAACACGCGCTGTGCGCAAGCTGCCAAACCTTCAATCTGCGCCGCACCACCGGTCAGCACGATACCGGCCGCCAGATGGTGTTTCACGCCTTGCTGGCGCAGCTGCTCCTGTAATTGCAGAATCTCGTCGTTGACCAGATTCAACAGTTCGGTGTAACGCGGCTCGATGACTTCAGCCAGCGTTTGACGCTGCAGGCTACGTGGTGGACGTCCACCTACGCTCGGCACTTCGACATTTTCGTCTTTGCCGACAATCGAGCCCAATGCACAACCGTGACGCACTTTAATCGCTTCTGCGTCGGTCGGCGGTGTACCAAAAGCGTAAGCGATATCGCTAGTTACCACGTTCCCGGCATACGGGATCACTTTAGTGTGACGCAGTGCACCGCCAGTATAGACAGCGATATCCATTGTACCGCCACCGATATCAACAACACAGACGCCCAGCTCACGTTCATCTTCCGTCAGTACGGAGAAACTGGATGCCAACCCGGCAAAAATCAGTTGGTCAACTTTCAGGCCGCAACGTTCAACGGCTTTGACAATATTTTTTGCCATATCGTTGTGGCACGTGATCAAATGTACTTTCGCCTGCATACGTACGCCAGAAAGTCCCACTGGATTCTTAATGCCTTCCTGATAATCGATGGCGTATTCCTGCGGGATAACATGCAGAATACGATGCTCATCACGTACGCGAACGGATTTCGCCGTATGCACCACGTTCTCTACATCATCCTGAGTCACTTCCTCTTCCGAAATCGGAACCATCCCGATTTCGTTCTGGCAACTGATATGTTTGCCCGATAAAGCAAGGTAGACTGAGGAAATCTGGCAGTCCGCCATCAATTCAGCCTGATCGATGGCGCGCTGTACGCATTTCACCACCGATTCCAGATCGTTTACGCCGCCTTTATCCATGCCGCGAGACGGGCAACTGCCCACCCCAATAATATTGACCATACCATCGGGCAGAATTTCCCCAACCAGGGCGGACACCTTCGCGGTGCCAATTTCGAGTCCTACTACCAGTTTTCTGTCCGTTGCCTTGATCATTGTGGTTTAGCCTGTGCCTGGTTCTGTTGCTGATTACTGTCCTGTGGCTCTATCGGTGCAGCGGCCCAACCGACTGCGGCGCCCGAATCGTAGCGCAAATCAACGTACGTGATGCGCTGGTTCTGACTCTGGCCCTGCTGCTGCAAATCCGGATAAAGCTCAATAAAACGGTTCAGACGCTTCATGGTATCGCTACGACCTAGTTCGATGCGCACATCGTCACTGGTCACTAATTGCCACGAGCGCCGCGCCGTCATCGACGCGACCTTCAGGGTAAACTTGTTAGCCTTTAATACATCACTCATGGTGTGATAGCCGGCTAACACCTCGTTTTCACTGCCTTCCGGACCGTACAGCATCGGCAACGTTTCTTTGCCAACGTGACTGGCCGGAACGCTGAAGGAGACGCCAGCGGCGTCCACCATATGTGAGTCATTCCAGCGTGCAACCGGAACATACTCCACCAGATTTATCTTCAGCTCATCAGGCCACTGCTTGCGCACACTGACCTGCTTAATCCAGGGTAAACGCTCAATCTGCTGCTGGATGATATCCACGTTCTGCGACATGAAGGTTCCCGGCGCGCCAAGCGATAAAATGGCCTGACGAATATCATCATGCGTGGTGTAGTGGGTTTGCCCGGTCACCACCAGCTTCGATAACGGCAAGCGTGACGCGTCATTCATCCACTTCAGCACCACGAGGCCACCCGCCACCATAATGCCCAACACAATCAACAGGAACACCATGCCAAACAGTCGCGCACCGTTGCTGCGCCCGGAGCGTGTCCGCTCCTGAGGTTCGCGATTGCGTACTCGTATCGCTGCCTGAGACATATCAGTCAGCCAGCTCCAGAATACGCGCCACCAGCTGCGGGAAGCTGTATCCCGCTTGCTTCGCGGCCATCGGCACTAAACTGTGGCTGGTCATGCCGGGCGAAGTATTCACTTCCAGCAGCTGGAAGTTGCCCTCACCGTCAGCCATCACGTCCACGCGACCCCAGCCGCTGCAACCCAATGCGCGCCAGGCTGACCACACCAACGTCTGCAATTCTGCTTCCTGCTCGGCGCTTAATCCGCTCGGGCAGAAGTATTCAGTATCGTCAGAAATGTATTTAGCTTCATAGTCATAGAACTCGCTGGCGGTTTTAATTCTGATAGAAGGCAGAATTTGCTCACCCACGATGCCCACGGTGTATTCCGCGCCGCTCAGAAAAGCTTCGATCAGCACGTCATCATCATGACGAAAGGCTTCTTCAAGCGCTGCGGGTAATGCATCCGCATGGTTCACGCGGCTGATACCGACGCTAGAACCTTCGCAGCTTGGCTTGACAAATAGCGGTAAACCCAGCGCCTCAATGGCTTTGGTAGTATCCGCGTTTAAACCTTGTTCATGCTGCTGACGCGTCAGCCAAACAAATTTGCCTGAGGGTAATCCCCTGCCCTGCCACAGCAATTTGCTGCGCAGCTTATCCATGGTGATGGCGGAAGCCATCACACCGCTGCCGGTATAGGGCAGTTGCAGAAACTCCAGCACCGCTTGCAGCGTGCCGTCTTCACCACCACGACCGTGCAAAGCAATAAACGCTTTAGCGAAACCTTGCTGTTTCAGGTCAAGCACCGACACATCACGCGTATCGACTGCATGCGCACCAATGCCCATTTCACGCAGTCCGGCCAGCACTGCCGCACCGGACATCAGCGACACATCACGCTCGGCCGAGGTGCCGCCCATCAATACTGCAACCTTCTCAGTCATGGCGCGCCTCCGACTTAACGGCAGGCTGTAATTCGTTTTCGGCCAGCTTGCGGGCAATCTTGCCGATGTTGCCTGCGCCCTGCACGATCACCAGATCGTCGCCCGACAGCAACGGTGCCAGCGCATCTGGCAGCGCGTCATGCTCAGAGACCAGAATCGGATCAACTTTGCCACGGTTACGAATCGCGCGGCACAGCGAGCGGCTATCAGCGCCGGGAATCGCCGCTTCACCCGCCGGATAGACATCCAGCATCAACAACACATCCACCTGCGACAGCACATTAGCGAAATCATCAAACAGGTCACGCGTACGCGTGTAGCGATGCGGCTGGAACACCATCACCAGCTTCTTGTCAGGCCAGCCCGCACGTGCGGCTTTGATGGTGACATCCACTTCGGTGGGATGGTGGCCGTAATCGTCGACCAGCATCGCACTGCCTGGATTACCGTTGACGGCGGCGGTATCGAACTCGCCCAGCACGTCAAAGCGGCGTCCGGTGCCCTGGAAGCTCTCCAGCGCGGCCAGAATCGCGTTATCTTCAATCCCCTCTTCGCTGGCAACAGCTACCGCGGCGGCCGCGTTCAGCGCGTTATGACGGCCAGGCGCATTCAGCGTCACTTTCAGCACCGGCTTATCCTGACGAATAATGGTGAAGTGGCCTTGTGCGCCACGCTGCTCGTAATTCTCGATACGCACATCCGCGTCATCGCTGAAGCCGTAGGTGGTTACCTGGCGGCCTACGCGTGGGATCAGGTCACGAATCACTGCATCATCCACGCACATTACCGCGCGTCCATAGAATGGCAGGTTGTGCAGGAAGTTAATGAACGTCTGCTTCAGGTTCTCGAAATCGCCCTGATAAGTGTCCATGTGATCCGCTTCGATGTTGGTGACAATTGCCACCATCGGTTGCAGATGCAGGAAGGACGCATCACTTTCATCTGCTTCAGCAATCAGATAACGGCTGCTGCCCAGGCGCGCATGCGTACCTGCGGCTTTAACCAAGCCACCGTTAACGAAGGTGGGATCCAGTCCGCCTTCCGCGTAAATGCTGGTCACCATCGCGGTGGTGGTGGTTTTACCGTGCGTGCCCGCAACCGCAATGCCATGACGGAAACGCATCAGTTCAGCCAACATCTCAGCGCGACGAATCACGGGAATACGCTGCTCACGAGCGGCAACCAGTTCAGGATTATCCTGCGCTACAGCCGTCGACACCACGACAACGCTGGCATCGGTGACGTTTTCCGGACGATGGTTGAAATAAATCGTCGCACCCAGCGCAGCCAGATGCTGTGTCACCGCGTTCGGTGCCAAATCAGAACCGCTGATGTGATAGCCTTCGTTCGCCAACACCTCGGCAATACCGCCCATGCCAGCACCACCGATGCCGACAAAGTGAATGTGCCGGACGCGACGCATCTCGGGCACAATAGAACGCAGTTTTGCCAATTGTTGTGTATTCATCTGTTTCAATTACCTGTTTTTCCCGTTTGTACCTGCTAAAAGGTACGGGCCAAATCAACTGGCCGATTAATTTACTTCGCGACGCGCGCCACTTCATTTGCAACCCGCTCGGTTGCATCGGGAATCGCGACCTGACGGGCTTTTTCTGCCATCGCCAACAATGTGGTGCGATCCCAGTGACGCAGCGTGTCCGCTACCACAGCCGCGGTGAACTGCGGCTGCTCGAAAATTTTGGCTGCGCCCGCTTTTTCCAGCGGCAACGCGTTCCAGTACTGCTGACGATCTTTGTGCTGAAACGGTACGAAGATTGCCGGTAAACCTGCGGCCGCCACTTCACTTACCGTCAATGCGCCCGAACGGCACACTACGACATCGGCCCAGGCGTAAGCTTCGGCCATGTCATCGATAAACTCGGTGACTTTGTGCTGCGGCTGACCCGCTGCGCGGTAAGCCTGCTGCACGGTTTCCAGTCCGCCTTTACCGGTTTGATGCCAAACCGTAATGGCATCGCCCAACGCTGCGGCCACTTGCGGCACGGTCTGGTTAAGGATGCGCGCGCCCTGACTGCCGCCAACCACCAGCACGCGAATCGGGCCGAAACGTGCACTTAGGCGCTCTGCCGGTAACGGCAGCGCTAACACATCGGTACGCACCGGATTGCCAACCACTTCAGCATTTGGAAACGCCCCCGGAAACGCCTGCATCACTTTGGTGGCGATCTTCGCCAGCCACTTGTTGGTCAGTCCGGCAATGCCGTTCTGCTCATGCAGCACCACCGGAATACCGCAGCTCCACGCCGCTAAGCCGCCAGGACCCGAAACGTAGCCGCCCATTCCCAGCACCACATCCGGCTGCCAGCTCTTCATGATGCGACGCGCCTGGCGCCATGCATTGAAGATGCGTACCGGTGCCAGCAACTGCGCTTTAACACCTTTACCGCGTAAACCGCTGATGCGGATAAAATCAATTTCAATGCCGTGTTTCGGCACCAAATCCGCTTCCATTCGGTCAGCGGTTCCCAGCCAGCGCACCTGCCAGCCTTGTTCCATCAGGTGATGGGCAACGGCCAGACCCGGGAACACATGTCCGCCAGTACCGCCTGCCATGACCATCAACCGTTTGCCACTCATCGTGCACCTCGGGTAAACGCCTGCGCTTTTGCCAGACGCGTTTCATAATCTATGCGTAATAAAAACACGATGGCGGTCGACATGATGATCAGACTCGAACCACCGTAACTGATCAGCGGCAGCGTCAGACCTTTCGTCGGCAGCATGCCAGCAGCTGCACCCACGTTAACCAGCGCCTGGAAGCTAAACCACACGCCAATTGAGCAAGCGAGGAAGCCTGAGAAGCGCTGATCGATCTCCAGAGCACGGCGACCAATCGACATCGCGCGAAAAGCGACGAAGAATACCATCAACAGCGCTAAAACCACACCGACATAACCCAACTCTTCACCGATGATGGAGAAGATGAAGTCGGTATGTGCTTCCGGCAGATATTCCAGTTTCTGCACCGAGTTGCCTAAGCCCTGCCCCCAGAACTCACCGCGCCCAAACGCCATCAACGATTGCGTCAGCTGGTAGCCGCTGCCGAAGGGATCTTCCCACGGGTTCCAGAAGGAGGTCACACGGCGCATACGGTACGGTTCGGCGATGATCAGCAGCACCACGGCGAAAATGCCGGAGCCGATGATCGCCAGGAACTGCCACATTTTCGCCCCGGCGAGGAACAGCATCGCCAGCGTGGTAACAAACAGCACAACGACGGTACCGAGATCCGGCTGCGCCAGCAGTAGCACGGCCAGCACCACCATCACGCCCATCGGCTTACAGAAACCCCAGAAGTTGTTACGCACCTCTTCGACTTTGCGCACCAGATAGCTGGCGAGATAGCAGAACAGCGTCAACTTCGAAAGCTCGGCCGGCTGAATACGCAGCGGGCCAAGGGCAATCCAGCGCGATGCACCGTTCACCGAGCTACCGACGACCAAGACGATCAGCAGCATCACCACGGACACCATCAGCATCACGTTGCTGTAGCGCTGCCAGAAATCCATTGGGATGCGCAAGGTCACCAGCGCCATACCAAACGCCAAAGCGATATAAAACGCATCACGCTTGGCAAAGTAGAACGGATCTTCGTTCAGACGTTGACCAACCGGCATCGACGCCGACGTCACCATCACAAAACCAATCAGCGCCAGCCCAAAGGTCAGCCACAGCAGCGTGCGATCGTACAGCACCACCGGCGCATCATCACTGTCGCGCGCGCCCATCACCCACTCACGCAGGCGCAACGACAGATAGTTGGCGATACCGGCTCCAGGAATGCGCATCAGCTCAACTCCCTTGCCAGTTGCGCGAACTGATCGCCGCGCTGTTCAAAATTACGGAACTGGTCAAGGCTGGCGCAGGCCGGTGATAACAGCACCATATCGCCGGCTTTAACCTGGGCGGCAATCTGCGTCATCGCCTGCTGCATGGTTTCAGTGCGCGTGGCGATCTCCGGACGCAATGTCGCTAACGCATCACCATCTCGACCAAAACAGAACAGCTTCACGTTGTCGCCCTGCAGATAGCGCGCCAGCGGGCTGAAATCAGCCGACTTGCCGTCGCCGCCCAGCAGCAGCCACAAGGTACCTTTCACCTGCAAGCCATTCAGCGCCGCTTCGGTGCTGCCAACGTTGGTGGCTTTGGAATCGTTAATCCAGCGCACACCGTGGGCTTCATGCACCAATTGGAAGCGATGCGCCAGGCCGGTAAAGGTGGTTAACGCTTTCAGGCTGGAAGCGCGTGGAATATTCACCGCGTCGGCCAATGCCAGCGCTGCCAGCGCGTTGGTGTAATTGTGTTGACCGACCAGCGTCATCTCATCGGTGTTCAGGACTTTCTCGCCCTTTACCCGCAGCCAGGTGCTGCCCTGCTGCTGATTGAGATGATAATCGCCGAGGTTGATGCCGAAGCTTACGCAGCGCTGATCAACACCGCGCACCGGCATGGTCATGCCATCGTCAGCATTCACTATGCAGACGCTGGCGTTTTCGTAAATGCGCAGCTTGGCGGCACGATACTGCTGCATGCCGAGCGGATAGCGATCCATGTGATCCTCGGTGAGATTGAGGATCGTCGCCGCCGCCGCTTTCAGGCTATGCGTGGTTTCCAGCTGGAAGCTGGAGAGTTCGAGTACATAAAGCTGTGCTGGCGATTTCAAAAGCGTCAGCGCCGGCAAACCGATATTGCCGCCCACGCCCACCTGCCAACCTGCAGCACGCGCCATTTCGCCCACCAGGGTCGTCACGGTGCTTTTACCATTCGAACCGGTGATCGCCACAATCGGAGCCTGCGCTTCACGGCAGAACAGCTCAATATCGCCGATGATTTCAATCCCGGCATCGGCTGCTTCGCTTAATGCAGGATGCGCCAGCGCGATCCCGGGGCTGGCGATAATCAGATCGGAGGCCAGCAGCCAATCACTATTAATACCGCCAACATAGCGCTCCACCGAAGCTGGCAGTTTGTCCAGCCCCGGCGGCGAGACACGGGTATCCATCACGCGTGGCGTTACGCCTTGCGCGAGGAAGAAATCAACACAGGAGAGGCCAGTAATGCCTAATCCAATGATGACGACTTTTCTGCCCCGATAGTCAGCCATGATTAACGTACCTTCAGCGTTGCCAGGCCAATCAGCACCAGCATCAGCGAAATAATCCAGAAGCGCACGATGACGCGCGGCTCCGGCCAGCCTTTCAATTCATAGTGATGGTGAATCGGTGCCATGCGGAAAATGCGTTGACCGCGTAGCTTGAACGATCCCACCTGCAGAATCACCGACAGCGTTTCGACCACAAACACGCCGCCCATGATTAACAGCAAGAATTCCTGACGCAGCAGCACGGCGATGGTGCCGAGCGCGCCACCCAGCGCCAATGAGCCGACATCGCCCATGAACACTTGCGCTGGATAGGTGTTGAACCACAAAAATCCGAGTCCGGCTCCGACAATCGCGGTGCAGACAATCACTAATTCGCCCGCGTGCCGTAAATAAGGAATGTGCAGATATTCGGCAAACTTGACGTTACCGGTCGCCCACGCCACCAGCGCAAAGCCTGCTGCCACGAACACCGTTGGCATAATGGCTAAGCCATCAAGGCCATCCGTTAAGTTAACTGCGTTGCCGGTACCGACAATCACGAAGTAGGCCAGCACCACGTAGAACAGGCCCAGCTGCGGCATCACGTCTTTAAAGAATGGCACCACCAGCTGCGTTGCAGGCGTATCTTTACCAGCGATAAACAGCGCGAACGCAACCGCCAGCGAAATCACTGACATCCAGAAATATTTCCAGCGCGCGATCAGGCCTTTGGTGTCTTTGCGCACCACCTTACGATAGTCATCCACAAAGCCGATGATGCCAAAACCGACCAGCACCACCAGTACGCACCAGACGTATGGATTAGACGGATAGGCCCACATCAGTACCGAAATGGTGATGGAGGTGAGGATCATCACGCCGCCCATGGTTGGCGTGCCGCGTTTGCTGAAGTGTGACTCTGGACCGTCGTTACGCACCACCTGACCGATCTGCAGCTTCTGCAGCCAGGCAATCAGGCGCGGGCCCATCCACAGAGAAATGAACAAGGCGGTCAGCAGGCTGACAATGGCGCGAAACGTCAGATACGAGAAGACGTTAAAGCCGGAATAAAATGCGACCAGATGTTCGGCCAGCCAGACTAGCATGTTCCTTTCTCCTGTAAGCTCTGTACTACCTGCTCCATGGCGGCACTACGTGAACCTTTAACCAAAATAGTGATGTCCTGATGTTCGGACAGCAATGTGCGTAAACGTTTAGTTAGCGCGGCTTTCGTTGCGAAATGCTCGCCTTTACCGCTGTTTTCGCCAATCAGCTGGCTCAGAGTCCCAATGCTCAGCACGCGATCGACACCGGCCGCTTTGGCCGCATCGCCGACCTGGCGATGACACAGTTCGGCTTCATCACCCAATTCAGCCATATCGCCTACTACCATCACGCGGTAGCCCGGCATATCGCCTAGCACCTGTGCGGCGGCAGTCATCGAACCGACATTGGCGTTGTAGCTGTCATCCAGCAGCAGTTGATTGGCCGCCAGGCGAATCGGGAACAGTCGACCAGGAACAGCCTGCAAGGTTTTAAGGCCAGCTTGAATCGCCGACAGCGGCGCATCTACTGACAATGCCAACGCTGCAGCGGCTAACGCATTCGAGATGTTATGACGGCCCGGCAGCGGCAGCTCCACGGCGATATCACCGCGTGGCGTATGCAGCGTGAACAGCGTGGCATCGGCTCGCAGCACGATTTCGCTGGCGCGGAACTCTGCATCAGCCATCGGCTGCGGCGAGAAGCGCCACAAGGTTTTATCTGCAAACTGTGATTTCCAGTTGGCCAGATCGTTGCTGTCAGCGTTGACGATCGCGGTGCCGTGTACCGGCAAGCCGCCAAAAATTTCGCCTTTGGCTTTCGCCACGCCCGCCAGCGAGCCAAAGCCTTCCAGATGGGCAGCAGCAAGGTTATTCACCAGCGCAGTTTCCGGACGCACCAGATCGGTGGTGTAAGCAATTTCACCCTGATGGTTGGCACCTAACTCGATCACCGCGTAAGCATGCTCTTTGGTGAGACGCAGCAGTGTCATTGGTACGCCGAAGTCGTTGTTCAGGTTGCCGGCCGTGTAAAGCGTTTCGCCACACTGACGCAAAATCGCGGCGGTCATCTCTTTGACCGAGGTTTTGCCAGATGAACCGGTCAACGCAACCACGCGAGCATTCGCCTGTTGGCGTACCCACGCGGCGAGTTGGCCGAAAGCAATCCGCGTATCAGCCACAACCACTTGCGGTATTGAAACCGGCAGCAGCTTACTGACCAGCAGCGCCTGCGCGCCGTTGGCAATGGCATCGTTAGCAAAATCGTGAGCATCAAAACGTTCACCCACCAGCGCCACAAACAGGCTGCCGGCGGTGACTTTGCGGGTATCGGTGGTGACATCGGCAAGGGTTAAATCCGCGCCATGCAGTTGACCGCTGCTGATTTCGGCCAGCGTATTGAGAGAAACGGGAATCATGCCATCACCCCCAACAAACGGGCGACGGTGTCGCGATCGGAGTAATCCAAACGGCGGTTGCCAATGATTTGATAATCTTCGTGGCCTTTTCCGGCCACCAACACGATGTCATCGGCGCCAGCTTGCATCACGGCGTTGGTGACCGCCTGCGCACGACCGGAAACCACGCGTGCGCGGCCCGGATCGAGCAAGCCGGTAAGAATGTCATTCACAATCGCCATCGGCTCTTCGCTGCGCGGATTATCGTCGGTGATCACGACGATGTCGGAGAATTGCTCAGCAATCGCGCCCATTAGCGGACGTTTGCCTTTGTCACGATCGCCACCGCAGCCAAACACGCACCACAGCTGGCCTTTACAATGCAGACGCGCCGCTTCCAGCGCTTTTTCCAGCGCATCCGGCGTGTGAGCGTAATCGACAACCACCGTAGGTTTGTCTGGCGCAGTGAATACTTCCATGCGACCACACACCGGCTGCAGCTGCGGTGCAGTAGCAACCAGCGCATCAAGCGGGTAATCCAGCGCCAGCAGCGTACCCAGCGCCAGCAATAGGTTGCTCACGTTGAAAGCGCCCATCAGGCGGCTATCAAACTCGCCGTTACCCCAGCTGGAGCTGAACTGAATATGCGCACCGCCGTCGTGATAATCCACCGCCGTGGCTTTCAGCCAGCGGCCATGACAGCCCGATTGCAGATTGTCTTCCATGGTGACTGCTACCGCATCCGGCAATTTCGCCAGCCAGCGACGGCCCACTTCATCATCAGCATTGATGATGGCTTCAGCGACCTGATGCTCAGAGAACAGTAACCATTTAGCAGATTCATAACTCTCCATATCACCGTGATAATCGAGGTGATCGCGGCTCAGGTTAGTAAATACCGCGGCCGCAAACGGCAAGGCGGCAACGCGATGCTGCACCAAGCCGTGCGAGGAGACTTCCATTGCCGTCAGGGTTGCGCCCTGCCCGGCTAAATCATTCAGCACATGCTGCACATCCACCGCAGAACCGGTGGTGTTTTCGGTTGCCACCAGTTGACCGTAAAGGCCATTGCCTACCGTGCCCATCACTGCGCCGGTTTCACCGAGCAGATTGGCCCACTGCGCCATCAGTTGCGTGGTGGTGGTTTTGCCGTTAGTGCCAGTAACACCAATCAATTTCAGTTTGCTTGCAGGCTGCTGATAAAAGCGTCCGGCCAGTGCAGAGAGACGCTGCTGCAACTGCGCCAGATAGATAACCGGGACGCCATGCATCTCGCGGATATCTCCATCGCTGGCTTCGCCTTCGGCTTCGGCAATCACTGCCGCTACGCCTTGTGCAATAGCCTGCGGAATAAAACGACGTCCATCAGCATGATGACCCGCCACGGCGATAAACAGATCGCCAGAAGCCGCCGCGCGGCTATCTAGTGTCATGTCACGGAGTGGACGCGCCGGCGCACCCGGCACCCACGGGGCCAGTAAGTCGCGCAGGTTACGATCTGTCACTTGATTCCTCACTTCTATTCTTCACCAACTCGTTCTTATCAACTGTTGGCAGCGCATCAGGTTCGATATTCATGGTACGCAATACGCCGCCCATGATGGCGCCAAACACCGGTGCTGAAACCGCACCACCATAATATTTACCGGCCTGGGGATCGTTGATCACCACCACCAGCGCAAAACGAGGACGGCTGGCAGGCGCAACGCCTGCGGTATAAGCAATGTATTTGTTGACGTAACGTCCATCCGGTCCAACTTTCTTGGCGGTACCGGTTTTGATGGCAATGCGATAGCCCTTGATGGCGGCTTTCACCCCACCACCGCCAGGCAACGCAACGCTTTCCATCATGTGCATCACCGTTTTCACCAGGTCTTCCTGGAAAACGCGTTCCCCCGCCACTGGCGGGTCAACTTTGGTGATCGACAGCGGGCGATTGATGCCGTAGCTGCCAATGGTTGCGTAGACTCGCGCTAACTGTAACGGCGTTACCATTAGCCCGTAGCCGAAAGAGAAGGTGGCCCTCTCTATGTCAGACCACCGTTGTTTTTGAGGGTATAAGCCACTACTTTCCCCGACCAGCCCCAAATTGGTCGGTTTACCCAGTCCAAAGCGCGCGTAAGTATCTACAAGTGCTGAGGAGGGCATCGCTAACGCCAAACGTGAAACCCCGACGTTACTCGACTTCTGTAAAACCCCGGTAAGGGTCAATTCGTTGTAGCGCGCCACGTCTTTGATCTCATGACCATTGACGCGGTACGGCACGGTATTCAGTACGCTGTTCTCTTTCACCACACCGCGCTGCAAAGCCGTCATCACCACCATCGGTTTCACGGTGGAACCTGGCTCGAAGATGTCGGTAATAGCGCGGTTACGCATCACGTCTTTCGGCGTGTTGCTGAGATTATTCGGGTTGTAAGCGGGGCTGTTCGCCATCGCCAGCACTTCGCCGGTGTTTACATCCACCAGCACCGCGGTGCCTGATTCGGCTTTGTTGAACGCCACGGCATTATTCAGTTCGCGGTACACCAGCGCCTGCAGACGTTCATCAATGCTTAGCGTCAGGTTGTGCGCAGCGCGGCTATCTACCGAGGAGATATCTTCAATGACGCGGCCGTTGCGGTCTTTACGCACCGTACGTTCACCCGGTGCGCCGGTCAGCCATTTATCGAAGCTTTTTTCGATGCCTTCAATGCCCTGGCCATCAATGTTGGTAAAACCAATCAAGTGCGCGGTCACCTGGCCCGCCGGATAGTAGCGGCGCGACTCTTCACGCAGGTAGATGCCCGGCAGCTTAAGCTTTTTCACATACTCGCCAATCGCTGGATTCACCTGGCGCGCCAGATAGACAAAGCGCCCTTTCGGGTTGGCATTGATACGTGCAGCAAGCTGATCGAGGGGGATCGATAACGCATCCGACAGCGCTTTCCAGCGACTATCCAGCGAGACGCCGCCGTGTTCGGTCAGCTCTTTCGGATCGGCCCAGATCGCATTCACCGGCACGCTCACCGCCAGCGGACGACCGGCACGATCGCTGATCATACCGCGCGCGGTTGGCACCGATTGCACGCGCAGCGAACGCAAATCGCCCTCTTTCACCAGCTTGTCAGGGTTGATCACCTGCAGCCACGCTACGCGCGACAGCAGTCCGCCCAGCGCCAGTAAAATGCACCCGCACAGTAACGCAAAGCGCCAGCTTACAAAGCTGGCCTTATCTTCTTGTTTTTTTAACTTTAGCGTTTTGCCTGCGCCACTCATTGAGTTCTGCGATTCCTTATTTCTGCACCACAATATTTTCCTGCGAAGGATCAACATGCTGCATTTGCAGTTTATCGGTTGCTATCCGCTCTACGCGGCTGTGATCGCCCAGTGCGTTCTCTTCAAGAATCAGGTTGCGCCATTCGATATCGAGCGCATCACGCTCCAGCACCAGTTGTTCACGCTGCGCCGTTAACAGGCGCGTCTTATGCGTGGTGGTCACGACCATTACCGAGGACACCAGCACCGCGATCAACAGCAACAGCGGGATCTTGCCAAATCGCAGCAAGTCCCCACCAATGACACCGGGTAAGCTGTGGCGCTCGTTGCCAATCATGAGGCCGTTCGCTCCGCGATACGCAATACCGAACTGCGCGCACGTGGATTTTCGTTCACTTCGGCTTCGCCAGGAATCAATTTGCCCAGCGTTTTCAGCTCACGACCGCCTAAGGCTTTAAGCTGCGACTCCGTCATCGGAATGCCTGCTGGCACCTGCGGACCACGGCTCTGATCGCGCATAAAACGCTTCACTAAGCGATCTTCCAGTGAGTGGAAGCTGATGATCGACAACCTGCCGCCTGGCGAGAGAACCGACAAGGCCCCTTTCAGCGCGGTATCGATCTCTTCCAGCTCACTGTTGATCCAGATACGAATCGCCTGGAAAGTACGCGTTGCCGGGTGCTTAAATTTGTCTTTGACGGGCATTGCGGCGGCAATCACCGTCGCCAGCTCTTTGGTGCGCGTCATCGGCTGGTCGCGGTTACGCTCTACGATGGCGCGCGCAATACGTTTACCGAAACGCTCTTCACCGTAGGTCTTGATCACGAAAGCGATATCCGCCTCCTCTGCGCTCATCAGCCATTCGGCGGCCGATTGCCCGCGTGTTGGATCCATACGCATATCCAGTGGCCCATCACGCATAAAGGAGAAGCCACGTTCGGCATCATCCAGTTGCGGAGAAGAAACGCCCAGATCGAGCAGAACGCCATCGATCTTGCCGGTCAATCCACGCTCTTCGACGTATTCGGCCAAAGCCGAAAACGGCCCATGGACGATCGAGAAGCGCGGATCGTTTATCTCAGCGGCTGCGGCTATCGCTTGCGGATCGCGATCAATCGCTATCAGTTGCCCTTTCTCACCAAGCTGCGAAAGGATTAAGCGCGAGTGACCGCCGCGACCAAAAGTGCCATCAATATAAATGCCGTCTTCCCTGATATTGAGGCCGTTTACCGCCTCATCCAGCAGCACTGTGGTGTGTTTGAAATTTTCCTGCATAGCTATAGCGACAAGTCCTGCAACCGCTCAGATAAAGGCTCCTGAGCCGACTGTTCTGTGTCAATATCATCCTTAACTTGTTGATACCAGGTCTGTTCATCCCACAGCTCAAACTTATTGAACTGTCCAACCAGCATCACTTCTTTGGTCAGGCCGGCATGTTGACGTAACGTGTTCGCCAACAACAAACGACCCGCATTATCCATCTGGCATTCACTGGCATGTCCCAACAGCAGTCGCTGTACGCGACGCTCGGCAGGATTCATGCTGGATAAGCGAGACAGCTTTTTCTCAATGATTTCCCATTCGGGCAGGGTATAAAGCAACAGGCATGGCTGGTGGAGGTCAATGGTGCATACCATTTGCCCCTGAGACTCTGCGACAAGCAATTCACGATAGCGCGTTGGTACTGCTAATCGTCCTTTGCTGTCGAGATTGACCAACGTTGCTCCACGGAACATGCCAGCCTTACCCCTCAATCACCCGTTTTCACCACTTTATCCCACTTTTTACCACGAAACGAGTTTACGGAGCCGATGAAATCCTTGTCAAGCCGCAACGGCAAGTGAATATCACTATTTACATCGGGTGAAATTAATCAATGAGGGAATTAATCGACATGGATTCGTAAAATAAAAAATTAACCTGATGAATAATTGAATAAAAATTTCTGCACGAGGATAAATGGCGAAAAATAAAGCGCTCCGGCGCAAAAATATAATTGCCCCGCAATCTGCGACAGCGGCGGCATTTTAGGGGATTTCTGAAAGGAAGCCCAGCATCATCGCGCCAGCGCTGCCACGCCTCACTGGTGAACATGTAAACAATTAAGAAAAGTCAGCAAGGTTAAATTGTTAGCTGGAGTGGCGATTATTTACGCTTATTTACGCCCTAAGGTTTCAAAATATCGACAGGATTAATAAATGCTGGGCAGCGAACTGCCCAGCATTTCATTTAGAGCGGCGACTTAATTGTCCGCGGCGGAATAAATTGCGACGAATACGGGTTAAACCCGGCTTGGGTTTACGTGGTTCATCTAGCGAGGCTAACACCAGTTCCAGCACGCGCTCAGCCACGTCGCGGTGACGTTGCCCCACCGCCAGCACCGGGCACTCGAGGAAATCCAGCAATTCATGGTCGCCAAAGGTGGCGATCGCTAAATCCGTCGGCAGGCGACCATCACGCTTCAGCGTAATGTCCATTACGCCCTGCAGCAGCCCAAACGATGTGGTGAAAAGTGCCTCCGGCATCGGATGATCTTCGAGGTACTTCTCAAACAGCGCGGCAGCGGCGGCCCGATCGAAACTGTTGCAGTAGATGTAATCGATTGGCCGCTCATCATCTTTCCACGCATCGCGGAAACCTAACTCACGCAGGAAGCTGACCGACAACTCAGGCAGCGCGCCGAGGAACAGCACATTTTTCACCGGTAGCTGACGCAATTCAGCCGCCAGCGCCTGCGCATCATCCTGATCGGCACCCACTACGCTGGTAAAGTGTTCACGATCCAGCGCACGGTCCAGCGCGATAATCGGTAACGGATCGTTGATCCAACGCTGATAGAACGGATGCTCTGGTGGCAGTGAAGTTGAAACAATGATGGCATCAACCTGGCGCTGCAACAAATGCTCGATGCAGCGCATTTCGTTGTCTGGCTGATCTTCTGAGCAGGCAATCAGCAGCTGATAGCCGCGCTGACGCGCCTGACGCTCCAGATAATTCGCAATGCGCGTGTAACTGGTGTTTTCCAGATCGGGGATCACCAGGCCAATTGAACGTGTGCGCCCGGCGCGCAGCCCAGCCGCGACGGCATTGGGGTGATAGTTGTGTTCACGCACCACCGCCATCACTTTTTCGACGGTTTTTTCGCTGACACGATACTGCCGCGCTTTGCCATTAATTACATAGCTGGCCGTGGTGCGCGACACGCCTGCCAGGCGCGCAATTTCATCCAGTTTCACGGTGACACCTTAATTCTGATAAGCCAGCGCTGACGAAAATATCCGCAGAGTAGCTATGGGTAAAACATTTGTAACATCTAACCGCAGAACACTACGCCGAGCAACCGCTTTTCTCTCGCATCCTGGTTAAGCGCATAAAATAAAAAAACCCGGCATTTCGCCGGGTTAGAATCAGATGAAATCGTTACTTTGGGTGATTAACGCATCACGCGATCGCCGCGCGACACACCCACAATTCCTGAGCGCGCCACTTCGACAATTTCTGCCACGTCACGCACGGTGTTGAGAAACGCATCGAGTTTATCGCTGGTGCCTGCCAGCTGAACCGTGTAAAGCGTTGGCGTGACATCGATAATCTGCCCACGGAAAATTTCCGCGCTGCGCTTCACTTCTTCACGGCCGTAACCGCTGGCCTGGATTTTCACCAGCATGATCTCACGCTCAACGTAAGCGCCCTGACCCAGCTCGCTGACACGTAACACGTCCACCAGCTTGTGCAGCTGCTTCTCAATCTGCTCCAGCACTTTCGCATCGCCGACCGTTTGAATGGTCATGCGTGACAAGGTGGGATCATCGGTCGGTGCCACAGTCAGGCTTTCGATGTTATAGCCACGTTGAGAGAACAGCCCCACTACGCGGGACAATGCGCCGGATTCGTTTTCCAGCAGAACCGATAAAATACGACGCATAATTAAGTCCTCTCCGTTTTGCTCAGCCACATCTCATCCATCGAACCACCACGAATTTGCATCGGGTAAACGTGCTCGCTGCCGTCAATGTTTACATCGACAAACACCAGACGGCCTTTCGCCAGCGTATCCAGTGCCAGCTGCAGCTTCTCTTCCAGCTCCGCCGGATGCGCAATGGAAATGCCCACATGCCCATACGCTTCGGCCAGACGCACGAAGTCAGGCAGCGATTGCATGTAGGACTGCGAGTGGCGGCCCGAGTAAATCATGTCCTGCCACTGCTTAACCATGCCGAGGAAGCCGTTGTTGAGGTTTAATACCAGCACCGGTAAATCGTACTGCAGTGCGGTCGACAGCTCCTGAATGTTCATCTGGATACTGCCATCGCCGGTCACGCAGATAACCGTCTCATCCGGCAGCGCCATCTTCACGCCTAACGCTGCAGGCAAGCCGAAGCCCATGGTGCCTAAGCCGCCGGAGTTGATCCAGCGACGCGGCTTGTCGAACTGGTAGTAAAGTGCGGCAAACATCTGATGCTGACCAACGTCAGACGTCACGTAAGCTTCGCCTTTGGTCAAACGACAGATGGTCTCGATGACTGCCTGCGGTTTGATTTTGTCGCTGGTACGATCGAATTCCAGGCACTTGCGACCGCGCCAGCCTTCAATGGTCTGCCACCAGTCGCGCAGGCTATCAAGTTCCTGCTTCGCATCGCTTTGCGCCAGCAGCTCTAACATCTGTGCCAGCGTCTGCTTCGCATCGCCAACGATTGGAATGTCGGCGCTGACCGTTTTGGAGATCGACGTCGGATCGACATCGATATGCATGATGGTGGCGTTCGGGCAGTACTTCGCCAGATTGTTGGTGGTGCGGTCGTCGAAGCGCACGCCAATACCGAAAATCAGATCGGCATTGTGCATGGTCATGTTGGCTTCGTAAGTGCCGTGCATCCCCAGCATGCCGACACACTGACGATGTGTGCCAGGGAACACGCCCAAGCCCATCAGCGAGGTCGTTACCGGAATATTCAGTTGCTCTGCCAGCTGCAGCAGCTCGGCTTCGCAGCCCGACATAATCGCGCCGCCGCCGGCGTAAATCACCGGCTTGTGTGCTGCCAGTAACGTTTGCAGCGCGCGCTTAATCTGTCCTTTATGGCCCTGAATGGTCGGATTGTATGAGCGCATGCTCACTGTTTCCGGCCAGACGTACGGCAGCTTGTTGGCGGGATTCAGGATATCTTTTGGCAGATCGATCACCACCGGTCCCGGGCGACCGCTTGCTGCCAGCCAGAAGGCCTTTTTCAGCACGGTTGGGATCTCTTCGGCGTTTTTCACCAGGAAACTGTGTTTCACCACCGGGCGGGAGATGCCGACCATGTCGCACTCCTGGAACGCATCGTAACCAATCAGTGACGAAGGCACCTGACCCGACAGAATTACCATCGGGATCGAATCCATATAGGCGGTTGCAATACCGGTAATCGCGTTGGTGGCGCCCGGACCGGAAGTTACTAGCACCACGCCCACTTCACCGGTCGCACGCGCAAGGCCATCGGCCATGTGCACCGCGCCTTGTTCATGACGGACTAATACGTGGTCAATACCACCGACCGTTTGCAGCGCATCGTAAATATCGAGCACCGCTCCGCCCGGATAACCGAATACCTGCTTAACGCCCTGATCGATTAACGAACGGACGACCATTTCGGCTCCTGACAACATCTCCATTTTCTGCCTCCAGGCTTGAGGGACTGAATCCACTGACGTTCGCGTTTCCCGCACGCCACTGATATCCGGCCCCCGATCGCCAATTAAGATCAAAACCTTATGTTTATGCTCAGAAGGCGGCGTTCTGTCCGCCTTCCAGGTACAGGGAATCTACTTGAGTTAATTATTTGAGAGTAGGTCGATTACCATAACCGCAGACAACCCGCCCTGCAAACGCCAGGACGCCACGTCGCGCCCGATCCGGCAATAAAGGCACTGATGCGTGATTATTGCCTGCGAGGATTAAACTAATGCTTCGTCATAACCACAGAGGAAAATGCTGGTTTATAGATTATTTGCAGCGTGTTCTAAGAAATATGATTTTCATATTGCCTGACCACTCAGTCCACAATCTTTTGTGATAATTACTTTCTGGCGTGATTATCTATAAAACGGCCTGATCACATCATATTCTTCTTAACAACAAGCCTAATCTTGTTTTATCAGCAATGCGTATTATCAACTTAAGATGTTAATTATCAACTATTTAAAATAAATTCTATTTTCTAAACGATTTTTTAAGTGGATGGATTCACTTATTCTGTTGCTAATTAATGTCATTGCTCTGCGCAGCCGAAAAATCACAGCACATCGCCCTTCTGACTTCACAGAAATACCCTTGTACTTAAGGTTGACTTCACACGTCAATTCCAGTACCAATATGTGCAGCACTCAATTTACGAGGTTTGACTCATGTTTCATTCTTTCCGCCTACTCGGTCTACTACTAAACGCATCCAGTTTGCGCGGTAGACTCGTGGGCGGAATCAACAACTGATTCGAACCTGCAGAAGTTTAAGAAACCCGCGCCAATGCGCGGGTTTTTTTATGCTCGTAGCACCGGCAAAGTTAATGCATAAGGAAGATTACGATGAGCCAGCAAGTTATTATTTTCGATACCACTCTGCGTGATGGCGAACAGGCTTTACAGGCCAGCCTGAGTGTTAAAGAAAAACTGCAAATCGCTCTGGCGTTGGAACGTATGGGCGTGGATGTAATGGAAGTGGGCTTCCCCGTTTCCTCTCCAGGCGATTTTGAATCCGTACAAACCATCGCTCGTACCATTAAAAACAGCCGCGTCTGCGGACTGGCACGCTGCGTTGAGAAGGACATTGACGCCGCATACGAATCACTGCGTGTGGCTGAAGCGTTCCGTATTCACACCTTCATCGCGACTTCGCCGATGCACATCGCCACCAAATTGCGAAGCACACTGCCAGAAGTGATTGAACGCGCAGTGCACATGATCAAACGCGCCCGCAACTACACCGACGACGTTGAGTTTTCCTGTGAAGATGGCGGGCGTACGCCAATCGACGATTTGTGCCGCATGGTTGAAGCCGCGATCAATGCCGGTGCAACCACCATCAACATTCCGGACACCGTCGGCTACACCTTGCCAGGCGAATACGCCAACATCATTGGCCAACTGGTGGCACGCGTTCCAAATATCGATAAAGCCATCTTGTCGGTTCACACCCACGACGATTTGGGTATGGCGACCGGCAACGCCATCGCTGCGGTATTGGCCGGTGCGCGTCAGGTTGAAGGTACGCTGAACGGTTTAGGCGAACGCGCCGGTAACTGTGCGCTGGAAGAAGTGATTATGGCGATCAAAACCCGCCAGCAGATCATGAACGTCCACACCAACATCAATCATCAGGAAATCTACCGCACCAGCCAAACCGTGAGCCAAATCTGCAACATGCCGATTCCAGCCAACAAAGCGGTGGTCGGTTCTAACGCCTTCGCCCACTCTTCCGGTATTCACCAGGACGGCGTGCTGAAGAATCGCGAAAACTACGAAATTCTGACGCCAGAATCTATCGGCCTGCACAAAATCCAGCTGAACCTGACTTCCCGTTCTGGCCGCGCTGCGGTGAAACACCGCATGGAAGAGATGGGTTACAAAGAGTCCGATTACAACCTCGACACGTTGTACGACGCCTTCCTGAAGCTGGCCGACAAGAAAGGTCAGGTGTTCGATTACGACCTGGAAGCGTTGGCCTTTATCAACAAGCAGAACGAAGAGCCAGAATATTTCGAGCTCAACGAATTCAACGTGCAGACCGGCTCCAGCGTAACCGCAACGGCCTCCGTGCAATTGGGCTGCGGTGAAGAGACCAAAGCTGACGCCGCAACCGGTAACGGTCCGGTTGATGCGGTCTATCAGGCAATCAACCGCATCACCGGCTTTGAAGCCGAGCTGATTAACTACAAGCTGACGGCGAAAGGCCACGGCGAGAACGCGCTGGGTCAGGTCGATATTGTGGTCAATTACAACGGTCGTAAATTCCACGGCGTTGGCCTGGCGACCGATATCGTCGAATCATCGGCGAAAGCGATGGTGAACGCGTTGAACAATATTTGGCGTGCTAAGCAGGTGGAAAAAGAACTGCAGCGTAAATTTAAAGATCAGAAGGAAACGGTGTAATTATGTCTAAGTCTTCTCATATCGCGGTATTGCCAGGCGACGGAATTGGTCCGGAAGTGATGGCGCAGGCCATGAAAGTTCTCGATGCAATTCGTACGCGTTTCGACATGCGTATCACCACCAGCGAATATGATGTTGGCGGTATCGCCATCGATCGTCATGGTGAACCGCTGCCACCGGCTACCGTTGCCGGCGCAGAGCAGGCAGATGCAATTCTGTTTGGCTCGGTAGGTGGCCCGAAATGGGAACATCTGCCACCTGCGCAGCAACCCGAGCGCGGTGCGCTGTTGCCGCTGCGTAAGCACTTTAAGCTGTTCAGCAACCTGCGCCCTGCGGCACTGTATAAAGGTCTGGAAGCGTTCTGCCCGCTGCGTAGCGATATCGCCGAACGCGGTTTCGACATCCTGTGCGTGCGTGAACTGACCGGCGGCATCTACTTCGGTCAGCCAAAAGGCCGCGAAGGCAGCGGCCCGCATGAGCGCGCTTTTGATACTGAGGTTTATCACCGTTTCGAAATCGAGCGCATCGCGCGTATCGCGTTTGAATCCGCACGTAAGCGCCGCAACATCGTCACCTCAATTGACAAAGCCAACGTTTTGCAGACTTCCGTCATGTGGCGCGAAATTGTGAACGAAGTGGCAAAAGATTATCCGGATGTGCAGTTGAGCCACATGTACATCGATAACGCCACCATGCAGCTGATTAAAGATCCATCACAGTTTGACGTGCTGCTGTGTTCTAACCTGTTTGGCGACATCCTGTCAGATGAATGCGCGATGATTACCGGTTCAATGGGCTTGCTGCCTTCCGCCAGCCTGAATGAAGAAGGTTTTGGCCTGTTTGAGCCAGCGGGCGGTTCCGCACCGGATATCGCCGGTCAGAACATCGCTAACCCGATTGCGCAGATTCTGTCGCTGTCACTGCTGTTGCGTTACAGCCTGAATGCGGATGAAGCCGCCGCAAGCATTGAACGCGCCGTGAGCCGTGCGCTGGAAGCGGGTTATCGCACCCGTGATTTGGCCGGTGACGGCAAAGCCGTGAGCACAGATGAGATGGGCAGCATCATTGCCGGTTTCATCGCCGAGGAAAAATAATAAAATGAAAAGCTTATATCAGAAGTTATTTGATGCACATGTCGTTAACGAAACCCCGAACGAAACGCCGTTACTTTATATCGATCGCCATCTGATCCATGAAGTGACGTCGCCGCAGGCCTTTGATGGTCTGCGTGCGCACGGGCGCAAAGTGCGTCAGCCGTCGAAAACCTTCGCTACCATGGATCACAACGTTTCGACGCAGACCAAAGACATCAATGCGTCTGGCGAGATGGCGCGTATTCAGATGCAAGAGCTGATGAAAAACTGTGCTGAGTTCGGCATTCAGCTGTATGACCTGAATCACCCATTCCAGGGCATCGTGCACGTCATTGGGCCAGAGCAAGGTATGACGTTGCCGGGCATGACCATCGTCTGCGGTGATTCCCACACCGCCACGCACGGCGCGTTCGGTTCGCTGGCATTCGGTATCGGTACTTCCGAAGTTGAGCACGTGTTTGCCACGCAAACCCTGAAACAGGGCCGCGCGAAGACCATGAAGATTGAAGTGCTGGGCGAAGCGGCGCCAGGCATTACCGCCAAAGACATTGTGTTGGCCATTATCGGTAAAACCGGCAGCGCTGGCGGTACCGGTCACGTTGTCGAATTCTGTGGCCCAGCGATCGAAGCGCTGAGCATGGAAGGCCGCATGACGCTGTGTAACATGGCGATTGAAATGGGCGCCAAAGCGGGCCTGGTCGCGCCGGACGACACCACTTTCAATTATCTGAAAGACAAGCAGTTCTCGCCGAAGGGCGAGCAGTGGGAACAAGCGGTCGCTTACTGGCGCACGCTGAAGTCTGACAGCGATGCCAAATTCGACAGCATCGTCACGCTGCACGCGGAAGATATCGCTCCGCAAGTGACCTGGGGCACCAATCCAGGCCAGGTAATGGCGGTAGATCAGGCGATCCCGAATCCACAATCCTTTGCCGATCCGGTTGAGCGCGCCTCAGCAGAGAAAGCGCTGGCTTACATGGATCTGCAGCCCGGCATCAAACTGACTGACGTGGCGATCGATAAAGTGTTTATCGGTTCCTGCACCAACTCACGTATTGAAGATTTGCGCGCCGCTGCTGCGATTGCCAAAGGCCGTAAAGTGGCGCCGGGCGTGGTGGCGATGGTGGTGCCAGGTTCGGGTCCGGTAAAAGCACAAGCCGAAGCCGAAGGTCTGGACAAAATCTTCCTCGAAGCCGGTTTTGAATGGCGTTTACCGGGTTGCTCCATGTGTCTGGCCATGAACAACGACCGACTCAATCCAGGCGAACGTTGCGCATCAACCAGCAACCGTAACTTTGAAGGCCGTCAGGGCCGCGGTGGACGTACTCACCTGGTGAGCCCGGCAATGGCTGCTGCGGCTGCCGTAACCGGTCGCTTTGCCGACATTCGTGAATTGACTCAGGGAGCGTAAGCCATGGCGAACAAATTTACTCAACACACCGGCATTGTGGCGCCATTGGATGCGGCCAACGTCGATACTGATGCCATTATTCCAAAGCAGTTCCTGCAGAAAGTGACGCGCACCGGTTTTGGCGCGCATCTGTTCCACGACTGGCGTTTTGAAGATGATGCGGGCACCGTGCCAACCGCCAGCTTTGTCCTGAACAAACCGGAGTTCAAAGGCACCAGCATTTTGCTGGCGCGTGAGAACTTTGGCTGTGGTTCATCACGTGAGCACGCACCGTGGGCGCTGACCGACTTCGGCTTCCATGTGGTGATTGCGCCAAGCTTCGCCGACATTTTCTACGGCAACAGCTTTAACAACCAGCTGCTGCCGGTGAAGCTGAGCGATGAAGAAGTGGATGAGATGTTCAAACTGGTTGCCGCGCAGCCGGGCATCACCTTCACCGTGGATCTGGAAGCGCAAACTGTAACCGCAGGCGATAAGACTTATAGCTTCGAAATCGACAGCTTCCGCCGTCACTGCATGATCAACGGCCTCGACAGTATTGGCCTGACGCTGCAACACGAAGCGTCTATCTCCAGCTACGAGACCAATCAGCCCGCGTTCTTACGCTGAGGCAACAAGGGCGACATTCTGTCGCCCTTCTCTTTGCTATCTATCAACCACATCCCGCACGCGCGACGCCAATCCCAACGCCAGCACCGCCAGCCCCAACGCCAGCCAGTAAACCGACTCATGACCAAAGCGTTCGCTCATGGTGCCCTGAATGATGCCGGCGATAATCATGCCGGTGGAAATTGAGGTGGTGAATAGCGTCGTCGCCGCACCTGCGCGGCCCGGCATTAAATCCTGGAACCACAACATGCCAATCCCGGCGATGATGCCAACAAACGCGGCATTAAACAGTTGTAGTACCATCAACGCCGTACGCGACTGGAACATCACCAATCCGAGATAAAACACAATCGCCGCCACCAGCGCCAGCAGCATCAGGTTGCGTTTGCCGGTGCGCCGCGCGTAATGCCCGGCCAGCAGCATGATCGGAATCTCCAGCCCGGCGGCGGTGCCCATCAGCAAGCCCGCCAGCTTCTCCGGCAGGTCAAGCGTGGTACTGATATACAGCGGCATATCAATGATATACATGGTGTTGCACGCCCACATGGTGACGGAGGCGATAAACAGCAACCGCACCTGACTGTCCTTCCACGGGCTCAGCTGCGTCAGCACCTCTTCAGGCGAGACCACCACGCGCGGCACCGAGGGCAAGGTGCGCCAGACCAGCAGCATGCTTAGCAGGAAAATCCCCGCCGCCACGCAAAACAGCGTCACAAAACCGTAATTAAGCGCCAGCGCAAACGACAGCGGTGGCCCGATCACCCACGCCAGCGACAGCTGCGCACGCATCACCGAGCTGAACATCACCACTTCACGCGCCGACTGATCGGCATATTCCCGCGCGAGGGCGAACACCTGCGGAATCGACACGCTGGCCAGCGCCGACAAAAACACGCCCAGCGTCACCAGCGTTAAATAGTGGCGATTGAAGGCAAACAGCAGCGCATTCAGCGTGGCCATCAGGCAGCAAAACAGAATCAGGTTGCGGCGATCGCCCTGATTATCGGAGCGTTTCGCCATTAGCAGGCTGACCACAATCCCCGCGATCGCATTGATGGTAAAGAACAAGCCGACCCAGAACGGACTTACCTGTACTTCGCGCGTCAGAAACAGGCTCAGCGTCGGCGCCTGCAGCGCACCGGCCACGCCGGTCATAAACGACACCGCCATAAACGAGAGGTAGACCGGATTGATGCGACGTTGACGCGTTAACAGCGATTTCATGCAGAAATCCCTTTGCGAATAAAAAAGGTAGAGAAATGAGGGTAGAAGATTCTACAGTAAAACGAAAAAAGCCAGCAGATAAAGCGCTGCTGGCGGTGAAAATGCACCCTACTCAGAAAGGGGTTCCACGTCGGCGGAACCGCTGGCAGAGCGCCATTCATTACTGAATGCCTCCCGCTCTTCCATTGCCGGGCAGTATGCCTCTAATATGAGGCAGGAAAAACTGAGCGATTCTGACAAGGAGTTCCCCTTTTATGTCATCTTCACGTCTGCAGCAGCAATTTATCCGCCTATGGCAAAGCTGTAAGGGGCAGGATCAGGAAACCACGCTCAGCGAGCTGGCCGATCTGCTGCACTGCTCGCGTCGCCATATGCGTAACCTGCTCAACGCCATGCAAAGCGAAGGCTGGCTGATTTGGCAGGCAGAAGCGGGACGTGGCAAGCGCTCAATGCTGAGTTTTTGCTACACCGGCCTGGCGCTCCAGCAGCAGCGCGCCGAGGATCTGCTGGAACAAGATCGTATCGAACAGTTAGTGCAGCTGGTGGGCGATAAAAACCAGGTGCGCCAGATGATTGCGGCACATTTAGGCCGCAGCTTCCGCCAGGGCAAACACATCCTGCGCGTGCTCTATTATCGCCCGCTGCCCAATCTGCTGCCCGGATCGCCGCTGCGCCGCTCGGAAACCCATCTGGCACGACAAATTTTCAACGGCCTGATGCGCATAAATGAGGAAAAGGGGGAAATCGAACCCGATATCGCCCATCACTGGCAGCAAACCTCGCCGCTGCAGTGGCGTTTCTTCCTGCGCCCGGCGATTCGTTTTCATCATGGCCGTGAACTGGAAATGGCGGATGTGATTGCTTCTTTGGAGCGCGTGCGCAGCCAGCCGCTGTTTTCTCACATCAGTAAACTGGATTCGCCCGCGCCCTGGACGCTGGATATCCATCTGAGCCAGCCGGACGATTGGTTGCCGTGGCTGCTGGCCAGCGTCAGCGCGATGATCCTGCCGCGCGAATGGCCCACGTTACGCCAGTTTGCCCGCCAGCCGCTTGGCACCGGTCCGTACAGCGTGGTGCGCAATCAGCAAACGCAGCTGAAAATCACCGCCTTTGATGATTACTTTGGCTATCGCGCGCTGATTGACGATGTGTCGATTTGGGTGCTGCCGGAGATCAGCGACGAGCTGGTGTATGCCGGGGTTAAATTGCAGGGCGAAACCGCCGATGAAAAATCGGAAGAGAGTCGTCTGGAAGAAGGCTGCTACTTCCTGCTGTACGATCAGCGCTCCGAGTTGGGTCGCGATGCGCATTTCCGCCGCTGGGTAAGCTATCTGTTTAATCCCATCGCCTTACTGAATCTTGCTGGCGTCGGCTATCAGCGTTACTGGTTCCCGGCTTATGGCTTGCTGCCGCGCTGGCACCATCGCCGCGATCTCACCTCCGCCAATAAACCGGCAGGCTTAACTCAGCTGACGCTGAGCTGGTACAGCCATCACGTTGAGCATGAAGGTATCGCTAACGCGCTGCGACCGCTGTTGGCGCAGCAAGGTGTTGAGCTAATTACTCGTGTCGTGAGCTACGAAGCGTGGTTCGAGGGCGAAGGTGAAAGTGATATCTGGCTTGGCAGCGTCAACTTTACCCTGCCGCTGGAGTACGCGCTTTTTGCGCAACTGTTCGAATTGCCGTTGATGCATCACTGCATACCGATTGACTGGCAAGCCGATGCCGCGCGCTGGCGGCAGAAAGCGTTACCGCTGGCGGAATGGAGCAAACAGCTGATCGACCGCGACTATCTGCATCCGCTGTTCCATCACTGGCTGCTGCTGGAAGGGCAACGCAGTATGCGCGGCGTGCGGCTGAATACGCTCGGCTGGTTTGACTTCAAATCAGCCTGGTTTGCACCACCGGAGCTGTGATCCTTTCGCGCTGTCATATAAATGTCTAGAATGAGCCGTTCTCAACGGGGTGCCTTGATATCAGGGCTGAGAGAAACCCGTCGAACCTGATCCGGCTAATACCGGCGTAGGGATTTGAGATGCCTCACGCCTCAGATCCTTTGCGACTCAACATCTCTTCTCCTCAAGGAGCGCAAAGTGTTAAACAAAGTTTTGCCTATGTTGCTGCTGGTTGCGGCACCGGCTTTCGCTGCCAAACCGGTTCTCACCGTTTACACCTACGATTCGTTCTCTGCCGATTGGGGCCCCGGCCCGGCGGTAAAAAAAGCCTTTGAAGCGCAGTGCGACTGCGAATTGAAGTATGTGGCGCTGGAAGATGGCGTATCGCTGCTCAATCGCGTGCGCATGGAAGGCAAAAACAGCAAAGCCGATGTAGTGCTAGGGCTGGATAACAATCTGGTGCAGGCGGCGGAGAAAACCGGCTTGTTTGCCAACAGCAGCGTGGATACCCGCAGCTTAAAACTGCCGGATGGCTGGAACAATCAAACCTTTATCCCGTTCGATTATGGCTACTTCGCTTTCGTCTACGATAAAAACAAACTGAAGAACCCGCCGAAAAGCCTGAAAGAGCTGGTCGAAAGCCCGGAAAAATGGCGAGTGATTTATGAAGATCCGCGCACCAGCACGCCGGGTCTTGGCCTGCTGTTGTGGATGCAAAAAGTGTATGGCGATAACGCAGCTGATGCGTGGCAGAAGCTGGCGCAAAAAACCGTTACCGTCACTAAAGGCTGGAGCGAAGCTTACGGCCTGTTCCTGAAAGGTGAAGGCGATCTGGTGTTGAGCTACACCACGTCTCCGGCTTATCACATCATCGAAGAGAAGAAAGAGAACTACGCCGCGGCCGAATTCAGCGAAGGCCACTATTTACAGGTGGAAGTCGCCGCGCAACTCGCCAGCAGCAAACAGCCTAAGCTGGCGCAGCAGTTCATGCAGTTTATGGTTTCTCCGGCCTTCCAGCAGACCATTCCTACCGGCAACTGGATGTATCCGGTGATCAAAAGCGATCTGCCAGCCGGTTATCAAACGTTGCAGGTGCCCGCGAAGGCGTTGCAATTCACGCCAGCCGAAGTCGCCGACCATCGCGCCGCGTGGATCAGCGCATGGCAACGCGCCGTTAGCCGTTAATGCCCGGCTGGTTGATTCCCGGTAGCGCCATCGCGCTGTTGCTGTGCGCGGTGGCGCTGCTGGCGTTTGGCGCCTTGGTGATGGTCGCTCCGGCCACCGACTGGCGCGCGCTGCTCGACGACAGCTATTTGCATCATGTGCTGCTGTTCTCGTTTGAGCAGGCGCTGCTGTCGGCGCTGCTTTCGGTGCTGCCCGCGATCCTGCTGGCGCGCGCGCTCTATCGCCGCCGTTTTCCGGGACGCAATCTGTTGCTGCGCCTGTGCGCCATGACGCTGGTGCTGCCAGTGCTGGTGGCGGTGTTTGGCTTGCTCAGCGTGTACGGTCGCAGCGGCTGGCTGGCACAACTGTGCGCGACCATCGGCTTTGACTATCACTTTTCGCCGTATGGCCTGCAGGGCATTCTGCTGGCGCACGTCTTCTTTAACCTGCCGCTGGCGACGCGCCTGCTGTTACAGGCGCTGGAGAGCATTCCCGGCGAGCAGCGCCAGGTCGCCGCCCAGCTTGGCCTGCGCGGCTGGAATCTGTTTCGCCTGCTGGAGTGGCCGTGGCTGCGCCGTCAGATTCTGCCGACGGCGGCACTGATCTTTATGCTCTGTTTCGCCAGCTTCGCCACGGTGCTGGCGCTGGGCGGCGGACCACAAGCGACCACGCTGGAACTGGCGATCTATCAGGCGCTGAATTTCGATTACGATCCGGGCCGCGCGGCGCTGCTGGCGCTGTTACAGCTCGCTTGCTGTTTGCTGCTGGTAATGCTGAGCCTGCGCTTTAGCAAAGCCATTCCCACTGGCAGCCAGAGCATTCGCGGCTGGCGCGATCCGCAGGATTCATGGCAGGCGCGCATCAGCGATACGGTGCTGATTGGCCTGGCGCTGCTGCTGCTGTTACCACCGCTGGCAGCAGTAATCGTCGATGGTTTGCGCGGCGGCGTTGCCGGTGCGCTGCAACAAGCGGCGCTGTGGCAAGCCACCTTTACCTCGCTGCGTATTGCCGTGGGCGCCGGCGTGCTCTGCGTGGTGCTGACCATGATGCTGCTGTGGAGCAGCCGCGAACTGCGGCAGCGCCAGAACAGAGTCGCCGCGCAGGCGATGGAGATGAGCGGCATGCTGATTCTGGCGATGCCGGGCATTGTGCTGGCGAGCGGTTTCTTTCTGCTGTTCAACGCCACCGTGGGGTTGCCGCAGCGCGCCGATGGTTTGGTGATCTTCACTAACGCCCTGATCGCCATTCCTTATGCGATGAAAGTGCTGGAGAATCCGATGCGCGATATCAACGCCCGTTACAGCCAGCTCTGCGCTTCACTCGGCATCTCCGGTTTCAACCGCTTGCGGCTGATTGAGCTGCGCGCGCTGAAACGCCCGATTGCTCAGGCGCTGGCGTTTGCCTGCGTGCTGTCGATTGGCGATTTCGGCGTGGTCGCGCTGTTTGGCAGCGCCGATTTCCGCACGCTGCCTTTCTATCTGTTCCAACAGATTGGCGCCTATCGCGGTGCGGACGGTGCCGTCACCGCACTGCTGCTGCTGCTGCTCTGCTTACTACTTTTTACTCTGATGGAAAAATTACCGGGTCGCCATGCTGACACTGAATAACCTCACTTACCTTTATCAGCATCTGCCGATGCGCTTCAGTTTTGCGGCGCAGGCGGGTGAACGTCTGGCGATCCTCGGTCCGAGCGGCGCGGGGAAAAGTACTTTACTGAGTCTGATTGGCGGCTTTTTGCCGATCAATCAAGGCGCGCTGGTGATGAACGGCGTTGATCATACCCACAGCGTGCCGTCGGCGCGCCCGGTTTCCATGCTGTTCCAGGAGAACAATCTGTTTCCGCATCTCACGGTGCAGCAAAACATGGCGTTGGGCCTACATCCGGGCCTGAAATTGACGCGCGAACAGCAGCAGCAAGTGGTGGATATCGCCGAGCAAACCGGCTTGCAGGCGATGCTCACGCGTTTGCCTGGTCAGCTTTCCGGTGGCCAGCGTCAGCGCGTGGCATTGGCGCGTTGCCTGCTGCGCAATCAACCGATTTTGCTGCTGGATGAACCCTTCTCAGCGCTGGATCCGGCGCTGCGCAACGAGATGCTGCAGCTGGTACGTTCGGTATGCGAAAACCGCAACATCACCTTGTTGATGGTGTCGCACAGCCTGGAAGATGCTCAGCAGATTGCGCCGCGCAGTTTGGTGATTGTCGACGGGCGCATCTATTGGGATGGCAGTACAGAGAGTTTGGTGCGCGGTGAAAGTGCCGCGGCCGCCATCCTTGGCGTGACAGCGCGTTAAGCGAAGAAAACTTTCCACAGCAGGTGGCGGAAGATTGGCATCATGGGATGGAACTGGATCGCGATAAACGCGCCCAGGCCAATCGCCGCCACCAGCGGTGCCAGCCAGCGCAAACGCGATGCAGGCAGATACTTAGTCGCCCAATCCACCGTTTTACCGCTGCGCGACCAGCGCCACAGCAACCAGCCACCGATCCACAGCAGCAGCGCCACCAGCAACAGCAGCCATTTAAAGCTGCCACCCTGCGCGGCCTGCGGTACATCAATCGCCACGCCCGCCAGAATGCCCGGCATCAAATACGCGGGCGGCCAGAGAATGCAGCCAATCAGGTTAGGCGGTAGGAATTTGCGCACCGGCAACTCCAGCATGCCCGCTGCCAGCGGAATCAGCGGACGCGTCGGGCCGACAAATCGCCCCACCAGAATGGTGAACATGCTGTGTTGATGCAGCGCATGCTCGGTTTTATCCAGCAAACCCTTGTACTTTTTCAGATATTTCCAGCGATGCAGCGGCCCCTGAAACTTCCAGCCGATGCCGTAGGAAACCCAATCGCCGATTAAACAGCCAACGAATCCGGCCGCCCACGCAGGGTAAAGACCAATTTGTCCGCTTCCGACCAGCGCCCCAAGGCTGGCCATTAATACCGTGCCCGGCAACAGCAATCCCACGAAGGCCAGCGACTCAAGGAAGGTCACCAGCGCCACAGCGATCAGCGCGTACTCCAGCGATTGCGAAAACAGGTGTTGAATCCAGGCTTCCATAAATATCCTCTGCGGAATATAGAGGCTGGATTGTCCAGAGCATACACATGGTCGTCAAGGCAAGAATTGTAGAACGATGTTGACAAAGTGGTGATAATTTCGCCTGCAGGACACTGTATAAACATCCATGTTATACTCAATGCAATTCATTCTCTGGAGTTCACGTGACCCATCCGCGCGCAGGTTTTCTGCTTACCCGACATTGGCGAGATACGCCGACCGGCAGCGAAGTGGTGCTGTGGCTGGCCACCGACAGCGGCCCGCAGCGGCTGGTGCTGCCTGCCCAGGAATCCGTGGCGTTTGTGCCCGAGGAGTTTCGCACGCCAACCGAAGCGCTGATCCGCGACGAACGCCATACGCGCCTGCAAACGCTGGAGCTGAAGGATTTCCGCCGCCGCCCGGTGTTTGGCCTCTATTGCCGCAGCAATCGTCAGCTACAAAATCTGGAAAAGCGCCTGCGTGAAAACGGCATTCCGGTCTATGAAGCGGATATTCGGCCACCCGAACGCTATTTGATGGAGCGCTTTATCACCGCGCCGGTGTGGTTTAGCGGTGAAACACGCGGTGACAGCGTGGTCAACGCGCGTCTGAAACCGCATCCTGATTACCGTCCGCAGCTGAAATGGGTATCGCTGGATATCGAAACCACGCAGCACGGTGAGCTCTACTGCATCGGGCTGGAAGGCTGCGGTCAGCGCCAGGTTTACATGCTCGGTCCGCCCAACGGCGATGCCAGCACGCTCGATTTTGAACTGATCTATGTTGATAGCCGCCCGCAGCTGCTTGAGCAGCTCAACGCATGGTTCGAGCGGCATGAACCGGATGTGATTATTGGCTGGAATGTAGTGCAGTTCGATCTGCGCGTACTGCAGAAACACGCCGATCGCTACGGCATTCCGCTCCGTTTAGGGCGTCAGAAGCAGGCGCTGGAGTGGCGCGAGCACGGCTTCAAACCTGGTGTGTTCTTCGCGCAGGCAACGGGCCGCTTAATTATTGATGGTATCGACGCGCTCAAATCCGCGTTTTGGGATTTCCCGTCATTCAGCCTCGAAGCGGTCTCGCGCCAGCTGCTCGGTGAAGGCAAGGCCATCAATAATCCGTGGGATCGCATGGAAGAGATCAACTGGCGTTTTGCCAACGATAAACCGGCGCTGGCGAAATATAACCTTAAAGATTGCGAGTTGGTGACGCGCATTTTCCAGCACACCGCCATCATGCCGTTCCTGCTGGAACGCGCTACGGTAAATGGTTTAGCGGTGGATCGTCACGGCGGTTCGGTGGCGGCCTTTGGTCATCTCTATATCCCGCGCATGCACCGCGCCGGTTTCGTGGCGCCGAATCTCGGCGAAGTGGCGCCGGAAGCCAGCCCCGGCGGCTACGTGATGGATTCGCGGCCCGGCCTGTACGATTCGGTGCTGGTGCTGGATTACAAAAGCCTCTATCCCTCAATTATTCGCACCTTCCTTATCGATCCGGTGGGTTTGGTGGAAGGCCTGGCGCACCCGGATGACGCCGATTCTGTGCACGGCTTCCGCAATGCGCGCTTTTCCCGTGAGACCCACTGTTTACCGGCGATTGTCGAGCAGATTTGGCAAGGGCGTGAAGCCGCCAAGCGCGACAACAACAAACCGCTGTCGCAGGCGCTGAAAATCATCATGAATGCTTTTTATGGCGTGCTCGGCACCAGCGCCTGCCGCTTCTTCGATCCGCGCCTCGCGTCATCCATCACCCTGCGCGGCCACGCCATCATGCAGCAAACGCGCGAGCTGATTGAAGCGGAAGGCTTTGATGTGATTTACGGCGATACCGATTCCACCTTCGTCTGGCTGAAAGGCGCGCACAGTGAAGCGGAGGCGGCGGCGATTGGTCGTCATCTCGCTGAACAGGTGAACGGCTGGTGGCGGCAGCATCTGCAATCGACTTATGGGCTGGAGAGCGCGCTGGAGCTGGAGTATGAAACGCACTTCAGCCGTTTCCTGATGCCTACCATTCGCGGCGCCGCACAGGGCAGCAAAAAGCGCTATGCCGGGATGATTCGCAGCGAGGGCGGCGAGCGGCTGGTGTTTAAAGGCCTCGAATCAGTGCGCACCGACTGGACGCCGCTGGCGCAGCAGTTCCAGCAAAATCTGTATGGCCGTATTTTCCGTGGCGAGCAGTGGCAGGATTACATTCGCGAAACGGTGGCGCAGCTGCTGAACGGTGAACTCGACGATCAGCTGGTGTATAAAAAACGCCTGCGGCGCGCGCTGAAAGATTACGAGCGCAATGTGCCGCCACATGTGCGCGCTGCGCGTCTCGCCGATGAGCAAAACCGCAAGCTGCAGCGCCCGCTGCAGTATCAAAACGGTGGCTCGATCCGCTATGTGATGGCCACGGCCGGACCGGAACCGCTCGAGGCGCGTAATACGCCCCTCGACTACGATCATTACGTCACCAAACAGCTGCAGCCGGTGGCTGACGGCATTTTGCCGTTCGTCGGTGACGACTTTGCTACACTCATTACTGGGCAGCTGGGGCTTTTTTGACAGGTGACGAATGCCTTGCCATCCAGTACCATAGCGCCCTTCCTGATTCTCACCGCACTCACAATCTGACCAAACACCCGTTTGGCGGTTGGGTATTGCCTGAGTACAGGTGAACTTCTTTATGGCATGTCAGAGAGTCGAGCAAAAAATATATGGTTTTTACACTGGGTCAGCGCTGGATTAGTGATACGGAAAGTGAACTGGGATTGGGCACGGTGGTCGCGCTCGATACGCGCATGATCACCATGCTTTTTCCGGCAACCGGCGAAAACCGCCTGTATGCCCGAAACGATTCTCCGGTCACTCGTGTGATTTTCAATCCGGGTGACACCATCACCAGCCACGAAGGCTGGCAGATGACCGTCGATGAAGTCCGCAACGAAAACGATTTAATGACTTACATCGGCACACGTCTCGACACCGAAGAAGCGGGCGTCGTCATGCGCGAAGTGATGCTGGACAGCAAACTGGTGTTCAGCAAGCCGCAGGATCGCCTGTTCGCCGGTCAGCTCGACCGCATGGACCGCTTTGCGCTGCGTTTCCGCGCACGCAAATACCACAGCGAGCAATACCGCCTGCCGATCAGCGGCCTGCGCGGGATGCGTACCAACCTGATTCCGCATCAGCTGCACATCGCTCACGATGTCGGCCGTCGCCACGCGCCGCGCGTCCTGCTGGCAGATGAAGTGGGCTTGGGTAAAACCATTGAAGCCGGGATGATCATCCAGCAACAGCTGCTGGCCGGTCGTGCCGAGCGCGTGCTGATTGTGGTGCCGGAAACGCTGCAACATCAGTGGCTGGTGGAAATGCTGCGTCGCTTTAACCTGCGCTTTGCGCTGTTTGATGATGATCGCTACACCGAAGCGCAGCACGACAGCGACAATGCCTTTGAAACCGAGCAGCTGATTATCTGTTCGCTCGATTTTGTACGCCGTAACAAGCAGCGTCTTGAGCTGCTGGCCGATGCCGAGTGGGATCTGCTGGTGGTTGATGAAGCGCACCATCTGGCATGGAGCGAAGACGCACCGAGCCGCGAATATCAGGTTATTGAGCAGCTGGCAGAGAAAACCGCTGGCGTACTGCTGCTGACTGCCACGCCAGAACAGCTGGGCTTAGAGAGCCACTTTGCACGTCTGCGCCTGCTCGACCCGAATCGTTTCCACGATTTCGGCCAGTTTGTCGAAGAGCAGCAGCATTATCGTCCAGTAGCCGATGCGGTGAGCTCGCTGCTGGCCGACCACGCCATCAGCAAAGATGAGATGAACCTGATTAACGATCTGATCGGTGAACAGGATATCGAGCCGCTGCTGCAAGTGGCGAACAGCGATCGCGATGGCAAAGAAGACGCGCGTAAAGAGCTGGTCTCGATGCTAATGGATCGCCACGGCACCAGCCGCGTGCTGTTCCGTAACACCCGTAACGGCGTGAAAGGCTTCCCGAAACGCGAGCTGCACCAGATTCGTCTGCCGCTGCCCGCGCAGTATCAAACAGCGATTAAAGTCTCCGGCATCATGGGCACGCGCAAAAGCGCAGAAGAGCGCGCGCGTGACATGCTGTATCCCGAGCAGATTTATCAGGAATTTGAAGGCGATAGCGGCACATGGTGGAACTTCGATCCGCGCGTTGAGTGGCTGATGGGTTACCTCACCAGCAACCGCAAAGAGAAAGTGCTGGTGATCTGCGCCAAAGCCGCCACCGCGCTGCAGCTGGAGCAGGTGCTGCGTGAGCGCGAAGGCATCCGTGCCGCCGTGTTCCACGAAGGCCTATCGATTATCGAACGCGACCGCGCAGCGGCCTTCTTCGCCTCCGAAGAGGATGGCGCGCAGGTGTTGCTGTGTTCCGAAATCGGTTCTGAAGGCCGTAACTTCCAGTTCGCCAGCCGTTTGGTGATGTTCGATCTGCCGTTCAACCCGGATCTGCTGGAGCAGCGTATCGGTCGTCTCGATCGTATCGGCCAGATGCATGACATCCAGATTCTGGTGCCGTGGCTGGAAAAAACCGCGCAGGCGGTGCTGCTGCGCTGGTATCACGAAGGCTTGGATGCGTTCGAACACACCTGCCCAACTGGCCGCGCCATTTATGACAATGAGTACAATCAGCTGATTGAATATCTTGCTGCGCCGGAAAATCCGCAGGGACTCGATGAGTTCATCAGCGCAAGCCGTAAGCAGCACGATGCGCTGAAAGCACAGCTGGAACAGGGACGCGATCGCTTACTGGAACTGAACTCCAACGGCGGCGAAGCCGCTCAGGAGCTGGCAAATGCCATCGGCGAGCAGGACAACGATACCGATCTGGTTAACTTTGCGCTGAACCTGTTCGATATCGTCGGCATCAATCAGGAAGACCGCAGCGATAGCCTGATCGTGCTGACGCCGTCCGATCACATGCTGGTGCCTGATTTCCCTGGCCTGCCGGAAGAGGGTTGCACCGTGACCTTTAACCGTAACCAGGCGCTGTCGCGCGAAGATACCCAGTTTATTACCTGGGAACATCCGCTGATCCTCAACGGCCTCGACCTGATCCTTTCGGGCGATACCGGTAGCTGTGCGCTGTCACTGCTGAAGAACAAGGCGCTGCCGGTCGGGACGCTGCTGGTCGAGATGATCTATGTGGTTGAAGCGCAAGCGCCAAAAAGTCTGCAGCTCACCCGCTTCCTGCCGCCAACGCCGGTGCGTTTGCTGATGGATCGCGCCGGGAACAATCTGGCGGGCAAAGTGGAGTTTGAAAGCTTTAACCGTCAGCTGAATGCGGTGAATCGCCATACCGGCAGCAAGCTAGTGAATGCGGTGCAGCAAGACGTGCACGAGATTCTGACCCAGGCCGAAAAAGCGATCGTTCCGGAAGCGCAGGCGATTATCGCGGCAGCGAAAGTGGAAGCCGAAGAGAAACTCGGTGCTGAGCTGTCACGTCTCGAAGCGCTGCGCGCGGTTAACCCCAACATCCGTGATGACGAGGTTGAAGCGCTGGAGAGCAATCGCGAACAGGTGTTGGAAAGCCTGGGCGATGCAGGCTGGCGTCTCGATGCGCTACGTCTGATCGTGGTCACGCACCAATAATGTTCAGGACCGCGACATCATGCTGATGGAAGCTTACAACCCGCCGCTCGAACCCTGGCTGCATATTCTGTATCAGGACGAGCACATTATGGTGGTGAATAAACCGAGCGGGTTGCTGTCGGTGCCGGGCCGTCTCGAAGAGCACAAGGATAGCGTGATGACGCGCATCCAGCGTGATTTCCCACAGGCGGAATCGGTGCACCGTCTCGATATGGCTACCAGCGGCGTGATCGTCGTGGCCCTGAATAAAGCGGCTGAGCGTGAGCTCAAGCGCCAGTTCCGTGAGCGCGAGCCTTCCAAATACTATGTGGCGCGCGTGTGGGGCCATCCGGCGGCAGAAGAGGGTTTGATCGATCTGCCGCTGATTTGCGACTGGCCGAATCGGCCGAAGCAGATGGTGTGTTTCGAGAACGGCAAAGCGGCGCAGACCGAGTATCAGGTGCTGGAGTATGAAGCCACGAACAGTGCGCGCGTCAAGCTTAAGCCAATTACCGGACGCTCACACCAGCTGCGTGTGCATCTGCTGGCGCTGGGGCATCCGATTCTTGGCGACCGCTTTTATGCACATGATGAGGCGCTGGCGATGGCGCCGCGTTTGCAGTTGCATGCGGAGTCCCTGACGATCACCCATCCGGCGTTTGGCAATAGCATGACGTTCAGGCAGCCGGCGGGATTTTAGTTTAGGAGATGCTGCCCCTCCTCGGTCCGTGCTTGCAGTCCCCCTCCTCGGTCCTCCCCCATGGATGGGGGAGGAAGATGTTGCTACATGTTAGTGATGAAGCTGCATGGGGCAGCATCTCCTTCCCCCGCTTGCGGGGGAAGGCCGGGATGGGGGACAGCAATAAAATTATTTAAACCCTTTCTCCTTACGAATCAGATCGTAAGCCGCCTGAATCTCCTGCGCTTTCTGCTTCGCCATCTCCATCATTTCCGGCGGTAAACCTTTCGCCACCAGCTTGTCAGGATGATGTTCGCTCATCAGCTTACGGTACGCGCGCTTGATGGTGGTGCCATCATCGCTGCTTTTCACGCCCAGCACGCTGCAGGCATCTTCCAGCGTAGGACCGCGTTGCGCCTGCTGATAGGCGCCGCCGCGGGAAGAACCGCCGCCACCAAACTGCTGACCGCCTTCCATCATGCGCAGGAACTGATCGAACTGTGCGCGTGAAATACCCAGCTCTTCGGCAATCACATACAGCACCTGACGTTCGTTGGGATGCAGTGAACCATCAGCGAAGGCGGCCTGGATTTGGATTTCCAGAAACATCCGAATCAGATCAAACCGGCCAAAGCAGGCGCTGCGCAGCTCGCGCAGTTTACTGCGCAACGGATAGTCGCTCTGTTTACCTTCACGGAACGCACGCTGCGCGGCAGTGCGCGCATCGCCATGCAGCTGCATGCGATCCATAAATAAGGAAGCAATCTGGATATCCGCTTCGGTGACGCGCCCTTTTGATTTGGTCAAATGGCCCATCACCTGAAATGTGGTACTGAAAAACAGCGTCTGACGCGCCTGGTTATTGGCGAAATAGCCCTGTCCTTTTACGCTGCGCACTTTGTCAAACATGTGACCAATGATCAGACCCAGTACAATGCCCCAAAAGCCTGCCCCGGAAAATATCCCGAGCGCCAGACCAATTACTTTTCCCCAGTAGCGCATAAACTCCTCAATTCGCCATGCTTGCGGCTGAAAATTGCATTATCATACCTGTCATTTATCTCAGCGCCTAACGGCAACGCGGACAGACAAGGATTAACACTGGCGCAACGCCGGGCAGTAAGTTAGTCTCTGACCGGATTGTCGGCATGATGCCAGTTTTCATGGAATTATCGAAACCGCGTATGAAAAAACGTATACCTACCTTGCTGGCTACCATGATTGGTGCAGCGCTTTATAGCCAGTCATCACTCGCCGACGATCTGATGTCGCAGTGCATGCTGGGCGTGCCGAGTTACAACCGCCCGCTGGTCAATGGCGACACCAACTCGCTGCCGGTCACCATCCATTCTGATTCCGCCAAAGGCAACTATCCGGATGATGCGGTGTTCACCGGTAACGTCGACGTGCAGCAAGGCAATAGCCGCCTGCGTTCCGACGAAGTGCAGCTGCATCAACGTCAGCAGGAAGGCCAAACCACGCCGGTTCGTACCGTGGATGCGCTGGGTAATGTGCACTATGACGACAATCAGGTCATCCTCAAAGGTCCGAAAGCCTGGTCAAATCTGAACACCAAAGACACCAACGTGTGGAACGGTGATTATCAGATGGTTGGCCGTCAGGGCCGCGGCGATGCCGATCAGATGAAACTGCGCGGTAACAATCGCTACACCATTCTGGAAAACGGCAGCTTTACCTCTTGTTTGCCGGGTTCCAACAGCTGGAGCGTGGTCGGTTCCGAAGTGATTCAGGACCGCGAAGAAGAAGTCGCGGAAATCTGGAACGCCCGCTTTAAGCTCGGCAATGTGCCGGTATTCTACAGCCCTTATTTACAGCTACCGATTGGCGATCGCCGCCGCTCCGGTTTCCTGATCCCGAATGCGAAATACGGCAGTAATAACGGCTTCGAATTCATGCTGCCATATTACTGGAACATCGCGCCGCAGGCCGATGCCACCATCACGCCGCACTATATGGAAAAACGCGGTCTGCAGCTGCAGAACGAATTCCGCTATTTGACGGTGTTTGGCGCAGGCTTGATGGAGCTGGATTATCTGCAGTCAGATAAGCAGTACGACAATGACAAAGCAGTGCGTGGTATCGCGCAGGACGATAGCTCCGATCGCTGGCTGTTCTACTGGCGCCATTCGGGTGTATACGACCAGCACTGGCGCTTCAACGCTGACTACACCAAAGTAAGCGATCCCTATTACTTCAACGATCTTGAGTCGAAGTACTACAGCTCCACCGATGGTTACGCCACGCAGAAATTCAGCCTTGGCTACGCGGATACCAACTGGGACGCGACGCTGTCGACCAAAGACTTCCAGGTGTTTGGTAATACCAGCAACAGCAACGTCTATCGTGCGATGCCGCAGCTCGATCTGAACTTCTATCAGAACGATATGGGGCCGTTTGATGGTCGAATCTTTGCGCAGGCGGTGAAATTTACCAACGTGAATAGCCAGATGCCTGAAACCACGCGTCTGCATGTTGAGCCAACGTTGAATTTGCCGCTGTCTAACGGCTGGGCGAGTCTCGATACCGAAGCGAAATTCCTGGCAACCCATTATCAGCAGGATGACGTTGAGTATTACAACACCTCGGTTAATACCGCTCGTGATAATCAGCTGGAAAACTCGGTCAACCGCACGCTGCCCCAGTTCAAAGTGGATGGCCGCCTGGTGTTTGACCGCGATATGGACTGGGAACCAGGCTATACGCAAACGCTGGAACCGCGTGTTCAGTACCTTTACGTCCCCTATCGTAACCAGAGCAATATCTATCCGTACGACTCGACGTTGCTGCAAACCGACTACACCGGCCTGTTCCGCGATCGTACCTACAGCGGCCTGGATCGCATCGCTTCAGCAAATGAAGTGGCGACCGGCGTAACCACGCGTATTTATGATAACGATTTGGTTGAACGTTTTAACGTTTCTGTGGGTCAAATCTACTCGTTTACCCCGTCTCGTACCGGCGTAAACCAGACGAACCAGGAAGATGATACCGGCAGCCTGGTTTGGGCCGGCGACACGTACTGGAAAATCAGCGATCGCTGGGGCGCGCGTGGCGGTCTGCAATATGACACCCGCCTCGATAACGTCGCGCAGGGCAATGCGGTAGTTGAGTATCGTCAGGATGCCGATCGTATGGTGCAGCTGAGCTATCGCTACAGCAGCCCGGAATATGTGGCGCAGGCGCTGAATAACTCCAACCTGGTGACTGACCCGATCTACAAAAACGGGATTTCACAGGTGGGGGCGACAGCCAGCTGGCCGATTGCAGATGCCTGGTCACTGGTGGGCGGTTATTACTACGATACCCGCAACAGTCGTCCGGCTGAACAGCTGGTCGGCCTGCAGTACAGCTCGTGCTGCTATGCCATTCGTCTGGGTTACGAACGCAAGATCAACGGTTGGGAAAACAACGACAGTAAGTATGACAACCAAATCTCATTCAACATTGAGCTGCGTGGTCTGAGTTCTAACTATGGCTTAGGCACCAACGAAATGCTGCGTCAGGGCATCATCCCTTACCAGCGCGCTTTCTGATGTTGTGATGTTTGACAGGCTCTCCCGCAGTGCGGAAACAACAATGGATAAAGTATGAAGAACTGGAGAATGCTGATTCTTGGTGTAGCGATTACCGCTAACACTGCGTTCGCAGCCCCACAAGTGGTTGATAAAGTTGCCGCAGTCGTGAACAACGGCGTGGTACTGGAAAGTGACGTTGATAACATGATGCGCACCGTGAAATCACAGGCGCAGCAGGCAAACCAGCAACTCCCTGATGACAAAACCTTACGTCATCAGATCCTTGAACGTCAGGTCATGGATGCCATCATTCTGCAAATGGGTGAAAGAGCGGGCGTGCAGATTACCGATCAGCAGCTGGATCAGGCAATTCAGAACATTGCCGCGCAAAACCGCATGAGCCTCGATCAGCTGCGTAGCCGTCTGGCCTATGACGGTATGAACTACAACGATTACCGTGCGCAAATCCGCAAAGAGATGCTGATTTCAGAAGTGCGTAACAACGAAGTGCGTCGCCGCGTCACTATACTGCCGCAGGAAGTGGATACGCTGGCTACGCAGGTGGGTGCGCAGAACACGCAAGGTACTGAGCTTAACATCAGCCAGATTCTGCTGCCGCTGTCAGAAAACCCGACGCAGCAGCAGGTTGACGACCAGGAAACGCTGGCGCGCCAACTGGTTGCTCAGCTGAAAGGCGGTGCAGACTTCGGCAAGCTGGCCGTGACTTACTCAGCCGATCCGCAGGCGCTGAAAGGCGGCAACATGGGTTGGGGCAAAATTGAAGAGCTGCCAACGCTGTTCTCGCAGGCGCTGAGCACCGCGAAGAAAGGCGATATCGTCGGTCCAATCCGTTCAGGTGTTGGTTTCCACATCCTGAAGGTGAACGACCTGCGTGGCGAAAGCAAAAGCATCTCTGTGACTGAGGTGCATGCGCGTCACATTCTGCTGAAGCCTTCACCGATCCTGACCGACGCTCAGGCGCAGGCCAAAATCGAACAGATTGCAGCGGATATTAAAAGCGGTAAAACCACCTTCGCCGCAGCGGCCAAACAGTTCTCCGACGATCCGGGTTCGGCTAACCAGGGCGGCGATCTCGGCTGGGCATCTCCAGAGATTTACGATCCGGCATTCCGCGATGCATTGCTGAAGTTGCAGAAAGGCCAGGTCAGCCAGCCGGTTCACTCCTCATTTGGCTGGCACTTGATTCAGTTGCTGGATACGCGTCAGGTTGATAAGACCGATGCCGCGCAGAAAGAGCGCGCCTATCGCATGCTGTTCAACCGTAAATTCGCGGAAGAAGCGCAAACCTGGATGCAGGAACAGCGCGCCAGTGCTTACGTGAAAATTCTGGATAACAATGGTCAGTAATTATCGTGTGGTGATCACGCCCGGCGAACCCGCCGGGATTGGTCCCGACCTCACCCTGCAACTGGCGCAGCAAAACTGGCCGGTTGAATTGGTGGTCTGCTGCGACGGCGAGCTTTTGCGCCGTCGCGCTGCTTTATTGGGTTTGCCGCTGACGCTGCGTGACTATCAACCTGGCGTTGCGGCACAACCGCAGCGGGCCGGCACGCTTACGCTGCTGCAGGTCGATACCGCTCAGCCAGTGACCGCCGGAGAACTCTGCGTCGCAAACAGTCACTACGTGCTGGAAACCCTGATGCGCGCCTGTGACGGTTGTCTGAACGGCGAATTTGCCGCGCTGATTACCGGTCCGGTACACAAAGGCGTGATCAACGATGCGGGCATTCCGTTTACCGGTCATACCGAATTTTTTGCCGATCGCGCCGGTGGCGATTTAGTGGTGATGATGCTGGCAACAGAAGAGTTGCGTGTGGCATTGGCTACCACACATCTGCCGCTGAAAGATGTTTCTGCCGCAATTACCCGCGACACGCTGCATGAAGTGATCACCATTCTGCATCGGGATCTGCAGCAGAAGTTTGGTTTACCGCATCCTCATATTTTCGTCTGCGGCCTTAATCCGCATGCCGGCGAGAGCGGCCATATGGGCCGCGAAGAGATTGATACCATCATTCCGGCCCTCAACGAACTGCGCCAGCAAGGCATCCAACTTACCGGACCTCTGCCAGCCGATACGCTGTTCCAGCCGAAATACCTGCAACATGCCGATGCGGTTCTGGCGATGTATCACGACCAGGGCTTGCCGGTGCTAAAATTTCAGGGGTTTGGCCGCGCGGTGAATATCACACTTGGCCTGCCCTTTATCCGGACTTCTGTCGATCACGGCACCGCGCTTGAATTAGCCGGTCTCGGTCAGGCAGAACCGGGCAGCTTTATCACGGCGCTTAATCTCGCCATCACTATGATCAAGAGCAGTAATGAATAATCGCGTCCATCAGGGGCATTACGCCCGTAAACGTTTCGGGCAGAACTTCCTGAACGATCAGTACATTATCGATAGCATTGTCTCCGCCATTCACCCGCAAAAAGGTGAAGCTATCGTGGAAATCGGCCCCGGCTTGGGTGCATTAACCGAGCCGGTAGGCGAACGTCTGGATGAGCTGACCGTGGTCGAGCTGGACCGCGACCTTGCTGCGCGTCTGCAAACGCACCCGTTCCTCGGTCCTAAGCTGACCATTTTCCAGCAGGATGCGATGACCTTTGATTTCTCTGCGCTGGCGCAAGAGAAAGGTCAGCCGCTGCGCGTGTTCGGCAATCTGCCGTACAACATCTCGACGCCGCTGATGTTCCACCTTTTCAGCTATACTGGTTCGATTAAAGATATGCACTTCATGCTGCAGAAAGAAGTGGTGAATCGTTTAGTCGCCGGTCCGGGCAGCAAAGCTTATGGTCGTTTGAGCGTGATGGCGCAGTACTATTGCCAGGTTATTCCTGTGCTCGAAGTGCCACCAGAATCCTTCACGCCGGCACCGAAAGTGGAATCGGCTGTGGTGCGTTTAGTGCCGTACATGCAGCCACAGTATCCGGTCAGCGATATTCGTCTGCTGAGCCGTATCACCACGGAAGCCTTTGGTAAACGCCGAAAAACGCTGCGCAACAGCCTTGCTCATATGTTTGCGGCTGGTGCGCTGGATCAATTAGAAATCGATGCCTCGCTGCGTGCAGAGAACGTCTCTGTGGCGCAATATTGCCAACTGGCAAACTGGTTGAGCAAGCATCAGGCAGAAACTCCGGAGAGTTGAGTGCATGAGTGATTTGGCCCGCGTCTGTATCCATGTGCATAGTCAGTATGTGGAGTCGCAATCCTTGCCCGACGAGGATCGCTACGTGTTTGCCTACACCATCACCATTCGCAATTTGGGGCGCAGCAACGTCCAGCTGCGTAGCCGCTATTGGCTGATCACCAACGGCAACGGTCGCGAGACTGAAGTGCAAGGTGAAGGCGTGGTCGGCGAACAGCCGCACATTGCGGCCGGCGGCGAGTATCAGTACACCAGCGGCGCGATTCTGGAGACGCCGATGGGCACCATGCAAGGCCACTATGTGATGATCGACGATGCGGGCGAAGAGTTCCACGTCGAGATTCCGGTGTTCCGACTCGCGGTGCAAACCCACATCCACTAATCCTCCTCCGCCCGGCCCGTCCGGGCGGCGCGTTTTAATCGGACTGACAATGAGTACATACCTGATTGGCGATGTTCATGGCTGTTATGACGAGCTTCGTGCGCTGTTGGCGCAGGTTGACTTCGATCCGCAGCAGGACACCTTATGGCTTACCGGCGATTTGGTGGCGCGCGGCCCCGGTTCGCTCGATGTGCTGCGCTATGTAAAATCGCTGGGAAATTGCGTGCGCCTGGTGCTGGGTAATCACGACCTGCATTTGCTGGCGGTGTATGCCGGTATCAGCCGTAACAAGCCGAAAGATCGCCTGACGCCGCTGCTGGAAGCCGATGATGCCGATGAGTTGATCAACTGGTTACGTCGTCAGCCACTGTTGCAGGTAGATGAAGAGAAGAAGCTGTTGATGGCGCATGCGGGCATTACGCCGCAATGGGATTTAGAGACGGCGCAGCTGTGCGCGCGTGAAGTGGAAGCGGTGCTCTCCAGCGACAGCTATCCGCTGTTTCTGGATGCGATGTATGGCGACATGCCAAACAACTGGACGCCGGAACTCAGCGGTCTGGCGCGACTGCGCTTTAGCACTAATGCGCTGACGCGCATGCGCTTCTGCTTCCCGAACGGCCAGCTGGATATGATCTGCAAAGAGTCGCCTGAATCAGCGCCGCCGCCGCTCAAGCCGTGGTTTAAGGTGCCGGGCAAAATCGACAGCGACTATACGCAGATCTTTGGTCACTGGGCATCGCTGGAAGGTAAAGGCACACCGGAACATGTGATTGGTCTGGATACCGGCTGCTGCTGGGGTGGAACATTGACGCTGCTGCATTGGGAAACCAAACAGTATTACGTACAGGCATCCAATCGCGAACAGGCAATGGCCGAAAACGCGGTGAGTGCGCATCCACCGTTAAGTGATACGCCGTAAATAAAAAACCCCGCATAAGCGGGGTTTTTTATGGGTCGCCATCACTGGCAACGTTACTTGCGGCGATCCAGGATCTCGAAGCAGTAGCTGTGCGAGTTCTGCTCATCGGCGTCATGGAATTCGCTGAAGGTTGACTGCCACTCGTCCGGTTCGTAATCCGGGAACTGCGTATCCCCTTCCACTTCCGCATCGATATGGGTCAGGTAGAGGCGATCCGCGCGAGCCAGCATCTGCTCGTAAACGCGTCCACCACCAATCACCATCATCTCTTCGACATCACCCGCCGCTTTTACCGCCTCTTCCAGCGATGTCACCCAGGTAACGCCTTCGTGGTTGCCCGGCTGGCTGCTGACCACAATGTTCAGGCGTCCAGGAAGCGGGCGGCCAATCGATTCAAAGGTCAGACGACCCATAATCACCGGCTTATTCAAGGTATTACGTTTGAACCATGCCAAATCTGCTGGCAGGTTCCATGGCATGGCGTTTTCCATACCAATAATGCGATCCGCTGCCAGTGCCGCGATCAGACTAATCATGTTAAAAGACCTACTGGAAAAAATTGGCGCCATCATACGTAAAGGCGAAACTTTCGTCGATAGGCCGCCCCCGCTATTTGCGTAAAGCTCCGATGCCACCGCACTTTTGTTATTGGACAGAGTTTTACACCGACTTTCCCGGCAATTGCGGGGCGAGGAGCCAGAAATTGCTGACGAGGCGGCACAACTCCGTGCGAAACGTCGCGTTATTGGTATCGCAGTGTAAAGAAAAGCGCACTCTGTGCAAAAAAAGAAAACGGCTCCCGCAGGAGCCGTTGAAACGCTTTAGAAATCGTAGCGTAGACGCACCAGATTCACGTTGCCCAGTGACTTGTCGGTGCTGGAGGTGATGACATATTCGTAGTCGACACGGAAGCCGTAATCCAGCTGCGCACTCACACCAACGCCGTTATCAATACGCTTGTAGTCACGTCCGTTGACGAACTCCAGACGGTCGCCCATGAAGTAAGGCTGAATAGATTTCACCGCATACTGGCCAATTGGGAATTTGTAGCCGGCAAAGTATTCGATGCCCCACGCGTCATCCGCGAAGTAATTGTTAACGGTATTACGTTTGGTTGGGGAGAAGTTCTCATACCAACCCGCTCCGGCTGACAGCGTCCAGTTATCCGGCGTCCAGCTCAGAGCGGTACCGTAGATATTTTGGTCATAGCGTTTGCTGTCGCCATTGCCTGGATTGCGGATATCGGCGCGGGTGTAGTTCCACGCAGTGCCCCATGCCAGGTCTTTGGTGATGTGATAGTTCACACCCAGCGAGCCGCCGCCTTTACGCTTGTAACGCAGGCCGTTACCTGGCAGGAACTCATTATCTTCAAACAGGTACGACGCATACACATCCGCATCGCCGAAGGTATTTTTGTACTTCAGCATTTTGCGCGAACGGTAAGAACCATCGTAATCACCATTGATGCCGTTGCCCGGCGCCTGCGCCAGCATGTCGTAATCCCAGATATCGGTCTTCGCTCCTACGACATCGTAGTAAACGCTGTTCTGCTGACCAAAGTAGAGCTCACCCAAGGTGGCGCTTTTGAAGCCAGTATAAAGTTGGCGGCGCGAGGTGTTATTCGCACCATCTGCATGATGATTGTCCCAACCCCACCAGGCCGGGAAGTTAACGCCCAGCTCGTAGTAACCGACCCAGCTTACGTCGTCGAACAGGTAATAATTGGCGCTGAAGCGGAAGCGTGAGCCACCGTCGTAGCCATTACGTTTGTACGATTTGTCGTTCACGCCATTCTGATGTTGGAACTGCGGACGAATACTGCCGCCCACTTTGAAGTCGAGACGGCTTAGCGCATCGCCCGCCTGTGGATCCTGCTTGAGTAAAGTAATTTCCGCCTGGCTGGCGAGTGGCGCCGCTGCGAGTAACGCAGCAATAGCGCTGAGAGTGAAAGCACGCGTTTGCATTTTTTATATCCCAGTTAAGGTGAGCGCTCTATTGGTGAGCGAGCGAAATAGTACGGTGCGCTAACTGGGATCTTATTTATAATTTTGTGCGGATATTCCGAGGTGTAACGCTTTCCGCATCAACTGATAAAACATATGTCAAATCAATAGGATTTTTACAGATAAGGAAATGCGGGCATTGGTAAAAGGATAAAAAAACGGCCCCCGCAGGAGCCGTTAATGGGTAGCCAATTGGAATCAGCCTTTAATTTGCGCGTGCATTTCCTGCACCGAAATTACCTGCTCCGTTGGATCCGCGTTCAGCGCCATCGCTGTGGCAAAACCGCCGTTCAGCGTGGTGTCGTAATGCACTTTGTACTGCAGCGCGCTACGACGAATCAGCTTGGAGTCTTCAATCGCCTGACGTCCCGCCGTGGTGTTGACGATGTAGGTATATTCGCCATTCTTCAGGCGATCCTGAATGTGCGGACGACCTTCATGCACCTTGTTTACCAGACGTGGATTGATGCCCGCTTCGCCCAGCACCACAGCGGTACCGTGTGTCGCATCCAGCTCGAAACCAAACTTCTGCAGTTTTGCCGCCAGGTCGACGATACGTTTCTTATCGCCTTCACGCACTGACAGCAACGCGCGACCGGTTTTCTTCATGTTGCTCTGCGCACCCAGCATCGCTTTGGCGAAGGCTTCAGCGAAGGTGCGACCGACGCCCATCACTTCACCGGTAGAGCGCATCTCTGGGCCGAGGATTGGGTCAACGCCTGGGAACTTGTTGAACGGCAGCACCACTTCTTTCACTGAGTAATACGGTGGAATCACTTCTTTGGTGACGCCCTGTTCAGCCAGCGTTTTACCTGCCATCACGCGCGCGGCAACCTTCGCCAGCGCCACGCCAGTGGCTTTCGACACGAACGGCACGGTACGCGCGGCACGTGGGTTGACCTCAATCAGGTAAACTTCATTGTCCTTCACCGCGAACTGCACGTTCATCAGGCCACGTACGTTCAGCTCGAAGGCCAGTTTTTCCACCTGCTGACGCATCACGTTCTGGATTTCAGTGCTCAGCGTGTAGGCCGGCAGTGAACACGCGGAGTCACCGGAGTGCACGCCCGCCTGCTCGATGTGCTCCATGATGCCGCCAATCAGCACGCGCTCGCCGTCGCAAATCGCATCGACATCCACTTCAACCGCATCATCGAGGAAGCGATCCAGCAGCACTGGCGCATCGTTAGAGACCGACACCGCCGTCTGGAAGTAACGCTTCAGGTCGATTTCGTCGTAAACAATCTCCATCGCACGGCCGCCCAGCACATAAGAAGGACGCACCACCAGCGGATAACCGATCCCAGCTGCTTTCTCAACGGCCTGTTCCAGCGTGGCAACGGTGGCGTTAGCCGGCTGCTTCAGGCTCAGGCGATCAACCGCCTGCTGGAAACGCTCACGGTCTTCTGCACGGTCAATCGAGTCCGGGCTGGTACCAATCACCGGCACGCCAGCCGCTTCCAGCGCGCGAGCCAGTTTCAGCGGCGTCTGGCCGCCGTACTGTACGATGACGCCTTTCGGCTTCTCGATACGCACGATTTCCAGCACATCTTCCAGCGTGACCGGCTCGAAGTAGAGGCGATCCGAGGTGTCGTAGTCGGTTGAGACGGTTTCCGGATTACAGTTGACCATGATGGTCTCGTAACCGTCTTCACGCAGCGCCAGCGCCGCATGCACGCAGCAGTAATCGAACTCGATGCCCTGGCCGATACGGTTTGGACCGCCGCCCAGAATCATGATTTTTTCACGATCCTGGTTTGGATTGGCTTCGCACTCTTCCTCGTAGGTTGAGTACATATAGGCGGTGTCGGTGGCGAATTCAGCCGCGCAGGTATCAACGCGTTTATAAACCGGATGCAGGTTAAATTGCTGACGCAGCTTACGGATTTCGCCTTCAGATACGCCCGCCAGCGCGGCCAGACGGACATCAGCAAAGCCTTTACGCTTCAGCGCGCGCAGGAACTCCGCGTTCAGCGAGTTCACACCTTCGCGTTCAACCTGCTCTTCCAGACGCACCAGCTCTTCAATCTGCACCAGGAACCAGCGATCAATGTTGGTGAGGTTGAACACACCATCAACTGACATGCCGGCGCGGAACGCATCGGCGATGTACCAGATACGGTCAGAACCGGCATCTTTCAGTTCGCGGCGAATGCGCGTTAACGCTTCTGGATCGTCGAGGCTAACTTTCGGGTCGAAACCGTTGGCACCGACTTCCAGACCGCGCAGCGCTTTCTGCATCGATTCCTGGAACGTGCGGCCAATCGCCATCACTTCACCAACCGATTTCATCTGCGTGGTCAGACGATCGTTGGCACCGGCGAACTTCTCGAAGTTGAAGCGAGGAATCTTGGTAACGACGTAGTCGATAGAGGGTTCGAACGACGCAGGCGTTAAGCCGCCGGTGATGTCGTTCATCAGCTCATCAAGGGTAAAGCCCACCGCCAGTTTCGCCGCCACTTTGGCAATCGGGAAGCCGGTCGCTTTTGAAGCCAGCGCTGATGAACGCGATACGCGCGGGTTCATTTCAATGACGATCATACGGCCATCTTTCGGGTTCACCGAGAACTGGACGTTCGAACCACCGGTTTCGACACCGATTTCACGCAGTACCGCCAGCGAGGCGTTACGCATGATTTGATACTCTTTGTCGGTCAGAGTTTGCGCGGGCGCCACAGTGATAGAGTCACCGGTGTGGATGCCCATTGCATCGAAGTTTTCGATCGAGCAGACGATGATACAGTTGTCGTTTTTATCACGTACCACTTCCATCTCGTACTCTTTCCAGCCAATCAGCGACTCATCAATCAGCAGCTCATTGGTTGGCGACAAGTCCAGACCGCGTTCGCAAATCTCTTCGAACTCTTCGCGGTTATAGGCGATACCGCCGCCAGTGCCGCCCATCGTAAAGGAAGGGCGGATGATGCACGGGAAGCCAACGTCTTCGGCCACCGCCAGCGCTTCTTCCATGGTATGCGCGATACCGGAACGTGCGGTGCCCAGACCAATGCTCTTCATCGCCACGTCGAAGCGACGACGATCTTCGGCTTTATCAATGGCATCGGCAGTTGCACCAATCATGGTGACGCCGAACTCAGCCAGCACGCCCTGACGCTCCAGCTCCAGCGCACAGTTCAGAGCTGTCTGGCCGCCCATGGTTGGCAGCACCGCATCCGGGCGCTCTTTTTCGATAATCTTGCGTACCACTTCCCAGTGAATCGGCTCGATGTAAGTCGCATCGGCCATTTCCGGGTCGGTCATAATAGTTGCCGGGTTCGAGTTCACCAGAATGACGCGGTAGCCCTCTTCACGCAGCGCTTTACACGCCTGCGCACCGGAGTAATCAAATTCACATGCCTGGCCGATAACGATCGGGCCAGCACCAAGAATCAGGATGGATTTTATGTCTGTACGTTTTGGCATCGTGGGCTCCTGATTACTTCGCGTTAGAACGGTATGCTTTGATCAATTCGATAAAGTGATCGAACAGTGGCGCCGCATCGTGCGGGCCTGGGCTCGCTTCCGGGTGTCCCTGGAAGCTGAAGGCCGGTTTGTCAGTACGATGAATGCCCTGCACGGTTTGGTCGAACAGCGACACATGCGTCACGCGCAGATTGGCCGGTAATTGGCTGTCATCAACCGCAAAACCGTGGTTCTGTGCGGTGATCATCACGGTGTTGTTATCAAGATCCTTCACCGGATGGTTGCCGCCGTGGTGGCCGAGTTTCATCTTGATGGTTTTGGCACCGCTCGCCAGCGCTAACAGCTGGTGCCCAAGGCAGATACCGAATACCGGAACATCGGTTTTCAGGAACGCCTGAATGGCGTTAATGGCGTAGTCGCATGGCTCCGGGTCGCCAGGACCGTTCGACAGGAAAATACCGTCTGGATTAAGTGCCAGAACCTCTTCTGCCGGAGTTTGCGCCGGCACGACCGTCAGGCGGCAGCCGCGATCCACCAGCATACGCAGGATGTTGCGCTTAGCGCCGTAATCGTACGCCACCACATGGAACGGCAGCTCTTCCGCCGTTTTCTGCTCCGGCAGGTCACCTTCCAGTGTCCAGCTGCCCTGCTGCCACGCGTAGGTTTCCGCGGTGGTCACTTCTTTCGCCAGATCCATGCCTTTCAAGCCCGGGAACGCCTGCGCTTTCTGCAGCGCCAGTGCGGCATCCGGATTATCACCCGCAATAATGCAGCCGCTCTGTGCACCCTTCTCGCGCAGCAAACGGGTCAGTTTACGCGTGTCGATATCGGCGATGCCAACGATGTTATTGCGCTGCAGGTAAGCTGCCAGACTTTCTTCGCTGCGGAAGTTGCTGGTAATCAGCGGCAGATCGCGAATAACGAGGCCTTGAGCATGGATTTGGCTGGATTCTTCATCGGCGGCGTTAACGCCAACATTGCCGATATGGGGATAAGTGAGGGTAACGATTTGGCGGGAATAGGAAGGATCAGTGAGGATTTCTTGATAACCGGTCATTGAAGTGTTGAAAACAACTTCCCCCACTGCCGACCCCGTAGCCCCGATGGCCCGACCGTGGAATTGGGTTCCGTCTTCCAGAACCAAGAGCGCTGACTTAATCAAAACATCCTCCAGGGAATAAACAGTCACAATATTTGCATATTAATTCAAAAGCAGTACCAGAATCAATGCAAAACCCGCCTGAGTACTCGAATTTTGGCAAATTGCGCGCATTCTAATGATCGCCCCGCACCTTGTCTACAATATGTGGTTATTTTTTTGTATATTTCGGGCAACTGAATGTTAAAAACGGTGAAAGGCGATAAAAGAGTGAGACAACTCGGAAAAATAATCGGTTGCCTGACGGCGATAATGGCAAACTGGTGCTGGCGCGCATAAATTTTTGACCAAACGGTCAAAATTAGCCATCGCAAGCCTGATAATCACTCATCAACTTCGACAAATAAGCACTTCGAACCAATAATATAGCAAAATGGTCATTTACAGATAAAATAAAGGGCAATGATCACATTGCCCTCGTCAATCAAGGTCTTACCGATTGAAATAACCACATCACGATGGTTCACAACACTCACAACATCGATAAATCCAGCACATCACGCATGTCGTAAAGGCCAGATTTCTTGTTCTTTAACCAGCTTGCCGCTTTAACTGCACCATTTGCAAAGGTCATACGGCTGGAAGCCTTGTGGGTAATCTCTACGCGCTCACCAATATCTGCAAACATCGCGGTGTGTTCGCCGACGATATCACCAGCGCGCACGGTAGCAAATCCGATGGTTTGCGCTTTACGCTCACCGGTATGACCTTCACGGGCATACACCGCGTGCTCATCCAGATTCCACTTCATGGCATCGGCAATCGCTTCGCCCATCGCCAGCGCAGTACCTGATGGTGCATCAACTTTGTGACGATGGTGCGCTTCAACGATTTCAATGTCCGCGTAGTCGCCCATCACCTTCGCTGCCTGCTGCAGCAGATTCAGCACCAGGTTGACGCCCACGCTGAAGTTAGCGGCGAACACGATGCCAATCTCTTCAGCAGCCGCGCGAATCGCCGCTTTACCGGCTTCATCAAAACCGGTGGTACCGATCACCATCGCTTTGTTGTGCTGTCGGCAAAACGCCAGATACTCCAGCGTGCCTTCCGGACGGGTAAAATCGATCAGGACATCGAAGTCGTTAACCACCTTTTGCAGGTCGTCAGAGACGATCACGCCCGTTTTGCCGATGCCCGCCAGTTCGCCAGCATCTACGCCCAGCAATGACGAACCGCTACGCGCCAGTGCTGCGCCAAGCGCAACACCTTCCGCCTGCTGTACGGCCTGAATCAAATTGCGTCCCATGCGACCCGGCGCACCAACGATAGCAATGCGGATTTCACTCATAATTATTCATTCCTGATACAAATCTATGCATGTAAAGCGTAAACAGGTTAACGGTCAGATAACAGTCACGCCACAACAATAAAGGGATATAAGAATTTTATGCCAGCCGCGAAACATTATCAGTAAAAGCAATCCCGCATGCTGGAAGCAGGATTTTCTACAGCGACAGGCAAAGAAAAGGCCGAACAATGTCGGCCTGATTTTACTACGGTGTAAACCGCTTACTGCACGTTTCGCACGTCGACGCGCAGCTCTTTTGGTACTTCAAACACGATGTTCTCTTCACGGCCAATCAGCTCAATCGCCGCTTCACCGCCGAGCTCACGCAGACGTTGAATCACCTGTTGCACCAGAATATCAGGAGCAGAAGCGCCCGCGGTGACGCCGATGACCTGCTTGTCTTTGACCCACTCTTCCTGGATGTCATCAGCCGAATCAATCAGCTTCGCCAGCTTACCAGCACGCTGCGCCAGTTCGGCCAGACGGTTCGAGTTAGAGGAGTTTTTTGATCCCACTACCAGCACCACTTCAGCATCACGCGCTAAGACGCGTACCGCTTCCTGACGGTTGGTGGTGGCGTAGCAGATGTCATCTTTACGTGGACCGATAATCGCCGGGAAGCGCTGACGCAGTGCATCAATCACGTCCGAAGTATCATCGACTGAAAGTGTGGTCTGCGTCATAAAGCACAGGTTGCTCTCATCTTTGACGTTCAGCTTGAACACATCTTCCGGCGACTCCACCAGATACATGCCGCCGTTGGGATTGCTGTACTGGCCCATGGTGCCTTCCACTTCCGGATGCCCCGCGTGACCAATCAGAATCGCTTCAACACCTTTACGGCTAGCGCGCGCCACTTCCATATGCACTTTGGTCACCAGCGGACAGGTCGCATCAAACAGCATGGTAAGGTTACGCGCTTTGGCTTCGGCGCGAACCGCTTGCGATACGCCGTGCGCGGAGAAGATCAGAATGGCGTTATCCGGCACTTCAGCGATCTCTTCAATGAAAATCGCCCCACGTTCGCGCAAGCTGCTCACCACGTAGCGGTTATGCACCACTTCGTGACGCACGTAGATGGGCGCGCCGTACATCTCCAGCGCGCGCTCAACGATGCTGATGGCGCGATCAACGCCTGCGCAGAAACCGCGTGGGTTAGCTAACAGGATTTGCATCGTTGGCCTCCAGCGCCGGATCAATCTCCAGCACTTCAATATCAAATTGAATGCGCTGACCCGCCAGCGGATGGTTGAAGTCTACGGTGATCGAGTCACCGGAAACTTCACGGATCACGCCAGGCATTTCGCTGCCGCCGCGGCCGCTGAACAGCATGATGGCACCCACTTCCGGCTCGCCCGCATCGTTAAAGTCACGACGTGAGAAGTACTGAACCAGATCCGGGCTGGTGCCGCCAAACGCATCTTCCGGCTCCAGCGTAAATGCGTGCTTGTCGCCCACTTTACGTCCGAGTAGCTGCTGTTCCAGCGCGCCCGACAGGCTGCCATCACCCAGACGGAACAGCGCAGGTTTGCCGTTGGCGCGCGTGGATTCGGCCGTCGAGCCATCCTCCAGCTTCAGCGTAAAATGCACCAGCAACGCGCTATCGCGCTGAACTAAGTCTGTCATCAGTTACCCTTTCTGTTTAGCCGGTTTGCCGTTCGGGCTGAGAAAACCTTCCAGCACCACCAGCGCCGCGCCGATGCAGATGGCACAGTCGGCGATGTTAAAAGTCGCGAAGTGCCAGTCACCGACATAGAAGTCGATAAAATCGACCACAAAGCCGTGATACGAACGGTCAAACAGGTTACCCAACGCCCCGCCGATAATCAGGGCGTAGGCAATATTGGTTAATTTGTTGCTGGCAGCGTTGCGATACATCATCACCAACAGCGCCACCACGATAGCAATGGCGATGCCGGCGAAGAACCAGCGCTGCCAGCCGCCTTTGTCGGCCAGGAAACTGAACGCCGCGCCATAATTATGCGCGTAGAACAGGTTCAGGAACGGCATCAGCGGCCGCGTTTCGTGCAGCATCATGTTGTTGATGACCCACATCTTGCTGCCAAAATCGATGGCAATCACCACCAGCACCAGCCAAAGCCAGCGCAAACTGGTTGAAGAGAGCGCTTTACTCATCAGGCAAATTTCCGCTGTTCGCCATTGCCGGCGACGTTGGTGTAGCAACGACCACACACCGCAGCATGCTCCGGATTCTGGCCAACGTCAGTAGTGTAATGCCAGCAGCGCGGACATTTCTCGCCTTCTGCTTTGTGCAGCGCGATTTTCAGACCTTTGAACAGCTCGCTCTGCTGCGCTTCATCGCTGGCAGTAGCGTAATCCGCCACGGTCGCGCCTGAAGTTAACAGCACGAAACGCAGCTCATCGCCCAGCGCCTGCAGCTTGGCTGCCAGCTCGGCATCCGCATACAGCGTCACCGTCGCTTCCAGCGCACCGCCGATGCGTTTGTCGCTACGCGCTTGCTCAATCACCTTGTTCACTTCACCGCGGACTTTCAGCACATCATCCCAATAAGCATCGTTCAGCGTTTCGTTATCTGCCAGACCAAACAGATCCTGATACCACTCTTCGGTGAACACGTATTTCGCGCGCTCGCCCGGCAGGTAGCCCCAGATTTCGTCTGCGGTGAAGGACATGATTGGCGCCATCCAGCGCACCAGCGCTTCAACGATGTGCCACAGCGCGGTTTGGCAGCTGCGACGCGCCAGGCTGTCGCCTTTTGCGGTGTACTGACGATCTTTGATCACATCGAGATAGAACGAGCCCATTTCGATTGAGCAGAAGTGCATCAGACGCTGCACCACTTCGTGGAAATCGTAGTTTTCGTAGGAGTGCACGATATCCTGCTGCGCTGCCAGCGCACGGCCAACCGCCCAGCGATCCACCACCACCATCTCTTCCGGCTTGACGCAATCGGTCGCCGGGTTAAAGCCAGCAAGGTTTGCCAGCAGGAAACGCGCGGTGTTACGGATACGACGATAGCTGTCTGCGGCACGCTTCAGGATTTCGTCGGAGACCGCCATCTCACCGGAATAATCGGTAGAAGCGACCCACAGACGCAGAATATCCGCACCCAGCTTATCCATCACATCCTGCGGCGCCACGGTGTTGCCGATCGATTTCGACATCTTGCGGCCCTGACCATCCACGGTGAAACCGTGCGTCAGTACCTGACGATAAGGCGCTTTGCCTTTCATCGCCGTGGAGATCATCAGTGAAGACATGAACCAGCCGCGATGCTGATCCGAACCTTCCAGGTACATATCTGGCGTATGGCCGCCGAATTCAGGACGCGCATCCACCACCGCGTAGCTGGTTGATCCGGAGTCGAACCAGACATCTAAGGTGTCTGGCACTTTGACGTAATGGTCCGCGTCGTCGCCCATCAGGTCGCGCGGATCGAGATCCCACCACGCCTGAATGCCGTCCTGCTCAACCCGTTTCGCGACTTTCTCCATCAGCTCCAGCGTATCCGGATGCAGCTGCTCGCTCTCTTTATGCACGAACAGCGCCATTGGCACACCCCACGTACGCTGACGTGAGATACACCAGTCCGGACGGTTCGCTACCATCGCTTCGATACGCGCCTGGCCCCAATCTGGGATCCACTGCACGCCTTTGATCTCTTTCAGCGACTGCGCACGCAGGCCTTTCTGATCCATGCTGATGAACCATTGTGGCGTGGCACGGAAGATGATTGGCGTTTTATGACGCCAGCAGTGCGGGTAGCTGTGCAGCAGCTTCTCCACGTGCAGCAGCGCGCCCTTCTCTTTCAGCAGCTCAACGATCATGTCGTTGGCTTTAAAGACGTTTACACCATCCAGCGTCGGGTAGGTGCCTGGCAGATACGCGCCATCCGGCCCCACCGGATTGGCGGTTTCCAGACCGTATTTCTGACCGATAACATAGTCATCCGGGCCATGGCCTGGTGCGGTATGTACCGCACCGGTACCGGCTTCCAGCGTCACGTGCTCACCCAATACCACTTTCGATTGGATCTGCTCGAGGAACGGATGCTGGAACAGCTGCAGCTCCAGCGCCGCGCCGTTGCATTCGCCCAGCACGGTCCAGTCGCTGATGCCCGCGCGCTTCATCACGCTCTCAACCATCTCTTTGGCGAGAATCAGGCTGCGACCGTCGATTTGCAGCAGCTGGTATTCAAATTCAGGATGCAGCGAGATACCGCGGTTGGCTGGCATGGTCCACGGCGTGGTGGTCCAGATCACCAGTGAAACCGGGCCTTCTGAAGCAGCGACGCCAAACTTCGCGCGCACCGCATCGGCATCCACGGCATTGAACATCACATCGATGGATGGCGAAGTTTTGTCGTAATACTCCACTTCCGCTTCAGCCAGCGCCGAACGGCAATCCATGCACCAGTGCACCGGCTTAGCGCCTTTGTGCAGATGGCCGTTGCCGATGATTTTACCCAGCGCACGGATGATGTTGGCTTCGGTCTGGAAATTCATCGTCAGATAAGGACGATCCCAGTCACCGAGCACGCCGAGGCGGATGAAGTCATTTTTCTGGCCTTCAACCTGCTCTGCCGCATATTGGCGGCAAGCGGCACGGAATTCAGACGCGCTCACTTTTTCGCCCGGCTTACCAATCATCTGTTCAACTTTGTGCTCAATCGGCAAGCCGTGGCAGTCCCAACCTGGAACGTACGGCGAGTCGTAGCCCGCCATGCCTTTCGACTTAACGATAATGTCTTTCAGAATCTTGTTAACTGAGTGACCAATATGAATGCTGCCGTTCGCATAAGGAGGGCCATCGTGCAAAATAAAGGTTTTTTTCCCTTTTTTGGCTTCGCGGATGATGCCGTACAGGTTGTCATCATACCAACGTTGCAGCATTCCCGGTTCACGCTTGGCCAGATCGCCACGCATCGGGAACCCCGTTTCCGGCAAATTCAGGGTAGATTTATAGTCACTCATCAGATTCTCGATTCCGTATTTCGGTCATTAAACCGGTGTTTTTAGCCCAAAGAATTGGCGGGCTGTCACCACATCTTTCGCAATTTGTTCTTTCAGCGCGTCCAGCGAAGCGAAACGCTGTTCATCGCGAATCTTCTGTTTCAGCACCACTTCAATGTGACGCCCATAGAGATTCATATGTGTGTCGAGCAGATGAACTTCAAGCTGCTGACGTAAACCTTTTACCGTTGGGCGCGTACCAATATTGGCCACGCCGGGCAGCGGCTGATCGCCAAGGCCCAACACTGCCACCGCAAACACGCCTTTAACCGGCGTAACGGTGCGACGCAAAGGGAGATTAGCCGTTGGAAAACCGATGGTGCGCCCGAGTGCATCGCCGTGCACTACGCGGCCTGAGATGCTGAACGGATGGCCCAGCAGCGCTTCGGCTTGCGCAAAATCATCCTGCGCCAGCGCCTGACGAACCGCGGTGCTGCTGATGCGCTTGCCGCTGTCACAATAGGTCTGGGTGCTGATAACCTCAAAGCCATACTCCGCACCGGCTTTCTGTAATAACAGGAAATCCCCCTGGCGACCAGCGCCGAAGCGGAAATCATCGCCGACGGCCAGGAACTTGACGTTGAGCTTGTCTACCAGCAATTCAGAAATAAAACTCTGCGCCGAATGCGCAGCGAAGCGACGATCAAAACGTACGCAGAGTACGGCATCAACACCCGCTTGTTCGAGGTACTTCAGCTTTTCACGCAAACGCGTAAGGCGCGCCGGGGCTTTGTCGCCGGCAAACAGCTCAAGCGGTTGTGGCTCAAATACCATCACCACCACCGGCAGATTGCGTTTTCGTCCTTCGGCAATCAGCTGCGCCATCAAAGCCTGGTGGCCGCGATGTACGCCGTCGAAATTGCCAATGGTCAGGACGCAGCCGCGATGCTGCACTTTCAGATTATAAATACCGCGGATAAACTTCATGGCTGACTCAAACCGGTGGAAATCGGCGGATTATACCCTTGAATGGCGTTTAGGTTAACCCGTATACGTGCCTTTCCTGCTTCTGGCGCGGCTTATTCCACGCGTGGGCAATTGCTTAGCAAGGATCTGAAGATTTTTGCTGCGAAATACTGTATTCAACGCCGCGTTGCTGGTAGAATCCTGCGCCATCAATTACGTAATCGAGTGTTGTTTTTAAAACGACGCTTATTTGCACAAATCCATTGACATAAGAAGGCGCAAAAGGCATAGTCCTCGGCCTTTGATTTGTCCATATAGATCACATTTGGGAGTTGGACCTTGGCTAATATCAAATCAGCTAAGAAACGCGCCGTAACATCTGAGAAACGTCGCAAGCATAACGCAAGCAACCGTTCAATGATGCGTACTTTCATCAAGAAAGTATACGCGGCTATCGCAACAGGCGACAAAGCTGCTGCGCAGAACGCATTCAACGAAATGCAACCACTCGTGGACCGTCAGGCTGCTAAAGGTCTGATCCACAAAAACAAAGCTGCACGTCATAAAGCAAACCTGACTGCTCAGATCAACAAACTGGCTTAATCGCCCGTCTGTTAATCGCTTTGTAAAAAAGAACCGGCGCTTAGCCGGTTTTTTTATGCCTGCAATTCAGGGGTAAACAGCGCACTAAAGTCGCGATGGCAGATCCGCTGTACCGCCGGATGCTGAATCATCCGTTCGGCAAAGATCACGTGATACTCCTCCATTACCGCATCCAACCGCCCAATCTCTTTGATGGCGTCATCCCGATAAATCTCGTCGCCATACAGCGTCGGAGCCACAAATATCGCGTTGTTCAGCGCACCAAAAGCTTTCATTAATGCCGCATCATCAAACTCGCCCAGAATCTCCACCTGCAATCCCTGGCTGTGAATCCAGTTCAGCAGTTTGCGACCCAGCATCGAGCGACGCCCCGGAATCAGCAAACGCCGCTCTTCCAGGCTGGCAGGAAACGGCAGCGTCGGTAACGGTGTGTTGCACCAGAAGCTGATCGGACACTCGCCCAGCTTGACCGAAAACAGCCCTTCCTGCTGAGTCGAATCAATTGGGCAATCGGAAAGAATCATATCCAGCTTGTGCTGGCTTAGCTGTTCCAGCAGCATCTCGTGCGTCGATTCAAAGCAGCGCAGATGGATTCTCTCTTCAGCCACCACCGCAGCCTCTAGCACCTTGCTCACCAGTTGCTTAGACAACGCATCCGCCACGCCAACGTCAAACAGCAGATGCGACTCTTTGCGGTAGTTAACGATATCGAGCATCTCCTGGCTCAGCATGAACATGCGGTCGGCATAGCGGAACACCAGCTGACCAAGCTCCGTCGGCACTAAACCGCGCCCCTGACGACGAAACAGCACGCCGCCGAGTTGCTCTTCCAGCGATTTAATCTGGCCAGTGACCGTCTGTGGCGCCAGGCACAGCACATCCGCCGCGCGCACTACCGAACCGGTTTTACACACCTGCCAGAAATAGTAGAGATGATTAAAGTTGAGCTGATTCATCGGCAAAAAAAGGAGGCTTTCGCCCCCTTCCTCTTTTAACGCAATTTGATGCGCAGCAGCGTGTAACCAATCACCGCTGAGAGCAGTGAGCCACTGAGAATCCCCAGCTTGGAGAAGGTCACCAGTTGCTCATGGGCGGCATCAAACGCCAGCGAACTGATAAAGATCGACATGGTGAAGCCGATACCGCACAGCACACCAATCGCCATGATATCGCGTATCGTGGTGCCCGCCGGCAACACCGCCAGCCGCCACTTCACCGCCAGCCAGCAGAACAGCGTGATACCCAACGGTTTACCAATCAGCAAGCCGAGAATGATGCCCAGCGGCTCTGGCGACAGCGTATCCATAAAGGTAATGCCGCTCAGCGAGATGCCGGCGTTGGCAAAAGCGAACAGCGGCAGAATCAGCCAGTTTACCCACGGCATTAAACCATGCGCCAGATGCTCGGCTGGAGAATGGCCGTTCTTCTCTTCCAGCGGCACGAAGAAGCCAACAATCACGCCCGCTAACGTTGCATGCACACCCGATTTGAGCACCGCCGTCCACAGCACAATGCCGACTAACATATAGATGGCAATGTTACGCACGCCGCAACGATTGAGAATCGCCAGCAGCACAATCGCACCTGCCGCTACGCTCAGCGACAGCACGGAGAGATCGCTGGTGTAGAACAGCGCGATAATCACGATAGCGCCGAGATCATCAATAATCGCCAGCGCCATCAGGAACACTTTCAGCGCGGTTGGCACGCGGCTGCCCAACAGTGCCAGCACACCCAATGCAAAGGCGATATCAGTAGCAGTAGGAATTGCCCAGCCGTTACGCGCAATAGGATCGCCATAATTAAGCAGCAGGAAAATCAGTCCCGGCATAACCATGCCGCCAATTGCCGCAATCACCGGGAAAATGGCGCGATCGCGGCTGGCGAGTTCACCGGTGATTAGTTCACGTTTCACTTCCAAACCAATCAGCAGGAAGAACAGCGCCATCATGGCATCGTTGATCCACAGCAGCAGGTTTTTGCTGATGTCTAATGCACCGAAGCGAATCTGCACCGGCTCGGCGAGAAACGATTGATAAGCTTGAGCGGTTTCCGCGCTGTTAGCCAAAATCATTGCCGCGACGGCCGCCAGAATCAGCACCATGCCGTTGCTGGCATCGCTGGCAATAAAGCTTTTCAGTAAGCTTCGAAGAGAACGGGGTTTGTTCACAACTCCTCCTGAGTAGAGACATTTAGGCTGAGAAGTGTAGCGACTCAAACACCTCGTTAAAAGCAGCTTATGTCTCGTTAACGACTCGATAATACCGATGCATTACGAGAGGGTTTCTGCTTTTATATCACGCCAGGCAGATTGAGCTTATATCAGCAGCGACGCGTTGGCGGGAAAACATAAAAAAAGCGGAGAGTTTCCTCTCCGCTTTATTAAGCATGCCAGACGGGATTAACGTGTTAAATCGTCAAAAAACTTCTTCACGCCGTCGAGGAAGCTTTTGGAGCGCGGGCTGTTTTTCTCACCGCTCGGGCCGCCAAAACTCTCTTCCAGTTCACGCAGTAACGCTTTCTGTTTGTCATTGAGGCTAACTGGCGTTTCCACCACCACACGACACAGCAAATCGCCTACCGCACCACCACGCACCGATTTCACGCCTTTACCGCGCATGCGGAACAGCTTGCCAGTTTGCGTTTCAGAAGGCACTTTCAGGTTCACACGCCCATCAAGCGTCGGCACTTCAATCTCGCCACCCAATGCTGCCATCGCAAAGTTAATCGGCACTTCGCAATATAGGTTGTTATCTTCACGCTCGAAGATCGGGTGCTTTTTCACCGAAACCTGAACGTACAGATCGCCCGCTGGTGCGCCCTGTTCGCCCGCTTCACCTTCGCCGGTCAGACGAATGCGATCGCCGGTATCCACGCCTGCTGGAATTTTCACCGACAGGGTTTTACTGCGCTCAACGCGACCGTGACCATGACAAGCATTGCACGGATCTTTGATCACTGAACCGCGACCGTGACAGGTCGGACACGCCTGCTGCACAGTGAAGAAGCCCTGACGCATCTGCACCTGGCCTGCGCCATGGCAGGTATGACAGGTCTGCGGTTTGGTCCCCGCCTTCGCGCCGCTGCCGTGGCAGACATCGCACTCTTCCAGTGTTGGAATGCGGATCTCTTTGGTCACGCCGCGTACCGCTTCTTCCAGCGTTAGCTCCATGTTGTAGCGTAAATCGGCGCCACGTGCGGCACGCTGACGGCGGCCACCACCAAAAATATCGCCAAATACGTCGCCAAAGATATCGCTGAAGTCAGCACCGCCGCCGCCGAAGCCACCACCGCCGCCCATGCCGCCTTGTTCAAAGGCTGCGTGACCATATTGGTCGTAGGCCGCACGCTTCTGTGCGTCGGTCAGAATTTCGTAGGCTTCCTTAATTTCTTTAAACTTCGCTTCGGCTTCTTTATTGTCCGGATTACGGTCCGGATGGTATTTCATCGCCAGGCGCTTATAAGCCTTTTTGATTTCACGCTCATCTGCGGATTTAGAGACGCCTAAGATCTCGTATAAATCACTCTTAGCCATATTTGTTCTGCCCTTAACATGATCGCACGGGCGTGGAGAGATCTCCTACGCCCGTGCTGGTTTCAACGGCTGTCAGGCCAGCCGTCGCGCCCGGTCAGGGGCAATTATTTTTTGTCTTTAACTTCTTCGAACTCAGCGTCGACAACGTCGTCTTCTTTCTGTGCAGAAGCATCGCCTGCATCAGCTGCCTGACCCTGCTGCTGTGCCAGCTCCATCAGTTTGCTGGACACTTCCATCAATGCCTGCATTTTGGCTTCGATTTCTGCTTTGTCTTCGCCTTTCAGCGCGGTGTTCAGCTCGGTCAACGCAGCTTCGATTGGCGCTTTGTCGTCAGCAGACAGTTTGTCGCCCGCTTCGTCCAGCTGCTTACGGGTGCTGTGCGAAATCTGATCGCCCTGGTTACGGGTCTGAACCAGCTCTTCGAACTTGCGGTCAGACTCGGCGTTCGCTTCCGCGTCACGCACCATTTTTTCGATCTCTTCTTCATTCAGACCAGAAGAAGCCTTGATGGTGATCTTCTGCTCTTTACCGCTGTTTTTGTCTTTCGCAGACACGTGCAGGATACCATCCGCATCGATATCGAAGGTGACTTCGATCTGCGGCATACCGCGCGGTGCAGCCTGGATACCGTCGAGGTTGAACTGGCCCAGGGATTTGTTATCACCTGAACGCTTACGCTCACCCTGCAGCACGTGAATCGTCACGGCAGACTGGTTATCTTCAGCGGTAGAGAACACCTGGCTGTGCTTGGTTGGGATGGTGGTGTTCTTGCTAATCAGCGAAGTCATCACGCCGCCCATGGTTTCGATACCCAGCGACAGCGGAGTCACGTCCAGCAGCAGAACGTCTTTCACTTCACCCGCCAACACGCCGCCCTGAACCGCAGCACCCACGGCTACCGCTTCATCCGGGTTCACATCTTTACGTGGCTCTTTACCAAAGAACTCAGTCACTTTGGCCTGAACCATTGGCATACGCGTTTGACCGCCCACCAGGATCACGTCGTTGATGTCTGAAACAGACAGACCTGCATCTTGCAGAGCCACTTTCAACGGCTCGATAGAGCGAGAAACCAAGTCTTCAACCAGTGATTCCAGTTTCGCACGTGTTACTTTGATGTTCAGGTGCTTAGGACCGGTCGCATCCGCCGTGATGTACGGCAGGTTAACGTCGGTCTGCTGTGCTGAAGACAGCTCGATCTTGGCTTTCTCTGCCGCTTCTTTCAGACGCTGCATGGCCAGCGGATCGTTGTGCAGATCGATGCCCTGATCTTTCTTAAATTCAGCCACCAGATAGTTAATCAGACGGCTATCGAAGTCTTCACCACCAAGGTGGGTATCACCGTTGGTTGCCAGAACTTCAAAGGTTTTCTCGCCATCAACGTCATCGATCTCAATGATTGAGATATCGAAAGTACCGCCGCCCAGGTCGTATACCGCGATGGTGCGGTTGCCCTGACCTTTATCCAGGCCGTAAGCCAGTGCAGCTGCGGTTGGTTCGTTGATGATACGTTTTACTTCCAGACCCGCGATACGGCCGGCGTCTTTGGTCGCCTGACGCTGCGCATCGTTGAAGTAAGCTGGAACAGTAATAACCGCTTCAGTGACGGCTTCACCGAGGAAATCTTCCGCGGTTTTCTTCATCTTTTTCAGCACTTCAGCAGAAATCTGCGGCGGTGCCATTTTCTGGCCTTTTACGTCCAGCCATGCGTCGCCGTTATCTGCGCCGATGATTTTGTACGGCATAATTTTAATATCACGCTGTACTTCTTCGTCCTGGAAGCGACGGCCAATCAGGCGCTTGATCGCAAACAGGGTGTTCTGCGGGTTGGTCACAGACTGACGTTTAGCCGGTTGACCCACCAGAGTTTCGCCATCCTGTGCATACGCAATGATCGACGGCGTGGTGCGATCGCCTTCGGCGTTTTCCAGTACGCGTGCTTTACCACCATCCATAACTGCAACACATGAGTTGGTTGTACCCAAGTCAATACCAATAATCTTGCCCATCTAAACGTCTCCTACTTAAATTCTTTGCCAATTTGGGTTGTGAAACAGAGATGCGGTCAAACTGACCACTTTCAACTGCTGAAGCAGGCTTTTTTTGCTGCCTCACAACGCTCGATGACAAGTAAATGGGGCCGGTTCGATGCGCATCAAGGGTTAAAACTAAAAAAAATTTCACTCTCTCGTCGATTCAGATCAAAGTTGGCCAAAAAGAGGCCGCTTATTATGCAGCGCCTCGCGCCCCCAGCGGTTTGCGCGGGTGTAAAACACGAACAACATCTTCAACGCTGCTTCTGAGGAATTATGAGCAATACCACGCTGGCGAATCCCGCCCCGTTGGGCCTGATGGGATTCGGTATGACCACCATCCTGCTCAACTTACACAACACCGGCCTGTTTGCGATGGATGTGATCATCCTGGCGATGGGGATTTTCTACGGCGGCATCGCGCAAATTTTTGCCGGGCTGCTGGAGTATAAGAAAGGCAACACCTTCGGGCTGACCGCCTTTACCTCTTACGGCAGCTTCTGGTTAACGTTGGTGGCGATTCTACTGCTGCCGAAACTGGGGCTGGCAGAGGCGGCCGACGGCCACTTCCTTGGCGCGTATCTCGCGCTGTGGGGCGTGTTCACTGCATTCCTGTTTTTCGGCACGCTGAAGTCACCGAAAATGCTGCAGTTCATCTTCGCCAGCCTGACGCTGCTGTTTGCGCTGCTGGCTATCGGCCACCTGACCGATAACGCGGGACTGCTGCGCGTTGCCGGCTGGATTGGCATTATTTGCGGATCGAGTGCGTTTTATCTGGCGATGGGCGAAGTGCTGAACGAGAAGTTTGGTCGTACGGTATTGCCGATTGGCGAGTGACAAATGAATAGCGGAGCTGTTTGGCTCCGCTTTTTGCATTATGACGAGTGCAGCGACATATCTAACTGCGCATACTGCTGACGGCTATCGCGCCACAGCCAGATTCCCACCATAAAGCCAATTATCGCCAGCGCCAGCACATACCAGGCAGGCGCCATTGGCGTCAGGCTCATCATCAGCGTTACGCTAATCGGCGTCAGACCACCGAAAATCGCGTAAGCAACATTGTACGAGAATGAGATGCCGGTAAAGCGCACCGCCGCCGGGAATGCGCGCACCATCACAAACGGCACTACACCGACGACACCTACGCTCAGGCCCGCTAAACCGTACCAAACAAACAGCATTTCCGGCGTGCTACTTAACTGATGGAAGAAGTTCCAGCTGCCGATCGCCAGCAGTATTGAACCGACCATCAGCGAACGCGCCGCGCCGAAGCGATCCACCAGCCATCCGGCGATAACACAACCCAGCAGCAGCATAATGGTGGCGAAGCTGTTGGCCTGCAGACTGAGCGCGGCGGGAATGCCGTGCTGTTTTTGCATCAGCGTCGGCGCCATCAAAATCACCACCACAATGCAGGCCGACAGCAGCCACGTGAGCAGCATCGAAATTACGATGCCGCGCTTATGGCTGGCGAAAATGGTTTGCAGCGGCATTTTTTCTGCCAGCGCTTTACGCTGTTGCATCTGCTGAAACACCGGGGTTTCATGCAGCCAGCGACGCAGATACATCGCCAGCAAGCCAAACACACCGCCGAGGAAGAAAGGAATGCGCCAGCCATGATCGCGCATCGCAGCCGGTGACAGCGTGGTGTTCAGCACCGTTGCCACCAGCGAACCGAGCAGAATCCCTGCGGTTAAGCCTGCGGTCAGCGTGCCGCAGGCAAAACCAATGCGTTTTTCAGGCACATGTTCGGCGACAAACACCCACGCGCCAGGCACTTCACCGCCGATAGCCGCGCCTTGCAGCACGCGCATTAGCAGCATCAATAACGGCGCAGCGATGCCAATGCTGGCATAAGTGGGCAATGCGCCCATCGCCAACGTCGGCAGCGCCATCAGCAGAATACTGAGGCTGAACATCTTCTTACGCCCCACTTTGTCACCAAAGTGCGCCATGATAATGCCGCCTAACGGACGCGCCAGATAACCCGCAGCAAAGATGGCGAAAGTCTGCACCTGACGCAACCATTCAGGAATGTCAGGCGGGAAGAACAGTTCGCCAATCACGGCGGCAAAGAAGACGAAGATAATGAAGTCGTAGAATTCCAGCGCCCCACCAAGGGCGGCCAGCGACAGGGTTTTGTAATCCTGCCCGTTGAGTCGGCGCGTTGCGTGCGTATCCATAATCCAGCGGTATCCAGAGGCAAAACAACTTATGTAAAGATTGAATTACTATACCGTCAATATTTTGCCACACCAGTGCCGCTGGATTTTATGCCTGAAAATGCCGATTTTTAGTCATTTGTCTCACGACGGGCGCTTTTGGGGCGAAAAGCTGCTACCACATCGGCATGAGTTTCCACATACGGCCCTTCCAGTAGCTGTAAACAATAAGGTACAGCGGCAAAAATCCCCGGCACCTTTACCGTTCCATCTTCCGCTTTCAGCCCTTCCAGCGTCTCTTTAATGGATTTTGGCTGGCCCGGCAGATTGAGGATCAGCGACTGCTTACGGATCACGCCAACCTGGCGAGACAAAATAGCGGTCGGCACAAATTGCAGGCTAATTTGGCGCATCTGCTCGCCGAAGCCCGGCATTTCACGGTCGGCAACCGCCAATGTGGCATCTGGCGTCACATCACGCCGCGCCGGTCCGGTGCCGCCGGTGGTGAGGACCAAATTGCAGAACAGCTCATCGACCAGCTCGCAAATCGCCTGCTCAATCATTGGCTGCTCATCCGGTACCAGACGCGTTTCAATTTCAAACGGCGTAGCCAGCGCGGCGGTGAGCCAGCTCTCTAACGCCGGAATGCCCTGATCCTGATAGATGCCGTTAGCAGCACGATCGGAAACGGAAATTAATCCAATTCGTAAAGTATCCATAGAGTTATCGCTGTGGTTAGCTGCATGGCAGCAAATGACGTGAGTAGTTAGAAGGATAATACAAGAAGCGGGGGAAAAAACGTAAAACCGTGGCAGCGGTTGCCGCCACGGCCAATCACCTTACAGCAGCTCGGCGATCATCTTCTCAAGTTTGCCCTGATCGATGGCAAAGTTGCGGATACCTTCAGCCAGTTTGGTAACGGCCATTGGATCCTGGTTGTGCTGCCAGAAGAACTCAGCTTCGGTCATCTTCGCTGGACGCGCTTTCACTTCGCCGGTGTAGCTCAGTTTACGCTCAACGGTGCCTTCGCTCTCAGCCAGCTCTTTCAGCAGGCCCGGAGAGATGGTCAGACGGTCGCAGCCAGCCAGCTCAATGATTTCACCAACGTTACGGAAGCTTGCGCCCATTACCACGGTTTCATAACCGTGCTGCTTGTAGTAGCTGTAGATTTCAGCCACAGACACCACGCCTGGATCTTCGTGGGCTGCATACTCTTTCTTATCGGTGTTCTGCTTGTACCAGTCGAGGATACGGCCAACGAATGGAGAGATCAGGAACACGCCCGCTTCGGCACAGGCACGCGCCTGCGCGAAGGAGAACAGCAGCGTCAGGTTACAGTTGATACCTTCTTTTTCCAGTTGCTCAGCAGCACGAATGCCCTGCCAGGTTGACGCCAGTTTGATCAGGATACGGTCATTGCTGATGCCCGCATCGTTGTACAGTTTGATCAGGCTACGCGCTTTAGCGATGCTCGCTTCAGTGTCGTAAGAGAGGCGCGCATCGACTTCAGTCGAGATGCGACCAGGGATCAGTTTGAGAATTTCCAGACCAATGTTGACGGCCAGCTTGTCAGAAACCAGCGCCAGCTGATCTTCTTTGTTGCTGCTCTGCTGACGTGCCCAGGTAATGGCTTCGTCAATCAGTTTGCGGTATTCAGGGATTTGAGCGGCGTTGAGAATCAAAGAAGGGTTCGTGGTCGCGTCCTGCGGCTGGTAAAGTTTCATCGCCGCGATATCACCGGTGTCGGCGACCACAGTAGTCAGCTGACGCAAGGAAGTAAGTTTGTCCGTCATGGTTCTCTTTCTCTTAGGTTGACTGTCAGGGTGTAAAAGGCTGTTGCGATAATATCACGCACAAGTGACGGCGCAACACCACGAAGTGCCCTTTACGATAGCGCTAACAAATGGGAGCGATTTGCCGATCCATGCCGCTTTTTTGCTACACTCCTTGCGACATTTTCCCTTCAATTCCCTGATAAACCTGCGGGTCAAAGAGGACGTACACGATGCTGATGGTTATCTCACCAGCGAAGACACTGGACTATGAAAGCCCGCTGGCGACACAACGCTTTACCCAACCGGCGCTGTTAGAAAAATCACACCAATTAATTGACGTTGCGCGCGATCTTTCACCGGCACAAATCAGCTCACTGATGGGCATTAGCGACAAGCTGGCGCACCTGAATGCCGATCGTTTTAACCAATGGCAGCCGCCCTTCTCGCTGGAGAATGCGCGTCAGGCGATCCTGGCGTTCAAAGGCGATGTGTATACCGGTTTGCAGGCCGAAACTTTTAGCGACGACGATTTTGACTTTGCCCAGCAGCACCTGCGCATGTTGTCGGGTCTTTACGGCCTGCTGCGCCCACTCGATTTGATGCAGCCTTATCGCCTGGAGATGGGCATCAAGCTGGCGAATCCGGCCGGGAAAGATCTCTACAGCTTTTGGGGCGATTTGCTGACTGAGAAGTTAAACGAGGCGATTGCTGAGCAAGGCGATGACGTGCTGATCAATCTGGCATCCGATGAGTATTTCAAAGCCATCAAGCCGAAGAAACTCAACGCCGAGTTGATCAAGCCGGTGTTCCTCGATGAGAAGAATGGCAAATTTAAAGTCATCAGCTTTTACGCCAAGAAAGCGCGCGGTTTGATGAGCCGCTATGTGATTCAGAACCGCCTGACCAACCCTGCGCAGCTGAAGAAGTTCGATGTGGATGGATATTTTCTGGACGGTGCAGAAAGCAGCGAGAACGAACTGGTGTTTAAGCGTCGCGAGCAGAAATAGTTCAGCAAGCGCTGCAATGGATTGTGCTCGCTGCCCCCCTCCTCGGTCCTCCCCCATAAATGGGGGAGGAAGATGCTGCAATATGTGAGTTTGGAGGCTGCATGTGGCAGCGTCTCCTTCCCCCGCTAGCGGGGGAAGGCCGGGATGGGGGACAGCGAGCACTTACCCCAGTCAGCACTTACTTCAGCAAAAACGCCCGCAGCTCCGCGAAATCGCCTTTCAGGTTGTGCGACAGCAGTGGCAAATCGGCGCGCTCGGCCAGCTCTTTTGGCAGCGGCAGATCCTGACCCAGAATCTCATCCACGCTCTCTTTGAACTTCGCCGGATGCGCAGTCCCGAGGAACAGGCCATATTCGCCCTCCTGCAGGTTGTCGCGCAGCAAACGGTAAGCAATCGCCGCATGCGGTTCAGAGATATAGCCAATCTCTGCCAGCTCGCGCATGGTGGATTTGGTGGTTTCATCGGTTACCGCGCCGTACGCCAGATCGGTCAAACGCCAGGTTTTGCGGCGGAACAGCTCTTCCACGCGCGGCCAGTTGTTCGGCTGGCTGACATCCATGGCGTTCGACAGCGTTGCTACCGTGGCGTTTGGCTGCCATGCGCCGTTGCCGAGGAAGCGTGGCACGGTATCGTTAGCATTGGTCGCAGCGATAAAGCGCTTAATCGGCAGACCCAATGATTTAGCCAGCAGGCCAGCCGTTAAGTCACCGAAGTTTCCGCTCGGTACCGACACCACCAGCTGATTGCGCTTCTCTTGTGGCAGCTGCGCCACCGCTTCGAAGTAGTAGCAAATCTGCGCCAGCAGACGGCTAATGTTGATAGAGTTCGCCGAGTTCAGGCCAATCGCCTTTTTCAGCTCTTCATCATCAAACGCCTGCTTCACCAACGCCTGACACGCATCGAAATCGCCTTCAACCGCGATGGTTTCGATGTTGCCGCCCAGCGTACAGAACAGTTTCTCCTGCAGCGGGCTGATTTTGCCCTGCGGATAGAGAATCACCACGCGCACGTTTTCCATGCCGTAGAAGGCATGCGCCACGGCGGCGCCGGTATCGCCGGAAGTGGCGGTCAGAATGGTGATCTGCTCATCCGCACCGCTCACATAGGAAAGCATCTGCGCCATAAAGCGGCCGCCGAAGTCTTTGAACGCCAGCGTTGGACCGTGGAACAGCTCGAGGCAAGCCACATCATCGCTGACCTTCGCCACAGGCGCCGGGAAAGCAAAGGCGTTTTTCACGCGCTCGGCCAGCTGATGCGCCGCAATTTCATCGCCAATGTAGGCAGAGAGAATTTTGCTGCTGCGGCTGACGAAATCCATCTCCAGCATGGCATCGATATCGGTCAGTTCGAATTCCGGCAGTTCGAGCGGGAAAAACAGCCCTTGCTGCGAGCCGAGGCCCTGTTTAACGGCCTGAGCAAAACTAACCTGCTCGTTGTGATCCTTAAGGTTGTAGAGTTTCATGCGTTATCCCAATTTACGTGCGCCAGCCGTATCAAGACGGCAGATGTGGACGAAACCTTCTTCATTCTGCAGATAGTGCTGGCTCAGCCAGTCCGCCATCCGCTGTGCCGTTGCCATCTCGTTGCAAACGGCGAAAAGTGTCGGGCCGGAGCCCGAAATGCCGCACGCCAGCGCGCCAACATCCTGCGCTGCTTTACGCGCATCGGCGAAGCCTGGCAGCAGTTTGGTGCGATACGGCTCGGCGATAACATCCTGCATAAGTTTAGCCGCCAGCCCAGGCTGACGCGTATGACAAGCGTGAATAAAGCCTGCCAGCAGGCGGCCATGCTTAATGGCATCCTCTTTGCGGTACTGTGCCGGCAGAATGGCACGCGCTTCGGCGGTGGAGACTTTAATCCCCGGATACGCCATCACCCACAGCCATTCGTCAAAGCACGGCACGTCCTGACTGATGATGCCGTTCTCTTCAATCATCAGCTGCACGCCGCCAAGGAAGCACGGCGCAACGTTATCAAAGTGTACGCTGCCGGAAATACGCCCTTCCAGCTCGCCCATCAGCGCCAGCAGTTCGGTGTCGTTGAGCGGTTTGCCGCAGAATTCGTTCATCGCCATCAAACCGGCAACCACCGAACAAGCACTTGAGCCGAGTCCGGAACCAATCGGCATATTCTTTTCCAGCGTCATCGCCACCGGAACTTGTTTACCAATCGCCTGGCAAAAACGCTCCCAGCACTGATAAACGATGTTCTCCTGCGGATTGGTCGGCAGTTTGCTGACAAAACGCCCGGAGTTCACCAGGCTAAAGCTGTCGGCGGCTTCCACGGAAACGCAGTCACCCAGCAAGGTGCCATCCACCGGCGAAACCGCCGCGCCAAGCACATCAAAGCCGACGCTGACGTTACCTATCGAGGCCGGTGCATAAATTTTTACCATCATCAAACTCCCAACTTCCACGACAGCGTACGCAGCAGGTCAGCAAACACGCCCGCTGCTGTGACATCATTCCCTGCACCATATCCACGCAGAACCAGCGGGATTGGCTGATAGTAGCGGCTGTAGAATGCCAGCGCATTCTCACCGTTCTTCACTTTGTACAGCGGATCGTTGCCGTCCACCGCGTCAATCTTCACTTTGCAGACGCCACCCTCTTCAATCGCGCCGACGAAGCGTAATACTTTACCTTCGTCACGCGCTTTGGCAACGCGCGCGGCAAAGGCGTTATCCAGCTCCGGCAGACGTTGCATAAACTGCTCAACGTCGGCGATCTCCGTCAGGCTGGCGGGCAGCAGCGGTTCGATATCGATATCGCTAAGCTCCAGCTGATGCCCCGCTTCACGCGCCAGAATCAGCAGCTTACGCGCCACATCGGTGCCAGAAAGATCGTCACGTGGATCCGGCTCGGTAAAGCCCATCTCACGCGCCATTTTGGTCGCTTCCGACAGCGAAACGCCCTCATCAAGCTTGCCGAAGATAAAAGAGAGCGAGCCAGAGAGAATACCGGAGAACTTGATCAGTTCATCCCCGGCATTCATCAGGTTTTGCAGGTTTTCGATCACCGGCAAACCGGCACCAACGTTGGTGTCGTACAGGAACTTACGGCGCGATTTTGCTGCCGCTGCACGCATCTGCTGGTAATAATTCCTCGACGACGTGTTGGCCTTTTTGTTCGGCGTGACGACATGGAAACCTTCGGCGAGGAAATCGGCATACTGATCGGCAACCGCCTGGCTGGAGGTACAATCGACGATCACCGGGTTTAGCAGATGATACTCTTTCACCAAACGCATCAAGCGACCGAGATTGAACGGCTCTTTGGCTTCGTTCAGTTCTGCCTTCCAGTTGCTGAGATCGATACCGTGTACGTTGGTCAACAGCGCCCGCGAGTTAGCGATGCCGCACACGCGCAGATCGATGTGCTTCTGTTTCAGCCACGTCTGCTGGCGATGCAGCTGATCCAGCAACGCTGCGCCCACACCGCCAACGCCGACCACGAACACTTCAATGACCTGATCGGTAGCGAACAGCATCTGATGCACCACACGCACGCCGGTGGTGACTTCATCGTTGCTCACTACCACCGAGATGGAACGCTCAGACGAGCCCTGCGCAATCGCCACGATATTGATGTTGGCTCGCGCCAGCGCCGAGAAGAATTTAGCCGAGATGCCGCGCAGCGTGCGCATGCCATCACCGACCACCGAGATCACCGCCAGCTGTTCCAGCACGTCCAGCGGATCGAGTAAGCCATCTTTCAACTCCAGATAGAACTCCTCCTCCAGCACGCGACGCGCACGCGCCTGCTCGCTTTGCGGTACGCAGAAGCTGATGCTGTATTCCGAAGAGGATTGGGTGATCAGCACCACGGAGATGCCGGTGCGTGACATTGCGGCGAAAACGCGCGCCGCCATGCCGACCATGCCTTTCATGCCCGGACCTGACACGTTGAACATCGCCATGTTATTCAGGTTAGTAATGCCTTTCACCGGATTCTCATCCAGCTCGCCTTCGCCACCAATTAAGGTGCCCGGCGCTTGCGGGTTAGCGGTGTTTTTGATCAGGCAAGGAATCTGGAACTGGGCGATGGGCGCGATGGTACGCGGATGCAAGACTTTGGCGCCGAAGTAGGAGAGCTCCATTGCTTCCTGATACGACATCGATTTTAGTAAGCGCGCATCAGGTACCTGGCGCGGGTCGCAGGTATAAACGCCGTCAACATCGGTCCAGATTTCACAGCAATCAGCGCGCAAACACGCAGCCAACACGGCAGCGGAGTAGTCAGAACCGTTGCGGCCCAGCACCACCAGTTCGCCCTTCTCATTACCGGCGGTGAAACCGGCCATCAGGATAAAGTGATCGGCAGGGATCTGGCTGGCGGCGATGCGACGCGTGGATTCGGCGATATCAACGGTGGATTCAAGGTAATGACCAATCGCCAGCAACTTCTCCACCGGATCGATAACGGTAACTTTGTGGCCGCGCGCCTGCAGCAGCGCTTCCATAATAGCAATCGACAGCTTTTCGCCACGGCAGATGATGGCGGCATTCACAGCGTCCGGGCATTGGCCCAGCAGGCTGATGCCGTGCAGCACTTGTTTCAGCTGTGCAAATTCCAGTTCAACGCGGGTTTTCAGTCCGTCATAATCAAAGCCCGGCTGCGCATCACGCAAGCCTTGCAACAGATCGGCAAAAATACGTTCGGCATCGCTGATATTCGGCAACGTGTCCAGGCCGCTGATGGTTTTCTCAATCATCGCCACCAGATGATTGGTAATTTTTGCTGGTGCAGAGAGTACGGTCGCAACCTGTCCCTGTTGTGCATTGCTTTCCAGAATATCCGCCACACGGAGAAAACGTTCCGCATTGGCTACTGAGGTTCCGCCGAATTTCAGCACTCGCATATTTGAAGCTCTCCTGAATTTTTGCCGAAAAAAAAGCCCGCACTGTTTAGGTGCGGGCTTTTTTCTTTGTTTTTCCTGTATGCGTCAGCCCGCACCGTTACCTGTGGTAATGGTGGTGGTAATAATAATTGTGGTGTTCAGGCTGAGTTTACGCATTTAGATTTTTTTCTGTCTGTCTTTGTCTTGTCCGTCTGCCTTCCAGAAGTAAAGCAAAGCGCACGTTAAGTCAACGAATTTGTCTTAGCCGCGCCGTCCCTGGCGTTGCGCAGTGCTGCGCTTGCTGAGGCAAAAATTATCGCGATCGTTCAGGAGATGCGGCGGATTGCCGCATCAGTCACTAGCATCTCAGGATTTATCCGAGCAATTATCTATAAGTTTTTTTTCTACGTCGTGTAACAAACGATGCAGCATGGCGCTGTCACGCTGTTCCAGCAGGCCGATGCGCTGATCGATCCAGTCCGCCATTTTGACGTCATCACTCACATCCAGCTTGACCAGCAACTGATGAAAGCGCTGGCGCAATGCCTGCAACTGCTGCTCATTCGCCACTTCTGCGGTCTCAGCCGCAATCTGATTGAGCGCCGACAGCTGATAGCAATACACCATCACCGCCTGACCGAGATTCAGCGACGGATAATCATTGGCCATCGGAATACCGGTTAATAGATCGACCTGCTCCAGCTCTTCATTAGTTAAGCCGCTGTCTTCACGGCCAAACACCAGCGCGATGCGGCTCAGCCATTGGCGCTTCTCCTGCAGGATGTTTTCTACCTGAGTGGGCGTAGCGTAATAGCGGAATTTCGCGCGGCTACGTGCGGTGGTCGCCACGGAAAAATCGACATCCTTTAGCGCCTCGCTCAGCGTGGCGTAGGTTTTGACATTATCGAGGATCTCACCGGCGCCGTGCGCCACTCGACGTGCTGCGGGATCTTGCCAGGCATCGCTGGCGACAATGCGCAGCTCGCTAAATCCCATGGTTTTCATAGCGCGAGCAGCCGCACCGATATTTTCCGGACGAGCGGGAGAGACAAGGATTAAGGGGAAATGCATGATTTTTCCATCGAACTGTTAACAACTCGCATTATGTTGGCATGCAGGAGAGAAAATACCAACTGCGGCTAGAGGAGAAAATAAGATGTTAACGATGTTAAAAGAGGGATAAATCCAGCTGTAGTGGAAATTAGCGGGCATAAGCAAAATTATCGGACCTATTGAATATAAAACCCTTTTCTTTCATATCATTGAAATATAATTTCCTGCGTGTTTTAGTTTTGGTTTTATAAGGACGAAATGTAGCAAAAATGCTGCATTTTGTGAGCTAAACTAGCAATCCTGGAGAAGTTTTTCATAAAAGTGTTAACGTGCTACACTTGCATTTGATATAAGTCAACGAAGCGTTGTTTTTATGCTTATCGGTTGTTGTTGGTGCTGTTAGGTTGCTGTTAATACGGTTAGGATGAGCGCCTGTCCGAGATCCTCGGGGCGTGCAAATATCCATCCTGACTGGCTGAGCTAACACTGAAGTTGACGTAGATGGATGGTGTATTCCGAAGATTATTTCGTATACCGGTTGCAGCACATTAGCGTAACCGACGTACGCCCTGTTTTCGATTTGTTGGCAAATTTTAGGTAGCGAAACATGCAGACCCCGCACATTCTTATCGTTGAAGACGAACTGGTCACGCGTAACACCCTCAAAAGTATCTTTGAGGCAGAAGGTTACGTGGTCTATGAAGCCACCGACGGCGCCGAGATGCATCAGGTTTTGACGGACAATGACGTCAATCTGGTGATTATGGATATCAACCTGCCAGGTAAAAACGGTTTGCTATTGGCGCGCGAATTGCGTGAGCAAGCAAACGTCGCGCTGATGTTCCTTACCGGCCGTGATAATGAAGTGGATAAAATCCTCGGTCTGGAAATCGGTGCCGATGATTACATCACCAAACCGTTCAACCCGCGTGAGTTGACGATTCGTGCACGCAATTTGCTGTCGCGCACCATGAATCTGGCGATGCCAAGTGAAGAACGCCGTACCGTTGAAAGCTATCGCTTCAACGGTTGGGAGCTGGATATCAACAGCCGCTCACTGATCAGTCCGAACGGCGACCAGTACAAGCTGCCGCGCAGTGAATTCCGCGCCATGCTGCACTTCTGTGAGAACCCAGGCAAAATCCAGACGCGTGGTGACTTGCTGAAGAAGATGACCGGCCGCGAGCTGAAGCCGCATGACCGTACCGTGGATGTCACCATCCGCCGCATTCGTAAGCATTTCGAATCCACGCCAGACACGCCTGAAATCATCGCCACCATTCACGGCGAAGGTTACCGCTTCTGCGGCGAACTGCAGGATTAAAAATTGAAAGAAAAAACGCCCGTCAGGGCGTTTTTTTATGCCTGTATTAATGCCACGGCATAATTGGCACGGCGCTCAGCGCATTCTTCGGCGATCCATCCACCACCTTGTCGGAATAGCTCAGGTACACCAGCGCATGACGTTTCTGGTCAAAGAAGCGCACCACCTGCAGCTTCTTAAACACCAATGATGTGCGTTTTTTGAACACCACTTCACCTTGCGCCTTGCCTTGTGCGATTTTCTCGCTAAGCTCTACCGGTCCCACCTGTTGACAGGAGATGGCCGCGTCGGACGTGTCTTCCGCCAAACCTAATCCCCCTTTAATACCGCCGGTTTTTGCCCGGCTGATATAACAGGTTACATTTTTTACGTCGGGGTCATCGAAGGCTTCTACCACGATCTTATGATCGGGGCCAAATATCTTGAATACCGTGTCAACTGAGCCGATCTCTTCGGCCTGAACGCCAGCACTGAATACATATGTTGCCAACGTGATTATAAGAATACGAGCTATTGTCATTGAGTTACCATTGCCAATCGAATAGATGAGAATGTAATGTACTGTCAATCGAACAGAGAACCAAATCTAAAAGGGTTTTAACCCGCTTTGACTTAGCACACTCGATTAGCAAACCGCCCCCACGCTTTTGTGCATTTCGTGCTATTATTCGACGACTTCATAGTTGCGCCACCAGAGAGTTATGAGGATGTTTTATGGACCAAGCCGGTATCATTCGCGATTTGCTTGTCTGGCTGGAGAGCCATCTGGATCAACCGCTTTCATTAGATAACGTTGCGCAGAAAGCAGGCTACTCCAAGTGGCATCTACAGCGGATGTTCAAGGAAGTAACCAGCCACGCGATTGGTGCGTACATTCGCGCGCGTCGGCTGTCGAAAGCCGCGGTGGCGCTTCGCCTGACCAGCCGCCCCATCCTCGACATCGCGTTACAATATCGCTTCGATTCGCAGCAGACCTTTACCCGTGCGTTTAAAAAGCAATTCAACCAAACGCCTGCCTGGTATCGTCGCTCATCGGAGTGGAACTCGTTTGGCATTCGCCCGCCAATTCGTCTCGACGATAACAGCATGCCAGAAGCGCAGTTTGTCACGCTGCCAGAAACGGTGCTGGTCGGCCAGACGCAGAGTTACTCCTGTACGCTGGAGCAGATTTCCAGCTATCGCGATGAGATGCGCCTGCATTTCTGGAAGCAGTTCCTGCTGGAAACCGACACGGTGCCGCCGGTGCTGTACGGCTTACATCAGGTGCGTGCCAGCCATGAAAAAGATGATGAGCAGGAGATTCTTTACACCACTGCGGTGCCTGCCGATCAGCTGGCAAAAAGCATGCAGTCGAATCAGAGCGTGATTGTGGAAGCCGGTGATTACGTGCAGTTCACCTACAACGGAGCGCGCAGCGCGCTGGGTGAATTTATCCTGCTGCTGTACGGCACTTGTATGCCAACGCTGGGATTAGTGCGTCGTCAGGGACAGGACATCGAGCGTTTCTACACGCACGGGGGTAAAAAGCGTAGCGAGCCGCCAACGGAAATCCGCTGCGAATACCTGATTCCGATTCGCCAACAGAATAACTAATAAAAAAATGCCGTCATCGCGACGGCATTTTTATTTTGGCTTAGCGTTGAAGCTCGTCTAACGCTGGCGCATCCAGATGCGACACATCGCCCGCCGTCTCAACCACCCAACCGGCCGCCAGCCACGCGCTCTGCTGATGATCCACGCGCGAGATCGAGCAATTCCGCAAACGCAAACGACGTTCCGCATGCGCAGGCAAACCGAGAATGGTACTGACCAACACGCCCAGCGCCATCCCGTGGCTGACAATCAGCGGACGGCTGCCGGCAGGCAACTCCAGCAGTGCATTCAGCGCTTCGTGCATACGCGTCGCCATCTCCGCCATCGATTCGCCACCCGGAATACGTCCAGCAGTGGTGCCATCCACCAGCGTTTTCCGCCAGTGTTCCTCTTCTTCGGTTAAGCCATCAAGTGGACGTTGTTCCAGGCAGCCCATATTGAGCTCGCGCAGACGCGCATCAAGCGTCACGGTGCAGCCACACGCATCGGCGATAATCTCTGCCGTACGCCGCGTCCGTCCCAAATCGCTGGCAATCACATGGGTAATGCCCAGCGATTTCACTCGCTCGCCCACTTGCTGAGCCTGCTGCTCACCTTTTTCCGTTAACGGGCTGTCAGACTGCCCCTGAATGCGCCGAGCCGCATTCCATACCGTTTCACCGTGACGAACAAGATAGACCTGTAGCATGCTTAATTTCCGTTATACTGCGACAAATTTGCCTCGAGGGTTCAAACAATTATGTACCATGTTGTCGCAGCCACCATCAACCCGGCAAAAATTCGCGCGATTGCTCAGGCGTTCAACGACGTTTTCGGCGAAGGATCCTGCCACATCGAAGGGGTTGAGGTCGAGAGCGGCGTCGCAGCCCAGCCACTTAGTGATGTTGAAACGCGAACTGGCGCACGTCAGCGGGTTGAGAACGCGCGTCAAACGCGTCCACGGGCCGATTACTGGGTGGCGATCGAAGCGGGCACTGAAGGCGATTGCGCCTTTGCGTGGATGGTGGTTGAAAACGCGCAGCAGCGCGGAGAATCACGTTCGGCCAGCTTTACGCTGCCGCCGATTGTCGTGGCAGGCTTGGCTGCCGGGCATGAACTGGGTGATGAGATGGCACGCTTAACCGGCGTGGAGAATATCAAACACAAAGGTGGCGCGATTGGTGCCCTTACCCACGGCCTGCTTAGCCGCTCCAGCGTCTACCATCAGGCGTTGATTCTGGCGCTGTGTCCGTTCACCCATCCGCTCTACAGCCAGCGTTAACCGCGGCCAAGACGCGCTTCCAGCCAGCGTTTTAGCTCTGGCGGCGCCTCTTTCAGACTATTAGACCCGCGCGTAATGGTGGCGATGCCAACGCCCAACTCATTCTTCAGTTCACGCTGGCTCATATCGCCGTTCATCAGCTCTTCAATAATGCGCAAACGCGTCCCGTAGGATTCACGTTCATCCGGCGTCATCATCAGTTGTAATAACGGCAGCGCCACGCCATCGGCAAAGGCATTTTGCATCAGTTCGATAAATCGCAGCCAGTTATCTTCAACAGGCTGAGCCGATTCCGGCTGGGAAGAAAGGGGTTGGCTCATGAAGGGCTTCCGTACTCATTAACGAGTACGGAAGCATAGCACAGTCAATACTGGCGATTCCACTCACTGTCGGCGAGAATCTTGTCCGGCTTGCCCATGAAGTAGCGGTAATAGGCATCGTAGGCCAGCACGTTTTTCACGTAGCCACGCGTTTCTGAGAACGGGATGGTTTCGATAAACGCCACCGCATCCAGATTACCGCCGCTGGTTTTCTGCCAGCTGCGCACGCGTCCCGGACCGGCATTATAGGCGGCCGAAGAGAAGATGCGGTTCTGACCAAACTGCTGATAGACATACTCCAGATACTGCGTACCGATCTGAATATTGGTCTGCGGATCCAGCAACTGGCTGCTGTTCACATAGCCGGGAATGTTATACATCTTCACGGTATGCGTCGCCGTGGCGGGCATCACCTGCATCAATCCGCTGGCGCCCACCGGTGAACGCGCTTTCGGGTTCCACGCGCTCTCCTGACGCGAAATCGCCATCGCGTAACTTTGCGGAATGCCTTTATCGCTGGTGTATTGCTGATAGATGTTTTGCCACGCCAGCGGGAAGCGCTCTTTCAGGCTATCCCACATTTTCGCGGTGATGGTGGCCTGCACGCTGAGATCCCACCAATCCTGCTCGTTGGCGTAACGCGCCAGCATCTGCTGCTGCGAACGGGTTTTACTGGAGATCAGATTGGCCCATTCACTGCGCGCCAGGTTATCCAGCCCCCAATACATCAGCTCGCGCACGCGCGCCATTTCCGCCCCTTGCGTCACGCTGCTGTCGGCGGCCGGTGCCTTATCGACCTGCAACGGATACTCCACGCCCAAACGCTGCGCCGCAACCATCGGATAGAAGCCGCGCGCCTGCATCAGCTTACGCAGAATATCGTTGGCTTCCTCTTTACGGCCCTGCGAAATCAGCAAATCCGCCTGCCAGTATTGCCACTCATCTTTCTCTTTGGCTTCCACCGGCAAACGCGCAATCCAGGTATTGAGACCACGACGATCGTTCTGGCTCAGCGCCAAACGTACGCGACGCTCCACCAGCGCGGTAGATTCGCTGTTCATCACCACCGCATCACGCCAGCGCGCCTGCTCGCTGGTGAGATCCGCGCCCATCATGCGCCACACCACGGTCTCTTTCAGATCCTGCTCATCGGCCTGGCTCATCTTCTGCGCCTGCACCAGCTGCGGGATCATCATGCGCGCGTTATCCATATCCTCACGCGCCACGCGGGCGAAAGCGTAGCTGGTCGCCATGCGGGTGAAATCGGTTGGCCCCATGCTGCTGGCAAAAGTAGTAACGGTTTGCGGATTCTGCTGCAGCGCAATCAGCCCGCTGGCGGTGGTTTGATAATCCGCCGGCAGCATTTTCGCCAGATAATTCACCAGGCTGTCGTTACCGGCTTTCATCGCCAGACGAATGCGCTCGAGAATGGTGATCGGCGAGAGTTGCCCGCTGGCTTGCCACACCGAGAACAGCTTGTCGCAGTCATTCGGTAACGCAGTGCCGCGCAGCCAAATCTCTTTCGCACCGGCAAACGCCGCCTGCTGCTGGCCGGTCGCCCACTTGGCGTAATACCAGTTACAGCGCGCCTGCACCGGTTTCGGTTCATCCGGACTAAAGCTGAGCACGCCCTGCCAATCCTGACGGTTCGCCAGCACATTCACAAAGCGCGTTGAGAGCGAGCGCGCCGGTGGCAGCGTGGGATATTGTTGAATAAAGTTCTTCACCGCCAGCGGCGTCTCTTGATCGAGATCCTGCGCCAGCAGGCGATATTGCAGATACGGGTAGAGCGGATAATCCTGCAGCGTCGGCATCAGCTGCGTCACCTGGTCCATCTGTTGGTTATCCCAGGCTTGCTTGATTTGCGCATAGCGCTGTCGCTGCTGATCCAGCGAATCGGCCCATACGCTGCTGGCCGTGCTGACCAGACAGATCCCTAGCATCCAGTAACGCCACTTCTCCATTACGCTCTCCTCTCAGTGCTGCGATCCAGCTCATGCCAGACTTCCTTCATGCTAACCAGGCCAACCGTCTCTTGCCATGTTCTTCACAAAATTTACGCTCGCGCACCGCCATTGCGCAGCGTTTGCGCCGCCATTGTGCAATTTATCATCAGAAAAACGTATTACACATCAATTAACTACGCGGTTTCATCGGCTTACAAAAATGGCACGCGCTTTGCTCTGTTGAATTCCATCTTGTATACCAGTTGGAATTCACTCATGGCATCGACCTTTGGCTTTACGCTCCAGGATTGGCAACGCAGTTACCAACAGGATCCACAACAAATTACCACCTTGCTGGCGGCCCATCTCGACGCTATCGACGCGCAGGATAACGCCTGGCTCTATCTCGCCACGCCCGCGCAGCTGCAGGCACAGATTGAACCGCTGCTGGCGAGCTATCAGCGCAACCCGGCGGCGCTACCGCTGTTTGGCGTGCCGTTTGCGGTAAAAGATAACATTGACGTCGCTGGCTGGCCGACCAGCGCCGCCTGCCCGGCTTTCACCTACGCCGCCGCCGCCGATGCCTTTGTTGTCGCGCAGCTCAAAGCAGCAGGCGCGGTGGTGATTGGCAAAACCAACCTCGACCAATACGCCACCGGCTTAGTCGGCACGCGTTCGCCGTTTGGTGCCGTGAGCAACACCTTCAATCCTGATTACGTCAGCGGCGGCTCCAGCTCCGGTTCTGCGTCGGTGCTGGCGCGCGGTCTGGTGGGCTTCTCGCTCGGCACCGACACCGCCGGTTCGGGCCGCGTGCCCGCCGGTTTCAACAACATCGTTGGCCTCAAGCCGACCAAAGGTTGGTTCTCTGCCAGCGGCGTGGTGCCGGCTTGCCGCCTCAATGACACCATTTCCGTGTTCGCGTTAACGGTCGAAGATGCCTTCGCGGTGGCTACCGCAGCGGGCGGCTATGACGCGGGCGATGCCTATTCGCGCAGCAATCCGCACACCGCGCCAGCCAGCTTCAAAGCGCAGCCCGATTTCGCCATTCCCGCCACGCCTGAATTCTTCGGCGACAAGCAAGCCGAAGCGGCCTGGCTGGCGGCGCTGGAGCAATTGCAGGCCGGCGGCGCCACACTGCATCCAATCGATTTTTCTCTGTTCCATCAACTCGCCGAGCAGCTCTATTACGGTCCGTGGGTTGCCGAGCGCACCGTGGCGGTGGGCGAGATGATCCATCGCCCGGAAGAGATGGATCCGGTGGTGTACGGCATCGTCAGCAGCGGCCTGAAATACACGGCGGTGGAAGCCTATCAGGCGGAATACCTACGCGCCGAACTGACGCGCCAGATTCAGCAAACGCTGGCGCAGTTCGATGCGCTGTTGGTGCCCACCTCGCCAACCATCCATACGCTGGACGAAATGCAGCAGGAGCCGGTGCACTACAACTCGCAGTTCGGCACCTACACCAATTTCACCAACCTGGCCGATCTCAGCGCGCTGGCGCTGCCTGCGCCGTTCCGCGCCGATGGATTGCCCGCCGGCATCACGCTGATTGCACCTGCGTGGCACGATCGCGCACTGGCTGGTTTTGGCCTGCGCTGGCAGCAGCAGATGGCGCTGCCGCTCGGTGCCACTGGCAAAGCAGCGCCCGCACAATCATACGCGCTGCCGATTTCAACCGATCACGTCCGCGTGGCGGTGGTGGGTGCGCATCTCACCGGCATGCCGCTCAACTTCCAGCTCACCACGCGCCAGGCGGTGCTGGTCGAGGAGACGCAAACCGCCAGCCATTACCGTCTGTTCGCCCTGCTCGATGGCCCGATTAAGAAGCCGGGCCTGCTGCGTGGCGAGAGCGGTGCGGCGATCACCGTGGAACTGTGGGATATCCCGCTGGCGCGCTTTGGCGAGTTCGTGGCGGAAATCCCGGCCCCGCTCGGCATTGGCTCGCTGACGCTGGCCGACGGACGCATCGTCAAAGGCTTTATCTGTGAACCGGCGGTGCTGTCGCAGGCGCTGGAAATTACCGAATTTGGCGGCTGGCGCAACTGGCTAGCCTCTCTGGGGAGTAAATAAGCATGTTCAGCACCGTTCTGATTGCTAACCGTGGCGAAATCGCCTGCCGCGCCATTCGCACCTTAAAACGCCTCGGCGTGAAAAGCGTCGCCGTCTATTCCGATGCTGACCGCAACGCGAGCCACGTCAAAGAAGCAGACGTCGCCATCGCCCTCGGCGGCGACAAAGCCAGCGACAGCTATTTACGCATCGATAAAATCCTCGCAGCCGCACAGGAAACCGGCGCGCAAGCCATCTGGCCGGGCTACGGTTTCCTGTCAGAAAGCCTGCCGTTTGCCGATGCCTGTGAAAAAGCCGGCATCGCCTTTGTCGGCCCCACCGCGCAGCAGATTGGCGAGTTTGGCCTGAAACACCGCGCGCGTGAGCTTGCCGCCAGCGCGGGCGTGCCAATGACGCCGGGCACGCCGCTGCTGAGTTCGCTGGAAGAAGCCTTAAGCGCCGCCGACACCATCGGCTATCCGGTGATGCTGAAAAGCACCGCGGGCGGTGGCGGCATTGGCCTGACGCGCTGCGCCGACGCCGATGCGCTGCGCAATGCGTGGGAGAGCGTGCGCCGCCTTGGCGAGCAGTTCTTCAGCGATGCGGGCGTGTTTTTAGAACGCTGCATCGATCGCGCGCGCCACGTTGAAGTGCAGATTTTTGGCGACGGCAGCGGCAAAGTGATCGCGCTCGGCGAACGCGACTGTTCGCTGCAGCGCCGCAACCAGAAAGTGGTAGAAGAGACGCCTGCACCGAATCTGCCGCAGGCAACGCGTGAAGCGCTGCTCTCTTCTGCGGTGCGCCTTGGCGAGCTGGTGAATTATCGCAGCGCCGGTACGGTGGAATACATCTACGACGCCGAACAAGATGCCTTCTACTTCCTCGAAGTGAACACCCGCCTGCAGGTTGAACATCCGGTCACCGAATGTGTTACCGGCCTCGATCTGGTTGAGTGCATGCTGAAAGTCGCCGCTGGCGATGCCCTCGACTGGGCGCGCCTGCAGCAAGCGCCCGCTGGCGCATCGATTGAAGTGCGTATCTACGCCGAAGATCCGCTGAAAAACTTCCAGCCCAGCCCCGGCGTGCTGACCCACGTCAGTTTCCCGGATGACGTGCGCGTTGATGGCTGGATCGCTACCGGCACCGAAGTCTCGGCGTTTTACGATCCGATGGTCGCCAAACTGATCGTGCATGCCGACACGCGCGCAGCGGCGCTGGCGAAGATGCAGCAGGCGCTCGACGCCACGCAGCTGCATGGCATCGCCAGCAATCTCGATTATCTGCGCCAGATCGTCGCCACCGACGCCTTCCGCAGCGGCAACGTGTGGACGCGTTTCCTTGATAGCTTCACGCCAGCCGCCAGCGTGATTGAAGTGCTGCAACCCGGTACTTTCAGCAGCATTCAGGATTTCCCTGGCCGCCTCGGCTACTGGGATATCGGCGTGCCACCGTCCGGCCCAATGGACGATTTCGCCTTCCGCCTGGCCAACCGCATTGTCGGCAACCACGACAGCGCCGCGGGCCTCGAATTCACTCTGCAAGGCCCGACGCTGCGCTTCCACAGCGATGCCGTCATCGCCCTGACAGGCGCTGATTGCGCGGCGGATGTCGATGGTGAAAGCATCGCGTACTGGCAGCCCGTCAGCGTCAAAGCGGGACAAACCCTGACGCTGGGCCGTGCACAGAGCGGCTGTCGCACCTACTTAGCGGTACGCAACGGTTTCGACGTGCCGGAATATCTCGGCAGCCGCTCAACCTTCTCGCTCGGCCAGTTTGGCGGCCACGCCGGACGCACTCTGCGCGTCGCCGACATGCTGCCAATCTCCCAGCCGCAGCTTGCCGCCTGCACCACGCCCGCGCCGGTCAGCGCACCGCAGGCGCTCGATCATGCGCTGGTGCCGCACTACGGCACTGAATGGCGCATCGGCGTATTGTATGGACCGCATGGCGCACCGGATTTCTTCACTCAGGCGGCGATTGATGAGTTCTTTGCCAGCGACTGGCAGGTGCACTACAACTCCAACCGCCTCGGCGTGCGTTTGGTTGGCCCGAAACCGACATGGACGCGCGCCAACGGCGGCGAAGCCGGCCTGCATCCGTCCAACGTGCATGACTGCGAATACGCCATCGGCGCGGTGAACTTCACCGGCGACTTCCCGGTGATCCTGACGCACGACGGCCCTAGCCTCGGCGGCTTCGTCTGCCCGGTGACCATCGCCAAAGCCGAACTGTGGAAAGTCGGCCAGGTGAAACCGGGCGATAAAATTCGCTTCCACCCAATCAGCGCCGACGAAGCGGTGGCGCTGGAAAAAGCGCAGGCGCACAGCGTGGCCACGCTGCGCAGCAGCCACGCGCCGGCCTTTGCGGTGCCCTCTTTAGCAGCCAGCGCTATCGGTTCCGCCACCTTGCTGGCGGCGCTCCCCGCCACGGCAACCACGCCAGCGGCGGTTTATCGCCAGGCGGGCGACAAATATGTGCTGATTGAGTACGGCGATAACGTGCTGGATCTGGCGCTGCGTCTGCGCGTGCATCTGCTGATGAATGCGCTACGTGAACGCGCGGTGCCGGGCGTGGAAGAGCTGTCGCCGGGCGTGCGCTCTCTGCAGGTACGCTACGACAGCCTGATTCTCAGCCAGAAACAGCTGATGCAGCTGCTGCTGGAACTGGAAGCCGGGCTCGGCGATGTCAGCCAGCTGAAAGTGCCGTCGCGCATTGTCTGGATGCCGATGGCCTTCGAAGATAGCGCCACGCTCGGCGCGGTCGAACGTTATCAGGAAACCGTGCGTGCCAGCGCGCCGTGGCTGCCAAATAACGTCGATTTTATCCAGCGTATTAATGGCCTGCCGAGCCGCGAAGCGGTGCGCGACACCCTTTTTGATGCCAGCTACCTGATTCTCGGCCTTGGCGATGTCTATCTCGGCGCGCCGTGCGCGGTACCGATCGATCCACGCCATCGCCTGCTGAGCTCCAAATACAGCCCGGCGCGCACCTTTACCGCCGAAGGCACGGTCGGCATTGGCGGCATGTACATGTGCATCTACGGCATGGATTCACCCGGCGGCTATCAGTTGGTGGGCCGCACACTACCAATCTGGAACAAGTTCCTGAAAAACGAGCAGTTTGCGGCCGACGAGCCGTGGCTGCTGCACTTCTTCGATCAGGTGCGCTTTTATCCGGTAACGGAAAACGAACTGACGCAGCTGCGCGATGACTTCCGCGAAGGCCGCGCCACGGTGCGCATCGAAGAAACGGTCTTCGACTTCGCCGCCCATCATCAATTCCTGGCGGAAAATGCCGCATCGATCAGTGATTTCCGCCAGCGTCAGTCCGCCGCCTTCGAACAGGAAGTGACGCTGTGGGCGCAGGAAGAGCAGAACGCGCCGCTCACCAGCGAGGAGACGCTGGTGGTGGCCGAAGCCGACGACGATGCGCTGGCGGTGTGCGCCGATATGAACGGCAACATCTGGAAAGTGCTGGTGCAGCCGGGCGACGCGGTGGAAGCCGGTCAAACGCTGATCATCGTGGAAGCGATGAAAATGGAACTGGCGATTGTCGCGCCGCAGGCCGGCACGGTGAAACGCATTGCCTGCCAGGCAGGACGTCCGGTGAGTCCGGGCGATGCCCTGCTGTGGCTGGAATAAGGAGTCGGCATGAATACGAGCCCTCGTAGCAAAGGTCGTCCGGAAGCGCTGGCCGAAAAGGTTTATCAGGCGCTGAAACAGGACATTTTTGAGTTCCGACTGATGCCGGGCGATCGCTTCAGCGAAAACGAAATCGCCGATCGGCTGGAAGTGAGCCGCACGCCGGTGCGTCAGGCGCTGTTCTGGCTGGAGCGCGAGGGCTACGTCGAAGTGTGGTTCCGCAGCGGCTGGCAGGTGAAGCCGTTTGACTTTGAATATTTCGAAGAGCTGTACGACTTTCGCACCGTGCTGGAGTGCGAAGCGGTGCGCCGCTTGTGCGCACTGCCCGCACCGCAGTGCATCGACATGCTCACCGCGCTGAAAAGCTTCTGGATGGATGCACCGCCGCTGGCCGATGGCAAAGCGGTTTCGGCGCAGGATGAAGCCTTTCACATGGCGCTGGTGGCCGCCGCTGGCAATCAGGAGATGGCGCGCATCCACGCCGAACTGACCGAAAAAATCCGCATCATTCGCCGTCTCGATTTTACCCGAGACGACCGAATGGAGGCGACATACCGCGAGCACGCTCAGATTTTACGGGCGATTTTCCAGCAACAAACCGAGGAGGCGCAGCGCATTTTAACCGACCATATTGCCGTCAGTAAGGCAGAGGTCAGAAAGATCACATTGCATATGTTACAGCAGGCTCGACTTCAACCCATTGAATAACAATACAAACATCGTGAGGGGTTTACTGATGAAAAGACGTTCGTTGCTCAAGGCTTTCGCGCTCTCTGCCTCTGTGGCCAGCATGGGCTTTGCCTTTGCGGCGCAGGCTGCTGACACCATCAAGGTCGGCATTATGTCCTCGCTCTCCGGCACCATGGCGATCTCCGAAACGCCGCTGAAGGATGTGGCGCTGATGACTATCGATGAGATCAACGCCAAAGGCGGCGTGCTGGGCAAAAAGCTGGAACCGGTGGTGGTCGATCCGGCCTCCAACTGGCCGCTGTTCGCTGAGAAAGCGCGCCAGCTGCTGACGCAGGACAAAGTGGCGGCGGTGTTTGGCTGCTGGACCTCGGTATCGCGCAAATCAGTGCTGCCGGTGTTTGAGGAGCTGAATGGCCTGCTGTTCTATCCGGTGCAGTACGAAGGCGAAGAGATGTCGCCGAACGTGTTCTACACCGGCGCCGCGCCGAACCAGCAGGCGATTCCGGCGGTGGAATACCTGATGAGTGAAGATGGCGGCAGCGCGAAACGCTTCTTCCTGCTGGGCACCGACTACGTCTATCCGCGCACCACCAACAAGATTCTGCGCGCCTTCCTGCACACCAAAGGGGTACAGGATAAAGACATCGAAGAGGTCTATACGCCGTTTGGTTACAGCGATTATCAGACCATCGTCTCCAACATTAAGAAGTTCTCTGCCGGTGGCAAAACCGCGGTGATCTCTACCATCAACGGCGACTCCAACGTGCCGTTCTACAAAGAGCTGGCCAACCAGGGCATTAAAGCGACCGATATTCCGGTAATCGCCTTCTCAGTCGGCGAGGAAGAGCTGCGCGGCATTGATACTAAACCGCTGGTCGGGCAGTTAGCGGCGTGGAACTACTTCGAGTCGGTGGATAACCCAACCAACGCGCAGTTTGTGAAGGATTACCGTGCTTACGCTAAGGCACACAATCTACCGAACGCCAACACCGTGGTGACCAACGACCCGATGGAAGCGACCTACGTTGGCCTGCACATGTGGGCGCAGGCGGTAGAGAAAGCGGGCACCACCGATGTGGATAAAGTGCGCGCGGCGATGGCGGGACAAACCTTTAAAGCGCCGGACGGTTTCACCCTGACCATGGATAAAACCAACCATCACCTGCACAAGCCAGTGATGATTGGTGAAGTGGAAGAGAACGGTCAGTTCAACGTGGTGTGGCAGACCGAGCAACCGGTACGCGCCCAGCCGTGGAGCCCGTACATTGCGGGTAATGATAAGAAGCCGGACCATCCGGTGAAATCAACGCAGTAGGGGTTGTGCTGGTTGTCCCCCTCCTCGGTCCTCCCCCATGAATGGGGGAGGAAGACGTTGCCCAATGCCAGCAATGAACATGCATGTGGCAGCGTCTCCTTCCCCCATTCATGGGGGAAGGCCGGGATGGGGGACAGCAACACCAATCCCCGCCCAGCACAACTTCTCACCATCAGGGCCAGAACCATGACAATCCGCCGTTATCTCTGCTGTCTGCTGTTACTGCTGCCCTGGCTCGCCCAGGCGGGCGATGGCGCAGACTTCGCGGCCGCCAGCCGCGCGCAACAAGCCACGCTGCTCCAGCAGTGGGCCGCCGCACCGCAGGCCAGTCGCTTGCCGCTGCTGCAGGCGCTGCGCAATGAAACCGTGGTCATCGACCAAAAACAGCAGCCGTTCAGCAAACAAGGTGAAGCGTTGCAGCCGCTCGACAGCGCGCAACAGCCCGACGGCGACACCAAAAAGCTGTTCATGAACAACCGCCTGCGCGTATTGATCGCCAGCGCCCTCGCCGCCCATCAGCTGGTGAGCGATGATGCCGCGATCCGTTTACGTGCCGCACAACAACTGCAAAATGATGGCGTCGCCGACATGCTGCCGCTGATTGAGCAGCGTCTGACGCTGGAAAAAGACGCGAAAGTGCACGACGTACTGCTGATGGCAGCGGCCAACCTGCAACTCGCCAGCCCGGATGCCGCGCTGCGCCTTAAGGCTGTCAAACTGCTCGGCGAATCCAGCGATCCCAACATGCAGGCCAGCCTCACGCGCTTAACCCAGGCCAGCAATGAACCCGATGCCAGCGTGCGTGATGCCGCCGCCGCCAGCCTGAAGCAGATTAAACAGCGCCTGATGTGGGGCGATCTGCTCGGTCAGGCGTTTACCGGCCTGTCGCTCGGTTCGATTCTGCTGCTGGCCGCGCTCGGTCTGGCGATCACCTACGGCCTGCTGGGGGTAATTAACATGGCGCACGGCGAAATGCTGATGCTGGGTGCCTACGCCACCTGGTTTGTGCAAAGCCTGTTCCAGCAGTTCGCACCGCAGTGGCTGGCGTGGTATCCGCTGCTGGCGCTGCCGGTGGCCTTTCTGGTCACCGCCGGTATGGGCATGCTGCTGGAGCGCACCATCATCCGCCATCTGTACGGACGTCCGCTGGAAACGCTGCTCGCCACCTGGGGTATCAGCCTGATGCTGATTCAACTGGTGCGCATGCTGTTTGGCGCGCAGAACCTGGAAGTGGCGAACCCAGGCTGGCTCTCCGGCGGGCTGCAGCTATTACCGAATCTGGTGCTGCCGTACAACCGTATCGCGGTGATCCTGTTCGTGTTTGCCGTGCTGGCCCTCACCTGGCTACTGCTGAATAAAACCCGTCTCGGCCTGAGCGTGCGCGCCGTGACGCAAAACCGCGCAATGGCCGACTGCTGCGGCGTGCCGACCGGACGCATCGATATGCTGGCGTTTGGCCTCGGTTCTGGCATCGCCGGACTCGGCGGCGTGGCGCTGTCGCAGCTCGGCAACGTCGGGCCGGAGCTCGGTCAGGGCTACATCATCGACTCCTTCCTCGTGGTGGTGCTGGGTGGCGTCGGCCAACTGGCGGGCACCGTGGTCGCGGCCTTTGGTCTTGGCATTCTTAACAAAGTGCTGGAGCCGCAGATTGGCGCGGTGCTGGGAAAAATCCTCATCCTCGTGCTGATCGTGCTGTTTATCCAGAAACGTCCGCAGGGCCTGTTTGCCTTCAAAGGGAGGGTGATTGACTGATGAGCCAGCCAATGACGTTAACTATTGCGCGCAAAGCGCCACGCCTGACGCTCAGCCTCGGCGTGGTGATCGCTGTGCTGCTGCTGGCGCTGCCGTTCTGCGCCCTGCTGCCCGCCACCCATCCGCTGGCGATCTCCACCTACACGCTAACGCTGGTCGGCAAGATTCTCTGTTACGCCGTGGTCGCGGTGGCGCTCGATTTGGTGTGGGGTTACGCCGGACTGCTGTCGCTCGGTCACGGCCTGTTCTTCGCGCTTGGCGGCTATGCGATGGGCATGTATTTGATGCGCCAGGCATCCGGCGACGGCCTGCCTGCGTTCATGTCTTTTCTTTCATGGAGTGAGCTGCCGTGGTTTTGGGCGGGCACGCAACATTTTGCCTGGGCGCTGTGCCTGATCATGCTGGTGCCGGGTTTACTGGCGCTGGTGTTTGGCTTCTTCGCCTTCCGCTCGAAAATCAAAGGCGTTTACTTCTCAATCATGACGCAGGCGCTGACCTACGCTGGCATGCTGCTGTTTTTCCGCAACGAAACTGGCTTCGGCGGTAATAACGGCTTTACCGGCTTCACCACATTGCTCGGCTTTAACGTCACCGCTACCGGCACGCGTATTGGACTGTTTGTCGCCACGGTGCTGCTGCTGCTGGTCAGCCTCGGCATTGGCTTCGCGCTGGCACGCAGCAAGTTTGGCCGCGTGTTGACCGCAGTGCGCGATGCGGAGAACCGCCTGATGTTCATCGGATACGATCCCAAAGGCTTCAAGCTGTTTGTCTGGACGCTGTCGGCGGTGCTGTGCGGGCTGGCGGGCGCGCTCTACGTGCCGCAGGTTGGCATTATCAACCCCAGCGAAATGTCGCCAACCAACTCGATTGAAGCGGCGATATGGGTGGCGCTGGGCGGACGCGGCACGCTGATTGGTCCGCTGCTTGGTGCCGCCATCGTTAACGGAGCCAAAAGCTGGTTCACCGTCGCCTTCCCGGAATATTGGCTGTTTTTCCTTGGCCTGATGTTTATCCTGGTCACGCTGTTCCTGCCGCGTGGCGTGATTGGCCTGCTGCGCCGGAGGCGTGATGACTGAACAACTGTTTACCCAACCTCATCCCTCGGATCGCTATCGTGAACAAAGCGATCCGGTATTGCAGCTGGAGAAGATCAACGTCTCGTTCGACGGCTTTCGTGCGCTCACCGATCTCTCACTGAAGATCGGCGTGGGCGAACTGCGCTGCGTGATCGGCCCCAACGGCGCGGGAAAAACCACGCTGATGGATGTGATCACCGGTAAAACCCGGCCGGATAATGGCCAGGTGATCTACGACCAGGATACCGATCTCAGCAAAATGTCGCCGGTGGAGATCGCGCGCGCCGGTATTGGGCGCAAGTTCCAGAAACCCACGGTATTCGAAGCGCTAACGGTATTTGAGAATCTGGAAATCGCGCTGAAAAACGACAAATCAGTGTGGGCCAGCCTGCGTGCGCGGCTGAACGGCGAGCAGCAGGATCGCATTGATGAGGTGCTAAAACTGCTGCGGCTGGGTGCCGAACGCCAGCGCAAAGCCGGTTTGCTGTCGCACGGCCAGAAGCAGTTTCTGGAAATCGGCATGCTGCTGGTACAGGACCCGCATCTGCTGCTGCTGGATGAACCGGCAGCCGGCATGACCGATGCCGAAACCGAATACACCGCCGAGCTGTTTCGCAGTCTCGCCGGTAAGCATTCGCTGATGGTGGTCGAGCACGACATGGGCTTTGTTGAAACCATTGCCGATCACGTCACCGTGCTGCATCAGGGCCAGGTTTTGGCCGAGGGATCGTTACGCGAAGTGCAGGCGGACGATCGGGTTATCGACGTTTATCTGGGGCGTTAACATGCTGCAAGTCGCGGAACTGAATCAATATTACGGCGGCAGCCACATTCTGCGCGGCCTGTCGTTTGAAGCGAAGCCGGGTGAAATTACCTGCCTGCTGGGACGTAACGGCGTGGGTAAAACCACGTTGCTGAAATGTTTGATGGGGCTGATTCCGGCTAAATCCGGCGAAATTCGCTGGCAGGATAATGTGATCAACAGCCGCAAGCCGCATCAGCGCGTGCAGGCCGGTATCGCTTATGTGCCGCAGGGGCGCGAAATCTTCCCGCGTCTGACGGTGGAAGAGAATCTGCTGATGGGGCTGGCGCGTTTTTCCGGCGCACAGGCCAAAGCGGTGCCGGAGGAGATCTATCAACTGTTTCCGGTGCTACGTGAGATGAAAGCGCGCCGCGGCGGCGACCTGTCGGGCGGACAACAGCAGCAACTGGCGATTGGCCGCGCCCTCGCCTGTTCACCAAAGCTGTTGATCCTCGATGAGCCAACCGAAGGGATCCAGCCGTCGGTGATCAAGGAGATCGGTGCGGTGATCCGTCAGCTGGCACAGCGCGGCGATATGGCGATCCTGCTCGTCGAGCAGTTTTACGATTTCGCCGCCGAACTGGCCGACAGCTATCTGGTGATGTCACGCGGCGAGATCGTGCAGCGCGGCGCCGGATCCGCCATGGAAGCCGACGGCGTACGCGGATTAGTAGCGATTTAGTTGAGCTTGATAATTCAAAAGAGCGGCTTAACGGCCGCGTCTACAAGCAGGAGGCACGTCGTTTCGAGCATTTTAAATATTTTAATTAATTTTCAAATTCAAAATCTGCCGTGCCAACTTTACTGCTCACTGACACTATTTTTCCACTCCATCCAAAGGTGATATGCCCATTAGCTGATATGTTAATTGAGCGGATGCTTCCTACACCTTCAATGAGAGGTTCCAACGTTTTAAGTTTATTTAAAACTTGTTTTTCGTTGCCGGTAATCTCACTGGTTAAATAATATCGATAAATAACAGGAACAGTGGCACCGCCAGCACTGTATTCAGTCATATATAGCCAGGAAGATTGATTGATTTTTTGACTACGCTTCAACACATCATTATCGCGTGAGCTTTCATTACCGATGACTAAAAAACCAATAATAATCAGCAAAAGAAGAGTCAGTATCAAATGAAATCGCTTAATAACCGTGCTGTTTAGCATACTCAATTCCCTCGCGTATATTGCGTTGATCTGTGGGATCATCTCCATAGGGAGGAACATCATACCACTTTCCCCAGCGAGGTTTTGATGTGCCAGCGAGTGTTTGAGCAAATCCCGCGCCCATCAGCAAAATGTCATCGGGTATGCCAGCCGCTCTGCCTGAAGCGCCAAAATTGAAGTTTCCAAAAGCAGCCCAATTGAAGTCGAATTGTTTGTAATCCCAAGGGCCGCGATTGCGTACTTTTTGATAAAACCAGTAATAGGTTGCCGGTGTCGCCATACCTCTCGACATACCATTACATCTGGCTTCACGCATATTATTCTGAATAATTAATGCACCAGGTCCTATCGGTACAGATGCCATAATCCTTCCCTGAACGTAAATTTAAATCAGTTAACTATAATGCACATCCTCTTATTTAATAATTTGATCTAAATCATTAGGTCATTGCAATTAACCGAGGGGAGATAGGGGTATATTTGATATTTTTTAAATGATTTTTAATATCAACATCCGCTGTTGATATTGATTTTAAAATGGCGATCCTAAGACCGCCATTGATTACAAAATCCCGGTCTCAACGCTGAAGTGACGCTGTTCGCCGGGGGCCAGCTCAATCAGCGTGCCGGCGCGCTGTGCGGCTTTGAAACCCTCCGGGCGGCAGGTTGACGGCAGCACATAGGCGGCGACCTGCTGATCGCGGTTATGCAGCATCCAGCGCGTGGCGTGCGGGAACTGTTGGCTGGAGAAGCGTGTCATCAGAGCAAACCCTTGCGGTGAGTGCAGCTCGAACTGCATCTCATCACCGTACTGCTGGAGATCGTCGGCGAAAAACACGATCTCCGGATCGCACATCTGCGGCTGATCCAGCTGCTGAAACGCCTGCGGATCGCGCGCCAGTTGATCGGTGTATGCGCGCCACTGTGGGGTAGGCTTGACGTGCGCCGGGATCGAACTGCGCAGCTGGAACGCATCGGTCGGAATCGACTGCTGGAAACGCCCTTGATCCAGCCAGGCGCTGTTCAGATGACACATATACTGCAGCGGCATCGGCGCGCCTGCCAGGTTAGTGACGTTCATCTCAATGTGCAGGCGCGCAGCATTGGCCTCAAGGCGCACCGCCGGTGCCGCAAGATAGTGATGGCCAAAGCCCTTCACATATTCGGTTTCGCCCTCCAGCGACAGGCGATCGTCCTCCAGCACGATCCATGCGCTGTCCATGCGCGCGCAGGCCATTTCGCCATGCAGCGGATGATCGTCATCCTCTGCCGGACAGCCGTTGGCCAGCAGCCCGGAGTGGAAAGCGAAACAGCCGTAGGTATCAATGATCGAACTGCCGGGCAGCGGCTGCTTAAAGCTGTGGCTCATGGTCAGCGAATGGCCGTCAAAGTTGGCGTCCCACACCATCTGACCGTAAAACGGCAGTACGATCACCGTGCCGCGTGGATTGCTGATGCGTACCGCTTCCACGCCTGCGGGATAGCGAAACAGCTCGACGTGGAACGTCTCGTTGCGCAGCAGCGTGGCTGGCGTTTCATGAAACTGCTCACGACGTAACGGTAAACGGGTTTTCATGGCATCTCCTCAACTAAACGACCGGCTGCTTCTGCCTGTTTTTTATGACGCAGCTCGCCCCAGAAGAAGTAACCCACCCAGGCGAAGCACAGCAGCGAAACGCCGAACGCCAGCTGCATCGATCCTAGATGATCGGAGACGAAGCCCTGAATCGCAGGAATAAAGGCAGCACCGACAATCGACATCACGATAAACGCGCCCGCTACTTCGGTGTATTTGTTATCGACGGTAGCCAGCGTTCCAGCGTAGATCGTCGCCCAGCACGGACCAAACAGCGCACTGACCAGGATGGCGGCATACACGGCGGTAAAGTTTGGCACAAACATCACATACGCCAGCGCCAGAACACCCAGCAGCGAGTAGGCAATCAACACTTTTTCCGCACGGAAGCGCGTCATCAGGACGTTGGCGATAAATTTACCGATAAAGAAGCCGATGAAGCTGTACATCATAAAGTTAGAGGCATGGCGCTCATTGACCGCGCCGAGCGTCAGCGCCAGACGAATGGTGAACGACCACACCGCCACCTGCATGCCGACATACAAGAACTGCGCCAGAATCCCGCGTTTGAAGTGACGATTCGCCGCCAGATAGCGGAAAGTTTCGCCGAGCGACGGCAACGATTTTTCACTGCTTTCCGGTTTGCAGCGCGGATAGCGGGTGAAAAGGAACAGCAGCATCACTACCACCAGCATCATCACCAGATATTTGTAGGGTTCCAGCGTATGCTCCAGCATGGTGAGACGGAACGCATGCGCCTGTTCCGCATTCATGCCGGCCAGCTGACTTTCCAGACTGTCGCCCTCCTGAAACACCAGATATTTGCCCAGCACGATGCCCATCAGTGCGCCCACCGGATAGAAAGTCTGGCTGATATTCAGGCGCAGCGTGGCGTGATCGCGATGACCAATCATCGAGCTGTAGGTGTTGGCGGCGGTTTCGAGGAAGCTCAAACCGATAGCGATGGCGAAAATCGCTGCCAGGAACATGGTGTAGGTTGCCATGTGCGACGCAGGATAGAACAGCACGCAGCCCACAATATACAGCGCCAAGCCCAATAAAATCGCCAGTTTATAGGTGGCTTTGCGGATCACCAGCGAGGCCGGAATAGCGATCAGGAAGTAGCCGCCATAGAACGCGCTCTGCACCAGCGCGCTGGCGAAATCGCTTAACGCGAACACGCTTTTGAACTGGGTGATCAGGATGTCGTTCAGACTCGCCGCACAGCCCCACAACGGGAACAGGCACGAGAGCAAAATGAACTGGAACAGCGGCGTTTTATTCAGATAGCCATCAGATTGCTGAACAATGTTCGATTGCATAACTCGACCTCAGTGAACGTTGAGAAAACGCTGGAAGGTTTCCGCGTCGGGATAGGAGCGCTGCGTGCCGCGACCGGTCACGCTGCAGGCGGCATAAGCCGAGGCTTGCGCCATCGCGGCCGGGATATCGCCGCTTTTCACCAGCTCGTGGGCGAAGCAGCCGATAAAGGCATCGCCCGCGCCGCTGGTGTCCACCGCTTTTACTGCGGTGGGTGCAACCTGATGCACGCTGTCGCCAGACATCCACAGCGAACCGCGCCCGCCCAGCGTGATGATCAGGTTTTTCAGCCCACGTTTAAGCAACGATTGCCCCGCCAGCTTCACCTCTTCATCCGTGGTGACCGGCATGCCGGTGAGGATCTCCAGCTCGGTTTCATTCGGCATGAAAAAGTCGCATTTGCAGGCGTAGTCGATATTGAGATCCGCCACCGCCGGTGCCGGATTGAGGATCACTTTGATGTCATGCTGACGGGCAAAATCAATGGCGTAATAAACGGTCTCCAGCGGGATCTCCAGCTGCAGGATGATCAACTGGCAGCTTTTCAACGCGTCAGCGGCGGCATCGATATCGGCTGGCTTCAACTGTTGGTTGGCACCTTTGATAATCAGAATGCGGTTCTGCGACTGATCGTCGACGAAGATCGGTGCCACGCCGCTGGAGGTGCCTGGCGCGGTGGTGACGAAGCGGGTATCAACGCCTTGCTGCTGCAGATTGGCCACGGTATTCGGCGCGAACAGATCGTCGCCGACTTTACTCACCATCATCACGCTGCCGCCCATCTTCGCCGCTGCCACAGCCTGATTGGCACCTTTACCCCCGCAGCCGATGGCAAAATCGGGTGCTTCCAGCGTTTCGCCCGCTTTAGGCAGCTGATTGGTATAGGTAATGAGGTCCACCATATTTGACCCAATAACCGCAATATCCATTGTTTTCTCCCGGTGAATTTTTAGCTTTATAATGTTATTAAAATAACAATATCAGGTTAATAAAGTTAATTATGTGATAAATTTCACACCTCGACATCCTGATAAAAAGCCGATAAACAGCCCTTCATTCGTAGAAATGAATGTTATTATTCTAACAATGAAACAACATTGAGAATCAGAGCGAAGCGGCTTGAGAGCAACACGTTGGCGGCATTGCATGAGGTTTGCGGGCCGATCTCATTACAGGTAAGATTGAAAACTGGCCTGCTGGATACGTCGCAAATCATTAAAATATGTGAGATTTATCGTGATTTTTGACCAGGCCACTTCGACTTCAGGATTAATTACGCAGAGATGATCATGGAAACCCGGCGCGACGAACGTATTCACAAGTTGGCTCAGGCGCTGAAACGCACCGATAAACTGCACCTGAAAGACGCGGCGCAGCTGCTGGGCGTGTCGGAAATGACCATCCGCCGCGATCTCACCGAACCGGCTTCAACCGTGGTGCTGCTGGGCGGCTATATCGTCAGCGATCCGAAAAGCCACGCCGGACACTACTTTATCTCCGATCAGCACGGTCAGAACGCCGCACGCAAACAGCGCCTGGCGCAGGCTGCTGCGGATCTGATCAGTGAAAATGACACGGTATTTTTTGATTGCGGCACCACGCTGCCGTACATCGTAGATGCGATACCTGATAGCTTGCCGTTCACCGCCATCTGCTGCGCGATGAACACTTTCCTGGCGTTGAAAGAGAAACCGGCCTGCAACGTGATCCTGAGCGGCGGTGAGTTCCACGCCGATAACGCGCTGTTCACGCCGATTGGCGCGCATTCGATCCTCGACGATCTCTGCCCGACGCTGGCCTTTATTTCGGCGGCAGGTATCGATCAGGAACAGGGCGCCACCTGCTACAACATTAACGAGCTGGCGATGAAGCACCACGCGATGCTGCGCGCACGTCAGCGCGTGCTGGTGGCGGACAGCAGTAAATTTGGCAAAGTGCTGCCCGCGCGTATCGGTGAATTGCGCCGTTTTGATTTGCTGGTCAGCGATAGCGCACCCGAACCGGCGCTGAAGAGCTGGCTGGCACAACAGAATATTCCGCTGCGATTGCCTAAAGCTTAGAATTCCTCTGTTTCTATTACCGGGAAACAAAACCAGACCCTAAATACTTCGTGTTGCAGGAAGGCGGCAAGTGGGTTCATCCCCAGGAGCATACATTAGTATGTGACTGGGGTGGACACACGCAGCCAACGCACCTGCAGCGCGAAGTATGACGGGTATGAATAAAGGGTGAAAACAGCTAAACTTCTGTACCTAAAGTTCATAACTCACAGACCAAAAGGCTCAATACAACGTGGCTCAATTCGTCTATAGCATGCATCGCGTCGGCAAGGTCGTTCCGCCGAAGCGTCACATCCTGAAGAATATTTCTCTTAGCTTCTTCCCTGGAGCAAAAATCGGTGTACTCGGCCTGAACGGCTCGGGTAAATCGACGCTGCTGCGCATCATGGCCGGTATCGATACCGATATCGAAGGGGAAGCACGCCCACAGCCGGGCATCAATGTGGGTTATCTGCCGCAGGAACCGCAGTTGAACCCGGAGCACACCGTGCGTGAATCCGTTGAAGAAGCGGTTTCAGAAGTGGTTGGCGCGCTGAAGCGCCTCGACGAAGTGTATGCGCTGTATGCCGATCCCGATGCGGATTTCGACAAGCTGGCCGCGGAACAGGGCCGTCTGGAAGAAGTGATCCAGGCGCACGATGGTCACAACCTCGATACCCAGCTGAACCGTGCCGCCGACGCGATGCGTCTGCCAGACTGGGACGCCAAAATCGCTACCCTTTCCGGTGGTGAGCGCCGCCGCGTTGCGCTGTGCCGTCTGCTGCTGGAAAAGCCAGACATGCTGCTGCTCGATGAACCGACCAACCACCTGGATGCCGAATCCGTGGCGTGGCTCGAGCGCTTCCTGCACGACTTCGAAGGCACCGTTGTGGCGATCACGCATGACCGTTACTTCCTGGATAACGTGGCTGGCTGGATTCTGGAACTGGACCGCGGTGAAGGTATTCCGTGGGAAGGTAACTACTCTTCCTGGCTGGAGCAAAAAGATCAGCGTCTGGCGCAGGAAGCTTCTTCTGAAGCGGCGCGTCGCAAATCTATCGAGAAAGAGCTGGAGTGGGTGCGTCAAGGCGCGAAAGGCCGTCAGTCGAAGGGCAAAGCCCGTCTGGCACGCTTTGAAGAGCTGAACAACACCGATTACCAGAAGCGTAACGAAACCAACGAACTCTTCATTCCACCTGGCGCTCGCCTCGGCGACAAAGTGCTGGAAGTGACCAACCTGAAGAAATCGTATGGCGATCGCGTGCTGATCGACGATCTGACCTTCTCTGTACCGAAAGGCGCGATTGTTGGCATCATCGGCCCGAACGGCGCGGGTAAATCTACGCTGTTCCGCATGATGTCAGGTCAGGAGCAACCGGATTCCGGCACCATCGAGCTGGGCGAAACCGTCAAGCTGGCGTCGGTTGATCAGTTCCGTGACGCGATGGACAATTCCAAAACCGTGTTTGAAGAAGTGTCTGGCGGTCAGGACATTATGCGCGTTGGCAACACCGAGATGCCAAGCCGTGCTTACGTCGGTCGCTTCAACTTCAAAGGCACCGATCAGGGCAAACGCGTGGGTGAGCTGTCAGGGGGTGAGCGCGGTCGTCTGCACCTCGCCAAGCTGCTGCAAGTCGGCGGCAACCTGCTGCTGCTTGATGAACCAACCAACGACCTCGACATCGAAACTCTGCGCGCGCTGGAAAACGCCCTGCTGGAATTCCCGGGCTGTGCCATGGTGATCTCGCATGACCGTTGGTTCCTGGACCGTATCGCCACCCACATCATCGATTATCAGGATGAAGGCAAAGTGGAGTTCTTCGAAGGTAACTTTACCGAGTACGAAGAGTATAAGAAACGCACCCTCGGCGCCGACGCGCTCGAGCCGAAGCGTATCAAGTACAAGCGTATGACGAAGTAAGTCTGTTGCTGTGAAAAAGGCGCCATTAGGCGCCTTTTTTATGGCTGAATCAGCTGCCCAGCATCTGCTTTACTAACTCGACACAACGCAGGAAGCGCGTGTCATAGTCATCTTCTTTAACGTGCACAAACTCAATATTGTTTTCACGCAGCATGGTGATCAGCATGGTCTGGAACTCGCGACGATCCATTGAGCTGCCGAGGCTGCGCAATCCATCCGCCACCCAGGGCACGTTGTTTTCCAGCAAAATCACCAGGTCGAAACGGTATTCATCAATTAACGCCTGCACAAACGGGTGCTCGCGACCTTCGTACTTGAGGCAAAACGCCTGCGTAGTGATGAAATCGGTATCGATAAAGGCGACTTTACTGGCGTACTTCACCGCGAAGTCGATGTACTGGGCCTGACCGAGCGCGATTTTGTCGTAGTCGGAATATTGCAGCGCCATCTCGTCGCCACCGAGGTGCGAGAAGACATAATCGCGGCCATATTCCCATGCGCTGGTGGTGTTGAAGATGTTCGCCAGCTTGTTCACCAGCGTTGATTTGCCGCTCGACTCGCCGCCCAGCACCGCCACGGTGCGCACGAAGAATGGCTTCACTTCGGTCGGGATGTATTCCCAGTAGCGGAACGGATCCTGACGAATCTGCCCGCCGCTGATGTTCATAAAGGATCGATTGGGATCGATCACCACCGCCGGAATGCCGAGGTGCTGCTCATACATCGCGGCATCCGGCTCTTCACTGGTGTAGATACAATTCGGCTCAATGCCCTGCTCAGCCAGAAAGGTTTTGACGCCGCCGCTCCACACATCCCAGCCGTGCGGATAAGGTTCAATGCCCTCTTCGTCAAACGAATGGATGCGGATGTTTTTCTGGTATTTGAAGGTTTGCAGCAACCAGCGTAGTCGATCGCTGATGGTCGGCTGCTGCGACATGGCGCTGTTTTCAAACAGTTCACGATCGCGCGGCTCGTCGTGGCCCATGATGATATGCAGCTCATCCACCTGACTGCAGGCGCGCTGGATTAAATAGATGTGGCCGGTATGCAGCGGATAAAATTTCCCGAACACCACGCCAACGGTTTTATCGCGGCGCGGAAATTCCAGGCCAAGAAAACGGTGCAGCGCTTCCAGCTTCTGCGCACTCGGGCTTTTAATTTTGGCGTTGAGCAGCTGGCTTAAGTAGCCTTTGGTCATTCCGCTGGCGTCGGCAACCTGCTGCAGCGTGTGGCCTTGCTGGCGAATGGCTGTTTTCAGGTAGTCAAACGATGACATTTAGTGCCTCCTGCGTGGAATAAAGGGCGGTGCGGCCTTTAAGACGGTGCGCATAAATGCGCACCCTACAAACGTAGGGTCGGCATTCATGCCGACCGGTAAAACTTACAACTCATCCAGAATCGCTAACGCATCCGCCAGCTTCTTCGCGCTGTACACCTTCATCCCTTCGACCGGTTTCTTCGGTGCATTACCGGCCGGGACGATGGCGCGCTTAAAGCCGTGTTTCGCCGCTTCGGAAATGCGCTCCTGGCCGCTCGGCACCGGGCGAATTTCGCCGGCAAGGCCCACTTCACCAAAGATCACCAGATCCTGCGGCAGCGGACGATCGCGGAAGCTCGATACCATCGCCATCAGCAGCGCCAAATCGACGCTGGTTTCGGTGACTTTTACGCCGCCGACCACGTTAACGAACACATCCTGATCCGCCATCTGCAAGCCGCCGTGGCGATGCAGTACCGCTAACAGGATTGCCAGGCGATTCTGCTCCAGACCCACCGCGACGCGGCGTGGATTGCCCATCATCGAATGGTCCACCAGCGCCTGAATCTCGACCAGCAGCGGACGCGTACCTTCCCACAGCACCATCACCGAACTGCCCGAGGTGATCTCATCACCGCGTGACAGGAAGATGGCCGACGGATTGCTGACTTCGCGCATGCCTTGTTCGGTCATGGCGAACACGCCCAGCTCATTCACCGCGCCAAAGCGGTTTTTATGGCTGCGTAAGGTGCGGAAACGGGAATCAGCGTCGCCATCCAGCATCACCGAACAGTCGATACAGTGTTCCAGCACTTTCGGGCCGGCCAGCGAACCGTCTTTGGTGACGTGACCGACCATGATGATCGCCACGCCGCGCGTTTTGGCGAAGCGTGTCAGGTAGGCGGCCGTTTCACGCACCTGCGCTACGCTGCCCGGCGAGGATTGGATCTCCGCCATGTGCATTACCTGAATCGAGTCGATCACCATCAATTTCGGCTGCTCCTGCTCGGCGATCAGGCAGATCTGCTCGATGCTGGTTTCCGACAACATATTGAGGTTTTCGGTCGGTAATCCCAGACGATGGGCGCGCATCGCCACCTGTTGCAGTGACTCTTCGCCGGTGACATACAGGGTTTTCATCCCTTCTGCCAGCTTGCACATCACCTGCAGCAGCAGCGTCGATTTACCGGCACCCGGATTACCACCAATTAAGATGGCGCTGCCCGGCACCACGCCGCCGCCCAATACGCGATCGAACTCTTTGAAACTGGTTGAGAAACGCGGCAGGGCTTCGAGGCTGATCTCCGACAGCTTCTGCACGCGGCTAACGCCCGCGTTGCCGCCGGCATAACCGCTCAGGCGCTCATTACGCGCCGCCGCAGGCGAGGCGGCAATGCGCACCTCGGTGATGGTGTTCCACGCATGACAGGCGCTGCATTGCCCCTGCCAGCGCGGATAATCAGCGCCGCATTCGTTACAAACGAAGGCGCGTTTTGCCGCTTTGGCCAAATCAAATCCTCAGTTAACGCTCTTCGTGAATCAGGCTGCCGGTCAGGATGCAGAACACACCCATCAGGTCAGCATGACGGATGATGATTTCCGTCTGCTCATTCACTTTAGGTTTAGCATGATAGGCGATACCCAGCGCCGCGGTTTTAATCATCGGCAGATCGTTGGCACCATCGCCAATCGCCACGGTTTGTTCCGGAGCAATTTCAAAGCGCTGTGCCAGATCGTTCAGGGTATCGGCTTTAAATTGGGCGTCGACAATTTGTCCCAGCACCTGGCCGGTTAACTTACCGTCGCGAATTTCCAGCTCGTTGGCCACCGCCGCGGCTAAATGCAGCGTCTGGCGCAAATAGTCGGCGTAGAAGGTAAAGCCGCCCGAGGCGATCGCCACCTGCCAGCCCAGCGCCTGCAGCTTCTGCACCAGCGTGGTTAAGCCTGGCATCAGCGGCAGCGCATCGCGCACTTGCATCAGGATATTGGCATCGGCGCCCGCCAGGGTGCCGACGCGCTCGCGCAGGCTGGCTTTGAAATCCAGCTCGCCGCGCATCGCGCGCTCGGTGACTTCCGCCACCTGCTCGCCGCAACCCGCCAGTTTGGCGATCTCATCGATGCACTCAATCTGGATCGCGGTGGAATCCATGTCCATCACCAGCAAACCTGGCGTTTTCAGATGCGGGATTTTGCCGAGCGGTGCCACATCAAAACCGGCTTCATGCGCCAGTTTGCTGGCGCGCGGCGTCAGCGAGCCTGCCAGACGTATCACCTGATACTCATCGACATTCCAGGCGCTGACGATCACCATCGCCGCCCCCAGCTTATGCTGATAATCGGTGAGTTTTTGTTTATCGAGCCCGCGCCCATACAGCAACCAGCCAGTCCGACCAGCACGGTAATCCAGCGGCATCACTTCATCACCGCTGAGGGAAAGGGGTAAACCCGGCCAAAGTGAAACATCGGCGGGCAGATCGCACCAGGTAAGACGATTTGGCATTACAGCTCCTGTAGGGACAACAAAACCACGCAAGAGGCTACCTTGTCTGCGCGGGTTCTGGCAACATAATTGCCAGCCTTTCTGCTGTTACATCACACGGGTTTCTGATGGTTAAAACCGCACTGAAATTTCGCCTGCATCGCACGGTGATTGTTCTTATCTCGCTGGCTCTGTTAGTGGTTCTGATGCAAGGCGCATCCTGGTTTAGCCTCGGCCATCAAATGGCTCGCTCTGAACAAGTGGAAGAACTGGCGCGCACGCTGACCAAACAGGTGGCGTTTAGCCTTAAACCGTTGATGGATAACAGCGACGATAACCGCACGCAGATTGCCGCCATCCTCAATCAGATGACCGACAACAGCCGCATTCTTGATGCTTCCGTCTACGCCGATGATGGCAGCCTGGTGGCGCACAGCGGCGAAAGCATTAATGTGCGCGATCGGCTGTCGCTGGATGGCAAACGCGCTGGTAGCTACTTCAACCATCAAATTGTGCAGCCGCTGGAAGGCAAAGATGGCCCGCAAGGTTTCCTGCGCGTCACGCTGGATACTCACGTGCTGGTGACGGAATCACGTCAGGTGGATAACACCACCAACATCCTGCGCCTGATGATGTTACTGGCGCTGGCCATCGGCATTATCCTGACGCGCACCCTGCTGCGCGACCGTCGCACCCGCTGGCAGCAATCGCCGTTCCTGCTAACGGCGAGCCGCACGGTGAAAGAGGATAAAGAGAAAGAGCAAGAAGAGGCGGCGGCAGCAACCACAGAGACTGAAAAAGAGCGTTAAGCCATTTTATGCATTGTTACTTCCATCGCTTCCAGTTGCTGTAATGCCTGCCCGGCAATGCTGCGGAAGTTCGCGCTGAACGCAGCATCCTCTGCAATCGCCTGCCAGTAGATTTTCGCCATAGCGCTGGCAGCGCGCCACACGGCGCCTGACAGCGCGAAATCCAGCGTCAGTTTGACTTCATCGCGCATGTGCCCCTGAGAATTGGGCGCCAGCGCCATCGGCAGCATGTCGTAAGCCGGTGTCAGGCTGAAACGTTCTTCATCAGTAAAGAAAGACAGATTGCCCGCGTGCATGTCGCTATTGGCAATCAGTCGTCCAAACGCCCACTGCAAAGTCCCGCGTTCAACCGCTACCGCATCAACACGTTGCTGACGCTGCAACTCACGCAGCGCATCCGGCCAGTGTTGTTGATGGCCGATAAACTCTGCGCTTACCGCTTCTAATGAACTCATGCAGCGTCGACCACGTTGATGAATGCGATCAAAACGCTGCACTTCGAGGAACAATTGTCCTTCACTATCAATCAGCTGGCTATGTGCGGCAGGCAATCCCGCCGCCAGTAAATGTTGCAACGCCAGATGCTCCGCGCGTAACAAATCACGCCAGCGCTCAGCATTATCACTTTGACGGGCGACGGTAAATTTCACCAGACAATGACGATCGCCATTCGCCGTTGCGGCATAGCACAGGAATTTCGGTTGTTCGCCGCCAGCCGATGAGCCCGGTTCATCGCCGCTCAGCGCCTGTTGTGCCATCAGCGGATAACGCGCGATTTTTTGCGCCTCGCTGATGGCTTGCGGTGCGGGCTGTTGCAGCCAACGCTGGTATGTCATGTCGCCAACAATAAAAGCGCCCGGCATATCGATGCCGCCGCTTGCCAGCGCCATCAGGCACTGCTCATCACTCCAGAGACGAATATCATCCGTCAGCCCGAGCTGTGGCGCGTATTCACGGCCCCATTGTCGGCCCAGAAAACCTTGCGGACGCATCTCCTGCAGGAACCACGGTAAGCCGTCATAAAAGCGGCCTTGATCGTGCTGGTCCAGATGCAGACAACTGCCCTGCGGCCAGGTTGGCAAAAGGATGCCAGCGGGCGATGCCTGACCTTCAGCAGAAATACGATACAGCGGGAAGCGGCTTTCACCCCGGATGGGCCGCAGCAACGCATAACGCGTCGCGCGCGCTTTGCCCCATTTGATAATCTGCGGCTGCTGACACAGTTGGCGTGAAAGCGTGGCCTGGCTGATATGCAATCGAGCCAGCAGATCCGCCGCGCTAAGCGGTCCTTCCAGCAGCAAACTTTGTAGCTCAGCCATTGCCGCCACCTTGTCTGATGAATAGATTAATGAATAGATTCATGCATAGATAATAACATAAAAAAAGCCCGCACAGCGGGCTTCTCAGCATCATCACGATGGTAACGATGAATAGATACTTTTAACCTTCAGTCAAAATCGCTTCCAGCTCGGCCAGCGTTTTCACCTGCCAGGTTGGCGTGATGTGATCGGGTAACGGACGCGTGCCGTGATCGATCCAGCAGGTCTTCAGGCCGGCATTCATGCCGCCGAGAATATCTGATTCTGGCGTATCGCCGACCATCAGCACGCGGCTGCGATCCGGGTTGCCCAGCAAGGCCAGCGTGTGATCAAAAATCGCCACGTCAGGTTTCGGTACGCCAACTTCTTCAGAAATCACCAGCGCATCAAACACATCGAGGAATCCGGTACGCTCAAGTCGCGCCTGCTGTAACGCAGTGAAACCGTTGGTGATGATAGCGATTTTCACTTTGCCTTTCAGCGTTGATAACAGGTGGGCTGCGCCTTCCAGCGGCAGGCAGATATCGGCCATTGCGCTGAGGAAATCACTGTTGAGTACTTCGGGTGCGACGCTCAGCTTTTCGCCCCACAAGGTGAAGCGGCGCGTTTGCAGCTGCAGTGCGGAAATGGTGCCGTTCTGGTAATCGACCCACAGCGGCTTGTTGATCGCCTGATAATCGGTGTAATCCTGCGCAGAAAATTGCACGTCATAGCGGGCAAACATGCGCTGCAAACCAGCGTAAGCATCGAAATGGAAAAGCGTTTCGTCTGCATCAAACAGGATGCAGTCCCAATCGTTTAGCATGGTGCTCCTTAAAGCGTTAGCGCCATAATGATGGCATCTTCTCGTCCGCTGGCAGTGGGATAATAGTTGGGGCGTACGCTCACCTGATGGAAATCCAGCTGCTCATACAACGCAATCGCCGGCATATTTGAGGCGCGCACTTCCAGCCACAGCGTCATCACGTCGCGCTGCTCGAGCTCAGCAATCAGATGCTGCAACAGCTGGCGCGCCAGGCCGCGGCGCTGGAAGTCGGGATCCACCGCAATATTGAACAGCGACGCTTCATCCAGCACCACTTGGGTGATGGCGAATCCGGCCAGCTTACCTTCAACTTCAATGCGGATATTAACGAAACGTTCGCCTTGATTGCTGCTAAACGTCTGCTCGCTCCACGGAAAGGCATGCGCGCGGCGCTCAATCGCCAGCAGCTGCGGCTGGTCTTCAGGGGTGACTAAAGAGATGGCTGTCATGGTTACACATCTGTTGCCACAGGGCACGTTTTGCTGCGCCGCTGCTGATCAGTTCATTGAAAACGGCGGTGTTGAAGGTAATGCCGTTAAAGGGATGTTCGCTCTCAACGCCCAGCAGCCAACCGGCGCAATCGACCTGCTCCGGCAGCATTTGCAGCTGGTCTGGCGTTAACGCCATGACCTGCGCGGGTTGAATGTTCAGCGCGCGCAGCACGTCGCGAATCAGCGGTTCTTGTAGCGTGGGTGCCTGTTCGGCCACCAAAACCAAACGCGTGTCGGGCAAAAGCGTGACGGCAATTTCCCCTTGCAGCACGCGCGGACGCCGCAGCTGATACTGCGTAATCCCCATTTGCTGTAGAAGCCAGTCGCGCCTTGTGCTCATGCTATTACCCGTTATGCTGCCAGAATGCGACGCTATGCTAGCAAACCCATCGAACATGCGCCAACAAAGCACTATAATCGCGGCTCTGATTTAACAGGAGTGCTCCATGTCTGCTTTTACCCCGGCCAGCGAAGTGATTCTGCGCCACAGTGATGAATTTACTGCCCGCAACGTTTTGTTTGCTGGCGACCTGCAGGATGACCTGCCCGCCCAGCTAGAAACCGCGTCGAGCCGCGTGCATACCCAGCAATATCATCACTGGCAGAACCTAAGCCATCGCCTTGGTGAACGTGCGGTTTACAGCATGGTTGCAACCGCTGCCGATGTTGAAGGCTGCGATACGCTGGTTTATTACTGGTCGAAGAACAAACCCGAAGCGCAGTACCAGCTGCAAAACCTGCTCTCTTTGCTGCCGGTAGGCTGCGATATCTTCGTGGTGGGTGAAAACCGCAGCGGCGTGCGCAGCGCCGAAGGCATGCTGGAAGCGTGGGCGACGCTGGAGAAAGTTGATAGCGCGCGTCGTTGTGGCCTGTATCACGGTCGTCTCGATAAGCAGCCAACCTTTGATGCCAGCAGCTACGGCCATACTTATCAGCTCGAGGATCTCACCATCCATACCTTGCCGGGCGTGTTCAGCCGTGATGGTCTGGATATCGGCAGCGATCTGCTGCTCTCCACGCTGACGCCGCATTTCCGTGGCAAAGTGCTGGATATCGGTTGTGGCAGCGGTGTGCTGGCAACTGTGATGGCGAAAGTGTCGCCGCGCGTGCGTCTGTGGCTGTGCGATGTGCATGCTGCTGCGATTGAAGCGAGTAAAGCCACGCTGGCCGCCAATGAACTGGAGGGTGAAGTGTTTGCCAGTAACGTGTTCTCTGACGTTACCGGCCGTTTCGACATGATCATCTCCAACCCGCCGTTCCACGATGGCCTGCAAACCAGCCTTGAAGCGGCTAACACGCTGATTCGCGGTGCGCTTAAGCATCTGAACAGCGGCGGCGAACTGCGTATCGTGGCTAACGCCTTCCTGCCGTATCCACAGATTCTGGATGAAACCTTCGGCAATCACGAAGTGCTGGCGCAAACCGGACGCTTCAAAGTCTATCGCGCCGTATATGGTCGCGGTGCCAAAACGCGTTAACAGCAGCGCGGCGGCAGAAACGTTGCTTTTTACAGCGATCGTTTTGCCGTCGCGAAATATGTGTTGACGCAATGAGTAAAATCTCTAAAATGCGCCTCCGTGGTTAGCAATACTTTAGGGTGTTGTTAGTTTGCGATGGTGGCGGAATTGGTAGACGCGCTAGCTTCAGGTGTTAGTGTCCTTACGGACGTGAGGGTTCAAGTCCCTCCCTTCGCACCAAACTAAAATCACACAGTTTATATCTGCGCACTGAGCGATGGTGGCGGAATTGGTAGACGCGCTAGCTTCAGGTGTTAGTGTTCTTACGGACGTGAGGGTTCAAGTCCCTCCCTTCGCACCAATGCGACGATATAAACAGACAACTAAGATGCGATGGTGGCGGAATTGGTAGACGCGCTAGCTTCAGGTGTTAGTGTTCTTACGGACGTGAGGGTTCAAGTCCCTCCCTTCGCACCAACAGTTGTCACTCCTTTCGAGCAGTAAATCCCCCGAAAGATTTTTCAACGAACTTCACGCTCTCAGCGTGATGTTGTCGTTTCTGCGATTTGATCAGATAACGTGGAAATTGACCGACACCGCCGCTAAGCCGCCCGCCAATGCCAGACAAGATGGCAGCAACAGATAGTGACGCAGGCGATGGTGAAACAGCATCACCACGGTCAGCAGCAGTGCCACAATCATCACCACTCGCCATTGACTGAAACTCGGTTCCCATAACGCAAAAATCGGCATCGCCGCGCAGGGTAATAACACGCCCCAACCGCTATCCAGACGTTTACCCATTACCCAGCTCACGCCCCATAGTCCGCAGGCGGCTATTATCGCCATGATCATCGCGCAACCCTCAAATGATAAATATTCGCATTATCATATGACAATATTTCTCATCTTGCAGCGAATTTTTGTCGCAAGCCATGCCGGATGACAGAATTACTGGAAAATGCTAAATTGCCGCCGATAACAATATCGCTAACACAACAATAACGTGCTCTCTATCCGGGTAGGTAAACTATTACTTGCGGGTAGCGCTTTGATATATCAGGGCTGTCACGAGAATAATAATGAAATTACAATCTTATGATGAGTTGAAACAGAGTAAATATCGGCTGTCGCTGATGCTATTTCTGTTTCTTAATGTCGCCGTTTCGCTTTTTTGCCTGCTGCCGATTTTAGGCAGCGATAGCCCAATACGCTCGCTGCCGGTGGACGTTGTAGCGGGCTTCAGCTCCACGCTGCTGGTTATTTGCTTAATGGCGTCAAAACAAAAATTACCGCTATTAAATCCTGTGGCTTTTATTTTGGGTGCGCTGTGGGCGTGGCATATTAACCACAGATATCATCTGGTTTACTATTTTGATGGCAGCTTTTTAATTATCAGCCTGTTAAGCGTGTTCTTTATCAGTGCCATTGCGCTGAGTGATTATTTGATTGCATTCTGTTTACACATCACACCGCCGGTATTAACCGTGCTGTTATTGGATGATGGTCAGCATTTAATGATGATCTTATTCACCATTACGCTGCCATTAATCGGCTTTTCACTGCACCATTTAATGCGTCGTCGCTTTGATACCTTCACCCGTCGGCTGGTTAGCCAGCTGTATGAGGAAAAAGAGAGCTTCAGCGATTTGAGCATGCTCGATCCGCTTACCGGCTTGTACAACCGCCGTGGATTGAAGAATCGCCTTGATACCATTCTGGAAAACCACGCCGGCAGCCACTTTGTGCTGCTGCTGGATATCGACCACTTCAAAGCCTACAACGACAATTACGGCCATGCGATGGGCGATCAGGCGCTGGCGCGCGTGTCCGTGGCGATCCGCGACGCGGTGCGTTCGCGCGATGTGGTCACACGCTACGGTGGCGAAGAGTTTCTGGTGCTGATGACCAATGTAAACGCCTCAATCGCAATGAAACTGGCTGAACGCATTCGTCAGTACGTGGTGGATTTGGAAATTCCGCACCGCTTCAATGAGAAAGTCTCGACGCACGTCACCATCAGCGCTGGCATCGCGCCCATCTTTGCTGACGATTTTGACCAGGCAGTCGCCAATGCTGACCGCGCGCTGTATGTGGCGAAAAATCAGGGACGTAACACTATTCTGGCGTGGGAGGATTTGCCGAAATTGACGCAGGCGAGTAATGAACTGATATAAAGCCTTGTCATTACCCAACGCACACCTCGTCGCGGCGCAATTTATTGCGCGATAAAACGCGCCGCGACGAAATGTGCGTTAACAGTTGCATGTGCAGAAATGTTGTTCAAAATGCTGGGAACGATTATCATTTGTCTCTCGATTCCCGTTATCACTCAGGACCGGCATGGCCATCATCACGCGTCAGGATCATCGCTTCAGCGAGCATCCACTGATCTTTATGCAGAGCGATCGCAGTTTAGCGAGCGCACTGGAAGATCTGATGCGCGATCAACGCAGCTACATGCTGGATAACCTCAAGCTTGGCCAGCCGGCACCCGCCGGGACGTTAACTCTGGCTGAATGGTCCAATCCGCTTCACTATCGCCGCCTGACGCAGCGCTACAGCGATTATCTCTATCGCGATCATCCTGATGTGCAGCAGGAAGCTAAGCCGCTGCAATCGCTGTGGGCGCAGTGGTATTTTGGCCTGCTGCTGCCACCGCTGATGATGGCGTTATTGCAGGAACCGCGTGCGCTGAACTGCTCGCCGCATCTGATTCACGTTGAGTTCCACGAAAACGGCCATCCGTGCGCTTTCTGGCTGGATGTGCAGGAAGATGAGGATGCGCGCTACCTCAATGCCCAGCAGCGTATCGATCGCCTGATTCAGCAATGCCTGATTCCGGCGGTTAACGGCATGACGCAGCACGGTGATATCAATGCGAAGCTTATCTGGAACAACATGGGCTTTTCGTTTTACTGGTTCCTTGGCGAATTGAAAAACCAGTTGCCAGAAGAGACGATTTTGCAGCTGGAACAGGCGCTATTTTTCAGCAAATCCCTGCTCGATGGCAGCGATAATCCGCTGTATCGCACCATGATCCCGCGTAATGGCGAAATGGAACGACGCAGCTGCTGCCAGCGCTATCGTATCCCCGATGTAGAACGTTGCGGTAACTGCACGTTAAAAGCGGTGTAGCCCCCGCGCATTCTGTTACAGATTCTCCTTTTCTCCCGTTTACACTTTTCCAGGCTTATGGCATTTTTTCGGCTCTGTTTTTACCGGAGATAACAATGAGCCTGGAGTCGGTACGGCACTTCTTTGCCGAACATGCACCGGATATCGACATCATCGAGATGCCGGAAAGCACCGCCACCGTTGAGCTGGCCGCACGCGTTCATGGCGTTCAGCCTGGGCAAATCGCCAAAACCCTGTCGCTGAAAGTGAAAGATGCCATCGTGCTGATCGTTACGCGCGGCGATGCGCGTCTCGACAACCGCAAGCTGAAAGCTGCGCTCGGCGCCAAGGCGCGCATGTTAAGCGTGGATGAGGTGGTGAACTGGACCGGACATCCGGTCGGCGGCGTTTGCCCGTTCGGGCTGGAAAATCCGCTTACCGTCTATTGCGATGTGTCGCTGCGCAGCTTTGATGAAGTGCTGCCCGCAGCCGGATCGATTCATAGCGCGGTGCGCATTTCGCCGCAGCGCATGGCGGAACTCACCGCGGCGAAATGGGTTGACGTCTGCGAGGCGCTTTAAGACGACTCGCGCGCGGCGGCACCGGAGATTTCGATGCCGCGCGTCTCGCGACCAAAGGCCACTAATACGCAAATCAGCACCGCCACCGTTCCGGCGACAATCGCCATGCCCAAACCATAATTGCCGCCGTGCGCCTCGGCGATACGCGACTGCAGCGTCGCATTCACGGAGGCGATCAAATTCCCCAGCTGATAGACAAAGCCCGGCAGCACCGCGCGCGCATTGGCGGGCACCAGTTCGGTAAGATAGGTCGGCACCACGCCCCACGCGCCCTGCACCATAAACTGCATCAGAAACGCGCCGATACCGATCATCCATGAACCGCTGGAGAAGGCCCACAGCGGCAACACCGGCAGCGCGAGGAATGACGCCAGAATAATCGCGCGCTTGCGGCCAATGCGCTCGGAGAGTGCACCAAAGGTAATGCCGCCCAGCATCGCCGCGATGTTGTAGCTGATGGCAATGATGCTGACGGTGTGCGGATCAAACTGATGCTGCACTTTCAGGAAGGTGGGATAGAGATCCTGCGTACCGTGGCTGAAGAAGTTAAAGCAGGCCATCAGCAGCACCATATAGATACAGATTTTCCAGTGCTGGCGGATAATCGGCAGCAGCGCATTGCTCTCTTTCCGCTCGCGCGCCGCCAGCCACACCGGCGATTCCGGCACTTTGAAGTAGATAAACGGCAGCAGCAGAATCGGCAACGCGCCAATCAGGAACATGCCGCGCCAGCCGACCGTTTCGAAGAACAAACCAAAAATCACCGACGCCAGCAGATAGCCGCACGGATAACCAGCCTGGAAGATGCCGGACATCAAGCCGCGCGAGCGATCCGGAATGGTTTCCAGCGCCAGCGACGACGCCACGCCCCAAATCCCCCCCATCGCCACGCCGTAAATCACGCGGAAACCGAGGAACGCCGTGAAGGTGGGCGACCACGCCGACAGCAGCTCAAACGCCGAGAACATCACGATATTGAGCATCAAAATCGGTCGGCGGCCATACTTCTCCGCCAGCCGACCAAACAACAGCGCGCCGATCGGGCGCACGGCGAGCGTGAGCATGATGGCAAGAGAAACATCGGAGACGCTGGTATGGAAATACTGGGCAAGATCGCTGAGGACAAACACTAAGATGAAGAAGTCGAACGCATCCAGCGTCCAGCTCGCGAAACTGGCAAAAGCCACGTTGCGCTGGGTCGCAGTCCAGTTGAACATGTTGGTATCCTGTCTGATGAGCTTCCGGTTCGTTGGCCGGATTTATAGTAGAAGTTACCGCGCAAATAATTTCACGGGTTACTAATTTGTTAACTATTTGTATATAGCATGTCAGAAAGGCGGGCTGTGGTAGGAATTGTCAGCGAGTGATGCGCGGTGTAAAAAAACGTGTCATTGATGGAGGAAATATCCTGTAGCGGCGCGTTTTATCGCGCCGTTACGGCAGGTGCAGTCAACGGTTTTATAACTGATTAAATGCCTTTTCGATCATCTCAAGCAGCAGCGCATTATTAACGGTTTGAATCACATGCACCAAGGCGCCGGTCTGCGGTGGCACGCCAATATCCAGCCGCAGCGGCGTGCGATAACGCCAGCTTTTGCCGCGCGTGGCGCCAGGCCGCAGCTCAATATCCACATGATAATCCACGCCGTCGGCGACACGCTGATTCAACAGCCACGCCACCACCAGCGCGTCGTGTATCCAGCAACCTGGCAGATGACGGGTGCGGATCGAATAATCGATCCACGGCCGCAACGTCTCGCGCACAAACTGCGGCAACGGATGATCGTTAGCGGTCAGCCGCGTGAGATCCTGCTGTGTCATCAGGGTTTGCGTGGTGGCGTCCATCGGTACCAGCGTGATGGCAGCACCGCTGTGCAGCACCTGATGCGCGGCTTCCGGATCGAGGCCAAAATTGGTGTCTTTGATGTAATCATCCAGCGCGAACACGCCGCCCATAATCACAATCTCTGCCACCGATTCAGCCATCTCTGGATAACGCTGCAGTGCCAGCGCCACGTTGGTCAACGGGCCGATGGCTACCAGCGTAAACTCGCCGGGATTGTCACAAATCAGTTGGCCCATCACGCCAGCCGCATCATGTCCATCCGCCGGAATACGCTGCGGTTGACGAACGCCGCGCCACAGTTCACCGAGCTTTTCATCAGCAACGTTATCAAGACGCGCACGCCACGGCGCAGGATCTTCACGCAGCGCCTGCAGCGCGCCCTGCACCACCGGAATGTTGCGTCCCAGCCGCTGCAGCAGATCTTTCGCGACCTGCGCACCCACCGCGCTCGGCGTGTTGCCGGTTACAGTGGTAATCAATTCCAGCGACAGTGACTTTGAGGCCAATGCTAACGCCAGCGCGAGGCCGTCGTCGGTATTGGCGCCCGCTATACCGTTTCCCGGATCACAATCAATAATCAATCTTTTCATAGTGTTATAATTTTATTCTTGTTGAGTAAGCTGGCAGCCACAGGACTCACCGATTTCTAAATGGTGAGGAAATTCCGCCAGCTTTGCGTCGCCATCCCAATTTTTAAGCATGGCAATCGCACTGCGCGCCATATCGCGCAGCGGCTGACGTACGGTGGTGAGCGTCGGCACATGAAACGCCGACTGATCGGTACCGTTAAAACACACCAGCGCGACATCCTGCGGCACGCGCAGTCCATGCTCCGACAGCGCACGAATGCAGCCAATCGCCTGGCCTTCATTACTGGTAAACAGCGCGCGCGGCACACGACCGCTGGCCACCATGCGCTGCGCGGCGTCGTAACCGCCCTGCCGCGTGTAGCTGGCAGGGAAAATCATTGCCTCATCTGCCAGCAACCCTTTCTGCGCCAGCGCATCGCGCCAGCCGTGAATACGGTCCTGCGCGTTAAGCATGTCCAGTGGACCGCTGATCATGCCCACCTGCTGATAACCGTGGCTGAGCAGATGCGCGGTCACCTGGCACGCCGCTTCGCGCTCATTGACGCGCAGCATGCCAACGCCTGGACGCGGCTCAATGCGATCCAGCATCACCAGCGGCGTACCGCTGGCCTGAATCACATCGATGTAGGGATGGCGATCGACGCTGTTGTAAAACAGGCCATCAACCTGACGATTTAACAGGCCCTGAATAATCTCCAGCTCGCGTTTGCGATCGTCGCCGGCATCCCCCAACAGCATGACGTGGCCGTGATTCATCGACTCCTGCAACAGCATGTGCGCCATCGAGGCAACAAAGGGATTGCCGATGTTTGGCACCACTAAACCAAAGGTTTTAGTGCTGCCCGAAGCCAGCGCGCGCGCTACCGCGTTGGGGCGATAGCCGGTCTGTTTAATCGCCTCCAGCACGCGCTGACGCGTGGCTTCTGCCACCGGACGCGGGCCGTTATTGATCACGTAACTGACCACCGCCACCGAGGTGCCGGCGATTTTTGCCACGTCCGTGCGCGTTACGTTTCCGGTTGGAGATTTCGCCATTCCTTTGCCCCTGCGTAAATGCCATTGGCCGGAATATCCGGCCAATGGGGGTTGTGATTTACGCGATCCTGCTGGTCAGATGGCATCTTCCGGCAGATTGAGATCGCGTCCGCGCGTTTCCGGCGCCACGAAAGTGGTGAGAAAACCGATGCTGGCCATCGCCGTGAAGTAAACCGCGATCGGCCACCAGTGTCCGGTAAACGACAGCAGCGCCGCCGCCACTAATGGTGCGGTGCCTCCTGAAAGGATAGACCCTAGCTCTTTCGCTACCGCCATCTTGGTATAACGACGCTTCACGCCAAACATCTCGACGCCCCACGCTGCCTGCACGCCGAAAATACCCAGCGATGCCAGCGCCATGCCGACCACAATCACCGCGATGACAATCGTCGGGTCGCGGCTGTCCATCAGGCTAAAGGCGGGCCAGGCGTAGAACATCAGCAATAAGCAGAAGCAACGATAGGTTATACGGCGACCGAAGCGATCCGACAGCCAACCGGCAAACGGAATAATCACGAAGCCAAGTAACGAGGCGATGAACACCGCGGTGGTGGGCACCGACTTATCGATCATTAGCACTTTGGCGACGTAACCGACGATAAAGCCCTGCGCCAGATAAGAAGGGCCGTTTTCGCCGATGCGTAAACCCACCATGGTCCAGAAGGCGCGGGTGCGACGCCAGAAACTGCGCGCATCCACTTCTGCTTTCACCTGCGCCAGCGTGGCGTTTCGTTCGGCCTGCAATTCCGCCTGCTGGCGTTCAAACACCGGCGTTTCTCGCAGATGACGACGAATCCACAACGCCACCACCGCAATCAGTACGCTGCTGAGGAACGGAATACGCCAGCCCCACGCCAGCAAGCTCTCTTTGTCCATCTGGATCACCGCCAGCCAAACCAGCGAGGCGATCAGCGTGCCGCTGTTTGAGCCCAGCGCAATCACCGACGAGACCAAACCGCGACGCTCAACCGGCGCGTATTCGCCCAGCATCACTGTGCCGCCGGACAACTCTGCGCCCGCCCCCAAACCCTGGGTAAAGCGCAGCAGCACCAGACACGCCGGTGCCCAAACGCCAATGCTGGCATAGGAGGGAATCAAACCGATTAATGTTGTGGAGGCGCCCATCAGAATGATGGTCGAGATCATCACCGTTTTGCGGCCTTTACGATCGCCGATCCAGCCGAAAAGCAAGGCACCAATCGGGCGGGCAATAAAGCCAACCGACCAGGTGGCAAAACTCGAGAGCAAGGCGATAGTCGGCGTGGCTTCGGGGAAGAAGACATCACCAAAGATAATGCCGGCAGCGAGGCCATACAGCGCAAAATCCGCATATTCCATCGCGGTGCCGAGCCAGCACGAGAACGTGGCGCGCCAGAAATCTTTGCGGCCGGATGATGTTTCAAGCCGCGCGTCGGCAGCTGAGGAGGATGTCAGTGAGCTTTGTTGCGAAACCGTCATAACCCAATCCCTGAATGAGGTAAAAACAGCAAACGCCCTTCCGTGGGTCAGTTCCCTTGCAACAAGCGGAACTCCCCGGTGGCGACGTTCAGTAGGCAAACCTGGATGAAAAATCAGTAATGAATTCCCTGGTGTTGGAATCCGCTTCTTCGCCTGTTCCCGCCGATGTAATTTTCATCGATCGCATTAGTAAGGCAAATGTAACTGGGTCATCTCAAGGCCAACTTCGTCTCTGGCACCGTGAGTTATCACTATGGGCATAGTCTATCTACGCGCGTAGATAAATCAAGCAAAAATAGTGACATTTATTAGATAAACTTCACTATAACTCATGAGCACAAGATAAAAGAGGCGTTAATTCATGACATTACATCTAATGCGCGTATGCAAGAAATGTCTGATTACAACGTAATTAACGATTATTGCTTACCATTTAACGGCGCATACTGCATCTTCATCGCGCTGGTTTTCGCACAGTTCAGTTAAAGTTTAATGACACACCCGCAATATTCTTAAATGCCGTCACCGGTGCGCGACTGACTCAGCGTCTGCATTACACTGGAGAAAGATCACTCAGGAGCGCTATGACCATTATTCTTATGCGACACGGTAAACCCGATCATCCGGTCACGGGGCGCTTCACGGCTCGGGCGCTGGCCGACTGGTGTGAAGGTTACGATCAGGCTGATATTTGCGACTCCCCGCCGCCGCGCAGTCAGACCATTGCGCGCCTGGCGAGTGTGATCGCCACCAGCCCGCTGCCGCGCGCCCGCTCGTCGTTAACGCGGCTGGGCTTGCAGCCAAACGCGGTGGATGAGGTGTTCAGCGAAGTGGCGATACCGACGTTGCCGTTTGAACGCTTGCATCTGCCGCTCAACGTCTGGCTGGCGCTATTACGCTTGTTGTGGCTGTGCGGCTATGCCGGCCATGTCGAATCGGTGCAGCATGCGCGTGAACGTGCCCGTCTGGCGGCGGATAAACTGGTGGTGCTGTCGCAGCAAGGCACGGTGTTATTGGTTGGGCACGGCATCATGAATAAGCTGATTGCACGCGAGTTACGCAAGCGCGGCTGGCAGGCCGAAAAACATGCCAGCAGCCGCCACTGGAGCAGTGCGATTTATCATCGCCCGTTTATTTAAGGTTTGAGCTGAAAGTAACTCAGCACTTCACAACCGGTACCGGCCTGCGGCGTGGCAATCACTTTCATCTGCTGCAGATCAATCAGGCTGAGCGAACCGTCGCCCTCATTAGCAATCAGCAAGCTGTGATTATCCTCACTGAAGCAGCCATCCATCGGCTTGTTGCCAACATGAATATCGCCGAGCGGATTGAGCAGCTCGTCAAACAGCGTCACCACCGGCTCCTGATCGCCAATCGCCACCAGCCGCTCGCCGTTGGCACTGAAGCGCACCACCTGACACGGTTGCTGGTGGCCCGGCAACGTCAGGCGCTGGCGGATGCGATGGCTTTGCCGATCCACCACATACAGCAGCGGCGCATCGGCGGCGCTCGCCACCAGATAAGGATGTTTCGGCGAGGCGGCGATGCCGGAAATCGGGCCGGGCATCAGAATATTGTCAATAATCCGCCCTTCCGCCTCACACAGATCCACTACGGTAATGCTGGCGTCCTCTTCATTCTCGGTGAACAACTTGCGACCGCTGGGCGACAAAGTGAGTCGGTGCGCATTGTGCGAAGGCAGCTGAATGGTTTTCTCCACGCGATCGCTAACGGGATCAATCACCGCCACCACCGCGCTGTTTTCACAGCAGAGATAAACTTTACCGTCTCGTCCCAACTGGCCGCTGTGCGGTGCTTTTAACGGCGACAGATCGATAAAACCGCTGATCTGCCGCAGGCGCAGATCGATGATCGCCACTTTGTGCCCGGGATGCGGATTGTCGCCGTGAATGCCGTCGCCGTAGATCGGCACGTAAGCTTTCTCCAGCTGCGGCAGCATCAGAAGCTCGTGTGGACGCGGCGGAAAGGCATTTAACTCTTGTTCAACGGCAAAGGTTTCGGGATTGAGAAACAGCACGCGATTGCCCTGCTTATCGACCGCCAGTAATCCACGGTGGTGTCGCTGCATAGTGTCTCCTTTTGTTCGTCACCTCCTTTAAGCGTAGCCAACCCGCAATCAGGAGGGTATTTTCGCGGCAGGCCAGCGAAAAATGCAGCGAGGTTAACACGTGATCTCACACGCAATTTTTAATCCGCCCCGCGACTTACGCCACGCTATTGTTATTTTATTAGGAATAGTCTCAATGAGATAAAATAGAATAATCAACAATCCACGCGGTTATTTATCGTTAATTTAAAGCTTAACGGATCCTTGATTTTCCGGTTTATCTGAAAGGATCAAAAAGTGATAGCCGCGCCGCACAGAATGTTTTATTAAGCATAGGAGAGTACTTTTTTACACACAGCCTAAAGGACAATCAAGAGCGCTCAGCGCCGCGATTCAGGGACGCCTTGCCACCATAATCACAATAATCAGGTGCATCATGAATAAAAAACGCCTTCAGCCAGCGTTAACCCTCTGGCATAACTGGAAAAGACTCGCTTTTACCAGCCAGACTTTCCTGCAGAAAAAACAGCATAATGCGCTCTGTGCGCCGGAATACGATCCCAGCCAGGAGGACAATATCGTGTTACTTTCTGGCGAAAAAGATCTGCCAGAGATTCCAAAGAAAGTCTGGATGTATTGGGATAATGAATATTTACCGAAATCAATGGCGTTAAATATTAAAAAGATTCGTCAGGATAATCCCGATCATGAAATTCATTTATTAAATCGTTTAACGATAAAAGAAGTTTTACCGGATTTTATCTTTACCTCGACCCAATTAACCGCCCAACAACGCAGCGAGGTGATTCGTCTGGAATTACTGTTGCGTTATGGCGGCATTGCGATTGATTGCAGCACTTTATTATTTGAAGATCTCTCTTGGGTACATCGCGCGCATCAGGAACGTCGCATGGATGTGATTGGTTATTATCACGAAAACGCCACCGTCAACTATCTCGCGCCGGTGATTGAGAGCTGGTTCCTGGCGGCAACCGCCAATAATCCCTTTATCCGCGAGTGGCAAAAACATTACGCGCCGATCAAACATCTCGGCGAACAGAATTACTTCAGTGAATTGACTAAGCGCGATGATTATTCCCTGCTGACGCAGAAAATTGCGCAGCCGCAGCAGCAATTAGGTTCTCTGGCGCAGCAGATCGCCATGCGCGAACATCGCCGGGTGAATCTCTATCTGCGTAAATGCGAGGCGAACGCTTATTACTATCAGCGTTTAAGCGGCTGGAAAAGCGAGGCGTTTGCCCACGCGGTGCTGTTTCACCAGCGTCCACTCACGCCGCCACCGGTGATTAAACTCAGCGGCAATGAGCAGTTGCATCTCGACTTCAACCTGCGGCTCGGCAACTACAACCGCGGCAGTTTGTTGGGTCAGATGATGCAAACGCCTGCGCCGATCGCGCTGGCATCACCCATCAACAAAGCGCGCGCGTAACCAGTGAATTAAGGTGGTCACCGCCCGTGGTACCTGTGCGGCATACGGGCGCACCACCCACAACCGGTCGGCGAACGCATCCACCGCTTGCCACTGCGGCAGCACCTGCTGCAGCGTGCCGCTGGCGAGTGCCGCGCTGGCACTGAAATCCGGCAGCATCGCAATGCCCAAACCCTGCAATGCGGCATCGCGGATCGACTCGCTGTTGTTGGTGGCAAAGTTGCCCTGAATCTTCACCTGCACGGTTTCGCTGCCGCCGTCCGCTAATCGAAAGCGCCACTGCGGCGATTCGAGTCCGCGCGGATAATAAAGACAATTATGCTGCTGCAACGCCTGCGGTGAATCCGGCAGGCCGTTTTGCGCCAGATATGCCGGCGACGCCACCAGCAGCGCGCGGGTTTCACACAGCGGCAGCGCAACATGGGTTTCAGGCAGGCTATCACTGTGGCGAATCGCCAGATCAAAGCCTTCACTGCCGAGCGACACCAGACGATCGGTGACATCCAGCTGCAAGCGCACCTGCGGATAGTCGCGCAGGAAATCGCCAATGATCGGCACCAGTTGCTGACGCGCAAACGCCACCGGCGCTGTGACGCGCACCATGCCACGCACTGGACCGGCTTCATCGCGCACGCTGAAAAAGCTCTGCGCGATACGCGCGAAGGGATCGCGCAGCTCATCCACCAGCTTTTCACCGGCGGAAGTCAGCCGCACGCTGCGAGTGGTGCGCTGCACCAACGCCACGCCCGCCATCTTTTCCAGCTCTTTAATCTTCTGACTCATCGCCGCTTTGCTGACGTCTAATCGTTCCGCCGCGCGCGTAAAACTGCCGAGCTCAGCCAGCACGGTTAACCAGTGCAAATGGACCCAAAGGCTATCGGTTTTAATTTCTTTCATATCGATTGTTCAAAATAATAAATAATCAATTCAACCAGCGCGCTTTTTCTTTCCGGCAGCAAGCGGCAGCATAGCGCCACATCCTACTCTTTTCATGTGAGCAAAAACGAGGTTTTATTTATGCCGTTACTGACATTCGACGTTATTCAGGGCCGTTCAGAATCAGAAATCCGCACATTGCTGGATGCCGCACACCGTGCGGTCTTAACCGCCTTCAAAGTCCCGGCGCGTGATCGTTATCAGATTGTTCACGAAAACAAAGGTTATCAGATGGTCTTTCAGGATACCGGCTTAGGCTTTGCGCGAACCGACAATCTGGTCATGGTGCGCGTATATACCAGCCCGAGAAGTGAAGAACAGAAGTGCCTGTTTATGGCAGAGTTAGCACGCGAGCTGCTGGAAAATTGTGGCGTACAGGGCACGGATTTGATGATTAGTTTTATCACCAACAGTAAAGGCGACTGGAGCTTTGCCGACGGCGAAGCGCAATACCTCACTGGAAAACTCTGATTCCCTTCTCTGCCCTCACTGGCAGCAGTCCGTCCGTTGCTGCCAGGCTAAACCACAGTCAGCCTGAACCCGCCTTAAACGAATCGGAATGCATCGCACAAATCTGGTTGGATGTGTTGCAGCCATGTGACACCCAATATAGATTGTCGCAAAATCCCCGCAGAGGGTCGTTGGCGCAAGGATTGCGTATTCATTCAAAATGAGGATCTGACGTTGTCCGAATTGGTTTCGGTAGTACTCTTTTTGGCTGCGATTGCAGTCTACTCCTTCAAAGCCGGGCGAAATAAATTTTGGTTTAGTCTGATCCTGCTGCTGCTCACGCTGTTTATCGTGCTTAACGTCACGCTGGTCGCCAGCAACTATTTTACCGGCGATGGCATTAATGACGCGGTGCTGTATACCCTGACCAACAGCCTGACCGGCGCGGGCGTGAGCAAATATGTGGTGCCCGCCATCGGACTGATCATCGCGTTGTTCTCGCTATTTTGCCTGCTTTCATGGTTATTGCGCCGCCGTAAGCGGCCGCACCACCTCGGCTGGAGTTTGCTGGCGATTGCCTGTGCTGCGGGTTCGGTACAAACCACGCCTGCGTTCCGCCAGGTGAAAGAGCTGATCGCCTCACATTCGCGCCTCGCCGATTCGGACTTCGAAACCTATTACAAAACGCCTAATAAGGTGATCGCCGAGCCAAAGCTCAACCTGGTCTACATTTATGGCGAAAGTCTTGAACGGACCTACTTCGATCAGCAGGCATTTCCCGGTCTGGCCCCGGAACTCAGCCGCGAAAAAGATAACAGCATCGATTTCAGCCAAACCGAACAATTGCCTGGCACTGATTACACCATCGCGGGGATGGTGGCTTCACAGTGCGGCATCCCGCTGTTTGCGCCTTTTGATGGCAACGCCTCGGCCTCGCTCTCCAGCTTCTATCCGCAGAATATTTGTCTGGGCGACATTCTTAAAAACTCTGGCTATGAGAACTGGTTTATTCAGGGTGCCGATTTACGCTTCGCCGGTAAAGACACTTTTCTGCTGTCGCATGGCTTTGATGCGGCCAATATGTATGGCTCGCAGGAGCTGAAAAGTCGCGTCGCCGATCCCGGCTATCGTAATAACTGGGGCTACTACGATGACACGGTGATGGACGAGGTATTTGAGAAATACGAAGAGCTGTCGCGCGCGCAAAAACGCTTCGCCTTGTTCACCCTTACCGTCGACACCCATCACCCGGATGGTTTTATCTCGCGCAGCTGCCAGCGCAAAAGCTACAGCTATGATGGCAAACCAAACCAATCCTTTAGCGCGGTCGCCTGCTCGCAGGAGCATGTGGCGCGTCTGATTGAACGCATCAAAGCGTCGCCGTGGTTTAAAAACACCATCATCGTGGTGACCTCCGATCATCTGGCAATGAATAACACCGCGCATCAATACCTGATCAAGCAGCCGCGCCGTGACCTGTTTATGGTGATTCGTGGCGATCAGCCTCAGGCGGAAGAGCTCGACGCCAAACGCAGTACGCTGGATAACGGCGCCACGGTGCTGGATATTCTCGGCGGGGATAACTCGATTGGACTTGGTCGCAGCGGCCTCTCTTCCACCTCGCTGTCAACCGAGTTTGAAGACATGGCGAAGCGCGTCACGGCGTGGAAAGCGGATATCATTCAACTGTGGAATTTCCCCAGTAAGATGGACAGCTTTACCGTCGATCAACAAAAAAACACCTTCACCTTCTCCGGCGCAACCTTCAAATTGCCGATTCTGTTCCGCGTCTCCGATAAGCATGTTGAACCGCTGCCCGAAGGCGAATACGCGGAGCCACTGCGTTATCAGCTGGCTAAATTTGCTGCCGACGACAAATTCGTTTGGGTCGATCGCTGCTTCAAAATGGCGCGCCTGTGGCAGCCAGATTTAGCTCTGTCGAACGATTTGTGTGTTTCGATGGGACAGATGGGCGCCAAACCGAGCGTTACCCGCATTGATAAACCGCAGTGGAAAGCGAAAGTCAGCTTCCCCAAAGCCGAAGTGAGTGCGGCAACCTTCCAGCTCAACGAGCAGCAGATTCGGATTGAAGACAACGCGATTCGCTACAACGCGGACCGCTTCCTGTTATCAGTGCCTGGCGCGCCAACCAGCGTCAAAAGTTTTAAAGGGATATCTCGCCCGGAAGAGTGGGGACGCTGGTCAAATGCCAATCTGGCCCCGGAAGTGAATATTGAGTACACCGATCCGCTGCCAGAACGCTTTGACGTGGTGATCACCGCGCGGGCGTTCGGTCCGAACGCGCACCGTCCGATTCCGGTGCGCGTTGGCGATGAAGAGCAGCAACTGAATTTAGGTGAGGATTTCTCTACCACCACGCTGCATTTCACCAATCCAACCGGCAGCCGCAATTTGATCATTGCGCCACCGGAGCCGCAGGAGTCGAATGTCGGCAATATCATCGGACAGGATCCCCGCAAACTGGGGATCGGCATGGTGGATATAAAAATAATTCCGCAAAACTAACGTAGGGTGCGCAGCGCCTCCAGCTTTTCGCGTTGCGTCCCCTCCGCCGTAAAGTTCTCTGCCGCCAGCCAGCGTTCGAAGCCCTGTTTCACCTGCGGCCAATCGCTATCAATAATCGAGAACCAGCAGGTATCCCGGCTGCGGCCTTTATAGACAATCGCCTGACGGAAAGTCCCTTCGAACTGAAACCCTAAACGCTGTGCCGCGTTTCGTGATGGCTGATTGCAGCTGTCGCACTTCCACTCATAGCGCCGGTAGCCCAGTTGATCAAAGGCGTAGCGCATCAGCAGATAGTGCGCTTCAGTGGCCATGCGCGTTTGTTTGAGCAACGGCGAGAAGGCGACATGGCCGATCTCCACCGATCCGTTTGTCGCATCGATGCGCATTAACGCCAGGCTACCGACCGCGCGGTTGCTAACGGGATCGATCACCGCGAAATGCATCGGATCGCGCCCGTTTTCCAGCTGACGCGCATAGGCAATATAGGCCGCTTCATCGGCAAAAGGTTCGGCGAACATATAGGTCCAGTCACGGCCATCTTCAGCCAGCGCATAGGGAGCATAGAGTTCGCGGCCATGACGCTCAGCACTCAGCGGTTCAAGGCGGCAATAGTCACCGGTGAAGGTTTCATAGCTCGGCCAGGCGCGGGGTTGCCAATCTGGCAGCGGAAATCCTACCGGTTGTCCGTAATCATTCGTGTGTTGCGACATAGCTTAATTCCTTTATCAGTCAGGGCCAGAATCGCAGAGTGCCACTTTGCTGGTGTGTTAAAAAGCGCCACAATGGTTGAAATTGATGGATCCACGGAACCGCGTAAATGAGTGATATTGCACTGCATCGATTATTGTTGGCCCCGCTAGAGACCAACGGCGAACTGACGCTGCAACAGCAGCTGTTCCAGCGTATCAAGCAGGCGATTCTGACCGGCAAACTCGCTGCCGGTACGCGTTTGCCCGCAACACGCCAGCTGGCGCTGGATCTCGCGGTTTCACGCAATACGGTGATCGCCGTCTGGGCGCAACTGCAGGCTGAAGGATTTTTGCTGAGCGATCGCCAGGGCAGTCGCATCAGCAATATGGCGCAGCTACCGCAGGAAACTCAGCCGGCCGCCAGCAGCGAAATTGTCTTGTCACCGCGCATCGCTCAGTTGCGATCCAGCCATCGCACATTGAGTCAGGAGATGGCGCTGCGGCCCGGCGTTCCTTCGTTAGCACATTTCCCGTTGGCTCAGTGGCGACGGGCGCTGAACCGCGTGATGCTGCATCAGCCGCAGCAACTGCTGGGCTATGGCGATCCGCTCGGCGAACGCACGCTACGCGCCGCGCTGGCGCAGCATCTGGCATTAGCGCGCGGCGTGCGCTGTACGCCCGAACAAATCGTAATTACCGAAGGCGCGCAGCAGGCATTAACGCTGTGCGTGGCGCTGCTCAGCAGCCCTGGCGACATCGGTTGGGTGGAGGAGCCGGGATATCGCGGGGCGAAAGCGGCGATGCGGCTGGGAGATATGCGTATTGAACCGATAGCGGTCGATGCACAAGGTCTGGCGCCGCAGCCGCAGGACTGGCAGCAGCGTCCGCCGCGCCTGATTTACACCACGCCAACGCACCAATATCCCACCGGCGCAATCATGAGCGCACCGCGTCGTCTGGCGCTGCTGGCGGCCGCGCGGCAACAGCAAACGTGGATTATCGAAGATGATTACGACAGCGATTTTCGTTACAGCGGCGAGCCAATCGCCGCCATGCAAGGCATGACGCAGCCAACGCCGGTGATCTACGTCGGCTCGTTCAGCAAAACGCTGTTTCCGGCGCTACGCCTCGGGTTTATGGTGTTGCCGCCGCAGTTGGTCGCGCCGCTGCGCCCTGCGCTGCATGAACTGCTGCGCGGCGGGAATCGTCCTGAGCAGCAGGCGCTGGCGCTGTTTTTACGCAGCGGTGATTTTAGCCGTCATTTGAGCAAAATGCGCCGTCTGTATCGCCAACGGCAGGCGACGTTGCGACAGGCATTGCAGCAAACGTTTGGCGCACAGGTTCCGTTGCTGGGCGGCGAATGCGGCATGCATCTGGTGTTATCACTGGCTGCGGATCAAAACGATATGGCGTTGGTGGATCGGCTGATCCAGAGTGGCTACGCGCCGGGCGCGCTGTCGGGATTTTATCTCGGTGAGCAGAAGCAACAAGGGCTGGTGCTGGGTTACGGTAACACCAGCACCAGCCAGATTACGGCGGGCGTCGCGCAGTTAGCGCGTCTACTGCGCAGGAATTAACCGCGGAAGAAGATTTCGCCTGATTTGCCCATCACGATCTTACCGGTGTCATCGGTGATCAGGATGTAGTTGGCATTGATGTACGCCCAGTGCGTGCCTGGCTGCGGCGCTGGCAGATGGCGTGGCTTCCACTCAACAATGGTGTACTGCTTTTTACGGTACTCATCTGGCACCACATCGCCCACTTTGTACTCTTTGTAGTCGATGATGATGGTGTTCAGATCATAGTTGTTTGGCGCAGCCGCATTACCGCTTTGCGGTGGACGAATCGGCGCGACATCGCCGCTGGATTCAGCCGGTTCATTGCTGGCAGGCGCATCGGCGGCCGGCGCCTGAGCGGGTGCATCAGCGGCGGGTGCCTGGGTTTGCGCGTCGGGTGCGGTTTGCTGCACCTGTGGCGGCATGGGTACGGCGTCTGTTTGCTCGCCTTCCGCCAGCGCGGCCGGAGCAAGGCTTAAAGCGCCCAGAAAAATTCCTGCAGAAAGAAGATTGACGTGTGTCCTGCGCATGGGTGATTTCCACTCTGGTTAATTATTAACTGTCCATTTAACTGACACGTTAAGCACGCAGAAGGTTCCCCCGGCGCGCTTAGCGCGTCAAATTTCGCTGCTCAGCATACCTCAGCTCAGGCGCTTTTTGGCGCAGTAAAATTGCAAGCAACCATGTTAGTTTTTGTCGTGCGCTTTATTTGCCAGATCCCTCAATAACGCGATGCCCAGATAGTTACTCCAGTTAAACGCGTTCTGCAGCACCACAATCGCATTGCCGTTCTGTTTATCAAAGCCAATAAAGCTGGAGTAACCGCCGATATAGCCAACCTGATAGGTAATCTGCTGATCGCCGTAGGTATCCGTAACCCAGGCGATATTTTGTGACTGATTGCCGTGCTGTTCGTAGCCGTGATTGACCTGCGCAAACGCCGCATTGAGCGAAGCACCCGCGCCGTCATGCAGGTGCGCATCCAGATAGCGAATCAAATCGCGCGCGTTGCTGTAGAGGCTGGCGGCCGCCACCATATTGTTGTTAAACGCCCAGTCCGGCGTGATTTGCCCGCGAGGAATCAGCTTAGGCTGATCGCCGGCATGGCCGAGCGCACGCCAAGGATAGCCGCGCAGGCTCTGCGGCTTGAAGCTGCTGCTGGTCATGCCCAGCGGCTGGAACAGATTACGCTGCGCCAGCGTTTCGATGTCCTGATGGAAGCGATATTTAAGGATGTAGCCCAACAGCGCATAGCCGAGATTGGAATAGCGCGCGCCGGGATGCGCGGGCGCGTCAAAGTCGACCAGATAATCCAGCACGGCATCGCTGTCGAGGTTGCCATAAAAGTTCTCTCCGCTACGCAGATAGCCCATAAATTTCATGAACATCGGCAAATCCATATCCTGACGCGGCAAGCCCGAGGTGTGCGTCACCAGCTGCAACAGCGTGATGCGTTTGGCATCGGCGCTCAGCGGCACGTTGGGCGGCAAAAGCGTCGCTAAGGTGTCGTTCCAGTGCAGTTCACCGCGATCCACCAGCTCAATAATCACCTCCGCGGTGATGCCTTTACTCAGCGAGCCGAGCGCAAATAAAGTGTCTGGCGTAATGGGATAACGGTGCAGCGCATCGGTGACACCAAAACTGTAAAATTCAGGCTGGCTGCGTTGATGGATAATGGCGATGCTGATGCCAGAAACCTGCTTTTGCTGCATGTAATGGCGCACGATGTCATCCACGTTTTCATTAAAAGTCGCGTGTGAAAGATAGACTTTATCGCTAACGGGCGCGGAGGTTTGCGACAAGGTGCCGCAGGCGCTGAGCAATACGCTCATGCCCAGCACAATGATGCATATTGTTAAACGATGGCACAGCACCCGTTTATTCCTGGCGAAGGTAATCATGGCAATGGATTGAGCGAATTTTTATGTTTTATAAAGGGTGCGACGGGTGTTGGTGGCGAAATATAGCACAGAAGAAAGTCAGCGCCACCTGCCAAAAACAGGTGGCGGCGGGGATTATTGATTAACGGGAATAACCGATCCTTTATAGTGCTGGTTAATAAATTCAGCAGTTTGCTTTGACTCCAGATCTTTCGCTAGTTCCAGAATACGCGGATCGTGCGCCAGTTTCGGCGTGGTGACCAGCACGTTGGCATACGGATTATCTTTCGCCTGTTCCAGCGCCAGCGCATCCTTCGACGGCACTAAACCGGCCTGCAACGCGTAGTTGCCATTGATGATCGCCAACTGCGCATCATCCAGCGCGCGCGGCAGCTGCGGCGCTTCCACTTCGATAATCTTCAGATGGTGCGGGTTGTCAGTAATGTCTGCGGAAGTCACCAGCGTATTGGCGCTGCTGCTTTTCAGTTTGATCAAACCATTGGCCTGCAACAGATAAAGTGCGCGGCTCAGATTGGTGACATTATTCGGTACCGCCACCTGCGCGCCATCAGGCAGATCTTTCAGTGATTTCACTTTGTGCGAGTAGATGCCAAGTGGCTCAATATGCACGGTGGCGACCACAGAAAATTTCTCGCCCAGCGCTTTTTCCTGATCGCGCAGATAAGGCACATGCTGGAAGTAGTTGGCATCCACGTCACCGCGCGCCAGCAGTTCGTTGGCGTTGAGGTTGCCGTTGAGTTCAATCACTTTGAGATCGAGTTTCTTGTCGCTCTGTTTGATGTGGTTGAGGATTTCGCTGTGCGGTACGGCATCGGCCGCCACGCGCAGCGCGGCCGCCGAGGCGTAAGTGCTGAACACCGAAACCATCGCCAACGCTGCTATCACCTTTTTATTCATCTGCTTCCCTTAGTTTCTTATGATTTAACGCTATTGAGAGTGTCAGCGTAATAACGCTGCGCCACGTCGCGATGCGATCGCAAACGTCCTTTGAGATAGTTCCAGCCCACTTCACGCAGCAGCGGATTGCTGGGATCGCTGGTCGGTCCGCGCGCTTCTGCCGCCAGCTGCGGCGGTAATTGATACAGCGGCACTTCGGCGTCAAGCTGCGCGCCGAGGAAGAAAGCGATGGAGATGCGCTGCTGTTTTGCCGGCGGCGACACCACGCGATGCACGGTGGCGCGCAGATAACCGTTGGTGGCGATCTCCAGCAGTTCGCCGATGTTCACCACAAAAGCGCCCGGTTTCGGCAGCGCATCAATCCACTGATCTGGCATGACTTCAACCTGCAATCCGGGTTGATCGTCCTGCAACAGAAAGGTCAGAAAGCCGGAATCCTTATGCGCGCCGACACCTTGCTGGCTGGCAGCGGCATCCTGACCCGGATAGCGAATCAGCTTCACATGTTCGTTGGGGTGCGTGCCGTACAGCGCGTCAAACGCGTCCGGCGGCAGCGACAGAGATTTGGCGAAGGCGCGCAGTAAACGCAGCGCCACGTCGGTCATCGCCTGCTGCCACGCGTGGATCACCGGACGCAGCTGCGGTAGCGCCTGCGGCCACAAATTGGGTCCTTGCAGCTGCTTCCACGCCGGATCGTCTGGTTGCAACGTCAGGGCGGCCCGTTCTGCACCGATATCAAACTGCTCACGCTGATCGCGCTGCTCACGGGTGTATTCCACGCCCGCGCGGTTGTAGCCACGAAAATGCGGTGAATGGATCATCGAAACGCGCTGCTTCTCTTCATCTGGCAAGGCAAAGAACGCGCGCGTGATGCTTTGCACGTTCTGCAGCAGCTGCGGATTGATGCCATGATTCACCAGATAGAAGAAGCCGACGTCTCGCGCGGTTTCGCGCAGCTCGGCGAGGTATTGCGCCTGTTCCGCATCCGGCAGTTCCAGCAGGGCTAAATCCAGTACCGGCAATGTGCTGGCCATACTTTTGCATCCTTCGTGCAGAAAAATTCTGCCTTTACGCTGCCATCTGCTGACAAATGCAGCCAATACTGTTGCGCGATAAGTTATGGCGAATCATTTTTAGGAGAGGTTCAGTAATCGATATGCAAAAAGCGATAAATCGCGCCCGCTTCCCGCTATAATCGCCGCCAATTAACTTTGGGCATGGCCCATCAATGAACAGCAGGAGACGCCGTATGAACCAGGGTCCGTTAACCGAAAAAGAGCTCAACTGGCTTGAAGATATGCTGGAGAAATACGGCAACGAACACTCGGTGGTGGATACCGCTGAGCTGGACGGCATGCTGACGGCGTTGCTCTCAGGCCCGAACGACATCGAACCGAGCGAATGGCTGGTGGCGATGTGGGGCGGCAAAAAGCACATTCCAAAGTGGTCGAATGAGCGTGAGATGGATCGCTTTATGACGCTGACCTTCCAGCATCTGAACGACATCGCCGAGCGTCTGGCCGAGTTCCCGGAGCAGTTTGATCCGCTGTTTGGCACCCAAGAGATGGAAGGCCAGGAATTCACCGTGGTGGAAGATTGGTGCTATGGCTATTTGCGCGGCGTGGCGCTGGATGCGGACTGGTCGCTGCTGCCAGAATCACTGCAGCCGATGATGGAGGCGATTGCCTTGCACGGCAGCGAAGATCATCTGGCGAAGCGCGAAGCCTTCACCCCGGAAGAGTTTGAAGCCAGCATCGAGGCGATTCGCCCCGCGGCGCTGGAGCTGCATGAATACTGGCAGGAACAGCGCATGGCACAGCCCGATCCTGAACCTCAACTGCCGCACTTTGCCGGCGAGAAAACCGGCCGTAACGATCCTTGCCCGTGCGGCAGCGGTAAAAAATATAAGCAGTGCTGCGGTAAATAATATTTGCACCTTCCGTAGCGGCGCAATTTATTGCGCGTCCCTGGCCTTTTAATCGCGCCGCTACCGATATGTGCGTTTTTTTTCAGGGAGCCGGTTTCACCTCGGTCACCCAGGTTGGCAACTGCCATGCGCCGCCCGCACGAATCGCGCGGCACATGCCGGTGGTGGCATCGCTGCTCTGCTCAAACGCTTTGCCATCCCACACCCACGCCGCTGTACTCCAGCAATCGCCGATGCCGCGCCCTTTCTGCGCTTCTGAGATCACACCTTCACTGTAATCAGAGCCGGAATCCGTCACCAGCTGCGGCGTGCCCTGCAATGCTTTATCGATCAGCCAATAGCCATAACCTTCGTTATACGCCCCGCGCCAGCACAGCGCGGCGATCAGCACATGCGCATCATCAACCGGCGTTAAGGTCAGCGGCTCCGCGCCCTCTTCCGGCTGATCGTCGGACGGAGCCAGATTGTCGCAGCTGTCGTCGTCGGTGAGTGAAGCAATCAGCTTTGGCTTCAACAGCGCCAGCTCATCGGCCGTCAACGGACGCGCATCGGCCTTAGCCACTTTTACCTGCTGAATCACCGGCATCGCCATCGCTGCCGGTACGCTGCTTTCCGGCTTGTTGCCTTTGCGCACCAACGCGCCCGGCGTACTAAGACGACCTTGCGCATCATCCATCTTCAGCAGCACAGCAAATGCGCCATTGCTGGAGAGATCGAAAGGCTCTTCACCACCGCGAAACTCCACTTTGCCGCTGCCTTTAATGCCGTTAATTAGCGCCTGGGTTTGTTCATCCGTCAGCGTCCATTCGTCGTTATCGGCTTTCGCCACGTCGCCCAGCGCACGATCATCAATCCACAACGCTAAGTTGTTCACCACTTTAGAATCATCATCGCCGGTATCGGCCAGCACCACACGGCCGTGCGTCACCGCATTGGGACCGCCCGCGCGCACCAGCAACACCGAGCCGCCCGCGCCCTCTTCGGCGCTGTAACCAGCGGCACGACAGGTCAGCGTGTTATCGCAGGCCAGTTCCCAGTCTTTGTGGCTAAACGAGACGCCGTCTTGATCTGCCAACAGCGGCGCACTCAGGCTGGCAAGTAGCGACATCGCCAGCAGCAATCGGGTAATCATGCCATCTCTCCATAATGGTAAAGGTGGCTAGTGTGATGATTTTTGTGACGCGGGAGAAGTGAATTTTTTGCGGCGATGCTGATTTAAAGCGCCGCCACAATCTGCTGCCGCAACCACTGCTGGGCCGGATCGCGGTGCAGACGTTCATGCCACAGCAGCAAAATATCAAAGCCCGGCACTTCCAGCGGTAGATCGATAACCGCGAGGTGCGAAGCGTGACGCACCAACCGCTCGGGCAGCACCGCCACTAAATCACTGCTCGCCAGCGTTTCCTGCATAAACAAGAAGTGCGGCACCGACAGCACCACGCGGCGTGAACGCCCGAGCTTCGCCAGCGCATTATCGGTGGCGGCGCTAAAGCCACCGCCATCGGGCGATACCATGACAAATTCCAGCTGACAGAATTGATCCAGCGTCGGCAGACGTTGCAACTGCGGGTGATCGCACCGTCCCGCCAGCACGTAGCGCTCGCTGAACAGTTTGCGTTGATGCAGCGTCGGCGGCGCGTTATCGCCCGTATGAAACACCACATCCAGCTCGCCTTTTTCCAACTGCTGCGCCACCAGCGGCGGATTCAGCGCCAATATCGCCATACGACTTTGCGGCGCAGCAGCGCGGATCAGGTTGAGCGCAGGCAGCACCAACGCTGACGAGGTGTAATCGGTGGCGGCGATGCGCCAGGTGTCATCGGCATTGGCCGGATTAAAGGCATCGGGCGGCGCGACCGCACGCTCAACCGCTTCCAGCGCCAGACGCAGCGGCTCACGCAGAGCTGCTGCGCGCGCCGTTGGCAGCATGCCACGCGGCCCCGGTAACAATAGCGGATCGTCAAAATGCCTACGCAATCGCGCCAACTGAGCGCTGACGGAAGGCTGCGAGAGATGCAAACGCTGCGCCGCGCGCGTAACGTTGAGTTCGCTTAACAGCACGTTGAGCGTCTGCAGCAGATTCAAATCCAGCGAGTCGATATTCACTATGGCTATACCTGAGATATCAGCAATTGATTTCCACTATAGCCAGCGCCGACTTAATCTGCAGTGGTTTTCATCTCACAGGATTAAGCCCATGAATGTACTGATTGTGTATGCCCATCCGGAACCGCTTTCGCTGAGCGGTTCACTTAAAGACTTTGCCGTACAGCATTTGCAGCATGCCGGACATCAGGTGCAGGTCTCTGATCTCTATGCGATGCAGTGGAAAGCGCCGCTCGACGCTGCCGACACGCGCGCCCCGTTAGTGGGCGACCACTTCGATGCGACGCTGGATTCTCGCTTCGCCTACGATCATCAGCTGCAGGCCGCCGATATCGCCGCGGAGCAGGAAAAGTTGCGCTGGGCCGATACGGTGATTTTTCAATTTCCGCTGTGGTGGTTTTCGATGCCCGCCATCATGAAAGGCTGGTTTGACCGCGTTTACGCCAACGGTTTTGCTTACGGCGTGGGCGAGCACAACGAACAGCATTGGGGCGATCGTTACGGCGAAGGCAATCTTAGCGGCAAACGTGCAATGCTGGTGGTGACGACCGGCGGATGGGAATCGCATTACAGCCCGCGCGGCATTAACGGCCCGATCAACGATCTGCTGTTTCCGATTCAGCACGGCATGCTGTTTTATCCCGGCTTTAGCGTGCTGCCGCCGCTGGTTTTCTATCGTGTACAAAAGTCAGCAGCAGAACGATTTGCTGGCTGGTGCGATGCGCTGGCTACAAGGCTGGATACGTTGGCGGAAACCGCGCCCATTGTCTACCGTCAGCAGAACAGCGGCGACTATGAGATTCCTGCGCTGACCTTAAAGGCGGAGTTTGTCCCGGAAGAGAGTGGCTTTGGCGTGCATGTGAAGCGGTGAAAGGTGGCAGACTCGGCGCTGAGCCTGCTGTTACTCGTACAGCCAGCGCCCCGCTTTTGCTGATTCAATCAACATTCCCAGCGTGAAATCGGGTACCACCGGCACTTCACGCTTATTGAATGGATTGAGAATCTGCGCCAGCGAGGGCTCATCGGGATAGTAGGTTTCAATGACGAATCCGCCGCGATCGACGCTGAACTCGCCGAAGAACTCATCCATCAGCGCAGCGGCTTCTTCACGCTCGAAGTTAAGATCGCTATCAATATCAATCTGCGGCGTCAGCGTCTTTTGCTTAAACAGGTAAACGCCGTCGTAACGCCGCACCAGCTCGTAGATACGCTGCTCAATTTCAACTGTCATCGCTTCTGCACCTCCACTGATTTCACCGGAGCGCCATTCTGCCATGCAATCCCAACAGTTGGATGAAAAAAATCTCTGCAGGAGAATTTTGAGACAAAGAGCCAGTTTTCCCAGCCGGGATGCCTGGTTTATTGCGTTAATGCATCCCGAGCTTCTTTCAACTCATCTCGCGCGTCAGCCAGTTTACGCTGCTGCTTCTCAATTTTATCGCTGCGGCCTTTGGCCTGCGCTTCCCTTAGATCTTGTTCGCGCTCCTGCACTTTCAATTGCTTCTCGGCCACTTTCTGCTGGCGCGCTGTAAGCAAGCCGCTGTCGGTGCAGTTTGCATTGGTTTCGCGTAACGCCTTTTCCAGACCGGCGATGCGCGCAGCATTGCCATGCTCACGCGCCATCGCCAGCTCTTGCTGGATATCCTGCTTTTTAGCGGCGCAGCCGGTGGCTGGGTTGGCAGCCTGAACAGACGTCACGGTCAAAGCAGAGAAAAGAATCGAAAGGGAAATCAGGGTGTTTTTCATGGTGAACTCTTGGTTTACATTGATGGGCGCTATTATACGAAGAGTTCTTAACAAGATCTTAAGTACCACACATCAGCACTAACTTTGCATAGAATCAGTATGGCTTTGCCGTGATAACGACGGGAATGGTATAAATGGAATTATTGTATTTATAAGCAGGGAGATTATTAAAAGAAAAAACCTTACCTTTCACATTCAAATAAATCACTCCATTTTCAATCTTACTTAGTGCTTTAGAATCAGAAGTAATGAGGAAGGGTGAATAATCATTACTTAAAGCTTCTTGAATGCCTCTATAATTTATAAAAAAAGATGGTTAATTAAGCTGGTAGCGATGCAGGGTTATTTTCGCTGTGCGATTCACCCGGTTATCTTCTTCATACCCAGGTGAAATAGTTAGCATTCATACTGCCGAAGTTAGCAATACTCGCGGCATATCATTTACAAGGCGAACCTATCCAGGCCAGCTAGAGCGAATAAAAATGATCACATTTGATCTTAGGGGCGCCGAGCTTTAGGGAGAGTCTGTAAGCCGTCTCTTTCATTATCTTGCCCACACCGCTGTCGCGCATCGATTGCGTTAAACGCGATGACGGACCTGTTAATGCCAGCGCGGCGAGCAGTTTGTTTCCCTCACCAAAAACGGGAAGAGAGAATGCAGCAATGTGCGGATCACGCATGCCGGAGGTAAAGAGCGGTAATTCTGGGGCAGATTCAAGAAGCGGTTCATTGAGTCCCCAATGGCGAAGCACTTGCCCTATTGCTGAATTATCCAGCGGCAAAAGTGTACCGGGTAAGCGCGTTTCTCGTAATCCTTCGGAGGGCTCCGCTCTGAATAAGCAAAGCCTTTGACCGTTCTCAATCACATACCATGTGGCGCTTTCACCCGTCGCCGTCGCCAGCGCGTGCAGTTCAGGCTGGACAATACTGGCCAGATGAAATGACTGTTCATAGAGCTTGCCAAGATAAAGCAGTCTGGGACCCAATGTATAAACGCCGCTGTCGCGTCTGATGACGTAGTTCATGCGTTCAAGTGAGTTCATAAGACGGTAAACCGTCGTTTTATGGTAACCCGAAAATTGTGCCAGGGCGGTGAGCGTCAACGCCTCTTCGCCAGGCTTAAAACAATCCAGTAGTGCCAGCGCTTTCTCAACGGCAATTACGCCTTCATTCCCCATCGGTACGTTCTCCTGTTTGCGACGGTAAGAGTTTACCGTGCAATTTGTGATTCACATCGTATTTACATCACAAATGAAAGCTTAACGCTGGTGCGATCTGATTTAACATCGATATAGTGGTTTTACATAGTACAACATAGTTGTATCAGGTAAAACATGAAGAGGTGATTTATGCCACACGCAGAGAATACGTTCATCAAGCGCGACCTTACCCGTACAGCGCCCGAGCTGGTCAAACAGGCTGCTGAGTTTCAGGCCGCTATTCTTGCCGATGTTGCCGGACGTCGCGGTACGCTGCACGGTCGCGTAAAGCCCGTTTCACCCACCATGAAAGTTGCTGGCCCCGCCATCACGGTTGAGGTTCGGCCGGGCGATAACCTTGCCATTCACGCGGCGCTCGCCATCGCTCAGCCTGGCGATGTTATCGTCGTCGACGGTAAAGGCGATATCAGCTGTGCTTTGATTGGTGAAATCATGTCCACTCAGGCAGAAGCGTCGGGCATCGCAGGAATCATCATCGATGGTGCAGTTCGCGACGCCGACGCACTGTGCGAAAACGGCTTCCCGGTGTTTTCCGCAGGTCTGAATCCTTGTGGCCCAACCAAATCTGTCGCGGGCCGCGTTAACTATCCTGTTTCTGTGGCCGGAGCGGCAATCCAGCCTGGTGATTTGATCATTGGTGATGTCGACGGCGTGGTCGTTCTGCCACGTGAAGCCGTTCCGGCGCTGATTGAACTGGCACAGAAAAAACTGGATGCCGAGACCAAACGCATTGCCGCCATCCGTGAAGGCGATATTCGCGCACCCTGGCTGGAAAAAGCCCTGCTTGCGGCTGGAATGTTGAATGAAGGGGAGGAATTGTAATGGCATCTTCTCATCCCGTAATTTTGGTAACTGGCAGCGATTTGGCGCAGGAAGCGTTAGGCCTGCTCAAGGGCTTTGATATCGTTTACGCAGGCATAAAGCCCAGTGAAGACGAATTGTGTCAGCTGTGTCACCAACACGATCCGGTGGCGATTATTGTTCGATACGGCAAAATCAACGCCCGCATCATGGATGCCGCACCTCACCTGCGGGTTATTTCCAAGCACGGCAGCGGCATTGATGTTATCGATCAAAAAGCGGCGGCTGAGCGCCATATCAGCGTGCAGGCAGCGCCCGGTGCTAATGCAGCAGCGGTGGCTGAACATACATGGACGATGATATTGGCCTGCGCCAAAGCGGTTCTCCCACTGGATCGGCGAATGCGTCAGGGACATTGGGACAAGTCGACCCACAAGTCGGTTGAGCTTGAAGGCCGAACGCTGGGTCTGATTGGATTGGGTGCGATTGGCGGCCGGGTGGCTCGCATTGGCAAAGCGTTTGGTATGAAAGTCCTTGCCTATGACCCGTTCGCCAGGTCCTTTCCCGACGAGTGTGAATCCTCCACGCTTGAAGCTCTGCTACAACAGGCAGATGTGATTTCATTGCACTGCCCATTGACGGAACAGACACAGCACATGATCAACAGCGACAGGCTGAGTCAGTGTAAAAAAGGTGCGATTCTCGTCAATACCGCACGCGGTGGCCTGATCGATGATAACGCGCTTCTAACGGCGCTGGGTGACGGCACCCTTAGCTGGGCTGCTCTGGATAGTTTTGCTGTTGAGCCGCTGACCGCACCACATGTCTGGCAGGCTGTTGATAACGTCATCCTGTCGCCGCACATTGGTGGCGTCAGTGACAACTCATACGTGAAAATGGGAACAGCTGCAGCGAGTAACGTTTTGAAGGTGCTGGCTGAACCGATTAAAAGTGAAAGTGCCCTGTCTTAATGCATTAACCTTCCCCACCACTTGTTAAACGATCTTACCAACTTGCTCGCTGGTAAGGTCGTTCATCAACCTCGGCTATCACTGCAAATCTCCGTCACTCCCTCAGCGTTGCCCCTTCGATAAGACAGTTACGTCTTTCCAATCCAGACTTGTCACTGAGATCTCACTGACGTTTAGCGGCTTGATAACGAGAAGTGCATAGCTTGGATGAGGCGGAACGTGAACTTCTTTTGGAGTGGATTGATGGTGGGAGGAATGGGAGAAAAGCCTCCCGCAGACGCTCAGATAAGCGCCCGCGGGAGGGTGACGTTATTTACTCACCGGCGACGCGGTGTTTTCGACTTCAATGTTTAACTCTTTTTTGCGGCCCATGATCAGCACGGCGATACCGCCAATACCACACAGAATCGCCAGCGGCACCATAGCCAGTGTGTGGCTGCCCGTGGCCTGGTTGATGATGCCGTAAACGTTGACCATCAGTCCGCCGCCGATCAGGTTAGCCATGGCGCCAATCGCAGCCAGACCGGCGGCCGCAGTAGTGGAAGACATCCATCCCGATGCGAGCGCCCAGAACGGACCTTTCATTGAATACGCGCCTACCAGTACCAGCGACAGAATCACCACGCTGCCCGTCAAACTGTTGGTGATAAAGGCAGATAACAGACCACCCGCAATCAGGAAAAGGGTTAACGCGGTATGCCAGCGACGCTCGCCGCTGCGATCGGAGCTTCTGCCCCACACAATCATCAGGATAGATGCCAGACCGTAAGGGATGGCGTTCACCAAACCGGTGGTAAAGTTATCCAGGCCATATGATTTAAGCAGTTGCGGCGACCAGACGCTCAGCGTTGAGCCTGCCGCAGAAGCGCCGGCATAAATCAGCGCCATCACCCAGATATGTTTATGGCGCAGCAGTTGCCATAAAGAGATGTGGCCGATCGCTTTCTTCTTCGCGTTCTCGGCTTCAAGCGTGCTATTCAGCCACGCCTTTTGTTCCTGATTTAACCAGCTGGCATCGCTTGGTCTGTTGCTCAGCATAAAGAAGGCGGCAATACCCAAAACCACCGCTGGAATGCCTTCCAGGATGAACAACCAATGCCAGCCGCGCATGCCGTACCAGCCATCAAGTGACAATATGGCCCCAGAAATGGGCGAGCCGATAAAATTCGCTGCGGGGATGGCAACCATAAAGGTGGCGATCACGCGGGCGCGATATTTACCCGGAATCCAGTAAGTCAGATAGAGAATCACGCCAGGGAAGAATCCGGCCTCAGCTGCACCCAGTAAAAAACGCAATACGTAAAGTGTATTGGCACTCTCAACGAAGGCGGTACAGACCGAGATAATGCCCCACGAGACCATGATGCGAGAGATCCAAATCTTCGCACCGATTTTCTGCATCGCAAGGTTGCTGGGTACTTCAAAAAGAAAGTAACCCACAAAGAACAGGCTACTGGCCAGACCAAAAACGGCTTTAGATAATCCCAAATCTTCATTCATCTGTAGCGAGGCCATACCGATGTTGCCACGGTCAATGATGGCAATCAGATAGCAGACGATGAGAAAGGGCAAAATGCGCCAAACCACCTTCTTAACGGTCTGCTGCTCTATATCGGCAGAGAAAGACGTGGTGTGCTTTTTCTCAGACATGATAATCCTCACAAGTTTGTCATGGCCTTACGCGATGATATGTTCGCAATGCCGATTGTTGTACTGTGTAAAACTTAGATGTACAGAGTACAATCATTATCTCGACAAACGCCCTTCTGTGCCTGAAGTTGTAATCAGGTTGTGTCTTTTGTCACAGAAAGGTATCTGATGATTTTCATTTTTGTGATGCTGGCGAGATTTCTTTTTCGCGCGCACCGCGGGTCTACTGAAAATCATAAGAAATGAGGTAAGTAAAACGGCAGGAATGGAAAAATTAACTGAGACTAATAAAGGAAATATAAATCAGCAATATCAATCAATTAAATTTATTTCCAATTTCGCAGGATGGAATATCAAGACGTGGTCATCAACAGGCGCTGCTGTTAAAACTCACTGTGACGATGCAAAACGAAACCAACAAGCAAAAAGTCAGGTTTTGATAGGGCGGGCGTTGAATTGTACTTCAGGAGAAAAAGACAATAGAAGAGGAAGTGCCCCGTCGACCTTAGCATAACCACAATAAGGCTCGGACGGATTTGGACCAAAAAAAAAGCCTTTCGGCTTTAATTTTAGTAACTTGCGGACTGTTACGGAAGTTCTCGTATATTTAAATGGTGCCGAAGGCCGGACTCGAACCTAACTCTACGTAACCTGCTCTAACCACGCGCCTATTCGTTTCAGGGAACATGATTGTAGGGGGCATCTGTAGGGGAGTCTACCTCCCCATATTTATCATTTTTTAAAGATTGATTGTTTTGGCTCGCAGATTCTAACTACGTGCATCTTGCCCATGCCATTGCTTAAAGCCTTCAAGAACCATGTATAGTGCAGAAACTACAATGTGTAGCATTTGTTCTCCTTGAACAACAAAGGGTAAACTTCTATCAATTTCAATTAGTTTGAATGCCTCTTCAATTTTAGAACTTGGTAAGTGTGCGTCGGCATGCCTAAGCTCATAGATGCCAACTAACGGAGCTGTAACTTTTCTCACTACCGAGTTATCAAATCTTGAGGTCAATAATTTTTCGAGAGATTTCAAAGACCCCCATTTTTCGCCTTTTGGCGGAGCAACAACTTTCTGTATTGCTGAGGCGTCAATGTTATCAGCAATGACTCTTGCAAGATCCTTAGCAAGATCGTAGAAAGAAGCCTCATCTAATGACCTGAATCTATTAATGCTTTTTATAATTTCGGGTATAGATTCATGATCTCTGAACAAATTAAACCCAAACAGATCTTGTGTTTTTTTATTTAATTCATTTAAGACCACGGGAAAGAATTCTTCTGGAGATTGGCTTTCAGCCGGTTCGGCACGAACTTGGGACATATATAACTCTTTTGAAATACCTCCTTCAGGAGAGCAATTGTAACCAGCCCAAATTTGCTGCTGCCACTCTGGCAATAAGCCTATGTCTTTTGCGTAGACATTGATTAAACCAAGTTCATTCACACCAAAATGAGTGTTATAACCATCATAGCAAGCCACACCACCTGTATATCGGCTATAAAAGTTAAGCTCCCCTCCTCTCCTCTTACTTAGCACGCTCATTACATCAGGTTTGAACCAAAGCCATTTACCTGACTCAATAAGCTCATCTCCACACAAGCGAGTTCCTTCAAGATCAACAACGAAATAAATACTCGACGGTATTTTATCGCCCCTGACCATGCGACTCTGTTGAGATGGATTTACAATCGAATCTTTCCATAACTCGCCTAATATTCGGTATAATTTTCGGCCTTCAAAGGTTTTTTCCCATTGCTCGCTATGAGTATTATTATCACTTGGAATAGACGATAAATCTGGAAGTTCATCGTCTTCTTCAACATCTGTTCTAAAAACATGAAAAACGGACATTTTACTGCCAAAAGGATGTCCACCTTCATGAATAGGAATAACACGACCTTCCCAACGAAGATTCTCATCATTAATATTATTTTCTTCATCACTCCATAAGGAAGTCACATCATCTTCAGTTATGCTTTCACGAGAATAAAAAGCTGTTAAGTATAAAAAAAGGCCACGAGCACATAAATAATCTTTCAGATATTTGCTTTTTATCTCAATTGAGACAGGCTTTTCCTCACGAAATGAAACTCGAACAACTTCTTCATATCCCTCTCTCGGGCATATCCATACATCACCTTCTCTATATAATCCTAGCGTAGTTATCAAATCAGGATGTAGATACCAGACGCGTTTAAAATCCCCTTCGCCTTTTTGCTCAATAACTAGATTAAGTCCTTCAACTTCCCTAAATGAACTACAAAAAATATCACATGGTATGTAATCATCTCCGTCAACATAACCAGCATGCTCGTGAGAAATACCTATATCAGACCAGCCTAGTTTTTTAATTTTATCTATTTGCTCAAGCGGAAAAGCCGCAGATCCTAAACCGAAAAATTCTGATTCATATCCTAAATGCCCAATTTTTCCTTTTTCGCTAATTGTATTTATAGCACGAAGGGTTATCCAGACCGACTTGTTCCAATCTTTTCGTCTTGCATCTTTTAATTCAAACCATTCCTTATTCATCTGCCACCTTCTTTTTTAGCTTATCCCACTTAACGGCAGATACGATGCCCCAATTTCCGCTCTGGTTGGGCCTACGCCATTTTGCCGTTTCCATACTACGCAAATACTCAAGAGCTTCGGAAAATGTGTCAAAACGCTTCTGAGAAGCTTTATCACCTACCCCGAATGAACCATCGCGCGTGCTTGCAAGACCGGGATGAAAACATGAACCATCAGCCGCAAAGGGAACCACCAGTTCCGGATCGTCATCATGAGTTGATTCGGACGCTAACAATTGCCACGGCTCAACTTCTAACGCCCGAGCCAACACCTCAATTGCATCTAAAGACGCGTTAGAGCCGCCACGCTCAATGCGGCTCATATAGCTACGCGCAAACCCACAGCGATCAGCAAAGGTTTCTTGGCTCATTCCGGTGGCAATGCGCAATGCTTTCACTCGTTGTCCAAAAAGGATTCTAAGGGTCTTTTTCATCCCTTGAATTTGCTTAGATGTCCACTAAAGAGCCACGCACTTATCGTGACATTTTGAATCATGGGTTTATTATGCAGCTAGAAACACCGCTGGGGTGGCTTTCGAGGAAGGACAACATGATCAAAGAGCAGATTAGAAAAAATGGCTTCGTGTGCAAGGCAGCTTTTGGCGCTTTGTGTATCACAGTATCAATAACGGCTTACGCAGGCGAAAGCATTGACCAACTGGCTACACGTATAGGAATGGATCACTTCCGTGAAGCGATCAGAAAGGGGGATCGTAACGCCTATGAAACTCTACCAGCAAAAGGATATACAAATGGCTTAACCGGGTTATTAATCAAAACCAATACTTACGTCAATCCTGAATACAGCTTCGCTGATTGCGATACTGACACAGTAATTGTTTCGGTTAAAAGAAAGAAGACACTACCCGGTTGCCGAATCTCATTAAAGCTAGCAACTAAAGAAGTCGATGGTAGTTACCACGATAAGGGCATTCGCATTGAATATGGTATTGCCGCTGATTCCAAAAAATATGTTGCCAACAATTCAGCGTGGGCGCAGCATGCCATTGACGGTGATAAGGTGCTTGAAGGTGCCCTTCATCCGGACGAAGCTAGTAACAACAAAGATCAAATGTGCATGGATATGGCCCAATTTACCGCAAATGTAACCGAAGGCCGAAACGGTGGAATGTCAAAAGGTGAGTATTATCGTCGTCTTGATGACATGGATGGTAAAGCTGGCATCACCCCTCAGATGATCGCGCTCTATAAAACTTTCGTTGACTACGTCTATGAAAACCCTAGTCAGGGTTCCAAGCTCTTGGCTGCATTCATATACAATAACTGCATGAATAGTATGTAATTATTACTGTCAGCCGCCAGACTTGATGACAAATTTCGAGTAAATGCTTTTCAGCTAGCCTTTCGTTAGTTCGTGCTCTTGCCCGGCCATACATAGGACTTGATACGGGTAGAACAGGCGTTGAAACATCGCCCGTTCTGCCCTACTTCGTATCTACTTTATCTATGTTTGAGTTCATAATTTTTTCTTCAATTGTCAATATTTTCATGAAATACTTGGAAAAACACATTTGAGAGATGAGTGTATGAGCGTTGGTATCGTCACATTTCATAAGCACACCCAGCTTGGTTTTTATCGTTATGGCAATGATGATTATTGTGAGCCACTCGAAATGAATGCTCTTCTCGCATCCCTTCATGTGTGGTTCCAAGATAGGATCTCACTTGAAGACACGCTTCTTTGGGATGACGAGACTCCCGGTTACTCCCATCGCAAAAAAGTTTATCTAAAAGCAATCGAGAAGGATGCGGATACTGGTGAATATATTCTAGTTCTCTGGAGAGCTGTTGGAAGTGGCGATGGTGTTTATGGTATTAAAGCTGATGCGCGACTTGATGACAATACTCTATATGACGCCAATAATGCAGCAGCTGGAGAGCGAGTTATTTGGGGTGAAGCATCTTACTACTGGTTTATTCCATCAAAAAATTTGTTTGCGTCAATTCGCTTCCCTAACTCAATCGCAGATACAAATTTGATGAATTTATTTTTCAGAGATTTTGTCTGCTTACATGCAGATATAAGAGAAAAGCGACGAGAGGTTAGAGAAGGAAAAACAGGCTCTTACACAACTGTATCGTTCCCTGCGCAGCAAGATGGCGAAACTGGAAATCTGTGGTTTCGTATCAGCTCAAAACAATATACAAAGCTCACAACAAGAGCGGATCTTGGAGCTATAGCGCGCGACATAACGCATTTTGTAAAGCGTGAGGTAATTGCTGCAAGAGAAGTCGATCAAGCTGATTGGACAAGGTTTTTCGGAAGACTTCCTTTTGTCTCTGCTGAGGTTACAAAAGACACTCGTAAAGTCGAGATAAATATTGAAGCGAAACCAACGGCAGAAGAATTGCAGCAAATTTTCGAACAATATGCTGAAGATTACAATGGCGGCTTAGACGGCTGGCGTAACTTAGGGTTTAAAAAAGAAGGTGTGGGTGGTATTTGTTGGTTGAATAGCTTTGTAGTTAAAAATGTTCTACCGATAGATGATACAACTGGTGGAGGCGTGGACGAAACAGGTCATTATACCGCGCAGCGACTGTTTACTGCCCTACAATTCAAACGTGATGGTTTGCTAGCTCCATTCGGCGTTGGCGCAGCGGAAGCTACTGCTCCAGAAGCCGCTCGGGAATTACCATGAAGAATTATAAAATTATAGTTTGGCATCTGCTAATAGCTATGGCAATAACTTATATTAGTTACTGCTTTAGGCTAGATATTAACTATAAAGACATTGACCCCATAATTTCCATATTGCAAAATACGTCAGCAATGATTTTTACAATAATGGGAATTTGGATTGCTTATGTTTACCCAAATGCTGTATTGAAAATTGTTCAACCTTCAAAAGTAACAGCTATTTTCTCAGAGGATGATCTTAAAAGAGTAAAACTACTAGTCGGGGTAGTAATCTCATCCGCGCTAATTCTACTGTTATTGTTAATTGGAATCACATTAAAAACATTCCTGACAAAAACCATTTTCTTCATACTACACCGACAAGTATTTTCAGGCATTGGATTATGGTTTTTACTCTCTCTAGTTTATGCACAATTATTTTGCATTTATGCAGTAATCGCATCAAGTGTCAACTTCATTATAGACTTAAAAAACCTTAACACAAAGAAACGGCTATCAGAAAAGCTCGATGGCAAACAAAACTAGCATACACTGTTAAATAAAAGCGCATTTAATATGCGCCTTTATTTTTCTCACCTCATTTGTCAGAAAAAATCCGCACTATCATTGAAAATTATCAAAAGGCTAAGGGGATTTGATCTTGTCGCAGAGTTAAGCTTTAACGCATTATGGAAAAAGCATATAATTTAGATGTTAAACCCTTATCGCGATAAAGACACCGCCACTCATAACTCATGCCTTATTCACATTATCTTTCCTAATCGTTATATTTTTCACCTACCCAAGGTCAGCTAAAGTCATCCTGTGACGTCCGAAAGATGATTATTATGATCCGCAAATTTTAAAAAATCATTCATAAATGACGAAGAAATGGCCTCTAATATAAACGCAACTGCGTCCTAAAAGTGAACGCAAGAAGAAAAAACGATAATCTTTAATAAACAAGCTTTTAATAGCAAATAAGCAACTAAAAGGCATACGTTATGCAACTATGTTTTGGATTTTAGGGTAGTTACGTTTTAGTAATGTCGCCCTCATGTAATAAAAACTTAAATAACTCAACGCCACGCCCGACATGCGTTCAAACAGAACTCTCATACAGGAATTCAGTGTAGGAAAAATGTATGGGAAGTATGCCGTTTGTTGATCGCGCTTGAAAGTTTCAAACCTTACATTAAAACGCTCTGATAGGTATTCTATGAGCGCCACAAATAAAGATACCCATTCATGCGTCCGCATCTCAGAAAATCGCTCTGTGCGCGTCTACGGGCTTCAGTGAGGTGGTTCTGATGATAGCGGGCGCTGCTAGTGGATGGATTACAAACCTAACCGGGAAATCACCCGCTGGAGCTGCGACAATCCCCACTCGCCACCTTTCGGCGCCGGCGTTCGTGAAGCATTCAGCGTTTCAACCATTTTGCGCTGTGATAGCCCGCGCCCCTTCATACCTTCGATAAGCGGGCGCATCCCTTCAGCGAAGCTCTCAGCCGCTTGCTGGCGGGCTTCAATGTTGCTTTTGAGGTTAGCACTGCCCGCCACGCCCAGAACCTTGCCACGCGCTTTAGCAGCTGCGAGAGCAGCTTTAGTCCGGGCGCTGATTTGGTCGCGCTCATGCTCAGACATAACCGCGTGCATCTGGATCATTACTTTGTCAGCCTGTGGCATATCGGCGGCCACGAAATTAATACCAGTTTCGATTAGCCCGGCAACGAAATGCACGTTACGGGCTAGGCGGTCGAGTTTGGCGATTAGCAACATAGCACCTTGCTTCTTACATGCTGCCAGCGCTCCCCTCAGTTGCGGACGTCTTTCAAGAGCGTTTGACCCCTTACCGGTTTCGATTTCTTCAAACTCTGCAATAACTTCTCCCCCAGTGTTTTTTATATAAGCGGCAACGGCTTCCCGCTGTGCTTCCAATCCCAACCCACTCTTTCCCTGCTTAGCTGTTGAAACACGGTAGTAAGCGATGAACTTGCCGTTTGCCATTTCCTGACCTCATTGTTAATCGAACGTTTAATACGCGGTCAAGATACTCTTAAGCATGAATATGCACAATGATAGGTAACAAAATTTATACTCATTGCCACCCCGTGATATAGTTTCACTCGTTACTATTTCAAGGAAAAAACATGAAGAAGACATTTAAAACTCGTAATGCAGAGTTAACTGGCAATGGCCGTTCGTCGTTTCGTTTTGAGACGACCACTTGGGATGCAATAGACAGAATGGCAGCAAAGCGAGGCATCAGGTGGCAGGATTGGGCGCGCGACGTGCTAGCGGCACAACCGGAGGCCCCAAATAAAGCAGCTCTGCTGCGGGTTGCACTGGCAGACGAATTGATGGCCGAGCAACTCATAGTGCTGGGCGACGCTGGCCCGGTTGAGACTAACATCAACCATGAGATTATCGGCAACGGCTACTGGCGTCTAAACGATGAGGAGCTTGAAAGCGAACTGGATGGCGCGGTAATTACCATAAGAGATAACTCTTTTACCGCGTTCACTTTCATCACGGGCTATCGCCGAAAGGATCTAGGAGGTGCACCGTTCGTCATTATGCAGAACGCACTTCGTGACGGTCTGCATTTAATGATCGCGCCAACCTTAGACTAAGGAGAAAAAGATGACAAAAGGTTTGGTTATCACCACTAGCGATGCTGCATATATGATTCATGATGCCATCGGGCCGCTGCGTAACTGGCATACGATTTTAGATGACATGCGGCTTAATCGTGGCGAATACTGCGAATTGGTTCTTACACCGATCGGCATTGCAAAGCATGAGAAGTCTAAACGCCCCGTTTACCTCTTATCAGATGTGCAAAAATTTATTGATGAAGCACGTGTGCGTTCAGGTTCAAAAGTATCTCCACGATCTATTAATCCGTTTCCCGTTGAATACGACCCATCAGATAAACGGAAATGGAACGAGCGCAAACTCCAGTTGTTCTCGTAGGCGAATACAGTGACTAACGACTATCAAACCGCGGATTCTGCCCTGAAGGAATTTAGGGCAACCGCTGTAATTGACTGGCTCGACGTGCAGATCAGCACAGAGCGCCGGACGCAGCATCAGTATGTTCGCAAAGCATTATCAGCGATAACCGGCATAGACCACTGGTGGGCTGAAGCAATCAATATTCAGCCTGGCGATGTTACTGACACATTCCGCATTCGTTTCCATGATGAACTGGCGAACAACTATCATCATCTGTGTGCTGTATTCAATGCGTTAGCAAAGCGCATCCCCTTAGCAGCCGAGCCAATAATTGCCGGAATAGAAATCAGCTGCGACTTCTGGCACAAGCAGCAGTCAGTTGAAGCAACACGCGCCCTTACATACCGCCTGCAAACAAGCTTGTTTGCTCCCGGCACTAATCACCGTCAATACAACAGTGACAGCAACAGCAACCAGTTTCTTGATAAGCCCGGCCATCGCATAAACCCGGCGTATAACCTGCGTATAGGCAACGAGCTGGATGCCATTTCGTGGCAGAGCTATCACAAGCGCACAGACAGAAAGCAACCGCTGCCACTTCGTCAGCAACGCGCCCGTGTGGAGGTAACATTGCGGGGTGATGCGCTGCAACAATACGGTTTCGGCCTTCTCTCCGGGCTTCAACATTTCCCGTTTGAAACGCTCGCCAGCTTGTTCACGTTCCGCTGTCCGATAGCCGCTGCAAAGATGTCAAAGGGAGATCTGTTCCGGCTTGTCGCAATCAACTGGATTCGCTTGCACAAAGACGCAGTAACGGAGCGCGGCATTCATTCGTTCAGCACTGTAGGGCAGCGTGACAAAAAAGGCAGAACGCGGGCTGAGAGCAGCCACCTGATCGCAGATAAAGAGCTGAGTAACCGGGTTAGAGCGGCGCTACGCAACCTGCATCTCTAAATCGCGATTCCAAAAAAGTGTGCGAATTTTGAAGTAGTGATCCGTATGTTTGCTGGGCTGACTGGCTGTGACCTAATAACTTAAATACATACAACCTTTCACCAACTACGTCTGCATCTTACAGGCAGATAACTACACAAAGGAAAGTAAGAAGCGGAGTGAGGGACATTATCGGCAATACTGCCAGAAACAGCCGCTGAAAAGTGAAGAGTCTTAGGTTTTATCAATGCTATTTCAGGGAGAGCGTTTAAAAACTTTGGTGTTTGAGAAACGAATCCTTATACAAAGAATTGCTGGCAGTTATTCGTAAGCAAACGGGCCTTGAGCACGCAGCAAATCCCACTCCATAAAATCTACTGCTCTCAATTAAAAACGCGGCTGAGAGCCTTACAGAGCGCCTCAGCCGTTGATAGTCGGGCAACCCACTACTCTATTTGTTTGCCTCGCTTTCTTCGCAGCGCATCTCTGACAGCATCTAACCCATCAGGAATGTTAAATTTCGCTATCTCAGGCAACGAAAAATCAATTTTTTCCACAGTTTGAATCATATGAATCGGTTTGAGGTCTTTGCTATATCGCACTTCTGTTTCCGTTTCGCCGCGCACATGTCCAACTAATTGCGCACGTAATTCCGGGCTAACGCCCTTCTCCTTTAGTAAAGTCGAAACAGAGTGGCGGAAAGAATGGAAAGATTTGGTTCTGTTCCTCTCTACATTCAATCTACGCGCCAGTAGCGATTCATTGAACCATGCGGAAACTGGCCTGCCATAGCCTTTAGTTTTATGCGGCTTAAGCTCGGGGAACAGGCGGGCATACCCGGCATTTTTTAAGGCTTTAACGTAGTCGATGAAACCGAGAGCAATCAGCGTGGAGTGAATCGGAATCTTGCGGCGAGCATTGGCATTTTTTAGTTTCTTTCCACTTTCGCTATCGCTTTCAAGGTTCAGGTAATAAACGTCATCTTCCGCTAGTATGTCATCTAGAAGTAACTGCGCGATCTCATTAACTCGCGCCCCCGTCAGTAGCCCCAGCAAAGGTGCCCAATAGTGAAACGGGCAATATTGATGGAATCGCCCTTGCGCGTTACGTTCTCCTGTTCCAGCTAGAAACCACGGTAGCGAAAAAATCGCCTTAACTTCATTAGGTTCAAACACGTCAGTGTGATCCTGGTCTCGCTCGTCTTTATCATCGCGCGGGAAAAAGTTCTCGCATGGCGATTTCAGTAGCTTGCCATCAGCAACAGCCCACTTCATTGCACCATAAAGGCCGTTGATATACTTCCTGACGGATTCCTCAGTCATCGACTTATCGCCGCATTCCGCCGCCTTAGCGATTAACTCATCCAGTGTTTTCACCCCATATTTAGCTTTCGCTAGATTCCGGTTTGCGGGGATCGTGCGTAGTTTGCTCTCATAAGCTCGGAGGAAATCGCGATCAAAGTCTTCCAACTGAATGTCGCCCATCGCTTCAATCATAAAGGTGAAGTAGTTACGGATATCGTTAATTGCCGACTCCGAGACTTTACCCTTGCGCCGATGCTTTACATACTCTGAACATAACCATGACAGGCTCTTAGTGTAATACTTTCGATGAACATACTCGTTAACGATAACGGGGGATGGGGTAGCAAGAGGCGCAGCGGGATGAACGCTAACAGCTGGTGGTGTAGTCTTAGCCAGCCAATCAAGCCGGAGATTTTCTGCATGGACTTTATTGATCAATAGCGTATCGGGTTTTATTACCGGGCAATTGGAGGTGAAAAACCAACCGCCTTTAGCTTCGCTTCCAGCAGTTTTAAACACCGAGGCTTCTGAATGCCCGTCGCTGATGATGTTACGTAAATGCGCCAAGGGAGCAATGAGTTGCAGATAACCTTTAACAACCCCTTCCATACCCTGCGCTTCGACATAGTTAAGCACGTAGCTGCCATCGAGAGGGTCTAACTCGACCTCAGATAAAGTCTCAACATAAAAGCCAGCCTGCCCCGTCGCTAGCCAAAACATAGGCAGATTGCGGTTCATCACCGCCTGAATTAACTGAGTAACGGGCAGCTCGATTGACTGAGCAAAGTTAGAAAGCGAGATCATGCCCTCTCCGGCAAGCAGCGGGGCGCAGTCATTTAAAGATCGGTAATCCAATTGTTCATACTCTTGTAAGGTCTGATACCAGACCGCCAACAGGAGCGCGGACTTCTGCTTTGCTTCATGAAGGTCATGAGTGCCTGTTGAAGTGTGAATCTCACACTGTCCTGCGTATCGGCGAAAACGTTGGGGAACGCTGATGCGGACAACATAAATGCCGCTGGTTCGACGATAGAGTTTATATCGCTGAGACATCGCCTCGTATAGCCTTTTGTAGTAGGGCTACGCAATTACAAGCGAAAAAATAGAGAAAGGTATTTAAAAAACAACCAATTAGATGAGTCTTGGTGCCGAAGGCCGGACTCGAACCGGCACGTATCTCTACGGTTGATTTTGAATCAACTGCGTCTACCGATTTCGCCACTTCGGCACTGAAGAGGATGCGGAAAACGTTGGGGATTATACCGTTACGAACAGCGTGCGCAACCGGAATCGTTAGGGATGTGCGCTAAGCGTTGAAAAAAACAGCATTTCGCGGATAACTGCTTGTTATACCGTCGATCCCGCCAACCGACGTTCAAAAATTAAAACCCAGAACGGTCCCAATTTTCCCCAATCAGCCCGGTTAACTGGAACTTTCCGAATTCAAACCTCTCTTAACCAAAACTGACGCAGTCAGAACATAAAAGACAACGAGGTTGAGATGAAAGTACAACGCATGATTTGGGGATGGGGCATCGCGGCAGCCATGGTTGCGGGGAGCGCATCGGCGGCAAGCTGGCAGGATCAGCTGAGCAGCGCGGCATCGCAGCTGTCACAGCAAAACAACAGCACCAGCAACACCAGCACCACGCAGAACGGCGGCATGTCGCTCTCATCGCTTACCGGCCTGCTGAACGGCGGCGATAAAGCGGTGAGTTCCAACAGCATGACCAACGCCGCAGGCGTGATGTCCTACTGCGTGCAGCACAACGTGGTGGATAACAACGTGAAGTCGGTAAAAGATCAGGTGCTGAGCAAACTCGGCCTGAACAGCACCACCGCGCAAGAGCAGAAAACCGATTACCAGCAGGGTTTGCAAGGCTTGCTTAACACTGGCAACGGTCAGCAACTGAATTTGCAGAGCCTGAGCAACTCGCCGATGGGTGAGAAGCTGAAAACCAAAGCCTGCGATGTGGTTCTGAAGCAAGGCAAAAAATATATCGGCATGTAAGGACGCGCCGATATCAAGGCGCGAGCTGTCCCTCGCGCCTTTTCTTTAGTCCAGTAACGCTCGCGTCTCCAGCACCGTTCTCTGCAACAACTCCCGCGCCTGGTCCAGCGACCGAATGTTGGTATAGCCAATCACCAGGCCATAGCGTTTCTGCGTCTGCATATACCAGCCGGAGAGCGGCAATACGCGCAGCTGATGCCGCTGCCAAATCTCCGCCAGCGCTGTGTCCTGCATGCCATGCGGCAGGAAGGCGACAATGTGCATGCCGCCATCCGTCAGTTCAAAATCAAACACATCCGGAAAACATGCCTGCAAGGCATCCAGCATCATGCGGCGTCGCTGCTGATAAAGCGTGCGCATCTTTTTGATGTGGCGATAGAAATGCCCTTCGCTGAGGAACTGCGCCAGAATCTTTTGCGGCAGCAGCGACATACCGGTTTCAAGGATTTCCCCCAACTCGCTGAAGCGCGCGATGGTCTCTTTCGGCATCACCAGATAACCCACGCGCATCGCCGGCATCATGGTTTTGCTGAAGGTGCCGGTGTAAATCACCCGATCGTGCACATCCAGGCTTTTCAGCGCCGGAATCACTTTGCGCGTGTAGTGAAACTCGCCGTCGTAATCATCTTCAATGATCCAGCTGTCATTGTGCTGTGCCCACTCCAGCAGTTGATGTTTGCGCGGCAACGATAAGGTTACCGCCAGCGGGCTGTGATGCGTGGGCGTGACGATGGCGAAACGCGCATCGGCGTGATAGCGCAGCAGATAATCCACATCCATGCCTTGCCGATCAACCGGCACGTAATGCAGATTCGGCGCGATGCGCTTCAGCAGTTTTTGCCCGAAGAAATAGCCGGGATCTTCAAACATCACCTTGTCGCCAGGCTGCGCCAGCACCGCCAGAATGAGTCGCAGGTTGGCGCGATAGCCGCTGGTGATGAAAATCTGTTCCGGCTGGCAGTTAAGCCCACGCGAAATATTCAGGTAGCTGGCGATGGCTTCCCGCAGCGGCTGATAACCCATGACCGGCGGCAAAATCATCTCATCCGCGCGCAGGCTGCGCGACGCTTTGCCGGAAATCAGCAGCCATTTTTTGTGCGGAAACGCATCCAGCGCCGGGATGCCAAGCCGCAGCTCGCCTTTGCTCTCACGCTGGGTTAACGCGCTCACTGGCGGCGCAGGCACTGCCGTTTTCCCGGTTGTTTCCGGCAGAATCAGTTCGGGATTAACGCGCGTGCCCTTCGCGCCCTGACTGACAAAATAGCCTTCGCCGATCAGGATTTCATAAGCGGCTTCCACCGTTTTTCGCGCCACTTGCAACTCACTCGCCAGCGTACGGATCGCCGGTACGCGGTCGCCCGGCTTCAGCTGCCCTGCAAGAATCTGCTGGCGATAACGCGCATAAATCTCTTTATAACCCACGCCATGCCCTACCTGTTTTTACGTTTTTTGACCCTTTTCACTCAGACATGGAAGTTTAAGATGCCCGCATCACCTTCGCATTGAAAAACGACTGACCTGAGGAAAAAAACTTGACTGCACGCGTTAACCACTTCAAAACCGTTCCGACACTGGTCAAAGCCATGTCCGATCTCTCCATGAACGTCAGTAATGTTTCATTAGAAACCTCACTGAAGCATCTGGTCGATCTGCGCGCCTCGCAGCTCAATCAATGCGCGTTCTGCGTCGACATGCATGTGAAAGAGGCCAAACTGCACGGCGAGCGCGAGCTGCGTCTGCATCATGTGGCGATCTGGCGCGAATCCCCGCTGTTCACCGCCAAAGAGAAAGCGGCGCTGGCGCTGACCGAAGCGCTGACGCGTCTGGGCGATAACGGCATCGACGAAGCGCTGTATAGCGAGGTGCGCGCGCACTTCTCCGAAGTGGAGACCAGCGAGCTGACGTTCTGTATCGCGGTGATCAACACCTGGAATCGCCTGATGGTGCTGTCGCAGATGACGCCGGGCGCACTGGACAGCGCTTATGGGTTGGATCGTGCTGATTTACGTTAATTTTTACCGCCAGTCGCTCATGCTGCTGGCGGCACCATGTTCATCTGCGCTGCCTGAGGCTATAGTGAGATTTTGCACCACACAGGACAGCGCACATGAAAGGCATCAACATTGCGATTTACTTCGATCCCGACCAGATTCACATCTGCGTTCACCAGCAGGATGACAGCTATCTCAGCCAACACTTTATTTACGACGACAGCGTAATTGAAGAGATCTATCAATGGCTGGAGCAGTTCACGCCTAATCGCACCCACATTTGCCTGATTGAGCACGATACCGCCGATATCCTTGCCGATGAGTTGGTGGATAACGGTTATCACGTCCATCAGGTGACGCAGCACGATCTCTTGACCTGGTTCGCCAACGAACCGCCTGCCGAACCCGATGGTTCACCGGTGCGCGCGCTGCTGCGTTATCTGGAGAACGAGCAGCCATCCGAATACCAGTCACGCACGCCGCAGATTGAAGCGTTGATGGATCTGCTGGATGAGCTGGACGATCTCGAAGGTGTGGATGAAGTTGAAGATGAAGACAATCTGCCGGATGACGTGCTGCGCCTGATGAAGCAGAAGAAGATCAGTGCGCAAGACGCCGCCCAACGCCTGCTGCCGGATGTGAATGAGCGCATTCGCGAGCATTTAATCAATTATCCCGAACTGATGACGCCTGAGCTGCTGCAGGATTTCTTCCCTGAGCTGATCGAGGCGCTGGATACGCCGAAGCACTAATCAATGAACGCACGCACCGCAGCGGCGCGATTTATCGCGCGGTTTTGACCGACTCTCCATCCTCTTAACGCGCAATAAATTGCGCCGCTACGAGCCGTGCGATTATCGAATAATTTTTCAAATGGGACATTTCATGCTGGAATTGTTTAAAGCCATCGGGCTGGGATTGGTGGTGATTTTGCCGCTCGCCAATCCGCTGACCACGGTGGCGCTGTTTCTCGGCCTGGCCGGAGAGATGAATTTCCAGGAGCGTAATCGCCAGGCGATGCAGGCCTCGATCTACGTGTTCCTGATCATGATGGTGGCGTGGTATGCCGGCAGCGCGGTGTTGCACACCTTTGGCATCTCCATTCCCGGCCTGCGCATGGCGGGCGGATTGATTGTGGCGTTTATCGGTTTTCGCATGCTATTTCCGGCGAAACCGGTCGGGCATTCGGTCGAAGCCGAGCACAAGCAGGATGAACTGGACGCGACCGACAGCAACCGTGAAACTGTAAACATCGCGTTTGTACCGCTGGCGATGCCGAGCACCGCGGGGCCGGGCACCATTGCGATGATCATCAGTTCCGCGTCGACGGTTAAATCGGGCGTAGATTTCCCGGCATGGGTGGTTGCCGTCGCGCCGGTGCTGACGTTTTTGGCCGTGTCGGTGATTTTGTGGATTTCGCTGCGCAGTTCCGGCGCCATCATGAAGCTGGTTGGTAAAGGTGGCATCGAAGCGATTTCACGTCTGATGGGCTTTTTGTTGGTGTGTATGGGCGTGCAGTTCGTGATTAACGGCGTGTTAGAAGTGATTCACAATTATCATTGAGACCACGTTAAAAGACGCGTAATGAATTGCGCCGCTACGGTATTTGCGCCTATCCGTAGCGGCGCGGTTTATCGCACAGTTTTAAGCGATTTACTCGCCTTTCAACGTTTTACGCACTTCTGCTACCTGATCTTTCGTCACCGCTGGCGCATTGTTGCTCCAGCCCTGACGAATGAAGGTCGCCAGTTTAGCCACTTGATCATCATCCAGACGCTTAGCAAAACCAGGCATTGCCAGCGTTGATGGCGCTTTCTCAGTGGATGGCTGCTGCGCACCGGCCAGAATGGTGTGGATCAAACCAGTTGGATCCTTGGCATTGACGATGGTCGCCTGATCCAGCTCCGGGAAGATCCCCGGCGCACCTTTACCGGTGACAAAGTGGCAGGCGCCGCAGTTGTCGATATACAGACGCTCACCTTCCGACAAGCCTTTCGCAGCGGTCAGTTTCGCTTCCGTCGCCTGCTGTTTCTTCACGTCATACGCCTGCAGCGCCGGGTTGCCGCCAAGGAACTTCAGATAGGAGGCAATCGCTTTCAAGTCGGCATCTGTCATGTGCGAGCTCGAGTGCTCAATCACTGACTTCATCTCACCGCCCACCGCCGCTTTATCGTTACGACCAGTTTGCAGGTAATCGACAATCTCCTGCTCGCTCCAGCGCGGCAGACCGCGCAGTGACGGCACATCCCAGCTGTTCAGGCTGCCACCAGCAAGGAACTGATCGTCGCCGCTATCCAGCGCTTTCTCATTCATGCCGAGGCCGCGTGGCGTATGGCAGCTGCCGCAGTGCCCCAGGCTTTCGACGATGTAAGCACCGCGATTAACCTCTTCTGACGCGCCGCCAATCGGCTGGAATGGCTTGTCAGAGGTAAACGCCCAGTTCCAGAAGCGCATGCCCCAACGCTGGCTGAACGGGAAGCTCAGATCGGTTTCCGGCGGCTGCTCGCTGCTCGGCTTCACGCCTTTCATGAAGTAGACGTAAAGCGCGTGCATATCGGCGTCGGAGATTTTGGCGTAATCCGGGTACGGCATCGCCGGATAGAGACGCGACCCGTTCGGCAATATGCCTTTGCGCACCGCGTCGGAGAACTGCTGCTCGCTGTAGTTGCCGATGCCGTGCTCTTTGTCCGGCGTGATGTTGGTGGAGTAAATGGTGCCGAGATTCGACTCAATCGCCAAACCACCAGCGTAATCCCCTTTACCGGAAACGGTATGGCACGCCATACAGTCGCCGAGACGCGACAGGTATTCACCCTGCTTGATCAATTGAGCTTCATCTTCCGCGTGTGCCTGCAGTGCAAAGCTGCCCAGCAGCACGGCGTTGGCGATTAACAATGATTTTAATTTCATGCGCTTATGCCTGTACCAGTGGACCGGGATTTTTCAGATAATGTTCTTTAATGGCTTGTGCCGCCATCAAGGTGATCGCGCCGATGGTATCGGTCGGGTTCGCCTGGAAGTTTTGCGGGAAGGCGTTGCCGCCCGGTACAAACACGTTATGAACATCCCAGCTCTGCAGGTACTTGTTCAGTGCAGAAGTTTTCGGGTTATCGCCCATCACCGCGCCGCCCACGTTGTGGGTCGAAACGTATTTGGTGAGGTCAAAGTCCGCGCCCATTGGCAGGAAGCTCATGCTCATGCTGTCTGGGTTCAGCTCTTTGGCGATGTTGCCGACGATGCCTTTCAGGTGCTGTTGCAGCTTCAGTTCGTTCTCTTTCCAGTTGAACGTCATGCGCAGCAACGGCTGACCGCGATGGTCGGTGTAATTCGGATCCAGATCCAGATAGATATCGCGATACGACTGGCAGGTAGTGGTGATGCTGATCTTCATGGAGTGGTTGTACCACTCCTCCAGACCTTCTTTGTAACCCATGCCCCACGATGGCGTGCCTTTCGGCAGCGCAGCAGCCATTGGCGTGCCGGTGGCTTGCGAGCTGTGGATCTTGGCGCCGCCGAGGAAACCGAGGCCCGGACCATCGAAGTTGCCTGGTGAGATGTCGTTGAACATCTGGCCGGTGGCGCCGGCGGTGGCGTAAGAGTTGAAGTTTTTGTCTTTGAAGAACAGGGTTGCGCCGCCGTTTGACAGGAACGCGTAGTTACGCCCCACCACACCTTCTTCGGTGATTGGGTTATACGGCTTGCCGATACCGGAGAGCAGCATCAGGCGTACGTTATAGAGCTGGAAGCTGGACAGCACCACGATCTTCGCCGGCTGGAACACTTCGTTGCCGTCCACATCGTAGTAAATCACGCCCTTGGCGGTTTTCTGGTCGTCATGCAGTACCACTTTCACCACTTCCGCATGCACTTCGTAAGAGAAGTTCGGCATACGTTTCAATGCATCCATCACCGCCGTTTGTGGTGAGGCTTTAGAGTAGTTGAGGCACGGATATTTCGAGCAGTAGCCGCAGTAGTTACACGGTGCGATCTGGTTGCCGTACGGGTTTTTCCACGCGCGTGATACGCACGCAGATGGGTTCGGGAACGGATGGTAGCCGAGTTTGGTGGCCGCCTCTTTGAACATCACGTTGTTCAGCGTATCTTCCAGTGCAGGCAACGGATAAGGTTCAGAACGCGGACCTTCAAACGGATCGCCGCCCGGCAGAATCTGGCCGCGCAGGTTGCCGGTGGTGCCGGATTGACCGCAGATCAGCTCAAACTTGTAGTAATACGGCTCGATCTCTTCCCAGGTGAACGGGAAGTCCATCACGCGCATATCTTCCTGCAGGATGCCCGGCTTGTAGGCCTCATCGACGTAGGTTTTCAGCTTCAGGTCGGTTGGGGTTGGACGAATCAGCACCGCCGTCCAGTGCATGCCCGCGCCGCCCACGCCGGTTCCCGGCGCAAACGCGCCCCATTTACGGGTCGGCAACGCCGTCTGGCTGCTGTTGTAACGCACCGTGACCGCCACTTCTTTTGGCGTAGCGAACACTTTGTTACGCACGTTGTAGGCGTATTCATCAGCCGGTTTCGGATAAGCGAAATCCGGGTAATCACGCTCGCCACCACGCTCTAATGCGCGCACGTCGAGTCCCGCCATCGCCAGTTCAATACTCATCAACGAGCCGGCCCAGCCGAGGCCGCAAACGACGACGTCGACTTCTTTCTTTGTAATCTGTGCCATGTTAATCCTGTCTCACATACCAAAAACGGGGGTGTGCTTACGCGCTTTCACCCAGGAGGCTGACCGGTCCCAGCGGGTACGGCACGTTGTGCTGCTTCACCCATTCGGTAAAGCTGGCGCGTGCGCCCGGGAAGCCGATGGCAATCCAGGCTTTCATGCCTTTGTTGCCGCCGTACATCGGGTCAGCGAGGTAGCCGTGTTTGGTATCTGCAAGCAGCTGGCCGAAGAACTGCGAGGCCTTCAGGTTCTCTTCGCCCAGGGCGGCGAAGTCAATGCCGTCGTTTTTGTTCACTTTGGTCAGCACCGCATCTTTCTCTTCCAGTGACAGCTCATGGAACGGTTTCTGGAAGTTGCTTTGCGTCCACTGATTCACCAGCTTGATACCGGTTTGGTACATCTGCTGTGGCGTGAACGGGATTTGATAACCCATGGTGGCAGGCGCATGCACGTTGAACGGACCCTGCATGTAAATCTCTGCCCCGAACTCCGGGCTGTGCAGCTGCTGATCGATAAAGATCGGCACGTTGGTTTCCAGTGCACCTGGCGCTTTACCTTTGCCGCCGGCTGGAATCAGGCGATCGGTTGCGGCCAGAATAAATTGCCACTCATCGGCACTGAAAAAGATCGGTTTATAGTCGGCGAGCTCGGGTGCTGCCATTTCCGCAGCTTGCGCCGCAGTTAATCCCTTAAATACCAGGTCACTTAATGGCAAAGCCAAAAGCGACCCAAGTAAAAACTTACGTCTGGTGGTCGGTTTATTTAGAAGCATGGCGCGACGACTCTCACTTGCTAAGAAAGATAATTATTTTTGTTAATAGCTTTATAAATCGGTAAATAACCTGGCAATCTTAGGGATATAGGTATTTCAGAATGTAAAAATTCAATTATGGATGTGTTTTGATGAAATTCAGTCATCATGTTGAATTTAGGTTAAGGCTTGGTAAAAGGCTTTCGAGGCGAAAAAACAGGGTTTAACCGTACATTTGATGGGAAAGTGGCACTAATCAGTGGGCATTTGACCAGGAATTATCGCGCAAAGAAATAATCGCAGAAATGAATCAATGAAAAAAAATCATACTTCCATACCAGAGAACTATTCTCATTTATAACATCTTATTTACTTTATTGACCAGCAGATGAACGATCTATTTCGCGGAAATGACAAGTCGCGCACAAAATAAACGCAATAATTCCCCCAGGTAATCAATTGTTATATTCCGGCACAGCTCAGAACAAACCGGCATTTTGTCAAAGCGACGGCAGAGATAGAGTGAATTTATCTATCACTCAGGACAATAATAATGCGCTCACTGATTTTGCTCGTCGCTTTATGGGGCAGCAGTTTTGCACTGCACGCCGCCACACCGAAAGATACCCTTGTCATCGCCGTCCCGCTCGACGGCATTATTAGCTTCGATCCCGCTGAAAGCTTTGAAACCGTCAGTAACAGCGTGCAGCGCAACATCTACCAAACATTAGTGGAGGCAGATCGTAATGATCCGCAGAAGCTGGCACCGCTGCTGGCCACCCACTGGCAACAGGGCAGCACGCCGCACAGCTTAGTGTTCAACATTAAACCCAACGCACACTTCTCCAGCGGCAATCCGGTGACGGCGCAGGATGTGATCTTCTCACTGACGCGCGCGGTGCAGCTGAACAAAGCGCCCTCTTTCATCCTCGCCGAATTTGGCTGGACCAATGAAAACATCGCCAGCCAGTTCAAAGTGCTGAATGACCATCAGCTGGAGATTCAGTGGCCAGCGCAGATTGGTCAGAATCTGGCGCTGCGCCTGCTGACCGCGCCGGTGGCCTCGGTGGTGGATAGCAAAACCGTGCAGCAACACGTCGCCAATAACGATCTCGGCAACGGCTGGCTGCATACCCATTCCGCCGGCAGCGGCGCATTTATCCTTCAGCAATATGTGCCGCAGCAGGCGCTGGTGCTGAGCGCTAACCAACAAGCGAATCCGCAGCCGAAGCTGAAACGCATTCTGCTTAAAGGCGTGGCGGATGCCAGTGCGCGTCGTCTGCTGATTCAGCAAGGCGATGTTGATGTGGCGTATCAGCTTGGCCCGGATCAGATTGATGCGCTGAAGAGCGACAAGAATCTGCGCATTGAAGCCTTCCCTTCCAGCCTGGTTTACTACCTCGGTTTCAATACCAAAGATAAAGCGCAACCGGCCTTGGGCAATCCGGCGCTGTGGCAAGCCGCGCGCTGGTTGGTGGACTACAACACCCTCTCGAAGGATTTGCTGAAAGGTCAGTACCGCATTCATCAGAGCTTCCTGCCGCAGGGTTTTGACGGCGCGCTGGACGATCGGCCGTTCCACTACGATGTGGCGAAAGCCAAAGAGATTTTAGCCAAAGGCGGCATCAAGCCGGGGACGAAGTTTGCGCTGACGGTGATCAATCAGCCGCCCTACATTGACGTGGCGCAGGCGCTTCAGGCCAGCTTCGCCCAAGCGGATGTGCAGATTGAGTTGCAGCCGGTGGCGGAATCGGAGCTGTGGAGCAAAATGCGCGGTCGCGATTTTCAGTCGATCTTCATTTACTGGGGCGCAGACTATGTCGATCCAAACACCAACGCCAGCGCCTTTGCCTATAACGTGCCGGGCGGTTCCAAAACCCTGGCGTGGCGCGTCGGCTGGGATATTCCGGATCTGAGTGCGAAAACCCGCGCAGCGGCCGGTGAAAGCGATGCTGTTAAGCGCCGTGCGCTCTATACCGATTTGCAGAAAACCGTGCAGCAGAACTCACCGTTCGTGGTGACGCTGCAGGGCGCGCAGCAGGTTGCGGTGCGGAATAACGTGAATCATGTGCAGCAAGGGATTGGTGTGAGTTTGCTGTTTTTTGATACGGTGCAGAAATAGTTTTGGATTGTGCTCGCTTTCCCCCTCCTCGGTCCTCCCACCAAAATTGTGCTCGCTTTCCCCCTCCTCGGTCCTCCCACCAAAATTGTGCTCGCTTTCCCCCTCCTCGGCCCTCCCCCATAAATGGGGGAGGAAGATGCTGCCATATGTTCGTTCAGAAGCTGCATGTGGCAGCATCTCCTTCCCCCGTTTACGGGGGAAGGCCGGGATGGGGGGCAGCGCGCACCTAATCTCCTTCCCCCGTTTACGGGGGAAGGCCGGGATGGGGGACAGCAGGCACATAATTACGCCTTTTTCGGCACAATCCTCCTCCCTCCTCGCGCGCCGCTTGCTATCCTTCTGGCATAACCTATTGCCTGAGAGCGAAAAAATCATGACCACTCCGTTACTGATTGCCCAAACGCCTGACGTTCAACTGCATCTTCTCTCCAACATGGCGAACCGCCACGGTTTGATCACCGGCGCTACCGGCACCGGCAAAACCGTTACGCTGCAAAAGCTGGCGGAATCCTTCTCCGATATTGGCGTGCCGGTGTTTATGGCCGATGTGAAAGGCGATCTCACCGGCATTTCCGCCGCAGGCGAAGGATCCGAGAAGCTGCTGGCGCGTCTGGCGAAGATTGGCGTCAGCGACTGGCAGGCGCAGAAAAATCCGGTGATGGTGTGGGATATTTTTGGTCAGCAAGGCCATCCGGTGCGCGCCACGGTATCCGATCTCGGCCCGCTGCTGCTGGCGCGGCTGCTCAACCTTAACGACGTGCAATCGGGCGTGCTGCAAATCATCTTCCGCATCGCCGACGATCAGGGCTTGTTGCTACTGGATTTCAAAGATCTGCGCGCCATGACGCAATACATCGGCGACAACGCCAAAGCCTTCCAGACGCAATACGGCAACATCAACAGCGCGTCCGTTGGGGCGATTCAGCGCGGATTACTGGCGCTGGAGCAGCAAGGTGCCGAGCACTTCTTTGGCGAGCCGATGCTGGATATTCGCGACTGGATGCGCTGCGATAGCAACGGCAAAGGCTTTATCAACATCCTCTCGGCAGAAAAGCTTTATCAAATGCCAAAACTCTACGCCACCAGCCTGCTGTGGCTGCTGGCCGAGCTGTATGAGCACTTGCCCGAAGCCGGCGATCTCGATAAGCCGAAAATGGTGTTTTTCTTCGACGAAGCGCATCTGCTGTTTACCGACGCGCCACCGGTGCTGCTGGAGAAAGTTGAGCAGGTGATTCGCCTGATCCGTTCGAAAGGCGTTGGCGTCTATTTCGTCACGCAGAATCCCGCCGATATTCCCGATAACGTGCTGGGCCAGCTCGGCAACCGCGTTCAGCATGCGCTGCGCGCCTTTACCCCGAAAGATCAGAAAGCGGTAAAAAGTGCCGCCGAAACCATGCGCGCCAATCCGGCGTTTGATACCGTCGAGGCGATTCAGGCGCTCGGCACCGGCGAAGCGCTGATCTCCTTTCTCGATGAAAAAGGCAGTCCATCGATGGTGCAGCGGGCGATGGTGATTGCGCCCGGATCGCGCATGGGGCCGGTTACGCAGGATGAACGCAATGGCCTGATCAACAATTCGCCGCTGTACGGTAAATACGATAGCGAAGTCGATCGCGAGTCGGCGTTCGAAATGCTGCAAAAAGGCGTGCAGGCCACCACGCAGCAAGCCAATGCGCCGGAAGCCAAAGGCAACAAGGTCGCCGTTGATGACGGTATTCTCGGCGGTCTGAAGGACATTCTGTTCGGCACCACTGGCCCACGCGGCGGCAAGCGCGACGGCGTGGTGCAGAGCGTGGCGAAGAGTGCCGCGCGCCAGGTCACCAATCAGATCATTCGAGGTGTATTAGGAAGCCTTCTTGGCGGCCGCCGTCGCTAATACCCGGCATACTTCAAGCCGCAGGTGCGTTAGCTGTATGTCTTCCTGCAACTCGAATTGTTTAGGGTATTTAAGGAACTATGGATAAATTCCAACAACTTAAGCGCAGCAAACGTCTGGCGCTGTCACTGCTGCTGATTGCGGCAGCCACCTTTATTGTGACGCTGTTTCTGCCAGCCAACTTTTGGGTGCTTGGGCTGAAGGCAATCGCAGAAGCGGCGATGGTCGGCGCATTAGCCGACTGGTTCGCCGTGGTGGCGCTGTTCCGGCGCGTGCCGGTGCCGTTTATCTCGCGTCATACAGCAATTATTCCGCGCAATAAAGATCGCATTGGCGAGAATCTGGGTCGCTTCGTGCAGGAGAAATTCCTCGATACCGATTCGCTGCTGGCGCTGATTCGCCGCCACGATCCGTCGCAGATGCTGGCGCAGTGGCTGAACACGCCGGGCAACGCCGATCGCATTGGTCGTCATCTGTTACAGGTGATGCGCGGTTTTCTCGATCTCACCGATGATCAGCGCATTCAGCGCTTTCTGCGCCGTGCGGTGCATCGTGCGCTGGATAAGGTTGATCTTACCCAATCCAGCGCGCTGTTGCTGGATAGCCTGACGAAAAATAATCGCCATCAGGAGCTGCTGGATGCGGCGGTACAACAGCTGCTGCGCTTGCTGCACAAGCCCGGTACGCGCGAGTTTATCGCCGCGCAGATTGTGCGCTGGCTCAAGCGCGAACATCCGATCAAAGCCAAAATGCTACCAACCGAATGGCTGGGCGAACACAGCGCCGATTTGGTTGCGAATGCGGTGGATTCGATACTCGATCAGGTCGCGCTCGATCAGGGGCATGAGTTGCGCCTGGGCTTCGACCGCGCGGTGCAGCGGCTGATTGAGCGGCTGAAAAGCGATCCTGAAATGGCGGAACGTGCTGAAAACATCAAGAGCTGGCTGAAGGAAGATGAGTCGTTCAATCGCTACATTGGCGAGCTGTGGCAGGATTTACGTGGCTGGCTGAAAGACGATCTAAGTAGTGAGGATTCACGGGTGCAGGAGCGCGTCAGACTGGCCGCGCTGTGGCTGGGCGAGACGCTGGCGGCTGACGAAGCGCTGCGCGCCTCAATGAATCAGCATCTGGAAGATGCCGCACGCAGCGTGGCGCCGGAGTTTGCTGCCTTCCTGACGCGCCATATTAGCGATACGGTGAAAAGCTGGGATGCGCGCGATATGTCGCAGCAAATTGAGCTGAATATCGGCCGCGACCTGCAGTTTATCCGCATTAACGGCACGCTGGTTGGCGGGACGATTGGGCTGATTTTGTATGTGTTGTCGCAGGTGCCGGGGTGGGTTCAGCACCTTCAATAAACAGGTCGCCTTTGGCGGCGACCATCCAACATTACCGGCGTTTCATCAGCAGGAACAAGCTGATGGCGAAGAATGCACCGCTCGGCAGAATCGCACCCAGAATCGGCGGCAAACCGTATACCAAACTTAGCGGGCCAAAAATCTGATCTAATACGTAGAACAGGAAGCCAAAGCTAATCCCCGTCACCACGCGCACGCCCATCGATACGCTTCGCAGCGGACCAAAGATAAACGACAGCGCCATCAGCATCATCACCGCCACAGAGAGCGGCTGGAAGATTTTGCTCCACATATTCAGCTGGTAGCGCCCTGCAACCTGGCCGCTCTGCTTGAGGTATTTGCTGTAGTTATACAGGCCGGTGATAGAGAGCGCGTCCGGGTCCAGCGCCACTACGCCGAGCTTGTCAGGCGTCAGGTTGGTTTTCCATTCGCCACTCAGGCTTTGCGAGCCGGTAATTTGTTTGGCATCTTGCAGATCCGATTCATCGACCTGCGACAGCGCCCAGACCTTTTTATCCGCATTCCAGGCGGCACTCGCCGCATAGCGTACGCTGAGTAAACGGCGCTGATCGCTGAACTTATAGATGCTGACGCCATCAATCTCGTTATCGCCTTTGATGCGCTCGATGTAGATGAAGTCGTTGCCGTCTTTCGCCCACAGGCCGTTTTGCGTCGAAACCAGCGAGCCACCGTACAGCTGCTGCGCACGGTAGTTACGCGCCATCTGCTCACCCTGCGGTGCAACGAATTCGCCCACCGCCATGGTCAACAGCACCAGCGGAATCGCCGTTTTCATCACTGCCAGCGCTACCTGCATGCGGGTAAAGCCCGATGCCTGCATCACCACCAGTTCGCTACGCTGCGCCAGCGTGCCCAAACCGAGCAGTGCGCCCAGCAGCGCCGCCATCGGGAAGAAGATTTCGATATCTTTCGGTACGCTGAGCAGCGTGTAGTAACCGGCGTCGAGGGCGGTATAAGCGCCCTGCCCGGTTTTACGCAGCTGATCGACGAATTTGATAATGCCCGACAGCGACACCAGCATGAACAGCGTCAGCATGATGGTGTTAAAGATGGTTTTGCCGATATAGCGGTCAAGAACCTTAAACATCAGACCGATCCTCCACGGCTAAAGCGCGCGCGGATGCGACGCATCGGCACGGTATCCCACATGTTCAGCAGCACCGCCAAAGCCAGATAGGAGAAGTTCACCACCCACATCCAGATGGCCGGATCGAAGCGGCCTTTCGCGGCGTTGGAACGCAGAGAACTTTGCAGTAAGAAGAAGATCAGATACAGCAGCATGGCAGGCAGCATCGACAGCACGCGGCCCTGACGCGGGTTCACCACGCTAAGCGGCACCACCATCAACGCCATAACCAGTACGGCAAAGATCAGCGTCAAGCGCCAGTGCAACTCCGCCTGGAACTGCGGGGTTTTGGTCTTGAGCAGCGTGCTAATATCCGCCTGATCGGCATCGTTCGGATCGAGCGTGGCTTCTTTGTAGCCTATCACCGCCTGATAGTTGACGAAGTCGGTGATGCGGAAGTCACGCAGCAAGGCGGTGCCTTCAAAACGCGTGCCTTTATCCAGCGTCACCACCTGCGAGCCATCTTTGTGTTGCTCCATGTGGCCGCTATCAGCCAGCACCACCGAGGGACGCGCGTTGCCTTTCGGACGCAGCTGCGCCAGGAACACGTTGCCGAAGGTATTGCCCTTCACATCTTCAACAAACAGCACCGCATTGCCGTCGCTAGAGGTCTGGAACTGCCCAGCCGCCAGCGCCGCCGCGCCTGGGTTAGATTTGGCGTTTTGCGTCACTTCCTGCTGATAACGTGATGACCATGGCCCTAACCAAATGACGTTGACCGCCGCCACAAGCGAGGTGAACAGCATCAGGATCATCGCGGCTTTAATCAGCACACTTTTGCCCAGGCCGCAGGCATGCATCACCGTGATTTCACTTTCGGTGTACAGCCGCCCAAGGGTCATTAAAATCGCCAGAAACAGGCTTAGGGGCAGGATAAGTTGTGCCATTTCAGGCACGCCGAGTCCTAACAATGTCAGAACTAAGTTTGTTGGGATTTCGCCATCCACCGCAGCTCCCAAAATCCGCACTAACTTCTGACAAAAGAAGATCAGCAGCAGGATGAAGAGGATAGCCAGCTGGCTTTTGAGCGTTTCCCGAACCAGATATCTAATGATGATCACGCTTAGTACGCCTGTGATAACTTGTCTTTTTGCAGGAAAATCGCTAGTTTCAACGCTTATCAGCCATTTTTCTTCATCAATGGCCGTCATCGTAGCTAAAATAGTATGACGAACGCGTTAGTGTGGTGAAAAAACAACATACTTGTCACCACCACTCATTATGACTACCGGCGTTGAATTGTCATGGCGTCGCAACGAATTAATGAGTTACGAGCGCGCTACATTCTAACGACAGCCAAGGCCGTTGTCTTTAAGATTCAGGAGAGTGCATGGAGTTCAGTGTAAAAAGCGGTAGCCCGGAAAAACAGCGTAGCGCCTGCATTGTTGTTGGCGTTTTCGAACCGCGCCGTTTGTCACCCATTGCTGAGCAGCTGGATAAAATCAGCGATGGCTACATCAGCGCCCTGCTGCGCCGCGGTGAACTGGAAGGAAAAGTGGGCCAAACGCTGCTGCTGCACCATGTGCCGAATATCCTCTCCGAACGCATCCTGCTGATCGGCTGCGGTAAAGAGCGCGAGCTTGATGAGCGCCAGTATAAGCAGGTCATTCAGAAGACAATCAATACTTTGAACGACACCGGCTCAATGGAAGCGGTGTGCTTCCTGACTGAACTGCACGTCAAAGGTCGCAATACTTACTGGAAAGTGCGTCAGGCGGTCGAAACCTCTAAAGAAGCGCTCTACAACTTTGATCAGCTGAAAAGCAACAAAGTCGAGCCGCGCCGTCCGCTGCGTAAACTGGTGTTCAACGTGCCGACCCGCCGTGAACTTACCAGCGGCGAGCGTGCCATTCAGCACGGTTTGGCCGTAGCTGCCGGTGTTAAAGCCGCCAAAGATCTCAGCAATATGCCGCCAAATATTTGTAACGCCGCGTATCTGGCGTCGCAGGCGCGTCAGCTGGCGGATGCGTACAGCAAAAATGTCACCACCCGCGTCATCGGCGAACAGCAGATGAAAGAGTTGGGGATGAACGCCTATCTGGCGGTTGGCGCAGGTTCGCACAATGAATCGCTGATGTCGGTGATTGAGTACAAAGGCAATCACGATCCAGAAGCGCGCCCCATCGTGCTGGTTGGCAAAGGCTTAACCTTTGATTCCGGCGGTATCTCGATCAAACCGGCCGATTCCATGGATGAGATGAAGTACGACATGTGCGGTGCGGCGTCCGTTTACGGCGTGATGCGCATGGTGGCGGAACTGAATTTACCGCTGAACGTGGTGGGCGTGCTGGTGGGCTGTGAAAACATGCCTGATGGCAAATCGATGCGTCCGGGCGACGTGCTGACCACTATGTCAGGTCAAACCGTTGAAGTGCTGAATACCGATGCCGAAGGCCGTCTGGTGCTATGCGATGCGCTGACCTACGTTGAACGCTTCGAGCCAGAAGTGGTGATTGACGTGGCCACACTGACCGGCGCCTGCGTGATTGCGCTGGGTCATCACGTTAGCGGTTTGATGTCGAACCACAATCCGCTGGCGCACGAGCTGATCAGCGCATCTGAGCAGTCCGGCGACCGCGCCTGGCGTCTGCCGATGGCGGATGAGTATCAGGAGCAGCTGGAATCCAACTTTGCTGATATGGCGAACATTGGCGGCCGTCCTGGCGGTGCGATTACCGCCGCCTGCTTCCTCGCGCGCTTTGCGCGTAAGTTTAACTGGGCGCACCTGGATATCGCCGGTACCGCATGGCGTTCCGGTAAAGCCAAAGGCGCAACCGGCCGTCCGGTACCGCTGCTGTCGCAGTTCCTGCTGAATCGCGCAGGGTTGAACGGCGACGATTGATCTGGTGATGGCTGTCCCCCATCCCGGCCTTCCCCCACAAGTGGGGGAAGGAGACGCTGCTACATGCGAATTCACAACTAACATAGGGCAGCATCTTCCTCCCCCACTTGTGGGGGAGGACCGAGGTGGGGGGACAGCAAGCACCCAGCCCCCCTCTCATCCAAAGGATCCCATGAAAAACGCCACTTTCTATGTGATGGAGTCTGAGAGCGCCGACGACGGCCTAACCGCCATCGAAGCGTTGGTGTGCTCTCTTGCCGAAACACGCTGGCGTGACGGCAAACGCATCCTGATTGCCTGCGAAAACGAAGAACAAGCCAATCGGCTGGATGAAGCGCTCTGGCAACTTCCGGCTAACGCCTTTGTGCCGCACAATCTGGCGGGAGAAGGCCCGCGCTACGGCGCTCCGGTTGAGCTGGCCTGGCCACAGCGTCGCGGCAGTTCACCGCGCGACCTGCTGATCAGCCTTCTGCCACAGTTCGCAGATTTTGCTACTGGTTTCCATGAAGTGATAGACTTCGTTCCTTATGAAGAATCTCTAAAACAACTGGCGCGCGATCGCTACAAAGCCTATCGCAGCGTTGGTTTCCAATTGAATACGGCGACGCCACCCTCGCCGCAAACGACAGTGTAGAAATGGAAAAGACATATAACCCGCAAGATATCGAGCAGCCGCTCTACGAGCACTGGGAACAGCAGGGCTACTTTAAACCGAATGGCGATACCAGCCAGGAAAGCTTTTGCATCATGATCCCGCCGCCGAACGTCACCGGCAGCTTGCATATGGGTCACGCTTTCCAGCAGACCATCATGGATACCATGATTCGCTACCAGCGCATGCAGGGTAAAAATACCTTGTGGCAGGCCGGTACCGATCACGCCGGTATCGCTACGCAGATGGTGGTAGAACGCAAAATCGCCGCTGAAGAGGGCAAAACGCGCCAGGATTATGGCCGCGATGCATTCATCGACAAAATCTGGCAGTGGAAAGCGGAATCCGGCGGCACCATTACTCGCCAGATGCGTCGTCTCGGCAACTCGGTTGACTGGGAGCGCGAGCGCTTCACCATGGACGAAGGTCTGTCCAACGCCGTGCGCGAAGTGTTTGTCCGCCTGTACAAAGAGAACCTGATTTACCGTGGCAAACGCCTGGTAAACTGGGATCCAAAACTGCGTACCGCAATCTCCGATCTGGAAGTGGAAAACCGCGAGAGCAAAGGCTCGATGTGGCATATCCGCTATCCGCTGGCTGACGGCGTGAAAACCGCTGAAGGCAAAGATTATCTGGTGGTGGCGACCACGCGTCCGGAAACCCTGCTGGGCGATACCGGCGTCGCGGTTAACCCGGAAGATCCGCGTTATAAAGATCTGATCGGCAAAGAGCTGATCCTGCCGCTGGTGAACCGTCGTATTCCGATCGTTGGCGATGAACACGCTGATATGGAAAAAGGCACCGGCTGCGTGAAGATCACGCCTGCGCATGACTTCAACGACTACGAAGTGGGTCGTCGTCATAAGCTGCCGATGATCAACATTCTGACCTTTGATGGCGACATCCGCGAGCGCGCGGAAGTGTTCGACACCAATGGCGAAGTCAGCGACGCGTGCGCAGACGACATCCCGGCACAGTTCCAGAAAATGGAGCGTTTCGCCGCGCGTAAAGCGATGGTTGCCGCCATTGATGAGATTGGCCTGCTGGAAGAGATCAAACCGCACGACCTCACCGTGCCTTACGGCGATCGCGGCGGCGTGGTGATCGAGCCAATGCTGACCGACCAATGGTATGTGCGCACCGCACCGCTGGCGAAAGTCGCGGTTGAAGCGGTAGAAAACGGCGATATCCAGTTCGTGCCGAAGCAGTACGAAAACATGTACTTCTCATGGATGCGTGACATTCAGGATTGGTGTATTTCACGTCAGCTGTGGTGGGGACACCGCATCCCAGCATGGTACGACAACGACGGCAACGTCTATGTTGGCCGCACCGAAGACGAAGTGCGTCAGGAAAACAATCTGGCCGCCGATGTGGCGCTGCGCCAGGACGACGACGTGCTGGATACCTGGTTCTCGTCCGGTCTGTGGACCTTCTCGACGCTGGGCTGGCCGGAGAATACCGAAGCGCTGCGTACCTTCCATCCAACCAGCGTGCTGGTGAGCGGCTTCGACATCATCTTCTTCTGGATTGCGCGCATGATCATGCTGACCATGCACTTTATCAAAGATGAAAACGGCAAGCCGCAGGTGCCGTTCAAAACCGTTTATATGACCGGTTTGATCCGCGATGAAGAAGGCCAGAAGATGTCCAAGTCGAAAGGTAACGTCATCGATCCGCTGGATATGATTGACGGCATTTCGCTGGAAGATCTGCTGGAGAAACGTACCGGCAACATGATGCAGCCGCAGCTGGCTGAGAAGATCCGCAAACGTACCGAAAAGCAGTTCCCGGACGGCATCGTGCCTTCAGGTACCGATGCGCTGCGCTTCACCCTTGCCGCGCTGGCTTCTACCGGTCGTGACATCAACTGGGATATGAAGCGCCTCGAAGGCTACCGCAACTTCTGCAACAAGTTGTGGAACGCCAGCCGCTTCGTGCTGATGAATACCGAAGAGCAGGATTGCGGACAAAATGGCGGCGAAATGAAGCTGTCGCTGGCGGATCGCTGGATTCTGAGCGAGTTCAACCGCAGCGTGAAAGCCTATCGTGAAGCGCTGGATAACTATCGCTTTGATATCGCGGCCAACATTCTGTACGACTTCACCTGGAACCAGTTCTGTGACTGGTATCTGGAGTTGACCAAGCCGGTGATGACCAGCGGTAGCGAAGCGGAACTGCGCGGTACGCGTAATACGCTGGTCACCGTGCTGGAAGCGCTGCTGCGTCTGGCGCATCCGATCATTCCTTACATCACCGAAACCATCTGGCAGCGTGTGAAAGGCCTGAAAAACATCGATCACGATACCATCATGCTGCAGCCGTTCCCGCAGTATGACGCGGCGAAAGAGGATGCCGAAGCGCAAGCCGATATCGAGTGGATGAAGCAGGCGATAGTCGCGGTACGTAATATCCGTGCTGAGATGAACATCGCACCAAGCAAGCCGCTCGACGTGCTGCTGCGTGACTGCTCTGCCGCCGCGCAGCGTCGCGTCGAAGAGAACCGCACCTTCCTGTCGCGTCTGGCGCGTCTGGAAAGCCTGACCATTCTGCCTGCAGGCGAGAAAGGCCCGGTTTCGGTCACCAAGATTGTTGAAGGCGCTGAGTTGCTGATTCCGATGGCGGATCTGGTCAACAAAGAAGCCGAGCTGGAGCGTCTGGCGAAAGAGCTGGTGAAACTTGATGTCGAAATTGAGAAGATCCAGACCAAGCTGGCGAACGAAGGCTTTGTCTCACGTGCGCCGGAAGCGGTTGTCGCCAAAGAGCGTGAGCGCGTGGCTGAGCTTGAGCAATCAAAAGCAAAACTGATTGAACAGCAGGGCGTGATTGCGGCATTGTAAGCGCTTCAGTCCAACTGCTTAATCGAAGCCGGGCACTGCCCGGCTTTTTTATACCGGAAGATAATGATGACCAGCGACGCTCCCATCAATTTAAAGGTGCGCCCCATTTCAGCCGCCGATAACCCGCTGATTGCGCAGGTGATCCGTGATGTGTCAGCCGAATTTGGCCTGACGGCGGATAAAGGCTACACCGTGTCCGATCCCCATCTCGATCGCCTGTTCGAACTCTACAGCGAAGCCAACAGCGCTTACTGGATTGTGGAACATGACGGTGTGGTGGTGGGCGGCGGCGGCGTTGCACCGCTGGCCTGTAGCGCGCCGGATATCTGTGAGCTGCAGAAAATGTATTTCCTGCCGCAGGTGCGCGGCTTAGGTCTGGCGCGCGATCTGGCGCTGCGCGCGATGGAATTCGCCCGTCAGCAGGGCTTTCAGCGCTGCTATCTGGAAACCACCGGCAGTTTGACGCGTGCGATTAAGTTGTATGAGTCGCTGGGGTTCGAGCTGATTGATAGCGCGATGGGTTGTACCGGGCATGTGGATTGTGAAGTGCGGATGCTGAAGGTGTTGTGATGTGCTGGCTGTGTGTGCTCGCTGTGTGTGCTCGCTGTCCCCCATCCCTGCCTTCCCCCGCAAGCGGGGGAAGGAGATGCTGCCACATGCAGCTTCATCACTGGCATGTGGCAGCATCTTCCTCCCCCATTTATGGGGGAGGACCGAGGAGGGGGACAGCGGGCACAAACCTAAACCGCCGGCACTCCACTATGAAACCGCAGTTCGCCATCCGGCTCGCTGATTAAGCGCGCTTCTGCCTCGCCAAACACCTGCACGCGCGGCGCAATCTCCTTCGGCGAAATCTGCTGCGCCAGCTTCAGGTAATCCTGATAGTGACGCGCTTCCGAGCGCAGCAGCGAAATATAGAACTTCTCCAGTTGCTCATCCAGATACGGCGCCAGGCTGGCGAAACGTTCGCAGGATCGCGCTTCGATGTACGCTCCGCAAATCAGCTTATCCACCAGCGCTTCCGGCTCGTATGTGCGAATCTCGCGAATCAAACCTTTGGCATAGCGGCTGGCAGTGATTTTGCGATACGGCAAACCGCGCGACTGCATGATTTCCCACACCTGATAGAAGTGGTGCAGCTCCTCTTTCACCAGCAGCACCATCATCTCCACCAAATCATCGGCCCACGGCAGCTCGTTGCGCACGATAATGCTTTTGGTCAGATTCTTGTGGGCATTGATAAAGTTACCGTCCTGCTCGTCGCGGTAGATAAAATCTTCATACGGCTTGAGCCACGCCAGAATGGCATCACCACTTGGCTTATCCGCCACGTATTTACGGATGATGAACACCGCGGTTTGCGCGGCTTTCAATTCACAAACCATGTGATCGGTGAGCAGCAACGTCAGATTTTCCGGCTTGCGTGCTTCATCAATCCACGCTCGTGGCGTGCGGCAATGCAGGAAATGATAGATCGGTTCTAATAGCGGAGCGTAATTCATGGGCAGTCTTTTGTCTTACGGGGAAACGTGTTCAGGGCGGCGAGTGCCGCCCATTAATGCTTAGTGACGCACACCGTTGTCTTCTTCGTCGTCGATGAACTCGCCATCGTCATCTTCATCTTCGGCATCAGGATCTTCAAAGTAGGTGCCCCACCCGTCGTAATCGACGTTGTAGCTGCCTGCCAGATTCACCAGCTGCTCAACCTGCGCATCAATCAGCTCTGGCTTCAACGCGCCTTCGCTCAGGATATCCACACACATTACGGTGGTGCCGTCTTCCAGCTCCAGCTCTTCTGGCTCGCTCACTTCGTAGCCCAGCTTGAAGGCATCAACCGCGACCTTCTCCAGCGAGTCGAAGTTGTTGCAGGAGAGATGATGCTCAATAGTGTAAAGCGCATCTGGATCGCTGCCGTCTTCCAGCAACTCTTCAATGATCAGTCGCGTCTCTTCGCGCTGTTCTTCCAGCAATGCTTCATATGCCATGGGTGTGTCCTCAAATATTCGGCTGAATTCAATTATTTTCCCACACTGCCTCGCGCGCCACTACACAAAACAACAAGTTTCTTAACGCCGGGGTTGAAAATGCATATTCATACGGTTAAATTGAATTTTAATTCATTTAATGTAGTCATCCGGAGCGCTGTATGAGTCAGCTACATCAAAGACATTTCCTGAGATTGCTGGATTTCACCCCAGCCGAAATCGATTCTCTGCTGAGTCTGGCAGGTGAATTAAAACACGCAAAGAAAAATGCCAGCGAAACGCAGTACCTGAAAGGCAAAAACATCGCGCTCATCTTCGAAAAAGACTCGACTCGTACCCGATGCTCTTTCGAAGTTGCCGCTTACGATCAGGGCGCTAACGTCACCTATCTCGGCCCAAGCGGCAGCCAAATCGGCCATAAAGAGTCGATGAAAGACACCGCGCGCGTGCTGGGACGCATGTATGACGGTATACAGTATCGCGGCTACGGCCAGGAACTGGTGGAAACCTTAGCGGAATTCGCTGGCGTGCCGGTGTGGAACGGCCTGACCACCGAATTCCACCCCACGCAGTTGCTGGCCGATCTGCTGACAATGCAGGAGCATCTGCCGGGTAAATCGCTGAATGAAATGACGCTGGTTTACGTCGGCGATGCGCGCAACAACATGGGCAACAGCATGCTGGAAGCCGCTGCGCTGGTCGGCCTCGATCTGCGTCTGGTGGCGCCAAAAGGCTGCTGGCCGGAAGCGGAACTGGTGGAGCAATGCCGCGTGGCCGCACAGCAAACCGGTGGCAAAATCACCCTGACTGAAGATATCGCCGAAGGCGTGCAAGGTGCCGACTTCATCTACACGGATGTGTGGGTGTCGATGGGCGAAGCCAAATCGGTGTGGGAAGATCGCATCGCCCTGCTGCGTCCTTATCAGGTCAATAGCGCGATGCTGGCGCTGACCGGCAATCCGCAGGTGAAGTTCCTGCACTGCTTACCGGCCTTCCATGACGACAAAACCACGCTGGGCCGTCAAATGGCCGAGCAGCACGGTTTGCACGATGGCATGGAAGTAAGTAATGAGGTGTTTGAATCTGCGCACAGCATTGTGTTCGATCAGGCTGAAAACCGTATGCACACCATTAAAGCGGTGATGGTCGCGACGCTCGGCAAGCTATGATTGGTGGCGCCGCAAACGTTTACCTCGCGCGCGATATTTGCTTGATGCAAATCAGTGAATGCGTATAATGCGGCCCAATTTGCCGGAGGAAACATGCAACAGCGCAGCGCACAATTTGACGCTCAACGACGCCTGACAGCGGGCGGCGCATCTGTTTCTTTCCGTCATCAATCGATCGTAAAAAAAGCCCCTTAAGCAGGGGCTTTTTTTTGTCCGCAATCCGGCAGCGCAGAGGAGAACGCTATGGCCAACCCGCTATATCGCAAGCACATCATTTCCATCAACGATCTCAACCGCGACGAGCTGGAGCTGGTGCTGCATACCGCTGCCCAGCTGAAAGCCAATCCCCAGCCGGAGCTGCTGAAACACAATGTGATCGCCAGCTGCTTCTTTGAGGCTTCAACGCGCACGCGTTTGTCGTTTGAAACCGCGATGCATCGTCTCGGCGCGTCAGTGGTGGGCTTCGCCGACGGTAGCAACACCTCGCTCGGCAAGAAAGGCGAAACCCTCGCCGATACCATTTCGGTGATAGGGACTTACGTTGATGCCATCGTGATGCGTCATCCGCAGGAAGGCGCCGCGCGTCTGGCGACGGAATTCTCCGGCGGCATTCCGATTCTCAACGCCGGTGATGGCGCTAACCAGCATCCAACGCAAACGCTGCTCGATCTCTTCACCATCCGAGAAACGCAAAATCGCCTGGATAACCTGAATGTGGCAATGGTCGGCGACCTGAAATATGGCCGCACCGTGCATTCACTGACGCAGGCGCTGGCGAAGTTTGATGGCAACCGCTTCTTCTTTATCGCGCCGGATGCGCTGGCGATGCCGGCGTACATCACCGATATGCTGGATGAGCAGAACATTGCCTGGTCGCGCCACGACACCATCGAAGAAGTGATGCCAGAACTCGATATTCTGTATATGACGCGCGTGCAGAAAGAGCGCCTCGATCCGTCGGAATACGCCAACGTCAAAGCGCAGTTCATCCTGCGCGCCGCTGATTTAGCCGGTGCGCGCGACAACATGAAAGTGCTGCATCCGCTGCCGCGTATCGACGAGATCACCACCGACGTGGATAGCACGCCGCACGCCTGGTATTTTCAGCAGGCTGGAAATGGCATCTTCGCTCGCCAGGCGCTGCTGGCGCTGGTACTGAATCGCGAACTGGCACTGTAAGGAGAAAGCGATGACTCACGATAATAAATTGCAGGTTGAAGCCATCAAACGCGGCACGGTGATTGACCATATCCCGGCGCAGGTCGGCTTTAAGTTACTTTCGCTGTTTCGTCTGACCGAAACCGATCAGCGCATCACCATCGGCCTCAACTTGCCGTCGGGCGAGATGGGCCGTAAAGATCTGATCAAGATCGAAAATACCTTCCTGACCGACGATCAGATCAATCAGTTGGCGGTATATGCGCCGCTCGCCACGGTAAACCGCATTGACGAATACGAAGTGGTGGCGAAGATCGCCCCCACCTTGCCGGATCGTATTGACCGCGTGCTGACCTGCCCGAACAGCAACTGCATCAGCCGTAACGAGCCGGTATTCACCAGTTTTGCGGTGAAAAAGCGCGAAGATGATGTCCATCTGAAGTGCAAATATTGCGAGAAAGAGTTCGCGCGCCACGTGGTGCTCGGTCACTGGTAATCGCCCGCGTCGTCCCTATAATGGGACGATTCATTTCGCGGCGGACATCGGTCGGCCGCGCACTTTCAAGGAGAAACAATGTCTCGCGAAATCAGTACTTCAAACGCACCCGCAGCGATTGGCCCTTACGTGCAGGGCGTGGATCTCGGCAGCATGATCATCACTTCAGGCCAGATCCCGGTTGATCCGGCCACTGGCGCCGTTGCCGACGATGTTTCCGCGCAGGCACGTCAATCACTGGAAAATGTGAAGGCGATTGTCGAAGCCGCCGGCCTGAAAGTGGGCGATATCGTGAAAACCACCGTGTTTGTGAAGGATTTGAATGACTTCGCCACCGTGAACGCGACTTATGAAGCGTTCTTCACCGAGCACAACGCCAGCTTCCCAGCGCGTTCGTGCGTGGAAGTGGCGCGCCTGCCGAAAGATGTGAAGATTGAGATCGAGGCGATTGCGGTACGTCGTTGATTTGGTTGGTTGGTGCTGGCTGTCCCCCATCCCGGCCTTCCCCCGCAAGCGGGGGAAGGAGATGTTGCCACATGCAGCTTCATCACTGACATATGGCAGCCTCTTCCTCCCCCATTTATGGGGGAGGACCGAGGAGGGGGACAGCCAGCACAATATTTATTTAAACGATCGCAGCAACTTCTCCAGCGGCCGCACCAGCGCCAGCACTGTTTCGTCCTGCACCTGCGCTGCCGCATCCAGTTGTGAATGCATCTGCGCCACCTCACCTGCGCCATACGCCTGATTACGTTCCAGCGCATTGACCAAATCCAGTCCCATCCGGCTCAACTCTGCTACTTGCTGTACTTGCTGCTGCAGCGGCTTGAGCTGATAGCTGCGCAGAATTAGCGGCATCACCGCATCGCTGTTGTTCTGCCAGCGCTGCAATTGCTGACGGATGGCATGCGCCGCCGCATGATCGGCGCGATTGGCGATCAAGCGATCCACCTGCTTATCCAGCACACGCACCGCGTTGCTCTCGGCCGGCAACACATCCGCCAAACGATTGAGCGGTTCAAAATAGTCATAATGTCCCGCCTGAAATTTCAGATGCTGGCGCGTGTAGTACTGCGCTGGCTCCAGCACTTCGGCCAATATGCGCAGTGACGTGATGTCGCTGCTGTTCGCCAGTCGCATCATCTGCACTTCAGCCTGCTGATGCTGCTGCAAGCCGACAGAAACAGTGCTCCAGCGATCCACCGCGCTCAGGCGCTGATACATGTTATCGCTGTCGGTGACATCCTGCGCCGACCATAAACGCTCCGCCACCACAAAGGCGCGCGGCCACAGGCGTGTGTCGATTACCCGGCTGTTAACGTTCTCCGCCCACAGCGCCGCTTCGCCGCCAATCAGGTTGTTCTGCATCTGTTGCGGCGTCGGCAGCGATGGCGCAATGCCGGTTGGCACCTGAGGCAACTTGCTGCCTTCTGCGGGATAGCGCACGTTGCCCACCAGCATATAACCGGTCAGCTTGTCTTGCGTTAGCGTCACCATCGGCTGGAATGGCCCCATCCACGTATCGACGCTGAACGTCAGCTGTGTGGGCGACAGCCAGCGAATATCACTGACCATGCGACGCGCTTTGCCGCTGAAATCGATAAAGCCGCGCCAGCCGTTTTTCCCTTCTATCAGGGTAAAGCTGCCTTTCAGCGCGCTGCCTTTCAAACGCGGCATGGTGAATTGCCAGCTCTGCGCCTGCTCACCAGCCTGCACCTGATCCGCGCCGTTGAGCCCCTGCGGCCAGGGTTCATTGCGATAGTGGTAAGCGGCGGTTTGCGGCTGATCGAGATAGAAACCGGTGGAGAGGATGCCGCGGAAGTCGTTTTTCGCCACCGTGCCCAACGCATCCTGTCCTTGCCACGATTGAATCAGAATGCTTTTAGGCAGATCAGGATGGTAAACCTCATCCCAGCCGATCATGCGGCGCTGATGCGCTTCGAGGATTTTCTCAACGCGCTGATTAAACCAGGCTTGCAGCGCATGCGTATCCTTTAAACCGTGGTCGCGCATAAACTGCTGAATGCGTGTGGAATCATTCCACTGGGTTGGATCAACCTCATCACCGCCAATGTGGATGTAGGGATCGGGGAAGATCGCCGTCACTTCGCCCATTAAGGTGTCGATAAAGCGAAATACCGCTTCGTTGCTGGGATCGAGCAGCGGCTTAAACACGCCCCAGCCGCGCTCCATCTGATACGGTCCCGGCGCGCTCATTAACTCCGGCATCGCTACTGCTATCGCCGACGCATGACCGGGCAGATCGATTTCCGGTACCACGCGTACGCCGCGCTGCGTGGCGTAGCGCACCACATCGCGCATCTGCTGCTGCGTGTAGTACAAGCCGTCACTGGCTTTCTCCTGCAGCTGCGGATAGTGGCTGGAGGCAAATCGCCAACCTTGATCGTCGGTTAAGTGCCAGTGAAACACGTTCATACGCGCGGCGGCGATGCCGTCGATTTGTCGTTTCACGGTTTCAATTGGCAGGAAGTGGCGCGCCGAATCGATCAGCACGCCGCGCCACGGAAAGCGCGGTTTGTCATCAATGGTGACGTAGGGAATTTCGGTGCCGTTTTCGGTGTTTTCAATCAGCTGCAGCACGGTTTCCATGCCGCGCATCGCGCCAAAGCGCGTGTTGGCTTTCAGCAAGACGCCATCGCTGTTAACCAGCAGATGATAACTTTCGTCGCTGTCTGGCTGGGGAAGCGGATCAACCGCCTGCGCGATTTGTACCTGAATGCTGGGATGATCGCTGGATGCGCTGGCCGGCAGCAGCGGCCAGCCGGTTTGCCGCGCAATACGCGCGCGCCAGCGCGATTCAGCACCTTCCAGATGATCGCCCGAGATATGCAACGTGAGCTGCGGTGTTAACGCATACGCCCCGCCGCCGCCTGGCTGCACAACGCTTTGTGGCCACGGCATCAGCGGTAAATCTCCAGCCGGTGCGGCGAAGGCGGAAAAAGTCATGGATAAACAACAGGCAAGCAGAGTTCTTTGCAATGGCATCTGGGCATCCTTCTAAATGAAACAACGGACCAAAATGGGCAAAAGGCCCATTAAACCTGTTTCGCTTCGCAAAGCAAGTGGCGACGGACTGAAATCAAGGCAGGTTAAAACTTTTAACGCCGTCGTCACCATTGCACGGCTTTCATTCCTGGTTGTGGCTTCTTTGCTATAGGTCAAAGCGGGGGCGATTAATTAGCGCGTAAACACCACATATAGCGATTAAACTCCTTAAAATTATCTACATATAGTTTCATGGAGAAGAAATGGCGACGGTGGTGATTAAGCGTGACGGCTGCAGAGTGCCGTTTGATGCGCAGCGGATCGAGGCGGCAGTCAACGCGGCTGCAGCTGCGGTACAAATCGATGATACGGCGTGGTGCGCGCAAGTGGCGGCGCAGGTCAGCCAGCAGCTGGCTGAACAGGCTGAAGTGGATATCCGCGACATTCAGTGTGCGGTGGAAGAGACGCTAATGAGCGGACGCTGGCCGCAGCTGGCGCGTGCCTACATCGAATATCGCCATGACCGCGATTTAGCACGCGAGCAGCGCGGTAAACTGCATCACGCTATTCGCGGTTTAGTGGAGCAAACCAACGCCGCGCTGCTCAATGAAAACGCCAATAAAGACAGTAAAGTGATTCCCACCCAGCGCGATTTGCTGGCTGGCATCGTCGCCAAACATTACGCTCAGCAGCAACTCTTGCCACGCGATGTGGTGCTGGCGCATGAACGTGGTGACATCCACTATCACGATCTCGACTATTCTCCGTTCTTCCCGATGTTTAACTGCATGCTAATCGATCTGCACGGCATGCTGACCCACGGTTTTAAGATGGGCAACGCCGAGATCGAGCCGCCCAAATCAATCGCCACCGCCACGGCGGTGACCGCACAGATCATCGCGCAGGTCGCCAGCCACATTTACGGCGGCACCACCATCAATCGCATTGATGAAGTGCTGGCACCGTTCGTTACGCTCAGTCTGGAAAAACACCGCGCGGTGGCGCTGGAATGGCAGATTCCGGATGCCGAAGCCTATGCGCGCGTTCGCACCGAGAAAGAGTGCTACGACGCGTTTCAGTCGCTGGAATATGAAGTGAATACGCTGCACACCGCCAACGGCCAGACGCCGTTTGTCACCTTTGGCTTTGGCCTCGGCACCGACTGGGCCGCGCGCCTGATCCAGCAATCCATTCTGCGCAACCGCATTGCCGGATTGGGCAAAAATCACAAAACCGCGGTATTCCCGAAACTGGTGTTTGCTATCCGCGAAGGCGTGAATCATCGGCCTGGCGATGTTAATTACGATATCAAGCAGCTGGCGTTAGAGTGCGCCAGCAAGCGCATGTATCCGGATATCCTCAACTACGAAAAAGTGGTGGAAGTGACCGGCTCGTTTAAAACGCCGATGGGCTGCCGTAGCTTCCTTGGCGTCTACGAGGAGAACGGCGAGCAGATTCACGAAGGCCGCAACAATATTGGCGTCATTAGCCTCAATCTGCCACGTATCGCGCTGCAAGCCAAAGGCGATGAAGCGCAGTTCTGGCGCTTGCTCGATGAACGTCTGGCGCTGGCGAAACGTGCCTTAATGACGCGTATCGCCCGGTTGGAAAAAACCAAAGCGCGCGTAGCGCCGATTCTCTATATGGAAGGCGCCTGCGGCGTGCGCCTGAAAGCGGATGACGAAGTGGGCGCCATTTTCTGCAACGGCCGCGCCTCAATTTCCCTTGGCTACATCGGCTTGCATGAAACGCTGAATGCACTGAGCGGCAACCAAGTGCATCCGTATGACGCCGATTACCTGCGGGAAAAAGGCGTGGCGATTGTTACGCACCTGCGCCGCGCGGTGGATGCGTGGAAAGCGGAAACCGGCTACGGCTTCAGCTTGTACAGCACGCCGAGCGAGAATTTGTGCGACCGCTTCTGTCGCCTCGATGCCGCCGAATTTGGCGTGGTGGCCGGCGTTACCGACAAAGGGTATTACACCAACAGCTTCCATCTCGACGTGGAGAAGAAGGTCAATCCGTACGACAAGATCGACTTTGAAGCGCCCTATCCCGCCATCGCTAACGGCGGATTCATCTGTTACGGCGAATATCCCAACATCCAGCACAACCTCAAGGCGCTCGAAGATGTCTGGGATTACAGCTATCACCGCGTGCCCTATTACGGCACCAATACGCCGATTGATGAGTGCTACGAATGCGGCTTTAGCGGCGAGTTCAGCTGCACCAGCAAAGGGTTTACCTGCCCATGCTGTGGTAATCACGATCCGGCGCGCGTGTCGGTGACGCGCCGCGTGTGCGGCTATCTCGGCAGCCCGGATGCGCGTCCATTTAATGCCGGTAAGCAGCAAGAAGTACAGCGGCGCGTTAAACATCTGGAGACAGGAAAACTGGGATGATGCGCATCCACGGCTATTATCCGGTTGATATCGTTAACGGGCCCGGCACGCGCTGCACGCTGTTTGTCGCGGGCTGCGAACATCAATGTCGCGGCTGCTACAACCAAAGCACGTGGCGGCTGGATTCCGGCGTGCCGTTTACGCTGGAGATGGAAGAGCAGCTGATCGCCGATCTTAACGATCGGCGCATTGCGCGCCAGGGCTTGTCGCTGAGCGGCGGCGATCCGCTGCATCCGCACAACGTGCCGCATATACGTCGTCTGGTGAAACGCGTGCGGCGTGAGTGTCCGGATAAGGATATCTGGCTGTGGACCGGATATGAAATGGCGGAACTCAGCGCGGCGCAGCGCGAAGTGGTGGAGGAAATTGATGTGCTGATTGATGGACGCTTTATCGAAGCGGAGAAAGATGCGCGGCTGCTGTGGCGCGGCAGCCGCAATCAGAAGATTTGGTGGTTACGCCAGCCACAAAGCGAGCACGCCGAGCAGCATGCCGCTGCCTGCCACGCCGATCAGCGCGATCCACAGCGCCCGTGCGGGAAAGGCGCGATGCAGCATCAATAACGACGGCACACTCACGGCGGGCAGCGTGACTAATAACGCCAGCGCGGGCGCAATGCCCATGCCCGCCAGCATCATGGTCTGCACAATCGGGATTTCCGCGGCGGTAGGAATCACAAACAGGCAGCCGGCGATTGCCATCAACATCACCCAAAACAGCGTATTACCCACCGCGCCATCCGCGTGCGGGAACAGCCACACGCGCGCGGCGCCGAGCAACAATACCGCGACGATATACAGCGGAATGGTGTTGCAGAACAGTCGCCACATCACCCGCAGCCAGCGTGACAGAAACGGCTGTTCATCGCGGGCCGGGATAACGGGCGCGGTAACGACCTGATCCGGCACGCTGCGCTGCACCAGCCACGCGATGCCCAACACCATCATCAAACCTGCCACCAGCCGAATCGCCGCAAAATGCCAGCCGAGCACAAAGCCCATAAAAATCAGCGTGGCAGGATTGAGCAGCGGATTCGCCAGCCAGAACGCCATCGCCGCACCGCTGGAAACCTGTGACTGACGTAAGCCAGCGGTTACCGGCGCCGCACAGCAGCTGCACATCATGCCCGGCAAACCTAATCCAGTGCCCATCAGCGTCGAGCCAAAGCGTGAGCTGCCCATCAGACGCAGCAGCCAGGCGCGCGGAATCAGCACCTGCACCAACGATCCGAGGATCACCCCGAGCACGGCCGCTTTCCACACGGCGAGGAAATAGACCATGGCGTAATCGAGCGCCGCGCGCCACGGTGAGTCCGACGCATTGGCCAGAATCGATTTACCGATCGAATGCGTTTCGGCAGCAGTAAAGGCTTTGCCGTAATAAGGCTGCCATTTGACATACCACAGGCCGATTACTACCACGGCGAGGAACAGCAGCGGTTTCCACCAGGCGAAGCGTGTCGCCGGGGCATGAGAAGGGAGTTGGGTCATCACGGAATTCCGTATTCAACTGAATAACGATGCCGCGTTAGGATACGCGGCGGAAAGGCCTTAGTGTCATTCAGGTCATTTCATTGCGCCATGTGGAAATCGCCTAAACTTGATCCGGCGCGGAAATTTACCTCCCGGAAGAATTGCCGGCTGGCTTGCTTTTTGCGACATGGCTACCAGGCTTGTTGGGTTAGAAGTGCAACGAACATAAGGTTCGTGATCAACAAGGAGGAAAAAGATGAGCAAGAAAATAGCGGTACTGATTACCAATGAATTTGAAGACTCAGAGTTTACCTCACCGGCGGAGGCTTACACTCAGGCGGGCCATGAAGTGGTTACCATCGAGTTTAAGGCCGGCAACATCGTTAAAGGGAAACAGGGTAAAGCTGAGGTCAACATCGACAAGGCTATTGATGATGTGAATGCAGCCGAGTTCGATGCGCTGCTGCTGCCCGGCGGACACTCGCCCGATGCCCTGCGCGGTGACGATCGCTTCGTCAACTTCACCAGGGAGTTTGTCGCCAGCGGCAAGCCGGTGTTTGCCATTTGCCATGGCCCGCAGCTGCTGATCAGCGCGAACGGCGTGCGCGGCCGCAAAATGACCAGCGTAAAAGCCATCGCCATCGATCTGCGTAATGCCGGTGCGGATTTTTACGATAAAGAAGTGGTGGTGGATGATGACAAGTTAGTTACCAGCCGCACGCCTGAAGACCTGCCCGCGTTTAATCGCGAATCGCTGCGGATTTTGAACGCGGCCTGATAGTTTTTCCTGCATTGGGGTCGCCGTGAATGGCGGCCCTAAGGCCGGGTCCAGATAATCTTTTTGCCAAAGCCCAGCGCATTGTCGGTCATCTTCACTTCGTCGAGCACGATTTCCCACAATGGTGCGGTGACTTTCTTTGCCACTGGAAAACGCTTTTGATAGGCGTGACGCGCAATAACTTCCCTGTCTCCGCTTAGCAGCTGAATCACGCCGCGATACTGCACGCCTTTAATCAGCAGCACACTTTTTGGCTGGCCATTCACCGTGCCCGCCACGCGCGGATTTGACTGGATTAATGCGCCATGGCGCGTGTCTGGTTCAGTCATCAGCCAGAACGCCATGTTCGCGGCATCAAATACATAAAAGCAGTTGGCACACCACAGATCGTCGCCGTGGCTGGCAGATAACGACAGCACGTGCTGTTTTTTTAAGTAGCGAATCAGATGAGCATGGTCGGACAAAATTGGACTCCGTGCGGCGAATAGCGATGCGGCCTGAAGCGCGCTACACTGCCTGCCAGCTAATTTTCGGGATAAGTATGATGGAACAAGGCTGGCAGCTTTATCTGCTACAAACCGCCGCAGGGATGCTGTATACCGGCATCACCACCGATGTTAATCGTCGGCTGCAACAGCATCAGCAGGGACGCGGCGCGCGTTCGCTGCGTGGCAAGGGCCCGCTGACGCTGGTGTTTCACTGCGATGCGGGCGATCGGGCGGCGGCGTCACGCCTGGAATATCAGGTGAAGCAGCTGAGCCGCGCGCAAAAGCTGCTGCTGGTTGCACAGCAGCCGCCCTGCTTAGTGGCCTGGTTTAGTCGAAACGGTTAAACGGCAGCGCGAATTCGATCAGCCCTTCTGCACCGACAAACGCATCGTCGGCCAGTTTGTAGACCTGAAAGGCCGCTTCACTGCCTAACCAGCGACAGTGCAAACCATGACGTGCCGCCGGTTCAAAGCCGAGTGGATTGTAGAACTCAGGATCGCCCAGCACCACTACGGCGCTGTAGCTGAACTCATTCAGTGAATCCAATCCTTCATACACCAGCCGTTTAGCAAGGCCCTGTTTGCGCACCGATTCATCCACGGCGAGCGGCGCCAAAGCGACCCAGTTGCGGTCTTCTCCCTGCAGGGTCACCGGACTGAAAGCGGCATAACCCAGCACCTGACCTTCATCATCCGTGGCAACTACACCGAGAGTCAGCAAGCCATCTTCGCGCAGTTGCTGTATCAGTTCCGCTTCGGCAGCGGTAGCAAAACTGCGCTTTAACAGGCTATCGATGCCTGCTGCATCAACGCCAATTTCAGTACGAATCAACATGAGATCCCCGCGCGCGCCTCAGCGGCCTTCGCGTCCTGTTTCATTCCTGCCTCAATAAAAGCAGCGAGCTGCTGCAATCCCGTGCGTAATGGCGTGGGCATGGCATCCAGTTCAATGGCATCCATCAGGTTTTTCACCTCAAGTCCCAGCTCAGTGTCACCTTCAATCACCAGACGGCGTTGAAAGAACAACATATCGGGATCCGCTTTGCGTGCTGCCACCAGCAACAGATCGTTGGCTTCACCGCGAAACCAGACATCAGCCTCGGTGTCGCGCGAAACGGTCAGGCGCCCTGCTTGCAGGGTGGTGATCCAGCGCAGATTCACATCGGCAACCTCAATCCCCAGATAACGCCCTTCCAGAAAGTCTAACTCACCTTCAGACAAAGCATGACGAAATTGCCAGTTTAGGAGTTGTTGCAGAATAGCTTTTTTTAGCGGGAAAGGGGTAATGGAAACAGGTAAAGCAAGGAATTCTGGCCCTTTTTCAACAATCAGACCGCGTAAGCGCGCAAACATCATCGTCATTCCCTTCAGAAAATTTCATCTATTTTGCCACATCTGACCGGCTTCGCCTCCACTGAGATCAAGGAAATCGCCGCCTGGCTGGACGAAAAACCTTCACTCCCGATCATCAATGCCGCTTTCACTGCCTTAAATCAACATTGCTGTCGGGTCAGTTATTTACACTCTTCGGCTTCAGAATCCGGGGAGGAAAATGTATGGAACTGCTGTGTCCGGCGGGGAATTTGCCTGCGCTGAAATCGGCGGTGGAGCATGGTGCTGACGCGGTGTATGTCGGCCTGAAAGACGATACCAATGCCCGCCACTTTGCTGGCCTCAATTTTACCGATAAGAAACTGGCTGAAGCCGCACGCTATCTGCATCAGCATCGCCGCAAATTGCATGTGGCAATCAACACCTTCGCCCATCCTGATGGCATCAATCGCTGGCAAAGCGCGATTGATGTTGCCGCTCAGAACGGCGCGGATGCGTTGATTCTGGCGGATATTGCCACGCTGGAGTACGCGGCAAAACATTATCCGCAGGTTGAGCGTCATCTTTCGGTACAGGCCTCCGCCACCAATCTGCAGGCCATCCATTTTTACCATCGTCATTTTCAACTCAGCCGCGTGGTGCTGCCGCGCGTGCTGTCGATGCATCAGGTCAAACAGTTGGCGCGTGAAACGCCGGTACCGCTGGAAGTGTTCGCCTTCGGTAGCCTGTGCATTATGGCTGAAGGCCGCTGCTACCTCTCTTCCTGGCTGACCGGCGAGTCGCCTAACAGCGCGGGAGCCTGCTCGCCAGCGAAATTTGTCCGCTGGCAGCAGACGCCAAAAGGCATGGAATCACGCCTGAATGAGGTGCTGATTGACCGTTACGCACCCGACGAGAGCGCTGGCTATCCCACCTTGTGCAAAGGCCGTTACGAAGTTGATAACCAGCTCTATCACGTACTGGAAGAGCCTACCAGCCTGAACACCTTGTCGCTGCTGCCTGAACTGCTGCGCGCCAACATTGCCTCGGTGAAAATTGAAGGACGTCAGCGCAGCCCGGCCTATGTGGCGCAGGTAGCGAAAGTTTGGCGTCAGGCCATTGATCGCTGCATGGCATCGCCGGAACAGTATGCCGTGCAGGAACCCTGGATGCAGGCGTTGGGCGAGTTATCAGAAGGCAGCCAAACCACGCTCGGTGCTTATCACCGTGACTGGCAATAAGGAGATCACATGAAATACGCCATCGGGCCGGTGCTGTGGTACTGGCCAACTGCAACGCTGGAAACCTTTTATCAACGCGCCGCCGAGAGCAGCGCGGAGATCATTTATCTCGGCGAAGCCGTCTGCAGTAAAAGACGCGCTACCTCGTTCCATCAATGGATGGACATCGCGCGCATGCTGGCGCTTCAGGGCAAGCAAGTGGTGCTGAGTACGTTGGCACTGCTGCAGTCGCCATCGGAAGTCAAAGAGCTGCGCCGCTATGTCGAGAACGGAGAGTTCCTGCTGGAAGCCAATGATATCGGCACCGTGAACATGGCGGCGGAGCGCAAATTGCCGTTTGTCGCTGGCCCGACACTGAATGTGTATAACGCGCAGACGCTGCAACTGTTGCTGAAAGAAGGCATGACGCGCTGGTGCATTCCGGTGGAGATGTCCCGCGACTGGCTGATTCAGCTGCTGCAACAGTGCGATGCGGCGGGTGTACGCGAACAATTTGAAGTGGAAGTGCTCGGCTATGGTCATCTGCCGCTGGCGCTGTCAGCACGCTGCTTTACCGCACGCGCTGAGAATCGTGGCAAAGATGATTGCCAAACCTGCTGCATCAATTACCCAACCGGCCGCCGCATGCTCTCGCAGGAAGGCCAGCAGGTGTTTGTGCTCAACGGCATTCAGACCATGAGCGGCTATTGCTACAACCTCGGCAATGACCTGAGCGGCATGCATAACTGGATCGACATTGTACGTTTGTCGCCCCAGGGCGAAAGTACACTCGCCGAAGTGGATCGCTTCCGCGCCAACGAAGCCGGTCAGGCGCCGCTAATGATGGCGCGCGGCAGTGATTGTAATGGTTATTGGCGTCGCCTGGCGGGAATGGCACTGGAAGGCGGCAGGTAAAGGCACATTCCGGCTATATTCCTGCTGTTATTAGCAGTTTTAATATAGGTAACGATGAGTAATACTCACAAGCGCAGGTCCGACTAAACACCTGCGCCATCCCTATTTGGAGTGCCCATGTCTGAGAAAAAAACTGTTCGCCTGTCCGTGTTGGATCTGGCCCCTATTCCACAAGGTTCCACTGCACGCGACGCGTTCCATAATTCGCTGGCACTGGCCCGTCAATCCGAAGCACTGGGCTTTCACCGCTACTGGCTGGCGGAACACCATAATATGACGGGGATTGCCAGCGCCGCGACGTCAGTGCTGATTGGCTATTTAGCGGCTAATACCGAAACGCTGCGCCTCGGTTCAGGCGGCATTATGCTGCCCAATCACGCGCCGCTGGTGATCGCCGAACAGTTTGGTACCCTCGAGTCACTCTATCCTGGGCGCATCGATTTGGGACTGGGCCGCGCGCCGGGTTCCGACCAACGCACCATGCTGGCATTGCGTCGTCATCTTTCCAGCGGCCAGGCAGATAGTTTTCCAGAAGATGTCTCTGAACTGATTCGCTGGTTTGACGCCGAAGAGGGAGAACATCCACCAGTACAACCAGTTCCAGGTTTAGGATTGAAAATTCCGGTGTGGCTGCTCGGTTCCAGCCTGTACAGCGCGCAACTGGCCGCTCAGCTGGGTTTGCCGTTTGCATTTGCCTCGCATTTCGCGCCGGATCTGCTGTTCCAGGCGCTGCATCTCTATCGTGAGAAATTCAAACCTTCCACGCGTCTGGCGAAGCCGTATGCGATGGTGTGCGTCAACGTCGTCGCAGCCGATAGCGAACGTGACGCCCGCTTCCTGTTCACCTCGATGCAGCAGCAGTTTATTAACCTGCGTCGCGGCAAACCGGGTCCGCTACCTGCGCCGGTGGAGAACATGGATAATCTGTGGTCGCCGTCCGAGCAATATGGCGTGCAGCAGGCACTCAGCATGTCGATTGTCGGCGATAGCGATAAAGTCCGCAGCGGCCTCGCCGCGCTGATGCGTGAAACCCAGGCGGACGAGATTATGGTTAACGGCCAGATTTACGATTCGCAGGCGCGTCTGCGCTCCTTCGCGCTGGCAATGGAAGCAGCGCGCACGCTGTAAACCTCATTGCGGTGGGTTTAACCACTCTGGGCCCACCGCAATGGTTCGCACGTCTCGCGCCGGTGACTGACCGTGAAAACGGCTGTATTCGCGACTGAACTGCGAAGCACTTTGATAACCCACCCGATAACCCGCCGTGCCGGCATCCAGCTTCTCAATCAACATCAAACGCCGCGCCTCGTTGAGCCGCAGCTGCTTTTGATACTGCATCGGCGTCATCGCCGTTACCGCTTTAAAGTGATGATGCAGCGACGAAATACTCATCCCTACGCTGCTCGCCAGAAAATCCATTTTCAACGGCTGATGAAAGTTTTCGCGTAGCCAACGCGCGGCGCGCGCCACTTTGTTGCCTGGCCGTTCCGTCAACGCCATGTTGAGAATGCGCGGCCCTTCGGGTCCAGTCAGCAAACGATAGAAAATCTCCTGCTCAATCAACGGTGCCAGCGCAGCAATGTCCTGCGGGTGATCCAGCAACTCGACCAAACGCATCACCGCATCCACCAACGGGGGCGCGACTTTATGCACGGCGATACCGCGCTCGCTCACCGCCGTGCTGCCGAGTTGATGGTGCGGAAAGTGTTCCAGATAACGCATCAGACGCGTTTCGTTGATGGTGATGCCCACACCAAGATTCGGTTTCTCTGGCGTTGCCATGACCACGCAGGATTGCACCGGCATATCAAGCGTCACCAACAGTAAATCGCCCGGCCCTTAATGCATCACTTCATCACCCATGCGCAGCGCTTTTTGCCCCTGCGCGATCAGGGCAAAGCTCGCCCAAGTCGCCACATGCGCCAAACTGGTGGGCTGAGAACTGCGGCCGAAAGAGAGAAAGTCGATTGGGCAATAGTGACGACCATCCTGCGGTGCGTGGCGAGCAATAATTGCCACCAACTGCTGCCATTGTTCCTGATGAATCATGCGCTCGGTGCTCCGCGGTAAGAAATCACTGATTTGATATTCTCGCTTGTGGTTGGCGCTGCGACTAGTCCTTGAACAGCAGATTTGCAGGATCGTGCAAGAAGCTTGCAGGATTGCGCTACCACCCGATTGTATGGACAGCGCATGCTTTATCTTCCCCGAAATCTCAGGTGGAGAGACACGATGAAAACACTTGAAGGCAAAATTGCGCTGGTGACGGGCGCTTCGAAAGGCATTGGTGCCGCCATCGCCATGACTTTCGCGGCGGCCGGTGCTCGGGTGGTGGTGAATTATCTTCAGGACGAAATGGGTGCGGCGGATGTGGTGACCGACATTCAGGCGCTGGGTAGCGACGCCATCGCCGTACAGGCTGATATCTCACGCGAGGCCGATGTGCAGCGCTTGTTCGCTAGCAGCATTGAGCAGTTTGGCGCGCCCGATATTGTGGTGAATAACGCCGGCATTTTTCACCACGGTGACTTTGCCGGGCTTAGCCTCAGCGAGATGCAGCAGCAGCTGAATGTGAATCTGCTGGGTACCTTGCTGGTGTGTCAGCAGGCGGCAAAACATTTCCCCGCACGCGGCGGTTCCATCATCAACCTTAGCGCTTTAAATAGCCAACGCAGCACGCCCGGCTCGGTGCTTTGGGCAGCAACCAAAGGCGCGATCGATACCTTAACGCAGGGCCTCGCACGCGAGCTTGGGCCACGTAATATTCGCGTCAATGCGTTAGCACCCGGCATTATTTTGACTGAAGGTTTGCTGGCGGCGAAGAAGATGCACCCGGAGTTGAAAGCACAGCTGATAGCGGCAACGCCGCTCGGACGCTTTGGCTTGCCGGAAGATGTGGCGCAGGTGGCGCTGTTTCTGGCGTCAGAAGAGTCAGCTTACGTTAGCGGTGAACGCGTGCTGATTGCTGGTGGCGTGTAAAATTTACTTTCCACAGGCATAAAAAAAGGGACGCATTAGCGTCCCTTTTTACTTTTCGCGTTTATCGCTTATGCGTCACGACGACGTGGTGCAGCAGCGCCTTCTGGACGCGGGCCACGACCACCTTCACGGCTGAAGCGTCCGCCTTCACGGCCACCTTCACGACGTTCGGAGAAGCGACGTGGAGCGCCTTCGCCACGTGGAGCACCATCACCGCGCGGTGCGCCATTGCCACGACGTTCGCCGCCAGCAGATGGACGACGTTCGCTACGCTCGTGCACTGGCGCATCACCCATCAGCTGCATATTCATCGGTTTGTTCAGAATACGCGTACGAGTAAAGTGCTGCAGCACTTCGCCCGGCATGCCTTTCGGCAGCTCGATGGTTGAGTGAGTACCAAACAGCTTGATGTTACCGATGTAACGGCTGCTGATGTCACCTTCGTTAGCGATCGCGCCAACGATGTGACGAACTTCAACACCATCATCACGGCCCACTTCAATGCGATACAGCTGCATTTCGCCAACGTCACGACGTTCACGACGTGGACGATCGCCATCGCGGCTGTCACGGCTTTCGCGTGGACCACGAGAATCACGTGAATCACGACGCTCAGGACGATCGCTGAACTCGCGACGTGCTGGACGCGGTGCTTCTGGTGGCAGAATCAGTGGACGTTCGCCCTGAGCCATTTTCAGCAGTGCTGCGGCCAGCGTTTCGATATCCAGATCTTCGCCCGGCTGCATTTTGCTCAGCAGTGCGCGGTACTGATCCAGATCGCTGCTTTCCAGCTGCTGCTGTACTTTCGCCGCGAACTTAGCCAGACGACGCTCACCCAGCAGTTCTGCGTTCGGCAGCTCAACTTCTGGAATGGTCAGCTTCATGGTGCGTTCGATGTTGCGCAGCAGACGACGCTCGCGGTTCTCAACGAACAGCAACGCACGACCTGCACGACCAGCACGGCCGGTACGACCGATACGGTGAACGTAAGACTCTGCATCCATTGGGATATCAAAGTTTACGACCAGACTGATACGCTCAACGTCCAGACCACGTGCTGCAACGTCGGTCGCGATCAGGATGTCGAGACGACCATCTTTCAAACGCTCCAGCGTCTGCTCACGCAGTGCCTGGTTCATGTCGCCGTTCAGTGCTGCGCTGTTATAACCGCTGCGCTCCAGCGCTTCGGCCACTTCCAGCGTGGCATTTTTGGTACGCACGAAGATGATGGCTGCATCGAAATCTTCCGCTTCCAGGAAACGAACCAGCGCATCAGTTTTACGGCCGTAAGCGGTCCAGTAAGACTGAGAAATGTCCGGGCGCGTAGTCAGGCTTGACTGGATGCGCACTTCCTGTGGATCTTTCATGAAACGCTTGGTAATACGACGAATCGCTTCTGGCATGGTGGCTGAGAACAGCGCGGTCTGATGACCGTCTGGAATCTGCGCCATAATGGTTTCAACGTCTTCGATGAAGCCCATACGCAGCATTTCATCCGCTTCGTCCAGCACCAGACCGCGCAGGTTAGACAGATCTAACGTGCCACGCTTCAGGTGATCCAGCAGACGACCAGGGGTACCGACAACAACTTGTGGTCCCTGACGCAGTGCGCGCAGCTGTACGTCATAACGTTGGCCGCCGTACAGGGCTACCACGTTAATGCCACGCATATGTTTAGAGAATTCTGTGACGGCTTCAGCAACCTGTACCGCCAATTCGCGGGTAGGTGCCAGCACCAAAATTTGCGGTGCTTTAACAGTAGCATCAATGTTGTTTAGCAGCGGCAGTGAGAATGCCGCAGTTTTACCACTACCGGTCTGCGCCATACCCAACACGTCACGGCCAGCCAGCAGGTGAGGAATACACTCAGCCTGGATTGGAGAAGGCTTTACGTAGCCCATACCGTTCAGTGATTCGAGGATGTCGGCGTTCAGGCCAAGGTCAGCAAAAGTGGTTTGAATATCAGTCATGTAGTACACGTGCCTCTTAGATTGCGGCGGCCAGTCTACATAACTCGTCGTGAAAACTTTCAGTCATTTTCATCAAAAAGTGTGAACCGGCTCAAATTAGAAGTTTTGACGAACAGAAAAGCCCTCATCTCTGAAGATGATGACTTTACAGGTATTCAGGCAATAAAAGTTCGTCAGCTATTGCTGGTCAGATTCTGATAAATCGTCTTGTGTCTGGCCGAGTTGCGCCAGTTCCAACAATGCGTATCGGTGCTCAACAAAGTTATTTACGTTGTTGGCCACCGCCAGTTTGAACAACGCTTTCGCGTCGTCCTTCTCCCCCAGACTTAGGTAATACTTACCTAAATAGAAGTTGGTTTCACTGAGATGTTCAGCGAGCGAGGTGTTATCCGTTGCGTCCGCCTTGAGACGTTCCATCAGCGTTTTTTCACTGATGTCGCCAAGGTAGAACTCGACAATATTCCATCCCCATTGATCGCGAACCGCTTTGTCATGACGCTGTCTCAGCGTAACTTTTGCCTTGTCGGCATCCATATCGCTTTCAACGAGATAGAGCCAAAGGCTGCGGAATGGATCGTTAGGATCGTCTTGATAAAACGCCAGCAGATCATCTTGCGCTAACTTGTATCGACCGCCGTAATAGAGGGCGATACCACGGTTTAAATGCGCATAGTTGTAAGTTGGATCAAGCTCAAGTACAGAATCAAACGCTTCATAGGCAGCATCAAAGTTGCCTGCCTGCGTTAAGTATATACCGAGATAGTTAAATACCTCAGGCATATCTGGTCTTATAGACAGCGCTTGCGAAAAATCGTTCCGCGCTAATGCCCTCAGACCCAAACTATCATACAACACTCCGCGCTCATATAATAGCTGTGCGCGTTCATCATCGGTCAGGGCACGACTGGCAAGAATTTGTTCCATTCGCGCCAGGATCACCTCTTGCTGCAGTGTGGGCTGCAAAGGTACTGCCAGAACTTCGTTCTTACGCCAATTGGAGTTGCTGCATCCTGCCAGCGTGAGAGCTGTCGCAACAAAACACCAGCGCAAAAAAGGCTTCATTTCCCACTCCCGAATACAAACATTGGGACAACCATCCTGTCATCCTCCTGCTGTGCACAAGGATTCCCGCCCTCGCGATGATCTAAACACCTCTCCCCGCAAAGCAGGGAGAGGTAAATCGGTAAACGCTTACTCGGCGTCAGATGCATCAGATGCAGCGGTAGCAACTTCTTCCGCTGGTTTCTGCTCTGTCGCTTCTTTGATGCTCAGGCGTACACGGCCCTGACGGTCCACTTCCATCACTTTCACTGGAACTTCCTGGCCCATCTGCAGGTAATCGGTCACTTTCTCTACGCGCTTGTCGGCGATCTGAGAGATGTGCACCAAACCTTCTTTACCGCCGCCGATTGCCACGAAGGCACCGAAATCAACGATACGTGTCACTTTACCAGAGTAAACGCGGCCAACTTCGATCTCAGCAGTGATCTCTTCGATACGACGAATGGCTTCTTTGGCTTTCAGGCCATCAGTAGCAGCAATCTTCACGGTACCGTCATCTTCGATTTCGATGGTGGTGCCGGTTTCTTCGGTCAGCGCACGGATCACTGAGCCGCCTTTACCGATGACATCTTTGATCTTGTCTGAACTGATTTTGATGGTGTAAATGCGCGGCGCGAACTCAGAAATTTCCTGACGCGGCGTGCTGATTGCCTGTTCCATCACGCTCAGAATGTGCAGACGCGCACCCTTTGCTTGGTTCAGAGCAACCTGCATGATTTCGCGGGTGATGCCTTCAATTTTGATATCCATCTGCAGCGCAGTGATACCGTCGCGGCTACCCGCTACTTTAAAGTCCATATCGCCGAGGTGATCTTCGTCACCCAGGATATCAGACAGAACCACAAAGTTGTCGGCTTCTTTAACCAGACCCATCGCAATACCGGCTACGGCTGCTTTGATCGGTACGCCAGCATCCATCAGTGCCAGAGAAGCACCGCACACGGAAGCCATTGAAGAAGAACCGTTAGATTCGGTGATTTCTGAAACCACACGCACGGTGTAGGGGAAATCCGCTTGCTTAGGCATTACTGCCAGCACGCCGCGCTTCGCCAGACGACCGTGACCAATTTCACGACGCTTCGGTGAGCCAACCATACCGGTTTCGCCCACGCAGTATGGAGGGAAGTTGTAGTGGAACAGGAAGCTATCGGTACGCTCGCCCATTAACTCATCCAGATTCTGCGCATCACGTGCGGTACCCAGCGTTGCGGTAACCAGCGCCTGCGTTTCACCACGGGTAAACAGTGAAGAACCGTGCGTGCGTGGCAGTACGCCAGTGCGCACATCCAGGCCACGAATCATATCTTTCTCACGGCCATCGATACGCGGTTCGCCACGGATGATGCGGCTACGAACAACACTCTTCTCAAGGTCGTGAACGATGTCAGCGATATCGCCAGCATCCAGCGTTTCATCTTCAGCCTGCAGTGCAGCAATGGTCGCGTCTTTCACTGCGCCAACCTGAGTGTAACGCTCTTGCTTATCAGTGATGCGGTAAGCGTCGCTGATGCCCGCTTCTGCCAGTGCAGTAACGCGTGCGATCAGTGCGTCGTTAGTTGGCAGTGGCTGCCAATCCCAACGTGGTTTACCCGCTTCGGCAACCAGCGCATTGATGTTTTCGATAACGATCTGCTGCTGGTCGTGGCCGTATACCACAGCGCCCAGCATCTGCTCTTCGGTCAGGATGTCAGCTTCTGATTCCACCATCAGCACCGCGTTCTGGGTACCGGCAACAACCAGGTTCAGACGTGATTCGTTGATTTCATCAGCAGTTGGGTTCAGTACGTACTGATCGTTGATATAACCCACGCGCGCTGCGCCGATTGGGCCATTGAACGGCAGGCCTGACAGAGCCAGCGCAGCAGAGGCACCGATCATCGCAACGATGTCTGGGTTAACCTGTGGGTTAACAGAAACAACGGTTGCAATAACCTGCACTTCGTTAATGAAGCCTTCCGGGAACAGCGGACGAACTGGACGGTCAATCAGTCGTGAGATCAGGGTTTCGCCTTCGCTTGGACGGCCTTCACGACGGAAGAAGCTACCCGGGATACGACCAGCAGCGTAAGTACGCTCCTGATAGTTAACCGTCAGCGGGAAGAAATCCTGACCTGGTTTAGTTTTTTTCTGGCCAACAACGGTAACGAATACAGCAGTGTCATCCATGCTCACCATTACTGCAGCGGTAGCCTGGCGCGCCATCATGCCGGTTTCCAGCGTGACGGTATGCTGACCATATTGGAATTTGCGTACGATCGGGTTCAGCAAAATTTAAGTCCTTAAATTCAGAGGCGCAGCCCATTCTGGCGCGCCGGGGATTACCGATCTTCAGTTGCATCCTCGCGACTAATGACAACCTTAACCGCCCATGCGGTAAAGCCTCTCATTAGCCGCGCGAACCTCTGCAAGCAAAGATCACTCTCTGCAACAATACATGAGTTTGGTCCGGATTGCTGCGGATTGCTCGAAAAAAGGGGCCATAAAGGCCCCCTTTTCGCGAAACTCGCACAAATCTGATCGTCAGATGCGTTTTTTTGCATGGTGCATGCGCTACATCCTTGATCAGATTCTTCAGACTTAGCGACGCAGACCCAGGCTTTCGATCAGACCGGTGTAGCGAGCAACGTCTTTACGCTTCAGGTAGTCCAGCAGCTTACGACGCTGAGATACCATGCGCAGCAGACCGCGACGGCTGTGGTGATCTTTCTTGTGCTCAGAGAAGTGACCCTGCAGGTGGTTAATCTGAGCAGTCAGCAGAGCAACCTGAACTTCAGTTGAACCGCTGTCGTTGGTACCACGACCGTATTTAGCAACGATCTCTGCTTTAGCTTCTACGCTTAGAGACATAATAAACTCCGTTGGATAATGAATGTATGGGTGCCGATCTCTAATTCAGCAGCCCGCTTTTAAAGCCGCGCCATTCTACTCTTCGCCTGATAGCAACGCAAATGCGCCGTTAGGTCAAATGCGAAAGGCTTGATTACGCAGGAAATTCTACCACCAGACGACGCGGCGCCACGCGCCCATCGTCGGCAATTTCGGCCATACCAATGAATTTGTGCTCATCACCTTCCGTCACGCGCACCAATCCCTGTTCCGGCGCATCCGCCACCTGAACCGGCATACCTTGTTTGAAATAAGCCGCCACCGTAGGCAGCAAATTCACCATCGGGAACTCTTCTGCCGGACTATCCATCGGCAGCAATAACGCATCGAGCGCACTGTAATCCGGCGTTTCCGCCATGTTGACGGTGGCCGCCACTTCCTGCAGCTGCTCCAGCGTCACCATTCTTTCGATCGGATAACGCGCCACCTGCAGACGACGCAGCATGATAACGTGCGCACCGCAGCCAAGCCGTTCACCGAGATCGTCGATGATAGTGCGGATGTAAGTGCCTTTAGAGACGTGAATCTCCAGCTCCAGTTCATCACCTTCCCAGCGAATAAACTGCAGCTCAAACACTTTGATCGGGCGCGCTTCACGCGGCACGGTTATGCCTTCACGTGCGTACTCGTACAGCTTGCGTCCCTGATACTTCAGCGCGGAGAACATGGTCGGCACCTGCATGGTGTCGCCACGAAAATAGTCCAGCGCTGCATCCAGTGCCGCCTGATCAAAAGTAATCGGACGCGTCTCAACAATATTACCGTCGGCATCAGACGTATCGGTGCGTTCACCCAGCCGAGCAATGACGCGATAACGCTTGTCCGAATCGAGCAGATACTGCGAAAACTTGGTGGCTTCGCCGAGGCAAACCGGCAGCATGCCGGTCGCCAGGGGATCGAGGGCGCCGGTGTGGCCCGCTTTGTTCGCGTTGAACAGACGTTTTACTTTCTGCAGCACATCATTGGAAGATGCGCCTTGGTGCTTATCCAGCAGAAACACACCGTGGACGTCGCGACCGCGACGACGAGGACGACTCATTAGTCCTCCTTGTCATCTTCCGCCGGGCTATCGCCACGACGCTCAACATCGCTCTTAATAACGTTGCTGACCAGGTTCGACATGCGCATACCTTCGATCAGCGAGTTGTCGTAGAAGAAGGTTAGCTCCGGCACGATGCGCAGGCGCATCGCTTTACCTACCAGCGTACGGATATAGCCAGAGGCTTCTTTCAGCGCCTTCAGGCCGTTTTGCACTGCTTCTTCATCTTTATCATTCAAAAAGGTCACAAACACCTTGGCATAGGCAAGATCGCGCGACACTTCGACGCCCGAAACCGTCACCATCATACCGAGACGTGGATCTTTAATTTCGCGCTGCAGGATAATTGCGATCTCTTTCTGCAACTCCTGAGAAACGCGCTGTTGGCGGCCAAATTCTTTTGCCATTATTCTTTCTCCCAAATAATTCGGGAGGCCAGAGGCCTCCCAAATTGCAACACATCAAATGATGATCAATCGATGGTGCGTTTAATTTCAATCACTTCGAACACTTCGATCATATCGCCAACGCGAACGTCGTTATAGTTCTTCACGCCAATACCACATTCCATGCCGTTACGAACTTCGTTAACGTCATCTTTGAAGCGACGCAGTGATTCCAGTTCGCCTTCATAGATAACCACGTTGTCACGCAGTACACGGATTGGGTTGTGACGTTTGATGATACCTTCAGTGACCATACAGCCCGCGATGGCACCAAACTTCGGTGATTTGAACACGTCACGTACCGCAGCCAGACCGATAATCTGCTGTTTGAACTCTGGAGCCAGCATACCGCTCATCGCAGCTTTCACTTCGTCGATCAGATTATAGATGACGGAGTAATAACGCAGGTCAACGTTTTCAGCGTCAATCACGCGGCGAGCAGATGCATCAGCACGCACGTTGAAGCCGAGAATGATGGCGTTGGATGCTGCAGCCAGCGTGGCGTCGGTTTCGGTGATACCACCCACGCCTGAACCAATAATGCGTACTTTCACTTCGTCGGTAGAGAGTTTGAGCAGCGAATCAGAGATGGCTTCAACAGAACCCTGTACGTCAGATTTCAGCACGATGTTCAGCTCAGACACTTCGCCTTCAGTCATGTTGGCGAACATGTTCTCCAACTTAGACTTCTGCTGACGCGCCAGCTTAACTTCGCGGAATTTGCCCTGACGATACAGTGCAACTTCACGCGCTTTCTTCTCATCACGTACTACAGTCGCTTCATCACCCGCAGCCGGCACACCGGACAGACCGAGGATTTCGACTGGAATGGATGGACCTGCTTCCAGTACTTCACGACCCAGTTCGTCACGCATCGCACGTACACGGCCATATTCGAAGCCGCACAGTACGATATCGCCTTTATTCAGCGTTCCTTCACGTACCAGCACGGTAGCAACCGGGCCACGACCTTTGTCGAGGAACGATTCAATCACTACGCCGCTGGCCATACCTTCACGGATAGCAGACAGTTCCAGAACTTCAGCTTGCAGCAGAATCGCATTCAGCAGGTCGTCGATACCGGTACCGGCTTTCGCAGAGACGTTAACGAACATGTTCTCACCGCCCCACTCTTCCGGAAGAATTCCGTACTGGGTCAGTTCGTTCTTAACGCGGTCTGGATCAGCATCTGGCTTATCAATTTTGTTAACCGCAACAACCACTGGCACACCGGCTGCTTTCGCATGCTGGATAGCTTCAACGGTCTGAGGCATCACGCCATCGTCAGCAGCCACAACCAGGATAACGATATCCGTGGCCTGCGCACCACGAGCACGCATTGCGGTAAACGCGGCGTGTCCCGGGGTATCGAGGAAGGTGATCATACCGTTGTCAGTTTCAACGTGGTAAGCACCAATATGCTGGGTAATACCGCCCGCTTCGCCTGATGCCACTTTCGTTGAACGAATGTAGTCAAGCAGCGAGGTTTTACCGTGGTCAACGTGACCCATGATGGTGACGACTGGCGCACGGCTTTCCTGCGCAGCATCGGTGTCACGATCGTCCATTACCGCTTCTTCCAGCTCATTCTCGCGGCGCAGGATCACTTTGTGACCCATCTCTTCCGCAACCATCTGAGCGGTTTCTTGATCGATAACCTGGTTAATGGTCGCCATGGCGCCCATCTTCATCATCGCTTTAACGACCAGAGAACCTTTGATCGCCATTTTGTTGGCCAGTTCAGCAACGGTGATGGTTTCACCGATGACAACATCGCGGTTAACCGCCTGAGCTGGCTTGTTAAAGCCCTGCTGCAGGGTGCTTGGCTTACGATGCTTACCGCCTTTGCCGCCACGCACCTGAGCACGCGCTTCTTCGCGATCGGTTTTAGCTTCAGAATGCTTGTTGCCTTTCTTAACCGGACGAGCCGCTTTGGTGGTGCGAGCACGTGCACGGCCAGCTTCTACCTGGCGATCGTTCTCGTCTTCTGCCTGACGGGCGTGAGTAGAGGTAGTGACGTGATAGTCGCCTTTATCCTCTTCTTCAGGTTTTGCCCATTCAGCGCCTTTCTCTTCAGCCAGGCGGCGGGCTTCTTCAGCCACGCGGCGCGCATCTTCTTCCAGCTTACGGCGTGCTTCTTCTTCTGCTTTACGTTTCAGTTCGGCAGCTTCTGCTTCACGACGGGCTTTATCAGATTGCGCAGCCTTGGCTACTACATCGGTAGGTTGATTAGTCAATTTCTCTTTTTCCGCTGCTTCACGTTTAGCCTTGTCAGCGGCTTCGCGCTTGGCTTTGTCTTCGGCTTCACGTTGCGCTTTCTGTTCAGCTTCGCGACGGGCTTGTTCTTCCGCCTCGCGACGCGCCTGCTCTTCCGCTTCACGCTGCGCCTCGGCTTCTGCTTCTGCCTGAGCTTGCTCAGACTCTGCATCGCCTTTCACGTATGTGCGCTTTTTGCGGACTTCGATTTGTACCGACTTACTTTTACCCCCGGTGACGGGAATATTCAAGGTGCTGCGCGTCTTGCGCTGCAAAGTCAGCTTGCTTGAACCGGTCTGACCGTGCTCACGATTCAGGTGAGACAGTAAGGTTTCTTTCTCTTGCTGGGATACCGCATCGTTTTCAGACTTACGGATCCCTGCATCAGCAAATTGCTGTACCAGGCGATCGACCGGGGTCTGAATTTCGGCGGCCAGCGATTTTACGGTTACATCTGTCATGCTGTTCCTTCCTGTTATTACGCGTCATCGCCGAACCAGCAGATATTACGTGCAGCCATAATCAGCGCACCGGCTTTCTCGTCATCCAGCCCTTCAATATCTGTCAGATCGTCAACACCTTGCTCAGCGAGATCTTCCAGCGTGCAAACGCCTTTCGACGCCAGGCGATACGCCAGCGCACGATCCAAGCCCTCAAGATTCAGAAGATCCTCAGCGGGCTCCTGATTACCAAGGCTCTCTTCTTTCGCTAATGCCAGGGTGGTTAACGCATTTTTTGCTCGTTCACGCAGGGCTTCAATGGTCTCTTCATCGAGGCCGTCGATTTCCAGCAGCTCGTTGATTGGCACATAAGCCAATTCTTCCAGCGAAGAGAAGCCCTCTTCCACCAGAATGGTGGCGAACTCTTCGTCGATGTCGAGATGTTTGGTGAACATATCGATCGCTGCATGGGCTTCAGCTTGGTGCTTAGCCTGCAGATCATCGACGGTCATCACGTTTAGTTCCCAACCGCTCAGTTGGGAAGCCAGACGCACGTTTTGGCCGTTACGGCCGATCGCCTGAGCCAGATTGCCGGCTTCAACAGCGATATCCATGGTGTGATTATCTTCATCCACCACAATTGACGCCACATCGGCTGGCGCCATAGCGTTGATAACGAACTGCGCCGGGTTGTCGTCCCACAGCACAATGTCGATACGCTCGCCACCCAGCTCGCTCGAAACCGCCTGGACACGCGCACCGCGCATACCGACGCAAGCGCCCACTGGATCAATACGTTTATCGTTGGTCTTCACCGCGATTTTGGCGCGTGAACCCGGATCGCGCGCTGCCGCTTTGATCTCGATAACTTCTTCGCCAATTTCTGGCACCTCAATGCGGAACAACTCGATCAGCATTTCTGGTTTAGAACGGGTGACGAACAGCTGCGCGCCACGCGCTTCAGGGCGAACGGCATACAGCACACCGCGGATACGGTCACCTGGACGGAAGTTTTCACGCGGCAGCATGTCTTCACGCAAAATCACGGCTTCAGCATTGCTGCCGAGGTCCAGTGAAATGTTGTCACGGTTCACTTTCTTCACCACGCCGGTGATGATTTCGCCTTCGTGTTGACGGAACTGATCAACCACCATTGCACGCTCAGCTTCACGTACTTTTTGTACGATAACCTGCTTAGCAGTTTGGGTGGTGATACGGTCGAAGGTGACAGATTCAATCTGATCTTCGACAAATTCGCCCAGATTGAACGCTTCGTCTTCATAACGGGCTGCATCCAGCGTGATCTCGCGAGTCGGCTGCGTGACTTCTTCTACAATCTGCCAGCGACGAAAGGTGTCGAAATCGCCGCTGCGGCGATCGATGCTGACACGCACTTCGATCTCTTGCTCATACTTCTTTTTGGTCGCAGTGGCCAAAGCGCTCTCCAGCGCTTCGAAGATTTTCTCACGCGGCAGGGCTTTTTCGTTAGAAACGGCTTCTACTACAGCTAAGATCTCTTTGTTCATCCTGGTTAGCCTCAATCCGGACTTTTAAAAGTGGGGGACCAGGTTCGCTTTCTGAATGTTGCTCAGCGCGAACACTTCATCGTTACCCTCAACGGTCACCGTGATCATCTCGCCTTCAACAGACTTGATGATACCCTGCCATTTACGGCGGTTTTGTACGGCCATGCGTAGTACCAGGCTCACCTCGTCACCGACAAAACGTGCATAGTGTTCAGCAGTGAAAAGAGGACGTTCGAGACCCGGCGAGGAAACTTCAAGGTTGTAAGCCACGGTAATTGGATCTTCCACATCCATTACTGCGCTAACCTGGTGGCTAACATCGGCGCAATCATCAACATTGATACCCTCTTCACTATCAATATAGATGCGCAGGGTTGATGTGCGACCACGAATAAACTCAATACCGACTAATTCGTAGCCAAGCGCTTCTACTGGAGCAGAGATCAACTCTGTCAATTTTTGCTCTAATGTGGACAAGCCCACCCCCAAGACATAAAAAAAGGGCCTATAGCCCAGTGTTTCGATTTCCTGATAACAAAAAACCCCGAATATTCGGGGCTTTTTGTGACTGGACCCTGTACGCCGCATAGCGGCTTCGGAGCACAATCCAAAAGAATTTTTTTCAAAAATCACTGAGATTGCGTCCGTCGATGCATACAGTATATTTGAAAAAGAACTCTAAGGGAAAGTGGTTGCGGGGGCCGGATTTGAACCGACGACCTTCGGGTTATGAGCCCGACGAGCTACCAGGCTGCTCCACCCCGCGTCCGAAAACGTGGCGAATAATACGCCGACCTTGCAAAAAATGCAAGTTAAACTGAGATTTGGTACCGAGGACGGGACTTGAACCCGTAAGCCCTTTCGAGCACTACCACCTCAAGGTAGCGTGTCTACCAATTTCACCACCTCGGTACATCACTAGACTGCGACGTTGTTTTATCGCACTACAGCGTTGACGATCTTACTGCGGGATATCATTGCCCGGTGTTGCCGGTTTAGCTGGCTGAGTCTGCTGTTCAGACTGCGCCGGCGCAGTGAGGTTATCCCACTCGCTACCTTTGGCTGTTTTATTACTGTTCAGGTTACCCAGAACCAGGCTGATGATGAAGAACAGCGTAGCCAGTACCGCGGTCATACGAGTCATAAAGTTGCCAGACCCATTTGAACCAAACAGCGTACCAGAAGCGCCTGCACCGAATGAGGCTCCCATATCAGCGCCTTTGCCTTGCTGCAGCATGATCAAACCCACGAGGCCAATCGCTACAATAAGGAAAACAACTAACAGAGCTTCGTACATAATCAACCTGTTTCCTTGCGCGTATCTGCACAGTTAAAGCTTCAACCAATATCGATGGGGAGTCTCGTCATCACCCATCAGAAGCGGGTGTGAATACTAACCAAAGGCACATACCTCTGCAAGTGCAATTTTCACCATCGCTTTCGATTGCGGAAAAAAGCACCATCCCGGTGATTTTGCAGGCGGAAAGTTTAAAAACTCCCCGCCTGAAAACTTACACCGCTTTTACTGCATCCGCGATTTTATGCGCCAGCGCACTGACCTGCGCCTCATCTTCACCTTCCACCATCACACGAATCAGGGGTTCAGTGCCGGATTTGCGCAGCAACACGCGACCGCGTCCCGCAAGCGTTTTTTCAGCTTCCGCAGTGACAGCTTTCACGCTTTCGCTTTCCAGCGGATCGTGCTCGCCAGCGAAGCGCACATTGACCAGAATCTGCGGCAGCATTTTCATGCCACTGCACAGGTCGTGTAGCGTCATATGGTTGCGTACGATTGCAGTAAGCACTTGCAAACTTGCTACGATGCCGTCGCCGGTGGTGGTTTTATCCAGCAGAATGACGTGACCGGAGTTTTCGGCTCCTAGACGCCAGCCCTTCTCCTGCATTTTTTCCAGCACATAGCGGTCGCCCACTTTCGCACGGGTAAACGGAATACCCAGCTGTTTCAGTGCCAGTTCCAGACCCATGTTGCTCATTAACGTGCCCACCACGCCACCGCGCAGCTGGCCCTGACGCAGCCCTTCACGCGCAATGATGTAGAGAATTTGATCGCCATCGACTTTGTGACCTAAATGGTCAACCATCATGATGCGGTCGCCATCACCGTCGTACGCCAGTCCGAGATCGGCCTTCTCTTCCAATACGCGATGCTGCAGCAAACGCAGATCGGTCGCACCGCAATCTTTGTTGATGTTCATGCCATCCGGCTGCACGCCGATAGCAATCACATTCGCACCCAGCTCACGCAGCACATTAGGCGCAATGTGATACGTCGCGCCATTCGCACAATCGACCACAATCTTTAGCCCATTCAGGCTCAGCTCGCTTGGGAAAGTCCCTTTGCAGAATTCGATGTAACGACCAGCAGCATCGACAATGCGACTGGCGCGGCCCAGTTCAGCCGACTCTACGCAGGTGATCGGCTTTTCCATCTCCAGTTCGATGGCTTCTTCAACTTCATCCGGCAGCTTGGTACCTTCAGCCGAGAAGAATTTGATGCCATTGTCGTCAAAGGGATTATGAGAAGCTGAAATGACAATACCCGCTTCCGCGCGGAAAGTGCGGGTCAGATAAGCAATTGCAGGTGTCGGCATCGGGCCGGTGAAGGCCGCCGACAATCCCGCCGCCGCCAGGCCCGCTTCCAGTGCCGATTCCAGCATATAGCCTGAAATACGCGTATCTTTACCAATCAATACTTTGCGTGAACCCTGGCGCGCCAGCACCTTACCGGCCGCCCAGCCTAACTTGAGGACAAAATCAGGGGTAATCGGTGCTTCACCGACTTTGCCGCGAATCCCATCTGTACCGAAATATTTACGATTACTCATGCTTTATCCTTTTGCTCTCCGTGTCGCTTCGACGACGCGCATTGCTTCGACAGTCTCTTTCACATCATGCACGCGAATAATTTGCGCCCCTTGCATGGCGGCAATCACCGCACAGCTGAGGCTTCCGGTCAGACGCTGGGCCGGACCGACATTTAGCAACTGCCCAACCATCGACTTGCGCGACATTCCTACCAACAGCGGTAAGCCGTAGTGGTGGAAATGGCTGAGGTTGGCCAGCAGTTCATAGTTGTGGCTGAGATTCTTACCGAAACCGAAGCCAGGATCGAGCATCAGATTATCTTTTTTGATGCCGGCGGCTTCACATCGCGCAATCTGTGCAGCGAAGTAAGCGTCCACTTCGCTCACGATGTGGCTATATTCCGGTGCCTGCTGCATGGTGCGCGGTTCACCTTGCATATGCATCAGACACACCGGCAAGCCTGTTTCTGCCGCCGCCGCCAGCGCGCCCGGTTCGGACAAAGAACGAATGTCATTGATAATGTGAGCACCCACTCGCGCCGCTTCACGGATCACTTCTGGCTTGGAAGTATCGACCGAAATCCACACCTCAAAACGCTGCGCAATGGCTTCCACCACCGGAATAACGCGTGCCAGCTCCTCTTCCACGCTAACTTCATCAGCGCCCGGACGCGTTGATTCACCGCCCACATCAATAATGGTGGCACCGGCATTCACCATTTCATTGGTGTGCGTCAGCGCATCGACCAGCGTGTTGTGACTTCCACCATCAGAGAAAGAGTCCGGCGTGACATTCAAAATACCCATCACATGGGGAAAAGAGAGATCGAGATGGGAATCACGGGCGAACAACTTCATGGCGAGAATCTCCTTGAGGAATCACTGAATCGCGGAATGTAAAAAACCCCGGACTGGCCGGGGTTTGCATTGTAACAAGTATTGCGGGAGGGAGAACTGGCGGTGAGCAACGCCTCCCGCCAGAATGCCATCACATGATCTTGTCTGAACCCGGCGTTTTCGGGTCATCAACAGGACGTGGAGCCTGCGTAGAGTCGCCGTTACCCACAGCAACTTTCGCCTCTTCCCAACCTGCTGGTGGACGCACTTCGCGGCGTGCCATCAGATCGCTGATCTGCGGTGCATCGATGGTCTCATACTTCATCAGCGCGTCTTTCATCGCGTGAAGGATGTCCATGTTTTCATTCAGAATACGGCGTGCACGCTGGTAGTTGGTATCGATAAGGTGTTTAACTTCCTGATCGATAATGCGCGCCGTTTCATCTGACATGTGTTTTGCTTTCGCCACTGAGCGACCGAGGAACACTTCGCCCTCTTCTTCAGCGTAAAGCAATGGACCCAGCTTCTCAGAGAAGCCCCACTGCGTGACCATGTTGCGTGCTACGCTGGTCGCCATTTTGATGTCAGATGAAGCACCGGTAGAAACATAGTCCGGACCATAAATGATCTCTTCCGCCAGACGTCCGCCGTAAGCCACAGAAATACGGCTTTCCAGCTTCTGACGGTTGGCGCTGATCTCATCACCTACTGGCAAGAAGAAAGCCACACCCAGAGCACGACCACGTGGAATGATGGTGACCTTGTGCACCGGATCGTAACCCGGAACCAGCGTACCCACGATCGCGTGACCCGCTTCATGATAAGCCGTCGATTCTTTCTGCTCTTCGGTCATCACCATGGAGCGACGTTCCGCACCCATCATGATTTTGTCTTTGGCTTTTTCAAACTCAACCATCGAAACAACACGCTTGTTGCCGCGAGCAGCAAACAGAGCAGCTTCGTTGACCAGGTTAGCCAAATCCGCACCGGAGAAACCAGGCGTACCACGTGCGATAACTGATGGATCCATATCGGTTGCCAGCGGCACACGACGCATATGGACTTTCAGAATCTGCTCACGACCACGCACGTCTGGCAGACCCACCACAACCTGACGGTCGAAGCGGCCTGGACGCAGCAGCGCCGGGTCAAGGACGTCTGGACGGTTAGTTGCCGCGATAACGATGATGCCTTCATTACCTTCAAAGCCATCCATCTCAACCAGCATCTGGTTCAGCGTTTGTTCACGTTCATCGTGACCACCGCCTAAACCGGCGCCACGCTGACGGCCAACCGCATCGATTTCATCGATAAAGATGATGCACGGTGCAGCTTTCTTCGCTTGTTCGAACATGTCACGCACACGAGATGCACCTACACCGACAAACATTTCCACGAAGTCAGAACCGGAAATGGTAAAGAACGGGACTTTGGCTTCACCAGCAATCGCTTTCGCCAGCAGCGTTTTACCGGTACCCGGAGGGCCGACCATCAGGACGCCTTTCGGAATTTTACCGCCCAGCTTCTGGAAACGGCTCGGCTCACGTAGATACTCAACCAGCTCACCAACTTCTTCTTTGGCCTCATCACAACCGGCCACGTCAGCAAAAGTGGTTTTGATCTGATCTTCGGTCAGCATGCGGGCTTTGCTCTTGCCGAAGGACATCGCGCCCTTGCCGCCGCCGCCCTGCATCTGCCGCATAAAGAAGATCCACACGCCAATCAGCAGCAGCATTGGGAACCATGAGATGAAGATGGAAGCCAGCAGGCTTGGTTCTTCAGGCGGTTCGCCAACGACTTTGACGTTTTTGGTCAACAGGTTATCGAGTAACTTAGGATCGTTGACGGGGATATAGGTGGTGTATTTATTGCTGTCTTTTTTGACAACGTTAATCTCACGCCCGTTAATTCGTGCCTCGCGGACCTGATCTTGGTTCACTTCCGATAGGAAAGTTGAATAATCAACCCTACGGCCATTCGACTCGCTGGGCCCAAAGCTCTGGAATACAGACATCAGCACGACCGCGATGACTAACCAGAGAATCAGGTTTTTCGCCATGTCACTCAAGGGATTAACCTCATATTACAACGATGTTAACAGACAGCGTAGGGTACTATAGATCCTTCATACCTGGAATCGCAGTGCGGATGATTTTGCTTGTTTACCCTGAAACTCAGAATTACACATCAGAGTAAACGCATTGGTCGTCTTGCTTTGATTCCGGCAATTCGGGCTAAAGTTTGCGCCCCGTCGCCACAATGTACACTTCGCGCGAACGTAATCGCGAAGCGTCCGGCTTACGAATTTTTACTTTCGTAAACAGGGAGCGAATTTCCCGCAGGTATTCATCGAAGCCATCTCCCTGAAACACTTTCACGACAAAACTGCCGCCTGGGGCCAGGATATCCCGACACATTTCCAGCGCCAATTCTACCAAATACATCGAACGTGGAATATCAACCGCAGGTGTACCGCTCATGTTGGGTGCCATATCAGACATCACCACCTGCACCTTTTGGTCGCCAACGCGCTCCAGTAAGGCGTTAAGTACCGCCTCATCACGAAAATCGCCCTGCAAAAAATCAACGCCGACAATCGGATCCATTGGTAACAGATCGCAGGCGATGATACGACCACTTGATCCGATAAGCTGAACCACGTATTGCGACCAACCGCCGGGTGCCGCACCGAGATCAACAACCGTCATCCCGGGTTTGAAAATCTTGTCACCCTGCTGAATTTCTTCAAGTTTAAACCAGGCACGCGAACGTAACCCTTTTTTCTGTGCCTGCAGCACATATTTATCGCTAAAGTGTTCCTGTAGCCAGCGACTGGAACTGGCCGAACGCTTTTTACCCGTCATAATTTTTCCAATTAAATCGTCATCGTAGCGATAAATCAGCACGCAATGGTCGCGTTGATTTGGCGATATACCCGAGATGGCGGTAGAATGAACCGTTTTCAATCCCTGAGTAAGCAAAAAATACGATGAATCTGAGTACCAAACAAAAACAGCACCTGAAAGGCCTTGCCCATCCGCTTAAGCCGGTTGTCATGCTGGGCGGAAATGGCCTGACCGAAGGCGTGCTTGCCGAAATCGAACTGGCGCTCGAGCATCACGAATTGATCAAGGTAAAAATTGCCTCGGAAGATCGTGAAACTAAGCAGCTGATCGTGGACGCTATCGTGCGTGAAACTAAAGCAGGCAACGTACAGGTAATCGGCAACACGCTGGTGCTGTATCGCCCTGCCAAAGAGCGTAAAATTACTCTTCCGCGTTAATCATGCCTTTAAAGGCGGCGACGGGCAAAGAAAGTGCCACGCTCCTGCATGTGATAAAAGGCCGCAATGCGGCCTTTTTCCTTTCTTTACAAAATGCAGCGACATATTGCAAAGCGTAGCAATATCTTAAAGGTATTCCACCTTCAGAACTTCATATTCCACATCCCCGCCTGGGGTTTTCACAATCGCGACATCGTCGGCTGATTTTCCAACCAATCCACGCGCCATCGGCGAATTCACTGAAATCAGGTTCTGCTTGAAGTCAGCTTCATCGTCACCCACGATGCGATAGGTGAACTCTTCTTCCGTATCCACATTGAGGATGGTCACGGTAGCGCCAAAAATTACGCGACCGGTTTTCGGCATGGCAGTCACATCAATGACTTGCGCATTGGAAAGCTTGGCTTCAATCTCCTGAATACGCCCCTCGCAGAAACCCTGTTCTTCGCGAGCCGCATGATATTCGGCATTCTCTTTCAAATCGCCGTGCTCACGGGCTGTGGCGATGGAGGCGATGATGCGCGGACGCTTCACAGTTTTCAGTTCGTTCAGCTCTTCGCGCAGCTTCTCAGCGCCTTTCAACGTCATCGGAATCTGATTCATTTTGGCTCCTCGTCATCTATCCTGGTTAACGGCGTCATCCTGACCGGTGACAGCAGAAAATAGCTTCTGCAGCGCGTTACCTCTTTTCACAAGCAAAAGAAGCCTGACCCGGAAAGCTTTCCGGGTCAGGTTCGGTTTTGCATTTTGATACGTATTTTACCCCAGAGTTCCCTGTGGGTCATCGTTTACTTTGCACCGTCCGGGGACGTAGTATTGACGCCCTCACCCGTCAGTTACCGCGAGATTATGCGATTTTCACGACTTGTTACCGGATTAACCTGTGCGTTTATGCTGCAGGCACAAGCAGCTCCCGTTGAAGAATACATGCAGTATTTGCCAGACGGCGCAAACCTGGCGCTGATGGTACAAAAAGTGGGCGCATCCACCCCGATAATCGATTATCACGGCAAACAGATGGCGTTACCGGCCAGCACCATGAAAGTGGTGACAGCGCTGGCGGCTTTATTAGAGCTCGGGCCCGATTTTCGTTTCCAGACCACCATGGAAACCAAAGGAGCGGTCAATGATGGCACCCTGAATGGCGATTTAGTGGCACGATTTGGCGGCGATCCTACGCTGAGCCGCCAGGATCTGCGCAACATGGTCACAGCGCTGAAAAAGCAGGGCATCACCCATATTAAGGGCAATCTGGTGATCGACACCTCGGTGTTCGCCAGCCACGATATGGCGCCAGGCTGGCCGTGGAACGATTTGACGCAGTGCTTCAGTGCGCCACCCGCAGCGGCCATCGTCGATAAAAACTGTTTCTCAGTATCGCTGTATAGCGCCAATACGCCGGGCGAAAACGCCTTTGTGCGTATCGCCTCCTATTATCCGGCCCACATGTTCAGTCAGGTGCGCACCATTGGCCGCAACAGCGGTGACGGACAATATTGCGAGCTGGATGTGGTGCCAGGCGAGCTCAATCGCTACACCTTAACCGGCTGCATGCGTCAACGTTCAGAGCCGCTACCGCTGGCCTTTGCCGTGCAGGATGGTGCTGCGTGGGCCGGTGAGATACTTAAAGCCGAGCTGCGCGCCGCCGATATTGATTACAGCGGTCATCTGGTTCGCCAGGCGCAAGTGACGTCGCCGGGTACCGTGTTGGCTTCAACGCAATCAGCGCCGCTGCACACGCTGCTGCACACTATGCTGAAGAAGTCGGACAACATGATTGCCGACACCGTGTTCCGCACCATCGGCCATCATTACTTCAACGTGCCGGGCACCTTCCGCGCGGGTTCAGATGCGGTACGTCGCATTCTGCGCGAAAAAGCCGGGGTCGATCTCGGCAACAGCATTCAGGTTGATGGTTCCGGGCTGTCGCGTCATGACCTGATCGCGCCAGAGACCATGATGCAAGTACTGCAATACATTGCGAAAAATGATTCGACACTGAATTACATTTCGATGCTGCCGCTGGCCGGTTACGACGGCACGCTGCAATATCGTGGCGGTCTGCATGAAGCAGGGCTGGATGGCAAAGTCTCGGCGAAAACCGGTTCGCTGCAGGGCGTCTATAATCTGGCAGGATTCATCACCACCTCCAGCGGCGCGCGCGTCGCCTTTGTCCAGTTCCTGTCCGGTTACGCGGTACCGCCGGAAAATCAGAAAACGCGCCGCATTCCGCTGGTACGTTTTGAGAGCCGCCTCTATACGGATATCAACAAGAACAACTGATGAAACTGCTAATCGTTGAAGATGATGCGCTGTTGCAATCGGGCCTTGCGCAGGCGTTAAGCTCGCAAGGCTACGCCATCGACTGCGCCAGTACCGCCGCAGAGAGCAACGCGCTGCTGCGTAGCGGTCAGTACAGCCTGATCGTGCTCGATCTCGGCTTGCCGGATCGCGATGGCGCATCACTGCTGCGACAATGGCGACGTGACGGCATTGCGGTGCCGGTACTGATCCTCACGGCGCGCGATGCGCTGGAGGATCGCGTTGATGGTCTGGATGCCGGCGCTGACGATTACCTGGTGAAGCCGTTTGCGTTGGTTGAACTGCAGGCACGCGTGCGAGCGCTGATCCGCCGTTATCAGGGCCACAGCGATAACCTGCTGCAACAGGGCGATCTGACGCTCAATCTCAGTTCACAACAGGTTCTGCTGGAAGATCAGCCGCTGGAGATCACGCCCAAAGAGTTCGCACTGCTCACCCGCTTACTGATGCGCGTGGGGCAAAACGTACACCGCGAAACGCTGCAGCAGGATCTCTACAGCTGGAATGACGATCCCGGCTCCAACACTCTCGAAGTTCACATTCACAATTTGCGTCGCAAGCTCGGAAAAGATCGCATCAAAACCGTGCGCGGCGTCGGTTACCGTCTGGAAATCCGCGAATGAACAGCATGCGTCAGCGGTTATTGATTATGCTGGCGCTGATTCTCCTCACCTGTCAGGTGATGAGCGCCATCTGGCTGTGGCATGAAAGCCGCGAGCAGATCAGTTTTTTAGTCAACGAAACGCTCTCTGCGCAGGCGCGTAACGATCGGGTAGAAAACGAGATCCGTGAAGCCATTGCCTCGTTGCTGCTGCCTTCCTTAGTCATGGTCGCCCTCACCTTACTGCTGTCGTTTTGGGCGATTAACTGGATTATTCGTCCGCTGAAATCGCTGCAGGACAGCCTTGCGCATCGTTCAGCGGATAATCTGACACCGTTGCCGATCTACTCCGAAATGGATGAGATCGTGGCGGTAACCACCTCGATCAACCAACTGTTTTCACGCCTCAATCACACGTTGCAGCAGGAGCGCCTGTTCACCGCCGATGCGGCGCACGAGCTGCGCACGCCGCTGGCCGGATTGCGCCTGCATCTCGAGCTGCTCCACCAGCTGAACGTGCCGCAGAGCGAGATGCTAATTGAACGTATCGATCAGCTGATGCACACCGTGGAACAACTGTTGATGTTATCGCGCGCCGGGCAAGCGCTGGCGGGCGGTCACTATCAGCAGTTGCAGTGGCAACAGGACATCATGCAGCCGCTGGAGCCAGAAATGACTGAGCTGTATCAACAGCGTCAGCAAATCCTGCACTGGCCACAGAACGACGATGTGCCGCAGCAAGGTGAAGCAGTGCTGCTGCGCCTGATGCTGCGCAATCTGCTGGAAAACGCCTCGCGCTACAGCCCGGAAGGCAGCGAAGTCGTGGTGAAGATGCAGCAGGACCAGCAGCAGGTGATTATCGAAGTGTGGGATCAAGGCCCGGGTATTGAAGCCGCCGCTGCGGAAGAGCTGACGCAGGCGTTTCGTCGTCGCGATCAGCGTTATGGCGGCAGCGGTTTGGGTTTGAATATCGTGCTGCGCATCGTGCAGATGCATCGCGGCAGGCTGGAGCTGGTGAACCGTGAAGATAGCAGCGGGCTGATTGCCCGCTGCTATTTACCGCATCAACTGATTGGTTAAACGCCGTTAGAAGTGGGTATTCAGGCTCATAAAGTAAGTACGACCAGATTCGTTGTAGGTATTCGCACCCGCTCCATACAGATAAGAGTTGGTGTTGGCGTTACCGGTGGTTTGCGCATTACCTTCGCGATAGTGACGTTTATCGAACAGGTTATCGATGCCCACCGTGACGCTGGCGTACTTGTTGATATCGTAGGTACCGCTCATACCGATAATTGAGTAAGGACTCACTTTATCCGTTGCGCTGCCGGTCGAAAGATTTCCTTTGTAATCATACTTCTTCGGCGTCTGTGTGCCGTACCAGGTCAGTGTAGTTTGCAGCGACAGATCCTGCGTCGCCTGCCAGCTCAGCGTCGAATTCAGCGTGTATTCCGGAATCACCGATAAACGATCGCCGGTCTCTTTGTTCTTACTCTGCAGCATATAGGTGAAGTTGTTATTCCACATCACGCTGTCGGAGAACGGCACGTTGACGGTGCCTTCCAGCCCTTCCACCACCGCTTTCGGTACGTTTTCCCACTTATAAATATCTGTGGTGCCATTGGATGCTTTGCTCACTGGCGAGTAACCGGCTTCGATCTTGTTGCGATAATCGTTGCGGAACCAGGTTAAACCGGCCTGATAACCTTCGTGTTTCCACTCCAGACCAATCTCTTTATTGATGCTGTTTTCCGCTTTCAGGTCGCTGTTACCCTGCAGATAACAGGCGCCGGTGCTGGCCGCACAACCCTGACCGTTGCTGTACAACAAGTAGTTCGGGTTGGTCTGATACAGGCTCGGCGCTTTATAGGCGCGACCAATCCCCATCTTCAGCGTGAAGTCATCGCCCAAACCTTGTGACAGGTTGAGCGACGGGCTCCAGTTATTGCCAACAATCGAGTGATGATCGAAACGCAGGCTTGGCGTCAGCATGGTGCTGTCGGTCAGCTCCATGTTGTCTTCCGCAAACAGCGAGAAAATCTCTGCCTGGGAATACGGGCTGCGACCGGTGTTATCGATGCCCGGCACCGCACCGTAGCTCGCCGCCTGCGTGTTGGAAGAGCCATCCTTCATGCGCTGCTGGTTCCATTCGGTACCCAGCGTCGCCGTTTGGTTAAACAGCAGCTCAAACGGAATGCTGACTTCGCTATGCAGCAGCACGTCATCCAGCTGAATGGTGTTGAAACCGCTGTTAGAGAAGATGCCTTCGGTGCCGCCGGCCAAACCTTCATTGATACGCGAGTTGCGGGTTTTCTCATAGCGCGCGTAGGTATTGGTGCTGACGCCGTTATCCCATGCGCCGGTCCATTTTAATGAGACGTTCTGGCGATACAGGCGGTTAGTTTCATCACCGTACAGGCTTTTCACCAGCGCGCTGGTGTTGGTGTTCTGCGTATCACCCGCATACAGGTTGCCCTGACGGCTGTAACCGGCCTGCAGCTCCAGCGTCTGCATCGGTGCAAACGCCCAGCTCAGCAAAGCATTAATATCTTTATTAACCGAACCTTCACGACCGGCCGGATAGCTGCCCGCATAGCTGCCAGTGCGCGCCGCCGCATGCCCTTCGTTGATGTCATAGGCATCGGCCTGGGTTTTGGCTAAACCACCGTACAAACGGAAGTTGAAATCATCGCCCAGCGGCCCTTCGAGACTGAAGTTAGTGCGCTTAGTGGCGCCTTCCGCTTTATGTTCCGGCACGTTGTAATAGGTGTTCCAGGAACCGTGCCACTGCTGATCGGTCTGTTTTTTGGTGATGATATTCACCACACCGCCCGCCGCGCCGTTACCGTAACGCACCGCAGCAGGTCCGCGAATCACGTCGATGTGATCGATCATCTCCGGCGGCACCCAGTTGGTGTCGCCACGCGTATCACGCTCGCCGCGCCAGCCAAGGCGCACCGAGTTGCGGCTGGTGATCGGCATGCCGTCCACCATGATCAAGGTGTTTTCCGGGCCCATACCACGAATATCGATCTGGCGATTGTTACCGCGCTGGCCGCTGGTGGAGTTGCCTGTCAGGTTAACGCCTGGCATGGTACGGATAATTTCAGACACATCACGCGCGGGCGGATGTTTTTTGATTTCGTCGGCGGTAATGGTTGAGACGCCCGGCGCTTGCAGGTTCTGCTGCTGCGCGGTGACCATCAAGGTGCCGCCGTCCATTGATTGTGCGTCAGTCGTGCTGGCAGAGGTTTTGCTGGAGGAAGTCTCTGCTGCCCAGGCGCTGCTGGAAAGCAGTGAGGCGCTGAGCCCCAGTTCAATCAGAATGGCTAACGATAACCGTGAGTAATTTTTCATTTTATACGTTCCTGGATGGCCAGCAAAAAGCCGTTGAATGCTTAACTGGCGAGCCGGTGAGAAGATCCCTGTCCATATCGCGCCCAGTTCCAGACCCTTCAAACCATCCGTAGCGCAACCTTACCGAACGGTAAGCCTCTGGCGGAACAGGCGTGCTCATTTTTGAGCGCAGTCACCCTATTGCAAATGCAAATTATTATCAATAGTATTATTCATCAAGCTTATGTAAATCTCCGCGTAAACACCGACTGGCAGCCCTATGACCTGGCGAAATGATGTAACCGGCAGTGCAGCCTGGTGGCAGGCGCAACAATCCCAAGGCATTCCCCGCATTGAGTTAGCAGACGATGGCCAATGTCAGGTCACCTTCTTCTGGCGTGATCCGCAAGGCGATGAGACGCAATCATCGACCCAGCGCGTGTGGATTAACATTACCGGCGTGACCGATCACCACCAGCGCCGCCCGCCGCAGTCGTTAATGCGTGTGGCGGGCACCAACGTCTGGTATTGGCAGACCTCGCTGCCCGCCAACTGGCGCGGCAGTTACTGTTTGATGCCCGATGAACAGGCCACGGACTTCACTGGCGTTGCCGACATGTCCACGCTGCGCAACTGGTGGCGCGACAAATTCCCGACGGCGCAGGCCGATCCTTTGAACAGCTTACGTGGCTGGTCCGGTGGTCGCGGCATGGGCGTCTCGCCGCTGCATCTGCCCCACGCGCCCGATCAACAGCTGTGGCACGCGGTGGATCACGGCACAGAGCCAACCATTGAACTGCAACAGCAGCAATGGGATAGCGCGCTATTAGGCAACAGCCGCAAGGTGTGGATTTACACCACCGGCGCAGCCAATCCCGCACAGCGTCCGCTGGCCATCATGCTTGACGGGCAATTCTGGGCGCACAGCATGCCGATTGCCGGACCGCTGCAGCAGCTCACTGATGCCGGTTCTTTGCCGCCAGCGGTGTATCTGTTTATCGACATCATTGACCGCGAACACCGCAGCCGCGAGCTGCCGTGTAACGCGCAGTTTTGGCAAGCCATTCAGCAAGAACTGTTACCGCAAGTTGCACAATCAACGCCTTATCGCCAGCAGGCGGACAGTACCATCGTCGCCGGACAAAGCTTTGGCGGCCTGGCGTCGGTGTTTGCCGCGCTGCACTGGCCGGAAACCTTTGGCAACGCGCTCAGCTTATCGGGCTCCTTCTGGTGGCCGGAACGCGGCAATCCGCACGGCTGGCTGCTGCAGGCGCTGGATAACGGTCTTGCACCGCGTCAACCGCTGCGTTTCTGGCTCGAAGCGGGCAAACGCGAAGGCTTGATTCTGCAAGCTAATCAACAACTTCAACAGCAGCTTAGCGCTGCCGGCTATCAGGTGAATTACCTGCCGGTGGAAGGCGGCCATGACGCGCTCTGTTGGCGCGGCGGCCTGCTGAATGGCCTGCAAGCGCTGTGGAGCAAACCGGAGCATCCATGTCCGAATCCCTGATGAATAAGCCTATGACCGACCAACAAACCTTGCCGTTAGTCGCGGCACAGCCCGGCATCTGGATTGCCGATCAGCTGTCACCTCACCACAACGCTTACGCGGTGGCGCACTTTGTCGAACTGCGCGGTGAGATTGACAGCGCCCTGTTGGCGCAGGCGATCGTTGCGGGCATGCAGGAAGCCGACACGCTGAATATGGCCTTTGGTGAGGTGGAAGGCGAAGCGTTGCAGTGGCCGCAGCCACACGCCTTTAGCCTGCCGCAGATTGTCGATTTGCGCGCGGAGGCCGATGCGCCCGCCAAAGCGCGCGCGCTGATGCGTGACGATATGAATGGCGATCTGCGCGTATTGAGCGGCGCAAAGCTGTGGCATCACCGCCTGTTCCGTCTCGACGATCAGCATTGGTTTTGGTATCAGCGCTACCATCATTTGGTGGTGGATGGCTTCAGCTTTACCGCGCTGACGCGCCGCATCGCCAATCTCTACAGCGCGGCCGTACGCCAGCAAGCCGCTGAACCGACGCCGTTTATTCCGTTTAGCGAAGTGGTGGACGAGTATCAGCGCTACCGCGAATCCTCCTCTTTTGCGCGTGACAGCCAGTTCTGGCGCGAAAAAGGCGCGGCGCTGCCCTCACCGGCTTCGCTCTCGCCGCTGCCGCTCGCCGGTCAACACGCCAGCACCGATCTGCTGCGCCATAGCGTTACGCTGGATCGCAGCACCTTCCAGACGCTGGTGCAGCAGCATCCGCACGCCAGCGCGGCCGATCTCGCCTTTGCGCTGGTGGCGCTGTGGCTGGCACGTCTCAGCGGGCAAAACGACTTTGCCGCTGGCTTCATCTTTATGCGCCGCATCGGCTCGGCCGCCTTGTGCGCCACCGGTCCGGTGATCAACGTATTGCCGATGGCAATCCATTACGATCCGACGCAGCCGATCGGCGCGCTCGCCGCCCAGCTGGCGGGTGAAGTGAAAAAGATGCGTCGTCATCAGCGCTATGACGCCGAACAGGTGCAGCGCGATCTCGGCCGCCTCGGCGATGGCGACCCGCTGTACGGTCCGGTGATCAACCTGAAGATGTTTGACTACCAGCTCGATTTCGCTGGCGTGGAAGGCATCACCCATCAACTGGCGTCCGGGCCGGTGCGCGATCTGGAGATCGCCATTTACATCAGCGAGCACGGTGAACTGACGCTGGAGCTGCTGGCCAATGCCGAACGCTATAGCGAACAAACCTTGCAGCGTCATGCCAGCCGCTTTGCCCTGCTGCTCGATCAGCTGGCGCAACAGCCGCAGCGGCCGTGCGGCGAACTCGATCTGCTCACTGCCGAAGAGCATGCGCAGATTGCCGCAATCAACCAAACCGCCTATCCGCTGCCAGCAGAAACGCTGGCGTCACTGTTAGCGCAGCAGGCGGCACGCACCCCCGATGCACCGGCGCTGGCCGATGCGCAGCATCAGCTTAGCTATCGCGCGATGCAACAGCAGGTGTTTGCGCTGGCCGCCGATCTCAGCGCCGCCGGCGTGCAGCGTGGCGATATTGTCGCCGTGGCGCTGCCGCGTTCAGTGCAGCTCTCCCTGGCGCTGCAGGCGATTGTTTCGCTCGGCGCTGCCTATTTACCGCTCGACACCGGTTATCCGGATGACCGCTTACAGCTGATGCTGGAAGACGCCGCGCCAAAAACGCTGATCACCTGCGCAGCGCTCAGCGCGCGCTTCAGCGCCATCGCGTCGGTCAATCAGCTGCATTTTGATGTGCTGTATCACAATGCCCATGCACCGCAGCCGGCCAGCGCGCCGACGCCGCAGGATGGCGCCTACATCATTTACACCTCAGGTTCGACCGGTCGCCCTAAAGGCGTGCTGGTGGGGCATGAAGCCATCGTCAATCGCCTGTTGTGGATGCAGGATCGCTATCCGCTGCAAGCCGACGACGTGGTGCTGCAAAAAACCCCGAGCAGCTTCGACGTTTCGGTGTGGGAATTCTTCTGGCCGCTGCTGGTCGGTGCGCAGTTGGTGATGGCACCGCCAGAAGCCCATCGCGACCCGGAAGCGCTGCAGCAGCTGTTTGCCCGCTACCAAGTCACCACCACGCATTTCGTTCCCTCAATGCTGGCGGCCTTTGTCGCGGCGCTGGATGATCAACCGGCAATTGCCTGCTGCGCCAGCCTGCGTAACGTGTTCTGCAGCGGTGAAGCGCTGCCGACGGATTTATCGCGCGAGTGGGAAAAACTGACGCGCGTGCCGCTGCACAATCTGTATGGCCCAACCGAAGCGGCGGTGGATGTCAGCTGGTATCCGGCGTTTGGTGCTGCCCTGGCCGCCGTCGAAGGTGCCAGCGTGCCGATTGGTTTCCCGGTGTGGAATACCGGCCTGCGCATCCTTGATGCCCGCATGCAGCCGGTGCCGCCGGGCGTGGCGGGCGATCTCTACTTAACCGGCGTGCAGCTGGCGCATGGCTATCTCGGCCGTCCCGATCTCACCGCCAGCCGCTTTATCGCCGATCCTTTCATGCCCGGCGAGCGCATGTATCTCACCGGCGACGTGGCGCGCTGGCTGGATAACGGCGCGGTGGAATATCTCGGTCGCAGCGACGATCAGCTGAAGATTCGCGGTCAGCGTATCGAACTGAATGAGATCGATCATGTGCTCAGCGCGCAGCCCGGCATTGAGCAGGCGGTCACACACGCGGTGGTGCTTGGCGGCACGGCAGCGCAAGGTGATGCGCGTCAGCTGGTCGGCTACGTGATTGCCGGGCAGCCGGTTGATCGCGACGCGCTGCGTCAGGCGCTGGCGCAACGCTTGCCCGCGCATATGGTGCCGGTAGCCATTGTGCAGCTCGATGCCTTCCCGCTCAGCAGCAATGGCAAGCTGGATCGCAAAGCGCTGCCGTTGCCCGCATCCGCCGGCGCCAGTGCGGGACGTGCACCGCACGCTGGGCTGGAAACCACCTTAGCTAATGCTTTCTGTCAGCTGCTGGCGCGCGAGGAAATCAGCGCGCAGGATGACTTTTTCTCCCTCGGCGGCCATTCGCTGCTGGCGATGCGCTTAGCGGCGCAGCTGCGCCGTGAGCTGCAACAGCCGGTGTCGGTGGGACAAATCATGGTGGCCTCCACGGTGGAGAAGCTGGCAACGCTGCTCAGTGATACGCAATCCCATCAGCAAGCCGGTTTCGAAGCGGTGCTGCCGCTGCGTCAGGGCAACGGACCAACGCTGTTCTGCTTCCATCCGGCGTCAGGGTTTGCCTGGCAATTCAGCATCCTGCAGCGTTATCTCGATGAGCGCTGGTCGCTGGTCGGCATTCAGTCGCCGGATATCAGCAGCCCGCTGAACCAAAGCGCGCATCTGGATGACGTGTGCGACGCCCATCTGCAAACCCTGCGCGACGTGCAGCCGCACGGACCTTACTATTTCCTCGGCTATTCGCTTGGCGGCACCCTGGCGCAAGGCATTGCGGCCCGGCTGGAAGCGGCCGGTGAAGAGGTGGCGTTCCTCGGCCTGCTGGATACCTGGCCACCAGAAACGCAAAACTGGGATGAGAAACGCGGCGAGAACGTGCTGGATCCGGCGGTGCTGGAAGAGGTGAACCGCGAGCGCGAGCAGTTTATCGCCGCGCAGCGCCATCAGGCCGGCGAAGAGATGCGTGCGATGTTCGATACCATCGAGGCCAACTACGCCAGTTCGGTGCGCCTGCTGGCGACCGCACGCAGCGCGCGTTTCAACGGTCGCGCCACGCTGTTCCTCGCCGAACAGACGCAGCAGCCAGGACAAGATGCGCGCCGCGCCTGGGCGCCGTATATCGGTGAACTGGAAGTGTGGCCGATGGATTGCGCCCACGTGGAGATCATTTCACCGCAGATGTTTGAGCAGATTGGGCCGTTGTTGCAGCGGTTGTTGCAATAGCGATTTTTCCCTCACCCTAACCCTCTCCCGCAAGCGGGAGAGGGAACAATCAGGAGCCGCTGGCGGGAGAGGGAATGCTTAGGTGTGGTACGGGTGTAACATACAAGCTGGGTCGGCCCCTTCTCCCGCAAGCGGGAGAAGGCTGGGATGAGGGCCCGCGCGCACCGTGTTTAATTATCCCCCGCGCCCCAGCGGCACAATCATCGGCGTATGCGCCACCGGATCGTCCACAATCACGCAGCGCAAGCCATACACCTGCTCGATCAACGCGGGCGTCACAATCTCCGACGGCTTCCCTTCGGCGACAATCCTGCCGTCACGCATCGCAATCAAATGCGTGGCATAGCGACAAGCGTGATTAAGATCGTGCAGCACCACCACCAGCGTTCGCCCATGCTGTTGATTCAGCTCCTGCATCAATTCCAGCAGCTCAATTTGATGGGTGATATCCAGCCAGGTGGTCGGTTCGTCCAGCAGCAGCAGCGGCGTTTCCTGCGCCAGCACCATGGCAATCCACACGCGCTGACGCTGACCGCCCGATAACGTATCCACCGACTGCTGGGCCAAATCGGCCACGCCGGTGGCGCGCATCGCGTTCTGCACCGCCGCTTCATCTTCCGCATGCCAGCGACCAAACAGCGCCTGATGCGGATAACGTCCGCGCGCCACCAGCTCGGTGACGCTGATGCCCGCCGGCGCGTTGGAACTTTGCGGCAGCAAACCCAAACGCCTCGCCACTTCTTTGGTGGGATAGCTGGCAATGGCCGCGCCATCCAGCAACACCTCACCTTTTAACGGCGTATGCAGGCGACTCAACGTGCGCAGCAGCGTCGATTTTCCGCAGGCGTTAGGGCCGATAATCACCGTCAGCTCACCTTGCGGAATCGTCACTGACAGATTCTCTGCCACCACCTTTTTGTCATAGCTCAGCGTTAGGCTATCGCCGCGCAGACGTGAAGGGATATCGGTCATTGGCGTCGCGCCTCCCGCACCAGTAAAGCGATCAGATAAAGTCCACCGAGAATGACGGTTATCACGCCAACCGGTAATTGATATGGCAGGAACAGATGCTGTGCGGCGAAGTCTGCAGCAATCAATAACAGCGCACCGCACAGCGCCGCCAGCGGCAAGGCACCTTTGACGCCGCCGCCGAGACGCCGGGCAATCTGCGGCGCCAGCAGCGCGACAAACGAAATCGGCCCGACCAGCGCGGTTGACGCCGCCGTGAGCACCACGCCAATCAGCATCAGCCACATGCGGCTGCGCTCCACCGGCACGCCAAGCGCGCAGGCGGTATCGTCGCCCATCTCCAGCAAACGCATCCGCCGCGCCAGCAGCGCCATCAACAGTAACGCCAGCAGCAGCACCGCAATCACCGGCGGCGTTTTCGCCCAGGTAATGCCGTTGAGCGATCCGGCGCTCCACAAACCCGCACTCAGCGCCGACTCCAGCGAGGCGCTGATAATCAGCCAGGAATTCAACGCCATCAGCAGCGCGCGCACGCTGATGCCGACGATAATCAGCCGGAAGGTCTCTACGCCGTTGCGCCAGGCAAACAGATAGACCAGCGCCGCCGTGGCGATGCCGCCAATCAACGCTGCGCCGGTCATCGCCGTGACGCTTTGATTAAACAGCACCAGCGCCACCAGCACGCCGCTGTATGCGCCGGTGTTGAAACCGAGAATGTCCGGGCTGCCAAGCGGATTACGCAGCAGCGACTGGAAAATCGCGCCGCTGATGCCTAACGCCGCACCAATCAGCAGCGCCATTAGCACGCGCGGCAAGCGCCATTCCAGCACGATCAGTTTGACGTTGCTGGCGCCCTGCCCGAGCAGAATTTGCCAGATTTGATCACCGCTGATCGGCAATGCACCGCGCGTCATCGCCAGATAAGCCAGCAGAGCGCAGGCGCACAGCAGCCACAGCGTATGTAACCCGACACGACGCGTCATAGTGCCCCCCGGCCCAATTTACGGCGCACCAGCACAATCAGCATCGGCGCACCGAGCATCGCCGTGACGATGGAAACCCGCAGCTCGCCCGCCACCAGCAGGCGGCCAAGGATATCGGCGGCGAGCAGCAAAATCGGCGTGATCAGCGCCGTCGCAGGCAGCATCCAGCGGTGATCGTTGCCCACCAGCCAGCGGGCAAAGTGCGGCGTCATCAAACCGACAAAGGCAATCGGGCCCACCGCTGCCGTGGCTGCGCCGCACAGCAGCGCAATCGCCAGCAGGCCCAGCAGTTGGGTGCGCGCCACCCGCGTGCCGAGCGCGGTCGCCATGTCGCCGCCCATACTCAAACTGTTCAGCGCCTGCGATAGCGCAATGGCGACCACACTGCCGAGCAGCACCGCCGGGAACAGCGTGCGCAGCGTAGTGAAATTGCGAATATCCAGCGAGCCGCTGTGCCAGAAGCGCAGATGATCGTAAATATCGGGATTGAGCAGCGACAGGCCAGAGGTTAATCCTTCCAGCACCGCGCCCAGCGCCACGCCGGCCAGCGTCAGACGCACCGGATTGACGCGCCCGCCGCCAATCGCGCCGGTCATCGCCACCAGCACGGACGCCAGCAGCGCGCCGCCAAAGGCGAAGCCGAGCCAATCCACCGGCGAGTCAGCACCGAACAGCGCAATGCCAATTACCACCGCGAAACCCGCTCCGGCGTTGACGCCAAGAATGCCGGGATCGGCCAGCGGATTGCGCGTCAGGCTCTGCATCAACGCACCGGCGAGGCCGAGCGCCACGCCCGCCAGCAAACCGGCCAGCGTACGCGGCAGGCGCGCATCACGCACAATGACGCACTCCGCGCTGTGACAGGAGGTGGTAAGCGAATGATAAACATCGGGAAGCGGTATTGATTTTGCCCCCAGCATTAAGCTGAGCGCGATGAGGAGCAAGAGCAGAATCCCTGAGCCTGCTAATGCACGAATCTGGCGCATAGCGTTCTAAACCTTCACTGTTCAACGTCGTCGCATGCGCGATGTAACTTGATAATGGTTATCGTTATTACTCGCGTTTAGCTATGTTACCATGACTCGCCTCGCGGACGATGAGGAAAATTGGTGCAATAAGGCGAACACATGAACAAATCTTCCCACTTTATCGATCTCTCGCTGCTGAAAACTCACCCGGCTTTTCGCGCGGTGTTTATCGCGCGTTTTATCTCGATTGTCGCGCTCGGCATGCTCGCTGTGGCGGTGCCGGTGCAGATTCAGCACATGACCCATTCACCGCTGCTGGTGGGCTTGGCGGTGACGCTGGCCGCTGCCGGCATGTTTATCGGCCTGCTCACCGGCGGCGTTTTGGCGGATCGCTATGAACGCAAAAAGCTGATTTTGTTTGCCCGATCCACCTGCGGCTTAGGTTTTATCGCGCTGGCCATTAACGCCGCGCTGCCAGAACCCTCTCTGATCGCGGTTTATCTGCTGGGTTTCTGGGATGGTTTTTTCGGCGCGATTGGCGTCACCGCGCTGCTGGCGGCGACGCCCGCGCTGGTCGGTAGGGAAAACATTATGCAGGCGGGCGCTATCACCATGTTGACGGTGCGCTTCGGCTCCATTTTATCGCCCGCGATTGCCGGTTTGGTGATTGCTCACGGCGGCGTGACGTGGAACTACGCACTCGCTGCCTTTGGCACCTTACTTACCGTGTTAACGCTGCTGAAATTGCCCACTTTGCCGCCGCCGCCACAACCGCGTGAACATCCGCTGAAATCCCTCGCCGCTGGCGTGCAGTTTCTTTTCGCCAGTCCGATTGTCGGCATGGTGGCGCTGATTGGCGCATTAGTCACGCTGGCCAGCGCGGTGCGCGTGCTCTATCCGTCGCTCGCGCCGCATTGGTCTGTAAGCGCTGACCAGCTTGGCCTGATGTATGCCGCCGTGCCGCTCGGCGCAGCTATCGGCGCGTTCACCAGCGGTAAACTGAAACACGCCGCGCGTCCCGGACAGCTGGTGCTCGGCAGTGCGATTGCAGCATTTGTCGCGCTGGGTTTGTTTAGCCTGATGCCGAACCTGCCGCTGGCGTTAGCCTGCTTAGTCGCTTTCGGTTACTTCAGCGCCATCAACAGCCTGGTGCAGTACGCGATGATTCAGGCATTAACGCCAGATCATCTGTTAGGCCGCATCAACGGCTTGTGGACCGCGCAGAACGTGACCGGCGATGCGATTGGTGCGGCGGTGATTGGTGCGATGGGTTCATGGTTGCTGCCACCGCAGGCCGCCGCGGTATTTGGCTTTACGGCGGCGCTGCTCGGCATCGTGATGTGGTGGGTGATGGGCCGTTTACGTCGTTACCATCCGCCAGCACCGGAGCTGACGGAACAGGCATCATGATTTAACGAACAGCTTCTCCAGACGCGCCAGCAGATTGCTGGCGCTGTAGTAATCGAGACGGAAGGAATCGACGCCCAGCTCGTAAACCTGCTTGCCCTGCACCGCCACGTTTTGCGCAAGGAAAGGATTGTTCAGCACCGATTGCGTGGTTTTATCGTCAGCGGCGAACAGCAGGAAAGTTTTACCGGACAGGCCGCTGGCAACGTTTTCGCCCGACAGCTGAACGATGTCTTTGCGCTGTCCCATGCTGTGTCCCTGCTCAATCGTCGCCGGTGGCGTTGCCAGGGTGAAGCCAAGTTGTTCCAGCAGCTTTCCCTGCGCCGAAGCCGCGGTCCACACATTGACTGCGCGTCCGCCGCCGTTCCATACCATGGCGGAGACCGGCTGCGGTGGCAGCGTGATGGCTTTTTTCAGCGCCGCTTCACGATCGTCGAAAGCTTTAATGCGCTGCGCCGCCTGCGCTTCATGCCCGGTCGCCTGGCCTAACTGCGTGACGACCTCCTGCCAGCTTTTGTCGTCGTAATTGACCACCAGCGTCGGTGCAATAGCCGAAAACTGTTCGGCGAGCTTGATGGCAGAATCGTTGCCGGTGGCGCTGACGATAATCAGATCCGGCGCTTGCGCGGCAACCGCTTCGGCATTCGGTTCACCGATGTACAGACGTTGAAGATGTTGCTTTTTAGCAACATCGCTCCACTGGCGGAAGAAACCCTGATCGTCGGCCAGGCGACTGTTCGGCGCAGTCGCGCCGGAAGCAATCACCGGCGCATCAATGGCCAGCAGCGATCCGGTCAGCGTGACGCTGGTCGAGACAATGCGCTGCGGCGCGTGATTGAGCGTGATCGATCCGTTGGCACCCTGAACGGTGCGCGGCCAACCCTGTTCGGCATGAGCGACGCTGGTGAAAATCTGGAAAACACCTATAAGGGCTGCAATGCCCCAAAAACCGCATTTATTCATAAGTTTTGGTCCACTTTTTAGCATATTGCCCTGCTGAGCGTCAGCGCCTGATTACGGCTAAACGCAGCTGAAATCCCGCGAATGGATTGACACTTTTGCCCAATCGACGTAGGTTACAGGCCCATAATAAAAATGATAATCATTCTTAATAATCTTATCATTTATAGGTGAAAATTATGGTGGAATCTTCCACGTTTGAAAATGCCTGGCTGAAGGATTATTCCGCGCTAAGCCGTGGTTTCCTCTTTACCTCGCCGTGGCGTAGTTTGGCAACGCAAGGATGCTATACCACCGTTACCGCGCCGGTAGATGACGCCGCGTCGCTGGACGGTGATTTCCAACAACAGTTACGTCAGCATTTTACCGCGGCGAAAAAACAGGGCATCGACAATCCGATTCTGGTCGGGGCGATCCCGTTTGACGTCAGCCAGCCCGCCGCGCTGTTTATTCCTGAATCCTATCAGACGTTTAATCGCGCTGACCTGCAAAACGCGTTGCCGGAAAACGTCAGCGATCTGCCGCAGGTGCGACGTCGCACCGCAGTGCCGGATCACGATGTGTTTACCACGATGGTGGCAGATGCGGTGGCGGCCACGCAGCGCGGCGATCTGGATAAAGTGGTGCTGTCGCGTCTGATGGATATCGTTACCGAACAGCCGGTTGATACCGCAGCGCTGATGCAGCGCGTGATTGCACAGAACCCCAATAGCTACCATTTCCATCTGCCGCTGCCGCAAGGCGGTGCGCTGATTGGTGCCAGTCCGGAGCTGATGCTGCGCAAACAGGGGCGCGATTTTAGCTCTTGTCCGCTGGCGGGCTCAGCGCGGCGCAATCACGACGATGCCCAGCAGGATCGTGCCGCTGGCGATACGCTGATGGATTCCGGCAAAGATCGTCATGAGCACAAACTGGTGACCGACGCGATGCGCGACACCTTGCAGCCGCGCAGCCGTTTGCTGTCGGTGCCGACCATTCCGTCGCTGATTACCACCGCCACGCTGTGGCATCTCGCCACGCAAATCGACGGCGAAGTGCAGGATGAGCGCGAAAATGCGCTGTCGCTGGCCTGCCTGCTGCACCCGACGCCTGCGTTGAGCGGTTTCCCCCATCAGCGCGCGCAGCAGCTTATTCAGCAGCTGGAACCTTTTGATCGCCAACTGTTTGGCGGCATCGTCGGCTGGTGCGATAGCCAGGGCAATGGCGAATGGGTGGTCACCATCCGCTGCGGCACCGTGCATGGCACGCGGGTGCGCCTGTTTGCCGGCGCGGGCATCGTGGCCGACTCCCAACCCGAATCAGAATGGCGTGAAACCGGCGTGAAGCTGGACACCATGTTGCGCGCCTTTGGACTGCAATAAAGGAAAGAACATGAGCATTCCCTATACTCGCTGGCCGGACGACCTGGCTGCGCGCTATCGCGAAAAAGGTTACTGGCTGGATGTGCCGATGACCGACATTCTGACGCGTCATCAGCATAATGATGCCATCGCGGTGATTGATGGCGATCGCCAGATCAGCTATCGCGAAATGGACGTGCTGAGCAGCAACCTGGCCGCCGCGCTGCAGCGTCGTGGCCTGCAAAATGGCGATACTGCGCTGGTGCAGCTTGGCAACGTGGCCGATTTTTATGTCACGGTATTTGCGCTGTTTAAGCTCGGCGTAGCGTCAGTATTTGCGCTGTTCAGCCATCAGCGCACCGAACTAAGCGCCTATGCGGCGCAGATCGAACCTAAACTGCTGATTGCCGATCGCACTCACACGCTGTTTGCTGATGATAGCTTTATCAACGCGCTGTGCGCCGCGCAGCCTTCGCTGCAGCAGGTGATTCTGCGTAATGACAACCAGCCGGAAAATACGCTGGAAGCGCTGATGGCGGAAGCCGCGGGTGATTACCTCGCCACACCAACCGCCGCTGATGAAGTGGCGTTTTTCCAGCTCTCCGGCGGCAGCACCGGCACGCCGAAGCTGATTCCGCGCACCCACAACGACTATTACTACAGCATTCGCGCCAGTGATGAGATTTGTCAGGTGACCGCCGATACGCGCTATCTCATCGCCCTGCCCGCGCCGCATAACTTTGCCATGAGCTCCCCGGGTTCGCTCGGCGTGTTTTATGCCGGTGGTCAGGTGATTCTGGCTGCCGATCCCAGCGCCACGCTCTGCTTCCCGCTGATTGAGAAGCATCAGGTCACCGATACCGGTTTGGTGCCGCCGGCGGTGAGTTTGTGGCTACAGGCGATTCAGGAATGGGGCAGCAATAAACAACTGGCTTCGCTGCAGCGCATTCAGGTGGGCGGCGCCAAGCTGGGCGAAACCCTCGCGGCACGTATTCAGCGTGAAATTGGCTGTCAGCTGCAGCAGGTTTTCGGCATGGCCGAAGGTCTGGTGAACTACACGCGCTTTGGCGACGATGAGAACATCATTCTCACCACGCAAGGCCGTCCGATCTCTGAAGATGACGAAGTGTGGGTCGCTGATGAGCACGGCAACGCGCTGCCAACCGGCACCATCGGTCGCCTGATGACGCGCGGCCCCTACACCTTCCGTGGCTATTACAAGAGCTCGGAACATAACGCCGCCAGCTTCGACGCCAACGGGTTTTACTGTTCGGGCGATCTGATTGAGATCGACGCGCAGGGCTACATCACCGTGCAAGGGCGGGAAAAGGATCAGATCAATCGCGGTGGCGAGAAGATCGCCGCGGAAGAGATCGAAAACTTGCTGCAACGCCATCCGGATGTGATCCACGCCGCGCTGGTGTCGATGAACGACGAATTGATGGGTGAAAAGAGCTGCGCCTTTATCGTTGCCTGCCAACCGATCAAAGCGGTGGCGTTGCGTCGTCACCTGCGAGAACTGGGCGTGGCCGAGTTCAAATTACCTGACCGTATTACCTGCGTCGATGCCCTGCCGCTGACGCCTGTCGGCAAGGTGGATAAAAAACGTTTACGCCAACAGCTTGCCGACCAACAAGCGCAAGCCTGACCTGTTCCGGAGATTGTAATGGCTATTCCAAAACTGAACGCTTACGCGCTACCCGCAGCAACTGAACTGCCAACCAATAAAGTAAAGTGGACGCTTGAGCCTCAGCGTGCCGCGCTGCTGATTCACGATATGCAGGCTTACTTCCTTAATTTCTGGGGCGAAAACAGCCCGCTGGTTAATCAGGTGGTGGAAAACATCGCTCGCCTGCGCGCTTACTGCAAAGCGCAGGGCATTCCGGTGTTCTATACCGCTCAGCCGAACGAACAGAGCGATGCCGATCGCGCACTCCTCAACGACATGTGGGGACCGGGCCTGAACAAACATCCGGATCAGCAGAAGATCGTGGATGCGCTGGCGCCGGATCAGGACGATCAGGTACTGACCAAATGGCGATACAGCGCCTTCGTGCGCTCACCGCTGGAATCGATCCTGCAGGAGATGGGCCGCGATCAGTTGATCATCACCGGCGTGTACGCGCACATCGGTTGCCTGACCACCGCGACTGACGCCTTTATGCGTAATATCCAGCCGTTTATGGTGGCGGATGCGCTGGCCGACTTCACGCGCGAAGAGCACATGATGGCGCTGACTTACACCGCAGGTCGCAGCGGTAAAGTAGTGATGACCGCCGACCTGATGCCGCTGCCGTTGAGCAAAGACGATCTGCGTGCGCTGATTCTGCCGCAGCTGGAAGATGACGATGTGCCCGCAGATGACGAGAACCTGATCGATTACGGTCTGGATTCAGTACGCGTGATGGCGCTGGCGGCGCGCTGGCGTCAGGTGCACAGCGACATCGATTTCGTCAGTCTGGCAAAAAATCCGACCATCGATGGCTGGTGGGCGCTGTTATCAAGGGTGCCAGCTAAATGAGTGCAACTTTCGATTTCAGTGGAAAAATCGTCTGGGTAACCGGCGCAGGCAAAGGGATTGGTTACCACACCGCGCTGAGCTTCCATCAGGCGGGCGCGCAGGTTATCGGCTTCGATCTGCGTTTCGAACAGGCCGACTATCCTTTCACCACGCAGGTGCTGGATGTGGCGAACGCCGCCGAGGTGAAAGCGGTTTGTCAGCGTTTGCTGGCAGATCAGCCGCGTCTCGATGTACTAGTGAACGGTGCCGGCATCCTGCGTATTGGCAGCACCGATGAACTGTCGTTCGACGATTGGCAGGCGTGTCTGGCGGTGAATGCCGGCGGCGCGTTCAACCTGTTCCAGCAAACCTTGCCAGTGTTTCGCCAGCAGCGTGCGGGTGCGATTGTGACTATCGCCTCTAATGCGGCACATGCGCCGCGCCTTGGTATGTCCGCTTATGGCGCTTCCAAAGCGGCGTTGCGCAGCTTGTGTCTGACCGTGGGTTTAGAGATGGCGCCTTACGGCGTGCGCTGCAATATCGTTTCTCCGGGTTCCACCGATACCGATATGCAACGCAGCCTGTGGCATACGCCAGAAGCCGAGCAGGAGATGATCAATGGTTTCCCGGATCAGTACAAGCTGGGGATCCCGCTGCGTAAGATCGCTAAACCGCAGGAGATCGTTGCTAACGTGATGTTCCTCGCGTCGGATCTTGCCAGCCACGTGGTGCTGCAGGATATTGTGGTCGACGGTGGCGCAACGCTGGGATCCTAAGTTATGGCAATCTGGAAACGTTCGGTCGATGTTGAAACGTTGAATAAGATGGGTGAAAACTCGCTGGTGGCACACGTTGGCATTGTGTTTACCAACATCGGTGAAGATTATCTCGAAGCCACCATGCCGGTGGATGCCCGCACGCATCAGCCGTTTGGCCTGCTGCACGGCGGCGCTTCTGTGGTGCTGGCGGAGTCGATGGGATCGATTGCCGGTTATCTCAGCATCGAAGAAGGTAAAAGCGTGGTGGGGATTGAGGTGAGCGCCAGCCACCATCGTGCAGTAAGCAGCGGTGAAGTGCGCGGTATTTGCCGCCCGTTACACCTTGGTGCGCGTAATCAAAGCTGGCAGATTGAGATTCGTAACGCCCGCGACCAACTGTGCTGCACCTCGAGATTGACGGTGGCGGTGCTGGGTTAAGACATAAAAAAAGCGGCCTTCGGGCCGCTTTTTTGTACGATTAACGCTGGTAAATGATTTCGACGCCTTCGTCGTCTTCTTCGTCCCAGTCGTCATCCCAATCGTCGTCTTCTTCCACTTCCTGCGCCGTTTCCATGGCTTCACGGTGATAATCATCCCACATGAAGGCCACTTTCTCTGGCTCTTTAGCTTCTTCTTCGGCTTCTTTTGGATTTTCGATGATAAAGCTCATCACATCCCAGCAAAGATCTTTCACGCCATCATGGCTAGCCGCAGAGATTAGGTAATATTTTTCTTCCCAGCCTAATGCTTCTACTACCGCTTTGGCACGGCTTTCTGCTTCTTCGCGGCTCAGCAGGTCACATTTGTTGAACACTAACCAGCGCGGCTTCTGGAACAGCTTATCGCTGTATTTTTCCAATTCGCCAAGAATGATGCGGGCATTTTCAACCGGATCAGATTCATCGATAGGGGCAAGATCGATCAGGTGCAACAGCACGCGGCAGCGCTCAAGGTGCTTCAGGAAGCGAATACCCAGACCTGCGCCATCCGCTGCACCTTCAATCAGCCCAGGAATGTCGGCGACAACAAAGCTCTTTTCGTTGTCCATACGCACCACGCCAAGGCTTGGCACTAGCGTAGTGAACGGATAATCCGCAACTTTGGGTTTCGCTGCGGATACCGAGCGAATAAAGGTCGATTTACCGGCATTCGGCAGACCCAACATACCAACGTCAGCCAGCAGCATCAGTTCCAGTTGCAGATCACGCTTCTCGCCCGGTGTTCCCATGGTTTTTTGACGCGGGGAACGGTTAACTGACGATTTAAAGCGCGTGTTACCAAGGCCATGCCAGCCGCCTTTCGCCACCATCAGCTTCTGCTCATGACGCGTCATGTCGCCCAGCGTTTCGCCGGTACCCTGGTCAATTACGCGGGTACCAACGGGCACTTTAACGATAATGTCTTTACCACGTTTACCGGTGCAATCACGGCTTTGGCCATTCTGGCCACGTTCGGCACGGAAAGACTTTTCAAAGCGATAATCGATCAGGGTGTTGAGGTTTTCATCCGCCAACAAATACACGTCGCCGCCGTCGCCGCCGTCGCCGCCATCCGGGCCGCCTCTTGGAATATATTTTTCACGGCGGAAGCTTACGCAACCATTGCCGCCATCACCCGCGACCGCAAGGATCGTCGCTTCATCTACAAACTTCATTTTATTTCTCCGTCACGCTGTCGTTCACGGCAGCTTGCAGGCCGCAAACGGGTCCGCCAGGGTCTTCTGCGCTGACCGACGGCGGATAATACAAGACTGGCAAAGCCAGGAGTACATAAATTGTACAACAACTGTGCTAAAGCGTAACTGTTATCCAGCAAGCTCAGTAGCAGAATGTAAAAAGCCCCGCAAAGCTGCGGGGCCTTTCATTCGTGTATTCAGACGTTAGACGTCTGCAGCACGACAACCTTACTCAGCAACGATGCTGATATATTTACGGTTGTTCGGGCCTTTAATCTCGAATTTTACTTTGCCGTCTGCGGTGGCAAACAGGGTGTGGTCACGACCACAACCTACGTTGCTACCTGCGTGGAATTTGGTGCCACGCTGACGAACGATGATGCTACCTGCCAGAACAGATTCGCCACCGAAACGTTTTACACCCAGACGTTTTGCGTTGGAGTCGCGACCGTTACGGGTCGAGCCACCAGCCTTCTTATGTGCCATTTGTCAGATCTCCTCTTACGCGCCGATCACAGTGATTTTCACATCTGTGAACCACTGACGGTGACCAGCTTGCTTACGGTAGTGTTTACGACGACGAAACTTAACGATTTTAATTTTCTCGCCACGACCGTGAGCAACAACTTCTGCCTTGATCACACCGCCTGAAACCAGTGGCGCGCCGATTTTCACGTCTTCGCCATTTGCGATCATCAGAACCTGGTCAAACTCAATGGTTTCACCGGTTGCGATGTCCAGCTTTTCCAGGCGAACGGTCTGACCTTCGCTTACTCGGTGTTGTTTACCACCACTTTGGAAAACCGCGTACATATAAAACTCCGCTTCTGCGCGTGCCTTTCTATTCATCAGGCGGCGCGATAAATATTCACAATAGGGCGCGAATTCTACGCAATACTCCAGCAGAAGACAAGAGCACTTTGCACTCTCTTGCAGAAAAAAAGCGCAAGGCGAATGCAAACGTTTCGCAACCCGATTTTTCAAGTACAATCAGTAACAGATTACCTGAACTCACGCTGTGTAAAGCGCTTACCATGCAAAAAACGAGTAAAGCTGAAAAGACGAATGAACTTAGAACAGATTAATGAATTAACCGCGCAGGACATGGCGGCCGTCAACCAGACCATCCTCGAGCAGCTGAATTCAGAAGTCTCACTGATTAACCAGTTGGGCTATTACATCATCAGCGGCGGGGGCAAACGCATCCGTCCGATGATCGCTGTGCTGTCGGCACGCGCGCTGAATTATCAGGGATCGTTGCACATCACTAATGCGGCGCTGATCGAATTTATCCATACGGCGACGCTGCTGCACGATGATGTGGTGGATGAATCCGATATGCGCCGTGGCAAAGCCACCGCTAACGCCGCGTTCGGTAATGCGGCAAGCGTGCTGGTGGGCGATTTTATCTATACGCGCTCATTCCAGATGATGACCAGCATGGGATCCTTAAAGATCCTTGCGCTGATGTCGGAAGCGGTCAACGTGATCGCCGAAGGAGAAGTGCTGCAGTTAATGAACTGCAACGATCCCGATATCACTGAAGAGAGCTACATGCGGGTGATCTACAGCAAAACCGCTCGCCTGTTCGAAGCTGCTTCGCAAGCGTCGGCGATTTTAGCTGAGGCGACGCCCGCGCAGGAAAAGGCGTTACAGGATTATGGTCGCTACCTTGGCACCGCTTTCCAGTTAATTGATGATTTGCTGGATTACAGCGCAGATGGCGAAACGCTGGGCAAAAATACCGGTGATGACCTGAGCGAAGGTAAACCGACGCTGCCATTGCTGCACGCGATGCACAACGGGACGCTTGAGCAGGCGCAGATGATCCGTAAAGCCATTGAAGAAGGTAACGGTCGTCATCTGCTGGAACCGGTGCTGGCAGCGATGCAACAGACTGGCTCGCTGGAGTGGACGCGCAAACGCGCTGAAGAAGAGGCAGATAAAGCCATCGCAGCCCTGCAGGTATTACCCGAAAGCCCGTGGCGCAGCGCCCTCGAAGCGCTGGCGCACATGTCAGTACAGCGCGATTTCTGATTTCAACGGGGCCTTCTCTAGCCCCGTTTCCTTCCTCACTCTTCTCCCTTTTTACTTACATCTCTTGCATCGCTTTTGCGAAAAGCGACGCAGTTTCGTGCGCCAGCCAAACATTTACTGGAAAATTACGGGAAACATTTGCTATAAAAACGCGGGTTTTTTCCAGATATCTCTGCCACGGGAGCGCCTTTTTACAGCGGAGATGAAGTAATAACACGGACATGGAGAAGAGAGTTATGTACACAAGGAAAGCGGATTGGCACCCGGCAGATATCATTGCTGCATTACGTAAGAAAGGCACATCACTGGCAGCGCTGTCACGCGAATCAGGGCTCAGCTCCTCAACGCTGGCCAATGCGCTGTCGCGTCCCTGGCCCAAAGGTGAGTGGCTAATCGCCAATGCGATCAAGGTTCATCCGGCAGACATCTGGCCAAGCCGATATTACGATCCTGTTACCGGCCAGTTATTGGATCGCAAGAAGTGCATACGATCGCCGAAGGATCGTAAAAAGATCTGACTGTAATACTAATGAAAAAAAACCAGCCGCGTTGCCGTGACTGGTTTTTTTGATCTACGAAGCAGAAATTATTCGCCGCTTACGCGCTCGATATTTGCACCCATCGCTTTCAACTTATCTTCGATGTGCTCGTAGCCACGGTCGATGTGATAGATACGATCCACTATCGTGGTGCCTTCCGCGATACAACCCGCCAGCACCAGACTCGCTGATGCACGCAAATCGGTGGCCATCACCTGCGCGCCCGACAAGGTTTCTACGCCATGACAAATCGCTGTGTTGCTCTCGATTTCCGCGTGCGCGCCCATACGAATCAGCTCAGGGATATGCATAAAGCGGTTTTCGAAGATGGTTTCGGTAATCACACCGGTTCCTTCTGCCACCAGGTTCAACAGTGTGAACTGCGCCTGCATGTCAGTAGGGAAGCCAGGATGCGGCGCGGTACGGATATTCACCGCTTTTGGACGCTTGCCGTGCATATCCAGGCTGATCCAATCTTCGCCCACTTCGATCTCTGCACCAGCCTCACGCAATTTAGACAACACGGCATCCAGCGTATCTGGCTTCGTGTTGTGGCAAACAACTTTGCCCCGTGAAATCGCTGCTGCGACCAGGAAAGTACCGGTTTCGATACGATCTGGCAGCACACGATAAACGCCGCCGCCCAGACGCTCAACACCTTCAATGGTGATTTTGTCTGTGCCCGCGCCGGTGATTTTCGCACCCAGCGTGTTGAGGAAGTTTGCCGTATCGACAATCTCCGGCTCACGCGCGGCGTTCTCAATGATGGTGATGCCGGTGGCCAGCGTGGCCGCGCTCATGATGGTAACGGTAGCGCCGACAGACACTTTATCCATCACGATATGCGCGCCCTTCAGACGGCCATTGACAGAAGCTTTAACGTAGCCCTCTTCCAGCTTAATTTCCGCACCCAGCTGTTCCAGACCAGTAATGTGCAGATCGACTGGGCGTGCACCGATAGCGCAGCCGCCCGGCAGTGAAACCTGGCCCTGACCAAAACGCGCCACCAGCGGACCCAGCGCCCAGATCGAAGCACGCATGGTTTTCACTAAATCGTATGGCGCACTGAAAACATTAACTTCGCGAGCATCAACGTGGACCGAACCATTGCGCTCAACGCGCGCACCCAGCAGATTCAGCAGCTTCATGGTGGTATCGATATCACGCAGCTTCGGTACGTTCTGAATCTCTACCGGCTCTTCAGCCAGCAGCGCAGCAAACAGAATCGGCAACGCAGCATTCTTCGCCCCGGAAATGGTCACTTCACCACTTAAACGGGTGGGGCCTTGCACACGAAATTTGTCCATTAACACCGCTCTCAATTATCTATCAATAAAACAACCGGTGAGGCACTTAAAAACCGTTGAGTTTACGGTCGCGCGCCCACTCGGCTGGGGTATAAGTTTTGATGGAAACCGCATGAATACGGTTATCCGCAATATATTCCATCAGCGGCGCGTACACAGCCTGCTGCTTCTTCACGCGGCTCAGTTCGCCGAACATTTCGCCCACCGCGATGACCTGAAAATGGCTGCCATCGTTGCTAAGTACGTGTACTTCTTCTAATGCCAGCGCCTGCATCAGCACGGCCTGAACTTCACTATTTTCCATCGCTCGTTACTTCGCTTAATAATAATAAGGCAGACATCTTAGAGGAAAGCGTCTGACTCTTAAATACGCAAAAGCCCCTGAAAAAATCAGGGGCTTAGCATCGACATCATTTGATCAGGCGATTTTTTCCGCAGAAACAATAATCTGCTGCAGGTTATACAGCGTGATCAATGACTGGAGTTTATCGGAGATCCCAGAGAAAAGTGGTGCGCTGCCTTGAGCACGCGCAATTTCACGCAGATGCACCAATAGCGCTAAACCCGCTGAATCCACCCTTTCCAGCCCAGCGACATCAATGGTGGTGATATCCGCCACCGCAGTGTTACGTTCCTGCCACAAGGTCAGCAAAGTATCACGATCTAATTTGCCGCTTAAGGCCAGCGTGCTGGCAGTGCGCTGCCAGCTTAACGGTTCACTCATTATTGCTTTTTATCCAGGGTGATCGGCTGTGCGGCATAGGTTTTCAGCTGAGCCGTCAAGCCATCAATGCCTTTGGTACGCAGCAGATCGCCCCACTCATTCTGTTTCGTGGTGATCATGCTGATGCCTTCGGCCACCATATCATACGCCTGCCAGTTGCCGGTTTGGCTGTTCTTACGCCACTGGAAATCGAGACGCACAGGCGGGCGCCCATTAGGATCGATGATGGTGACGCGAATCGCCACGATATTGGCATCGCCAATCGGCTGCTCCGGCTGAATCTGGTAGGTTTGACCGTTGTACAGCGCCAGCGCCTGGCCGTAAGCCTGTGCCAGATAATCACCGAACGCGGCAAAGTAGGCATCACGTTGCGCCGGTGTCGCATCGCGATAATAGCGACCAAGAACCAACGCACCGGCATATTTTATCTGTACGTACGGCATCAGTTCCTGACGTACCACTTCGCGCAGATAGTTCGGATCCTGCTTAATCTTCGGCTGTTCGTTTTTCAGGCGGGTGAAGGTCTTTTCCGCCGCTTCGTTCATCAGCTTGTAAGGATTAGTTTGATCCGCTGCGGCGTTGGCTGCCAGCGGTGCGATTGCCAACAGGGCAATCATCAGTAAACGTTTAAACATCATGTTTTACCTCGTAGGTTATTCCGTTGTTGCAGGTGCTGCCGGTGCACTCTGCGCACCCTGTGATTTATCGTCAGATTTGTTATCGCCGCTTTTATAGAGGAATTGACCGATCAGGTCTTCCAGCACCAGCGCCGACTTGGTGTCACGCAGCGTGCCGCCATCTTTCAGCATAGAAGAGCCAAGCTCGGGATCGTCAAAACCTAAATTCAGCGCCAGGAACTGCTCACCGAGCAGGCCTTGAGTGCGGATGGCTAATGAGCTGGTGTCGGGAATTTTATCAGCGTATTTATCGCTAATATCCATGGTCACTCGCGGTGAGAGGGTTTTCTCATCCAGCGCAATATCTGACACCCGGCCAATTAACACGCCGCCAATTTTCACCGGAGAACTGACTTTCAGTCCGCCGATATTATCGAAGGTGGCATACATCTTCCACGTTGGTTCGGTGCCGATAGTTTTGAGATCGGCAACGCGCAGGCCGAGGAATAACAGCGCCAGCAGCGCAGCCAGCATGAAGACGCCAACCCAGATTTCGTTTTTCTTGCTTTGCATTGCATCAATTCCCAAACATCAGTGCTGTCAGCACAAAATCCAAACCGAGTACCGCCAGTGAAGCATGCACCACGGTACGCGTTGTCGCACGACTGATCCCTTCCGAGGTCGGGATGGCATCATAGCCGTTAAAGAGCGCAATCCAGGTTACCGTGACGGCAAAGACTGCGCTTTTGATCATGCAGTTAACGACATCAGTGCGGAAATCTACCGCGTTCTGCATCGCCGACCAGAAGAAACCGGGATCGATCCCTTTCCAGCTCACGCCAACCAGCGCGCCACCGGCAATACCAACGGCGGTAAAGATCAACGCCAGCAACGGCATGCTGATAAATCCGGCCCAGAAGCGCGGTGAGACCACGCGACGTAGCGGATCGACGGCCATCATCTCCATGCTGGAGAGCTGTTCGGTGGCTTTCATCAGCCCGATTTCAGCGGTTAACGCTGAACCCGCACGGCCTGCAAACAGCAACGCCGTGACGACCGGACCGAGCTCACGCAGCAGCGAGAGCGCCACCAGCATGCCAAGGCTGGTTTCCGCATTGTAAGTGGTGAGCACCAGATAGCCTTGCAGACCCAGCACCATGCCAATAAACAAGCCAGATACCACGATGATCAGTAACGATAACACGCCCACGCTATATAGCTGTTTCACCAGCAGCGGCGCATGGCGACGAAACGCCGGCTTACCGACTAACGCATGAAATAACATGAGGCCTGCGCGGCCAAAAGCGGCACAAGTATTAATTCCCTGACGTCCAAATGACGCTAGCGCCTGTAACAACATCAGTTTACGTTCTCCCTGAGCGGGTCAAGTCGCTGAGATAATCGCCAGCGGCAAAGCGGAAAGGCACCGGACCATCCGCATGACCCTCGATAAACTGGCGCACACGCGGATCGGGATTTTCCCGCAGTTCCGGCGCGCTACCCTGAGCAATGATTTTTTGTCCGGCAACAATATAGGCATGATCGGCAATGCTCAAGACCTCAGGCACATCGTGTGAAACCACGATGCAGGTCAGGCCCAAGGCATGATTCAGTTCGTCAATTAACTTCACCAGCACGCCCATGGTAATCGGATCCTGGCCGACAAAAGGCTCATCGAACATGATCAGTTCGGGTTCCAGCGCGATAGCACGCGCCAGCGCCGCACGGCGGGCCATACCGCCAGAAAGTTCGGCAGGCATTAGTTTAGCGGCTCCACGCAAACCCACCGCTTCCAGCTTCATCAATACGGTGCTGTGCAACAGCTCTGGCGGCAGCTGCGTATGTTCACGCAACGGCCAGGCAACGTTTTCATACACGTTGAGATCGGTAAACAGCGCGCCGGACTGAAACAGCATGCTCATTTTTTTACGCGCTTCGTACAATTTGGTGCGGGAAAGCGTCGGGATATTTTGATCGCGGAACCAAATCTCGCCTTTATCGGGCTGTAATTGCCCACCGATCAGACGCAATAATGTGGTTTTGCCAATTCCGGACGGGCCCATAATCGCGGTGACTTTACCGGCAGGTACCGTTAACGAGATGTCGTCGAAGATAGTACGATCTCCGCGCGTGAAACTGACGCCACGAACCTCAACCAGATTCGTTTGCTGCTGGATCATCTTTACCTCTTTATGCGGATCGGGCGCTATCAAAGCTGTGGATGGTAGCCTGGTAGCCTCGAATGCACGATAGTTTTACAGAAACTTACCCACTTAGTGTGGCGAAAACGGCCTTAAAATTTACTTTTGCCTCTCAGACAGTCAAAATCAGCGCCTGTTAGTGCGTACAGAATGTTTTTACCCGTCGGACAAGGTTCGCCGACACCTCCATCCATCAAGGATTTTTAATGTTCGTAGCCTCTGCCTTGCTGTTTATCGGATTGATTTTACTGGTTTACGGTGCCGACCGTTTGGTATTTAGCGCCGCGATCCTCTGTCGATCCTTTGGCATCCCACCGCTGATCATTGGTATGACGGTGGTAAGCATTGGCACATCATTACCAGAATTGATCGTCTCGTTTTCGGCCGCACAGCATGGGCAGATGGATTTAGCGGTTGGCACCGCGTTGGGCTCGAACATCACCAATATTCTATTAATTCTGGGCGGCGCGGCACTGCTCCACCCATTGACAGTACACTCCAATCTGATTCGGCGCGAATTGCCATTAATGCTGCTAGTCTCACTGCTCTGCGGCATCATGCTGTTTGATAACTATTTAAGTCGACTCGACGGCATCGCGTTACTGCTGATTGCATTGGGTTATCTGCTGGTGGTAATTCGCATTGCTCGCCGGGCTGAACGCGATAATAACGACACGCTAACCCGCGAACAGCTGGCGGAGCTGCCGCGCGATGAGGCCGGCAACACCGTGGCCTTTCTGTGGCTGGCGGTTGCACTGATTATTTTGCCGATGTCGACGCGTATGGTGATCGACAACGCCACCGTCTTTGCCGACTACTTTGGTGTGAGCGAACTGGTGATGGGCCTGACGCTGATCGCCGTCGGCACCAGCTTGCCCGAACTGGCCACCGTGGTGGCTGGCGCGCTGAAAGGTGAGGACGATATCGCGATCGGTAACCTGATCGGCGCCAATATTTTCAATCTGGCGATTGTACTCGGCCTGCCGGCGCTGATTCATCCCGGCAGCGTTGATGCGCATGCCTTCGCACGTGATTACTGGGTGATGCTGGCAGTGAGCGTACTGTTCGCCCTGCTCTGCCTGCTGCGCAAACGCCGTATTGGTCGTATCGCAGGCACACTATTATTAGGTGGTTTTATCGCGTGGGTGCTGTGGCTATGGCTGAGCCCCATGCTTATCACAAGCTATTAAGGACGGACTGACCATGTCACATCAGCAACCGGATTTCGATTTTCAGCAAGCAGGCAAAGCGGTGCTGCGCATCGAACGCGAAGGGCTGGAGCAGCTTGATCAATATATCAATGATGATTTCGATCGCGCCTGCGCGATGATCTTTGCCTGCCGCGGCAAAGTGGTAGTGATGGGCATGGGCAAATCCGGGCATATCGGTAAAAAAATGGCCGCGACTTTTGCCAGCACCGGTACACCTTCGTTCTTTGTGCATCCCGGCGAAGCCAGCCACGGCGATCTCGGCATGGTCAGCACCAATGATGTGGTGATCGCGATTTCTAACAGCGGTGAATCCGGAGAAATTCTTGCGTTGGTGCCGGTGTTAAAGCGCCAGAAAGTGCAGCTGATTTGTATCACCGGCCGTCCTGAGAGCGCGATGGGCCGCGCTGCAGATGTGCATCTGTGCGTGAAAGTGCCGCAGGAGGCTTGTCCGCTCGGCCTGGCACCAACCACCAGCACCACCGCGACTTTAGTGATGGGCGATGCGCTGGCCGTGGCGTTATTGGAAGCGCGCGGATTTACCCAGGAAGATTTTGCGCTGTCGCATCCCGGCGGTGCGCTGGGCCGCAAACTGCTGCTACACGTTAGCGATATCATGCACAGCGGCGATGAGATCCCGCACGTAAGCCGTGATGCGTCGATGCGTGATGCGCTGCTGGAAATTACCCGTAAGAATCTCGGTTTGACGGTGATCGTCGATGACCTAATGAAAATCGAAGGCATCTTCACCGATGGTGACTTGCGTCGCGTGTTTGATATGGGCATCGATTTCCAGAAAGCCACCATTCAGGAAGTGATGACCAGCGGCGGCATTCGCGTGCGCCCCAATATGCTGGCCGTTGACGCCCTTAATTTGATGCAAAACAAAAACATCACCGCCCTGCTGGTGGCCGATGACGATCGCCTGCTCGGTGTGGTACATATGCATGACATGCTGCGCGCTGGCGTGGTCTAACAGGAAGAAATAATGAGTGCTGAAACGGCGATGGTCGAGACTTGCTACGGTCCGGTGAGCGCGGACGTCATGGCGCGTGCTGCGAAGATTCGCCTGCTGATTTGTGACGTTGATGGCGTGATGTCCGATGGCGTCATTTATATGGGCAACAGCGGTGAAGAGCTGAAAGCTTTTAACGTGCGTGATGGTTATGGCGTGCGTTGCCTGCTGACCTCCGGCGTCGAAGTGGCTATTATTACCGGCCGCAAAGCAAAATTGCTGGAAGATCGCTGTAAGACGCTCGGCATTACGCATCTTTACCAGGGACAATCGGATAAGCTTTTGGCCTGGCGGGAACTCCTGGATAAACTGTCATTAACGGCCGATCAGGTCGCCTATATTGGCGATGACCTGATCGACTGGCCGGTAATGGCGCAGGCGGGGTTGAGCGTTGCCGTTGCTGATGCTCACCCGATTTTACTGCCGCGCGCGCATTATGTGACCCGCATTGCCGGTGGCCGCGGTGCGGTACGTGAGTTGTGCGATCTGATTTTGATGGCGCAGAACAAATTTGAGGATGCCAAAGGGCAATCAATATGAGTAAGAGCAGGCGTTGGATGACGCTGATCCTGGCCTTGATCGCCTTAGTGCTGATCGGCTGGAATCTCACCAACCAGGATGACGACAGAACGCCGGTGGCAACCAACGATCAAGCGCCAACCTACACCAGCGAGAAATCGAACACGGTGGTGTATAACCCCACAGGCGCGCTGGGCTATAAGCTGGTCTCCGATAAAGTGACCTACTTTGCTGCCGATGAGATAAGTTGGTTCGATAATCCGGTGATGACCACCTATGACGTTAATAAAGTGGCGACATGGTCGGTGCGCGCCGATAAGGCAAAGCTGACCAAAGATCGTATGCTTTATCTTTACGGCAACGTTGTTGTCAATTCTTTGACTCAGGATTCACAGCTTGAGCGCATCCTTACCGATAACGCTCAGGTTAATTTGGTCACCCAGGATGTGACATCTGACGATCAAGTCACCCTTTTTGGCCGCAGTTTTAATTCCACTGGCATGAAAATGCGCGGCAATTTACGGACGAAACATGCTGAGCTGCTTGAAAAGGTCAAAACTTCCTATGAAATTCAAAATGAACAAAAATAGCCTTAAGTTATTGCTGGTGAGTACGCTGCTGGCAACGAGCCTGCCTGCGCTGGCATTAACCGGCGACTCAGACAAACCGGTAAATATCGACTCCGTTAACCAGGCGCTGGATCTGCAGGGCAACGTTGCGACCTTTACCGGCAACGTAATTGTGACGCAGGGTTCCATCAAGATTACCGCCGATAAAGTGGTGGTCACTCGTCCGGGCGGCGATAGCAAAAAAACCATTGTTGATGCTTACGGCACGCCAGCCACCTTCTATCAGATGCAGGATAACGGCAAGCCGGTGCAAGGCCACGCCAGTAAACTGCACTATGAATTGGCGAACGATTTTGTTGAGCTGACCGGCAATGCCTTCATTCAGCAGCAGGACAGCAACATCAAAGGCGACCGCATCACTTACCTGGTGAAAGAGCAGAAGATGCAGGCGTTCAGCCAGGGCGACAGCAAGCGCGTGACTACCGTTCTGGTACCGTCGCAGCTGCAGGACAAAAACGGTTCGTCCGCGAGCCCTAAAAAGAGTAACTGATTGCTATGGCTACACTAATCGCTGAAAACCTGGCGAAAGCCTACAAAGGCCGCCGCGTGGTGGAAGATGTTAGCCTGCAGGTAAAATCCGGCGAGATTGTCGGCCTGCTGGGCCCAAACGGTGCCGGTAAAACCACCACCTTCTACATGGTGGTGGGCATTGTGCCGCGCGATGCCGGCCGCATCGTGATTGATGATGAAGACATCAGCATTCTGCCGCTGCATGCGCGCGCGCGTCGCGGCATCGGCTATCTGCCGCAGGAAGCCTCGATCTTCCGTCGCCTGAGCGTGTACGACAACCTGATGGCTGTGCTGCAGATCCGTGATGATTTAACCGAAGAACAGCGTCAGGATCGGGCCAACGAGCTGATGGAAGAGTTCCATATTGGCCATCTGCGCGACAGCATGGGCCAGGCGCTGTCGGGTGGTGAACGCCGTCGTGTGGAAATTGCCCGCGCGCTGGCGGCTAATCCGAAATTCATCCTGCTGGATGAGCCTTTTGCCGGTGTTGACCCGATCTCGGTTATCGACATCAAGAAAATCATTGAGCATCTGCGTGACAGCGGCCTTGGCGTGCTGATTACCGACCACAACGTGCGTGAAACCCTCGCGGTGTGTGAACGCGCTTATATCGTCAGCCAGGGACATTTAATTGCCCATGGCACGCCTGATGAAATTCTTGTAGATGAGCAAGTTAAGCGTGTTTATTTGGGCGAAGAGTTCAGACTCTGATAAGGTGTTGTAACACCCTACGTTTGCTTAGGAAATTCTTACCGAATTATGAAGCAAGGTTTGCAACTCAGGCTCAGCCAACAGCTGGCGATGACTCCACAGTTGCAGCAAGCCATTCGCTTGCTGCAACTCTCTACGCTTGAACTCCAGCAAGAACTGCAACTGGCGCTGGAAAGCAATCCGCTGCTTGAACAAACCGAACTGCACGAAGAAGTTGACGCACGTGAATTTCAGGATCAGGAAAGTGATTCGTTAGACACGCGCGAAGCGCTTGAGCAGAAAGATATGCCTGAAGAGCTTCCGCTCGACGCTACCTGGGACGAAATCTACACCGCAGGCACACCGTCAGGCACCGGCACCGATTACCAGGATGACGAACTGCCGATCTACCAAGGCGAAACCACCCAATCGCTGCAGGATTACCTGATGTGGCAGGTTGAGTTAACGCCGTTCACTGATACCGATCGCGCGATTGCCACGTCAATTGTTGATGCCATTGATGACACCGGCTATCTCACCGTCAGCTTACAAGACATTTATGACAGTATTGGTGATGAAGAGTTGGCGCTGGAAGAAGTCGAAGCCGTGCTCAAGCGCGTGCAGCGTTTCGATCCGATTGGCGTCGGTGCACGTGATTTGCGTGATTGCCTGTTAGTCCAGCTGTCGCAATATGCTGCCGACACGCCCATGCTGGCGGAAGCACGCCTGATTGTTAGCGAACATCTCGATCTGCTGGCCAACCATGATTTCCGCAGCCTAATGCGCGTAACCCGTCTGAAGGAAGAAGTGCTGAAAGAGGCGATGCTGCTGATTCAGTCACTCGATCCGCGCCCAGGCCAGTCAATTAACACCAGCGAACCGGAATATGTCATTCCCGATGTTCTGGTGCGCAAAATCAGCAAGCGCTGGACGGTTGAACTCAATTCCGACAGCATGCCGCGCCTGAAAATCAATCAGCAGTATGCGGCGATGGGCGGAGCTGGCCGTAATGAAAGCGATAACCAGTTTATTCGCAGCAACTTACAGGAAGCCAAGTGGCTGATTAAGAGCCTGGAGAGCCGCAACGACACGCTGCTGAAAGTGACACGCTGTATCGTTGAGCAGCAGCAGGCGTTTTTTGAGCAGGGTGAGGAGTACATGCGTCCAATGGTGTTGGCGGATATCGCCCAAGCTGTTGATATGCATGAATCCACCATTTCCCGCGTGACCACGCAAAAGTATTTACACAGCCCGCGTGGCATCTTTGAACTGAAGTATTTTTTCTCCAGTCACGTCAACACCGAAGGCGGCGGCGAAGCCTCTTCCACGGCGATTCGTGCATTAGTGAAAAAATTAATCTCGGCGGAAAACCCCGCAAAACCCTTGAGCGACAGCAAACTGACCTCCATGTTATCCGAACAGGGCATCATGGTTGCGCGACGTACGGTTGCTAAATATCGCGAGTCTTTATCTATACCGCCATCAAACCAGCGCAAGCAATTGGTTTGACCGAACGAAGAAGGAAGACCTATGCAGCTAAACCTTACCGGACTTAATGTTGAAATTACCGAACCTCTGCGTGAATTTGTAAATACCAAATTTGCCAAACTGGAACACTATTTTGATCGTATCAATCAGGTTTATATTGTTCTGAAGGTAGAGAAGGTGACGCAGGTTGCGGATGCAACATTGCACGTTAACGGCGGAGAGCTGCACGCCACATCGGAAGCGGAAGACATGTACGCGGCCATCGACGGGTTAATCGATAAGCTTTCCCGTCAGTTGACCAAGCACAAAGACAAACTGAAAAAACACTAACCTTCACGCTTGCAGAGTGCTGACTGATTCGGCACTTAGAGCATAAATGGGGCGGAATTTACCGCCCCGTTTTGTCATCTGCGCAAGCGCCAGCGGGTGAACGGTAATAAAATCAATTGCCTGAAACTCGTGGCTATGTGAACTCGCAAGTGAAACGATGATGAACAACGATCTAACACTGGAATTGAGCTCGGTCCTTTCACTGGACTGTACCCGTAGCGGCGTACACTGCCAGAGTAAAAAACGCGCGCTGGAGATTATCAGCGAGCTGGCAGCGAAGCAGCTCAATCTGCCGCACCAGACGCTTTTCGAAGCCATCCTGACCCGCGAACGCATGGGCAGTACCGGTATTGGTAACGGCATCGCCATTCCACATGGCAAGCTGGAAGAGGACACCTTACGCGCTGTCGGCGTGTTTATTAGCCTCGATCAGCCTATCGCTTTTGATGCGGTAGATAATCAGCCGGTTGACCTGCTGTTTGCCCTGCTGGTACCCGCGGACCAGTGTAAAACCCACTTACACACGCTTTCGCTGGTTGCCAAACGCCTCGCAGATAAAACCGTCTGTCGTCGTTTGCGCGCGGCACAGAGCGACCAAGAGCTCTACGCCATTATCACAGAAGCTCAGGAAGCACACTCTTAAGCGAAAAACACTTTTACCGGCGTATTCGCCGGTTTAAAACGGGAGAAATGTGATGGTGCTGATGATCGTTAGCGGTCGGTCAGGCTCAGGAAAATCAGTCGCGCTGCGTGCCCTCGAAGATATGGGTTTTTACTGTGTCGACAACTTGCCGGTGGTCTTGCTACCGGAGCTGGCGAATACCTTAACCGAACGCAATATTTCTGCGGCAGTCAGCATTGATGTGCGTAACATGCCGGAATCACCGGAAGTCTTTGAAGCGGCGCTCAACAATCTGCCCGATGCCTTTTCGCCGCAGCTGCTGTTTCTTGATACCGATCGCAACACGTTGATTCGCCGCTACAGCGATACGCGTCGCCTGCATCCGCTCTCCAGCAAAAACTTGTCACTGGAGAGTGCTATTGATGAAGAGAACGATCTGCTGGAGCCACTGCGCTCACGCGCCGATCTGATTATCGATACGTCTGAGATGTCGGTTCATGAATTGGCAGAGATGCTGCGTACCCGCTTGCTGGGCAAGCGCGAGCGTGAACTGACCATGGTGTTTGAGTCATTCGGCTTCAAACACGGCATTCCGATCGACGCCGATTATGTTTTCGATGTGCGCTTCCTGCCGAACCCGCACTGGGATCCCAAGCTGCGTCCGATGACCGGTCTGGATCGCCCGGTGGCCGCCTTCCTCGATCGTCACACCGAAGTGCACAACTTTATCTATCAAACGCGCAGCTATCTGGAACTGTGGCTGCCGATGCTGGAAACCAATAACCGCAGCTATCTTACCGTCGCCATTGGCTGTACCGGCGGTAAGCATCGTTCGGTGTATATCGCGGAACAACTGGCCGATTATTTCCGTTCACGCGGTAAAAACGTGCAGTCTCGTCATCGCACTCTGGAAAAACGCAAATCATGACCGTGAAGCAAACCGTCGAAATTCGTAATAAGCTGGGCATGCACGCGCGCCCAGCGATGAAGCTGTTCGAGCTGGTGCAGAGTTTTGATGCTGAAGTGTTGCTGCGTAACGAATCGGGCACCGAAGCGGAAGCCAGCAGCGTGATTGCGTTGCTGATGCTCGACTCAGCGAAAGGCGGTCATATTGAAATCGAAGCCAGCGGCCCGCAGGAAGAGCAGGCGCTGGCAGCGGTCATCGAACTGTTTGAAGCGGGCTTTGACGAAGATTAAGCCTTTCAATGCAGCTTGTAGCGATTCAGGAAACCTTCGCCGCCTAACTGGCGCATCTGCCGCATAATCCACTGCTGGCGCTGTCGCGTGTAGCCTGAAGGCGCATCGGCACGGAAGCGGATCGGATTGGGTAGAACCGCCGCCAGTAATGCGGCTTCAGACATCGTCAGGCGGCTGGCGGGTTTATGGAAATAGCGCTGTGAGGCCTCTTCCACGCCAAATACGCCATCGCCAAATTCTGCAATATTGAGATAAACCGTCAAGATGCGCCGCTTGGTCCACACGGTTTCGATTCCAACCGTGAGTCCCGCTTCCAGCCCTTTACGCACCCAGCTGCGGCCATCCCATAGAAACAGGTTTTTCGCCGTCTGCTGAGACAAGGTTGAAGCTCCGCGCATGCGTTCATTGCCATCGTTATCCAGCACTGATTGAATGGCATCAACATCAAAGCCCCAATGCTCGGGAAACTTTTGATCTTCAGAAGCGATAACCGCTAAAGCCATCCACGGCGAGATCTCATCCATGCCGACCCAATCCGAGTGCGCCACATAATCAAAACGCCCTGTAAACCAGGCACCGATTTGCCGCTCCACCATTACCGCCGAAAACGGTACCGGTAAAAAAGCAAACAGCAGAATGCCCGCTAACCAGATGCCGAGCCAGGCCAGCAGCACTTTAGCAATCAGTACTTTAATACGTTTTCCCAGCGTCCCTTTACTCTTGCTCATGCAATTTTCTCTTACCTGTTCCCTGTATTAATCAATCACCCAAGTCACAATAGCTAACACCAACGATTAACCACTAAATTTTATCCTCTGATTGGCAAAAACGTCAGTGAAATTGTTGCCTGCGCAATCAACGTTCCTCTATTAGAGCCAATCACATCAAGCACTTCCGCCAAAAAGGAATCGGTTCCATGATGTTAAATGCACCAGGCGCTGCGTGCATGAACACTTAACTGAATGTGATATCGCTCACGCAAAAGCTTTCATGAAGCTTAACTATAATTTTTTATGATGTTCGAACTTGTTCATTGATTACAGAGACCAATCTGAAAAATGCGACCAAATCTGTATGATCCTGCCTGCATTGGGCCTCAATAATGGTAAAGCGATTTACCGCACAATTGGTTTACATCATTCAATAAACTATAAACTGGAACTTTCCGTTTAAGGTTTCCAAAACGTTTTGGATAAGCCGTCAAAAAACCTTACTTTATTCATCAATATCAGCACGTTAATCTAACTTAACTTCAATTTTTTGTCAGAATCACATTTTCCATGCTCGTGTCAGGCTTTTCCTGCTAACGACTGAAGCAAAACCAGGCAAAAAGCAGAACAATTGGTCAAAAAAGGTGCAATATGGCAAAGAAATTAATTCCTTGCTTGACTGTGTCAGCAAATTAATGTTTTCTGTATTTAATCGCTGCTCAACATCACACAATTTAATGAATCTTGTCGCAAGCATTGGCGAATTTGTTAAGGTGATTTGGAAGCGTTAACCAATACCGAACTGCTGCTTTCTTATTCGATTTCTAATAATAGCAGCAGTGCCCATTTCCCTGGTGTTGGCGCAGTATTCGCGCACCCCAGTTTCGACTGGGGTCATTTTTTTCTAACGTCCTGTAATTTTTCCCGCTCCGCTACCCATTCACGTAACACGTTCACGTCTTTCAGCCACTCTTGTTTTAACTCATCGACCCACTCTTGCACGTTGTCCCACCACGCTGGCAATTCCGGCGACTGAATCTGCTTCGCCAACTGCTGTATATGCAGTAAGCCAACCGAACCTGCCGCACCTTTGATCTTGTGCCCTTCTTCAGCAATGCCTTTTTGATCGCGCGCCATCATGTTGGAATCCAGCACCTCGAGGTAGCCCGGCATCATCTGCTCAAACATGGTCAGGCTTTGGGTAATCAATCCTGGGCCAACCAGTTCAATGTATTGCTCCAGCATCGCCACATCTAACAGCGTGCGCGACTGCGCGTCTGATGATTCGGTGGCGATCTCTTCCAGCTCCGGCTGATAATCCCAGAACTTCTTGATCACCGCCGTAAGCGCTGGCACAGCAAGCGGTTTGCTCAACACATCATCCATGCCGGCATCGAGATACTCTTTTTTGTCTTTCAGCACATTGGCGGTCAATGCCACCAGCGGCGGCAGCGCCACATCTGCGTAATGCTGATGGATGGCACGTGACACGTCGAGGCCCGTCATATCCGGAAGCTGAATATCGAGCAGCACCAGATCGAACTCCTGCGGATCAAACATCGCCAGCGCGTCCGTACCGGTCATCGCGACTTCGACGCTGCAACCCAGCTTCTCCAGTACCGAACGCGCAACAATCACGTTGAGTTCAATATCTTCCACCAGTAATACGTGCAGCGCCGGCAACGGCATACTGTCATCCAGATTGTCGTCTTCCACTTCCTCAGCGACGCGTGGCGCGTTGATCTCCACGGTGAAGCAGGAACCTTGCCCCGCGACGCTACTCACGCTGATATCGCCGCCCATCGCTTGGGCTAAACGACGCGAGACCGCTAAACCGATGCCGGTGCCCGTTGCCGGCTTGCCGCCGTGCTGATCTTTCACCTGGTAATACATGGCGAAGATCTTATCCTGCTCTTCCTGCGGAATGCCCATGCCGGAATCCTGCACTTCAAAGTGCAGCGTTTCATCCTGACGATAGGCAACGCGCACCACAATCTCGCCCTGCTGAGTAAATTTCACGGCATTGCCGATCAGGTTCCACAGAATCTGACGCAGACGCGTGCCATCCGCCGAAATTTTATGGGGCAGCGGCAGCTCTGGCGCCATGACAAATTTCAGCCCTTTTGGCTGCGCCAGCAGACCGGAGAGGTTTTCCAGATCGGCGAGGAAACCGGTGAAATCCAGCGGCTGATTATCCAGCTGCACTTTGCGGCGTTCGATTTTGTCCACTTCAATTACATCATTGAAGATGTTGCCCAGCGTGATGGCCGACACGTGGATGGTTTTGAGGTACTTCAGCTGCTCCTGATTGAGATCGGTATCCAGCAGGATGCGGCTCAGCCCGACGATGCCATTCAGCGGCGTACGCAGCTCATGGCTGATAGTCGAAATAAAGGTGGTCTTCTCACGGCTGGCGTTCTCCAGCGCGTCCTGATAGCGCTTACGCTCGGTAATATCGCGGCCAAAGCCCATCAGGCCACTGCGTTTGCCGACGCGGTCGTAATAGGGCACTTTACGGATTTCGAAACAGGCTTTGCGCCCGTCGGGATATTGCAGCCACTGTTCGTAGGTCAGCGACACATTGTGGCGGAACACCTTCTCATCGGTTTCCAGCACTTTGGTCGCGGCTTCGTCATCGTAGATATCGCGGGGTGTCAGGCCAATCAGCTGCTTTTCGCTCATGCCGGTTAGCAGTTCCATGGCGCGATTACAGCCGGAGAACTGCTTATCAATGTTGCGGTAGAACACCAAATCCGGTGACGCATCAAGGAAGGAGCGCAGGAAGGAGGATTGCTGTTCCAACTCAATTTGCGCCTGCTCGCGTCGTGCCATCTCTTCGCGCAGCTTATCCATCACCTGCTCGCGCGCCTGCTCGGCTTTAATACGGTCGTTAATTTCCTGATTAAGCTGGGTGATGGTCTCTTTCATCTGCTGGTTCAGCTCGAGATCGCGCGTACGCATCTCTTCCAGCTTATCCACCAGTTTCGACAGGCGCTGGCGCGACTCTTCCAGCTGATCGACCACCACTGAGAGGAAATAGACCGCCCAGGGCGTAATCAACAGACCGAAGAAGATGGAGCGGACGACGTCGATGCTCTCCACATGCCCGCGCAATACCATGGTGACGGCCATCTGTACCACCATCGCCAGCACCACCAGCGCTGAGGCTAACAGCAGCGAAAAGCGCACCAGGCCGAGTTTGACCATCAAATCAACGTAGTACTGCGCTAAAAGACGAATCTGTTTCATTACGAGCTCCCTGAACGAAATCTGGCTCATGATAGCGTAATTATCGCTGCGCTGCCCCGCTTCACCCGGCCATATCACGCAGGTTATGCCCTGTAATGGTGCATCGCAGCGTGATTTCGCCGACGTTCCCTTCTATATGCGCAAAGCGCTTGACTAATTCTGCCAACTGAATAATCTGGAGGGCCGCGCTTTTGCGAACCTTTCCTCAACATCCGGTGCTAATCAGCACCCTGGCAGCCATTCATCCTGATGGTTGCACCTCTTTATTGCATACCCATTCAATTTAAATGACTTTCTACGCATGCTTTGCGTGATTAATTTTACTAATGGCAGCGCCATTTTGATTCAAATATAACGCCATAAGAAAAACAGATACATGCTGTGTATCAACTGCCCCTAACAGCATTAAATGCTGTTATAACCCTTTCTGCCAGCATTGTTTGGATATTAGAGGGCTGGGTCACAGTGAGACGGCTCACACTTCCTGGGGGAATGCGCAGCGGGATATTGACATAAATTTACGCAACAAAGCCTTATTAATCATTTAGTTAAGTGACAAGAACGGCGATTACCCGCATTAAAGCTGGCTATTTGACCTGAGTTCGCTTTCCCGATAAGTTGGAATTCCACTGGAAGCTTTCCTGGTGGGCCTGTGTCTCGGCATATCTATGCAGCAAGAAGCCTCCCTCTGGATGCAAGCTATCTCCCGAAAGAGACCGGAATAAAAAGAGCAGCTCATTAAGGACGTGACAACAGTGTCTTGAGAGCCCTTGCTCGGTGCTGCGACGCCTGCTCTTTACTGAGCGGCACAAGAATTGATACCGCCGCGCTGGCTTACATTGTCACGCTGCGGTACACGAAATAATGCAGGTAATGTCAAAAGAAGTTTAAGGAGACTCTCAATGTCCACGCAAAAACCGAATCCCTATGGTTTGTATGACCCATCAGCTGGCAGTGACAGCTGTGGTGTAGGTTTCATTACCCGTAAGGACGGCGAGCAGACTCATGAGATTCTGCGGATGGCCCATAGCGCGCTGTGCACGGTTCCGCACCGTGGCGGCATGTCTGCCGAAGGCGTGGGCGATGGCGCGGGTGTGAACGTCGATCTCTCCCTGAACTTCTTCCGCAAGGTCACCGGTCTGGCGCTGGAAGCCGGACGTTTTGGCGTCGGTAACTTCTTTGTGCCAAAAGACGCAGAACTGCGTGCAAACGCTGAGCGTCTGGTTGAAGAAACGCTGGCGGCGCATAACTTCCCGGTATTAGTGAAACGCGATATGCCGCTGGACGGCAGCGTGACGCGCCCGGCCGCCCTGCAATTCCAGCTGCCGATTGTGCAGTGGATTTTTGCCGCGCCGCAGGAAGTGACTGAACAACTCGAATTCGAGCGCCAGATTTATCGCGCGCTGCTGGATATCGAAGCGCGCGCCTTTACCGAAAGCGAATTCGGCGGCCTCTATCCGCTGTCGCTCTCTTCGCGCACGCAGGTATTTAAAGCGCGTCTGAACTCCAACGAAGTGATTCCTTACTTCAAAGATTTGACCGATGCCGATCATCAGGTGCGCGGGCTGTTCTTCCACACCCGTTTCTCGACCAACACCGATCCGCATACCACCATGGCGCAGCCATTCCGCTTAATGGCGCACAACGGCGAGCTGAACACCGATCGTAAAAACCGCATTGCCGAAGCGGCACTGATGCTGGCGCGCGGTAAAAAAATCGTGCGTCCAAAAGGTCAGTCCGACAGTTCGCGTCTCGACCAGAGCATCCATAGCCGTTTGATGGAAGATAACCTCGACCTGATCAACGCCGTAGTTTCGATGATGCCGCCAGCGTGGGAGAACGATACCTCGCTCTCGAACGAAGTGCGCGCCATGCTCGAGTACTTCTCTTTATATGAAGAGAAGAACGATGGCCCAGCTGCGCTGATCTTCGGTAACGGTGAAGTGATCGGCGCGCGACTTGACCGCCTCGGTCTGCGTCCGCTGCGTTCCGTTGAAACCGCGGAGTACATCGGAGCGATGTCTGAAGCGGGCCAGATCGCCTTCCCACCGGAAAGCGTGCTGCGTCGTGGCCGTATCGAAGCGGGCGGCATGCTCTATTACGATCACAAAGAGAAACGCTCTTACACTACGGTTGAAGCGCTGGAAAAACTGGCCGCTGAAAAAGATTATCTGTCACTGCTGAGCAAAGCGCGTATCGATCTCGCCGACCTGCCAGAAATTCAGGCAGAGCAGCTCGGCTCGCCGCTGCGTTATCGTGGTGACCTCAAAACCTATCAACGTTTTGTCGCCTACTACTACAACCAGGAAAGCTTCAAATTCATGATGGATCCGATGCTGCAAACCGGCGCTGAGAAGATCTCAGCCATGGGTTACGGCAACGCCATCAACGGCCTGTCTGACCACGAAGGCGGCATGGCGCACTACTTCTCACAACGATTTGCCCAGGTTACCAACCCGCCGCTCGACTCCATTCGTGAAGCGGACGGCATGACGCTGCGTGTGGCGCTGGGTGCGAAGCCGCATCTCGGCCGCAGCAAAGGTCAGCAAATCATTGTTCCGACGCCAATCCTGACGCACCTCGACATGCTGCGCCTGCGCGAGCAAACCGTCGCTCCTTATGCGCGTTTCGAGATGCTGTATGAGCCGGTGGTCGGCAAAGATATCGTCAGCCGTGCGGCCAACGCCAACGCGCTGGAAAAAGCCATTGATGACTTAGCCCAGCAGGTAGTGGATTTCGCACGCCAGCAAGGCGGCATCGCGGTGATCACCGATCGTCATATCTCTTCAACTCACGCAGCGATCCCGATGCTGCTGATGGTGTCGGCGATCAACCAACGTCTGGTGCAGGAAGGTCTGCGTCTGGATGTTTCGCTGGTGGTCGAAAGTGGTCAAAGCATCTCTTCACACCATATCGCGGCGACGCTGGGCTTCGGTGCTTCTGCCGTTTACCCACTCGGCGTGCAGATGCGTGCGGAAGAGAAATTCGGTGAAGGCGAAGAAGGCAATAAAGCCTTTAAACGCTATGCCAAAGCAGCCGAAAAAGCGCTGATGAAAACCATGGGTAAAGTCGGCCTTTGTACCGTTGAGAGCTACAGCTGCGGCGAGTTCTTCGAGCCGAACTTCCTGAATACCGACGATCCGGTATTGAAAAAGTATTTCCCGAATATCAAAACGCCGGTCGGCGGCGCGGGCTTCCCGGCGATCGCCCAAATGGCGGTAGACTGGCATCAAAGCGCATTAAAAATTCAGGGCGAAGCGGAAGTGCCGTTGCTCGGCCTGTTCAAAGAGCGTGCTGAAGGCGCGGGCCACTCATACGGCACCATCGCGGTGCGTACCTTCATTGATATGACGGAACAACCGATTCGCTTTGCTAACAAAGAGCGCGAAGAGGACAACTTTATTCGTTTGATGACGCTGGCCAAACTGGATAACGCGTTCAACATCAAAGCGGAAGCCTTTAAAGACAGCAGCTTCGAGCGTATCCCAAATGAGGTGATCGACAGCTTTGCCATCACGCCAGATTACCGTCAGTTCTCCAGCCTGATGCATGCCGAGCGTAAACGCCGTCCTGCGGCGCTACGTGACATCCTCGCGCTGCCGTGCGATTTGACCCACGTAGACAGCGAAGCCGAATTCGGCCGTAAACTGGGCCGCTACTCGCTGGTGAACAACGGTTTCGCTACGCGTGGCCTGAAATGTGAAGCAGTGAACGGTAGTCTGAACCAGTTCGAGCTGCGTCTGATCGATGCCATTGCTGGCCTGAAACCGGAAAGCGAGCGTCTGGAAGCGCTGGCGCGGGCGCTGAAAACCCGTTTCACCGACGATATCGAAAACAGCAACGTGGCGAATGGCGTGCTGCACATCACCGCTTACGGCAAAGCAGCCGATTATCTGTCGCTGATCTTCACCGCGCTGCCATCGCTGCCGCTGGAAGAGATTCAGCCAGCCCACGAAATCACCCGTACCTTTGCTTCCGGTGCGATGAGCCACGGTGCGTTGGTTGCGCCGGCGCACGAAGCTGTCGCGCACGGTACGAACATGGTTGGCGGCATGAGTAACTGTGGTGAAGGTGGCGAGCACTATTCACGTCACGGCACCATCCGCGCGTCACGTATCAAGCAGTTGGCATCCGGGCGTTTCGGCGTGTGGGCGGCTTATCTTGCTGACCCAATGTTGGAAGAGCTGGAGATCAAAATCGGTCAGGGCGCGAAGCCCGGTGAAGGCGGCCAGCTGCCGGCACCAAAAGTGACCGTTGAGATTGCCGCAGCGCGTGGCGGTACGCCGGGCGTTGAGCTGGTTTCACCGCCGCCGCACCACGACACTTACTCCATCGAGGATTTGGCGCAGCTGATCCACGACTGTAAAGCCGCGCGCGTGCGCGTCATCGTCAAACTGGTTTCCTCTGAAGGTATCGGCACCATCGCCGTCGGCGTGGCGAAAGCCGGCGCGGATGTCATTAACGTCGCGGGTAACACCGGCGGCACCGGCGCAGCGTCCGTTACCAGCCTGAAATATACCGGCCGCGTTGCGGAAATCGGCATCGCTGAAGTGCATCAGGCGCTGTGTGCCAACGGCCTGCGCGACAAAGTGCAGCTGCGCTGCTCTGGCGCGCAGCAAACCGGCAGCGATGTGATCAAATCTGCCCTGCTCGGCGGCGATAGCTTCGAGTTCGGCACCACCGCGCTGATGATGCTGAAATGCGTGATGGCGAAAAACTGTAACGTCAAATGCCCGGCCGGTTTAACCACCAACGCCGAAGCCTTTGATGGTGATCCGCGTCAGCTGGCGCAGTACTTCATCAACGTGGCGCAGGAAGTGCGTGAGTTCCTCGCCCGCCTCGGTCTGCGTTCCCTGCGTGAAGCGCGTGGCCGTTCGGATCTGCTGCACTTGATGGATCACCCGCTGGAAGTCGGCAAACTGGATCTGCGTGCGATGTTGACCGTGGTGCCAGAGCAGAAAATTGCCAAGCCGGTGTATCTGGAAAAAGACTTTGAGCTGGATGATGGCTGGGTCAGCGAGCTGAAAACGCAGCTGGTTGGCGCGGCAAGCCGTGAAATCGCGCTGGGCGCGGGCATCACGCTGAACAACCGTAACAAAAGCGTCGGTGGTCAGCTGGCGATCGATATCGAACGCATGCTGAACCATGAACTCTCGAAAGAGCAGCTGGCTGCATTGCCAGCGGTGCTGAAAGACGATCGCGGTCGTCACTATCTGGCGCCAGCCACCGTGCTGATTAACACCAGCGGCTCTGCTGGCCAGTCGTTCGGCGCGTTCTGCAACGACGGCATGCAGATGAAGCATTACGGCACCTGTAACGACGGTGTCGGCAAAGGCCAGTGCGGCGGCGAGTTGGTGGTGATGTCACCAGGCGGCGGCGCACTGGATAGCGATGGCAACGTGTTGATCGGTAACTTCGCGCTGTTTGGCGCGACTGGTGGTCGTCTGTTCGTTCAGGGCCAGGCGGGTGACCGCTTCGCCGTGCGTAACTCCGGCGCAACCGCGGTAGTGGAAGGCGTTGGTGACTTCTGCTGCGAATACATGACCAACGGCGCCATCCTCAACCTTGGCACCTTTGGTAAAGGCTTTGGCAACGGCATGAGCGGCGGTTTCGCTTACCAGTACGATCCGTATGGATCGCTGGCAGCCCACGCAGCAGGTGATTCGGTGCTGTTTGGTTCTATCGCCGATGAAGATGAAATGGCGCAAGTGCACAAACAAGCGGTGCTGACCATGCTGAACTGGCATCTGGAAGCAACCCAATCGCCACGCGCGGCCTGGCTGCTGGATAACTGGGAAACCGAGTGCCACCACTTTGTTTATGTGATGCCGCGTTCACTGCTGCTGTATCAGGATGGCACCGAGATCCTGAAAGCCAAATCACGTAAAGACCTGCTTGAAGAGCTGTCAACCTCGCTGGCTGCGCATCAGGTTGCGAAGTTCAAATCAGCGTGGCGTGACGGTAAAACCATTGCCAACGGCGCAGTTCCGGCTTATGGCGCGACCGATACGCTGGAGATGTTTGTTCTGCTGAACAACTACACCGTTCTCAGCCTCGCACAGCAGCTGGCGCTGGGCAAACTGCCGAAAGGCACGGCGGTGGAAGATCCAGCAGTAGAAAAAGCGGTACGTAATCTGCTGATGACCGAAGATTTCACGCTCATCAGCAAGCTGCAACGTCATGCACGCTCGGCGATTGAGAGTTACAGCGATGACGAGCTGGCAAGCCTGATCGCTGCGAAACGAATGTCAGATTACAAAGCGGCATTAACGCAGCGCAACATTCGCTCGATGGACAGCCTGGCGACTTACGGCTGGATCATCTATCAGGATGCCTGCAACCGTGAAGTGCTTGGTCATCTGCCTGATTTTGAAGAGCTGTTTGCGCGTGCTGCACTGCCAGAAATCGCTGCTGCGGTCGGGAAACTTTCCTGATTACAGCGCCCATGAACAAGTGTAATTTTGACCTTTCCCTCACTACTTCAAGGTGCAGAAAGGCGGCAAACGCATCTGCAACCTGAAGTATGACAGGGATAAAATTTTGAACAGGATTGAGCCTTACCGATGAAAATTCCTTACATTCCTGAAGATGCACCGTTTAACGGTGAGCAGAAATACTGGCTGGCGGGCTTCCTCGCCGGTCTCCATTCGCGCCTGCTGGTATTAGAAGACAAGCAGAGCGCACCGGCTGCAGGTGCCAGCACCAATACGCAGTTGCACATCCTGTTCGGTTCACAGACCGGCAACGCTGAAGCGCTGTCGCAAACGGCCGCTAAAGCCGCACGCGCCAAAGGTTTGGTGCCGGTGGTTCAAGCGCTGGGCGAAGTGGATCTGGATGTGTTCGCTACCATGCGTCACGTTCTGATCGTCACCTCGACCTACGGCGAAGGCGAAATGCCGGACAACGCCCAGCTGTTCTGGAACGCGATTTCAGCCAGCACCGCGCCGCGTCTGGAGCAGATGCACTTTGCGGTATTGGCGATTGGCGACACCGGCTACGACGGTTTCTGCCAGGCAGGTAAATTCATCGATATGCGTCTTGAGCAGCTCGGTGCAAAACGCGTCGCCGATCGTATCGACTGCGATATCGACTTCGAAGAGCCATCCAGCGCGTGGATTGGTACGGCGATGCCGCAATTCGCCGCCAGTGCAGGCAGCAGCGGTACAGCATTAGAAAGCGCGCCAGAAGCGCCCGTCATTCCGGGCAGCAATAAGCAAAACCCCTATGCGGCTGCGTTGGTGACTAACAAGCGTCTTTCGGCAGAAGAGTCGGCGAAAGATATTCGTCACTTCGAGTTTGATCTCACCGACAGCGGTTTGAAATATGAAGCGGGCGATGCGCTGGGTGTGATCCCGGTGAACGACGCAGCACTGGTTTCACTGCTGCTGACTCAGCTCAAAGCAGATTACGAAACGCCAGTTCCCAGCTTTGATCGCAACCTCGGCGATCTGCTGACTTATCAGTTCGAAATTTCCGAGCCATCACGCAAACTGATTGAGTGGGTTGGCCAGCACACCACCAACCAGGAACTGCGTCACGTCCTGCAGCACGACGATAAAGATACCCTTGCCGTTTGGCTGTGGGGCAAAGACACGCTGGATCTGCTGCAGCTCGAGCTGACGCGCAGCCTGTCGGTGCCGGAATTCGTTGCCATGCTGCGTCCGTTACAGCATCGCGCTTACTCCATCTCGTCGAGCTCGAAAGCCCACCCAAATCAGGTACATCTGACCATTGCTTCCGTGCGCTATCACAGCAGCGGCCGCGAGCGTAAAGGCGTGTGCTCAACTTATCTGGCTGAACGTGTACGTCGCGGCGAAAAGCCGGCGATCTTCATCTCACCAAATAAAGCGTTCCGTGTACCGTCAAACGGCAATGCGCCGCTGATCATGGTTGGACCAGGCACCGGTATCGCACCGTTCCGCGCCTTCCTGCAGGAACGTCAGGCAACGGGCGCAGAAGGTAAAAACTGGCTGTTCTTCGGTGACCAGCATCAGGCACACGATTACATCTACGAAGAAGAGTTGCAGGCATGGCAGGAGAAAGGTCTGCTGACTAATCTGGATCTGGCCTTCTCGCGCGATCAGGAAGAGAAGATCTACGTGCAGAACCGCATGCTGGAGAAAGGCGCTGAGCTTTACGCCTGGCTGCAGGATGGCGCTTACTTCTACGTGTGTGGCGACGCATCTCGCATGGCAAAAGACGTTGATGCGGCGCTGTATGAAGTGGTTCGTCAGTTCGGTGGCTTGTCCAGCGAGCGCGCGGCGGCTTACGTTGATCAGCTGAAGAAAGATAAACGCTACCTGCGCGACGTCTACTAAGACGCGCAGGCATAAAAAAAACGGGCCAATTGGCCCGTTTTTTATTGCACGTTTTACTTCACCACACGCAGTGAAGGTCGTCCGCCACGCGGCGGCGGCTCATCATCTGGCGAATGATCGTCGTCAGTCGCATCATCCGGACGATCGCCATCAATCACAGACATCATTGTCTCTTCCTGACCGCTACCTTCCTGCTCGTCCGTCGCCAGCTCGTAAGCCGGTTCCGGCTCGAACATGGTGCCAGCGCCGTTTTCACGGGCATAAATCGCCAGAACTGCAGCCATCGGCACAGAAACCTGACGCGGTACGCCACCGAAACGCGCGTTGAAACGCACTTCATCATTGGCGAGGTCAAGATTGCCTACCGCACGCGGCGCGATGTTCAGAACGATCTGTCCATCACGCGCATATTCCAGCGGCACCTGCACACCAGGCAGATTGATGTCGACCACCAAATGCGGCGTCAACTGGTTATCCAGCAACCAGTCGTAGAACGCCCGCAACAGGTAAGGACGACGCGCCGTTAGTTGCGACATTTCCATACATTAGCCCCGAGCTTGCAGGCGCATTTCACGTTCTGCTTCCGTCAGTGACGCAAGGAAAGAGTCACGTTCAAACACACGCGTCATATAGCCTTTCAGCTCTTTAGAACCGGCGCCAGACAGGTCAACGCCCATCTGCGGCAGACGCCACAGCAGCGGTGCCAGATAGCAATCCACCAGGCTGAACTCTTCGCTCATGAAGAACGGTGTGCGTGCGAACAGTGGTGCAATCGCCAGCAGCTCTTCGCGCAGTTGCTTACGCGCTGCATCGGCTTCGGCACCGTTGGCGGTTTCGATGGTGCGCATCAGGCTGTACCAATCCTGCTCAATGCGGTGCATCATCAGACGGCTTTCACCGCGCGCTACCGGGTAAACCGGCATCAGCGGTGGATGCGGGAAACGCTCATCGAGGTATTCCATGATGATGCGTGATTCATACAGCGTCAGTTCACGGTCGACCAGCGTCGGTACGGTGCGATACGGGTTGAGGTCAATCAGATCCTGCGGCAGGTTATCCGTTTCAACCTGCTCGATCTCCACGCTGACGCCCTTCTCAGCCAGTACGATACGTACCTGATGGCTGAAAATGTCAGTCGGACCAGAAAACAGCGTCATTACCGAACGTTTGTTGGCAGCGACAGCCATGAAAACCTCCAAGTTTGTTCACAAAAAGATACTGCGAATAGCCAACCACGCGGCGACTCACCGGCTCATCAGATTCGCCTACCGTCAGCGTCAGGAGCATCGACCGGTCTTCCGGACAGGAACGACATGCACAACGCTGCGTCTTGCAGGCGCAAAGTGACAGTGAGTTTACCAGATTTTAAGCAGCTTGTGGGGCGGGCGTGATGATTTGCGGGCAAAATGCGGGTAAAGCTCGCGTTTTTCGTGGGAAAAAATCATTAATGCAGGCAATAAAAAACCCGCCGAAGCGGGTTTTTTGAGCCAACTGCCGCTGCCGAAGCAGCAAACAATTAACGCTTGGAGAACTGCGGACGACGACGTGCTTTACGCAGGCCGACTTTCTTACGTTCAACTTCACGCGCATCACGGGTAACGAAGCCCGCTTTACGCAGTTCAGAACGCAGAGACTCGTCGTACTCCATCAGAGCGCGTGTGATACCGTGACGGATCGCACCAGCCTGACCAGAAATACCACCACCTTTAACAGTGATGTACAGGTCAAATTTACCAACCATATCAACCAGCTCCAGCGGCTGACGCACGACCATGCGTGCAGTCTCGCGACCGAAGTACTGCTCCAAAGAGCGCTGGTTAATTACGATGTTACCGCTACCCGGCTTGATGAAGACGCGAGCGGCAGAGCTTTTGCGGCGACCAGTGCCGTAGTTTTGAGTTTCAGCCATTGCCTATAATCCCGATTAAATGTCAAGAACTTGCGGTTGCTGCGCCGCGTGGTTGTGCTCGTTGCCTGCGTAAACTTTCAGTTTACGGTACATAGCACGACCCAGTGGGCCTTTCGGCAGCATGCCTTTAACCGCGATTTCAATCACACGCTCAGGACGGCGCTCGATCATCTCTGCAAAGGTCGCTTGCTTGATACCACCGATGTGGCCAGTGTGGTGATAGTAAATCTTGTCAGTACGCTTGTTGCCGGTTACAGCAACTTTTTCTGCGTTCAGAACGATGATGTAATCACCGGTATCAACGTGCGGAGTGTATTCCGCTTTGTGCTTACCACGCAGACGGCGCGCCAGTTCAGTCGCCAGGCGACCCAAGGTTTTGCCCGTTGCGTCAACAACATACCAGTCACGCTGTACGGTTTCTGGTTTAGCTGTAAAAGTTTTCATTGAAAAGCTTACCCAAATAAAAAGTTACACGTTGGTGAAATCCCAAACGCTAAGTAAACGATTGAGGCTCACACGACCATTTTGCCCAGCAAGCCACCCCTTCAAGTGAGTTACCGGATCACATCGAGTTCTTGGGAAAGAAAACCGATGCTGTAACGTGGGGTCGCAAGATTATAGAGAAGTCGAACTCAAAGATCGAACCTTTTTGCATCTAAAACCTACGATTTATGCCACGTCATCAGGGCAGATGCGGCAGACGCAAATACTCTTCGCTCTGCATCTCCTGCAAACGCGACAAGCAGCGCTGATACTCAAACTTCAAGCGTGTGCCCTGATAAATTTCAAACAGTGATGTTTCAGCCGCGACAACCAGTTTCACGTGGCGTTCGTAAAACTCATCGATCAGCGCAAGGAAGCGGCGCGCCTGATCTTCGGTCTTATAAATCATCACCGGCACATCATACAGCAAGACGCTGTGAAAACGGCGCGAGAGCTCAATATAGTCGTGCTGACTGCGCCCTTCGCCGCACAGCGTCAGGAAATTGATCGCCAGCACGCCTTCATGCACGCCCATCGTGGGCATCTGGCGATGGTTGATTTCCAGCACCGGCGCGTCTTCACGCGCTTTGCCGGACAGCGCGCGGAACATGCGCTCCATTTCGCTATGCGTGGCATCGTTGAGCGGGAAGTTCCACAAATGCGCCGACGTTAGGGTGCGCAAGCGGTAATCGATACCCGCGTCCACATTCATCACTTCACAATGACGCTTGATTTGTTCGATGGCAGGCAGGAAACGCGGGCGCTGCAGGCCGTTGCGATAGAGCTCATCCGGCGGAATGTTCGAGGTGGCTACCAGCGAGATGCCGCGCGCAAACAGCGCTTCCATCAGCGTGCCCAGCAGCATGGCGTCGGTGATATCTGAGACAAAAAACTCATCGAAGCAGAGAATGTCAGTTTCCGCTTTAAAGCGATCGGCGACAATCAGCAGCGGATCGCTGTGGCCTTGCAGCTGCGTCAGTTCCTGATGGACACGCAGCATAAAGCGGTGGAAATGCAGGCGCAGCTTACGATCACCAGGAATTGACTGAAAAAACAGATCCATCACCCAGGTTTTACCGCGTCCCACACCGCCCCACATATACAGGCCGCGCACTGGCGCTTCGCGGGTGCTTTTCTCTTTATTCATTATCTTAGACAAGCGGCCCAACAGACCTTTGGCAGCCGGTTCAACCTGTTGCTGGCGGGCAATCAATCCTTGCTGGATGGTATCTAAGCGGGTAATCGCTTCTCGTTGTACGTCATCCGGGCGGAATTCGCCCTGCGACAGCGCCTGCTCGTAGCGTGCAAGCGGAGATGAGGTTTGCATGGTTCTCACAGAATCCCTGAAAAAGTCCGATTCACGGGTCGGTTGACGAAAATTAGGCCGCTCTACACTAAGCGATGCAGCCCGATAGTTCCACTTCCAATAGATTATTGGGTATAGTGGCTGCTATTGAAGTTGATGTTGCAACAGAAGCAATGCCCTACGAAACAACGGAAATTACACGGGAGTCATTATGACCTGGGAATACGGGCTGATTGGTTTAGTGATTGGCATTATTGTCGGCGCAGTCGTCATGCGTTTTGGCAACAAGAAGCTGCGTGAGCAGCGTAGCATGCAGTATGAACTGGAAAAATCGAAGGCTGAGCTGGCGGATTACCGCGAGGAGCTCACCAACCACTTCGCCCGCAGCGCCGAGCTGCTGGACAATATGGCGCATGATTACCGCCAGCTGTATCAGCACATGGCGAAAGGGTCTAACGACCTGCTGCCAAATCTGCCCGGCGAGAAAAATCCGTTTGCCTACCAGTTAACGGAAGCCGAAGCGGATAACGATCAGGCGCCGGTGCAGATGCCGCGTGATTACTCTGAAGGCGCATCCGGCCTGTTACGTGGCAGCGACCGCGCTCCGCGTAATTAATCCTTTTGGGGCACAGCTTAGCTGTGCCCTTTTTGTTTTCGAACACAAACCACAAACTACTGTCACACTTCTTTTATCCCTTTCGCAGCGAGAGCGTTGTAGCAATGAAAAAACAAGCACGTCTGTTAAGCGCATTAGCCTTAGGTATCGGGATGAGTTTGGCTGCGGCGCCGAGTGCGCTGGCAACTCTTCCCGCCCAGATTCAGGGACAAGCATTGCCAAGCCTGGCACCGATGCTGGAAAAAGTTCTGCCCGCAGTAGTGAGCGTGCGTGTTGAAGGTACCGACAGCGGTCAGCAGGCGCAGGATATTCCTGAACCACTGAAACGCTTTTTTGGTCAGGCACCGGGACAATCGCAGCCGCAGCCTTTTGAAGGTCTGGGTTCTGGCGTGATCATTGATGCCGCTAAAGGCTATATCCTCACCAATAACCATGTGGTCAGCAACGCCGATAAAATCAGCGTGCAGCTGGGTGACGGCAACGAATATGACGCTAAGTTAATTGGTCACGATGAACAAACCGACATCGCATTGATCCAGGTTGAAGGCGCGAAAAACCTGACGCAGGTGAAAATCGCCGACTCTGATTCGCTGAAAGTGGGTGATTTTGCCGTGGCCATCGGTAACCCGTTTGGTCTGGGTCAAACCGCCACCTCGGGCATCATCTCTGCGCTCGGTCGTAGCGGCCTGAATCTGGAAGGACTGGAAAACTTCATTCAGACCGATGCCGCGATTAACCGCGGTAACTCCGGTGGTGCGCTGGTGAACCTGAATGGTGAGTTGATTGGTATCAACACCGCGATTCTGGCGTCAAGCGGTGGCAACATCGGCATTGGCTTTGCCATTCCCGCCAATATGGCGATGAACCTGGCGCAGCAGCTGATTCAGTTCGGCGAAGTGAAGCGCGGTCAGCTTGGTATCAAAGGCACGGAAATGACCGCCGATATCGCCAAAGCGTTTAACGTTGATGCACAGCGCGGCGCCTTTGTTTCGGAAGTGCTGCCGAAGTCAGCCGCCGAGAAAGCGGGCATCAAAGCTGGCGATATCATCACCTCCATCAATGATAAGCCAATCACCAGCTTTGCTGAGCTGCGTGTGAAAGTCGGCACCACGCCGCCGGGCCAGGATGTGAAAATCGGCCTGCTACGTGAAGGCAAACCGGTCAACGTCACCGTCACGCTGGAACAGAGCGCGCAAACCACCGCCAGCGCGCAGCTGATGTCGCCTGCACTGCAAGGCGCAACGCTGAGCGACGGCGCGACCAAAACCGGTGATAAAGGCGTGAAAGTCGATGCCATTGAAAAAGGCACGCCAGCGGAGCAAGTCGGTTTGCAGAAAGATGATGTGATCATCGGCGTAAACCGCAATCGCGTCGCTTCTATTGCCGAAATGCGCAAAGTGCTGGAAGGCAAACCGCCGGTGTTGGCACTGAACGTGGTGCGCGGCGAAGAGACGATTTACCTGCTTCTGCGATAATCCTCGCAACAGGCGGACAAGCAGGTGTTTGTCCGCCTTTCTCATGCTATTCTGCCCTGCGATCTCACCTGGCTTGAAATAACACCATGTTTCTTAAACTTTTGCGTTCTGTGGTGATGGGCCTGATCGTGGCTGGCTTACTGCTCGTCGCGATCCCTGCGCTGCGTATGGGCAGCAACGTCACCTTTGATCAAGACAACAGCGACGATGAAGCACCCGTTAGTTTTAATCAGGGTGTGCGACGTGCCGTGCCCGCAGTCGTTAACGTCTATAACCGCAGCGCCCACGGCAACAATAATCGCGGCATCACGACGCTGGGTTCCGGCGTGATCATGAACGGCAAAGGCTACATCCTCACTAACAAACACGTGATTAATAACGCCGACCAAATCATCGTCGCGCTGCAGGATGGACGCTTCTTCGAAGCCACCTTAGTGGGTTCCGATGCCATGACCGATTTAGCGGTGCTGAAAATCAGCGCCTCCAACTTGCCGGTTATCCCCATCAACGCCAAACGTATGGCGCACATCGGCGACGTCGTCATGGCGATCGGCAATCCATATAACCTCGGCCAAACCGTGACGCAAGGCATCATCAGCGCCACCGGACGCGTGGGTTTGAGCTCATCCGGACGACAAAACTTCCTGCAGACCGATGCCTCGATCAATCAGGGCAACTCGGGCGGCGCATTGATTAACTCGCTGGGTGAACTGATGGGCATTAACACCCTGACGTTTGATAAAAGCAGCGATGGCGAAACGCCGGAAGGGATTGGTTTCGCCATTCCCACCGCGCTGGCGAGCAAAATCATGGATAAGCTGATTCGTGATGGTCGGGTGATTCGCGGCTACATCGGCATCACCGGGCGCGAACTGCCGCCGCTGCACGGCCAGGGCAGTAATCTTGATCGCGTGCAGGGCATTATCGTTAGCGACGTCACGCCGAATGGCCCCGCCGATAGCGCCGGCATTCAGGCCAATGACGTGCTGCTGGAAGTGAATGGTAAACCGGCGCTCTCGGCGCAGGAAACCATGGATCAGGTGGCAGAAATTCGGCCGGGCTCGGTGATTGACGTGCAGATCTTGCGTAATGAAAAGAAAATGACCTTGCCGGTGACGATTCAGGAATTCCCGGAAGTGACCGCGCCCGCCACCACCACGCCATAAGGGCGCTTGCGCGCCCTGATGATTTAGCTGCGATCGACCGGGAAGGCGATCACTTCGCTTAGCGAGCTGGCTTTCAGCGCCAGCATGATCAAACGATCCACGCCCAACGCCACGCCAGAACAGGCAGGCATACCGTGCGCCAGCGCATCCAGCAGATAGGTATCGATAGGATGTTGCGGCAGGCCACGCGCAGCACGACGACGATTGTCCTGCTCAAAGCGCTGACGCTGCTCGCGGCTATCGGTTAATTCACGGAAACCGTTCGCCAGCTCAATCCCTTTGTAATAGACCTCAAAGCGCTCGGCGACGCGGTGATCTTCTGTACTGATCTCCGCCAGCGCGGCCTGCGTCGCAGGGAAATGGTAGACGAAGCACGGCTTATCGTTACCAATCTTCGGCTCAACGCCCAGCATAAACAGCAGCTGCAGCAGCGTATCGCGGTCTTCTTCACGATTGGCCAACTCGCCCTCGCCCAGCTTCTCCGCCACTTCGCGTAGCTGCGCTTTATCAGCCGATAACGGATCGACTTCCAGATGGCGGATAAACGCCTGCTGATACGACAGGGATTCCGCGCTGTCGCACTCCAGTACCTGCTGCATCAAATCGTCCACCTCGTTCATGAGGCGGTACATGTCGTAGTGCGGACGATACCACTCCAGCATGGTGAACTCGGGATTGTGGTGACGCCCGGCCTCCTCATTACGGAAGCTGCGACCCATCTGGTAAATCGGACCACTTCCGGCCGCCAGCAGGCGCTTCATGTGATATTCCGGACTGGTCATCAGCCACAGATCGCGCCCTTCGGCTGCGCCTGGCCCAACAAAACGCGTCTGGAACGGCACCAGATGGATGTCAGTGATGGTCGCCTGGCTCATCGCCGGGGTATCGACCTCCAGCACGCCGCGATCGGCAAAGAAACGACGTATTTCCGCCATGATAGCGGCGCGTTTCAACAAATTGGCAATGGGTGCGCTCGGCTGCCAGCTTGCCGTTTCGCTCATGTTGATGACTCCTCATACAGATAAGGGGTGGAAGTCTACCCGCAATGCCGATGGCAAACAACGGCAGCGGGCGCAGGCAGCAATTTGCTAGCGGGAAGCTATACTTAACCCATTAAAATCGTAAAGGAATCCCGCAATGTCCCCATGGAAAACCCTGCTTGCCAGCCTGAGCGCTTTTCTCTCCGTTGCCTGCTCAACCGCGCCACCTAAAGGTGTTACGGTAGTAGAAGGTTTCGACAGTCAGCGCTATCTCGGCCAATGGTATGAAATCGCCCGACTCGATCACCGCTTTGAGCGAGGATTACAACAGGTTACCGCTAATTATAGTCCGCGCGAGGACGGCGGCTTGAAGGTGATCAACCGCGGCTACAATCAGCAGAAACAGCGCTGGCAAGAGAGCGTTGGCAAAGCCTATTTCACCGGCGATAAACAACGCGCCGCGCTGAAAGTGTCGTTCTTTGGCCCTTTCTATGGCGGCTACAACGTGATCGCACTGGATCCTGACTATCGCTATGCGCTGGTGTGCGGGCCGAATCGTAGCTACTTGTGGATTCTGTCACGTACGCCGCAGCTGGATGAAAATGTTAAGCAACGCCTGGTTGAACAGGCCAGAAGTGCCGGATTCCCGGTGGATGAGCTGATTTGGGTGGAGCAGAAATAGAGAGGACCGGTGCGAAAGTCGCTTTCGCACCGGACTATCTTACTGTGCGCTGCGCTGGATTGCCTTGCCGCCCGCCGAAACGTCTTCGCCAACACCACGCGTGGTGTTACAAGCGGTTAGAACGGATGAGAGCACCAGCACGGAAAAAATCGCGACAATACTTTTCTTTAACATAGCCATATCCTTTTTGGTTGCAGTAAAAGTACAGCTCTTAAAGCATAGTCTTGATCTGTAAAACTGCGGATTGGACGGATGAAAAAAGAGAAGGGAAACACACAGTGAGAAAAAAGGCGCATCAATGATGCGCCTGATTTGACGATTATTTTACGCGAGAAACGTATTCGCCAGAGCGGGTATCTACTTTTACTACTTCGCCAATCTGTACGAACAGTGGCACTTTGATTACCGCGCCAGTCGACAGCGTAGCGGGCTTACCGCCGGTACCTGCGGTATCACCCTTCAGGCCTGGATCGGTTTCGATAACTTCCGCTTCGATGAAGTTCGGTGGCTGAACAGCGATCGCTTTATCGTTCCACAGGGTAACGATACAATCCGCATTGTCCTGCAGCCACTTGGTCACGTCATCCAGCACTTTAGATTCGATCTGATACTGCTCGAAAGATTCTGGGTGCATGAAGTAGTAGAAGTCGCCGTCGTTGTAAGAGTATTGCAGCGTCATATCACGAACGTCTGCGCCTTCGGCAGAGTCAGTAGATTTGAAGGTCTTCTCAACGCGAGAACCGGTCAGCAGACGACGCATTTTAACGCGCGCAAATGCCTGGCCTTTACCCGGCTTAACGAACTCACTGGCTTCGATGGCATATGGCTCGCCTTCGAACATGATTTTAAGACCGGGACGGAAATCGTTGCTAAGATAAGTCGCCATAAAGGCCCTCTGTAAATATTGAACTGGTAAATAGCCAAAAAAATGGCACACATTGTAACCCTAAATCCCCCCGTCAGAGAAGATTGGTTGCAGCAACTAGCTGATGTTGTCACCGAACCTGCTGAATTACTGCAACTTTTATCTCTTGATCAGCATGCTGATCTGGCTGCAGGCGCCGATGCGCGCAAGCTTTTTGCCCTGCGCGTACCGCGCGCCTTCATCGCACGCATGAAAAAAGGCGATGCGACCGACCCGCTGCTGCTGCAAGTGCTCACCAGCCGTCAGGAATTTATCGATGCGCCAGGTTATAGCACCGATCCGCTGGATGAACAAAGCAGCGTTGTGCCGGGTTTACTGCATAAGTATAGAAACCGAGCGCTGCTGCTGGTAAAAGGCGGCTGTGCGGTCAACTGCCGCTACTGTTTCCGCCGCCATTTCCCCTATCAGGATAATCAGGGCAACAAGCGCAACTGGCAGGCAGCGATTGACTACATCGCCACGCATCCGGAACTGGACGAGATCATCTTCTCCGGCGGCGATCCGCTGATGGCGAAAGATCATGAACTGGCATGGCTGGTGGGCGCGCTGGAGAAAATCCCGCATCTCAAACGCCTGCGTATTCACAGCCGCTTGCCGGTGGTGATCCCGTCGCGTATCACCGAAAGCTTGTGTCAGATTCTGGCGGACACGCGCCTGCAGGTATTGATGGTGAGCCATATCAACCATGCGCAGGAAATTGATGATGAGCTGCGTTACGGCATGCAGATGCTGAAGCGTGCCGGCGTGACGCTACTCAATCAGAGCGTGTTGCTGCGTGATGTGAATGATGATGCGCAGACGCTAGCGGATCTCAGTAATGCGCTGTTTGATGCTGGCATTCTGCCCTACTACCTGCACGTGCTGGATAAGGTGCAAGGCGCGGCGCACTTCTTTGTGTCAGATGAGGAAGCACGTGGGCTGATGCGCCAGCTGCTGCCGATGGTTTCCGGTTATATGGTGCCGAAACTGGCGCGTGAGATTGGCGGCGAGCCAAGCAAGACGCCGCTGGATTTGCAGCTGCGTCAGGCATAAAAAAAGCCGCATCAGCGGCTTTTTTTACAACTGCAACTTACGGGCACTTATACACCTGGCCGGTCATTTTGCTGTCGAGCGGTGCGAAAGCTGACAGCAGATTCTGCGTCGGGCTGGTGGCGCCATAAATCACGTTGCCGCCCATTTCTGCCGCGCGGTTGCGTAGGTCGTTAGCTGCGCCACGCAGTGAACTGCCTTCACCGCCTGAACCGCTCAGCCAGTTGCTCTGAGAGCCGGTAAGCGTTCCCAGCAGCTGACATTGACTTGCGGGTTGTTGGTCGACGAAGGTCACACGTTCGCCGCCAGCACTCAATTGATTGGAGCTGCTACAGCCCGCCAGCAGTAAAGTTCCGACTGCCAGACCGAGCAAGAGGTTAATCCGCATTGTAATCCCCATTTATTATCATCAGTGTCGGGCGGCAGCGTAGCAGAAAAGCGCACTTTTTTTCTGAACATTCATTGCCCTAAACCCGTAAAGCCGAAGTATTGCGCCCTTACTTATACCTTGTTCCCTAGCAAAAGAAAAACCCCCGACCGTTTCCGATCGGGGGTTTTCCAGATGACTTAAGCAGTCAGGGGCAATTACATCATGCCGCCCATTCCGCCCATGCCACCCATACCGCCAGCGCCGCCTAAATCAGGTGCGTCGCTTTTTGGCAGGTCAGTCACCATCGCTTCGGTGGTGATCATCAGGCCCGCAACCGATGAAGCGTACTGCAGCGCAGAACGAGTCACTTTGGTTGGATCCAGGATACCGAAGTCGATCATGTTGCCGTACTCTTCAGTCTGCGCGTTATAACCGTAGTTACCGTCGCCTGCTTTCACGTTGTTAGCAACAACTGAAGGCTCTTCGCCGGCGTTGGAAACGATCTGACGCAGCGGGGCTTCCATTGCGCGCAGCGCAACTTTGATACCCACGTTCTGATCTTCGTTATCGCCTTTCAGGCCAGATGCGGCGATTTTCGCTGCAACGCGAACCAGCGCCACACCACCACCGGCAACCACGCCTTCTTCAACCGCAGCACGGGTCGCGTGCAGGGCATCTTCAACGCGTGCTTTCTTCTCTTTCATTTCAACTTCAGTTGCTGCGCCCACTTTCAGCACGGCTACGCCGCCTGCCAGTTTCGCTACGCGCTCCTGCAGTTTCTCTTTGTCGTAATCAGAGGTTGCTTCTTCGATCTGCTGACGAATCTGCGTTACGCGGCCAGAGATAGCGCCTTGATCGCCCACGCCATCGATGATGGTGGTGGTGTCTTTGTTGATCACAACGCGTTTTGCCTGACCCAGATCTTCCAGGGTAGCTTTCTCCAGCTCCATACCGATCTCTTCAGAGATCACGGTACCGCCGGTCAGGATAGCGATATCCTGCAGCATCGCTTTACGACGGTCGCCGAAGCCAGGTGCTTTAACCGCAGCTACTTTGACGATACCGCGCATGGTGTTCACCACCAGCGTTGCCAGGGCTTCACCTTCCACGTCTTCTGCAATGATCAGGAGTGGCTTACCGGCTTTCGCAACGGCTTCCAGCACTGGCAGCATTTCGCGGATGTTAGAGATTTTCTTGTCAGCCAGCAGGATGAACGGGGTTTCCAGCTCAACAGCGCCTGTTTCTGGCTTGTTGATGAAGTACGGAGACAGGTAGCCGCGGTCAAACTGCATACCTTCAACCACGTCCAGCTCGTCTTGCAGGCCGGTGCCTTCTTCAACGGTGATAACGCCTTCTTTGCCCACTTTGTCCATCGCGTCGGCAATCAGTTTGCCCACGGTTTCATCAGAGTTAGCAGAGATGGTACCAACCTGTGCAATCGCGCGTGAATCCTGGCAAGGCACAGACAGGGTTTTCAGTTCTTCAACGGCGGCGATAACGGCTTTATCGATACCGCGCTTCAGATCCATCGGGTTCATGCCCGCAGCGACGGCTTTCAGGCCTTCGGTGATGATGGCCTGAGCCAGTACAGTTGCGGTGGTGGTGCCGTCGCCTGCTGCGTCGTTCGCTTTAGAGGCCACTTCTTTCACCATCTGTGCGCCCATGTTTTCGAACTTGTCTTCCAGCTCGATTTCACGCGCAACAGAAACACCATCTTTGGTGATGGTCGGTGCACCAAAAGATTTATCCAGAACCACGTTACGGCCTTTCGGGCCCAGGGTAACTTTTACTGCATCTGCCAGTACGTTTACGCCGCGCAGCATTTTTACGCGTGCGTCATTACCGAATTTTACGTCTTTAGCTGCCATTTCAAATATCCCTTAAATTCGTTTCGTTCAGTGAATTGCGCGTAAATTACGCTTCAACAACTGCCAGGATGTCGCTTTCGGAGATGATCAGAACTTCTTCGTTGTCGATTTTCTCGGTTTTGGCACCGTAGCCTTCGCTGAAAATCACCAGATCACCCACTTTTACGTCCAGTGGCTTAACTTCACCGTTTTCCAGGATGCGGCCTTTGCCAACAGCCAGGATTTCACCGCGGGTAGATTTACCGGCAGCTGAACCGGTCAGCACGATGCCGCCCGCTGATTTAGCTTCGACTTCTTTACGCTTGACGATAACGCGATCGTGCAATGGACGAATTTTCATTTGATAGCTCTCCTTTAGAAAGTCCAATCATTCATTTTTGGGGTTGAGCCGGACAGCAGGGCTTCCAGCCTCGTGCTGGAAGAGATAGGGGCAATAAGTGGGCTTTCAAGGGCAAAAAATATAAATATTTTCGTTTCTGCAACAGACGGCGAAAAAAGCAACAAAAAGGCGGCTTGCGCCGCCTTGATTATCTAATGGTCTTTGTCATGACCTATTTGGTCCTGATCTTTGCGCTCATATTCACCGTCCACGGTGAAACCCGCATCCGGACCGGCGCCCGGACCTCGCCATACGCGCAAGTGCGGCATCAGCTTCAACGTCAGATGCTTCTGCACCGGCGGCAACAGCAGCAGTAAACCGAGGAAGTCGGTGAAGAAACCGGGCAACAGCAGCAGGAAGCCGGAGATAATCAGCGAAACGCTTTTGGTCATCTCAGCCGCCGGGCTTTCGTTACGCGCCAGCTTCTCCTGCATCAAACGGAAGTTCTTCATGCCCTGATTTTTCACCAGCGACACACCAATACACGAGGTGAAGATCACCAATAGCATGGTGAGCAGCACGCCCAGCGCATGCGCGACCTGAATGAAGATTGAGATCTCAATCCAGGCCAAAACAAAAAAAATCACGAACGGTAACCAGCGCACCGAGTTCTCCTGTGAGTTGAAGCTGCCCCGCAAATGGCCAGGCAGCAGAAAGGGAGGGTCTGTATGACCGTATTGATAGAGATGGGCATTTGCACCGGCATTTTCAACCGATCCTGCCATTTTTTTCCCACTGACTTAAAATTGCGAAGTACATCACATATCGTTATTACCGCTGGGCCTGCAAAAGCCCGTAAAGTGATCTGTGCACAAACAATTCTGTAACATCAGAATATGATCGTGCCCGTCAGTGCGAAGATGGATAATATGTCGGCGCTGACATTCCACGACAATATAATCGCTTCACCTGCACGTTGTTTGCCGCCCGTCCATCCCGACGCCCGGCAGTAACCAGGCAGCAATAATAAGAAGGTAATCATGGCGAACAACATTCGTATCGAAGAAGACCTGTTAGGCATGCGCGAAGTTCCGGCAGACGCTTACTACGGTGTTCATACTCTGCGTGCGATTGAAAACTTCTACATTAGTAATAATAAAATCAGCGACATACCGGAGTTTGTCCGCGGTATGGTGATGGTGAAGAAAGCAGCCGCGCTCGCCAACAAAGAGTTGCAGACCATTCCCCGCAATATCGCCAACACCATTATTCAGGCCTGTGATGAAGTGCTGAATAACGGTAAATGCATGGATCAGTTCCCGGTTGACGTCTATCAGGGCGGCGCGGGCACCTCGGTCAACATGAACACCAATGAAGTGCTGGCCAACATCGGCCTGGAGCTGATGGGCCACCAGAAAGGTGAATATCAGTACCTCAATCCCAACGATCACGTGAACAAGTGTCAGTCCACCAACGACGCTTATCCAACCGGTTTCCGTATCGCGGTGTACGCTTCGATCCTGAAACTGCTCGACGGCATCAATCAGCTGAGCGAAGGTTTCCAGCGCAAAGCGGTTGAATTCGAAAGCATTCTGAAAATGGGCCGTACTCAGCTGCAGGATGCGGTGCCGATGACGCTTGGCCAGGAGTTCCACGCGTTTAACGTGCTGCTGAATGAAGAGACTCGCAGCATTCTGCGCACCGCTGAACTGCTGCTGGAAGTGAACCTCGGCGCCACCGCCATCGGCACACGTCTCAATACGCCGGATGGCTATCAGCAGCTGGCGGTACAGCGTCTGGCGGAAGTGAGTAATCTGCCGGTGGTGCCTGCAGAAGATTTGATTGAAGCCACCTCCGACTGCGGCGCGTACGTGATGGTGCACTCGGCGCTGAAACGCCTGGCCGTGAAACTATCGAAAATCTGTAACGACCTGCGCCTGCTCTCCTCCGGTCCGCGCGCCGGCCTGAATGAGATCAACCTGCCTGAACTGCAGGCCGGTTCATCAATCATGCCCGCCAAAGTCAATCCGGTGGTGCCAGAAGTGGTGAATCAGGTGTGCTTCAAAGTGATCGGCAATGACATTACCGTCACCATGGCGTCAGAAGCGGGTCAGCTGCAGCTAAACGTGATGGAGCCAGTGATTGGCCAGGCGCTGTTTGAATCGATCAGCATCCTGACTAACGCCTGCTTCAACCTGCTGGAAAAATGCGTCAACGGCATCACCGCCAACAAAGCGGTGTGTGAAGCTTACGTGTTCAACTCGATTGGTATCGTCACTTACCTCAACCCGTACATCGGCCATCACAACGGCGATATCGTCGGTAAGATTTGCGCCGAAACCGGTAAGAGCGTACGTGAAGTGGTGCTGGAGCGTGGCCTGCTAACGGAAACCGAACTGGATGACATTTTCTCCATTCAGAACCTGATGCATCCGGCGTACAAAGCCAAACGCTACACCGACGAAAACGAACAGTAATCCGTTCCGGATCAAGTTGCCAACAGCACGCCCATATACAATGCGGCGTGCTTTTTTCATTTTGGCGGCTACAACTTTAAGAGTCGGGATTTCTCCGCGGCTCAGGGAGTGGAACGAATGGTAGTAGTGGAGTTGGTTATTGTCCTGCTGGCGATCTGGCTCGGTGCGCGTCTGGGCGGCATCGGTATTGGTTTCGCGGGCGGTTTAGGTGTGCTGGCGTTGACGCTGATTTGCGGCTTGAAACCCGGCGCGATTCCCTTTGATGTAATCGAAATTATCATGGCGGTGATTGCCGCAATTGCCGCGATGCAGATCGCCGGCGGTCTTGATTATCTGGTGGGATTGGCAGAACGCCTGCTGCGCCGCCATCCACGCTATGTCACCTTCCTTGCGCCGCTGGTCACCTATGTCATGACGCTGCTGGCCGGCACCGGCCACACCGCCTTCTCCACCTTGCCGGTGATTGCCGAAGTGGCGAAAGAGCAAGGCGTGCGCCCGTCGCGTCCGTTGTCGATTGCAGTCGTCGCCTCGCAGATTGCCATTACCGCCTCGCCGCTCTCGGCGGCGGTGGTATTCTTCGCTTCAATCCTTGAACCGCATGGCGTGAGTTATCTGGCGCTGCTGGGTGTGGCGATTCCCTCTACCATGGCAGCGATCTTCTGCGCCGCCATCATCACCAGTTTTCTCGGCAAGGAGCTCAGGGATGATGAGAAATATCAGGCGCGTTTAGCGAAAGGTGAAGTGAAACTGCGCGGTGAGCAGGTTTATGACATCAAACCGGGCGCGAAGCGTGCCGTATTGCTGTTCCTGATCGGCATCGCCGCCGTGGTGCTCTACGCCACCGCGATTAGCGACAGCGTTGGCCTGATCAGCAATCCCGTGCTGCCGCGCAACGAAGCTATCGTGGTGTTTATGCTGACCGTTGCCACGCTGATCTGCCTGACCTGTAAAGTCGATACCGGTGAAATCCTCAGCGCCAGCACCTTTAAATCGGGCATGAGCGCCTGTATCTGCGTGATGGGCGTGGCGTGGCTGGGCGATACCTTTGTCAAAGCGCACCTCAACGATATCCAGGCGTTAGCCGGTGACATGCTGCAAGGTTATCCGTGGATGCTGGCGCTGGTGCTGTTCTTCGCCGCCACGCTGCTCTATTCGCAAGCCGCCACCACCAAAGCGTTGATGCCTGCCGCGTTGATGCTGGGCGTCTCGCCGCTGGCCGCCGTCGCGTCCTTTGCGGCGGTTTCCGCGCTGTTTGTGCTGCCAACCTATCCTACGCTGCTGGCCGCGGTGGAAATGGATGACACCGGTTCAACGCGTATCGGCAAGTTTGTGTTTAATCACTCCTTTATTATTCCCGGCGTGTTGGCGATTGCCTTCTCGGTGGCGTTTGGCTTCCTGTTTGGCAGCCTGATTCTGTAGCGCGGTTACATCCTGAAAACCTCGTGGCGAAGCGGTCGTGTTATTATCGCGGCCTATTCGCCACCGGAGCTCACTCATTCGCTATGGCTGCACGACTCTTTCGCCTTGCCGGCTTTTGCCTGGCGCTGGTTTTCTGCCTTTCGGCACAAGCCTCACTCTTCTCCCCGAACAACAACAGCCGCTTTGTGCCGGTTGATCAGGCGTTTGGCTTCGACTTCACTCAGCAAGGCAATCAGCTGACGCTCAGCTGGAAAGTGAAGGATGGCTACTACCTCTATCGCCAGCAAATCCACGTCACGCCGCAAAAAGCGCAAATTGCTCCACTCACGCTGCCGCCGGGCCAGCCGCATGAAGATGAGTTCTACGGCAAAAGTGAAATCTATCCGCAGGATCTGCAACTGCCGATCACGCTGCACCAGGCCGCTGCCGGCGCGACCGTCACCGTGACCTATCAGGGCTGTGCGGCTGCGGGCTTCTGCTATCCGCCGGAAACCCGCGTGGTGCCGCTGAACGCGGTTACCGTCAATCAGGCTGCGCCTGCGGTCAGCGCGCAGCCCGCCAATCACAGCACGCCGCTGCCGTTTTCACCGCTTTGGGCGCTGCTGATTGGTATTGGCGTCGCTTTCACGCCGTGTGTGCTGCCGATGTATCCGCTGATCTCCAGCATCATTTTAGGAGGCCCGCGCCGCTATTCGATGGGGCGATTGTTCGCGCTGGCGATGGTCTATGTGCAAGGTATGGCATTGACGTACACCGTGCTCGGCATGATTGTGGCAGCGGCCGGATTACGCTTCCAGGCGGCGCTGCAGCATCCTTACGTGCTGATTGGCTTGTCGGCGCTGTTTATCGTGCTGGCGCTGTCGATGTTTGGCCTGTTCTCGCTACAATTGCCTGCCAGCCTGCAAACGCGCCTCACGCTGTGGAGTAATCGCCAGCAAGGTGGCTCGCTGCCGGGCGTCTTCATGATGGGTGCACTGGCCGGGTTGATCTGCTCGCCCTGCACCACCGCACCGCTTAGCGCCATTCTGCTGTACATCGCGCAGAGCGGTAATCTGTGGGCCGGAGCAGGTACGCTGTGGCTCTATGCCTTCGGCATGGGCCTGCCGCTGATTGCCGTGACGATGTTTGGCAACAAGCTGCTGCCAAAAAGTGGGCCGTGGATGCAAACCGTCAAAGAGGGTTTTGGCTTTGTGATTCTGGCGCTGCCGGTATTCCTGCTGGAACGCGTGATTGGCGATCTGTGGGGCATCCGTCTGTGGAGCCTGCTCGGCGTGGCGTTTTTTGCCTGGGCATTCAGCCTCAGCCTGCGCGCCAGCGGCAAATGGCGCGTGCTGCAAATCATCATGCTCGCCGCCGCGCTGGTCAGTGCGCGCCCGCTACAGGATTGGGCGTTTGGCAGCAGCAACAGCGCGCAAGCCGTGGCGCATCTGCCGTTCCACACCATCAATAGCAGCGAGCAGCTCGACAGCGCGCTGCAGCAGGCGCAAGGCCGTATCACCATGATCGATCTCTACGCCGACTGGTGTGTGGCCTGCAAAGAGTTCGAGAAATACACCTTCAGCGATGAGGGCGTGCGTAACGCGCTAAGTCAGGTACAACTGCTGCAAGCCAATGTCACCGCCAATAACGCGCAGGACAACGCGCTGTTGCAGCATCTGCAGGTTTTAGGTTTGCCCACCATTCTGTTCTTCGATGCGCAAGGCAAAGAGATCCCCGATTCGCGCGTCACCGGCTTCCTCAACGCCGCCGATTTCCGCGCGCATTTGCAGAATGTGTCACGTTAAACGACACTGTCAGCAGGACACTGCCCGTTCGTCCGCGAGCGGGCCCGCATTCCAGAGGAGAGTCACTTGCAACGTGAACAAATACTCGAGCATGCGTTGAATGTGCTCGAACAAAGTGGCCTGGCCGCCACCACTTCCCTAACTCAGCTGGCTGGTGCAACCGGTCTTGAAGCGGAACAACTCACGCGTTTCTGGCCCGATCGTGATGCTTTGCTGTATGACGCGCTGCGCTATCACGGCCAGCAGATTGACAGCTGGCGTCGTCAGGTGCAGCTTGATGAACACCTCAGCGCCGAACAAAAGCTGTTAGCCCGCTACGAAGTGCTGAGTGAGCACGTCAGCAAAGGTCGTTTTCCCGGCTGCCTGTTTATCGCCGCCTGCAGCTTCTATCCGCAACCCGATCAGCCGGTGCATCAGCTAGCCGAACAGCAAAAGCGCAGTTCCTGGCAATTCACCCATGAAATTCTGGTCGATTTAGCGCTGGATAATCCCAGCATGGTGGCCGATCAGATGGAGCTGATTCTGGAAGGTTGTCTGAGCAAACTGCTGGTGAAACGCAACGTACAGGATGTCGCGACGGCGCGGCGTCTGGCGGAAGATGTACTTGGCATCGCGCTGTGCCGCAAAAATGGTGCGCTGGCGTAGCCTTTTTGTTCACCTTGTCTGAAAAGCAAGCAATCAATCACGATTGCACCGCTTTTTTGACGAAAGCCGTTGACGGCTGTAAGCCATTAGGGTTTAATGCGCCCCGTTGCCCGGATAGCTCAGTCGGTAGAGCAGGGGATTGAAAATCCCCGTGTCCGTGGTTCGATTCCGCGTCCGGGCACCAACATTCTGAAAACCCAGCTTATGGCTGGGTTTTTGCTTTTCTGCGTTTACTCATCTCAGCTACTGCCTCCCTTCCCTCTATACATGCTGATTATCCAGCATTGATCGATGCCAATATATTTATCTCCAGCTAATACTATTAATCTATCTCCCCATAATAAAATCCAATAAAATTAATTATCAGTGAGTTAAATTCATCCGGAATAGTAATTCGTGATCCTGTCTCGGTTAGCCGTAACATCCTCTGCGTAACATCTGCGTAATCGCGTAAGCTTAATCACGTTCCAGTAATCATCCGATGATTCAGCTTGTTAGCTGAACACCCTATTCAATGAAGTAATGACTCATCACAACCAAAAATAAAAACGCTTACTTTTACATTTAATTATTTATCCAGGAACACAACGCGATTAATTAAATCACTCCCTACAGGAAAATAACCATGAGCGCAGGAAACCGAATCTATTTACGTCGTCCCGCCGATGCCGAACCGCTGTTGGAAGCTTTTCGCCGGTTACCGGCTGCGGTGGTGGCGGATTGCATGAGCCGTTTGCCCGCCTTGTCGGCCGAGATCAGCCTGAAAACCGCGCCGCGTCAGCCGATCATGTGCGGCCTGGCGGTGACGGTTAAAGCGCGTTCCGGTGACAACCTGATGTTGCACAAAGCGCTGGATATGGCGGGCCGAAACGATGTGATTATTCTGTCGAACGAGGGCGATCGCAGTCAGTCGCTGATGGGCGAAGTGATGGCGACCTATGCCAGACAGCGCGGTATGGAAGGCATTGTGCTGGACGGACCGGTCCGCGATATCGAAGGGTTGTCACGCATGGACTTCCCCATCTACGCCGCCGGTCACACGCCGGGCGGCCCGTTCAAGGATGGTCCGGGCGAGATCAACGTGCCAATTGCCTGCGGTAAAATTCACGTTTCACCGGGCGATATCGTGCTGGGCGATGCGGATGGTGTGATTGTGATTCCTCGCCAGGATGCCGCACGCATTCTCGAAGCGGCGCAGGCGTATTTAATCGTTGATGAACACAACTTCGAGCTGGCGAAAACCGGCTCACTCGAACGCAGCTGGCTGGATGAAACGCTGCGCACCAAGCAGGTTGAAATCATTGATGATGTGTTTCGTTAGAAACAAAACCGCGCGATAAATCGCGCCGCTACCGATGCGTGCACCTATGTGTAGCGGCGCAATTCATTGCGCGATAAATCGCGCCGCTACGGATGCGTGCACCTATTTGTCGCAGCGCAAATTACTGCGCAACGTTAAGGCGTACTGCTCACCATCGCCAGTTTGCGCTGGCGATTCTCACGCCACACCGCAAATATCCCGGCCAGCGCTACAATCGATGCGCCCAGCAAGGTGGTGCTGCCCGGCAGGCTGTTCAGGAACAGATAACCAATCAGCATCGACCACACCAGCGTGGTGTAATCGAACGGTGCCAGCAGTGACGCATCGGCGTAACGCAGGCTCAGCGTCACCAGAATCTGCGCCAGCCCCCCAAACAGGCCGCAGCCCACCAGCAACAGCAGCTGTATCGCGCTGGGTTTGCTCCAGCCAAACAGCGCCGTCGCCAGGCCAATTACGGTAGTCATCAGTGAGAAATAGAACACGATCGCGCCCGGCTTCTCGATGCCGTTGAGGAAGCGAATTTGCACGTTAGAGGTCGCGGAGCACAGCGCCGCCAGCAACGCACATGCCACACCAATACTCGTCGTCGCGTTGCTGGCCCCATGGGAAAACAGCGCGCCGCTGGTGCTCAGGCTGGAAGAGAGCATGATCAAAATGCCGGATAATCCCACCACCACCGCGACCCAGCGTGAAACCCGCACCCGCTCTTTCAGCAGCATCGCCGCCAGGATTACGGTAAACAGCGGCGCCGCATAGCTCAGCGCGGTGGCATCGGCCAGCGAAATATAGACCAGCGCCAGATAGTTAAAATACATGCCGCCGGTGCCGGAGAAGCCACGAATAAAGTGACCAGATAGGTTACGCGTCTTGAGATTTTCCAGCACGTCGCCCTGCATTTTCAACCAAATCAGCAGCGGCAACAGCGCGATAAAACTGCGGAAAAAAATCACTTCGCCGGTGGGAAGGGTGCCGTTCAGCCCCTTCACACACGCCAGCATCAAGGTGGCGCACAGCGCGGCCAGTATCTTCAGTAACACGCCTAATCGGGCATTCATGCTTTTTCACTTCTCTCTACCACATGCAATCGGCGGGATTGCCGAGAGGACTTGCAATCAGCCTGGCGAGAAAAGTGTGCGCTGGATAACACTTTTTTGCTCTGCCCGAATAGAAAGAACTTATGCGCCGCTTAGCCATATTTTTTTGCTATTGCACGACAGGGTTTCCCTCTTTTTCGCCTGAAAACAAAGCCGATATAGTCCAGAAAAGCGAGAACGCAGGCGCTCCGTCCCGGTGACGCCGTGGTATTCATCATTGAGGAAGTTCACATGACCATGAAAAGACGTACCACCATCGGGCTGGCACTGCTGCCGCTGCTGGCTATTTCGGCTGCTCATGCCGACATGATGGCCAACATCAAATCCAGCGGCGAGTTAAAGTGCGCGGTCTATTCGGACGTGCCGCCCTTCTCTTCTCCGGATCCGAAAACACGTCAGCTGGCGGGCATGGATATCGATCTATGTAACGCGCTGGCGAAGCAGATGAACGTCAAACTGACGCTGGTGCCCACCTCGGTGGAAGCGCGTATTGCGGTGATTGCTACCGGCCGCGCCGACGTACTGATCGCCAATCTGGCCTACACCAAAACCCGCGGCAACCAGATTCAATTCAGCGATCCCTATTACGTCGCCAAGGAGATGCTGCTGGTCAAAGCACCGCTGGCCGACAAGCCGCTGAGCTATTTCAAGGGCAAACGCATCAGCGCCACCAAAGGCACCACTTCTGAGCAATCAATCCATATCAAAGGCGGCAAAGCGGTGACCTTCCAGGATTCAGCCTCCGCGTTCCTCGCGCTGGAGCAGAACAAATCGGTGGGCTTCGTCACCAACACCATGACCGGCATCAAAACCATTTCGCAGGCAAAAAAAGACGGCATCAATCTGGCGATGATCAAAGAACCGATGGCGCTGGAGCCGATTGGTGTCGGCATGAAGCGTGATGAACCGGCGTTGCTGGCCAGCGTCAACAGCAGCCTGAAGGCGATGGACGATGACGGCACCATCGACAAAATCTGGGATACGTGGATTGGGCCCAACACCGAATACAAAATGGTGCGCGAAGAGCGCGTACAGCCGCTCTCCAGTCTGAAATTTGAACCGCTGGAATAACCATGCCCGTGACGTCGCACTCTGCTCTCCAGCCTGCCAGCGTTCCCGCGCTGGCTTGCTCCTCTGCTATCAAGCTCTCCACCATCGGCGCACGCGCGTGGCTGGTGGAAGCGCCAGGCGGTTTCGATCTCCCGGCGCAGCGCCGCATCTGGTCGCTGGCGCGCCTGCTGCATGCCGATGAAGCGATTGAAGCGCTGATCCCCGGCGTCACCAATCTGCTGGTACTGTTCCGCCATATTCCAGCTGATGAAATCGCCGTGCGCATGCAGCTGCATGCCGCATGGGATCAGGCGCAGGCGATCAGTCCGCAGGGCAAACTGATTGAAATTCCGGTGCATTACGGCGGAGAACACGCCACCGATCTCGAGGCGGTGTGCCGCCATACCGGTTTGAGCCCACGCGAGGTGGTGCGTCTGCACCATCAAAGCGAATACACGGTGTTTGCATTGGGCAGCGCGCCGGGCTTCGGTTATCTGCACGGTCTCGATCCGCTGCTGGCGACACCGCGCAAGAAAGTGCCGTCGCTCAGCATGTTGAAAGGCACCGTCACCATCGGTGGCGCGCAGGCGGGCGTTTCGGCGCTGACCGGCCCGAACGGCTGGAATGCGATTGGTTTTGCCGAGCTGGCGGTGTTTGACCCGCTGGTCGCATCGCCCGCGCTGATGGCACCGGGCGATCGCATCCGTTTTCTGCCGCAGAGGATTGAGCTGTGATTGAGATCGAACAGAGCGGTGCGCTCAACACGGTGCAGGATTTAGGTCGCTTCAACTATCGCCACATCGGTGTATCGGTGAGCGGCGCGATGGATCCGCTGGCGCTGCGTGCCGGTAATTTACTCCTCGGCAACGACGAAAATGCGGCGGCAATTGAAGTGCAGCTGTTCCCGTTCCGCGTGCGATTTTTGCAAAACAGCAGCATCGCGGTGACCGGCGCGGATTGCCGCGCCACGCTGGATGGCACGCCGCTGCCGCCATGGTGGGGCTGCGGCGTGCGTGCCGGGCAAGTGCTGGAACTGCGTTATCCACGCAGCGGCGCGCGTGGCTATCTGTGTGTTGCTGGCGGCATTGATGTGCCGCTGGTGCTTGGCTCGCGCAGTACCGCGCTGCGCGGTGGCTTCGGCGGCGTTGAAGGACGTCCGCTGCAGCGTGGCGATCGGCTGGCGATCGGCGAAAATCGCGGCCCGGCACTTCCGCACAGCGGCATCGGTATTGAACCGCCAGACAGCGCATTACACGCCAGTTTTCCCCGCAACAGCGCCGGAGACATTCAGCTGCGCGCCATTCCCTCCGGCGAATACCCGCTGTTTGCCGCCGATGCCGCGCGCTTCTGGCAGCAATCCTGGCAAGTGTCGAATCAAAGCAATCGCACCGGCTATCGGCTATCAGGCGATCCTATCTTCCCGTCAGAAACCGTTGAGATGCGATCGTACGGGCTGATCCCCGGCATTGTGCAGGTGCCGCCGGGGGGGGAACCGATCATCCAGCTAAGCGATGCCAATACCGCCGGCGGTTATCCGAAGATCGCTGGCGTGATCGAGCAGGATCTGTGGCGGCTTGGGCAAGTGCTGCCGGGCCAGTCGATCCAGCTGATCCACAGCGATGTGCGTGAAGCGATCGCCATCGAACAGGAAGTGGCGCGCTGGCTGAGCCGTTTGCGCTTTAGCTGCCAGCCACTGCGTAAAGCGCTTACCGTTTAATCCGCACAAGGAAACCAGACATGAAGATTGATGTGAATTCCGATATGGGCGAAGGCTTCGGCATTTACCAGCTGTGCGATGACGCCGCACTAATGAAAGTGGTGTCATCCGCCAATATCGCCTGCGGTTTCCACGCTGGCGATCCGGCGATCATGACCAACATGGTGCGGCTGGCGAAGGCACATGGCGTGGGCATTGGCGCGCATCCCGGCTTGCCGGATCGTCAGGGTTTTGGCCGCCGCGAACTGCCGTTTAGCGCCGAAGAGATTTGTCAGCAGGTGGCCTATCAGCTCGGCGCGCTGACGGCGATTGCCCGCGCGGAAGGCACCCACGTTTCCCACTTCAGTTTCCACGCCGCGATGGGCAACATCGTCAACCGCGATGCCGCCCTGGCGCAACAGGTGATGGAGTTAGTGGCGCGCATCAATAGCGAGCTGATCATCTTCGCCCAGCCCGATACGATCATTGAAGTCGCGGCGCAGGCGGCAGGCCTGAAGACGCTGACGCTGTTTCTGGCCGACCGCGCCTATGACGCGCAAGGCCGTCTGGTGCCGCGCGGCATTGCCGGTGCGGTGATCAACGAGGAAAGCGCGCTGCGCGCCCGCGTGCGCCAGTTTTTGCAGCACGGCACGGTGACGACGATTGAAGGTGAAGAGATTGCGGTGCGTGCGCGCTCGATTCTGGTTCACAGCGACACGCCAGGCTCCCTGGCGCTCGCCACCATTGTGCGCAGCGAAATCGAAGCCAGCGGCCATCAGGTCGCCCCGGCGGCGGAGGTTATACAATCCAGGTAAAAAACCAAGTCGCCTTTTTTGGCGACCTGGACATTAAACACAACCACCACAAAACGCCGCAATGCGATCGCATCCCGTCTCTAACCGCTCCATGCTCGTGGCATACGACAACCTGATAAACGGGCTCATGCCGTACGCCGCGCCCTGCACCGTCACCACGTGCTGCTCCTCAATCAGCGCCAGCACAAAATCGGCATCGTTGGTGATCAGCCGGCCACCGGCGCTGGTTTTACCGATGTAGCCCGCGATATTCACAAACAGATAAAATGCGCCCTGCGGTTTGTGGCAGCGCAGGCCATCAATCGACGTCAGGCGCTCCAGCACGTAATCGCGGCGCTGGCGATAGATGCGCGCGCGCTCCTGCAGCAGATCCTGCGGGCCCTCCAGCACCGCCACCGCCGCGGCCTGCGTTAAGGTGCAAACACCGCCGCTGTTCTGGGTATTCACGTTGCTCATCGCTTTGATCAACGGCGCCGGGCCGCCGCAGAACCCCAATCGCCAGCCGGTCATGGACCAGGCTTTCGACACGCCGTTCACCGTCAGCACGCGGTCAACCAGGCGCGGCTCAACCTGCGCCAGCGTGTAGAAACGCACATCGTCATAAATCAGGTGTTCATAGATATCGTCGGTCATGATCCACACCTGCGGATGGCGCAGTAGCACCTCGCCCAGCGCGTGCAGCTCCGCTTGGCTCGCCACCGAACCGGTGGGATTGCTCGGGTAGTTGAGCAACAACCATTTGGTTTTATCGGTGATGGCGGCGTCTAAATCGGCCGGCAGCGGTTTGAAGCCGTTCTCCTGTGTGCAGGGTAGCGCCACCGGTACGCCACCAGCGAATTTGACGATATCGGCATAGCTGATCCACGACGGCGTCGGGATCACCACTTCATCGCCTGGATTGATGGTCGCGAGGATCGCGTTAAAAATGATCTGCTTAGCACCGCCGGCGGTGAGGATCTGGCTGACGTCATAATCGAGCTGATTATCGCGTTTGAACTTTAGCTGGATCGCTTTGCGCAGCGCCGGCGTGCCGTCGGTGGGCGGATAACGCGTATCCCCGGCGCGCGCAGCGGCATAAGCGGCTTCAATCGCGTGAGGTGGCGTGGGGAAATCGGGTTCACCGGTAGAAAGCGCCACCACATCAATGCCCTGCGCCGCGAGATCGCGGGCCTTTTGGGTCATGGCAACGGAGGCAGAAACGGTCACATTCTTTAATCGATCGGCTATCTCGGGCATGGGTTAATCCTGGCTCAGTGTCAGCATGAACGGTTTGCAGCAAGCTGCAAACACGACGTTTATCAGAGGATAGGTTTTTGCCCGAAGCGGCGGTTAATAGTGCTTTGTTGTGGTGATATAACACAAAGCGATGACTGAACCGACCGCACACTTTCGCCATAAAGGTGGCGAGCCTGATGTGGAAATGCGCGGCAGGTCACGCGCCAGCGCCTGACGCAATGTTAATAGAGTGTTACTTTGAGTGCCGGTTAACAGCGCGCAACGCCGGTTTACTCACTCCCATCATCGCCAAATCTAATGAGTGAATCGCACCATACCAGTGCAAAGGTCGCTGTTTTACCCTCGCCGTCTCGGCAACTGTCCAACTCAGCACCTGCCGTAGGAGGCACTGTGGCTCTACCCTCCTGTCTGAGTTCATTCGCGAAAGCTTATTTGGCATCAACTTTGCTTGATACCCGCTATGCGTTCTGTTGGAGGAAGCGTTCATGAATCTTCGTCGCCTGAAGTACTTTGTTAAAATTGTTGATGTGGGCAGCCTGACCCAGGCCGCCGATATTTTGCATATTGCCCAGCCCGCGCTGAGCCAGCAGCTGGCTACGCTGGAAGGGGAAGTGAATCAGCAACTGCTCATTCGTACCAAGCGCGGCGTGACGCCGACCGAAGCCGGGAAAACGCTCTATTCCCACGCACAGGCGATTTTACGCCAGTGCGAGCAGGCACAAAGCGCCATCGAGCTGGTCGGCGCGTCACTGAGCGGCAGCGTCTCGGTTGGCTTAGCGCCGGGCACCGCGGCACAAAACCTCGCATTACCGCTGATGATGGAAGTGCAGCAGCAGCATCCCGGCATCGTGCTCTACTTCAATGAGAACTTCGGCACCACGCTGAGCGAACTGATCATGAATGGCCGCATGGATATGGCGGTAATTTACGATCACCGCACCATTCACGGCCTGCGCTTTATGCCGCTGATGAAAGAGGATCTCTACTTCGTCTGTCCGTTCAGCCTCGCGCAACCGGTGAAAGAGATCCCGCTGGCGCAGGTGGCGCAATACGATCTGTTCCTGCCGCGCGTCTACAACATCATGCGCAAAGTGCTCGACGATGCCTTCGTACACAACAATCTGCAGTACCGCGTGAAATGCGAGATCGAGTCGCAAACCACGCTGAATGCCGCCCTGAGCGCCGGTCTCGGCACCACCATCATGCCGGAATCCGCAGCGCGCGCGATGCTGAAAAGCGGCGATGCGTGGATGGCGAAGATCGTCGATCCGGATGTGCAAGTGTCGCTGTCGTTCTGCATGTCGGATCACCTGCCGCTGTCACAGCCGGCCGAAGCGGTGAAATCGATCCTGCTGTCGCTGATGTCGCGCCGCAACGTTGAGAATCATCCTCTGACGTTGGTGGGATAAGTCCCGCTTATTGCCGCAAAGCGAAACCCTCTTACTGCCCGTATTGCGAACGCGCTAGATTACGATTTTGCCCGCTCAGGCGGGCGTGTTTCGCTTTAACGGGAATTCCATGGATAAAACCGCAATACCGCTGCCGACGCTGCGTGCGCTGGCGCGCAAGATGCAATCCTCCGGGCTGAACAGCCTGGCGCTCGATGGCAAGCACTGGTCAGTGCGGTTGACCTTCGCCGCCACGCCAGCCACGCCCGCGCCTGTCACGCTTCCCGCCGCTGAAAACCCCCTCATCCCGCAACGCATCGGCGCACCGATGCCCGGCACGCTGCTGCGCCGCCATCCGCATAGCCCGCAGGATTTTGTCGCGCCCGGCCAGCACATCGAGGCCGGTGCGGTGGTGGCGCTGGTGCAGGTTGGCCCACTGTATGTGCCTGTGATCAGCCCGGATAGCGGCACGGTGCAGTCGTTTGCGGCAGAGCATTTGTCTGCGGTGGAGTATGGCGAGGACGTGTTGATGTTTCGGTCGCCATGAATGGCAGCCCTGCAGGGTTATAAGGGGCGCTTATTGCCTCAAAATTTTTATGTCTTATGCCCTTGCGGCATAACTGCATACAGTCAAAAGACGCACTAACGAGGAGAGGCAGATGCCATTTTCAGATTACAAAACCGCGCTGGTGACCGGCGCATCGGCGGGAATGGGTGAAGCGATCGTTGAGCGCTTGTGCAAAGAGGGTATCACCGTACACGCGGTGGCGCGCCGTAAAGAGCAGCTGGCGGCGCTGGCCGATCGTACCGGCTGTATTCCGCACGCGGTGGATGTCAGTGACATAAAGGCGCTGACCGCGCTGTGCCAGGATCTCGAAATCGACATTCTGGTGAATAACGCTGGCCTGTCGCATCCGGGCTCGATCCTCGATGCCGACGAGAACGTGATTGAAACCCAGGTGGACGTCAATCTGCGCGCGGTGCTGCATCTGTGTCGTTTGCTGGTGCCGGGCATGGTAGCGCGCGATCGTGGCCACGTCTTCAACATCACCTCGATAGCTGCCATCTACAACTTCAACGGTAACTCGGTGTATCACGCCACCAAAGCCGGTGTGCATGCCCTTTCGCGCCAGCTACGCGTCGATTGCTACGGCGCGCGCGTGCGCGTCACCGAAATCTGTCCGGGCCGCGTCGCCACCGATATCTTCGGCAACGTGTCGGGCGATCACGAAGAGGCGCGCCGCCGCTTCATTGATGGCTTTGAATTGCCGCAGGCCAAAGATATCGCCGACTGCGTCGCTTTCGCGCTCGCGGCACCGCTGGCGGTAAATATCGGCAACATCGAAATCACCCCGACATTACAGGTGCCGGGCGGTCTTTCCACCATGCGACCGGGCGACCACAGCGCGTAGCAGGCGATGATGAGGTAACAGAATGGATCTCGATTTCAGCAGTGTGATAACCGGCCAATACGGCCAGATGATCGTTGACGGAACGGTGATCACCCTTGAACTGGCGTTGGGTGCCTGGCTGCTGGCAATGGTGCTGGCGCTGCTGCTGGTGGTAATTCGCCTGACTGAAAACCGCATCGCGGTTGGGCTGGTCAAAGCCTATGTCTCTTATCACCGCAATGTGCCGACGCTGATCCAGTTGATGATGTGGTACTTCGCCATTCCCACGCTGCTGCCGGAAGCGCTGCAGATGTGGATCAACAACTACAACGCCGAGTTCCTGTTCTCCCTCACCGCGCTGGGTCTGTGTCAGGCGGCGTACTTCTCCGAAGATATCCGCAGCGGCCTGCGCGCCATTCCCGACGGGCAGAACGAAGCTGCGCGCGCACTCGGCATGAGCTACGTGCGCGCCATGCACGGCGTGATTCTGCCGCAGGGCATTCGCAATGCGATGCCCGCGATGATCAACCACACGGTGCTGCTGTTTAAAAACACCAGCCTGGCGATGGTGATTGGTGTGGCGGATCTCACCTATGTAACGCGCGATATTGAGAACCAAACGTTCCGTACCTTCGAATCTTACATCGTGGCGACCGTGGGCTATCTGTTCTTCTCCCTGCTGCTGATGGGCCTTGGCGCACTGCTGGCCCGCCGCTTCCAGCGCGTCTATGCGAGGTAATGGCGATGTTTGAGATGTTCACCATTTTGCATGACAACGGCATGCTGCTGTTGATGGGGCAATACCCGAACGGTCCGATTGGCGGCGTGCTTTGTACGCTGCTGATCTCGGTGCTGGCGGTGCTGCTGGCGTTTCCGATTGGTGTGCTGCTGGGCCTGGCGCGCCTGTCGCCGTGGCGCTGGCTGAGCTGGCCCGCCACTGGCTGGGTTTATCTGCTGCGCGGCATCCCGCTGATGATGGTGGTGTTCTGGACCTACTTCTGTGTGCCGCTGCTGATCGGCCACAACATCAGCGGCTTCGCCACCATGCTGTGTACGCTGGTGATTTATGAGAGTGCCTATATCGCCGAGATCGTGCGCGGTGGCATTCAGGCGCTGCCGCACGGCCAATACGAAGCCTCACGCGCGCTCGGCATGAGCCACCTGAAAACTTTGCGTCTGGTGATCCTGCCTCAAGCGCTGTTCAACACCTTGCCCAGCCTGGTCAGCCAGCTGGTGTCGATCATCAAAGACAGTACGCTGGGTTACGTGATTAACGTGCCGGAGCTGACCTTTGCCGCCAATCAGGTTAGCAATCAGCTGCTGACCAAACCGTTTCAGGTGTTCGCCATTGTGGCGCTGAGCTATTACCTCATCTGCTTCAGCCTCACCTGGCTGGCCAATAAACTCGAAGCGCACATTGCGCAGAAACGTCGTCAAGCACCGCAGCCAACGCCCAGCGTGGCGCCCGCGGTGATGCTGACTAAAACCTCCTCGCAATAAGGAAACCGCATGGGACCGATGATCATGTTTAATCAGGTTAATAAATGGTACGGCGCGTATCAGGCGCTGACCAACCTGAGCGCCGAGATTAATCCCGGCGAAGTGGTGGTAGTGTGCGGCCCTTCCGGCTCGGGCAAATCGACGCTGATCCGCACCGTTAACCGTTTAGAACCGATCGATGACGGCCAGATTGTGTTTGATGGCACCGATATTCACGGCAGCAGCACGCGCCTCAATCAGCTGCGCACGCGCATCGGCTTTGTGTTTCAGAGCTTCAACCTGTTCCCGCATGTGACGGTGGCCGAGAACATCATGATGTCGCCGATGAAAGTGCTGGGCGTGAAGCGCAGCGAAGCGCGTCGTCAGGCGGGTGAATTGCTGGAGCGTGTGGGCTTAGCGCATAAAGCCGATGCTTATCCGGCGCAGCTTTCCGGCGGCCAGCAGCAGCGCGTGGCGATTGCCCGCGCGCTGGCGATGAAGCCGCCGGTGATGCTGTTCGATGAACCGACCTCGGCGCTCGATCCGGAGATGGTCGGCGAAGTATTGTCGGTGATGCGCGGTCTGGCGCAGGAAGGGATGACGATGATGTGCGTGACCCACGAAATGAACTTTGCCCGTGAGGTGGCGAATACCATCTGGTTTATGGACCAGGGACAGATTCTGGAGAAATCACAACCAGAACAGTTCTTCACCCAGCCGCAGCACCCGCGCGCGCAGCGCTTTCTAAGCGACCTGCGATCGCATTAAGGGGGATATTTTTTCACTATCGCCATTTTTAATTAAAGTTTGGTCCTAACTTGTCGTTCTTCTTTATGCCACCACCAGGAGAAGACCGATGAAAACAGCATTCGTATTATTTTCTGGTTTGCTATTTGCCCAAGCCGTTCTGGCTGAGGGCGGTACCGTTTCTTTTACCGGTGCGATAGTTGAGCCTGCCTGTACGACGACGACCAATAGCCAGCATGCCGCAGTGCAATGTAGCCAGAATGGTGTCGATAAAGTGCGTCAGATTAGATTCAATAAGCAACAGCAGACGCTGCCGTTTCAACTCGGCAATGTCAGCGTGCAATCATCGGGCCATATTAAAGCTGTTGAAGTGATCTATCGGTGAGTCATCACTGACAATTTTCCCCCGCCAGGGGGAAAATTATTTATTGATAGGTCAGAGTGAAAGTCGCGGAACTGTTAGCTGTGCCAGGTGTAATGGTTGCGGTCGTTTGGTAATAACGCGCCTGAAGCGGAATATTATAATTCCCCGCACTGGCCGAGGTTCCGGCAACAATATTGGCGCCCAGTTGCACAGGCGCATTGTTAAACAGCAGCTGCACGCCCACTCCACTTGCCGTATTGGCACCTGATGTCAGATTTAATACCCCATTGGCGGAGTTTTGGGCATTTCCATCAATCTTCACATTGATGCGGGTGCCGGCATTACAGTTAAGCGGAAGGGTAAAATTACGCGTAAAGCTGGCATCGGGTGAACTGCCCGTCCCACTGAACGCACGCTTATCCACATTGCCCATATTCACGGCGATGGCAGTATTACTGACTGAACACGCCAGCGTTGTGACACTAAAACCATTCATAAGAATAGTCGATTCCGGTGAATGCCAGAACGCCTGGTTGTTGTGCAAAATAAACGATCCTGCCTGCTGCGCGGTGACCATCCCCGATCCGGTTGGTCCGGTTTTATAGAACTGTAGCAACGCTTGCTCGCGCAGAGGTTGTCCCGCCATTAAGCCATTGACCGAACACAGCAACCTATTGTTCGCATTACCATCTCCCGTACTGGTTCCATCAACCCAGCCACTAAAGTTATTGCAGTTGTTCACTGAGATGCCACCGATAGCAAAGCCAATCCCTGCAATATTGGTGCTGTAAATCCGTCTGCCTCCAATGGTCGTGACATAGTTACCGGTGCCTTTTACGCCCACACTTTGATAAGTCAACGCGGGGGCCGTGTTAGTACAGTTAAACGTGTTCACCGCACCCGAGGTGATCTGGCTGCCAATCAACGATCCCACCGGTAAATCGCGTTGAATCACTATCGCAGGAGGAGAAATTGTCGTCGCGGCTGTGGTGGTGGTACAGGTATAAGCCTGCGCAAAGTTAACGTACAACCCAATAAAAAATATGCTCGGTAATAAAAGAAATAAACGCATAAATGCTTCCTTTAGCGGCATTGTGCCGTCACAGAATTGACACCAAACTGAGCCTTTCCTAACGTAAACGGAGCCTGACATTCGCCGCCCTTCCAGTTCACCTTAACCACGCCCGCTGCGGGCACGCCGCTGAGGTAAACATGTTGTTTGTCATCAACGATGCCATGCGAAAGGGTTTCGCCGTTGGCAACGCTGGCACGTGCGCCGAACGGCACTTGACGCCCACGCAAGGTAACGACCATTTTTGCCCCCGATACCGTGGGATAATTGGCTAATGCTACGGCCCCCTGCGTAGGCACCACTGTTTGGCTGTCACTCAGCAGATCGACGTTATCGCCGAGCGAATTGGCATCAAGCGAAAGCGAGGTGCGGCGATAAGGTGTTACGTTGGGTACGACGGCATAACCTCTGCCATCAGTCAGCACGCCGGTTTGGTTGAGCACGCGAACTGCCTCCGCGTCTTCAGCGCGCACTAACGCCATGGTGTCACCTAACGGCTGGCTCAGAGTCACACCATAGGGATGCACCACAATGCCGCCCGTTGCGCCGTAATTCAGTTGTCGGGTATTCCGCGAGTAGTTATAGCCAGCCTGGTATTCGCCAAAGCGTGCTTTATAGTTGACTGACGCATTGCCATTGGCGCCAACCCCTTGATTGGTGTAACCCTGTTGCACGCTATAGCTCAGGTTATTGTCTGCCAGTGCAGTGCCTGACAACCCCACCGCGCCAGTGGTTTTATCGCGATTGTCGGTGCTGCCCGAGAAGTTCAGCCAGCTTTTGGGTAAAAATCGGTCAAAGGGAATCTGCACCGCCAGCGAAAAAATTTGATCGTGTTTGGTGTAGAACGGCGTCTGTGAATAGCTGTAGTTAAAGGAGTAATTGATGGCGTTGAAGCTGGTGTTATAGCCCAGCGTCAAACTGCGCTCCTTTTCTGTCACGCCCCAATATTGTTGCTGGTAAGCGGAGAGAAAAAGACTGCCATAATCACCCAACGATTGATTAACGTTGAGTTGGGATTTACTGCGTCTGTTATGGCTATAACGCCAGTTTCGCCATTCGCGTCGGGCTTGTTCAACTTCATTGCGGTTGTTGGGATTACCCCGGAAACCCGGCGGCAGTGTATTCGCGTAATAGCCATTGGCTTCATTAAAATCGTAATAACCAGAGGTGGAATAACGGTAGCCTGCCAGAGTAAAAGTGGTGCCGCTCATTGCGACATCTTTTGCATATTGAAAACGAAATGAGCCACCGCGATGAGTTTCTTCCATTAAACGGGCATTGGCGAATGTCCCGTCCAGCGAAATCGAACCCAATAACCCCAGACCTTTCCCCACACCAACCGATGCTGACGTGTAATCACCCGACAGAATTGATCCACCATAAACGGTTGAGCTATAAGGCAAACCATAGATACCTGTGCCTTGTATAAAGCCCGGCTTTTTTGCCGATCCCCCGGTTGAACGATATTGTCCGGCCGTGAAAGCATATTTGAAACGCCCTTCACGCTGCATGATAGGCACCGCAGAAAATGGCTGAACAAACTGTCGGACGCTGCCATTCGCTTCTTTTATTACCACCTCAAGATCGCCACTGGCAGAGGTAGGATAAAGATCGTTTATGGCGAAAGGTCCGGGTGGCACATAGGCTTGCCAAATGATGTTACCGTCCTGACGAATGGTAACTTGCGCATTGCTCTGCGCAATGCCTCGTACAACGGGTGCGAATCCTCGTAAGCTCTCGGGCTGCATATTGTCGTCTGAGTAGAGCTGAGCTCCGCGAAAGGGGAAGCTATCGAATACCTCTGATGGCGTATAGCTCTCTCCCAATACCAGCTGGCTTTTCCAGGGTTTGATGTCACGCTGAACGTAGGTATTAATACTGTTCCACTTATCATTACCCTGACTATGGCTATAGGTGGTGTAGTTGCGCGCGCGCCAGGCCCCGAGATTGATACCGCTACGCAAATTGAGATACGCGTTGTTATCACTTCCCTGACGATAATCACTCCAGTTATTGGCACCTGAATAGCCATAATTCATAAATAGCGCGTTGACACCATCGTCCCACTCCTCTGGGCCAACATACCCTTGTGCGTTATGTCGTACATATTCTTGTGGAATGGAGACGTTTAAGCGTTGCTGGCTTAAATCAAAGCGGGTTTGCGCCTGCGGGATGATGGCAGCGATATTCGTCACTTCCTGCGCAGGTGAGATTTTCACGAAAGCGGGTGTGGCATTCTCTTTCACGCCCCACCGCATAAAATCGGCTTTCATTAATAGGGGCTGCAGACCCTTCGCACCGGGTTCAAAGCGTATACTTTTTGATCCAACAAAATTGTCGTTCAGGTAAACGTCGGCGTTGTAAACGCCCGCCGCCTGGCCTCCACTGTGGCTAAAAGTGGAAAGATCCAGATTTGCACGCTGGCCGCTGTGTCGTTCCACCGTGTCAGGATCAAAATAATCCTCTGCAACCACATCATTAATGGATATTGCAGCCAGTATTAACATGTTAAGTAAGGTGCGCTGAAAAGCAGGCCTCAGCGTTAAAGGTATATTTTGTCTCATCGACATGGCCCTCTCCTTTAATCGGTGCCCACTTTTAATGTTTGTTCTGCTGTAATGCCGCCGAAATCATTAATCGCTCGCCAGCTCACCGGATTGCCAACATGCACTTTTTGGCCCAGAACGATTTCCTGTGAAGGCAACACCATCGGCGGTTTGGTCATAGTTGAACCGTTTACGGTCAGGTCGTAGAGCGAAACGCTGTAAGGCGTGGGATTAAACACGGCGAGTTTGCCCTCACGCTGGCGAAATTTGAGCCTGGTAAAAGCCAATGCGGGATCGCCGCTTAACTCTGCGGGCCGGTAAAATAACTTCATCTTGTTTTTAATGGTGATAACGAGATCGTTAGTGGCCTGACGATTGACCGTGGGGATAATCTTGATATTCAACCAGTGCACGGATTCCTGATCGTCTGGCAACGTGTGACCACTGTAGATAACGCGCACCGAATTCTGGCTATGAGGCTCAAGGCGGAAGAGCGGGGGCGTGGTGATGAAAGTGTCATCAGCGGTATCACTCTCTTCCTGACTGCTAACCCAGGATTGAATCAAATAGGGACGATCGTCTGGATTAGTCACACTTATCGCGGCCAGCTTGTTTTTACCGTCATAAACCAGACGTGTGCCGCCAATCTGCACACCAGACTGAGCCATAGGCGACAGGCACAAAAGTGCCATGGCCAATGGCCAAAGACTTTTTTTAAACATCCATCTCTCTCCGTGACGAAAGAAAGAGCCGCATGACGCGGCTCTGAAACTACTTAGTTGTAAGCAATGGTGAAGGTCGCCGTGGAGTTTGCTGTACCCGCAGTAACTGGCGTGGCCGTAGCGTAATATTTCGCTATATAGGTCAGTACATTAGGGCCGGCTGCCGTGATTGGACGATCAGCCGATTTGCTGGCGATAGGGATGAGAGTGGAACTGTCTTGCTCATATAGCGCGACACCCACATTGGTGGCAGTTTGCCCTGAGTTCAGAGCGAGGATTTGGTTATTTCCCGCAGAGGTTGCGCCATCGAAACGTACGCTGGCCGAGGTTACCGCAGCAGGACAACTTGTCAGATTAATGTTGAAGCGAGTCGGTGCCGCGGTGACACCGGCTCCGGTGAAGGTTTTGCTCGAAACGGTGCCCAGATTCACGGTTTGGTTGGCAGAGCCAGTATCTACCGTGCAAGCGTTATCGGTAATTGTACCCGTAAAATTAATCGTGCCATCAGCAGCAGTTGTCGTGCCAATAAATCCAAGAGAAGCCGTAATTGCAACCAATACTGCGAACTTGCTTTTCATGATTAAACCTCAAAAATCGTCATCAAAAATGTCTCTGCTAAAGCAATGAACTTTCATTTCCATAGCAGAAAAAAACATTAATCGAAGTAATGTTGGAGCCCTTCGACCGCTTTAAGTAAATGACAACTTTCGACCTATTGAAAGTTTTTTTGATTATTCGTGCTCAATTTGAAATATAACCCTAAAAAAATTAGCGCGAGGGTAAATTTACAGATCTTTGATCTTTTTTAAGATCTTTTTTTAGAATAAAAAACTTAACATTTGTATTTTAACGATCTAAAGATCTAAAAAAACACCTAAGACAGTATTTTGTTCGATCAAGACAAAACTCAGTATCCTCAAGATATGTCTGCAATTGCCGCCGGAAAGGCTAAAAAACGCGAGATGATGTTTACACCATCAAAACAAAGACGGTTATTATTTATACGCTTCTTATAACGCCGGCTTAACTATTACAGAAATAAAACTGTTATATTACGTTGCGTTAATTGCACGTTTAGTGATTATTTAATCTGGGGAGAATGAATTTGCGCTCTTGATAAAGAGCGCGTAGAGGGGTGAAAAATTAATCAAAAAATCGAGTTAACTTTTATTTAAATTGGCAGTGAATTCTGCAATTTCGAGGGTCTAAAAGCGACCGCGGAAGATTGAGTCATTAACGCCCTCTTGCTCCGCACATGAGCAAGGCCCATTCAACACGCTATCCATATGGCTCCCGCATCCGCAGACTTCACGCACTGCTCCACCCATCGCACGCCCATCAAACCGGCATGCGCGCCCGGATACCAGAAGTCTTTCAGGAATGCCTGATCGCCACGATCGGTGGCATCCATTGCCAGCGCAAAACGGCGATAGAGATTGGACCAGGCTTCAAACAATCCTTCCGGATGTCCGCCGCCAATACGGTCGTCAGCCAGCGCACTCGGATGCAGATAACCCATGCCGCGCTCTAGAATCTGCACCGGCTCGCCCTGCACTTCATAGCGCAGCTGATTCGGCTGCTCATCCCACCACTCCAGGCTGGCTTTCTCGCCGATCACCCGCACCTTCTGACCGTGCATCGAACCGCAGTTCACCGCCGATGCCCACATGGTGCCGACTGCGCCGTTGTCGTACTCCATCATCACGAAGGCGTTATCCTCCAGCGGCGCGCGGGTTTTGACAAAGCTCTGGCGGCTGCACAGCAGGCGTTTGATCTGCAGATGCGGCACCATGGTTTCGGCGATAAACAGCGGATGCGTCGCCAAATCGCCCAGCACATAGCTCGGCCCGACGAAGCGCGGATCGACGCGCCACTTGGTGCTTTCGTTCTGCAATTCAACCGCTTCGTTATGGAAGCCGTGCGCGAACTGCATGTTGATGATGCGGATCTCACCCAGCAAACCTGCGGCAATCATTTCGCGTGCCTGATGAATCAGCTGATGTCCGGCGTAACCATAAGTCACACCGATGATTTTCTTCTTCTCAGCACACAGCTGTTCCAGCTCATCGGCCTCGGCAGCGGTGAAGCACAGCGGCTTCTCACACACCACATGGAGACCCGCATTCAGTGCGGCGCGGCAGATGGCGAAGTGCGTGTTATTGGGTGTGGCGATCGACACCGCTTCGATGCCGTCGGCGCGCGCCGCTTCTGCCGCAAACAGGGTTTCGTAATCTGCGTAGCAGCGATCGGCTTCGATACCTAGCGAAGTGCCAAAGGCGCGGCCGCGCTCGGCGTTGATATCGAATGCGCCTGCCAGCAACGTGAAGTTGTTATCACGCGTGGCCGCCGAACGGTGAATGTAACCAATCTGGCTGGTGCCGCCACCGCCAACCATGCCCCAGCGCAGCGAGCGATCCAGAGCTTTAATGCCGTTGATCATGTTGTTCTCCTCAGAATCCGACCGATTGCAAATAGTGCAGGCTGGCGGTGACGTCACGCAGGCTGGTGTCGGCATCACGCGGATCGCGCTCCTGCTCGACGGTGATCCAGCCCTGATAATTGCGCTCCGCCAGGAAGGCGCGCACCGCCGGATAATCAATTGCCCCTTTGCCAATCGGGCACATCACGCCTTCTGCGCAGGCGGCAAAGAAATCGACGCCGCGCGCAATCACGTCGCGCCATACCGCATCGTTAACGTCTTTGAAGTGCAGATAATCGATGCGATCCCAGTAGCGGCTGAGGTAAGGAATCGGATCCATGCCGGAGTAGTACAGATGGCCGGTATCGAGGCACAAACCAGCGACTTCATGCGGAATGTCTTCCACCAGCTGTTGCAGCTCGTCGGCGAACTCAATGCAGCCACCGGCATGCGGATGGATCACCGCACGCACACCGTATTCGTTCCAGGCAATCTGGCTCAGCGTGGTGATGTGCTGCATCATGCGCTGCCACGCTTCAGCTGACAGGCGCGGCGCCTTGGCGGATTGACCAGCGTATTTGGCGCGTTCTGGATTACCGAAGTCGATAATCACCAGATAAGGTGCGGGTTTGTTGTCCGCATGGGTTTTGGTCGCGGTCGGTACCAGAGACAGGTTGCGACAGATGTTGTGCGTCAGCTCAACCATCGCCGGAAAATTGGCTTCACTCACCAAATCATCAAAAATGGTGCCCGCCACCAGCGACAAGTCGTGCGCTTCCAGCTGCTGACGCAGTTCGGCAGGCTCAACCGGCAGATAGCTCCATGGGCCCAGCTCAATGCTTTTATAACCGGCCTGCGACGCTTCACTCAGGACTTTCTGCCACGGCGGCAGGAAGGGATTTTTCGGGTCATCAACGCCCCAGCTACAGGGCGCGTTAGCAATATGGATAGTCATGATCGTTCCTTGCGATAGTGGATAGCGCAAGTATCAAATAAATATTTCATCATCAACAACCATGAAACATTCATTTTTTGATAGCGATCATAGTATTTCGCATCATTAAAATGATAGAAAATATATCAAATACAGCAACGACGCGGCCTACAGGTTTTCACGCGTGACGATATCAAACGGCAGGATGATCTGGGAGAAATGATCGCCCGGCTGCGCATGATGCTGCTGCACCATCTGCGCCAGGCGCATGGCCATTTCGTCGATGCGGTTGCGGATCATCACCGTAATGGTGCCATCAATCAGCGCCAGCTCGCCCTCTTTCACCGGACCATGACATATCAACGCCACCTTACGCTGCGGCTGCTGGCGCAACGCATGAATCACGCCCTCAATGCCGCCGCAAGGCGCGAAGATCAGTGCCAAATCGGCATGTTCTTCCAGTAACTGACGCGTGGAACGGTAGCCGCCATCAATCGATTCATTGGTTTTCAGCGGCTCCAGCACGCGTCGCGCGCTGTCCTGCTCACGCAGATAGGAGCGGAAACTGATCTCATTGCTCTCCTGACAGATAAAGCGATGGTCGCCCACCAGCACGCCGACCGAACCCGGCTGATGCAACAGGTGCGTGGCAATCCACGCGGCGGTGCGTCCGGCTTTCTGGTTATCCAAACCGACATAACCGGCGTGACCGCACGGCGAAAAGTTGGAAAACAGCGCATAAACCCGCACGCCCTGACGCGATATGTTTTCTATCGCGTGACGAATCAGCGGGTGGTCCAGCGCAACTAAGCCAATCGCATCTACCTGCCCGGCCAGCGCATACAGCGAGGCCACCACCGCTTCCACATCATCAATGTCGTGCCAGGTAAAAAGCGGTTCGCTGCCTGCCGGATGAAAAGGCTGCGTATGCTGGCGCAGCGCATCAGTGAGGGAATGATAGAACGAGTAGGATTTTGACAGCAGGATAAAGCCCATGCGCAGCGTCACGCTGGCGGCTGGCACGGTGCCGCTCAGCAGCGGCACATTGCCGATGCGATAACCGAGGCGATTAGCGGCTTCCAGCACCTTCTGCTCCGTTGCGGCGCGCACCGGTGCACGACGATTTAACACGCGATCAACGGTCGCCACGCCAACACCGGCGGCGGTGGCAATCGCGGTCATGGTGATTTTACTCATGCGCTACTTCCTGAATGATATGATAATAAATTATCAAAAATAATGCCCTAACCTGCGGTAAATCACCAATCATCCCGCACAGGAATCATCAGTAATTGGCTTCAAGTGATAGGGAATCTCTCATTATTTTGATCGCTCTCGCAAAAATGAAATAACTCATTTCATCTTAATACCATTCAGAATAAATGTTTGATATTCATGTGCGTATTCAAAGCGGTCCGGCTGATGGTTTCACATCAGAATACGTGATGAAGCGCGTAAAAAGATCAGTATGGTCATCATCAAAGTCCGCACCGCTTAACGCTCAGGAGAAAACAATGAAAATCGCTTTTGATGTGGATGTAATCAGGGATCTCGGCATCACGCGCATGGTGCATCAGGTGGCGGAATGGGGCTACAAGTACATCGAGCAGTCGCCGCACCCGCAGATCAACCCGTTTTATAAACATCCGAAAGCCAGCCGTGAAATCATGCGCGAATACAAAAACGCGCTGAATGCCACCGGGCTGGAGATCTCCTCGTTCATTACCGTATATCGCTGGTCCGGCCCGGATGAACTGCGTCGTCAGGCGGCGGTGAAGAACTGGAAACGCATGATCGAGATTGCCGTCGAAATGGGTGTGCAGGTGATCAACACCGAGCTGTCGGGCAATCCCAACGAGCCAGAAATTTGTGAAGAGATGTTCTATCGTTCGATGGAAGAGCTGCTGCCGATCATCGAACGTGAAGGCATCCGCGTCGAGATTCAGGCGCATCCGTGGGATTTCTGCGAGCAGAGCAACGAAACTGCAGACATTGTGAAGTCATTCCGCAGCGAAAACGTGAAGTACATCTACAGCGCACCGCACACCTTCTATTACGACAAAGGTGTGGGCGATGTGAAGAACATGCTGCATTACGCCGGCGATGATCTTTCACATATGCTGATCGCCGATACCATGAACCACACCAAACACTGCCGTTATATCGTCAACCCGCCAGGCGTGGATGCCACCATCCACCAGCACGTGGCGGTCGGTGAAGGCGAAGTGAATTTCGATGCGCTGTTTGAAGCACTGCGCGAGATGAATTTTGCCAACCGCACCTTTAAGGTTGGCGGCGAGTCGATTATCTCGGCGGCGCTGTTCGGTTATCCGGAGAAGATGAAGTATCAGGCGGTGGAAACCCGCGAGCTGATTGAGCGTGAGCTGTTGGGATAGTTGAGTGCGCGCTGATGCCCTCACCCTAACCCTCTCCCACCGGGAGAGGGAACGGGATGGTGCGGCTTGCTCGATCGGTCCCTTCTCCCGCTGGCGGGAGAAGGTTAGGATGAGGGCCCGCTCTATTGGAATGCACGCAACATGAAAGCAGTGACGCTGGCCGAGCTGGCAAAACAACTGGGCGTCGGTGTCGCCACGGTTGACCGGGTACTCAACGATCGCGGTGGCGTATCGCCCGCCATGAGCAAAAAAATCCTGCAGGCCGCGCGTGACGCCGGTTTAAAACGCATTTTGCCCGAGGAACATCGCCATCCGTGGCAGATCGAAGTGCTGCTCAGCGGCAACGCCTCCTTCTTCTTTCAGCAATTAGCGCAAGACTTTGCCAAACTCGCCGACCAGCTCGGTTATCGCCGCCTGCGTCTGCATCGCACGCTGATCCCGGAAAATGCACCGGAAAAACTCGCCGCACACATCACCGCCAGCAGTAAAAAGATGGATGCGCTGATCGTCTTCGCCCATCAAAACCCGCTAATCTACGATGCGCTCGCCGCCTGTAAAGCGCGCGGCGTGCCGGTGATCACGCTGGTCGCCGATCTGCCAGATGCCGCGCGGCTGTGCCACGTCGGTATCGATCAATACAAAGCCGGGCGCACCGCCGGTTTGATGCTCGGCAGCATGCTGTCGCAGCCGGGTGAAGTGGTGTTGATGAGCGGACGCGCGGATTACGCAGCCCACCGCCTGCGCATTGAGGGCTTTCAGGCGGTGCTGGCCGAACGCTTTCCGCGGCTGCGCCTGCGCGAGATTCTTGCCGGTCAGGATGAGCGCGAACGCATTAGCCGCCTGTTAGAAAAAACGCTGGCCGCCTCGCCGCCGATTGTCGGGCTGTATAACACCGGCATTGGCAACACACAGGTGCACGAAGCGCTGGCGCGTCATCGTCTCGACGGTAAAGTGCTGTACGTCACGCACGAGTTGTACAGCACTACACGCCGACTGTTGCAGGATCGCGTGCTGAACCTCACCCTCGATCAAAACACCCTGCGCCATGCTCAGCTCGCCTTAACGCTGATGCTGCGGCATCTGGAAGAGGGCGACATTCCCGACACCTATCAGCCTGGTAGAGTGGACTTTATGCTGTTTACGCAAGAGAACTTTACATAATCGGACTTTGCGTCCCACCGCCAGCGCGGTTAAATCGCCTGTATCACGCGCTGCTACACTCAGTAGCAGCAAAAATACAATCACAACAAGGCGAAACCACTATGTCGGAACATCAGTATCAGCCCGCGAAAGTCTGGACCTGGGACCCGGAAGCCAAAGGTAACGGCGCGAAAACCAACCGTCCAACCGCCGGGCCGACGCATGACAAAACCTTGCCGATCGGCAAACATCCGCTGCAGCTTTACTCGCTCGGCACGCCAAACGGCCAGAAAATTACTATCCTGCTGGAAGAGTTACTGGCGGTGGGCGCCAAAGACGCCGAGTACGATGCCTGGCTGATCCGTATCGGCGATGGCGATCAGTTCTCCAGCGGTTTTGTCGATGTAAACCCGAACTCGAAAATCCCGGCGCTGAGCGACCATTCCGTCACGCCACCGCAGCGCGTGTTTGAATCCGGTAATATCCTGCTCTATCTGGCCGAGAAGTTCGGTCACTTCCTGCCGACCTCACTGGCAGGCCGCACCGAAACCCTGAACTGGCTGTTCTGGCTGCAAGGTTCTGCGCCGTACCTCGGCGGCGGCTTTGGTCACTTCTATCACTATGCGCCCGAGAAAATCGAATACGCCATCAACCGCTTCACGCTGGAAGCTAAACGTCAGCTGGACGTGCTGGATCGTCAGTTGGCCGACCATCGCTTCCTCGCCGGTGACGAATACACCATCGCCGATATCGCCACCTGGCCGTGGTACGGCAATCTGGTGCTGAACAACCAATATGGCGGCAGCGAATTCCTTGATGCGCAGTCGTACAAAAATGTGGTGCGCTGGGCAAAAGAGATTGCCGAGCGTCCGGCGGTGATTCGCGGGCGTAAAGTGAATCGCGCCTTTGGTGCCGAGCCGCAGGATCAGCTGCTGGAGCGCCATGATGCCGCCGATTTCGATAACAACACTGAAGACAAACGCCAGGCGCGAGGAGAGAAATAATGGCTGCATATGTGGTGTTTATTAAGGACGAAACCTTAGACCAGGACGAGATGGCGACGTATGCCGAGAAAGCCGGACAGGCGCGCGGCGACCATCCCATCACCCCGCTGGCGTTTTATGGCGCCCTGGAAACGCTGGAAGGCCCGGAAGCGGAAGGCGTGGTGGTGCTCGAATTCCCGGATGCTGAGGCGGCGAAAGGCTGGTATTTCAGCCCGGCGTATCAGGAAGCCAAAGCGCATCGCCTGAAAGGCGCGAAATACCGCGTGCTGCTGGTTAATGGCGTAGAGTAACTAACGCAAGGTCGCCATTCATGGCGACCTTTGCAAAGGTCACGCTTATCCCAACTTAAATAACGAAATCGCCTGCTTCAGCGCATTGGCCTGCTGCTGTTGCTGCTGCGCCACTTGCAGCGTTTCGGCCACGTGCTGCACGTTATGATGCACGCTGTGATCAATGCTATTGATGCTCTGCTGAATCTGCTCAATGCTCAAATTCTGCTGCTCACTCATCGCCGACAGTTCCGTCACCAGCTGCGATAACCCGCTAATACTGCTGTGAATCTCGCGCATGGTTTGCGCCGCATGCTCCACCTGCACGGTGCCGTGTTCGGTGCTGGTGGAACTGGCATCCATCAGTTGACGGATTTCGCGTGCCGCACTTTCGCTGCGCATCGCCAGATTACGCACTTCGCTGGCGACCACGGCAAAACCGCGTCCCTGATTACCGGCACGCGCCGCTTCCACCGAGGCGTTCAGTGACAGAATGTTGGTCTGAAACGCAATGCCGTCGATCAGCTCCAGGATGATCTTCACCCTTCTCGACTCTTCGCTGATTTTCTCCATCGAGCGAATCGCCGACTGGATATTCTCTTCACCACGCGTCGCCACCGCGCGGGTTTCACTCGCCAGCTCGCACGCGCTTTGCGCTTTGTCCCGGGTTAAGCTGGCAGCGATACTGATTTCGCTCATAGCGCTGGCCGCCACTTCCAGCGCTTGCGCCTGCTCGTCGGTACGCGTCGAGAGCGCGGCGTTGCGCTCCAGAATGCTGTCGGATTCCGCCAGCAGTTGACCGACGCCGTCGCTGACCTGATGCAAAGTGCCGTGTAGGGTCCCAAGCGTAGTACTGAAGGTGCGCGCGAACGGCGTTTCACTCTGCTGAGTATCGGCACGCAGCGTGAGATAACCGGCTTGCTGATTAATGTGTGCCGCCAGTTGCGCCACTTCGCTGGCCGAGCTCGCATCCGCTGCCATCTGGCGTGCAATCACCAGCAGCATCGCGGTTTGCACCACGACAAACAGCGCGTGGAAAAACACCATGTCCCAGCCGGGATGATGAAACACCACCACGCCAAACAGATCATTTTCCTGCAGATAATTGAATAACACATGATGCGTGGCTGCCGCCGCAGCGCCCATTACTAACGGGCGCACATCTCGCCACGCCAGCAGCGCCGACATCAACACAAACACCGAGAAGTGGTATTCGGTTGCGCCACCGCCAACCTGAATAAGCAGCCCAGCCCAGCCGATTAACAGCGCGGATAAGACCAGCCGCGACGTAAGCGTACCGCGCAGCGCGGTGCCGAAAAACGTCGCCAGCAGCGCCAATACCAAACCCGCAATTAGCGCCACCAGCACGCTGTCATTTAGCCAGCCAACGCCAAGTGCAATCGGCAACAGCGCCCAACTGAGGAACACCGCCAGGCTATCCGCGCGCTGTGCGATACGTTTGAGCGAAACCATCTCCACCGGCGAAGCCGCCGGGCCTGACAAGGGCGTTGCGATCATGACATTTTTCCACACCAGAAGTTGATCGTAGAGCCCCAAAATCGTGGGGCAAAGCGCACGGACTCAGTGGTAAAAAACATCGGCAAGGCGGGAGGAAAGTTTAGTTGTGCTGATTAACGACGCGCAGAGCTGTGAGTATGATTACCTAAACCATGCAACACAATTTCATTCCCTTCAGCGTAGAAAGCGATAGACTTGTTAGCAATGAATGCTCTCAGAACATTAACGGATAGATGCTAACTATGGATTCACCTTGCACTCTCAGCGTCCTGGTCACGGCTCACAATTGCGAAAAATACATTGTTGAGACGTTAAACAGCCTCAAAAAGGCCTGCTCTGGCGTTGAGGATGCGGTCGAGGTTGTGTTGGTGAATGACGCATCCACAGATAACACCAGCGCGTTGCTGCACAGCTTTGCCGCTTCATTCAGCCAGGTGAAAATTTTTGACGTGATGTTCCGTAACATCGGCAAAGTGAGAAATTTTGGCGTCAGCAAATGCAGCGGCCACTTTGTCACGATGCTGGATGGTGACGATCAGCTTTTGCCGAACTCTTTTGCTGACATAGTGCAGTTTTTGCAGGCGCAACAACCCGATATTCTGCTGGCGCCGCTGAATGAAATTTATGAAAAGAAGACCAAACTACAACAGTGGAAAGGTTTGCAGGTTAACGCCTTGTCGCAACATCAGGTGATTGAAAAATTCCTCATCCATCGTGATATTCAGGCGCATTTTATCGGTCAGTTTATTAAACGCTCGCTGTTGGAAGATAACCATTTCCCTGACTTCAGTTGCTACGAAGATGCGTATTTATTCCCCTCGATTCTGAAAGCCAGTCAGACGATATTTTTAGCGAAGCAGAGCCCGTATCTCTATTTCAAACGAGAAAAAAGTCTCTCCAGCGCGCTGGATGCCGATAAAATATCGATGCTGATCAAAGCCACGCAACAGATGGATAATGTGCTCGGTGAAAGCTACCGCAACCTGCTCGCTTGTCACTGGATCAATCTGGCGCATAAGTTTTATCCGCTGATTAACGATGAACATGAGAAACAGGTGGTGAAGCAGGCGATTGAAAACGTCTCTTTCGTTTCATTTTTGCTGGACAGTAAAGTCAGATTTAGTTTGAAGAAAAAATATCTGAGAATGAAATTGCGGAGAATGAGCTGAAGCGTTGAGAAAATCGGTCGCCTTCAATGGCGACCTGACAAATATTAGATATGCGTTCGGGGCTTATGCTGCATCAGCGCATAGCTCATAATAATCGATGCCATCAGAATAAACACTGAACTGCTTTGAATCCATACGGTATCGGTCAAACCGAATATAAAAATGGAAACAGGAAGCAGCGCGACATCCCATGCCCGACGACGCATTGCCGCCACAATTAAACCCACATAAAAAAGAATCAGGGTGACAGCACCCGCGATACCTTGCAGCGAAAGCGTTTCTAAAAAATCATCGTGCAAGTGATACATCACATTTTTATAAGCCTCAGGATTAGCGCGTTCATAGGTTTTAATATAAACGCGCGCTTTATCCGTTCTGTCATCCGGACTTTGCCCCAGCAGCGACCAGGAAACGCTGTGATAGCCACTTTTCCAGATCGAGAAGCGCGCACCAATTGAGGTATCATTATTTTTCTGATAGCTGTCTATTTCGTTCTGGATGTTGTCCAACCGATGCATAATGGAGCTGGGCATGAAGAACAGCCCCCCCGCAATGCAAAGAACTAAAATCACCAGCGAATATTTTCCTGCCCAGCGATGAACCAGATAAAAACAGAGCAAGTATAAAACGGGCAGCACCAACACCGCCGCACGTGACTCAGTGAGGAACATCAGCAGCATATTCACCACAAAGATAGCGGTGAACAGCAGAATTTGATTAAGGCGGCGAACTATCACCTTATTCACAATAAACAGGGCAGTTAATGCTAATGCCGTCATCAGGTATGAAACGGTACCGGCTGAATCTGTGAGTAATTTGATGCGTTGCTGCGTCTGAGCATGTTCGTACCAGCCGGCGCCCAGCGTCAGCAGCAAGCCAAAAATTAACAAGCACACGCTAATGCGCAGGACTTTCGCTGACAAACAGTGACGCCACGCAATGAAAAAATAGCTGACAAAAGCGGAGATAATGAAAAGTTTACCGCCCTGAAAATAGTTATCCACTACATCGCTAAAATAGGCATCGGCATAAATACGCGACCATATTACCCTGACTATGCCCAATAATAGAATGGGAACGGCGACGATGAAAGCACTCTTATCGATAATGAATTTTCTTTTTATTCCCTTGGCCAGCAGAAAGAATAGCGTTAAATAACCCACCAGATAGAATGTTTTCTTAGGATATGCGGGGATAACTAACGAGGTCGCAAATGCCAGGGTTAACAGCAGAAAGCACAGCTGATAAATATTGCTTTCGGTTAACAGCGGCTTTAAACGTAAAGTCTGCACTCAAAAATACCTCATTTTAAAATACTTAATGCGCCAATAGAGTGCCGGCATCCATTGATGACTACGGAACAAAAATTTGTACATTCTCTTTGCTTGTTGCGCGTTTTTCGGTGTTTCAAAAGAGACGTCGGCTAATGGCGAAATCTGATAAAGATCGCGATAGTAATGGCCAACGTGCTGTTGATTCCACCGCTGCCAGGGTTTATCGGCACCCGCATAATGCAATAAGCAGGTATTTTTCGGCACATCCTGCGTATAGCCGCTATCATCGTGTGAGAGCATATTGATGGTATTAAAGCGCGTTTCCGTAAATATCACACGGTCCTCAAGCAACGTATTCAACGCATCCTGATCAAGATACTGGAATTGTTTTCCCTTTTCGCTAAGCAAATTAAAAGCGCGTTCACTGATCTGCTCGCGGTTCCACTTTTGAACATCAATCAGCATCATGCCGGCATTAAAATAGCGCTTTCCACGCAAGCCCACCTTTTCAGCCAACTGCGGTTGCAATGCCTGAATCTCGCCAACCACCAAGGCAATAACGTCAGCTGGCATGGCAATCTGCCATAATTCATCCAGAGGATTCAGACACACTATATCGGCATCGAGATAAAGCAATTTAGTGGCATGCGGCAAGATAAGCGGAGCGAGAAAACGATAATAGGTCGCGCGAGTGAACAACTCTGTGGTAGGGAACGCGCTAAACAAACTATCCTGAATATGATGCAGCGTTAACCCATGTGGCGATCCAGCGAATATTTTTTCCAGTCGCACAGTGTCAACTGCAGATATTTCCGAAGAGATAAGATGAAAGTGATAACGAACATCATTGGCATGCTTGATTATCGACATGATGGTAATCAGCGAGTGGCCAATGAATTTACCATCAACACCAAAAAAAATATGCCGGTCGCTGTGCGCGGGAAAAAGGTGCTGAGAATTTATGGTGTTGAGAATCTCTTTATCCATCCTGCACTTCTCTCCGGTCGAAAGCATGCGTTCTGTTAATGCATCATGCCTGAGCAATCATTAACCAGAGACAATTCTGGTTGCAGCCGGAGTTTATCAGTCAGAGTTAGGCAAATAAAGCGAAGTGGAGGAGGAATAAATCGGCTTTCCAGCGTAAAACTCTCCTGCGAGCAGGAGAGTTTTGGTAAATAAAAATGTTATTTCGCCGCGAACTGCGCATAGTTCTCAGGCGTGATGGTTTGATACGGAATCCAGTTGAACTCCTGCACTTTCTGCTTCTCCAGCAGCGCTTTAGTCACCTGCACCGCGCCGGTCGCCTGCCCTTTCGCGTCCTGGAAAATGGTCAGCGTCATTTTGCCGTTCTTCACGAACTGCTGACCATCCGGCGTGCCGTCGATACCGGCGACCAAAATCTTCTCATTTTTCGCCTGGTTGAGCGCCATGATGGCACCAATCGCCATTTCATCATTATTCGCTGCGATAGCGTCAATTGGGCGCTGATTCAGCAGCCAGCTCGATACCACATCCACCGCTTCGTTGCGCTGCCATTTGGCGCTCTGCTTTTCAATCACCTTCATATCTTTGTATTTGGCAATCACGGCTTCCACCGCGCGGGTGCGTTCACGCGCTTCTTCATTCGACAGCGCGCCCATCAAAATCGCCACGTTGCCTTTGTAATTCATCTTCTTCGCCAGCGCTTCCATCTGCATTTCGCCGCCCAACGCCGAGTCTGAACCAACATACGCCATGTCGCTTGGCAGTTTCACTTCTGGCTTACGATTGACGAAGATCAGCGGAATGCCGGCATTTTTCGCTGCGGTAATCATTGGCAATACGCCTTGAGTGTCCACCGGATTGAGGATGATGGCATCGACACCCTGATTAACAAAATCATCCACCTGCTGCACTTGCAGCGCGACATCGCCTTTGGCATCTACAAACTGGCTATTGAGCTGGTTAGCTTTCAGCTCTGCCTGCATCTGGGTGCGCAGAATCGAGACAAAGTTGAGATCGAAGTTCGCCAGCGCTACGCCGACGGTGAAGGTTTTAGCGCTCGCGCTCAGGCTGAGCAGCAGCGCGCAGAGGCACAGCATCACATTTCTGATGTTCATGGGTTAGTCCTGTAAGGTTGAGATATTATTATTCATTTCATGAAGTTAACGCCGGGTAACAGGCGAATACCCGGCGGCGGAACCGTTAAAGGGTGAAGTGATCGCGGAACTGCTGCAGCGCGGCGCCACTTTCGCCGCTGGCCCAGCCTTCCAGCGCCACGGTGCCCTGATAGCCAACATCGTGTAACGCACGGGCGATGGCGCGATAGTTAATCTCACCGGTGCCCGGCTGCTGACGCCCCGGCACATCGGCTACCTGAATTTCACCTATCGCCGAACCACAACGGCGAATCAGTTCGATCAAATTGCCTTCGCCAATCTGCGCGTGATACAGGTCGAGGTTCATCTTTAGCGCCGGGCTGTTAACCGCTTCCACCAGCGCCAGCGTGTCGGCTGCCAGCGCGAACGGCGTACCGGGATGATCAACCGGCAAGTTAAGGTTCTCCAGCGTGAAGACGCGTCCGGCGCGCTCGCCCAGCTGCGCCACTTTGCGCAGCGTATCAGCCGCTTTCAGCCACATCGCGCCGGTCACCACGTCAACCGGTTTAACCGGCAACCCTTTGTCATCCAGTCCGGTACCGTGCAGGTTCAACGCCGGACAGTTGAGCCGCTCGGCCACCGCCAGCGATGCTTCAGCACTTTGCAGCAGTTGCTGAATCTCATCATCATCGGTCAGGTTGCCGCTGAGGTAGCCGGTCATCGAGGTGAAACGCGCGCCGGTCGCCGCCAGCGCATCGATATCTTTGTTGGCCCAGCCCCAGATTTCGACGCCAAAGCCCAGTGCATGAATGCGTTTCACGCGCTCGACAAAAGGCAGATCGAGAAACACCATTTCGGCACACACCGACAGCTGATAACCGGCCATTAGCGACCTCCCAATTTGATCGGCTGCTGCTGCTGCACCGAGTCGATACAGGCCAGCGCGATTACCAGCGCGTTGCGTGCATCTTCACCGGTAGCGCGCGGCGTTTCGCCACTGCGAATGCAGCGGGCAAACTCGGCCATCTCCGCCACATAGGCTTCGCGCAGCAGGTCTGAATCCATGCGTGAGGTTTCAATCGCGATGCCATCCTGGTGATAGCGCACACAGTTGTTAACGTTGATATGGCCCGCCTGCAGCATGCCTTTGCTGCCGAACACTTCGCCGCGCACATCGTAGCCGTATACCGCCTGGAAGTTGGCTTCAGCGGTGGCGATCGCGCCGTTATCAAAGCGGATGGTAACCACCGATGTGTCGAGCAAGCCTTTGTCTTTGAAATCCGGACGCACCAGCGCATCGGCCAGCGCATAGACTTCCACCGGCTTCGCGCCAGGGTTAAAGTGCAGCAGCGTGTCGAAATCGTGGATCAGGGTTTCAAGGAAGATCGTCCACTGCGGGATGCGCGAAGGATCGTGCAGGCCCGGATCGCGCGTCAGCGATCGGCTCAGCTGCGTGGTGCCATTTTCACCCGCTTTCACCGCCGCGATCGCTGCAGCAAAGCCGGAATCAAAGCGGCGGTTAAAACCGACCTGCAACACTACGCCGGCCGCTTTCGCGGCAGCAATCGCGCGATCCGCCTCTTCCAGCGTTACCGCCATCGGCTTCTCACAGAACACATGTTTGCCCGCCTTCGCGGCAGCGATCACCCATTCGGCGTGCGTGCGCGCTGGCGCGGCAATCGCCACCGCCTCAATTTCGGGATCCTGCAGCAGCGCATGCAGATCGCTGTACGCTTTAGCGACGCCGAGCTTATTGGTCAGCGCGTCGGCCGCGCCCGGTTGCGGATCGGCCACCGCTGCGAGGATCGCACCCGGCACGCGCCAGGCCAGGTTTTCCGCGTGGAAGCTGCCCATGCGACCGGCGCCAATTAGGCCGACGCGTACTGGCTTAAGATGAAATGTCATGACCTATTCCTTATTGTTTTGGATGTGCTCATTCGAGCGTAGGGATGTGCAATTGGTAGTGCAAAGGCGATGCCAACTGCAATCCGCCGCTTTATGTGAGGCATAACACAGATATAGCTCACAATCTGGCAACAAAATTTACATGTCAACTTCACATGTCAATAAAATGGACATTCCATCTTAATCAGGAGTGTGACATGCGTGCCAGTGAGCGTTTGCCGTTTAAAGATGAAAGCGATCCGATCTTCAGCTTGCCGGACAGCGCCGAGGTGGGCGAATGGGACACGTTGTTGTGGCAGGGCTGGCACAGCTTCGAACGCGGCGAACAGCCCGGCTGGATGCGGCACAGCATTTTGCAGTCGTGGCGGCGATCGCAGCAGCGCGCGATCGATCCCGCCACCTTCGCCTATGTCTCGCCGCCCGCTGCGGAACTGGCGGCGATCCTTGAGCATAACGCCGAGTTGATCCTCGCGGCGCGCAGCATCATGCAAAATCTGCTGGCGTATAACCCGGATGGCCACATCAATCTGACCGATGCGCAAGGCGTGACGCTGCACTTCTGCGGCGCGGATCTGACGCCGGTCGGCAGCATCCTGCGCGAAGAAGTGCTCGGCACCAATTGCACCGCGCGCTGCCTGATTGAGCAGCGGCTGGTGTACGTGCTGAGCGGCGAAAACTGGAAGCTGGATCTGCGCAAACGCCATCGCCAATGCGCTGCCGCACCGGTGCGCGATGCCAGCGGCCAGCTGCTTGGCGTGCTAACGCTGACCGCCACGCCCGACAACTTTAATGCGCACACGCTCGGCACGGTGCAGGCGGCAGCCGAAGCGGTTGGTCAGCAGCTGATGCTGCGCCGTTTGCTGGCCGAGCAGCAGTCGATCCTCGAAACCCTGAACGAAGGCGTGATCGTCTGCGATCGTCACGGCCGCATCAAAACGCTGAACCGCTATGCGCGCCAGATCTTTAGCGGCCTCGATCCCAGCGCCGGGCCGATCGACATGCTGCTGCAACCGCAAGGCGGATCGCTGCTCACCATGCCGTTTTGCAATGACCGCGAGCTGCAATTTATGCCGGATGGCGTGCATCCCCTTTCCTGCCTGATTTCGCTGATGCCCGCACCCGACGGTGGCCGCGTGCTGTCGCTGCGTGAGAATCAACGTATCCGCGCCATTACGCGCCGCGTGATGGGCGTGGGCGCCAGCTATACCTTTGAGATGATTCGCGGGCACGCGCCGCGCGTGCTGCAAGCGATTCAGAAAGCGCGCGCCAGCAGCCGCAGCGATAGCACGGTGTTATTAACCGGCGAAAGCGGCACCGGCAAAGAGCTGTTCGCGCAGGCGATTCACAATGCCAGCCCGCGCCATCAGGAAGCCTTTATCGCGCTGAACTGCGGCGCATTGCCACGTGATTTAGTGCAGAGCGAACTATTTGGCTATGTCGACGGCGCTTTTACCGGATCGCGACGCGGCGGCTCGGCGGGCAAATTTGAGCTGGCCGATGGCGGCACCTTGTTCCTTGATGAGATTGGCGAGATGCCGCTCGAGGCGCAGACCAGCCTGCTGCGCGTGCTGCAGGAGGGCGAAGTGGTGCGAATCGGCGCGGCCCATCCCATCAAGGTCAATGTGCGCATCATCGCCGCTACCCACTGCAATCTGCTGGATGCGGTGGAAAAAGGCGCGTTCCGCCGCGATCTCTACTATCGCCTGAATGTGATTTCGCTGGAGATCCCGCCGCTGCGCGAGCGTCAGGAGGATATTCCCGGCCTGGTGAATACCTTTATTCAGGCGCTCTGCACCCGGCTGAAGCGCATCGCGCCGCAGCTCTCCGCTGAGGCGATGCGCTGTTTACAGGCGTGGCACTGGCCCGGCAACGTGCGTGAGCTGGAGAATCTGGTCGAGCGCATGGTGAATTTGTGTGAAGGGTTGGAGATTGAGCGCCACGATCTGCCGGAAGAGATGGTGCAGCGTAACGCGCCTGTCGCCAGCGAATTGACCTCGCTGCAGGAGAATGAGCGCCAGCATGTGATGCAGGTGGTGCGTGAGCAAAAAGGTAACCTGCGCCAGTCCGCGCAGCTGCTGGGGATTTCACGCACCGCACTGTATAACAAGCTGCATCAGTGGCAGGTGGATGTGGCGGGATTGCGGCGCGGTTAGGTGCGACTTGTTGCCCTCACCCCAGCCCTCTCCCACTGGGAGAGGGAGTTAGTCGGTGCACTATTCCATTCCTTCTCCCACTGGGAGAGGGAGCTAGTCGGTGCACTATTCAATTCCCTCTCCCTGTGGGAGAGGGTTAGGGTGAGGGAAAAAACTACAACGACGCCCCACCACAGATCACCAACTCCTGCCCGGTAATCGCATCGGCGGCAGGCGACAGCACAAACCCTGCCAGCGCCGCCACTTCCTGGGGCTTGATATAGCGCCCCATCGGCGGCAGCTTTGGGGGTGAACTGGCGCGGCCGGGCTGCAGTAGCATGGGCGTCTCCGTCGCCCCCGGCGCAATCACATTCACCGTGATGCCTTTGGGTGCCAGTTCCGCCGCCCAGCTGCGCGCCATGCCCACCATTGCCGCCTTGGTGCTCACGTACTGGCTGCGATTCGCCGCGCCGCGTGACGTGCGGCTGCCAACCAGCAAGATACGATCGCCCTGCGCCATCTGCGGCTGCAAGACATTTGCCATTATCTGCGCCACCTGCACGTGCAGGTACCACAAACGCGCGCTCTGCTTCTCATCCAGCTCACCGAGCGGCGCAGCCGCCATCATGCCTGCGGCATGCACCAGCGCATCCACCTTCGGCAGCGCCAGTAGCGCCTGCTTCAGCAGATTGGCATCCAACAGATCCACGCTGACCGAGGTGAACCCTGGATGATCGTTCTGCACCGACGTGCGGCTAAAACCGGTCACCTGCCAACCTTGTTGCAACAGATGATCGGCGATGGCGGCGCCTATGCCAGAGCTGACGCCAGTTACCAGCGCGTGTCGCTGCCTGCTCATCCTTTCACCCAGCTTTCATCGACGCGCACATATTTAATCGCCTGACGAAAATAGGTGTAAGCCACATGCAGCGCGCCATCGTCACTTTGTTTGATGCTCGGATAGGAGAACTCGCGGTTAAGCTTTTGCTGCGAATTATTGGTCATGCAGTAGCCGTCGCCCTCGTCGAGATTACGCTGCCATGGCCAGCTTTTGCCGCCATCGGCGGAAATCGCCAGCGTCATTGGCGCGCGGGGTGCGCCCCAAAACGCGCTGCGTCCGCTGTGCACCAACGGTTCGGCCGCCACCGCCACATCGCCGTCATCCTCTTCATCTTCAATTTCGTCATACAGCGATAAGCGGCGCTCGCTGGCATCTCTGGCGCTCATGGCATTAAACACCAGCGCCAGATGGCCGTTGTGCAATGTCGTGACCTGAATCGACGAGTTGTTGTTTGGCAAGTCAGTCGCCAGCGGCGCACTCCAGCTTTCGCCGCCATCGGTGGAACGACTTTGATAGATGAAATCGGCCCAGCGGCTGCGATACAGCGCCAGTAAGCTGCCATCCTGCAGCAACGTGATGTTCATATGCACGCAGCCCAGGCTGTCTGGCACCGCCACATCGCGCCAGCTTTGGCCTTTATCACTGGAGATTTTCACCGCGCTGATATCGTTGTTACCCACCCATTTCACGCCAGGCTGAGTTCGGCAATAAAACACCGGCAGCAGCCAGTTACCGTTTGGCAGCACCACAATCGGCTGGCGAATAAAGGTGCCGGGCTGATCGAGCAAAGTGTCGATTGCCCCCCAGCTGCGGCCAAAATCGCGTGACTGACGATAGCGCACAATCGCGGTGTCCTGATTGCCGGATTTCTGCGCCGTCCACAGCAGCCAAAGCACCTGTTCGGGATCGAGGAACAGCAGCGGATTTTGCTCCGATCGCGTGGGATCGTCAGAGAGTTTTTCCGCCTCGCTCCACTGTGTGCTGCCGCTTTTCAGCCGCGAGCACCACACAGAAATATCGGCGATCCCTTCCTGCGTGCCGCCAAACCACACACACAGCAAGTCGCCATTGGGTAGCGGCAGCAGATTCGCCGCATGGTTCTGCGGGCAGACCGAAGGCAGCATCGCCGTGAGCTGTTGCGCATCCTGCGCGTGCGGATGGAGGTTACCGCTGCGTTCAACGGTAAGGGTTAAATCACTCATTTCAGGCTCCACTGTTTTGCATTGAAGATTTCGGGGCTTTTTTCACATGGGTTTGGCTTGAAGGGATCAGGCGGTCAATCACCATGATGACCGCCGGCGTGATCAACGCCACGTACATGTTGTTGATACCTAATGGATCGCCGAGCAGATACCACACTGACGTCATGACGCACGCACCAATCAGGCCTGCATTGGCGCCGCGCGTGCTTTTAAAGAACGGCAGATAAAAGGCAATGATTGCCACCACTGAAATCGACAGCCGAATAGCGCGGGTGAAGAAGGAGAGCTTCAACACTTCCGGCACGAACAGCACGAAAATCAGCGGCAGGAAACCGATCAGCAGCGACAGCCAGCGCGTCATGCGGAACTCGCGCTCCGGTGTCGGATTGCGATAGGGCACGTAGAAATCTTTTACCACCAGCGAGGCAATCGCCAGCGCTACGGTGCTGACGCTGACAAAGATCGACGCCACGAGTGAGGTAGTGACAATCCCCGCCAGCCACGGACTCATGTCCTGCAGGAACACCGGCAGCGCATAGAGACTTTTAATATCGGAATGCAGGTATTTCGCCGCCACGCCAATCAGCGCGATAGCAATGGCAATCGGCATGCAGAAGAAGAACGCCACCCAGGTTGCACGTTTGGCGGACTCAGCACTTTTGGTCGAGGCAATCGCCTGAATCACAAACTGAGTACAGAAGATCGAGCCGATAGTACCAATCATCCAGGCGAAAATAGTGCTGCCGCCAACGTTGCCGTCCCACGTCCAGTAGAAATGCGGCATCTCTTTGATCATTGGGCTGACGCCGCCGGTCATGTGCAGGGCCACGCCGAGAATGATCAGAATACCGATATATTTCAGTCCGCTATGCAGCAGCGTGACCCAGGCGATGCCTTTCATGCCGCCGAACATAAAATAGAACGTACTGACGATCGCGGTGATCACCGCTGCGGTAGTGAGATCGAGGTTGAGCACCGTTGAGATCGCCGCCGCACCGCTCACGTAGTTACCGACGTTAACCAGCAACAGCGCATAGATCATGATCAGCGAGATGATGTTTTTGGTGGAGTTGCCATAACGTTCAGCGATCGCCGCAGAGATGGTGATTTTACCGGTATTGTAGATGCGCTTTACCAGCAGAAAACCAAACAGCGGGAAACCGATAGCGGCACCAATCACCGACCATGAAGCGGCAAAGCCATCTTCGAAAGCTGCCTGAGCCGTACCGATGGTGGATTTGGCGCCGATGTATTCCGACATCAGCATCACGCCCACCACAAATGCCGGCATCACATTGGAGCCAGCCATAAAGTCGCCGCTGTTTTTACTGCGCAGACGCCAGGTGAGCCAGGTGGTGAACAGGATGTACGCAATGACAATCCCGACAATAATCACCATCCCTTCTGTAGAGAATTGTTTCATTTCAGCCTCATCGATAACGTAGGGTCGTGGAACGCGCTGGGCTTCACGCGTCCCGTTGATGAGGTGGCCGATGTTGTTATTCACCGTGTCTACGCACTTCGCCACCCCACTTATGCTTATGATTCATTTCGCTCAAATAAGAATGAATTTACGCATATTAGAGGCGTTTTATAGGCTAAACAGGGCTTAATTTGTTTGAGGTTGCTCACAAAGCATCAAATATGATTACAAATAATCAAAATTAACGCATTAATTACAGCACCTATGGATCGGCACCCGACATCGCCGGTAAAGGCGTGAACAACCTGATTGGTCAGATTTGGAGTGGCGCGATGATGCTGGAGCACCTCGATTACGCCGAAGCGGGCGCAGCGGTGTTGGATGCCATCGAGCTTACGCTGGCGGCGGGCAACAGCCTGACGCGCGAGCTCGACGGCCGCGCGTCAACCGAGGAACTGGGCGCGGCTATCGCTGCTGCGTTGTAACCTCCAGGCGTGCCCTAAAGAATCTGCACTGTTTCCGCATGCCAGCCGTGGGGCAACGGCTGCGGGCGCGTAATCACCACGTTATGCAGCTGCAGATTCTCCACGCCGCGCGCAAACACGCCCGGCAAGCCATCAGGATAGGCGGTAACACCGTACGCTAAGCCCGATGTGCTATCCAGTTTGTACGCATTGTCGAGGCCCATGCCAGTCGGCGATTCAGGGTTACACGGCGGGCGCACATCGTAATGCCCTTGATCCGCACCTGCTGCTACCACTTGCCGCAGCTGCACATTCGCCAGCATCACATCACGAATCTGTCCCGGTTGTTCCGCATGCAGGTTAATTGCTCCTTCCATCACACCGCTGACGTTGCTGAATTGCAGTTGCTCAATGCTGCCCGGCGCTATCGCCGGATCGCGCGCGCGCACTGAAACAAACAGCGCATCGGCTTTACCCCAATGGCACGGCGGCGCGTGGCGGCAGGCCAGCGTGATATTGCTGAACAGCAAACGGCGGAACTGGCCGCCATCACGCGACAGCAAGCCAATCGCGCGGTTGGAATCAAAGAGGGTGCAGCCGGAGACGGTGACATCTTCCACGTCATCGAAGGTTTCGGTGCCGATTTTGAACGCGCAGCTGTAGGAGCGCAGCAGGCAGTTGCTGATCGTGATTTGTCGCGCGGCACGTCGCAGATGCGCGGGTTTTTGGCTGGTTTTGATGCAGATGGCATCATCGGCCGCGCTCAGGTAGCTGTTGCTGACAAACACCGCTTCACAGCTGTCGATATCCAGCGCATCGGTGTTCGGCATGCTCATGCTGTTATTGATGGTGAGATGGTCGACATGTACATGGCGGCAACTCACCAGATGTACCGTCCACATCGGCGCCTGGATGATGGTGAAATCTTGCAGCGTCACCTGCTCGCAATCCTCAAACACCACGATGCGCGGGCGCTGCGCACGCGGCAGGCGATAACCCTGCTCGTCCTTTTCCGCAGCAAACCACGCATCGCCGTTACCGTCGATCACCCCTTTGCCACTGATGCTGATATTGCGCTGCCCGACGGCGTACAGCAGCACATGCTGCGACAGTTCAGCCTGGCTCTGCGCCAGCTGCTGCTGATAATCCTCAACGCGTGAGCTGGCGAGCAACGTGGCGCCCGCTTCGAGATGCAGATTAATGTTGGAACCCAGCGTCAGCGTGCCGAGATGATAGCGGCCAGGCGGCACTGATAAGGTGCCGCCGCCGCGCGTTGCCAGATGATTGAGTGCGCGCTGGAAGCAGTGTGTATCCAGCGTTTCGCCATCGGCGATGGGATAGAAATCAGCCAATGAAACGTGCATGCGGTTCTCCTGAATAGCGGCGATGCGCTATTGCAGCACGCGCCGCATGACCAAAACCTTTTGCTGGTGGACAAGATGGTTATTTCACCGCGCCTTCGGTGACGCCGCTGATAAATTTGCGCTGGAACACCAGGAACACCGCTACCAGCGGCAGGATGACAATCATCGCGCCCGCCATCAGCACCGGGATATCGATGGTGTTTTTGTTCTGGAAAAACATCATGCCGATCGGCAAGGTGCGCAGCTCATCTTTATTCACCAGAATCAGCGGGATAAGGAACTCGTTCCACGTCCAGATAAACAGCAGCAGCGCCAGCGTGGACAGCGTTGGCCAAATCGCCGGCACCAGCAGGCCCCAAAGAATTTTGCGGCGTGATGCACCATCCATCACCGCCGCTTCCATCAGCTCGCGCGGCACCTGCTGCAACGCGGTGGCAATCATCAGCGTGGTAAACGGCAGCGACAAGGCGATTTGCGGCAGAATCAGCGCCAGATAGGTGTTGGTGAGGCCCATCCAGCGCAGCTCGTGATAGAGCGGAATAATAAAGGCTTCACTCGGTAGCACCATGCCAAGACCCAGCAGCGCGGCAACCACCGTTTTGCCGGGGATCTTCAGCCAGGCAAAACCGAATCCCGCCAGAATGCCGAGCAGGATGCTGCAGATCACCACCGGAATCACCACCAGCACCGAGTTCATGAAGTAGACGTTGAAATGTCCCTGCTGCCACGCGGTGATGTAGTTTTTAAAATTGAGCGACGAGGGCAAGGTAAACACGCCCTGAAATAGCTCCATCTGGGTTTTGAACGAGGTCATCAGCGCCATTAAAAACGGCAGGATGGTCATCAACGCGACAATCCAGATCAGCGCGCGTGAGACAGTTGGCGTGCCGCGCATCAGTGACGCTCCCGTAGACATAGATGAATTAACCCGTTGATCATTAACACAATCAGCATACTGAACACCGCCACGGCGGAGGCATAGCCGAAGTAGTGCAGGTCAAAGCCCTGCTTATACATAAAGATGTTGGTCACCATAGTGGACGTGCCCGGCCCGCCTTGCGTCATCACGTAAACCAGATCGAAGGCTTTCAAGCTGGCGATCACCGTCAGCAGCAGCGCGATACGCAGTTCCGGACGCAGCGACGGCAGCGTAATGCGCATAAATTTCTGCCGGCGTGATGAACCATCGAGATCGGCCGCTTCCAACAGCGACGGATCCATGCGTTGCAAGCCCGCCATAAACAGCACCAGGCAGAAACCGAAGAAGTACCAGGTGGCGACAAAGCCGACCGCGGGTAGCGCCCAGGTAAAATCACCCAGCCACGACTTCGCCAGCTGCGGCAAACCCACGGCGCGCAGGAACTGATCGATAGGGCCAAACGCCGGGTTATACAGCCAGCGCCACACCACGCCGAGCACCGCCATCGGCATGATGTACGGCAGGAAGAAGAGAATACGCAGCAAGCTACGCTCTTTGTTATTGCGCGTCTCATACAGGAAGCTGCACAGCAGCAGTCCAACGCCAATCGGAAACAGCGTGTAGAACAGCATCAGCAAGGCATTATTGCCAAGCGCCACCCAGAACACCGGATCCTGGAACATGCGCAGATAGTTACCCATGCCGATGAAAATCGGCCACGAGGTGCCGTCCCATTCGGTGAAGCTGATCCCTAATGAGGCCAACAGCGGCATCAGCAGAAACACCGCATACACCAGCACCGCGGGCAGAAGATAGAGCGCATTGCGCCAGGCAGATTTATTCAGCATAACCGTACTCGCTTGCGGGCCTGTTCGCGGCCCGGCCACTTACGCCGGGCCGTACGTCATCAGTGCTTGAGGGTTTTCAGGTAACGTTGATAGTTGTTATCGAAGTTGATCACCATCTGGTCGGCGGTTTGACGTCCCGCCAGCAGCAGCTGCACATTCTGATTCAGCTCAGCGTTCATGGTTGGCGTGGCCCAGTCGAGATAATGGCCGAGACCATCGTTGTCATTTAGCGTCACCCACACCTGATACGCTTCCGCCAGCAGCGGGTTATCCGCCGGAATCTGCGCATTTTTGCTGGTGCCGGCCGGCAGGAAGCCCACTTTCAGCCAGCGGTTCGCCATCTCATCTGAGACGATGTAATCGATGAACTTCGCTGCGGCATCCTGCTGCGCTTTGTCTTTGGCGGTGCTGGTGATGGAGAACGCCAGATCGGTGCCACCCACCATCAGCGGATGCTGCACGCCCTCGCCCGCTGGCATCGCAGCGAAGTGCAGATCTTTGTTGTCTTTAAACTGGCCGAGATACCAGGTTCCGCTCACCAGGAACGCTGCCTGACCATTCTGGAACAGGGTCGCCGCATCGTCATGCCCAATGCCCTGGAAGCCGGTGAACAGATAGCCTTTGTCGTTCCAGCCCTTCATCATATTGGCGGCTTTCACCAGCTTGTCGTCTTTGAACGTGCCGCCCACGTCGTAAATCAGATCGTCGAGTTTTTTCCGGTCGCTGCTCTCAATCTGCGCTTCCCACAAGGTGCTGAGCAGCTGCTGGCCCATGTTGCCGTCGAGCAGGCCGAGCATCATCGGCGGTGTACCGGCGGCTTTGAGTTTCTCCATCGCCTGTTCGAGTTCTGGCAGGGTTTTAGGCACCGCGACACCGGCTTTATCCAGCAGCGCTTTGTTGTAGTACAAACCCACCATCTCGCCGAGGCTCGCCACGCCGTAGAGTTTGCCGCTGCCGAAATCTTGTTTATCTGACCAGCGGTTACGTTTCAGGATTGAATCCGGGAAGCGCGTGGTCCAGCCGTAAGTTTTGGCGTAATCATCCAGCGGCCACAGCAGCTTGTCTTTCACCAGCGAGCCCATATCGCCGCCGCCCTGATTCACCTGGGCGATTTGCGGGCCGTCACCGGCGGTTAGCGCCAGCTTAAGCGGAATGCGCGTGTCTTCGAAGGAGTGCACCGAACGCTGAATCACAATGTCCGGATTCTTTTGCTGGAACGCTTTTACCGCTTCATCCACCGCTTCGGTCTGCTGCGGATAGTTGTAAATGTCCCACTCATTCAGGGTAACGGCCTGCGCGGCTGCCATGGTCGCACCGAGCAGAATCCCGGCGGAGACCAGACGCGACACCGTGCGCAGTGAACTTTGCAAACGGGAAGGACGATTGGTTGAATCACACATCATGCTCGGTTTCTCCAACAGATGACTGGCATCCCTTCATCTCGACACCTGCGATTCCCGGCAGGTTGATTCAGCAGCGACAACGCACATAATTCATACTTACTTTATGCACAAAAGAAAGTCAAACATCACCACTGCGGAATTTTTGCTCTGTGATACAGTGCAAAGAGTAAGAAGAAAAGCCGCCAGAACAGCAGAGGATGCTGCGATTCAGCGCGCAAACCGGACAGCGTTGCGCAGTAAAGCCTGAGCATCAGTATAAATCACTCAGCCAGGCAAGCTGCTTTAACATACTGATAGAGCATATGAAAATCCTATAGTTATCATCACTGCGATAGGTGAGCGAAAGGCAATGTGCTTTCAATCAGCGCTCATACCGGCGTTGCGCGTGAGTTTGTCAGCCGCCCAGTCATGCTTTGTGGTTATAGTTCGCATCAGCTTTGTGCGCCAGCGCAATTATTACACCTTGAAAACTAAGTCGGCTTTCTTTACCGTAAAATCTGTTCATCTCCTGACCACAGAGGCTCCACCATGACGGCTGAAGGTGTTATTCGTCGCGCCAGCGAGGCAGATTTCCCCGCCTTGTCGCGCATCTGCTTAGAGACCGCCAATGCCGGCACCGATGCCAGCGCGCTCTACTCCGATCCCGCGCTGCCCGGCCTGCGCTTTGTCATTCCCTACGCGCGCTTTGCGCCCGAATTTGCTTATGTGCTGGAACAGCACGGCGAGGTAGTCGGCTACGCGGTCGCCGCGCCCGATACGCGCGCCTTCGAAGCAAAGTTGAATACTGATTGGTGGCCACAGCTGCAACAGCAGTATCGCGATTACGCGCCGCAGGCGCCGCTCGACAGCAAAGTGCTGGAAGCGATTCATCAGCCCGATGCGGCAGCGGATCAGCTGGTGACGCAATGGCCTGCGCATCTGCACATCAATCTGTTACCCGCCGCGCAGCAAGGTGGCTGGGGGCGCAAGCTGATTGAACAGCTGCTACACGATCTGCGTGCCGCGGGCGTGCCGGGCGTTTATCTCGGCGTCAGCCTGCAGAACGAGCAGGTGTGCGGCTTCTATCAGCGCCTTGGCTTCACGCCGATTATGCGCAGCAACGCCATTTATATGGGCCAACTTCTCTGATTCGAGGCATCGCATGACCAGCCTGCATCTGCAAAACGTTAAAAAGTCCTACGAAAATGTAAACGTGATTCATGGCATCGATCTCACCATTAACAGCGGCGAATTCGTGGTGTTTGTCGGCCCTTCCGGCTGCGGGAAATCTACGCTGCTGCGCATGATTGCCGGGCTGGAGGAGATCACCGACGGTAAGTTGCTGATTGAAGGCGCCGATATGACCGATCAGCACGCCACCGAGCGCGGCATCGCCATGGTGTTTCAGTCCTATGCGCTCTACCCGAACATGACGGTGCGCGGCAATCTGGCCTATCCGCTGGAAGTGATGAAGCGCCCGAAAGCGGAAATTGAGCAGGCGATCAAACAGACTGCGGCGCGCCTGCATCTGACAGAATTTCTTGACCGCTTACCGCGCGCGCTGTCCGGCGGACAGCGGCAACGTGTGGCGATTGGCCGCGCGATAATCCGCCATCCGCGCATTTTTCTGTTTGATGAGCCGCTGTCGAACCTCGATGCCGAGCTGCGTTTGCAGATGCGCATTGAGATTGCTCGCCTGCACGCTTCGCTGGGCAACACCATGATCTACGTGACGCACGATCAGCTGGAGGCGATGACGCTGGCGGATCGCATTGTGGTGCTGCGTCAGGGCCGCATTGAGCAAGTCGGCGCGCCGATGGCGCTGTATCGCGATCCCGACAACCTGTTTGTCGCCGGGTTTATTGGCTCGCCGAAGATGAATTTCCTCACTGCCGAAGTGGCAGCGATCGCGCCGGGCGCGGTGCAGTTACGCGTGCCGGCGCTGGGCATTAATCAGCTTACGCTGCCGATCGCCGCGTCGTGCCGCGAAGGGCAGAAAATCACGCTGGGCGTACGTCCAGAGCATTTCCAGCCAGTGAGCAGCAATGAGGATGTCCTGAGTTTCAGCGGCGAGTTGTCGTTTAGCGAGATGCTGGGACACACCAATTATCTCTATCTCGATATCGGCGAAGAGAAGCTGCTGGTGATTGAGGAGCGTAACGTGGCGGAACACGCGATTGGCGAGCGGCTGAGTTATCAGCTGCGTGCTGAGCATTGTTTATTGTTTGATGAGCAGGGTTTGCGACTCAGATAAGGTGTAAAAGCCGCATCTTTTCGTCGCGGCGCGATAAATCGTGCCGCGACAGAATGGGCGGGGATTTATCGCGTGATTCATTATTGCGGTGCGATCTCTTCATCAGCCTGTGCGGCCAACAAATCCAGCAGCTTATTCACCGCAAACCCGGCAGCGCCCTGCGCCCACATGCGGTTGGATTCCGTAAGGAACTGCAGCGGCGTCATGTGCGGCGTCAGCTTCAAACGGTAGGTCTGAAAACTCTGCGTAACGTGGTCGAGCAGAATGCGCGAAGCCATTTGCGGCTCCATCGCCAGATACACCACGTCCGGATCGTAGGCCACCGACAGATTCGCCAGCGACATCCCCAGATGCTGCCCGGCCTCGGCCAGCGCGCTCAGCACCTCCGGCGTTGGACGCACATCGAGATCGCGCAGCGTATGCGGCACCTCTTCTTTGGTGGTGGCCGCCACGCGCTGCAGAATCGCCTGCGACGACGCCACATCCTCCAGCAGACGCTCAGAACCATCGCCCAGCAGCGACACGCCAATCTCCCCAGCTTTGCCGTGACGACCACGATAAAGCTGGCGATCGAGCAGAATCCCCGCGCCGATGCCTTTGCCGAACGTAGCTATCACCGCCGACTGCGCATGACCGAGCTGACCAAACACCAGCGCCGCCATCGCCAGCGCGTTGGCATCATTTTCAATAAATACCGGCAGCGAGAAGCGCTCTTCCAGCAGACGGGCAATCGGCACGTTATCCCAGCCCAGCGCGCGTGACAGCACGCAAACGCCATTGCTGGCATCGACCAAACCCGACAGCGCCAGACCAATCGCCCCAACCTTTTTGCCCTCAACGCCACGCAAAAACTTCGCCAGCGCATCGCCGAGCTGTTTGGGCGTCATCGCGCCGGAAGGAATTTGCTGCTCGCCGATGATGTTGCCGCTGAGATCGGTCAGCACCATCAGGTTGCGTTCGGCATTAAGCTGAATCCCCACCACGCTGGCGTGATCCGGATTGAGGCCGAGCAGCGTTTTGGGCCGCCCCATTGAGACGCGACGTAGCCCCAGCTCCTGCACGATGCCGCCGGTCAGCAGACGATTGGTGGCTTGCGACACCGTCGACATGCTCAGGCCGCTGCGCACTTTGAGATCGGATTGACTAATAGGCGCATTTTCGACAATCAGCCGCAGAATGCGCGCGGTTACGTTGGGAGCGCTCATGAGCCTCTTTATCTGAAGTTAAGCGGGAAGTTTCAGGCTGAACTGCATGGCCAGGCGAAGCGCACCGCTTAGGGCATCGCCCTGCGGCGGCACCAGCAGCGCGGCGATATCCGCCGGTAGCCACGCCTGAATGGGCGCGGCTAGTCCGCCCATCAAGGCCAGCTTGCCGTGGCTGCGCGCCAGCAGCGGCTGCACCATCTGCACGATATCCGCGGCGGATTGCTGCACCAGCGCTGTGCCGTGCACATCGCCCTGCTGCGCGGCAGCGAACACCTCAGGCACCACGCGGCCCCAATCAGCGGGTGTCGCCTGTTTCGACCACATCAGCAGCTGTTCCGGGCTGTTTTGATAGCTTGCCATGATGCGCTGCGTTAACGCCGAGGCGGGCACAATCTCTTCGTGCGCCAGCAGCGCCAGCCGTAGCGCGCGTTGGCCGAGAATCGCACCCGAACCGGCATCTGACAGGGCAAAACCCCAGCCGCCGAGCAGCGTGAAGTGCGTGCCATCCCAGGCCGCGCCCTGGCTGCCGGTGCCAATAATAAACACCGCGCCTGGCGCACCGGCGTGCGCACCGGCACAGGCGATTTCGACATCGGTAAACAGATAGCGCGCCTGACAGCGTGGCTGCCAGCTGGCGAGACGGCTTTGCACCGAGGCGACGTTCGCACCCGCCAAACCGGCGACGATCACCGTGCGGTCGCGCGCTTCAACAGGTAAATTCGCCTGCGTAAACAGATCGTCAATGACCTGATCAATGGCCACGATGGCGGCATCAAACTGCGACCAGACGTTAGCGGGACCGCCTTTGGCTTCCGCCAGCAGGCGTCCGGCGCTGTCGGTCAGGCGTCCACGACAGTGCGTACCACCGCCATCAATACCCAGCATTAGTGATTGCACGCGCTTCCTCCTGCCAGCCCGAAACGGTATGACGCTTATAGATGTGCGAAAGATAGGGGAAAAAAACTTAAATCGCAATAATAAATAAATAGGCAATCCGTATAGTTAATTAAAATAGATATAAATCATATAAATAACAATTTTTCACCAATTGAGATCCGCCACACGGATTGACATTAGTTTTTCTGTCGTAATAAGTTAACGGTCAGATTATCAGCAGCCTGACAGGTCGGGCGGCTCAAAGGCAACGGGCTTCAGGGGTACAACATGAAAGTGGGCATTATTGGTCTGGGCTTTCGGCTTTCCCATGTGGTGAAAGAGTTCAACAAAGCCGACACAGCGTTTTCCGTGGTGGGTTATGTCGATCCGGCTCCGGCGGGATTACCGAATCTGCACAGCTTTGGCATCGACGCGGGCACCGCGTTTGCTAGCGTGGATGCGCTGCTGCAACACGGCGGCTTTGATCTGCTGCTGGTGGGTTCGCCGAACTTTATGCACCTTGAACACATTCGTCAGGGCTTAGCGGCGGGCTACACGGTGTTCACCGAGAAGCCGGTGGTGATCAACGAAGAGCAAACCATGGCGATGGCGCAGCTGGTGCAGCAATATGGTCACGAGCGCATTCTGGTCGGCTTGGTATTGCGTTACTCGCCGCTCTATCGCGACCTGCTCACCGCGCGTGATGAAAATCGCCTCGGCGAAATCACCTCAATTGAAGCCACTGAACACATCAAGCCGTATCACGGTGCGTTCTTCCAGCGCGACTGGCGCCGTCTGGAGAAGTACGCCGGCCCGTATATTCTGGAAAAATGCTGCCACGATATCGATCTTTATCAGGGTCTGGTCGGCGAGCGTCCGGTTCGTGTTGCCAGCTTTGGCGGACGCAAAAACTTCACCCCGCAGCACGCGCCTAAAGGTGCGGTAACAGCGCAGTCAGAGGTGTATCACGTTAAACCGAGCGGCTGGTCGAGTACCGATGCGGTGTTTGACGGCGATGCCGACATCGTCGATTACCAAACCGCGCTGATTGAGTATGCCGGTGGCGCGACCCTCGCCTTCCATGCCAACCTTAACGTACCGGATGAGTTCCGCCGCTTCTGCGTGATGGGCACCGATGGCATGGCCGAAGGTGACTTCGTGCGTAACTACTTCCGCGTGCACAACGCGCGCACCGGTGCGCGCGAAGCGGATACTGAGTATGACGGCAACGCCTATGACGGCCATTACGGCGCAGATGCGCTGATGGCTGAAGAGATTGTGAAACACATTACACAGGGAACGCCGCTGAAGGTTTCAGTGGTGGACGCACTGGAAGCGGGCCTCACTGCGATCAAAATCGATGAAGCGCGAAAATCGAAAACCGTGGTGGATATGACGGAGAGTTGGAAAAAATTTGACGCCAACCTGGGGAAAGCAGCAACCGCGTAAGACACGCGCAATAAATTGCGCCGCTACAATCCGTAGCGGCGCGATTCATCGCGCGATGTTGAAGTTAGGTAACGGTTTCGTTTTCCAGCTTCTGCCGCTTACGCAGATGCGGGAAAATCGCCATCCACACGCCCACCACGATCAGCGTGCCGATGCCGCCAATCGCCGCCGCGGGCACTGCGCCCATCCATGCCGCCAGTAAACCTGACTCAAACTCGCCGAGCTGATTCGAGGTATTAATGAAGATGGCGTTGACCGCATTCACGCGGCCACGCATGTCATCCGGCGTATCGAGTTGCACCAGCGCGCCGCGAATCACCATGCTGACCATATCGAAGCCGCCCAACGCCGCCAGCGCGATCACCGACAGCCACAGCTGCGTGGAGAGCGCGAACACCAGCGTCGCCACGCCAAAACCGGCCACCGAGCCGAACATGATCATGCCGACGTTCTTTTCCAGCTTGTGACGACTCAGCCACACGCCAACCAGCAGCGCACCGACCGACGGCGCGCCGCGCAGGATGCCCAAGCCCCACGGCCCGGTATGCAGGATATCTTGCGCGAAGATCGGCAGCAGCGCGGTGGCCCCGCCCAGCAGCACGGCAAACAGATCGAGTGAAATCACGCCGAGCACATCTTTGCGATCGCGGATAAAGCGCACGCCGGCAAACAGGTTCGGCAGATTCATCGGCAAGCGCGCCTGCGGCGGCCGCTCATAGCGCAGTCGGCTCACCAGCACGATGGAGAACAGATAGAACAGCGCCGAGACGCCATACACCACTTCCGGACCGGCGACATAAAGGAAGCCACCGAGCGTTGGGCCGATAATCACCGCCGCCTGTCCGCCCACCGAACTGGCGGCCATGGCGCGCGCCAGAATCGGTGGCGGCACCAGCGCCGGCAGCATCGAGGTAATCGCTGGCCACTCAAGCGCCTTGGCGACGGAGATCAGAAACACCAATCCCCAAATCTCGATCTTGCCCGCCCAGTTCATCAGCGTGAGCGCAACCAGCCCCAGCAGCGCCAGCCACTCAATAAATTGTCCGAGCAATACGATACGACGACGGTCAAGCTGATCGGCCAGATGCCCGGCGGGCAGCGCCAGCAGTACAGAAGGCAGAAACTGCATCAGACCGATCATGCCGAGCGCCATCGCGCTGTGAGTCAACGCGTAGATTTGCCAGCTGACCGCGACCGAAAACATTTGAAAACCAAACGATGAACAGGTGCGCGCCAGCCAAAAGGCGACAAACGACCTGTGCCGCAGCAATGAATCCTCTGCTGCGGATGCTGGAGAACCCATAGTTTTATCCCATCCTAAACAATTACATCGGTTAGCGTCGTTGCACCAACCTGGTGAAAAGCCACGTTGCGGCTTCCGCTTTATTTTTTCAGGCCACAGAGTGCGGCATCTTACTGAGTCAGGCAATGGCGAGCCGTGCTGTTTAAAAACAGAAGCTTATCCAAAAATTAGCTAAGCATGGAGCTCTTAATATTAGCAGGCTGATGGTTATGAGATGAAAATATCCAAAAGTTTCCCAATATGGCAATAGTCGATTAATTCATCCTGCGTGGCGCCTAATATCTCTCTATCAGTGACAGTTAAAAAAAGGTGATCTTGATAAACAAAACGATCTATATTGACTGTGTTTAGATTTCATTATCCCGCCGTCCTTATAATAATTAAGACGCTCCAGTTAATTAATTTATTCACAGAGATAAATGGAAAACAGTTCTTATAATCCTTATGTTACTGAGCGCATCCATCGCTTCGACGGGGCGCTAGCTGGCGTGTGTTATTCAGCCCCCTTTATGCATTGCGAACAGGAAAACACAGCAATACTTAATGGACGCAACATAATTTCGCTGCATAATCAGTTGCCGGATACACCCGAATTAATAATCATCCCGTTAACGGGAAATAACCTTGTGCGTTTTTTACAGGATCCGGAAATTTATTCCAGCCTGCAGGATGAGAATGTACAGCTGGCAATCAATTATGCCGATTTAGTTCAGCAAGATAGTGCTTTACGTAGGGCCGCAGAGCGTTTCTCATTTTGGCTCTATGATTTGGCACCGCCCGGCACCTGCTGGAAGAATATCGCTGCGTTTCCATTTTGCGGTATTGCGCTGACCGACGAGTTTTTTCACGATAATTATCTCAAGTTCAGCTTTCCTTTTCTGCTGGAATCCTGTCGTGAAAGAGAAGTGGAAGTAATATTACGCACGCCACAGTTAACGTTGCCCGCTGAGCACTATGCGCAACTTAATTTGAGCGGCTGGCAGGAACAACGCACCAGCAGCACGCTGTTTGAAGGGTAAACGTTTACACAATGTGTTGCTCTTAGGTGTTGTGGCCCGATCTAACCGGACATAACACCTTTATTCCCTCATAAAATGTCGCAGTACTTCCCTTCAACGAGTGCAAAGCACTAAAAATATCAAACCCTTTAACGTTTTTAAGATAAAATTTAACGCAAAGGGAACATCTCGCCGCACGGAAAGCGTCGCTCGAACCGTTTCGTTATTTCGTACTCTATGTCGGGAAGCAACCCAACGCGTTGTTTCCTTTTTAGTTTTTAATGGCAAAGAAAGAGGTCAATATTATGGGGAAAGCTTCCTCATCTTTTGGCGTAATCCGTTTTCTCACAGTGCTTTTTGCACTGCTGACGGGCGCGTTTATGCTGGTTGGTGGCGTTTGGTTAGCCGCCATTGGTGGTTCCTGGTACTACGTTATTGGCGGTGTGGTCATGTTGATCACCGCTATTCTGCTGTGGCGCCGTAGCGGCTCAGCATTACTGCTGTACGCATTGCTGCTGTTGGCAACGCTGGTGTGGGGCGTGTGGGAAGTCGGTTTCGACTTCTGGGCGCTGGCACCGCGTACCGATGTGCTGGTGATCTTCGGCATCTGGCTGATTCTGCCGTTTGTGTATCGCGGTCTGAATAATGCCGGCAAAGGCGCTCTGGCGCTGCTGTCAGTGGCGCTGCTTGCCAGCGTACTGGTGCTGGCGTGGGCGGTATTCCACGATCCGCAAGAGCTGAACGGTGAAATTCCAGCGACAGCAGCCAATGCTCCGCAGGCACAGCCGCTGAGCAACATCGCTGATGCTGACTGGCCGGCGTATGCGCGTGACCAGCAAGGCACCCGCTTCTCCCCGCTGAAGCAGATCAACACCGGTAACGTTAAAGAGCTGCAGGTTGCCTGGCAGTTCCAGACCGGCGATTTGAAGACGCCAAACGATCCGGGCGAAATCACCGATGAAGTCACGCCAATCAAAATCCGTGACACCCTGTATCTCTGCTCACCGCACCAGATTCTGTTTGCGCTGGATGCCAAAACCGGTAAGCAGAAGTGGAAATTTGATCCGGGCCTGAAGCCGAATCCAACCTTCCAGCACGTGACCTGCCGTGGCGTTTCTTACCACGAAGTGCCTGCTGCGGCCGATGCGGCCAATACCCAACCTGCGCTGTGCTCACGCCGCATTTACCTGCCGGTGAATGATGGCCGCATGTTCGCGCTGGATGCGGAAACCGGTGAACGTTGTGCTGCCTTTGGCAACAACGGTGAACTGGATCTGCAGCACAAGCAGCCGGTATTGACGCCAGGCCAGTATGAGCCGACGTCGCCGCCGGTCATCACCGACACCACCATCGTGGTCGCGGGTGCGGTCACCGATAACTACTCTACCCGTGAGCCGTCAGGCGCCATCCGTGGCTTCGACGTTAACACCGGTAAACTGCTGTGGGTGTTCGATCCGGGTGCCAAAGATCCAAACGCGATTCCAGCGGATGAACACAGCTTCACCATGAATTCACCGAACTCATGGGCACCGGCGGTGTACGATCCGAAACTGGATATCGTTTACCTGCCGATGGGTGTGTCAACGCCAGATATCTGGGGCGGCAACCGCACACCAGAGCAGGAACGTTATGCAAGCAGCGTACTGGCGCTGAACGCCACCACCGGTAAACTGGTGTGGTCGTATCAGACCGTGCATCACGACCTGTGGGATATGGACCTGCCGTCGCAGCCGACGCTGGCCGATATCACGACTAAAGATGGCAAAACCGTACCGGTGATTTATGCACCGGCGAAAACCGGTAACATCTTTGTCCTGGATCGTCGTACCGGTGAGCCGGTTGTCCCTGCGCCGGAAACTCCGGTTCCACAGGGTGCCGCTAAAGGTGACCACGTTGCGCCTACTCAGCCGTACTCCGAACTGACCTTCCGTCCGAAACAGAATCTGACGGACAAGGACATGTGGGGCGCGACGATGTACGACCAGCTGGTGTGCCGCGTGATCTTCAAGCGTCTGCGCTATGAAGGTCCGTTCACCCCGCCGTCTGAGCAAGGTACGCTGGTGTTCCCAGGCAACCTTGGCATGTTCGAATGGGGCGGTATCGCAGTTGACCCACATCGTCAGATTGCGATTGCTAACCCAATGGCGCTGCCGTTTGTGTCGAAGCTGGTTCCGCGCGGTCCGGGCAACCCGATCGAGCCACCGGCTGACGACAAAGGCGGTTCAGGCACCGAAACCGGTATCCAGCCACAGTACGGCGTACCGTACGGCGTGGAGCTGAATCCGTTCCTGTCACCGTTTGGTCTGCCATGTAAACAACCGGCGTGGGGCTATGTCTCCGCAGTTGATCTGAAGACCAACGAAACCGTGTGGAAAAAACGCATTGGTACGGTTCGCGATAGCGCGCCAGTGCCACTGCCGTTCAAAATGGGTATGCCAATGCTGGGCGGCCCAATCACCACCGCCGGTAACGTGTTCTTCATTGGTGCCACCGCAGATAACTACCTGCGTGCGTTCGACACCAATACCGGTGAAATGCTGTGGCAGGCACGTCTGCCAGCAGGCGGCCAGGCAACGCCGATGACCTATGAAGTGGATGGCAAGCAGTACGTTGTTATCGCTGCCGGTGGTCACGGTTCGTTTGGCACCAAGCTGGGCGATTATGTGATTGCTTATGCACTGCCTGATGCGAAGTAAGTTTTCGCGTTGAGATAACAAAGCGGGCTTAGGCCCGCTTTTTTTATATGTAACGGTTGCCATGAATGGCGCCCTACATGTTAGGTTTTACGCAGCACTCGCGCGTTCAGCAATGCGCACAGCGCCATGATCACGCAGGTCGCCAGAAACACCGGACGCATACCAAACGCGCCGCCAATAAAGCCGCCGAACAGCGGACCTGAAACCTGGCCGACATACTGCGCCGAGGTTGAATAACCCAGCATCTTGCCCACCTGCGACTGCGGCACGCTGTGACGAATCAGCGCGGTGACGCACGGCATCAATCCACCCAGCGCCATGCCCATCAGAAAACGCAGCACCACCAATTGCCACGCTTCGCGGATAAACGCCTGCGGGATCAGCAGCAGCGCGCAGGCTATCAGCCCATACACCAGCACGCGACCATGCCCGACGCGATCGGCCAGCCGTCCCAGACGCGGCGCGGAAATAATGCTGCCGAGCGCAGCGGCGGCCATCACCAATCCGGCGGTGACGGTGATGGCGTGATCGCCGTTAACAAACTGGCCGATATACAGCGTGATGATCGGCTCAATCGACATATTGGCGAAAATCAGCAGCATGCCCGACAGCAACATTAGCCGCACCACGGGCAAATTGAGTGACTTCGCATCGTCAGCAATCTTCTGTGGGGTTTTCTTGCCAGAGGATCGCGGCACCTCTTTCAGCAAAAAGGTGGTTGCGAGGAAGGCGAGGAAAATCACCGCGCCGGTCAGCCAGAAGGTGTGACGAATGCCAATCAGCGGCGGCAATACGCCGCCCAGCAGCGGCCCCACCACGTTGCCGGCCATAATGCCGGATGACAACACGCCGAGCGCCCAGCCGGTTTGTTCTTTCGGCGTTTGCGCCGCCACCAGAATGGTCGATCCCGAGGCGTAGCCGCCGAGCAAACCCGCCAGCAAACGCAGCGCCACCAGCTGCCACGGCGCGGTGGCCATACCAATCAGCGACATGGCAATCGCCATGCCGAGGCTGGCGCGGATCAGCATCAGTTTGCGGCCATAGCGATCGGCCAGTTTGCCCCATAACGGCGCGGTCAGGGCGGCGCTGAGGAAGGTGGCGCCGTAGGCCGCACCCGACCAGCGCGCAATCGCCGCCGGTTCCTGCACGCCAAGTTGCTGCACATAGAGCGGCAGAAACGGCAACAGCAGCGTCATCGCCACAATGGTGCTGAACGAACCCAGCACGCAGACACATAAATTTCGCTTCCAGTGTTGCTGTTCGGGCGCTAACGCGAGTGGAGGTTGCTGCATGGTAATATCCCTGTTTTTTGCTTTTTTAGCAGGCTAACAGTGACGCTGCGCAGAAAACAGAGTAGCGCGGATAATTGCCAGGCGGCGCAGCATTGTTGCCAGATAACAACAATTACGCTGTGCCAAGGGTGTTGATTAACGCATCGCACAGTAAGGTGACCGGCGAAGAGGGTTGCGGCTGCTCTTTCAGCAACAGATAGCTGTGCAGGCGATCCATTTGCCAATCTGATAGCACCTGCTGGATTTCGCCGCGCGCTAAGGCATCTTGCGTCATATAAGCGGGCAGATAAGCGATGCCGGTGCCCGCCAGTGCGGCATTAAGCAGCGCCATGCTGTTGTTGGCGCGGAAACGGCTGTGCACATCCAGCGCCAGGCGCTGTTTATCACGGCGAAACGGCAGCGCGGCGGTGTGCGCGGGGCCGTGAAACAGCAGCAAGTCGTGGCGCATCAGGCGGTCGGGATGATCGATGGGCGCATGCGCCGCCAGATAATCTGGCGTGGCGTACAAGCCCCAATCAATGCTAGCGAGTTCACGATAATTGGCCGCGTCGGGCGCACGCGCGCGGATCACAATCGCCACGTCGGCGCTGGGTTGCGGGTCATCGCTGGTGGTGAGGTCGAGATCGACGTTGATGTGAATATGGCGGCGAATAAAGTCATTCAGCGTCGGCACCACGCACTGACAGCCGTAGGTGATCGGCGCCTGCAAGCGCACGTTGCCTGCGGGAAGTTGATGTACCTGCTGCACAAAGGCGTCGGCGCGATGCATCTCTTCCAGCATGCGCACGCAGAACGGATAGTAGGCCTGGCCGAGCTCCGTCAGCACCACTTTGCGCGTAGTGCGCTGCAACAGCTTGATGCCGAGGCGCACTTCCAGCCGCGCCACTTCACGGCTGACGTGCGATTTGGAGACGCCTAAGGTGCGTGCGGCTTCGCTAAAGCTTTGCCGTTCCACGACGCGTGCAAACAGCATCATGGCGGAGAGATTGTCGCTGTTATCCATGTTCTCTGGCAGTTAAGAGAGTGAGAACAGCAGCTTACAACAAATCTCCGAGCCCGGTCGCCATGAATGGTGCCCCTACGCAACGGCCAATGGGAACAATAAACGATCCGGCTCAACGCGACGCTGGCGGCGCAGCTGGCCTGGCGTCACCATGAAGTAGTTTTTGAAGGTGCGAGTATAAGCCTGCTGCGTATCGAAGCCGTAACTCATCGCCACCTGCAAAATCGCCTCATCGCTGTTAATCAGCGTCAGCGCAGATTCGGTTAACCGGCGCTGGCGAATGTACTCGGCCAGCGAAAAACCGGTGTGCTGACGGAACAGACGTTGCAGATGCCAGCGGGAGTATCCCGAGCGGCGTGCGACTTCATCCAGATGCAGATCGTGCCCTAAGTTATTCTCTATCCAGTCCAGCAAACTACGGATAAATTCGCGCTGATTCATGGGATTCTCCTGCGTTGGCAATATGTCCAGTGCCGCCACAATAGCGCGTTAAATTTATCCCTTAATTAGCAGAAAATTAGCGCAGAATTAGCAAGCGGGAAAACGGGTATAATTCTGGCCTAATTATCTGTCGCTACACTGCGTTCAGTTAAGTTGGAGGGCATCATGCGTGTGCTGCTGGTAGAAGATGACGAAATGATTGGCGCGAATCTGCAGCAAGCGCTGGAAGCGGCAGGTTGGTCGGTGGATTGGGTACGCGACGGCGTGTATGCCAGCAATGCCTGGGCTGAAGGCGGCTATACCTGCGTGTTACTGGATCTGGGCTTACCGCGTGAAGATGGCCTGCAGGTGCTGCGTCGTGCGCGCACGCGCGGTGACATGACGCCGGTGCTGGTGCTCACCGCCCGCGATACCGTGCAGCAACGTATTCAGGGATTGGACAGCGGCGCGGACGACTATTTGCTGAAACCCTTTGATCTGCAAGAAGTGCTGGCGCGTATGCGTGCCATTACCCGCCGTCGCCACGGTGCAGCAGATTCTCTGCTCGGCAGCGGTGATGTGCAAATCGACATCATGACGCGCGAGGTGCTGTACAAAGGCCAGCGCGAACAGCTCACCGCACGTGAATATGCCCTGCTCTACGCCTTGCTGGAGCGGCCGGGCGCCATTCTTTCGCGCGAACAGTTAGAAAACCGCATTTACGGCTGGGGCGAAGAGGTCAGCAGCAACGCGGTGGATGTGCTGATCCACGGAATGCGTCGCAAACTGGATAACGAAGTGATCCGCAACGTGCGCGGACTTGGCTGGCGGGTACCGGCAATATGAAACCTTTCACCTTTATGCGCTCGCTGCGTAACAAGCTGCTCGCCACGCTGGTGATTCTGCATCTGGCGATGATTGGCGGCGTCACCTGGTATTTCTATCACTGCTACGGCGACATGATGGGCACCATGAAAGACGACCAGCTCGCCAAGATCGCCGATGCGTGGGCCAGCAGCCAACGTATGCCGGCCCTAATGCCAATGGTGATGCATGAAGAGAAACTGAAAAGCACCTATATCGTTCAGCTGTGGGACGAAAGCAATCATCTGCGCGCCAGCTCCTGGCCGGGCCTGCATGCGCCATTGCAGCTGAAAAAAGGCTGGACCGATTTGAAAGTCGGAGACTGTGGCGACGACTGCGAATGGCGTGTTTACACGCGGCCCGGCGAGCTGGGCAGTGAAATTGGCAACATTCAGGTGCTACACAATATCGGCTACATGAAAAGTATCATGGTCAAGCGAGCGCTCTCCGCCATCATTCCGCTGGTGCTGATGATGCCGCTCTCACTGATTGTGATATGGCTGGTGGTGCGCGCTATTACGCGCGATTTACGCGTGGCGTCGCGCCATATCGCAGCACAGGAAACCCTGCATCCGCATAGCGTTTCACCTGATGGTTTACCGGATGAAGTGCTGCCGCTGGTGGCAGCTTACAACGCCTTGCTGGATCGACTGCGCGCGGCATGGTCATCGCAGCGCCAGTTCCTTGAAGATGCGGCGCATGAGCTGCGCACGCCGGTCACCGCCGTGACCTTGCAGCTGGAGAATCTGCGGCAACATATTCAACCCGGTGAAGCCAGCCGCCAGTTTGACCAGCTGGAAGCGGGCGTGACGCGCACGCGCCATCTGGTGACGCAGCTGCTGAATATCTCGCGTCAGGAAGATCAATCGGTGGTCGCCACAGTGGAAAGCATCGAACTGGACGACCTGCTGAAAGAGAGCATTGAGCAGCTGATGGTGGTGGCGGATAAGCGCGGCATCGATATCGGCTTCAACGGCACCACACACTATCGCCTGCACGCCAGCCGCTCCGATCTGCGCAGCCTGTTCGATAACCTGATTGGCAATGCGATGCTGCATACGCCGGAAGGCAGTTTGGTCGATGTGCTGCTGCATCGCGTCGGCAATCACACCGTGGTGGATATCGTCGATAACGGTCCCGGCATGGCGGAATCCTTTATCGAGCGCGCCTTTGACCGCTTCACCCGTTCGCCGGATGTGCAGGCGCAAGGCAGCGGACTGGGCTTATCGATTGTGCGCAGCGTAGCGCAGAAACATCAGATGCAGGTTGCGCTGTCGAACCGCCACGATCCGCAGGGCCAGATTGCCGGCCTGCAGGTGCGCGTGACATTGCCATAAACTTCACCGTGCCGTAGCGGCGCAATTTATTGCGCAAAGTTGCTATGGGCACGGTGCGACATCAAAACAACGCGATAAATCGCGCCGCTACATCCTTTCCCTACATCAATAACTTTCCCTGCTGAACGCGACACGTAAACGGTTGCGGGGTTCCGTTCGCTACACGGGGTTAATGTGATAGCGATCACATTTCCAGTGAATCAAACTGCAACACTTTTTGACAAACGTGACCAAAATCTATTTTCTATGCCTCTGTTACAGGCACATTACGCAAGCTTGAAAATCTGGCGATGCAGACCGGATACGACAACTCACTGCCCATCCCCTGGGATCAATTTCACCCGATCGCGGCGACGGCCCGGCGATCAAAAGCATGTGGTTAACAATAATGAAATATAAAGCGTTGATAGCAGGGGCCTTATTGGCCAGCAGCTGGACTGGTGCGGCACAAGCAGCAGACAGCGATCCGCAGTACGTTTCTGACTGGTGGCATCAGAGCGTGAACGTGGTGGGCAGTTACCACACCCGTTTTGGACCCCAGTTCAACAACGACGTGTACCTGGAATATGAAGCCTTTGCCAAAAAGGATTGGTTCGATTTCTATGGCTACCTCGATCTGACCAACTTCTTCGGCGTGGGCAACAGCAACGCTAACGGCGTGTTCGACCACGGTTCGCCGATGTTCATGGAAATTGAGCCACGTTTCTCCATCGATAAGCTGACCGGCACCGATCTCTCTTTTGGTCCGTTTAAAGAGTGGTACTTCGCTAACAACTACATCTATGACATGGGTCGCAACAGCGATAACCGTCAGAACACCTGGTACATGGGTCTTGGCACCGACATCGATACGCACAGCGATATCGGCCTGTCGCTGAACGTTTACGCTAAATACCAGTGGGAAAACTACGGTGCGGCGAACGAAAACAGCTGGGATGGTTATCGCTTTAAGGTGAAATACTTTGTGCCGATTACCGATCTGTGGGGCGGCAAGCTGAGCTATATCGGCTTCACCAACTTCGACTGGGGTTCAGATCTGCGTGATAAGTCCGATCGTTCACGCACCAGCAACTCGATTGCGTCCAGCCACATTCTGTCGCTGAACTACGATCACTGGCATGTTTCTACCGTGGCGCGTTATTTCCACAACGGCGGCCAGTGGGCTGACGGCCAGGAGCTGAACTTCGGTAACGGTCCATTTGAAGTGAAATCAACCGGTTGGGGTTACTATTTGGTGGTGGGTTACAACTTCTAAGTTGTTGGTTTCCCTCACCCCGGCCCTCTCCCGCAAGCGGGCGAGGGAGTAAATAGGCTCGATCTGTTCCCTCTCCCACCTGTGGGAGAGGGTTAGGGTGAGGGCCAGCGCGCACCCTCTACTCAAATCTGCGGCTTATACGCATTCACCATCCACGGCACGCCGAACTTATCGGTCAACATACCAAAGCCATTGGCCCAAAACGTCGGTGCCCAGCTTTTCGTCACCTCACCGCCCACTGACAACGCATCAAACCAACGCTTGCCCTGCGCCTCATCCGGCGTGGATAAACTCACGGCAAAACCGCCATACGCCGCCTGCGGTGCGCCGTCACTCATCATCAATTCACCCTGCCCGATACGCAGATGGGCATGCATGATCTGCTCCGGCGAAAAGCTCACGCCCGAGATACAACCTTCATCCTCCACCGGCGTTTCATCCGGCATATCGCCATAGGTCATCTTGAACAGCAGCTCGCCGTCGGTGGCATCGAGGTAGAAGGCAATCGCCTCTTCGCAGCGACCGCTGTAAAACACATACGGGGTAACTTGCATGGTCTGTTCTCCATAAAGGGAATGTCCACTGCAAGTGTAGTGCGCATTATTTAATCGGTTGCGAGCCGGGCCGCACTCTTACCTTTGCTGACAGTAGCGCCGGAACAGCTGCGCCATGTAGGCACTCATCGGCGTCAACGCGGTGTCTTTGCGCTGAATAAGATAGAAAGTGGCTTTCGGTAAAGGTTCGTCGAGAACGAGAGAAATCAGCTGGCCGCCGTGTGTAGGATCTTCAATCACGTCGCGCGAAATAATGCTGACGAAATCGCTCTGCGCCACCAGGCTGGTGCAGGCCATAAAGGTCTCGCAGGTGACGACGATTTTCGGCGCCATGCCGCGCTCGCCAAACAGATCGTGTAGCAGCCGATAATAGCTCCCTTGCGGCGTCGGCATGGTCCAGTCGCAGTGTTGCAGCTCGGCCAGCGTGCGCGCATGCGCCATTGGATGCCCTTTGCGCATCACCACCCGATAATCGCGCTCCATCAGCCGTTCAAAAACTAACTCCTGATCGAGATGATTTTTATCGTAGGTATTGATGGTGAAATCCAGCTCGCCCTGACGCAGTTCATGCACCATCGAAACCAGCTGACCTTCAACAATCCGCACCTTGACCAGCGGATATTCGCGATGAAACTGATTGATCACCTGCGGCATGACGGTGCGCGCAATACTGCCACCCACGCCGATATTAACGCGCCCGCCGGCCAATCCCAGCCGCTGCTGAATATCCTCCTGCGCCATCCGCAACTCTTCCAGCACCAGGCTGGCATGCTTGAAAAAGTTATCACCGATATCAGTCAGCGTAACGCCCTGCTGTCGCCGCTCGAACAGGCGCGCGCCCAGCGCCAGCTCCAGTTCCTGAATCGCTTTGGTCAGCGCAGGCTGTGAAAGCCCGGACAAGCGGCTGGCGGCGCGGATGCTGCCTTGACGCGCCACAGCAACAAAAGCGCGCAACTGATGAAGTTTGAGGTTCGCAGACATAGTTTGGTGATAACCGTTGTTTATCAGTAGCAAGATATTCGCATCTTATGCGCGGCAAAACCAATGTGTAGATTCGAATGAATGCATAAAAAACCAACACAAAGGAAATGCCGATGAAAACCCTTTCTGACCTCGTCAACGCGCGCATCCCGCAGATGCAGGCCTGGCGACGCGATCTGCACCACTTTGCCGAATCGGGCTGGCTGGAGTTCCGCACCGCCACGTTGGTGGCTGAAGAGCTGCATCGTCTTGGTTATCAACTCAAGCTGGGCCGCGAGGTGATCGATGCCGACTCGCGCATGGGATTGCCCTCTGAGGAAGTGCTGGCGCAGCAGGAAGCGCGCGCGCTGGAACAAGGCGCGCTGCCGCAGTGGATTAAACACTTCTCCGGCGGATTTTGTGGCGTGGTCGCTACACTGGAAACCGGTCGTCCCGGCCCGGTGATGGGTTTCCGCGTCGATATGGATGCGCTCGATCAGAACGAAAGTCGCTCCGCCGATCATCTGCCAACGCGCGAAGGCTTCGCCTCCTGCAATCCCGGCATGATGCACGCCTGCGGTCACGACGGCCACACCACCATCGGTTTGGCGCTGGCGGGCGTGTTGATGGAGATGAAAGCGCAGCTGAGCGGCACCATCAAAATCATTTTCCAGCCAGCGGAAGAAGGCGTACGCGGTGCGAAGGCGATGGTGGCCGCTGGCGTGGTGGATGATGTCGATCTGTTCACCGCCATTCATCTTGGTACCGGCGTGCCCGTCGGCGAAATCGTTTGTGGCAGCGACAGCTTCCTCGCCACCACCAAACTCGACGTCAGTTTCACCGGCGTCGGCGCGCACGCCGGCGGCAAACCGGAAGAGGGCCGTAACGCCCTGCTGGCGGCGGCGCAGGCAACGCTGGCGCTGCACAACCTGCCGCAGCACAGCGGCGGTGTGGCGCGCGTCAACGTCGGCGTATTGCAGGCCGGAACCGGACGCAACGTGGTGCCCGACTGCGCGCTGATGAAGGTGGAAACGCGCGGCGTCAGCAACCAGGTTAACGATGATATCTATCAGCAGGCGCTGCGCGTGATTGGCGGTGCGGCAGCAATGTACGGCGTGGAATATGAGGTCAAGCTGATGGGCGGCGCGCGCAGCTGCACGCCGAGCCCGCCGTGGGTGGCGTTCATCCACCAGCAGGCCGAGGCGCTGGGCATTTTCACCTCAGTGGTCGATACGAAACAGCAGGCGGCGGGCTCGGAAGATGCCACTTACATGCTGGAGCGCGTGCAGCAGCGCGGCGGCCAATCCTCCTACGTGATTTTCGGCTGCGATCTGGCGGCGGGCCATCACAACGCGAAGTTCGATTTTGACGAAGCGATCATGGCGACCGCGGTGCAAACGCTGGCGACGCTGGCCCTCAATCACGCACAGTTTGGAGGCCAGCGATGAGCCACAGCGAATTTATTGATCGCTACATCAACCAAAACCAGCCGCGTTTTACCGCCCTCAGCGATGCCATCTGGGACGTACCGGAAACCCGTTTTGAAGAGACAACGTCTTCCGCACTGCTGGCCGATGCGCTGGAACAGGAAGGTTTTCGCGTGGAGCGCGGCGTCGGCAACATCGACACCGCGTTTATTGCCAGCATTGGCAGCGGCAAACCGGTGATCGCCATTCTCGGCGAGTTCGATGCGCTGGCCGGTCTGAGCCAGCAATCGGGGTGCGCCACGCCGCAGCCGCTGGTAGAAAACGGCAACGGCCACGGCTGCGGACACAATCTGCTCGGCACCGCCGGTTTGGCCGCCGCTTTCGCCATCAAAGCCTGGTGGGCGCAACACGGCCAGCGCGGCACGCTGCGCTTTTACGGCTGTCCCGGCGAAGAAGGTGGCTCCGGCAAAACCTTTATGGTGCGCGAAGGCTTGTTCGACGATGTCGACGCGGCGGTGACCTGGCATCCCGAAGGTTTCAGCGGCATGTTCAACCTCAGCACGCTGGCCAATATTCAGGCCGCCTTCCGCTTCAAAGGCGTGGCGGCGCATGCGGCCAACTCACCGCATTTAGGGCGCAGCGCGCTGGATGCGGTGACGCTGATGAACACCGGCGCCAACTTTCTGCGCGAGCACATCGTGCAGGAAGCGCGTCTGCACTACGCGGTGACCAATGCCGGCGGCGTCTCCCCCAATGTGGTGCAAGCCGATGCCGAAGTGCTGTACCTGATTCGCGCGCCGCAGCTCGATCAGGCGCAGGATATCTATCAGCGCGTCATCAACATCGCCAAAGGCGCGGCGCTGATGACCGACACGCAGATGACGGTGCGCTTCGATAAAGCCTGCTCCAATTACGTGCCGAATCGCGCGCTGGAAAGCGTGATGGAGCGCTATTTGCATCAGTTTGGTTTGCCTGACTACAGTGATGCGGAACAGGCGTTTGCCGCCGAGATGCGATCCACGCTGAGCAAAGACGATCTGCGTAACGCGCGTCTCAATGCGGCGCGCACCGGCGGTGAAGCGGGCGTTGCCTGGGCAGCGGCGCTGGGCGACAAGATTTTGATGGATGAAGTGGCGCCCTATGCGGTGACGCGCGAGATCCTTTACGGCTCAACCGACGTCGGCGATGTGAGTTGGGTGACGCCCACCGCGCAATGTTTTGCGCCCTGCTTCGCCTTCGGCACGCCGCTGCACACCTGGCAGCTGGTGGCGCAGGGCCGCACGTCCATTGCGCACAAAGGCATGTGTCTGGCCGCCAAAGTGATGGCCGCCACCGCGCTGACCTTGCTGCAGGATGACGCGGCGCTGGCGCGCTGCCGCGACGAGTTCCAGCGCGTACGCCGCGAGCAACCTTACGTCTGCCCGATTCCAGCAGATGTCACGCCGTCGAAGTTAACGTCGTAAAGCATCAACCCGCACCATCCGTAGCGGCGCGATTCATCGCGCATATCAATGGCGGCTCCGTGCCCATCCAGATAATGCGCAATGAATTGCGCCGCTACGGTATGTGCAAATTTGTAAGACCAAACATAAAAAAATATAGCCCTCAGCGGGCATGCAAACACAATAAGACGACTGATGAGGACCTGCCATGGAAATAACAACGGAGAACCGCAGCCCTGGAAAGCTGTTCAGCTGGATTGAACGCGTCGGCAACAAAGTGCCGAACCCGTTTTTACTGTTTGTCTATTTGATTGTGGTGCTGATGGTGGCCACCGCCGTGCTCAGCAGCCTCGACGTGGCGGTGAAAAACCCGGCCAACGGCGAGCTGGTGCGGGTGAATAACCTGCTGAGCGTGGCAGGGATTCAATGGATCCTGCCCAATATCATCAAAAACTTCAGCGGCTTCACGCCGTTGGGATCGATTCTGGCGCTGGTGATTGGTGCCGGCCTGGCGGAAAAAGTCGGCCTGCTGCAGTCGCTGATGGTGAAGATGGCTTCGCGCGTGAGCCGTCGCTACGCCAGCTACATGGTGCTGTTTATCGCCTTCTTCAGCCACATCTCCTCCGATGCCGCGCTGGTGGTAATGCCGCCGCTCGGCGCGCTGATCTTCCTCGCGGTGGGGCGTCATCCGGTGGCGGGATTGATGGCGGCGATTGCGGGCGTGGCGTCCGGTTTTACCGCCAACCTGCTGATTGTCACCACCGACGTGCTGCTGTCCGGCATCAGTAGCGAAGCCGCCAAAGCGGTGAGCGACACCGTACACGTTAGCGTGATCGACAACTGGTACTTTATGGCCAGCTCGGTGATTGTGCTGACCATCGCCGGTGCGCTGCTGACCGACAAATTTGTCGAGCCGCGCCTGCCCGCGTGGAACGGCGGCAATAGCGATCGTCTGCCGCCGCTCACCGCACTGGAGAATCGCGGCCTGAAAGCCGCCGGCATCGCCGCATTGGTGTTTATCGCGCTGATGGCGCTGCTGGTGGTGCCGGAACACGCGCCGCTGCGCAATCCGAAAACCGGCGGCATTATTCCGTCGCCGTTTATTCAGGGCATTGTGCCAATCATCATCCTGTTCTTCTTTGTGGTGGCGATTGCCTATGGCGCGGTAACCAAGCAGATTCGCCGCGCGGATGATATCCCGCAGCTGCTGGTGGATCCGATGAAGAGCATGGCGGGCTTTATTGTGATGGTGTTTCCGCTGTCGCAGTTCGTGGCCTTCTTCAACTGGAGCAACATGGGCAAGTTCATGGCCATCGGCCTGACCGATGTGCTGGAGAGCGCGGGCATCAGCGGCGCACCGGCGTTTATGGGCTTGATGTTCCTGTCGGCGTTCCTGTGCATGTTTATCGCCAGCGGATCGGCGATCTGGTCGATTCTGGCGCCGGTATTTGTGCCGATGTTTATGCTGCTTGGCTTCCATCCGGCGTTTGCTCAGATGATCTTCCGCATCGCCGATTCTGCGGTGTTGCCGCTGGCACCGATGTCGCCGTTCCTGCCGCTGTTCCTCGGCTTCCTGCAGCGTTATCAAAAAGATGCGCAACTGGGCACCTATTACGTGCTGATCTTCCCCTATCCGCTGGTGTTCTTCACCACCTGGATTGTGCTGCTGCTGGCGTGGTACGCGCTCGGTTTACCGATCGGTCCCGGCGTCTACCCAAGCCTGCACTAAACCTGCGCCACGGATGGCGATCACTTTTCTGTGAACTGCAACGTATGTTGCCAAAATGTCACCGTCCTGCCTCTCGGCAACTCTCAGCGAATTTATTATCCTGCTATTCCTTCGCTTGCTAACGGTTAATTATTTTTAAAACCCATCTCAGCCGTCAGCGGGTTCTGCAAACACCGAGGTATACATAATAATGACAACCATCACGTCGACAGGGATGGCGAACGATCACATGAGCGCGGATCGCCGCACCTTAGCCGGGCGCATTGATGCGCTGCCCTCGTCCGCCGGCCTGTGGCGCTTTATCACGCTGCTGGCGCTGGGCGGCTTCTTTGAGCTCTACGATCTGTTTGAAACCGGCTATATCAGCTCCGGCCTGGTGGCGGCGGGCGTGTTTCATACCGGTTCTGCGGGCGTGTTCGGCATCGCCGATCAGGCCGCATTTGCCTCCGCTACTTTCCTCGGCCTGTTTGTCGGCGCGAGTTTGCTTGCGCCCTACGCCGACCGTTTTGGTCGCCGCCTGACCTTTATGTGCGCGCTGGCGTGGTACGGCGCGTTTTCGCTGCTGATGGCGTTCCAGCAGAGCGCAGAGATGATTATCCTGTTCCGCTTCCTGGTCGGCATTGGCCTCGGCGTCGAGCTGGTGACCATCGATACCTATCTCTCCGAATGGGTACCGGCGCATCTGCGCAGCCGCGCGTTCGCCTTCTCCTTCTTTATCCAGTTTCTGTCGGTGCCGACGGTGGCGCTAATGTCGTGGTGGCTGGTGCCGCAAACCATTCTCAGCCTTGAAGGCTGGCGCTGGGTGGTGATCGCCGGTGCGGTCTGCTCGCTGGTGATCTGGCTGATTCGCAAAAACCTGCCCGAATCGGCGCGCTGGCTGGCGCAACAAGGACGGCATCAGGAAGCGCATCAGGTGCTGAGTGCGATGGAAAAGCGCTGTGGTATCGCTTCTCCCCTTCCCCCTGTTGCGGAGGAAGGCCGGGATGGGGGACAGTTCGCACCTGAGCAACCTAAGCAAGGGCGTTTCAGCGAGATTTGGGCACCGGCCTATCGCCAGCGCACGCTGATGCTGGTAGTGATGAACTTCTTTCAGGCGATTGGCTTTTTTGGCTTCGGCAACTGGCTGCCAGCGCTGCTGTCGGGCAAAGGCGCCACCGTCACGCACAGCCTGCTGTATGCGTTTTTCATTACGCTGGCCTACCCGCTCGGCTCGCTGATTTGCAGCCGCTACGCCGATAAGCTCGAGAATAAATGGCAGATCGTGTTTTCATCGCTGATGACGGTGGTGTTCGGCACGCTGTTTGCGTTTATGACCCATCCGGTGCTGATGATCATCTGTGGTTTCCTGATCACTTACAGCAACGCATGGCTAACCTTCAGCTATCACGCTTATCAGACCGAGATTTTCCCGACGCACATTCGCGCCCGCGCGGTGGGTTTCTGCTACTCGTTTAGCCGCCTGTCGACGGTGTTCAGCAGCATTTTGATTGGCTTTATTTTGCAATACGCCGGCAGCCAGGGCGTGATCGCCTTTATCGTGCTGAGCATGCTGATTGTGATGCTGTCGGTGGGGATTTACGGGCCGAAAACCCGTGGGATGGATTTGGAGAATATTTGAGGGTTGAGCGTGCTGGCTGTCCCGGATCGTGCTGGCTGCCCCAGATCGTGCTGGCTGTCCCCCATCCCGGCCTTCCCCCGCTAGCGGGGGAAGGAGACGCTGCCACATGCAGCTTCAGAACTACCATATAGCAGCATCTTCCTCCCCCATTAATGGGGGAGGACCGAGGAGGGGGACAGCGAGCACGGTATAGGGGACAGCGAGCACACAACGGGTTACTGCCCTTCCAACACCTTAATATCCGCATTACCCTGCTTCGGCTGCACGGTTTCGTCTTTACGCAACTCGGCCACATCTTTCGCCGACACGCTCGACTTCACGCCATTGCCCCAGCTGCCACGGATAAAGTTCACCACATCCGCCACCTGCTGATCGTTCAGACGCCAGCCGAACGCTGGCATGGTGATCGCCGTAGGTGCGCCTTTCACGCCCGGCAAAGTGCCGCCGACCAATACGATGTGAATCAGCGAGGTCGGATCGTCTGCCATCACCACCGGATTGCCGCGCAGCGCCGGATAGAAGCGCTGATAGCCGCTGCCGTCGGTTTTGTGGCACGCCGCACAGCTATCGACATACGTCGATGCGCCCGGCTGGCTGTCGTCACCTTTCCACAACGCCTGAGACACCGCATCATCCTGCTTAAACACCGCCTGATTCGGATCTTTCGCGCCTAATGATTTCAAATACTTAGCAATCGCGCTGATATCGTCATCGCTCAGATACTGCAGGCTGTGCTGCACCACATCGGTCATGCCACCGAATACGGCGGTGTGATCGTTGCGGCCAAAGCGCAGGAACTGCCTGAGATCCTCTTCGCTCCAGCGGCCTAAGCCATCGCGGTTGTCGCCACGCAGGTTGCTGGCGGTCCAGCCATCAATCGGCGCGCTGCTGCCAGCGAGATAGTTATTGCCTTCGCCGTTGTTGAGCGCTTTTTCCTGCATGGTGATGCTACGCGGCGTATGGCAAGCGCCACAGTGACCGAGACCTTCCACCAGATAGCGACCGCGTGCCAGTTGCGGATCTTCCTGCGCCGCCGGCTGGAACGCTTTCACGTCCGGCGCGAAGATGCCGCGCCAGATGGACAACGGCCAGCGCATCGACAGCGGCCACGGAATGTCGCTCTCTTTGTTGGCCTGCGCCACCGGCTGAACGCCGTGCATGAAGTAGGCGTAGAGCGCCTTCATGTCGTCATCGCTGACCACCGCGTAAGACGGATACGGCATCGCCGGATAAAGCGTGTCGCCGTTTTTCGCTACGCCGTGACGCACCGCTTTCTGGAAATCGTCGTAGCTGTAGTCACCAATCCCGGTGGTTTTATCCGGCGTGATGTTGGTGGAGTAAATGGTGCCGATCGGCGTCGCCATCGGCAGTCCACCGGCAAACGGCTGGCCGCCCTGCGCGCTGTGACACGCCACGCAGTCGCCCGCGCGCGCCAGATACTCACCGCGCTTCACCAACGCGTCCGAACCTGCTTCGTCCGCCACTGCGGCGAACGTCATGGTGCCCAGAAACAGGGCTAAAATGCTTTTAATCATCGCCGTGTTCCTTATGCCTGTACCAGCGGGCCGGGGTTCTTCAGATACTGTTCACGAATCGCTTTGGCTGACCAATAGGTCAACGCGGCGACCATGCCCGTTGGGTTGTAGCCGAGTCCCTGCGGGAAAGCCGACGCACCTGGCACAAACACGTTCGGCACATCCCAGCTCTGCAGGTAACGGTTCACCGCGCTGGTTTTCGGATCTTCACCCATGATCGCGCCGCCGCTCATGTGCGTGGTTTGATACACGGTGGTGTCGAAGTGCGAGCCCGGCCCTTTCGCGCCGCCGATGATCATTTTCGGGTTCATCGCTTCGGTGATTTTACGCATCTTACCGATCATGAACTGCGCCATCTTGATGTCGTTATCCTGCCAGTCAAAGGTCATACGCAGCAGCGGCTGGCCGTAGGCATCTTTGTAGTTCGGATCGAGATCGAGATAGTTGGCGCGATACGACTGGTGCGCGCCGTGCGCATCCATCGAGATGTGATGGTTGTAGGTATCCGCGACCGCAGATTTCCACTGGCTGCCCCAGTTTGGCGTGCCTTTCGGCGTCGGCAAACCCGAGATCGGCTTGGTACCGGCCTGGTTCACCCAGAATGGCGAACCGCCCACGAAACCGTGCGGACCGTGATCGAAGTTGTCGGCGTTGAAATCGTCCACCGCCACACCTGCGCCACCGGCACCGATAAACGGGTTGGTGGTGGTGTTTTTGTCGAACAGCGCTTTCAGCGTCGAGATGTTCTGATAGGCGAAGTTACGCCCCACCACACCTTCGTTGGAAATCGGGTTATACGGCTTGCCGATGCCGGAGAGCAGCATCAGATGCACGTTGTGGAACTGGAACGCCGACAGGATCACCAGATCCGCAGGCTGCACCACTTCGCGGCCCTGACCATCGAGATAGGTCACGCCGGTGGCGCGCTTTTTATCGTCGGTCAGATTAACGCGCAGCACGTAGGCGTTGTTGCGCAGCTCGAACTTCGGTTCCTGACGCAACGCGGGCAGGATGTTGACGTTCGGCGAGGCTTTGGAATACATGTAGCAGGCGTAACCGCTGCAGAAACCGCAGAAGTTGCACGGGCCCATCTGTGCGCCGTAGGTGTTGGTGTAGGGGCCTGAGGTGTTGGCCGACGGCATATCATAAGGGTGATAACCCACTGATTCCGCCGCTTGCGCGAACAGCTGTGCCGAGTAGGTGCGCTTCTGCGCCGGCAGCGGGAAGTCGCTGGAACGATCTGGCGCGTACGGGTTGCCGCCCTTCTCTTTGCCCAGCAGTTTGCCTTTGATTGACCAGGCGCTGCCCGAGGTGCCGAACACTTTCTCGGCCTGATCGAAGAAGGGTTCGAGCTCGTCATAGTTGACGCCGAAATCCTGGATCGTCATGCCTTCCGGGATGAAGTTTTTACCGTAACGCTGCTCGTAATGGCTGCGCAGGTTCAGTTCTACCGGGTCAACACGGAAATGCACGCCTGACCAGTGCAGACCCGCGCCGCCGGTGCCAGTGCCGGGCAGAAACGCTGCCAGCTGGCGATAAGGTACGGCGGTTTGCGAGGCATCGTGACGAATCGTTACGGTGCTTTTCGACAGATCCTGGAACAGCTTTTTGCGGATGTTATAGGTCAGTTCGTCAATCGACTGCGGATAAGATCCATCCGGGTAGGTATCGCGATGCGGACCGCGCTCCAGCGCCACCACATTCAGGCCCGCTTCGGTCAGCTCTTTCGCCATGATGGCACCCGCCCAGCCGAAACCGACCACGACCGCGTCCACTTTTTTCAATTCATTTGCCACGCTTACGTCCTCTCCCCGCGAATATCCACTGACGGGAACGGATAACGTTCACCGCGTTCCACCCAATCCATAAAGTCAGCGCGCGCGCCTGGGAAGCCAATCAGCTTCCAGCCCACCATGCCTTGATTGCCACCGTGGATCGGATCGCTGAAATAGCCCTCGCGGGTGTTTTGCAGCAGGAAGGAGAAGAAGGTTTTCGCCGGCAGCTGCGGGAACTCGGCCGTGCCGCTTTCAAACGCGGTCAGCAGCGCATCCTGCTGTTCGCCCGTCAGCTCGGCAAACACTTTGCCATGCTGTTTTTTGCTCCAGCCATCGGCATCGGCGAGGCCGAGACGGTAGATCTGCTGCGGCACCAGCGGCAGCTGATAACCTAACTCTTTTGGCAGATCGGGATTGAACGGACCTTGCATGTACCAGTTGTTACCGGTGGCATACGGCGTGTTCATTTGACGATCGATAAATTCCGGCACGCCGGCTTCCAGTGCGCCAGGACCGCGTTCGTCGTTGGGGATCAGGCGCGCCACGGCCGCAGTGATAAAGGCAAACTCTTCGGCGGTGAACCAGGTGGGCTGGTAGCTACGCGCCTGTTGTGGTGATGCGTTTTGTTCTGCTGCCCCAGCGGCCATTGGTGCCACCAGTGCGCCCATCGCCGTACTGCCCACCGCCATTGCCGGCGCCAGGGTGATGGTTCTCAGCAGAAAATCCCTGCGAGTGTGACCATTTTTTTGTTCTGACATGACATTGCCTCAGTACCACATATAATGCGGCATGAAAGTTAAGTAGTTGCGTTGTATTGTTTTTTTATTGATAGCTTAAGGGATACAGCAGCACTGTTACCGGTAACAGTACAAATATTGTAACACCATTGCTGTGGATAATTTAGTTGCTAGAAACAAATTCGCACTAATTACTTAACAATTGCCGCTGTCGTTTTACATCGCAGCGGCGAAACTGACATCGTCTGATACAACCCACAACAGACAGATAGAGGTCTGAAGCGGTATAAAAGCGTACACACAACAGCGGAGTGCCTATGTTTAAGTCCTTTTTTCCGCGGCCAACGCTGTTTTTCAGCTCAGCTGCGATTTGGAGTTTAGTCGCGATTTTTGCCTGGTTTGGCTTTTTCAGTGATTTCCCCGCGCGCTGGCCTGCACTCCAGGCGGCGATGCACGAACCTTTGCCAACCAATGCCAGCCGTTTTATTCACATCAGCCAACTGTGGTTTTATGCCTATTACTGGATCGTTGCCGGCCTCTTTGCGCTGGCGTGGCGCGTGATTGATAACCATCCGTGGCAGCGCTGGTCGGTTTGGGGGGCTGCGTTAATCATCTTCATTACCTGGTTTAGCGTGCAGGTGAGCGTGGCGATCAATGCCTGGTACAATCCGTTTGGCAATATGATCCAAAAAGCGCTGAGCAAGGCGAATGCCGTCACTATTGAGGAATTTTACCATCAGCTCACCGCTTTCCTCGGTATCGCGCTGATCGCGGTAGTGATTGGTGTAATAAGCTCCTTCTTTATCAGCCACTGGATATTCCGCTGGCGTACTGCGATGAACAACTACTACATGCATAACTGGCAACGCTTACGCCACGTGGAAGGTGCTGCGCAGCGTGTCCAGGAAGATACCATGCGCTTCGCCGGCACACTGGAAGATTGGGGAGTGAATTTTATTCAGGCGATCATGACGCTGGTGGCATTTCTGCCGGTGTTGGTCGCACTGTCACCCAACGTTAAAGAGGTGCCAATTCTTGGCAATCTTCCTTACGCGCTGGTCATCGCCGCCCTGCTGTGGTCAATTTTTGGTACGGGTTTACTGGCGCTGGTAGGTATCAAGCTACCCGGACTGGAATTCCGCAATCAACGGGTTGAAGCGGCCTATCGTAAAGAGCTGGTGTACGGGGAGGATCATGCCGATCGGGCGGCTCCGCCAACGGTGGCAGAGTTATTTAGCCGCGTACGCCATAACTATTTCCGCCTCTATTTCCACTATCTGTACTTTAATATCACCCGCATTCTTTATCTGCAGGTCGATAATCTGTTCGGACTGTTTTTACTGTTACCGTCGATTGTGACCGCATCCATTACGTTGGGCATGATGAACCAAATCACTAACGTGTTTGATCAGGTGCGTTCGTCATTCCAGTATCTCATTACCTCTTGGTCGACGCTGGTTGAGCTGATGTCGATCTATAAACGTCTGCGCAGTTTCGAGCAGATTTTGCAGGATATTCCACACGAAGAGATGATGCGCGAAGCCGCGGAGTAAGGTGGTAGTGCGGTGCGGCTGGTGCCCTCACCCCGGCCCTCTCCCACGGAGAGGGAGACGCTGCCAAATGTCAAATATGTGCTCGGTCAGTCCCCTCTCCCGCTTGCGGGAGAGGGTTAGGGTGAGGGGCCAGGCGCACTCTGTTTAACCCGCCAACACCGTAAACACCTTCTCAATCGCATACGCGCCCGGATCTTTCACGCCATCCAGACTCTGCTGGTTCAGATACGCGGAACGCCCCGCTTTGGCGCTCTGCATCTGCGCAGTGGCGTCGGCGCCTTTCTGCGCCGCTTCTGCCGCCGCAGCCAGCGACTCGCCCGCCACTAACGCTTCCAGCGCCGGTTGCAGCGCATCCACCAACGTACGATGACCCGGCTGCGCGCCGCCGTAATGTTTCATGCGCTCCAGACCGTGCATCAATGCCTGCGGCAGCGCGCTGCCCTCTTCCAGCTGCTGGCCGGCGCTGGTGAACAGAATTGACATCAACACGCCGCTCGATCCCCCCATCACCGTCGCCAGCTGCTCGCCAATCAGCGCCAGCAAGGTTGGCAGCTCATCCAGCGGCAGCTGTTTTTCCTGCAGGCCGCGCTGAATTTTCTTCGCCCCGGCGGCAAAGGTTGAGCCGGTATCGCCATCGCCCACTTTGGCATCCAGCGCGTTCAGCTCGCTTTCCAGATCGATCAGCGTCTGCGTGACGCTGGCGACGATGCGCGCCACCTCCGCATTCTCAGAGGCATCAAAATCCAGCACGCTGCCGATTTTCTCTGCACGTTGCAGGCTGATCGGCGCAAAGTCATACACCGGCACCCAACCCAGCACCTGAACCGGCGCGTTTAACGCTTCAAGGAACGGCTCCTCCAGCGCCAGCAGCGTCAGCGAAAAACCTTTCATATCCAGCGCGCTGACCAGCGTTGCCGGCCCCAGCAGATGCGTGATGCGTGCCGCCAGCGGCGACTGCAACACTTCACGCGTTAACAGCGCCAGCTCCAGCTGCGAGAAGCCACCGAGATTGTTGATCAGCAACAGCGCTTGCTTGCCGTCCGGCAGCGCCTGCGCCAGTTTATCGGTCATGATGCTGGTGATTTGGCGGCTGTCTTGCGTATCCAGCGTGATTACACCCGGCTCGCCGTGAATGCCCATGCCGAGCTCGCTGTGCCCGGGCTCGACGCGCTCATCGCGTTTTTCGCCCGGCACATGACAAGTGGCGAAAGCCAAACCGATGGACGATGTGGCATCAATCGCACGCTGTGCCAGCGCTTTGACCTCATCCAGCGATTGTCCCTGCTCCGCCGCAAAGCCAGCGATTTTGTGCACCAGCACAGTCCCGGCGATACCGCGCGGCTGCGGGTTTTCCGGCAGCGCGATATCATCCTGCACCATCACCAGCTCAACTTTGTAGCCGAGGTTTTTGGCTTTCTCTGCCGCCAGACCGAAGTTAAGACGGTCGCCGGTATAGTTCTTCACAATCAGCAGGCAACCGGCATCGCCGGTGACGTTAACAATGGCGTTCAACACCGCATCGACGCTCGGCGAGGCGAAAATATCGCCGCACACCGCCGCCGTCAGCATGCCTTTGCCGACAAATCCGGCATGCGCCGGTTCATGGCCAGAACCGCCGCCCGAGATCAGCGCCACTTTGCTTTTATCCCAGTCCAAACGCACCACCACGCGAATCTCATCACCGAGATCGAGGCGACTGAGGTTGTGCCACGGCGTACTCAGCAAAACCCCTTCGATGGCTTCGTTAACCAGATCGTTTTTCTCATGCATAAAAAACTGGCTCATTGCATCCTCTCCTTTGGTGTTGTCGTCCTACAAGGTAGCGTATGTGCGTAAAGAATAGACGCAGCGAAGTGCGGAAATGCAAAGGGCGGCACAAGCCGCCCTTTAATTCAGACTATTACCGCTTATAAAGCGATGCGCAGCACGCTATCTGGATTTTTTGGTGGTTCTTTGCGTGAACCCGGCTGCTTGATGCTGACAAACAGGGTTTTGCCATCGGCGGAAAGCGCCAGGCTGTTTGGCAGGCCCGGCGCTTTCACCGTGCGTTTTACCTGGTAACTGCTGGCGTCGATGATGCTGATTTCGCCCGCTTTACGGTGCGTGACGTACAGCTCATCACGATCGGCATTAAACAATACCGCCAGCGATTCCGGCACATCGATCTTGTGGATCACCTGCTGGGTGCGGGTATCCAGCACCAGCACCTGCGGTTGTTTTGAGTCGCTGAGGAAGGCGCGATGGCCTTTGGTATCCAGCGAGATATTGAGGAAGAAGTGATCTTTGTCGCCATCGATTTTCTGACGCTTTTCAATCGCGTTCAGGCGCGTATTGATGGTCACCAGTTCGCCATCGGAGTTAGTGACGTACAGTTTTTGCGCCGCAGAATCGATCGCTAAACCGGTGCCCATTTTGCCGGTGTTCGGCACGGTGCTGATCAGTTGCAGGGTTTTGCCATCCACCACCCACACCACGCTCTGCTCACCGAGGCCAGTGATGTAAACTCGATCGGTCGCCGGATCAACCGCCAACTGGCGCGGCTGCAGCGGACGCACGGTTTCACTGCGCTGACGCCCATCCAGCACCAGCGTGTTGATCACCTTGCCGCTGGTGGCATCCACTGCAGTCAGTGCAGCATCGCGGGTGTTACCGAAATAGAGAATGTTGGTTTTCTGGTTGATCGCCGCGCCAAAGGTCGGCAGATCGGTGTTGATGGTTTGCTTTACCGCCAGATCCTGCGGATCGAGACGATAAACGGTGCCGCCTTTTTTGTCGGTGGTACTCTGCGCGGTCGCCAGGAACAGCGCATTATCGCTGTTGCTGAACGCCAACTCGTAAGCGCCTTTTGAGATCGCCTGGTTCAACGGCTGAGACTCCGCCGCCATCACCGCAGAGGTTGAGAACAGCGCTGTTGCCAGCAGCAGTGGACGCAGCGCCCACGATTTTTTATTCGCCTTCATAACTTCTCCATAGCAAAAACACCGCCTGATGGCAGTGAAGTGAAAGCCCGACATTACAACCAATGTTAAAAAGACAGCCCGAGGCGAGCCGACGAAGGGTGCTACTTTTTGAGAATAGTAATCATTTCGAAGGGAAAGTGACAGGATTTTATCGGCTTACCAACGCCGCCAGGGCGCCCGAAGGCACCCTGTCAGCACAGAACGTTAATGCAACTTATTTGGTCAGTTCAGCAGTCATGTGCACGCCGTTGTTGAAGTTGGCTTCGGTCACTTTATACGAAGCACCAGCTTCATGCGCCTGAGCAGCGATTTGCGCTTCTGCTCCATCCAGCGTTGAAGCGGTTGCAGTGATGCTTTGCGCAAAGCTCGCGAATGGCAGAACGGTCAGAGCAACAACAGCAGCAAAAGTTTTGATGGTTTTCATGGTCAATTCCTTAATGTACGTTTGATTGAGTAAGGCGTCATCGCCTTGTTGAGAGATATAATAGGCGCAGAATTGATCAGTAAAAAGCGGAGAGATTTGCCGTTGTCATTCGAATATTTTGAACATAAAAAGCACGTTTGGGTTAACCTTTGTGCAAAGGGTTAAAAATCTGACATTTAATTAAAAGGCAGGATATATGGCTGTGATAGCCAGAACGCATAATGCTATCGCGGCGCGATTTATCGCGCCGCGACGGATGGCATAGGTGTTAACCGTGATGACGAACGCGGGTGAAGATGGTGATGGCCGCCAGCAGCATCAGCACGCCGCTGGCGAGGAACACGCCGCCGGCGCCTTGCAAATCAAACATCCAGCCGCCGGCTGCGGCACCGGCGGTGATCGCCAGCTGAATGGTGGCGACCAGCAAACCGCCGCCTGATTCCGCATCGTCCGGCACCGCGCGGGAGATCCACGTTGACCACCCGGTTGGCATCGAACCAAACGCCAGGCCCCACAGCGCCACGCCCGCCGCGACCAGCCACGACACCTCGCCGAAACTCACCAGCAGCAGCGCGGTCACGCTCATCACCAGCGCCATCGCGGTTAACGTCAGCGATACGCTACGCGTCACCAGATATCCCGCCAGCGAAGTACCGAAGAAGTTCGCCACGCCAAACGCCAGCAGCACCAGCGACAGCTGATTGACGTTCAGCTGCGCGCTGCCTTCGAGGAACGGACGCAGATAAGTAAAGAAGGCGAAGTGGCCGGTAAACATCATGATCACCGCCAGCATGCCCCAGCGCATCACGCTTTTACGCAGCAGATCCAGCACGCCACCGCTGCGCGCTTTATTAATCGGCGGCATCGCGGGCAAGGTGAAGAACTGCCACAGCAGCGCCAGCACGCCTAATGCAGCGGTCAGAATGAAGATGTTACGCCAGCCAATAATGCCGCCCAGATAGCTGCCGAGCGGCGCAGCAATAATGGTCGCCAGCGAAATACCGCTAAACACGATGGATAGCGCGCGCGGCACCTGATCGCTCGGCACCAGACGCATGGTAATCGCGGTCGAGAGCGTCCAGAAGCCGCCAATCGCCACGCCCAGCAGCACGCGGGCCAGCAGAATCATTGGCAGATTCTCGGCAAAGGCCACCAGCAGCGCGGAGGCAATCAGCAGCAGCGTAAAGGCCAGCATCACCACGCGACGATCAAGTTGGCGCGTAACGTTGCCAATCACCAGGCTGGTGAGCAGCGCCACCAGCGCAGTCACGGTCACGGTTTGTCCCGCCTGCCCTTCGCTGATGCGTAGCGTGTCGGCAATCGGCGTCAGCAAGCTTACCGGCAGAAATTCTGCGGTAATCAGGCCGAACACGCCAAAGGCCATGGCAAACACCGCGCCCCACGCCGGTTTATCCACGTCTAACGGTGTTTCGACTATTTCAGTATCCAGGCTCATCTGTGATCCCCATCACAAAATATTTAGCGTTAAGCATAGTGACTGTTCATCAGACGATCTATGATGCAGAAACTTTGTTTTTTGATTATTCGTCTGGGATTGGTATGAGCCGCTATGAAGATCTGACCAGTGAATTGCTGATGGGCATGCGCCTGTACGGCGTCAAATACCAGCGTATCGCGCTGCACGCGCCTTTTGGCCTGCAATATGACGACGCGCCTGGTCGCGCGCAGCTGCATTTTGTTGGGCGCGGATCGTTACTGATTCGCTCGGCGTCAGGCGTGATCTATCCGCTGCAGGCCGGCGATGCGCTGCTGATCCCGCACGGCAAACCGCACGCGCTGATCTCCAGCGAAGAGGCCGTTTGCGAACCCATTTCGACGTTTAATAGCCGCCCGATTTGCGCCAGCGTCTGTGCCATCGACGACAGCACCGAACTTTGCCCGGATAACAGCGATGTGATTCTGTTCAGCGCCTGCATGGCGTTTGAACTGGGCGGCATGCAGCCGCTGGTGCACACCATGCCAGATGTGATGCTGGTGAGTACGCTGCTGGCGCAGTACCCGGAAATTCAGCCGATTCTCGATGCGATGGAGCGCGAAACGCGGCAGCGCAAAGCCGGTTTCGCCGGGATTTTGTCGCGGCTGGCGGATGTGGTGGCGGCGCAAATTGTGCGGGGCTGGGTGGAGAACGGCTGCGGCAAAGGCAGCGGCCTGGTGCAGGCGCTGCGCGATCCGCGTCTCAGCCTGGCGATGGCGGCGATGCATCGCGCACCCGGCGAAAATTGGACGGTGGAGCGGCTGGCGCGCGAATCCGGCAGTTCACGCTCGGTGTTTGCCGCGCGCTTCCAGACGGCAACCGGCATGACGCCGCTGCGCTATCTTACCGAGCTGCGCATGCGGCTGGCGGTGGAACGTATCGTGAACGAGGGCGAAGCGGTGGAAAGCGTTGCCTTCCACCTCGGTTACGGTTCGCTGGCGGCGTTTAGCCGCGCCTTCAAACGCATTGTTGGCACGCCACCCGGCGCACTGCGCGCCGAACGCGACATGCGTTAACGGAACACGCTGATCGCTTCCACCAGACGATTGGCCTGATGCTTCATGCGACCGGACGCTTCGGCGCTTTCCGCCACGCGCGCGGCATTTTGATGGGTGATTTCGTCGAGATCTTCCACCGCCGTGCTGACCTGCGTCAGCGCGATGGCCTGCTCGGCGGTCGCGCCGCTGATTTGCGCGATCAGCGCAGTGACATTCTGCACCTGATCGACAATCTCCTGCATGGTGTGCCCAGCCGCATCGGCGTGATCGCTGCCCGATTGCACGCGGCTGGCGCTGGTTTCCACCAGATGTTTGATTTCGCTGGCGGCTTTGGCGCTGCGTTGTGCGAGATTGCGCACTTCACCGGCCACCACCGCAAAGCCTTTGCCCTGCTCACCGGCGCGCGCGGCTTCCACTGCGGCGTTGAGCGCCAGAATATTGGTCTGAAAAGCGATACCGTCAATCACGCTGGTGATGTTGGCGATGCGCTTCGAGCTGTCGGCGATCTCCGCCATCATGCCCACCATCTCCTGCATCACTTCGCCGCCTTTGATCGCCGCATGACTGGTGTTTTCCGACAGCCCATTGACCTCTTTGGCGGTATCGGTGTTGCTCTTCACCGTGGCGGTCATTTCGTTCATGGTGGCGGCGGTTTGCTGCACGTTAGCCGCTGCTTGTTCGGTGCGACGGCTCAATTCGTCGTTGCTGCGCGCAATGGCATCGCTGGCGCTCAGCACGTTGATCGCCTGGCCGCTGACATCATCCACCAGCCAGCGGAACATCAGACCAAGCTGACCGATGGCGCGCAGCGTCACGCCAATCTCATCAACGCGATCGATCTGCTCCACTTTATGGCTGGCGCCGGTCGCCACGCTCAATGCCTGACGGCACATGCGCTCCATCGGACGTGAAATTTGCTGCTCCAGCCACAGACTCGCCAGCAGTAAAAGGCCCGCCATGCCGCCGGCAAAGCAGCCAACGGCAAGAGGTGCAAGGTCCAGCAGCCAGACGCCAATCACCGAGAGCGGCAGCAACGTTAATAAGGTTGAGCGGATGCGCCAGCGCAGCGGCAGAGTTTTCAGGATCGAGCCCAGGCGACGCCAGCCGGTGCCGACCATCAAGCCTTTATGGAAGCGGCGTCCTTTGACGCGCCCTTCGCGGAAGTCGCGGTACAGCGCTTCGGTCTGGCGAACCTCCTCCACCGACGGCTTGGTGCGCACCGACATAAAACCCTGCACCTTGCCTTCACGCACCACCGGAATGGCGTTGGCGCGCACCCAATAGTGATCGCCATTTTTACGCCGGTTTTTCACCAGCGCCGTCCACGGCTCGCCCTGTTTGAGGGTCGCCCACATATCGGCAAAGGCTTCCGGCGGCATATCCGGGTGGCGCACCATGTTGTGTGGCTGGCCATTCACCTCTTCCGGACTGAAGCCACTGACTTCAATAAAGGCATCGTTGGCATAGGTGATGTAGCTGTTGAGATCGGTAGTCGACATCAATGTGGCGTCATCGTCAAAAGCGAATTCACGCTGAGTGACGGGCTGGTTGTTACGCATGTGTGTGTCCTTGCAATACGCAGGCGAAAAGAAGCAATCGATAATACTTTTTTATCTTTTCGGCATCGTACGGCTTGAGCTTTAGCACCAGTTTCAAATTCAGGGCAATAAAAAAGCCGCTTTGCAGCGGCTTTCACACTTTTTCACTTAGCTCATCGATTAACCGGGTTTTACAATAAACCAAATCAATCTTTAATTTAAACGCATTCATCAGACCTGCAGGGCGAAGGGCAATGGAGTGTCTCAAAGCCATTTGTGTTGCAGCCAACGCACCTGCAGCGCAAAGGGCGCAGGGAGATGGGATTTCCCAAAGCCATTTGTGTCGCAGGAAGGCGGCAAGCTCGCTCATCCCCGGGAGCAGAGTGAACTCTGTGACCGGGGTGAGCGAGCGCAGCCAACGCACCTGCGGCGCAAAGGGCGCAGGGAAATCAGAATTGCCAGCGGACCCCCACGTTATACCGCCACCCTTTAGCACCATTGCCAGCGATCTCTTTGCGATAATCCGCTTCCGCATACAATGAAACATCCTTCTGCAGGGTTGCAGTGCCGCCGGCGCCCACTTCCCACATCTGTCCAAACTTGCCGCTGCTGAAGGTGGCGCCAAATGCCGGATTATCCACCGATGACACCGAGGTATCTGCGCTGCCGCCCCAACCTTTGTAGTAGTTCGCGCGCAGATAAGGGGTGTATTGACGATTACTGTCGTCGGTCCAGGTACGATCGAGGCGCGCGCCGAGACGACCAATAGTTTGGTTATAGTCGCCATAACGCACGTTGTTGCCGTCTTTATCGGTGAAATCATTCATATTCAGCTTCATGTACATCAGCTGCGCCTGCGGCTCAAGCTTGTAGCCATCGCCCAACGCAAACGGATAGCCGCTCTCCAGCGATGCCGTCCAGCCGTGGCCTTTCAGCTTCGCTACTTCTTGCGTGCGGGCGATATCGGTTTCGCCGCGATGCCAGTCAAATGACAACACACCGTCCAGATAGAAGCCGCTCTGACGCTGCCAGGTGCCGTAAAACGCCAGGCTGTCGCTGTCGAAAGTGGTGCTGCTGTAACCGTCGGCCGCATGCGGACGAATGCGCGTATTACCGCGCGTATAGGCTAAACCGCCGCGCAGGCTATCCTGCTCGCCATCGAGTCGCAGCAGATTGCCGCCCACCTGCACCGCACTGTAATCGAGGTCAAAGTCATAACCGAAGTCGCGGAAACTCTTATCGCTCTTGTACTTCAGGTTCGAGCCGATATAGCGCAGGAACATCTCGCCGCCGTTGCCTTGCGGACGTGTCTGCTCGTGGCGCAGTTCACCAAGACGTTTATGCAGATCGTCGATAATCGCCGAGGTGTAATAGGCCAGGCCAACCGGTGCCGACACATAAGATGGCACCTGCGGCACCACCGCCGGACGCGAATCGTAGCTTTGCGGCGTGCCAAAGGCATCGGTGACGAAGGTCGGCTGACAGTTAGCGCTATCCTCACACACGTAGTAGTTCGCCAGACGGTAATCCCAATAGTTATTGCCGCTGCCGCTGACTAAACGCTGGCTGGGATCGCTGCTGCCCGGTGCAAAGGTGTAGAGCCGATATTGCCACGGCCCGGCACCGAGATAGCCATCCTTCAACGCGAAGCTGTTGGCGCTGGCATTACCGCCTACCTGCGCCAGCGAGATCCCTTCGTTGCCCTCTACCCCTCCATTTTGATTGAGATCGGTGAGTGCGCCGATGCTGGCATCCGCCAGTTTCACATTCACCAGCGTGGTACCGCTGGCATTGCCGGTGACGTTAATGTGGTCAGTGAACTGATTGCTTAGCGCACCACCCTGGTTGAGATTAGTGACCAGATTGAGCTGGCCGCCGCTCGACGCCAGCGAGCCAGCAATATCCAGCGTGTTGCCCGGTGAACCCGCGCCGTTGGTGAGATCCAGCGTACCGGCGTTGTTCACCAGCAGCGAATCGGCGGTGCCGCCGGATAGCGTCGGATGCACGTTATCGCCGGCATACAGCGTGGAATCCGCATCGACATTGATGGTGCTGTGCGCCAGCTGCAGGTTATCGGTTAGTGTCCATTGGGTATTGGCGAAGTTGATGGTGCTCCAGCCGCTGCCAAGATTAACGCCTTTGCTGAGATCGTCGGCGCTGAAGCTGCCGCCGCGCGCGCCAATCTGATTGAAGGTCAAGGTGTTGCCGGTGCCATTACCGCTGGTGAGATGGTAGGTGGTGCCGAGATCGACCTTGCTCACTTCAGCCGTGTTGTTGTTGTCGTTGCCCATGGTCAGGCTGCCGTTGAGCGTTCCGCCCGTCCAGCGGAACCGATCCGATCCGCCGCCCGGATTGATATCGCCCTGCACCGCGCCTTCGGTCAGCAGAATTTCGTCATCGGCGTTGCTGCCCGCTACCGCCACGGTTTGTGGATTGGCGGTGATGATGTTGCCGAGGTTCTCGAAGATGGTTTTACCGCCGCGCAGATCCACCACCGGCGCCGTCAGGCTGTTGGAGGTGAAGTTGCCGGTATTGACGATGGTGCCCGCCGTGCTGGAGACCAGCGCCGATCCGCCCGCCGCATTGTCGATATTGACGTTGGCGGCGGTGGTGACATTGCCGGTGGTATTGGCGCGGATACCGGTGCCGCCTGCGCCGGTAACATTAAATTGATAGCCCGACCCCAACGTCAGATCGCCGCGGGTGGTGGAACCATCGGCATTGGCGATATTCAGGCCGCTGCCGCTGCCGGAGACGTTGGTGGTCACCGTCGAAGCCGGATCAAATGGCACGGCGGTGCGAATCCCGTTGCCGTCACCGACGTTAATGGTGAGATTGCTCAGGCCAACGTTGCTTAGTTCGGCGCGGTTTTCGATGCCGTTGCCGCTGCCCAGCACGTTCACCGTGGCGTCGCTGGCGCTGAGTGCGGACGCACCGCTATCCAGCAAAATGCCATGCGCATTGCCGCGCGTGGTGATCACCGTGTCGCTGCCGGTAAGCGCCAGCTGCGCGCCGTCGCTGATGCGCACGCCCGCGATACCGTTATCGACATTGATGGTGCCGCCTTTCGCCAGCGTGCTGCCGCTGCCGGAGACATCCAGCCCGGTGCCGTTGGCTACGTTGACCACGCCGTTGTTGGTCAGCGTGCTGCCGGCGCGCGAACGGATCCCAATATTGTTGCTGCCGGTGAGGTTCACATTGCCGTTGTTGACCAACTCTGCGCCGTTAGTGACATCAAAACCCATCGCGCCATTGCCCGCGCCGCTCACATTGCCGTTGCTGGTAACGCGGGTGGCCGCTGACGTGCCATCCAGCGCGTTGCTCAAATCGGTACGCAGATTATTAATCAGCACGCCGACCGCGTTGCTGCCGCTGAGGTTGATGCTGCTGCCGCTATCGAGCGTGGCGTTCGCACCGCCCTCAGCACGGATCGCCGTGCTGCCCTGGCCGCTGGCGGTGAAGTTGGCGTTGCTGCTATTCAGGCTGCTGCCGCTGCCGGAGATAATCGCGCCGGTGCTGCTGCTGGCGCTGGCGGTGAGGGTGGTCGGCGTGGTGAAACTCAGCGCCGCGCCGTCATCAATGCGATAGCCGGTTGAGCCGCTGCTGTTGATATTTAACGCGTTGGTGGCGGAGCTGATGCGCGATCCGCTGCCCGCCGCGTGATAAGCAATTTGGTCACTGTTATTGAATACCGGCGCTGAACCGGCGGCGATATTCACCAGCGCACCGTTGAGCGCTTCCGCCCCAATCGCGCCGGTGCCGTTGAGATTCAGCGTGCCACCGTTCAGGTTGGCTACCGCGCGATTGCCGCTGGCGCTGACGCCTCGGCTGCGGTTGGTGGTGCTGCCGCCATTAACATTGATGGTGCCGGTGTTATTGGCGGTGGTGGCAAAGGTGCTGCTGCCGCTGTTCACCGCGATGCCGGTACCGCCATCGTTGATGTTGATATTGCCGCTGTTGGTGCCGGTCGCACCGCTCTCGACGCGAATGCCGGTGGCGTTGGCGCCGCTGAAGGTGATATCGCCGCTGTTGGTCAACTGCGCGCGATTGCGGGCCAGATAACCAGTCAATCCACTCTGCGACGCATTCAATGACGCCGCAGAGTTCAGGCGGGTGCTGGTCACCGGCGAGCCGCTGTTTCTGCCAAAGATGTCGTGTTTTTGTCCGTCAACGATCGCGCCAATTGCGTTGCTACCGGTGAGATTCATGGTGGTTGCGGCATCAATAATACCCGTTGCGCCCCCTTCCACCGTGATGCCATTGGCACCGCTGCCGCTGACGTTGATCACCGCCGCATCGCTGCTCACTTCGGTGCCTGCGCCGCTACCGAGCACGGCGGTAGAACCGGCACCCGACGCGGTGAGCGACAAGGCGTTACCGTTGAAGTCTGCGCCCTGCTCAACACGAAACAGCGTGGAGTTCTGCGTGGTGACATCAAACGGATTGTTGCCCAGCACGTTAATCAGCGCATTGGGGCCGTAGGCGAAGAAGGCGATCTGATTGGTGCCGTTCGAAAAGGTCGGTACGGCAGCCGGATCCACGGTCACCGTGGAATTGCCGCGTGCATGCACGCCGATCGCGCCATTGCCGCTGAGATTGATCGGGCCATCGACGGTGGCCTGCGCCGTGCCAGTTGCACCTTGCCCTTCCACCCACACGCCATAGTTACGCGTGCCGCTGGCCGGATCGGCCCCGCCTGCCACGTTGATGGTGCCAGTTGAGGTGGCGCTGGCGGTGTTGCCATTGGTCGCCAGCACTTTCAGGCCGGTGCCGTTCACGCCATTCAGGTTAATGGTACCCGCGTTATTGATGTTGCCGGCACTGTTGGTCACCAGCATGCCGACGTTTTCACGCGGAATGGTGGCAGCCGCACCGTTCACATTGATGGCGCCGGTGTTGATCATGGTGGCGTTATTCGCACCGGTCGCTGACATCCCCGCCGCGTTCTGCGTTCTCGTGCCGAGGGTAATGTTGCCGTTGTTAACCGCGTTGCCGTTGGCGACCAGAGCGATACCGCTGGTCAACCCGCTTTGGTTCATCGCGGTATCCGCCGTCGCCTCACCAAGGCTGTTTTGCGGTCCGCGACCAATGTAGATATTGCCGCTGGCGTTATTGGTGAAGCTGGAAGTGGCGTCGGTCAGTAACACGCCAGACGCGGTGCCGCGCGCGCTCGAACCGTTGACGCCGACGTTGATATTGCCGCTGTTATTGGCGGTGGAGGACACGCCAAGATTGATGCCCGCCACGCCATACTGTGAATTGCTGCCGGTGGTGGCGAGGTTGAGGATGCCGTTGTTGTTAAAGGTGCTACCGGTTTGCACGGCTACGCCGTTGGCACCGTAGCCGGTCGAGCCAATGCCGGTACCATCCTGACGATTGAGGAAGCCGCCGTTAATTACCCCATTATTGGTTCCACTGCTGTTATCGGTTAACACCAGCGCCGTGCCGTTATTGGTGATGCTGCCGCGACTCGCCAGTTTGCCATCAATCACCGCTTGCGCGCCGTTGGAGGCTTTGATCGCACCGCCCGTCGCGCCCACCACTTCCAGCGTTTTACCCGCCGCCAGATTGACCCTCGCGTCCGCGCCATTGGCATTGATCACAATGCGATTGCCGATCGCCTGCGTCACCTCGTCTGGCGGCGTGGCGCTAACGTTGTAGACGATGTTGGCATTGGTGAAGGTGACGGCTTTGTTGAATTCAGGCAGATAACGGGTTTTATCAAGATTGCCCGCCTGCAGCTGACCGATCAGCCAGTTGTTGTAGCTTTGCAGCTGGCTGGCGTTGGTGACGGTAAAGCTGGTGCTTTTGCCATCCAGCGTCTGCACGCTGAATGCGCCGTTATAGGTGGCGAGGTTTTGCACCTGATAGCTGCTGGTAGCCGATCCCGCGCCGTCCGGCGTAGCGGTGGCACCGAAAAAGCTGATGCGGTTATTGCTGTTCCAGTTCACCGTGCCGGTGCCGCTCACATCAAATAGCTGTGTCTGTTTAGCAGCCATGGTCCAGCTGTTGGTACTGGCGCTGCTGAGCGCATTCGCCTGCCCGATATTCACATCCAGCGTACCGCCGGTAACATCCGCAACGCGCGCATCGATGTACTGCGCATCATTGACGTTCTGCACATCCGGCACGCTGGTGGCGCTGGTGACGGGCGCTAAGGCGACAAGACTGGCGGAGTTATATACCTGGAATGTGCTGTTGGTGCCGGTCGCGGGATCGGGCGTGGTGATCGCAAAGTTTTGCGGGCCGGGATCCAGGCGATCCTGATTGAGATACTGCGATCCCGAGGTGATCGCCACTTGCCCGAGCGTGGTGGTGACCGCGCCATCCGTTCCTGCCGTGAATGCCTGATTGCCGGTCAAAGTTTCATTGCCGCTGCTGACGGTAATTTTACCGGTTTGGTTGTCATTATTTTCTGGTGTGTAAGTCCCCAACGTAACAGCCTGACTTTGCATTGCTGGATAGATCAGCAATTGCGCCGCCAACATCCCTAATGCGATAGGATTTAATGTAAACCTCATACTTCCTCCAGTGGGCGTGCAGCGTCCGCGCTGTTATTGCAACAGCGTTAAATTCTTCGCGTGGGGATAAAGCGGCAGATAATGACCAATCCCGTGTAGCAATCTAATTTGAGAACAACTGTGTGAAGAAATACGGTGCAGTGAAAAAAGGGATGGAATTGTTGTTATAGATTAATTGGCTTTAGGTATAGACTTTTTCGCTGGTGAGTGCAAAAGACAATTATGAGTAACCTATTGTCATCTCGGGGAATTAATTGCGATGCAGGTTGGATATTCTAAATAATTTGAGGCCATTTTAAATATTAGGTCTGGCTTTCTATCTCCTTAATAAAACCTTTATTTTTTGCTAACGCTTTACTTACAAACGGTACTTAAGCAGTGAATGTGGCTGTGACGGGTTAAGCGACTTGAGAGAGTTTAAAAGCGTGATCGTGATCACGGTTAGACCAGGTCACGCTTTATGCCGACCTGGTCGAAATCCGTACTTCACTCAACTTAAATCCACATTGCGGGTGCCGCCCCACCAGGTAAAGGCGAACCCGCCAATCCACGCCACGATCAGCCCGGCGAGATACACCGCCATGCCGGCAAAAATGCCCTGCGATGAGGTCATTAGCGGCAATGTGACTAATCCTGAAGGGCCAAACACGGTGTTCATTCCCACTGGCAATCCCAGCCATGCCACCAGCCCGATAAAGAAGCCGCCCAGCGCACCGCCAAAACAGGCGGTGATAAAGGGTTTCAGACGCGGCAGCGTGACGCCATAAATCAGTGGTTCGCCGACACCGAGCAAGCCCGGCACAATGGCGCCTTTGATCTGTTTACGCAGCAGTGAGTCTTTATCCGCTTTGCACCATAACGCCAGTGACGCGCCGACCTGCCCGGCGCCGGCCATCGCCAGAATTGGGAAGAGCGAGTTAAAGCCCTGGGTTTCCATTAGCGCGAAATAGACCGGAATAAAGCCTTGATGAATGCCAAACATCACCGCGATCAAAAACAGTCCGGCCAGAATAGCGCAACCAAACGGATTGTTATTTAGATGAATGAACAACCACGACATGCCTTTAAATAATTCGCCGCCGATTGGCATAATCACCAGGAAAGTCACCGCGCCGGTAATTAATAACGTCAGCAACGATGTCAGGATCATATCGAGATTATCGGGAATGATTTTTCGCAGCTGTTTCTCAATCCAGGCACCAAATATTGCCGCCAGCAGCACGCCAATAATATTGCCGCGCGGATCGATCACCATGCCGAAGAAATCCTGCATCCCGCTGTAATAACCGACCTTCGCGTCAGGGATATAACCGAGCACAAACAGCGAGGCGATAATGGCCCCGTTGACGCCGGTACCGCCAAAGGCTTTCTGCGCGTTATAGCCAATCAAAATACTCAGGAAGGTGAACAACCCTTTGCCAAACACCTTCATGTACGCCACGGTATCCAGCAGCCAGCGTGCATGATCGCCAGGCTGATTAAGGTGGAAGATCTGCTCAATCAGCGTGGCGAAACCCAGCAGCAAGCCGGCACCGATAAAACCGGGGATCAGCGGCGTAAAGATGGTGGCGAAGCAGGAGAGAAAACGGTGCAATGCGCTGGTCTGCTTCGCCTTCATCTGCTGCTTTTGCGCGCTGGCGATGGCCTGCAGATCGCCCGGCGCCTGTTGATTAAGCAGTGCCTGCATTTTCTCTGCTGCAGTTTGCGCTTTACCGGGACCGAGCACGATCTGCAGCTGCGCATCGCTGTCGATCACGCCCAGCACGCCCGGCAGCGTTTTGAGTGTGGCGCTATCCACTCGCGCGGCATCGTTTAGTGTCAGACGCAGGCGCGTCATGCAGTTGCCGCACTGCACCACATTATTGGCGCCGCCCACCGCCAGCAAAATGTCGCGCACCAGATCCTCAGTAATGGCCGCCATTATTGCGCTCCTGCGTCACGCAAAGCGTTGCGAATGAAGCCCTGATTCTGACTCAGCAGCGATTTCGCTTCATCGGCCGTTAATCCCGCCAGCACCATGACAATAGCGGTTTTACAGTGCCCATTACACGCCGCCAACGCCTGCTGCGCGGTAGCATCGTCACAGTCGGTGGCTTGTTTGACGATATTCACCTGGCGCTGCACCAGCTTCTGGTTGGTGGCTTCCACATCGACCATCAGATTGCCGTACACCTTGCCGCTGCGAATCATCGCGCCGGTGGTGAGCATATTCAGCACCAGCTTCTGCGCCGTGCCGGCTTTCATGCGCGAAGAACCGGTGACCACTTCCGGGCCCACCACCGGGGTCAACGCCACATCCGCGGCCTGCGACATTGGGCTGTTAGGATTACAGGTTAACGCTGCGGTAAATGCGCCTTGCTGACGCGCATACGCCAGCGCGCCCAATACATAGGGCGTGCGGCCGCTGGCGGCAATCCCGACCAGCACATCGTTAGCGTTGAAATTGATATCACGCAGATCCTGCGCGCCCTGCTCCACGTTGTCTTCGGCGTTTTCTACCGCCTGCAGAATTGCGGTGTGGCCGCCAGCAATTAGCCCAACCACCTGGCTGCGCGGCGTGCCGAAGGTCGGCGGACATTCGCTGGCATCCAGAATCCCCAGACGACCCGACGTGCCTGCGCCGCAATAGATCAGGCGACCGCCTTTGCTGAAGGCGTGAGTGATGGCATCCACCACCTGCGCAATCTGCGGCACGATGGCTTCCACCGCCAGCGCCACTTTTTTGTCTTCATCATTGATCACCCGCAGCATCGCTTCGGTGGTCAGCTCATCAATGTTGTGGCTGGCGGGATTACGACCTTCGGTGATCATCTGGCTCAGATCGAACTGCATGAGACACTCCTGTATGAGAATAATTTATTCGTAAAACTATATATCACACAGAATTGTTAATTCCTCTGCTGCGCGGGATTTTTTTGCTTTTTGCCGCAGCGGACATAAAAAAACCCGCCGAAGCGGGTCGTTTTCGTGGTTCAGGCGTTTGCCAATTCTTTGCGCGCTAACGCGGCCAAAAAACCGCTTCTGGAACCATATTCACGATGGTGATCGACATAGCTATCAATTTTAGTTAACAGATTCTGCGGCAAGGTGATGTTGAGCTTTACTGCTTTGCCTTCATAGCGACTGAGATCGATATCGACAAAGGCCCAATAACCACCCTGACAATTTTCATCCTCAATATGCGTTTCAATGTTCGTTGCCACCGGCACCTCGTAACCCGCATCAGTCGACGACTCAACATGCGAATCAATCGCAGCAGAAGCATCGGTTAATGCATCATCCACTGTCTCGCCAGCAAAAAAACATCCAACAACGTCCGGTACAAAGCCAGAATAGGTGTTGCTTTCTGTCTTATGAAGATAAACGGGGAATCTCATGTTGAGCCCTCACTTGAAAATGATTTTAAAAAGACTTTTAGAAGATATGAAAGCATCACAATACCCGCTGACATTGCCACTTTTACAAATCGGGGGCCAGGCCCCCGTGAAATTAGTCCATTAACTTAATTAGCTTACGTACTGTTCCAGTTGCCAGGTCTTTCTCAGGATGAGGAAGCGAAATATGGTAGGGCTTGTCCCTTCTTACGAATACATGATGGCTTCCCTTAACACGATCTAATACCCAACCTCGCTCAAGCAACATCCTGATCAGCTCCCTGCTGCTCAATACAACCTCCTGATGTCTCCAGCCTAATAAATATACCCACTATAACCACCGAAGAAAAGTTTTGGTGGTTATAGTGGGTATGGATTTAAGCAATGGTTTGAGGCAAAGGGTTATAAGACTTGTCTGTAGCAGGCATAAAAAAACCCGCCGAAGCGGGTTTCTGTGCGTAGTGGTCGCCATGAATGTCGCCCCCTACGGCGCAGGTGCGTTAGCTGGCGCTTTGCGTGCGCAGCTGTTGCTCGTAGGCGGCGGCTTGTTTGGTGTCGAACTGGTCTTCCCAGCGCGCAATCACCAGCACCGCCAGCGCGTTACCGATCACGTTCAACGCGGTACGCGCCATGTCCATGATGCGATCGACACCAGCGATAAATGCCAGGCCTTCCAGCGGAATGCCCACGCTGCCCAGCGTTGCCAGCAGCACCACGAAGGAGACGCCCGGCACGCCAGCGATGCCTTTCGAGGTCACCATCAGCGTCAGCACCAGAATAATCTCGTCAGTCAGCGACAGATCAATGCCATACAGCTGGGCGATAAAGATCGCCGCGATGCTCTGATACAGCGTTGAACCGTCGAGGTTGAACGAGTAACCGGTCGGCACCACGAAGCTGGTGATGGCTTTCGGCGCACCGTAGGCTTCCATCTTCTGCATAATGCGCGGCAGCACGGTTTCTGAGCTGGAGGTGGAATAGGCAAGAATCAGCTCGTCTTTGAGAATGCGCATTAGCGTGGTAATGCGCAGCTTACAGAAGCGCGCCACCGTGCCGAGCACCACGAAAGCAAAGAACAGAATCGCCACGTACACCAGCAGCACCAGCTTGGCGAGCGGATAGAGCGACGCAAAACCGAAGTTCGCAATGGTGACCGCAATCAGCGCAAACACGCCGACTGGCGCATAACGCATGATCATGTGCGTCACTTTAAACATGGTTTCGGAAATCGAACGGAATACCGTGACCAGCGGATCGCGATGTTCCGATGGCAGCGCCGACAGGCCCATACCAAACAGCACCGAGAAGAAGATAATCGGCAGCATGTCGCCCTTCACCAGCGAGGCGAAGATGTTCTGTGGGATCAGCGACAGAATGGTGGTGACCAGACCGTGCGGTGCACCCTGAACCGCTTCGGTGGTGGCTTCGTATTTAGAGATGTCCACCGTTGCCAGCGTTGACATATCAATGCCGCTGCCGGGTTGGAATACGTTGGCCAGCGTGATGCCGACCACAATGGCAAGGGTGGTGATCACTTCAAAATAGATAATGGTTTTAACACCAATACGTCCGAGCTTTTTCGCATCACCCACGCCAGCAATGCCGACAATCAGTGAGGAGATAACAATCGGTACCACAATCATCTTGATCAGATGAATAAAGATGTCACCCGCTGGCGTCAGAATGTTAGTGATTAACCATTCACGATCGTCGGGCTGATTATGCAGCACGGTTCCCACAATCACGCCCAGAATCAGCGCGACTAAAATCTGCCATGCAAGGGTGAACTTAAAACCTTTCATAACGCGTTATTTCCTCAGTTAAAAACCCCTTTGCTCTGCTGCGAAGGTGCAGGAGAAATGTCACACAGGGAAGTGAGCAAAAGCCCGATAAAATAGAGGGTTATTTATGACTACGTCGGTTACAGCTGTGCAGGCATTTTGCGCCTGCGGGGTGATGCAGTCTGAGTTGATACCTGCTGAACAGGGCCGAGATAAGTACCATTTTCACTACGGTAAATGCAACCCCCGGCGCGATAGCGCAAATCTTATTCAGGTTAGTAGCATAAAATGCTGACGAAGGTTAACGGCCATAACTCGCTGTTATGAAAAGTGTTAATTCGATAAGTTTCAGCATAGCTATGCAATATTGCGCAAAAAGCGGCCCGGCGCGTTTGCTGATTATTTGCACAACAGAGGCAGCGATCTTGTAGGCTTAAGGCAGAAGATCGCGCTGCTGGCGCGGCGTTTTTGCCCGCCGTTCGCCGGGGATTTGGCAGTGATAAAAGGTCGTGATCCAGACTACAAAACAGAAACAAAGCCCTGTCGTGGTCTTCAATTAACCATTGATTGACATATGATTAACATCTTCAAGGAGGTCAGCCATGAGCCAAATACACAAGCATCCCGTACCCGCTGCCATTGCAGCGAATGCTCTCATTAATGCCGATCAGTATGCGGCGCTGTATCAACAATCGGTTGACGATCCCGACACCTTTTGGGGTGAGCAAGGCAAAATCCTCGACTGGATTAAGCCTTACAGCAAAGTGAAAAATACCTCCTTTGCCCCCGGCAATATTTCGATTCGCTGGTATGAAGATGGCGCACTGAACCTCGCCGCGAACTGTCTCGATCGCCATCTCGCCACGCGTGGCGACCATCCCGCCATCATCTGGGAAGGCGACGACGCCAGCGAAAGCAAAACCATTACCTTCCGCGAACTGCATGCGGACGTCTGCCGCTTTGCCAATGTGCTCGACAGCCTGGGCGTGAAGAAAGGCGACGTGGTGGCGATTTACATGCCGATGGTGCCTGAAGCCGCCGTTGCGATGCTGGCCTGTGCGCGCATTGGCGCGGTGCATTCGGTGATCTTCGGTGGCTTCTCACCGGAAGCCGTCGCCGGGCGCGTGGTCGATTCCAACGCCAAACTGATCATTACCGCCGATGAAGGCGTACGCGCCGGACGCAGTATCCCGCTGAAGAAAAACGTTGATGATGCCCTGAACAATCCAAACGTCACCACGGTGAAAAATGTGGTGGTGTTTAAGCGCACCGGTAAAGATACCGGCTGGCGTGAAGGCCGCGATCTGTGGTGGCACGATTTAGTGGCGAAGGCCAGCGATCAGCATGAACCGGTCGCCGTCGATGCCGAACATCCGCTGTTTATCCTTTATACCTCCGGTTCCACCGGCAAGCCGAAAGGCGTGCTGCACACCACCGGCGGTTATCTGGTGTATGCCGCCAGCACCTTTAAGTATGTGTTTGATTATCATCCTGATGATGTTTACTGGTGTACCGCCGATGTCGGCTGGATCACCGGCCACAGCTATCTGATTTACGGTCCGCTGGCGTGCGGCGCGACCACGCTGATGTTTGAAGGCGTGCCGAACTGGCCAAAACCAAACCGCATGGCGGAAGTGGTGGATAAACATAAGGTGACGCTGCTGTATACCGCGCCAACCGCGATTCGCGCGCTTATGGCCGAAGGCGATAAAGCGATTGAAGGCACCGATCGCAGCAGCCTGCGCATCATGGGTTCGGTGGGTGAACCGATCAACCCGGAAGCCTGGGAGTGGTATTACAAGAAGATTGGCGACAGCCGTTGCCCGATCGTCGATACCTGGTGGCAAACCGAAACCGGCGGCTTCATGATCACGCCGCTGCCGGGCGCGACCGTACTGAAAGCCGGTTCCGCCACTAAACCGTTCTTTGGTGTGCAGCCAGCGCTGGTGGATAACGAAGGCAATCCACTTGAGGGTGCCACCGAAGGAAACCTGGTGATTGTCGATTCCTGGCCAGGCCAGGCGCGTACGCTGTATGGCGATCACGATCGTTTCGAACAGACCTACTTCTCCACCTTCAAAAATCGCTACTTCAGCGGTGACGGCGCGCGCCGTGATGAAGAGGGTTATTACTGGATCACCGGCCGCGTCGATGACGTGCTGAACGTCTCCGGCCACCGTCTCGGCACCGCCGAGATTGAATCGGCACTGGTGTCGCATCCGAAGATTGCCGAAGCGGCGGTGGTGGGCATTCCGCACAGCATCAAAGGCCAGGCAATCTATGCGTATATCACGCTCAACCACGGCGAAGAGCCGTCGCCAGAGCTGTATACCGAAGTGCGTAACTGGGTGCGTAAAGAGATTGGCCCAATTGCCACGCCGGATGTGCTGCACTGGACCGACTCGCTGCCAAAAACCCGCTCCGGCAAGATTATGCGCCGCATTCTGCGCAAAATCGCTACGGGCGATACCAGCAATCTCGGCGATACCTCTACGCTGGCCGATCCGGGCGTGGTAGAGAAATTGCTCGAGGAGAAACAGTCCATCACCATGCCGTAACCGGCTTCTGTTGTAGGGGCGACCATTTGGCCGCCCTTATATGCCACGTATTTCTGAGTTCGCACAACTTATAAAACTAGAATATTCAGCCAGTTAAATCACTTTATCGTGAGATATCTGTCTGCCTTGCCTCTGGAGAAAATGTGATGAACGAAACCCCTGAACAGGAAGCAGTCTGGCAACAAGTCGAGAATAATCCGCGCTTTCATGAACTGGTGCACAAGCGCCAGGCGTTTGCGCTGCTGCTCAGCGTGATTATGCTGGTGCTCTATATCGGCTTTATTCTGCTGATCGCTTTTGCGCCCGCCTGGCTCGGTACGCCGCTGCACGCGGGCACTAACGTCACGCGCGGTATTCCGATTGGTGTCGGTTTAATTGTGATGTCATTCGTGCTGACCGGCGTCTACGTGTGGCGCGCCAACGGCGAGTTTGATCGTCTGACCAAACAGATCCTGAGCGAGGTAAAATCATGAAGCGCCTGCTTTCGATATTTCTCGCGGTAGTGCCCGCCAGCGTGTTTGCCGCCGATGCCATTACCGGCGCGGTGCAACGGCAGGCCACCAACTATGAAGCCATTATCATGTTCGTGGTGTTTGTCGCGGCGACGCTCGGCATCACCTATTGGGCCTCGAAACGCACCCGCTCGCGCAGTGATTACTACACCGCAGGCGGCAATATCACCGGTTTCCAGAATGGCCTCGCCATCGCCGGTGACTTTATGTCCGCCGCCTCTTTCCTCGGTATTTCTGCGCTGGTTTACACCTCGGGTTACGACGGGCTGATCTACTCGCTCGGCTTCCTCGTCGGCTGGCCGATGATCCTGTTTTTGATCGCCGAACGTCTGCGTAACCTTGGGCGCTACACCTTCGCCGATGTCGCCTCCTATCGCCTCGCGCAGAAACCGATTCGCACGCTGTCAGCCTGCGGCTCGCTGGTGGTGGTGGCGCTGTATCTGATTGCGCAGATGGTGGGTGCCGGTAAGCTGATCCAGCTGCTGTTCGGCCTTGATTACCATATCGCAGTGGTGATGGTCGGGATTCTGATGGTGCTGTACGTGCTGTTCGGCGGCATGCTGGCGACCACCTGGGTGCAGATCATCAAGGCGGTGCTGCTGCTGTTTGGTGCCAGCTTTATGGCGATTATGGTGATGAAAGCCACCGGCTTCAGCTTCAATACGCTGTTCACCGAAGCGATGGCGGTGCACCCGAAAGGCGCGGCGATTATGCAGCCGGGCGGGCTGGTGAAAGATCCCATCTCGGCGCTGTCATTGGGTCTCGGCTTGATGTTCGGTACCGCCGGTTTGCCGCATATTCTGATGCGCTTCTTCACCGTGGCCGATGCGCGTGAAGCACGTAAAAGCGTGTTCTGGGCCACCGGCTTTATGGGCTACTTCTACTTCCTGACCTTTATTATTGGCTTCGGCGCGATTTTGCTGGTGGGATCGAATCCAGCCTTTAAAGACGCCAGCGGCGCGCTGCTCGGCGGCACCAACATGGCAGCGGTGCATCTGGCGAACGCGGTCGGCGGCAGCCTGTTCCTCGGCTTTATCTCGGCCGTGGCCTTCGCCACCATTCTGGCGGTGGTGGCAGGTCTGACGCTGGCGGGGGCTTCGGCAGTTTCACACGATCTCTATGCCAGCGTGATCCGTGAAGGTAAAGCGACGGAACGCGATGAACTGCGCATCTCGAAGATCACCGTGCTGGTGTTAGGTGTAGTAGCGATTGCGCTGGGGATTCTGTTTGAGAAACAGAACATTGCCTTTATGGTCGGTTTGGCGTTCTCGATTGCTGCCAGCTGTAACTTCCCGATTATTCTGCTGTCGATGTACTGGTCAAAACTGACCACGCGCGGCGCGATGGTGGGCGGTTGGCTGGGACTCGTTACTGCGGTACTGCTGATGATCCTTGGCCCGACGATTTGGGTGCAGGTGTTGGGGCATGAGAAACCGATCTATCCGTATGAGTATCCGGCGCTGTTCTCAATGCTGGCGGCATTTATCGGTATCTGGCTGTTCTCAATTACCGACCATTCTGCTCGCGGTGCCCAGGAACGTGCCCGCTTCCGTGGGCAGTTTATTCGCTCACAGACGGGGATTGGGATTTCGCAGGGGAAATCGCATTAAGTCCGTGCTGGCTTCCCCTCACCCTCTCCTATAGATGGGAGAGGGAACCGATCGGCGCGTTTTCTCCTTCTCCCGCTTGCGGGAGAAGGCCGGGATGAGGGACAGACCGCACCCAAACAAAAATGGCGACCCATTGGGCCGCCATTTTTCATTCTAATTTAAACAATTAGAAACGCAGTGATGCGCCAACATACGGGCCATCGACCAGTACGTTATCTTTGCGGCTACCTTTGTTGTTCAGCTCAATGTACTGATAACCCACACGCAGGTTCAGCAGCGAAATCGGCGTGAAGCTCAGGCCACCTGAGGCTTCCTGGTAGCTATCCAGACGATCGGAGAACGCTTCTGGCGCATAGTAATATTCGCCGTACAGGCCCCACATGCTGTTGAAGCTGTATTGCGCTGCGCCACCGACTGCCACGGTGAAGCCATCACGACCATCTTCCGGATGGGTGAACAGCGCTTTCGCAGTAGGCGCAATGCGGAAATCACCCACGTCGATGTTATAGCCGAGGCCCGCACCGTAGGTGCTGCCATCGTGATCGCTGCGCAGCCAGTTGCCTTTCAGGAACAGGCCCGGTGAAGTGGTGCCGAGGCCAAGGTTCAGGTTGGTGCTATGCTCACCCACGTCAACACTGCCCTCAATTGCCTGTGCGCCGCTGCTCAGCAGTGCCAGACCCAAAACGCTTCCAGTAACAAGTTGCTTTAACATGTGATTCCACTCCATGAAGGACAATTAATTCGGCGGCAAGGGTACCAGCCTGGCGACGAGAGACAACATTATTTGGAAAGCTTTACGTAAAAATGGATTACGGCGGGGAAAAAAGTGGCCCTTAAAGGCCACTTTTCAGATTAGAAGCGCCAGGCTGCGCCGATAAAAAGACCATCAATCGCACGATGGGTTTTATATTCGTGCAAGCCACTGCCGAGATAGCGGTAACCGGAACTCAGCGTTAACCAGTGGGCCGGTTGGTAGTAAACTCCGGCCTCAAACTGATGCAGATGATCCAGCTTATAGGTGCTGAAGTTAGGCGCCATGCTGAAATCGAGATAGAGCCAGGTATGGCGCGCTTGTGGCAGTGGAGCCATCGCGCGTATACCCGCATTCACGCCGTAGCTGGAGGTTTTATCATGGTTCAATTCAGCCCAGAACAAACCGACGCGCGGCACAATGCGCATTGCGCCTACAGCCACGCCGTAACCCAGATTGGCGTCCAGCAATTCTGACTGATGTTTGGCATTCACGTATTCCACGCCATATTGCAGGCCTGGCGCGGTTTTTTGGCTGTTGATGGCGGCCGCAAAGAAATCACTGCCCCCCTTTACGCCGATTTCCTGAGCAGTTACCCCAGCGGAGGCCAACAGGAGCCCCATTGCAAAATACTGACTTTTCATTTATCGCTTCCTTATCGTTTAAGCGGGCAAACAATAAGCAAAGCGATCGGGCTGCTGTATGAGCAATGACTCAAAACCAGCGGATTACGATACCCACAGTAAGTGGCTTAACAGCGGCGCGAGAATGACGGTGACGACGCCAGACAGCATCATCACCAGGCTCGACACCACGCCTTCCTGCTGGCCGAGTTGATACGCGCGCGCGGTGCCTGCGCCATGTGATGCAGCACCAAAACCGGCGCCTTTAGCCACGCCCTGCTTGATGGCAAGACGCAGAAACAGCACGTCGCCCACCGCCATACCAAACACACCGGTGATCACCACAAACAGCGCCACCAGATCCGGCTGGCCGCCAATCGGCTGCGCGGCTGCCAGCGCAAACGGCGTGGTAATTGAGCGTACCGCCAGGCTGCGCTGAATGGTTTCCGGTAACGTTAGCAAGCGCGCCAGCCACACCGAACTGCATACTGCCACCAGCGTGGCCGTCAGCACGCCCACGCTCAGCGACAGCCAGTGACGCTTGATGATCTCAAGGTTCTCATACACCGGCACGGCAAATGCCAGCGTCGCCGGGCCAAGCAGCCAAATCAGCCAGTGGCTTTCAGCGATGTAATTTTTCCAGCTGACGTGAGTGAGCAGCAACAGCGCCACCAGCACCAGCGGCGTCAATACCAGCGGCATCAACAGCAGCGTGCGCCAGCGGCGATAAAGAATTTTGTTGAGGTAGTAGACCAGCAGCGTGAACGCCAGACACAGCAGACTAATCAGCAGATCATTCATGATGCGCCTGCTTGCGTGCGGCGCGTGCCAGTTCGAAGCGATATAAACGATCAACCACCAGTGACGTCGAAGCCAGCACCAGCAAGGTACTGACGCCGATCACCACGCAGATGCGCCAGCCTTCACTGCGCAGCAAATCGCTGTAGTTCACTACCGCCACCACCGCTGGAATAAAGAACAGCAGCATTTCTGCCAGCAGCCAGTTGGCGCCAGCTTTCACCCAGCGCAGCGGCACGATGCGCGTCATGATCAACACCAGCAGCAGCACCATGCCCACTACGTTGGCGGGCAGCGGCAGATGCAGCCAGCTCACCAGCCTGTCGCTGAAAATAAACAAACCGACATACAGCACCAGCTGCAGCGGAACAAAGGTACGTTGCAGGAGATCCGTTCTGCGCGGACTTAATGCCATCATTGCTTGTTACCTGGATGAAAAATTGAGGTGCCCAGTATAAATCCGCCGCAAACTGTGAAAGAAATGAATTAAAATTATTCAAACTATGCCAAAAAGGAATGTTTATGGATGTGCGCGCCCTGCGCTACTTCACTGAGGTGGTGCGCCAGCAGAGCTTCACCCGCGCCGCTGAGAAGCTGTTCGTGACGCAGCCGACCATCAGCAAAATGCTGCGCCAGCTGGAAGAGGAGCTCGGCTGCACCTTACTGCTGCGCGAGGGCCGCAAACTGCATTTAACGGATAGCGGTCAGGCGGTTTACCAGCGCGGACTGGTGATTCTGCAAGAGTTCCACCAGCTTGAAGCGCAGTTGGGCGATATCAACCAGCTGAAAACCGGCGAGCTGCGGCTGGGTATTCCGCCGATGGTCGGCATGCAGATGGCCGGATCGATCTCCGCCTTTCGCCGCCGTTATCCCGGCGTACAGCTGAAAATATCCGAGTTCGGCGGACTGACGGCGCAGCAAGCGGTGCTGAGTGGCGCGCTGGATATCGCCCTTACCGCACTGCCGATCGAATCCGAACTGCCGCTCAATACGCTGGAGCTGATGCACCATCCGCTGTGCGTGCTGCTGCCGCGCAGTGAACAATGGCGAGATCACCGTAAAGTCGGTTTGGCAGAGTTAGCCGAACATCCGCTGCTGATCCTCAATGAAGAGTTCGCCTTGAATCGCCAGATTCGTAAAGCGTTTCAACGCCAGAACCTGACGCCAACTATTGCGCTGCGCAGCGCGCAGTGGGATTTTCTCGCCGCGATGGTGCAGGCGGGTATGGGACTGGCGATTCTGCCGGAGCCCATTTGTCAGCGGCTGGATAAGCAGTCGCTGCTGTGGCTGCCGCTGGAATCGGAGCTGCAGTGGAGTTTGGGGTTGATTTGGCGGGAAGGCAGTTATCTGTCGCGCAGCGCCGAGGCGTGGATTGAATGTTGCCGTGAACACTGGCCGGATAGTGCGCCACGGCTGTCGGTGTGAAAACAACCGCAGCGCATTAACGTAGCGGCGCAATGTTTTGCGCCGCTACCGATGAACAATATGGCTTACTGCTATTCCTCTTTCTCAATCAGCAACGCTTCCAGCAGATCAAGATCGTGCAGCAGTTTCTGCATTGTCTCGTTGGAGATCTCCTGCGTGGCGCGCAGATGATAGACCTCGGCGCGCTCGGCGCGCAGCGCATTGAGGCGGAAACGACGCTCAAGATTTTCAGCAAATTGCGCCTGTTCGATATCGTTTTTCCCCTCCGCGCGACGACGCAGGTTACCAATCACGCGCAGGCTGACCTCTTTCAGCAGCTCAGGATCGATGTTCTCTTCGGTGTCGCTCTCAAGACGCTGCTCCATTTTATGCAGGCTCTCAATCGCCACTCCCGCCATCGCGGCACGCGCAAACTGAATCTCACGACGATGGCCGACCTTATCGATGCTTTCTACGTCGCGCAGCAGAATCGGCAGTAGCACCACGCCAACCAGCAGCGACACCAGAATCACGCCGGTAGCGATGAACACCAACTCATAGCGCGCCGGGAACGGATCGCCGTTGCTCAGGAACAGCGGAATCGACAGCACACCGGCCAAGGTAATGGCACCGCGCACGCCGGCAAAAGAGGCAATCAGCAATTCACGCAGCGAGTAATTGGTAAACTCCAGCGGCTTCTTCTTCAGCAGACGCATGCTGGTGCGCTTCATGATCCACAACCAACCGAAACGCACCACCATCAGCGCGGCGTACACCAACAGAACATCGGTAAACAGCATCCACAGTTCCACGTTAGGATCGGCTTGCGCCTGCGCAATCGAGGTGGAAAGGATGTCGGGCAGCTGCAGGCCGAGCATCAGGAACACCATGCCGTTGAACACGAACTCCAGCATCTGCCACACGCTGTTCGCGCGCAGACGCATCGCCAGCGGTGCCTGGCGGATAATGCCGGAACGCGTAATGGTCATACCGGCGGCGACGGCGGCGAGAATGCCCGATACGCCAAGGTGTTCCGCAATCAGGTACGAGGCGAACGGTAACAGCAGCAGCAGCACGGTCTGTGTTGCCGGGTCATCCCCGCTCCAGCGGCTCAGCAGACGCAGCGAGCGGCCATACAGCCAGCATATCGCCACACCAGCGACCAAACCGCCAACCGCCACTTTGAGAAACTCAACGCTGGCGCCGCCCCACGTAAACACCATGGTGCCCATCGCCACCGCGACGGCAAACTTCAGCGATACCAGGCCCGACGCGTCGTTCATCAGGGCTTCGCCCTGCACAATCGACATAATTTTTTTCGGGATGCGTCCTTCACCAACAATGCCGGACAGCGCCACGGCATCGGTTGGCGAAAGCACCGCCGCCAGCGCGAAGGCGGGAATCAGCGGAATCCCTGGCACCAGCCAGTAGATCAGGTAGCCAATCCCGACCACCGTGATCAGCACCAGAACCAGCGCCAGCCCCATGATTTCGCGACCGTGATGCAGGAACTCGTTTATCGGCGTTTTCCAGCCATCCGCAAACAGCAGCGGCGGAATGAACAGCACGAGGAACAGTTCCGGATCAAAATCGACATGCAGGCCGAAGACGGGAAATGCGAGCAGTGCACCGGCGGCAATTTGCACCAGCGGCAGGGGAATTTGAAACGGCAGAATACGTGCCGCCACGCTGGAGAGTGAAACCACCAGCGTCATGATGAGAATAGTAAAGAAGATTTCCATGCTTTCCTTAGGCGAATCAATTTCATTAAAGCGATGTTGTTGCGTGGGAAAGTGTAAAACAAAACGCCGCACAGCGGAGCAACCCGATGTGCGGCGTGATGCAGAAAGCGAATAATCCTGGAATTATTCAACTTTCAGGTCAGATGGCCCAGCCACCGGCATAGAACGCGACCAGCGCGACAGCAATCACCACGGTGCCCACGTTCAGCTTGCGCCACTCACCGGCAAACAGGCGTCCAATCACCAGTGAAGCGAAGCCGAGCATGATGCCGGTGACGATGTTGCAGGTCAGCACGATGAACACGGCGGTCAGCAAGCCGGACATCGCATCAACAAAATCGTTGAAGTCGATTTTTGCCACGTTACTCAGCATCAGCAAGCCAACGTACATCAGCGCCGGCGCGGTCGCGTAAGCCGGAACCAGATAGGCCAGCGGCGACATAAACAGGATCACCAGAAACAGCAAACCCACCACAATCGCCGTCAGACCGGTTTTACCACCCGCCGCCGTGCCCGCCGCCGATTCGATATAGACCGCAGCTGGCGAAGCGCCGACCAAGCCGGCGAACAGGCTGCTGACGGAATCGGTGGTTAACGCACGACCGCCGTTGATGATCTGCCCCTCTTTATCCAGCAGATTCGCCTGCCCCGCGACCGCGCGGATGGTACCGGTGGCATCAAAGACGGCGGTCATCACCAGCGCCAGCACGCTTGGCAACACCACCGGTTGCAGCGCACCCATGATATCGAGGCTAAACATCGCTGATTGCCCGTTAGCATCCTTCAGGCTCGGCATGGCAAACAGACCTTGATAGGTCACCGCCGGATCGAAAATCAGGCCGAGAATCGAGATGGCGATGATGGTCAGCAGAATGCCGCCCGGCACGCGGCGTTTTTCCAGACCAAAAATCGCCGCCAGTCCCACCAGCGACATGATCACCGGGAACGAAGCGAATTGACCCAACGCCACCGGCAAGCCCGGAGCCGGATTTTTCACCACCAAACCAATGCCGTCAGCGGCGATCAGCAGCAGGAACAAGCCGATACCTACGCCGGTGCCATGCGCCACGCCCATTGGTAAGTTGCGCAGTATCCATGCGCGGATGCCGGTGACCGAAATCAGCGTGAACAGCAAGCCCATCAGGAACACCGCACCAAGCGCCACCGGCACGCTAATGTGCTGGCCGAGCACCAGGCTGAACGCGGTGAAGGCGGTCAGCGAGATGGCGCAACCAATCGCCATCGGCAGATTGGCCCACAAACCCATGATGATCGATCCAAAACTGGCGACCAGACAGGTAGCGACGAACACCGCCGTTGGCGAGAAGCCCGCTTTGCCCAGCATGCCGGGCACCACGATGACGGAGTACACCATCGCCAGAAACGTTGTCAGACCCGCCAATACTTCCTGACGCACGCTGCTGCCGCGTGCAGAGATATTGAACCAGGCGTCCAGTTTTCCACTGGCCGGGCGCGATTCGCCAGACATAATTCTTCCTCAATTTTTTTGTGATGTGAGTCGCCGCGCGGCGCACGTTTGCCGTTCCCTGATGGCGGTTTTTCATGATGAAAATCCAGGCAAACGTTTACGTCGCCGCGTATTCCAGGCCGTAAAGGGGGACGCGGAAAAAAGGCAAACGATTATCTGGCGTTTGCCCTGGGGTTTTCAACTCTTAATCACGGGTATTGCAGGATAAATCCAGGCAACTCACCCCGCCAGGCCGCCAATTATGGCGGCCTGGCTGAACTCAGCGGCTTAACTCAATCGCGCCGCCCTGCTGGATCGCCCGTTGCCAGGCCGCGCGCTGCTGCATGGTTTCCAGCCAGCGGGCGGTGGCGGGCGTATCGCGTAGGGAACCACGCAGTTGCAGCGCCAGCAGCGGGAAGCTCATCTGCACATCGGCGATGCTAAAACGTGAACCGGCAAAAAACGCATGCTGCGTGAGATGCTCTTCAATTACCCGACCATGTAGAGCCAGCTGTTTATTCAGCCAGGCTTTCTGAATCCCTTTGCTCAGGGCGATGCCGGCCGGGCGCAGCAGCCACGGCACCGGCTTTTTGCCAAACTGCGCAAACACCAGTTTCATTACCAGTAATGGCATCAGCGAACCTTCAGCGTAATGCAGCCAGTAACGAGCCTGAATCTGCTCATCTTCATGACTCAACGTCAGCTGATGCTCACTGTCGTACTTCAGTTGCAGGTATTCGAGAATTGCGCCTGATTCGGCAATCACGCGATTACCGTCGGTGATCACCGGGGATTTGCCCAGCGGATGCACTTTCTTTAGGGAATCGGGTGCCAGCAGGCTGTTTTCACGCTGATAGCGTTTGATTTGGTAAGGCACCGCGAGCTCTTCCAGTAGCCATAACACGCGATGCGAACGGGAGTTTTCCAGATGGTGAACGGTGATCATACGGTTTCCTTGCCGGTAAAAGTGTTCCGCCAAGTATAGTCGATCAGCGTTTTTGCTCGTCCTGTTCCGGATCGAGTAACACCGCGCCCGAACCTTGCTCGCCCAACCGGTCACCGGGATTGCGCAGCGGGCAATCGCGCATCGATAAACAGCCGCAGCCAATGCAACCATCAAGATCGTTACGCAAGCGCGTGAGGGTTTCGATGCGTTTATCCAGCTCCTCGCGCCAGTGCTGCGTCAGCGCGTCCCACTCTTGTGTCGACATCCGTTTATTAGCCGGCACATGCGTCAGGCTGTCGCTCACCGTCGCCAGCGGAATGCCAATGCGTTGTGCAATTTTGATGATGGCAACGCGACGCAGCACGTCACGGCTGTAGCGACGTTGGTTGCCGCCGTTGCGCGAGCTACAGATCAATCCTTTGGTCTCATAGAAGTGCAGCGCCGACACCGCCACGCCGCTGCGCTTCGCCACTTCACCCGGCGTCAAAACCGGCTTCGGGTAATTGCGTTCTTTTTTCATTTAGGGCCTTTACCTCAAGTTAACTTGAGGAATTATACTCGCACCCCAGCAAAACTTCGAATTTCTTACCAGGCAAAAAACATCAGAAGGATGAGGCTATGATGCAACAGGAAATCATTCATTCGCTGTCCAACTGGATCGATCAGAATCTGGATAAAGCGCTGTCAATTGATGAAGTCGCGGCAAAATCAGGTTACTCAAAATGGCATCTGCAGCGTATGTTCCGTGCCGTCACGAAACAAACGCTGGGTGGCTATATTCGCGAACGTCGTCTGACCCTGGCCGCTGAAGCGCTGCGTCAAACCCAGCGTCCGGTGTTCGATATCGCGATGCAATACGGTTACGATTCGCAGCAGACGTTCTCGCGCGTGTTCCGCCGTCAGTTCTCGCAAACGCCAACCGCTTATCGTCATACCATGCGTCGCCAGGCGATGATTCAGCGTCCGCGTTTGCTCAGTTTTGACTGTGCAGACAACAACATGACCAGTTTTGCCCAGCGTACCACCGGCGAGTGCTGCCCGGTTAGCTAACCCTTTCTGCGCGCCCCTTGCGGGCGCACCTCGCTTTTCCTGCCTGTTTTTTCCCCAGTTCGATAAAAATCTTTCTACCTGACCCGGTATAAATTTTGTTCAAAATTTAAAATCGAGTGATATAATGTGAGCCAAGTCACACTTTTCTGTCTTCAGTTAGACGGCCAGAAGGACTTCCCTGACCTTCCTTCTTAGCCGCCAGTGATGTCGATTGAATGTCGGGGATATCACTGATTCTAAGAGGTTTTTGCAGATGGCCACCCTAACCACCAGTTTGATTGTAATGCGCTGGGAACTCCTGAGTGCGGTAATGATGTTCTTCGCCAGCACCATGAAAATTCGACTGCGTCAGAACAGTCACCACGTGATGGCGCTGCTGTGCGGTGGCATCGGCGTTGGCATGTCATGCTGGTTTGTTACTGGCCTACTCGGTATCACGCTGAGCATGGAGAATCTGCATAACTTTATGGAAATCTCCAAAAACGCCTTTATCGAAGTAATGAGCCAGACGCCAACCGATTGGCCAATGCCTTAATCGCAGCCAATAAAAAACCCCGCCGAAGCGGGGTTTTTTATTTTGCTGTGTGATTCTAAATTTTCTTCAATACGGCCGGAATGGTCACTTCCGCCACCGTGATGCCCGGTATCTTCGTACCGCGGCGATCCTGAATCCACATATCACCCATCATCTGATTTAGCCCGCGATCCAGACCGGTCACCAAACCCGCGCCCGGCGTGAAGGTTAATTCGCCGAAGTAGATCTGCTCGTTATCGATGTACCAATCCACGCGCACATAATCGAAATCGCTCGCCAGCTTTTTACTCAACGCCAACGCGTGCTGCAACGAGGCCATTTGCGGCGTCACGTCCAGGCCGGTATCACGAATTTTGTGATACGCCTCGTTGAGGTTGTTGACGTAGAAGTTCATCGACAACAGCGGATTGCAGCGGTTGTAGATCACCTGCAGCACATACTCAAAGCTGCCGTCGCGCTTGTTGAACATGTGGAACTTGTAGTCAATTGGTGCCGATTTACCATCGCCAATGTACTGCTCCACCAGAATGCGTGGCTTGATGTAGCGATAGTGAATCTCGCGCGCTTCGTTGGCGAAATCGGTCTTCAGCCAGCGATGGCAATCGTTGATAATCTGCTGCTTCTTCAACGCATCCGGCTCTTCCAGCAGGATCTCCACCATGTTGGAGGCGTGATTCGGCTTGATAACGGTATTTTTCCAGCTCGGCAGCGTGTGCAATGAACTGGGATCGCTGGTCTCGTAAACCAGCGGGATCAGGTATTCGCTGCCCACTTTCTCGGCGATATATTCACGCACCGAATATTTGTCCGACAGACGACCATAAATCTGATAATCGCCATGGATGAATTTGCGATACAGCACCTTCTCGTTAAACACTTTCGGCTCGCGCAGATTAGGCAATTTGCGGAACTTGTGAAAATAGTAGATACGATCCTGGTATGCCCAGGGCATCTTCTTGATGAAGTACTGAACGCTTCTTCTGAGTTCATCTTTCAACTTGAGCATATCTGACCTCATTTGTAGGTTTTGTAGTTGAGTGAGGAAACCTGGATTTTTTGGATGACGCCGTTTTTGAAGAAGTAATTCATTACGGTAAGAGACAGCAATTCTGAGATGAAAACGCTCCATGCGGCACCCATGATGCCGTAGCTCTGGATCAGCCACCACGACAGCGGCAAGCTGATGACCATCAGGCAAACGATTTTCTTCAACAGATAATTAAACCCGCCTTCTTTGACCATGTAGCGATACGCTACGGTCCCCATCGCCGAAAAGCAGGTTGCTAACGACAACAACGTAATGAGACTTCCTGACTGTGTGTACTCGTGACCATATAAAGCGATGATGATTTTTTCGCCGTACATCGCGATCACCGCTAACAACAACAATGAAACACCCATGACATAACCATTAAGCCGTGCTGTCAGCTTGATGGCGGTTTCTCCACGCTCACGGAAGATTTCCGAAAAGCAGGAAGTGATGATGGCGACCGGGATAAAAATCCAGGAGGCCGAAATGGTATTGGCGGCGGCGAACAAACCAAGATCGCGCGCTGAGGCGATGCCTGCCAGGAACATCTGTGCCGCTTTCACCTGCACCGAGATAAAGATGCTGGAGATGGCCAGCGGCAATCCGGCGTACAGCAAATAGCGCAGATAGGTGTTGCGCTTATCCTGTGGCGGCGCCACATCCTGATTTTCGCGATAAAAGTTAAAACGCTTAATGACGTACGGCACCAACGTGACGGCGACAATCGAAACGGTCAGCCATAGCGGATTGAGGTGCAGCCAGGCAATGGCGAAACTTAAGCTGAAGCCCAGCAGCAATCCGACAGAGTTGGCGATGGTATTCAGCCGCGACGCTAAGCGCGCATTGTTGTAGACACTGAAGGTGTCCTGCGTCACGAAAACCGAAGAGATAAATGAGGCCAGTGCAAAAGCGAGGAAGTTTTCCTGCATGTTGTACCAGACCCAAATCAAGACGGGCAGCGATGTGAGCAACAGCAAAACCATGCGCATGTTGCGCGCTACGGTCATCAGGCGTAGCCCTTTCGGTGCACTCTTACTGATACGTTTAAACAAAATGGTTTCCGTACCGAAAATCGCCACGGTCTGCACCATGGAAAACAGTGAGGTCGAAAACGCCATTTGGCCAAAGATGGTTGGACCAAAGGATTTTGCCACGTAGGAGGTCACAAATATGACGCCGAACACGGAGACGATCTTTTCAGACATCATCCAGACGGCATTCGACATTACGCTCAATTTCATTGACTGATCCTTAGTATTACGAACTACAACAACTTTCGGTACAACGTCCTTGAAATGAATTAACAAGCGCTCAGTGGGCCTGACTTAATTTATTAACTTCAAACCAAACTGGTCCGAAAAATGAGACTCGCGTCAGCAATTAGGAATTATATTCAGGAAAATTCCGATTATATCCGGTGCGAAACTCGGTGGATGTAAACGATTTCAGCCTAAATTCTAAGCAAAAGTTTACTGGCATACCCTGACATTTCTGCAAGTGGTTTATGCCGATTTTCCAATGAATGTAGTATTTTTCTGCATTTGGGATGGAGAGAATTTATATCAAAAACCTAAAGCCAGGAAGGCGTTCAATGCCATTCGGAATAAAATAAGATTTATCCCATGATGATATTTCTTCTAAATATCTTAATTTAACCCTCGCAATTCAAATCGCGCACTTTAATACTGCATTAATAGTGTTTTTGCAGTGCCAGATATTAATACAGTAATTCTCATCCACTAATTGATAAGAAAGGTAATAGCATTTATGAGAAAGTCACGATATAGCGAAGAGCAAATCACAAATGCCATTAAAGCTTCTGAAACGGGAGTGAAAGTCAGGGAGATTTGTGAGGAGCTTGGCATTTCCGAGGCCACTTTCTATAGCTGGAAGAAGAAGTTTTCTGGGCTCTCTTCCGAAGAAGGTAGAAAAATCAAGGAGCTGGAAGATCAGCTACTTAACCTCACGCGTGAGCTGCAATCACTGAGTTCCGATAAAGAGATGCTGCAAAGCGTATTGAAAAACTTCTTCACCACCAATGAAAAGCGTCAGGCGGTTAACTTTCTGCAAACGACATTCGACATAGGTACCCGTCGTAGCTGCCGTTTACTGGATATTAGCCGTAGCGTTTATCATTATCCTGCAGGTACAGATAATCGCTAATACCATTAAGGCCGATGTTATTTGACCTAATGCTGAGATTTGTTCTTACCAGAAGATATCAAGATCATTTAATACGGCGTTCACAACATAACAATTCGCACCAATTTTTCCTGATGAATACCATCGCGGAATTGCTTCCTTTTTTGCGGTAAAATAGATTCACATCAGCAAAAGTCTCTCTATTCAAGCCATTCTAACGAAGTCCAATCTCATTTCGGTGAGATTGGCGCTTCGATTATTACTTTACCAACATTAATCATCAGTCCTGAATGCGGATAGTTCTGTTAAGCATTAATGAACAACCGAGTGTAACCGCTCACACACAACCTCTGTTTTCATCTGGATCTGTTCTGAGATCGATTCGTCAATCGTTTGACACGCGTAGACCATAATTCCCTCTTCTGTTGCCAGGAATAATCCTGATAACAAAGGTTACCTGCCCTAAACAATAACGGCCAAAAAGCGGGAAATAAGTTAAATTCCTGCACCCTATTCATCGCTACGCTTAATGGTTTTTTGCCAAAGGTTAATGGAATCTTTCTTAACATCTCTCGATTCCCTTAAGCAAAAAGTGGTTTTCAAGTGCCAATCTTCAGTGCCAAATGGCAATAAAAGGTAGGTTAGATGCATGTTTTTGCGCGCTAATGCGTCGGTTTTTTCCGCTTTAGGGCCTGCGATAGCCAGGAAGATCGGAGATTCGTGAAGGTTCAGGAAGCCTTAATACGGTTAAACACTCATGCGTCGGATGAAACGGTATGACTTTTTATGACAAATTAGCGCTAAAAAGAGGGCTGCAATTAGCCAAAATGTTATATCGATGGCCAGCTGAGCGCCTGAATGGGCGAAGAGGCGCGTGAAAAGGGTTAGTCAAATTCTTAAAATACAGCGTAGTACGCTGCCGAAATGATTTTTCAGCAGCCCTATTTTGATGACCTATACCGCAGTGATGCGCGGCTGGGGTTTAATACGCATCGCGTAGATCACGCCAATAATTAAACAACCAATGCCAAGCGCGGTTAGCAGCGGCGGCCAGCTTTGTCGCCACAGGAATGTCCACAGCAAACCGGCTAAGGTTTCGAACACAATCAGCGGCCCCATGATCACCGTCGGCACGCGTTGGCTGGCCGCATTCCAGCAGAGCGTGCCCAACCATGAGCAAATCAGCCCGATACCTAACATCAATAATAGAAAGCGTTGCGGCTGCGTCCCGAATGGCAGCGCAAATGCAGGTTGCTGCCAGTGAAGCTGCACGCAGACTAATAGATAGAACACTATTGCCAGCGGCAGCGTCACCAAACCTTGTGCCGTCGCCCAGCTGGATGGCTTGTGCTGGGGATGCGCGCGTAACCATAAACTATTACGCAGCGGATACCATGTCCAGCATGCCACCGCCAGAACCGCTAACCCTAAACCGGTGAGATAGCGCGACCAATCAAAATCGGGGCCTTGCGTCTGGAGTTCGGCGGCATTCACGCAAGCCAGGCCCACAGCAATAATCAGCAACGCTGGCGTCAATTTACGCCACGGCAAGCGCCCTTCAAGATGGCCATAACAGAGATTGGCCGTCACAGTAATCACCACCGGCAAGGTGCCGATAATCATGGTAGAAATGGGCGCGCCGGTGCGTTGAATCGCGCTGGCGAGAAACGCGTAATAGAGCAAATTGCCAATCAGCGACAGCTTCAGCGCTTCGATCCAGTCTTTGCGCGCCAGCTGACGCAAACGACGGCGATCCAGCCAGGCGAGCGGCAACACCACCAAACCAAAGGCGACGTAGCGTCCGGCCGATTGCAAGGTGCCGGGATAATCCGGTATTAACAGCGGGCCCACAAAGATCAATCCCCACATCAGTCCCGCCGCCAGCGCAAACAGTATTCCAGCAAACATAAACTCTTCCTTTATATGCATTCCGCTGCAGTGTGACGCAGGTGGAGGCTAAAGGCTTGTAGCAGATTGCGGTTAGCGTGAAGGGAACACTTGTTTTTGATAGCGGCCCGGCGTGATGCCGTAGCGATGCGCGAAGGCGCGGGTGAGATGAGCCTGATCGGTAAGACCAACCGATGCCGCGACGGTTGCCGCACTGTCGCCGCGTGCCAGCTGCTGTTTTGCTGCGAACAGGCGAAAAGCCATCAGCATTTGATGCGGCGTGACGTGGAAGTGTTGTTTAAAACTGCGCAGGAAATGCCACGGCGACAGTGATGCCAGCGCAGCAAGTTCTTCGAGGCGCACCGGTTCGGCGAGATTTTCACGCAAATAGTCTCTTACCGCATCAAAGCGATGTGCACCTTCGACAGGTCGCAGCTGTCCCTGACGCGCCAGCGGACGCATTAACTCCAGCAGTTCGAGCAAAATGCTTTCACGCTCCAGCGGGGTTTCCGCCTGCCACATCTGCGCCAGCAATTGAGAAAACGGCTGCGCCAGACGCGCATCGGTGCGCAGAGCATCGGTGAACCACCAATGACGATCGCCGGTCAGACGATCCATCTCCTGCGGATCGATATAGATCATGCGATAACGCCAGCCTTCGTCGCAGGCAGATTCACCGGTGTGCAGCTCGTCAGGATTCATCATCACCAGCGAATGCTGCGGCGCGGTGTAACTGGCTCCGCGATAGCGAAAGCGCTGGGCGCCGGATTCGATAGTGCCGATGCCAAAGGCTTCATGGGTATGCGGTTCAAAAGCGTAGCGGGAGATGTGCGCCTGATACAGCTCGATGCCCGGCAGCTCAGCGAAATGCTGAAACTGCGCACGATCTTGCTCACAAGGAAAGATTTCAGGAACCACCTTCACGACACACCTCCGGAATAAATCGCTTATAAGCATGCGCGGCAGTGGCGATAAATGCAAAGCGGATTTGCTTTACCTCGTTGCGAGTTCACCGGACACTGACAAAACTTAACAGGAGATAAAAATGGCTAATCGTGTGGTTGTGGTAGTGGATATGCAAAACGGCGTGCTGGCATCGCCGCGTTTTGATCGTGCCGGACGCTGCGAGCGGATCAATCAGTTAACCGCTGCGGCCGATCAGGTGATCTTCATCCAGCACGTTGGGCCAGGTTTAGAGGTCAATTCAGCAGGCTGGGCCATCGTCCCCGAGTTACAGCAGCCGGCCAACGCCATCTTTGTCAATAAAACCGCCTGCGACAGTTTCTGGCAAACCGATCTCGCCGCTCAACTCGACCAACGCGGTATTAAAAGCTTCGTTATTTGCGGCTGCGCGACTGATTACTGTGTCGATACCACCATCAAAGTCGGCGCCAGCCTCGGCTATCACATCACCGTCGCCGCCGATGCGCATACCACCGCCGACCGCACCTATGTTTCCGCGCAGCAGCAGATCAATCAGCACAACGAAGTGTGGGCCGATTTGATTATGCCGGGCAACCCGGTGCTGGTACGTGAGACGGAAGCGTTATTGCGGGAATGGCGACCGCATTAAGGCTGCACCTTGTTTGGCTTGAGATAAAAAAAATGCCACTCCTCGCGGAATGGCATTTCTGGATTCGATAACGTCCGGCCTGAGATAGCTCAGGCGGATTATCAGAACGGAATATCGTCGTCAAAATCCATTGGCGGTTCGTTGTTAGCAGGCGCGCTCTGCTGCTGTGGACGCTGCTGCGCACCGCCGCTGAACTGGTTGCCACCGCCCTGCGGCTGCTGTTGTGGCTGCTGTGGCTGGCCCCAACCGTTGTTATTGCCGCCGCCCTGGCCGCCCGCCGGTGCGCCACCTGCGTTCGCGCCCTGCTGACGTCCGCCCAGCATCTGCATGGTGCCGCCAACGTTAACCACCACTTCAGTGGTGTATTTTTCCTGGCCGGCCTGATCGGTCCATTTGCGGGTACGCAGCTGACCTTCGATGTAAACCTGAGAACCTTTACGCAGGTATTCGCCAGCCACTTCCGCCAGCTTGCCGAACAGCACAACGCGGTGCCATTCCGTGATCTCTTTGTTTTCACCGGTTGTCTTATCGCGCCAGCTTTCTGACGTGGCCAGCGTAATGTTGGCTACCGCGCCACCATTTGGCATGTAGCGCACTTCCGGATCCTGACCCAGATTCCCGACTAGAATCACTTTGTTTACGCCACGACTGGCCATGTTGCTGTCTCCCGATGAGTTGATGCTAAAAGTCTAAGCGAAAAATTGTATCACGTCACATTGGCGTGTGCCCACTTTAGAGCGGGATTCCAAAATTTATCGGCGGACAGAATAGCAAAAACACTGGATATTTATTCAGTTTATTTTTTGTGCCATAATGGACCGTTTCTGCTGGTCGTGCTGGCAAGGCATGGCGAGTGTTGTTCAATCCGGGAAAGGTGAATGGATAAGATCGAAGTCCGCGGTGCTCGCACCCATAATTTGAAGAACATCAACCTGATCATCCCTCGCGATAAGCTCATTGTGGTCACCGGTCTGTCAGGTTCCGGTAAGTCTTCGCTGGCGTTTGATACGCTGTATGCGGAAGGCCAGCGTCGCTATGTCGAGTCGCTTTCGGCCTATGCGCGCCAGTTTCTTTCATTAATGGAGAAACCGGACGTTGACCATATTGAAGGTCTTTCGCCCGCCATCTCCATTGAGCAGAAATCGACTTCGCATAACCCGCGTTCCACTGTCGGCACCATTACCGAAATTCACGACTACCTGCGCCTGCTGTTCGCGCGCGTGGGTGAACCGCGCTGTCCGGATCATGACGTTCCTCTGGCAGCGCAAACCGTGAGTCAGATGGTCGATCAGGTGCTGTCGCAGGAAGAAGGCCGTCGTCTGATGCTGCTGGCACCGGTGGTGAAAGATCGCAAAGGCGAACACACCAAAACGCTGGAAAACCTCGCTGCGCAGGGCTATATCCGTGCGCGTATCGATGGTGAAGTGTGCGATCTGTCGGATCCACCGAAGCTGGAGTTACAGAAGAAGCACACCATTGAAGTGGTGATTGACCGCTTCCGCGTGCGCGAGGATCTGGCAACGCGCCTGGCCGAATCCTTTGAGACCACGCTGGAACTGAGCGGTGGCACCGCGATCGTCGCCGATATGGACGATCCCAGCGCCGAAGAAATGCTGTTCTCGGCCAACTTTGCCTGCCCAATCTGTGGCTACAGCATGCGTGAACTCGAACCGCGCCTGTTCTCGTTCAACAATCCGGCTGGCGCCTGCCCGACCTGCGATGGCCTGGGCGTGCAGCAATATTTTGATCCCGATCGAGTGGTGCAGAACCCCGAGCTGTCGCTGGCCGGAGGCGCCATCCGCGGCTGGGATCGCCGTAACTTCTACTACTTCCAGATGCTGCGCTCGCTGGCAGAGCATCTGCAATTCGATGTTGAAGCTCCGTTTAACAGCCTGAGCGACAAAGCGCGCGAAGTAATTCTGTACGGTTCCGGCAAAGAGAATATCGAATTCAAATACATCAACGATCGCGGTGACACCTCAGTGCGCCGCCATCCGTTTGAAGGCGTGCTGCACAACATGGAGCGCCGTTATAAAGAGACGGAATCCAACGCGGTGCGCGAAGAGCTGGCGAAATTTATCAGCAACCGTGCCTGCGCCAGCTGTGAAGGTACGCGTCTGCGTCGTGAAGCGCGTCATGTTTTTGTTGAAGACACCAACCTGCCGACCATCTCAGAAATGAGCATCGGTCATGCGATGGATTTCTTCGCCAACATGAAGCTGAGCGGCCAGCGTGCGCAGATTGCGGAAAAAATCCTGAAGGAGATTGGCGATCGCCTGAGCTTCCTGGTGAACGTCGGCCTGAATTACCTGTCGATGTCACGCTCGGCGGAAACGCTCTCCGGCGGTGAAGCGCAGCGTATTCGTCTGGCCAGCCAGATTGGTGCCGGTTTAGTCGGCGTGATGTACGTGCTGGATGAACCCTCAATCGGCCTTCACCAGCGCGACAACGAACGCCTGCTTGGCACGCTGATTCACCTGCGCGATCTCGGTAACACAGTGATTGTGGTGGAGCACGATGAGGATGCGATTCGTGCCGCTGACCATGTGATCGATATCGGTCCGGGCGCGGGCGTGCACGGTGGTCAGGTAGTTGCCGAAGGTGATGTGCACGCGATCATGGCGAATGAAAATTCCCTGACCGGCCAGTTCCTTAGCGGCAAACGCGAGATTGCGATTCCCCAAGAGCGCGTCAAAGGCGATCCAGCCAAAGTGCTGAAACTCACCGATGCGCGCGGTAACAACCTCAAAGATGTCACGCTGACGATTCCGGTCGGCTTATTTACCTGCATCACCGGCGTGTCCGGATCGGGTAAATCGACGCTGATCAACGATACGCTGTTCCCGATTGCGCAGCGCCAGCTCAACGGCGCGACCACCATCGAAGCCGCGCCTTATCGTGAAATCGCCGGCCTGGAGCATTTCGATAAAGTGATCGATATCGATCAGAGCCCGATCGGTCGCACACCGCGTTCGAATCCCGCGACCTACACCGGCATTTTCACTCCGGTGCGCGAACTGTTCGCCGGCGTGCCGGAAGCGCGTTCACGCGGCTACAATCCGGGGCGCTTCAGCTTCAACGTGCGCGGCGGACGCTGCGAAGCCTGTCAGGGTGACGGCGTGATCAAGGTAGAGATGCACTTTCTGCCCGACATCTACGTGCCGTGCGACCAGTGCAAAGGCAAGCGCTATAACCGCGAAACGCTGGAGATTAAATACAAAGGCAAGAGCATCCACGAAGTGCTGGATATGACCATCGAAGAAGCCCGCGAATTTTTTGATGCGGTGCCGGCGCTGGCGCGTAAGCTGCAAACGCTGGTCGATGTCGGCCTGTCGTATATCCGTCTGGGCCAGTCAGCTACCACGCTTTCTGGTGGTGAAGCGCAGCGCGTCAAGCTGGCGCGTGAGCTGTCAAAACGCGGCACAGGCCAGACGCTCTATATCCTCGATGAGCCGACCACCGGCCTGCACTTTGCGGATATTCAGCAGTTACTGGAAGTGCTGCATCAGCTGCGCGATCAGGGCAACACCATCGTGGTGATTGAGCACAACCTCGACGTGGTGAAAACCGCAGACTGGATTGTCGATCTCGGCCCGGAAGGCGGCAGCGGCGGCGGTGAAATCCTGGTGTCCGGCACGCCAGAAACGGTGGCGGAGTGTGAAAAATCACACACGGCGCGTTTCCTTAAGCCAATGTTGAAGAAGTAAATTTCTCTCAGGCCCGCCATTGCGGGCCTGTTTTTTTCTGTCGGATTCCGCAACGAAATGCAGGAACAGGCAAGAATCAGACAACTTCAGGCATATACGCATTACCCCCTGCTGACTATCCTTACAACGTTCCTTTTGGCGTCCCTTACGCCCTTTATCCCTTCAGTACGCTGAACGGGATCCCGCATAGAAATCACGACACATCCTACTGGAGACACCATGAATATTACGCATGCCTATGCCGCACAGGACGCGAAAGCAAAACTCGCCCCGTTCGATTTTAAGCCACGCGAACTGCGCGCTCATGATGTGCAGATTGAAGTGTTGTACTGCGGCGTCTGCCACTCGGACCTGCATACCGCGCGCAACGAATGGCGCAACACCATTTTTCCTGTAGTGCCTGGCCATGAAATTGTTGGTCGCGTGACGGCCGTTGGCGCTCACACCCACAACTACAAAGTGGGCGATTTGGTCGGTGTTGGTTGTGTGGTTGATTCCTGCCGCAGCTGTCCAAGCTGTCAGGAAGGGCTGGAGCAGTATTGCGAGAATGGCTTTGTTGGTACTTACAACGGTGAAGACCGTGAAACCGGCGCAATCACCTACGGCGGTTACTCCACCAGCATGGTAGTAGATGAAAGCTTCGTGCTGCGCGTACCAGAAAATCTCGATCTGGCGGGCGTTGCGCCACTGCTGTGTGCCGGTATCACCACTTACTCACCGCTGCGCCACTGGAATGTCGGTCCGGGTAAAAAAGTCGGTATCGTCGGTTTGGGCGGCCTTGGTCACATGGGCGTGAAGCTGGCTCATGCGATGGGCGCACATGTGGTGCTGTTCACCACGTCACCGTCAAAAATTGAAGATGGTAAACGTCTGGGCGCTGATGAAGTGGTGATCTCGAAAGATGCCGACCAAATGGCCGCACACACCAACAGCTTCGACTTCATCCTGAACACCGTTGCAGCGCAGCACGATCTCAACCCGTTCATTGCCCTGCTGAAGCGTGATGGCAACATGACGCTGGTCGGCGCGCCGGAGCACGATCACCCGGCACCGCAGGTCTTCAACCTGATCTTCAAACGTCGCAGCATCGCCGGTTCACTGATTGGCGGCATCGCGGAAACCCAGGAAATGCTGGATTTCTGCGGCAAGCACGGTATCACTTCAGATATCGAACTGATCGCGATGAATCAAATCAACGAAGCCTACGAACGTATGCTGAAAAGCGATGTGAAATACCGCTTCGTGATTGATATCAATACTCTGCGCGAGGAATCTGCGGCTTAATTCGCCTCAGTGTTCATCATGGTTGACGCCCGCCGCGCGCGTGGCGTCAGCCTGTTGCCAGGAAGCATCCACCAGATAGTAAATCTGCGAATCTTTTAGCGAACCATCCAGCCACAGCGTGCTCCAGTGCGACTTATTTAAATGTTCGCTGGGAAACACATCGTTGTGCTCCTCACGTAACAATTCCGCTAGCGCAGGCGTGGCTTTCAGCGACAAGGCCGGACGCCCTTTTACCTCATAAAGCATGGCAAACAGCACACCTTCACTTTTAATCTGCGTCGCCTGCCAGCACTCTTTAAAGCTTTGCTCCGCGCCCGGCTTGCTCATGCAGTACGTCAGTAAATCCGAAGTATTCATCTTTTATTCCCCTTGTAAGGTCGCCACGATACGCCGCGCACCGCCCTGCACCCGATGTTCACCCAACCAGATTCCCTGCCACGTACCTAACATCAGGCGACCGCGGTTAACCGGAATCAGCAGCGAGACGCCGAGCAGTGACGATTTGATGTGTGCCGGCATGTCGTCAGCCCCTTCGTAATCGTGCTGATAAGGCGCACTTTCCGGAACATGGCGTAAGAAATGCTGCTCCATATCGCTGCGCACGGTGGGATCGCAATTCTCATTGAGCGTTAACGACGCCGATGTGTGTTGCAGCAGCAGATGCAGTTGGCCGACGCGCACATCGGATAAGCCATGAAGCTGGCCGACAATCTCGTCGGTGATCAGATGAAAGCCGCGCGCTTTGGCGCCAAGCGTAAGCGTTTGTTGATGCCACATGCCAGAATCCTAAAAGTAATTACACCGTTTAAGTGTGCAGCATGTCGGCGAAAGGTAAACCCTGAAGAGAGGAAAAAACGGCAGAGCGTGAACTCTGCCGACTGAAGGTTAGTCGCTCAGCTTAGCGGCCATGGTTTTGATGCTGCCCACATCGTCTTTAGTAATTGCAGCCAGACGTTCGCCGTACTCTTTATCAGCCTTGTAGAAGTACGACAACATAATGGCGCGGCTCTGCACATCCACACCTTTCAGCGCGCCACCCAGAGAATTGATCAGATCGGTTTTCTCTTTGTCATTGAAGGAACGATACAGATCGCCCGCCTGCTTAAAGTTCTGCGTTTTAGCAATCATCGCCTGCTGCGTGGTGCCGCTCAGCGGGCTGTGGCTGTATCGGGCGCTCTGCAGCTCTTCGCGTGGATAGACACGGCTTGGCTGATAGTTGACGCCATGATCGTCAGCCTTGCCGCTGTTCATTGCGCCGTCCTGATTACCGTTGCTTACCGGCACGCGCGGCGCGTTGACCGGCAACGTCAGGCCATTGGCGCCCAAACGGTGCATCTGGGTATCGGCGTAAGAGAACAAACGACCTTGCAGCAAGCGATCTTCCGATGGCTCAATGCCCGGAACCAGATTCGATGGCGCCATCGCCACCTGCTCGGTTTCCTGGAAGAAATTATCCACGTTGCGGTTCAATTCCATCTGGCCGACTTTCACTTCTGCGATACCCGGCCAGATTTTAGTGGCGTCCAGCGGGTTGAAGTCGAACTTATCCAGATCGCTGGCTTTAATGGTTTGAATATAGAGATCCCATTTCGGGAAGTCTTTGTTGTTGATCGATGCCACTAAATCTTCTGTCATGTGGCTGAAAGTGCTGCTCTGAATAGCCGCCACTTCGCCCGGATCGAGATTTTTCTCGCCCTGAAGGGTTTTCCAGTGGAATTTCACGTAGTGCACTTCACCTTTGGCGTTGACGAACTTATAGGCGTGCACGCTGTTGCCATCCATCTGGCGATAGTTTGCTGGCGTCCCCATGTTGGAGAACAGCATGGTCAGGCCATGCGTGGCTTCCGGTACGTGAGAGAAGAAATCAAAGGTGCGCGCGTCGTTGCCAAGATTGGTGCGTGGATCAGGCTTAAACGCATGCACCATGTCCGGGAATTTAATCGCGTCGCGGATGAAGAACACCGGCAGGTTGTTACCCACTAAATCCCAGTTGCCCTGGCTGGTGTAAAACTTGGTGGCAAAACCGCGCGGATCGCGCAGCGTTTCCGGTGAATGTTTGCTGTGCACCACGGATGAGAAGCGCACAAATACTGGCGTCACGCTGCCTGGTTTAAAGACTTCGGCAATGGTTAAGTCGCTGATATCTTTGCTGGCGCGGAACTCGCCGTGCGCGCCGGTACCGCGTGCATGTACCACGCGCTCTGGAATGCGTTCTCGGTCAAAGCGTTGCAGCTTTTGGATCAGCTGCACATCTTGCAGTAACACTGCGCCATTTTCGCCTGCGGTTTGTGAGTTCTGGTTATCGCCGACGGGTGCGCCGTTATCACGCGTTAAAGCGGTGCTGTAAACCGGAAGGGAAAAGGCTAAGGCTAATACACAAGCGAGGGGTTTGACTGCAAAAGAGTAAGCGGTCCGGGTCATAAGCGTGCTTCCTTGTGAGTTTAAATATGCGACTACATTGCCGCTCTCGCGCCGTTTCAGGCTGGAGGATATTTACACTCATGGGGAGAAGCGCTAACGAGACCAGTCCGGTTTATAGTTAAAAAAAGTTATAAATAAAAAACCGCCAAACCATGTTGGCGGTTTTTTGTGGCGCGCCGTCGCAGTGAAGTTACATCACCGCAGCAAACGCCTCAGCAACCTGGTTGACGTTACGGCTGTTCAGGCCGGCAACGCACATGCGGCCGCTGGCGATCAGATACACGCCAAACTCATCACGCAGACGGTCAACCTGCTGCGCGCTCAAGCCGGTATAGCTGAACATGCCACGCTGTTTCAGCAGGTAATCAAAGTTTTGTCCCGGCAGTTTAGTACTCAACACGTCAACCAATGCCTGACGCATGTCGATGATGCGCAGACGCATCGCTTCGACTTCTGCCAGCCAGTTGTTGAGCAGCGCTTCGTCGTTCAGCACGCAGGAAACCACCTGCGCACCGAAGTTTGGCGGGCTGGAGTAATTGCGGCGCACGGTGGCTTTCAGCTGGCCCAGCACACGAGCGGACTCTTCTGCGCTATCGCAGACTATAGACAGGCCGCCAACGCGCTCACCGTATAGCGAGAAAATCTTGGAGAACGAGTTGCTGACCAGTGCAGGCAGACCCGCGGCCGCAATCGCGCGAATCGCATAAGCATCCGCTTCCATGCCCGCGCCAAAGCCCTGATAAGCGATATCGAGGAACGGAATCAGCTCCTGCGCTTTCAATACTTCGGTGGTTTCATCCCACTGTGCGTAGGTGAGATCGGCGCCGGTTGGGTTATGGCAGCACGGGTGCAGCAGCACGATGGATTGCTTCGGCAAGGTTTTCAGTTTGGCGATGAACGCATCAAACTTCACGCCGTTGGTTTCCGCGTCATACCACGGATAGGTATTCACCTCGAAACCGGCACCGTTGAAGATCGCGACGTGGTTTTCCCACGTCGGATCGCTCACCCACACGTTGGACGCCGGGAAGTAACGCTTGAGAAAATCAGCACCGACTTTCAGCGCGCCTGAGCCGCCCAACGTCTGGATGGACGCAATGCGGCCCGCTTGCAGCATCGGATGTTGTTTACCGAACAGCAGCGGCGCAATGGCGTTACGGTAAGCGTTCAGACCTTCCATCGGCAGATACAGCGACGCCTGATGCGGCTGCGCCTGCAGGCGCTCTTCTGCTGCGGCGACCGCCTGCAGCTGAGGAATGATGCCCGCTTCGTTGTAATAGAGACCAATGCTTAGGTTTACTTTGTTATCGCGCGGATCTTGTTTGAAGGTTTCCATCAACGACAGAATCGGATCGCCGGCATAGGCATCAACGTTTTGAAACACGGTGCAGATCTCCATGATTGGTCATAAATAAGAGGTAAAGATGCGTCATCAAACCATGTAACGGCCGGGACGATGATTCATTGCGATGATGAGATTGAGGATCACCGCGCCCGCGATTGAAGCAAACAGCATCGGTAACGACACCACAAACAGCGACGCTAATACCACGCAGGTATCGACCGCCATTTGCAGTTTTCCGGCACGCAGACCGATGCGGTCCTGCAGCCAGAGCGCCAAAATATTAATACCGCCGAGGCTGGCTTTGTGACGGAACAACACTATAAACCCAATGCCCATCACCACGTTACCGAACAGTGTCGCATAAAACGGATTTAGCGCAGAAAAATGCACAAACAGTGGATGCAGATGGGTGAACAGCGACACCAGGCCAACCGCGCAGAAGGTTTTCAGGGTAAATTCCCAGCCCATGCGCCGCACGGCGAGCCAGTAAAAGGGCAGGTTGATCAGGAAGAAGGCGCTACCGAAGGAGAGCGGTGACAAATAGCTGATTAAGAAGGCAATACCGGCAGAACTGCCGGTGAGTGCACCCGCCTGTTTCAGCATAATGACGCCGAAAGAGACCATTAGCGTGCCGAGGACTATCGCCAGCGCATCTTCAATCAGCGAATGCGGAACTTTAGTGGGTTGAACAACGTTATCCATGGGTTAATCTCATTGCAAATGATGCGGTTCAAATGCAAAAAACGCACCACATCGGCGGCGTATGCTCGCCGCCGATGGGTGCCAGTGATTATCCAATTGATAACTAAGGCGCTTTATTGCAGGTTTTTGTGCATCAGTTGAGACATAAACCATCAACCCATGCACAAATCTGTTTTCTGGTGCGCGTTTTTTGCATTATTAAGGCAATAATTGCACCAGATTAGCACGTCACGCACTTTTTTGGCGCGTTTTGTGCTGTGGGATGATCATTAAACCGTTCTCTTTCAAACGGCTCAATACCACGGAGGTTTTCACGTGCGCCACGCTTTGATGGCCAGCCACTAGCTGGCTGATCAGCGCGCTCAGTGAAGCCAGATCGGCTACCGCCACTTTCAGCAGATAATCGGCATCGCCGGTGGTTTTGAACGCATCAACAATCGCGGCTTCTTCTTCCACCATGCGATGGAAACTCTCTTCATAATCCGGCGTATGGTTTTTCAATCGCACTTCAATCAATCCCACCATGCCAAGGCCCACCGCGTCGGGCGAGAGGCGTGCGTGATAGCCGAGAATGAGATTGGCCTGCTCAAGATTGATGCGGCGGCGTGAACATTGCGACGCCGAAAGTCCGACTAAATCACTGAGTTCCTGGTTGGTGAGGCGTCCGTTAGATTGTAATAATGTCAATATCTTAAGGTCGTGATCGTCTACCTGAGTCATTCTGTTTCCACAGCGTAATAAGGGGCGCTTTGCTACAGATAACCTGATTAAAGCCGGGGTTGTCCAACACTATTTTCTGATGACGTGAAATGCATGCACAAAACGTGCATGCATCCGGAATGAAAGGGTTATTCGTCGTCGTATTGCGGGCCAGCGTAGTTATCAAAGCGCGACCATTGGCCATTAAAGGTCAAGCGTACCGTACCGATCGGGCCGTTACGCTGCTTACCCAGGATGATCTCGGCGATGCCTTTAAGATCGCTGTTTTCGTGATACACCTCGTCACGGTAGATGAACATGATCAAGTCGGCATCCTGCTCGATCGAACCTGATTCACGCAGATCCGAGTTCACTGGGCGCTTATCCGCACGTTGTTCCAGTGAGCGGTTCAGCTGCGACAGCGCCACCACCGGCACATTCAGCTCTTTCGCCAGCGCTTTGAGCGAGCGCGAGATTTCAGCGATCTCCAGCGTACGGTTGTCCGACAGCGCAGGCACGCGCATCAGCTGCAGATAGTCGATCATGATCAGGCTCAACCCGCCGTTTTCGCGGAAGATGCGGCGCGCGCGTGAGCGCACTTCGGTGGGCGTCAGGCCAGAAGAGTCATCGATAAACATGTTCTTCTTCTCAAGCAAAATCCCCATAGTGGCGGAAATGCGCGCCCAATCTTCATCTTCCAGCTGACCGGTACGAATGCGCGTCTGATCCACGCGCGACAGCGACGCCAGCATACGCATCATCAGCTGCTCGCTGGGCATCTCCAGGCTGAAAATCAACACCGGCTTGTCCTGCAGCATCGCGGCGTTTTCGCACAAATTCATGGCGAAGGTGGTTTTACCCATCGAAGGACGCGCCGCGACGATGATCAGATCCGAGCCCTGTAAACCGGCGGTTTTTTTGTTCAAATCCTGATAGCCGGTATCGACGCCGGTGACGCCGTCGTGCGGCGTTGAGACCAGCGACTCAATGCGCGATACCGTGGCTTCCAGAATCTGCTCGATATTCTGCGGGCCCTGATCTTTATTAGCGCGCTGTTCAGCAATTTTGAAAACGTTCGATTCAGCAAAGTCGAGCAGATCTTCACTGCTCCGTCCTTGCGGATCGTAACCGGCATCGGCGATTTGGTTCGCCACAGAAATCATTTCGCGCACTACCGCACGTTCACGCACGATATCGGCATAAGCACCAATGTTCGCGGCACTTGGCGTATTTTTTGCCAGCTCGGCCAGATAGGCGAAGCCGCCGGCCATCTCTAATTCGCCTAGTGTTTCCAGCGATTCAGAGAGCGTAATCAGGTCGATCGGCTGGCCAGCTTCCAGCAAACGCTGCATTTCCGTGAAAATCAGACGGTGCGAGCGGTTGAAGAAATCACTGGCGACGACGCGTTCAGAAACGTTGTCCCAGCGCTGGTTATCCAGCATCAACCCACCGAGCACCGACTGCTCCGCTTCTATGGAATGCGGCGGCATTTTCACGCCTTCCAGCTGCCGATCGCGGGGTTCGTTCGATTTGTTGGTGGGTTTATTTCCTGCCATAGTGAATGCATTACCGATCGTGAAAGGGACGCGCAAGTATACCGTCCCAGGATGAACAATCACAGGAGTCAGAATGGCAAAGCGTATTCAGTTCAACCAACACGGCGGCCCAGATGTACTGCAATGGGTCGATTTCGAACTGGCCGATCCCGCCGAACATGAAGTGCAGGTGGAAAACAAGGCAATTGGCATTAACTACATTGATACCTACGTGCGCAGCGGCTTGTATCCGCAAAGCAGCTTCCCTTCCGGCCTGGGTACCGAAGCCGCCGGCGTGGTGAAGCGCGTCGGATCGGCGGTGACGCGGTTTAAGGCGGGCGATCGCGTGGTCTATTGCCAGGCCGCGCTGGGCGCCTACAGCGAAGTGCACAATGTGGCGGAAGATCGTCTGGTGATCCTGCCCGACAGCATCTCCTTTGAGCAAGGCGCGGCCTCTTTCCTCAAAGGTTTAACCGTGCAGTATCTGCTGCGCCAAACCTATAAAGTGAAAGCTGATGAAATCTTCCTGTTCCACGCCGCCGCGGGTGGCGTGGGTTTGATCGCCTGCCAATGGGCCAAAGCGCTCGGCGCACATCTGATTGGCACGGTGGGTTCCGCAGAGAAAGCGAAGATAGCTAAAGATGCCGGTGCTTGGGCGACAATTAACTATCGTGAAGAGAATATCGCGAAGCGCGTCAGCGAGTTGACCCATGGCGAGAAAGTGGCCGTGGTATATGACTCAGTGGGGAAAGATACCTGGGAACCATCGCTGGATAGCCTGCGTCGCCACGGATTAATGGTCAGCTTTGGTAATGCGTCGGGTCCGGTTACCGGCGTTGATCTCGGCATTCTCAACAAGAAGGGCTCGCTGTTCGTCACCCGACCTTCGCTGTTCGGTTACATCACCAACCGTGAAGAACTGGATACCGCCAGCAATGAGTTGTTCTCATTGATCGCCAGCCGCGCGATTCAGCTTAACGTGCCCGAGCAGCAGAAATTTGCCTTGAGTGACGCGGTGCGCGCGCATCAGGTGCTGGAGAGTCGCGCGACTCAGGGTTCCAGCCTGCTGATTCCCTGATCGCTAAATGCAAACGGGGCTTCCCGTAGGAAGCCCCTTTTTTTCTTTCTTTTTATAGTTCGCGCTGGTGTAGGGACAGCGGCGATGAATTCGTTTGAAACAACGCCAATCATCCTGACAGAAAACATAAGTAAAAAATATGTTTAAATGCGGAATAATGCTAAGCAATATCCGAGTCTGTGATCGTCACCGCAATTAGCGCCAGTCCCTTCTATCTAAGTCGCTGATTTTTCTTTTCAGCCTGCGCATCTTTGCCTCACCTGAAGGCGTGGTAAATGCCCGATAAAGCCAGACAGCGAGAACCGCCAATACCAGCCATGGCAACACTTTAATAACAATTGCCAGCAATCCGCCAAAGAACATCAAAGCGGTCGCCACCACTAATGCTGCAATAACGCCCAGCAACGAAACGCCGGTGAACAGCAGCATCAGAAAAAAGCCGATAACAAATAGAATTTCCACGAAGGCTCTCCTGTGTAAGTAACATCAGGAACATTACAAGATACGTGCCAGGTTATAAAAATAGCTAACTGCTTGAAAGCAATGGACAAGAGTTGAATGAAGAAATAATGAGGTGATGAAAAAAACTAATTCTCGGCGTAGAAATAACCATCTATAAAATTATGGTACTGGCTTTACGGTGCGCATGAAGGCGCACCGTATCAAACCGGAAGGTTCTGGCATGCTAAACAGTGATTACATCACTTCCTGCGGGATCTTATCCGCTACCAGCGCTAACGCCGCTTCCAGCACGCGCACATCGGCGCCGGGTTTGTGGGCGTTTTCACTTAAATAGCGACGCCACTGGCGCGCACCCGGAATGCCCTGGAACAGGCCAAGCATATGGCGCGTCACATGGCCGAGGTACATGCCTTTGGATAGTTCAGCTTCAATGTAGGGATACATCGAGCGCACCACCGCTACCGGATCGACGCGCGGCGTATCGCGACCGAACAGCTCGCGGTCAACCTGCGCCAGAATGCCCGGATTCTGATAGGCTTCGCGCCCCATCATCACGCCATCCATATGCTGCAGATGCAGTTTGGCCTCTTCCAGCGTTTTGATGCCGCCATTAATCGCCATGGTCAGCGCCGGGAAATCGCGCTTCAGCTGGTAAACGCGGGGATAATCGAGCGGCGGAATCTCGCGATTCTCTTTCGGACTTAAACCCGATAGCCACGCTTTGCGCGCGTGGATAATAAAAGTATCGCAGCCGCCCTGTTGCGCCACGGTGCCAATAAAATCACACAGGAATTCGTAGCTGTCCTGCTCATCAATACCGATGCGGGTTTTAACCGTCACCGGAATGCTCACCACATCGCGCATCGCTTTAATGCAGTCGGCAACCAGCGCCGCATCGCCCATCAGGCAGGCGCCAAAACGGCCGTTCTGGACGCGATCGGATGGACAACCCACGTTGAGGTTGATCTCATCGTAGCCACGCTCTTCTGCCAGCTTAGCGCACTGCGCCAGCGCGGCGGGATCGCTGCCACCCAGCTGCAGCGCCAGCGGATGCTCTTCCTCGCTGTAGGCCAGATAGTCGCCTTTACCATGAATGATCGCGCCGGTCGTCACCATTTCGGTGTACAGCAGCGTGTCACCGCTCAGCTTACGGTGAAAATAACGACAGTGACGATCGGTCCAGTCGAGCATTGGGGCGATGGAAAAACGTTGCGAGGAGAAAGTATCGGTCATGAAACGCAGTAAATCCGCAGTAAGTAAGTGATGAGAAACTGCGCAATCATATCACAGCAAAACGGGCGGCACAGCCGCCCGTTATCAGACGGGTAATCAGAAGTTGAATCCGAGCTGCAGCATGGCACCTACGGTGTTGTCTTTACCTACAGAACCGGCCAGGTCCAGATGGACAGCATTGTTGAACGGTGACACACCCAAACCGGCGGTGAACACGTCAGTATCGGTCGACTTCAGATCGGCGCGATAGCCGGCACGCAGCGCCAGCCAATCCAGCACACGATATTCCGCACCTACGCCAGCATATTGGCTGGTGTCTTCCGACTTGAAGCGCTTGGTTTCAGTCAGATCAACATCCCCCGCCAGCGTAAACGGCCCGTTATTCCAGGAAAGCCCTGTAGTGACCAACGGACGAATTTGATAAGTATCGCGGTAACCGTTCACCTCTTTAGTATCGAGATCGCGCGAGATCAGGTTTTGTCCGGTCACGCCAAAGGTCCAGTTCTCACCGAAATCTGTTGCGACACCCGCATCCATGTTGAAACCGGTATCGCTGCTGCGGTAGCGGCTGCTGTTGATGTCGCTCTTGTCGTAGTTGTAGATACTCGCGGTGTAGTTATACAGCCAGGTTTTCTGCAGCTTTGGCGTCACGCCGACAGAAACCGGATGGCCGGCAATCGAGAACTCATGCGCGACTGACACACCATAATCGGTGACTAATGCCGCCAGGCCATTGGCGCTGGAGCGTAAGTTATTTTCATCACCCGGCACAGGCACTCTCGTGCCATTGGCAACCGCGCGCAGGTAGGCAATATCGCTATCTGCCACGTTGGCGCGCACAATCGCAGTGCCGTAAGCCTTGGTGATAAAGGCAAAAGGTAAGGTTTCATTCGGAACGGTGACGGCCACGGCCACGCCGGCTGTTGCGTGAGCTTTATTGCCACGCAGATCGCTGAGTTGGTTAGCCATATCGCCCGCGGCAGCCTTCAGCTGCGGGTAACCATTGAGGTAATCCTGAAAGGTTAGGTCATCGATCACGTCCTGATAACGATCAACGGTATCGGTAATGTCGTCAACGCGATCGATCAATTTGTCTTTGTCGGTAACCTGTGCGCCGGCTGATGGCAGAATGATGCTGACGTTATCTTCAGGCTGCGCCTTGGTCATCAATGCTGGGTTAGCCAGCACCGCTGAACTCCAGGTGGAAGAGGCTACGCCGGTACCGCCCATTGCGTCGTTACGCGCGTCGTACCATGTACCTGCTGCCAGAGCTGAGGAAGAGAGAAATACTGCATTCAAACCAACAAGATAAGCTACTTTTTTGTACCTGAATAATGTCTTCGCCATGAGCCTGCCATCACCTTTGAAATGTCGCTGAATCACTCACCGACTGAAAGTTTAGTTAGCCGCTATTCTGAACCCTGGCTAACGCTTCATTGCTGTGAATTAAAAGGAAATAGCACTGCTATTCGCAGAATTGGACGCTTCCACGCCATTCCGCTGTGTTTTTATGCAAAAAAATTAACAGTGGGTTAATTGATACCAGAAATTACTTAAGACCTTTTGAACCATAGCCGCTAACCCGGTGAGTTGCAAAGCAAAATCCGTGCAGGCGTTGCGCTGCCTGGCCGGACGCATTTTACAGACATTAGGGTTGCAGCAATATTGACGGGAAAATGGCGATGGTAATCTATTGATTGGGGAGAATTTTCTTAGGGATTTTAAGGACAATAAGCAATCACAGCAGCGTAAAAATTTGTGTGATAAAATAACATCACCTGCAACCCGGAGAATGCGTATGTCAAACCTCACGCCAGAACAACTTCTTACCCAGGCCGAATCACTTTGCCTTGATCGCGGCGTGCGCCTGACCACTCAACGCGCCGAAGTGTTGCGCTTAATGGCAGAGCAGAATGGTTCGATAAGCGCTTACGATTTGCTGGATCAACTGCGTGTCAGTGAACCGCAAGCAAAACCGCCCACCATCTATCGCGCGCTGGATTTCCTGCTGGAACAGGGATTTATTCATCGCGTAGAGTCAAATAATAGTTACGTGGTTTGCCATCATTTTGATGAGCCAGCACATACTTCGGTGATGTTGGTGTGTGACGGTTGTGCGGCAGTAAGCGAAAAACATGCTCATGGCGTGGAAAAAACCATCGCTGCATTAGCGGATCAGGCGGGATTTTCTCTGCGACATACCGTGATTGAGGCACATGGCCTGTGTGAAAATTGCGCAGAGGTGGCGGCCTGCACGCACCATGAAAGCTGCGAGCATGACCATCAGGTCGAGGGTAAAAAGCGGGTAAGAAAATAGGGAGGCACATCCTTGTGCCGGGCCAATCACTACGCTAAATGATTGGCGGGTAGGAGCATCATCCGTGAAGTGAGATTACCAGCGGTAATCTTTGTTGGTTGTTTCCCAGTCTTTCACTTCTTTCTCGGCCTGGTCTTTACCATAACCGTAGCGTTCCTGGATTTTGCCAACCAGCTGATCGCGTTTACCTTCGATCACAGTGAAGTCGTCATCGGTCAGCTTGCCCCACTTCTCTTTAAATTTGCCTTTGAACTGCTTCCAGTTTCCGCTCGCTTCGTCTTTGTTCATAATATTCCTCCACTACATCCTGAGTGAGATAGATATATTGCCTGCTTAGCTGGCGATATACCCAGACAACGCGCTACTCATGTGCGCCGTATAAGGTAATTGTAGTAGCCGCTTCGCAGTTTGCAGAGAAATACAGATTAATCTGTAGGTTACGCTTCGCTTATTCAGGCATTGAACCAGCTATCGCGCCGCCAGTGACCACGCCAAATGAGCCACAGCGTCAGTCCGCGTAACGCGAGGAATACCGTCACCGCCAGCCATAAACCGTGATTACCGAGCCACGGCAGCGTGAGCAGCGATACGCCGTAGCCGATCGCCGCCATCACCATGCTGTTGCGCATCTCACGCCCGCGCGTCGCGCCGATAAACATGCCGTCCAGCAGATAACACCAGACGCCAACCAGCGGCAGAATCACTTGCCAAAGCAGATAGCGGTCGGCCATCTCTCGTAGCGCTTCCAGTGACGTCAGCATCGCCACAATCTGCGGACCGGTGAATGCATAAATCAGCGCAAAGATCGCGGCGACGAAGCATGCCTGGCGACAAGCCGCATGCCAAATCAGCAATAGTCGGCTGCGATCTTTGGCCCCAACCGCTTCACCCGAACAGGCTTCAACCGCGTAGGCAAATCCATCAAGCGCGTATGCGGTGAAAGTGAGGAACATCAGCAGCACCGCATTGACTGCCACTACATCCGGCCCAATGCGTGCGCCAAGGATGGTGAGCGACGCGAAGCAGATTTGCAGCATCAAAGACCGCAGCATAATGTCGCGATTGAGGCGGAATAGCCGCGCCGCATCGCCGCGCCAGCTGCTTTTGAGTAAAGCAAAATGGATACCGCGCATCTTCAGCACCCGCGCCACCATCCACAGACCCACGCCCAGCGTGACATATTCTGCCAGCGCGGTAGCCGCCGCCGCTCCGGCGACACCCCAATGCAGTTTGAGCACGAACAGCAGATCCAGCAGGATATTCACCAGGTTGCCGATGATTAGCAGCACCATCGGCGCCCGCGCATACTGCACGCCCAGCAGCCAGCCAAGAATCACCAAATTGGCCAAGGTTGCTGGCGCACTCAGCCAGCGAATCTCAATGAATATTTTCGCCTGTTGCTGCACTTCCGGGCTGCCACCCATTAAAGCTGCCGCCAGGCTGCTGACCGGCGTTCGCAGCACCATAAACAGCGCACCAAAAACCAGCGCAATCAGTAGCGGTTGTGTTAAGGCGCGCGCCAGCGCCGTTTTGTCATTGGCGCCGAATGCCTGAGCGGTGAGTCCGGTGGTACTCATGCGCAGGAACAGCAGGAGCATAAAAATGAAGCTGGTGGCGGTTGTGCCCACGGCGACGCCACCGAGGTAGATCGGGCTATCGAGATGACCAATAACGGCGGTATCCACCACACCCAGTAATGGGACGGTGATATTTGACAGGATCATCGGCAGCGCTAGCCGCCAGAGCGTTTTATCTGAGGAGGAAAACAGCTGCATTAGCCCATTCCGTTGTGTGCGGTAATCAGCGTAATGGCGCCAGAATGAGCCGCAGAAAGAGTCACAGAGAAGTAAAACAGCAGACTGCGGTCAGCGCAAACACGCACCGCCGCAGTTAAAGTGGATCAGAAACTGATCAGAGCCACTCGCCGTTGCGCACAATCCCGACAGCTAAACCTTCAACGGTTAGCGACTGCTCACGGGTATCCACGACAATCGGCTGAAAATCGGTGTTTTCAGGTAGCAGATGGACAATCGCACCCTGCTTTTTCCAGCGTTTCACTGTGACTTCATCATCAATGCGCGCCACGACAACCTGGCCGTTACGCACTTCCTGCGTTTTGTGTACCGCTAACAGATCGCCATCCATAATGCCGATGTCTTTCATCGACATACCGCTCACGCGCAGCAGGAAATCGGCGCTCGGTTTAAAGAGATTAGCATCCACCTGATAGTGGGCTTCGATGTGTTCTTGTGCCAGCAAAGGTTCACCGGCAGCGACGCGGCCAATCAGCGGCAGCCCTTCGCTCGGTTCTTCTTCCATCAGCAAACGAATCCCGCGCGATGCGCCGGAAACAATTTCAATTACGCCTTTACGCGCCAGCGCTTTCAGATGCTCTTCGGCAGCATTGGGCGAGCGGAAACCCAGTTGCGCAGCAATTTCCGCACGCGTTGGCGGCATGCCCGTCTGGTTAATATGGTCGCGAATCAGGTCATAGACCTGTTGCTGCCGTGCAGTTAACGCTTTCATCCCGCCCCCTGGTTGTTTATACAGTCGCTGTGAGTATATACAGGTATTCGCGAAATGAAAACCGTAACAGAGGGAAAAATCAGCGGTTTGATGAATCTGGAATCCCTATCTCAAATGCGTCCAGAGCAGCGCGATCCAGACGAACAGAGCCAGTAAGATAGTCAGCAATACGGCAGCCGATCCCATATCTTTGGCGCGGCCCGCGAGCGGATGTTGCTCCTGCCCGATGCGGTCGACCACCGCTTCGATAGCGCTATTAAGGATCTCAACGATGATAACCAGCACTACCGAGCCAATCATCAGGATGCGGGAAAGGGTATCTACATCCAGCCAGCAAGCCACGAGAATGGCCACCAGCGCGGCAATGGCTTCCTGCCGAAAAGCGGCTTCGTGCTGCCATGCGGCACACAGGCCCTGCCAGGAATAACCGGCGGCTTTCACTATTCTTACTAAACCGGTGACGTTATTTGCCATGTCTATGGAACCCTTGAACTATTTTGACGTCAATGTGTGGGCAGTATGAGGCGGCAGAGCCACAGACCTTCGCTGCGCTTTCTGGTATGCTTGCCGCGCTTTGCTAACAAGAGGCTTAAAGTTGTCTATGTCAGGTTGGCGTAAACTCTATTACAAATTATTGAATTTACCACTCTCTATTTTGGTAAAAAGTAAGGTCATTCCGACCGATCCTATCTCTGAGCATGGGATCGATCCGACACGTCCGGTGATGTATGTTTTGCCTTATGATTCAAAGGCTGACCTGCTCACACTGCGTGCTCAATGCCTGAAACATGATCTGCCCGATCCGCTGGCTCCGCTGGAGATCGATGGCACCCTGCTGCCGCGCCACGTGTTTATCCACGATGGCCCACGCGTAATTCCCTATTTCGTGGCCAATCCCGAATCGGTAAAGCTGTTCCACGATTATCTGGATTTGCACCGCAGCAACCCGCAACTCGATGTGCAAATGCTGCCGGTCGCGGTGATGTTTGGTCGTGCGCCGGGACGTGAAACCTCCGGTGAATCCACGCCGCATCTGCGCGTGCTCAATGGCGTGCAGAAGTTCTTCGCCATTTTGTGGCACGGCCGCGACAGCTTTGTACGCTTCTCGCAAACCGTTTCGTTGCGCCAGATGGCGACCGAGCACGGCACCGATAAGTCGATTGCCCAAAAGCTGGCTCGTGTGGCGCGCATTCATTTTGCCCGCCAACGTCTGGCCGCGGTCGGCCCGCGTCTGCCTGCACGTCAGGATCTCTTCAACAAGCTGTTACAATCCAAAGCGATCGAAAAAGCAGTAGAAGATGAAGCGCGCAGCAAAAAGATTTCGCATGAGAAAGCCCAGCAGAACGCCATCGAAATGATGGAAGAAGTGGCGGCGGACTTCTCTTATGAAGCGATTAAAGTCACTGACCGCGTGATGGGCTGGCTGTGGAGCCGCCTGTATCAGGGCATCAACGTGCATGGCGGTGAGCGCGTGCGTCAGCTGGCGCAGGATGGTCATGAGATTGTGTATGTGCCCTGCCACCGCAGCCACATGGATTACCTGCTGCTCTCCTACGTGCTTTATCATCAAGGCCTGGTGCCGCCGCATATTGCTGCCGGTATTAACCTGAACTTCTGGCCAGCCGGCCCGATTTTCCGTCGTCTGGGCGCCTTCTTTATTCGTCGTACCTTTAAGGGCAACAAACTCTATTCCACCGTGTTCCGTGAATATCTTGGCGAGCTGTTTAGCCGGGGTTACTCCGTTGAATACTTTGTGGAGGGCGGACGTTCGCGTACCGGTCGTTTGCTGGATCCAAAAACCGGCACCCTATCGATGACGCTGCAGGCGATGCTGCGCGGCGGCAGTCGTCCAATCACCTTCGTGCCGATTTACATTGGCTACGAGCATGTGATGGAAGTGGGCACCTACGCCAAAGAGCTGCGGGGTGCGGCCAAAGAGAAAGAGAGCTTCCTGCAGATGGTGCGCGGTTTACGTAAGCTGCGCAATCTGGGACAGGGCTACGTTAACTTCGGTGAACCCCTGCCGTTGATGAACTATCTGAACAAAAACGTGCCCGAATGGCGTGATGCGATTGATCCTATCGAACCGCAACGCCCTGCCTGGATGACGCCCGCCGTGAATGACATTGCGGCGAAGCTGATGGTGCGCATCAACGAAGCCGGTGCAGCTAATGCCATGAACCTGTGCGTCACCGCACTGCTGGCGTCACGTCAGCGTTCACTGACCCGCGAACAGCTGATTGAGCAGTTAGAGTGCTACACCCAACTGCTGCGCAATGTGCCGTACTCGCCGGAAGCCACGGTGCCTGACATGAGCGCCGAAGCGCTACTTGATCACGCCATGGGCATGAACAAGTTCGAGACCGAGCAAGACAGCATTGGCGACATCATCATCCTGCCGCGCGAGCAGGCGGTGCTGATGACTTACTATCGCAACAACATTCATCACATGTTGGTGATGCCATCGTTGATTGCCGCCATCGTGCAGCAACATCGTGAAATCAGCGAAGCAGAGCTGCTGCGTCAGGTTAGCCTGGTATATCCGATGCTAAAGAGCGAGTTGTTCTTGCGCTGGGACAAGGCGGAGTTGCCTGCGCTACTTAACGCACTCGGTGCAGAGATGGCGCGTCAGGGCCTGATCACCTTGCAGGATGGTCAACTAAGAATGACGCCGACACGTCACCGTTCGCTGCAACTGCTGGCGGCGGGTATTCGTGAGACGCTGCAGCGCTTCGCGATTACCTTCGCTATCCTCAGCGCGAAACCGGCTATCAACCGTGGCACGCTGGAGAAAGAGAGCCGCACGCTGGCTCAACGCCTGTCTGTGCTGCACGGTATCAACGCACCAGAGTTCTTTGATAAAGCAGTGTTTACTGCGCTGGTACTCACGCTGCGTGATGAAGGATATATCAGTGACAAAGGCGATGCCGATGCCGAACGCAGCCATATGATGTGGCAGATGCTGGCGGAACTGGTGACCAGCGACGTGCGTCTGACGATTGAAAGCGCGGTCACCCACGATTAACGCGGCGACAAGCTAATAAAAAGGCGCACTTCAGTGCGCCTTTTTTGTTTATAACAGATCCGCGAACGGCACGGTGCTGAGCAGAATGCCGAGAAACAGCACCATGCCCACATAGTTGTTATTCAGAAACGCCTGGAAGCAGGGATCGCGCTCGCGCTGGGCAATTAGCTTCTGCTGATGCACAAACAAGCCCGCAGCCAGCAGCAGCGACCAGTAAAACGCCCCATTCAGTTGAAGCATCATGCCCACCAGCGCCATCAAACCGAGCGTTGCCAGCTGCAGTAAACCAATAATCAGTTTGTCGTAACGGCCAAACAGAATCGCCGTTGATTTTACGCCGATCTTCAAATCGTCATCGCGATCGACCATCGCGTACTGCGTGTCATAGGCCACCGTCCAGCAGATGTTCGCCAGGAAAACCAGCCAGCAGACTAAAGGTAAGGACTCACTAACTGCTGCCCATCCCATCGGAATCGCCCAACCAAACGCTGCGCCGAGCACCACCTGCGGCAGATGCGTGTAGCGCTTCATAAACGGATAAACCCACGCCAGCGCCAGGCCGCCAAACGACAGCAAAATGGTCATGGTGTTCATGGTCAACACCAGCATAAACGCCAGCAAACCGAGACCGGCAAAAAGCAACTTCGCCTCTTTCCCGGACACCGCGCCGCTGGCCAGCGGACGTGACGCCGTGCGCTTGACGTGACCATCGATTTTGCGGTCTGCGTAATCGTTGATAACGCAGCCGGCAGCACGCATCACGATAACGCCGAGCACAAACACCAGCAGCACCGGCAGCGGTGGAATCGCCATGCCGGAGAGCCACAGTGCCCACAGAGTTGGCCACAGCAGTAACACGGTGCCGATGGGTTTATCGATACGCATCAGGCGGCAGTAAGCCTGCCATTTGGTCATGGGTAAGGTGTTTTGCACAGTGGTTTTATCCTTGATCCAGCGCGCGATAGAGCGGCGACGCCGGTAAAAACAGTTCAGTTAACAGTAGCGGCTTGCCCGACAAACGCAGGCGGGAACGGCGTCCCCATAAATCGCCAACCTGACCGGGATCGATAAAATCGCGGCTCAGGGTAGATGAAGAGAATAGATAGCGGCCAAGCGGGCGCGTACCGAGCTGTTGCAGCATCTGCTCAGGGCCGTTCAGCGTGCTTTCTGGCACCACGGTGCGGCCAATCAGCCAGGGTTCGCCATCACCGCACAGCACAATTTCACGTAACCAGAAGCGCGGGTCGGCGGGCAAAAATTCCGCTTCCTCCGAGATCTCTTCAGCGCCAATAAATGCTTCGCGGATCAGTTTTACGGTCACTTGCTGGCAATGCTGCTCGAAGCGACGCGTCATGGAGTCTTCTTCCATTAACCAGTCAAGTAGCGGGGCAGAAAGCTGCGGGGAAGAGGCTGGCAGCCAGTGCAGTGCGCGTAACTGGCGCAGCGCGTCATGCGACATCAGGACATCTCCGGGAAAAAAGTTGCCCTAGTTTAGCGCAGAGGAGAATGCGTGGCACGGCTCGTTGTGCCACGCGATATTATTACTCGCGTTTCAGGCGGTTACTGTTCGCTAGCCACAGCGTCACCACCAGAATCAAAATCGCCGCCGAGTAGTAGAGCGTATCGAACGGATTTTTATGGTCGACGATGATTAAGCGGATAATCGCCGTGATGCCGATATAGATGAAGTAGCGCAGCGGGAAGTGATAGCCAGACTGAAAGTACTTCACAATCAAGGCGATAAATTCGAAGTAGAGGAAATAGATAACGATGCCTTCAATCAGCAGATAGGAAGACGTCTGCTCGCCGGTGCTCAACAGCACGTTGGCCAGATGAATGGTTTCTTTACCGAGGAACACCACCAGAATAATGGCCAGAATGATCAGACCAATATTCAGCACCCACTGCAATGCTAAAGAGATGTACTGCCCAACCCCTGTTTTTATTGTCATTTTTGCGCCTCACGCTCTCAATTACTCACTGGCGCTATCATGCTGTAGTGTGATCAAAATCACAATATTTATACTTCGACATCCACACACAGCGCGTCATAGCGCCAGAACTCGCAGTCGCAATCAATCACGCGCTTGTGCTGATCGCGATTGATGCGGGTAATCAACAATCCGGGCGTGCCGCTCGCCACGTTGAGCGCAGGCGCAGCGCGCACCGGCAGCGGTCCCGGCAAAATGGTAAAACGCGCGCCGCCGTAGCGAATGCCATAGCGCTGGTCATACAGATCGGTGAGTGAACGCGTCAGGTCTTCATCCAGCAATCCCGGAAAGAAGGCGGGATTGAGGTAATGCTCGACATACAACACGGCGCGGCCATCAATACGGCGCAAACGGCGAATGCGGTAAACCCGATCGCCCTCCAGCAGTTGCAGATGACGCGCGATGGCTAATTGCGCTGGCACTTCGCGCGCCTCCAGCACTTCAGTGCTGGCAATACGGCCTTGCTCAGCGGCCATGGCGTGAAAATGGCTGTGATGAGAGGGGTTGTAGACCAGCCGAGGCGGTGCGAGAAACCAGCCACGACGCAGTTCACGATAGATAATGCCCTGCGCTTCCAGCAAACCCAGCGCCTCACGCAACGTAATGCGCGTGGTGGAATAGTGTTCGCTTAAGCTGCGTTCGGCGGGCAAACGACCGCTGGCAAATTCACCGCTTTCAATGCGTTCCCGCAGCCCTGCTGCAATCACATCCGCCGTTTTCGACATCATTTTTCAGCCTCATTTTGGGGCAAATCTGCACTATGACAGTTCGATGACTACAATGTGACAGAGAACAACCCACGCTTTAGCGCGCTGTAACCGCATGTGGATCGTCGCGCCACACCCCGTTTCACCACCATGGTCATAAAACCTTCATCTATTCGGGCTACATTGGCTCGGTTCTTGCTGGACTAGACCAAGAAGTCCCACAACATATACCGGGAGCAATCGAGATGAAAGCGTTTATCGCCTCTGTAGTAGCCAGTGCCGTACTGCTTGCGCTGCCCGCCGCGCAAGCCGCAGATAATGACCTCGCCGCGTTAGAAAAAGCGGCGCGTGCCGAAGGTCAGGTCAACAGCGTCGGCATGCCAGATAGCTGGGCCAACTGGAAAGATACCTGGAGTGACCTCAACAGCAAATATGGCCTGAAGCACAGCGACACCGACATGTCCTCGGCGCAGGAACTGGCAAAATTTGCTGCAGAGAAAGAGAACGCCAGCGCCGATATCGGTGATGTGGGCGCTGCTTTCGGTCCGATTGCCGTCGCTAAAGGCGTGGCGCAACCGTATAAGCCAACGCATTGGGAGCAAATCCCGAGCTGGGCAAAAGATCAGGATGGCAACTGGATGCTGGCGTATACCGGCACCATCGCGTTCCTGGTGGATAAGCAGCAGGTCAAAGATGTGCCGCACAGCTGGGCCGATCTGAAGAAAGGTAAGTATGTGGTCACTATCGGTGACGTCGGCACTGCGGCTCAGGCAGCGAACGGCGTGTTAGCGGCCAGCTATGCATTAGGCGGTGACGAGAAGAATGTGAAACCGGCGTTGAGCTTCTTCGGCGATCTGGCGAAAGAAGGCCGTCTTGGCGTGACCGATCCGGTGATTGCCAACATTCAAAAAGGCGAAATTCAGGTGGCTGTGGTGTGGGACTTTAACGGTCTGAACTACCGCGATCAGATCGACAAAAACCGCTACGAAGTGGTGATCCCTTCCGACGGTTCCGTCACTTCTGGCTACAGCACCATCATCAATAAATACGCTAAACATCCGAACGCCGCCAAGCTGGCGCGTGAATACATCTTGTCTGATGAAGGCCAGATCAACCTGGCGAAAGGCTATGCGCGCCCGATTCGTGCCGAGCATTTAACTCTGCCCGCCGACGTGCAGGCCAAGCTGCTGCCGCAGTCTGAGTATAAGAATGCCCGTCCAATCAAAGACCAGGCCGCGTGGGATAAAACCTCGAAAATGCTGCCGCGTCTGTGGCAAGAGAACGTCATCATTAATATGAAGCAGTAAGGAGCGAGGGATGAAAACGATCCTGGTGGTGTTGGATGGGCTGAGTAATCAGGTAGCGCAGCACGCAATGGGCTATCTGTTTGCTGAATGCGCGCAGGGCAACGGCCAATATTATACGCTGACTTGCGAACTGCCTTCGCTGTCGCGCCCGCTGTACGAATGCATTCTCACCGGCATTCCACCGGTGCGCAGCGGTATTATTCACAACGGCGTCAGCCGCTTGAGTAATCAGCGCAGCATCTTCCATTACGCGCGTGCCGCCGGTCTCACCACTGCAGCGGCCGCCTACCACTGGGTGAGTGAGCTCTACAATCAATCCCCGTTCAACGCAGCGCGCGACCGCCACACGGTCGCGCCCGATCTGCCGATTCAGTATGGGCATTTTTACTGGGACGACGGTTATCCGGATTCCCACCTGTTTGAAGACGCAGAAAGTCTGCGTTTGCGGCACGATCCCGACTTCCTGCTGATCCACCCGATGAACATTGACGATGCCGGACACAAGCACAGCCTGTCATCGCCGCAGTATCGCAACCGCGCGCGCATGGCCGATGGTTATCTGTCGCAGTGGATGCCGGACTGGCTGGCGGCCGGTTATCAGGTGATTGTCACTGCCGATCACGGCATGAACGATGACCGCTCGCACGGCGGCATTTTGCCGGAAGAGACGCAGGTGCCGCTGTTCGTGTTTGGCAAAGGTTTCTCGCTGCAGCCGGATCTCCAGCCGCAGCAGACCGAACTGTGTGGCATCGTGTGCACCTTGCTCGGCGTCGAACATGACAAACCGCTATGTCGCGCGTTACTGGCGGAGCCGCAGTAATGAAAGGCAAAACGCTCGCCGCGCTATTGCTGCTGCCGTTTGCGCTGTTCTGGGTGGCATTCCAGCTCGCGCCGCTGCTGTGGATTGCCATCAACAGCTTCTGGAGCGATATCAATGAGCGTTGGGGCTTCGACAACTACAGCGATATCCTCACCTCGCCGTTCTATTTGCAGGCGTTTCGCCTGTCGCTCGACATCTCCATCTGGTCGAGCATTTACGGCCTGCTGATCTCACTGGTTGCCGGATATTCGCTACATCAGCTCGGCAGCGGCCGCTTTCAGCGCTTTTTGATGTCATTTACCAACATGACCAGCAACTTCGCCGGCGTACCGCTGGCGTTTGCCTTTGTCATTCTGCTCGGTCTGAATGGTTGTCTGACGCTGCTGCTGCGCCATTACGGCGTGCTGGAAGGCTTCAAACTGTTCTCGCGTGACGGCATGGTGCTGGTGTACACCTGGTTCCAAATCCCGCTCGGCATTTTGCTGCTCTATCCGGCGTTTGATGGCTTGCGACAGGATTGGCAAGAGTCCGCCGCGCTGCTGGGTGCAGGCCGCTGGCGCTATTGGTGGCACATCGGTTTGCCGATTCTGTTCCCGGCGCTGCTCGGTACTTTCGTGATTTTGCTGGCGAACGCGCTCGGCGCTTACGCCACCATTTACGCGCTCACTACCGGCAACTTTAACGTGGTGCCGGTACGCATTGCCGCGCTGGTCTCTGGCGATATCTCGCTTGATCCCAACACCGGCGGCGCGCTGGCGATGTTGCTGGTGCTGATTATGGCGCTGATTACCGTGGTGCAGCAGTATCTGGTGCGCCGCAGCTATCTCAACGCCAAACCTTCCTGAGGAGCTACACGTGTCGCGCGCGGAAAAATTTTATCATCGCCTGATTGTCTGGCTGCTGCTGGCCATTTTAGCCGCGCCGCTGCTGGCGACGTTACTGTACGGCATTTCCACCAGCTGGAGCGACACCATCCTGCCGCAGGGCTTTACGCTGAAGTGGCTCAGCGCGCTGTGGAGCGATGCGCGTTTTCTGACCGCACTCGGCCATTCGCTGCTGGTTTGCTGCGGTGCGCTGCTGTTCTCGCTGGTGCTGGTACTGCCTGCCATGTTTGTAATCGCTTACTACTATCCGAAACTGGATGCGGTGATGAACGTGCTGATCCTGATGCCCTTCGCCGTGCCGCCGGTGGTGTCGTCGGTCGGGCTGCTGCAACTCTATTCGTCGTCGCCGCTGATGCTGACCGGCACGCCGTGGATTTTGATCGGCTGCTACTTCACCATCGCCTTGCCGTTTATCTATCGCGCCATCTCCAACAATATGCAGGCCATCAACCTGAAAGAGCTGATTGATGCCGCGCAGCTGCTCGGTGCCAGCACCTGGCAGGCGGCGCTGTTTGTGGTGTTGCCGAACCTGCGCAAAGGGGTATTTATCGCGGTGCTGCTCTCCTTCTCCTTCCTGATTGGTGAGTTTGTCTTCGCCAATATGTTGGTCGGCACCCGTTATGAAACCTTGCAGGTTTATCTGTTTAACATGCGCAACGGCAGCGGCCATTTCACCAGCGCGCTGGTGATCTCCTATTTTGCCGTCGTCCTGCTGGTTACCTGGTTGGCGAATGCCCTCAATCCTGAACGAGGCTGACCATGAGTTATCTGAGCGTCACCCAGCTGAACAAAAGCTACGGTCCGACCACCATTTTTGAAAACATCGATTTCAGTGCCGAAGAAGGCGAGTTTGTTACGCTGCTCGGCCCCAGCGGCTGCGGCAAATCGACGCTGCTGCGCTGTATCGCCGGGTTAACCGAAGTGGATAGCGGCAAAGTATTGCTGCAAGGTCAGGATATCGTGCCGCTGCCGCCGCAGAAGCGCACCATCGGCATGGTGTTCCAGAGCTACGCGCTGTTCCCCAATATGACGGTTGAGAAGAACGTGGCGTTTGGCCTGAAGATGCAGAAACTGGCGAGCAGCGAGATTCAGAAACGCGTGATGGAGGTACTGGCGCTGGTGGAACTCACCGACTTCGCGCGGCGTTATCCGCATCAGCTCTCTGGCGGACAGTGTCAGCGCGTGGCGCTGGCGCGTTCGCTGGTGACGCGTCCACGCTTGCTGTTGCTGGATGAACCGCTGTCGGCGCTGGATGCGCGCATTCGTCGCCATCTGCGTGAACAGATCCGCAATATTCAGCGCGAGCTGAAACTCACTACCTTGTTTGTCACCCACGATCAGGAAGAGGCGTTGACCATGTCCGATCGCATCGTGCTGATGAATCGGGGAAAGATCGTGCAGAACGGCAACGCGGAAATGCTCTATACCCAACCGGCCGATCTGTTTGCCGCCGGGTTTATCGGCAACTACAACCTGCTGAGCGCCGAGCAGGCAACGCAGCTGACCGGACAGGCGTTTAGCGGCCAGGTAGCGATTCGCCCGGAGTCGATCCAGCTGTGTGCGCCGCAGGCGGGCATTCCCGCCACCATCCTCAGCCACAGCTTGCTTGGCAACGTGATTCGCTATCGGGTGCGCGCGCAAAACGTGGAACTCTCGATAGATGTACTCAACCGCAGCGTGGCAGATTTGCATCCCGCTGGTATGCAGATTGGGCTACAGTTAGAGATGTCGACGTTGCGCCAGGTTGCTTAATTTAAACGAAAAAAGGCGACACAACGCGGCGAAGGTTTTACCGGTTGTGCTCACCGTCAGGCTGGCAATCGGTGTGGTTTGAGCCTGACGGATGAGGAGCCTCTATACGTGTTAACTCTGCTTAATCTACTCTCCGCCGTTGCGCTGCTGGTGTGGGGCACACACATTGTGCGCACCGGCATCATGCGCGTTTACGGTGCCGATCTGCGTCGCGTACTCAGTCGCAGCGTTGAAAAAAAACCGATGGCGTTTCTTGCCGGCATTGGCGTCACGGCGCTGGTGCAGAGCAGTAACGCCACCACGCTGCTGGTTACCTCCTTTGTTGCACAGAATCTGGTCAGTCTGACGCCAGCGCTGGTGGTGGTGCTGGGCGCGGATGTCGGGACCGCGATCATGGCGCGTATCCTGACCTTCGATCTGTCGTGGCTGTCGCCGCTGTTTATCTTCTTTGGCGTGGTGTTCTTTCTCAGCCGCAAGCAAACGCGCATTGGGCAGCTAGGCCGCGCCAGTATTGGACTTGGCCTGATTCTGCTGGCGCTGCAGCTGATTGTCGCGGCCGCCAAACCGATCACCCAGGCGGCGGGCGTTCAGGTGCTGTTCTCGACGCTGACCGGCGATGTGATGCTCGATGCACTGATTGGTGCGGTGTTCGCCATCATCAGTTACTCCAGCCTCGCGGCGGTCCTGATTACCGCCACGCTGACCGCTACCGGTGTCATCTCCTTCAAGGTCGCACTCTGTCTGGTGATTGGTGCCAACCTCGGCAGCGGCTTGCTGGCAATGATCAACGCCAGCGGCTCCAATGCAGCGGGCAAACGCGTCGCGCTCGGCAGCCTGCTGTTTAAGTTGATTGGCAGCATCGCCATTTTGCCGTTCGTCAATGTTGTCGCCGATGTGCTGGATAAGCTGCCGGTCAATGATGAAGAGCTGGTGATCTTCTTCCACGTCTTCTACAACCTGATTCGCTGCTTAGTCATGGTGCCGTTTGCCGATCCAATGGCGCGCCTTTGCCGCCGTATGATTGCCGATGATCCCGAAAACGAAGCCCATCTCAAACCCAAACACCTCGACAGCAGCGCGCTGGATACGCCGGCGTTAGCGCTGGCTAACGCCTCACGCGAAACACTGCGCATCGGCGATGTGGTCGAGCAGATGATTGAGTCATTCAATAAGGTGGTGCACGGCGACCTGCGCGAAGAGCGCGCGGTGCGGCGGCTGGATGATGATGTTGATGTGCTTTACACCGCGATCAAACTCTATCTGGCGCGTATGCCGAAAGAGGATTTGCCGGAGGATGATTCGCGCCGCTGGGCGGAGATCATTGAGATGGCGCTCAACCTGGAGCAGGCGGGCGACATTATCGAACGCATGTGCGCCGACGTAGCGGATAAGTCACTGACCGCGCGCCGCGCCTTCTCTGCCGAAGGGCTGGAGGAGCTGCAAACCTTGCAGGAACAGGTGCTGTATAACCTGCGTCTGAGTTTGTCGGTGTTTTTGTCGCACGATGTCACCAGCGCCAAACGCCTGCGCCGATCCAAGCATCGCTTCCGCATCCTGATTCGCCGTTTCTCCCACGCGCACGTCGAGCGCTTGCATCTGCAGAATGTGCAAAGCATTGAGACAAGCTCGTTGCACCTTGGCTTGCTGGGCGATTTGAAGCGTTTAAATTCGCTGTTCTGCGCCGTGGCGTACACGGTTTTGGATCAGCCGGATGATGAGCGGGAAGAGGATTAAGAAGGTCAGAATCGCGCGATAAATCGCGCCGCTACAAATCCGCGTAATGGTCCGTAGCGGCGCAATGTATTGCGCTGGTTTTACATCACGACAGCAAACTGAACGCAATCATGCCAACAATCGCGCCGGTGCTGCCCAAAATGGTTTCCATCAGCGTCCATGTCTTCAGCGTTTCGGCTTCGGTGGCGCCGGTGAAGCGGCCAAACAGCCAGAAACCCGCATCATTCACATGACTGATAATGATCGAGCCGCCGCCGATACAGATCGACAGCGCGGCCAGCTGCGCGCCGCTGTAGTGCAGCGGTTCAATCACCGGCATCACTAAACCGACGGTGGTTAAACACGCCACGGTGGCCGAACCCTGAATCACGCGAATCGCGCCAGAAAGGATGAAGCACGCCAGCGCAATCGGCATACCTGCGCCGGTCAACGCATGTCCTAAAACCGGGCCAACGCCCGAATCCACCAGTACCTGCTTAAACACGCCGCCCGCACCAATCACCAGCAGAATAATGCCCGCCGGTTGCAGCGCGCTGCCGCACACCTGCATCACCTTCTCTTTATCCATGCCCTGACGATAAGCCAGGCCATAAATCGCCACCAGACAGGCCAGCAAAATCGCGGTGAACGGATGGCCGATAAACTCCAGCCACTCATACAGATGGGAACCCGGGGTAGTGAAGCGTGCGCCGATGGTTTTCAGGCCCACCAGCAGCAGCGGGAACAGAATCAGCGCCAGACTAAAGCCAAACGACGGCAGTTTGCCCTCTTCCACTTCCGGCTGATGATCTTCCGGCGGTGCACTAAAGCTGACGTGCTGCGCAATAAAGCTGCCAAACAGCGGGCCCGCAATCAGCATGCCCGGAATCGCGGCGCACAGGCCCAGCAGAATCATCCAGCCAAAATCAGCGTGCATCTGCGCGGCCAGCAGCATCGGCGCAGGACCCGGCAGCAGAAACGCGGCGGACGCGGCAACACCGGCAAACAGCGGGATCACCAGCTTAACTAAATTGCCTTGGGTGCGACGCGCCACGGCGAACGCAATGCTGATCAGCAACACCACCGCCACTTCAAAGAACAGCGGCAACGCACAGATCAAGCCGGCGACGCCCATCGCATAGTGCGCGCGGCTTTCCCCAAAGGTTTTCAACATGCGAATGGCGATCTGATCGACGGCGCCGGTTTCATGCAGGATCTTGCCGAACATCGCGCCTAACGCCACCACAATGGCGAGAAAGCCGAGCGTTCCGCCCATGCCTTTTTCCATGGTTTGTGCGATTTTATCGAGCGGCATGCCGGAGAACAGACCGGCACCAATGGAGACTAACATCAGGGCAACAAAGGCGTGCATACGCGCTTTCATCACCAAAAACAGCAGCAGCAGGACAGAGCCTGCTGCGGTTAACACTAGCGTTGCGGTACTCATGACTAACCCTTGTTGATTGCACCCTCAATGGTCGCAACCGTGGCCGCAACTACCTCATCCAGTGAATGATTGATATCAACCACCAGTACATCGGGCTCATCCGCGCCGGGTTCCTGCAGCGTGGCGAACTGCGTCACCAGCATCTGCGGTTTGAAGAAGTGACCTTTACGCGCTTTCAGGCGGGATTCAATGGTTTCGAAGTCGCCCTGCAGATAGATGAATTTCAGGTTCTCGTTGCCCTGACGCAGGATGTCGCGATAGGACTTTTTCAGTGCCGAACAGACGATGATGGAGATCTCCTGCGTGCGCTGCATGGCAAAGGCCGCATCATTCAGCGCCTGCAGCCACGGCTGGCGATCATTGTCGTCCAGCGGATGGCCATCCGCCATTTTCATGATGTTGCTGCGCGGATGGAGGAAATCCCCATCGAGGAACGCAGTGTTTAACTGATGAGAGACCTGATTGGCGACGGCAGATTTTCCGCTGCCGGAAACGCCCATCAGGATAAAGACGTGGTGCGATGGAGATGGCGTTGTCATTGTTTTGCGCTCCGGCAGTGAATTCTGCCCAATGTTACCGATAACAAATCGAGCTGCCATTGTCAGAGCCCACTGAAAGGCTGGCAACCCTTCTCAGGTGGAAAAGCACGAAAGTGTGAACTGACTCAAATAATCGCCAAAATCAGATGCTGTCACCTTCGGAGATTTCAAAGCCAACATCCAGCGGTTGCGTTAGCGTGCGATCGCCGCCAATGCGCGCCAGCAGCATCGCTGCCGATTCCCGTCCCATACGCTCGCGCGGCGTTAACACCGTGGCAAGGCGCGGATTCACCACTTGCGTAATGTCGTGGCCGTGGAAACCGGCAATCGCCATCTGCTGCGGCACGTGTAATCCCTGACGCTGGCACTCAAACATCGCGCCTACCGCCAGGTCATCGTTGGTACAAAACAGGCTGTCAGTTTCCGGATAACGCTTTTGCGCTTCGCACAGCAGTTGCGCGCCGGCGCTGAAAGAGGAGGCATCTTCCATCATCACGCTATGTGGCGTGAGCCCCGCTTCGCGCATCGCTTTTTCGTAGCCCTGCTGCTTCTGCAAGGTACGTTCATCAAGGCGCGCGCCAAGATAAACCGTATGGCGATGGCCTTTTTTCAGAATAGCATGCGTCATCTGCCGTGCTGCTTCGACGTTATCAAAGCCCACCGCCATATCGAGGCACGGCGTGACCGAATCCATCATCTCAATCACCGGAATGCCCGCCACTTCCAGCATGCGCAGCGTGCCCGGTGTATGGGTACGCTCGGTGAGGATCACGCCGTCGATGTTCCAGCCGAGCAGCGATCGCAGCTGTAACTCCTCTTTCTGCGCGTTGTAGCCAAAATGCGCCACCAGCGTTTGGTAACCCGCTTCGTCGGTAACGGCCTCAATGCCGCGCAATACGTCGGCGAAAACCTGGTTGGTTAAGGAAGGCAGCAGCACGCCGATAGCGCGGCTGGTGGCGTTGGAGAGCATATCGGGGGCGCGATTGGGGATGTAACCGAGTTCGTCCAGCGCCACGGCGATCTTATCGCGCAGCGCCGCAGAGACCTGATCGGGATTGCGCAGGTAGCGACTGACGGTCATTTTTGTGATGCCGACACGATCGGCAACGTCCTGTAATACCGGTCTTTTCTTCTTCATCGTATGCGCCTGAAATCAGAGATACGACGAGTTTATCATTTTTTTGTCATGCACTGCTTTTGAGGAAAACCTGCGCGATTAATCGCGCCGCTACAAATACGTGCAACTATTGCAGCGGCGCAATTTATTGCGCGACCTTTAAACAGGTGGCAAATCAAACAGCAGAATCTCTGCATCGCTGTTAGCTTTGATGCTCAGCGCGCTTTCATCCCAAATCGCCAGCGCATCGCTGCTGCCAACCTGTTCGCCATTCACGCTCACCAGCCCTTTCACCACCTGAATCCACACGCGACGACCGGCTTCAACTGTCACTTCATCGCTTTCGCCCTCAGCAAAGACCCAGCGCGACAACGTCATGTCCTGAAACACCTTGAGCGATCCGTCACGTTCATCCGGCGTCAGCACAAACTGGCGGCCTTTAACATCATCGAAACGGCGCTGCGCGTAACGCGGCTCAATGCCTTTGCGCTCTGGAATGATCCAGATCTGATACAGGTGCAGCGGATCGGTGGCGCTGGCGTTGTACTCCGAATGTCGCACGCCGGTACCGGCGCTCATGATTTGGAACTCACCGCTCGGAATCTGCTCTTTATTGCCCATGCTGTCTTGATGTTCAACGGTGCCAGACAGCACATAGGTCAGGATTTCCATGTCTTTGTGCGGATGGGTGCCGAAGCCCTGACCACCATCGATAACATCTTCGTTAATCACGCGCAGTGCCGAGAAGCCCATAAAGTTGGCATCGTGATAATCGGCGAAAGAAAAGGTGTGCCAGCTATCCAGCCAACCGTGATTAGCGTGACCGCGTTCTTCAGCTTTGCGTACATAAATCATGTTCAATTCTCCTCAATGTTTTTTACAGTTTGGTACTGCGAAGGATTGATTGATAGCTGAAAAACTTCATCCCTCTGTTCAAAAAAAGTGAATGAAAACAAAAAACGACCCAGGTTTTACTGATGAGGAAGTGCGAACGAGATTGGTCTTGTAGATAACCCACTACATAACAATGAGCATCACGGACCCTGCAAGCAGGAATAACAAGGAAAAATTATGTCAGAACACATCACTCCACCCGCTAAGCGCCCGATTGAGCGCTTTTTGAATACCGTTGAATGGCTGGGTAATTTATTACCGCATCCGATTACTTTATTTGCCCTGTTTTCACTGTTTATCATTGTTGCGTCTGCCGTTGCCGCAGCGTTTGGCGTCAACGTGATCGATCCCCGCCCAGTTGGCGCGGCAGGACGCGCACCAGACGGTGTGATTCACGTGGTTAGCCTGATGAGTGCCGAAGGTTTGCAACGCATCGTCAGCCATCTGGTCACCAACTTTACCGGCTTTGCGCCGCTCGGCACCGTGTTGGTTGCGCTGCTCGGTGTGGGGATTGCCGAACATTCAGGGCTGCTCTCGGCGGCGATGCGCGCGCTGGTGTTTAACGCACCGAAAAAGCTCATCACCTTCACCATCGTCTTCGCTGGCATTATCTCCAACACCGCTTCTGAGCTGGGCTATGTGGTGCTGATTCCGCTGGCCGCGATGATTTTCCACTCATTGGGCCGTCATCCCCTGGCGGGCCTGGCCGCGGCGTTTGCCGGGGTTTCTGGCGGCTACAGCGCCAACTTACTGCTTGGCACCATCGATCCGCTGCTCTCGGGCATTACCCAAAGCGCCGCGCAGATTATCGATCCTGACTACCATGTTGGCCCGGAAGTGAACTGGTACTTTATGTTTGTCAGTACCTTCGTGATTGCCATTCTTGGCACCTGGATCACCAACAGCATCGTCGAACCTAAACTGGGCAAATATCACGACAGCGAAGGTGATGCGGTGCGAGGCGATATGGGCGCGCTGACGACGCAAGAACGTCGGGCGTTGAAAGGCGCGGGCTGGGCGGTTCTTGGCGTTACGCTGCTGCTGATCCTGACCGTGATTCCGGGCTACGGCGTGTTACTCAACCCGAAAACCGGCACGCTGGCGGGTTCACCGTTCCTGAAGGGCATCGTGGTGTTTATCTTTGTCTTCTTCGCTATTCCCGGCATGGTATATGGCCGCCTGATCGGCAACATGCGCAACGATCGCGACGTCATTAACGCCATGTCCGCCAGTATGAGCAGCATGGGCATGTATATCGTGCTGGTGTTCTTTGCTGCGCAGTTCGTGGCGTTTTTTAACTGGAGCAATTTCGGCACCGTGGTGGCAGTGAAAGGCGCTAATCTGCTGGCATCAATCGATATGGGCGCGCCGCTGCTGTTTGTCTGCTTCATCATGATCTGCGGCTTTATCAACCTGATGATCGGCTCCGCCTCGGCGCAATGGGCGGTGACCGCACCGATCTTTGTCCCGATGCTGATGCTGGTCGGCTTTGCGCCCGAAGTGATTCAGGCGGCATATCGCATCGGCGATTCGGTGACCAACGTGATTACACCCATGATGAGTTACTTTGGCCTGATTATGGCGGTGGCGGCGCGTTATCGACGCGATATGGGCATCGGTACGCTGGTGGCGATGATGTTGCCGTATTCGGTGGTGTTTATGATTGGCTGGACGCTGCTGTTTGTGCTTTGGGTGTTTGTCTTCAATCTGCCGGTCGGGCCCGGTGCGGCAACCTGGTACACGCTGTAAAGGCAAAAAAAAAGCCAGCACCCGAGCTGGCTAAATAATACCTGGAAGCAATGTGAGCAATGTCGTGCTTACCCGGTTGTCAGGAGACGTTTCCGAGCTCGCATGGCAATAATAATCATTATCATTCTCGTCTGTAAAGCCCTTTTGCGAATTATTTTGCATTGACGAAGAGCGAGAATTCCTTGATGTTAAAGGGGATTTTATCCATTTTGCACAAGGAGTCGCTCATGAGTCAGATCGTTGTTCGTCACGCTATTCCCGAAGATGCTGCTGCTTTAACGCGCATGTACAGTCAGCCTGAACCGCAGGCCAACACGCTGCATCTGCCGTATCAATCGCCGACGCTGTGGCAGGACCGCCTCAGTAATCTGCGTCCGGGTGTGCATATGCTAGTGGCGTGCATTGACGATCAGATTGCCGGGCAACTCACGGTGGAAGTGCTGTCGGTGGCGCGCCGTCGCCATACCGCGACATTTGGCATGGGCGTCGATTCTGCTTTTCATCGGCGCGGCGTCGGTAAAGCGCTGATGTCAGCGATGATTGATTTGTGCGACAACTGGCTGCAGGTGACGCGCATTGAGCTGACGGTGTTCGCCGATAATCATAAAGCGCTTGGCCTGTATCAGCAGTTTGGCTTTGAGATCGAAGGCACCGCACGTCGCCACGCCATGCGCGACGGCGAAATGGTGGATACGCACTATATGGCGCGCTTGAAATAACCCTTAAAACCGCGCGATAAATCGCGCCGCTACAAAGACGTGCACATACCGTAGCGGCGCAATTTATTGCGCATTAGCGATCAATAACCTGCGCTTAAATCATCCACTGAACGCGGATCCGATGCGCCATAACGCGTGCCGTCCGGCCCAATCATAATGCTCTGCGTGCTGCCCATCGCGGGCATCACTTTCACATGCTGGCCTTTGGCTTCCAGCAGGCGCAACGTATCCGGGCTGAAGCCTTTTTCCACGCGCAGCTGATCGGGCAACCATTGATGATGGAAGCGCGGTGCGTTGGTCGCTTCCGCGACGTTCATGCCGAAATCGATGCTGTTCACCACCATTTGCAGCACGGTGGTGATAATACGGCTGCCGCCTGGGCTACCGGTCACCAGCCAGGTTTTACCGTCTTTTGCCACAATAGTGGGCGACATCGATGACAGCGGACGTTTAGCCGGTTGCACCGCATTCGCCTCGCCACCGACTAAGCCGTAGACGTTTGGCGTACCCGGTTTGGCCGAGAAATCATCCATTTCATTGTTCATCAAGATGCCGCTTTGTCCGGCGACAATGCCGCTGCCGAAGTAAGTATTCAGCGTGTAAGTCACCGCGACCGCGTTGCCATCTTTATCCACCACCGAGAAGTGCGTGGTTTGATTACTTTCATACGGCGCCAGTTTGCCCGGCTTGATCTCGCTGGATGGACGCGCTTTATTGACGTCAATCTGCTGCGCCAGGGTTTTGGCGTAGGCTTTGCTGGTTAGCGCCTGCTGCGGCACTTTGACGAAGTCAGGATCGCCAAGGTATTCCGAACGGTCGGCATAAGCGTATTTTTCCGCTTCCGCCATCACCTGCATCGCATCCGCGCTACCAAAGCCCGATTTCGCCAGGTCGAAGTTTTCCAGGATATTGAGGATCTGCACGATGTGAATCCCGCCGGACGATGGCGGCGGCATGGAGAACACTTCATAGCCGCGATAGGTGCCGCTCACCGGTTTACGTTCCACCGCGCGATAGGCCGCCAGATCCTGCTTGCCGATCAGGCCGCCGTGCTGCGCCATTTCACCGGCAATTTCATCGGCGATTTTGCCTTTATAGAACGCATCCGGCCCTTGCTGGGCGATCAGCTGCAGGCTGCGCGCGAGGTTTTTCTGCACCAGACGTTCGCCCTTCTGATACGGCTTACCGTCGGCTTTGTAGAAAATCGCGCGGCTGTTGTCGTGATTGATCAGCGTCTCTTTGCCATAAGTGGCGAGATCGTCGGCCAGCGCATCGTTCACTACGATACCGTCACGCGCCAGTTTGATAGCAGGCGCCAGTAATGTGCTCAGCGGCAAGGTGCCGTATTTCTGCGCCGCCAGCGCAAAACCGGCCACGGTGCCCGGCGTGCCTGAGGCTAAGTGAGAAGTGAGTGACAACTTACTATCAGCGTTGCCCTGCTTATCAAGGAACATATCGCGTGACGCGCGCGCCGGTGCCATTTCGCGGAAGTCGATGGCGGTGGTGCGGCCCGATGCGGTGCGTAGCAGCATAAAGCCCCCGCCGCCGAGGTTACCGGCCTGCGGATGCGTCACCGCCAGCGCGAAACCCACCGCAACGGCCGCATCCACCGCGTTACCGCCCTGCTTAAGAATATCGACGCCGACTTCTGTCGCCATCGCATCCACCGATGCCACCATGCCATGTTTGGCTTTTACCGGGTGAAAGGTATCACTATCAACGCCATACGAAACCGGCGGCGCGTTGGCGGGCGCAGCGTGTGCGCCCTGCACCACGGTAAAACTCATCAATAATGCCCAGCCGAACTGACGCACGTTGCCCTGTATCCTCATCTGCCACCATCCTTTTAAAGTTATTTATACCCTTCATACTTCAAGGTGCAGATGCGTTGGCTGCTCTCGTTCACCCGAATCACTTACTTATGTAAGCTCATCGGACTCTCTCGTTTGCCGCCTTCCTGCGCCTCGAATTATTTTGGGTATCCATTTGTTATTTATTGATGCAAGTGTTTGCAAACACGGTAAAAAGCGTAGCAGTAAGCTAAATTCGGCGCACTCCTGGATCATAGGTTTGTGATATCGCATAAACTTATGGCTGCAGCGCGTGTTGCCACTTTGGCAGCATCAGCACACAGCAGGCTGCATGAATGGAGGAAGACCATGAACAAATGGCTAATTGTGATCGCAGCATTGCTGCCGTTAAGCAGCATGGCAAATACGTTGAACAGCACCAACGACCCGAACAAACCCGGCTTCAACCCAAGCCAGCAGCGGATGCAGTCGCAAATGCAGAATCAGCAGCAACAGCAGAAGCTCAGGTTGCAGCAGAATCAGCAGCAGCAAAGTCAGGATGTCCAGCGCAAGGTGCAGGAACAGCGGGATAGCGCCCAGCAGCGGGTGATTCAGTCGCAGCCGGGCCAGAAACAGCAGCAGAACTAGCGGAAGTCGGGACCGATAATATCGATGCGGTCGGTGCAGATAGCATCGACGCCCCAACTCAACAGCTCGCGCGCCCGCGCGGGCTGATTCACGGTATACACCAGAATATGCAGACCGGCCGCTTTCAGCTGCGCGGTGCGTTTGGCGTCGAGTAATTTGTGGTTGAGATGGATCGACACGCAATCCAGACGCGCGGTCAGCGCCTGCCAATCGTCGTGCCACTCATCCAGCAGCAACCCGCGCGGCAGTTCAGGTGCTGCCTCCATCGCAGCCTCCAGCGCTGCGTAAGAGAAGGAGGAGAGCAGCGGTGCGGTTTGTCCTTGCCACAGTTCGCGTGCGGCCAGCGCCACATTGCGACCAGTTTCCACCTCCTGCCCGGTGGTGGGTTTGATCTCGATGTTCGCCATCATCTGATGCTGGCGACAACGCTCGGCCACTTCGCTCAGCAGCGCCAGCGGTTCGCCTTCGTAATCGCGGCTAAACCAGCCGCCGGCATCCAGCTGTGACAGCTTATGCCACGACAGCGCGCCCGCCACGCCCCAACCGTTGCTGGTGCGATCCAGCGTATCGTCGTGCAGCAGGAAAATTTGCTTATCTTGCGACAGCTTGGCATCAAACTCGATCATGGTGTGACCGTGCTGCGCGCCGACATCAATTGCCGCGAGGGTATTTTCCGGGGCCAGTTTGCCGCCGCCGCGATGCGCGACAATGTGCGGATAAGGCCAGTTGTGTTGACTCATTCCAGACGCTTTCCATAGGTTGAATCGAAGAAGTGTAACGCATCTGACGGCAGATGCAGCCACAAGGTGCTGCCCGCCAGCGGGCGCTCGCTGTGTGGCAAACGGACCACCATGCGTGCGTTACCGATGCGGCCGTGCGCCAGATTGTCCGCGCCGAGCATCTCCAGCGTTTCAACCACCAGCGGAATGCCGCCCGCGTCGCGGCTGCTGAGTTTGATGTGTTCGGGACGAATGCCGAGCGTCAGCAGGCGATTGGCCCATTTGGCTCTGCTCTCGCCCAGCAGCAAGCTGTTAAGCGCATCCAGCGTGAAACGCGTGCCGTCGCTGCTGATTTGCCCTGGCAGCAAATTCATGGCGGGCGCGCCGATAAACGAGGCAACAAACTGGCTGGCCGGACGCTCGTAGACTTCCACCGGCGTGCCCACCTGCTCCACCACGCCTTTGTTCATGACCATTACGCGTTGCGCCAGCGTCATCGCTTCCACCTGGTCGTGCGTCACGTAGATGCTGGTGGTTTTCAGGCGGCGATGCAGCTGTTGCAGCTCAAGACGCATCTGCACGCGCAGGCGCGCATCCAGATTCGACAGCGGCTCATCAAACAGGAAAACCGCCGGTTCACGCACGATAGCGCGCCCCATCGCCACGCGCTGACGCTGTCCGCCCGACAGCTCACGCGGGCGGCGATGCAGCAGATGATCCAGCTCGAGGCTGCGCGCGGCTTCCATCACGCGCTGATCAATCTGCACTTTGCCCATGCCGCGAATTTTCAGGCCATACGCCATGTTTTCGCCCACCGTCATGTGCGGATAGAGCGCGTAGTTCTGGAATACCATGGCGATGCCGCGATCTTTCGGCTCCATGTGGGTGACGCGTTTGTCGTCGATGTAGATGTCGCCCGACGATACGCGCTCAAGGCCCGCCACCATGCGCAGCAGCGTCGATTTACCGCAGCCGGAAGGGCCGACCATCACCATAAATTCGCCATCGTTAATGGTGATATTCAGTGGCTGAATGATCTGATTTTTGCCGTCATACGATTTGGTAACGGTTTGAAGGGTTACGCCTGCCATTTATTTATCACTCTCTACCAGGCCACGCACAAACGCACGTTGCATCACGAGTACCACCACCACCGGTGGAATCAGGGTTAATAACATTGCCGCCATCACTTCATTCCACTGCGTCGGCCCGCCGCTGCTGTTGATCATGCTTTTCACTCCGGCGACGGCGGTGCTGAGGCTGGCATCGTTGATGATCAGCAGCGGCCACAGATATTGGTTCCAGCCGTAGATAAAGGTGATCACGAAGAGCGCGGCGAGATTGGTTTTGGACAGCGGTAACACAATGTCCCAGAAGAAGCGCATCGGGCTGGCACCGTCGATACGCGCCGCCTCAATCAGCTCGTCCGGCAGCGACATAAAGAACTGACGGAACAGGAAAGTGGCCGTCGCCGATGCCATCAGCGGCAGCGTTAAGCCGCTGTAGCTGTCGAGCATATTCAGCGTCGAAATCACTTCCACCGTCGGAAAAATACGCACTTCCACCGGCAACATCAGGGTGATGAAAATCAGCCAGAAAAACAGCGAACGCAGCGGGAAGCGGAACCACACCAGCGCGAAGGCGGAGAGCATCGAGACGCTGATTTTGCCAATAGTGATACCGAGCGCCATCAGCAGGCTGTTGAGCATCATCATGCCAAACGCCGGACCGTTGCCATTCACGCCATGCGTCCAGATGCGCGCGATGTTCTCCCACAAATGCGTGCCCGGCAGCAGCGTCATCGGCACCTGATACACCGCCTCGTTATCCAGCGTCGCCGCGACAAAAGCGATGTAGAGCGGGAACAGAATGGTCAGCACGCCCAGCACCAGCAAGGTATGGCTGAAGATGTCCAGCCCGCGTCGATTCTCAATCATTGGTATTGCACCTTACGCTCGACAAAGCGGAATTGCAGGATAGTCAGGCCAATCACCAGCAGCATCAGCACCACCGATTGCGCGGCGGAGGATGAGAGATCCAGCCCGGTGAAGCCTTCGCGATAGATTTTGTAGATCAGCGTAGTGGTGGCCTGCACCGGACCGCCGCCGGTGGCGGCATCGATCACCGGGAAGGTATCGAAGAAGGCGTACACCAGATTGACCACCAGCAGGAAAAAGCTCACCGGCGTAATCAGCGGCAGGGATAAATTGAAGAAGCGACGCACCGGACCGGCGCCATCGATCGCCGCCGCTTCCACCAGCGATTTGGGAATCGACTGCAGCGCGGCAAAGAAAAACAGGAAGTTGTAGCTCATTTGCTGCCAGATCGACGCCAGCACAATCAGGAACATCGCCTGACCGCTGTTTTGCGCGTAGTTCCAGTTGTAGCCCATTTGGTTCAGCAGATGGCTGAACAAACCGAGGCCCGGATTAAACAGGAACATCCACAGCACCGCCGCTACTACCGGCGCCACCGCGTATGGCAGCAGCAGCAAGGTTTGGTAAAGCTTGCGCAGGCGAATCACGTAATCCACCAGCGCCGCCAGCAGCAGGGAAAAGGTCATACCGCAAATCGTGACCAGCGCACTGAATTCAATGGTGGTCCAAAAGGACGCCAGATAGTACTCGTCGCTGAACAGGCGTTTAAAGTTCGCCATTCCGACGAATGTGCTGGAGATGCCAAAAGGATCAATGCTTTGCAGCGAATACCACAAGGCTTCACCGGCTGGCCACAGAAAGAAGATGGCCGTGATCACCAGTTGCGGCAGCAGCAGCAAATAGGGCAGAAAACGGGAGCGAAATACCGGGCGCGATGAGGACATAGCAGGCTCAATCCAGGAGAAAAATCGGGGCGAACGCCTGGCGCCGGCCCCGAGATAACAGCGTTACTTCACTTGCTGCTCAAAACGGCGCAGCAGTTCGTTACCGCGTTTAACAGCGTTATCCAGCGCGGCTTGCGGCGCCTGTTTGCCGGTCCACACGCCTTCCAGCTCTTCGTCCACGATGGTACGAATCTGTGGCATGTTGCCCAGACGCATGCCTTTGGTGAACGGCAGCGGATCTTTGTTCAGCATCTGACGCGTAGCGATGTCTGCGCCGGGGTTCTTGTCATAGAAGCCCTGTTGCTTGGTCAGCTCATACGCGGCGGTGGTGATAGGCAGGTAACCGGTTTTCTGGTGCCATTCGGCAGCGATTTCCGGCTGCGCGAGGAACTTCATGAACTCCGCCGCGCCTTTGTAGGTGTTGGCATCTTTGCCTTTCATCACCCACAGGCTCGCGCCGCCAATGATGGCGTTTTGCGGTGCATTTGGAACGGTTTCATCGTACGGCATCATGCCAACGCCGAAGTTAAATTTGGCGTAGTGTTTGATGTCGGCCAGCGAACCGGAAGACGCGGTGGTGATGCCGCAATCGCCGTTGTAGAACTTGGCGGTGGATTCATCTTTGCGACCGAAGTAGGTGAAATCCCCCTTCTTGTTCATCGCTTCCAGCATTTCGATGTGGCGCACCTGCACCGGCTTGTTGAATTCAAGTACAGCATCGGTACCGTCAAAGCCGTTATTTTTGGTGGCGACCGGCAGCGCATGCCAGGCGCTGAAGTTTTCAATCTGAATCCAGCCCTGCCAGCCGCTGGCGTAACCGCAGGTCAGGCCGGCTTTGCGCAGCGCTTCGGCGTCTTTCGCCAGCTCCTGCCAGGTTTTTGGTGGCTGATCCGGGTTCAGACCGGCTTTTTTGAACGCATCTTTGTTGTAGTACAGCACCGGCGTGGAGCTGTTGAACGGCTGCGAGATCAGCTGGCCTTTGCTGTCGCTGTAGTAACCGGCAACGGCTGGCACGAACTGCCTGGGATCCATTTGCACGCCGGCGTCTTTAAACACCTGGTTGACCGGCACGATAGCTTTTGACGCCATCATGGTCGCCGTACCGACTTCATACACCTGCAGCAGCGCAGGTGCTTTACCGGCGCGCACTGCCGCGATACCCGCCGCTAAGCTCTGCTCGTAGTTGCCTTTGTAAGTCGGAACGATTTTGTAATCGGGATGAGCCTGGTTAAAACGTTGTGCCAGAGAATCAACTTCTTTGCCTAACTCGCCTTCCATTGAGTGCCAGAAAGGGATCTCAGTTGCAGCCAGCGCATTACCGCTGAGCGCCAGGCCGAGCAAGACACTCATCAGGCGGGGACGAAGCGTAAAAGCGGACATAAGGTTTTTCCTGTGCTGTTAAGTACGCGCGAATACGCGCATTTTTTAGTTCGCGACGTAACATGACACGGGGAAATGACGGATTAATAACAGGTTTATGACGGGGATGTGACAGGTGGGTTGGTAATGAAAACTGAGCTAATTCGTGCGTGCTCGCTGTCCCCCTCCTCGGTCCTCCCCCATTAATGGGGGAGGAAGATGCTGCCATATGTTCGTTCTGAAGCTGCATGTGGCAGCGTCTCCTTCCCCCGCTTGCGGGGGAAGGCCGGGATGGGGGACAGCGAGCACCAACTTAAGCGCCTAAATACGCACTCCGCACCGCTTCGTTGGACAGCAGCGCTTCGCCGCTGTCCTCCAGCACCACGTGGCCGTTCTCCAGCACATAGCCGCGATCTGCCAGCTTCAGCGCCTGGTTGGCGTTCTGCTCGACGAGGAAGATGGTCATGCCCTCTTTACGCAGCTGCTCAATGGTATCGAAGATCTGCTGAATGATAATCGGCGCCAACCCCAACGACGGCTCATCCAGCAGCAGCAAACGCGGCTGGCTCATCAACGCGCGACCAATCGCCAGCATCTGCTGCTCACCGCCAGACATGGTGCCCGCGCGCTGTGCTTTACGTTCTGCCAGCCGTGAAAACAGCTGATAAACGCGATCGATACGCTCCAGATACTGCTGACGCGTGGCGAAAAAACCGCCCATCGCCAGGTTCTCTTCCACCGTCATGCGCGAAAACACCCGACGGCCTTCCGGCACGATGGCAATCGCTTCACGCATGATTTTCGCGGTTTGCCAGTCGGTGATTGTTTTACCATCAAAGGTGATGGTGCCGCTGGTGGCGCGTGGTTCGCCACACAAAGTGCCGAGCAACGTGGTTTTACCCGCGCCGTTGGCACCGATCAGCGTGACGATTTCACCCTGATTGATGTGCAGATTAATGTTATGCAGCGCCTGAATCGGACCGTAATGGGCGCTGACATTCTGCAAAGTTAAAATCGGGTTTGCCATGTTACGCCTCACCTAAATAAGCACGGATCACATCCGGATTGTTACGCACCTGTTCCGGCGTGCCGTTAGCCAGCGGCGTTCCCTGATTAACCACGTAAATGCGGTCAGAAATGCCCATCACCAACTTCATATCGTGTTCAATCAGCAGCACGGAAACCTTGTGCTCACCGCGCAGTTCGGCGATCAGCTCATCGAGTTCGTGCGTTTCACGCGGGTTAAGACCCGCCGCCGGTTCATCCAGCATCAGGATTTCCGGACGCGTCACCATGCAGCGCGCAATCTCCAGACGACGCTGCTGACCATAAGCAAGGTTACCCGCCTGACGGTTAGCCAGATCCAGCAAACCGATGCGTTCAAGCCAGGTTGCCGCGCGATCCAGCGCTTCGCTCTCACCGCGACGGAAAGCCGGGGTTTTGAACAAGCCGGAGAACACGCCGCTTTTCAGGTGCTGATGTTGTGCCACCAGCAGGTTCTCAATCACCGTCATTTCACGGAACAGACGCACATGCTGGAAGGTACGCACAATGCCCATGCGCGCAATCTTCTGGCCTGGCAAACCTTGCAGTTGTTGATCGCGCAGTTTGATGGTGCCGCCGGTCGGTTTGTAGAAACCGGTCAGGCAGTTGAACACCGTGGTTTTACCGGCACCGTTCGGACCGATCAGCGAAACAATTTCCTGTGGATGCAGCTCAAGCGCCACGTTGTTGACGGCTAACAGGCCGCCGAAGCGCATCATCAGGCCTTCAACGGCTAATAAAGGCTGACTCATGCCTGCTCTCCTTGTTTACTGCTTTTCATCTTCAGATGCGGACGCTTCATCGGCAGCAGACCTTGCGGACGCCATATCATCATCAGCACCATCAAACCGCCGAGCACCAGCATGCTGTACTCGTTCAAATCACGCATCAGCTCGCGTGATACCACCAGCAGAATCGCTGCAAGGATCACTGCCAGCTGCGAACCCATGCCGCCCAACACCACAATCGCCAGCACAAAGGCCGATTCGACGAAGGTGAAGGATTCCGGGCTGACGAAGCCCTGACGAGCGGCGAACAGCGTCCCCGCGAAGCCGGCGAACACGGCGCTGATGGTGAAAGCGGTCAGCTTGATGCGCGTTGGGCTCAGGCCGAGCGAACGGCAGGCGATCTCATCTTCACGCAGCGCTTCCCACGCGCGGCCCAGCGGCATACGCAGCAAACGGTTGATCACAAACAGCGTCAGCACCACCAGCAGCAGCGCCACCAGATAGAGGAAAATCACGCGGTCGCTGGGATCGTATTTCAGGCCGAAGAAATCATGGAAAGTGCTCCAGCCGCCTTCGCTGACGCGGCGGCCAAACTCCAGACCAAACAGACTTGGCTTGGGAATCTGCGCGATGCCGTTCGGACCGCCAGTGATCGCGGTGTTATTCAGCAGCAGAATACGCACAATTTCACCAAAGCCGAGCGTGACGATCGCCAGATAGTCACCGCGCAGGCGCAGCACCGGGAAGCCAAGCATCAGGCCAAACGCACCGGCGACTAAACCGGCCAGCGGCAGACTTTCCCAGAAACCAAAACCGTAATAGTGATTAAGCAACGCGAAGGTGTAAGCGCCGATGGCGTAGAAACCGCCGTAGCCCAGCACCAGCAAACCAGACAAACCCACCACCACGTTCAACCCGAGACCGAGCATCACGTAGATCAGCGTCAGCGTGGCGATATCGACGCTGCCGCGCGAGACCAGAAACGGCCAGATAACGGCGGCGGCAATCACCAGCGCCATCAACAGCTTCTGCTTTGGCGTTGATCCATCAAAACCCGGCAGAACAAAACCTTTGCCGCTGCGTTTGAATTTGCCCTGCACCAGCGGACGCAGCAGCTGGAAGACAAACACCACCGCACAACCCATGAAAATCCAGTTCCAGCGCACCGCGCCCGCATTGGCGACCACCAGTTTGGTGCCGTCCAGATCGAGGCGCACGCCCATAAAGAAGGTAGCGAGAATCAGCAACATCACCGTGGAGATCACGGCATTGACCAAACCGAGGCGTTTCATACTTTCTCCACCTCCGGACGGCCAAGAATCCCGGTTGGCATCACCAGCAGCACCACAATCAGCAGCGCGAAGGAGACCACATCTTTATATTCGGTCGACAGATACGCCGAGGTCAGCGCTTCTGCAATGCCCAGCACCAGGCCGCCAATCATCGCGCCTGGAATACTGCCGATACCGCCTAATACCGCGGCGGTGAAGGCTTTCATCCCGGCCATAAAGCCGATGAATGGGTTAATGGAGCCATAGAATTGACCGAGCAATACGCCCGCCACCGCGGCCATCGCGGCACCAATGATAAAGGTGAGAGAGATAACGCGATCGGTGTTGATACCCAGCAGGCTGGCCATTTTCAGGTCTTCTGCACAGGCGCGGCAGGCGCGGCCCATGCGTGAATAACGGATGAACAGCGTCAGCGCCAGCATCGACAGGAAGGTCACCACCCAAATCACCAGTTGCATGGTGGAGAGCGTGGCCGCAAAGCCGTTGCTCTCGCCCAACGTCCACTGGCCGGTGATCAGGCTTGGCAGCGCGAGATCGCGCGAGCCTTGCGTCAGGCTGACGTAGTTTTGCAGGAAGATCGACATCCCGATCGCGGAGATCAGCGCGATCAGGCGCTTGGACGATCGCACCGGCCGGTACGCCACGCGCTCGATGCTCCAGCCATAGGCGCTGGAGATGATCACCGCCATCACGAAACCGGCGGCGATCATCAGCCACGAGGTATCGATGCCCATCATCATCAGGGCGGCAATCACGATAAAGGAGACATAGCTACCGATCATATACACCTCGCCGTGGGCGAAGTTGATCATGCCGATAATGCCGTAAACCATGGTGTAACCGATGGCGATCAGCGCGTAGGTGCTCCCGAGGGTCACCCCGTTGAACATCTGCTGAATAAAATAGAGAAACTGCTCGGACATAGTGAGGACCTGCTCTGGAGCTGAATAATTCCCTCTCCCGCGTGCGGGAAAGGGAATTTTGGGGGATTACTTAACTGCGGTAGAAGAGCCGTCTTTGTGCCATTTGAAGACACCAAATTCGAAGCCCTTCAGGTCACCTTTCTCATCCCAGTTCAGGTTGCCCATCACGGTTGGAACGGCAGCGCCCTCTTTCAGGTTCTTCGCAATTGCATCAGGCTCATCGCTCTTGCTGCGTTCGATTCCGGCCACCAGCGACTGAATCGCCGCGTAGGTGGTCCAGACGAACGGACCGGTTGGATCTTTGCGGTTAGACGCGGTGTTGGCTTTAATCGCATCAACAATCGCCTTGTTCTCTGGCAGCTGGTCATAACGTTTCGGCAGGGTCACGAACAGGCCTTCAGACGCATCGCCAGCGATGTTAGACAGAGAAGCATTGCCCACGCCTTCCGGACCCATGAAGCCGGCATTCAGGCCAGCGGATTTTGCCTGACGCAGAATCTGGCCCAGCTCCGGGTAATAGCCACCGTAGTAAACGAAATCGACGTTTTCTTTCTTCAGACGCGCAATCAGCGTGGAGAAGTCTTTATCACCGGCGGTGATACCTTCAAACAGCACCACGTTGCCGCCTTTGGCTTTCAGGGTTTTCTGCACCGATTCCGCCAGGCCCTGACCATATTGCTGTTTGTCATGCACCACAGCGATACGTTTTGGCTTGATGTGGTCGAGGATGTAGGTCGCCGCCGTTGGGCCCTGATCGGAATCCAGGCCAGTAGTACGCAGCACGTCAGCATAGCCACGTGCCGTCAGTTCAGGCGCGGTAGCGGCTGGGGTGATCATCAGCACGCCTTCATCGTTATAGATGTCTGAAGCTGGCTGAGTAGAGGAGGAGCACAGATGGCCGATAACGTATTTGATGCCGTCGTTAACCACTTTGTTGGCAACCGCAACCGCTTGTTTCGGGTCACAGGCATCGTCATATTCCACGCCAACCAGTTTGTCACCGTTAACGCCGCCTTTGGCGTTGATGTCCTTAATCGCCTGCGCGGCACCGGTAAACTGCATGTCACCGTACTGCGCGACCGGACCGGTTGATGCGCCTACGATGGCAATTTTGATGTCTTTAGCCAGCGCCGCATGGCTCATCGCCAGGGCAACGCAGCCCGCCAGTAATGCGCGACCTTTACTCATTTTCATGCGAACTTCCCCATCTGTTGTGTCGTGTTTGTTGTGATTGTTTATTTTCTGCCAGTCAAAGAGGAAAACTCATTCTGCAATAATGGGTTAGCACGCTTTTCTGGCATTTATAGGTAATAAGGCTTTATTTTTCAGGTTATTAAACAGGAACTTTCTTCTGTAAATCAACTGACATATTCAGAATTGACTGAGTGGATCAGCAGAATCGTCTGGTTGTTATGGCCGATTTTTCAGCAGGATACCAGCGCGTTATGCTGGCTTTTTCAACTATCGTTGATGGCTTACTCCACAATCCTGGCAAACTGACCGGCATTTGACCTATTTTCATCAGAAAAAAGTGACAGCGCTCTGACTGTCTAAATTCGCTACACTATCGCCTTTGCACTAGTACAGGTATTAGGTATGAAGCTGACAATCCAGCGCTTAGCATCGTTAACCGCTCAGGATCGTATCGATTTAGCTAAAGTCTGGCCGGAAATCGATATTGTGCAACTGGAAGCACAACTTAGCGACACGCAACGTTTGTATGCGGCGCGTTTTAACGACCGATTACTGGCGGCGCTGCAGCTAACCCTCAGCGGCACGCAGGGGAAAATCACCCACCTCAACGTTCGCGAAGTCACGCGTCGACGTGGCGTGGGGCAATACTTGCTGGAAGAGACAATCGCGCAGAATAACGCGTTAGCAGATTGGTGGATTGCCGATGACGGCGACGCCGATCAGGGCGTGCGTGCGGCGTTTATGCAGGCTTGTGGTTTTCGTGCGCAGGCTGATGGTTGGGTACGTTGAAAGGATGTCGCGCGGAATGTCTGAACATGATGCGTAGCGACCAGGTAATAAAAAGGGCGACTTAAAAGTCGCCCCGTTTTTCCACCCGATCACTATCAGGCTTCAATCGCCACACGCAGTTTCTTCATGGCGTTCTTTTCCAGCTGACGCACGCGCTCCGCAGAGACGCCGTATTTGTCGGCCAACTCCTGCAGCGTGGTTTTGTTGTCATCGTCCAGCCAGCGGGCACGGATAATGTCCTGACTACGCTCGTCGAGGCTCAGCATCGCATCGCTCAGCTTGTCAGCCGCATGTGCATCCCAGTTGTCCTCTTCGATGCCATCGGCAAAGTCAGAGGTTTTATCCTGCAGATACAGCACCGGCGCCATCGCTTTGCCTTCGCCTGCTTCGTCATCAGACGACATGTCGAAAGTCATGTCCTGCGCAGCCATGCGCGATTCCATTTCCAGCACGTCTTTGCTGCTCACGCCCAGCTCGCGTGCGACCATTTCCACTTCGTCCTGGTTAAACCAACCGAGACGCTGTTTGCTTTTACGCAGGTTAAAGAACAGCTTGCGCTGCGCTTTGGTGGTCGCGACTTTCACGATACGCCAGTTACGCAGCACGTATTCGTGAATCTCTGCTTTAATCCAGTGCACGGCAAACGACACCAGGCGCACGCCGACTTCAGGGTTGAAGCGACGCACCGCCTTCATCAGGCCGATGTTACCTTCCTGAATCAGGTCCGCCTGCGGCAAGCCGTAACCGGAGTAGTTACGAGCAATATGAACAACAAAGCGCAGGTGAGACAGGATCAGCGTCTTTGCTGCATCCAGATCGCCCTGGTAATGCAGCCGCTCAGCCAATGCTTTTTCCTCTTCTGCCGTCAGCACCGGCCAGTTGTTGGCAGCCCGAACGTAAGATTCCAGGTTACCCAGAGGAGCAATCGCTAAAGTTTGCATTTCTTTGGTCATTCAAACCCTCACAAATTCAATGGACTTGCTGCACAGTTCCTTGCGCAAACGCTACATTATGTCAACGTCGCGAAAAAACCAGAAGCAATCTGTGCTACTTGGACGACAAAGTTATCCACAAGTTCAATTATAGCAGTGAATATTTTACACACAGATGACGGCGGGGGATATAGGAGAATTCCTCTGCTCCCAGGTCGTCGGCAGCAGAGGAAGAGTATAGCAAAAAACGTTGCTTTTGGTTACTGCGGCGTAAAACGGCGTAAATGTTGCACTGTTGCCAGCCAGGCGGCAATCCAGCCGATGATGGCGGCGATCAGCAGTAACAGCAGCCCTTCATCCCAGGAGAAACCTTCCAGCACAAAGGTGGTACCGAATACGGTTGCTACTTGCGCCACCACCGATTGCAGGCGCAACACCAGCACTTCCGAGAGCAGCAGCGACAGCACCGCGCCGCCCAAACCTAACAGCGCACCGCCGTACAGGAATGGACGCAGGATAAAGCCGTCGGTGGCACCAATCAGCTTCTGCACGTTAATTGTATCGCGCCGCGCAAAGATGCTGAGCCGCACGCTGTTGCCGATCACCAGGAACACCGCAACCACCATCAGCAGGCCAATCATTGAGGCAATCTGTCCCACCAGCCCGGTTAGCGCCGCTAAACGCGCGAACCAGCTGTCATCCATACGCACTTCATCAACGCCCTGCACTTTAGATACGCGATCGCGCAGATTCGCCATGGTGTCCGAATTCTGGAAATTAAGTTTCGGCGTGATGATGGCCACCGCCGGCAGCGGATTCTGCTCCAGCATGTCCATCGAACCACCAAAACCAGACCAGTTGCGGAACTCATTCAACGCTTCTTCACGCGTCAGATAGTTGACGTTGTCCACGCCATCGAGCTGCTTGAGCTGCGCGGTGACATTCTCCGCTGCAGTGTCATCCAGCGCTTTATCCAGATAAACCGTTAGCTGCGGCGCGGGATACCACTGCGTCGCCGCCTGGCTGACGTTCTTCCACACCATGTAGCACACGCTCGGCAGCGTCAGGGAAATGGCGATCACCATCACCGTCAGCAGCGTCGCCAGCGGCTGACGCCACATATCCGACAGCGTGCCGCGCAGCGCATAGCGCCACTGTTCCTGCCAGCCGCCTTTCAGCGCCTTGCTTTTAGAGGGCTGCTTCGCTTTCGGCGCTGGTGCGCGCTTGTTGCGTTTATTGACCATCGTGGCCTCCGTGCAGACGTCCCTGATTGAGCGTCATCACGCGGTAATTCCGGCGTGCAATCAGCCCGACATCGTGCGTTGCCATTAACACCGTGACACCAACGCGGTTGAACTCTTCGAACAGGCGCAGGATGTCTTCCGACAGCGCATTGTCGAGGTTACCGGTGGGTTCATCCGCCAGCAGCACCGCGGGCTTGTTCACCACCGCGCGGGCAATGCCGACGCGCTGCTGTTCACCGCCAGAGAGCTGAATCGGATAGCTTTTCGCTTTGTCGAGCAGGCCGACTTTATCCAGCGCGGCCGACACGCGCCGACGAATATCTTCGCCGCTGGCACCGGAAATGATCAGCGGGATCGCCACGTTGTCGTAGACCGAACGATCCATCAACAAATGGTGATCCTGGAAAATCATGCCGATTTGACGTCGCAGGAAAGGCACTTCGCTGTGACGCAGACGCGAAATATCGTGGCCGCTAAACCAGATCTGCCCGGCGCTCGGGCGCTCAATGCCACAAATCAGCTTTAGTAAGGTACTTTTCCCCGCACCGGAATGGCCGGTCAGGAACGCCATTTCGCCGGGACGCAGATGGAAATCCACTCCCTGCAGCGCCTGACGTCCTCCCAGGTAAGCTTTACTGACCTCTTCAAAGCGAATCATCCCAATCATTCCTCTCGGGCAAACAGTGCCTCAATAAAGTCTGCGGCCTTAAACGGCCGTAAATCCTCGATGCCTTCCCCAACACCGATATAACGAATCGGAATGCCGAACTGATCGGCAACCGAGAAGATCACGCCGCCTTTGGCGGTTCCATCCAGTTTCGTCAGGGTGATGCCGGTCAGGCCCACCGCTTCATGGAACAGTTTGGCCTGGCTGATAGCGTTTTGCCCGGTGCTGGCGTCGAGCGTCAGCATCACTTCATGTGGCGCATCTTCGTCCAGCTTCTTCATCACGCGGGTAATTTTCTTCAGCTCTTCCATCAGGTGCGATTTGTTCTGCAGACGACCCGCGGTATCGGCGATCAGTACATCCACATTGCGCGACTTGGCCGCCTGGATGGCGTCAAAAATCACCGAGGCAGAATCTGCGCCGGTATGCTGCGCCACCACAGGAATGTTGTTGCGCTGGCCCCAAACCTGCAGCTGCTCAACGGCGGCGGCACGGAAGGTATCGCCCGCTGCCAGCATCACCGATTTGCCCTGCGCCTGATACTGACGCGCCAGCTTACCGATGGTGGTGGTTTTACCCACGCCGTTGACGCCTACCATCAGGATGACGAATGGCGTTTTGCCACCCACTTCCAGCGGCTGATCCACTTTTTCCAGAATACCGGACATTTCCGCTTTCAGCAGGCCATACAGCGCTTCCGCATCGCGTAGCTGCTTGCGGTTGGCCTGTTGTGTCAGATTGGTGATGATGCGGCGGGTGGTTTCGACGCCAACGTCGGCAATCAGCAGCTGCTCTTCCAGCTCTTCAAACAGATCGTCATCGATTTTCTTGCCGCGGAACAGGCTGATAAAGCCAGAACCGAGGTTTTCACGGGTTTTTACCAGGCTGCGTTTCAGTCGGGCGAAGAAGCCCTCTTTGGTCGGACGCTCCTGCTCCTGCGCGATGATTGGCGCAGCGGCCAGCGGCAGATCGCTCACGGTATCCTGCGTGGCTTCGGCTAGCTCAGCATCTTCCGCATAGGTTTCCGCTAACGCCAGCGCTTCCAGTTCTTCGTCAGTTAATGGCGCTTCTTCGTGCAGTTCAGGCTCATCAAGCGCCAGCTCTTCCAGCTGCGGCTCTTCTTCGATCGGTACCACATCCGGCGCTGCTATCTCTTCTGGCAGCACCTCTTCAACGATTGCGGTAACCGGCTCAGGTTCCTGCGGCTCGATGACCGGCTCTTCAATCAGTTCCGGTTCAACCTGCTGCTGTTCCGCCACCTGTTCAGTGACGGCGACGGTTTCAACAGCCTGCGCTTCGGCGCGATCGAGCGCACTCTCTTCAACGGCAGGCTCAGCGACCACCTCGGCAGTTTGCTGCTGCTCTTCAGCAGGTAGTTGCGTCTCTTCTTCTTTGCCAAAGCCTAACCAGGAAAAAAAGCCGCGTTTTTTCTCTTTTGCCATTGTGTGACCCTACTCCTCGATGGCTTATTCCCGGTAGCACGCTTGTTCCCAGGGGATAAAATATTCAATTTTAAGCGGGTGAGCGGCGTAAAAATCAGGTAATTACGCGCGCTATACCAACTCAGTAGTCTAACACTTTCCAGCCAGCGCACCACAGCACCCTTTTTTAACGTTTCTTCTGCCCGCTACGCCCGTTAAACTACGCAACAAAATATGACGAGTTGTGAGCGAAATGAGTAAATCCCCCCGCAGCAGCAGCGCTGGCCAGATCCGCATCATTGGCGGTCAGTGGCGCGGCCGTAAATTACCGGTGCCGGATAGCGCAGGTTTGCGCCCGACCACCGATCGCGTACGTGAAACCCTGTTTAACTGGCTGGCGCCGGATATTCAGGAAGCGCGCTGCCTCGATTGCTTCGCCGGCAGCGGCGCGTTAGGGCTGGAAGCGCTGTCTCGCTATGCAGCGTCGGCCACGCTGCTGGAGCTGGAGCGTTCGGTGGCGCAACAGCTGTCACAGAATCTGCAAACGCTGCGTGCTACGCAGGCAAAAGTGGTGCAAACCAACACGCTGCAGTGGTTAAGCCAGCCGGGCGAGCCGTTTGACGTGGTGTTTGTTGACCCGCCTTTCCGTAAAGGGCTGTTACAGGAAACATTGTCGCTGCTGGAGCAAAATGGCTGGTTAGCGGCTGAAGCGTTGATCTATGTTGAGAGCGAAGTGGAAAACGGCGCGCCTTTCGCACCCGCAAATTGGGATTTGTACCGCGAGAAGATTGCCGGTCAGGTGGCTTATCGCTTATATCAACGCCAACAGGAGACGCATGATGTGGCTTAATTTGGGACGTTTGCTGATGATTTGCGTCTGGGCCTTTTTATTGCTCAATCTGGTGCAACCTTTCCCAACGCCGCTGCGCTATTTCGTGCACGTGGCGCTGTTCTTTATGGTGATTATGCACGGCCTGCAGCTAGTGTTGCTGCGCGCCACCCAGCCAAAAGACGCCCCAAAACTGAGCGGCGTAACCCAGGCGAAGATCTTCTTTTTTGGCGTGTTTGAGCTGCTGGCGTGGCAGAAAAAGCATTATCCGAAGATGTAGTTTCGTGCGGTTTATAGTCAGGTCGCAATGAATGGCGACCCTACGGGGCCGGAGTAAAACTCACAAAACGCGTGCCTTTCATCTTCAACTCGCCCTTAGCGCCCTTATCGATCTGGTGATACTGGTTCGCATTCACCGTCACTTTAATATCGCTGGCACCGTTCAGCGGATGGAACCAGGCTTCATATTTCATCTCTTCCGCCACAATCTCTTCGCGCTGACGTGAACGGCGATTGGGCGACGGAAATTCGCGTTTGGTTTTCACTTCCACGCTCAGCGAGCGCACCGGCGAGGCATCGTTCACCGCCGTTTCGCGGCGCTGTTTAATAAACTGACGGGTCGCCAAAACGGCAATAATGGCCAGTACGATGAAAAAGATTAGCGGTGGTTTGCTCATGATTTATCTCGTGCTTTGCGTTAATTCGGAACGGGTAAAGACGACAAAGCATACAACCAGAGTCGGCTGATTGTCACATTTGGCGCCGGTAACTTACACTGAGAGGGTGATTTTGGGAAAATTCATCAAACTGGCGGACATTTCGTCCAGAAAAGGGAGAAAACATGCTTTGGTCTTTCCTTGCCGTACTTTTTTCCGGCTGGCTTTACGTCGATGCTTCATATCGCGGTCCGCAATGGCAACGCTGGCTATTTAAACCTGTCACCTTGCTGTTACTCGTTGCCTGGGCGTGGCAAGCGCCAACCTTCAACACCACCGATTATTTGATTCTGGCCGGGCTGGTTGCCACGCTGGTGGGTGACGCGTTAATGCTGTTACCGCGTCAGCAAATGCTCTATGCGCTGGGCGCATTCTTCCTGTCGCATCTGCTGTACACCATCAGTTTTGCCGCACACATGACCATGAGTTTCTTCTGGCCGATTCCCCTCACCTTCCTGATCATTGGCGTGATCGTTATCGGGATTCTGTGGAGCAAACTGGAAGATCTGCGCTGGCCTATCTGCACCTTGATCGGCATGACGCTAGTGATGAACTGGATGGCGGCGGAGAACTACTTCTTCCGTCCAACTGACTTCAGTTTCTCGCTGCTGGTGGGTGCCGCGTTGCTGCTGTTAGCCAATATTGTCTGGTTTATCTCGCATTATCGCCGCCGTTTCAGCGCCGATAGCGCGATTGTCGCCGCCTGCTACTTCGCCGGTCACTTCATGATTGTGCGTTCACTGTGGCTCTACTGAAGATAACCTTACCTTCCGCTTGACTCTGGAGTCCACTCCAGAGTGTAGCATTAGGGCGCGGGCATCAGCCCGCCCCTGATTCCGGAGGTTACATGCATCAACATGCTCACCCTTGCCGCTGTGGCAAATCACACCGTCAGTCACAGCCGCTGTGCTCGATTCGCAGCGTAAAACCCGCAACATTGAACATCTCCGCGGCGCAGCCCATCACGCCAGACAGCGATTGCGGCTGCTGTGACAGCGACAGCGGATCGCCAGGCGGCGAAAGCGACGCCGAAAGCGACAGGCCCGCCCTCTCTTCACATCAATTCCGCTGGCAGATTGCGGGCATGGATTGCCCCAGCTGCGCGCGTAAAATCGAAACCGCCGTGCAACGTGTACCGCAGGTTCAGCAAGCACGCGTGATTTTTGCCAGTGAAAAACTGGTGGTCGATGCCGACCAGGATATCCGCGCCATCATTGAACAGGTGGTGAAAAATGCCGGCTTCGCGCTGAGCGCCAGCGATTCCCCATCGCCTCCACAACCCGAAAGCCGCTGGCAGGAAAACGCCGGTTTGCTGCTGCTTGGCGGAATGATGCTCGCCAGTTGGCTGCTGAGCCAGCTTTCGCCGGTTTGGGGCGATCGCCTGTTTATCGCCACCACGTTGTTAGGTTTAGCGCCGATCGCGCGCAGCGCCTGGAAACTGCTGCGTAGCGGTTCGCCGTTCAGCATTGAGATGCTGATGACCATTGCCGCCGCTGGTGCGCTGGTGATTGGCGCGCACGCCGAAGCCGCGATGGTGCTCCTGCTGTTTCAACTGGGTGAACGCCTCGAAGCGTACGCCGCCACACGCGCACGCCTTGGCGTCACCGCGCTGATGGCGCTGCGTCCCGCTACCGCCACACGCATCAACGGCCCACAGCGGGAAAACGTCCGCTTAGAAGCACTGCAGCCCGGCGATGTGATTGAAGTGGCGGCCGGCGGACGTTTACCCGCCGATGGCGAACTGCTGCACGCCAGCGCCAGCTTCGATGAAAGCGCGCTGACCGGTGAATCGTTGCCGGTGGCGCGTGAGCCTGGCGAGCAGATCATGGCCGGTGCCACCAGCCTTGATCGTCTGGTGACGCTGAAAGTCATTTCCCAGCCGGGCCAAAGTGCCATTGACCGCATCCTGCAACTGATTGAGGAAGCCGAAACCCATCGTGCGCCGGTTGAGCGTTTTATCGATCGCTTCAGCCGCATCTATACGCCCGCCATTATGCTGCTGGCGCTGCTGGTGATGGTGCTGCCGCCGCTGCTGGGTTTTGGTGCGTGGTTGCCGTGGATTTATAAAGGGCTGACGCTGTTGCTGATTGGTTGCCCTTGTGCGCTGGTGATCTCCACGCCAGCCGCCATCACTTCCGGCCTGGCTGCTGCCGCGCGTCAGGGCGCACTGATCAAAGGCGGCGCGGCGCTGGAGCGCCTCAGTCGCGTGAGTATGATGGCGTTCGATAAAACCGGCACGCTGACCGCCGGTAAACCGCAGATCAGCCACATCCAGCCATTTGCCACGATGGCGGAAAACAACTTGCTCACCATCGCCGCCGCCGTTGAACAGGGTTCCACCCATCCGCTGGCGCGGGCGATTGTCAGCGAGGCCGAGCGGCACGCGCTCAGGCTTCCGCAAGCTGCACAGCAGCAAACGCTGGCCGGCAGTGGTATTCGCGCTGCGATAGATGGCGTGACCTATCAACTGCTGACGCCGCGCGAAGTCAGCCATCTTGATAATGCACAACAGCAGCAGATTGCTCAGCTGGAAGCGCAAGGCCAAACTGTGGTGCTGCTGTTGCAGGAGCAGCAGGTTCTTGGCGCGTTAGCCTTGCAGGATCAGTTGCGCACTGAAGCCCTCAGCGCGCTGTCTGAACTGAAGAAGCTTGGTGTTAACAGCATGATGCTGACCGGCGACAATCCACGCGCGGCTGCGGCCATTGCCGCTAAGCTCAACATCGATTATCGGGCAGGTTTACTGCCCGCCGATAAAGTTGCGGCGGTGAGGACGTTAGGCACACAGCACGCATTGGCGATGGTCGGCGATGGCATTAACGATGCGCCCGCCATGAAAGCCGCCACCATCGGCATTGCGATGGGCAGCGGCACCGATGTGGCGCTGGAAGCCGCAGATGTGGCATTAACGCAAAATCAGCTGGCGATTCTGCCGCGCACCATTGTGCTGGCACGGCGCACGCGTGCCATCATTCGTCAGAACGTGGCGCTGGCGTTGGGATTAAAGGCGATTTTTCTGGTCACCACGCTGCTCGGCTTCACCGGTTTGTGGCTGGCGGTCTTAGCGGATTCCGGTGCCACCGCACTGGTGACAGCCAACGCGCTGCGCTTGCTGCGTCAGCGTTAGGCGCCTTTTTTAATCAGAAACTGGTACGGCAAGCTTTCGGTCTGCTGTGCCAGCAACTCATGCTCCATAAAGCGGCAGAAACCAGGGATATCGCGCGTGGTGGCGGGATCGTCAGCAATGATCAGCAAGGTTTCACCGGCCTGCATGCTGCGCACGGTTTTACGCACCATCATTACCGGCTCCGGGCAGCGCAGGCCAAGGGCATCAAGCTGATGGTCTGGCGCAGAAAAGGGATCGCTCATGATTCTCTGTCAGTTGTTAGGGATGGGCGCTCATTCTAGCGCGCGAATAAGCCAACGCAAGGCGATAACGATTGCGTTAAAATTAACCATTGCATAAATTGCGCAACGCGTTAAGATGCCGCCGATTTTTTATTTACCACCGTGCCAATGCACGAACCTGGGTTCCCTCACCCCATCACTAAAAAGGCTTACAATGATTAACTTCTCTGCACGTCAGCGCATGCATGCGCTGTTTTGGCTATCGCTATTCCATCTGCTGGTGATTACCTCCAGTAACTATCTGGTCCAGCTGCCGGTTTCCATCTTCGGTTTTCACACCACATGGGGCGCGTTTAGCTTTCCGTTTATTTTCCTCGCCACCGATCTGACCGTGCGCATCTTTGGCGCGCCTCTGGCACGTCGCATTATTCTGGCGGTGATGATTCCCGCGCTAGTGATCTCCTACATTGTTTCGTGCGTGTTCTATCAGGGCGAATGGCAAGGTTGGGCGTCACTGGAAGAGGTGAATCTGTTTGTTGCCCGTATCGCCTGCGCCAGCTTTATGGCTTATGCGCTGGGACAAATCCTCGACGTGCACGTTTTTAACCGTTTGCGCCGTTTATCGCAGTGGTGGATTGCACCAGCGGCAGCGATGTTCCTCGGTAATATCAGCGATACGCTGGCCTTCTTTTTCATCGCCTTCTACAAGAGCCCAGATCCGTTTATGGCCACGCATTGGGTCGAAATCGCGCTGGTGGATTACAGCTTCAAAGTGCTGATCTGCATGATCTTCTTCCTACCCGCTTACGGCGTGCTGCTAAATGCCATGCTGAAGCGCTTAGCCGAACGTTCCGCGCAGCAGCAGATCAATTTCGGCTAATTGCACATACACTAAATGCCGCATTACGCTAAGATTTCCTGACACTCCGGCGGTTGCTTTTGCTAACTAAATCCGCTTGTATAACGGCTGACTGGAATCATGTAAAAGGGAAAAGAATGCGTAACGTAGTGAAATATGTGGGTATTGGCCTGTTGGTTATCGGCCTGGCGGCATGTGACCAGAAGAAAGATGATGCGGCAGCGAACAGCAACGGTGCGAGCGCCAGCCAGTCGGCCCAGACGGTTAACCTGATGGACGGCAAACTGAGTTTCTCTCTACCGGCGGGCATGTCTGACAAGAGCGGCAAGCTCGGCTCTGAATCCACCAACATGCACGTCTATGCCGACGAAACCGGTCAGCGCGCGATTATCGTGATTGCCGGCGATCCCACCAACGAAGCGCTTGATGCGCTGGCACAGCGTCTGGAACAGCAGCAGCGCGGTCGCGACCCACAGCTGCAGGTGGTGTCTAACAAAGCGGTGACGCTGAAAGACCAGCCGGCACAGCAGCTGGATACGGTGATTTCTGCCAACAATCAGACCTCATGGTCTTCGGTGATTCTGGCGAAAGTGGATGGCAAACTGCTGACGCTGCAAATTACCTTGCCAGCAGATAATCAGCAGCAAGCACAGAGCGATGCAGATGGGATCGTCAAAAGCATCACGTTGAAATAATACCCTTCATCCTTCGAACGGCAGGTGCGTTGGCTGCATTCGTTCACCCCGGTCACTTACTAAAGTAAGCTCCCGGGGATTCGCTCATTTGCCGCCTTCCTGCCGTCCAAATGATTTTGGGTATCGATTTGGGTGTTCACGAAGGGTCGCCATTCATGGCGACTTGGTTCTGCAATCCTCGCCTTACAATCTCACTGGCGAAATGTGCCAGATCTCATCCGCATATTCCTGAATGGTGCGGTCCGACGAGAAATAACCCATATTGGCGATATTCAGCGCCGCGCTGCGCTGCCACTTATCCGGCTGGCGATACAGCTTGTCCACCTTGTCCTGCGTATCCACATAGCTGCGGTAATCCGCCAGCAGCTGATAGTGATCGCCGAAGTTCACCAGCGCATCAAACAGATTGCGATAGCGCCCTGGCTCCTGCGGGCTGAACACCCCGCTGGCGATTTGCGTCAGCGCCTGATGCAGCTCAGGATCATCCTCATAATACTTACGCGGGTTGTAACCGTCGGTGCGCAGCTTCTCGACCTGCGGCGTAGTGTTACCGAAGATAAAGATATTCTCCTTGCCGACATGCTCCAGCATCTCAACGTTGGCACCATCCAGCGTACCGATGGTTAACGCGCCGTTCAGCGCAAACTTCATGTTACTGGTGCCAGAGGCTTCGGTACCGGCAGTGGAGATCTGCTCGGAGAGATCCGCCGCCGGAATGATGATCTGCGCCAGGCTCACGCCATAGTTTGGAATGAACACCACCTTCAGCTTGTTCTTCACCTGCGGATCATTGTTGATCACATTGGCGACATCGTTGATCAAGTGAATGATGTGTTTCGCCACGTAATAGGCCGACGCCGCTTTGCCGGCGAAGAGATTAACGCGCGGCACCCATTCAGCGCTGGGATCGGCCTTGATGCGGTTGTAGCGCGTGATAACGTGCAGCACGTTCAGCAGCTGACGTTTGTATTCGTGGATGCGCTTGATCTGCACATCAAACAGCGCATGCGGATCGAGCACGATATCCATGTTCTTCGCCACCCAATCCGCCAGGCGTTTTTTGTTGGCGAACTTGGCATCAGCGATCTGCTGGATAAAGGCCGGATAATCGATCTGCGTGGTCAATTCGTTGAGCTGGCCAAGATCGGTGCGCCAGTTGCGGCCAATCGCCTCGTCCAGCACCTCGGAGAGCGCCGGATTCGCCAGCGCCAGCCAGCGACGTGGCGTCACACCGTTAGTTTTATTGCAGAAACGGCCCGGGAATAGACGCGCGAAGTCAGCGAACAGCGATTGCACCATCAAGTTGGAGTGCAGCTCCGACACGCCGTTAACTTTGTGGCTCACCACCACCGCCAGCCACGCCATGCGAATGCGGCGGCCGTCGTTCTCATCGATGATCGAGATGCGCGCTAACAGCTCCCAATCATCCGGGTAATATTCCTGAATGGTTTTCAGGAAGTAGTCATTAATTTCAAAAATAATGCTGAGATGACGCGGCAGGATCTTGCCAATCATATCCACTGGCCAGGTTTCCAGCGCTTCCGTCATCAGCGTGTGGTTGGTGTAGGAGAACACCTGACAGGTCACTTCAAAGGCATCGTCCCAGCTGAATTTCTGCTCGTCGATCAGTATGCGCATCAGTTCCGGGATCGCCAGCACCGGATGCGTATCGTTGAGGTGGATGGCAATTTTGTCCGGCAAATTGTCCCAGGTTTCATGCATCTGCCAGTGACGATTGAGAATATCCTGCACCGTCGAGGAGACGAGGAAATACTCCTGACGCAGACGCAGCTCGCGCCCCGAATAGGTGGAATCATCGGGATAGAGCACGCGCGACACGTTTTCCGAGTGGTTTTTATCTTCTACCGCGGCGAAGTAATCACCCTGGTTGAACTTACCGAGGTTGATTTCGTTACTGGCCTGCGCGCCCCACAAGCGCAGCGTGTTGGTGGCATCGGTATCAAAACCGGGAATGATTTGATCGTAAGCCATCGCCACGATCTCCTCGGTTTCCACCCAGCGCACCCGCGCGCCTTCATGCTGCAGACGGCCACCGAAGCGCACTTTGTAGCGCGTATTAAAGCGCTGAAATTCCCACGGATTGCCGTACTCCAGCCAATAATCCGGCGATTCGCGCTGCTGCCCGTCGACGATATTCTGCTTAAACATGCCGTAGTCATAACGAATGCCATAGCCGCGCCCCGGTAAACCGAGCGTGGCGAGCGAATCCAGGAAGCAGGCCGCCAAACGCCCTAAACCGCCGTTACCGAGGCCGGGATCGTTCTCCTCTTCCATCAGTTCGCTGAGGTCGAGGCCCATCTCTTCCAGCGCCTGATTGAGATCCTCATAAATGCCCATCGCCAGCAACGCGTTGCCGAGCGTGCGCCCCATCAGGAACTCCATCGACAGGTAATAAACCTGCCGCACATCCTGCGAGAGCTGCGCGCGGCTGGAGCGCAGCCAGCGTTCCACCATGCGATCACGCACCGCCAGCAGCGCGGCGTTGAGCCACTCATGCTTATTCGCGATCGATGGATCTTTACCAATAGTAAACATCAGCTTATAGGCGATTGAGTGCTTCAGTGCATCAACCGTCAGCGTGGGTGAGGCATAGGTGAAAGGTGCATTCATATCAAGTATCCCAATCTCTCATTACAGCAAACGTTGATAAAGATCGCGGTAGGCTTGTGCTGCCACCTGCCAACTAAAATCCATCCCCATCGCCTGCCGCTGAACGTAACGCCAGAGTGCAGGACGAGACCACAGAACAAATGCGCGCCGAATCGCCCGCAGCAGCGACCAGGCATTACTGTCTTCAAAAGTGAAACCGCTGGCGACGCCGTCCGCCAGATTCTCAAGCGAGCTGTCTTGCACCGTATCCGCCAGTCCGCCAGTGCGACGCACCAGCGGCAGCGTACCGTATTTCAAACCATACAGCTGGGTTAAGCCGCACGGCTCAAAACGGCTCGGCACCATAATCACATCCGCGCCGCCAACAATGCGGTGCGAGAAGGCTTCGTGATAACCAATCTGCACGCCAACGCGGCCCGGATGCTCCGCCGCCGCCGCAAGGAAACCTTGCTGCAGCTCCGCATCGCCCTGGCCGAGCAGCACCAACTGTCCGCCCTGCGCCAGTAATCCCGGTAGCGCTTCCAGCACCAGATCCAGCCCTTTCTGTTTGGTCAGACGGCTGATGACGCAGAACACCGGTGCTTTGTCATCCACCTTCAGGCCCATGGCAATTTGCAGCTGGCGCTTGTTCTCCGCTTTGCTCTCCAGAGTTTCGCTGTCGTAGCGCGCGGTGAGCAGCAGGTCGTGCGCCGGGTCCCAGATGCCCGGATCGACGCCGTTCAAAATCCCGCTCAGGCGCCCTTCACGCAGTCGCTGTTCGAGCAGCGATTCCATGCCGTAACCAAATTCCGGTCGGGTAATCTCCAGCGCGTAAGTCGGGCTGACCGCCGTAATGTGATCGGCAAAGAACAGCCCCGCCTTGAGGTAGGAAATTTGCCCGAAGAACTCCAGTCCATGCATGTCGAAGAACGCGCGCGGGATCTGGATCTCATCCAGATGACGCGCCGAAAACAGCCCTTGATACGCCAGATTATGCACGGTGAACACCGTTTTCGCCGGACGCCCGCGCGCCGCAATATAGGCGCAGGTTAAGCCAGCATGCCAGTCATGCGCATGCACGATATCTGGCTGCCAGTCGGTATCCAGCCCGCTGGCAATCTCGGCGCCCATCCAGCCCAGCAGCGCAAAACGCAGGTAGTTATCGACGTAAGCAAACTGCGACGTATCGTGATACGGGCTGCCGGGACGTTCATACAATCCCGGCGCATCGATTAAATAAATACCAACGCCGTTAAATTGTCCAAAAAGTAAGCGTACCGGTCCCGCAAAAGTTTGCAACTCCGCCAGGACCTCTGTATCAGGAATCCCTTTACGCAGATCCGGAAAGGCGGGAATCAACACCCGCGCATCCGTACCATCGGCTATTTGCGCCTGTGGTAATGCACCGACGACATCAGCCAGTCCGCCGGTTTTCAACAGCGGGAAAAGCTCTGAACAGACATGTAAAACCTGCATCCTGAACCCCTATTGTTATCGCACACGTTCCACGCGGCAATTTTCTCTATATTCTTTCGTCACTTACTGACCGCCTCCGGCCAATTTGGCCAGCATGGCGCGCGTCACCAGTACGATGCCCTCTTCAGAACGGTAAAAACGACGGCTGTCTTCGTCGGGGTTTTCGCCAATGACCATGCCTTCTGGCAGTTCGCAGGCGCGATCGATCACGCAGCGACGCAGACGACACGATCGGCCAACCACCACATCAGGCAGCAGCACTGCGGAATCAATATTGCAAAACGAGTTGATTCGAATACGCGGGAACAGCACCGAGTTCACCACCACCGAACCGGAGATGATGCAGCCGCCCGAGACCAGCGAATTCATTGTCATGCCGTGGCTACCGGATCGATCCTGAACAAATTTCGCCGGCGGCAGCGGCTCCATGTGGGTACGAATCGGCCAGCTGTGATCGTACATATCCAGCTCAGGCGTGACCGACGCTAAATCGAGATTGGCGCGCCAGTAAGCTTCCAGCGTTCCAACGTCGCGCCAGTACGGCTCGGCGTTTTCATCAACCTGCACGCAGGAGAGCGTGAAGGAGTGCGCATACGCCTCGCCGCTGGCGACAATTTTCGGCAGCAGATCTTTGCCAAAATCATGGCTGGAATCGGCTACATGCAGATCCTCTTCCAGCAGCTGGTAAAGGTAATCGGCGTTGAACACATAAATGCCCATGCTGGCCAGCGCGCGGGTATCGTCACCCGGCATTGACGGCGGCTTCGGCGGTTTTTCGACAAAATCGATCACGTTGTTTTCGGCATCCACCGCCATCACCCCAAACGCCGTGGCTTCAGCTAACGGCACCGGCAAGCAGGCGATGGTGCATTTGGCACCGCGATCGACGTGGTCGAGCAGCATGCGCGAGTAATCCATTTTGTAGATGTGATCCCCGGCGAGGATCACGATGTACTGCGCGTTATAGCGGCGAATAATGTCGAGGTTTTGCGTCACCGCATCGGCAGTCCCGCGATACCAATGTTCGGTAGCGGCACGCTGCTGCGCCGGCAGCAGATCGACAAACTCGTTCATCTCTTCGTTGAACAGCGACCAGCCACGCTGGATGTGCTGCACCAGCGTATGCGACTGATATTGGGTGATCACGCCGATGCGCCGAATGCCCGAGTTGATGCAGTTGGACAGCGCAAAGTCGATGATGCGGAACTTGCCACCGAAGTGCACGGCAGGTTTGGCGCGTTTCGCGGTGAGATCTTTCAGGCGCGTACCGCGCCCGCCAGCAAGGATCAGGGCGACCGTTTGTGTAGGGAGCTGGCGCGCCAGCATCAGATGATCTGTTCTATCTAATTTCACCATGTCTGACTCCTTATGATTGCTTTAGGAACACACACACACCGTGTGCGGGACCGTGCCAGACAGTTGTCAGGATGGGGTTATCTTCCCCGGCGAAAGGAGGAATGGCACGCCACTCTCCGTCTGGTAAGGCGATATCACTCACCGATTCCGTGGCGTTTATTGTTATTAACCAGCGGCCGGAGAGCAGGATCTGCATTCGGTGCGTCCCCTGTTCCCACTGCTCGGTTTCCAGTGGTGTGCCGCTGGCATTGCACCACTGCACGCTGCCATCGCCCTCCTGCCACCAGCGATCCTGCGTCAACGCGGGAATGCGCTGGCGCAGACGGATTAACGCAGCAGTGAAGTCGACCAGGCCAAAATCATCCTGTTGCCAGTTCAACCAGGTCAGCGGGTTGTCCTGACAATAGGCGTTGTTGTTGCCATGCTGGCTGTGACCGCGTTCGTCACCCGCCAGCAGCATCGGCGTGCCCTGCGCCAGCAGCAGCGTGGTCAGTAAGCCATGCACGCTGCGCCGCCGCCGTTCGACAATATCGAAATTGACCTGCAGTCCCTCTTTGCCGTGGTTATGGCTGAAGTTACTGCTGCTGCCGTCGCGATTGTCTTCGCCGTTAGCCTGATTGTGTTTGTTGTTAAAACTCACCACATCGCGCAGCGTGAAGCCGTCATGAGCGGTAATGAGATTGATGCTGGCGTGCGGCAGTCGCGCCTCACGCTGGAAAACGTCGCTGGATGCGGCAAAACGGCGGGCGAAATCGCCATTATTCAATTGACCATGCAGCCAGTAACGGCGCGCCGCATCGCGAAAATGGTCGTTCCACTCAGCGAAGTCTGGCGGAAAGTTGCCGACCTGATAACCACCGGGGCCGATGTCCCACGGCTCGGCAATCAGCTTCACCTGCGACAGCAGCGGACAGGCTTTGATGGCGGCAAACAGCGGCGCATCCTGATGAAACTCCGGTGTGCGTCCCAACACGCTGGCGAGGTCAAAACGGAACCCATCAACATGGCAAACACGCACCCAGTAGCGCAGCGCTTCCAGCGCCCACGTCATCACCTGCGGATGACTGAGATTTAGCGTGTTGCCGCAGCCGGTCCAGTTTTGATAGTCGCCGTTGCCATCCAGCCAGTAATAGCTGGCGTTATCCACGCCGCGTAGGGAAATCGTTGGCCCGATCTCTTCCAGCTCGGCGGTGTGGTTGAACACCACGTCCAGAATCACTTCGATGCCTGCGGCATGCAGTGCTTTAACCGCCTGCTGAAACTCCTGCAGCGGCGTTAAACCGTTTTCGCCCGAGGCGTAACGCGCATCCACCGCCCACAAGGCGAAGGGGTTGTAGCCCCAGTAATTACTCAATCCCAAACGACGCAGGCGCGGCTCGCTGGTGAATTGGGCAATCGGCAGCAGTTCCAGAGCGGTGATGCCGAGGTGGCGCAGGTACTTCACCATAGCAGGATGACCCAGCGCCGCATAAGTGCCACGCAATCTTTCCGGAATTTCCGGATGCTGCTGGGTTAAGCCGCGTACGTGCGCTTCATAGATCACCGTGTTGCCCCACGGCGTGCGCGGCGCGTGATCGTCCTCCCAGTCAAAATCTTCGGCAGTCACCAACGATTTCGGCGCGATGGCGGCGTTATCCAAAGCATCTGGCTCGCGTTCGCCGCCGTTGAAACGCGCGTCATCCGCCACTTCACCCGCCACCGCTTTGGCGCAGGGATCGACCAACAGCTTAGCCGGATTGAAGCGATGTCCCTGCTGCGGCGCCCACGGACCGTGAACGCGATAGCCGTAGCGCTGGCCGGGCTTCAGCGCGGGAAAATAGCCGTGCCAGATATCACCGCTGCGCGCGGGCAGCGCGAAACGGCGCTCAGCACCGTGCGCGTCGAACAGGCAGAGTTCAACGCGTTCGGCATGCTGGGAGAACAGCGTGAAATTAACGCCGTGCCCATCATAGTGCGCACCTAACGGTTCCGGCTGCCCCTGCTCCAGCATCAGTCGCTCTCCCGCACCAGCCAAAGCGTTGCCAGCGGCGGTAAGGTCAAACTCAGCGACTGCGGCCGACCGTGACTCTCCATCTCATCGGTGTGTACCACGCCGTGATTGCGCGTGTCGCTGCCGTGATAATCGTGCTGGTCGGTGTTCATGATCTCGCGCCAGCCGCCACGCTGGTTGACGCCAAAGCGATAGTTGTGACGCGCCACTGGCGTAAAGTTGCTGGCTACGATGATTTCATTGCCGTCGCGATCGCGGCGCACAAATACAAACACGGAGTTTTCGTAGTCATCGACCACCAGCCACTCAAAACCTTGCCCATCAAAGTCGAGTTGATGCAGCGGCGCGTAATGGCGATAGGTGTGGTTGAGATCGCGCACCAGACGATGTACGCCGTTGTGCCAGTTATCCTCGCCTTCCAGCAGGTGCCAGTCGAGGCTGGTGTCGTGGTTCCATTCGCGACCCTGTGCAAATTCATTGCCCATAAATTGCAGCTTCTTACCGGGGAAACCCCACATCCAGCCGTAATAGGCGCGCAGGTTAGCGAACTTTTGCCAGGCATCGCCCGGCATGCGATCGAGAATCGAACGTTTGCCGTGCACCACTTCGTCATGCGACAGCGGCAGCACGAAGTTTTCGGTGTAGTTGTAGATCATGCCAAAGGTCATCAACTGATGATGATAACGGCGATGCACCGGGTCGAGCTTCATATAGTCCAGCGTGTCGTGCATCCAGCCGAGGTTCCATTTGAACCAGAAGCCGAGGCCGCCATCTTCTGAAGGGCGCGTAACGCCAGGATAATCGGTGGACTCTTCCGCCACCGTGACGCTGCCCGGTGCGGCGCGACCCAAAACGCGGTTGGTGTGACGCAGGAACGAAATCGCTTCGAGATTCTCGCGTCCACCAAACTGGTTCGGCACCCATTCGCCTTCGGCGCGGCTGTAATCACGGTATATCATTGATGCCACCGCATCGACGCGCAGCCCATCAATGCCGAAACGCTCCATCCAGTACAAGGCGTTGCCGGAGAGATAATTGCTCACTTCACGGCGACCAAAGTTGTAGATCAGCGTGTTCCAGTCCTGATGAAAACCTTCGCGCGGATCGCTGTGTTCGTAGAGTTCGGTGCCATCAAACTTCGCCAGGCCGAAATCATCGCTTGGGAAGTGGCCTGGCACCCAATCGAGCAGCACGTTAATACCAGCATCATGCGCGGCGGCCACGAAGTGGCGGAACTCATCGCGCGTACCGAAACGGCGCGTCGGCGCATACATGCCGAGCGGCTGATAGCCCCAGCTGCCATCAAAGGGGTGTTCGTTAATCGGCATCAGTTCGATGTGCGTGAAGCCCATCTCTTTAACGTAAGGAATCAGCTGTTCCGCCAGCTCTTTGTAGCTGAGCCAGAAGTTGTTATCGGTGTGACGTCGCCATGAACCGAGGTGCACTTCATAAATCGAAATCGGCTGGTCAAAAGCATTGGCGGCCTTACGCTGCGGCTGCATCTCGGTTTTCGGCGGCAGCCCGCAGATCATCGAGGCGGTTTGCGGACGCATCTGCGCTTCAAAGGCGAAGGGATCGGCTTTGATGCGCATCTGGCCGGAATTATCCACGATTTCAAATTTATAGAGCTGGCCGTTTACCGCGCCCGGCACAAACAGTTCCCAGACGCCAAGTTCACGGCGAAAACGCATGGGATGACGTCGGCCATCCCAGAAGTTGAACTCGCCTACCACCGATACGCGACGCGCGTTAGGTGCCCAAACGGCGAACCGCGTGCCGTGCACGCCATCAATGGTGGTGCCGTGCGCGCCGAGGGTTTCGTAGGGACGCAGATGCGTGCCTTCACCCAATAACCATGCATCCATCTCCTCCAGCAGCGGGCCGAAGCGATAGGCATCATCAATCAGGTTTTGCTGGCCGTGCCAGTTCACTGCCAGCTGATAACCAAAGCGGTTTTTACGACGCGGAATCACGCCACTGAAGAAACCGCGTGAGTCGAGGCAGGTAAGCTGAGCACATTTGCGTCCGGTGTTGGTTTCAATGACCCAAACATCGGAGGCATCGGGCAGCAGCGCACGCACTTCAAGGCCTGCAGCCGTTTGGTGCATGCCCAGTAGTGAAAAGGGATCGGCATAATTCCCGGCAAAAAGGGCATTGATCGCCTGGCGATCGGGAAGCTCTGACATGACTTTCTTCCTATGATTTTGCGCAGGCGACCAGAGTCGGCAGGATTATCGCCTCGGGTGCGCTGCTTTTCATTGAGCCATAGGTACACCGTGAGGACACAACCGTCCGTGGGAAAGATCTTCACCGTGTACAACAACCATTCAGTTCGAAAAAACAAAAACAGTTAACAACCGGCACATCTCTGTTAAATCATAGCTTGGGGATAGCAGAAGCCAGGGAGGATCGTGAAAAATACTTATCGGGCAAGCAAAAAAGGGAAGCGGATCACTTGTCAGGCGCAATTTGCATGAATTTTTGCGGCCTGGATAATTAAAAAAAGGCCGGGAAACCCCGGCCTTTCTGGTTTGCCGCTGCGCTTAGTCGATCAGCAGACGCAGCATGCGGCGCAGCGGTTCAGCCGCGCCCCACAGTAACTGATCGCCCACCGTGAAGGCGGAAAGGTATTCCGGCCCCATGTTCAGTTTGCGCAGGCGGCCTACTGGCGTGGTCAGGGTGCCGGTGACGGCGGCTGGCGTCAGTTCGCGCATGGTGATGTCGCGGTCATTTGGCACCACTTTCACCCATTCGTTATGCGAGGCCAGCAGCTGTTCGATTTCGCTCAGCGGCAGGTCTTTTTTCAGCTTCAAAGTGAATGCCTGGCTGTGGCAGCGCAGCGCGCCAACGCGCACGCACAGGCCATCAACCGGAATCACACTGCTGGTACGCAGGATTTTGTTGGTCTCCGCCTGGCCTTTCCACTCTTCGCGGCTCTGGCCGTTATCCAGCTGCTTGTCGATCCACGGAATCAGGCTGCCCGCCAGCGGTACGCCGAAATTGTCGGTTGGCAAAGTGCCAGAACGGGTGAAATCGGTCACGCTGCGTTCGATATCCAGAATTGCCGAAGCCGGATCCTGGAGCGATTTTGCCACGTGGTCATGCAGCATGCCCATCTGCGTCAGTAGTTCACGCATATGACGCGCGCCGCCGCCTGATGCCGCCTGATAAGTCGCCACCGAGGCCCATTCAACCAGATCGTTAGCAAACAGACCGCCCAGCGACATCAGCATCAGGCTGACGGTGCAGTTACCGCCGACAAAGGTTTTGATGCCGTTATCGAGGCCCTGACGAATTACGTTATGGTTAACCGGATCGAGAATGATGATGGCGTCATCTTTCATGCGCAGCGTGGAGGCTGCATCAATCCAGTAACCCTGCCAGCCGCTTTCGCGCAGCTTTGGATAGACTTCACTGGTGTAATCACCGCCCTGGCAGGTGATAATAATATCCAGCGCCTTCAGCGCCTCGATATCAAAAGCATCCTGCAGCGCACCGGTCGACTTACCGCCGAATGTCGGCGCCGCCTGACCAAGCTGTGACGTGGAGAAGAAGACCGGATTGATGACATCAAAATCGCGTTCTTCGCTCATGCGTGACATCAGCACTGAGCCGACCATGCCACGCCAACCAATAAAACCTACATTCTTCATTTTCTGTCCGTCTCGGGTGCTCTCGAAAGAGGCCGTGTGGTGCGAGGAAAAGACTGGCCGGATAATCGTGCCGGTCTGCGTAATAATCAGGTTTACCTATGACCGTCAACTCTACAAAATGCAGCACTTCTGGCAAGTGAATTAATTCGATTGCGCCAACTTTTTCAGCAGTACAACTAATAATGGCTAACCAACATGACTGAAATGATATCCGCGACCATATTGCTGTTGTTGATTATGGATCCGCTGGGCAACCTGCCGATTTTTATGTCGGTATTGAAGCATCTGGAACCCAAACGCCGCCGCGTGGTACTGATGCGCGAAATGCTGATTGCGCTGATTCTGATGCTGCTATTTTTATTCGCCGGTGAACGCATTCTGGCGTTTCTCAATCTGCGCACCGAAACCGTGTCGATCTCCGGCGGCATCATTCTTTTTCTGATCGCCATCCGCATGATTTTCCCGTCAGAGGAGAGCAGCTCGAGTGGCTTGCCGGCCGGTGAAGAACCGTTCCTCGTGCCGCTGGCAATTCCGCTGGTGGCCGGTCCGTCCCTGCTGGCGACGCTGATGCTGTTGTCGCATCAATATCCCAACCAAATGACGCATCTGGTCGGCGCGCTGCTGATCGCGTGGGGTTTGACGGTGGTGATTCTGCTGATGTCGGGGCTGTTTTTACGCCTGCTGGGCGACAAAGGCGTTAACGCGCTGGAGCGCCTGATGGGATTGATTTTGATTATGCTGGCGACGCAGATGTTCCTGGATGGGATTCGTACGTATTTGAAGCTGTAATACATTCAGAGCGCAGGCAGCGTAGCGGCGCAATTTATTGCGCCGCTACGCTATGTGCATGAATTGAATGTGATGCTTTTTTGAATATTACTTCTGCTTCTTATCGATCGGTTTACCCGACCAGTAACCGGCCAGCAGCGAACCTGACAGGTTGTGCCACACCGAGAACAGCGCGCCCGGCAAGGCCGCTAACGGCGAGAAGTAAAGTTTGCCCAGCGTCGCCGCCAGACCTGAGTTCTGCATACCCACTTCCAGCGCCAGCGTGCGGCAGGTCGATTCATCGAAGCCAAACAGCTTACCGCCCCAATAACCGCCCAACAGACCGATCGCGTTGTGCAGGATCACCGCCACAATCACCATCAAGCCGACAGAACCGATAAAGCCCTGGCTGCCAGCCACCACCGCGCTAATGATCAGCAGAATGCACACCATAGAAAACGCCGGCAGATAAGGCTCAACGCGGCGCACCACGCTATTCATGGAGTGATGGATAATCAGACCCAGGCTAATCGGAATCACCACGATTTTCACGATGCTGAGCAGCATACCGACCACATCCACCTGAATGTGGGTATCAACGTAGAAGCGTGTTAGCAGCGGTGTGGCGAATACACCTACCAGCGCCGACACGGATGAGATGGTCACCGACAGCGCCACATCGCCCTTCGCCAGATAAATCATCACGTTTGAAGCGGTGCCGCTGGCCACGCTGCCGACCAGAATCATGCCTGCCGCCAGATCCGGTGGCATCTGGAACAGCTTCGCCAGGCCCCACGCGGCCAGCGGCATCACCAGATAATGCAGGAAAGTCCCGGCGATCACCGGCGCAGGACGCACTAGCACGCGTTTGAAATCATCAATGTTTAGCGTCACGCCCATGCCGAACATAATCAGCATCAGCAGGTAAGTCACCCACGGCCCAATGCCGAGAAAGGTGCCAGGAGAATAATAAGCAGCGACCGAGAGCAGCACGGCCCAGAGCGGGAACAGGCGGGTAAGTTTGCCGAGCATAACCAGACTTCCTTAGGAATTTTTTTATATTGCCACAGATGAAATGTCGCGCAGGGAACGACCACAGCGACGGACGCGGGATCATAACATTTCATTATCTTGACGTAAGGCGGGAAGTCGCTTGCGGGGCAAAATGCGGATCGGCTGCTGCCGATCCGCTGAAATACGGCAAAGTTACTCTGCTTTTTCCAGTGCAAAGCGGTAGATCGCACCACCAATCGCGGCACCGATAATCGGTAACAACCAGAACATCCACAGCTGTTCCAATGCCCAGCCGCCCTGGAAGATCGCCACACCGCTACTGCGCGCCGGGTTGACTGAGGTATTGGTGACGGGAATGCTCACCAGGTGAATCAGCGTTAGCGCCAGGCCGATTGCAATGGGCGCGAAGCCAGCCGGAGCACGTTTATCGGTCGCGCCCATGATCACAATCAGGAATACGGCGGTCAGCACCAGTTCGGCGATCATGCCCGCCTGCAGGCTAAAGCCCCCCGGCGAATGTTCACCGTAACCGTTCGACGCGAAGCCGCTGGCCACGGCATCGAAACCGACTTTACCGCTGGCGATCAAATACAGCACGCCAGCCGCCGCAACCGCACCTACCAGCTGCGCGATAATATAAGGCACAGCCTGCGCCGCCGGGAAACGTCCGCCAACCGTCAGACCGATGGTCACCGCCGGGTTAAAATGGCCGCCCGAAATATGGCCGACGGCACATGCCATCACCAACACCGTCAGACCAAACGCCAGCGCAACACCGGCAAAACCAATACCCAATTCTGGAAACGCCGCGGCCAAAACCGCACTGCCACAACCGCCCAACACCAGCACGAAAGTGCCCAGCGTTTCAGCCACTAATCTTTTCATCTCTGTTCCCTCAAATAATTTAATGTTTTCGCGGCGGGATTATCGTTTTTGGCGATTGAAGCGCAACCGAAGAATAAGGGGTTAGGGTGATTTTTAGGCGATAGCAGCGTATTTGAGACGGTTCTCGCGAGCCATAATGGGGTTCGTCAGAAATGTCTGGAGCGAAGCAGTGAATGCCGCTGGGCTTGAATTATTGTTTAAAAAATTTCACCAATAAAAAAGCCGGACCCGGTCCGGCTTGATTACGCATGCTAAAAACTGGCCTTAAGAACCAAAAAGATTCTTGTGCAGCGCACGTACCACTTCTTCCGCGTCTGGGGTTGGCACCAGGAAGCAAAGGTTATAACTGCTGGCACCGTAGCAAATCATGCGCAGGTTGAACGGCTCGAGTGCGCCAAACACTTCTTTGCCGACGCCGCACGCTTTTGACAGGTTGTTGCCAATGATCGCCACCAGCGCCAGATTCTCTTCCACTTCCACACGGCACAGTGAAGAGAGTTCGGTCAACAGCGCCTGGGTCAGCAAGCTGTCGCCGGTGGTGGTTGAACCGGTGCTGTCCAGCGTCAGCGCCACGCTCACTTCGGAAGTGGTCACCAGATCAACGGAGATGCTGTGGCGCGCCAGAATGTTAAACACTTCGGCGAGGAAGCCATGTGCATGCAGCATGTTCAGGCTGTGCAGCGTTACCAGCGTCTGCTTACGACGCAGCGCCAGCGCACGGAACAGCGGTGGATTCTTGGTTTCGTTGCACACGCGCGTACCGCCTGCAGCGGGATCTTTGCTCGAACCGACAAACACCGGAATATCGCTACGCACGGCCGGCAGCAAAGTGGCCGGATGTAGCACTTTGGCACCAAAGATCGCCATCTCCGCTGCTTCTTCGAAGGTAATCTCTTCAATGCGTTTAGCGGTGGACACCACGCGTGGATCGGTGGTGTAGATACCGGCCACATCGGTCCAGATATCAATGCGCGCGGCCTGCAGCGCTTCGCCCAGCAGCGCAGCAGTATAGTCGCTGCCGCCACGACCAAGCGTGGTGGTGCGCCCTTTGATTTCGCTACCGATAAAGCCCTGCGTCACCACCAGCGCTTCCGCAATGCGCGGCTGCAGCTGCGTTGCGGCCAGTTCTTTCAGCGTCGCCACTTCGGGTTCTGCGCGGCCAAAACGATCGCTGGTGCGCATCACTTTACGCACGTCAAACCATTCGCTGTTGACCTGACGCTCGCGCAGAATCTCCACGAACAGCAGCGTCGACATCAGCTCACCGTGGCTCACCAGCTCATCGGTCAGCGCATGTGAGGTCGCCAGCGAGGTGGCTTCAGACAGCATGGTGATGTTTTCCAGCATGCGATCAATCTCATCGCGGATCACATCCGGCGATTGCAGACGATCGATGATGGCATATTGAATACGGCGGATTTCATCCAGCAGGTAAGCGCGCTGCGCTTGTTCCTGGCCTTCAGCAAGGGCAACCAGCAGATTGGTTACGCCAGCGGAGGCAGAGAGCACCACTAAGCGGGTATTGGCGTCCGACAGCACAACATCTGCGCTGCGGTTCATAGCATCAAAATCGGCAACGCTGGTGCCGCCAAATTTAGCCACGATAAGATTTTGGGACATATTACGAACCCCGTGTCAGGTTATCTTTCTTCCGTTTTGGGGCGGAAGACATAGTAGCAGCCTAGGCACAAGAGAAGAGCAGAATTGGGCAGACAAGATCAGTAGTAGACAAGTCACCAAAAGCGCTTCACCTTGCGAACCGTCCGACTGTGGACGATTCTGGTGACAACCCAGAGGATTCAGCCCCTGCAGCCGACAGTGCAACACCCCGCGTGTTGCCCCACCTCGGCGTCACACCCCCTGATGTGTTCTCTGCGGATACGGATCCTCAAACACACTGCCTGGGCGACGCGCCTCTTCTGGCTTACACCCGGAGGTGTAAGTAGCGCGCATAAATTACTGATTATTTTCCCCCCTGTCCATCCCCGCACTTTGAGGATTTCTCACTTTTACACTTCGGTAAACGCATCGTTGAACAAACGCGCCCACTCACAGCGGCCTAAAGTAGTGTCCGAATCAGACAAAAGCGGCTTTTTTCTGATGCGGCACAGGGAATTCTGCTGGCGCAGCACCGACAATCGCTGCCGGATTTACCTGAAACAGTGCGGCCACGGTCACAAATTTTTTCCCTTAGCCAGTAACTGTGGTCATACTCATCCCCGTGCAAGAATGCTATGGATGCCGGGCCAGCAGGACGCCCCGGATGGAATGACGGTTCTTATATCAACTAGAGTGTTGCCATGAAAAATATCAATCCGACCCAAACCGCTGCCTGGAAAGCGCTGCAGCAGCATTTTGAGCAGATGAAATCGGTGCAAATCGCCGACCTGTTTGCGCAAGATGCCGATCGTTTTGCGAAATTCTCTGCCACTTTCGATGACCAGATGCTGGTGGATTTCTCAAAAAACCGCATCACCGAGGAAACCCTCGAAAAATTACAGGCGCTGGCTAAAGAGACCGATCTGGCAGGCGCCATCAAATCGATGTTCTCTGGCGAGAAGATCAACCGCACCGAAGAGCGTGCAGTTCTGCACGTTGCGCTGCGTAACCGCAGCAACACGCCCATTGTGGTGGACGGCAAAGATGTGATGCCGGAAGTCAACGCGGTGCTGGCGAAGATGAAAGGCTTCTCCGAGCGCATCATCAGCGGCGACTGGAAAGGCTATACCGGCAAAGCCATCACCGACGTGGTGAATATCGGGATTGGCGGTTCAGACCTCGGCCCGTTCATGGTGACCGAAGCGCTGCGTCCGTACAAAAACCACCTGAACATGCACTTTGTTTCTAACGTCGATGGCACCCATATCGCCGAAACGCTGAAAGATCTCAGCCCGGAAACCACGCTGTTCCTCGTGGCATCTAAAACTTTCACCACGCAAGAAACCATGACCAACGCCCACAGCGCGCGTGACTGGTTCCTGAAAACTGCGGGCGATCAGCAGCACGTGGCGAAGCACTTCGCTGCGCTGTCGACCAACGGTAAAGCGGTGGGTGAGTTCGGTATTGATACCGACAACATGTTTGAGTTCTGGGATTGGGTTGGCGGCCGCTATTCACTGTGGTCAGCTATCGGCTTGTCGATCATTCTCTCCATCGGCTTCGAGAACTTCGAGCAGCTGTTGAGCGGCGCGCACGCCATGGATAAGCACTTCGCCAACACGCCTGCCGAGCAGAACCTGCCGGTCCTGCTGGCGCTGATCGGTATCTGGTACAACAACTTCTTTGGTGCCGAAACCGAAGCGATTCTGCCGTACGATCAGTACATGCATCGCTTTGCTGCTTACTTCCAGCAAGGCAACATGGAATCCAACGGTAAATACGTTGACCGTGAAGGCAATCCAGTGGATTACCAGACCGGCCCAATCATCTGGGGCGAGCCTGGCACCAACGGCCAGCATGCGTTCTATCAGCTGATTCATCAGGGCACCAAACTGATTCCGTGCGACTTTATCGCACCAGCACTGAGCCACAACGTGTTGACCGATCACCATCCAAAGCTGCTGTCGAACTTCTTCGCGCAGACCGAAGCGCTGGCGTTTGGTAAGTCACGCGATGTGGTGGAGAAAGAGTTTACCGATGCGGGTAAATCTGCCGAATCTGTCGCGCACATCGTGCCGTTCAAAGTGTTCGAAGGTAACCGCCCAACCAACTCCATCCTGCTGCGTGAAATTACCCCGTTTAGCCTGGGTGCACTGATTGCGCTGTATGAGCACAAGATCTTCACTCAGGGCGCGATTCTCAACATCTTCACCTTTGACCAATGGGGTGTTGAGTTGGGTAAACAGCTGGCAAACCGTATTCTGCCAGAACTGGAAAATGACGCTGAAATTAGCAGCCACGATAGCTCCACTAATGGCTTAATTAATCGCTACAAATCCTGGCGTTAATTTTCCGGCTAATTTACACAAGGCGGCGTAATTGCCGCCTTTTCTTTGTCAACCATGCCATCTCACTCGCAATATTATTAATTACTGCATTAAACAGGGTTAGAAAATTCTTAAAGTGGCGTAAGGAAATTCGTAATTCATTTCAATTTACCGCACCTTACCTGGCTTAAAAATGGACCTAATTCAGTCCGATAAATAGTTTATCCATCTGATAGATCTATGATTTTAATTTAAGCCTTATAAGTAAATTCCGATTATTCCCATTCCGTACCAATAATTAGTGCAAAAGTGAAAAACTCTGCCGTGAAATGCGCAGCCATTCACTTATCCTATCAGCCTGAAAAAAGGCGTTAAAAAAAAGCAGCTAACGCCAATTCGCCGTATTTATCACCAGAAAAACCCCGACTTCCTGCCCTCTTTTACTCATGCTGAACTCTGGTAATTTGTTGCCCTATACTGAACGCGCCCGAAATCTGGGTAAATCCTACATTCATTGATTCATATAAATGCAGGAAACGTTGTTATGAAAAAACTGATGGTTGCCGGTGCAGCCTTACTTTACGTTGCCGTTTCTTCCGCTGCGATTGCCGCGCCGGAAGAAGCTGGTGCTGCAGCAGGCGCGCAGGCGGGAGCAATCTCTTCCGGCGCGTCTACCGCTGTGGGTATCGGCGCGCTCGGTGCGTTAGTGGGTCTCGGCATTGCTGCTTCTGGCGGCGGTGACGGTGCAAATACCGGTACAACAACAACCACCACAACGAGCACCACTCGTTGATGTAGCACCTTTAAGCATAACCACACACCCGTGTGGTTATTTTTTGCTTGGCTTATTTAGACAGGGATACACCGTGCGCCGACTCTCTTTGCTACTTCTTTGCCTGTTGTTGCAGGCCTGCACACAAACGCAAAAAGGCCTCGAACAAACCGTGATGCTGGCCGTGAATGGCCCGGATGATGTCACGGTCACCAACGAGCAGGTTGCTAACCTGCCCTACGCCAGCCTCTATGCCCGCATCAATGAAGGACCGCGCATCTTCGTGGTGCTCGGTTACAACGAAAACGGCCAACAGAAGTGGATCACCCAGGATAAAGCGATGCTGGTGATGCAGCATGGCCGTCTGATCAAAACCCTGGGTTTACCGAGCAACCTCGCTGACGTCAGTAACCTGGTGCAGGATCCGCTCGCCGATGCGCTGCATCTGCAAAACGGTGCCAGCTGGACGCGCGTAGTGCAGTGGCGCGAGCAAGATAAAGTGCGAGCCGCCACAGCGGTTTCCCGCTTCGAGCGCGGTGACGATACGGTACTGGACATCGCCGGTGAACGCGTACCGTGCCGCGTCTGGCATGAAACCGTGCGCATGGAGAACGTAGGCGCGGAGTGGCAGAACACCTTCTGGATCGATAACCGCGATGGCACTGTATTGCAGGCCAACCAGATGCTGGCCGCCGATGCCTTCCCCGTTGAAACCACCATTCTGAAGCCGGCGAAATCATGAAAAAAATAACTCCAATGCTGGCAGCATTGACGCTGCTCACGGCTGGCCACGCACTGGCGGCGGCGCAAGTCACCGTGCACGATCTGCCGGGAAAAAACACACTGCAAATTAACGATGCGCAGAATCTTAGTCAGTTGCTCACCCATCCTGAACTGCGCAGTTGGTGGCCGGGCACAGTGATTGCCGAACGCGGCGCAACGGCGGTAGCACAGCAGCAACAGAAGCAGCTGCTGGCCGATCTGCGCGCCTGGCAAGCAGACAGCGGCGAGTCGTTGGCCGCAACCATCGGCTCGGTTATCCACCAGCTTGGCGCGCTGCAGGTAACGGGCCGCCAGTTCACCTCGCTCGATCCCGATGACGTGCGTCTGCGTCCACAGGATAACCGCACGCTGCAAGGCAGCTATGACCTCTATATGCTGGCGCAGCCGACGCAGGTACTGGTGCTGGGGGCGTTGAGCAATCCGGGTAAAGCGCGCTGGCAGCCTGGCCGCGAAGTGCGTGATTACCTCGAAGGCCACGATCGTCTGTCCGGCGGGGAACGCAGCTATGCCACGGTGATTGCGCCGTCCGGCAGCACCCAGCAAGTTCCGATCGCTTACTGGAATCATCGCCATATCGAAGTGGAACCCGGCAGCATTATCTGGCTCGGTTTCACCTCATGGAGCTTGCCATGGGGCCACAGCGATTTGAATGAGCGCATGCTTTCCGTTCTGACTCACCGGATACCAGACTGATGAAAAAACAATTACTTCTCAGCCTGTTGGCTGCTTCTGTTTCCGCCGCTTGCCAGGTGCATGCGGAAACCTGGCCTGAACCGGTCGGTCCTTCTCAATCGGATTTTGGTGGCGTTGGCCTGATGCAGACGCCCACCGCGCGTATGGCGAAAGAGGGCGAATTTAGCGTCAACTTCCGCGATAACGATCAATATCGCTACTATTCTGCCTCGCTGCAGCTGTTCCCGTGGCTGGAAACCACCGTACGCTATACCGATGTGCGTACCCGCCGTTACAGCGCAGTAGAAGGTTTCAGCGGCAACCAAAGCTATAAAGATAAAGCCTTCGATGTGAAGCTGCGCCTATGGCAAGAGAGCTACTGGCTGCCAGAAGTGGCGGTTGGCTCACGCGATTTAGGCGGTACCGGTCTGTTCGACAGCGAATATCTGGTGGCGAGCAAAGCGTGGGGCCCGTTCGATTTCACCTTGGGTCTGGGCTGGGGTTATCTCGGCAACAGCGGCACCATTAAGAACCCGTTCTGCTCCTACAGCGACAGCTTCTGTAGCCGCACCGGCGGTGGCGAAGCGGGTTCAATTAATGGCTCGCAGATGTTCCACGGTCCGGCGGCGCTGTTTGGCGGCGTAGAGTATCAAACACCGTGGCAGCCGCTGCGCCTCAAGCTGGAGTACGAAGGCAACGATTATCAGGATGATTTCGCCGGTCGTTTGGATCAGCGCAGTAAGGTCAACGTCGGCGCGATTTATCGCCTCACCGACTGGGCGGACATCAACGCCAGCTACGAGCGCGGCAACACCTTTATGTTCGGCTTTACCCTGCGCACCAATTTCAACGATCTGCATCAGTCGCATATCGATAGCGAGAAGCCGGCCTACAACCCGCAGCCGCAGGGCGATCTGTTGCAGCCAACGGTGGTGGCAAACCAGCTGACCGATCTGAAGTACAACGCAGGACTGAATGGCCCACATATTCAGACCAAAGGCAGCACGTTGTATGTGTCCGGCGAGCAGACCAAATATCGCGATACGCGCGAAGGGGTCGATCGCGCCAATCGCATTATCATGAACAACCTGCCGGCCGGCATCGATACCATCGACGTCACCGAGTCGCGCTTCAATATGCCGCAGGTGAGCACGCGCACCAACGTTGCCAGCCTGCATAACGAACTGGTGGGTTATCCGCTGGGGCATGAACAGCCGCTGCAGCAGACGCGTGAAAATCCGATCGATCCCGGTGCCACCGAGCAAGGTTTCTTCATCCGCAAAGATCGTCTGAACTACAGCCTGTCGCCGGTGCTGAATCAGTCCGTCGGCGGACCGGAAAGCTTCTACATGTATCAGGTTGGCGTGATGGCCAACGCCGATTACTGGCTTACCGATCACCTGTTGGTCGGCGGCAGCCTGTTTGGCAACCTCGCCAATAACTACGATAAGTTCAACTACAACGGCGCACCGGCGGATTCCACGCTGCCGCGCGTGCGTACGCATATTCGTGATTACGTTGAGAACAACGTTTACGTTAACGATCTGCAAGCCAACTACATGCAGGCGCTCGGCAACGGTTTCTACGGCCAGGTTTACGGCGGTTATCTGGAAACCATGTACGGCGGTGTCGGCGGCGAAGTGCTGTATCGTCCGATTGATAGCAACTGGGCCTTCGGGGTTGATGCCAACTACGTGAAGCAGCGTGATTGGGACAACATGATGCAGTTCACCGATTACAAAGCGCCAACCGGACATTTTACCGCGTACTGGCGTCCGTGGTTTATGCAGGACGTATTGGTGAAAGCCAGCGTCGGTGAATATCTGGCGAAGGATAAAGGCGTTACCGTTGATGTGTCGAAGCGGTTTGATAGCGGCGTGATGGTGGGCTTCTACGCCACCAAAACCAACGTGTCGGCGGAAGCCTATGGCGAAGGCGACTTCACTAAAGGCTTCTACATTTCGGTGCCGATGGATCTGTTTACCGTGACGCCAACGCGAGGCCGCGCGCAGGTGAACTGGGTGCCGTTGACACGTGATGGTGGGCAGATGCTGGGTCGCAAATATCAGCTGTATGACCTGACGTCAGATCGTGATGCGCGATTTAATTAACATCAGCACGGGTGGTTTGAAACCCGCGCGATAAATCGCGCCGCTACGGAGAGGTGCATATACCGTAGCGGCGCCATTTATTGCGCGTTACCGACTATTAATCTGCGTCATAACCCAAATTGGGTGCCAGCCAGCGCTCAACTTCGCTCACGCTCATGCCTTTACGCGCGGCGTAATCTTCCACCTGATCGCGCTGAATCTGCGCCACGGCGAAGTACTTGCTATCAGGATGGCTGAAGTACCAGCCGGAAACCGCTGCGCCTGGCCACATGGCGAAAGACTCGGTGAGCTTCATGCCGGTATGCTTCTCCACCTCCAGCAGCTGCCAGATCGGTGCTTTCTCGGTGTGTTCCGGACACGCCGGATAACCTGGCGCGGGACGAATGCCCTGATAATTTTCGCGAATCAGCTCTTCGTTGCTGAGATTTTCATGAGCGGCAAAGCCCCAAATCACCTTACGCACGCGTTCGTGCAGATATTCAGCAAAGGCTTCTGCCAGGCGATCCGACACCGCTTTCACCATGATTTTGTTGTAATCATCGTGCTGCTTGTCATACGCCTCGGCCAGCGCATCTTCCTCAATTCCGGCGGTAACCGCAAACGCGCCGAGATAGTCGGCTTTGCCGCTGGATTTTGGGGCCACAAAGTCGGCCAAACAGTAGTTGGCGAAGTCGGTTTTCTCGGTCTGCTGACGCAAGTGATGACTGACGCACAGCACCTGATTGCGGTTCTCGTTGCTGTAGATTTCAATGTCATCGCCGACACGGTTGGCCGGGAAAATTCCCACCACGCCGCGTGGATTGAGCGTGCCGGTGCTGCTCAGCATATCGAGCATGGCGTTGGCATCGGCAAACAGGCGTTTGGCCTCTTCGCCTACCACTTCATCTTCCAAAATGCGCGGATATTTGCCGGCCAGCGACCAGGTCATAAAGAACGGCGTCCAGTCGATGTAATTGCGCAGCGTTTCAATGCTGGCTTCGACCGGACTCACACCGAGGCGGTGCGCCACCGGCGGCGTATAGCTTTCCCAATCAATGACATAATCATTATCGCGCGCAGTTTGCAGGCTCACCGGCGGCGTGCGCGGCTTTTTGCGCGCGTGCTGAATACGCACCGTGTCGTACTCTTTGCGCGTGCGCGCCACGAAATCTTCTTTCAGCGTTTCGGACAGCAGCGATGACACCACGCCCACGGTGCGCGAGGCGTTCTGCACGTAGACCGTTGGTCCGCTATAGTTCTGCTCGATTTTCACTGCGGTATGCGCTTTCGAGGTAGTCGCGCCGCCAATCAGCAGCGGGATGGTGAATCCCTGGCGCTCCATCTCTTTGGCGACGTTGACCATCTCATCCAGCGACGGCGTGATCAGGCCGGAAAGCCCGATGATATCGGCGTTCTCGGCAATCGCGGTTTTGAGGATTTTGTCACTCGGCACCATAACGCCGAGGTCAATGATTTCGTAGTTGTTACATTGCAGCACTACGCCGACGATATTTTTGCCGATGTCATGCACATCGCCTTTTACCGTTGCCAGCACAATCTTGCCGTTGCTGCGTCCGGCCTCTTTGCTGGCCTGAATATAAGGTTCGAGATAGGCCACCGCTTGCTTCATCACGCGCGCTGATTTTACCACCTGCGGCAGGAACATCTTGCCCTCGCCGAACAGATCGCCAACCACGTTCATGCCGGACATCAGCGGCCCTTCAATCACTTCAATCGGCCGCGCTGCTGCCTGGCGCGCCTCTTCGGTATCCAGCTCAATAAACTCGGTGATGCCTTTCACCAGCGAGTATTCCAGACGTTTTACCACGTCCCAGCTGCGCCATTCGGCCTGCTGTTTCTCCTGCTCGCCGTCGCTTTTGCTGCCGCGATACTTCTCCGCCAGCTCCAGCAAGCGCTCGGTGCCATCGTCACGACGATTCAGCACCACATCTTCCACCGCATCACGCAGTTCGGCAGGCAGATCGTCGTAAATCGCCAGCTGACCGGCGTTCACGATGCCCATGTCCATGCCGTTGCGGATGGCGTAATAGAGGAACACCGCGTGAATCGCTTCGCGCACCGGTTCGTTACCACGGAACGAGAACGACACGTTGGAGACGCCGCCGGAGATCATCGCGTGTGGCAGTTCGCGCTTGATGTCTTCGCAGGCACCGATAAAGTCCATCGCGTAATTGTTGTGTTCTTCAATGCCGGTCGCTACGGCAAAAATATTCGGGTCGAAAATGATGTCTTCTGGCGGGAAACCAACCTCTTCGGTCAAAATCTTGTAGGCGCGACGACAGATCTCAATTTTGCGCGCCCGCGTATCCGCCTGACCCGCTTCGTCAAACGCCATCACCACCATCGCTGCGCCGTAGCGACGCACTTTGCGCGCGTGCGCGATAAACGGTTCCACGCCCTCTTTCATCGAAATAGAGTTCACAATGCCTTTGCCCTGAATGCACTGCAGGCCTTTCTCGATCACTTCCCATTTGGAGGAGTCGATCATAATTGGCACGCGGGCGATATCCGGCTCACCGGCAATTAGATTGAGGAAGCGCACCATCGCCGCTTCCGCATCCAGCATGCCTTCATCCATGTTGATGTCGATGATTTGCGCACCGTTCTCTACCTGCTGGCGTGCCACATCCAGCGCTTCGTTGTATTTCTCTTCTTTGATCAGACGCTTAAATTTGGCCGAGCCGGTGACGTTGGTGCGTTCACCGACGTTGACGAACAGCGAATCGGCCTGAATGTTAAGCGGTTCAAGCCCGGCTAAGCGACAGGCAACCGGAATCTTTGGCAGCTGGCGCGGCGCAACGCCGTCTACCGCTGCCGCCATCGCCGCGATGTGCTCCGGCGTGGTACCGCAGCAGCCGCCGATAATATTGAGGAAACCGGCGCGCGCCCACTCACCAATTTGCTCAGCCATGATCGCCGCATCGAGATCGTATTCACCAAAGGCGTTGGGCAAACCGGCGTTCGGGTGCGCGGTGACGTAGCCTTCAGCAATGCGCGACAGCTCCGCCACATACTGACGCAGTTCATCCGGGCCAAGCGCACAGTTGAGGCCGAACGACAGCGGTTCGGCGTGGCGCAGCGAGTTATAGAAACCTTCGGTGGTTTGGCCGGAGAGCGTACGACCGGACGCATCGGTGATGGTGCCGGAGATCATTAGCGGCAGCTTCACGCCCATCGCTTCCATCTCGGCCTGAACCGCGTAGATCGCCGCTTTGGCGTTCAGGGTATCGAACACCGTTTCGATCATGATGAGGTCGGAGCCACCGGCGATCAGCGCATGCGTCGATTCGCGGTAGGCTTCCACCAGCTGGTTAAAGGTGACGTTACGATAGGCGGGATCGTTGACGTCCGGCGAGATAGAACAGGTGCGGTTGGTCGGGCCCAACACGCCCGCCACGTAGCGCGGACGATGCGGCGTTTTCTCCGTCCATGCGTCGGCGCTGGCACGCGCCAGTTTGGCGGCTTCGAGGTTAATCTCCGCCGACAGCGCTTCCATCGCGTAATCGGCCATCGCAATGGTGGTGGAGTTGAAGGTGTTGGTCTCGAGAATATCCGCGCCGGCAGCGAGATAGGCATCGTGGATTTCGCGGATCACCTCCGGTTTGGTTAGCACCAACAGATCGTTGTTGCCCTTCAAATCAGATGGCCAGTCGGCAAAGCGGCTGCCACGGAAATCCTGCTCACTCAGTTTATAACTCTGGATCATGGTGCCCATGCCACCGTCCAGAATCATAATGCGTTGCGCCAGCTGCTGCTGCAGCATTTCTGTTTTGTTGCTCACTCTCGCCCCGTCCACGTCATTGCGTTGGCTAATATGCCAGCCAGTCATACTGGCACAACTTGCAGGTGATCAAAAGTCAGCTCAGATGAGACATTTTCAGCTATTGCCGATGACAGGTCTGACCAGAAAGTCAGCGTTTGCATTAATGCGGTTAAAAACGAAAATGGTTTCCAGCATTGATGCGAATTGGAGACGTTATGGCAACCCCTGCGCCCGTGAAACGCGGCAAGAAACCGCGTGCGACAACGGCTACCACCAGCGCGCCCGTCGGCGGGCAAGTACAATCTTTGACGCGTGGTCTGCGCCTGCTGGAGCTGATTGCCGAATCCCACGGCAGCGTGGCGCTGACCGAACTGGCACAACAGGCCGGTTTACCCAACTCCACCACTCATCGCCTGCTCTCCACCATGCAGCAGCAAGGTTTTGTGCATCAGGTGGGCGACTTAGGTTTGTGGACCATTGGTTCGCACGCGTTTGTGGTCGGCAGCAGCTTCCTGCAGAGCCGCAATCTGCTGGCGATTGTGCATCCGCTGCTGCGCAAGCTGATGGAAGATGCCGGCGAGACGGTGAATCTGGCGGTGCTGGATCTCAGCGATTATCAGGCGGTGATCATCGACCAGGTGCAGTGTACGCAGCTGATGCGCATGTCCGCGCCGATTGGCGGCAAGCTGCCGATGCATGCATCCGGCGCCGGCAAAGCGTTTCTGGCGCATCTGAGCGATGAGCAAGTTACCGCGCTGCTGCATCAAAAAGGGCTGCATCACTACACGCCGAAAACGCTGATGTCGCCGCACAGCCTGAAGGAGAATCTGGCGCTGATTCGTAAGATGGGCTTTTCGCACGATGATGAAGAGCACGCGCTGGGTCTGCGCTGCGTTGCGGCACCGATTTATGACGAACATGGCGAACCCTTCGCCGCCATCTCAATCTCCGGCCCGATTGCGCGCATGACTGACGACCGTATCACCGAGCTGGGTGCGCTGGTGATCCGCGCCGCGAAGCAGGTGACCCAAACCTATTCTGGCCGCTAAGCGGCCACCGACGCATAGCGCGCGCTGAAACGCTGGCTGGCGCGCCACGCAATGACCTCTTCAATATGCCCTTCGCGGATGCGCGTTTGCAGCGCGCGCCACCAGTTGGGATCAAACAGCTGCGGATGCAGCGCCTGCAGCAGTTTGCCGGTCGAGGGTTCGCTGCACAGCGCATAGCGAAAGGTTTCCGGGAACACATCATCCGGCCCGACGCTGTACCACGGCTCGGCCTGCAGCTCATCTTCCTCATAGCGCGCCTGCGGCACATCGCGGAACACCAGTTCGGTCATCGGGCGGATTTCGTCGTAATCGTAAAACACCACGCGGCCATGACGCGTCATGCCAAAGTTTTTGTACAGCATGTCGCCGGGGAAAATATTCGCCGCCGCCAGCTGACGAATCGCATCACCATATTCGCCAATCGCATGCTGCCGCTGTTCCGGCGAAGCCTGAGCCAGCCACAGATTAAGCGGCTCCATGCGGCGTTCCAGCCACAAATGGCGGATGATCACCACATCGTCGCGCAGCTCGAGCTTTTCCGGGATATCGCGCTCAAACTCCGCCATCAGCTCGGCCGGAATACGCGCGCGCGGTAACGCAAAGTGCTCAAACTCCTGCGTATCCGCCATGCGGCCCACGCGATCGTGCTCTTTGACCATGCGATAGCAGTCGCGCACCTGCGCATCGGTGACCTCTTTTTGCGGTGCGAAGCGGTCTTTGATCACCTTAAATACGCGATCAAAACCCGGCAGCGTGAACACCATCATTACCATGCCGCGGATGCCGGGCGCGACGGTGAAATCTTCCTGACTGTGCGCCAGATAGTGCAGGTATTCACGGTAGCATTCGGTTTTACCGTGCTTCTGACAGCCAATCGCCATGTAGCGCTCTGCCACGGTTTTTCCCGGCAGAATCGGTTGCAGCCACGCCACCAGCGCGGCTGGCACCGGCGCGTACACCATGAAATAGGCGCGGGCAAAACCAAACACGATGCTGGCATCATCGCTGTCGGTGAGACAGGTATCAATCCACAAACGGCCAGCATCATCGCGCTGAATCGGCAGCAAACAGGGCACCATGCCATCACTCAGCTGCAGGCGCGCCACAATCCACGCGGTTTTGTTGCGGTAAAACAGTTCGCTGGCGACATCCAGCGTCGCCGTCGCCAGCTGTGTGGCACCAAACTGCTCGTGCAGATGGCGCACAATCCAGCCGATATCGCGCGTTTGATCCTGCCACGTTAGACGCAGCGGAATGTCATTCAGCACCTGACGCAGTGTTTCCTGCCAATTCTGCTGCGGACGATAGAGGCGTGACAGCGGGCGCGGCGCAACCGGCGCGGGTGCACAGGGCTGCGACGGCAAGATAAACAGACGCTCGGGCGACAAATGGCTGTGGCCCTGCAGGCGACAATAGACCGAATTGAAGAAGCTTTCGGCGATTTCATGGCGCGGATAGCCGGGCAGCAAGGTTTCGTAATGGCTTTTCACCCGTAGCCAGAATGCGTCATCCCAGTCCGAAGTGTCATTGAGAATGCGCAGCTGGTTGGTGACCAGGCCAACATGGTGATCGTAAAGATGGATACGCGCTTTCATTGCCTGCTGCACCGCGTGCCAGTCGGCCTGCTCGAAGCGCTGTTGCGCACCGGCGGTGATATCCAGAAAGCGGCCATACTGCGCGTCAAAACCTTGCAGAATGGTGTGGGCGATCAGCGATTCTCTCGGCGTCATCGGCAACGCTCCTTTAGCGGTAAGCGGTCGCCATTGAATGGCGACCTTACAACGGCTTCAGAATTGTGCGGCTTCGGTGGAGCCGGTCAGCGCGGTCACGGAGGATTGTCCGCCCTGGATGACGTTGGTGACGCGATCGAAATAGCCGGTGCCCACTTCCTGCTGATGCGATGAGAAGGTGTAACCCTTATCGCGCGCCGCAAACTCCGGCTGCTGCACTTTCTCCACGTAATGGCGCATGCCTTCGCCCTGTGCATAGGCGTGCGCCAGGTCAAACATGTTGAACCACATGCTGTGAATTCCGGCGAGCGTAATGAACTGGAAGCGATAGCCCATTTCGCTCAGCGCCTGCTGGAAACGGGCGATAGTGCGATCGTCAAGGTTCTTCTTCCAGTTGAACGAAGGCGAGCAGTTGTAAGCCAGCAGCTTGCCGGGATACTGCGCGTGAATCGCGTCGGCAAAGCGCTGCGCCATCTCCAGATCTGGCGTTGAGGTTTCGCACCACAGCACATCGGCATAAGGCGCATACGCTTGCCCGCGGCTGATCGCCTGTTCAATCCCGGCACGCGTGCGGAAGAAGCCTTCCGAGGTGCGCTCGCCGGTGATAAACGCCGCATCGCGCGGGTCGCAATCTGAGGTGATCAGATCGGCGGCATCCGCATCGGTGCGCGCCAGCAACACTGTCGGCACGTTCATGACGTCCGCTGCCAGACGCGCCGCCACCAGTTTCTGAATCGCTTCCTGCGTTGGGACTAATACCTTGCCGCCCATGTGGCCGCACTTCTTCACCGCCGCCAATTGGTCTTCAAAATGCACCGCGCCGGCACCGGCCTGAATCATCGATTTCATCAGCTCGAACGCATTGAGCACGCCGCCAAAGCCCGCTTCCGCATCGGCGACAATCGGCAGGAAGTAATCAATAAAATCACTGTCTTCTGGCGATACGCCGCTGGCCCACTGAATTTGATCGGCTCGCTGGAAGCTCTGATTAATCCGCTCCACCACATTTGGCACCGAATTCACCGGATACAGCGATTGGTCGGGATACATCTGCCCGGCCAGGTTAGCATCTGCCGCCACCTGCCAGCCGGAGAGGTAAATCGCCTCTATGCCGGCTTTCGCCTGCTGCACCGCTTGTCCGCCGGTCAACGCGCCAAGGCTGTTGATGTAGCCTTTGCTCGATTCACCATTCAGCAGCGACCAGAGCTTGGTGGCACCGCGCTCCGCCAGCGTGCAGGCGGGATTGACCGAACCGCGCAGATTGACCACATCCTCCGCACTGTACGGACGAGTAATTCCCTGCCAGCGCGCATCATTCCAGCTCGATTCCAGTTGTTTGATCTGTTGCGTACGATTCATCGTCATATCTCCAGGTTCAAGGCAGCAGGCGGTAGCCCGGCAGAGTGAGGAAGGAAACCAGTTCGTCATCGGTGGTAATTTGCGCCATCAGCGCGGCGGCATCGTCGAAGCGTCCATTTTGAAAACGTTCTGCGCCAACGGTTTGCTGCAAGGTGGCCAGCTCTTCCTCCAGCAGCCGTTCAAACAGCGCCACCGTGACCGGCTGGCCATCGCTGAGAATTTGTTTGTGATGAATCCATTGCCAGATGGAGGTGCGGGCGATTTCAGCGGTGGCGGCATCTTCCATCAACCCATCAATCGGAACGCAGCCGTTGCCGCTGATCCAGGCTTCCAGATATTGCAGCGCCACGCGGATATTGGCGCGCATGCCGGCTTCAGTACGCTTGCCGCGACAGGGCGCCAGCAGACGTTCGGCGGTGATTGGCGCATCCTGCTCACGCGTGATGTGCAGTTGATTGGGCTGATCGCCCAGCCGACGGTCAAACTCCTCCATCGCGATATCAGCCAGGCCGGGATGCGCCACCCAGGTTCCGTCGTGACCGTTGCCCGCTTCTCGCGCTTTATCTTCCTGCACCTTTTGCGTCACCCATACATTGCGCTCCGCGTCTTTGCTCGGAATCAGCGCCGACATACCGCCCATCGCCAGCGCACCACGACGATGACAGGTTCGAATCAGCAGGCGTGAATAGGCATCGAGGAATGGCTGATCCATGCTGATTTGCTGGCGATCCGGCAGGATACGATCGGGATGCTGGCCCAGCGTTTTGATGTAGCTGAAGATGTAATCCCAACGGCCACAGTTCAGGCCAACGACGTGATCGCGCAGTTCCCACAGGATCTCATCCATCTGGAATACCGCCGGCAGCGTTTCGATCAATACCGTGGCTTTGATGGTGCCGCGCGGCAGATCGAAGCGATCTTCACTGAAGCGGAAGATCTCACGCCACCACGCCACTTCAGCGGCATGCTCAGTTTTCGGCAGATAGAACCATGGCGCGTGGCCCTTCTCCAGCAGCGCTTCAACGTTGTGGAAAAAGTAGAGCGCAAAGTCGAACAATCCGCCGGGAATGGCCCGATCGCGCCACTCCACATGCTTTTCATTCAGATGCAGACCGCGCACCCGACACATCAGCAGCGCCGGATTGGCGCGCAGCTGGTAGATCTTGCCCGTTTCACTGGTGAAGCTCAGCGTGCCATTGACGGCATCGCGCAGTGTTAATTGTCCGTCGATCAGCTTCTGCCAGGTTGGCGCCAGTGAATCTTCAAAATCGGCCATGAAGACGTTGACGTTTGCGTTGAGCGCGTTGATCACCATTTTGCGATCCGGCGGCCCGGTGATCTCCACGCGACGATCTTGCAGCAGCTGCGGGATAGGACGAACTTGCCACGCATTTTCACGAATGGAAGCGGTTTCCGAATCAAAGCCGGGTAACTCACCCTGATCGTAACGCTTCTGTCGTTGCTGGCGTGCTTTCAGCAGGCGTTCGCGCTCTGGTGCAAAGCGCACCACTAATGCGTGTATAAAGTCGATCGCTTCTGGGGTAAGCAGCTGCTTTTCCGCGTGGGTAAAGGGCTGGCTGAAGGTTAGCGTATTGCTGATAACCGAGTCTGTCATGCGGGCTGCCTCCTGAGTTGATCCATCGTTTAACGATCGGATCCGGATGTAGGGTGTTTTATAACCTGCAAGATCAGAGCATAATTATTTTTATTTTAATTTCAAAAACTATTTCCATTTTAATGTTTATGTTAATTTATCAGATTGATATTTATGTAATTTAATCTCTCGAATTAAAGGCAATAACTTCCACTGGTGAATTGAAGGCAAAAAAAAAGCCGCGATAGCTTTCGGCTAGCGCGGCAGGATCAAACGAGGTGTTTGATCTATTCGAGTGTTGGATTCATCCGGCGCAGATCGAACGGCGTGATCTGATAAACGTAGTAGTTCAGCCAGTTGGAGAACAGCAGGTTGCCGTGGCTGCGCCAGGTGGCGCGCGGTGGCAGCTCTGGGTTATCGTGCGGGAAGTAGTTGAACGGCACGTCCGGCTGCAGGCCAGCATCGTAATCGCGATGATACTCACCCGAGAGCGTCAGGGCATCGTACTCCGGATGGCCGGTGACAAACGCCAGGCGCTTGTCTTTGCTCGCCATCAGATATGCGCCGGTGGATTCCGATTCGGCAAATAGCTCGAGATCGGTGTAATCGCGGATCAGCTGGCTCGGAAAATCAGCATAGCGTGAATGCGGGGCCAGGAAATTGTCGTCAAACCCGCGCGTTAGTAAGGCGTGGGGATGCAGGATTTGGTGCTCATAAACACCGGACAATTTGTTCTGCCGCGTCTGCTTAGGAATGCCATACAGAATGTTGAGTGCCGCCTGAACCGCCCAACAGACAAAGAGCGTGGAGGTAACGTGTTCATTCGCCCAATGCAGCACGCGCTGAATCTGCGGCCAGTAAGCGACATCATTGAAATCGACCAATCCCAGCGGCGCGCCGGTCACAATCAGTCCATCGAAGTTATCGTTTTGGATGTCTTCGAAGTTGCAGTAGAAGTTGTTCAGATGCTCCGTCGGCGTGTTGCGCGACTCGCGACTATCAATGCGCAGCAGCTGCACATCAATCTGCAACGGTGAGTTAGAGAGCAGACGCAGGAACTGATTTTCTGTCTCAATCTTCTTTGGCATCAGGTTAAGAATCAGCACTTTTAGCGGACGGATCTCCTGAACACTGGCGCGCGACGACGTCATGACAAAGACGTTTTCATCACGCAAAAAATTCACTGCCGGTAATTCGTCGGGAATCCTGATTGGCATAACCTGCTCACCTCGTACTGATAACCGTATAAACGTTTAGACATCCAGATGCCCGACATTAACGTGTTATGTCGAGAATGTCGAGTCTTCATGCGGTTTATGAAAATGTTTCAGCTTTAGATGGGATTTGGGATAAGTCGTGGCGTATTTATGCTGGATTTGCTTCTTGAAATGAAAGTTTGAGATGAAATTTGCGTGATTTTCATACACTGAATCGCTCTATTCTATGCGATTTTAGCTGATTTCAGACGCAAAAAAACCCCGGACTCTCGTCCGGGGCTTCTTCACTATTTGATGCCTGGCAGTTCCCTACTCTCGCATGGGGAGGCCCCACACTACCATCGGCGCTACGGCGTTTCACTTCTGAGTTCGGCATGGGGTCAGGTGGGACCACCGCGCTAAAGCCGCCAGGCAAATTCTTTGTGCAAAAACGAATAACATTCGCTTCCGCTGATTCTTTAATCCGTAAACAAGCTGAAAATCTCCGGTCTCTCAGACCAAAACGCCTCTGGCGTTGTAAGGTTAAGCCTCACGGGTCATTAGTACCGGTTAGCTCAACGCATCGCTGCGCTTACACATCCGGCCTATCAACGTCGTAGTCTTCAACGTCCCTTCAGGACTCTCAAGGAGTCAGGGAGAACTCATCTCGGGGCAAGTTTCGTGCTTAGATGCTTTCAGCACTTATCTTTTCCGCACTTAGCTACCGGGCAGTGCCATTGGCATGACAACCCGAACACCAGTGGTGCGTTCACTCCGGTCCTCTCGTACTAGGAGCAACCCCCCTCAATTCTCCAGCGCCCACGGCAGATAGGGACCGAACTGTCTCACGACGTTCTAAACCCAGCTCGCGTACCACTTTAAACGGCGAACAGCCGTACCCTTGGGACCTACTTCAGCCCCAGGATGTGATGAGCCGACATCGAGGTGCCAAACACCGCCGTCGATATGAACTCTTGGGCGGTATCAGCCTGTTATCCCCGGAGTACCTTTTATCCGTTGAGCGATGGCCCTTCCATTCAGAACCACCGGATCACTATGACCTGCTTTCGCACCTGCTCGAGCCGTCACTCTCGCAGTCAAGCTGGCTTATGCCATTGCACTAACCTCCTGATGTCCGACCAGGATTAGCCAACCTTCGTGCTCCTCCGTTACTCTTTGGGAGGAGACCGCCCCAGTCAAACTACCCACCAGACACTGTCCGCAGCCCGGATTACGGGCCTACGTTAGAACATCAAACATTAAAGGGTGGTATTTCAAGGTTGGCTCCACGCAGACTGGCGTCCACGCTTCAAAGCCTCCCACCTATCCTACACATCAAGGCTCAATGTTCAGTGTCAAGCTATAGTAAAGGTTCACGGGGTCTTTCCGTCTTGCCGCGGGTACACTGCATCTTCACAGCGATTTCAATTTCACTGAGTCTCGGGTGGAGACAGCCTGGCCATCATTACGCCATTCGTGCAGGTCGGAACTTACCCGACAAGGAATTTCGCTACCTTAGGACCGTTATAGTTACGGCCGCCGTTTACCGGGGCTTCGATCAAGAGCTTCTCCTTGCGGATAACCCCATCAATTAACCTTCCGGCACCGGGCAGGCGTCACACCGTATACGTCCACTTTCGTGTTTGCACAGTGCTGTGTTTTTAATAAACAGTTGCAGCCAGCTGGTATCTTCGACTGCCTTCAGCTCCATCCGCGAGGGACTTCACCTGATGACAGCGTGCCTTCTCCCGAAGTTACGGCACCATTTTGCCTAGTTCCTTCACCCGAGTTCTCTCAAGCGCCTTGGTATTCTCTACCTGACCACCTGTGTCGGTTTGGGGTACGATTTCGTGTTACCTGGAGCTTAGAGGCTTTTCCTGGAAGCAGGGCATCAGTTACTTCACCACCGTGGTGGCTCGTCGTCACGCCTCAGCCTTAAGATACCCCGGATTTACCAAAGGTATCAGCCTACACGCTTAAACCGGGACAACCGTCGCCCGGATAACCTAGCCTTCTCCGTCCCCCCTTCGCAGTAACACCAAGTGCAGGAATATTAACCTGCTTCCCATCGACTACGCTTTTCAGCCTCGCCTTAGGGGTCGACTCACCCTGCTCCGATTAACGTTGAACAGGAACCCTTGGTCTTCCGGCGAGCGGGCTTTTCACCCGCTTTATCGTTACTTATGTCAGCATTCGCACTTCTGATACCTCCAGCATGCCTCACAGCACACCTTCAACGGCTTACAGAACGCTCCCCTACCCAACAACACATAGTGTCGCTGCCGCAGCTTCGGTGCATGGTTTAGCCCCGTTACATCTTCCGCGCAGGCCGACTCGACCAGTGAGCTATTACGCTTTCTTTAAATGATGGCTGCTTCTAAGCCAACATCCTGGCTGTCTGTGCCTTCCCACATCGTTTCCCACTTAACCATGACTTTGGGACCTTAGCTGGCGGTCTGGGTTGTTTCCCTCTTCACGACGGACGTTAGCACCCGCCGTGTGTCTCCCGTGATAACATTCTCCGGTATTCGCAGTTTGCATCGGGTTGGTAAGCCGGGATGGCCCCCTAGCCGAAACAGTGCTCTACCCCCGGAGATGAGTTCACGAGGCGCTACCTAAATAGCTTTCGGGGAGAACCAGCTATCTCCCGGTTTGATTGGCCTTTCACCCCCAGCCACAAGTCATCCGCTAATTTTTCAACATTAGTCGGTTCGGTCCTCCAGTTAGTGTTACCCAACCTTCAACCTGCCCATGGCTAGATCACCGGGTTTCGGGTCTATACCCTGCAACTTAACGCCCAGTTAAGACTCGGTTTCCCTGCGGCTCCCCTATACGGTTAACCTTGCTACAGAATATAAGTCGCTGACCCATTATACAAAAGGTACGCAGTCACCCCATTAAAGAGGCTCCCACTGCTTGTACGTACACGGTTTCAGGTTCTGTTTCACTCCCCTCGCCGGGGTTCTTTTCGCCTTTCCCTCACGGTACTGGTTCACTATCGGTCAGTCAGGAGTATTTAGCCTTGGAGGATGGTCCCCCCATATTCAGACAGGATACCACGTGTCCCGCCCTACTCTTCGAACTCACAGAATGTGCACTTTCGTGTACGGGACTATCACCCGGTATCGTGCGACTTTCCAGACGCTTCCACTAACGCACAAACTGATTCAGGTTCTGGGCTGTTCCCCGTTCGCTCGCCGCTACTGGGGGAATCTCGGTTGATTTCTTTTCCTCCGGGTACTTAGATGTTTCAGTTCCCCGGGTTCGCCTCGCAACACTATGTATTCATGTTGCGATGATGCACTGGGTGCACCGGGTTTCCCCATTCGGACATCGTCGGCTGTAGCGGTTCATATCACCTTACCGACGCTTTACGCAGATTAGCACGTCCTTCATCGCCTCTGACTGCCAGGGCATCCACCGTGTACGCTTAGTCACTTAACCTCACAACCCACAGGCGTTTTGCAACGCGTGCAGACTGCAAGCATTTGAGAGACTCGAACATATCGCCGCTTCATTCTTATTACGGAGAATGAAGACGATACGTCGTTTCAATTTTCAGCTTGTTCCGGATTGTTAAAGAGCAGTATCTCAGACGCAGCTCGTAAGCTTCGTTTGAGATACGTCGTGGAGACACCTTTCACCTGTCACCAAGCAAGTGGCGTCCCCTAGGGGATTCGAACCCCTGTTGCCGCCGTGAAAGGGCGGAGTCCTAACCGCTAGACGAAGGGGACACGATAGTGTCACGACTTCGCAGCCGTCTTGCTCATTACTTTCTATCAGACAATCTGTGTGAGCACTACGCGGGAAGGTATCTTCAGGTAAGGAGGTGATCCAACCGCAGGTTCCCCTACGGTTACCTTGTTACGACTTCACCCCAGTCATGAATCACAAAGTGGTAAGCGCCCTCCCGAAGGTTAAGCTACCTACTTCTTTTGCAACCCACTCCCATGGTGTGACGGGCGGTGTGTACAAGGCCCGGGAACGTATTCACCGTAGCATTCTGATCTACGATTACTAGCGATTCCGACTTCACGGAGTCGAGTTGCAGACTCCGATCCGGACTACGACGCACTTTATGAGGTCCGCTTGCTCTCGCGAGGTCGCTTCTCTTTGTATGCGCCATTGTAGCACGTGTGTAGCCCTACTCGTAAGGGCCATGATGACTTGACGTCATCCCCACCTTCCTCCAGTTTATCACTGGCAGTCTCCTTTGAGTTCCCGGCCGAACCGCTGGCAACAAAGGATAAGGGTTGCGCTCGTTGCGGGACTTAACCCAACATTTCACAACACGAGCTGACGACAGCCATGCAGCACCTGTCTCAGAGTTCCCGAAGGCACCAAAGCATCTCTGCTAAGTTCTCTGGATGTCAAGAGTAGGTAAGGTTCTTCGCGTTGCATCGAATTAAACCACATGCTCCACCGCTTGTGCGGGCCCCCGTCAATTCATTTGAGTTTTAACCTTGCGGCCGTACTCCCCAGGCGGTCGACTTAACGCGTTAGCTCCGGAAGCCACTCCTCAAGGGAACAACCTCCAAGTCGACATCGTTTACGGCGTGGACTACCAGGGTATCTAATCCTGTTTGCTCCCCACGCTTTCGCACCTGAGCGTCAGTCTTTGTCCAGGGGGCCGCCTTCGCCACCGGTATTCCTCCAGATCTCTACGCATTTCACCGCTACACCTGGAATTCTACCCCCCTCTACAAGACTCCAGCCTGCCAGTTTCGAATGCAGTTCCCAGGTTAAGCCCGGGGATTTCACATCCGACTTGACAGACCGCCTGCGTGCGCTTTACGCCCAGTAATTCCGATTAACGCTTGCACCCTCCGTATTACCGCGGCTGCTGGCACGGAGTTAGCCGGTGCTTCTTCTGCGGGTAACGTCAATCGGTGAAGCTATTAACTTCACCGCCTTCCTCCCCGCTGAAAGTACTTTACAACCCGAAGGCCTTCTTCATACACGCGGCATGGCTGCATCAGGCTTGCGCCCATTGTGCAATATTCCCCACTGCTGCCTCCCGTAGGAGTCTGGACCGTGTCTCAGTTCCAGTGTGGCTGGTCATCCTCTCAGACCAGCTAGGGATCGTCGCCTAGGTGAGCCATTACCCCACCTACTAGCTAATCCCATCTGGGCACATCCGATGGTGTGAGGCCCGAAGGTCCCCCACTTTGGTCTTGCGACGTTATGCGGTATTAGCTACCGTTTCCAGTAGTTATCCCCCTCCATCGGGCAGTTTCCCAGACGTTACTCACCCGTCCGCCACTCGTCACCCGAGAGCAAGCTCTCTGTGCTACCGTTCGACTTGCATGTGTTAGGCCTGCCGCCAGCGTTCAATCTGAGCCATGATCAAACTCTTCAATTTAAGTTTGATTTGCTGAAACCAGTTCAGCGGTGCTCATCTGTAAAACGTCATAATGAATTTCATTATGTGTTCACTCGTGAGGCTTTGATATTTTTTTGCGTCCGGAGACGCGGATATCAATCCTGCGAGTGCCCACACAGATTGTCTGATAAATTGTTAAAGAGCGTTGCGAACAGCGGCTGAACCGTCTGTCGCGAGGTGGCGTATACTACGCTACTCTCCTTCGGAGTCAAACACTTTTTTCAGCGTTTTCATCCGGCGGAAGTTCTTATCGAATCTTCCTCACCAACACCGCACTTCGTAAACCGTTGTGCCGTGTTGATGGATGCGCATTATAGGGAGTTGTTCTCAGCACGCAACCGCTAAATTCAATAAAAACAACCGTTCGCTGCATTCCACAGCAAAACCCCGCCTTATACGCAGTTACACACAGTGTTATCCACACTCTGCCGCACAAATGAATTTAGGCGAGCATCACGCAAACGTTTTCGCTACAATGCCCGGCGACGTCAAGGATGCCCCTTTTGGGGCGTTACATGAGGCAAGCGTTTCCTTCTATATAGAAGAGAGACACTAAGCTTGATGTAACGCTCTTTATTACGCGAAACAAAGCCAAGGGATAAAACCACCATGCAACAACGTCGTCCTGTACGCCGCGCTCTACTCAGTGTCTCTGACAAAGCCGGTATCCTCGAATTTGCTCAGGCACTCTCCAGTCGTGGTGTTGAGCTGCTCTCCACAGGCGGTACAGCACGTCTGCTGGCAGATGCGGGCTTGCCCGTCACCGAAGTTTCTGACTACACCGGTTTCCCGGAAATGATGGATGGACGCGTCAAAACGCTGCACCCGAAAGTGCATGGCGGCATTTTGGGTCGTCGTGGTCAGGATGATGCGATCATGGCTGAACACGCCATCAACCCAATCGACATGGTGGTCGTCAACCTCTATCCCTTCGCACAAACCGTTGCCAAACCTGATTGCTCATTAGCTGACGCGGTTGAGAACATCGATATCGGTGGCCCAACCATGGTTCGCTCAGCGGCGAAGAACCACAAAGACGTGGCGATCGTGGTGAAGAGCAGCGATTACGAAGCGATCATTGCCGAGCTGGATGCCAACGAAAACTCGCTCACGCTGGAAACGCGTTTCGATCTGGCCATCAAAGCTTTCGAACACACTGCCGCCTACGACAGCATGATCGCCAACTACTTCGGTAGCCTGGTGCCGGCTTATCACAGCGACAGCAAAGAACCGGCTGGCCGCTTCCCGCGCACGCTGAACCTCAACTTCATTAAGAAGCAGGATATGCGTTACGGCGAGAACAGCCATCAGGATGCTGCCTTCTATATAGAAGAGAATGTTGCTGAAGCTTCAGTGGCCACTGCGCAGCAGGTTCAGGGCAAAGCGCTCTCTTACAACAATATCGCCGATACCGATGCCGCACTTGAATGCGTGAAAGAGTTCGACGAAGCCGCTTGTGTGATCGTCAAACACGCTAACCCATGCGGCGTGGCAGTTGGCGATTCGATTCTTGACGCTTATGAGCGTGCCTACAAAACCGATCCGACTTCCGCTTTCGGTGGCATCATCGCCTTTAACCGCGAGCTTGACGAAGCCACTGCGCAGGCGATCATCAGCCGTCAGTTTGTTGAAGTGATCATCGCGCCATCCGCCAGCGAAGCGGCACTGAAAATTACCGCGGCCAAGCAGAACGTGCGCGTTCTGGTGTGTGGTCAGTGGCAAGGTCGCGTTGCGGCGCTGGATTTCAAACGAGTTAACGGCGGCGTACTGGTTCAGGATCGCGATTTGGGCATGGTCAATGCCAGTCAGCTGCGCGTTGTCAGCAAACGTCAGCCAACTGAGCAGGAACTGCGTGATGCGCTGTTCTGCTGGAAAGTGGCGAAGTTCGTTAAATCCAACGCCATCGTCTACGCACGTGACAACATGACCATCGGCATTGGCGCCGGCCAGATGAGCCGCGTTTACTCGGCCAAAATTGCCGGTATCAAAGCCGGTGACGAAGGTCTGGAAGTGAAAGGGTCCGCGATGGCGTCTGATGCCTTCTTCCCGTTCCGCGACGGTATCGACGCCGCTGCGGCTGTCGGTATCAGTTGCGTGATTCAGCCGGGCGGTTCAATCCGTGATGATGAGGTGATTGCCGCCGCTGATGAGCACGGCATCGCGATGATCTTTACCGACATGCGTCATTTCCGCCATTAATTGTTGGGAGCAGTACAGATGAAAATTTTAGTGATTGGTAATGGCGGACGTGAACACGCGCTGGCATGGAAAGCGGCACAATCGCCACTGGCGGAAACAGTATTTGTCGCGCCTGGCAATGCGGGCACCGCGCTCGAGCCGGCTCTGCAAAACGTGGCAATCAGCGCCACCGACGTTCCCGCGCTGCTGGCCTTTGCTCAGCAGGAAAAGATCGATCTGACTATCGTTGGTCCGGAAGCACCGCTGGTGATTGGCGTGGTTGATGCGTTCCGTGCTGCAGGTCTGAAGATCTTTGGCCCAACGCAAGCCGCTGCCCAACTGGAAGGCTCAAAGGCGTTCACCAAAGATTTCCTGGCACGTCAGCAGATTCCAACCGCTGAATATCAGAACTTTACCGAAGTGGAGCCTGCGCTGGCGTATCTGCGTGAGAAAGGCGCACCGATCGTGATCAAAGCTGACGGTCTGGCGGCCGGTAAAGGCGTGATCGTGGCGATGGAACTGGCGGAAGCCGAAGCCGCTGTGCAGGATATGCTGGCTGGTAATGCGTTCGGCGATGCTGGTCACCGTATCGTGATTGAAGAGTTCCTCGATGGCGAAGAGGCCAGCTTTATCGTGATGGTCGACGGCAACAACGTGCTGCCGATGGCCACCAGCCAGGATCACAAACGTGTCGGCGATGGCGATACCGGTCCAAATACCGGCGGCATGGGCGCGTATTCTCCGGCGCCCGTGGTAACCGATGAGATCCACCAGCGCGTGATGGATCAGATCATCTGGCCAACCGTTAACGGTATGAAAGCAGAAGGCAACATTTATACCGGCTTCCTGTACGCTGGGTTGATGATCGATAAAGCCGGTCAGCCAAAAGTGATCGAATTTAACTGCCGCTTCGGCGATCCGGAAACTCAGCCGATCATGCTGCGCCTGCAGTCGGATTTGGTGGCGCTGTGTCTGGCGGCGACCGACGGTAAACTGGATCAGCAAACCTCGCAGTGGGATCCGCGTCCTTCTCTCGGCGTGGTGTTAGCGGCGGGTGGTTATCCGGGCGATTACAACACGGGCGATCAGATTCACGGTCTGCCGCTGGAAGAAGTACCGGATGGCAAAGTGTTCCACGCTGGCACCACCATGAAGGACGATCTGGTGGTCACCAACGGTGGTCGCGTACTGTGCGTGACTGCACTGGGCGACGATGTTGCCGCTGCGCAGAAGAACGCTTATGCGCTGGCGCAGCATATCTCGTGGGATGGCAGCTTCTGCCGCCGCGATATCGGCTACCGCGCGATTAACCGCAAATAAGTACGCAAAGGGGCACAGCAGGTGCCCCTTCTCTATTTCCACCTGTCAGAAATCACTCTCTTTTGGCTGCCAGCTGCATTCGTCATCCGGCGTAGCACGCAGCAGTTGCACACCTTCCGGCGCTTCCAGCCACGACACCATCAATGGCGCAGCCTGGCTCTGCTGCTGGCGGCCTAGCGTATACAGTGTGTCGCGATCAAAGGCCACATTCACCAGCTTGTCATCACACTCACGCACCTGATTGCCACCCAGCCAATGGCCCTGACGCAGTAATACACGGCCTGCAAGCAACGCATTGCTCTGATCCAGCATGCGCTGCGCATCGAAGCGATATAGCTCAACGCTATCAGCGCTGACCGCTTCACGTCGCCCCGCCAGCTGGCGCTGCATGAAATTGAGATTGCCCTGATGATCGAAGCGTAAGGTGACATCATCCGGCTGTGCACCCGCGACGCGCCGTTCGACGCTAATCAGCTTCTGCTGCTGCCAATTGTAGTCAGTGGTTTCCATCGCATCGCCATTAAACGGCGTGAAGACCGTACGCAGGTGAACAACTTGATGGTCACTATTCTTGCGCCAGATGCGCACAGTGCCGCGGTCGGCCAGATAGCCGCTCGCCGTGAAGGCAGGAAGTTCAGGAGTGGAGCTACAGCCCGTCAGCAGCGCACCAAATAACAGGGCGCAAACGCGCTGAGGAATTGAATTCAGCATGGCAGGTCCCGGCAACAAAAAGGGGCGCTAACGCCCCCTCTTTTAAAGCTAAACCGCAATGCGGAAACTTACTTAACAGCGTCTTTCAGAGCTTTGCCTGAAACGAACGCTGGCACGTTAGCTGCTGCGATTTTGATCTCTTTGCCAGTCTGCGGGTTGCGACCGGTACGCTCAGCGCGGTGGTTCACTTTAAAAGTACCAAAACCAACCAGTTGTACAGCATCACCTTCTTTCAGAGACTCAGTGATCGCAGCCAGGGTAGATTCCAGCGCAGTCTTAGCCTGGGTTTTAGACAGGTCAGCTTTCTCTGCGATCACATCAATCAGTTGAGTCTTGTTCATAAGTTATCCTTAAAGTGTATTTATCGCTTGCTATGCAACGAGTGCGAGGGAAAAGCCATTCTCAGACCTTGTTCAGCCGGCACGCACCGATAGCCACAATTTTCAGCCCCCCAAATGTAGACCAGACTGGGGGCTGATGTGAAGCCTCCAGGCGCGGTAATTCGGGCCTGAAGTCACGTTTTCTTGCCTTATTGCTGAAAAAGTATACCGATGTTACTGATTCCCGCTTCGCGCAGGTCTGCACGCAGGCCTTTAATCAATTCCAGGTCGCGCTCCTCACACTCTGACAGCAGGCGGAAAATCTCCCACTGCAGGTCCCATTCATCGATGACAGCCTGATTTCCGCGCAGCTCTTCGTCGGTCATTTCGCGACCGGCCTGCGTCATTTCCAGAATCGCCACGGTGGTGATCGATGTACGGCTGACTTCAACGGCGTGCTCCAGCGTTTCGCCGCTAAGCTGTGCATGCAGCAGTTCACTCAAGGCCACGCAGGCATCAATCGCCGGATGAACACCGTAAACCTCAAAATCGTCACCATCCGGGATCGCCGTTTCAAATTTCTCCAGCTGACCGTCGAAATTGATTTTGGCATCTTTGACCGTCAGGCTTTCCCAGATGAGATCGAGGATGCGGCGATAGAGTTGCGGATCGGCGAATGCGGTCTGCTGACAAAAAGCCCAATAGTTGGGGAACATACGCTCGCAAAGGCAGGCCATGAAAGTCATATGCTGCCAGCTTTCAAGCTTCGCCAGACGCAAATGGACGGGATTCTGTAACATCAAACTTACTCTCAATAGGTTAGCTGGCGGCAGTGTACCGCAAAAGCCGGGCACAAACAGCGTTAAGGCGTGTTTTGCCAGCGCAGAAAGGCCGGGCGTCCGGAGGCGACAGCATCCGCCCAACGCGTCGGTTCCGGCAAACGATAGCCTGCGGTACAGGCTTCTACCCAATGCAACGCGCTATCCATGCTGACGCGATGGCCGGTCGAGATAAACAGCGGATTACAGCGCGCTTTACTGCGCCATACCCAGCCAATCTGTTCGCCTTTGTCGAGCAGCGGCTGACGGCTGCCTGGCTCGGCGTCCAGCTCAGCAAAACGTCCACACAAACGCTTCTTCGCCACGCCAATGGTGGGCACATCCACCAGCGAACCGAAATGCGCCGCCACGCCAAGCCGACGGGGATGGGAAATACCGTGTCCATCGACAAACAGCAGATCGGGCAACTGGGAGAGCTGCTGCCAGGCTTCCAGCAGCGCCGGCATTTCGCGGAAGGATAAGAAGCCCGGAATATAGGGCATGGTGGTGGCCACGCGCGCAATGCGGTGTTCCACCAGCTTTAAGGATGGATACTCGAGGATGATCAGAGCCGCGCGCGTGATCTCGCCGCCCTGTTCAAATCCCACGTCGGCACCACCAATAAAGCGTGGCGGCAGCACATCGAAATCATCCTGCCGCACCACATCAGCAGCGCGCTGTAACTGTTCCTGGCGTAGTGCGGCTAAATCCATCATCAGCCCTGATGATACGGACGTGACAGACGATGCACCGCTTCAACAAACGCACCAGCATGCTCAGGCGGCACATCAGGATGGATGCCGTGGCCCAGGTTAAACACGTGACCTTCGCCAGTGCCAAAACCTTCGAGAATCCCGGCGACTTCCTGCTCAATGCGCGCAGGCGGTGCATACAGCATGGAAGGATCCATGTTGCCCTGCAGCGCCACTTTATCACCCACACGACGACGCGCATCGGCGATATCGGTGGTCCAGTCGAGTCCCAGCGCATCGCAGCCGGTCGCCGCTATCGCTTCCAGCCATTGGCCGCCACCTTTAGTGAACAGCGTAATAGGAACGCGGCGACCTTCATTCTCATGCAGCACGCTATCGACGATTTTATGCATGTAATAGAGCGAGAATTCGCGATAGTCGCGTCCGGTCAGCACGCCGCCCCATGTGTCGAACACCATGACCGACTGCGCGCCAGCTTTGATCTGCGCATTGAGATAAAGAATCACGCTATCTGCCAGCTTATCCAGCAGCTTGTGCAGGGTTTGCGGCTCGGCGTACATCATCTTTTTAATTTTGGTGAACGCTTTGCTGCTGCCGCCTTCAACCATGTAGGTTGCCAGCGTCCATGGGCTGCCGGAGAAACCGATCAGCGGCACTTCGCCTTTCAGGTTGTGACGAATGGTACGCACCGCGTTCATCACATAACCGAGCTCTTGCTCTGGATCCGGCACTGGCAGCTTGTCGACATCCGCACGGCAGGTAATTGGATTGGAGAAACGCGGGCCTTCGCCGGTCTCAAAGTAGAGCCCAAGTCCCATCGCATCCGGAATGGTGAGGATATCGCTGAAGAGAATTGCCGCATCCAGCGCATAGCGACGCAGCGGTTGCAGCGTGACTTCACACGCCAGCTCAGCATTCTTACACAGCGACATAAAATCACCGGCTTCAGCGCGCGTGGCTTTGTACTCCGGCAAATAGCGCCCGGCTTGTCGCATCATCCATACCGGCGTGACATCTACCGGCTGACGTAACAGGGCGCGCAGATAACGATCGTTCTTCAGTTCACTCATAATGGGCTCTCTCATGCTAAGGCCGGCAGTGTAGCATTTTCACGCCGCGCTGGCGCGACACAGGGCAACGGTATCTTCAATCAGGCGACGCGCCACCGTGCCGGGCGGCGGCAACAGCGGCAGATCGTCGTAGCGATACCAACCGGCATCCAGCAGCTCTTTGCCGTCGTGTTGCAGATCGCCGCCGTCATATTCCGCCATATACGCCATCATCAGAGAGTGCGGGAACGGCCACGGCTGCGAGGTAACGTAACGCACGTTTTTCACCCGCACGTTGCTCTCCTCCATCACCTCCCGCGCCACCGCTTGTTCTAAGGTTTCGCCCACTTCGACAAAGCCCGCCAGCACGGTGTAGATATTGTTACGATGACGCGCATGATTGGCGAGCAGGATCTCATCGCCACGGCGGATAGCCACGATGATGCACGGCGCAATTTGCGGGTAATAGCGCTCGCGGCAGTGATTGCACAAGCAGGCAAATTCGCGTTTGCTGATGTGCATCTCATGGCCGCAATAGCCGCACCAGCGATGCGAGCGGTAAAACTCCGCCAGCTGCACGCCACGTCCGGCGATTTGGAACAGGCCGACATCCTCATCAATCAGTTGGCGCACGGAGCCCATGCTGTCCGGACGCGATTCACGTACCAGCCAGACATTCTCGCCCTGCCACTCGCCGATCAAAATCGCGTTGCTGCCGCTGAGGCCAAAATCGCTGGCTAAGCCATGCGGCAATTCGCCCTGCGGCAACCAAAGTTTTTGCTCATGGCTGACAACCCACCATCCAGCGTCTAAGCTTGAGATCTCACGTTGCATCTTAATCGTTGTCCTTAGCGTCAAATCGCACGCTGAAATCCTAATATTAAGTGTGTAATAAACAACTATAACCTACCTGGAGCCCCATATGCTTAACCAGTTAGATAACCTGACAGAGCGTGTAGGCGGCGGAAATGAATTGGTTGATTCATGGCTGCGCGCCCGTCGACAGCTGCTCGTCACTTACTACGAGCTTATTGGCATGAAGCCACAAAAAGATGCGTTATCCACGCTGGATGAACAGGCGCTGGACGCATTTTGTCACAACCTGGTGGATTACCTTTCCACCGGCCATTTCAGCGTGTATGAACACATCATTAGTGAGATGCAGGGTGATAGCCCATTAATCGTCGCTGCGCAGATTTACCCGGCACTGGAGGCGAATACCGATCGCATCATGCAGCTCTACGATAGCCATCTGCAGCAAGCGATTAACGATGATAATTGCGTGGATTTTCAAACCGCGCTCTCCGAAGTCGGCGAGGTGCTGGAATCGCGCTTCACGCTGGAAGATAAGCTGGTGCAACTCGCCTGGGACAACCAGCTGGCGCTTCCGCCGGTTGCCAACGACAGCGCCATTGCCCGCCCGGCTTAGAACCCCGAAGATGTAAAAAACTTGTTATTCAAGAAAAGCCCTCTTATGCTAAATGGGCTTTTTTATTGTCTTCTTTAACGACAATCAAAAGGCAAATTTTGCGGTTTAAGCGTAGCGTGCGCAGCCAGTTTGCACTCGGACAGCGCGCAGGGACCGGAGCGTACACGTAGTACGTGACGGTCACGAGCACTGCCCAGGTGCAAAATGGCAAGCAAAGTAGCTTAAACCACAAAACACCAACTTGTCGGAGTGCCCTCTAGGGCTGAGACCGTTAATTCGGGATCCGCGGAACCTGATCAGGTTAGTACCTGCGAAGGGAACAAGAGTAAACATTATCAGCACGGTGCATGCTGGCGCCCGGCACCGTATCTGTTACTCCTTCCGAACTCTGGACAAGCAACTTCCAACCTTTACCGGAAACTTGCTATGTCTGCTAAAACTTCTCGTCGTGAACAACGCGCTCAGGCGCAAGAATTTATCGATTCCCTGCAGGGAACCGCTTTCCCCAACTCCAAACGTATCTGGATCACCGGCAGCCGCGCGGATATTCGCGTGCCGATGCGTGAGATACAGCTCAGTCCAACGCACATAGGCGGCAGCAAAGAGAATCCGCACTATGAGCCAAATGAAGCGGTACCGGTTTACGACACCGCCGGGGCTTATGGCGATCCTCAAGCCACCATTAATGTGCATCAGGGACTCGACAGGCTGCGTGCCAATTGGATCGAAGAACGTGACGACAGCGAAACCATCCACCAGTTGAGTTCCCGTTACACGCAGCAGCGTCTGGCGGATGAAGGCCTGGACCATCTGCGTTTTGAGCAGCTGCCGCAACCGCGCCGTGCCAAAGCGGGTCGCCGGGTTACCCAACTGCACTATGCGCGTCAGGGCATCATCACGCCGGAGATGGAGTTTATCGCGCTGCGTGAAAACATGGGCCGCGAGCGTATTCGCGGTGAAGTGCTGTTACAGCAGCATCCGGGTCACAGCTTTGGTGCCAATCTGCCAGAAAATATCACCGCGGAATTTGTCCGTCAGGAAGTCGCCAATGGGCGCGCCATCATCCCTTCGAACATCAACCATCCCGAATCCGAACCGATGATTATCGGCCGCAACTTCCTGGTGAAAGTGAATGCCAACATTGGCAACTCTGCGGTGAGCTCATCAATTGAAGAGGAAGTGGAGAAGCTGGTGTGGTCAACACGCTGGGGCGCAGACACTGTGATGGATCTCTCAACCGGCCGCTACATCCATGAAACGCGTGAGTGGATTTTGCGCAACAGTCCGGTGCCGATTGGTACGGTGCCGATTTATCAGGCGCTGGAGAAAGTGAACGGCATTGCAGAAGATCTCAACTGGGAGATTTTCCGCGACACGCTGCTGGAGCAGGCGGAACAAGGCGTTGACTACTTCACCATTCACGCTGGCGTGCTGCTGCGCTATGTGCCGATGACGGCCAAACGCCTGACCGGCATTGTGTCGCGCGGTGGCTCGATTATGGCGAAATGGTGCCTGTCGCATCACACCGAAAGTTTCCTCTATCTGCACTTCCGCGAGATTTGTGAAATTTGTGCCGCCTACGATGTGGCGTTGTCGCTCGGCGACGGCCTGCGTCCCGGCTCGATTCAGGATGCCAACGATGAGGCGCAATTTGCCGAACTGCATACGCTGGGCGAACTGACCAAAATCGCCTGGGAATACGATGTGCAGGTGATGATTGAAGGTCCGGGCCATGTGCCCATGCAGATGATTCGACGCAATATGACCGAACAGCTTGAGCATTGTCACGAAGCCCCGTTTTACACACTTGGCCCGCTCACCACCGATATCGCGCCCGGCTACGACCATTTCACCTCCGGCATCGGCGCGGCCATGATTGGCTGGTTCGGCTGCGCCATGCTGTGTTACGTGACGCCGAAAGAGCACCTCGGTTTGCCGAATAAAGAAGATGTGAAGCAAGGGCTGATCACCTACAAGATCGCTGCGCACGCGGCGGATCTGGCGAAAGGTCATCCCGGTGCGCAGATCCGTGACAATGCGATGTCGAAAGCGCGTTTTGAATTCCGCTGGGAAGATCAGTTCAATCTGGCGCTCGATCCGCACACCGCACGCGCCTATCACGATGAAACCCTGCCGCAGGAATCGGGAAAAGTGGCGCACTTCTGCTCGATGTGCGGCCCGAAATTCTGCTCGATGAAAATTACCCAGGAAGTGCGTGAGTTTGCCGCCCGCCAACAGGCTGAAGCCCAGCCGATTGAGATGGGTATGGCGCAAATGTCGGACGCCTTCCGCAATCGTGGCGGCGAGATCTATCACGCTGCCGATACCCTTAAAGAGGAAAATGTATGACCGACGCCTTTCCTGCCACAGCCTCAAAGCTGGGGCTGTATCCGGTTGTTGATAGCGTGGAATGGATCGCGCGCTTGCTGGAAGCCGGTGTGCGCACCATACAGCTGCGCATCAAAGATTGTGAAGATCACGAGGTGGAAGATGCGGTGCGCGAGGCGATTGCACTCGGCAAACAGTATTGCGCTCGCCTGTTTATCAATGATTACTGGCGCTTAGCCATTAAATATCACGCTTATGGCGTGCACCTCGGCCAGGAAGATCTCGATGTAGCCGATCTGGCGGCCATTCGCGAGGCGGGATTGCGCCTGGGTTTATCGACGCATGACGATGCCGAGTTAGATCGGGCTCTGGCGCTGCGTCCTTCTTACATTGCGCTTGGCCACATCTATCCTACGCAAACCAAAGACATGCCTTCTGCGCCGCAGGGCGTGGTGGAATTGAAACGCCACCTGGCGCGTTTGCACAATGTGCCAACCGTGGCGATTGGCGGTATTTCTCTGGCGCGCGTGCCGGAAGTGCTGGCTACCGGCGTGGGCAGCATTGCGGTGGTGAGCGCGATTACCCAGGCCGCCGACTGGCGCGCAGCAACGCAGCAGTTACTGTCACTGGTGGAAAATGGAATCGAACCCGCAGAAGCAGTGTAATGCGCGGTAAGTAAGGATGAAACGCTGGAATCTGCCGCGCAGCAGCGTGATGTAGGGGCTGGCGTCATTTCCTGACAAGACTAAAGTGTGCCTGCCCGCTGTCGCTTGCAGCGGGCCAGGGCTGGTCTCAACCTCTCCCAGCCCTGCCTTTCTTCACGTGATCAGGGAGGAGGTATGCACGGATTCATGACTACAAGCCAGCATGGCACGTTCTACCGCTGCGCCGAGTTGAGCTATCGCCTGCTCTGTGTGCTCATTCATTGGCAAACCATAATTCAGGCGCAAGCAGTTGCGATACTTACCCGAGGCCGAAAACAGCGAGCCTACGGCAACCTGCATGTTCAGCTCACGCAATTCGGTATTGAGCCTGACCGCGTCAAATGCCTCTGGCAATTCAATCCACATCAGGAAACTGCCCTGCGGACGCGACACACAAATCCCACACGGAAAGTAGTGGCGTACCCAGCAGCTAAAGGTTTCATAATTGCGTTGATATACCTGACGCATGCGCCGCAAATGCGGCAGATAATGACCAAGACGAATAAACTCGGCGACCGCATGTTGCGGCTGTGTGGCCGTCGATCCGGTGCTGATATATTTCATATGCAGCACGCGATCGCGATAGCGCCCCGGCGCCACCCAACCGACACGCAGCCCCGGCGCCAGCGTCTTGGAGAAGGAACTGCACAGCAATACCCGTCCATCGTGATCCAACGACTTAAGGGTAACCGGACGCGGATACTCCCACGCCAGCTCGCCGTACACATCGTCTTCAATAATCGCGGCATCGAAACGCTGTGCCAGCGTCACCAGCGCACGTTTGCGAGATTCCGGCATGATAAAGCCCAGCGGATTATTGCAGTTTGGCACCACCACAACCGCTTTAATCGGCCACTGTTCGAACGCAAGTTCCAGCGCTTCCAGGCTGATGCCGGTAACCGAATCGGTAGGAATCTCAATGGCGCGAATGCCGAAGCCGCGCAGAGTTTGCATGGTGCCGTGGAAAGTCGGCGACTCCACCGCAATGATGTCACCAGCCTGACATATCGCTCGGATCGAGATCGACAACGCTTCATGGCAGCCGGTGGTGATCACGATATCGTCTGCCGTGAGCTGACAACCGCTGTCGATCGTCAGACGCGCAACCTGTTCGCGCAGGGCCGCTACACCCAGCAAACTGTCATAGTTGAGCTGATCGATATCCTGCTTCTGCGCCATACGGCTTTGAATTTTCCACAGCGGTTTCAACGTGGGCTGGGTCAGATCGGGCATACCGCTGCCGAGTTGCAACACATCGTTATTAGTTCGGCTGCTGAGCAACTCCAGCACCGATTCCCACTGCGTGATTTCCACCGGACGCTGTGCAGGTCGGGTGATGGCCGGCATCGGCGGCGTCGCTTTGCGTGTTGCAACGAAATATCCGGAACGTGGCTGCGGCACAATCAGCTGTTTCTCTTCCAGCAGATGATATGCCTGCTGAACGGTGCTGATACTCACGCCGTGTTCAAGACTCAGCGTGCGCACCGACGGCAAGCGCTCGCCGCTGCGGTACAGCCCTTGCTCTATACGATCCGAAAGCAAACATGCTAAATGTTGGTAGCGCGTCATCGTATGCCTCACTCAGCCATCAATCATAATAAACCAGTACAGATAGACCTCATTATTACCATTCAGATCCACCACAACGCAATCTGTATGTTAAAGATAAGTGTTTTTTGCGTCTGTATCATAATGCGTATGAATCAGACAATGCTTCTCAGGCAACCTACTGAGGGCAAGGACTATGGAATTCGATCAAAACCGCGCGGCTAAACCTTTTGACGTCACTTTACTGGATATCTTCCGCGGCGCAGTACGTATGGTTAAACACTGGAAAGCACGGCGTGAAACTCACCGCATCCTGTCAAAACTGAGTGATAACCAGCTGCGTGATATCGGACTGACACGCGAAGATGTCTGCCGCAAGTTCTGACAAAATGAAGACGAAAAAAAACCCTGCCGAAGCAGGGTTTTTTATTGGTCAGCTTTAGCAGACGAATTATTCGTCGTCGCTTCCGCCCAGACCGGCGTTCAGCAATTCTGCCAGGCTTGCAGAGGCTTCATCCGCAGTAACCTGCGGTGCAACCGGTGCTTCGCCCGCAGAGCGGCGACGCATACGATCCTGGTGATAAGCATAACCGGTACCGGCTGGGATCAGACGACCCACGATGACGTTCTCTTTCAGGCCGCGCAGTTCATCACGCTTACCTGCAACTGCTGCTTCGGTCAGGACACGCGTGGTCTCCTGGAACGATGCTGCAGAGATGAACGATTCGGTTGCCAGTGACGCTTTAGTGATACCCAGCAGATCGCGCATGAATGTTGCGCCGATTTTGCCATTCGCTTCAAGTTCACGGTTAGAGATCTTGATGCGTGAGTATTCAGCCTGCTCACCTTCCAGGAAGTCGGTGCTTCCCACGCTCGAGATGGTTGCTTTACGCAGCATCTGACGAACGATGACTTCGATGTGTTTATCGTTAATCTTAACGCCTTGCAGACGGTAAACTTCCTGCACTTCGTTAGTGATGTAACGGGTCACAGCATGGACGCCACGCAGACGCAGGATGTCGTGCGGAGACTCTGGGCCGTCAGATACGACGTCACCACGTTCTACGCGCTCACCTTCGAATACGTTAAGCTGACGCCATTTTGGAATCATCTCTTCGTACGGATCGCTACCATCAACCGGCGTAATCACCAGACGACGCTTACCTTTGGTCTCTTTACCGAAGGAGATGATACCGCTGATCTCCGCCAGGATTGCTGGCTCTTTCGGACGACGCGCTTCGAACAAGTCAGCAACGCGCGGCAGACCACCGGTAATATCCTTGGTACCGCCAGACTCCTGCGGAACACGCGACAGCGTGTCACCGGCACTGATCTTAACGCCATCTTCCAGCTGAACAATTGCTTTGCCCGGCAGGAAGTACTGTGCTGGCATGTCGGTACCTGGAATCAAAACATCATTTCCGTTGGCATCAACAATTTTCAGCGCAGGACGCAGATCTTTACCACCCGCAGTACGTTCTGCAGAATCCAGAACCACCAGCGATGACAGACCGGTTAAGTCGTCAGTCTGACGCGTAATGGTCTGACCGTCGATCATGTCAGTGAAGCGAATGAAACCGCCCACTTCGGTGATGACCGGCATGGTATGCGGATCCCAGTTTGCTACGGTTTCGCCCGCGGCAACCTGCTCGCCATCACCTTTAGCCATGACCGCACCGTAAGGTACTTTATAGCTCTCTTTGGTACGACCGAACTCGTCGATCATCTTCAGCTCAACGTTACGTGAAACGATAACCAGTTTCCCTGAGGAGTTGGTTACAGACTTCGCGTTGGTCAGCTTGATAGTACCTTTGTTCTTCACCTGGATGCTGGATTCAGCAGCCGCACGAGATGCCGCACCACCGATGTGGAACGTACGCATCGTCAGCTGTGTACCCGGCTCACCGATGGACTGTGCTGCGATAACACCGATGGCCTCACCTTTGTTGATGATGTGACCACGTGCCAGATCGCGACCGTAGCAGTGTGCACACACACCGAAGTCGGTTTCACAGCCAACAACCGAGCGCACTTTAATCGCATCGACTGAATTCAGTTCGATCACATCACACCAGTGTTCATCGATCAGGGTGTTACGCGGGATCAGGATGTCCGCAGTGCCTGGCTTCAGAACGTCTTCAGCCGTTACACGACCCAGTACACGCTCACGCAGCGGCTCTTTAACGTCGCCACCTTCGATGACTGGAGTCATCATGATGCCTTCGAACGTGCCGCAGTCATCTTCGGTAACAACCAGATCCTGCGCTACGTCGACCAGACGACGCGTCAGATAACCGGAGTTAGCAGTTTTCAGTGCGGTATCCGCCAGACCTTTACGCGCACCGTGCGTGGAGATGAAGTACTGGAGTACGTTCAGACCTTCACGGAAGTTCGCGGTGATCGGCGTTTCGATGATTGAGCCATCTGGCTTAGCCATCAGACCACGCATACCGGCCAGCTGACGAATCTGTGCAGCAGAACCACGCGCACCGGAGTCGGCCATCATGTAGATGCTGTTGAACGATACCTGCTGCTCTTCTTCGCCATCACGGTTGATCACGGTTTCAGTTTGCAGGTTATCCATCATCGCTTTGGAAACACGTTCGTTAGCGGCGGCCCAAATATCGATAACTTTGTTGTAACGTTCGCCAGCAGTTACCAGACCAGACTGGAACTGTTCCTGAATCTCAGCAACTTCCGCTTCCGCTTCGGCTACGATTTCCGCTTTCTTCGCTGGGATGACCATGTCGTCGATACCTACAGAGGCACCTGAACGGGCTGCGTAAGCAAAACCGGTGTACATAGTTTGGTCAGCAAAGATAACGGTCGGCTTAAGACCAAGAATGCGGTAACAGGTGTTCAGCATCTTGGAAATGGCTTTCTTACCCAGCGCCTGGTTGACGATGGAGTAAGGCAGGCCTTTCGGAACGATCATCCACAGAATCGCACGACCAATGGTGGTGTCGATAATGCTGGTTTTCGCAACGAACTCTTCCTGTTCGTTCTTGGTGTATTCAGTGATACGCACTTTAACGCGTGCATGCAGCTCGGCCAGGCCAGCGCGATAAACACGCTCAGCTTCTTTCGGGCCAGTCAGCACCATGCCTTCGCCTTTAGCGTTCACTTTGTCGCGGGTCATGTAGTACAGACCCAAAACAACGTCCTGTGAAGGAACGATGATTGGCTCGCCGTTCGCTGGTGACAGAATGTTGTTGGTCGACATCATCAGCGCACGCGCTTCCAGCTGGGCTTCCAGCGTCAGCGGTACGTGAACAGCCATCTGGTCACCATCGAAGTCGGCGTTATATGCCGCACAAACCAGCGGGTGCAGCTGGATCGCTTTACCTTCGATCAGAACCGGTTCAAACGCCTGGATACCCAAACGGTGCAGAGTTGGTGCACGGTTCAGCAGTACCGGGTGTTCGCGGATCACTTCGTCCAGGATATCCCAAACGACAGCCTCTTCGCGCTCAACCATTTTCTTAGCGGCTTTGATGGTGGTGGCCAGGCCACGCAGTTCCAACTTGCCGTAGATGAACGGTTTGAACAGCTCAAGAGCCATTTTCTTCGGCAGACCGCACTGATGCAGACGCAGGTATGGACCAACGGTAATAACTGAACGGCCAGAGTAGTCAACACGTTTACCCAACAGGTTCTGACGGAAACGACCCTGCTTACCTTTGATCATGTCTGCCAGAGATTTCAGCGGACGCTTGTTCGAGCCAGTGATGGCGCGACCGCGACGGCCGTTATCCAGCAGTGCATCAACCGCTTCCTGCAACATACGTTTTTCGTTACGTACGATGATATCTGGCGCAGCCAGATCCAGCAGGCGTTTCAGACGGTTATTACGGTTGATCACGCGACGATACAGATCGTTCAGATCCGACGTTGCGAAACGACCACCGTCCAGCGGTACCAGCGGGCGCAGATCTGGCGGCAGAACCGGCAGAACGGTCAGGATCATCCACTCTGGCTTGTTACCAGACTGAACGAACGCTTCCAGCAGCTTGATACGCTTGGTCAGCTTTTTACGTTTGGTCTCGGAGTTGGTCTCGTTCAGCTCTTCACGCAGCTGCTCGCACTCTTGCTCCAGATCCATGTTTTTCAGCAGCGCCTGGATAGCTTCCGCACCCATCTTCGCGTCGAATTCGTCACCGAACTCTTCCAGCGCGTCAAGGTACTGCTCTTCGGTCAGAATCTGACGTTTTTCCAGGTTGGTCATGCCGCCTTCGATAACCACATAAGATTCGAAGTACAGCACGCGCTCGATATCACGCAGTGGCATATCCAGCAGTAAGCCGATACGCGAAGGCAGTGATTTCAGGAACCAAATGTGCGCAGTCGGTGAAGCCAACTCAATGTGGCCCATGCGCTCACGACGTACTTTGGTCTGTGTAACTTCAACGCCACACTTCTCACAGATCACGCCGCGATGTTTTAAACGCTTGTACTTACCGCACAGGCATTCGTAGTCTTTTACCGGTCCGAAAATACGGGCACAGAAAAGACCGTCACGCTCAGGCTTGAAGGTACGGTAGTTAATGGTTTCCGGCTTTTTAACTTCACCAAAAGACCATGAACGGATCATGTCTGGCGAGGCCAGAGCAATTTTGATCGCATCAAACTCTTCGGTCTTAGTTTGCGCTTTCAGAAACTTAAGTAAGTCTTTCACGGATTAGCTCCCGTCGGAGTGGAACTCTCAGGGACGCGCACCCGAAGTGCACGTCCCGTAACCAGTACTTGCGAGTACTTACTCGTCTTCCAGCTCGATGTTGATACCCAGCGAGCGAATCTCTTTCAACAGTACGTTGAAGGATTCCGGCATGCCCGGTTCCATCTGATGGTTACCGTCGACGATGTTTTTATACATCTTCGTACGGCCGTTAACGTCATCAGATTTAACGGTAAGCATTTCCTGCAGGGTATACGCGGCACCATATGCTTCCAGTGCCCACACTTCCATCTCACCGAAGCGCTGTCCACCGAACTGCGCTTTACCACCCAGCGGCTGCTGAGTAACCAAGCTGTAAGAACCGGTAGAACGTGCGTGCATCTTGTCGTCAACCAGGTGGTTCAGTTTCAGCATGTACATGTAACCTACGGTTACCTGACGCTCAAACTGCTCACCAGTACGGCCGTCGAATAGGGTGATCTGACCGGAAGAAGGCAATCCGCCGAGCTGCAGCAGCTCTTTGATTTCGCTCTCTTTCGCACCGTCAAACACCGGAGTCGCGATTGGCATACCCTTCTTCAGGTTCTCTGCCAGACGCAGTACTTCGTCATCTGTAAAGGTGTTCAGGTCAACTTTCTGACGCACATCAGTGCCCAGATCGTAAGCACGCTGGATGAACTCACGCAGTTTGGAGACTTCTTCCTGCTTCTTCAGCATCGCATTGATTTTTTCACCAATGCCTTTAGCCGCCATACCGAGGTGAGTTTCCAGAATCTGACCGATGTTCATACGCGATGGTACGCCCAGCGGGTTCAGTACGATGTCGACCGGCGTACCGTTCTCATCGTAAGGCATGTCTTCGATAGGGTTGATCTTCGAGATAACACCCTTGTTTCCGTGACGACCTGCCATCTTGTCACCAGGCTGGATCTGACGTTTAACGGCCAGATACACCTTAACGATTTTCAGCACGCCTGGTGCCAGATCATCGCCTTGGGTGATCTTGCGACGCTTAGCTTCAAGTTTCTTCTCAAACTCGTGCTTCAGTTCGTCGTACTGCTCAGCCAGCTGCTCCAGAGAGTTCTGCTTCTCTTCGTCAGTCAGGCCCAGCTCCAGCCAGCGCTCACGTGGCAGTTTGTCTAGCTTCTCAGCTTCAACACCACCCGAGATCAGTACGGCCTGGATACGGCCAAATAGGCCAGCTTCGAAGATCTGCAGTTCTTCAGACAGGTCTTTCTTAACCTGCTTCAGCTGCATCTCTTCGATTTCCAGCGCGCGCTTGTCTTTTTCCACGCCATCGCGAGTGAAGACCTGCACGTCAATAACAGTACCGGATACGCCGTTCGGAACGCGCAGTGACGAATCTTTTACGTCAGAGGCTTTTTCACCGAAGATCGCACGCAGCAGTTTCTCTTCTGGCGTCAGCTGGGTTTCACCTTTCGGTGTTACCTTACCAACCAGAATGTCGCCACCGGTCACTTCCGCACCGATATACACAATGCCGGATTCATCCAGTTTAGAAAGCGCAGCTTCACCCACGTTCGGGATATCAGCGGTGATCTCTTCTGGCCCCAGCTTGGTGTCGCGAGACACACATGCCAGTTCCTGGATGTGGATAGTGGTGAAACGGTCTTCCTGAACCACACGCTCGGATACGAGGATGGAGTCTTCGAAGTTGTAACCGTTCCATGGCATGAACGCCACGCGCATGTTCTGACCCAGCGCCAGTTCACCGAGGTCGGTAGACGGGCCATCTGCCAGCACGTCGCCACGCTCAATCGGCTCACCCAGATTGACACACGGCATCTGGTTGATGCAGGTGTTCTGGTTAGAACGGGTGTACTTGGTCAGGTTGTAGATGTCGATACCCGCTTCGCCCGGATACATCTCTTCTTCGTTAACTTTGATAACGATACGAGAAGCATCAACGTACTGAACGGTACCACCACGTTTCGCGACAGCAGTTACACCGGAGTCAACCGCTACTGCGCGTTCCATACCGGTACCAACCAGCGGCTTATCAGCACGCAGAGTTGGAACCGCCTGACGTTGCATGTTCGCACCCATCAAGGCGCGGTTAGCATCATCGTGCTCCAGGAACGGAATCAGTGAAGCACCGACAGAAACCACCTGTTGGGTGGAAACGTCCATGTAGTCAACCTGATCGCGGCTGAAGAGGCTTGACTCACCCTTGCTACGGCAGGTGACGAGATCGTCAACAAAGCTGCCATCTTCTGCGAGGTTGGTGTTTGCCTGAGCGATAACGTAGTTACCCTCTTCAATTGCAGAGAGGTAATGAATTTCGTCACTCACTTTCCCGTCAACAACGCGGCGATACGGGGTTTCAAGGAAACCGTATTCGTTAGTCTGCGCGTAAACCGAGAGTGAGTTGATCAGACCGATGTTCGGGCCTTCCGGAGTTTCGATAGGACATACACGACCGTAGTGCGTTGGGTGTACGTCACGTACTTCGAAGCCGGCGCGCTCACGGGTCAGACCGCCTGGGCCCAGAGCAGAGATACGACGTTTGTGCGTAATCTCGGACAATGGGTTGTTCTGATCCATAAACTGGGACAGCTGGCTTGAACCGAAGAACTCTTTCACCGCCGCCGAAATCGGCTTAGCGTTGATCATGTCCTGAGGCATCAGCGTATCGAGGTCGCCCAGAGACAGACGCTCTTTAACTGCACGCTCAACACGCACCAGACCCACACGGAACTGGTTTTCTGCCATTTCGCCAACAGAACGAATACGACGGTTACCGAGGTGATCGATATCATCCACTTCACCGATACCGTTACGGATACCGATAAGCTTTTTCATCACTTCGATGATGTCGTCTTTGCTCAGGATACCTGAACCTTCGATCTCATCACGCAGCAGAGAACGGTTGAACTTCATACGGCCAACCGCAGAAAGATCGTAACGATCTTCAGAGAAGAACAGGTTCTCGAACAGGTTTTCAGCAGCTTCACGCGTTGGTGGCTCACCAGGACGCATCATGCGGTAGATCTCAACCAGCGCGCTTAGACGATCGTTGGTTGGGTCTACACGCAGAGTCTCGGAGATGTACGCACCGTGATCCAGGTCGTTGGTGAACAGCGTTTCAATGCGCTTGTGGCCTGACTGGCTCAGTTTCGCCAGCAGATCCAGTGACAATTCCATGTTTGCAGGAACGATCAGCTCGCCGGTGTTCAGATCGACGTAGTCTTTAGCAACCACTTTGCCAGCAATGTATTCAACTGGCACTTCGATGTGCTGAATGTTGTCTTTTTCCAGCTGACGGATGTGGCGCGCAGTGATGCGACGACCTTTCTCAACGTAGACCGTGCCGTTTGCTTCGATATCGAAGGAGGCGGTTTCACCACGCAGGCGCTCAGGCACCAGTTCCATCTGCAGTTTGTTATCGCGGATTTCATAAACGACTTTATCAAAGAACAGATCAAGGATTTGTTCTGAAGTGAAGTTTAACGCGCGCAGAATGATACTGGCCGGCAGCTTACGACGACGGTCAATACGGACGAAGAGGTTGTCTTTCGGGTCAAACTCGAAATCGAGCCATGAACCGCGGTAAGGGATGATACGTGCGTTATACAGCACTTTACCGGAAGAGTGCGTTTTACCCTTATCGCTGTCGAAGAACACGCCAGGACTACGGTGCAGCTGAGAAACGATAACACGCTCAGTACCATTGATAACAAAGGTACCATTGTCCGTCATGAGTGGAATCTCACCCATGTAGACTTCTTGTTCTTTAATGTCTTTTACGGTGCCTTCCGGCGCTTCGCGCTCGTAGATCACCAGACGCAGTTTCACGCGCAGCGGTGCCGAATAGGTCACGCCACGGATCTGACATTCAGTTACGTCAAAGACAGGCTCACCCAAACGGTAGCTGACATACTGCAACTCAGAGTTGCCGCTGTAGCTTGAGATTGGAAATACGGAGCGGAAGGCTGCTTCCAGACCGTACTGGCCTTCTGGATCTTGCTCGATGAACTTCTGGAACGAGTCAAGCTGGATAGAAAGGAGATAAGGTATGTCCAAAACTTGTGGACGTTTACCAAAATCCTTACGAATACGTTTTTTCTCGGTATAGGAGTAAACCATGGGGTTCCTCAGCTAGCTGACATGTCGAACCACGCTGTCCGTCCTGAAAAGGACAGTTCATGCAACACTATTTTTTGTTTTTCATGCGATGCGCAGCACCCCATGCAATACATCTTTCTATCACTCTTAAATCATTTCATCGCCGTTGTTCAGGCAGGGAACCTTCGCAGGAGAGCGATATATTAAGGCGTCGATAGAAAAAGATATTGAAGAGGAATGATGGACAAACAGTGCGAAACGCCATCATTCCCCTGTAGCGCAAAAAGGCTGGTGACCTAAACAGTCACCAGCCATCAGCCTAATGTTACTCAGGCTGCAACCCGAAGGTTGTCTTACTTAACTTCAACTTCAGCGCCAGCTTCTTTCAGAGCAGCTTCAAGAGCGGCTGCGTCATCTTTGCTGATGCCTTCTTTGATAGTACCGGTAGCTTCAACCAGGTCTTTAGCTTCTTTCAAGCCCAGGCCAGTTGCAGTACGTACTGCTTTGATTACTGCGACTTTGTTAGCGCCAACAGCTTTCAGAATTACGTCGAATTCAGTTTTCTCTTCAACAGCTTCAGCTGGGCCAGCAGCAACAGCTACAGCGGCAGCAGCAGAAACGCCGAATTTTTCTTCCATAGCAGAAACCAGCTCAACTACTTCCATTACGGACATAGCGGCAACAGCTTCCAGAATTTGGTCTTTAGTGATAGACATATCGATTGTTCCTAAAAATCAGAAAAAGTTTATACGGTAGCAAGCACGAAGGAAAAGAATTTGGCCTTAAGCCGCTTCTTTTGCATCGCGCACAGCAGCCAGAGTACGGACCAGTTTGCCAGCAGCGGCTTCTTTCATGGTCGACATCAGACGTGCCAGTGCTTCTTCGTAAGTCGGCAGAGTTGCCAGACGGTCAATATTGGCCGCCGTGATCAGCTCACCTTCAAAGGCTGCAGCTTTGACCTCAAATTTTGCATTCGCTTTAGCGAAATCTTTGAACAAACGAGCGGCAGCGCCCGGGTGTTCCAAAGAGTATGCAATCAGGGTCGGACCAACAAACGTGTCTTTCAGGCACTCGAAAGGAGTACCTTCAACGACGCGGCGCAGCAGGGTGTTACGAACAACACGCATGTAAACGCCAGCTTCACGACCTGCTTTACGCAGTTCGGTCATTTTATCAACGGTCACGCCACGGGAATCCGCAACAACCGCTGAAAGCGCGCCTTTGGCTACTTCGCTAACTTCAGCAACAATCGCTTGTTTGCCTTGAAGATTTAATGCCATTAGCTTTTGCTCCTGGATTGACCGGGAATAATTTCCCGGAACTCACTTCACTTATTCACCCGAAGGCGATAAGCGCTATTACACGGTGAGCAGAATCCAGCGAAGAAATAATTCTTTTTGGTTCTGTCACCGTCTACGCAGGGTATTAAGCAAGATATCCGAAAATATTCTGCTCCTGCGGTCTCGGACGGAGGCCAGGATAAGGCCTGGCTCCAACCTAAGCGACTGAACAACCAAGTGTTTAGACTTTGTCACTCACTCGCTTTGAATCTGGGTTCTGAATTGTGCAAACAACCAGAACAACGGGCGTAAGATTCTAGATGAATTTTTCGCCCGTTACAAGCAGCAATTAGTTTGCTGATGCACTCAGACCGGCCTGGTCAACGGCAACGCCGGCGCCCATGGTGGTAGAGATGCTGACTTTCTTGATGTACACGCCTTTCGCCTGTGATGGTTTAGCTTTTTTCAGCGCAACCAGCAAAGATTCCAGGTTTTCTTTCAATTTGTCAGTGTCAAAATCCACTTTACCGATGGTGGTGTGGATGATGCCGTTTTTGTCGTTACGATAACGAACCTGACCTGCTTTAGCATTTTTAACTGCTTCAGCAACGTTCGGCGTTACGGTACCAACTTTCGGGTTTGGCATCAGACCGCGTGGGCCCAGAACCTGGCCCAACTGGCCAACAACGCGCATTGCATCTGGAGATGCGATTACAACGTCAAAGTTCATTTCGCCTTTTTTGATCTGCTCAGCCAGGTCTTCCATACCAACCAGTTCTGCGCCAGCTGCTTTAGCAGCTTCAGCGTTTGCACCTTGGGTGAAGACGGCAACACGTACTGAACGACCAGTACCGTGTGGCAGAACGGTCGCACCGCGCACGTTCTGATCAGATTTACGTGCATCGATGCCGAGGTTAACGGCAACGTCAACGCTTTCTACGAACTTGGCAGTAGCCAGTTCTTTCAGCAGAGCAACAGCTTCGTTAATGTCGTACTGCTTAGTAGCATCAACTTTGTCACGGATTACGCTCATGCGCTTGGTCAGCTTAGCCATTTCTTAATCCTCTACTACCAGGCCCATGGAACGAGCAGTACCTTCGATAGAGCGAGTCATCGCTTCTACGTCAGAACCAGTCATGTCCGCAGCTTTAGTTTCTGCGATTTCACGTACCTGAGCACGGGAAACTTTACCGACTTTGTCTTTGTTCGGCTTACCAGAACCAGACTTAATGCCCGCTGCTTTTTTCAGCAGTACGGCAGCCGGAGGCGTTTTGGTAACGAAGGTGAAAGAACGGTCACTGTATACGGTGATAACAACAGGAGTAGGCAGGCCTTTCTCCAGGGATTCAGTCTTAGCGTTGAACGCTTTGCAGAATTCCATAATGTTAACACCCTGCTGACCCAGTGCTGGACCAACAGGTGGACTTGGGTTAGCCATACCAGCTGCAACTTGCAACTTAACGTAGGCTTGTACTTTCTTGGCCATGATAATTCCTCAATTGGGTTATAACGCCTGAAAAACAGGCTCCCCGTGATAACGATTTATATGCCGTTGCGGGCACATAAAAACAGAAGGCGCGAAATTATAGGTAAATTTCGCGCCTTCCGCAAGAGCTAAAAAGTGAACAGAAGGGTTAACCTTTCTCCACCTGAGCGAAGTCGAGTTCCACTGGGGTTGCACGACCAAAGATGGAAACGGACACTTTCAAGCGGCTCTTCTCGTAATCCACTTCTTCGACCACTCCGTTGAAGTCGGCAAACGGGCCGTCGCTGACGCGTACCATCTCGCCTGGCTCGAACAGCGTTTTTGGACGCGGCTTATCACCCACCTGCTGCAGGCGGTTCATAATCGCATCTACTTCTTTATCACTGATTGGCGCAGGACGGTCGGAAGTACCACCGATAAAGCCCATTACACGCGGTACACTGCGTACTAAGTGCCAGCTGGCGTCATTCATTACCATCTGAACCAATACGTAGCCAGGGAAGAATTTACGTTCGCTTTTGCGACGCTGGCCGCCACGGATTTCGACGACTTCTTCAGTCGGCACCATGACTTCGCCAAAAAGCTCTTCCATGTTGTGCAGTTTGATATGCTCGTGCAGCGATTTCGCTACGCGGGCTTCAAAACCAGAGAACGCCTGAACGACGTACCAGCGTTTTTTTGGAGCTTCAGACATCTCAGAACCTCAGGCCAGTGATAAACGATACCAGACGGACCAGAATACCATCCAGCCCCCACAAAATCAGTGACATCACGGCAGTAACCGCGGCAACGATTAACGTGGTGTGCAGTGTTTCCTGGCGAGTCGGCCAAATGACCTTACGCATTTCGGTTTTAGCTTCACGGGCAAATGCCACAGTCGCTTTGCCTTTGATTGTCAGCAAAGCAATGCCGCCCGCTGCAGCGATCAGCACAACCACAGCCAGCGCGCGCAGAGGCAATGTTACATCGCGATAGATATAGTTGCCGACGATTGCTACCAGGAGCAATGCGATCACAACTACCCATTTCATCGCTTCAAGGCCGCGCCCGCTTCCTTGAGCTTCGGTATTCGCACTCATAAACCAACCTGCCACAATAATTCAGAAACTATACTGCCCCGCAGTGCGAGGCATCCAAACCGAATGAGCTTTTGAGCGTAACTCGGTATCCAACGCCGTGAAACAGAGCCTGTCTCAGCAATGATTATGATGCAAAATCACTGATGAGCCAGGTTCTATACAACAGCGTGCAAAAAGGGCATCAAATGATGCCCTTTCCTTGTGCATTGCGTCAAATCTTATCGCAGTTAAGCGATAATTTCAGCAACAACACCCGCACCAACAGTACGGCCGCCTTCACGGATTGCGAAACGCAGACCCTGATCCATAGCGATTGGCTTGATCAAAGTAACGGTCATTTTTACGTTGTCGCCTGGCATTACCATCTCAACGCCTTCTGGCAGTTGAACGTCACCGGTCACGTCAGTAGTACGGAAGTAGAACTGAGGACGGTAGCCTTTGAAGAACGGAGTATGGCGGCCGCCTTCATCTTTAGACAGAACGTAAACTTCTGAAGTGAACTGGGTATGTGGCTTGATTGAACCCGGCTTAGCCAGAACCTGGCCACGCTCGATGTCTTCACGCTTGATACCACGCAGCAGAACACCACAGTTCTCGCCTGCCTGACCCTGATCCAGCAGTTTGCGGAACATTTCAACGCCAGTACAGGTTGATTTCACAGTGTCTTTAAGGCCAACAACTTCAACTTCGTCGCCCACTTTAACGATACCGCGCTCAACACGACCGGTAACAACGGTACCACGGCCAGAGATTGAGAATACGTCTTCGATTGGCAGCAGGAACGGCTTGTCGATTGCACGTACTGGCTCTGGGATATAGGTATCCAGGTGCTCAGCCAGCTCAATGATCTTAGCTTCCCACTCAGCGTCGCCTTCCAGCGCTTTCAGAGCAGAACCACGTACGATTGGAGTGTCGTCGCCTGGGAAGTCATATGCTGACAGCAGGTCACGTACTTCCATCTCAACCAGTTCCAGCAGCTCTTCATCATCAACCATGTCGCACTTGTTCAGGAACACGATGATGTAAGGAACGCCAACCTGACGACCCAGCAGGATGTGCTCACGGGTCTGTGGCATTGGGCCATCAGTCGCAGCAACAACCAGGATCGCGCCGTCCATCTGCGCTGCACCGGTGATCATGTTTTTCACATAGTCGGCGTGGCCTGGGCAGTCAACGTGCGCATAGTGGCGAGACGGGGTTTCGTATTCAACGTGAGAAGTGTTGATGGTGATACCACGTGCTTTCTCTTCTGGCGCTTTATCGATCTCATCGAATTTGCTTGCCTTACCGCCGTAGGTTTTAGCCAGTACGGTAGTAATTGCTGCAGTCAGGGTGGTTTTACCGTGGTCGACGTGACCGATGGTGCCCACGTTTACGTGCAGTTTGTTACGCTGAAATTGCTCTTTAGCCATCGCTAGTCCCTCTAAGACACGGATATATCGAAGATATCGTCATATCAACCAGGCATTGCCTGACTGTTTGGTTTACAGAGAGAGAATCAGGAGAGAGATAAAGGAAGTGGTGCTGATACCCAGAGTCGAACTGGGGACCTCACCCTTACCAAGGGTGCGCTCTACCAACTGAGCCATATCAGCACATCTGGAGCGGGCAGCGGGAATCGAACCCGCATCATCAGCTTGGAAGGCTGAGGTAATAGCCATTATACGATGCCCGCATCCTGGAACTCGGCTACCTGTTCTTTCTGTAGCTTATGAATAATAAAAGAAGACCTTCTATTATTCGAGCCGGTCAGAGTTGCTGACCAACTTTGATTGCGCTAATGCGCAATCTGAAATTCGAAGGTGAGAGATGAAGAACTCACCCATCAGATAAAGACTTTATCTGACGCCCAACCAGGAGGTTGAGATGGTGGTGGGAGAAGGATTCGAACCTTCGAAGTCTGTGACGGCAGATTTACAGTCTGCTCCCTTTGGCCGCTCGGGAATCCCACCTACTTGATGGTGCCGGCTACCGGAATCGAACTGGTGACCTACTGATTACAAGTCAGTTGCTCTACCAACTGAGCTAAGCCGGCATCAAGTGGAGCGCATTCTAGGAATACCCGAAGAAGGATGCAACAAAAAAATCGTCAAAATTGTTCTATCGCTTACTATTTGTGCAAATCATCTCAAATCAGCCATCAACTGCAGTAAAATCACCCTAAACCTGTGCGTTTTTACACCACCACATTGATTGATTGCTATGAACCGTCATCATTTTCAATGCACATATTTGAAGCGCACTGCCTTTCTGCTGTGCAAATTGTAGAAAATTTTTTGTGAAACTACCCGCTATACTCGTTTTTTCTGCTGGCCTGCATTTTGCTTATCTATTTAATCGGGTCATTAAATGGAGGATGTCGCATGAATATTGTTCAGCTTACTGCAGAAACATTACCCCTTTATCGTCAGGCTTTGGCTGCCCTGATGGTTGAAGCGGTAAAAAACAATATGACTTCGGCATTTCAACATTCGCAAAAGATGCAACGGTATCAGGATGCGGAGCGCTATTTTCATAGCTTGCGCAACAAAATGGCACGCCATGAGTTGCTGCTATGGATTGCCGTCATCGACTCGGTTGTGGTGGGAAGCGTGCAGCTCAATATTTGTCAGCGTCCAGATGGACAGAATCGCGCGGAAGTTTTACAGCTGCTTGTGCATTCCAATGCTCAGCGAGAAGGGATTGGACGCAGATTAATGCAGACACTTGAGCACAAGGCAGAAAGCTACCAGCGTGGGCTGCTTTATTTGGATGTCATTGCAGGTTCTGCGGAAGAAATTTTTTATCGGGCACATGGCTACCGCTATTTAGGGGAATTGCCCGACTATGCATTATGCGCGGATGGGCATCCTCATCCCGGCGCGATTTACTATAAACGTCTGCGTACCAGCCCAGCAGAAAATGTAGCGACAAGCTACTGACCGACAAGAAAAATGCGGGCACGCTTGCGAAAGCGTGCTCCTGTTTATCATTTTACTTCTTTTTAAAGTCACACTGGTGTTACCCTCCTGCCCATTGTTCTCGTTAATTACCCCTGTGACGTGCAATTGAGTTTGATACATCTTCGTATGCTTAATGCAGCAAGGTGTTGATGAATCAGAATTTGCACTCAGATGCATGCTTATGAGTAAAAAAACGACACCTCTTACTACGCCTTATTTGCAGTTCAATCGCCAGCAATGGGCAGCACTACGCGATTCAGTACCAATGACATTGGCTGAAGGTGAAATTGAGCGTCTGCGTGGTATCAATGAAGATCTTTCATTAGAAGAAGTGGCCGAGATTTATCTGCCGCTATCGCGTCTGCTTAATTTTTATATCAGTTCTAATCTGCGCCGTCAGGCGGTGCTTGAGCAATTCCTTGGCACTAATGGGCAGAAAATCCCTTATATCATCAGTATTGCCGGCAGCGTTGCGGTAGGAAAAAGCACAACTGCCCGTGTGCTTCAGGCGCTTCTTAGCCGCTGGCCAGAACACCGCAAAGTAGAACTGATCACTACTGATGGTTTTTTGCATCCTAATGCCGTGCTTAAAGAACGCGGTTTGATGAAGAAAAAAGGGTTCCCGCAATCTTACGATATGCATCGCCTGGTTAACTTCGTATCTGATTTAAAATCGGGTGCTAGCCAGGTGACAGCGCCGGTTTATTCTCATCTGATTTATGATGTCATTCCGGATGGCGATAAAGTCGTACAACAGCCTGATATTCTTATTCTTGAAGGATTGAATGTGCTGCAAAGCGGTATGGACTATCCTCACGATCCTCATCATGTATTTGTGTCTGATTTCGTGGATTTTTCAATTTACGTCGATGCACCAGAGTCTTTACTTGAGAACTGGTATGTAAATCGCTTTTTGAAATTCCGTGAGGGCGCGTTTAGCGATCCGGACTCTTATTTCCATCACTATTCGCAATTACCTGAAGAGGATGCACTCAATATTGCGCATGGTCTGTGGAAAGAGATTAACTGGCTTAATTTAAAGGAAAATATCCTGCCTACACGTGAACGAGCAAGTCTTATTATGACGAAGTCGGCTGATCATGCGGTGCAAAGTGTACGTTTGAGGAAATAGTCTTTTTTATAAAATGCCCATAAAAGATCGTGGGCATTTTAATTTGTTAGCTCAGATGCATTAATTGTCTGGACGAAGAGAAATCTCACCCCCTACCCAGGATTTAATGACTCCATTCTGCTCCAGTAATAAGCCACCCTGCTTATCAATACCTCGCGCAATGCCATGTACCTCACGATCCCCAATAAGAAGCTTCACTGGACGATTAATGAAGTTATCAAGGGCTTCCCAGCGGGAAACAAATGGCGCCAAACCATCGCGCTCAAAAATAGGTAACGCTTCACGCAGGCTATTGATCAACTTCGCAGCTAACTCGTTGCGATCGATATCAACACCAGCTTCCTGAAGATTAATCCAACCCTGATTAATTTCTGCCGTGCCTTCTGAACGCATCAGCAAATTGACACCAGCACCTATAACAATCTGAGCTGCATCGCCGGTTTTTCCAGTTAACTCAACTAAAATACCAGCAAGCTTACGATCGTTAAGATAGAGATCATTCGGCCATTTAACCCGGACATCCGGAGCACCTAATGACTGAATCACTTCTGCCATGATGATACCAATCACCAGACTCAGGCCCATCGCCGCAGCTGGCCCCTGATCAAGACGCCAATACATGGACATATACAGGTTGGAGCCAAACGGTGAAAACCATTTACGCCCGCGACGTCCGCGCCCTGCTTGCTGATACTCGGCAATGCATGCGTAGCCAGACGGCAATTGATCCATCCGATCCAGCAAATACTGGTTGGTAGAATCGATAACAGGAATAACCGCCAGATTAGGTTGATGCAGGAGAGACAGGATGACTTCTTCATCCAGTAACTGAATTGGCTCTGGTAAGCTGTAGCCTTTACCCGTTACCGTATATACATCCAGACCCCAACTTTTGAGAGTCTGTATATGTTTATTAATGGCAGCACGGCTCATGCCAAGCGCTTCGCCCAACTGCTCACCAGAGTGAAATTCACCATCGGCCACCAATGCCACTAACTTTAACGGCACGCTATTATCTTTCATGAAATTACCTCAACGGCATTACGCTCGCCTCGAGCACCGATAAAGCGCACTTCTGGCTCCAGCCAAACATCAAACTTTTGTCCGACTCTATTTCTAACCTGATGCGCTAAATCGACAATATCCTGTGGAGTGGCATAATCTTCATTTATCAGTACCAAAGCCTGCTGACGGTGAACTGCGGCGCCACCTACACGGAAGCCTTTAAGACCACATTGGTCGATCAACCAGCCAGCTGCTAATTTCACTTCGCCACTGGCCTGTGGATAATGAGGAATGGATGGCCACTGCTTAATTAGCGCATCTGCATGCTCAGCTGTGATCAGCGGATTTTTGAAGAAACTACCGACATTACCTGTGATTTTTGGGTCGGGCAGTTTGCTTTGGCGCATATGGCAAATAGCATTGAATACATCCCAGGCACACACTGTTGCTGGGTTTAACTTAGTCAGCTCGCCATAAGTTAGAACAGGTTTCCACTGTTTTGCCAGACGTAATCCTACTGCAACAATGACATAGTCATCCTTCATTGCATGTTTGAAAATACTATCGCGATAGCTAAACTGGCACTCTTCTCGATACAAACGAATTATATGTTGCGTTGGGAGATGTATAGCTTCAACGTAGTGACAGATATCTTTAAATTCGACACCATACGCACCGATATTTTGAATCGGTGCTGAGCCGGCCATACCAGGAATTAGCGCCAGGTTTTCCAGTCCTGTAATACCCTTCTTTAGCGTGTTTTCAACTAAAGCATGCCAATTTTCGCCGGCACCAACATGCAAGTGCCAGGCTTCGTCATGTTCTTCGATAGTGATGCCTTTAATCGCATTAACCACCACCGAGCCGCTAAAATCTTCAAGAAAGAGTACGTTGCTCCCTTCGCCTAATACAATAAAAGGCAGATTTGATTGCTGACTGTTTTTCCAGGCCAAAGTAATAGCGTCAGGAGTTTCAGCGATGGTCAGTTTTTGTGCATTGATCGTAAGACCAAGAGTGTTGAAAGCTTTCAGGGATGTATTGGGGCTGGACATTTCACGGCCTTTACTGATTAATCTGACCGTAGTTTACCTGATCGGTAGGTTGCGAGTTTGATGTTTTCTTATTTCTGATGGGAAATTGCTAATGTACAGACGTAAAAAAGCCCCGGACTTTCGTCCGGGGCTTCTTCACTTATTTGATGCCTGGCAGTTCCCTACTCTCGCATGGGGAGACCCCACACTACCATCGGCGCTACGGCGTTTCACTTCTGAGTTCGGCATGGGGTCAGGTGGGACCACCGCGCTAAAGCCGCCAGGCAAATTCTGTTTCGTCTGCAGCCCCTCTCAGGCGCCGCAGACCAGTCCGTAAACAAGCTGAAAATATCCGGTCTCTCAGACCAAAACGCCTCTGGCGTTGTAAGGTTAAGCCTCACGGGTCATTAGTACCGGTTAGCTCAACGCATCGCTGCGCTTACACATCCGGCCTATCAACGTCGTAGTCTTCAACGTCCCTTCAGGACCCTCAAGGGGTCAGGGAGAACTCATCTCGGGGCAAGTTTCGTGCTTAGATGCTTTCAGCACTTATCTTTTCCGCACTTAGCTACCGGGCAGTGCCATTGGCATGACAACCCGAACACCAGTGGTGCGTTCACTCCGGTCCTCTCGTACTAGGAGCAACCCCCCTCAATTCTCCAGCGCCCACGGCAGATAGGGACCGAACTGTCTCACGACGTTCTAAACCCAGCTCGCGTACCACTTTAAACGGCGAACAGCCGTACCCTTGGGACCTACTTCAGCCCCAGGATGTGATGAGCCGACATCGAGGTGCCAAACACCGCCGTCGATATGAACTCTTGGGCGGTATCAGCCTGTTATCCCCGGAGTACCTTTTATCCGTTGAGCGATGGCCCTTCCATTCAGAACCACCGGATCACTATGACCTGCTTTCGCACCTGCTCGAGCCGTCACTCTCGCAGTCAAGCTGGCTTATGCCATTGCACTAACCTCCTGATGTCCGACCAGGATTAGCCAACCTTCGTGCTCCTCCGTTACTCTTTGGGAGGAGACCGCCCCAGTCAAACTACCCACCAGACACTGTCCGCAGCCCGGATTACGGGCCTACGTTAGAACATCAAACATTAAAGGGTGGTATTTCAAGGTTGGCTCCACGCAGACTGGCGTCCACGCTTCAAAGCCTCCCACCTATCCTACACATCAAGGCTCAATGTTCAGTGTCAAGCTATAGTAAAGGTTCACGGGGTCTTTCCGTCTTGCCGCGGGTACACTGCATCTTCACAGCGATTTCAATTTCACTGAGTCTCGGGTGGAGACAGCCTGGCCATCATTACGCCATTCGTGCAGGTCGGAACTTACCCGACAAGGAATTTCGCTACCTTAGGACCGTTATAGTTACGGCCGCCGTTTACCGGGGCTTCGATCAAGAGCTTCTCCTTGCGGATAACCCCATCAATTAACCTTCCGGCACCGGGCAGGCGTCACACCGTATACGTCCACTTTCGTGTTTGCACAGTGCTGTGTTTTTAATAAACAGTTGCAGCCAGCTGGTATCTTCGACTGCCTTCAGCTCCATCCGCGAGGGACTTCACCTGATGACAGCGTGCCTTCTCCCGAAGTTACGGCACCATTTTGCCTAGTTCCTTCACCCGAGTTCTCTCAAGCGCCTTGGTATTCTCTACCTGACCACCTGTGTCGGTTTGGGGTACGATTTCGTGTTACCTGGAGCTTAGAGGCTTTTCCTGGAAGCAGGGCATCAGTTACTTCACCACCGTGGTGGCTCGTCGTCACGCCTCAGCCTTAAGATACCCCGGATTTACCAAAGGTATCAGCCTACACGCTTAAACCGGGACAACCGTCGCCCGGATAACCTAGCCTTCTCCGTCCCCCCTTCGCAGTAACACCAAGTGCAGGAATATTAACCTGCTTCCCATCGACTACGCTTTTCAGCCTCGCCTTAGGGGTCGACTCACCCTGCTCCGATTAACGTTGAACAGGAACCCTTGGTCTTCCGGCGAGCGGGCTTTTCACCCGCTTTATCGTTACTTATGTCAGCATTCGCACTTCTGATACCTCCAGCATGCCTCACAGCACACCTTCAACGGCTTACAGAACGCTCCCCTACCCAACAACACATAGTGTCGCTGCCGCAGCTTCGGTGCATGGTTTAGCCCCGTTACATCTTCCGCGCAGGCCGACTCGACCAGTGAGCTATTACGCTTTCTTTAAATGATGGCTGCTTCTAAGCCAACATCCTGGCTGTCTGTGCCTTCCCACATCGTTTCCCACTTAACCATGACTTTGGGACCTTAGCTGGCGGTCTGGGTTGTTTCCCTCTTCACGACGGACGTTAGCACCCGCCGTGTGTCTCCCGTGATAACATTCTCCGGTATTCGCAGTTTGCATCGGGTTGGTAAGCCGGGATGGCCCCCTAGCCGAAACAGTGCTCTACCCCCGGAGATGAGTTCACGAGGCGCTACCTAAATAGCTTTCGGGGAGAACCAGCTATCTCCCGGTTTGATTGGCCTTTCACCCCCAGCCACAAGTCATCCGCTAATTTTTCAACATTAGTCGGTTCGGTCCTCCAGTTAGTGTTACCCAACCTTCAACCTGCCCATGGCTAGATCACCGGGTTTCGGGTCTATACCCTGCAACTTAACGCCCAGTTAAGACTCGGTTTCCCTGCGGCTCCCCTATACGGTTAACCTTGCTACAGAATATAAGTCGCTGACCCATTATACAAAAGGTACGCAGTCACCCCATTAAAGAGGCTCCCACTGCTTGTACGTACACGGTTTCAGGTTCTGTTTCACTCCCCTCGCCGGGGTTCTTTTCGCCTTTCCCTCACGGTACTGGTTCACTATCGGTCAGTCAGGAGTATTTAGCCTTGGAGGATGGTCCCCCCATATTCAGACAGGATACCACGTGTCCCGCCCTACTCTTCGAACTCACAGAATGTGCACTTTCGTGTACGGGACTATCACCCGGTATCGTGCGACTTTCCAGACGCTTCCACTAACGCACAAACTGATTCAGGTTCTGGGCTGTTCCCCGTTCGCTCGCCGCTACTGGGGGAATCTCGGTTGATTTCTTTTCCTCCGGGTACTTAGATGTTTCAGTTCCCCGGGTTCGCCTCGCAACACTATGTATTCATGTTGCGATGATGCACTGGGTGCACCGGGTTTCCCCATTCGGACATCGTCGGCTGTAGCGGTTCATATCACCTTACCGACGCTTTACGCAGATTAGCACGTCCTTCATCGCCTCTGACTGCCAGGGCATCCACCGTGTACGCTTAGTCGCTTAACCTCACAACCCACAGGCGTTTTGCAACGCGTGCAGACTGCAAGCATTTGAGAGACTCGAACGCGCTGTTATTCATTTCTTATTACGGAGAAATGAACCAACGCGTCGTTTCAATTTTCAGCTTGTTCCGGATTGTTAAAGAGCAGTATCTCAGACGCAGCTCGTAAGCTTCGTTTGAGATACGTCGTGGAGACACCTTTCACCTGTCACCAAGCAAGTGGCGTCCCCTAGGGGATTCGAACCCCTGTTGCCGCCGTGAAAGGGCGGAGTCCTAACCGCTAGACGAAGGGGACACGATAGTGTCACGACTTCGCAGCCGTCTTGCTCATTACTTTCTATCAGACAATCTGTGTGAGCACTTCGCGGGAAGGTATCTTCAGGTAAGGAGGTGATCCAACCGCAGGTTCCCCTACGGTTACCTTGTTACGACTTCACCCCAGTCATGAATCACAAAGTGGTAAGCGCCCTCCCGAAGGTTAAGCTACCTACTTCTTTTGCAACCCACTCCCATGGTGTGACGGGCGGTGTGTACAAGGCCCGGGAACGTATTCACCGTAGCATTCTGATCTACGATTACTAGCGATTCCGACTTCACGGAGTCGAGTTGCAGACTCCGATCCGGACTACGACGCACTTTATGAGGTCCGCTTGCTCTCGCGAGGTCGCTTCTCTTTGTATGCGCCATTGTAGCACGTGTGTAGCCCTACTCGTAAGGGCCATGATGACTTGACGTCATCCCCACCTTCCTCCAGTTTATCACTGGCAGTCTCCTTTGAGTTCCCGGCCGAACCGCTGGCAACAAAGGATAAGGGTTGCGCTCGTTGCGGGACTTAACCCAACATTTCACAACACGAGCTGACGACAGCCATGCAGCACCTGTCTCAGAGTTCCCGAAGGCACCAAAGCATCTCTGCTAAGTTCTCTGGATGTCAAGAGTAGGTAAGGTTCTTCGCGTTGCATCGAATTAAACCACATGCTCCACCGCTTGTGCGGGCCCCCGTCAATTCATTTGAGTTTTAACCTTGCGGCCGTACTCCCCAGGCGGTCGACTTAACGCGTTAGCTCCGGAAGCCACTCCTCAAGGGAACAACCTCCAAGTCGACATCGTTTACGGCGTGGACTACCAGGGTATCTAATCCTGTTTGCTCCCCACGCTTTCGCACCTGAGCGTCAGTCTTTGTCCAGGGGGCCGCCTTCGCCACCGGTATTCCTCCAGATCTCTACGCATTTCACCGCTACACCTGGAATTCTACCCCCCTCTACAAGACTCCAGCCTGCCAGTTTCGAATGCAGTTCCCAGGTTAAGCCCGGGGATTTCACATCCGACTTGACAGACCGCCTGCGTGCGCTTTACGCCCAGTAATTCCGATTAACGCTTGCACCCTCCGTATTACCGCGGCTGCTGGCACGGAGTTAGCCGGTGCTTCTTCTGCGGGTAACGTCAATCGGTGAAGCTATTAACTTCACCGCCTTCCTCCCCGCTGAAAGTACTTTACAACCCGAAGGCCTTCTTCATACACGCGGCATGGCTGCATCAGGCTTGCGCCCATTGTGCAATATTCCCCACTGCTGCCTCCCGTAGGAGTCTGGACCGTGTCTCAGTTCCAGTGTGGCTGGTCATCCTCTCAGACCAGCTAGGGATCGTCGCCTAGGTGAGCCATTACCCCACCTACTAGCTAATCCCATCTGGGCACATCCGATGGTGTGAGGCCCGAAGGTCCCCCACTTTGGTCTTGCGACGTTATGCGGTATTAGCTACCGTTTCCAGTAGTTATCCCCCTCCATCGGGCAGTTTCCCAGACATTACTCACCCGTCCGCCACTCGTCACCCGAGAGCAAGCTCTCTGTGCTACCGTTCGACTTGCATGTGTTAGGCCTGCCGCCAGCGTTCAATCTGAGCCATGATCAAACTCTTCAATTTAAGTTTGATTTGCTGAAACAAGTTCAGCGGTGCTCATCTGTAAAACGTCATAATGAATTTCATTATGTGTTCACTCGTGAGGCTTTGATATTTTTTTGCGTCCGGAGACGCGGATATCAATCCTGCGAGTGCCCACACAGATTGTCTGATAAATTGTTAAAGAGCGTTGCGAACAGCGGCTGAACCGTCTGTCGCGAGGTGGCGTATACTACGCTACTCTCCTTCGGAGTCAAACACTTTTTTCAGCGTCTTCATCCGGCGGGATGAATTTTTTCACTCCCTGCCGAGCCGTCTGCGTTGCCGCTTTGCCGTCTCAGTGGTGGCGCATTATAGGGAGTTATTCGGAGCTGACAAGGGTTAATTGCAAATAAATTACTGTTCGACCTAAATTTCGCCACAACGCTGTATTTCACAACGATTTGCCTGGTAACTGCGCAAAATCCTGGGCAAAAAGCGCCACTTTATTCCAATCGGTGTACTCCACTTCTTTCGATGTATCGGTTTCCCCGCCGGTCATACGCATAATGAATTGAATCATGACGCGATCAAACCAGCGATAACGCGGATAACGCAACGCACCGGCGAAAACCGCACAGCAATCGGGTTGCCACGGTGACTGCTCCAGGAACTTGCGCGTATACGCATTGGTCTCAGGCGTACACTTATCTGCTTTACGCGCCGTCAGGTTGACACTAAAGAAGCCGCTCACCCGCTGCTGCAGTTTTGCTTTGTGCTGGGTGACAAATTTCAGCAACGCCGGATTGAAATGGCCATAGCGGATCGAAGCACCAATCAGCACGCGATCATACTGCAACCAATCAATCTGCTGCGCCTGCAGTAAATCGATCACGTCACACAGTTGATGCGGCACTAACGTCTGTGCAATGCGCGCGGCAATGTCACGGGTTTGCCCATCGCGGCTGGAATACAGAATCAACGCTTTCATTACTCAATCCTATTTTATTATTCGCGCCAGAAGGTCGGCGTGAACAGCACCAGCAGCGTGAACACTTCAAGGCGTCCAAACAGCATGGTTAAAATCAAAATCCACTTCGCGACATCATTCATTGAAGTGAAGTTGTCTGCTACCACACCCAAACCGGGCCCGAGGTTATTCAGGGTCGCGGCCACGGCAGCAAAAGCCGAGAAGTCATCCACGCCGGTGGCGATGATCGCCAACATGCTGAGCAGGAACACCAGCGCATAAGCTGAGAAGAAACCCCACACCGCTTCGAGGATACGTTCCGGCAGCGCGCGATTACCCAACTTGATGGTGTAAACCGCATTCGGGTGCACCAATCGCTTCAGTTCACGCGAACCCTGTTTGAACAGCAGAAGAATGCGAATCACCTTCAAACCGCCGCCGGTTGAACCCGCCATGCCGCCGATAAAAGCCGAGCACAGTAGCAGCACCGGCAGGAACAGCGGCCAGCGCGCAATGCTGTCGGTGGTAAAACCGGCCGTGGTCGCCATTGATACCACCTGGAAAAACGCCTGATTCAGCGTTTGCCAGCCGCTGGCGTACACATTGTGGAACCACAACACTATGGTACAGATCAGCACTAAGGTCAGTTGTACGCCAATAAACATGCGGAATTCGGGATCGCGCCAGTACACTTTCAGGTTGCGACCACTTAATAAAGAGAAGTGCAGGCCATAGTTACAGCCCGAGATCAGCAGAAATACCGCGACAATGGTGTTGATAGTTGGGCTATTAAAGTAGCCGATGCTGGCATCATGGGTTGAGAACCCGCCAATCGCGATCGTCGAGAAGCTATGGCCGATAGCATCAAACATCGGCATGCCCGCCAGCCACAGCGCCACCGCGCACGCCACGGTGAGCAATACGTAGATCAGCCACAGCGTTTTAGCTGTTTCCGCGATACGCGGGCGCATCTTGTTATCTTTCAACGGTCCCGGCATTTCGGCGCGATAGAGCTGCATGCCACCCACGCCCAGAATGGGCAGAATCGCCACCGCCAGCACAATGATCCCCATCCCGCCGAGCCACTGCAGCATCTGACGATAGAACAAAATCGCTTTAGGCAACGTATCCAGTCCCACCAGCGTGGTGGCGCCGGTGGTAGTGAGGCCAGAGAAGGACTCAAAGAAGGCATCAGTGATTGAGAGATGCGGCTGCTCGGCGAAGATAAACGGCATCGCACCGACGCTGCCCAACACGGTCCAGAACAGCACCACGATAAGGAAGCCTTCGCGCGGCTTGAGTTCGGTTTTCTGCTTGCGGTTTGGCCACCACAGCAGTGAACCGATAACGATCGCCATCATAAAGGTCTGACTGAACGCGCGCCCGGCACCATCACGGTAAATCAAGGCGACGAGGCCCGGTAAAATCATGGTCACCGAGAACAGAATCACCAGCAGGCCCACGATGCGGGTAATGGCGCGAAAATGCATTCAGCCGTTTCCTTTAAACAGAAGCTTTTAGTTTGTCAGCGGGATGAGCGTCAGCGCGCCCCGGCTGTAATCAGAGAGGTTTTGGCGAAAGCCATCAATCTGCGCATGCGGCAACGCTAAACGCAGCGCAATACGATCCTGATAATGGCTCTCTTCTATAATGCCGTCAAAACGTTGCAGCAAGCGTTCGATGTCGCTGAGTTGGGCGTAATCGCACTGCAGAGTAAAAGATTCCATCGGCACTTTACGCTGACGCGCCAGTTGCTTCAGCCCTTGCTGCACGCCGCCGCCATAAGCTTTTACCAGGCCGCCGGTGCCCAGCATGATGCCGCCATAATAACGCACCACCACCGCGGTGATCTCACCGACACCGCTACCCATCAGCTGGGCCAGCATCGGTTTGCCCGCGGTGCCAGAAGGTTCGCCATCATCGGAGAAACCCAGCTGCTGCGAATCATCCGGCGCACCCGCCACCCACGCCCAGCAGTGATGCCGCGCGGTAGGATGTTCCTGCTTCACCTGCTGCACAAACGCGCGCGCCGCTTCCACGCCGGCCGTGTGCGCCAGCAAGGTGATGAAGCGGCTTTTCTTGATGGTTTCCTCGCTGAGACTTACGGCCTGAGCGGGAATGTCGTAAGCATCCATCAGGCAAGGTGCAAGTCGCGCGTCATGTTTTCAATGCGATTAGCGTGAACCACCACGTTATCCTCGATACGAATACCGCCGTAAGGTTTCAGTGCATCAATTGCCGTCCAGTCAAAGTATTGGCTGAACTTGCCGCCGCGCAGGTTCGTCAGCAGCGAATCGATAATATAGAAGCCCGGTTCGATAGTCAGCACCATGCCAGGTTCCAGCACGCGCGTACAACGCAAATACGGATATTGCGACGGTGCCGCCAGATGCGTGCCATTGTCGTCCTGCATAAAACCAGCCACATCGTGCACCTGCAGGCCGAGCGGATGTCCAAGGCCGTGCGGCATAAACGGATCGGTTAAATCTTCCGCCACCAGCGTCTCTTCAGTCAGGCCTTTCACCAACTCGAACTTCAGCAGCAGACGCGCAATGCGCTGATGCATCTGCAGATGATAATCGGTATAGCGCACGCCGGCTTTCAAGGTGGCGATCAGCGCCAGCTCTTCCTTGTTCATCGCCGCAACCATGTCGGCATAGCGCGATTTGCTCTGCGCCGCGTAGCTGCGCGTCAGGTCAGCGGCGTAACCGAGGTATTCCGCACCGGCGTCAATCAGGAAGCTGTGGCGTTTGGCCGGCGGCTGATGATCCAGTTTGGTGTAGTGCAGCACCGCGGCATGTTCATTGAGCGCAATGATGTTGCCATATGGCACATCGGTATCGCGATGGCCGGTTGCGGTCAGATAGGCGATATTGATATCGAACTCGCTCATGCCAGAGAAGAACGCCTCTTTGGCAGCGCGATGGCCCGCCACCGCCAGCTTCTGCGCTTCGCGCATACACGCCAGTTCATAGTCGGTTTTGATACTGCGATGATAATGCAGGAAATCGATCACGCCTTTCGGGTTCACCTGCTCGCTGTTAATACCGAGCTGGGAAGCACGTGACGGCACCGGACCGATATAGGCTACGTTTTCACGCTGTGCTGGCAGCAGCTGCGCGATCTCATCGGCACTCTTCAGGCCAATCACCTCCACATCGTTAGTCCAGAAGCTGTTTGGCAGCGGCTCAACGTTGTGCCAGTAATCAACCGGCGAATAGAACCACAGCTTGGGTTTATTCACGCCATCAATCCATAACCAGCAGTTTGGCACCTGCGTCACCGGCACCCACGCTTTGAACTGGGGATTCACCTTAAACGGATAGTCGTGATCGTCGAGAAAAACGGTCAACAGTTCGCCGGAATGAATCAGCATGGCATCAAGCTTAAAGCGAGCCAGCACCTGCTGCGCTCGCTGCTGCAGCGTATTGATGTGCGCGTGATACAGGGTTTTCAGTGAATCCATGGACTAGTCTCCGATGTCGCGAAAGTGGCCGCAGTGTAGCACAGCCGTGTTAGTGATGCCGTGCTGCGCGCGCTGTGATCGTTGTATCAAATAATCAAACTCTCATTTGCAAATAATTAACATCACACTCACACTCCAACTCATCTGGTATGACCAGATCAACTTTCGCGGTTTCAGGAGACGGACATGCTCTACCAAGGCGATACCCTTTCAGTTCACTGGCTTGACGACGGCATCGCCGAGCTGGTTTTCGATGCGCCCGGTTCGGTGAACAAACTCGATACCAAAACCGTTGCCTCGTTGGGCGAGGCATTAAGCGTATTGGAACAGCAACCCGCGCTGCGCGGCCTGTTGCTCTCGTCGGCCAAACCGGCATTTATCGTTGGTGCCGACATCACAGAATTCCTGTCGCTGTTTGATGCGCCAGAAGAGAAGCTGAGCCAGTGGCTGGCGTTTGCCAACAGCATCTTCAATCGTTTAGAGGATTTGCCGGTGCCCACCGTGGCTGCCATCGACGGCTATGCGCTGGGCGGCGGCTGTGAATGCATACTGGCGACCGACTTCCGCATTGCCACGCCGACCGCACGCATTGGCCTGCCGGAAACCAAACTGGGCATTATGCCAGGCTTTGGCGGCAGCGTGCGCTTGCCGCGCCTGCTTGGCGCCGATAGCGCGATGGAGATTATCGCCGCCGGTAAAGATGTTGATGGCAGCAGCGCCCTGAAACTCGGTTTGGTGGATGCGGTAGTCAGCAGCGACAAACTACGTGCCGCTGCGCTGACCGTATTGCAGGACGCCATCGTGCAGGGCAACTGGCAGACACGCCGCGCGCCGAAGCTGGCACCGCTGAAACTCAGCCCGATTGAAGCCGCCATGAGCTTCACCATCGCCAAAAGCATGGTGCTGCAAACCGCGGGCAAACACTATCCGGCACCGATCACCGCCGTGAAAACCATTGAAGCTGCCGCCAGCCTCGGACGTGATGATGCGCTGAAGCTGGAAACCGCCGCGTTTGTGCCGCTGGCGCAGAGCGATGTGGCACGCGCGCTGGTCGGTATCTTCCTGAACGATCAGTACGTCAAAGGCCTGGCGAAAAAGCACAGCAGTGCGGCCGGTGCGCCGCAGCAAGCAGCAGTATTAGGCGCAGGCATTATGGGCGGCGGCATTGCTTATCAATCGGCATGGAAAGGCGTGCCGGTGATGATGAAAGATATCAATCCGCAGGCGTTAACGCTGGGCATGACCGAAGCCAGCAAGCTGCTGAACAAACAGCTGGAGCGCGGCAAAATTGACGGCGCGAAACTGGCGAGCGTACTCACCACCATTCAGCCCACGCTGGATTACGCCGGATTTGAACGCACCGACGTGGTGGTAGAAGCGGTAGTAGAGAATCCGCAGATCAAAGCCAAAGTGCTGGCAGAGACCGAACAGCATCTGCGCGAGGACGCCATTCTCGCCTCCAACACCTCAACCATTCCGATTAGCCAGCTGGCGCAAGCCCTGAAACGTCCGGAAAACTTCTGCGGCATGCACTTCTTCAATCCGGTACCGCGTATGCCGCTGGTTGAAGTGATTCGCGGTGAGAAAACCTCAGAAGCGACCCTCAGTAAAGTGGTGGCCTGGGCGAGCAAAATGGGCAAGACGCCGATTGTGGTGAATGACTGTCCCGGCTTCTTTGTGAATCGCGTGCTGTTCCCCTACTTCGCCGCCTTCAGCCTGCTGCTGCGCGACGGCGCGGATTTCCGTCAGATCGATAAAGTAATGGAAAAACAGTTCGGCTGGCCGATGGGCCCCGCGTGGCTGCTGGATGTGGTCGGCATTGATACCGCGCATCACGCTCAACAGGTGATGGCGCAAGGTTTCCCGTCTCGCATGCAAAAAGATTATCGCGACGCGATCGACGTGCTGTTTGACGCCAAACGTTACGGCCAGAAAAACGGTCAGGGCTTTTACCGCTGGGAGCAGGATAAAAAAGGCAAAGCGCAGAAGAGAGCCGATGCGGCTGTCGATGCGCTGCTGGAACCGATTTGCCAGCCGAAGCGCGTGTTCAGCGATGACGAGATCGCCAACCGCATGATGCTGCCGATGCTCAACGAAGTGGTGCGCTGCCTCGAAGAGAAGATCATCGCTTCACCGGCCGAAGCTGATATGGCGCTGGTGTACGGTTTAGGCTTCCCGCCGTTCCGTGGCGGCGCGTTCCGCTACATGGATACGCTGGGCAACAGCAACGTGGTCGATCAGGCCAAACGTTATACCGCGCTCGGCCCGCTGTACGCGCTGCCGGAGCTGCTGTTGCAAAAAGCCCATCAGCATCAGAGCTGGTATCCCGCGGTGCAACCGATTGACGAAGCGGCGCTGCAAAGTGCCTGAGGTAATGAAAATGGAAAAAGTGGTAATTGTTGATGCGGTCCGCACGCCGATGGGCCGCTCCAAAGGCGGTGCGTTTCGTCAGGTGCGGGCGGAAGATCTCTCGGCGCATTTGATGCGCGAGCTGCTGAGCCGCAACCCGGCGGTTGATCCCGCCACGCTGGACGACATTATCTGGGGCTGCGTGCAGCAGACGCTGGAGCAAGGCTTCAACATTGCACGTAACGCCGCGCTGCTGGCGGAGATCCCGCATCGCGTACCTGCCAGCACCGTCAACCGCCTGTGCGGTTCGTCGATGCAGGCGCTGCACGACGCGGCACGTGCGATTATGGTTGGCGATGCGCACAGCTGCCTGATTGGCGGCGTAGAACATATGGGCCACGTGCCGATGAGCCACGGCGTGGATTTCCATCCGGGCCTGGGTCGCACGGTGGCGAAAGCGGCGGGCATGATGGGGTTAACAGCCGAGATGCTGGCGCGCATGCATCACATTACGCGTGAGCAGCAGGATGCTTTTGCGCTGCGTTCGCACCAGCGCGCCTGGGCAGCAACCCAGCGCGGCGACTTCAAGCGTGAAATTGTGGCGACCTACGGCCACGACGCCGACGGCGTGTTGAAGCGCTTTGAAAGCGACGAAGTGATCCGCGAAGAGACCAGCCTCGAAGGATTGGCTGCGCTGCGACCGGCATTCGACCCGGTCAACGGCACCGTGACCGCAGGCAGCTCATCCGCGCTTTCCGACGGCGCAGCCGCGATGTTGATCATGAGTGAAAGCCGCGCACGCGAACTCGGTCTGACAGCGCGCGCGCGCATTCGCAGCATGGCGGTGGTGGGCTGCGATCCGTCGATTATGGGTTACGGCCCGGTTCCCGCCAGCAAGCTGGCGCTCAAGCGCGCGGGATTGAGCGTGCAGGATATCGACCTGTTCGAGTTCAACGAGGCTTTTGCCGCACAGGCGCTGCCATGCATTAAAGACATGGGCTTGCTGGAACAGCTGGATGAGAAAGTGAATTTGAATGGCGGCGCGATTGCGCTCGGTCATCCGCTGGGATGTTCCGGTGCGCGTATCAGTACTACGCTGCTGAACCTGATGGAACGTCGCGATGCGCAATTTGGTCTGGCGACCATGTGCATTGGCTTAGGCCAGGGCATCGCCACGGTGTTCGAACGAGTTTAATACGTTAATGTTGCACGTGTTCCCGCCCTTTCGGGCGGGCTTTTTTGCGCAATAAATTGCGCCGCGACGAATCCGTGCACATTATCGTAGCGGCGCGATTTATCGCGTTCTGTTGACCTCAAATAAAGGCAAACGCATCGCCAAACATCTGCGCTTCCAGCGCACCGCGCTCGGCGCAGAAACGCTCACGCGCAATCTTCGCCATCTCAAAACGACCGGCAATATAGATATCGTGCTCGCTGAGCGACGCGAAATCCTGCATCACCGCCGTCAGCACCGTGCCACTGCGTCCGGTCCAGTCATCCGCCGGTTGTTCAACCACCGGAATCACTTTCAGGTTCGGATGCTTCACCGCCAGCGCATTCAGCTCATCCAGATCGTACAGATGCATCAGCTCACGGCCGCCCCAGTAAATCGCGATCTCGCGATCGGGTTGCTGTGCCAGCGCGGTCAGCAGAATAGAACGCGCATAGGAGAAGCCGGTACCGCCCGCGATCAGAATGATCGGACGCTCGCTATCTTCACGCAGCCAGGCATCGCCGTGCGGCATATCAACCGTAATCTGGCGATCGTTCTTGATGCGGTCCATCACCGCCATCGCGTAGAGATTGAGATCCGACGCGCCGATGTGCAGCTCAATGATGTCCTTTTCCATTGGCGTAGAAGCCAGCGAAAACGGGCGCTTATCGCGCTCATCCATCACCACCATCAAATACTGTCCGGCGCGGAAGTTAAAATCCGCCGCCGGAATTAAACGAACGCGGTAAACCGTGTCCGTAATCGCTTCAACCGAAGTCACTTTGCAGCTTAACGTTGTCATGCGTTCCCTTTTTCTTCGGGTCTAATTGGTCTGCCGCCGTTAGCGCTGCGGCGGCTCGGCAAAGATAGCTAACTCATCCCAAATGGCGTCAATGCGCGCGGTCACCGCCGGATCTTTCACAATCGGCGTGCCCCACTCGCGCGTGGTTTCGCCCGGCCACTTATTGGTCGCATCAAGTCCCATCTTCGAGCCTAAGCCGGAAACCGGCGAGGCGAAGTCGAGATAATCGATGGGCGTGTTCTCAACCAGCACCGTATCGCGTGCCGGATCCATGCGGGTGGTAATCGCCCAAATCACATCATTCCAGTCGCGCGCGTTGACGTCGTCATCGCACACAATCACGAACTTGGTGTACATGAACTGACGCAGGAACGACCACACGCCGAACATCACGCGCTTGGCGTGACCCGCGTACTGTTTCTTTATTGTCACTACCGCGAGGCGATAAGAGCAGCCTTCCGGCGGCAGATAGAAATCAACGATCTCCGGGAACTGCTTGATCAGAATCGGCACCAGCACTTCATTGAGCGCCACGCCCAACACCGCCGGTTCATCCGGTGGACGTCCGGTGTAGGTTGAATGATAAATCGGGTTGCGACGTTGCGTTACGTGCGTCACGGTAAACACCGGGAAGCTATCTACTTCATTGTAGTAGCCTGTGTGGTCGCCGTACGGGCCTTCCGGCGCGACATCGCCCGGCTCAATGTAACCTTCCAGCACGATTTCCGCGCTGGCCGGCACTTCGAGTTCGTTTGAAACGCACTTCACCACTTCGGTTTTATTCCCGCGCAGCAAACCGGCAAAGGCGTATTCGGAGAGTGTATCCGGCACCGGCGTTACCGCGCCGAGAATGGTGGCAGGATCGGCGCCCAGCGCCACCGACACCGGGAAACGTTCGCCCGGATGCGCTTTACACCACTCCTGGAAATCCAGCGCGCCGCCGCGATGCGACAGCCAGCGCATAATCACGCGGTTCTTGCCGATCACCTGCTGACGATAGATACCCAGATTTTGTCGCTCTTTATGCGGGCCGCGCGTGACGGTTAATCCCCACGTAATCAGCGGCGCAGCATCGCCCGGCCAGCATTTCATCACCGGAATGCGCGACAGATCGACGTCATCGCCGCTGAAAATCTCTTCCTGGCACGGCGCATTGCGCAGACGCTTGGTTGGCATGTTCAGCACTTGCTTGAACTGCGGCATCTTATCAAACAGATCGCGGAAGCCTTTTGGTGGCTCCGGCTCTTTCAGGAACGCCAGCAGCTTGCCCACTTCACGCAGCGCACTGACCTCTTCCTGGCCCATGCCCATCGCCACGCGTTTGGGTGTGCCAAACAGATTACACAGCACCGGCATGTCGTACCCTTTCGGGTTTTCGAACAGCAGCGCCGGGCCGCCAGCGCGCAGCGTGCGGTCGGCAATTTCCGTCATCTCTAACTCAGGATCGATCTCCTGAGTGATGCGCTTTAACTCGCCACGCTGTTCCAGCAATGCGAGGAAGTCTCGTAAATCCTGATATTTCATGCGGCTTTAGCTTTCCGGCCAGAGTGAAACGCCATTATAGAGGCGTTTTACGCTGACATGTTGAGGTTTTGCGTCAGGCAGGCTGACAGGAAAACGGCACCAGCGACTGAATCGCCAATACATCGTGATAAGCAGTAATCGGCTCGCCGTGACGGAACACTTTGAAGTCTTCACCGCGTGCGCTGTAGTAACGCAGGCGATTTTCGCTCACGTGCAGGAAGCTGGCTTCACGCAGCGCAATCACCGATTCATGCGGGTTAACGGCACAGAACTCGGCCAGTCGTTCATCACGCGTTTCGCCCATATGGCCGCTGACGTGCGCATCAAGATAATGCGGATTGATCTGCACCGGGAACAAACCCAGCGCGGGCAACACTACGCTGCTGCGCACCGGCATATCATTGGTGGTGCGAATGGAAGGTGTTGCCACATTGCAACCGGCGCTCCAGCCGACGTACGGCACATCACGCTCGCGCACCGCGCGTTGGATAGCGACGATCAAGCCGTGCTCGTGCAGCATTTGATTGAGGAACCAGGTATTTCCGCCGCTGACCAGAATCAGCTCAGCTTGTTCAATCGCCGCAACGGGCGATGCAAACTCGTGCACGGTGCGCACGTCAATGCCTAACGACGCGGATAAGTCCTGCGCGCGCTGCGCGTGATCGCCACGAATAATCGCGTACGGTACCAGCACCGCCGAAGTGATGCCGCGCTGGGCGATCATCGCATGCAGCTGCGGGTGGGCGTAACTTAACAGCGGCGCATCGTCAGCCACTTTACCGTTACTCAACAGGAACAGTTCCATCAGCCACTCCTTTTCAATCGAAAGATGGGGAGGGAGTCTGATACAGATGGTCGCCGGCCGTCAATTTTCTTGCAAGAAAGCGTAAATAAGCCGCATCAATCGGATAAATCGTAGTGAAATTGTTTTCAGCGCCCGGTTCCACCCGCCGATGCGCTATAACTCTGACAACTGATTTGATATTCTTAGCGTCCATTATTTGGGAGCGGTTATGGAATCCTGGTACTTACTCTATTGCAAACGTGGACAACTGTTGCGCGCGAAAGAGCATCTTGAGCGGCAAGAGGTGAATTGCCTCAGCCCGATGATCGCTCTGGAGAAGATTGTGCGCGGTAAACGCACCACCGTGAGTGAGCCGCTGTTTCCCAACTATCTGTTTATCGAATTCGATCCCGAAGCGATTCACACCACCACCATCAGCAGCACGCGCGGCGTCAGCCACTTCGTGCGCTTTGGCACCATGCCGGCCACCGTATCAAATGATGTGATCGAAGCGCTGCAAACCGACGTGCCGCAGATCGTGCTCGATGCGGAAACCCCGCAAAGCGGTGATGAAGTGATCATCACCGATGGCACTTTCGAAGGATTGCGCGCCATTTTTGCCGAGCCGGATGGTGAAACGCGCTCCGTTCTGCTGCTCAACATGCTGAACAAACAGGTGATGCGCAGCGTGGATAACAAACAGTTCCGTAAACTCTAAGCGAGTTTAAACAGCTGACGCGCGTTGAGATTAACCTGCGCTCCCAGCGCTTCCGCCTCCTCGCCACGCCAGTTCGCCACCTGCTGCACAATATGCGGCAGGAAGCATGGCTCATTGCGGCGCGAAGTGGGACGCGGATGCATATCGCGCGGCAGTAAATACGGTGCGTCGGTTTCCAGTAACAGGCGCTCAGCCGGAATCAGCGGCAGCAATTCACGCAGTTCCATACCGCGACGCTCGTCGCATACCCAACCGGTAATGCCCACCGACAATCCCAGCGCCAGGCACGCTTGCAGCTCGTCACGCGTACCGGTAAAGCAGTGCACAACTGCACCAACCAGCTTTGGTAGCCACGGCTCAAGTACTGCAACAAAACGATCGTGCGCTTCACGGCAATGCAAAAACACCGGCAGCTGCAGCTCAGCGGCCAACGCCAGCTGCGCATCGAAAGCGTATTCCTGCTGATCGTGGGCCGAAAGATTGCGATTGAAATCCAGGCCACATTCGCCAATCGCGACCACCTGCTCACTTTCCGCCAGGCGACGCAAGGTATTCGCGGTTTCCGCCGACCATTCACTGGCATGGTGCGGATGGACGCCGGCGGTTGACCAGCAATAGCCCGCGTGCAATGCCGCCAGCTGCCGCGCCTGCTGGCTCTCCAGCGCGTTGGTGCCGGTAATTAACAGGCCGGTGACGCCTGCTTCGCGCGCACGTTTTACCACCTGCTCGCGATCTTTTGCGAATTGCGTGCTGGTCAGGTTTACACCGATATCAAACATGTCTTCTCCCCAATAAAAAACCGCCCAACGGGGCGGTTTAGATTCATCTTCCCGCGCGCTGCGGGATGCCCTGCATTAAGGACATCAGGATTCGGTGTTGTGTTCCTCATCCGAAGACTGACGTCCTTTACCCACATAGTAGCGGGAGAAGAATACGCCGACTTCAAACAGGCAGTACATCGGAATAGCGAGCAAAGTTTGCGAGAAAACATCCGGCGGTGTGAGCAACATCCCAACCACGAACGCGCCAACCAACATATAAGGACGTTTCTTTTTCAGATCTTCTGGTGAAGTTATGCCGGTCCAGCACAGCAGCACAATTGCAATCGGCACCTCAAACGCCACGCCGAAGGCCATGAAAATCGTCATGACGAAGTCGAGGTAGTTGGTGATATCCGTTGCGATGGTCACGCCTTGCGGCGCGGTTTTGGCGAAGAAGCCAAACGCCAGCGGGAACACGATGAAGTAAGCAAACGCCACGCCGACGTAAAACAGCAGCGTACTGGAGAACAGCAGCGGCATCACCAGTTTGCGTTCGTGGCGATAGAGCGCGGGCGCCACAAAGGCCCACACCTGATACAAAATCACCGGCACGGCCAGAAACACCGAAACGATGATGGTCAGCTTGATCGGCGTGAAGAATGGCGATGCGACGTCGGTAGCGATCATGCTCGCCCCGGCTGGCATCTGGCTGATCAGCGGCGACGCGACCAGATGGTAAATATCATTCGCAAAATAGACCAGACACAGAAAGATGACTAAAACAGCGATGATGCAATTCAACAAACGCTTGCGCAGCTCAATCAAATGGCTAATGAGCGGTTGGGTATCTTCAACGGCCATGTTTATCGTTCATCTTTTACGAGAGAAGTCTTCGCGGTGCTTTCAGGAGCACTGGCGACGGGAGGGGTTTCTGCGGCAGAGATTTCGTCAGTAGGCTGCGGAGTCTGTGCAGGCGCACTGGTTTGATGTTCTGCTGCTGCGGGCGTGACCGCAGGTGAAGTCACGGGCTGCACGGCGGCTGGCGAAGTCTGATGAATAGTGTTGGCTTCATCTTCCTCTTTTTCGAGATCGATACTCTGCTGCACCGAACGCTTCATGGAGTCGGCGGTTTTACGCAGTTCCTCCATCGACTCTTTTAGCTCGGGTGACAACGTGCCACGGCCCGCTTCTTCCACCTTTTTCAGGCTGTCCTGCAATTCCTGCAGTTTCAACTCTTGCGCCAGTTCGTTTTGTACATTCGCGGCCAGTGAGCGAATGGCTCTGATCCAGCCGACGACGGTTTTCACCGCAACCGGTAACCGCTGCGGGCCAAGCACAATCAGCCCGATCACGAACACTAATACCAGTTCACTAAAACCAATGTCGAACACAGTTATACCTGCTTGTCGTTCCGGGCGTCGTCTTTAGTCGCCGTGGTTTGCTGTTTGTCTGCCAGAGTTTTGGCGTTGAAGTCAGCGTCCTGCTCTTTCGGTTGATCCTTTTTATCGTCTTCATCGCCCATAGCTTTTTTGAAGCCACGAATGGAAGATCCTAAATCCGAACCCAGGTTACGAAGTTTGTTGGTACCGAACAGAAGAACAACAATGACGGCAATGATTAACAATTGCCAAATACTGATACCGCCCATGAGATATGCCTCTAATATTCTGTGAAAAACTGTTGACTGTAACGCACAGAAAGCCCGTATGATTTCGGGCTTTAGCTTGCGACATTACGCGATTTGCACCAGGCAGACAATCAGTTTGTCTTGCGCCAGCCAATAAGCCAGGTGACGAAGCCAGCGGCCATTAATAGCGCCGGGAAGAAATCCCAATCCGGTCGACTTAACAGCACGGCGGTGCCACTTAATAACAATGTAGCGCCTACACCAAACAGATAGCGCGCCTGATGATTGCGTGTTCGCTGTACGTTTAAATCGGTGACGAGTTTATCGACGCTGTGCTTCAATAATTTGTGCTGGCGCATGCTGTCGTAAAATAGCTCCGGCAACTCCGGCAGTTTTTCCGCCCAGTACGGCGCTTTCTCTTTCACCGCCCGCAAAATCGCCGGGATACCAATTTGATCTTTGATCCAATCTTCGAGGAAAGGCTTGGCCGTTTTCCACAGGTCAAGCTGCGGATAGAGTTGGCGGCCAATCCCTTCAATATACAGCAGCGTCTTCTGCAACAGCACCAGCTGCGGCTGCACTTCCATATTAAAGCGACGCGCGGTGTTGAACAGGTTCAGCAGCACGTGGCCAAACGAAATCTCAGCCAGCGGCTTTTCGAAAATCGGCTCACATACGGTACGAATGGCAAACTCAAAGTCTTCGACGTTGGTATCGGCAGGTACCCAGCCAGAATCCACATGCAGCTCGGCCACTTTGCGGTAATCGCGGTTAAAGAAGGCGATGAAGTTCTCGGCCAGATAGCGCTTATCTTCTTTGTTCAGCGAACCGACGATACCGCAGTCGATGCCGATATATTGCGGATCTTCCGGGTGATCGTAGCTGACGAAGATATTGCCGGGATGCATGTCGGCGTGGAAGAAGCTGTCACGGAACACCTGGGTGAAGAATACCTGCACACCGCGCTCGGCCAGCAGTTTCATGTTAACGCCGTGCTGCTCCAGCGTGGCGATATCTGAGATCGGAATGCCGTAAATGCGTTCCATCACCATCATCGATTCGCTGCAATAATCAGAAAACACTTCCGGCACATACAGCATGCGGCTTTGGTCAAAGTTACGACGCAGCTGGATGGCATTCGCCGCTTCACGCAGCAGATTCAGCTCATCAATTAAGGTCTTTTCGTAATCGCGCACCACTTCTACCGGACGCAGACGACGACCATCCGGCAACAAACGCGGCACCCACCGCGCCAGACGGTAAATCAGTCGCATATCGGCTCTGATCACCGGCAGGATGTCGGGACGAATCACTTTAATTACCACCGCGCGGCCGTTGGATTTCAGCGTTGCGGTATGCACCTGCGCGATAGAAGCCGAGGCCAGCGGTTTGATATCGAAGTCTTCAAACCAGGTTTCCACCGGGCCGCCAATCGACTTTTCAATCTGCTGTTTGGCTTTCACGCCATCAAATGGCGCAACGCGGTCCTGCAGCACCGCCAGTTCATCGGCAATCGCCGGTGGGAACAGATCGCGACGCGTCGAGAGCATTTGACCGAATTTGATCCACACCGGCCCCAACTGCTCCATCGCTAAACGGATGCGCACGCCGGCGGAAGCATCTTTATGTTGGTTAGGGATCCAGAAGATGCAGCGCCGCCACAAGCGTAAAAGCAGTGTGAAGCGCATGCGGGGAATCAGTTCATCAAGGCCGTAAGTCAGAAAGATCTTGATGATGAAGTATAAGCGCCGAATTTCTCCCAGCGTCATTTCGCCTCCAGCTGTGCCAAACGCGTTTCAAACGCATTGAGCGAACGTTCTATCGCTTCCACTTCCTCGCAAAACCATGCCAGTTCCAGTGCGCCCGGCGCAACGCGCCACTCTTCCGTCAGCACCTGACCAAGATAATCCTGGCGGCGGATGAACTGCTGCTGCACGAATTTCAGCGCCTGCTGTGCGGCCTGGCTTACGCCTTGCGCAGCGATATCGCCAATCCACGGTGCAAGATATTCCGCCGGATCCAGCTCGGCGAGATCCATCAGCGCGGAGAATTGCTGTACCACCTGCAAGTCGCCGTCCACCTCCAGTTCACCGCTACGAATCATGCTGGTGAGCTGCTGGCGATCGCGCAGTTTCGGCAAAGTACTGACACGCAAACTCACCGTGCAGTCGCTGTTGTCTTGCCAATCACTCAGCACATCGAGTTGCGATTCGCTAAATACCAGCACCAAAGGAAAATCGAGCTCTTGCAGACGCAGCATCAATACCTTACCAGCCAAACGCTGGCGTGCGGCTCTCAGGCTGCGATCGCGATAGAGAACACGGTTCAGGGCGGTCTCAAGACCGCCGGTGATGAGAGGAGTTAAAGTCATGATGGATTAGAATTTAAATCCGCGATGCAGCGCGACAATACCGCCAGTCATGTTGAAGTAGGTGGTATTTTCAAAGCCCGCATCGTTCATCATCGCTTTCAGGGTTTCCTGATCGGGATGCATACGAATCGACTCCGCCAGATAGCGATAGCTTTCAGCGTCTTGCGCCACCAGCTGACCAATACGCGGCAGAATATGGAATGAATAGGTATCGTAAGCTTTGCTGAGCGGCTCCAGCAGCGGCTTCGAGAACTCCAGCACCAGCAGACGTCCGCCTGGCTTCAGCACGCGGAACATTGATGCCAGCGCTTTCTCTTTTTCGGTCACGTTACGCAAGCCGAATGAGATGGTGATGCAATCGAAGTAGTTATCCGGGAACGGCAGCGCTTCGGCATTCGCCTGCACATAGCTGACATTGCCCGACACGCCGAGATTACGCAGCTTTTCGCGGCCCATCTTCAGCATCGAGCTGTTGATGTCTGCCAGCACAACCTGGCCGGTTTCGCCCACCAGACGTGAGAATTTTGCCGTGAGATCGCCGGTACCACCCGCCAGATCCAACACGCGCTGACCGCGGCGCACGCCGCTGCTGTCAATGGTAAAACGCTTCCAGACACGATGGATGCCAAACGACATCAAATCGTTCATCAGGTCATATTTTGCCGCGACGGAGTGAAACACGTCCGCAACTTTATCGGCCTTTTCGCTTTTCGCGACGGTCTGGAAGCCAAAATGGGTAGTTTCCTGCTGTGATTCATCTGCCATCGGTTTTACCTGTTCCACAAACAATTCTTGCCGAAGTGTATCAGAGTCGCGCTACACGAGCACGCGACCACCGTGCTATTCGTTGATGCGGCGCAGCGAGTCTGTTGTTGGTTCTGCAACGTTTTCATCCTCGGTGCGATCGTCTGCCCAATCTTCATCCGCTTCTTCCGGCTGCGCTTGTTCAACCAGTTGCGGATTAATCGGACGTTTGATCTCCACGCCAAGCGAACGGAACGCTTCACTTTGTGCGATCAGATTGCCGCGCCCTTCAGACAGCTTTTTCATCGCCTGATGATAGCTTTGCTGCGCTTTGTCGAGATTGTGCCCGATGCCACTCATGTCATCGACAAACAGCCGCATTTTGTCGTACAGCCGCGTTGCCCGGTCGGCGATGCGCTGTGCGTTGCGGCTTTGATGCTCATAACGCCAGAGATTATTGATAGTACGCAGCGCCACCAGCAAAGTGGTGGGACTAACCAGCATAATGTTCTGCTGTAACGCTTCGCTAATCAGCTCGGGCTGACGATCAATCGCCAGCAGAAACGCCGGTTCCACCGGGATAAACATCAACACATAATCCAGAGAGCGTAAACCGGGCAATTGTTGGTAATCTTTACGGCTCAGCAGGCGAATGTGTCCGCGCATGGCGCTAATGTGTTCCTGAATCGCCTGCTCACGCGTGGCTTCATCGTCGGCATTGAAGTAGCGTTCGTAGGCAACCAGCGTCATTTTGGCGTCAATCACCACATCTTTACCCTGCGGCAAACGCACGATCACATCCGGTTGCATCCTGCCCTGCTGTTCCAGTTGCACGCTCACCTGCGTTTGGTATTCGTAACCTTCACGCAGGCCAGACGCTTCCAGCACACGGGCCAACACCACTTCGCCCCAGTTTCCCTGAATTTTATTGTCGCCTTTCAGCGCTTTAGTAAGATTGACCGCTTCCTGCGCCATCTGTGCGTTGAGTTGCTGTAACTGGCGAATTTCGTGGGTCAGCGTGTGACGTTCACGCGCTTCCAGGCCAAAGCTGTCGGTGACCTGACGGCGGAAACCGTCCAGCTGTTCGCGCAGCGGACCAATCAGGCTATTCAGGCTTTGACGGTTTTGTTCATCGACGCGCCGCCCGCTGTTTTCGAAGATGCGATTGGCGAGATTTTCAAACTGCGCGCTGAGGCGCTGTTCGCTGTTGGTCAGTAGTCGCTGCTTCTCTTCTGCACCGTAGCGCGTCTCTTCAAGACGAATGGTCACTTCGCGCAGTTCGGCTTCCTGCGCGCTGTTCACTTCCAGCTGATTTCGCAGTTCACGGCTGAGTTGTTCACTTTCGCCGCGCCAGTAATCAAGCTGCTGCAAACGTTCCTGCGCACCGCTCAGTGCACCGTGTAGCTGGCGCATCTCCTGCTCGCGTTGCTGGATTTGCTGCTGTAACTGTTCGAGCTGCTGCTGCTGACGCTGCTGCGCCTCTTCCAGCAGGCGACGCTCGGTGGTGAAGCTGGCGTGCTGATGACCGGCGCGCAGTTGAGCAATGATCCAGCCAATGCCCAAACCGGCCAGCGCCAGCGCGCCGCTAATGATAAGTTGCTGATCCATAATCCCCCCGCGGATCGACTTGCTGAGGGAAAAGGTAGAGCTCTACTGTATGAATGTCCAGATTTTTTTCCCTTCATACTTCAAGCCGCAGATGCGTTGGCTGCACGTTCTCACCCCAGTCACTTACTGATGTAAGCTCCCGGAGATTCGCCGCTTGCCGCCTTCCTGCGACTCGAATTATTTAGGGAAAACGTTCTCTAATTAGAGGGCTTTTACGGTGAGATCGCCCGCTTTCCACGCATCAATCAGGAAGAAGGGCATCGGCAACACCCATTCGGTTTCACCCTGGATTTTGGCCGGATAGGTCCAGCTTTTCCCGTCGTAGGTGATCTCAACCTGCTGCCAGCCGTTCTCAGCGTTTTCGACCTGGCCCGCCATGCTGGCAAAACCGGCGTTACTACCGACGTGGAAGCTGTCGGTTTGCCAGCGAATCGGCTGATGCGCCGGCCACGGTTGTGCATGATGGAAGCGGAAAATATCGTCATGATTCAAGATGCTCTCACGTACCGTCGGCCACAGCGCCACTTTGAGGAAGTACTGATCGGTAAATCGTTCGCTGCCTTCATATTGCGCGATAAAGTCACGCATCTGCTGCTCAACGTTGTGGAACACGCCGTGGCAGCCGCCCCACATGCCCGCCAGCAGCAGCTCGGTATGCGAGAAGTAATCGCGCATATGATGGAACCAGTAAGGCGAAGTCAGCCAGGCTTCTACCGCCACGACTTCGCGCTCGGACAGCAACGAATCCGCATCACGCACGATGTAGCGTTTGACGCTGGTATCGTCCATCACCAGAAAACGCCACAGCGTTGGGAAGATAGTTTTCTCATGCGACATATCCACCAGTTGGGTGTTTGGCTGCGTCAGGCGCTGCCAGACGTGCTGCGGCACGCTGTCGTCGAGATAGATGCGGCAGATCCAGTCGGGATAAAGCTCGCGCGCCACTTCGATGTTTTTAATCAAGGTTTCGCAGTAGCGTGGCTGACTGCCATACAGGCTAAAGGAGATGATATTTTCTGCCGGATTACTGCGGTTGATCGGCGGTGGTGCCTCAGAAGGGAAGGCGACTTTCGCCCCTTTACTGAAGGTCACATCGGATTTCTGCAGCGATTCGAGGCCGTACCGCGCCAACTCATCTTCTTTATTCAACCAGCCGCACACTTCGGTTAATCCATCCAGCCAGGTTTCCGATGCCTGCGCACGCTGCGCGGCCGGAGCCTGGTAGATCTTCTGGTAAATTTTATAAGATTTTTTGTATTCGCCAACGCGCATCAGGGTGAGCGCGTAGTCGCTGAGCACCTGCATATGATTGGGCAAGACGCGCAGCACTTCTTCACAGCATTGACGCGCAAGAGGATAATTATTCGCCGCCATCGCCTGGCGAAATCTCGCTGCTGCACCTTCAACGCGTGATTGTGCAGTAGCGGGATTATTCATGAAATTGGGACGTGAGACAGAAACCATTTTGCGCATAAGAAATTTCTCAGTAGCTGCTGAAATTGCGCGCATTCTAATCAGGAAATAGCGGGATTCCTTATAAGCCTGGTCTCGAATTCATCCCTGACTGGCGCACTAAATTAAGCGACGCGCGGCTTCAACCACAATTTTCACCGCATCACTTTCGGTCTGCTTCATGGTCGCGGCATCCGGGATCTCTTTTTGCGTACGGTTCACGATGACGCCAGCCACCATGCCGGCACGCAGTCCCTGACTGGCGCACATGGTTAACAGTGTAGCGGATTCCATCTCATAGTTGAGGACGCCCATTTGCTGCCACTCTTCCATTGAGCCCTGGAAGCGATTCACCACACGACCGGAGAAAGTGTCGTAGCGTTCCTGGCCTGGATAGAAGGTGTCAGATGAGGCGGTAATCCCAATGTGGGTTTTCGCGCCGCACGCTTCTGCCGCTGCCACCAGCGCGGTGGTGCAGGTGAAATCAGCCACGGCCGGGAACTCCATCGGCGCAAAGTGCAGGCTGGCACCGTCGAGGCGTACCGAAGCGGTAGTGACCAGCACATCGCCCACATTAATATGCGGCTGAATAGCGCCAGTGGTGCCAACCCGCAGGAAGGTGCGCACACCCAGTTGCGCCAGCTCTTCAACCGCAATTGACGTTGAAGGTCCGCCGATACCGGTGGAGCACACCACAACCGGTTTGCCATCCACTTCGGCCAGATAGCTGGTGAATTCACGGTGTGAAGCCAGATGCTGTGGATTGTCCATCAGCGCGGCGATTTTCTTTACGCGCTCAGGATCGCCAGGCACGATGGCCAACGTGGCTCCTTTCAAATCAGCTTTAGTAATGCCAAGGTGGAAAACGTCAGACTGGGCCATAACAGACTCCTGATAATTGGGGATGAGCGCGCCACTCTACGTGAGCAGGCGGCATAAATATGTGACTCAATTCACCATCGATAATGAAACTTACATTATCAGAAAAACATTATGTGACATAAATCACACATTAACGCTGTGCAATTCTGAATTGCTACAAGCGGTGCTGTGTAAGTGTTGTTGGCAATGTTAATAGAGAAGCAGCACACGTGAAAAAATCCCTCTGCACCCTACGCCAGCCTTGCTTCACTTCGCCAGGCTATAGTTACGTGATTGCGCATTTGCTAGCACGGAGAGAACAATGAAAACCGAAGACAATATGGCACAAAAAACGGCACCCGGCGGCTTTGCACCGGCCGTTCAGCCCACCGCAAGCAGCACCATTATTACCGGCAGCGACGCGATTCATGCTGGCGAGACCTCAGTTGCGAGCCAGGGCGAAAACCTGCCTGCCTATTACGCCCGACCAAAAGAGTATCAAGGCACCTTGCCGGTGGTGTTGGTAGTGCAGGAGATTTTCGGCGTGCACGAGCATATCCGCGATGTCTGCCGCCGTCTGGCGCTGGAAGGTTATCTGGCCATCGCTCCGGAACTCTATTTCCGCGAGGGCGATCCCAACGATTACCACGACATTCCCACGCTGTTTAAAGAGCTGGTGAGTAAAGTTCCGGATTCGCAGGTGTTGTCCGATCTCGATCATGTGGCCAACTGGGCCACGCGCCACGATGGTGATATCCGTCGCCTGGCGATTACCGGTTTCTGCTGGGGCGGACGTATTAGCTGGCTGTTTGCCGCGCACAATCCGCAGGTGCGTGCAGCGGTGGCGTGGTATGGACGCTTAGACGGTGAGAAGACGCTGAAGCAGCAGAAGCATCCGATCGATATCGCGGTGGATCTCAATGCACCGGTGCTGGGCCTTTACGGTGGTCAGGATGAGAGCATCCCGCTGGAGAGCATTGATAAGATGCGACAGGCGCTGCACGCCGCCAATGCTAAAGCGGAGATCGTGGTGTATCCGGATGCGGGACATGCTTTCAACGCGGATTATCGTACGAGCTATCACGCCGATTCCGCCAAAGATGGCTGGCAACGCATGCTGGCATGGTTCGCGCAGCATGGCGTAGCGCCGAACGCATAATAAAAAGGGGCGCGTGGCGCCCCAATCTCATTTACAGCGACTAAGCCGTTTCACCCCGCAGGTTTTGCGCCGCTTTTACCATGTTCGCCAGCGCCTGACGAGTTTCCGTCCAGCCACGCGTTTTTAGGCCACAATCCGGGTTAACCCACAGACGCTCTGCCGGGATGCTCTGCGCCGCTTTACGCAGCAACTCTTCTATCCACTCCACGCTCGGCACGTTTGGTGAGTGAATGTCATACACGCCCGGACCGATTTCGTTGGGATAGTCGAACTCCTTAAAGGTATCCAGCAGATCCATATCGGAACGTGAGGTTTCGATGGTGATAACGTCCGCATCCAGCGCGGCAATCGAGTCCATGATGTCATTGAACTCGCAGTAACACATGTGGGTATGGATCTGGGTTTCATTCTGCGCCACGGCGGCATTGAGACGGAACGCATCCACCGCCCAGGTCAGGTACGCCGCCCAATCGGACTGATGCAGCGGCAGGCCTTCGCGCAGTGCCGGTTCATCAATCTGAATAATGCCAATACCGGCTTTTTCCAGATCTTCCACTTCGTCACGCAGCGCCAGCGCAATCTGTTTAGCGATGGTTTCACGGCTTACATCTTCACGCGGGAACGACCAGCAGAGAATCGTCACAGGACCAGTCAGCATGCCTTTCACCGGTTTATCGGTCAGCGACTGCGCGTACTTCGCCCACTCAACGGTGATAGCTTGCGGACGGCTTACGTCGCCGATGATGATCGGCGGTTTAACGCAGCGCGAGCCGTAGCTCTGTACCCAGCCGTTTTGGGTGAACACGAAGCCGTCGAGGTTTTCGCCGAAGTATTCCACCATGTCGTTACGTTCTGCTTCGCCATGCACCAGCACGTCGAGGCCCAACCGTTCCTGCTCCACAATTGCCTGTTTGATGTGCTCGGCGATGCCAGTGCGGTAGTTTCCACCATCAATGTTGCCTTTTTTAAAGTCGAGGCGCAGGCCGCGAATTTCGGTGGTTTGCGGGAATGAACCTATGGTGGTGGTCGGCCACGCTGGCAGGTTAAAGCGGTGACGCTGCGCTTTGGCACGCTCGGAGTAGCTGCTGGCACGTTCAACGTCTCTGGCCTGAATTTTCGCCAGACGCTCGCCGACTGCGGCATTGTGAACGCGCGTGGAGTTGGCACGCGCACGAATCGGTGCGCTCCACTCAACCAGCGAAGCGGCATCGTTGTTGTTCAGCGCATGACTCAGCAGTGCAAGCTCAGCGCACTTCTGCAGAGCAAAGGCGAACCAGCTTTTCACTTCCTCATCGAGGCGCGTTTCCACGCTTAAGTCGATTGGGCTGTGCAGCAGCGAGCAGGATGATCCAATCCACAATTGTTGACGCTGCCCCACCAGCGGCTGCAGGCGCGTAAACCAGCTGCTGAGATCGGCACGCCAGACGTTACGGCCATTGATTACGCCGACGGAGAGCAGCCAATCCGCGGGAATCTGCTGGTTCACCTGTTGGATGTCGTCTTTGCCGTGGACCAGGTCAACATGCAGACCTTGCACCGGCAGCGCTTTGATCACGTCGAGATTCTGACCGATGCTGTCGAAATAGGTGGTGAGCAGCAGTTTGCTTTCGCCCTGCAGCGCGTCGTAAGCCGGTTTGAAGGCATCGCGCCACGCTTGCGGCAGTTCCAGCGCCAGTGCTGGCTCATCGATTTGTACCCATTCGATGCCGCGTTTTTTCAGTTCAGCCAGCACCTGTTGGTAAACCGGCAGAATGTCTTTGAGCAGTGACAGGCGGTCGAACGGCGTACCTTTCACTTTACCCAGCCACAAATAGGTAACCGGACCCAGCAGCACCGGTTTAATCTTGTGCCCGAGCGCCAGCGCTTCATCAACCTCATCCAGCAACTGAGTCCAGGTCAGTTTGAACTGCTGCCCTTGAGTGAATTCCGGCACCATGTAGTGATAATTGGTGTTGAACCATTTGGTCATTTCCGCCGCTGCCGCCGGTTCACCGCTTGGTGCGCGGCCACGGCCAAGGCGGAACAGCGTGTCGAGATCGACCGAGCCATCCTGATTTTGGTGACGAGCTGGCACGTTACCCAGCAGCAGGCTGGTGGTGAGCACGTGATCGTACCAGGCGAAATCGCCGACTGGCAGCAGATCCACGCCCGCCTCTTTCTGCTGTTGCCAGTGACGGGCGCGCAGTTCACGCCCCACCGCCAGTAGCTCTTCCTGTGAGCTTTTACCTGCCCAATAGCTTTCCTGTGCTTTTTTCAATTCACGACGCAATCCAACGCGAGGGAAACCGAGAGTGTGGTTCAGAATGGTCATTTTCTGTTCTCCAGATATTCTTAACTGAATAGGGGGCAGAGATGTTTAGCCGTCCAGATGTTTACACCGCCATAATCTGCGGGTACTGTATGTTCCTCAAGCGCAATTTGTTCAATCTCGATGTGAAGGATTCTCATGATCGAACTCAAACACCTGCGGACGCTGCAGGCGTTACGGAACACCGGCTCGTTAGCTGCCGCCGCCTCCCAGCTTCATCAGACGCAATCGGCGTTATCCCACCAGTTCAGCGATCTGGAGCAGCGGCTGGGTTTTCGCCTGTTTGTGCGTAAAAGCCAGCCGCTGCGTTTTACGCCGCAGGGAGAGATTTTGCTGCAGTTGGCTGAGCAGGTTTTACCGCAGATTCAGCAGGCTTTGCAGGCGTGTCATGAGCCGCATCAGGCCACGTTGCGTATTGCCATTGAGTGTCACAGCTGTATTCAGTGGCTGACGCCCGCGCTAAATAATTTCCGCCAGAGCTGGCCGCAGGTGGTGATGGATTTCAAATCCGGCGTGACCTTTGATCCGCAACCCGCGTTGCAACAGGGCGAGCTGGATGTGGTGTTGACCTCCGATATTTTGCCGCGCAGTGGATTGTTTTATTCACCGATGTTCGATTTTGAAGTGCGTTTGGTGATGGCACCGGATCATCCTTTGGCGCAGCTTGAGCACATTGCCCCGGAAGATATGGCCGATGAAGTGCTGATGATTTATCCGGTGCAGCGTCAGCGTTTGGATGTGTGGCGCCATTTCCTGCAGCCTGCGGGCGTCAGTCCAGCCTTGAAGAGCGTCGATAACACGCTGCTGCTGATTCAGATGGTGTCGGCGCGTATGGGCATCGCCGCGCTGCCACATTGGGTGGTAGAGAATTTTGAGCAGCAGGGTTTGGTGGTGACCAAGACCTTAGGCGGTGGTTTGTGGAGCCGCTTGTATGCCGCCGTACGCGAAGGCGAGCAGCGTCAGCCGGTAATGGAAGCCTTTGTGCGGTTTGCCCGTCAGCACGCCTGTGAACATCTGCCCTTTGTGCGCGATGCCGCGCGTCCCGGCTCACTGCAAATCACCTCATCCTGATGTTGTTGGGCGGCGAAGGTCGCCCGCGCTGTTATCCCTGCCCCGCCTGCTCTATAATGCGCCGCCTCAACCCGCGACCAAGAGAGTTTCACCATGATGAGTAACGATGTTCTGCGCAGCGTGCGCTATATGCTGGATTTGAGCGATAGCAAAGTGGTGGAGATTTTTGCCCTGGCAGGAAGTGAAGTGCCGCTGGAAGACGTGCAGGCGTGGATGAAGAAAGATGACGATGCCGCGTTTCGCAAGCTGCCAGATGTATTGATGGGCTACTTCCTTAACGGTCTGATTTTTTACCGTCGCGGTAAGAGTGAAGATGCGCCCGCGCCTTCGATTGAGCGCCGCATGAATAACAACATTTTCATGAAGAAATTGCGTATCGCCTTTGAGCTGAAGACCACCGATATTCCGGATGTGCTGCTGAAAGCGAACTTTAAGATCTCACAGGCTGAAGTTGGCGCGATTTTCCGCAACCCTGATCATAAGAATTTCCGCGAATGCGGTGACCAGATTCTGCGTAATTTCCTGAAAGGGTTGACGATGATTCATCGTCCGGCGCCGGCTAAGAAGGGTTAATCGCTTCTTTGTTCGAGCCGGGTCAGGGATAGCGCGGCAGATCGCAAAGGGAAACCACTTCCTTGTGGATCAGCCTCGCCATCCATGGCTCGGATGCTTTGCTCCTCTGCCGCGCTATCCCTTCCCTTTTAGCCTATGCGTTGCTTTTCTTACCTAATACCCAGCGTTTGTGCACATAAAGGGATGCGAAAATCACGGCGGCACCGGCGAGAAAACTTGGCCAATGCGGTTTCTCCTGCCAGATCGCCAGATTCACCAGCAAGCCCGCTGGCACATGCATGTTGTTCATAATACCCAGCGTGCCAGCATCCACCTGCGTAGCGCCGTAGTTCCACATGAAGTAGCCCAAACCTGAAGCCGCCACGCCCAGCCACACCAGAATGCCCCACTGCAGCGACGTGGTCGGCAGTTTGTTCGGATTGCCCCACAAGCTCCAGGCGATCACCGCGATCATCACCGCGCCCAGATAGAACCACGAAAATGCGGTGTGCTGCGGCATCGGGCGAGTTTCCTGCAGGCGTTTGTAGCCCACCATGCCGATGGCGAAGCAGATGTTTGCCGCCTGTACCAGCAGCAAGCCAAACCAGAAATGGTCGCTGACTTTGTCGTAACGAATAATCGCCGCACCAATTACCGCCAGTAGCGCGCTGAAGGCATAGCCGATACGCAGCGGACGTCGGCTGAGCAAATCGTAGATCAGCGTGACATACAGCGGCGTCATCACGGTGAACAGCAGGAACTCGGTCACGCTAAGATACAGATAAGCCTCAAAGCTTAATAAATACATGATGCCAAGCTGCAGCATGCCCACCAGCATATACAGCAGGATGGTGGAAGCACGGTAACCGCGCCAGCGCAGGAACGGCAGGAAAACGATGGCGGCGAGCGCCAGACGCATCAAAACAGAGAACCAGGAATCCACCTGACCAGCAAGGTATTCCCCGATCAAACTGAAGGAAAAGGCCCACAGAATGGTGGTAACGATCAGTAACGGCACGGTAACGATCCCAAAATGAACAGTGGCGCTAGTGTAAACAAACTGTCGAAATCGGGGTGAACTATCTGGTTTACAAGTGGATAAAATAACGACGAATAATTTTCGAACCTCATTTTTACGACCGGCTAAAAATGCGCGAAATACAACATTTCCTGGTTTTTTTCGCTCTCCATTGTCATAAAACTGTAACATATGTGTCACATGTCACAGTAACTGCGCGTGACCATCACTATCCTTTGCGCGAAATGGAAACTTCGCTTTGCCATTTTTACTGCCTGTTTTTGCCCCAACCTGCTGGGAACTCATAACTATATCGCGCCCTGGAGGGCCACACTCATGTTGAGTATTTTCAAACCTGCACCGCATCGCCCACAAGTGGCCGATGATCGTGTTGATCCGCTTTATCGTCGTCTGCGCTGGCAGATTTTCCTGGGAATATTTTTTGGCTATGCCGCCTACTATTTGGTGCGTAAAAACTTTGCGCTGGCAATGCCTTATCTGGTGGAACAAGGCTTCTCGCGCGGCGATCTCGGCTTTGCGCTATCGGGCATTTCCATCGCTTACGGCTTCTCGAAATTCATTATGGGCTCGGTCTCAGACCGCTCGAATCCGCGCGTGTTTTTGCCCGCCGGATTGATCCTTGCCGCAGCGGTGATGCTGGTGATGGGGTTCGTGCCGTGGGCCACCTCCAGCATCATGGTGATGTTTGTGCTGCTGTTCCTGTGCGGCTGGTTCCAGGGCATGGGCTGGCCGCCGTGCGGGCGCACCATGGTGCACTGGTGGTCGCAGAAAGAGCGCGGCGGAATTGTGTCGGTGTGGAACTGCGCGCATAACGTCGGTGGCGGTATTCCTCCGCTGCTGTTCCTGCTCGGCATGGCGTGGTTTAACGACTGGAAAGCCGCGCTGTATATGCCGGCGTTTGGCGCCATCCTCATCGCGATTATTGCCTTCGCCTTGATGCGTGACACACCACAATCTTGCGGTTTACCGCCGATTGAAGCGTGGAAAAATGATTATCCGCCGGATTACAACGAGGATCACGAGCAGGAGCTGACGGCGAAGCAGATTTTCATGCAGTACATTCTGCCCAACAAGCTGCTGTGGTACATCGCACTGGCGAACGTGTTTGTATACCTGCTGCGTTACGGCATTCTCGACTGGTCGCCGACCTACCTGAAAGAGGTGAAGCACTTCACGCTGGATAAATCCTCGTGGGCCTACTTCTTTTACGAATATGCCGGTATTCCCGGCACGCTGCTGTGCGGCTGGATGTCGGACAAAGTGTTCCGCGGCAACCGTGGCGCAACCGGCGTGTTCTTTATGACGCTGGTGACCATCGCCACCGTGGTGTACTGGCTGAATCCTCCAGGCAATCCAGGCATCGACATGCTGTGCATGATTGTGATCGGCTTCCTGATTTACGGTCCTGTGATGCTGATTGGCTTGCACGCGCTGGAACTGGCACCGAAAAAAGCGGCCGGAACGGCAGCCGGCTTTACCGGGCTGTTTGGCTATCTCGGCGGATCGGTTGCGGCGAGTGCGATTGTCGGTTACACCGTGGATTATTTCGGCTGGGACGGCGGATTCATTGTGATGATTGGCGGATCGGTGCTGGCAGTGATTCTGCTGCTGCTCACCATGGTCAGTGAGCACAAGCACAAGAAACAGCTGGCATAACGAAAAAGGGCCGGTGGTGACCGGCCCTTTTTTCTAGGCGAGGAACAGTTTACGCAGCGTATGCGGCACGGCGTCATCCGCGTTGCTGCCAATCACTTCCAGCGTCGGCAAGGTATCTTTCAAACGCTGCTGCGCATTGCGCATGATGCAGCCTTTACCCGACATGCTGAGCATCTCCACATCATTCATGCCGTCGCCGAAGGCGATGCACGCTTTCAGCGAGTGGCCGAGCTGTTTCGCTACCGCTTCCAGCGCGTGGCCTTTGGAAACGCCGCCCGCCATCACTTCCAGACACGTTGGCAGCGAGAAGCTGACATTCACGCGATCGCCCCAGCGCGCTTCAATCGCCTGCTCCATGGGAATTAAACGCTCCGGATCTTCGCAGGTGAAGAACACTTTGCTGATGCCATCAGTCGGCAGCATGCCCGGCTGGTAAACCTGATAGTTAAACACCGATTCACGGAAATAGTCCTGCTCATCCGGACGATGACGGCTCATGAACCACTCATCGTCGCGATAGACGTGCGTCAGGATATGCTCGTCATGATATTGCAGGCCATACAGATCGCTGGCGATGTCGGCGTCAAGATTGTGGCTGAACACCAGTTCACCTGCGGCGTTGTGCACGCGTGCGCCATTAGACGTGATCATGTAAGCCGGAATGCCGAGCTTATCGCGCATCTGTCCGACGTCGATATAGTGACGGCCGGTGGCAAAGACAAAGTGGATATCACGCGCCACCAGTTCCTGCAGCGTGGTGCGCGCGAACGGCGTCAGGCGATGGTCCGGAGAGAGCAGCGTGCCATCCAGGTCGGATGCGACGATGTGATACATGTAAACCTCGGGTGTTGATATCGGAAAGTAAAATTGATTAAGCGTGGCGTTCAAAGAAATCGACCACCGCGTTTAGCGCTTCGGCACGCATCGCGTCTGTTTCAAACAAGATCTCATGACGCGCTCCTTTGATCACATACGGCGCGTTGCCCGCGCAGGGATGTCCTGCTGCGGCCATCGCCGTACAAAATAGATTTTGTGAGCGGTTATCCACCACATCATCTTCACTGGCCTGCAGCAGCAAGGTCGGCGTGGTGATGTTCGCTACCTGATTGAAGATGTCCCGCCCGGCCTGCACGCCTTCGCGCACCCAGTGATAAGTGGGGCCACCGACGCGAATTGCCGGATCGTCGGCGTAAAAACGCAGGTTACGGCGATAGCGTTCGCGGCTATGCGTCAGGCGGTTGATGCCAAACGGATTGGCGCGCCAGCGCCCGGTGCCCAGCGCGTAACCTTCACGCAGCGCCGGCAGTTTCTCGGTCCAGTCCAGAATGCGGTGCGCCATCCAGTCGGGCAGCGGCAGCACAATGCCAAACATCGGCGCGGAGAACACCGCAGCATGAAACGCCTGCGGCTGACGCGCCAGAAACAGCGCTAAAATCGCGCCGCCCATCGAGTGGGCCAGCACGTAGCGCTGCTGATAATGTGGACTCACGATCTCTTTCAGATACAGCGTTTCCAGGTCGTCAACGTAGTCGCCAAATTCCACCACATGGCCGCGATGCGAATCTTCCAGCAGACGTTCAGAGCGTCCCTGACCGCGATGGTCGAGAATCACCACATCGTAGCCGCACATGAACAGGTCGTAAGCCAGTTCGGGATACTTGATGTAGCTCTCAATGCGGCCAGGCACGACCAGAATGACACGGCGATGTTGCGGTGAGGTGAAACGGACGTAGCGAATCTTCAGGTTGCCGACGCCGGTAAATTCACACTCTTCACGGCGACGCCAGAAGTCGAGCAGCGGACCGGTGGCAAAGGCCGAAAAGCCTCGCTCACGTCCGAGCCAACTCTGTTTATGCTGCTGCATCCGTCCCCCTGAAAAAAACGTGATTTGCGCGCCTGTGCTGCGTAGCGTGCGGCGATTTTCTGTCGTATTGTGTCACACTTCGCTAACTTCAGGGAATGTCACACATGACCATTGAATGGTGGTTAACCTATCTGCTGACCACAACCATCCTCAGCCTTTCACCCGGCTCCGGCGCGATCAACACCATGAGCACCGGCATCAGTCACGGCTATCGCGGCGCAGCGGCATCGATTACCGGCTTGCAGCTGGGTCTGGCCATTCATATTGTGCTGGTCGGCGCCGGTTTAGGTGCGCTGTTTTCCCAATCGATTCTGGCGTTTGAAGTCCTGAAGTGGGCCGGTGCAGCCTATCTGGTATGGCTGGGCATTCAGCAGTGGCGCTCGGCGGGTGGCATCGACCTCGACGCCGTTGCCAAAGCCATGCCGCGTCGCCGCCTGTTTAAGCGTGCCGTGTTGGTAAACCTCACCAACCCGAAAAGCATCGTGTTTCTCGCTGCGCTGTTCCCGCAGTTTATTCAGCCGCACCAGCCGCAGCTCATGCAATATCTGGTGCTGGGCGTGACCACCATTGTGGTCGATATCATCGTAATGATTGGTTACGCCACGCTGGCAACGCGTATCGCCGGCTGGATTAAAGGCCCGAAGCAGATGAAGCTGCTGAACCGCACCTTTGGTGGATTGTTTATGGCAGTAGGCGCGCTGCTAGCCAGCGCACGCAGAATGGCGTAAAAGAAAATCGCACCCACTTCAAAGCCGTTGGTGGCGCAGCCAGTTCGGTGCCGGCCAGCGCGCAGCCCCCGGAGCGTACACGTCGTACGTGAGGAGGGCGAGCACTGCCCGGTACCGAAATGGCAAGTAAACCAGGCTTAACGTGAAATGATGAGGTGAATGCCAAAACCGGCGAACAACACGCCCGCCATACCATCCACCCACTTCGCCATTCGCTGATACTTATCACGCATCCACGGCATAGCGAAAATCGCCGCCACCAGCGTAAACCACGCGAACGTCTCTCCGATAATCAGCAGGAACAACCCCCAGCGCTCCATCGCGCCAACGTCGTTGCCAACAAACAATGAGAATACGCTACCGAAGTAGATGATCGCTTTTGGGTTCGACAGGTTAGTCAGGAAACCTTTCAGGAAGCTCATGCCCTTTTTCGGCAGCTCAACCACCGGCGCTTCCGATTGTGGCTGCTTATGACGTTGACGCGCTGAGCGCATCAGCTGCCAGCCCATCCACAGCAGATACAATCCGCCGCCGACCATAATGATTTCATGCAGCCAGGCCATTTTTTCCAGGATCAGATGCAGGCCCATCAGCGCCACTCCGGCCCAGATCACAATACCCAGCGTAATGCCCAGAACGCCCATCATCGCCTCTTTGCGCGAGCGGCTCGCCGCCGTTTGCGACACAAAGAAGAAGTCCGGGCCGGGACTCATCAGCGCAACCAGATGCACCAGCGCGACGGTGGCGAATAACATCAGCATGAATTTTTTCCTTTAACCTTCATCAACATGTTCTTTGATCATCATCAGGAACGGCTTACCAAAACGCTCCAGTTTGCGATGACCGACGCCGTTCACGCTGAGCATTTCTGACGCGCTAATCGGCATTTGTTCTGCCATTTCAATCAGCGTGGCATCGTTAAACACCACGTACGGCGGAATATTCTCTTCATCGGCAATCGCTTTGCGCAGCTTACGCAGCTTGGCAAACAGCTGGCGATCGTAATTGCCGCTGTGCACTTTCGGCGAACTGCTGCCGCGCGTTTTCACCGTCACGATACGCGGCACCGCCAGCATCAGCGGCACTTCCGCACGTAATACCGGACGCGCCGCTTCGGTGAGTTGCAGCGCCGAATGCATAGCGATGTTTTGCGTTACCATCCCGAGGTGGATCAGCTGACGCAGCACGCTGATCCAGTGTTCGTGGCTGTGCTCGCGGCCCAGGCCGTACACCGGCAGTTTGTCGTGGCCGTTGTCGCGAATGCGCTGATTGCTGGCGCCGCGCAAAACTTCAACAATATAGCCCATTCCAAAGCGTTGGCCGGTACGATAGATGCTCGACAGGGCCTTTTGCGCCTCCAGCAAACCGTCGTAGCGACGCGGCGGATCGAGGCAGATATCGCAGTTATCGCACTGCTGCTGGCGACCTTCGCCGAAATAGTTCAGCAATACCAGACGACGACAGGTTTGCGCTTCAGCAAACGCGCCCATCGCGTTGAGTTTGTGGCGTTCTATATCCTGCAACGGGCCGGGCACTTTCTCTTCCAGACATTTACGCAGCCACGCCATGTCGGCCGGATCGTAAAGCATCATCGCTTCGGCAGGCAGACCATCGCGCCCGGCGCGGCCGGTTTCCTGATAATAGGATTCGATGTTGCGCGGAATATCGAAGTGCACCACAAAGCGCACGTTGGGTTTGTTAATGCCCATCCCGAACGCCACGGTGGCGACCACGATTTGCAGATCGTCACGCTGAAAAGCTTCCTGCACGCTGGCACGCTGCGCGCTATCAATGCCGGCGTGATACGCGCCAACGCTCAAACCACGGCTCTGCAGGCGCGCGGCGGTGTCTTCCACTTTGGCGCGGCTGTTACAGTAAATGATGCCGCTTTTGCCGCGCTGATCCTGCACATAACGCAGAAGTTGCTCAGTGGGTTTGAATTTCTCCACCAGCGTGTAGCGAATATTGGGGCGGTCAAAGCTGCTGATTTGAATCAGCGGATCGTCCATCTGCAGCAGATGGACGATATCGTTACGCGTAGTTTCATCGGCGGTGGCGGTCAATGCCATGACCGGCAAATCAGGGAAGTGCTGACGCAACTGGCCGATCGAGCCATATTCCGGACGGAAATCGTGGCCCCACTGCGAAATACAGTGCGCTTCATCCACCGCCAGCATCACCGGATTCCACTGGTGCAGGCTGTCGAGGAAATTGTCCATCATCAGACGTTCAGGCGCGATATACAGCAGCTTGAGCTTGCCGGTACGACAATCCGCAAACACCTGCTGCTGCTGCTCACGCGTCTGCGTCGAGTTGAGGCACGCTGCAGCCACGCCGTTGGCCAGCAGCTGATCGACCTGATCTTTCATCAGTGAAATCAGCGGTGAAACCACCAGCGTCAGCCCTTCGCGCACCAGCGCCGGGATTTGATAGCACAGCGATTTGCCGCCGCCAGTCGGCATCACCACCAGACAATCGCGTCCTGACAGGGCGGTTTCGATGATGTTTTGCTGACCTGGGCGGAACTGCTGATAGCCGAAGGTATCTTGTAATACCTGCTGCGCCAGCATTTCCTGATTAAGCACTGCCGATGTTGCCACGGTAATCCTGTCTTTGTTGCGGGTTAGAACAGATCGTTGAGCGTCACGCCCACGCCGAAGCGCGTCTGGCGATGGTTATAGTCGATCAATGATTCACCATAACCGCTGAAGACCTGCGTGTAAAAGCGCACGTGTTCAGAGATCGGGTAGCTCCAGGCGAAGGTTGCACCGCCAAAGCCGCTGTTCCAGTTGTAGTTACCTTCCACGCTGAAAATGTTCTCGCCCATCATGTAGCCGAGCTTGGCGCGGTAGTAACCCATGTATTTGGTGATGTCCGGGTTATCGTCATTGCTTTCACTTTCAGGCAGACGATACCAGGGTTTGATCTCTGCGAGCAGATTGCCGTTCTGCGCCATGAAGCGCGCGTAAACGCGGTTCCAGCTGCGTGAGGTCGGCTCGCTGCGGCCGTTCGACTGATGCACTAAGCCGGTTTCCACATCGCGTAAGGTCCAGCCTGCGAAGGTGTAATCGGTGGCCCAGCCGAGGAAAATTTGTGGCTCATAATCGGTTTCACGGAACGGTGATGACGCACCACGGTTCGAGAGCTGCCACCACGAGCGCTGAGTATAAGACGCCGCCAGCACCGAGTTATCGCCTAAAATGCCGCGCCACAGCGGAAACGCCAGGCTGAGCTGGAATTTTACTTCATCATTTTTAGCTTTGTCTGCCCAGTTGTACGAAGAGATCGCCTCTTTGTTCATGTCGCTGGTGTAGGTGTAGAGCAGATAGTTGTTTTCGTAAGGATAGAGCACGAACGGGTTATCGTGTTTCTCCAGCAGGTTAGCGATAATGCTGCCCTTCACTGCCGGTGCATCATGAACCTCTTTTATCGTGGCTTCTTCAGCCTGCGCCAGGCCAGGAAGGATCAGCGCCGCGGCCAGCAAGGCGTAATGCTTACGCATAGAATTCTCCAGAGAACTGCGTGTCGTAATCGTCAAGTGACGGTTCAAAAAGCAGGCCATTCTACACGCAAAACCTGCGGTTGATCAGCGCCGATTTCCGAAACTGGAAAGCGGCTCGAACGCGGCATAATATACACAACTCGTTAACATTTTAAGGCAGGCATTATGTCATCCCCGTTGCTGACACAGCAGGAAGCGCGTCGTCTGATTGGCGAAATCTTTGTTTATCACATGCCCTTCAATCAGGCGCTCGGATTAGAGCTGGATCGACTGGAAGCGGATTACGCCGAACTCGGCTTCGCCAATAAAACCATGCTGGTCGGCAACGCGGCGCAGCAGATTCTGCACGGCGGCGTGATCGCTTCAGTGCTCGATGTCGCCGCCGGGCTGGTGTGTGTCAGCTATGCGCTGACGCGTCAGGAGAGCATTACCGAGGAAGAGCTGCGTCAGCGCCTGTCACGCATGGGCACCATCGATATGCGCGTGGATTATCTGCGCCCTGGCCGCGGCGAGCGCTTTGTCGCCACCAGCAGCCTGCTGCGCGGCGGCAACAAAGTCGCTGTGGCGCGCGTGGAGTTACATAACCAGCAAGGCGATTACATCGCCACCGCTACCGCCACCTACATGATTGGCTAATCAGTATTTTTGGAATGACATGATGGATTCGCAACAAACTCGCCAGGGTATTGGCTATGCGCTCGGCGCTTACTTCATTTGGGGCATTGCCCCCGCCTACTTCAAACTGGTCAAAGAGGTGCCCGCTACCGAGATCATGACGCATCGCGTGATTTGGTCCGCACTGTTTATGCTGTTGTTGATCACATTGACGCGCAGCTGGGCGCAGGTACGTAGCGTACTGGCTCAGCCGAAAAAGGTGCTGCTGCTGGCGCTGACCGCCATCACCATTGGCGGCAACTGGCTGCTGTTTATCTGGGCAGTGAACAATCAGCACATGCTGGAAGCCAGCCTCGGCTACTTTATCAACCCGCTGATTAATGTGGTGTTTGGCATGCTGTTCCTGCGCGAACGCTTCCGCCGCTTGCAGTGGCTGGCGGTACTGCTGGCGACCACCGGCGTGCTGGTGCAGCTGTGGCAGTTTGGATCGCTGCCGATTATCGGCCTTGGCCTGGCGTTGAGTTTTGCTTTGTACGGTTTGGTGCGCAAAAAAATTCAGGTCGATGCGCAAAGTGGCATGTTGATCGAAACGCTGTGGCTATTCCCGCTGGCGGCGATTTACCTGTTTGGTTTTGCCGATAGCGCCACCAGCCATCTCAGCGCCAACGCCATGAGCCTCAATCTCAAGCTGGTCGCGGCGGGCATTATCACCACCATTCCGCTGATGTTTTTTGCTGCCGCCTGCGCGCGTCTGCGCTTATCGACCGTCGGTTTCTTCCAGTATCTGGGTCCGACGCTGATGTTCCTGCTGGCGGTGCTGTTCTACGGCGAGCGCCTGACGCCGGATAAAATGGTGACCTTCGGCTTTATCTGGCTGGCGCTCGCCGTGTTCATTATTGATGCGGTTGCGTTCTCAGCTCGGGCGCGCATGCGCGTAGCGTGAAATAAAACGCGCCAGCGCCGGACCGGTAAGCAGAATGGTGAACAGACGCAGCGTCTGCAGCGCCATGACAAAAGCCATATCGACGCGCGTGCCGGCCGCAATAATCGCCACGGTATCCAGCCCACCCGGGCTGGTTGCCAGATAGGCGGTCATCAGATCGACGTGTAGCACGCGCGTTAGCATCCAGGCTAATCCGCCGCACAATAGCATCAAACCAAAAATCGACAGCAACATTTGCGGCAGCGTTCGCAGCGCAAGTTTGAAAATCGGTCGGGTGAAACGCAATCCCACGCTCCAGCCAATCAGTGCGTAGGCTAGCGCCAGCAGCCATTCCGGAACCTGCAAAGTCGCCACATCGGTGCCGTGCAATATCGCACCGATCAGCGCGGGTAGCAGCAAGGCACCAGAGGGAATTCGCAGCCTCTGGCCGAGCCACGCACCGGCGACCATCACCAGCAGCGTCAGCAGAAAGCTGCTGTGCAGCGCGGGAAACCACACCAGTTCAGCTGCACCGCCGTGGGTGCCGAGGCCAATGCGCGCCACCACGGCCGCAGCGGTGGCGACAAACAGCACGCGCAGATACTGCATAAACGCCACCAGCCGCACATCCGCCCCGAAATCACCGGCCATCGCCACCATCGCCGAAGCGCCGCCGGGCGACGATCCCCATGCGCCGGTTGGGCCGGGCAAACTACTGAAGCGTACCAGGAGAAAACCGGACAGGCCGCTGGCCGCCAACGTCAGCACCAGCACCGCCAACACCACCGGCCAATCCTGAATCAGCGGTGTGAGAATGCCCGGCGATAAGCTCTGGCCAATCATGCAGCCAAGCACCGCTTGTGCCAGCACGAAGAAACGTTTATCGATGCGAACAGTCGCGCCGGACAAGCCCATAAAGGTGCCGACGATCATCGGGCCAAGCAGCAAGGCCGCAGGAAGATGGAACAGCTGGAGGATAATCCCCAGCACTAACGAAGCAATCAGCAGCAGTGTCCACTGAAGTCGCAATGAGAAGCGCGCCATAGGGTGGAAATCATTGATTTAAGAAGAGAGCCAACAGATTACGCTCCCCTCGTCATAATTCAAGTCGCAGCTACGTTGGCTGCCTTTATTCACCCCAGTCACTTACTTTAGTAAGCTCCTGGGATTCACAAACTTGCCGCCTTGCTGCAACTCGAATTGTTTAGAGGGGAGTAAGAAGGGTTAAAGCCAGTTCTTGCGTTTGAAATAGAGGTACGGCGCCAGGCCAGCGAGAATCATCAGGCTAATCGCGCCCGGATAACCAAAGCTCCATTTCAACTCCGGCATAAACTCGAAGTTCATGCCGTAGCTGGATGCCACCAGCGTGGGCGGCAGGAATACCACCGAAACCACTGAGAAGATCTTGATGATGCGGTTCTGCTCAATATTGATGAAGCCCATTGCCGCCTGCATCAGGAAGTTGACCTTCTGGAACAGCGATTCGTTATGCGGCAACAGCGATTCGATATCGCGCAGGATTTCACGCGCCTGCTCCAGCTGGTTGCCCGGCAGACGCGCTTTGCGCACCAGGAAGTTGAGGGCACGCTGGGTATCCATCAGACATAACCGCACTTTCCAGCCGATATCTTCCAGCTCCGCCAGACGTGACAGCGCCTGATCGTACTCTTCGCCCTGCTGGCCTTCCATGATCACGCGGCTGAGTTTCTCCAGCGCGCTATAGATGTTCTCGATCTCATCCGCCAGCTGTTCGATTTTGGTCTCAAACAAATCCAGCAGCAGCTCATAGGCGTTGCCATCGGTCAGCATCTGATTGCGCGCACGCATGCGATAGAGACGGAAAGCTGGCAGTTCGCGTTCGCGCAGCGTATACAGGCGATCTTCGCGGATGGTGAATGCCACGGTGGAGTTGCCAGCGTGGTCTTCGGCATCTTCAAAGAAGAAGAAGGAGTGAATGTGCAGGCCGTCTTCGTCTTCGAAGAAACGCGCCGAGGCTTCGATGTCTTCCAGTTCCGGACGCGTCGCCAGGCTCTGGCCGAGCTCGCATTGCACGCGATCGCGTTCGCTGTCGTCAGGTTCGATCAGATCGACCCAAACAGACGTGTTGAGTTTGTCGTTATCTTCTTCCAGCTCGATGCGCGTCAGGCGATTACGATCGAGTTTAAATGCGCTCAGCATAGCAATAACTCCCCATTTTTTCGGAATGGGACAAGGCGGTGACCACTGTAAATTACGGGCACGGCGAAGCCTGAACACGGAAACTTTCGCTTCAAGGGTAAATCAGTGCTAACTCACGCGACGAGAGTAAAAAAGGGAGGTCGCTGTTAACCGCTAAGGCTACCAGCTAAAAGAGGTAACCTTAGGAGTTCCTGTTAAACAGGTGATTGAGCCAGCATCGACTGGGCGCGTCCAAGGCATTGTCCTCTCATGATAATAGTGCGCGCATGTTACGCTGAGACGAAAAAGTCGTCAAGGTAGCGCAACCGCGCTACACCGTTTCCAGACGGGCGTAAGCCGCCACCAGCCACTTGATGCCCTGGCCCTGAAACGCCACTTGCAAACGGCTGTGTTCACCGCTGCCTTCGAGATTGATGATGGTGCCTTCACCGAACTTGGCATGACGCACGCGCTGGCCGAGCGTGAAGCCGCTGTCATTTTGCGCGATGGGCGTGCCCATGCGCTGATGGCTCACCGGACGGCTGACGCTGGCGCGCAAACGCACCTCTTCCACGCACTCTTCCGGCAGCTCACCGATGAAGCGTGATGGACGGTGATACACTTCCTTACCATAAAGACGACGGCTTTCAGCATAGGTGAGCGTCAGCTTGACCATGGCACGCGTCACGCCAACGTAAGCCAGACGGCGCTCCTCTTCCAGACGACCGCCTTCATCCAGCGACATCTGGCTCGGGAACATGCCCTCTTCCATGCCGACGATAAATACCTGGCTGAACTCCAGCCCTTTCGCCGAGTGCATGGTCATCAGCTGCACCGCGTCCTGCCATTTGTCGGCCTGGCCTTCGCCTGCCTCCAGCGCCGCATGCGACAAGAACGCCTGCAGCGGCATCAAATCTTCGTCTTCGTCCTGATAGCTGAACTGGCGCGTTGCCGTGACCAGTTCCTCAAGGTTTTCTATACGCGCCTGGCCTTTCTCGCCCTTCTCCTGCTCGTACATCACCCATAAACCGGAGTCTTTAATTACGCGATCGGTTTGCACATGCAGCGGCATCTCGGCGGTTTCGCTGGCCAGTGAATCGACCAACTCGCAGAAGCGTTGTAACGCCGACGCGGCGCGTCCGGCTAAGGCTTTGTTCTGCAACAGCTCGCGCGTGGCCTGCCACAAGGTGAGTTGCTGATCGCGCGCGGTCTGGCGCACCACATCGAGGGTACGATCGCCGACGCCGCGCACCGGCGTGTTCACCACACGCTCAAAGGCTGCATCGTCGTTGCGATTGGCCATTAAACGCAGATAGGCCAGCGCATCTTTAATCTCCTGACGCTCGAAGAAGCGCATGCCGCCATAAATGCGATACGGCATGCTGCCTTGCAGCAGCGCCTCTTCCAGCACGCGCGATTGGGCGTTGCTGCGGTAGAGAATGGCGCAATCCTGCAGCGCATTGCCGTTCTCGTGCCAGCTTTTGATGCGATTGACCACAAAGCGCGCTTCATCCAGCTCGTTGAATGCGCAGTAGAGTGAGATCTTTTCACCATCGCTGCCGTCGGTCCACAGCTCTTTACCGAGGCGGCCATTGTTGTTGGCGATCAGCGTGTTCGCCGCTTTCAGAATGTTGTTGGTCGAGCGATAGTTCTGCTCCAGGCGAATGGTTTCCGCGCCGGGAAAATCCTGCAGGAAGCGCTGGATGTTCTCCACCTGCGCACCGCGCCAGCCGTAAATCGACTGATCGTCATCGCCGACAATAATCACGCGGCCGGTATCACCCGCCAGCATGCGGATCCACGCGTACTGAATGTTGTTGGTATCCTGGAACTCATCCACCAGCACGTTGCTGAAACGCTCGCGGTAATGGTTCAGGATATGCGGCTTGTTCAGCCACAGTTCGTGGGCGCGCAGCAGCAGCTCGGCGAAATCCACTAATCCGGCGCGATCGCAGGCTTCCTGATACGCCTGATAGATGCGCAGCCAGGTTTGTTCAACCGGATTGCCGTAGCTTTCGATGTGTTTTGGCCGCAGGCCTTCATCTTTTTTGCCGTTGATGTACCACATGCCCTGACGCGCAGGCCACTGTTTCTCATCAAGGTTCATCGCTTTGATCAGGCGCTTCAGCAGACGCAGCTGATCGTCGCTGTCGAGGATCTGGAAATCCTGCGGCAAACCGGCATCAAGGTGATGCGCGCGCAGTAAACGGTGCGCCAGGCCGTGGAAAGTACCAATCCACATGCCGCCCTGGCTGGTGCCGATCAGCTGATCGATACGATGGCGCATTTCCGCCGCCGCTTTGTTGGTAAAGGTCACCGCCATAATCGAATACGGCGAGCAGTTCTCTACCGACAGCAGCCAGGCGATGCGATGCACCAGCACACGGGTTTTGCCACTGCCTGCTCCGGCCAGCACCAGCAGGTTGCTGCGCGGTGCGGCGACCGCCTCGCGCTGTTTGTCATTCAAGCCGTCAAGCAGATCAGAAACGTCCATAAGCACCGTTCGCGAAAGAAAATGAACTCAAATCCACACTGCTGCGGATAGAGCTGTATATATTTACATGTGTGGATTATAGCAGCGAGGTCAGAGATGCCAACCGATCAATTTCAACGTGCGGCAGCAAACGCGCATCGTCGATCTTCATCAGATTGCCTTCACGCAAATTGATCCAGCAGGCTTGCATACCGGCACGCAGCGAACCGGCAACATCGGTGGTGAGATCGTCGCCGACGTGCAGAATGTGCTGCGGCGCAATGCTCAAACGCTCAGCGGCCAGATGATACATATCCTGCCACGGCTTGGCGCGACCGTGCGGACCGGCACGCAGCGCGAACTGGAAGTAATGATTAATACCGAGCTTTTCCGGGCAGGCATTGCCGTTAGTGATCGCCACCAGCGGCACGCGCTCGCCCAGCCACGTCAGCGTTTGATGCGTCTCTTCCGGCATATCGACTTCACTACGCCACTGATGGAAGACGCTCATCACGTCGCTGGCACCGGCGGTGGCTTCCGCTTTGGATAAGCCGACATTGAGCAGCGCCAGCTCCACCGAGCGACGACGCCATTCAGACACATCGTGATAAATTTCCGGCTCGCGCGCCAGCAACTCATTGCGCAGCGTCTGATAATCCGCCGGGGTGAATTCTCGCAGAGCTGGATGATACGCCTGCAGCGCAGCGTGCGATTCGGCAGTGGTTTTGCGAATGACGGGATGGTTGTCATACAGCGTGTCGTCGAGATCAAAGGTGATTGCTTTGATCGGGCCGAGCGGACGATAAAACTTCATTAAGACTTTCCTCGTTTGGCACGCGGATGGGCCGCATCGTAAACCGTCGCCAGATGCTGGAAATCCAGATGGGTGTAGATTTGCGTGGTCGCCAGATTGGCGTGACCGAGCAGTTCCTGTACCGCGCGCAGATCGCCGCTTGATTCCAGCAAATGCGTGGCAAAAGAGTGGCGCAGTTTATGCGGATGAATATGGCTGGCAACGCCTTGCTTGATGCCCCATTCGGCAAAACGCTTCTGCACGTTGCGCGTCGAAATCCGGCTGCCGCGGCTGGAGACAAACACCGCATCATCCTGCGGCGCAAAGCTAGCACGCAGCGGTAACCAGTGCTGAATCCAGGTAACCGCCGTGCCGCCAATCGGTACGCGGCGCTCTTTGCTGCCTTTACCCAGCACCCGCACTTCACCCGCCTCCAAATCCATGTGGCGACAATCCATATTCACCAGCTCAGACAGACGCAAACCGCCGCCGTACATGGTTTCCAGCATCGCGCGGTCGCGTACCGCCAGCGGATCGTTGAGATCGATCTCCAGCAGTTGGTTAACTTCGTCGACATCCATGTTTTTCGGCAGATGGCGCGCATTACGCGGCGTGGAGATGCCTTTAGCGGGATTGGCGCTCAACATGCCCTGATGCACTTGCCAGTCGAGAAAACTGCGCAGCGCCGACATACGCAGCGCCAGACTGCTGGCGCCTAAACCGCCCCGCCGGCTGCGTGCCGCCAGGCTGCGCACCTGCGCCGGTTCCAGCTGCGACCAGCTCGTCAGCTTCATCTCATCGGCCATTGCCATAATCGCCTGCAATTGCCGTTGGTAATTCTTTTGCGTCAGCGGACTCAGCTGGCGTTCGACCTTGAGATAACGCAGAAAGTCATCCACGGCCGGCAGCAGCGGACTGACGTGACTCATGCGCGTTCAATCCAGCGTGACAGCAGATCCGGCAACATTTGCGCCAGATGCTGCAGCAGCAGCGTACCCATGCCCGCCTGATAATGCTGATTATCGCGGCTGGTGAACATTAATATGCCCAGCTCGCCGCGTTCGCCCATCAGCGACATCGCTACCGAGCCAATCGCTTTGGCCTGCGGCAACAGCAGTAGCAATTCCGGACCGTTCAGGCTGCCGAGATAGTGATGTTCATTGCCGAAGCGCTGAATGCGCAGCGGTTCGAATGCCTGACGTGACAAGCCGAGCTGGGTGAAATCAGAGGGTGCGCCGATGTGCCACTTGTCATTGAACACGCGTACGTGTGCGCCGGCCAGACCCAGTTCGCGCGCCCAGCGGTGCAGACGCGTTAGCATCTCTTGCAAGCTGTCGGCGGCGGCGAGATGACCTTGCAGCGCCAGCAGGCGATCAAACAGCTGATGGTTGGCGGTAGCCTGCTCCATCAGCAGCGTGATCTCCTCTTCTAACTGCTGGATGTGGTTGCGCTGCCGCGCCATATGCCACTCCACCAGCGAAACACTGCCGCGTACCGGATGCGGCACCATCATCTGTTCAACCTGGCGCGCATTGCGAATAAAAAAATCGGGGTTTTGACGCAGAAATGCGCTTACCGATTGATCGTCCAGCAAAACCTCGCTTTCGGTTTGCTCTTCGACATTTTTCATAGATGAATAAACCCATCGTAGACGTGTGTGGCTGGACCGGTCATAAACAGCGGCTGCCCTTCCCCTTTCCAGGCAATGTGCAGCGTTCCGCCCGGCAAATCGACGCGGACATTTTCCGCCAGAATGCCCTGCTGAACGCCGCAGGCGACCGCCGCGCAGGCGCCGCTGCCGCATGCCTGGGTTTCGCCTGCACCACGTTCATACACGCGCAGACGGATGTGTTCACGATTGACCACTTCCATAAAGCCGACATTGACGCGCTCCGGGAATCGCTCGTGGCTTTCCAGCTCTGGGCCCAGCGTTTCCACCGGCGCGGTTTTCACGCTTTCTACCTGAATCACGCAGTGCGGATTGCCCATCGATACCGCACCAAACATCACGGTTTGCTCGGCCACCCGCTGCAAATAAAGGTTCTCTGCTTTATTCGCGCGGAGCGGCACGCTTTGCGGTTCGAAGTTGGGTTGACCCATATTGACGCGCACCAGCTCATCATTGGTAACGCTGAGCACCATGCGGCCGGTTTGCGTGCTGACACGAATGTCGCTTTTATTGGTCAAACCTTTCAGACGCACAAAGCGGGCAAAGCAGCGTGCGCCGTTGCCGCACTGCGCGACTTCGCTGCCATCGGCGTTCAAAATGCGGTAATGGAAATCGAGATCCGGATCGTAAGGCGGTTCAACGATCAGTAGCTGATCAAAACCGATCCCCAGATTTCTGTCCGCCAGGCGGCGAATCAGTTCCGGCGAAAAAAAGACGTTTTGCGTCACAGCATCCACAACCATAAAGTCGTTGCCGAGACCGTGCATTTTTGAGAACTGCATTTTCTGCTCCGCCGGATTACTCATTGAGTTTAGTTGGCCTGCGAACCAGGCTTGCTGGTGACCAAACCACCGACATCAGCATCCTGAGCCGCTTTTTGCTGCTGCGCGGTGACCTGCTGTTTCGGCTTGTTTGGCTGATCTTTCGGCGGGAAATACAGCGGTCCTTTTAGGCCACAGCCTACCAGGCTGACCAGTGCCAGCGCCATACCCAGCTGACTCATCACTCGTATCATTCTGTCTGCTCTTCTGTCCTAAAGCCATGGTTGCTTATCATCGCAGTTGACGTTGTAAAAGCAACAGGAAATAGCCGCATTTCCTGCGGCAGGTCAGAGTAACAGCGCATCCCGCCGCGCGAACGCGGGCGGGATCAATGCATTTGGTAGCGCGGCTGGAAGTCGCCGTTGTCGTTGTCAGGCTGGGTGGCGCAGAGCTGCGTCAGCGTTTGGCTGCGGAAAGGAATCACCTGGAAACGTTCGCCAGTGTTCACAATCTGGTAGAACTGCGGCAGGTTAAAGTTGATAAAGCTGGAGCCGTAAGTAAAACGGTCATGCGACGAGGAATAGAATCGACTCACGTCGCGCACCAGCTCCTCTTTACTACCTTCGCAATGGTGATAAACCTCAACGCGATTGGTTTCGTCGAGGATATAGATGTTGAAGCCGCGATCGTCATTAGTATCTTCAAAGAAGAACTGAATGATGCCTTCGCTGGCGTAGCCGTTCACCACCGGCGGCAACGGCGTCTGGTTCGATTCCACTTTAATCGACAAACCATGCAGCTTGTTGTTAGAAATCGCGCCATAAAATTCGACGGCGTTTTCCAGCTTCTGCACCGACACGCTCATGCGTTCGAAGAATAAGCCCCAGGTTTGGCCCGCCATGCGTAACGCTTTAAAGCGGCCCGGTTCCTGACGCGTGCTCGACAGACGCAGCTCAATGCATTCCGAAACCAGCTGCTGCACGCGAGTACGAATTAAACCGCGCAGATGCTGGCTGTAGCAGAATACTTCCACCGTATCCGGCGGCGCAGCATCCTGATGCATTTTGCCGAGAATGGTTTTCAGCGCCTCAATCATCGCCTGCTCGCCATTGAAGTGCAGCGTACGCACTTCATTCCACGAGTTGCGATAGAGCAGATCGATGCTGCCAATCAAACATTGCTGCTGCTGACCGAAGCTAAACACATCCAGCTTACGGAAATCAAAATGCACCACCTGATTGCGGAATGCGGAGGTAGGATCGTGTTCCAGGTTAACGATAATCGCTAAGTGACGAATTTCGCACGGGCTGTAGAGCGCTTTCGGCGTCGGTGCTGGCACGCGCAGCGGGAAGTGGCTCGACACATCGTTAACCAGTTCCTGCAGACGCGGCAGATCGCACAGATCGTTGCCCTTCATATGCAGACGCGTTTTACTGGTCAGCAAACCGTTAAACCACGCCCACGCCACCAGCTTGTTCAGATAGCGATTATATTCCAGCGGCTGATGGCTGATGATGGAACTCATGTCCGGCGATTGGTTATACAGATACCAACCGGCGCGATTAGCGCGGCCCGCCGGGACATGAATAAAGGTAAGATTCTCTTCCGAGAGATCGGGCGAAATCTGCGGGTTCACTAAAGTGACTTTACCCGGCAGCGCCTCGAACGCGGCATACAGTTTACGCGTCAGCACGCCGATATCCTGCGGGCTGGCGCTGACGCTTAAATTGTTGCGACGCGCAAAGCGAATCAGGTTGCGATAGCTCTGCATCATCGCATCCAGCAGCTCGTTGTGCGCTTCGCGTACCCGTTCGATTTTCCACTGCGCGCGGTTATCCAGTACCGCTAACTTCTCTTCATCCCAGCCCCACTCTTTAACCAGCTGCGATAAGATCTCGCGCCGCCAGCCGGTGCGCTGATGATGGTGATCTTCGCTCGAGAGCTTTTCACACACTTTTAAATAGAAACATCGACGCACTAAATCGAGGCGCGCCATGTCATCAACGCTAGTGAGATAGCGCGTCACGCGCTCCAGCATCATGCAGTAAGGATCGAGACCGAAGGAGACAATTTCGCCGTCGTGCAGGCGCTGCTTGATGTCCATCGACAAGAGCTGCGTGTCGGGATATTCCCAGCTGTAGGCTTCCAGCAGCAGGGTTTTCAGCACCGCTTTATACGGCGAGTCGATACTTTTATACAGCTGCCACAAGCTGGCACCGAAATACTCTTCCGCTGACAGCGTGCCAAGGCCGCCGAGATCCAGCCACTCATTCGGCGTCAGTACGCCTTGTGAATAGAGCGACATGACGTAATCGTCGTAATGGTGCTCCTCTTCGCCAGGCACCATATTCCACAGGATGCGTTTACCCGCCATACGCACGGCGGTACGGTAGAACTCATCCAGCAGCAAAATATGTTGGGTAGAACCGCAGTCTTCACCGCCGAGGCTACCGCTTTCGTTATGGCGGAAACGGTTCTCGTCAATCAGGAAGAAGCTGACTTCCACACCCATCGACACACACCATTTCTGCAACAGCGTGCACTTACGCTGCAGATTGAGGCGCTCTTCATTATCCAGCCACGATTGGTGGCATACCCAGATGTCGAGATCGGAAATGCTGTTTTGCCCAACCGACGAGGTGCTGCCCATAGAGTAAATGCCGGTAATTGGACGTTCGCCCGCGACGGCGGCGGTGAGATCGAGTGGTTGTCCGCCCGCTAAGTTCTGCAGCAGCTGGAATTGATTTTCATCGGGCGTGTAAAGGCAGACGCCATGCGGAACGCTACCTTCGAGGTAGCCCGGCATCAGCGGATGATGGTAATGCAATAATGTTGGCAGCAGACTGTAGACTTGCTGGAAAGCAGGCCCCATGGCAGCCAGTGCGCGATCTACACGCAGCTGGTTAATCGCATCCAGTCTCTGTTTCAGTGTCTCAATGTAGAGGTACAAGACGTTTCGCCTGATTGTCCCAGTGTTAAGCACCCTGTTTCCGCATTCTGCCGCTTAATAATAAAGATATCGGGCAATTAATTGCTGGAAACGTGATCAATCTAACACCCGGAGGATTGACCGTAAAGAAAGTTGCGCTACTTAACAGTTTAGCATGTTCCGACCGTAGCCCTGCTTTTTTCAGACTTCGACACAAAACTGCGACCCGCAAGATCCAGGCGCAGTCTGACATCGCGGCCTTTTCAATCCGTTGAAACTGACAGCATTCCCCTATCAATGATAGGATATTCGATGAACGATCAAAATGGTTAACAGCATGTTAAACAAAATTTTCAGAATTGCTACCAGACAAAGTCCCCTTGCTTTGTGGCAGGCACAATATGTCCAACAGCGTCTGATGGCGGCTCATCCGGGTCTGCAAGTTGAGTTGCTGCCGATGGTCACCAAAGGTGATGTCATCCTTGATACGCCACTGGCAAAGGTTGGCGGCAAAGGGCTGTTCGTTAAAGAGCTTGAGTTGGCAATGCTGGAAGGCCGCGCCGATCTCGCCGTGCACTCAATGAAAGATGTGCCGATCGATTTTCCACAAGGCCTCGGTCTGGTGACCATTTGCGAGCGTGAAGATCCGCGCGATGCTTTCGTCTCCAATCGTTACAACAGTGTTGATGAGCTGCCGCAAGGCGCGGTTGTCGGGACGTCCAGCCTGCGTCGCCAGTGCCAGCTGAGCGCCCGTCGTCCGGATTTAGTGATTCGCTCGCTGCGCGGCAACGTCGGCACGCGTCTCGGCAAACTCGATGCCGGTGAATATGACGCCATCATTCTGGCGGCGGCCGGTTTGAAGCGTTTAGGTCTGGAAGATCGCATCCGTCAGGCAATGCCTGCCGAGATCTCCCTGCCCGCCGTGGGTCAGGGCGCCGTCGGCATTGAATGCCGCGCAGATGATGAGCAATTGATTACGCTGCTACAGGCGTTGAATCACGACGATACCGCCGTATGCGTGCGCGCCGAACGCGCAATGAACACGCGGCTGGAAGGCGGTTGTCAGGTGCCTATCGGCAGCTTCGCGGTGCTGGAAGACGATCAGCTGTGGCTGCGCGGATTAGTTGGCTCACCGGACGGCAGTCAAATGGTGGTCGGCGAGCGTCGCGGTCCACGTGATCACGCCGAAAGAATGGGGGTTTCGCTGGCCGAAGAGCTGCTGGATGGCGGCGCGCGCGACATTCTGCGTGAAGTGTATCAAGGTCAACCGCCAGTATGACCATCCTCGTGACCCGCCCGGAACCGGCCGCCACTGAACTGGTCTCGCGTTTGCGCAGCCTGGGCAAGCTGGCATGGGGCTTCCCGCTGATTGAATTTACGCCGGGTCGCGATCTTATCCATTTGCCAAGCCAACTTGCGGCGTTACAGCCAGGCGATCTGGTGTTTTTACTGTCGCAGCAGGTCGTTACTTTCGCCGAGCCCGCTTTACAGCAAAGCGCGACAACATGGCCTGAAGCCCTCAACTATTATGCTATTGGTCGCAGCACCGCTTTAGCCTTGCATACCGTCAGTAATCTCAAAGTAGACTATCCTCATGCGCGGGAGACCAGCGAAGAGCTGGTGCGCCTGAACCGTCTGCAGCAGGTTAGTGGCAAACGCGCGCTGATTCTGCGCGGCAGTCCGGGGCGCGAGTTGCTGGCAGAAACGCTGATTGAACGCGGCGTTGAGGTGCAATACTGCGAGTGTTATCAGCGCTGTGAAAAGCACTACAACGGCGCGACTGAAGGCCGACGCTGGCGCGATCGCGGCATTACAACGCTGGTGGTAACCAGCGGCGAAATGTTACAACAACTCTTTTCTCTGTTTCCGCCAATTGATCGTCGGGAATGGTTACTGCACTGTCGGCTTGTGGTCGTCAGTGAACGTTTGGCTACGCAAGCCGCTGAATTAGGCTGGCAGGACATTGATGTAGCCGATGGTGCCGATAACGATGCGCTGCTGCGCGCGTTACGCTGAACTTAACAATGGGATGAGCCATAATGACGGAACAAAAAGCCTCCTCCGCCATGGTTGAAGAAACCACCCCAGCGGACAATTCTCCCTCGCCAGCAACCAAACCACCTCGCGATAAAAAAGGCGATGGCAAGGTGCTGAGTGCCGTGGCGATTGTGATTGCGCTGGCGATTGGGGCGGGACTTTACCTTAATGGGAAACACCAGGCCGATTTACAGGCTCAAACTAACCAGAATCTCAGTGAGCAGCTGAGCGCCTTGCAGCAGCAACTAGGCAGCGACAAACAGCAGCTGACGCAACAGCTGGATAGCGCCAACAGCGCCTTGCAGCAGGCGCGCACGCAGCAGGATAACAGCGCAAAAGAGCTGGAAACCCTGCGTGATAAAGTCGCTACCATCTCTGGAAACGACACGCGTACCTGGCTACTGGCGCAAGCGGACTACCTCGTCAAACTGGCGGGCCGCAAACTGTGGAGCGATCAGGATGTCACCACCGCGGCAGCGTTATTGAAAAGTGCTGATTCCAGCCTGGCCGACATGAACGATCCGAGTGTGATGAACGTGCGTCGCGCCTTAACGCAGGACATCAGTTCACTCTCCGCCGTCAGCCAGGTTGATTATGACGGCACCATCCTCAAGCTTAATCAGCTGTCGAACGGCGTCGATAATCTACGCCTGGCCGACAACGACAGCGATGATTCGCCTATGGACGCCGATGGCGGTGAACTCTCCAGTTCGCTGCACGAATGGCGTCAAAATCTGGTGAAAAGCTGGCATAACTTTATGGATGATTTCATCACCATCCGCCGCCGCGACAACACCGCGCAGCCGCTGCTGGCACCGAATCAGGACGTTTACCTGCGCGAAAACATTCGTTCGCGCCTGCTGATTGCGGCTCAGGCCGTACCGCGTCATCAGGATGAGATCTACAAACAGTCTATCGATGCGGTATCAACCTGGGTTCGCGCCTGGTACGACACCAACGATGCCGCCACCAAAGCCTTCCTTGCACAGCTGGATGAATTGAGCCAGCAAAGCATTTCAATGGATGTGCCGGATACGCTGGAAAGCCAGCCGCTGCTGGAAAAACTGATGCAAACCCGCGTACGTAATTTGCTGGCTCAGCCATCGGTTGCTGCTGATCAACAAGGAGGCTAACCATGCTGAAAGTATTGGTGCTTTTCCTGCTGCTGATTGCGGGCATTGTGGTTGGACCGATGGTAGCCGGCCATCAGGGCTACGTGCTGATCCAAACCGACAACTGGAACATTGAAACCAGCGTAACCGGCCTGGCGATCATCTTGATTCTCAGCCTGCTGGTGATTTTATTGGTGGAATGGATTCTGCGTCGCCTGTTCCGTACCGGCGCACGCACACGCGGCTGGTTCACCGGCCGCAAGCGCCGTAGCGCGCAGCGCCACACGCAAAGCGCGCTGATGAAACTGGCTGAAGGTGACTTTAAACAGGCCGAAAAACTGCTGTCGAAAAATGCCGACCACGCCGATCAGCCAGTAGCAAACTACTTGCTGGCTGCCGAAGCGGCACAGCAACGCGGTGACGAAATCCGTGCTAATCAGCATCTGGAGCGCGCTTCTGAGTTATCGGTGAACGACACGATTCCGGTTGAAATCACACGCGTACGTCTGCAACTGGCGCGCAACGAAGATCATGCTGCACGCCATGGCGTTGATCGCCTGCTGGAAGTCGCACCGCGCCATCCGGAAGTGTTGCGTCTGGCAGAACAAGCCTATATTCGTACCGGCGCATGGGGCGCATTGCTCGACATTCTGCCTGCGATGCAGAAAGTGCAGATCAATGATGAAGCACAGCGCGATGCCTTGCAGCAGCAAGCCTGGCTGGGCCTGATGAACCAGGCGATGGCCGATCAAGGCAGCGACGGTTTGAAGAAATGGTGGCAAAACCAGAGCCGCAAAACGCGTCAGGAAACCGCCTTGCAGGTGGCTATGGCAGAACATTTGATTGAGTGTGACGATCCGGATACCGCACAGAGCATCGTGCTGGAAGGTCTGAAACGCCAATATGACGATCGTCTGGTATTGCTGATGCCGCGTATTAAAAGTGGCGATCCGCAATCTCTGGAAAAAGCGCTGCGTCAGCAGATTAAACAGCATGGCGCCACGCCGCTGCTGCACAGCACGCTGGGTCAGCTGCTGATGCGTCATGGGGAATGGCAGCAGGCAGCAGAAGCGTTCCAGCAAGCGCTGGCGCAGCGTCCGGATGCGTTTGATTATGCCTGGCTGGCCGATGTTTACGACCGCCTGCATCGTCCGGAAGACGCTGCCAAAATGCGTCGTGAAGGCCTGCTACTTACGCTGAAGACCAATACCAGCATCTGATTTTACGATTGTTACTTTTGTGCACGCCGGGCTTGTCCCGGCTTTTTTTTGCCTGTCATATACTGCAGACAAAAAAACACCTGCCATAAGCAGGTGTAAGATCAGGTCGTTAAGACAACTGATGGCATCCGACTCAACGTAATGTCCTTCTTACTGCAGTAAAGCGTGCGCAAATACTGCCAGGCTGGACAACGGATGCCGTAAGGGGCTCTGCATCATTCCCAGGTTTATGTAGCATCAGCAAACATAAGAGGTGGAATGAGCATCTACAGGTAGATTATTGCACAAGACGTGCCAAAGTTGCAGCACGTGCAATAAGCTAATTAATATCAACAGGATATAGTCCCTGCCACAATCCCGGTGTTAGCCACTGTCGGTAAAACGCGACGATCATTCAATAAGCTGTCTCCGCAGAACGACAAGCTATGCAAGGAATTGTCATACCCATATAAATCAATGATTTATATGTATCTAAATAGCGACAATGTGCGGAATTACGCTCAAAGGAAATGATGGGAAGAGTTGAGAATATGAATGGCGGATACAAACGAAAAAAGCCTGCTTTTTCAAGCAGGCTTTTCGAATATGGTCGGCGAGAGAGGATTCGAACCTCCGACCCACTGGTCCCAAACCAGTTGCGCTACCAAGCTGCGCTACTCGCCGATTTTTTACTTCTTTAACGCTACAGCGTAATTTTGCCTGGTGCGAAGGGAGGGACTTGAACCCTCACGTCCGTAAGAACACTAACACCTGAAGCTAGCGCGTCTACCAATTCCGCCACCATCGCGTGACCGAGCAAAATCTGGGGTGGCTAATGGGACTCGAACCCACGACAACTGGAATCACAATCCAGGGCTCTACCAACTGAGCTATAGCCACCATAATTCTGGTGCGTAAGCGTGTTTCGCTTACTAATTCACTGCATAACGCGGTCTAACCAACCACCGAAGCTCTTGCGCACAAACTAAATGGCGCGCCCGACAGGATTCGAACCTGAGACCTCTGCCTCCGGAGGGCAGCGCTCTATCCAGCTGAGCTACGGGCGCGTAGCGCCGTTGCGGATGGGCATACTACGGGCTTGACCTCATACTGTCCAGCCCTTTTTTAGAAAAAAAACGCGTTTGATTACGCTTTGTGCATTCCATCGATAATTACAGCAGTTTGAGGCGCTTACCCTCTCATTTTCGCTGGAAAAACCAGCAATTTCAGAGATCGCCCCGCCAATGGTAGCGTAAGTATTTCAGCAGCTTTAATTGGCGACGCAGACGCGAAGGCTGACGAATAAGGCGATAAAGCCATTCCAGTCCGGACTTTTGCCACCAAACGGGCGCGCGCTTAACGTGCCCGGTAAACACATCGTAAGTGCCACCAACGCCCATATAGAGCGCATGCGGCCAATGGGCGCGGCAATCACGCATCAACAACTCCTGGCGCGGCGAACCTTGCGCCACCGTGACAATCTGCGCACCACTCGCGGCGATGCGGGCAAACAGCGCGTCGCGCGCTTCAGGCGCAAAGTAACCATCCTGAATGCCAACGATATTCACATTCCACTGTCGGCGCAGCTTGTCGCAGGTTTCCTGCAGCACCGCCTGACGTCCACCAATCAGAAACACCGGAATGCCGCTACGCCCTGCACTCTCCATCAGCGCTTCCCACAAATCCGCGCCTGCGATACGGTTCACCTGCAGCTGAGGATACTTCTTACGCAGCGAACGGACGATGCTGATGCCATCCGGATATTTGAACTCAGCCTCAGCGATCAGTGCGCGTAGCTGCGCATCTTCTTCCAGCGTGAGCATTTTCTCGGCATTCATCGCCACCAGCGTGCCGCAGCGCGGTTTGCCCTCGGGCAGCAGAAAGTGCAGAAAGCTCGCCATATCGTTGAAGGCGTGAAGATCGACTCCGCGCAGGCTATAGCGCGGCTTATCGGTTTCCATGGTATGAATTTCCCGTTGTGCCCAAAGGTTAAGAAGGGCTGTGTAAAACCGGCTCGCTGCGCGGACGAATCAACCCCGCGCGCGCCAACAGCCAGTAAAGCAATTTAGCCGCCCACATACAGGCCGCAAAAATCAGACAAAAGAACACCACGCGCGAGCCGAAAGCATCCAGCCCTTCACGCGCCAGCACGATCATATTAAACACCGCGCCGAAGCAGAAACTCTGCAAAATCGCCCCGCTGTAACGGTTGCTGGTATCGCGGCCATACAGATAAAGGTTATCGAAGCCTTTCATCAGCAGGCCGACAGCCACCGCACCGATTGGGATAAACCACACGCCGCCCATCACCACCAGCGAACCCAACAGCGTGGGCGAGATCGCCAAGCCGGAATGGTTATTCAGCACTTCCCAGGTAAAGTAGTTAGCGCTGTTGAGAATGGCTGTTGGACGTCCCGGCCACATCCAACTGGGAATGAACACGTAGAAATCGCGCCAAATCGGTGCCAGCCCCTGAAAATCGATCTTGTCGTAGTTTTGCAGTAACAGCGCCAGATTTTCCCACGGCGAGAAGGTATCGCGCGTCAGATAAAGGAAGGTATAAAACGCTTCATCGCCCACCACGTCGAGGTTATAGCGACGCAACGCCAGCCAGAACATACCGCCAATCGCCATCACACCGGCGCCAACCAGCATCCACAGCGTGATCCAGCCGCGCGTTATACCAATAAACAAGAACAGCGCGAACGCGATAATGATATTGGCGCGCGTGCCGCCCACCAGCGCGTAGGTCAGCAAGCCAAATGCCACCGACACCAGCAAAAACCACAGCCACTGACGCTGGGTTGGCTTGAGGAAGTAGCGAATCAGCATCGCCGGAATAAAGAAGTAGAAGAAGCGTTTAAGCGCCACGCCGGACACTTCGCTGGAGAAGATCTGGTTGTAAGCCGAAAGCCGGAAAAGCAGCAGGCCGTTGTGCATAAAAAATACCGTCACGGTGCCAATCGCCACCAGCGCCAGCAGCAGACAGGTCAGATGGGTTTCAACCCGGTTCATCTGCAGCCAGGGTTTGCGCGCAGGCGCATTGGCCGGCCGCAGCCGCACCTTGTAGCTAACGTAATAGATGGCATAAAAGCTGGTAGCGGCCAGCAGCGCCTGCAGCAGATATTCCGGCGGCACCACCGCCACGTTAAAGCGGAATACCAGCACGCTGGTCAGCGGGAAGCCGAAATAGAAGGTCAACAAAAACAGAATGGTGAAGAACAGGTGGAAGTTGAAGCGCACCCGTTTAAATTCCCGCCAGGTTAGGGTCAGAATGAAACCCAGCGAACACAGATAAACCACCAGCAGACCACTAAACTGCATCAGGCTCATGTTCTCTCCCTTTCACTCAGGGTTAGCGCGTCGCGCCAGCCTGCCAGATAGCCGGGGGCAAAAAAGGCAATCGACGAGTGATCGCATTGCGCTAATTGCCGTTGCGCTTCGGCCACGCTGGCGCTATCCAGCGCATCTTCGCTAAACAGCACCGGCAAACCTTGCTCGCTAAGATCGCGCCAGAACGGATTTTTGCGGTTCAGCACAAACGGAATATTGGCCTGAATCAGCAAGCAAAGCGTACCAATGCCTTGCTGGCGCTCGAACATAAAATAGCCGAGCTGGCAGCGGCTAAGCAATGTCAGATAGGCATCAAAGTCGATCTTGTCGCGCAGCAGCGTCACTTGCCCCGCCGGGAACAGGCGCTGTGCGGCGGCGGCAATCTCATCGATATAAGCGTGATTATTCTGCGGATAACCGAGCGGCACGACGATTTTCACCTGTTCACCAAACTGGGCTCGAATCGCCTCTAAACCGGCAATGTGACGATTACTGCGATCGCCGGAGTTACCGAGCAGAATAGTGAAATCGGGGCTTTCCACTGGCGCAGGCAGCGCCACGTCCGGCATGCGCGTCGGGAAATAGAGCCGCGAGGCGGGAGCGCGCGGATGACGCTGCTGGAAATGGTGCAAATCACCGCGCGTCGCAAACACGCGCGCCACGCGCCCTTGCGCCATTCTGCGCAGCAGATAAAACAGCTGATACTTAAGGCCGCGCCCTTCTTCGTAGAGATCCGCGCCCCATACATGCCAGAACGCCTGCTGACGACGCAGTTTGCCGCTCAGCAAGGCCAACCAAATGCTGGGATTAAACTGGCCGTGAAAGAAGAAGCGCTGCGAGCGATCGGCAGCACGCGTCACCACCGCTTGCGCCAGCGCACGCTTGCTGGCAAAGGTTTCAATCTGCAATGAAGCATACGCTTGCAGCGTTTCGGGCGCGCTGGATACCACCATAAACTGACGCGGCGCAGCGCCAGGCAGCTCGGCGCTCATCACGTCATTAAAGAAGCGCAGCACCGTATGATTGTGATGCGGGATATCCGATCCCAATACGTGAAAAGTCGTCATTTTTTCCGGCAATAAATCATGAAGGCGCCACAACAAAGGGCGAAATAGAGAACGTAGGTTGCCATGTAAGCCTGCGCGGCCCCGGCGGTCCCGTGCAGCGGAATCAGCCAATGGGAAAAACCGGTCAGCAGGGCAAACTGGCTGATTTCCGTCAGAATATAGAAGCGCAGTGACGCTTTGGCGATCACCAGATATCCGAAAACATAGGCGCCGACTTTAAACACATCACCGCACAACTGCCAGACGAAAAGGTCACGCATCGCGCTGAACTGCGGCGAAAACAGCAGCCAGATAGCGACATCGCGCAGTAGCCATACGCAGAAACTGGCCGCTGCGACGGCAGGTAACACAAAGCGCAGCGCACGCCCAATCTCACGGGCGATTTGCGGTTTCTGCTCCAGCCGCGCCAGCGTGGGCAACAGCCAGACGCTAAAGGTGGCGGTGATAAACTGCAGGTAGGCATCGGAAATACTGGTCACGCCCTGCCATAAACCAACCTGCGCCCAGCCTTGCTGCTCGGCCAGCAGATTTCGCATCATCACCCACGCCACCGGCAAGGTGAATGAGGTGATCAGCGCCATCAGCGTAAACTTCGCCAGATTGCGCGCCAGGTCAGGATGCCAGCCTGGCATCAGCCAGCTCAGCGGCAGCCGATCGCGATGGCGACGTAGCATCAGCAACGCCGGAAACACCAGCAGCGCCGGCACCAGCGCCAATCCCACTAACGCACCAGCATAGCCGCCCAGCCACCAGCACAGCACATAACCCAGCACGCCGACGATACTTCCGGCAATCAGCGCCAGCGCATTGCCGCGCGCATCGCGGAAGCCCTTCAGCAACGCCAGCGTCAGATTGGCCCAGGCAATACCGAGCTGTAGAAAGGCAACAATGCGCACCACGTTGGCATATTCAGCATGACCAAACAGCGCCGTGCTGATGGGCGTTGCCGCCAGCAAAAACACCAGCGCCAGCAGCGTTGAAAAACCGAGCACAATCGCCGAAGCCGTGCCGGTCACCGCGCGCAGTTGTTGTGGCTGTTGCTGATGTTGCGCGACTAACGTAGTGACGCCGTTAAAGATGCCCGCGCCCGCCAATACGCCGAGTACAGTAATCAACTGGCGGAAGTTACCGGCTTGCCCGATCCCTTCGGGTCCGAAGCTTATCGCTAACAGTTTCACCACCAGCAGGCCAGCAACGATTTTTACCAGCGTGGAAGACGCGGTCCAGACTGATGCTTTTGCTAATGACATCAGGCAAAGAAACTCAGCAGCGAACTGATCACCGTACGCTGGTTGTTATCCGATAAGTTGTAGAACAGCGGCAGGCGCAGCAGGCGCTCGCTTTCACGCGTGGTAAAGGCATCATCACCGTGGAAGCGGCCAAAACGTTCACCCGCTGGCGACGAGTGCAGCGGGATGTAATGGAACACCGTGAGGATTTCCGCCTCTTTCATCCAGTTGATCAGCGCCTGACGATCGTCGCTGTCGCGCAGCTTGATGTAGAACATATGTGCATTGTGGCGGCAATTTTTCGGCACCACCGGCAGCTCAATACGGCCGGCAGCAGCTAGCGGCCGCAGCGCATCGTAGTAGCGTTGCCACAAACGCAAACGCTGCTGATTAATTTGCTCCGCCGCTTCCAGCTGCGCCCACAAATAGGCCGCCTGCAAATCCGCCATCAAATAGCTGGAGCCAATATCGCGCCAGGTATATTTATCTACCTGACCACGGAAAAACTGGCTGCGGTTGGTGCCTTTTTCACGAATGATCTCGGCACGATCCACCAGCTTCGCGTCATTGATCAGCGTTGCGCCGCCTTCACCGCCGGCGGTGTAATTTTTAGTTTCGTGAAAGCTAAAGCAGCCAATGTGACCAATGGTGCCGAGCGCGCGTCCTTTGTACTGCGACATCACGCCTTGCGCGGCATCCTCGATAACATAGAGTTTATGCTTCGCCGCCAGCGCCATGATGCTGTCCATCTCGCAGGCCACGCCCGCGTAATGCACTGGCACGATGGCGCGGGTTTTCGGCGTGATCGCCGCTTCAATCAGCGTTTCATCGATATTTAGCGTATCGGGGCGCATATCGACAAACACAATGGTCGCGCCGCGCAGCACAAAGGCGTTGGCGGTGGAGACGAAGGTGTAGCTCGGCATGATCACCTCATCGCCAGGCTGCAGGTCAATCAGCAGCGCCGCCATCTCCAGCGATGCGGTGCAGGATGGCGTCAGCAGCACTTTTTTGCTGCCGAAATGCTGTTCCATCCACTGCTGGCAGCGGCGAGTAAAGCCGCCATCGCCGCACAGCTTGCCGCTGGCCATCGCCGACTGCATATATTCAACTTCGCTGCCGACAATCGGCGGCGCATTAAATGGGATCATGAGGCTTTCCTGTAGAACCAGTAAGCGGTGCTTTCCAGCCGCGCACCGCTGCGTAAATAGAGGCGCAACGCCGTGAGATTGCTGAGCTGGGTCGCCACGCGCAGATGCGTTAGCTGACGTACGCGGCCCCAGTCGGCGGCGGCGAGCAGTAAGCGCTGGCCGACGCCGCAACCTTGTGCGGCGGGCAATACCGCCAGCAGACCGATGCGCATGTCGCCGTCCACTTCGCGCATCGAGACGAAACCTTGCAGCGCGCCCTGCTCATCGCAGGCCACCAGACATTGATTATCAAAGGTGCCGCGCACCGCATTTTCAATCCACTGCGCGTAGAAACGTCCGCTGTCCGCCGCAGCAAACCACGGCGCGCGGAAGCGACTTTGGCTAAACGCCTGCGCAGCCGCTTCACGCAGTGCCGGGATTTGTGCTTCCCGCGCAATGCGCACGCCAACTTGCCGCTCGGTATGTTTGATGCTGAGGGAAAGGTCAGCTTCGCCTTCCACTAACTGAAAACCATGCTGGCTCAGCGCATCGATGGCATCAACGCGTTCAGCGGGCACCTTCACTTGCCACAGCGCATACGGCTGCTGAAGGGCCTCGGCCAGCGTCAAATCGCCATCCAGCGATAAGCGCGCGCTGTTCTGACCGAAGAACTCATTTTCCCACGTAAGGGAATCAATATTGACGCGGACGGGCATTGTGAACATCCAGCAGATACTGGCCGTAGCCGGTTTTGGTTAGCGCCTGAGCCGCGGCTAGAAGCTGGGCATCGCTCAGCCAGCCGTTACGCCATGCAATCTCTTCCAGGCAGGCAATTTTAAAGCCCTGCCGTTTTTCCACCGTCTGCACAAACATACTCGCCTCAATCAGGCTGTCGTGCGTGCCGGTATCCAGCCAGGCAAATCCGCGCCCCAGTAACTCCACCGCAAGCTCGCCCTGATCGAGATACATTTGGTTGATGGCGGTGATTTCCAGCTCACCGCGCTCAGAAGGTTTCACCTGTTTGGCAAACTCCACCACGCGATTATCGTAAAAATAGAGGCCGGTGACCGCCCAGCGCGATTTCGGCTGCTGCGGTTTTTCCTCAATGGAGAGCGCGTTAAAGTCGTCATCAAACTCCACCACGCCAAAACGCTCCGGATCCATCACCTGATAAGCAAAGACGGTCGCGCCGCTGCTGCGCGCGGCCACTTTCTTCAGCTTGGGGCTGAAACCCTGGCCGAAATAGAGATTGTCGCCCAGCACCAGACAACAGTGATCGTCACCAATAAAACTTTCGCCAATGATAAATGCCTGCGCCAGCCCATCAGGACGGGGTTGTTCTGCATAGGTTAGCTGAATCCCAAATTCACTGCCGTCGCCCAGTAAGCGTTCAAAATGGGCGCGATCTTCTGGCGTGGTGATGATCAAAATTTCGCGAATCCCTGCCAGCATCAGTACCGACAGCGGATAGTAAATCATGGGTTTGTCATATACCGGCAACAGCTGTTTCGAGATGGCGCGGGTAATCGGATGCAAACGCGTGCCCGAACCTCCGGCTAAAATAATGCCTTTCATCGCTGCTCCTTCTGAAGTGCGTTTAACGCGGCGTGGCTAATCCCAGACGCTCACCGCGATAGCTGCCGTTAAGAATTGCCTGCCACCATTGCGGGTTTGCCAGATACCATTGCACGGTTTTACGAATGCCGCTCTCAAAGGTTTCCTGCGGCGTCCAACCCAGCTCACGCTCAATTTTACTGGCGTCGATGGCGTAGCGCTGGTCGTGGCCGGGACGATCGCTAACAAAGGTAATCAGGTCACGGTAGCGGCTCAGGTGCGGTGCACGCTGCTGCGGCGCCAACTCATCCAGCAGATCGCACAGCGTTTCCACCACTTCAAGATTACGTCGCTCGTTATGACCACCAATATTGTAGGTTTCCCCTACTTTGCCGCTGCTCACCACGCTATACAGTGCCCGCGCGTGATCCTCTACATATAGCCAGTCGCGTATCTGGCTGCCGTTGCCATACACTGGCAGCGGTTTGCCCGCCAGCGCATTAATGATGGTGAGCGGGATCAGCTTCTCCGGGAAATGATACGGCCCGTAATTGTTGGAGCAGTTAGTGATGATGACCGGCAAACCGTAGGTGCGCAGCCAGGCGCGCACCAGATGATCGCTGCTGGCTTTGGTCGCCGAATAGGGGCTGCTCGGCGCATACGGCGTGGTTTCGGTAAAGAAATCGTCGCTACCGTGCAGGTCACCAAACACTTCATCAGTGGAGATATGATGCAGAATGAAGCCTTTTTTGCGTTCATCTGCCATGCCATTCCAGTAATGACGCGCCGCTTCCAGCAGCTGATAGGTGCCGACAATATTGGTTTCGATGAAGGCGATAGGTCCATCGATCGAGCGGTCAACATGACTTTCTGCCGCCAGATGCATAATGCAATCCGGTTGATAGTGTGCCATGACGCGATCCAGCTCAGCGCGATGGCAAATATCCACCTGTTCGAAGGCGAAACGTGCATTCTGTTGCACCGGCGCCAGCGACGCCAGATTGCCGGCATAGCTTAGCTTATCGACCACCACCACGCGGTGTTCAGTGTTTTCAAGCAGAAAACGTACCAGCGCAGAACCGATAAATCCTGCCCCGCCGGTCACCAGAAACTGTTTCATCGCCAAACGCCTTTGGTATCAACAATCCACGGCTGGGCAATCTGGGCCGCATCAATCGCGCGGAACTGTGCGTGATCAACCAACATCACCAGAATATCCGCCTGCTGCAGCGCTACGTCCGTGGCAACCAGCGTGGCTTCGTGCGCCAGACGTTGCGGAATGTCTTCCACATGCGGTTCAACCACCCAGGTTGCGCCGCTGTGCCACTCGGCAATCCGATGGGCGACGCTCATCGCCGGACTTTCGCGCAGATCGTCAATATTCGGTTTGAAGGCCAGACCAAAGCAGGCAATGGTGACATCGCTGGCGCGTTTTCCGCTGGCGGTGAGGCACTCTGCTAACGCCTTTTTTACCTGATCCAGCACCCAGCCCGGTTTGGCATCATTCACTTCACGTGCGGTGCGAATCAGTCGCGCCTGTTCTGGATTCTGCGCCACGATAAACCACGGATCGACGGCGATACAGTGCCCGCCGACGCCCGGTCCGGGTTGCAGGATGTTGACGCGCGGATGGCGATTCGCGAGCGCAATCAGCTCCCACACGTTGATGCCCTGCTCGGCGCAAATCAGCGACAGCTCATTGGCAAAGGCGATATTCACATCGCGGAAGCTGTTTTCTGTCAATTTGCACATCTCGGCGGTACGCGCATTGGTTTCCACACACGCGCCGCGCAGGAAAATGCGGTACAGCTCGCTGGCGCGTGCGGAACAGGCTGGCGTCATGCCACCAATGACGCGATCGTTTTCCAGCAGTTCAACCATCACTTTGCCGGGCAACACGCGCTCCGGGCAGTAAGCGATAAACACATCGCACGCATCACCGTGCTGCGGGAAACGCAAATCGGGACGCGCCGCCGCCAGCCATTCCGCCATTTGCTCGGTGGCGCCCACCGGCGACGTCGATTCGAGGATCACCAGATCGCCCGCTTTTAACACGGGTGCAATCGACAGCGCCGCGGCCTGCACATAGCTGAGATCCGGCTGATGGTCGCCGATAAACGGCGTGGGCACGGCGATCAGGAATGCATCGGCGGCTTCGGCCTGTGTAGTCGCACGTAGATGACCGGCACGCACGGCTTCGCGCACCACATCACCCAACTCGGGTTCCACGATATGGATATCGCCACGATTGATGGTTTCAACGGCGCGGACATTAATATCCACGCCAACGACTTTCTTTCCCTTTGAGGCAAAAACGGCCGCCGTTGGCAGCCCAATGTAGCCCAGTCCGATAACGGAAATGGTTTCAAAACGCATGGTTACACTCTGTGTTGTTTTAGGGCCTGCAAGATGCGCGCGCAGGCATGGCCATCGCCATACGGATTGTGCGCGCGACTCATTGCCTGCCAGGCTTCATCGTCCTGCAACAGCAGGCTGACTTCAGCGACAATTTTACTGATATCGGTGCCGACCAGTTTCACCGTGCCTGCCTCCACCGCTTCCGGACGCTCGGTGGTATCGCGCATCACCAGCACCGGTTTGCCTAATGACGGCGCTTCTTCCTGAATGCCACCGGAGTCGGTGAGAATCAGCCATGAGCGATTCATCAGCCAGACAAACGGCAGATACTCTTGCGGCTCAATCAGGATGATATTCTCGATGCCGCTGAGAATGCGGTTAACCGGCTCGCTGACGTTGGGATTGAGGTGCACGGGATAGACAATTTGCACCTGCGGATGCTGGCGCGCGATTTGCGCCAGCGCACTGCAAATGCGTTCAAAGCCGTCGCCAAAACTTTCGCGGCGATGACCCGTAACCAGAATGAGTTTTTTGTCAGCGTCGAGGAACGGATAGCGCGCGGCGAGGCGGGCATTGAGATCGGCATCGTCCAGCACGCGATCACGCACCCACAGCAGCGCATCAATCACCGTGTTGCCCGTCACGAAAATGCGCGCATCTGGCAGATTCTCGCGCAGCAAATTTTGTCGCGAATTTTGCGTGGGCGTGAAGTGATAACTGGCGAGATGGCCGGTGAGCGTGCGATTGGCCTCTTCCGGCCACGGCGACATCAGGTTGCCGGTACGCAATCCCGCTTCTACGTGACCCACCGGAATCTGGTGATAAAACGCCGCCAGGCTGGCCGCAAACGTGGTGGTGGTATCGCCGTGCACTAACACCACATCCGGCTGGAAATCAGCGAGTACCGTTTTCATGCCCTGCAGTATGCGGCTGGTGATCTCCGTCAGCCCTTGCTCCGGGCGCATGATATTCAGATCATAATCAGGCTGCAGCTGGAACAAACGCAGCACCTGGTCGAGCATTTCACGATGTTGTGCGGTGACGCATAGGCGTGACTCGAACGCAGCATCCTGCGCCAGCGCCTGCACCAGCGGAGCCATTTTGATCGCTTCAGGACGCGTGCCAAATACCGTCAGAACTTTCACGTGGCTTCTCTTAATGGCTCGTTGCTAACGTTGAACGCGGACGACGCATCAGCGCCACTCCCGCACCGACCAGCGCGCCAATTACGCCCCACATGATCATCATAAACAGGCGGCGCGGACTATCGCGCGACACCGGCTCTTCCGGGGTGCGCAAATAGCGGTAAGTCTGGAATTGTTTATCCAGACGCGGACCGGCCTGCAGCGTACTCAGCATCGCTTTGTTTTGATCATAGCTTAAATCGTAAGCAGGCCCGCTGGCTTGTAAAGTGTCGAGTTGCGCCTGCAGCATTTGCTGACCCAGCAGGAAACGATCGCTGTCTGGCAGCGCTTCGCCGGTTGCCGGCGCGCGGTTCTCTTTAATCCCCTGCTCGCTCGCCACTTTCAGCGCCTGTTCGATGCGCTGACGTTGACGTTCAAATACCGCCTGCGCCACTTCCTGCTGGCGGTTGACCTGCGACGCCAGCTGCACGCTGCGCGCCTGCCAGGCGCCTTTCAGCTCCGCATTAAGATGACGCGCCGCACGCTCGCTGGCGTAGGCGATATATTGACGCAGCAGATTGTTAGCATCGCTGGCGGTTTCGGCCACCAGCTTAATGTTATCTAAGATATTGCGCGCCGGGTCGGCAGCGGTGAACTGAATGTTGGTGATCAGGTCGTCGAGCAGCGCCGCATCGTTGTGCGCGTTACCGCTTTTGCGGCTTTTGAAGTATTCGGTCTGCTGCCAGAAATCACGGCGCGTATCCCATGATGCCAGCTGCATGGTGAACTCCTGATAAACCTCATCCATCACGGTCGGCGCTGGCGAACTGAGATTGAGCGTATTGGTGCGCACATCCAGATTATTGAGGAATTGCTGCTGTACGAAGAAATCACCCAGCATATTGACCGTTGGACGATCGGTCACCGCCGTGGTGCTCCACGCCTGCTTCATTAACATCGATGCTAACCAGGCAACCAGCGCAAACAGCAGCGCCAGACCGATAATCCAGCGTTTACCACGCCAGAGTGTGCAGCCAAGGCCACGTATATCCAGTTCGTTCTCCACAACGACAGAGGTCATAACAAAATCCTTATCAGGGTACTTTCTGGGTAATTTATTTTTTATCTTCGCTGCTTTGCCAGCGACGTTTAATGCGACGGATTTTGCGCGCCACGCGCCATGCGTGTTTCAGGCAATAGCCATAAAGGAGGAATGCCATCATGAACAGCACCAGCATCACCCATTCCGGGATGAAAGCCAGATACTCGCCGAGCACACCAATACCCGCCAGAAGCGCGGCGGCGACGGTAATCAGCAGGAACGCCTGACGTGACGTGAATCCGGCGCGCATAATTAAATGGTGGATGTGCTGGCGGTCAGCGGAAAACGGGCTCATGCCTTTGCGCAAACGGCGATACATAATCGCCACCATATCCATCAGCGGAATCGCGATCAGCCACAGCGCGGTGACGGGCGTGATCGGATGGCTCAGGCCTTGGGTGGTTTCCAGCAGAATCCAGATGATGGTGAAACCGATCATGGTGCTACCGGCATCGCCCATAAACACTTTGTAGCGACGGCCAATCAAGCCGAGATTAAGCAGGATATAAGGAATGGTGGCGGCGATCATCGCGAAGCACCACATGGCGAGGCTGGTCTGGCCGTCGAAATAGAGAATGATGCCGATGGCGGCGAAAGTGACGCTGGAGAGGCCGCCAAGCAGGCCATCAATCCCATCCACCATATTGAACGCGTTGATGGCGGCCCATACGGCGAATAGCGTCAATACGTAGCCAAAGGGACCGACAATTAACTCAACCGGCCCGATAATGAAGCCCAGACTGAGCAAATAGAGTTTGGCGCCGACCATCATCACGATGGCAACCGCCGCCTGCACCAGCGCACGAATTTTAACGCTGATATCGAAGCGATCGTCCAGTGCGCCAACCAGCACCAATACGCCCGCACAACTCAGATACAGCATCGCGTGCGGCAAATAATAATTTGAGATGGCAAAAGCGAAGCAGATCCCCGCGTACACGGAAATGCCGCCAACTAACGGAATGGCGCCATGGTGCCTTTTTCTGGAGTTTGGTGTGTCCACAAGCCCAATTTTTTTAGCTGCTTTGCGAGCAAAAAACAGGAACACTAAAGTAAAAAGAAAAACTAAACCAAGCTCAGTACTCATAGTGAGTAAATTCACGTTAATGCTCTCAGCTAAAATCGTGGACAACAATATGCAAAACACCCGCCATTGCCGTATATCCCTATTCCGAATTCTGCTACAGAAAAGTCTGATTGCTGAAAAAACAAACGAATCTCTGTCACAGTCAATATAAAAGCTTCCTGACTGCGCTAATCCTAATGCCCATAAATAAAAAACGCCACGTTAAGACGTGGCGTTAGCAATATTTCCTGGCAAATTGTGCGAATCACCGCTTGGCTTAGCGACTCGCCGATCGCAACTTAGGAACGCTTCATCATATCGAAGAATTCGTCGTTGGTTTTCGTCATGGCCAGTTTGTTGATGAGGAACTCCATCGCGTCGATTTCACCCATTGGATGGATGATTTTGCGCAGAATCCACATCTTCTGCAGCTCTTCCTGCGTAGTGAGCAGCTCTTCTTTACGGGTACCGGAACGATTGTAGTCAATCGCTGGGAATACACGCTTCTCGGCGATTTTGCGCGAGAGGTGCAATTCCATGTTACCTGTACCTTTAAACTCTTCGTAAATCACTTCGTCCATCTTCGAACCGGTATCAACCAGCGCGGTCGCGATGATGGTCAGGCTGCCGCCCTCTTCCACATTACGTGCCGCACCGAAGAAACGCTTCGGACGATGCAGGGCGTTAGCATCCACACCACCGGTCAGCACTTTACCTGATGCTGGAACCACGGTGTTGTAGGCACGCGCTAGACGCGTGATAGAGTCAAGCAGGATGATCACATCTTTCTTGTGCTCAACCAGGCGCTTGGCCTTCTCGATCACCATCTCAGCAACCTGCACGTGACGTGACGCTGGCTCATCAAAGGTCGAAGCGATCACTTCACCTTTAACCAGACGCTGCATCTCGGTCACTTCTTCCGGACGTTCGTCAATCAGCAGCACCATCAGCAGGCAATCTGGATAGTTGTAGGCGATGCTCTGCGCGATGTTCTGCAGCAGCATGGTTTTACCCGCTTTCGGCGGCGCCACAATCAGACCACGCTGACCACGACCAATCGGAGAAGCCAGATCCAGCACGCGTGCGGTCAGATCTTCAGTCGAGCCATTACCGCGTTCCATACGCATACGCTTGCTGGCGTGCAGCGGCGTAAGGTTTTCGAACAGAATCTTGTTACGCGCGTTTTCCGGCTTGTCATAGTTAACTTCATTAACTTTCAACAGCGCAAAGTAGCGTTCACCCTCTTTTGGCGGGCGAATCTTGCCAGAAATGGTGTCACCAGTGCGGAGGTTGAAGCGGCGGATTTGGCTGGGAGAGACGTAGATATCATCGGGACCGGCGAGGTAGGAGCTATCTCCAGAACGAAGGAAACCAAATCCATCCTGTAATATCTCCAGCACACCATCACCAAAGATGTCTTCGCCGCTTTTTGCGTGCTGTTTCAGGATAGAGAAAATAATATCCTGCTTGCGCATACGCGCCTGGTTTTCCAGCCCCATATTTTCGCCGAGGGTAATCAGCTCAGAAACCGGCGTATTCTTTAATTCGGTAAGATTCATAGTGATGGGTTCTTAAACTCGGGGTAATTCTCGAAATGATTGTCGTGAGTGGTATGGCAAAAATTCCATGCCTGTTAATGGCTCTTTTTCAACTCAGCTCGACGATTATCGTCAGATGTGGCGATAGGAAACGAGGAGACAGTCGAAAGATGATGCCGAATGTGCTAGTCATCAGATTGCCAAACCACGATAACGTTCATTGCGAGTAGGGTCTGACAAGGGAAAACTTAGATGCAAACTACAAGGTAAGAGCGTAATGCAGTGAAATTAACTTAACACGCTTAAAGTGAGACGTCCAGCAGTGGCGAAAAAATTCACCACTGCCGAACAAACACCGCGCCGGGCTTAGGCCAGGTTGGCGTTCAGGAACTCTTTCAACTGTCCTTTAGACAGTGCGCCAACCTTGGTTGCCGCCACTTCGCCGTTCTTGAACAGCAGCAGAGTTGGGATACCGCGGATGCCATATTTTGGCGCTGTACCCGGGTTGTCATCAATGTTCAACTTAGCGATGGTAAGTTTACCTTCGTACTCTTCTGCGACTTCGTCGAGAATTGGGGCGATCATTTTGCAAGGACCACACCATTCAGCCCAGAAATCTACCAGAGTGACACCGTCTGCTTTCAGTACGTCTGTGTCGAAACTGTCATCGGTCAAGTGAACGATCTTATCGCTGCTCATGTTTAACTCCAAAAGATTGCGCCTGGCGAATTGGCGGAAATGATACCAACGTAGGTTGACTTTATTTCATCGGATACGCTTTCGTAAAGCGCTAGTAAGCTGATATTCTACCACACTATGAGCAAAACACACTTAACTGAACAGAAGTTTTCCGACTTCGCCCTGCACCCTCAGGTGGTAGAAGCCCTTGATACCAAAGGCTTTTCTAACTGCACGCCTATCCAGGCGCTCGCATTGCCTTTTACGCTTTCAGGGCGTGATGTTGCGGGTCAGGCGCAAACCGGTACCGGCAAAACGATGGCGTTCCTGACGTCAACGTTTCATTATCTTCTTTCTCATCCTGCCGCAGAAGGTCGCCAGATCAATCAGCCACGTGCGCTGATCATGGCCCCGACGCGTGAGCTCGCCGTACAAATTCATGCCGATGCAGAACCGTTAGCCAAGGTCACTGGCTTAAAGCTGGGCCTGGCTTATGGTGGCGACGGCTACGATAAACAGCTGAAAGTGCTGGCTGATGGTGTCGATATTCTGGTGGGCACCACCGGACGTCTGATCGACTACGCCAAGCAGAACCATGTCAACCTGGGCGCGATTCAGGTTGTTGTGCTGGATGAAGCCGATCGCATGTTCGATCTCGGTTTTATTAAAGACATTCGTTGGCTGTTCCGCCGCATGCCGCCGGCCACCCAACGCCTGAGTATGCTGTTCTCTGCAACCTTGTCTTACCGCGTGCGTGAACTGGCGTTTGAGCACATGAACAACGCCGAATACGTGGAAGTGGAACCCGAGCAGAAAACCGGCCACCGTATTAAAGAAGAGCTTTTCTACCCTTCAAACGAAGAGAAAATGCGCTTGCTGCAGACGCTGGTAGAAGAAGAGTGGCCAGATCGCGCCATTATCTTTGCCAATACCAAGCACCGCTGTGAAGACATTTGGGGCCATCTGGCTGCCGATGGTCATCGCGTAGGTCTGCTGACGGGTGATGTGGCGCAGAAAAAACGTCTGCGTATCCTCGATGACTTCACCAAAGGCGATGTGGATATCCTGGTTGCCACCGACGTCGCGGCACGGGGTTTACACATTCCTGCCGTCACGCATGTGTTCAACTACGATCTGCCTGACGATCGTGAAGACTACGTTCACCGTATTGGTCGTACTGGCCGCGCGGGTGCCAGCGGTCACTCCATCAGCCTGGCGTGCGAAGAGTACGCGCTGAACCTGCCGGCAATCGAAGAGTTTATTGGTCACGGTATTCCGGTCAGCAAGTACAACAGCGATGCGCTGATGAGCGAACTGCCACCGCCGAAACGTCTGCAACGCAGCCGCTCGGGTAACGGCCCACGCCGTGGCGGGAACAACAGTAACCGTCGGAGCGGCGCGCCGCGCAATAGCAACCGTAAACGTTCGGGTTAAGCACACCATGCTAAGCGCATCGTCACTTTATGCAGCGATTGATTTAGGTTCTAACAGCTTTCATATGTTGGTGGTGCGCGAGGTGTCTGGCAGCATTCAGACCGTCGCGCGGATAAAGCGCAAAGTGCGTCTGGCGGCTGGCCTCGACAAAGCGAATCACCTCTCCGCTGAGGCGATGCAACGCGGCTGGCAGTGCCTGAGGTTGTTCTCCGAACAGTTGCAGGATATTCCTCCGGAACAAATCCGCGTGGTGGCAACCGCCACGCTGCGCCTTGCCGAAAATGCGCAGGATTTCCTCACAACGGCTGAACACATTCTTGGCTGCGCGGTGAATGTCATCAGCGGCGAAGAGGAAGCACGCCTGATTTATCAGGGCGTAGCGCATACCACCGGCGGTTCCGATCAGCGTTTAGTGGTCGATATCGGCGGTGGCAGCACCGAACTGGTGACTGGCGAAGGTTCACATGCCACCACGCTGTTCAGCTTGTCGATGGGTTGCGTAACCTGGCTTGAACGCTACTTCAGCGACCGTCATCTGGCCCAGGAGAATTTCGAGCAGGCCGAACTGGCCGCGCGCGAGATGATCCGTCCGGTGGCCGCTGCGCTGCGCGAAAAAGGCTGGCAAATCTGCGTCGGAGCGTCGGGCACCGTACAAGCGTTGCAGGAAATTATGATGGCGCAGGGCATGGATGAGCGCATCACCTTAAGCAAACTGCAACAGCTGAAACAGCGCGCGATTCAGTGCGGCAAGTTGGAAGAGCTGGAAATTGAAGGATTGACGCTGGAGCGCGCCTTAGTGTTCCCGAGCGGTTTATCGATTCTCATCGCTATCTTCCAGGAACTCAGCATTGAAGGCATGACGCTGGCCGGCGGCGCACTGCGCGAAGGTTTAGTGTATGGCATGCTGCATCTGCCGGTGGATCGTGATATCCGCAGCCGCACATTGCAGAACGTGCAGCGTCGTTTTGCCATTGATATTGACCAGGCCGGTCGCGTACGTCAGTTGGCGGAGAGTTTCTTCCGTCAGGTGAGCAGCAGCTGGAAGCTGGATAACCGATGTCGCGATCTACTCCTTAGCGCCTGTTCTATCCACGAAATTGGCCTGAGCGTCGATTTCCGCCAGGCACCGCAACACGCCGCTTACCTGATTCGTCATCTCGATCTTCCTGGCTTCACTCCCGCGCAGAAAAAAATGCTGGCTTGCCTGCTGCAGAACCAAAGCGGCAGCATCGATTTGGCCTTGCTGACCCAGCAAAATGCCGTACCGCCGCGCATGGCGGAGCGTTTAAGTCGTTTGCTACGCTTAGCGATTATCTTCTCAAGTCGCCGTCGCGATGACACTTTGCCTGCCGTGCGTTTACAGGCGGACGATGATGCACTGCATTTGACGTTGCCGGCCGGTTGGCGCGAAGCGCATCCGCTGCGTTCTGAGCTGCTGGAGCAGGAGAGTCATTATCAGTCTTACGTGCACTGGTTACTGACGATTTCCTGATTGGGATTGCGCTGGCTGTCCCCCATCCCGACCTTCCCCCGCAAGCGGGGGAAGGAGATGCTGCCACATGCAATTTCCGACTCACATATAGCAGCATCTTCCTCCCCCATTCATGGGGGAGGACCGAGGAGGGGGACTGCGAGCACGGACCGAGGAGGGGGATTACGACCACTAACCGGGAACTCAACCCTTCTTCGCATTCTCCAGCATCGCTCTCAATCCAGCGACGCGCGTCTGCCCGGTCTTCACGCGCTCTTCGGCGCTCACCACTTTTTTCTCGCGCTCCCACATCACATCGTCCTGCGGTAACTCCAGCAGGAAGCGACTCGGTTCCGGGCGCATCAGCTCGCCGTACTGGCGGCGTTCACGGCACAACGTAAAGGTCAGCTCTTTCTGCGCTCGCGTAATCCCCACGTAAGCCAGACGCCGCTCTTCCTCGATGTTGTTCTCATCGATACTGCTCTGGTGCGGCAATAACCCCTCTTCCATGCCAACCAGATAGACATACGGGAACTCCAGACCTTTCGAGGCGTGCAACGTCATCAGCTGCACCTGATCGAGCTCTTCGTCGCTCTCACCGCGCTCCATCATGTCGCGCAGCGTAAAGCGCGTCACCACCTGCGCCAGCGTCATCGGCTCGTTCAGCTCATCGCCTTCCAGCATCTCGGTCATCCACTGGAACAGCAGGTTAACGTTCTTCATGCGCATCTCAGCGGCTTTCGGGCTGGGCGAGGTTTCAAACAGCCAGCTTTCGTAGTCGATGCCGCGAATCAGGTCGCGCACCGCATTCACTGGCTCGCGTTCGGTCAGTTGGACGATTTCACTCAGCCAGTGCGTAAAGCGCTGCAGATGCTCCAGCCCGCGCCCGCTCAGCGTTTGCTCCAGCCCCATATCGAAGCTGGCGTTATACAGGCTTTTATTGCGCAGGTTGGCCCATTCGCCCAGCTTCTGCAGCGTTGCCGGACCAATCTCCCGGCGCGGCGTATTCACGATACGCAGAAACGCGCTGTCATCTTCCTGATTGGTCAGCACGCGCAGATAAGCCAGCAAATCTTTGATTTCCGGACGAGAAAAGAACGACGTGCCGCCCGAGATACGATACGGAATACGGTTCTGCATCAGCTGCTTCTCGAACACGCGTGACTGATGATTGCCGCGATAAAGAATGGCGTAATCTTTATAGGCGGTTTTGTTGATGAAGTGATGCGCGATCAATTCGCCCGCCACGCGTTCCGCTTCGTGGTCTTCGTTATTCGCGCTCAGCACCTTCAGCTCGCTGCCCTGCCCCAACTCTGAGAACAGGCGCTTCTCAAATACGTGCGGATTGTTGGCGATAAGGATGTTGGCCGATTTCAGGATGCGCTGCGTCGAGCGATAATTTTGCTCCAGCTTCACCACTTCCAGCGCCGGGAAATCCTGCTGCAGCAGCACCAGGTTTTGCGGACGCGCGCCACGCCACGAGTAAATTGACTGATCGTCATCGCCCACCACGGTAAAGCGCGCGCGCGCACCCACCAGCAGCTTCACCAGCTCATATTGGCTGGTATTAGTGTCCTGATACTCATCCACCAGCAGATAGCGGATGCGCTGCTGCCAGCGTTCGCGCACTTCCTGATTGCGCTGCAGCAGCAGCGTGGGCAGCGCGATTAAGTCGTCGAAATCCAGCACGTTGCAGGATTTCAGGTGTTGGTCATACAGCTGATAACAGTGAGCAAAAATCTGATCACGCTGCGATTGCGCCAAACCCGCTGCGCCCTGCGGATCGACCAGATCGTTCTTCCAGTTGGAGATGGTGGAAATCAGCTGCTGTAACAGCGTCTTGTCCTCTTCCAGCCACTGTTTGGTCAGGTCTTTAAGCAAGGCCAGCTGATCCTGATCGTCAAACAGCGAGAAGCTGGCTTTCATTCCCAGCGCCTTGTATTCGCGTTTAATGATCTCCAGTCCCAGCGTATGAAAGGTGGAAATCATCAGGCCGCGTGCCTCTTTACGCCCCAATGTCTGCGCCACGCGCTCTTTCATCTCGCGCGAGGCTTTATTGGTAAAGGTTACAGCGGCGATATGGCGCGCCTGATAGCCACATTCGCGGATCAGGTGGGCGATTTTGTTGGTGATCACGCGGGTTTTACCCGAGCCAGCACCGGCCAGCACCAGACAAGGACCGGTGACAAATTCGACAGCTCGTTGTTGGCCGGGGTTTAAACGCATAACGGAATTCGCTCAGTTGAATCAAAAGAAAGGAGGTTATAATGGCCGGATTATACACATTAGGACTTCATCATGGCGAAAACCGCGGCGGCTTTACATATCCTCGTGAAAGAGGAAGCGCAGGCCAAATCCCTGCTGGCGCAACTTGAGAAAGGGGCGAACTTCCAGCAGCTGGCAAAGAAACACTCTACCTGCCCATCCGGACGCAACGGCGGTGATTTGGGTGAGTTCCGTAAAGGACAAATGGTACCGGCATTTGATAAGGCGGTCTTCTCCTGTCCGCTGCTACAGCCTTACGGACCGGTGAAAACCGCCTTTGGTTACCACATCATCAAAGTGCTGTGGCGTAACTGATCACTTCTGATTCTTCATCTGCTGCAGCACATTACTGCACTGATTGTCGTCAGTATCGCTAGGCGAAATCAGTGCGATCAACGCAGCGGCGGGAGCAACCACCGCACCGAGCGCCACCGCTGCGGCACCGCGTGCAATCAGCGGTCCGGCTTTCACTCCGGCATCCGGATTTTTAAAGGTGCCGCGCACATACAGCGGCGAACGCAGCGTGATGATGCGAATCCCTTTACTCTCCGGATTGATCGACAGGTCCATGCGTTCATTCGCGAAGTTGACGTTGCCCGTCACGTTGATCACCGCATTCTCGGTATCCAGCAGGAACAGTTTCGGCGTCGCTAAGCCTTGACGAATATTCATATCGGTCGCCGCGCAGTTGATCTTCACTTCATCATCGCCGAACAGCTTACCCACCACATAGTTACCGACGTTCAGTCCGGCAATCTCCATCAGGCTGCGGCTGATCAGGCCATCATTCATCAGTAGCTTCAGTTCGCCATTGCTGGTGCCGAGCAGATCCGCCACCGAATTGCCGGTGCCGCTCAGCGAGGCATCGCCGTTGAGCTGGCCCAAACTGTTCTGCATCGCCGTAACATCCGGGAACAGCTGACGCAGACGCAGCTTACGCGCGTGCAAATCGGCACGTCCGCGCATCGGGCTGCGATTGCCCTCCAGATGAATGGTGGAGTTGATGCTGCCGCCGGCCATACCGAAGCGCAGCGGATCGAGCAGCAGGTCGCCGTTTTTCAGCTGCAGATGCGTATAGAGATCGCTGAGCGGCAGCTTGCTGCTGTGTTCGATGCGTTTGCCGCTGAACTTCACATCCGCATCCATCACGTCCCAGCTCTTGGTATCAAACTTGTCGTGTGGCAACACGCGGTCGGCGGGCTGCGATGAGGCTTCGCCGCGCTGCGCTTTGGCCTGCTGCGTTTTCTCGCTGCCTTTGCCGGAGTTGACGCCAATCAGCGGCCCCAAATCTTCCATCCGCAGCTGGTTCGAGGTCAATTCACCGGTCAGCGTTGGACGCGGTTTGCCCTGACGATAGGTGAGCGAGCCGTGAATATCGCTGTCGCCGATGTGGCCGTTAAACTTCTCGTAGCGGAATAGCGGCCCTTTCGCCTCATTGAAACGCGCAATCAAATGGCCGTCAGTTTCATAGGGCGGCGTATCGGGCAGCAGCACGCCGGTCAGGCCATACAGATTGGCCAGCGTATCGCCCGCGAAGCGCAGACGCACATCAAGTCCGCCAAGATTGAGCGGATCCTGCAAGGTACCGTCAATACGTACACGCGTGGTGCCATTACGCACATCCACCTGCAGCGGGAACGGCGTGGTTTTACTGCGCAGCGATAGCATGCCGCCAATTTTGCCGTCGCCATCCAGCTTCTGATTGTTGTAGGTGCCGTTCGCCTGCCAGCCAAAGACAAAATCACCCGCGCCTTTCTGCTGATCGTCACCGCCCGCCACTTGGGCGTAGGGCACCGGTTTGCCCAGCGGATTGATGGTCACTGTGACATCGGCTTTATTGACGGCGTCGCGATAGCGCACTTGTCCCTGATCAAACAAAATATTGTCGAGGCGGAAGGACCAGGCAGAAGGCGCGGCGTTAGCATCGCTGTTCTGGCTGCTGGCGAGATCAAAGGTCCAGTTATTCTTTTTGTCTGCGGTTTGCACCAGCCGCGCATCCGGCTTTTGCATCTTGATCCACGGCAGGTAGATCTGCTGATGCAGCAGCGCCAGCGGCGCAATGGTGGCTTCAACCCGCTGCAGATGCACCATGGTGACATCAGGAATAGAGGGCGGATTGCCGAGCATCACATCATCGGCATGCACCTGCGGCCACGGCACCCAGCTGCGCCAGCCAGGTTCTTCACGGTTGCGAACCCAGGCCACGCCGAGATCGCCGCGAATCGCGAAAGGTCGGTTCAGTTCGGCTGAAACTTTTTGATTAATCGTTGGTTTCAAGCGGTTCCAGTCAAAGGTGGCGATGAGCACCACAATCACTACAACCAATAACAAAAAAATCCCGAACACCCAGCTCAGGATCTTTCGAGTACGTGACATATTGCTTCCTCCTTGCCCTTCCACGTCTGACTAAGGATAGTCGAGACGCCGCGGAACGGGATCAGGGAAGCTCAAGAGCCATACGTTCCAGCTCGCTAAACGGCACCGGGCGCGAGAAGAAGTAGCCCTGCGCCGCCATCGCTGGCGAGCTACGCACCTGTTGCCACTCCTCTTCGGTTTCGACGCCTTCAACGATGACGCCGTTGCAGTAACGGTTAATCAACGCCAGCAGCATCGAGAACATCGAGCGGCCTTCATCGCTGGCGCGCAGCAGCATAAACAGCTCGCGCGAGAGTTTGATGTAGTCGTAACGCAGTTCGGTCAGCGCGGAGAAGTTCGCCATGCCAGAGCCAAAATCATCCAGCCACAGCGGCCCGAGTTCCGGCATCTTCGCCACCATCTCTTCCTGCGGCAGCGCATGATGCTCCGTTAGCTCGAAGCGCACCCACGGCAGTTGCGCAATCAGCGTGCGAATCGACTCATGCTTCTCAATCTCCATCAACGTTGGACCGTCGATATTAACCGACGCCACCAGCTGACGCTGATTGAAAAACGCTGACCATGTTATCAGCAGCTCGAGTTGTTCCTGGACGACACCAAGCCGCTGCGCGATAGTCAGTGCTTCAAAATAGTCTTCGGGCGACAGCCTTTTTTCTGGCGCGGAGGGATGGGTAACCGCCGTCAGTAATTCAATAGCCAGCATGCGGCCTGAGACCTGGTAAATCGGCTGGAAAGTATAGAATCGTTGGCACTGTTGCCAGAAGAGACGCGTTTCCTGTTGTTGCTCCAATTCATTTGAAACAGGCAGCCGATGACTCAAATTCTTCATCACCATGGTTTTTTCCTGGTTGGTGTTGAGTGCCTGCAAATAGCATCTCAGCGGCAAGTATCGGCGATCGCCGGGATAACTTTATCAATCTCGTTAGTCCCATGAAGAGTTGAGTGTAACAGCGTGCTTCGCACTTAATCGGCAAAACAAAACGCGCTTTGGCCGCTAAATCACCGTGGCGCAGGCGGTTTGCTGCCTTAAGTTAAATCAAAACATCGTTTTAAAAACCATTGACGACTGCCATACCAGACGCGAGACTAAGGCAGAATTCACTACAGGCTGAAGACCATGACGCAGAAGAAAATCGCCATTATTGGCGAATGCATGATTGAGCTGTCCGAGAAAGGTGAGAACATCAAACGCGGTTTTGGCGGCGATACGCTGAACACGGCGGTGTATCTGGCGCGTCAGTCAGATAAACAGCTGCGTGTCGATTATGTCACCGCACTCGGCACCGACAGTTTCAGTGACCAGATGATCGCCGCCTGGCAGCAGGAAAAGGTCGAAACCGCGCTGGTTCAGCGCCTCGACAATAAAATGCCGGGTTTGTACTTCATCGAAACCGACGACCACGGCGAGCGGACCTTCTGGTACTGGCGCAACGACGCCGCCGCCCGTTTCTGGCTGGACAGCGCGCAAGCGGACGCGATTTGCCAGCAGCTGGCGCACTATGATTATCTCTATTTGAGCGGCATCAGCCTGGCGATTCTGCCTGCGGCCAGTCGCGAAAAACTGATGACGCTGCTCAGCGCCTGTCGTCAGAACGGCGGCAAGGTGATTTTCGATAACAACTATCGTCCGCGTCTGTGGGCCGATAAAGCCAGCGCTCAGCAGGCGTATGCCGAGATGCTGCGTCATACCGACATGGCATTCCTGACGCTCGACGACGAAGATTTGCTGTGGGGCGAGCAGCCGCTGGATGCGGTGATTGCTCGCACACGCGCTGCGGGCGTGCAGGAAATTGCCATCAAACGCGGTGCGGACTCCTGTCTGGTGGCGGTTGGCGATGAGCCGCTGCGCGAGGTCGCCGCCATCAAGCTGGCGAAAGAGAAAGTGATCGATACCACCGCGGCTGGCGACTCCTTCAGCGCTGGTTATCTGGCGGTGCGTTTAGCCGGAGGAAGCGCCGAAGATGCCGCCGCACGCGGTCATCTCACCGCCAGCACGGTGATCCAGTATCGCGGGGCGATTATCCCGCTCAGCGCGATGCCGAAATGACTTAACCACCTGCACCAACCGTAGCGGCGCAATTGATTGCGCGATGAATCGCGCCGCTACAAATCTCTGCGCCATTCATTACCTGTGCTAACCAACCCGCCCGCGCAGTTTGCCTTAACGCAGCATTTTTCCCTGCCAATTTCCGCTAACGACCTGACTCATCCACTTCTGTAACAAAAACGGTATTACTTCTTCACTCGCGCTAATCAGATCGATTTAAATTCAATGTGTTATGGCAGGAAATCTGGCCGCCAGGCATAGTCCGAAACTGGCGAAATCGGCGGTTTTCGGCTGGACGCCAGCAGCAAAAAAGACCATGTTTTAATCAACAACAGCAGGACGCTGTTACTCCGGCCGCGAAAAAAATAACGACAACATGACTCGCTCAGGACTGACTTATGCACACAGAAATCATCAATATCTGGCCACACGGTGATGCGCCAGGCGCGAGCGATTCGCGCGCTCAGCCGCAGATCGTCGATCTCGCCAAAGAGTACGAACCTTATGACCGCGCCGCCACCGGCGTGCGCTGCCCGGAAATTGCCATCTGGCATCCGGAAACTTCGAACGGCATCACGCTGCTGGTGGCACCGGGCGGCGGTTATCAGCGGGTGTTGATCGACCGCGAAGGCAGCGCGCTTGCCACTTTCTTCACGTCAATGGGCTACACGCTGGCGGTGATGACGTATCGCCTGCCGTATGACGGTCACCATGAAGGTCCAGACGCGCCGCTGGCCGATGCGCAGCGTGCGGTGCGCGTGCTGCGTGAACGTGCGCAGCGCGGGCTGAACGGCAAATATATCGTGATGATGGGCTTCTCGGCGGGTGGACACGTTGCCGCCAGCCTCGGCACCCGCTTTGGCGAGAAACTCTATCCGGTGCAGGATCAAGCCGACAGCTTCACACCGCGCCCGGATGCGATGGTGCTGCTCTATCCGGTGATCAGCATGCGTGAAGGTCTGGCGCATGAAGGTGCACGCACCCGCTTGCTCGGCGCATGGCCGGATCAGAAGATGGTTGATGCTTATTCGCTGGAGACGCGCGTGCACGCACACACGCCACCGACGCTGCTGATTCACGCGTCCGATGATGAATCGGTTTCGGTGAACAACAGCATGGTGTTCTTCAGCGCGCTGCGTGAGCACAAAGTGCCGGTGGAGATTCACTTCTACCAGAAAGGCGGCCACGGATTTGGTATCCGTGGCGTGGCAGATTTACCGCTCGCCAGTTGGCCGATGCTGGTAACCGAATGGCTACGTGCTAAGACCTAATGTTTAGGATGATGGCGCGGTCTGATCCGCCGCGCCTGCGCTGTTATCCGGTTTCACTTCTTCCGGACTCGCGGGTACCACTGGCGGTTCGGGCAGCTTCATCACTTTATCCCAGCTTTCCTGCAGCATCTTCACGTTGGTCTCGGCTTCACCCTGCGGCTGAATCAGCACCATGGTCAGCTCCTGCGACAGTTGCTGGCGCAGTTCCTGATTTAGCTGATCGCGCGTCATCTCGCTGAGGAAGGTTTGACGCAGCTTCTGATACTGCTCAGGCGCAATGTCCACCACCGCGTTTTGCTGCGAGCGCAGACGCTGGCCCATCAGAATATCGGTGTCGGTGCGGGCGTATGTGGCAAACAGCTTATTGAGCTCCAGCAGCTTCTGCGCCATCAGCGCATCAAACTCTTCCTGCGGTAACCCTTTGTCGCGCACCGCCGCCAGCTCTTTCGCCACCTGATTCATATTCTGCGGCAAAGAGGCATTCGGGCTGTCCATGTTGATCGAGCACTGCGCACGTTGATAGAGCACGCGGCAATCGAAGCCAACCTGCACGCTTTGCGCTTTGCTGTCAGCCAGCGCGCGCTGCACATGCCAGAACAGCGCTTCACGCGCTAAATCGCTCTGCCAGTAGCGCTGCAAGTTCTGCGAATCACGAATCGGCTGCCATGCGGTGTCCCACACCAGCGACAGGCGATCCTGATTCATGCCGCCATTCACCAGATTCACCGGCTGATGCGGCAGCGGTGACAGCGTCGGTAGCGCGGCAGGTGCAACACGCTTACCTTTCAGCGGCGCAAAAGCTTTGTTGATCTGCTCCGCCATGCTGCGGCTATCGACGTTACCTACCACGTACAGCGTCATGCCGTCGGGCGTGTACCACTGCTGATAGAAGCTGTTGAGCTGTGCGATATCCACCGGCGCGCGCGGTTGCTCGCCGGGATCGTGCGCCAGCATCGCCGAGCCTTTCAGGCGATAGCGCCACCACACATCCTGCGTATTGGCAGGCCAGGTGGCAATCGGATCGGTCGCCATTAATGCGGTAGAAACCACCTGCTCATTAATCGTCATTTTCCCGGCGGTCGCCGCCAGCCAGCTGAGCGCTTCTTTCAGCAAATCAGGGCGGTTGTTCGGCAAGCTCAGGTTGTATTGGGTGTAATCGTACGACGAAATAGCGGGTGGCAGCGGACGTTGCGGATCCATGGCTTGCTGCCACAGCGCACGTTGCTGATTGGTGTCCAGCGTGGCGTTATGCACCATCGCTAAACGCGGTAAAAGATGGCTATAGCCGGTTTGTTGCGCACTCTCCACCAGCGAACCGGTGTTAACAATCAGGCGCAGCTCAATACGATCGCTTGGACGTTGTGGTGTGGTTAGCAGCTGCCAGCTAAAACCATTGTCCAGTTTGCCTTCCTGCCAGGCGGGATCGGGTTGGAGCGTCTCGGCGTGCACGCCAAAACCGGACGCTGCCAGTAGCAATCCGCCAACCAAAAGCCGAATTCTGGTGCCCTGCATGTGAACCCCTACTCAAACAGATCAACGCTCGTTAGCGCGGCATGTTCGGTCACATCTGGGGTGACCGGCGCGGCATTGTGCCGCCACGTTTATTTAATAACAGACTCTTTGACCACGAGAAGGTCAGGATGTCGCGCAACGAGGCAAAAAATCGGGAAAAAAATCAATGGGGTTTATTATGCAAATGCCCGCTGTCAGGGCAAGCGACAGCGGGCATTTCTCGGCAAATTAACGCAAATAGCAGGTTATGCGGCGGTTTCTGGTGCGTTATTCACCTTTTTCCCGGCAGAAAGCGTCGCATTCAGTTGTTTCTCATCCAGCTGGCCGACCCACTTCGCCACCACGATGGTCGCCACGCCGTTACCCACCAGATTGGTCAGCGCACGCGCTTCGGACATAAAGCGGTCGATACCGAGAATCAGCGCCAGACCCGCAACCGGTAAATGGCCCACCGCTGACAAGGTCGCCGCCAGCACGATAAAGCCACTGCCGGTTACACCCGCTGCACCTTTCGAGGAGAGCAGCAGCACCACTAACAGCGTGATTTGGTGGAACACGTCCATATGCGCGTTGGTCGCCTGAGCGATAAACACCGCCGCCATGGTGAGGTAAATCGAGGTGCCATCCAGGTTGAAGGAGTAGCCGGTTGGAATCACCAGCCCCACCACCGATTTCTTACAGCCCAGCTTCTCCATCTTATCCAGCATGCGCGGCAGCGCAGACTCGGAAGATGACGTGCCCAGCACAATCAGCAGCTCTTCTTTGATGTAGGCGACAAATTTAAAGATGTTGAAGCCAGCGAAGCGTGCAATCAGCCCCAACACCACCACCACGAACAGCACGCAGGTGATATAGAAGCAGATGATCAGCTGCCCCAACTGCACCAGCGAGCCGACGCCATATTTACCGATGGTGAAGGCCATCGCCCCGAAGGCACCGATTGGCGCGAGACGCATAATCATGTTGATCACGCCGAAGATCACTTTTGAGAAGCTCTCAATGACGTTGAACATCACGGTGCCGGCGCTGCCCAGGCGATGCAGGGCGAAGCCGAACAGGATAGCGAACAGCAGCACTTGCAGAATGTTGCCGCTGGCAAAGGCACCAATGACGCTATTCGGGATCACATCCAGCAGGAAGGCGACCACACCTTGCTGCTCCGCCTGCTGTGCGTAAACCGCGACTGCTTTAGCATCCAGCGTGGCCGGATCAACGTTCATGCCCACGCCAGGCTGCACCACGTTAACCACCACCAAACCGATGATCAGCGCGATGGTGCTGACCACTTCAAAGTACAGCAGCGCCACTGCGCCCGTACGTCCAACGGCTTTCATGCTCTCCATGCCGGCAATACCGGTCACCACCGTACAGAAAATCACGGGGGCGATGATCATCTTGATCAACTTAACGAAACCATCGCCAAGCGGCTTCATTTGCGCGCCTAACTCAGGATAGAAGTGGCCCAACAGGACGCCGATGCCGATGGCAACCAGTACCTGAAAATAGAGGCTTTTTAAGATTTTCATAACAGGTGTCCAGTAAGACGGTTCGCACCGCCATTGTTGTGGAGAACGCATGCGGCAAGCCGCCAGAAGCGTAAAACCTTACCGATGGCGAGGAAAATAACACCCTGTTAACAAGATTAATATCCCCTACTATTCCTTACAAAAGTTACAAAACTCTAACTATGAACTGAAACGCTTCAGCACAGCGCTTCGCTACAATTTTGTAAGGAAAATCAATAACCAAGGTGATTATTCTGGGAGTTGCGAGCTATTGAGCCAGCGTTGGTTAAAGACGTGGAGCGGCAGCGCTTCAGCGTATAAGTAGCCTTGCCCTATAGTAATTCCGCGCGCCAGCAGCCAGTCGCGCTGCTCGGCGGTTTCCACACCTTCGGCGATGACGTCGAGGTGAATGATGTCGGCAATCGCCGCCACGATGCGCACCATGGTGTCGTCATCCGGCAGCGCGGCGACGAAGCTGCGATCCATTTTCAGCTTATTTACCGGCAGCGCTTTGAACTGATGCAGATAGTTGAGGTTGGAGTAGCCCATCCCGAAATCATCGAGCGCTACCGCCACGCCGGTTTGCTGCAGCAAGCGCAGCAGCGCAATCGCCTGTTCGGCATCGCCAATCTGCGCGGTTTCGGTGATTTCCAATACGAAGTTGCCCGGCGCGATGCGATGGCGCTCCAGCAAGCCCTGCAAATGGCTGACCATGCTGGCATCACGCAGCTGCACCGCCGAGATATTGACGCTGAGCGGGATGTTAATGCCCTGCTTCTGCCAGCCAGCCAGAATGCGGCAGGCTTCTTCAAACACCCAGCGGCCAATGGCCGAGATCACGCCAATCTCTTCAGCGCTGGCAATAAACTCTTCCGATAATCCATAGCTGCCATCCGGCATGCGCATGCGCAGCAGCGCTTCGGCACCGGCCAGCTCGCCGGTTTCCATATTAATTTGTGGCTGGAGATAGAGGGTAAACTGCTCGTCCTGCAGACCTTGCAAGATGTCGTGTTCCTGCGTTAAACGCTTTTGCGCCCGCTCGGTGAGCGCCGGATCGAAGAACAGAATCTGGTTTTTGCCCTGATGCCGCGCCGACATCATCGCCGAGGTGGCGCGATCGAGCTGTTCGCTGGCCGAGATGCTGCTGTCTTCGTGCAGCGCCAGGCCAATGCTGGCGTTCGGACGCAGCTGCAGCTGTTGCAGGTTCACCGGCTGATTAATGCGAATCATCAGGTTGCGCGCCAGACGCATGGCGCGGAACGGATTGTGCGCGCGCTTCATCAGCAACGCGAAGTCGCTGGGCCCGGTTTGCGCCAGCAGTGAGTGATCGTCAACGGTGCTGCGAATCTTCTCCACCAGCGTCAGCATCAGCGTATCGCGCTGCTCATCACTCAGCACGCCGTTGGCTTCCTGCAGCGTTTCAATGCGAATCACCATCAAGCCCCACGCCTGACGATTGTGGCGATGGCTGATGTGCTGTTCGAGCAGCGCAAGGAACAGCGCGCGATTGGGCAGATCCGTAACGGCAAAATGCGTGGTCATGCGGCTCATTTCGTCGTGAATCGACTCCAGCACCTGCTGGTTGCGGTTATAGCTGCGGATCAACATGCCGATTTCATCATCGCGATGATTATTCGGCAGCTTCATTTTGTGGGTCAGAATCGCCTGCGGCGGCAGCTCCTGTAAATCACGCGAAATATCGCGCAGCGGATGCACAATCAAGCGGTTGATACACCAGCTAATGGCGATCGAGAGAATCAGCGCCAGCAGCAGATAGGTGGTGATCATGGTGGATAACGTGCTGAGCAGGAACTGATAGACGCGGGAGGAATCAGCCTGTAGCACCAGATAGGCAATCGGCTTCGGCAAACCGGAACGCTCCACAGAATAGAGCGGCAGCGTGATTTGTACCGGCAGCTCAAACAGGCGTGCGACCCAGCGCGGCACCGGTTTTTCCGGCGCAAAATCGGCGTGCAGCGCCTGGAAGGCATTTGGCAACACCACATCGGCGCGCGATAAAATACCGGCCGGTTTCAGGGTATTAAGGATGCGTTCGGCTTGCGGAATATCGGCTTTGAGCACCGCTTCGGAGAGTGGCTGACGCACGGTGTGCGCCACATTTTCCATTTGCTGGGCGTAGTCAATCCTGCGCTGCTGCACAAAGTGAAAGAGCTGGATGACAATAAAGATGCAGATGGTCACCATCGCCACGGCGGAAACCGTCGCCATCTGCTTTATCGTTAGAGAACGACTGACGCGCAACAAAACTTCTCCAGGCCACCAAAGGCGTGTAATGAGATGAAATTCGCAGCGAGTATATCCCAGGTCACGCGTTTTTTTCGCCGGGATAAAGGCGAAAAATAAGCAAGTTTGGTTATTTATGAATTGATTCGGAATTATGCAGGTTTGAGTGCACATTCAAGCTCACCTGCAAGGTCACCATTTATGACGTAATGCCTGTCAAAAAAAACATTTTGCTATAAACCGGGTACGGGCGCTGACACATCTGCTGCGTCACGGGCCGTCCTCGCGCCGCTAGCGCGGTGCCTTCGGCTTCCACGTCGTGCCGACGGACCGTTCGGGGATCGGCCGTCCTGGCCGCCCCGAACTGCCTCACGCATCCCTGCGTGAGGCTCCTGGCCCAACGTAAAAGCCTCAGCGCTGCGAATAGCCCTTTTGCCGCAGCAGACGCGCCAGCGCCTCCAGCCAATGAGCCCTTTTCAACAACATTCACTGAAGGTTCGGAGCAGGCCGGGGCCACTTTTGGGCAGGCAATCCGCAGCGCTGAACGAAGCGAGGAAGCCAGGAGAGCCCGCAGGACGCGGGCGAAAGGCGGAGCCGGGACAGGGAGGTCCCGTCTCCGCCGGTCCGACAGGCAGACGAGCGAAGTGAAGGTACCGCGTAAGCGGCGCGAGGACCGCCGGACCAAAAGTGGCTCCGGCCAGCGTACTCGTCGTAGTCTTAACAAGCATTAGGCCATTAATTGCGACCTACTGCGGATATGGCACCCAATCGCCGCCGTTCAGGCGGATCCACGGTTTACCCTGATACATCATCACCACCGCGTTATCGTTCTCAGACACCACCGGCGTCTGCGGCAAATTATCGGTCAGCACCGACATATTAACGTTCGGCGCGTTAAATACCTGGCCATCCACCACGCGCGACACGATTTCCGAGATCGCCATCAGGCTGGTAGGCGTCTCCACGCTAAGCGGCTGGCCCTGATGCGGTGCTTTCATGCCAACAAACTTAATGCCGACCGGCACATGGGTGATATCCGGACTGGGGATATCACGCAATCCTGACATCTGCATCTTGTCGCCCTGCAGCGCCGCGCCGTGTTCCGGCACCACCAGCACCATCACGCGACGGCCCGACTTCTCCAGATTGGTCAGGAAGGCATCGAGCTGATCAAACAGCACTTTGGCGCGCGGCTGCCAGTCTGCGCTGCGCGTGCTGCCCAACTCGCGCGTACCGTCATGCAGCGGAATCAGGTTATAGAAGGTCGCGGAGCGCGCATCGCTGCTCTTGGTACGATCGTCGAGCCAGCGCTGCATCAGCTGCGCGTCATTAAATACCGGCGAGCCATCAAATGACGTCACCTCCGGCGAGATGCCCGCCTGCGACATCAGCGGCGCCTGCAGATTGCCCTCTTCGCGTAGCTCTTTGAGATAGTTACCAAACACGCCGGTGTGATCCATCATCAACTGCTGTTTAAAGCCCAGCTTCGCCAGATTATCAAACAGATAGCAACGCTGATCGGTGGCTTTGTACAGATCGCTGTGCGAGCTCTGGCCGCAGCTGGCGCGCAGCAGACGAATCCCCGCCGGGCCGCTGTAACCGGTGGCAGAGTTGTAGTTGTTAAGCAGAATATCGAAGTGCTGCCACAGCGGATGATTACGCAGCTGCGCGACGTTCAAATCCGACCACGACAGCGAACAGATGTTGATCACCAGAATATCGAACGGCTGCGAATCAGCTGGCAAGGCGTCCGGGAAATGGGTCGCACGCTGGCGCTCGGCATCGTAAAAACGGTTGAGCCACGCGGTGAGGTTGGCGCTGGTTGGCGGCGCGGATTGATCGAGGCCATCTGGCGCTTTCGCCGCTGGCGTATCGTTGAGCTTCACCGTCGGCGTGGCGGCACTGTTCGGCAGTAAATTCATTGCCGGTCCGGCGATCGTCAGCACGTTGAGCCAGATCAGCATCAGCGACACCAGCACGGTGACGCGAATCCACTGCGCGATAAACAGATACAGCACCAGCAGTACAAAGCCCGCGCCAATCATCTCCCAGTTGATAAAGCGATTGGCAAGATCGAGCAGATAGCTGGGCGAGAAGCCTGCCAGCTGGCTGCCCTGGCTCATAATCGAATGGAGTCCCGGCAGCCAGGTATCGTGCCAGAACAACGCCACGCCAATCGGCAGCGAAATCCACTGACGCAAGCGATGCAGCCGCACGCCCGGCAGCGGGAACAGCAGCCACGCCAGAAACACCAGGTTACTTAGCGCGTGAAAATTAAGGTAGCCGTACCACAGCAGCGCAAATTTGATCAGGAAGTAAAAGTTCCAGCCGCCGAGGCCGCGCCACCACGAACCGTGCATCGTGAATCTGTTATTCATGTTTATCCGTTTTATGGGTTTTGCGTTGCCACTGTCCTTCTGATTTCAATGCGCGCGTCGGCAGCAAACGCAGCAGCGGATTAGAGCCGCTACGCGCTCGTCCGCGCCCAAACAGTGATGTCAGGAACAGCAAAATCAGTAACAGCAGGATCGCCACCTGCACCCAATCCATCAGCGTCATTGGTGGCTTACTCCGTCGAGGTTGAGGGTAATCGGCTGCGGCGTTTGTGCCCCGCGCTCAGGCGCGGCGGTTTGCGTGCTGACTGGCGCAGCGGCCAGCGGCGCGGCCTGCCGGTCGCGCTGTGCCACCGGCGTCAGCTGACGAATTTTGTCCGCCTCCGACACGATCTGATTGTCTTCAAACCAGACGATACGATTGCTAAACAGCTCGTCGTGCGGCAGCGAGAAGATCGACTTCAGCGCGATATCCAAATCATTGAATCGGCATGAAGAGAGGAACAGATAGATGCGGTCGTTCACCAGCGTCACCAAATCGCCGAAGCGGCGCGGTTTACACAGCGTCAGAATCTGTTCAGGTTTCAGCTGCGGCACCGCGCGCAGCGCCACCATCAAGCCTTTGTCATTTTCCGGCAGCAGCGTGTTGGTCATCAGCTGCTGCACCGCCGCGCAAAAGGCGTCCAGCGGTAGATAGCCTTTCTGCTGCAGCGGCTGCAGCGCCTGCATCAGGGTATTGAGATTGGCAGGCACATGGCGCGAGAACTGCTGCCCCTGAACCCCTTCCAGCGTGGTAAGAAAGCGCGACAGGCTGGCCGCGGTCGGCACAATGGCATTCAGGCCGCAGGCCAGCAGCAAACGCTCATCACTGTAGCGCAGCGTGGTACTGATTTCGCGCACCACAATCTTAAGCGCGCTACCGCGTGAGCGCCGCAAACTATGGACCATCGTTGCTAAAGAATTAATGTCTTGATTATGAACCAGAGTAAAGATGACCGTGGCGGCATTCGCCTGCTGCGCACGCGAGAACACGCTTTCATTATCGCTAAACAATTGCCATTGCGCCGAAAGCGGCGGCGCGCCTTCCAGCACACCTTCCTGAGCAAGGAATTGGTTTTCATCATTGCGGCTTAAGGGAATATTTTGTTCCGCTTGATTAACGGCAATAAATTGATTATCGACATAACTCAAACGGATAGCGCGGTCGGCCAGTAATTTATCTGCCGCATACCACCAGTTAATTCGATAATGCCAACTGTCCTGCTGAAACTCCAAATGTGCGAGACCATCAAGCTGGCGAAAATAACCTTGCAGATGATTACGCAGGTGAATTATTGACGTACCGGAGGTGATCATTAACAACGTAATTTGTTTTTTAGATAACAAACGGCGCATGCGCTTAAGCCAGAAGGTTAACTCATCGGGCGATAATTTTCCCCACAGCGCGGCATTACTATAAAAAATCACCAGGCCACTGCGACTATTCAGCACACGGGAAAAATCACTTTCCAGCTGCTTTAGGCTGCGTTTATTAGCCGGCAGTGAAAATAACGGCATACGCGCTGGACCGCCGATGGGATCGGGCGTCAAAAGCGCCTGCGGTTTCTCATCCGCACTGATGAGCGTAGCCGCCTTTTGTTGGCTAACTACCTGACGCAGCAGCGTTCGCGCATCTTCCTGACGCTGGCTGGTAATCCAGTAAAACCCCGGATTCTGCAGAGTATTTAATTCCTGCTGAATCTGCTGCAGGCCAAGCGCATAATGTTTTTTCATATTTGATTCGCGATCGATACAATCCAGGCTAGTTTAATCGAGACAGCCGCAATTGGAACGGGTGAAATAAAAAATAGCGTATTAGCGCAAATCATATTGATCTGTGGATAGCATTTGTCTTTACTTCAGGTTTAAACTTTACAAAAAATAAAACCACAATTCATCCGTTGTCGATTTTTCGGTGGCAAAAAAATAATGAAAACAGAGAATGCATTTTCGCTGAATGCGACTAGTAGCGAAGAGCACGATGACATTACAGCCTTAAGTGATGCCTTTTCCCTTAAGGCATTTCGCTACATTGATATTGCCCGCGAAGCGCGACTGAATACCATTATGACGCGCTGGCCATTGCTGCGTGAAATAAGCGCCGCACAGGAGTCAGAACGTTAATGCCTGTTATTGCATTACAAGGATTGCGTGGCGGTTGTGGCGCCACTTCGCTGAGCGCCGCACTCGGCTGGGCGTTTAACGCGCTGCAGCAATCGGTGCTGGTTATCGATTTTTCTCCGGTAAATCAGCTAGCTGCCCATTTTAATATACCGCTCGACCGCGCTCAGGGCTGGGCGCCCGCGCTGCTCGAACAGCAAGCGTGGCAGCAGTGCGCGCAGCGCTATCAAGCAGGGCTGGATTTTCTGCCGTTTGGCGCACTCACGTCGCAACAGTACGCCAGCATCAGCGCTATCAACGCAGAATTTGCCGCACCGCTGCTACACGCGCTACCGGCCCTGAAATCGCACTACAACTGGATTATTTTCGACATGCCAGCGGATCTGTTGCCGTGGCAGCGATCCCTGGTTACCGCGGCCGATCGTCTGCTGCAGGTGCTAACGCTGGATGCCAACTGTCAGTTGCGTCTGCATCACGCGCGTTTTCCTGCGCACACGCTGTTTCTGATCAACCAGTTCAACGCCAACAGCCAGCTACAGCAGGATCTGCATCAGCTGTGGAGCAGCTCACTGAAAAACCTGATTCCCCAGGTGATTCACCGCGATGAAGCGCTGGCGGAAGCGCTGATGATGAAACAGCCGGTGGGCGAATATCGGCCGCATGCGCTGGCCAGCGAAGAGATCAACACCCTGGCTAACTGGCTGCTGCTGCATGTGCCGGGAGGCGCGGCGTGAATCCATTACGCTGGCTGCTGATGCCGCAAGCGTGGCAGGCGCTGCAACGCCGCGCTCAGCTGGCGCATCAGCATGGCGCGGGCCGTTTCACCATCGCGCTGCATTTAATGTGGTGCGTACTCGCGTGGTCGCTGTTGCGGCTGGAAACACCGGGATGGCAGCGCATCCTGCAACATCGTCAACGTTACTACCCGCAAATTTCGCCGCTGCGCCCACGTCCGCTTGACCCGCTGCGCTATGCACTGCAAAGCCTGTGGCTGATGCTGGTATTGCCGCTGGATAAACGCACGCGTAAAAGTTTCAGCGTCAAACCGCTGTTCCGCTGGCGCGAGCCGCTCTATCAGTGGCTCGGTGCGCTGCCGGCACGGCTGGAACGAAACCGGTTCGCCCAGCGCAGCGAACAACGTATTCAGGCGCTGCCCGCGTGGTTGCGGCAGCTGCTGTTTATCGTGGCAGCGATTGTCGCCAGCCTGCTGGCGCTGCTGTGCATCTCGCAGCCCTTCGGCATCACTACGCAGTTTGTCTTCGTGCTGCTGTTATGGGGATTGGCGATGCTGGTGCGTCGCGTGCCGGGCCGCTTGTCCACCATCATGCTGATCGTGTTATCGCTGACGATTTCCTGCCGTTATCTGTGGTGGCGCTACACCGAAACTCTCAACTGGGATGACCCGATCAGCCTGACGTTTGGTCTGCTGCTGATAGGTGCGGAAACCTATGCGTGGGCGGTATTAGTGCTGGGTTATTTCCAGACGCTGTGGCCACTCAATCGTCAGCCGGTCTCGATGCCGCCGGAAATAACCTCGTGGCCGAGCGTCGATATTCTGGTACCGACCTACAATGAACCGCTGAGCGTCGTGAAACCGACCCTCTACGCGGCGATGGGCATCGACTGGCCGCAGGACAAGCTCAATATATACCTGCTGGACGACGGCACGCGCGAAGAGTTCCGCGAGTTTGCCGCCAGCATCGGCGTCAATTACGTGGTGCGTCCCACCCACGAACACGCCAAAGCGGGCAACATCAACCATGCTTTGAAAGCCGTGTGCCGCAGCGAATATGTTGCCATTTTTGACTGCGACCATGTGCCGACGCGCTCGTTCCTGCAGCTGACGATGGGCTGGTTCCTGAAAGATCATCGGCTGGCGATGCTGCAAACGCCGCACCACTTCTTCTCACCCGATCCGTTTGAACGTAACCTCGGTCGCTTCCGCCAGACGCCTAACGAAGGCTCGCTATTTTACGGTTTGGTGCAGGATGGCAACGATACCTGGGATGCGGCGTTCTTCTGCGGCTCTTGCGCCATATTGCGCCGAACTGCGCTGGATCAGATCGGCGGCATTGCGGTAGAAACCGTCACCGAAGATGCGCACACCTCGCTGCGTCTGCATCGCCAGGGTTACACCTCGGCATATATTCGTATTCCGCAGGCTGCGGGTCTGGCCACCGAGAGTTTGTCCGCGCATATCGGCCAGCGTATCCGCTGGGCGCGCGGTATGGTGCAGATTTTCCGCCTCGATAACCCGCTGTTCGGTAAAGGATTAAAGCTGGTGCAGCGCCTGTGTTACGCCAACGCCATGCTGCACTTTCTCGCCGGGATTCCGCGTCTGATCTTCCTGCTGGCACCGCTGGCGTTTCTGCTGTTCCACGCCTACATCATCTACGCGCCCGCGCTGGCGATCGCCATCTACGTGTTGCCGCACATGCTGCACACCAGTTTGACCAACTCGCGCATTCAGGGCCGCTGGCGACATTCGTTCTGGAGCGAAGTGTATGAAACTGTGCTGGCGTGGTACATCGCGCGGCCAACCACGGTGGCGCTGTTTAATCCGCACAAAGGCAAATTCAACGTTACCGCCAAAGGTGGTTTGGTGGCTGAACGTCATCTCGATTGGGTGATTACCAAGCCGTACATGATGCTGGTGCTGCTGAATATCGCCGGTATTGGCATGGCCTTCTGGCGCATGGCGTACGGTCCGGCCAACGAAATGCTCACCATTTGGGTCAGTTTGGTGTGGGTGATTTACAACATGATTATCCTCGGCGGCGCGGTGGCGGTATCGGTTGAAGCGCGCCAGATCCGCGAAGCGCATCGTGTGGAAATCGCCATGCCTGCCGCCATCGCGCGTGAAGATGGACACATGGTGCCGTGCACGCTGCGTGACTATTCCGACGGCGGCGTGGGCGTTGAGCTGCGCGAAGCCGATGCGCTGAAAGAGGACGAAACCGTGTCGCTGCTGCTGCGCCGTGGTCAGCAAGAGTTCAGCTTCCCGTGTCAGGTGCAGCGCGTGTTTGGCCGTCGCGCCGGGATTCGCCTGCATCAACTCACGACGCGCCAACACATTGAATTTATTCAGTGCACCTTCGCTCGCGCCGATACCTGGGCGCTGTGGCAGGACGGCTTCCCGGAAGATAAACCGGTGCAAAGTCTGGCCGACATTATGGTGCTGGGTTTTAAAGGCTATCTGCGTCTGGCCGAGTATGGACCTGCGCCGCTGCGCCGCTTATTCCGTGGCCTCACCGCGTTGGTGAGTTGGCTGGCGACACTGCTACCGCAGCGTATTGACCGCCAGCCTGCGACGATCAAAACCGATTTTACTTAAGTTGATGATATGACCATGACGAAAAAACTGAGTTGGTTCACCGCCCTGCTGCTGGGCTGCGTCTCTGTGGTGCAGGCCGCACCGCTGACTTCTGGCGCCATGACTGCGCCGCAGCCGTTACCGGAGGTGAACGCGCAGGTCGACGCCAACGCGCCGCTGCGTGACAGCCAGCTGGTGTTTAATCAGGTCGCTCCGCCGCCCGGTAGCATGACGCTGCGCGGTACCGAACCGAGCAGCCAGATTGAGTTCGGCGTGCGCAGCGATGAAGTGGTGACGCGCGCGCTGCTGAATCTGAGCTATCGTCCCTCGCCGGCGCTGATTCCGACGCTGTCGCAGCTCAAAGTCTATCTCAACGATGAACTGGTGGGATTGGTGACGGTCACCGCCGAGCAGCTCGGCAAAGAGAACCAAACGCAAATCCCTATCGATCCGCGCTTTATCAGCGACTTCAACCGCGTGCGGCTTGAGCTGGTAGGTCACTATGCCAACGTATGTGAAAACCCGGCCAACAGCACCATCTGGCTGGATATCGGCAAAGCCAGCAAACTCGATTTGACGCTGCAGAAGCTGCCGCTGAAGAACGATCTGTCGCATTTCCCGGAGCCGTTCTTAGATACGCGCGACAGCCGTCCGTTGCAGCTGCCGATGGTCTTCAACGCCCAGCCGAATCTGCTGCAACAGCGTGCGGCCGGGATTCTGGCTTCCTGGTTTGGCAGCAAAGCGCAGTGGCGCGGACAATCTTTCCCGGTGCTGTATAACCAGCTGCCCAAAGAGCAGCATGCGGTGGTGTTTGCCACCAACGATCATCGTCCCGACTTCCTGAAAGATCTGCCGCCAGTGGAGAAACCGACGGTGGAGATGGTGAATCAGCCGGACAATCCGTACGAGAAGATGCTGCTGATCCTTGGCCGTGACGATAATGACCTGCTGACCGCCGTCGAAGGCATTGCGCAAGGCCAGCTGCTGCTGCGCGGCGACAGCTCAACCATCGACAGCGTAAAACTGCTTGCTGCACGCCAGCCGTACGACGCGCCGAACTGGGTGCGCACCGATCGCCGCACCACCTTTGCCGAGCTGACGCAGTATCAAAACCAGCTACAGGGCAACGGTTTGCAGCCGAATCCGATCAGCCTGACGCTGAATCTGCCACCGGATCTGTTCCTGGTGCGCGCGCGCGGCATCGATATGGATCTGCGCTACCGCTACACCTCGCCGATTCAGCAGGATGGCTCGCGTCTCGCGGTGCATCTCAACAATCAGTTCATGCAGGATTATCCGCTGACGCAGAAAGATAGCGCCGGTCAGCAGCTGATGCGCATCCCGCTGATGCAAGGTTTGCAGGACAGCAACCGCCAGCTGACCATTCCGGCGCTGCGCCTCGGCGTGGTGAATCAGCTGCGTTTTAACTTTGATTACGCCAACACCTTTATTGGCGGTACCGCCGATGGCCGCTGTGAAACCGTCACCGCCGTCGGACATCACGTGGTGATTGACGATACCTCGAGTATCGATTTCTCCGGCTATCGTCACTACATCGAAATGCCGTCGCTGGGCGCGTTCGCCAACGCCGGTTTCCCGTACAGCCGCTACGCCGATCTGGCGCAAACGCTGGTGCTGGTGCCATTCAAGCCGAGCAATGACGAAGTCAGCACGCTGCTGAATGCGCTCGGCAGCATCGGCGCACAAACCGGTTATCCGGCGCTGCGCGTGCAGATGAGCGATGACTGGAGCAAAGCGAAATCGGCGGATGCGGATATGTTGATGATCGGCGGCATTCCGCAGGATCTGCAGGACGACACGAAGATCCCGCTGCTGGCCGATGCCGCCCGCAGCTGGATCAGCATGCCCGCACGCAGCAACGCAGCAGCTAACGTACCGATTTCTGACAGTGAACGCGCGGTAGAAAGCCAAACCACTATTAGCTCACGCGGGCCGATGGGCGCGATTGTCGGGTTCCAGTCACCGTTTAACGATCAACGCAGCGTCGTGGCATTGCTGGCCGACAGCCCGCGCGGCTGGGAATTGCTGAATAACGCGCTGCTCGACAGCGGCAAACGCGCGGCAGTGTTCGGTACCGCCACGGTGATCCGTGAATCGGGCGTTAACAGCATCCGCGTCGGCGATACCTATTACGTCGGTCACCTGCCGTGGTGGGAACGCCTGTGGAATCTGCTGGCCACCCATCCGGTGTGGCTGGCGATTTGCGCGGTGGTGGTCGTGGTTCTGTTTGCGCTGATGGCGTGGCGTTTAATGCGCATGGTCAGCCGTCGCCGTCTGGCCGAGCTGGATGACGATGAATAAGCTGCAGCTTGGATTACTGATCAGTAGCACGCTCGGGGTGTTGGCAGGCGCGACTGCCGCCCCGATCGGTCCCCAGGTTTCGCCGGTTGAGTGGCTGCTGATGCAGATTCGTACCGGCGAATCGACCAACAAAATCGATCTGGTACAGCAATCGCTCTATCGACTGGAAAAAATCGATCCCGATAATCCGCAGGTGCTGGCGGCGCAAATCCGCATGGCACTGCGCCAGGGCGACCAGGCCAAAGCGCAAAAACTGCTGGATGAACTGAAGCGCGTGGCACCGAATGCCGCCGCCACGCGTGAATCAGCAGCCGGCTTGCGTCTGGTGACTGCGGAAGGGCGTCAGCAGCTGCAGCAGGCGCGACTGCTGGCCACTGCCGGGCACGTCGTAGAAGCCAAAGCCGCGTGGGACGCGCTGTTCCACGGCGTGTTCCCTGATGTGAATACCGAGCTGGAGTATTGGCGGCTGGTGGTGCGTTTACCCGGCCAGCAGCCACAAGCGTATCAACAGTTGCAGGCACTGGAGCAGCGCTATCCCGGCAACATCGGCGTAGAACTGCAGCTGGCGCGCATGGCGTTTGATAACAATCAGCCGGGCGAAGCCTTTACCCAGCTGCGTCGTCTCGCCAACCGCAACGGCGGACGCGATGCCGCTTCCGAGCTGTGGCTGCAGCAGATCCAGAATCAGCCGGTGAGCGAAAGCAGCGTCGCCAGCCTGCAGCAATATCTGCAAACCTTTACCGAAGGCGATGCCCAGCAGCGCGGTCAGCAAGAGCTGGCGCGTCAGCAAAAACTGCTCGCCGATCCGGCGTATCGCCAGCGCATGCGTGGCTTAGCGCTGGTGGATGCCGGAGGCGGCGCCAATGCGATTGCCGCGCTCAATGCCGCGCTAACAGCCAATCCCAACGATGCTGAATTGATGGGCGCGATGGGCCAGGCGCAGGCGCGAGTTAACAATCGCGCCGCCGCCATTCGCTGGCTGGAGAAAGCAATTCAGGCCGGTCAGGCCAGTACGCAGATCGGCAAATGGCAGTCGCTGCTGCAAACCAACCGTTACTGGCTAGCGATCAACAACGGCGATGCGGCGCTGAAAAAAGGCGATATCGCGGCGGCGGAAGGGTACTACCGCAGCGCGCAAGCGCTGGATAATCGCGATCGCTGGGCGCTGATTGGCTTGGGTGATGCGGCGCTGGCGGGTAAAAATTCTGCGCAGGCAGAGCGTTATTGGCAGCAGGCGCTGCGCTTAGATCGCAGCAATAGCACGGCGAAACGTCGTCTGCTACAGCTGCGCACCGATGTGCTGATGGCCGAAGCCGATGCGTTGGCGCAGCAAGGCCAATGGCATCAGGCGGCGGAGAAGTATCGCCAGGTAGCGCAGGCGAATCCTGATGATATCTGGCTGGTTTATCGACTGGCTGGCGCGCTGCGCAACGGCGGCGAAGAAACTCAGGGCGCGCAGGTGATGGACGCGATGGTGCGCCAGCATCCACAGGAACCCACAGCGCTGTATGCATCGGCGCTGTGGCTGGCTTCCGGCGACCGCGATGACGCGGCGCTGGTCACCTTGCATCGCCTGCCCGCTGCGCGCTGGGACAGCAACATGCATGAGCTGGCCGATCGTCTCGAGCAGGACAAAGTGTTTACCCGCGCCAGTGATTTACGCACGCGCGGCGATGAAACGGCGGCGATTGCATTACTACAACAGCAACCCGCTTCTATCCGCCGCGATATCACGCTGGCCGATTGGGCGCTGGAGCGCGGCGACGCCCGCAGTGCGCTGGCGAGCTATCAACAGGTGCAGCAGCAAGACCGTAAAAACGGCGATGCGGCGCTGGGTCGTATCGAAGCCTTGATCGCCTTAAAACGCCCTGCTGAAGCGCAACGCGCGTTACAAGCCTTGCCGCCAGGCGTGGCGCAGCAAAGTGTGAACAGCGGTCGGCGCGTGGCGCTCGCCTGGCAGAACAGTGGCGATGCGGTTCGTGCTCAACAGATTTTTGCTGAGCTGAAAACCCGCGCGGCGCAACAGGCCGCGTCACAGGAAAAAGCGTTGGTGTTTCGCGATGCGGCGCGGCTGGAAACGCAGCTGCAACAACCCGCACCAGCGCAGCAGGATTATCAACGGGCGATGGCCGCGAGCGGCATCAGCCCGGATGTGCCACAGGATAACGATCGTTATACGCAATTAACCCGCAATCAGGCGCAGGATGACTGGCTGAAACGTAGCATCCGCAGCGACGCCGCCGATCTTTATCGTCAGCAGGACACCACGTTCACGCTGGAGCAGGATTACTCGCGCAACAAAGGCAACGGCGGCACTTCCGATTTCACCGCCCATACCACCATGATGCAGGCGGAAACACCGCTGGCCGATGGCCACAGCTTTGTGCGTGTCGATCATGTGCGGGTTTCAGCCGGCACTTTCTCCACCAGCAACGGCAGCCACAGCGAGCAGTTCGGCAGCTGTAACGATGACAATTCCGGCAGATGCAGCCGCGACTTTACTCAGCGCGATGAAGGTACCGCGCTAGGCGTGGGCTGGCATAACGATCGCTGGTCGGCAGACTTCGGCACCACGCCGCTCGGCTTCGAGACCCGCAACTGGGTCGGCGGCGTCAGTTGGAAAACCGACGTCAAAGACATTGGCCTGACGTTCACCGCATCACGCCGACCGATCTCCAGCTCGCTGCTGGCGTACGCAGGCGCGCGCGATCCCGCGGCAAACGGCGGCAAAACCTGGGGCGGCGTGGTGGCAACCGGCGGCTCGCTCGGACTGAGTTACGATCAGGGCGGCGCGCATGGCGTGTGGGGCGATATCAGTGCGCATCAACTCAGCGGTGATAACGTGGCGGATAATAGCCGCGAACGCCTGATGGCGGGCTATTACTACAAGCTGATTAATGACGATAATCGCCGCGCCACCGTGGGCCTGAACAGCATGCTGTGGCATTACCAGAAGGATCTCAGCGACTACACCTTCGGTCAGGGCGGCTATTACAGCCCGCAGCAATATTTCTCGCTGTCGCTGCCGGTGACCTATCGCCAGCGCACAGAGAACTGGTCGTTTGATCTCGGCGGCTCGGTTTCATGGTCGCAATCGCATACCGACGGGCAGCAGCGCTATCCGGTCAATCCAGGCTTTATGCTGGCGTCGAATCCCACCTCAGACAGCAGTTCGGGTAGAGGTTTTGGCTACACGCTGCAGGCGCTGGTAGAGCGACGCATTACGCCGCATTGGTCGGTGGGCCTGGCGATGGATATACAGCAAGCGAAAGATTACACCCCAAGCCACGGTTTGATTTTCATGCGCTACTCAATGTCCGGCTGGAATGGCGATATGGATATGCCGCCACAACCGCTGACGCCGTATGCGGATTTTGAATAGCGGCGAACTTGTAAAGCCGCCCGGGCACTATTTGCTTTCTAATTCGCGCAGCATTGCCGCGCGCAAAATGGCGTTCAAACGCGTCTGGTACCCTTTACCCGGCGCTTTCAACCACTCAAGCACATCCGCGTCAATTCTGACTGAAGCCTGTGTTTTAATCGGACGATAAAATCGCCCGCTGGAAGCCCTGTTCCAGAAACGTTCATTTAACGGGGCGATTTCACCGCAATCAATCTCGCTATCCGGCTTTTGACTTAGCGCGTCCAGTTCAGATTGCAGGCTATCCGAAAGCGGCGGTAATTCGCTGCGTTTAAACCTAACCTTGCTCATAGCGTCTCCTCTCATTGCGCGTGGCAGGACGTGCACTAATGATGCGAATAATCTCAGTGCCCTGATCGAAACGTACCGTGTGGGCCACCAAAATAATAATATGGCCCATAACATTACCTATTGATTGCCAGCGATATTCGCCATTCTCACAACGATCCTGGCTAGACAGATGAAAAGGATCATCAAACACGCGCACGGCAATTTCGAAGCGGATGCCATGCTTGCGGTGATTAGACTCTGCTTTGCTAAGGTCCCACTCAAATTCCAGTTCCGTTTGCATTTTACCATACACTTTTGTCTATACATTTTAGCATGACAAATTTGCATGTGTGTCAGTGCTGCCATTTTGATCGCGTTCAAGAAATCAAAGATAAGCAGCACAATGAAATGAGATTCAGACAAGGCTGGAAAATATGGCCTGGCCGCCATTTATGTCGACCAGGCCAAAAATGAGATTTAGCGCTTTTCCTGATATGCCAGCCAGGTCAGCAGCTGCAGGCTGGCGGAAAAGTAGTTTTGATCCGCTGCCAGCATGTCATTGAGATACTGGGTTTGGCCCAGGGTTAAATCGCGCACCGCAATCAATCCCCCCTCCATGTTGTACGGCGCTGGCGTGTTGCCCAAAACATCATACCAGGCGGGCGTGGTCATGCGCGCCGAACCTTGCCAGACACGCTGGAACGGCACCAGACGCAGGCTTTGCGGGTCGTACCACCAGATATTTAGCGGAATACGGATCGCGTCATAGCTGAAGCGATTGGAATAGCCGACCGCCGGTGCCACAGAACCATCAGCATTCAGCGCCACCCAATCGAGCGGCAGGCCGGTTTTGCCGAAGTGCATCTCACCCAGCAAATCCATGCCGTCATCAATCAGCTCATTCCAGATACGCAGATGGCTGTGTTCCGCGAATTCGCGCCAGGCCTCAAACAGGAAATAGGAGGGATTAAGCACCACGTAGCTGGTTTTGTTGAAGCCCTGCGCGCCCGGCAGCATCACTTTATGTCCGCCGTAGCTGATCACATTCAGCTTCACGATCGCACGCTGAATGCGGTCGGAGGCCTGCTGATAATCGCCGCCCCACTTCTGTGCCGCACGTTGCAGCGCCCAGGCAATCAGAACATCACCATCGGAAGCGTTGTTTTTGTCGGCAATCGGATCGACGGCGCCCGGCGTGTAGCGCCAGTAGAACAGATCGTTTTGCGGATTACGCAGATGGCTGCGCGTCCACTGCCACAGCAGATCGAAAGTGGCGCGATCGTCATGCGCCACCGCCAGCAACATGCCGTAGCCTTGCCCTTCGGTATGGCTAACGTTGTTGTTGGCCGTATCGCTGATTCGGCCATCGCTGCCCATAAAACGGCTTTTATAGGTACTCCAGCCATCTGCGGCCGCCTGAGCGCTAAAAAACATCACCATGAAACACAGCATCCATTGACGCCAGAACCGCATCACTCTCATTACAGCATCCTATTGATATCGATAGTGCAGCGTGCCGCCGTCGTTGTTCTCCAGCATCACCGGCACCGCCGCGCTGCCGCCTTGTGCCTGCAGCCATTGTGCATACACGCCCGCCAGCACCGCGCTCAACGCCAGCTGCCAACGTTCAACACCGACGTTGCTGTCGCCCTGCGGCAGCGCGTGGTGCTGAATCAGAATGGCATTCTCCTGCGGCTGTAACTGCACAAAGCCCCAGTTAAATCGCGCCAGCTGCAAATTCATTTCACGCTCCAGATCCTGCACGGTGCGCGCGTCGGGTAAAGGATAGCGTGTTGCCAGCGATACGCCGACGCCGTTGAGAAAGCCTTCCGCTTCCTCGCCCGCGTTGTCCAGCATGCTCTCAATCATCGCGCTCACCAAATCAAACCAGCCCGGCTGATGCGGATGGCTGACGCGTGCGGTTACTTGCTCACTCATTAGTAATCTCCGAACATGTAACGGAAGTACAGATTGGCGGTGCTCTCGTTGTAATCGCCAAAGGTGTCGTAGCCAAGTTGACCGCCCACGGTGACATCTTTGTTGATCTTATAATCCGCACCGGCATGCAGGTTGTAGCCGATGCCGTTTTTGCTGTCGCCGCTGTAGAACGCATCCTTCACGTAGCCTTGATCGGCCAGACTTTGCAGCTGCGCCTGCAACGACGGATTATTCGGGAAGTAGGCGCTCTTATCCTGACTGTAGGATTGATAACCCACCGAACCGCCGACGTTCACTTTCAGATCGTCAAACTTGCGGCTGAATTCGATAGGGAACGACACCGACGCATAGTTCTGCGGGCTGAAGTAACCGCCCTGACCGTAGCTGAAGTAGCTGAGGTTTTTCGAGTAATCCATCCACGACAAGCTCATGCCGACTTTCAGCTCGCGATCGTCGAGGTGGTACGGACGCACATACGCGCCTGCGGTCGCCTGCACGCTGTTGTTGCTCGCCACGTTTTCGCCGATGTAGCTGTACGCGCCGCCGCCGACATAAAAACCGGCATCGCCGTTGTCGTAACTCAGCAAGGCGTTACCGCCGTTTTTAGTCACGCGGCCCCAGCGTTTACCGCTGGTTTTGTCTTCGACGCCGACATACGACAGCAAGCTGTCGGTCATCGCGCGGCGTTCACCGGTAAGGATCAGCGTCAGGAAGTCGGTCAGCTTCGGCGACCACTGCACGCCGCCAACCAGCGTACTCAAGTCCTGACCCAGCGGCGTGCTGCCGAGGTCAATCTTGTAGCTGTCGCCCTTCAGCGCCATGTTCAGCTCCACGCCGGTCGCGGATTGCGAATCGGTGGTGGAGTTGGGCGTATCATCAATTTTCGCCGCACCGGTGGCAACCACATTGCCCTGCACCAGCGCGTTGGTGCCGAATCGACGCCATGCGTCGCCACCGGCGCTGCCGGCGGTGAGGGAAACCGGCGTCATGGTGAAGTCGAAGCGCGACTCGCCAAACGGCACGGTGGAGAAGGTGAGCGGCGCTTTAGCTTCGGTGAGTTTGCTCAAACCTGATTCGCCATCACGACCGCGTACCTGCATTTCACCCTGCACCCAGGTGCCGGTTTTCTCTTGCAGGTCATCCATCATGTTGTCGATTTGGCGCAGCGTCTGGCTCTGCTGAACCGCCGGTGTGTTGCTCGCCAGCGTCACGCCTTCGGCGCTGCTGGTGGCCGCCGGTGCCGACTGCCACGGCATCACCGCGCCATAGCTGGAAGGCGTACGCCCCACCGGCGAGGTGCCGCGATTGATAAACGGATTGTCGGCCAGCGCCAGACCACCGACGTTTGGCACGCTGCCGGTTTCTGCGCCCTGCAGACCAATCAGCTGACCGCGCGCGGTGCGCAGGTAGCTCATCGCCTGGCTGTGTTCGCCGTTGGCTTCGGCCACGCGGGCTAACAGCAGCAAGCGATCCGGCGACTGCTCGTTGCGCAGGCCGCGCGTTAAGGTATTGGCTTTGTTGACGTCATTCTGCGCCAGCGCCACGTTGATGGCGCCGGTGCGCGCGTCTTGCGTTGGCGTATCCTGGGTCATCAGGTAGTCGTACACCACGCCCGCTTCTTTGTTCATCTTGCCGGACTGGTAGAGTCGCGCCATGGCGAACATCAGATCGCGGTTCTGCGGATCATGCTGCAGCGCGCCCACCAGCTTGTCGTAAGCGGCGGCGTACTGTTTCTGCTCGCGCAGACGATCCACTTCGTTGATCACGTAGCCGTTGCGGATGCTCGCCAGCTGGGTTGGCGTGCTGCGTGCCTGCAGTTCCGGACTGCTGAGGAAGCTCTGCGCTTCGGTATTCAACCCGGCCTGATTCAGCACCGCCACCTGCGCGGCGTAATCACCGGCGTTGCCCTGAATGCCGCGCTGCATGTTGCTACGCACCACGGACACCGCGCTGGTGAGATCGCCGGCTTTCGCCAGCTTCTGCGCCAGGTTACCGGCATCCACCGGATTGGCGGGCGGCGTAGAGGCCAGCGCACGCAGGGTGTTGGCCGCTGCCGCGTTCGAGCCCTGCGCCAGATACTGATCGGCGGTAGCCATCTGCAGGTTGAAGTTGACGCGCTGCGCCAGCTCGCGCATATCGCTGTTTTTGCTGCTGTTGGGAATGCGAGACAGCAACTGACTCGCCTGCTGCCACGCGCTGCTTTCGCTGGCGTTTAACGCACCCGCATAGAGTTCGGTGGTGCTGGCGCCGCTGCGCAGGGTGGGCTGCATGATATTGGCCGCCATCATGTTATTGCCCTGCGCGCGGTAGAGACGTGCCAGATCGAGACGCAGCCAGCCATCGTTGGGATAGCGCTGAATACCCGAGGTCAAGGTGGCGATGGCGGCGCTGTTATTGCCCGCCGCCACTTCACGTTTGGCCTGGGCACGAATTGGATCGGTGCTGCTGCCGCGCGGTGCCACGCTTTGACGCACGCTGTCGGGCAGTGATGCCAGCAACGTATTGGCTTCTGCGCCCCGGTTCTGCTGACGCAGCACGTAGAACAAGCCTTCTTTGGCGTTGCGGTTATTGGCATCGCTTTGCAGGATGGCGCGATAGGTTTGCTCCGCCTGATCGAGCTGATTGCTGCGACGCTGCACATCGGCGCGGAACAGTTTGGCCGAGACGCCTTTCTCGCCGTCGGCCTGCGCCAGCGGTTCGCTCAGCGCCAACGCCTGCGCGCTGTCGCCATTTTTCAGCGCCTGCTGCGCGGAGGCCAGCTGCGCGTAGAAGCGTGCATCGGCGGCCTGCTTCTGGCGCGTATCGCTCTGATCGCCACCCATCTGCGCCGCGCGCGTCAGGTAATCCGCCGCTTCGGCATAACGTCCGGCGCGCTGGGCCACATAGCCCATACCGGCCAGCGCATCCGCATCTTGCGGGTTAGCTTGCAGTACTTTCTCAAAGTTGTTCTGCGCGTTGCTGACGTCGCCGCTGTTCAGCGCGGTAAAGCCTGCGCCCTTCTCCGCACCGCCAACGTTTTTACGGTAGTAATCCAGCACCGCGTTATCTTGCGGATGGCGCTGCTGCCAGGTTTGATACAGCGACGCATCGGACGCCTGCGGACCCAGCCACAACAGCGCCTGACGCAGCGAACGGTCCGCTTCTTTGTTGCCGTCTGCCAGGCTGGCAAGCACATCGATACCCTGACGACGCGTTGCTTCCTGATAGGTCAGCGCTTTACCCAGCGCCAGCTTGGCACCGGTATCCTGCGGATGATCGGCGGAGAACTGACGCAGCGCTTCAACCGCCTGCGGCAGCAGCGAACGATCGCCCGCCATGGTCAGATAATATTCGGCTGCCACGCTTGGCGGCGGTTCGTTGCCGCTGAAGGTGTTACGCCAGGTTTGCAGCGACGCCGCGATGTTGCCGCTGCGTGCCTGCTGGCGCGCTAACTGCAGCTGCGCCTGCGGAATGGTTTGCAGCTGGCGGGCGTTATCCAGCTCGGTGAGATGCGGATCGTTTGGCGAGGCTGCGCTCAGGCGCGCACGCCACTGCGCTGCTTCCGCTGTGCCGCCGCTTTGCTGTGAATAGAGCGCCAGCAGATAGAGCGCTTGCGTGTTGTTGGGCTCAACCATCAGCACTTTCTGCAGCGAGGCTTTGGCCAAATCGTCATGCGCTTTCTGGTGCCAGTAAGCCGCCTGATCGAACAGCGCCTGTAACGCAGGATTATTGCTCTCCGCCGCCAGCAGCGGCTGAGAGAGCGTCAGCGCGCCACCCAGAATCAAGGCATGGCGAATACCGGCACTTAACAGATGTTTTTTCATTGTTTTTATCCTTACTTCTTGCCGGACTTGCTATCAACTTTTGGGTTGAGACGACGCCACGCATGACGTTTCAGCATCACCCACGCACCGCCGCCGACCAGCGCTGAAAGCAGCAGCGCCGCCAGCGCCATCAGCACCGAGTGCTGGTTGGCATACCACACCACCATCATGTACCACGGCATTTCGCCGCTCGGGAATTGCGGGCCGACGCGGAAGCTGCGAATGCCGTTCTCATCGGTGATGATGGCGGTATCGCCGCGAATCCCGGCGTTGATGCGTGCAGAATTCAGGTCTTCATGCAGGCGCAGCAGTTGTTGATCGCTGGTCGCCACCGTCATCACCACTAAGCGATCCGGGTTCCACGGCGAGCGATAGCTGACAAAGCCGCGCCACGCTTCGTTGGAGGAGAAGTAACGATCGGCATCCAGCGGCTGGCGATACCAGTCGCCGGTCAGCCAGCCACGCAGTTTGTCCCAGGTGGTGGGCTCTTTCACGCCCAGCGTGTTGCCGCTGGTATCGAACGGCGTGTTGGCCAGCATTGCCTGGTTGAAGTCGTTGTTCTGCGTGGTGCTGACCGCCAGCAGATCGCTCTGCTGCAGGCGCGTCATGTTGGTGCCGCCGTTTGGCAGGCCAAACAGCACCTGATTTTGCAGCAGCGGCACGCCGGTAGCGTTACCGGCGCGTGAGGCCATATCCAGCAGCGTGGCGATCTCCGCATCGCTTGGTTGTTCCGGCAACAGCAGCGTGGTCTGCGAGAAGTCCGCCAGACGCGAGAACGGGAACGAAGCGCCAACAAAGTAAGAGAGATTCGGCAGCATGGTGAAGTGGCGCGTGTGGCTCAGATCGATCCACGAATCCTCTTCGATGCGGCTCTTAATGTTGTTGTTCAGCAGCACGCCGCACGGCGCATCCGCTTTCGGCTTGATGTTGAAGTAGAGCGCCAGCTGGTTGTCACCGTAAATCAGGTACGGTTCGAGCTTCAGGGTGTAATGCTCCTGACGCGCGTCGCCGCCCAGCCGATGCCAGGCGCTCTCCAGCAAGCCAACTTTATTCACCGTAAGATTGCGCAGGAAGGTGCCGTTAATCATGACGTTAAGGAACGAGTTGTCCTCATCAATCCAGCTTTCGGATGGGAAGCGATAGTGCAGCTCCACCGGAATGGTGTCGCCATCCCACAGGAACAGGTCTGGCGCCGCGCGGAAGTTGACGCTTAGCGCATCGTGCCAGATGCCAGTGGTGGTCAGGCTCTGATCTTTGCGCAGCAGTTCGCTCAAACGCACCGGGCGCGTGGTGTTGATCCAGCGCGGCGCATCGTACGGCTTACGTTCACCTATCGGCTGCGGCTGCACGTTAAGGCTGCTGGCATCGGTCGCCAGCGGCTGAGTGGTTAAACGGTTAGCGGCCTGACGTAGCTGATCGTCATTTGCGCCCACCACCAGCAGCAGTTTGTAGACCGGATTGTTCGGGTTATCGATCACCTGCAGCAGCGGACCACTGGTGGCTGGCAAGGTTACGGTACCAATTTTGTCGCCCGGATGGCCGACCAGAATGCCGTTGTGTTCAGGCAGATCGCCGCGCACCACCGGGAAACGGATGCCACGATAATCCGACTGAATGCCCATCCACGATGCCACCAGCGCAGCGGCGCTGATGCTGTCCGGCGCGACATTGGCGGCAAAGCCAAAAGTGACGCTGGCGGGCGTCATGCGCTGCGCATCAATAAACGGACGCGGGAAGTTACGCAGGCTGGTGCCGATGTTCAGCTGCTGCCCTTCGAGGCTCAGCGTGGTTTTCGGCAAAATCGACACCTGATACTGCTGCGCGCTCTCTTTCTCGCACAGCAGCTTGTCGGCATCGTTAATCTTGAAGCTGAGGTTATTGCTGGACACCACCATCGCCGCCGGAATATCCAGCTGGTAATCGCTGACATCGCTGTCGCTGGCGCCCAAAGGCAAGGTACCCAGCGGCTGACCGTTCAGCATCAGCTGCAGCGAGGTGTTACGCGCGGCCAGCGCCGCCGAGACGCGCAGCGACAGATTAAGACGCGCGTTGGTGATCACTTCATCGCTGGGCAGCGTGAACATGATGCCGGATTGCAGCTGGCCGCCGGTCAACGTAATGCCGCGCGGCTGGCCCATTTGCGCCACCGAAACGGTGCTGCTGATTGGCTGGTTAAGCGTCACGGAAGACGTTTCTGGCATCATCGCCGGTGCGGTTGGCGCTACCGTTGGCAGCACCATTTCTGGTGCGGCAGCAGGTTCGCTGGGCGCAGGTTCAGCAGGCGCGTTGTTTTCCGTTGTCGATGCGGCTTCCGGTGCGGTTTGGGGAGCGATTTGCGGTGCGGTTTCCGCTGGCGCATAAGGTGCAGCGCCCGCTGCCTGTTGCAGCTGCGGATCGGCAGCGCTTTCGATGCCTTGCGGCGGCGGCACGTCTGAAAGTGCAGCGCTATCCTGAGTGACTGGCGGGGTTTCGGCCCACGCTGGCGCGAGCAGCAGCGCCGTTGCCAGCGAGCTTGCCAGCAACCTTTGCGTCAAATTCTTCATGCAGCGCTGTCCTCTTTTACTGCGGGCTGGTTGTCACGCTTACGCTTCTCACGGCGATCTTTCCAGGTCAGCCAGAACAGCTCAAAGACGGTACGAATAATGGTGCCAAGCGAAACCAGTGGATTGTCTTGCTTATACTCCGGCTGAATCCACGCATCGGCACGCGCCAGTACCACGCGCACCAGCTCACGGCGGCGCGACAGCGGCATATCGCCAAAGCGCAGACGGATGCTCTCCTCATCGCCGGAGATTTTGTTCACCGGAATGGTGATGGTGCCCGACTTCAGCAGCAGATCGATCTCTTCAATTTCATCGTGCTCGTGACGATTATCCGGCGCATCCAGCTGCGCGCCGCCCATCGACAGATCGCTGGTTTTCGTGCGAGAGGAGATGCCGCTGGCGTAGTGAATCACCGCCGGGATCTGCACTTCAATACGAATGGTTTTACGCACCTGCTTGGTTTCGCGCGCCACGGCAATCGCCGCCATCAGGATAACCAAACTGAAGACCGCCCAGCCGACGTTGAGCGCAATAACGTAAGGATCAACGCCAAAGTAGTCATGCGCAGTAGCGCGCACCACGCCCGCGATGATGCCGATCGACAGCAGCACCGCGACAATCACATGTGGACGCACGATGTGGAAGTCGAAGAAGCCCTGATCGAGCAGGCCGCCTTTATCCGTTACGTTAAACTTACCGCGCTTCGGTGCCAGCATGGTGAGCAGCGTTGGGATGACGAGGTGGAAGCACATCACGGTTTCGTAGATTTCGCCCCAGAAGGTGTAACGGAACTTGCCGTTCATTCGCGAGTTGACGTAGAGCGACATCACCAGATGCGGCAGGACGTAGGCGAAAATCAGTGAGGCTGACGAGTGAATGATATTCAGGTTGAACAGCAGGTAGGCCAGCGGTGCCGTCAGGAACGCCACGCGCGGCAAGCCAAACTGGAAGTGCAGCATGGCGTTGAGGTAGCACAGACGCTGCTGCCACTTCAATCCACGGCCAAACAGCGGGTTATCAACGCGGAAGATCTGCGTCATGCCACGCGCCCAGCGGTTACGCTGCACGACGTGCAGGCCAAGACGCTCGGTCGCCAGACCGGCCGCCAGCGGAATCGCCAAAAAGGCCGATCCCCAACCGCGACGCTGCATTTTCAGCGCGGTATGCGCATCTTCGGTCACGGTTTCCACCGCAAAACCACCGATCTCTTCCAGCGCGCTACGGCGAATCACCGCACAAGAACCGCAGAAGAAGGTGGCGTTCCAGTTATCGTTACCCTGCTGCACCGGGCCGTAGAACAGTGAACCTTCGTTCGGGATGCTGCGCGCTGCGCGCAGGTTACGCTCGAACGGATCCGGTGAATAGAAGTAGTGCGGGGTTTGCAGCAGCGCCAGCTTTGGGTCTTTCAGGAACGGACCGACCGTCGCCTGCAGGAAGGTGCGCGTGGCCACGTGATCGCAGTCGAAGATGCAAATCAGCTCACCTTTGGTGATCTTCATCGCGTGGTTGAGGTTACCGGCTTTAGCGTGATTATTGTCGTCACGGGTGATGTAACCCACGCCAACATCGGCGGCAAATACCGCAAACTCACTGCGCTTACCGTCATCCAGCAAATAGACCTTCAGCTTGTCACGCGGGTAATCAATACACTGCGCCGCCAGCACGGTATCACGCACCACATCGAGGCTTTCGTTGTAGGTCGGAACATAGACATCCACCGTCGGCCACAGGCTGGTATCATCCGGCAAAGGTTCGATGGTGCGTTTTAATGGCCAGGTGGTTTGCAGGAAGCCGAGAATTAAGATCAGCCAGACATACAGTTCGGCCAGATATAAGCCGATACCGAGAATCGCTTCAATCTCAGAATTAAATTGCAGCGTCTCCGTAGTACGCCACCAGATATATCGGGTCGACATCAGCGCGGATAAGATAACCATAACGATGGTTATTTTGCGGCTTTTGCTGAAGCCCAGTAAAAACATCATCCCGATGCTGATTAAGCCAAATATATATTGCTTCTGGCTGTCCATAGGCGTGATGACAATTACCGCCGCCACCGGTGCAAGCACCAGCAGCAGCAGGTAAAACCCGAGTTTACTCATGATTCACCCTGAAGAAGCTGTGTTGTTATTATGTGGCCGGAGTCGGCCTCATTATTAATAGTGGCTGCGAAAAGGTGCCTGAACTTCGCCGTTACCCACGGTGATATCCAGGATATTGGCTACGCGTTTTGCCACTAATTCGATATCAAACGCAGCTGCAGACGCTGGGCTGAAATCATAAACCGATTGTTGCGAGGCATTGGCTTCCGCGACGCTTTCATCACGATGTACCACGCCTAATAAGTTCTCACCCAGGCGCTGCTGCATAAAAGCGGTGACTTCACGGCTAATATTGCGGCGGTTATCGCTCTGGTTAAGGACAAAATAGTGACCACGTTTATTATTCAGCGGTCGACCAATCATGCGGTCATTTTCTATTTGCGGCAGCAACGAGACCGATGCGGTATCCGCTAACATCACCACTAAATGCATATCGGCAAGTGCCTGCATTGCTTTAAGCGCCGGACCCGGACCGGGAGGAAAATCGGCGATAATCACCAGTCCCGGATAATTCAGCACCGTATCCAGCCCGCGTTTCAGGAAATGGGGATCTTTTACCAGATTTTCTTCAAAGCGTTCACGCTGCTCTTCGCTGACCTCGCCATACGGCATGACGAAAATATTGCCGCCGGTGGTCAGAATCGATTGGCTCCAGTCAGCCTGATCTTCAGAGCGTGCCACAAAGCCGCGACCATCATTCAGCGGTACACCGAAATGCAGGCGCAAGGCGTTCTGAACATCGAAATCGATTGCCAATACCTTGCTGCCAGCGCGAGCCAGACTCCACGCAAGGTTGGCCGCCATGGTGGTTTTCCCTACTCCCCCTTTTGGCGAGCACACACAAACTAACGGCATAGCGCAATCTTCTCCAGTAGCGGTTTTAACGGTGTTTCTTTTGACAGGTTAGCCGGCTCGGCTGGACGCGAGCGGAATAGCGCACCAAAGCGAGACGGGGCCGGCGCAGCCGGACGTGCCGGTTCAACCGCAGCGGCCAGGGTTGGCGCAGGCACTGGCGCGATTGGCGCGGGAGCTGCCGGTGCGGCAACAGCAGCAGGCTGAGCGACTGGCGCGACGGCAGGTTTTGCTGGTGGAAACAGTGAGGTTGTCGCCTGGCGCTCGACCAGCGTGGCTTTCGGCGCTAATGGCGTCGCAGAGGAGAGCGGCTTAACCGACGGCGCGGGCGGAAACAGTGATGAGCCGCTCTCCGGTTGCGCGGCGGCAGGTGGGTTCAGGCTATCGAGAATCGATGCGCGCGCCGGGCTGGCGGGTGCAGCCTGAGCCGGTTCCGGCGGTGCGCTGAATTCATCCCCGCGAATCGGCTGTGGTTGCGGCATATCAATGCGCTGACCGCTGCCTAATTCAGGCTCTTGTTCGGTGGTCAATTGACGCAGTAACGCCCACTGACTTTGATCGGCTTCCTGCGATTGACCGGACATATCCTTAAAAGCGATGTCAAGCGTCTGCGTTTTCTCTTTAAAACGCTGCAGATCGTCGTAATTCTTCATGATCAGAGCCTGTAAAAGCGGGAGGGAATTTTCCGCGAATATATCACACACATTAAAAGACGGTGAGACAAATCTGATTACTAAAACAGCGCATTCAATAAAAGAATTCTATCTTTAAGATTGAAAAAGCGGGAATGCAAAAAGCATGCAGTTATTTATGGACGGAGATTAATTAATATCAATTAACAGAAATAATCACGCAGGGGATTTTAACCTAAGCTACTGAAAAACCTCTACTGCGCTGCAAGTTATGGGTTTTATTCCACAGTGACATTGCTCACACAATGATGATGAAAATAGGAATTTGCCTTTACGCTATATATCTTAATCAGGACCAATTGTTCACAGATGCAGTGGCGTAATGCTTTTGTCAGGGCTTTCGCGGTAACCCTTTTTGTCGTTAATTTATCTCATGTATTAATCAGCAAAAAGAAAGGCTCCCGCAGGAGCCTTGATTCATTTATGGCAGTAATTTATGACACGCCTACCGGCTGATTTTCATCCTGATCCACCGCGAAGCAGGCGATTTGCTGATCGCCATATTGCTTCAGTTTTGGCTGCAGCTGAACGCAGGTGCCAAAACGACGACGGCAGCGCGCGTTAAACGCACAGCCCGGCGGCGGATTGAGCGGGCTTGGCAACTCGCCCGTCAGTTTGATGCGCTCGCGGCGATCGTCCGGGTTGAGGCGTGGTGTCGCCGACAGCAGTGCTTGCGTGTAAGGATGACGCGGATTGCTGAAGATCGCCTCTTTGCTGCCCTTCTCAACGCAGCGGCCGAGATACATCACCATCACCTCATCGGCGATGTGTTCCACCACGGAGAGATCGTGCGAGATGAAGACGTAGGACAAGCCTAAATCCTGCTGCAAATCCATCATCAGATTCAGCACCTGCGCTCGCACCGACACGTCGAGCGCGGAGACCGGCTCATCGGCGATCAGCACATCAGGATCGAGCATCAAACCACGCGCAATAGCGATACGCTGACGCTGGCCGCCCGAGAACATGTGCGGATAGCGATCGTAATGCTCGGTTTTCAGGCCAACCTTCGCCATCATCTCCAGCGTTTTTTCCTTGCGCTCCGCTTTGGTCAGCGAGGTGTTGATCACCAGCGGCTCTTCCAGAATCTGGCTGATTTTCTTACGCGGATTGAGCGAGCCATACGGGTTCTGGAACACGATCTGGATTTTCTGGCGACGCAGTTTCTGCGCCTGCGGATCGTGTTTCAACAGATCCTGACCGTGCCAGAACAGCTGGCCTTCGGTCGGGGTTTCAATCATGGTCAGCAAGCGGCCCAGCGTGGATTTACCACAGCCGGATTCACCGACCACCGCCAGCGTTTTGCCGCGTTCGAGGTTGAACGAGACGCCATCCAGCGCTTTGACCAGACGTTCCTGGCCAAACAGACCTTTCTTCACCGGGTAGTGTTTTTTCAGGTCAATCGCCTGCAGCAGGTAATCCTGCTTATCGTTATCAAGACTCATAAGTCGGTCTCCCGGCATCATCCAGTGGGAAGTGACATTTGGCCTGGCGGCCAGGAATGTCGCGCAGCTCCGGCTCTTCGCGGCGGCAGCGATCGGTCACATACGGGCAGCGCGGATTTAACAGGCAGCCGGTTGGGCGATCGTATTTACCCGGCACTACGCCAGGCAGCGAGGCCAGACGCGCTTTGTCCGCAGCAAACTCCGGCAGCGCGCGCAGTAAGGCTTGCGTGTAGGGATGACGCGGCGCTTTGAAGATATCCACCGCTTTACCGCTCTCCACCACTTGTCCGGCATACATCACGATAATGTGCTGAGCCGCTTCGGCCACCAGCGCCAGATCGTGGGTAATCAGGATCAGCGCCATGTTCTCCTGCTTCTGCAACTCCAGCAGCAGTTCGATGATTTGCGCCTGAATGGTCACGTCGAGCGCGGTGGTCGGCTCATCGGCGATCAGCAGCTTCGGTTTGCAGGCAATCGCCATCGCGATCATCACGCGCTGGCTCATCCCGCCCGACAGCTGATGCGGATACACATCCAGGCGAGAAGCCGGGTCGGGAATGCCCACCTGATCGAGCAGATCAATCGCGCGCTGACGACGGGTACGTTTGCTGCCGCCCTGATGCACCTTCAGCGCTTCCATGATCTGGAAACCCACGGTGTAGCAAGGGTTGAGGCTGGTCATCGGGTCCTGGAAGATCATCGCTACTTCGGCGCCCACCAACTGGCGGCGCTCTTTTTCGGAGATTTTCTGCAGGTCGCGCTGATTGAATTCCAGTTTCTCGGCCATCACGCGGCCGGGATAATCGATCAGGCCCATAATCGCCAGCGAACTGACCGATTTACCGGAACCGGATTCCCCGACGATGCCGACTACCTGGCCTTGCTCGACCTGATAGCTGATGCGGTCAACCGCACGGAACGGTGTTTTTTCGTCGCCGAAATGCACCGATAATTTGTCTACATTTAATAACGCCATCTCGGTGCCTCTTTACTGCTTGAGTTTCGGGTCGAGTGCATCACGCAAACCATCGCCCATGAGGTTGAATGCCAGAACCGTTAGCAGAATGGTCACTCCAGGGAATGTCACCACCCACCAGGCACTTTGCGCATACTGCAACACGTCGGAGAGCATGGTGCCCCACTCCGGCGTTGGCGGCTGCGCCCCCATACCGAGAAAGCCCAACGCCGCCATATCGAGGATGGCGTTGGAGAAACCTAATGATGCCTGCACGATCAGCGGTGCCAGGCAGTTAGGCAGAATATTGATGAACATCTGGCGCAGCGTACCGGCACCCGCCACGCTTGAGGCGGTAACGTAGTCGCGGTTAACTTCAACCAGCACCGCAGCACGCGTCAGACGGATATAGTGCGGCAAGGCGACGAAGGTAATCGCCAGCGAGGCATTAACGATCGACGGACCGAAGATTGCCACCAGCACCAATGCCAGCAGCAGGCTTGGCAGCGCCAGCATGATATCGACCACACGCATAATGATGGCGTCAACCACGCCGCCAAGGTAGCCGGCCATCAGGCCAAATATCACGCCGAGAATCAGCGACAGCACCACCACCATGCAGCCAACCAGCAGCGACAGGCGCGCGCCGTACATCAGGCGCGACAGCACATCGCGGCCCACGTCATCGGTACCGAGGATGTAGCTCCAGCTGCCACCTTCCTGCCAAACTGGCGGATGCAGCAAGGCATCACGGAATTGCTCAGCCGGTGCGTGCGGTGCCAGCACATCAGCAAAGATAGCGATTAACAGCATCAGAACGATGTAAATCAGGCCGATAACCGCGCCTTTGTTACGCCTGAAGTAGTGCCAGAATTCCTGCAACGGGGTCATCGGCTTGGGTGCAGCAGTTACGCTTGCGGGATCAACAGCAGACATGATTCCCCCTTATTTCTTATGACGGATACGTGGATTGACCACGCCGTACAACAGATCAACCAGCAGGTTGACCACGATGATCAGAATCGCCACCAGCAGCACGCCGCCCTGCACCACCGGATAATCACGGCGTTGCAGCGCTTCGATCAGCCAGCGACCGAGTCCCGGCCACGAGAAGATGGTTTCGGTCAGAATCGCACCGGCCAGCAGCGTACCAACCTGCAAACCAATCACGGTGACGACCGGCAGCATGGCGTTACGCAGCGCATGCACCACAATCACACGCATACGCGTCAGCCCTTTGGCGCGCGCGGTGCGGATGTAATCTTCACCCAGCACTTCCAGCATCGAGGAGCGCGTCATACGCACGATCACCGCCAGCGGAATGGTGCCGAGCACGATGGCCGGCAGAATCATGTGCATCACCGCATCTTTAAAATCGCCCTCTTCGCCCCACAGCAGCGTATCAATCAGCATAAATCCGGTGAGCGGATGACTGTCGTCAAGGAAGATGATGTCGCTGACGCGCCCGGAGACCGGCGTGAGGTTCCATTGCACCGAGACCAGCATGATCAGCATGATGCCCCACCAGAAAATCGGCATCGAGTAACCGGTGAGCGAGATGCCCACGGCAGTGTGATCGAAGATCGAGCCGCGTTTTACCGCGGCCAGCACACCAACAGGAATGCCGACAGCGACCGCGAACAACATGGCGCAGATGCCCAGTTCCAGCGTAGCTTTGAAGCGTGGTACGAATTCGTCCCAAACCGGGATACGGCTTTTCAGCGAGATGCCGAGGTCACCGTGTAAGACGCCGTTGATGTAGGTGATGTATTGCTTCCACATCGGCTGATCGAGGCCAAACTGCGCCATCAATTGCGCGTGACGTTCAGGAGAGATACCGCGTTCGCCGGCCATGATCAGTACCGGATCGCCGGGGATCAAGTGGACAAACGCGAAGGTCAATAACGTGATACCGATGAACGTTGGGATGACAAGGCCCAAACGTCGGAGTATGAATTGCAGCATAAGCCTGGTTCTCTGACATTTCCCACAGCGTTACCGCCGGGGACAACATTGCTCAACACTCGCAGCCAGCCGAAGGCGGACGCGACGCAAGAAGCGCTTCATTAGTAGAATTTGCCGGAAAAAAAGAGCGGAATACGGGCGGCGAAGGTGCCGCCCGAGGGCCAGCAATGCTGGCCCTGACCGCGATAATCCGAAAGGTTATTCCTGGATATCGACGTTTTCGAAGTGATGTTTACCTAATGGATCAACCACATAACCAGAGACTTTCTTACTCACTGGCTCGTAGACGGTTGAGTGAGCGATGATCAGCGCTGGAGCCTGGTCATGCATCACTACCTGAGCCTGTTTGTACAGTTCAATACGTTTGTTGTGATCGGCTTCAGCACGGGCTGGCTGAATCAAATCTTCAAACGGCTTGTAGCACCAACGTGAGTAGTTAGAACCGTCTTTCGCCGCTGCACAGCTGAACAGCGTGGCGAAGAAGTTATCCGGATCCCCATTATCACCGGTCCAGCCCATCATCACGGTCTGGTGTTCACCGGCTTTCGCGCGCTTCAGGTACTCGCCCCATTCGAAGGTGACGATTTTGGCTTTCACGCCAATTTTCGCCCAGTCAGCCTGAACCATTTCCGCCATGCGACGTGCGTTCGGGTTGTATGGACGCTGAACCGGCATTGCCCACAGGTCGATGGAGAAACCATCAGCCATGCCTGCTTCTTTCAGCAGCGCTTTGGCTTTCTCAGGATCGTAAGCGTAATCTTTGATGTCGTCGTTGTAGCCCCACATGGTGGGTGGGATCAGGTTTTTCGCGGCCTGGCCAGCGCCCTGATAAACGGCATCAATGATGGCTTGTTTGTTCACCGCCATGGTCAGTGCCTGACGCACCTTCACGTTATCCAGCGGCTTTTTCTCGGTGTTGAACGACAGGTAACCGACGTTCAAACCAGGCTGTTCCATCAGGTTAATTTTGTCGTCTTTCTTCATGCTGGCGATGTCGGCCGGGTTCGGGTACGGCATGACCTGGCACTCGCCTTTCTGCAGTTTCGCATAACGCACAGAGGCGTCTGGCGTGATGGAGAACACTAAGCGATCAATCTTCGGCTTAGTGCCCCAGAAGTCTGGGTTAGCTTTATACAGAATGCGCGAGTCTTTCTGATACTGCTGCAGTACGAACGGACCGGTGCCCACTGGATTGAGGTCCAGCTTCTCAGGCGTGCCCGCTTTCAGCATATTGTCGGCGTACTCTTTTGACAGAATTGAGGCGAAGTCCATGCCGAGGTCAGCAATGAACGGCGCTTCTGGACGCGTCAGCGTGAAGCGTACGGTGTAATCGTCAACTTTTTCGATTTTGGCGATTAGCTTAGGCATGTCCATGCCTTCGAAGTATTCGTAGCTGCCGCCAGAAACACCGTGATATTTGTTGTTTTTGTCGAGCTGACGCTCGAAGGAGAACACGACGTCATCGGCATTGAAGGTGCGGGTTGGCTTGAAGTCTTTGGTGGTTTGCCACTTCACGCCCTGACGCAGGTGGAAGGTATAAGTTTTACCGTCCGCGCTGACATCCCATTTTTCTGCCAGACCTGGCTGCAGCTCGGTGGTACCGGTTTTGAACTCAACCAGACGGTTGTAGATCGGTACCGAACTTGCGTCGTAGGTGGTACCCGATGTGAAGAGCTGCGGGTTGAAGCCTTCCGGCGAACCTTCTGAACAATAAACGAGGGTTTTCGCCTGGACACCAGCGGCAACGGTCATAGCAATCAGGCTGAGACCGACCTTCAGCATCCTGGATTTAGCCAGGGAGTTGATCATGTTTTGCTCCATTGTGATGTGATGTTGTGTGCGTCGCCCGACCTCTGATTTTTTTATGCGGTTCGGGCAGGTCAATTAAGAGTAAGCAAAATGTGAGCGGTTATTTTTTTGTGCTGGCACCGTGGAATCTGTCAGACACGTCCTTCTCTACATTTTATTGACGCATCAATTTGTCAACAGTTGCAATGAACGTCAATACAGTGTGGGGTTATTTACATAGAGTGTGACTAAGTGCAAGCAACGATAAAAAACACCCTTCTCAGCCTAAGCCAAAATTAAAAAAGGTGATAAAGCGCTCAATGCCGCGTGATTATCTGGCTATGTAGTCAAATAGCAGTGATTATCACCGCTAAAAAACACACAAAACTTATTGGTAAATGTTGAATATCTGAACGATTCTGCGTGCGTTATGACGTTCAGGCAGCGGAATGTGCTAGGGAAATGGCATAAGAAATCAGCATGATGCATAAACCGGTCATAAGAAGAATGTTTCGCGAATTAAGCGCGCGGGTTCGATTTGGCGTGGGGTACGCGGGAGTTAGTGGAGATAATGGTGAGTATTGCTGGTTTAGGGGATGGAATGGGTATATTTAGGGGTTTTGCTATTCGCTCGGTGCGTTGCTCAGGAAAGGCGGCTCGAACGCAAAGTCGGCGTGAATACGTCCCCGTAGCCTCGACCGCCGCATCCCTGCGGCGGACGCTTTGCTAAACGAGCCGCCTTCCCATCGCCAGGTTGGCTTCTGTTTTGCTGTTAAAAAAATGCAGAGGAGTTTGAAGAAGGATGGAATACAGGGCCGCGGAGTAAAGCTTCCGGCGCAGGGATGCGCCGGCAGAGCCCACAGGGATGTGTCCACGGCGACTTTACGGAGCGGCCCTGTATTTCAGCCTGATCGGCACAAGACCCAACAAATTACAGACGAAAAAAAACCTGCTTATAAAAGCAGGTTTCTTCAAAGATGGTCGGCGAGAGAGGATTCGAACCTCCGACCCACTGGTCCCAAACCAGTTGCGCTACCAAGCTGCGCTACTCGCCGATGGGGGCGCATATTACTGCGCTGCTAAAAAAGCGTCAATGCCTTTTACTGAAAACCCAACTGATCGCCTGGAAAGCAAGCAGCGGTCAACAACCCCAAAAAAATCACAGCGCTTTAGCAGGCGCGGCCGCTGGTGCTGAACACCAATTATTTGCGTCTTTAATTCCGCCGTCCGGCGAGGTGTAGCCGAGGCAACCCATGATGGTGTCGAACAGCTCAACATGGCGATGGGTTTTACCCACGCGCTGCTGCGCCTGTAAACGTTCGAAGTTGCTGCGGTTGGTTGGATCTTCAAGATACTTATCAGAAGCCCACACCATCATCGGTACACGGAACTGCTCCGGTGGCGCCATCTCGCGCGGCGTACCGTGCAAGTGCATATTCTCGCTGATTGATTCACCGTGATCGGAGGCGTAGAACACAATCGCCTTCTTATCTCGCAACTGATCGAGCACGCTATCCAGCATGGTATCCACGTACAAAATCGAGTTGTCGTAGGCGTTAATCAACTGCGCTTTACTGCACTTCTCATCAACGCCCATGCATTCCGGCTGATAGCGAGCGAAATCACGCGGGTAACGCTGAGAATAAAGGTAGTGCGAGCCTTTGGTGTGCAGAATCACCACGTGCTTGCCTTTCGGGAAGCGCTGTAACGATGCCTGCAACTCCGGCACTAACAGCATGTCATCGACCGCTTTGCCCTGATTACGCTTCTCTGAACCAATCTGCTCGCGGAACGAGAAGTTATTGGTGTCAGCGTTATCGTAGAACCACACTTCGCTCTGCATCGCGAACAGCTCAGACGTGAAGCCCAGCTCTTTCAACACGGCGAAAACATTTTGTTCTTTCAACGTGCGGCCCGGATTATCCATGGTGCCACCTTCGCGCACGAACATGCAGCGCAGCGACAGCTTGGTGGCGGTATCACAAGATTCACCACGGAACGCGACCAGGTTCTTCTCTTTCGACAGCTTCGGCGTGGTATCACGATCGTAGCCGAGCATGCCCATGTGATCCCAACGCGTGGTTTCGCCAATCACAAACACCATATAGGTATCGTCGATGCCCGCAGGCGCGACGTAAGTAAACTCTTTTGCCGGATCGAGTAACTTCTGGCCATCCCACTCTTCATCAACTTTGGTCCAGGCGAACAGGCCCAGCGCGGCAATCCAGTTGGATGGCAGATACGAGTGCGCCACCACGCCGCCATAGCTCGGCAAATCGATGTTGGTGATCTCTTCATTCACCTTCTGCAGCTTGTCGAAATAGCGAATCGGCAGCCAGACCAGCGCCACGCTCAGCAGCATAACGGCTACCGGCTTAAGACGTTGGCCAGGCGTTTTAAGTTGTTCAATCAGTGTCTGGCTAAGCTTATTGCGCCAGATAAGCAGCAGCGGCAACGCACTCACCAGCACCATCCACAGCACGAAATGCAGACCAATCACTTCTTTAGAGAGATCGATATCGGTGGTCATCACCGAGGCGATAATGCCGTAGCCAATCACCACGTTGAAGAACGCCATGTAATAAGCGGCGGCAACAGAGATGATCACGGTGAGTGTGGCGAGAATGCGGTAAACCCATTTGCCGCCCAGCGACAGCAAGCGCATCAGGAAGAAAGTCAGTAGTACAGCTGCCATCACTTCCGCCGCTGCAGAAAGCCAGTTAGAGATATTGGATTTCGTTAAGAAGCCGTCAAAGCGGCGATAAAATATCGGTAAATTCAGTAAGATACCGAGATATAACGCAAGCAGCAGAGACAGCTTTTGCTGCGTTAAACTTTTAATATAATTCATGAAAATTTTCTATTCCCGACCTGGTGTCGTTGTATCAACCGTTATGTGACTGTTTAAAGACAGCAGAGTTCGCTAAACCGCAGTAAAAGCGTGACGCAAGATGCAGGATCGGGACGATTCCGACTGGCGAAAGGGCGATGGCGCGAAGCCGAGCAGTAGAACATTTAACCAATGGTAAGACCAGATAAATTTTCTAATCGAACCGGTTAGCGTTTTATTCAGATGTGAAAAAGGCTCCCGCAGGAGCCTGTTATCGTGAACAACATCAATTAGTTGATGATGTTCAGCGTCACGTCGATATTGCCACGCGTTGCGTTTGAGTATGGGCAAACGATGTGTGCCGCATCTACCAGCTTCTGCGCTTCAGCTGCATCCATCTCTGGCAGATGAATATTCAGTTTGGCTTCAATACCGAAACCGTTCGGGATTGGGCCAATGCCAACTTCGCCTTCAATCCACGCATCTTTCGGCATCGAAATCTTGTCGCGGCCAGCCACAAACTTCATCGCACCGAGGAAACACGCTGAATAACCTGCAGCAAACAGCTGCTCTGGGTTAGTCACTTCACCGCCTGCGCCGCCCATCTCTTTTGGCACGCCCAGTTTTACATCCAGTACGTTGTCGGAAGAAGTAGCACGACCATCACGACCGCCGGTAGCTTTAGCTTTTGCAGTGTAAACAACTTTTTCTAAAGACATAATAACCTCATTAATTCGCTATATAATCGCGCACTACTTATTATGCGCAAACCTGAACGTCATCTTTTGGGTTGTCGGGACAGCGACTTCCCCTGTTTATTAATTGGCGCGGTAAAGGCTATCGCGCAACTCGTCTAACTGAGCTTTCAGAGATGCCATCACCTGATCATCGCAGGCTGTTGCGCACTGAATGGCTTCCGGAATACTTTCTGCTTTGTCACGCAACGCACGACCTTCATCGGTCAGCGTTACCACAACCTGACGCTCATCCTGACGGGAACGCTGGCGATGCAATAAACCCGCGCTCTCCAGACGTTTCAACAGCGGCGTCAGCGTGGCTGAATCAAGAAACAGCTGCTCGCCAATCTCAGAGACCGTCACATCGTCCTGATTCCACAGCACCAGCATCACCAGATATTGCGGATAGGTAATCTCCAGCTTTGATAGCAGCTGGCGATAGACTTTGTGCATCGCGAGATTCGCCGAATACAGTGCAAAGCAGAGCTGCTGATCTAACTGAAGTGGCGCCTGCTTCACTTTTTTGTCATCTTGATTACTGTTCATGGGTTTCAATATAAATAGCGCGCTAGATAATTGCAAGCGACTTTTCTCGGGGAGAGTGAAATATGCGAGATTCACTGGAAGAGCAAGCGCGCCGTTATGCCACTGAGGCGCATGCCGCTGCGGGTCAACGTCGCAAATACACTGACGAGCCTTACATTGTGCATCCGGCTGCCGTCGCCGAATTAGTGCGTAGCGTTACCGATGATGAACAGATGATTGCCGCCGCCTGGCTGCATGACACGGTAGAAGACACACCCAGCACCATTGACGATATCGAACGCCATTTCGGCCCGCGCGTGGCGGAACTGGTGGACCAGCTCACCGACAGCGCGCAGCCTGCGGCAAAAAACCGCGCCGCACGCAAGCTGGCGCATTTTCGCCACACCGCCGATGCCTCGCCCGAAGCGCAAACCATCAAGCTGGCCGACATCATCGACAACACCCGCGCCATCGTGCAGTACGATGCCGACTTTGCGCGCGTCTATCTGGTGGAAAAGCAAATTCAGATTCAGCTGTTACGCCAGGGCGATAGCCATCTTTGGCGGCAGGCAGAGCAGACCATCAAACAAGGGCTTGCGCAGTTAGCGCAACCGCCGTACAGCGTGCCGGAGAGCTGGTTCGTTAAACAGGCAGCAAAGTATGGCGCCATAAATTAAAAAACCCGCCATCAAGGCGGGTTGGATCATCCCCAAAAAGGGATTACTCCAGCAGCTGGCGCCCTAAATAAGGGTTGGCCTGCAACAACTTCATCAATTTACGCGCCGTAGCGGAAGGACGTGTACGTTGCGCCTCCCAGCTTTTCACTGACGAAACGCTAACACCCATCACACGGGCAAATTCGTCAACCTGCATGCCGGTCATCTCGCGCAAACGCTGCGGCTCGGGAACTGTAGTCTGATTGATTGAAATTTCTGATACGGATGGCTTCGCGTCACGTGTCAAAACAATCTGCTCAAGGCTGCTGAGCAACTCGACCATGGGATCTTTTAATTCCATAGAGAACTCCTTAAAAACTCACTATGAAGCACGTGAAAGTAGAGAGGTAAGCGCCACCAGGCGCTGAAACCGGACGATCAGGCTGTATCCCGAAGCGGTTTCGCATAGTTATTATCAAACCGATGCGGGACACAGCCTGTTGAGCACTGCAAAAGATGTCAGGGCAATGCAACAATAGTTCGGGTTTCTAAGTATGGGACATATCCCCGACTTTGCTGCCAGATTCCTGATTATTTTTTATTCTTTCTTATGCCACTTTTGGGTCGATCACCATAAGCAATTGACCTGCCTGCACTTGCTGCCCAGACTGCCGCGTCAGACTATGGATTTTTCCACTGACGGGCGCGACGATCGGGATTTCCATCTTCATTGATTCGAGAATGCCGACCGTGGCCCCCGCACTGATTTCACTGCCTTCCTCCACCAGCCATTGCCACACGCTGCCCGCCACCTGGCTCTCAACGGGATGACAACCGGCTGGCACCACACTCTCTTCGCTGCTCTGCGCTTGCAGCTGGCTATCGAAGGTAAACTGCCCTTCCGCTCGCCAGCGCGCCAACTCCTCATCAAACGCCTGCTGGCGCTGCTGCTGGAAGGCATCAATCTCCTGCGCGTGCTGCGTCAGCATCGCCTGATACTCGGCGAGGCGGAATTCACCCTGTTCCACGCGTAGCGGATAATCGCCCCACGGGAAACGCTCACGAATCTGCAGCAACTCGTCGGCATCTACCGGATAAAAGCGAATTTGATCGAAGAAGCGCAGTAACCACGGCTGGGTAAACGCAGCTGTGGGTCGATCGCGGTTCCACATCTGCATAGTGCGTCCAACAAACTGATAGCCGCCCGGCCCTTCCATGCCATACACGCACATATAAGCGCCGCCGATACCGACCGAATTTTCCGCCGTCCAGGTGCGCGCCGGATTGTATTTGGTGGTCACCAGGCGATGGCGCGGATCGAGTGGCGTAGCCACCGGCGCACCGAGATAGACATCGCCCAATCCCATTACCAAATAAGAGGCGCTAAATACGATCTCTTTTACCGACTCAATGCTATCCAGCCCATTGATGCGGCGAATAAATTCAATATTGCTTGGGCACCACGGCGCATTCGGTCTGACGGATTGGTCGTAGCGCACAATCGCTTCACGACAGGCCGCATCATCCCAGCTAAGTGGCAGCCAGACGGTGCGCGCAGGCACGGCCGCATCGGCCAGGCTACCCAATGCTAAATCAGCGTGCAATATTTGCGCCACTCGCTCACTTCTGGCACACATTTGTGCGTCATAATGAATTTGTAGCGAGCGGATGCCAGGCGTCAATTCCAACTGCCCCGGCAGCGGGTGCGCTTCCAGCCATTGCATCAGCGCATGCACGCGAAAACGCAACGCGATATCCAGTTGCAAATCGCCATATTCCACCAGCAGAAAACGGTCGCCCGCCGCCCGAATACAGAGCGAAGGACGTTGCTCCGTTGCCGCATGATGGTGCAGAACCGGATCAATTAAGGGCAGCGCCACGTTCACTGTAATCGGTTGAGATTGCAGTTTGATGATCTCGTCACGCTGCGCCTGCGCCAGTTGATCGGCGGTGGCAAGTTCGATCGGCTGGAACTGGACGCGATCGCCAGCTTTCAGCTGCCCCAGCTTCCACAGATCGGCTTCGATCACCGTTGCCGGACAAACAAAACCTCCCAGCGATGGGCCATCCGGGCCGAGGATCACCGGCATATCGCCGGTAAAATCCACGGTGCCGAAAGCATACGCATTGTCGTGGATGTTCGAGGGATGCATGCCCGCTTCGCCGCCATCGCTGCGTGCCCAGGTCGGTTTGGGGCCGATCAGGCGAATGCCGGTGCGGCTGGAGTTGTAGTGCACTTGCCACTCAGCGGCAAAAAATTCCGCGATGTCATCATCGGTGAAGAAGGTTGGCGCGCCATGCGGACCGTAAATCACCCGCAGCTGCCAGCTGCCGTTCAGTGACGGCAGCAAATTATCCGGCAAGCTGGCCGCTGTCAGCACCTGCGGCGCGGCGAGATGCAGCACATCACCGGCGCGCAGCGCGCGTCCGGCATGACCACCAAATTTGCCGAGGGTGAAAGTGCTGCGGCTACCCAGATAGCGCGGCGTATTGAGGCCACCGGCCAGCAGCAGATAGCTGCGGCTGCCATCTCGTACTTCGCCGAGCGTCAGCGTTTGCCCGACCTGCGCCGTCAGCCGCTGATGCATCGGTATCGTTTGTTGATCAAGCTGCGCGGCAATCGGCGCGCCGGTCAGGACAAAACTGCAGGCCTGGTTGAAGCGCAGCGTCGGGCCACGCAAGGTGATCTCCAGCCCGGCGGCCTGAGCATCATTGTCTAACAGGCGATTACCCAGCTGGAACGCGCGGCTGTCGAATGGACCGGAAGGCGGCACGCCAACATGCCAATAACCGATGCGGCCCGGCGCATCTTGCACTGTGGTTAAGGTGCCGCCGCTGAGAATATCCAGCGTTGGCGGCTGCCACTGCAGGGTGCCGAGCGTGGCGGTGATGATGCGTCCCTGCTGCACGTCCGGCAGCGTGCACAGCTGGCGCAGCCACAGCAAATTGGTTTCGATGCCGTACAGTTCGGTGGCGGATAGCGCCTGCGCCATGCTGCCTAGCGCGCTGGTACGGTCTGCGGCATGTACAATAAGTTTCGCCAGCATCGGATCGTAAAATGGCGAAACCTCCATGCCGCTCTCAACGCTGCTGTCGATGCGCAGCGTAGCGCCCTCAATCGTAGTCGGGAACTGCACATGGCTGAGCAATCCCGCGCTGGGCTGGAACTGCTTAGCCGGATCTTCGGCGTAAAGCCGTACCTGAATGGCGTGACCTTGCACCACCGGCTGCAAATCGGCCAGCGGCGGCAATCTTTGCTGCGCCAGTTCTACCATCCAGCGCACCAAATCAACGCCATACACCATTTCGGTGACGCCATGTTCCACCTGCAAGCGCGTGTTCACTTCAAGGAACCAGAACTGCTGGCTGGCATCGTCATAAACATATTCCACCGTGCCCGCGCTGCGATAGTTCACCGCCCGCGCCAGCCTTACGGCGGTGGCCTGCAACTGCGCGCGCACCGCAGCGCTCAAGCCCGGTGCGGGCGTCTCTTCCAGCACCTTTTGATTGCGGCGCTGGGCCGAGCAATCACGCTCGCCGAGCGCGATGACTTCACCTGCGCCGTCGCCAAAAATCTGCACTTCGATATGGCGCGCACGCGCAATAAACTTCTCTAAAAACACGCCATCGTCGGCGAAGTTGTTGCCTGCCAGGCGCTTCACGCGGGTGAATGCGGCGTCTAGCTGTTCGGCATCGTCACAGCGCTGCATGCCAATGCCGCCGCCGCCCGCGGTGCTTTTCAACATGACCGGATAGCCAATCTGCGCCGCCATCTGCTGCGCCTCGGCCAGCGAAGACAGTAAGCCGCTGCCCGGCAGCAGCGGCACATTATTCTGTTCAGCCAGCGCACGCGCGCTGTGTTTCAGGCCAAAGGCCGCCATCTGCTCGGCGCTCGGCCCAAGAAAATGCACGCCCGCCGCTTCGCAGCGCGTCACAAACTCCGGATTTTCACTGAGAAAACCGTAGCCGGGATGCAGTGCCTGCGCGCCACTCTGCGCGGCTATCGCCAGCAATTTATCCTGATTGAGATAAGTGTCTCGCACCTGACCTTCACCGAGCGACCAGGCTTCATCCGCCAGACGCACATGGCGCGCATGACGGTCGGCTTCGGCATACACGGCAATCGCCCGGATATTCATGGCTTGCAGGGTTCGAATAATGCGCACGGCAATCGCGCCACGGTTGGCAATTAATACGCGATCAATCATGACTGAATACTCTCGTTGCGGCAGGTCGTCCTGCGTAGCATTGACGGCAGAAAACGGGTCGTCCCGTTGCGTCAGAAAATCACCACACGCTGACTAAAATCGGCGTTGGGTTGTAACCGTTGCAGGGATTGTTGAGCTGCGGGCAGTTGGAGATCAGCACCAGCACGTTGATGTGTGCCAGCATCTCGACATATTTGCCCGGCGCAGAAATGCCGTCGGCAAAGGTCAATCCGCCATCCTGCGTCACCGGCACGTTCATGAAAAAGTTGATGTTGTGGGTGATGTCGCGGCGCGTCAGGCCAAACTCCGGCTGCTCCGCCACCGCCAGCATCCAGCTATCGCGGCACGAATGCATATGGCGCTTCTCCAGGTCATAACGCACCGTGTTGCTCTCGCATGAACAAGCGCCGCCGAGCGTGTCGTGACGGCCGCAGGTATCGGCAGTGATGGTCAGCATTGGGCGATCAAAGTTCGAGCGCAGCACGCTGCCGGCCGTCAGAAAAACATTGTTTTGCCCGCGCAGCGTGTCGCTCATGCTGTAGCGTTCGGCGGTGTCCTCAGCATTGAAAAACAGCGTATCGGCGGCTTGATTGCCTTCAAGATCGGTGATGCGTAGCGTTTGGCCCGCCTCGATGCGCTGCAGCCAGTAATCACCGGCATCAATTTGCTGCTGGAAGCGCGCTTCGGCTGGATCGCGCTGACTCTCATTGATCATCACATTTCTCCTTGCAGTTGATACAGCGCGTTATTGCGCAGACCGCGCTGATTCTCGTCGCGCTCGAGACACATCGCCGGCAGCGGCGCGTGTTGCGCATCCAGTTCGATCTGCACCGGCTGGCGCGGATAATCCTGCGATGCGCTGAGCGGATGCGGGCAAGTGTGCAGCAGCACTAGCGTGTCCATCGCGAAACGTAAACGCACGCTGGCACCCGCCGCGCCCTGACGTTCCAGCTGCAAAGTGCCACTGTCGTCGGCGCGCACCTGCGCAAACAGGTTGAGGCAGGACGCCATATCGCGCCGGCCGAGCCCATATTTGGCCAGCTCGACAAGAAAACTGTCGTAGCCATTTTGATGGCGCAGATTGCGCGCCTGCTGATAGGTGCTGGCACCAAAACGCGCGGCGGTTTGTGCGGCATTCAGCGTGCCGCACACGCTTTCGTGCCAGCCGAAGCTGTCGTGTTCGATGCCGCAGAAAATACGTCCCATATCTGAATAGAGACAATGACCGGCGGTGAGGCGGAAAGTGTGCTGGCACTTCAGGGTATCGGGCGCGTTATAGCGCTCCAGCAGGTTTTCCGGGTTGTAAAACAGCAGGCCGACGTTGGCGCCACCTTCGACATCGGTGAGGGTCAGCGCACTGCCGCTGCGCATCATCAGCGACCAGTGTGCGCCGCTCGGCAACAAGGTTTGATAAGGCTTCATGGTTTTCTCCTTTAGGCGACCTGCGGTTCGGATGGCTGTGCGCGATCCAGCGGCAGATCGTAAGTGATTGTCGCGCCCCAGGCTTCAGGCGCGTGCGGATCGTGGCGCAGCTTGTCGAACACCAGCAGACGCGATGCAAGGCTAAATCCCTCTTTCAAATCGTGGGTGATCATGAAAATGGTCAGGTTATGCTGCTGCCACAAACGGGTGATCAGCTGGTGCATCTCGCTACGGATGCCGGGATCGAGTGCGCCGAAGGGTTCATCGAGCAGCAAAATGCGCGGCTGCTTCATCAACGCCTGCGCCAGCGCCAGACGCTGCTGCATGCCGCCCGACAGCTGATGCGGATATTTATTCTGTGCCTGTTCAAGCCCGACCTGCGCCAGCATGGCCTGCGCGCGCTGGCGAATCGTCTGGCGTTTCTTTCCCCACACGCGGCCCAGCCAACGCGCACTGCTGAACTCGTCGCCCAGCATCACGTTGCCCAGCACCGTCATATGCGGAAACACGGAATAACGCTGAAACACCACGCCGCGATGCGCATCCGGTTCGTCGGGGATAGGTTCGCCATCCAGCAACAGCTGGCCTTTGCTGGGCGCTTCAGTGCCGAGCAGCATATTCAGGAAGGTGGTCTTGCCGCAGCCGGACGCACCGACAATCGCCACAAACTCGCCCTCTTCAACCTCGATATTGAGGCGCTCCAGCACCACTTGCTGGCCGTAATGTTTCTCAAGGTTTTTCAGTTGCAGTAACGGCATCGCTCGCCCCTTATTTCGCGTGATACCACGGCCAGCAGCGACGGCTAATCAGCCGCAGCAACAGGTCGAGCAGGAAGGCCAGCAGCGCGATCCACGCCACGTAGGGCAGAATCACATCCATTGCCAGATAACGCCGCATCAGGAAGATGCGATAACCCAGGCCTTCTGTGGCGGCGATGGCTTCGGCGGCAATCAGAAACAGCCACGCCGACGCCAGCGACAGCCGTACCGCATCCAACAGGCGCGGCATCAGCTGCGGCAGGATCACGCGCCATAAAATCTGTGCGCTGTGCGCGCCGAGCGTCTGCGCTTTCACCAGCTGCTCGCGTGGGATCTTCTGCACCTGCAGCTGCAAATCGCGGGCAATCAGCGGCGTAATGCCGATGACAATCAGCACCACTTTCGATACTTCGCCGAGACCAAAACAGATAAACAGAATCGGCAGAATCGCCAGCGGCGGCACCAACGCAAACAGCGTCACCAGCGGCGCCAGCACCGCACGCACCACCGGCAGCGCGCCGGTGAACAGACCCAGCGCCAGCGCCAATAGCGCGCTGATCGCCACACCACACAGCAAACGCAGCAGACTGGCGGCGGTATCGCTCCACAACAGATATTCGCCAGTGCGCGGGCTGGGCTGAAATGCCATGCGGCTGATGGCGTCGCCCATGGCGTTAAAGCCCGGCAACAGCTTGTCTGCCGCATTCAGACTGAGACGCGCCTCCGACGCGAACAGATACACCAGCAGCAGCGCCAGCAGCGGCAGAATGCCCAGCAGCAAGCGCCCCAGCGGCAGCGGTTGGTAGTTGATCAACTTACGCATCGGCATCGCCTCGCTTACAGCTGCCCGGCGGCGGCCATTTTGGTGTACTCATCGGTGAAGCGCAGTTTGAGGTTACCCGCATCGCCCCAATTGCCCGCAGGCGTTACCACGCCCACCACATCGGCGCTCGGCGCGCCCTCGCCCAGCAAACCGTGCTTGAACGAGAACTCGGCGACCATCTGCATGGTGGCTTTGAGCTGTGGGCTTTGGACGAAATCGAGGGTGGTTTTGGCATCGCTAAACAGATGCGTGGCGGCCAGCTGCTGGTCAAAACCCGCCAGATCGGTGCCGGAAGCCTGCGCCATTTGTGTACGTGCCGCTTTAGCGCTGTCGGTTGGGCCGGACATGGTTTTCAACGTTTCATACCATGCGCCGGTCAGCGCTTTGCCGAGCTGCGGATACTTCTGCAACGTGGCGCTGTTGACCACCAGCAGATCGAGGATTTCGCCCGGAATTTGCGCGGAAGAGAAAATCAGATGGCTGTTCGGCTGCTTCTCCGCTTCGGCGAGCAGCGGATTCCACGTAACGATAGCGTTGACGTCGGCGGTGCCAAACGCTGCCACCAAATCGGCATCGGCGGTGTTCACCACTTTGACGTCTTTTTCGCTCATGCCGGATTTCTCCAGCGCCCGCGCCAGCAGGTAATGCGAAACCGAGAGTTCGACCAGATTGATTGGCTTGCCTTTCAGCGCTGAAAGGTTGCCCGCGCCTTTCAGCAGAATGCCGTCGTTACCGTTGGAGTAATCGCCAACGATCAGCGCCGTGCTATCCACGCCGCCGGTGGCCGGAATGGTCAGTGCATCCATGTTGGTCATGGTGCAACCAGCAAAACCCCCGGCGGTGTATTGATTCACCGACTCGATGTAGTCGTTAACCTGCACAAACTGGATATCGATGCCGTATTTGTCGGCCCATTTTTTGACGATACCGCTCTGCTGCGCGTAATCCCACGGCATCCAGCCCGCGTAGATCGACCAGCAAATCTTAAAGGAGGGTTTGTCGGCGGCCAGCGTGTTGACGCTGAACAGCGTGATGGTGCAAAGCAACAGCAGGCGAAGGCAGGCTTTGATCATGATGGTTCCTCTGGCGTTAACGGACGAAAAAAAAGCAGGAGGCGGCGAGCAACGTTCTCGCTTTCCTCCCGGGCTTTTTTCCCGCCGTGTAACCGTCAGAGGACGGTCGGTCACTCTCGGACCAGCATCTTTCGACCGGAACCCTAGTGACCCATTGCAAATTGTCTGGCGACCTCGGTTGCCCGCTATCGCTCCTGCATCTGTGTTAACACATACAAAATAGATGCCAAGGTTATATCCCGCTGAAAACCATCGGTTATTCACCCACCGTGCGTCGCCGCACTGCTGGCATTGCACAGATAAGCAGCGCGCGCGCACCACCGTGAAGCAGTATGCCGGTGAGGACGTTGACGCTTCTCGCAATTCACAACCGGCACTGAAAAAACTTTTGCTTTGCGATCATGTGGTTATTACACATTGATGACACGCCAATCCGAACCAATTAAATATTGGTTCACTTCTTGCCTAGGCTAATAAAGCTGCCGAATTCGCCTTTCATCAGGAAAAGTGCTGGATACGCGGCGATTACCGATCTTTTTCTGATGCATAAACAGGCGAACCAATTATGAATGACACGCCAGAAACCAGCCGCAACTCCAGCACCGCACTTGAGCAACTGCGCCAGCTGATTCAGCAGCAGGAGCACACGCCCGATCGCGCGCTGCCCACCGAACGTGAGTTAGCCGAGCGGTTTGGCATCGGTCGTCGTGAAATTCGCCGGGCATTAGATGTGCTGGAAGAAGAGGGCCGCATCTGGCGTAAACAGGGCAAAGGCACCTTTGTTGGGCCCTCCGCGCCAGTGCAACCGCTGGTGCTACAGGATCTGCCGCAACAATCGAATCTGCTTGAAGTGATGGAAGCGCGTTTGCAGCTGGAGCCGGGGCTGGCAAGTCTTGCCGCCCTGCGCGCCACCAAAGAACAAATCGCCTTAATGAAACGCCTGCTGGAGCGCATGCACGCCATCACGCCGCCTGAAGATGGCGATCAGCATGAACTGTGGGACAGCGCCTTCCATCGCGCCATCGCCGAAGCGGCGGGCAATCGCCTGATGCTCGGGCTGTTTGATGCCGTCGATGCGGTGCGCCGCGATCCCGGCTGGCAGCATTTGCGGGTGCAGGCGCGTACCCCGGCACGCCTGGATAACTATGACACCCATCATCAGCGGCTGGTGATGCACATCGCCCAGCGCCAGCCCCATGAAGCGGCAGCGGCGATGCGTGAGCATCTGCTTGCGCTGCAACAGGCGCTGATGGAAACGCTCTATTCCCGTCAGGAGGAAGCGCCATGACCGCACATCCCGTTTTATCGCTGCGCAATCTGCGCGTGCAGTTTCGCGGCTCGCCGGTCACGGTACTGGATGATATTTCTCTGGAGCTACAGGCGGGAGAAACGCTGGCGCTGGTCGGTGAATCGGGCTGCGGCAAAAGCATCACCTCACTCACGTTGATGGGTTTGCAGCCTGACAGTGCGCAAATCTTGCAGGGCGACATGCTGTTTGATGGCCGCGATCTGCGCCAACTCAGCAGCAGTGAATACGCCAGCCTGCGTGGCAACCAATTGGCGATGATTTTTCAGGAACCGATGACCTCGCTTAATCCAGCCTTCACGCTTGGCGATCAGCTGAGCGAAGCGGTGATGCGCCATCGCAAAGTGAGTAAGCGCCAGGCAATGGACGCGGCGCTGGCGATTCTGCAAAAAGTGCAAATTCCAGCAGCGGAACAGCGGCTGAAAGCCTATCCGCATCAGCTCTCCGGCGGCATGCGCCAGCGCGTGATGATTGCCATGGCGCTGATCAACCAGCCAAAACTGTTGATTGCCGATGAACCCACTACCGCGCTCGACGTCACCATTCAGGCGCAAATTCTGGCGCTGTTGAACACCCTAAAACAGGACACTGGCACCGCAGTATTGATGATCACGCATGACCTCGGCGTGGTAGCGGAAGTGGCGCAGCGCGTGGCGGTGATGTATGCCGGTCAGGTGGTGGAGAGCGGCAGCGTGGAGCGTATTTTCAACGATCCGCAGCATCCGTACACCATTGGCCTAATGGGCTCAATTCCCAGCCTGAGCGCGCGTGAAGGGGCGTTAGCCACCATTCCCGGCCAGGTGCCGTTGCCGGAAAACATGCCGGCTGGCTGCCGCTTTGCCACGCGCTGCCCCTTCGCCGAAATACGCTGCCACCAGCATCGTCCGGCGTTGCGCGCACTGGCGAACGATCATCAGGTGGCCTGTTTCCGCGCTCCGTTAGAGCAACACGTCACGCTGGGAGAAAGTGCATGAAGCCGATTTTAGAGTGCCGCGATTTAAGCAAAACCTTCTCCACCGGCAACCGGCTGTTTTCACGCAATCGCGGCGTGACGGCGGTCGATCGCGTTGCGCTACAGGTGATGCCGGGCGAAACGCTGGCGATTGTCGGCGAATCCGGTTCCGGTAAATCGACACTGGGACGTTTGCTGCTGCGTTTATTAGCCGCCAGCGCCGGCGACGTGTTCTATCAGGGCGAAAGCATCACCGATGCCAGCGGCGCGCGACTCAATCAGCTGCGTCGCGAATTGCAGATTATCTTTCAGGATCCGTTTGCCTCGCTCAATCCGCGCATGACGGTGCAGCAGATTGTGGGCGAACCTTTGTGGCTGCACGAAAAGATGAGCCGCGATCAGCGCCACGCGCGCGTCGCCGAACTGCTGCGCACCGTTGGCCTGCCTGCGGCCTGGGCCGAACGTTACCCGCACGAGTTTTCAGGCGGTCAGCGCCAGCGCATTGGTATTGCTCGCGCGCTGGCCTCACAGCCGAAATTACTGCTCGGCGATGAGCCGGTTTCAGCGCTGGATGTGTCCGTGCAGGCGCAGGTGGTGAATCTGCTTGAGAGCCTGAAACAGCAGTTTGGCCTGACGATGGTGATCGTGGCGCACGGTTTGGCGGTGATCCGCCATATGAGCGATCGCGTGGCGGTGATGTATCTCGGTCAGATTGTCGAACTGGCCAGCGTCGATGAGATTTTTGATGCGCCGCTCCATCCTTATACGCAAGCGTTGATTGCCTCCGCGCCACAAATGCAGCCGGGCGTCAGTCGCACCATCCCCATGCTGCAGGGTGATTTGCCCAACCCAGCAGATCCACCTAGCGGCTGCCGTTTTCATACCCGTTGTCCCTATGCCACAGCGGAATGTCGCCAGTTTGAACCGATTAATCAGGTGCTGAGCGGCGGCCGTCAAATTGCCTGTCACCGCTGGCAGGAGATTAATCGCGATCGCAGCGTCATCACCCTTGCGCCACCTTCCGCCGCTTTTTTACGTCGCCGCGCCCTGTTTGAGCAGGCGGTGAATCAGCAAGCCTAACCTCTGGAGATACACCGTGAAGCAAGCTCGTCATACGTTATTAACCGCCCTCAGCGGTCTGTTACTGCTCGGGGCTAGCGCCCACAGCCAGGCTGACAGCGTGATTCGCATCGGCCTGGGCGCCGATCCCGACATGCTCGATCCGCATCTGGCGCGCACCTATTACGGCCGTTTTGTGTTTGCGGCCATGTGCGATCGTTTGGTCGATGTCGATCAAAATCTCAAAGTGGTGCCAGGTCTCGCCACCGATTGGGCGTGGAGCGAGGACGGCAAAACGCTGACCATGAATCTGCGCAGTGGCGTGACCTTCCACGATGGCGAAAAATTTGATGCGCAAGCGGTGAAATTCAATATCGAACGTGCGCAAACGCTGCCGGGTTCGCTGCGTAAAAGTGAAATCTCCTCGATTGAAAGCGTGGAAGTGAGCGGCCCGATGCAGGTGAAGTTCCACCTGAAAAACCCGGATGCGGCGCTGCTGAGCCAGCTGACCGACCGCGCCGGAGCCATGCTGGCACCGGAAGCGGCGAAAAAGCCCGATTTCGCCGCTCATCCGGTCTGCTCTGGCCCGTATCAGTTCGACAGCCGTGTTCAGCAGGATCGCATCGTGCTGAAGCGCTATGACAATTACTGGAATAAAGGCGCCTATCACTTCGATAAGGTGATTTTCCTGCCGATCCCGGATGCTTCAGTGCGCCTCGCAAACCTGCGTGCCGGCGATTTGGATCTCACCGAAGGCGTGGCCGCCAGCGATGTGAAAACCGTTGAAGCCGATAGCAAACTGGCGCTGGCAAAAGTCACAGGTCTTGGTTATCAGGGCATCACTTTCAATATCAACAACGGCAAAGTCGATGCTAATAGTCCGCTGAAAGATGCGCGGGTGCGTGAAGCGTTCTCACTGGCGATTGACCGTGATGCGCTGAATCAGGTGGCATTTGAAGGCTTATATACGCCAGCCAATCAGGCGTTTTCACCGGTCAGCGCGTATCACGTCAAAACACCGATCGCACCGCGCGATGTTGAGAAAGCCAAAGCACTGCTGAAGGCTGCGGGTGTTACCACACCGCTGAATCTGACGCTGCTGGTCAGCAATAACCCGACCGCGCAGCAGGTGGGCCAGGTGATTCAGGCGATGGTCGGTGAAGCCGGTTTCAACCTCAATCTGCAAATGAGTGAGTTCGCTACCCTGTTGGATCGCCAGCAGCGCGGGGATTATCAGCTTAGCCTGTCGGGTTGGTCTGGTCGTCCGGATCCGGACGGCAGCATCTATTCGTTTATTAACAGCAAAGGCACGCTCAATGACGGACGCTACAGCAATGCGCAGGTCGATGAGTGGCTGAATGCCGCGCGTCTCACCAACGACCAGGCACAGCGTCAGGCGCTCTACACCCAAGTGGTGAACCAACTGCAAAGCGATATGCCGATTGCGTACCTCTACTTTGAGCCACGCATTTTTGGCATGTCGAAAAAACTGCAGGGCTTCAAAGCCTGGCCGGACGGATTGGTACGTTTGGCTGGCGTAAGTCTGGCGCAGTAAACCGCTAAGGAGCGAGGATGCTGGAACTGATTGTAAAACGGCTATTGCTGGCCATTCCGACGCTGCTGCTGGTGAGCATTATGGTGTTCGCACTGCAAAAGCTGCTGCCGGGCGATCCGGTGCTGGCGATGGCGGGCGAAGAGCGCGATCCGGCGGTTATCGCCCAGCTGCGGGCGGAATATCATCTGGACGATCCGATTCCCGCGCAATATTTCGCCTGGATGGGTAATGCGCTAACCGGCGATTTGGGCATGTCGCTGCGCACCAAAGAGCCGGTGACGGCGCTGATCGCCAGCAAATTGCCGGTCACGCTGGAATTGTCATTGCTGGCGATGATTATCGCGCTGGTGATTGGCATCAGCATGGGCATCATCGCCGCGGTGCGCAAAGACAGTTGGGTCGATCACACCACCAACTTTGTCGCGCTTTCCGGGATTTCAGTGCCTCACTTCTGGCTCGGTATTTTGCTGATTCTGCTGTTCTCAGTACACCTGCAATGGCTGCCGGCATCGGGTTTTGTGCCGGTTAGCGAGGATGTGGCGCAGAACCTGAAAACGCTGCTGCTGCCGGCGCTGGTGCTTGGTACCGGACTGGCCGCCACGTTAATGCGCCACACTCGCGCTTCAATGATCGCCGTGCTGAAAGCGGATTACATTCGCACCGCACGCGCCAAAGGGCTGCTGGCAAAGAAAGTGGTGCTCAAGCATGCGTTGCGTAATGCGCTGATGCCGATTGTTACTCTTACCACGCTGCTGTTTGGCGAGTTGCTGGGTGGCGCGGTGCTGACCGAGCAGGTCTTCACGCTGCCCGGCTTTGGCAAGATGATTGTCGATGCGGTATTCAACCGTGATTACGCCGTGGTGCAAGGCGTGGTGCTGGTGGTGGCGATTGGCTTCTTGCTGCTCAATCTGCTGGCCGATGTGCTCTATATGATCATTAACCCGAAAATGCGAGGCTGACCATGAGCGAGGTATTAACCGCTGGCGCACTGCCTGCAGTGGCAAAGCCGAATCGTCGGGTGCTGAAAAAGTTCCTGCGTAATAAAAGTGCGCTGATTGGTGCGGTGATTGTGCTGCTGTTTGTCGCCGTGGCGCTGCTGGCACCGTGGCTGGCACCGTTTGATCCCATCAAAGCCAATTTCCTTGCGGTGCGTAAAGCACCTACGGTGCTGCACTGGTTTGGCACCGATGAGCTGGGGCGCGATATTTTGTCTCGCCTGGTGTGGGGCGCGCGTACTTCGCTGCTGGCGGGTTGCATTTCGGTGCTGATCGCCATTCTGATTGGTGTGCCGCTTGGGTTGATTGCCGGTTACTGGCAAGGCTGGTGCGACGGCATTATTTCGCGCTTTATCGAAGCGCTGCTGGCATGCCCGTTTCTGATTCTGGCAATCGCGCTGGGAGCGTTTCTCGGCCCGAGCTTATCAAATGCAATGATTGCCATCGGTTTATCTGCGATGCCGATTTTCGCGCGCTTGACGCGCGGCCAGGTGATCGCCATTCGCCACGAAGAGTACATTGACGGCGCGCGAGCGATTGGCTTACCCGATCGCTGGATCATCCTGCGTTACGTGCTGCCCAATGTGCTATCGCCAATTCTGGTGCAGGCCACGCTGGCGATTGCTTCGGCGATCATTACCGAAGCCAGCCTCTCATTCCTTGGCCTCGGCCAGCAACCGCCCTCGCCTTCATGGGGTGCGATGCTGAATACCGCCAAAGGCTTTCTCGAACAGGCGCCGTGGATGTCGATTTTCCCCGGCCTGGCTATTTTTCTCACCGTGCAGGGCTTCAACCTGCTGGGCGACGGTTTGCGCGACGCGCTCGACCCACGTGATGACTCACACTAAGGAACGATCATGAGTGAACTGGATTTTAACGTCAGCTATGCCTCACACCGCGTACCGATGATGGGACGCAACGCGGTTGCCACTTCGCAGCCGCTGGCGGCGCAGGCCGGGATGCGTATGTTGCAACAGGGCGGCAATGCGGTAGATGCGGCGATTGCCAGTGCAATGGCGTTGACCGTGCTGGAGCCTAGCGGCAACGGACTCGGCAGTGACGCCTTTGCGATTATCTGGGATGGCAAACAGCTGCACGGTTTGAATGCCTCGGGCCGCTCGCCCGCCGCATGGAACCCGGAACGCTTTGCCGGGCGCGATGCCATGCCGGAAATTGGCTGGGAAGCGGTCACCGTGCCGGGCGCGGTTTCGGCGTGGGTGGAGCTGGCCGAACGCTTTGGCACGCTACCACTCACCACGCTAGCGCAACCGGCCATCGAATACGCGCGCGATGGTTTCCCGGTTTCACCGCTGATTGGTCATCTGTGGCAGCGCGCCTACCACAAGCTGAAAGATCAGCCCGGCTTCGTCGAGTGCTTTGCGCCCGATGGACGACCGCCGCGTGCCGGCGAGCTGTTCCGTAATCCGGCGCAAGCCGAAACGCTGCAAAAAATCGCCGAAACGCGCGGTGAAGCCTTCTATCGTGGCGAGCTGGCTGAAAAGATAGTGGCGTTTGCTGAGCAGCATGGTGCGGCGCTGAGCCTTGATGATCTGAAAAATCATCGCGCCGACTGGGTAGAATTGTTATCGCGTCCGTTTGCGGGCGGATCGGTGCAGGAATTGCCGCCGAACGGTCAGGGCATTGCCACCCTGATTGCGTTGGGCATTCTTGAGCAGTGGGATATTGGTCGCTATGAACCGGATTCGGTGCCGTGGCTGCATCTGTCGATTGAAGCGATGAAGCTGGCGCTGGCCGATCTGGATCGCTATGTCAGCGATTACGATCACCTCGAGTTCCCGGCAGAATTGCTTCTCAGTGATGAGTATTTAAAACAGCGCGCGCAGTTGATTAATCCCGATCGGGCCGGAGATTTTACCTTTGGCTCCCCGCAGCAGAGCGGCACGGTTTATCTTTCTACCGCTGATGCCAGCGGCATGATGGTGTCCTTTATACAGTCAAACTACATGGGCTTCGGTTCTGGCGTAGTGGTGCCGGGCACCGGCATTAGCCTGCAAAATCGTGGCTGCGGTTTCTCGCTCGATCCGCAGCATCCCAATGTGGTCGCCGGCGGCAAACGTCCGTTCCACACCATCATTCCGGCGTTTGCCCTCGACGGTGACGGCCAGCCGCTGATGTCGTTTGGCGTGATGGGCGGCCCGATGCAGGCGCAAGGTCATTTGCAGATGGCGCTGCGCATCATGCAGCATAAGCAAAACCCGCAGGCAGCGATTGATGCACCGCGCTGGCGCGTTGAGCAAGGACGTGCGGTGGTGGTTGAACCCGGCATCGACCGTAACGTGCTGGCGAAGCTGCGCGAGATGGGGCACCAGATCACGCTGGAAGATCCTTTGCTCGGCTATAACTTCGGCGGTGCGCAGGCGATTGTGCGCGATCCGCAAGGCTTCTATATCGCCGCCACTGAAAGCCGTAAGGATGGGCAGGCGCTGGTGTTTTGATTTAACGTGTTAAAACGGTCATCATAATGGGTGACCCTGGAATTTCGCCATTTCCTTATCGGGTGCGCATTTATGCGCACCAGGCAAACGCCGCCCGTTGTACCCGTCAGGCCATTGCACTATTCTTTAGGACCATTCCCATCGAATCGAATTAGCCATAACAGGAGTTCATCATGGCGTCAGGAATTTCTCGCATCTGGATGCGTACCGGCATGCTGATGGTCAGCGCGTTAGTGGTGCTGCAACTCACAGCCTGCGGTGACAAAGAGGGCGATCAGCGTAAAGCGTTCAGTGACTTCCTTCAGAACACGGTGATGCGCAGCGGCGAACATCTGCCAAGCCTGAGTGAAAACCAAAAGCAAACCTTCGGCAACTACGCCAGCGACTACGCCATCCTTTATGGCTTCTCGCAGCAGACCAATCAGGCGATTGAGCAAGGTATGCGCCCGGTGGTTGATGAGTTAGCAGCGATTCGTGTACCGCAGGATTACCTCACGCGTCGCGATAGCCTGCGCCAGGCCAGCGGCAATCTGAGCGTGCTGACCCAGCAGATTCAGAGCGCCAAAATGCAGGCGGACAGCAGCAAAGCCACCCTGAAGCAGCCGGATGACCTGAAGAAAGTGTATGACGCGGCCTACGTCAAAGTCGTGACGCAGCCAGCGAGCACGCTGATTCCGCTGCTGCCACAGCTGCAGGCGCTGAGCCAGGCAGCCGTGCAAACCGGCGACTATCTGCAATCGCAAGGCGCGCGCGTAACCTTCAACGATGGCGGCGTACAGTTCCCAACCCAGGATCAGGCAACGCAATACAACACGCTGATGAGCAATCTCTCCAGCAACGCGCAAGCGCTGACGCAAGCGCAAAATGCGGTGCAAGGCGGGTTGTAACAGTCGAACTATTTTAGTGGTCGCCATCATTGGCGACCCTGAAAGTCTGTTGTCCCTTTTCAGAATTTCGTCACTTCCTTACAGCTCACTTATCTGCTGCAGCATATTGTGATCTGGCGCATTTTCGACCAAAAATAGTTTGTGACATTGATCACACTTACACAACAAAGCGCCCACCTTAAAAGGTGACTTTAGTCACATTCATCGCCTTGTTTTGCTTAATTTTTCAGCATCGTTGCTTTCTTACAGCGCCTTTTTGTGATCGATGTCACCTTATCGCCCCCCAATCACCCCAGATTAGCGTGATCTGCATCACACTTAGGTGCAGCTCTACGCAGCGTAATAAACTAGTGCTAGAGTCCGCGTGCATACAGTAATGCCACGGCCCCCGCCGTAACGTTCAAACAAAAACAAACGCGCTCTCTTATTGCAGCGCGTCTCAATAAGGGGTGGGTTTATGTCCTCATCAGTAAAGGTCAAGGTTCAGAGCTTTGGTCGCTTTCTGAGTAATATGGTGATGCCTAACATCGGTGCGTTTATCGCATGGGGTATCATCACTGCGCTGTTCATCCCAACCGGATGGATTCCAAACGAAACGCTGGCGAAACTCGTCGGCCCAATGATCACCTACCTGCTGCCACTGCTGATTGGTTTCACCGGTGGACGTCTGGTTGGCGGCGATCGCGGTGGCGTGGTCGGTGCGATCACCACCATGGGCGTGATCGTCGGTGCCGATATGCCGATGTTCCTCGGCTCCATGATTGCCGGTCCGCTGGGCGGCTGGGCAATCAAATCCTTTGACCGCGTTGTTGATGGCAAGATCAAAAGCGGCTTCGAGATGCTGGTTAACAACTTCTCGGCCGGTATCATCGGTATGCTGCTGGCGCTGCTGGCGTTTGTCGCTATCGGTCCACTGGTTGAAGGCCTGTCTCACATTCTCGCCGCGGGCGTGAATCTGATGGTGCAGAACAACCTGCTGCCGCTGACCTCAATCTTTGTTGAACCGGCGAAAATCCTGTTCCTCAATAACGCCATTAACCACGGTATCTTCTCTCCGCTGGGTATCCAGCAGGCGAGCGAGGCGGGCAAATCAATCTTCTTCCTGATTGAAGCCAACCCTGGTCCGGGTATGGGCGTGCTGGTTGCCTACATGGTATTTGGCCGCGGTAGCGCCAAACAATCTGCAGGCGGTGCAGCGATCATCCACTTCCTTGGTGGTATCCACGAAATTTACTTCCCATACGTGCTGATGGCGCCGCGTCTGTTGCTGGCGGTTATTCTCGGCGGTATGACTGGCGTATTCACCCTGACACTGCTGAACGGCGGCCTGGTCTCTCCGGCTTCTCCAGGTTCCATACTGGCGGTGCTGGCGATGACGCCAAAAGGCGCTTACTTCGCGAATATCGCTGCCATTATCGCTGCGTTTGCCGTCTCCTTTGTGGTCTCAGCTATCCTGCTGAAAACCAGCAAAGTGAAAGAAGATGACGATATCGAAGCGGCGACACAGCGCATGCAGGATATGAAAGCGCAGTCAAAAGGTCAGGCTGTTGCCGGTTCGCCAGTTGCTGGCGATGCGATGAGCGTTGACCTGAACCACGTGCGTAAAATCATCGTAGCCTGTGACGCCGGTATGGGTTCAAGTGCGATGGGTGCGGGCGTGCTGCGTAAGAAAGTGCAGGACGCAGGTCTGAGCAATATCTCCGTCACCAACACGGCGATTAACTCGCTGCCGGGCGACGTCGATCTGGTGATTACCCACCGCGATCTGACCGAACGTGCGATGCGTCAGGCACCGCAGGCGCAGCACATTTCGCTGAACAACTTCCTTGATAGCGCGCTGTACAGCAACCTGACCGAACGTCTGGTGGCCGCTAACCGCAGCGAAGCGCGTCGTGAAACCGTGCAGACCACGCTGGCTGACAGCTACGACGAAGGCAACGCGCACCTGTTCAAACTGGGTGCAGACAACGTGTTCCTCGGTTTGAGTGCCACCCATAAAGAGCAGGCGATTCGCTTTGCGGGTGAGCAGCTGGTGAAAGGCGGCTACGTGCAGCCGGAATATGTTGACGCGATGCTGGAACGCGAAAAGCTGACGCCAACTTACCTCGGTGAATCCATTGCTGTGCCACACGGTACTGTAGAAGCGAAAGACCGCGTGCTCAAAACCGGCGTGGTGTTCTGCCAGTATCCGGCGGGCGTGCAGTTTGGTGATGAGCCAGAAGACGTGGCGCGTTTGGTGATTGGTATCGCCGCTCGCAATAACGAGCACATTCAGGTGATTACCAGCCTGACCAACGCGCTGGATGATGACAGCGTGATTGAGAAGCTGGCCAATACCACCAGCGTGCAGGACGTGTTGGATCTGCTCTCGGGCAGCACCGTCAAAGCGTAATACCCCGTTTTACCTTCCCTGGGGCGGGTAAGCCCGTCCCACATTTCCGGGGCGGACTTGCCCGCCCTTTCGTCATTTGATATGGGTCAAATTTATGAAAGCGTTACATTTTGGAGCAGGTAACATCGGTCGCGGTTTTATCGGTAAGTTACTGGCAGATGCCGGCATCGAGCTGGTGTTTGCTGACGTCAATCAGGTGGTACTTGATGCCCTTAACGCCCGTCATGAGTATCCGGTTCATGTGGTTGGCGAACAGGCAAAAGTCGAAATCGTAACAGGCGTGAGCGCCGTCAACAGCACCAGCGATGACATCGTTACGCTGATTGCTGAGGTTGATATCGTGACCACGGCGGTTGGTCCGCAGATTCTGGAGCGCATCGCCGGTGGCGTCGCGAAAGGTCTGGCCAAACGCAGCGACAGCGGTAATGTGCGTCCACTCAACATCATCGCCTGTGAAAACATGGTGCGCGGTACCAGCCAGCTGAAACAGCACGTGCTAAAAGCGCTGCCAGAGCAGTATCACGCATGGGTTGAAACGCATGTTGGCTTCGTGGATTCCGCGGTAGACCGCATCGTGCCGCCGTCCGAAGCGGGCACCACCGATCCGCTGGAAGTGACAGTTGAAACCTTCAGCGAGTGGATTGTTGATAAAACCCAGTTCAAAGGGGAATTGCCGAACATTCCTGGCATGGAATTGACCGACAACCTGATGGCATTCGTTGAGCGCAAGCTGTTCACCCTTAACACCGGTCACGCCATCACCGCGTATCTCGGCCAGCTGGCTGGTCACGCTACCATTCGTGACGCGATTCTCGATGAGAACGTGCGTGCGGTAGTGCAAGGCGCGATGCAGGAGAGCGGCGCCGTGCTGATCAAGCGTTATGGTTTTGAAGCCGATAAACATGCTGCCTATATCCAGAAAATCCTCACCCGCTTTGAAAACCCGTACCTGAAAGATGACGTTGAGCGCGTCGGTCGTCAGCCACTGCGTAAACTGAGCGCGGGCGATCGCCTGATCAAGCCAACGCTGGGCACGCTGGAGTATCAGCTGCCGCACGATAATCTGGTTCAGGGCATTGCCGCCGCGATGCACTATCGCAGCGAAGCCGATCCGCAGGCGCAGGAACTGGTCGCGCTGCTGGCAGAAAAAGGCCCGCAAGCCACGCTGGCGGAAATTTCTGGCCTGGATGCCAACAGCGAAGTGGTCACCTCAGTGGTGAGCGCTTACAACGCTATGGCATAATGCGCGCCCTTTAGTGGTTAACTCGGGCGCGCTTGCGTGCCCGCTGGCGGTAGCTGAACGATGCAGGCAATGATGGAAGAGAAGCAGGCTTTTGAAAACCGGGTGCTTGAGCGCCTGAACGCCGGTCGTTCGGTGAGAAGCTTCCTGATCGCCGCCGTTGAGCTGCTGACCGAAGCGGTTAACCTGCTGGTGCTGCAAGTGTTTCGCAAGGACGATTACGCGGTTAAATACGCGGTAGAACCGCTGCTGCTGGGTGATGGTCCGCTGGGCGAACTCTCGGTTCGCCTCAAGCTGATTTACGGCCTGGGCGTGATCAACCGGCATGAGTACGAAGATTGTGAACTGCTGCTGGCGCTGCGTGAGGAGCTGAATCACGATATCAGCGATTATCGTTTTATCGACGATGAGATCCTCGGCCCGTTTGGCGAACTGCACTGCGTGGCCGCCTGGCCACCGCAGCCAGACTTCAACCGCGACGACGACCAACTGCGCTCCATGCAGCAACAGCGCTATCTGCAGATGGTGCGTTCAACCATGGTGCTGTCGCTCACCGAGCTGATTTCACGGATTTCGCATAAGCAGGTGTTTAAAAAGCCTGCGCTGTAGTTTTTGTATGAACAAGCGCGATGAAGCGTGCCGCTGCGGATAAGTGCGCGTGAGGCATCTACGTGTTAAATCAGCACGCATTGTCGCAGCGCGATTTATCGCGCGAAGTCATGCGCTGCAAAGTTGCCTGAATTTGATGTATCCTTTGCCTGTTTTCCTTAACGAGTTTTCCCCCAATGAAAGAACAAGAAAAAGCCGAGATCAAACTTCTGAGCGATCAGCTCGATGCGCTCAACCGCAAAGAAGCCCCGCTGTTAGCCTCTGGCGATGCCGAAAAGCTCGGTGAACTGCTGCGTGAAAAAGAGAAGCTGGAGCTGGAAATTGAGCGCCTGCGCGGTGTGCGCACCGAGAAGCTGAGCAAAGAAGCGCAACAGCTGCAGAAGCTGGGCTTTAGCCGCGAAATCACCAAAAAAGAACAAGCCAACATGGGCGCATTCAAGAAAAGCGTGCGCGGCCTGGTGGTGGTACACCCAATGACCGCGCTCGGACGTGAGATGGGACTGAAAGTGATGACCGGCTACGCGAAGCAGCCGTTCTAATCTTGACTTACGCGGCGTGTGAAACGTCGCGTAGGATGCCCGCCGCCTGATGAACTTGTTCATTCAGACTGTCCAGCAAGGCATAACGACGGCGATACTCGGCGCGCTTCTTGCTGGCAATCTCTTCCAAATCTTTACGCTCCGCGCGTAACGGCAACGTAAATAGCTCATCGCCACGCGCCACGCCACCCAACGACAACCAAAACTCGCTGTAGCTGGCAAAGAACTTATCACCTTTACTGTGACGGTAGCGCAGGCTGCGAAACACGTGCGTGGTATCGCCAACGGCGGTGATCGCCTCAACGCCACACTGTTCCGCCAGATTAAATACTACTTCCATCAGCAGGCGTTTTGGGAATACGCCGTGCGCCGCTTTGGTGGCATCGCGAATCACATCGTTAGAAATATGCTTACGCGGCCCCTGCAATCCACCAATTAATAACGTGCGCTTCTGCTGTTCGCGAATAATTGAGAAAGAGAGCGACGCAATTAACTGCGTTTCATAGCGCAATTCCAAAGTAATTTCACCTTCACGGTCAAAGCGGCCCGGACAGCAGTGAATCACATACGTCTCATCATTTTTGCCGCTCAGGCTGGCCAGTAAATTATCACCCGGACTCTGCAACAGCTGACGCAGCGCCGCATTATCTAACTGATCCATCAACGTATAGTGATCGATGATCGCCTGTGCGCGCTGCGCCACGCTGAATCCCGCACGCAGATAAGGACGATGTGGCTTCGCCGGCAGCAAACCCTGCATGGTCAGCAGCTGTGGTAACGCAGATAATTGCGCCAACTGGTGCAGGTAATTAAAGGTAGTTACAGGAAAGACCAGCGATCTTAAGGCAAATTTCGCGCGAAATCTTCCGCTATTCCATAATTTATTTGGCCTGAACTTTCCGCTTATTAACGGCAAAAATAGCGGTGCTGACGAATCATTATTCGTCACAGAAGTTGTGATAGTAGACATGATTATTTAGGCTTGGCGAGACAAATTATCGCCACTATATGCCCCAAATTATCAACGGCAGGTTAATAGCTTTCGCAGCGGAATAGTCGTGTGCGGGAATATTCAGGTCGTTTAGCAAGGGTTTATAAAGGCGAAAAAAAACCGGTGAAGAGATCACCGGTTTAGTGCGTTGCGGCTATCGCCTGAACTTACTTCGCAGCAGCGAAACGTGCTGCAGCTTCATCCCAGTTCACTACGTTCCAGAATGCTTTGATGTAATCAGGACGTTTGTTCTGATACTTCAGGTAGTAAGCGTGTTCCCACACGTCCAGACCGATGATCGGCGTGCCTGAAACGCCAGCAACGGCTTCACCCATCAGCGGGCTATCCTGGTTTGCGGTTGAAACCACAGCCAGTTTGTCGCCTTTTTTCACCAGCCACGCCCAGCCTGAACCGAAGCGAGTAGTCGCGGCTTTCTCAAACTCAGCCTGGAAAGCTTCAACGCTACCGAAATCTTTTTCGATGGCGGCTTTCAGGTCGCCCTGCAGCGAGGTGCCCAGCTTCAGACCTTTCCAGAAGAAGCTGTGGTTAGCGTGGCCGCCTGCGTTGTTACGCAGTGGACCTTTTTTGTCTGCTGGCAGCTGATCCAGTTTGGTGATCAGCTCTTCTACCGGCAGGTCAGCGAATTCGGTACCTTCCAGCGCAGCGTTAGCGTTGTTAACGTAGGTCTGGTGGTGTTTAGTGTGATGGATTTCCATCGTCTGCTTGTCGAAGTGCGGTTCCAGTGCGTCGTACGCATACGGCAGGGATGGCAGTGAATAACTCATGTTCTTCCTCTCCATTTTAGTGTTTTGCAGCACCACCTCACTGGGTGTGCCGCGTAAGCAGTCGGATCATTATAGTTAAAAACATGATCCGTAAAAGGGTTATCAATGCCTTAGAATTGATAAGGATTTGATGAATCTGGGAAAAGGTGCGCACGCACGGCTACACCTTGTGGCTGCTGGCGCGCAGTTTAAGCTGCACCGGCAGTTCATTGATGGCTGGCGGCTCATCACCTTTGAGCGCCGCCAGCAGACGCTTACCCGCCATGCGCCCCATCTCTTCATACGGCAGCACAATGCTGGTAAGCGGCGGCGAACACACTGCCGCTAGCGGACCGCCGCCAATGCTGGCAATCGCCAACTGGCTGGGAATCGCAATCCCCGCCGCATGGCACGCCATGATGGCGCCGCAGGCCACTTCGTCGCTGGTGCAAATCAGCACATCCAGCTCCGGCCAGGTCAGGCGAATTTCCGCCAGCAAGCTGTGCCCGGCGGCAAAGGTCGGCATTTTCGGCGAGGTCACCACGCGATGCGGCGCCTGATTCATCGCCAGCATGCCGCTGTGCCAGCCATTCAGCAGCTGGCGGAAGATGGTGTTATTACTCTGCGTGCACAGCAAACCGAGATTGCGATAGCCGCGCTCGACCAGACTTTGCACCAGTTGGCGAATCGCTTTGGCGTAATCGACACCAATGCTGATCCCCGCCGAATCCTGATGCACGCCGCCAATATCCATGACCGGCAGCCCGGAATTGCTCAGCAGACGATGCGCTTCGGCGGCGTTATCGAAATTGAAATGCACCATCGCCGCCGGATTATAGGAGAGCAACATTTCGATCAGCTCGCTCTCTTCTGCCGCCGAATGGTTGGCTTCAGCCAGCATCATGTTATAGCCCTGCGGCCGCAGCACTTCCTGTAGCGCTTCGGACACAATTGCACTGCCCGGCGTGGCAAAAGATGGCACCACCATGGTGATCAGGCGTGATGTGGCCGATGCCAGATTGCTCGCCTGCACATTCGGCACATAGGAGAGCTCAATCACCGCCGCATCGATTTTGGCGCGAATTTCAGGCGACACTTTCTCCGGCATGCGTAGCGCGCGCGACGCTGTCATGGTGCTTACGCCCACCAAACGGGCAACATCGGCTAAAGTGCTTTTACCGGTACCGCGCCGTTTTTTTTCTGTCATGCGATCTCCTGCATTACTCGCTACTTTTTTGCCAGGACGCAGCTTAAAACCAAATCTGTCAACGCGCCATGTGAAAAACCACAGTTTCGGGCATGCCTCACCCCGCGATCTTTTCAGAATGATTGAGCATGTCAGGTGCTTGCAACCAAGACAAACGCACAGCAAGGAAATGTTAGCGATAACACGTTTTTTAACAATAACGGTGTTAGCGCTAACTTTTGCGACAATCATCACAGAAAACCGCTGAGAAAATAACCTACATTGCACTCCATCGACGAATAAACAGGAATGACTGATGCTCACTCAATGGCTAACGCCGCAACATATTCGGGTAGTCGAGCAGGTTAGCGACTGGCAGGAAGCAGTGCGATTATCTGCCGAACCGCTGCTGGCCGCTGGGGCGATCAGCCCGGCTTATCTCGATGCCATCTTCACCTCGCATGCCGAACTCGGTCCTTACTACGTGCTGGCGCCGGGCCTGGCGATGCCGCATGCCCGCCCGGAACAAGGCGCGCGCAAAAACGGCCTGTCGTTGCTGCATGTGAAAAATGGCGTGAATTTTCAGGCCGATGAAAACGATCCGGTTTATGTGGTCATCATGCTGTGCGCGGTATCTGGTGACGATCACATTCAGATGATCACCGCCTTAGCGGACGTGTTCAGCGACGAATCCCGCCTGCAGCAATTGCTGTCGGCTTCTACCCTGTCAGCGATTGAAGCTGTCATTGAGAATAAATAACCAGAGAACCCTATGATGAAAAAAGTCCTGATTGTGTGTGGAAATGGTTTAGGTAGCAGCTTTATTGTTGAAATGAACGTGAAGAAGATTGTGGCGGAATTAGGCAAAGAAGCGGAAGTGGGCCACACCGATTTAACCTCTGCGAAATCTGAACAGGCTGATTTAATCATTGCCGCAAAAGATATTGCCGACCAATTAGCCGGGCACAGCGCGAAAGTCGTTGGTCTGACAAACCTGCTGGATAATGCAAAGATTAAAGAAATTTTGGCTGAAAATATCTAACAACAGTTTATCCCGAAAAACTTTACTCACTATGGAGTAAGTTATGCTGCAGTTTATAATTAAGGATGTTCTTGGAACACCCGCTATACTTGTCGGCCTTTTTTCCCTGTTTGGTTTATTACTGCAAAAGAAACCGGTTTCTGATGTTATTTCCGGTACGCTTAAAACCATCATGGGTTTTGTTATTCTCATCGCCGGGGCCAATTTAATTGCGGCCACGCTGACCATCTTCAGTCAGCTGTTTGAGCACTCTTTTAATATTCAGGGCGTAGTGCCAAATACGGATGCAATGGCCGCGCTGGCGCAGAAAAGTTACGGCACCGAAACCGCCATGATTATGGTGTTTGGTATGCTGGTGAACATCTTGCTGGCGCGCATTACCCCGTTGAAATACATCTTCCTGACCGGTCACCACACGCTGTATATGTCGGCGATGCTGGCGGTAATTCTGTCGGTAGGCGGCATTCACGGCTTCTGGCTGGTGCTGATTGGTTCGTTGATTCTCGGCACCATGATGGTGGTTTGCCCGGCGATTCTGCAGCCATTCACCCGCAAAATCACCAACTCGGACGATCTGGCGCTCGGCCACTTTGGCTCAACCGGTTATCTGCTCTCCGCGTTAGTGGGCAAAATGGTCGGTAAAGGCAGCCCGTCGATTGAAGAGCTTAAGGTGCCAAAAACCCTCAACTTCCTGCGCGACTCATCGGTAGCGATTTCGCTGACCATGATGATTCTGTTTATCGCGCTGGTTCTGGTTGCCGGTAAAGAATTCACCGAAAGCATCAGTGGCGGCCAAAACTACATTGTGTTCGCCATCATTCAGTCGATCACCTTTGCTGCGGGCGTCTATATCATCCTCGCCGGTGTGCGCATGGTGATTGCCGAAATCGTGCCGGCCTTTAAAGGTATCGCCGATAAGCTGGTACCCAACGCCAAACCGGCGCTGGATTGCCCAACCGTGTTCCCGTTCGCGCCGAACGCGGTAATCATCGGCTTCCTGTCGAGCTTCTCCGCCGGCTTGATCAGCATGTTCCTGTGTCCGCTGTTTGGTCTAAGCGTTATTGTTCCGGGTCTGGTACCGCATTTCTTCTGCGGTGCGACCGCCGGCGTCTACGGCAATATCACTGGCGGACGTCGCGGCGCAGTGATCGGCGCCTTTGTGCAAGGCTTGCTGATCTCCTTCCTGCCAGCGATTCTGCTGCCGCTGATGGGCGACCTCGGCTTCGCTTCCACCACCTTCGGTGATGCCGACTTCGGCATTGTTGGTATTGTGCTCGGCCACATTATTTCGTTCTTCCATTGATGTCATCAACAGCGCCTGCGGGCGCTGTTGTTGTAATGAGGAAATAAGTTATGCAAGCCAAATTCTCCCCCTCCTTAATGTGCATGGATCTCACGCGTTTTCGCGAGCAGGTTGAAGCGATGAATAGCACCGCTGCCTTTTATCATGTCGATATTATGGATGGCAGCTATGTGAAGAATATTACGCTGTCGCCGTTCTTTATTGAGAACCTGCGTAAAATTACTGATGTACCAATTGATGTGCATTTAATGGTAAATCATCCGGAAGATATTATCCCAATGTGCATTGAGGCCGGCGCAGATATTATTAGCTTCCACCCGGAAACCGCTAATAACAAAATTTTCCGCCTGCTGACGCAAATTAAAGACGCAGGCCGTCGCTGCGGCGTGGTGTTAAATCCGGCCACACCGGCAGAAACTATTCGTGAATATGCGCACCTGCTGGATAAAGTCACGGTGATGTCAGTGGATCCGGGTTTCGCCGGGCAGACATTTATCCCGCAAACGCTCAATAAGATTCGCCAGTTAATCGCCATGCGCGAAGAGCACGGTTATCACTATCTGACCGAAATTGATGGTTCATGCAATGCGCGCACCTTCCGGCAGATTGCTGCTTCAGGCGTGGATGTGTTTATTGTGGGCACGTCAGGTTTGTTTAATCTGGATGACGATGTCGCGCAGGCGTGGCAGAAGATGGAGAGCATTTTCGCCGAGGAAACCGCAGCTGCGTAAACCTGCACATATCGTAGCGGCGCAATTTATTGCGCGATAAATCGCGCCGCGACAAAATGTGCACAATCAATGATCTGTTAACGCCCCAGCTCACTCAGCGATTTATCCAGCGCGCCCACCAGCCAATCGATATCCGCTTCCTGGAACGCCAACGGCGGACGCAACTTCAGCACGTTGCCGTAAGGTCCCGCCACTGACGTCAACACGCGGTGTTCGCGCAGTTTCTCGATCAAATCCAGCGCCAGCGCTTTATCCGGCGTTTTACTGGCGCGATCCTGCACCAGTTCGAAACCAATAAACAGGCCCGCACCGCGCACGTCGCCGATCGACTCGTGACGATCCATTAGTTTCTGCAGTTCACTCAACAGCCTGGCGCCCACCACGCGGCTGTGCTCCTGCAAGCCCTCTTCTTTAATTACCGTCAGCACCGCTTGCGCGGCGGCCATCGCCACCGGATTACCACCAAAGGTGTTGAAGTAAGGAATCTCATCGCTGAACGCCGCCAGCACATCGCTTTTCGCCAGCAGGCCCGAAACCGGAATGCCGTTGCCCATTGGCTTGCCGGTGGTGATCACATCAGGCACCACGCCGTGACGCGCAAAGCCCCAGAACGCATCGCCGGTACGACCAAAGCCCGGCTGCACTTCATCGGCAATGAAAATCCCGCCGTTGGCATGCACCACATCGACCGCTTTTTGCAGGAAACCGCGCGGGTTCGGCAATACGCCATCGGATGAGAAGATCGAGTCAGCGAGGAAGCCGGCAAACTTAATGCCGTGCGCTTTCATATCGTCAATCTGCTGCTGGATTTCATTGGCAAACCACTCGCCGAGATCGGGCGCATTCACGCGATAGGCATCCGGCGGTGAAACCAGACGCGTGGTTGCCGCCAACGGCTGTCCGCTGCCGAGGGCGGGCGACACACCTGACGTGAGATCGCTGGTGCCGTGATACGCCTCCTGCGACACGATAATGCCGGTGCCGCCGCTGAAAGCCCGCGCCACGCGGATCGCCAAATCGTTGGCTTCCGAACCGGTACACATGTACATGGCGCGATCGATGGCATCTGGCGTGGTCGCCAGCAACTCTTCGGTGTAATCGAGAATGCGTTCGTGCAGATAGCGCGTGTGGGTGTTCAGCATCTTCATCTGCTGATTCACCGCCTCAATCACCGCCGGATGGCAGTGACCAATGCTCGCCACGTTGTTGTACACATCAAGATATTTATCACCGGCGGCATCCCACACATACTGCCCTTCGCCGCGCACTAAATGCACTGGCTTGCGGTAAAACAGGCGATACGACTCGCCCAACACTTTGCTGCGCTTGTCGGTTAGCTTGCGGGTTGCCGCATCCAGTCCGTCGGCGTGCTCAGCACGAAAACTGTTGGTATCCATGATGGTAGAACGTGTAGCCATGGTAACTCCCGTTGCGAAGGTGAAAGGGGTGCATGCGAAATCGCCGTTTGCCAATATCATGCCTGCTTTGGCGACAAATGCAACCAAATACACAAATACAACCAAATACACATGACGGCGCAATGACACTCAGGTAAGCTTAGGCCCAGGTTGAACACGCCACAGGGAAAAGTCATGCTGCAGGAAACCCGCTTACACCGCATTCGCGCGCTGCTGACCACGCAACATCAGCTCAGCACCGAACGCATCATCAATGAGCTTGGCATCTCGCGCGAAACCGCGCGGCGCGACATTATTGAGCTGGAAGCGCAGGGATTGGCGCGGCGGGTGCATGGCGGTTTGGTCGCCGTCGATAGCCAGCCAGAGCCGCCGCTGCAGGTGCGCCGTAACGCGCAGGCGAAAGAGAAACGCGCAATTGCGGTTGCTGCCGCGCAACATCTCCAGCCCGGCCAAACGCTGTTCCTTGATGCCGGCACCACCACCACCATGCTGGCCGAACAACTGCGCACCATGTCAGGTTTAACCATCATCACTAACAGCCTGCAGGCCGCGCTGGCGCTGAGCGCAGCGGAAGAGCATGAGACGCTGAATAATCAGGTGATTTTAATTGGCGGCATGATGATGGCAGGCGCGCAGCAAACGCGCGGGGAGATGACGATTGGGGAAATTTATCGTTATCGCGCCGATGTGGCGCTGCTTTCGCCGGTCGGCATCGACGCTAAAAACGGTGCCAGCAGTTTTCATCCCCACGAAGCGGCGATTGCCCGCGCCATGGTGCAGCAGGCGAACCGCACCATTTTACTGGCGGATCACAGCAAACTCGGCGTGATGAGCCGCACCGTTTATGCAGCGATTGCGGAAATCGATCTGCTGATCTGCGACAGCGGCGCGGCAAAACCCGGCGCGCTGACGGCGCTGCAACAGGCGCTGCCGCAGGTGCAGGTGGTTTAACGCAGCCGCTGCGGATGGCTGTAAACCGTGGCGCGGCCCGGTTTACTAAAGCCGACTAGCGTGAGATTGCAGCGTTCGGCCACCTCAACGGCGAGCTGTGTCGCAGCTGACACCGCGAACAGAATCTCCACGCCGCACATGGCGGATTTCTGCACCATCTCATAGCTGGCGCGACTGGAAACCAGCACCGCGCCCTGCTGCCACGGCTGCTGGCTGCGATTCCCCAGCAATTTATCCAGCGCCACATGGCGACCGACATCTTCATACCCGCCCTGCAATTCGCCTTGCGGTGACATCCACGCCGCCGCGTGCGTGCAGCCGGTGAGATTGCCGATCGGCTGGTAATCGCGCAGCTGCGCCAGGCCTTTATCCAGATTGGCTAAATCAAAGGTTTGGCTGAACGGCAGCGGCTGTAATGGCTTACCGATTTGATCGAGTTGCTCCACGCCACACACGCCGCAGCCGGTGCGGCCAGCCATGGCGCGGCGCTGCTCTTTCAGCGCCATAAAGCGGCGGCTGGAGAGTTCAATCTGTACTTCAATGCCATTACAGCCCGAAACCACATCGATACCGTAGATTTCATCCGGGCGCGCAATAATGCCTTCCGAGAGCGAGAAACCTATCGCAAAAGCTTCCAAATCATTGGGTGTCGCCATCATCACAACGTGCGAAATGCCGTTATAGACCAGCGCTACCGGTACTTCCTGCGCCAGCCAGTCTGTTTCCGCAAGGCTGATATCACGCCGCTGATGCACCTGCGCCTGCACCGCTCCTGAGATCTTATTCACATTAATGTGACTTTCCTGCTCATTCTCTGTCACTTTTTTCGCCTCACATAACAACCTTACTAAAGTAGTGGTAATATTAGGTCGCTATTGCCGCAATATTCGTCGGGTTATTGTGACGCCCGATTCACTGCTCTGCAAAAGTAAAAATCATTCATGTTGAAAGGATAATCCATGAACGTCAGCCGAAGAAAATTCTTCAAGGTCTGTGCTGGCGGTATGGCAGGGACAACGGCAGCGCTGCTTGGCTTTGCGCCAGAGGTAGCGCTGGCGGAAACGCGACAGTATAAACTGCTGCGCGCACGCGAAACCCGTAACACCTGCACTTACTGCTCAGTTGGCTGTGGCTTGTTAATGTACAGCCTCGGTGACGGCGCGAAAAACGCCAAAGAGACCATTTTCCACATCGAAGGGGATCCGGATCATCCGGTGAGCCGCGGCGCATTGTGCCCGAAAGGCGCAGGCCTGCTCGACTTCATCCACAGTGAAAGTCGCCTGCAATACCCGGAATACCGCGCGCCAAGCTCCGATAAATGGCAGCGCATTAGCTGGGACGATGCCTTTGATCGCATCGCCAGGCTGATGAAAGCGGACCGCGACGCTAACTTCGTGGCGCAAAACGCTGCGGGCGTGACGGTAAACCGTTGGCTCTCCACCGGCATGCTGTGTGCTTCCGCATCCAGCAACGAAACCGGCTACTTAACCCAGAAATTTACCCGATCGCTCGGCATGTTAGCGGTCGACAACCAGGCACGCGTTTGACACGGACCAACGGTAGCAAGTCTTGCTCCAACATTTGGTCGCGGTGCGATGACCAATCACTGGGTCGACATCCGTAATGCCAATCTGATCGTTGTGATGGGCGGGAACGCCGCTGAAGCGCATCCTGTGGGATTCCGCTGGGCGATGGAAGCCAAGATTCACAACAAAGCCAAACTGATTGTTATCGATCCGCGCTTCACGCGTACGGCATCGGTAGCCGATTTCTATACGCCGATTCGTTCGGGCACCGACATCACTTTCCTGTCGGGCGTCCTGCTGTGGCTGCTGCAAAACGACAAAATCCAGCATGAATATGTGCAGGCGTACACCAATGCCAGCCTGATCGTGCGCGAGGATTATCATTTTGAAGATGGCCTGTTCAGCGGCTACGACGAAGAGAATCGCAAATACGACAAAACCAGCTGGAACTACGAGCTGGACGCCGACGGCTTCGCCAAACGCGACACCACGCTCACGCATCCACGCTGCGTATGGAACCTGCTGAAGCAGCACGTTAGCCGTTACACGCCAGAAATTGTTGAACGCATCTGCGGCACGCCAAAAGCGGACTTCCTGCTCGTGTGTGAACTGATTGGCGAAACCAGCGCGCGCGATCGCACCACTTCGTTCCTGTATGCGCTCGGCTGGACGCAGCACTCGGTCGGCGCGCAGAACATCCGCACCATGGCGATGATTCAGCTGCTGCTCGGCAACATGGGCATGATTGGCGGCGGCATCAATGCGCTGCGCGGTCACTCGAATATTCAGGGTCTGACCGATCTCGGTTTACTGTCGCAAAGTTTGCCGGGTTACATGACTTTGCCGTCGGAAAAACACACCGATCTGCAGAGTTATCTTGCTGCTAACACGCCGAAAGCGCTGCTGCCGGGCCAGGTAAACTACTGGAGCAACTACCCGAAATTCTTTGTCAGCCAGATGAAAGCCTTCTTCGGTGACAAAGCCCAGGCGGAAAACAGCTGGGGCTTCGACTGGTTGCCGAAGTGGGATAAAGGTTACGACGTGCTGCAGTACTTCGAGATGATGTCGCAAGGCAAGGTCAACGGCTATCTGTGCCAGGGCTTCAACCCGGTGGCGTCGTTCCCGAACAAGCGCAAAGTGATCGCATCGCTGTCGAAGCTGAAGTTCCTCGTCACCATCGACCCGCTCAACACCGAAACCGCCACCTTCTGGGAGAATCACGACGAGTTTAACGATGTTGATCCGTCAAAAATTCAGACCGAAGTGTTCCGTTTGCCTTCCACCTGCTTCGCCGAAGAGAACGGTTCAATCGTTAACTCCGGCCGCTGGCTGCAGTGGCACTGGAAAGGTCAGGATGCACCGGGCGAAGCGCTGAATGACGGCGAGATTCTTTCCGGCATCTATTCACGCCTGCGCAAAATGTACGCCAGTGAAGGCGGTGCATTGCCTGAGCAAGTGCTGAACATGAGCTGGAACTACCTGACGCCAGAAAATCCGGCGCCGGAAGAAGTGGCGATGGAGAACAACGGCAAAGCGCTGGCGGATGTATACGATGACAAAGGCACGCTGCTGGTGAAAAAAGGCCAACAGCTCAGTACCTTTGCCCATCTGAAAGATGACGGCAGCACCAGCAGCGGTTGCTGGATTTTCGCCGGCAGCTGGACGCCGGACGGCAACCAGATGGCGCGCCGCGACAACACCGATCCTACCGGTTTGGGCAACACGCTGAACTGGAGCTGGGCTTGGCCGCTCAACCGCCGCATTCTCTACAACCGCGCCTCGGCTGATCCGCAAGGCAATCCGTGGGATCCGAAACGTCAGATCCTGAAGTGGGATGGCAGCAAATGGGGGGGCATGGATGTGCCGGACTACAGCGCCGCCGCACCCGGCAGCGATGTCGGGCCGTTCATTATGCAGCCGGAAGGCATGGGCCGCCTGTTTGCGCTCGATAAAATGGCCGAAGGTCCGTTCCCGGAACACTACGAGCCGTTTGAAACGCCAATCGGCACCAACCCGCTGCATCCGAACGTGGTATCCAACCCGGCGGCGCGCGTGTTCAAGGACGATTTGGCATCGATGGGCCAGGCGGAGCAGTTCCCGTATGTCGGCACCACTTATCGCCTCACCGAGCATTTCCATTACTGGACCAAACACGCGCGGCTCAATGCCATCGCACAGCCGGAACAGTTTATTGAAATCGGCGAGAAGCTGGCCAATAAGCTTGGCATCGCGCAGGGCGACACAGTGAAAGTGAGCTCCAATCGCGGCTACATCAAAGCCAAAGCGGTGGTCACTAAGCGCATCCGTCCACTTAACGTTGACGGCAAAATCGTCGATACCATCGGCATTCCGATTCACTGGGGTTATCAGGGCGTGGCGAAAAAAGGCTTTATTGCCAACACTCTGACGCCGTTTGTCGGTGATGCCAACACGCAGACGCCAGAATTTAAGGCGTTCCTGGTCAACGTCGAGAAGGTGTAAGGAGAACGAATATGGCTTATCAATCTCAAGACATTATCCGCCGCTCCGCCACCAATGGACTCACGCCTGCCCCGCAGGCGCGTAACCATCAGCAGGAAGTGGCGAAACTGATCGACGTGACCACCTGCATCGGCTGCAAAGCGTGTCAGGTGGCGTGCTCGGAGTGGAACGATATCCGCGATGAAGTGGGACATAACGTTGGGGTGTACGACAATCCCGCCGATTTGACCGCCAAATCCTGGACGGTGATGCGCTTCTCAGAAGTGGAGGAGAACGGCAAGTTAGAGTGGCTGATCCGCAAGGATGGCTGCATGCACTGCGCCGATCCCGGCTGCCTGAAAGCCTGTCCGTCTGAAGGCGCGATTATTCAGTACGCCAACGGCATCGTCGATTTTCAGTCAGAACAGTGCATTGGCTGCGGCTACTGCATTGCGGGCTGTCCGTTCGATGTGCCGCGTCTGAATAAAGAGGACAACCGCGTGTATAAATGCACGCTGTGCGTCGATCGTGTCAATGTCGGTCAGGAACCGGCGTGCGTGAAAACCTGCCCGACCGGCGCGATTCACTTCGGCAGCAAAAGCGATATGCAGGCGCTGGCCGGTGAACGCGTGGCCGAACTCAACACGCGCGGCTATGCCAACGCCGGCTTGTACGATCCGGAAGGCGTCGGCGGTACGCACGTGATGTACGTGCTGCACCACGCCAACAAACCGCAGCTCTATCACGGTTTGCCGGATAATCCGAGCATCAGCCCGGCGGTAACGTTCTGGAAAGGGATCTGGAAACCGCTGGCGGCGATCGGTTTTGCCGCTACCTTTGCTGCATCCGTGTTCCACTACGTTGGCGTAGGGCCAAACCGCGTGGAAGAGGATGAGGACGAGAACCTGCACGAAAAAGAGGAGCGCGAATAATGAAAAAACGCGATCGTCTGGTGCGCTACAGCGCACCGGAACGCATCAATCACTGGATTGTGGCGTTCTGTTTTGTGCTCGCCGCGCTGAGCGGACTGGGTTTCTTTTTCCCGTCATTTAACTGGCTGATGCACGTGCTCGGCACGCCGCAGTTGGCGCGTATCCTGCATCCGTTTGTTGGCACGGTGATGTTTGCCGCCTTTATCATCATGTTCTTACGCTATTGGAAACATAATCTGATCAATCGCGAAGACCTGGTGTGGGCGAAAAACATCCACAAAATCGTGCAAAACGAAGAGGTCGGCGATACCGGCAAATACAACTTCGGGCAGAAGTGTGTGTTCTGGGCTGCTATCATCAGCTTAGTCTTGCTGCTGGTGAGCGGAATTGTTATCTGGCGCCCGTACTTTGCCGGTGCCTTTACTATTCCGCTGATTCGCATCGCGCTAGTGGTGCATTCGGTCTCAGCTGTGGCGCTGATCGTGGTGATTATGGTGCACATTTACGCCGCCTTGTGGGTAAAAGGCACCATTACCGCCATGGTTGAGGGCTGGGTTCCGGCCGCGTGGGCGAAGAAACATCACCCACGCTGGTATCGCGAGCAGCGCCAACGCCAAACACAACAGGAAAAACGTCCCTGATGAGTATTCGCATCATCCCGCAGGACCAGCTGGAGAAAAGGGAAAAGCACACGGCGGAGCAAGTTCCGCCGTTACTTTTCCCCCGGCTGAAAAATCTGTATAGCCGCCGTGCGGCACGTTTGCGCGACCTGGCCGCGAAGAATCCGCTGGGTGATTACCTGCGCTTTGCCGCGGTGATCGCCGAGGCGCAGGAGATCGTGCTGTATGACCATCCGCTGCAGCTCGATCTGCAGCAGCGGCTGACGCAGAGCGCCGAGCAGGGCAAACCGCCGCTCGATATCCACACCTATCCGCGCGATGCGCACTGGCAGCGTTTGCTGCATTCGCTGATCGCCGAGCTGAAGCCAGAGATGAGCGGCCAGGCGCTGGCAGTGCTGGAGAATCTGGAAAAATCCTCCACTACCGAACTGGAAAATCTGGCACATGCGCTGCTGGAAGGCGATTTCGCACAGGTGAGCAGCGACAAATCGCCGTTCATCTGGGCGGCGTTGTCGATTTACTGGGCGCAGATGGCGGCATTAATTCCCGGCAAAGCGCGCGCCGAATACGGTGAGCATCGCCAGTTCTGCCCGGTATGCGCCAGCGTGCCGGTCACCAGCGTGGTGCACATGAGCGTGGGTCAGCAAGGTCTGCGCTATCTGCACTGCAATCTGTGTGAAAGCGAATGGTATGTGGTGCGCAGCAAGTGCTCCAACTGTGAACAAACCGGCGATCTGCATTACTGGTCGCTGGACAGCGAAAAAGCGGCGGTGAAAGCAGAGAGCTGCGGCGATTGCGGTACCTACCTGAAGATGTTGTATCAGGAGAAGGATCCCGCCGTAGAGCCGGTGGCCGATGATTTGGCCTCGCTGGTGCTGGATGCCCGCATGGAGCAGGAAGGATTCGCCCGCAGCAGTCTAAATCCGTTTATGTTCCCCGGCGATTAGCTTTTCCCATGTTTCTGCGGTCCGCAGCGGCGCGATTTATCGCGCATTGTGCCAGCGCGCCGCCAGGGATATGTGCGGTTTGTTATCGCGTATTTTCATTCAACACGGAGGCGCACGATGAAACTGATTGGCAGCTACACCAGCCCTTTTGTCCGCAAAATATCAGTGATATTGCTGGAAAAAGGCCTGGTTTTCGAATTCGTTAATCACTCTCCGTGGATCGATGACAGCGATGTACCGCAGTACAATCCGCTGGGCAAAGTACCGGCGCTGATTGACGACAACCAGCTCACCTGGTTCGACTCTTCGATCATCGCGCAAGTCATTGAACTGCGCGGCGATGCGCCTGCGCTGCTGCCCGATGATGCGCTGCATGCGTTGCACATCCGTCAGCTGGAAAAACTGGCCGACGGCATCAACGATGCGGCGGTGATGATCGTGCGCGAGCAGATGCGTCCCGGCGATCAGCAATCTGAAGAGGTGCTGCTGCGCAACCGTGACAAAATCCAACGCGGCCTCGATGCGCTAGAAACCGCCGCCGCCCAAGGCGAATGGCTCAATAGCGGCACGCTCAATCTGGCCGATATCGCCACCGGCTGCATGATTGGTTACCTCAACTTCCGCCGCGTGCTGCCAAACTGGTGCGTAAATCGCCCGGCGCTGGTGAAGCTGGCCGAAAACCTGTTTGCGCGCGAAAGCTTTGCCCGCACCGTTCCGCCCTCTCTGTAAGTCACCCGATGAAAACCCTGTACAGCCAATTACCTGCTATCGACAGCCTGCTGCGCGATCCCGCGCTGCAGCCGCTGCTTGCCGATCACGGAACCGCCTTCGCTACGCGCCAGCTGCGCAGCATGCAGCAGGAAGCGCGCGACCACATTCAGCAGCACCAAACCTTGCCAGAGTGGCACCTGAACTGGCCGGATGAAGCGCTGCGCCGTATCCAGCAACAGCAGCAAAGTGCGCTGCGTCCGGTGTTCAATCTCACCGGCACCGTACTGCACACCAATCTTGGCCGCGCACAGCTGAGCGATCGCGCTATCGACGCGGTGGTGAATTGCCTGCGTCAGCCGGTCACGCTGGAATACGCGCTGGATGAAGCGGCGCGTGGCCACCGCGATCGTGCGGTCAGCGCGCTGCTGTGCGAGTTAACCGGCGCGGAAGCGGCCTGTATCGTTAACAACAATGCCGCCGCCGTGTTATTGATGTTGGCCGCGTTAGCGCCGGGGCGCGAAGTAATTGTCTCGCGCGGCGAGCTGGTAGAAATTGGCGGCGCCTTCCGCATTCCTGACGTGATGCGCCAGGCGGGCTGCAAACTGGTGGAAGTGGGCACCACCAACCGCACGCACCTGAAAGATTATCGCGCCGCCATCGCGGAAAACAGCGGCCTGCTGATGAAGGTGCACACCAGCAATTATCAGATTCAGGGCTTTACCCATGCGGTAACGGAAGCAGAGCTGGTTGCGCTGGGTGACGCTTATCAATTGCCGGTGATCACCGACCTTGGCAGCGGATCGCTGATCGATATGACCGAATTTGGTCTGCCGGCTGAACCGATGCCGCAGCAGCTGATCGCCGCAGGCGTCAGTCTGGTAAGTTTCTCCGGCGACAAACTGCTCGGCGGTCCGCAGGCGGGGATTATCGTCGGCAAGCAGACGCTGATTGATCAGCTCCAGTCGCATCCGCTGAAACGCGCGCTGCGCGTCGACAAAATGACGCTCGCGGCGCTGGAAGCCACGCTACAGCTCTATCGTCAGCCGGAAACGCTGCGTGAAGCCCTGCCGACGCTGCGGCTGCTCACCCGTCCAGCGCAGGATATTCAGCAACAAGCTGAACGATTGCTGCCCGCGTTACAACAGATTTATGGAGAGGATTTTTCGCTAGCGATTGCGCCCTGTTCATCCCAAATCGGCAGCGGATCGCTACCAGTTGAACGTATTCCCAGTTTCGCTATCACCTTTGCGCCGAGCGATGGGCGCGGTAGCCAGCTCGTCAATTTGTCACAGCATTGGCGCAGCTTAGCGCGCCCGGTGATTGGCCGCATCCAGGAAGGCAAACTGTGGCTGGATCTGCGCTGCCTTGATGATGAAAGCGCGCTGATTCAGGCCTTAGCGTCATGATTATTGCCACCGCTGGACACGTCGATCACGGCAAAACCGCGCTGCTACAGGCATTAACCGGCGTGGATGCCGATCGCCTGCCGGAAGAGAAACGGCGTGGCATGACCATCGATCTCGGCTACGCGTACTGGCCGCAGCCGGATGGTCGCGTGCTCGGCTTTATTGATGTGCCGGGCCACGAGAAATTTCTCGCCAATATGCTGGCGGGCATTGGCGGCATTCATCATGCGCTGCTGGTGGTGGCCTGCGACGATGGCGTGATGCCGCAAACCCGCGAACATTTGCAATTGCTGAGCCTGGCCGGACAGCCGCCGCTCAGCGTGGCGCTGACCAAAGCCGATCGCGTGGATGAAGCGCGCATCGCGGAAGTCCAGCGGCAGGTGGCGCAGCTCACGCAGCAACTCGGCTGGCCGGCGGTGCCGCAATTTGTTACCAGCAGCCACACCCAGCAAGGCATCGACGCGCTGCGCCAGCATCTCAGCACGCTGGCGGAACCGGCCTTCGACTCTCGTTACCGTTTCCGTCTCGCTATTGATCGCGCCTTCACGCTGAAAGGCAGCGGATTGGTGGTCACCGGCACCGCGCTGTCGGGCGAAGTGAACGTCGGCGATACTCTTTGGCTTAGCAGCCTGAATCTGCCGCTGCGCGTGCGCGCGCTGCATGCGCAGAACCAATCGGTGACGCGCGCGCAGGCCGGTGAACGTATCGCATTGAATATCGTCGGCGATGTGGAAAAAGCGCAGATCGCGCGCGGCGACTGGCTGCTGTCACAGGCCAGAGCGGAAGGCACCATGCGCTTAACCGTGGCGCTGCGCTTGCTGCAGCCGCTGAAGAGCGCGTCGCAGCCGATTCATCTCCACCACGCCGCCAGCCACGTCACTGGACGCATTACGCTGCTGGCGGATGATGTCGCGGAACTGGTGCTGAATCAGCCGCTGTGGCTGGCCGAAAACGATCGGCTGATTATCCGCGACAGCAACGCACAGCACACGCTGGGCGGCGCGCGCGTGCTGCTGCTCAACAGTAAAAAGCGCGGCAAACGTCAGGCGGAGTATCTTGCCTGGCTGCAGCAGCTGGCCGCAGCACAAGATGATGACGCCAGCCTGCAGGCGCATCTGGCCTATCAACCGACAGAACGGCGTGACCTGGCGTGGGCGCGCCAGCTTACCGAGCCCGCGCTGGATGCACTGATCAAGAATGCAGCGCCGGTGCAGCTTGATAACGCGCTAATGAGTGCCGCGCAGGCAGCACAATGGCGGCAAAAGCTGCTGGAATCACTGGCGCATTTTCATCAGCAGCATCCCGAGGTGCCAGGCATCGGCCACGATCGTTTGCGTCGTGTGGCAATGCCGCATCAGCCTGCGGAATGGGTGTTAGCGCTGATTGATCAACTGCTGGCGCAAGGTCAGCTACAACAGCGACAAGGCTGGCTGCATCTGCCCGACTTCGAACCGCGCTTTAATCCGCAGGAAGAAGCTCTTTGGCAGCAGGTCGGCCCGCTGTTTGGCGATCAGCCGCTGTGGGTGCGCGATATCGCGCTGGCGCTGCAGCAGGATGAACAGGCGATTCGCTCGCTGCTGCTCACTGCTGCCCGGCTCGGACATATCACCGCGATCGTACGCGATCGCTACTATCGCAGCGACCAGATCCAGATCTTCGCCGATCTGATTCGGAGCCGTGCCGCGCAAGAGGGCAGCACCAGCGCCGCCGACTTCCGCAACCAGCTTGGCACCGGGCGCAAAGTGGCGATACAGATTCTGGAATTCTTCGACCGCAGCGGCTTCACCCGCCGCCGTGGTAACGATCATCTGCTGCGCGACGACCGCCTGTTTCCCGTCTCATCTGCCTAAAATCTCTCGTGTTGCCTCGCAGTTCAGCCTGTAACTGCGCTGCAACGCGCATTCCCTGTTGCGCAAAAAAGTGCCAGAATGTAAGAAATACTCTTACACGGGATGACGATGATGGCACGTACCATGACGATCGATTTAGGCGATGAACTGCGCGAGTTTGTTGAATCTCTGGTTGAATCCGGCGACTACCGTACGCAAAGCGAAGTGGTGCGCGACTCGCTGCGCTTGCTGCGTGAGAAGCAGGCTGAATCAAAGCTGGAGAATTTAAAAAAACTGATTCAACAAGGGCTGGATAGTGGCGTAGCTGAAGACTGGGACATAGACGTTTTTCTTAACAGAATGAGAGCCAGGGTAGGCATTGATGAAAAGGATGATCAAGATAATGAAGGAAGCCGATGAAGATTTAGAGTCGATCTGGTTTTACGGCTATTGGAACTTCGGCAGCAAAAAAGCGAAGCAATATGTGCTCATGCTGCATCAACGTTTTAGTCAGCTGGCCACAAATGAGTTAGGCCGTAAGCGCGCAGAGTTGGGCAAAAATGTATTTGCACTACCGCACCGGGAACATGTCATTTATTACCGCTCGGAAGTTGAAAAGGTATTTATTGTGCGTGTGCTACATCATTCGCAAGACGTCTTAGTTCATTTTACTCAGCTTCACTGGCTTTAAAAAAAAGGGACGATCTCTCGTCCCCTTTCTTTCATAGCATCACCATTCATGGCGACCACGCCAATTACTGCAGCAGTGAAATATCCGCCACCTGCAGGAACAGCTGGCGCAGCTGTGCCAGCAGCGTCAGACGGTTAATACGCACCGCCTGATCGTCAGCGTTCACCATCACTTTATCGAAGAAGTTATCTACCGCTTCGCGCAGCTGCGCCAGTTCAACCAGCGCATCCTGATAGCGACCTTCTGCAAAGTACGGCTGCAGCTTGTCGCCCAGCGCGGTCACGAAGGTCGCCAGTTGGATCTCTTCGTTCTCTTTCAGCAGGGAAGCCTGCACGCTGTCGTTCAGGGTTTCGGTCGATTTCGCCAGGATGTTCGACACACGTTTGTTGGCAGCAGCCAGCGTGGCGGCCGCTTCCAGCGTACGGAAGTGCGAAACCGCCTTCATGCGCGCATCGAAATCAGCCGGACGGGTTGGACGACGCGCCAGCACCGCCTGAATGGTGTCAACGCTGTGGCCCTCTTCCTGATACCAGGTACGGAAACGGCCCAGCATAAAGTCGATCACCTCATCGACCACTTTGGCGTTGCTCAGCTTGCTGCCGTACAAACGCACCGCTTCTTCGGTCAGCGTTTGCAGATCGAGCGGCAGATTTTTCTCCACGATGATACGCAGCACGCCCAGCGCAGCACGGCGCAGTGCGAACGGATCTTTGTCGCCTTTCGGATGCTGACCGATACCGAAGATACCCGCGAGGGTGTCCATTTTGTCGGCAATCGCCACGGCGCAGGCCACAGGATTTGACGGCAGATCGTCACCGGCAAAGCGCGGCTGATACTGCTCATTCAGCGCCACCGCCACATCTTCCGCTTCGCCATCGTGGCGCGCGTAGTGCATGCCCATCACGCCCTGGGTGTCGGTGAACTCGAAGACCATGTTGGTCATCAGGTCACATTTCGACAGCAAGCCCGCGCGGGTAGCGTGGTTCACATCAGCGCCAATCTGCGCGGCAATCCAGCCAGCCAGCGCCTGAATGCGATCGGTTTTATCACGCAGCGTACCCAGCTCTTTCTGGAACAGTACGGTTTCCAGACGCGGCAGATTATCTTCCAGACGCTTTTTGCGGTCGGTGTTGAAGAAGAACTCGGCATCCGCCAGACGCGGGCGCACCACCTTCTCGTTACCGGCGATGATCTGCTGTGGATCTTTGGATTCGATGTTGGTGACGAAGATGAAATTCGGCAGCAGCTTGCCCGCCGCGTCGTACACCGGGAAGTACTTCTGGTCACCTTTCATGGTGTAAACCAGCGCTTCAGCTGGCACCGCGAGGAACTTCTCTTCGAATTTCGCCGTCAGCACCACCGGCCACTCCACCAGCGAGGTCACTTCTTCCAGCAGGCTTTCGCTCAGATCGGCGATGCCGCCAATTTTCTGCGCTGCCGCTTCCGCATCCGCTTTGATTTTGGCTTTACGCGCGGCGTAATCCGCCACCACTTTACCGCGCTCCAGCAGCAGCTGCGGATATTGATCGGCGTTGTCGATGGTGAATTCTGGCTCGCCCATAAAGCGATGACCGCGAATCACGCGATCGGATTTAATACCGAGAATCTTCGCGGGAATCAGCTCGTCACCCAGCAGCAGCGTAACGGTGTGCACCGGACGCACAAACTGCACGTCGCTCGCGCCCCAGCGCATCAGCTTAGGAATTGGCAGCTTGCTCAGCGCGGTAGCCACCATAGCGGGCAGCAGCGCCTGCGCGCTTTCGCCGGTGATGGCAGCGCGATGCACCAGCCATTCACCTTTATCCGTGCTCAGACGTTCGGCCTGCGCCACAGTGATGCCGTTACCACGCGCCCAACCTTCGGCCGCTTTGGTGGCGTTGCCATCGGCATCAAACGCGGCGGCGATAGCCGGGCCACGTTTTTCAACTTCGCGATCCGGCTGCGCGGCAGCCAGCTGGGCCACTTTCAGCGCCAGACGGCGCGGAGCAGCAAACCAGCTCACTTCGCCGTGCGCCAGACCGGCGCTATCAAGTTCAGCAGTGAAATGCGCAGCAAAGGCTTCCGCCAGACTGCGCAGCGCTTTCGGAGGCAACTCTTCGGTGCCAATTTCCACCAGGAAAGTTTTATCGGTCATGGCTGCCTCTTACTTGTTTTTATTGCACATCGGGAAGCCAAGCGCCTCACGGGACGCATAATAGGCTTCCGCCACGGCTTTCGTCAGGGTGCGGATACGCAGGATATAACGCTGGCGTTCGGTAACCGAAATCGCTTTGCGGGCATCCAGCAGGTTAAAGCTGTGCGCCGCTTTCAGAATGCGCTCGTAAGCCGGCAGCGGCAGCGGTTTTTCCAGCGCCAGCAGCTGCTGCGCTTCTTTCTCATACTGCTCGAAGCAGGTGAAAAGGAAGTCAACGTCAGCGTATTCAAAGTTATAGGTCGACTGCTCCACTTCGTTCTGATGGAACACTTCGCCGTAGGTGGTTTTACCGAACGGACCGTCGCTCCACACCAGATCGTAAACGCTGTCTACGCCCTGAATGTACATCGCCAGGCGCTCTAAGCCGTAGGTGATCTCGCCGGTTACTGGCTTACACTCGAGGCCGCCAACCTGCTGGAAGTAAGTGAACTGCGTCACTTCCATGCCGTTCAGCCACACTTCCCAACCGAGTCCCCACGCGCCCAGCGTTGGGTTTTCCCAGTTGTCTTCGACAAAGCGAATGTCGTGGATGGTGGGATCCATACCCAGCTCTTTCAGCGACCCAAGGTACAGCTCCTGAAGGTTGTCCGGGTTGGGCTTAATCACCACCTGGAACTGGTAATAGTGCTGTAAACGGTTCGGGTTTTCACCGTAACGTCCATCGGTTGGACGACGAGATGGCTGCACGTAAGCGGTCGCCATCGGCTCTGGGCCTAAGGCACGCAGACAGGTCATCGGGTGTGAGGTGCCGGCGCCCACTTCCATGTCCAACGGTTGGACAATGGTGCAGCCTTGACGCGCCCAGTAATCCTGCAAGGTCAGGATCAGGCCCTGAAAGGTCTTGGTATCAAACTTTTGCATGTTGAATTCGCACGCGATACGGATCGGTTAAAAAAAGAGTGCGCCAGTATACCCTTTGACCGCGGATTGTGCAGCCGGAAATCCAGGCCAATGCGCAGGCGATTACGGCAAGGTTTAGCGGGCAAAAACAGAACAATAAGAAAATCGTATACGATTCACACTCATCGCGAGCACTCAACATAAAATTTTCATTAAAATCTTACATATCATAAGCTTGATCGATATATCAGCAAATCCTATTACGTGATGAATATCACCTTTTTGACCCAATGGTTAAAAATCGCGCGTTGACACTCGTATAATCGTATACGAAATTGCGGTGAAACAGTTTTGCTTGAGATTTCACCATGAAGATTGCGTTGAGTTATCCCGGCATGAACGCCAGCGACCGCCCAATGGGGCCTGCGCCGCTCTCCGCCGCCGTGCTGCATGAACCGATGTTGTTCATTTCCGGCCAGGTGGCGATTGATCCCTACAGCGGCGAGATTATGGGCAACGACATCACCAGCCAGACGCGTCAGGTGTTGAAAAACGTCGGCGATCTGCTGAGCGAAGCGAACATGACCTTCGACAACGTGGTCCGCGTCACTGTTTACCTGACCGATCTCAGCACGTTCAGCGCGATGAATGCCGCTTACAGTGAATTCTTCCGGTTCCCCTTCCCGGCGCGCGCCACCGTGGGCATTCAACTCAACCATCCTGACCTGCTGGTCGAGATGGAAGTGACGGCGATGCGCTGATGCATATTCACATCGAGAACGACGCCAGCGCACCGCGCGCACTCCATCTCTCTGTTGAGCAGCTGCAACTGCAGCTCGACGTGCATCCGCCGTTGCGCAGCCACTTCACGCTGAGCGAAAACCGCGATCCGGCGCAGACCGCCGACTTTCTCGCCCGCTGCGACATTCTGTGGAGCGGACGTAAGCTGGCGCTCGATCAGTTCAGCACGCCGCGTCTGGGTTGGGTGCAGGTGATGTCCGCTGGCGTTGAGCAGTGGCTGGCGCACTGGCCGCAAGGCGTGACCCTCACCAATGCTTCTGGCGTACACGGCGATAAAGGTGCCGAGTTCATTTTGATGGCGGCGCTGATGTTCAACTTCGGCATTCCCGGTTTTCTGCAGGATCAGGCGCAGCGTGTGTGGCGTCCGACCTTTGGCGGCTGCGCACGCGGCAAAATCGTGCTGCTGCTGGGCGTGGGCGGCATTGGCGCCGCAGCGGCAACTCTGCTGACGGCGCAAGGCTATCGCGTGATTGGCGTGACGCGCAGCGGCCAGTGCGATGCCAACGTGGCGCGCTGCATCCGTATTGATGCGCTAGACGAGGTATTGCCGCAGGTGGATGTGGTGGTATCGACGCTGCCGCTGACGCCACAAACCCGCAATCTGTTCGATCGCCGCCGTCTCGATCTGCTGCCCGCACGCGCTGGTATCGTGATTGTTGGACGCGCCGATGTGTTTGATTACAGCGCGATGCGCGAAAAACTCAACGTAGGCGAACTGGCCGGCGCGGTGCTGGATGTCTATCCGCAAGAGCCGCTACCGGCCGACGACCCGCTGTGGCACACGCCCGGCGTGGTGATGACACCGCACTGCAGCCTCGACGATCACAGCGCCTACCTCGCCGGTTGCCTTGACGTGTTTATCGATAACCTGGCGCGCTTCCGCCACGGACAACCGCTGCGTAATCAGGTTGATCCGGCACGCGGTTATTAAGGGTGCGCTTTTCCCCTCACCCTAGCCCTCTTCCATAAATGGGTGAGGGGATGAAGAGATTTCCAGCCCGCACTATCGGCCCCCTCTCATGCTTGCGGAAGAGGGCTGGAGTGAGGGACCAGCAGCACCCAAACACCAAAGACGTTCATAAATCACAAGGTCATCGCTTTCTCATTCACCAGCATCAGGGGAACCTTATTATGAAATTCGCACGCACTGCTTTATTAATCTCTGGTCTCAGCGGCAGCTTACTGGCGGGCCTCTCCAGCGCCCACGCAGCCAGCACCGATCCCATCACGCCTGCCGCCAGTGACTTCGCGGCGATGGCGCAGTGCAAAGCACTGCAAACCAAATATCCCTCGCTGAAAGGCAAAGATCTGGTCGTCGGCCTCGGCGGCTACACCAAAGGCTTTGAAGCGCCATCGGAAAAAGATCCCAGCATCATTGAAGGTCTCGATCCTTCCCTGTTCGAGCGCATCAGCAGCTGCCTCGGCGCGAAACACAGTTACCAAAGTGGCTCGTTCAACGTGCTGCTCACCTCGATCGCCAGCGGACGCGCGGATATCGGTCCGATGCTGTACGTCACCGAAGAACGCATGAAGCAGATCGCCTTCGTCGCCTCGATGCAGGTGCAGGACGGTTCGGTGCTGGCACAGGGCAATCCGAAGAAAATTAACAGCGTCGATGATCTGTGCGGCAAAACCGTCGCCGCCGCTGCGGGTTCGTACGAAGCCAACAAACTGGTGCCGGAACAAAGCGCCAAATGCAGCGCCGCCGGTAAGCCCGAAGTTAGCATGTTGATGGTGCAGAACACCGACAACAGCATTCAGGCGGTGAAAAGCGGTCGCGCGGACGTCTATCTGACCGAAGCCGGTTCCGCCGTTGCTATCGCCAAAGCGGATAAATCGCTGCAAAGCGGCTTCACCGTGGATCTGCCGATCATGGTGGGCTTCCCGATCGCCAAAGACAACGCCACGCTGCGCGCGGCGGTGCTGGACGCGATGAAGGTGATTCAGGCGAGCGGCGCACAGAAAAAACTGCTGGATTACTGGGGCCAGGGCAGCGCTGCCGAGCGTCCAGTGGTTGCGCGTGGTTAATGCATAAACTCAGCCGCCTCGGTGACTAATCCGAGGCGTTGAGGAGGATAACGCCTTGGATGATTTTCTTAAGTACCTGACTTTCCCCTACTTGTGGGAAGGCGCTGTTATCGCCGTGCAGCTGCTGATTGGCGCGCTGGCGGGCGGCATTGTGATTGGCTTTTTCCTGGCGTTAGCCAGCAGCTCAAAGCACGGATTTATTCGCGTGCCGGTGAAAATCTACATCTATACGCTGCGCGGCACGCCGGTGCTGCTGCAGCTGATTTTGCTGTACAACGTGCTGCCGGAATTTGGTCTGCGTTTGAGCCCATTCACCAGCGCGCTTATCGCCCTGATGATCAACGAAACCGCCTTCTGCGCCGAAATCATTCGCGGCGGCATTATGGCGACCGATCGCGATCAAAGCATGGCGGCGCAGGCGTTCGGTTATTCGCGCAGCAAAGAGATGATTCACGTGGTGATCCCGCAGGCGCTGCGCGCCATTCTGCCCACCATGGGCAATGAAACCGTCGGGCTGCTGAAATCCACCTCGCTGGCTTCGGTGGTGGGCGTCAATGAGCTGACGATGCGCGGCCAGGCGATTGTGTCGCAAAACTTCCTGTTTATTCCGGTGCTGGTCGCGTCGGGCGGCATCTATCTGATTCTTTCCACGCTGCTGGCGGGCGGTCAGTGGTGGCTGGAGAAGTTCTACAACCTTGATGAACGTGCGCGACGGGCACGCGCGCGCCTGGCGAAACTGCCGCCGGAAGCAGACGTGATGCCGATGCAGCTACCAAAACGGCGCTGGGATACGCAAACCGCTGCGCCGGTGCTGGAAGTGAATCAGCTGTGCGTCGACTACGCCGGTAAAGCGGTACTGAAATCGCTGTCGTTAACCGTCCGTCGCGGCGAAGTGGTGGTGCTGCTTGGTCGCTCCGGTTCGGGCAAAAGTACGCTGCTGAAATCGATTCTGGCGCTGACGCCACGCAGCAGCGGCACCATTCAGACCGAAGGCCACTTCATGGGCAGCGACGAAAACGGTCGCGCGCTGGCGCCGCGACATCTGCCGGTCAACCGCGCCAAGTCGGGCATTGGCATCGTGTTCCAGCACTTCGCGTTGTTTGATCACCTTACCGCGCTGGAAAACGTGATGAGCATTCTGCTGCGCGTGCAGGGCGCACAGCCGGAAATCGCGCGCGGCAAAGCGATGCGCGCGTTGAAAATGGTAGGACTCGGTGATTTCGCCGCCTCGCTGCCGCACGAACTCTCTGGCGGACAGAAACAGCGCGTCGGCATTGCGCGCGCGCTGGCGGCAGAACCGCAAATCCTGCTGTTTGATGAACCGACTTCCGCGCTCGATCCCGAACTGGTGCGCGAAGTGAACCAAACCATGCGCAGCCTGGCACAGACCGGCATCACCATGATCATCAGCACCCACGACATCGCGTTTGCGGCGGGCGTTGCCGATCGGGTGGTGTTCCTGCAGGATGGCGCGCTGATTGAAGAAGGCCCGCCGACGATTCTGCAAAATCCGCAAACGCCAGCGTTTGCCACCTTCCTTGAACATGAAAATGCTGCGGAGGCGCCACATGCCAACGCGCTTTGAACTCACGGCACGCGAGCGCCTCGGCGAGGCGCTGTTCCGCTATATGCAGGGCCAACCGGCCGATGCGCTGGGTAATGAACCCGATGCCAATCAGCAGGCGCTACGCCGCTTTCGTCTGTTACCGCGCGTGCTGCAGGGCAATGAAAGCATCGACACGCAGATTTCCCTGCACCAGCAAAACTGGTCCGCGCCGATTGGCGTCGGCGCGTTTGCCGGTGACCGTATTTTCCATGAAGAAGGGGTGCTGCCGATTGCGCGCGCCTGCAAACGTCTGCAACTGCCGCTGGTGATCTCCGAAGAGAGCGTCACGCCGCTGGAGCAGATTGGTGCCGAATACGACCGCTGCTGGCTGCAACTGCGTGCGGCGGGCGATGTCGGCCGCATCAACGCTTTGATCGACCAGGCCGCGCAGGCCGGATTCAAAAATATCGTGCTCACGGTGCTGGCGCCGGTGCATCCGGTGGCCGGGTTACAGCCCGGCGGCTTCTCTATCGGCGACGCCCTGAAACAGCGCGGCTGGCACACCATCGGCGGCACGCAGCCGGGTGTTGCGCCGCTGCCGGCTTTCCCGGTGTGGCGCTGGCAGGAGATTGATGAGGTGGCGGCGCACTGCGCCGATCGCCAGCTTCCGCTGTGGCTAAAAGGCATTCTGCATCATGACGATGCGGCGCAGGCCGCGCAGCACGGCGTCAGCGGAGTGATTGCCTCAAACATCGGCCTGCGCCAGAGCGCGCGCTGGGCTACGCCGGTCGATCAGCTGCCCGATTTGCAGGCGGTGACGCGATTGCCGCTGCTGCTGGATGGCGGCGTACGCTGCGGCAGCGATGCGGTGGTGGCGCGCTGTCTTGGCGCGTCGCTGTCGCTCAGCGTGCGCCCGATCATCAGTGCTTTAGTCGCCGGTGGCGAGAGTGCGGTGTTCGATCTGCTTTCCGGCTGGATCAATGAAGTTACGGCCATTAGTCATTGGTGCGGCGTCAGCGATATGGCGGCGCTGAACGGCAGCTTTATCACCGAGGAGCGCTACTGATGCAGACACTGATTTTCAACCAAGGCGATGCCAGCGAATCCCGCATCTATTACTGCGCGCACTATCTGGCGCACAGCCTCGGCCTGTTCGCTGAACAGCAGCTGCAGGTGATCTTCACCACCAGCGAATCAGGCGGGCATACGGTACAAGGCGGCCAGGTTCCCGCAGTGCTGAATCGCGACGCCGATCTCACGCTGGGCGGCCCGATGGTGGTGATGAAGCATTTTCAGCAGCACGGCGCAGAGTTGCAGTGTTTCTGCGCCTCGGTGGCGGCCAATCCGTGGTTTCTTGCGGCGGCGCAGGCGCAGCCCGATTTTCAGCTCAGCGATCTGCGCGGCAAACGTGTGCTGGATGTCGGTAATGTCGGCACCGCCACGCTGACGTTCCGCTGGCTGCTGGCGCGTCACGGTTTGCAGGATGACGTTGAGCTGATCGCTGGCAGCGGCGATCAGGCGCGGGATTTCACCGCCGTGGCCCAGGGTGCAGCCGATTATGCGCTGCACGCCATGCATATGCTGGCGCCCGCCATCGCCGCCGGACAACTCCACAACATCAGCAGCCTCGCCAGCGTGTGCGGCCACGTACCCTGGAGCGCCTACATCGCCCGCACCGATGTATTGCAGGAGAAAGCCACCGCTTTCGCCGCCTTCTCCCGCGCCATTGCCCAGGCGCTGACGTGGATCGCCAACCATGACGCCACTGCACTGGCGCAACAGGTGCAGGCGTTTTACCCCGATTATCCGCGTGAGGCGCTGGTGCGCGGCCTCGCGGCCTATCAACAGGCCGGCGTGTTTGCGCCAGATGGCGTGATTCCGCGCGCTGAGTTTACGCATTTCAGCCAGCTGTTAACTGCTATCGGCTGGCTCGACTCTTCACAGCCGGTGCCATACGCGGCGCTGGTGACGCAGGCAGGAGCAGAGCAATGAAACAGCTAATCATTAACGGTTTGGTGGTCGGTGAAAATGGCGCGGCGCCTGCCGATCTGTTACTGGAAAACGGCAAAATTAGCGGCCTGCTGACGCCTGGCGCGCTTACCGACGGCGTTGACGAGGTGATCGATGCACGTGGCTTGATCATCGTGCCCGGCGCGATTGACGTGCATACCCATTTCACCGGCTCGCACGATTTTCCCGAACAGGAGCTGCGTGAAGGCACACGCGGTGCGGCGGCGCACGGCGTTACCACCATCGTCGAGATGCCGCATTCTCTGCCACCGGCCACATCGCTGGCTAACTTCAGCGCCAAAAAAAGCTGGCTGGCAGACAACTGCTCGGTGGATTACGCCCTGTGGGCTGGGTTAGATGGAAATAACGTGCATGAACTGGCGGCGCTGAATCAGGCCGGTGCGCTGGCCTTCAAAGCTTTCCTGTGCAGCGGCGCACCCAACGGCGACGCCACCGACGAGAAAGGTTTGCCGCGTCTCGACGATGACGGCCTGCTGCGCGCCATGCGCGAGTTGGCCACGTTCGACGGGCTGATTGGCGTACACGCTGAGAATCACGAGATTTTGATCGGTGCCAGCAGCGAACAGCGCCGCGCCGGACGCAAAGATGCGCGCGCTCATGCGCTGGCGGGGCCGGAAATTGCCGAGATCGAAGCGGTGGGACGCGTGTTAGCGATTGCCGAAGAGACCGGCGCGCGCTGCCATATCGTGCACGTCAGCTCGGCGCGCGCGGCGGAAACCATTGTCGCTGCCAAAACCCGCGTACGCGCCAGCTTCGAAACCTGTCCGCACTATTTACTGCTCGACGAAGACGATTTGGTGCGCATCGGCCCCAACGCGCGCTGCGGCCCACCGATCCGCCCGCGTCCGGTGGTGGATGCGCTGTGGCAGGTGCTGCTGCGCGGCGATATCGACATGATCGCGTCTGACCATTGTCCGTACACGCCCGCACAAAAACAGGCGGGTGAAGCCAGCATCTGGGAGGCGGGCATGGGCCTCACCGGCGTGGAAACCCTCAGCCCGATGTTCTTCAGCGCGGCCCATATTGAACGTGGCGTGGCGCTCAGCGAGTTTGCGCGCATGACCGCCAGCGGCCCGGCCAAAGCCTTCCAGCTGTGGGGCAAAAAAGGGGCGATTGCGCCCGGCTTCGACGCCGATTTGGTGTTCTACGACGCCAGCCAAAGCTGGACGGTGCGCGGCGCCAATTTTCAGGGACTCGGCAAGTGGAGCGCATTTGAAGGGATGCGCTGTCAGGGTAGAGTGGTGCGCACATTGATTCGTGGCGTCACGGTATTCCAGGATGACCAGATGCAGGTTGAACCCGGCTTCGGTCAGTTCGTGACCCGACAGGTTTAAACAGGACAAATAACATGGCAGGAAAATCCTCTACCGCTCGTCGTAAAAACAGCGCCCCGCTGGCGCAGGACGCGGCCACCGATAACAGCTGGAATAGCGCGCGTCCGCGCACGCTGGTCGATCACGCCGTGGATGCCATTCTCAGCGCCGCCTCGCGCGGCCTGATCCTGCCCGGCGACCGCATCGCAGAACCCGAGCTGGTGGCGAAACTCGGTATGAGCCGCGTGCCGATCCGCGAAGCGCTGCGCATTCTGGAGAGCCAGGGCATTGTCACCAGCGAGCCGTATAAAGGTATCCGCCTGATGGAGATTTCGCATCAGCGGCTGGAGCAGATTATCGATGTGCGCATCCCGCTGGAGACGCTGGCCTGTCGCCGGGCGATTGAGGCCGGACGCAACAGCGCTGAGCAGCTTAATCAGCTCTATCAGAGCGTGGCGCAGATGCAGGCGATGATGCAAAGCGATAACGTTTACGGTTTTGCCTCCGCCGATACCGATTTCCACCGCACGCTGTGCAGCTTCGCGCACAACCCGGTGCTGAGCAATTTGTGGGAGTCGATTGCCCGTCAGCTGACGGTGATTTTCGGCCTCTCCACCATGGGCAAATCGATGAGCGACATCATTGAGGAGCATCAGCGGCTGATTAATGTCTTTGCCGATGGCGACATCGCCAAAATGACCGACGAGGTTGAGAACCACATCCGCATTCAGGCGCTGGACGTGGATTACGAAACCCTGATAACACAGCGCCGACAGCACCGTTCCGCTCTCGGCTAATTTCGCCTTGCCTTTACACCAGGGAAAACACCATGAAAATCATTAACGTTGAGGCGTTTTACCTGCGCCTGCCAGTGATTGAGCAGCGCACCGACAGCTCTCAGGATGCGCTACTGATCAAAATCACCACCGATGCCGGCATCACCGGCTGGGGCGAAGTGGATGGCAGCCCGTATGTCACCAAAGCCATCATTGAAGCGCCCTATTCGCACACCATGGTCACCGGCCTGAAGTCGCTGTTAATCGGCGAAAACCCGCTGGAAACCGGCCGTTTATGGAAGAAGATGCACAAAGCCACCCTCTATTACGGCCGCAGCGGCGCGGTACTGCAGGCGATGGCCGGCATCGACATCGCCTTGTGGGACATCAAAGGTAAAGCACTCGGCAAGCCGATTGTTGAACTGCTGGGCGGCGCCATGCGCGACAAAATGCGCGTTTACTCCTCCAACATGTTCCAGTTCAGCGTGGAAGAGACGGTCGCGCGTGCGCAGCATGCGATGGATACCGGCCATAGCGGCGTGAAGTTTGGCTGGGAGCCGTTTGGCACTGACGAAGCGCTGGATCTGCGCTATCTCGACGCCCTGCGTAAAGCGATGGGCGACGATGTGGATCTGATGCTGGACGTCGGCCACGTGTGGGATGCCAAAACCACCATCCGCCGCAGCCAGCGCTATGAACACCTCAATCTGTTCTGGATTGAAGAGCCGCTGCATCCCGATAACTACGCCGGTTACGGCCAGGTTTCCGCCGCCTGCCAGCAGCATATCGCCGCCGGTGAGCAAGAGTGTTCGGTAACGGGTTTCCAGCGCCTGATAGATGAAGGCGGCATCGATATCGTGCAGATCGACCTGACGCGCACCGGCTTTACGCAGGCAATGGAGATCGCCAGCTACGCGCACAGCCGTGGACGCAAAGTGTGCAACCACAATTTCACCACCGACATTAATACCGCCGCCTCGCTGCATTTCCTGTGCGCGATTGAGAATGCGCTGGTGATGGAGTATTGCGTCGAGCCGGGCGAAATCAGCCGCTCGCTGGCGAAGAATCCGGTGCGCATCGCCGACGGTTACGCGTGGCTGCCGAGCGAGCCGGGCCTCGGCGTTGAACCCGACGAAGCGGTGATCGAGACGTTTTTGGTGCGTGATTAACGGCTGTCACCGTCTAACAACGAAGCACACATTGTAGCGGCGCAATTTATTGCGCGATGAATCGCGCCGCTACGCAGTGCGCGCGAATTGATTCTGGTGTCGAGTGTCGAATAACAGAGTGATCTGAATTACAACGCTAAAGGTTGTTGGCGCGCGGCTCACTGGCTACCCTTCTTCGCAGCCAATGCAAGAGGGTGCCATGCAGCAAAAAATTTACTGGATCGACAACTTACGTGCGGTTGCCTGTCTGATGGTGATCGTCATTCACACCACAACCTGGTACATCACCGGGCCGATGGCGGTAACAGGCCTGAGCTGGGATGTGGCGAACCTGCTTAACTCAGCGTCACGCGTCTGTGTGCCGCTGTTCTTTATGATTTCAGGCTATCTGTTTTTCGGCGAACGCAGCGCACAAGGGCGGCATCTGCTGCGCATCGTGCTGTGCCTGCTGTTCTACAGCGCGGTGGCGCTGGCCTATATCACCTGGCTGACGCCGATCAGCGAAGGTCGATCGCTGCTCAAACTGCTGCAAAGACCGGTGTTCTATCACCTGTGGTTCTTCTTCGCCATTATCGGCATCTATCTGTTATCCCCGCTGATTCAGGTGAAAAGCGTGGCACCGCGCTATGTCGCGATACTGGTGATCGTGCTGGCGGTGCTGGCGAATCCGAATACCGTGAGCCAATCGCTGGGGCCATTCCACTGGCTGCCGGTGAATCTGTATGTCAGCGGCGACAGCATCTATTACCTGCTGTATGCGCTGCTCGGGCGTGCGATTGGCTGTATGCAGACCGACAAGCGCAGCATCAGCTGGCTGGCGGGATTGGGCTTTGTGGCCTGCGTGATTGGCATTGCACTCGGCACTAAACAGATGCTGAAAATCAACGGCGCGTTCAACGATACCTGGTATCTCTATTGTGGGCCGCTGGTGTTTATTGCTGCCATCAGCCTGTTGATTCTTTTCAAAAACACCCTGAATCAGCGCGCGCTGCCGGGGCTCGCCACCCTCTCGCGCTATTCCCTGCCGATCTATGGTTTTCACGCGCTGTTTATCCACTTTCTGCGTACTCATCACTACGACGACATGTCGCGCCCGTGGCTCGATTTGCCGTGGGTGATGGGCGTGACGTTGATCGGTAGCCTGCTGCTGGCGATGGGATTACAACGCGTGGATAAGCGTCATCTGGTGAGCTGATCGTCCCAGCGCTGGTGCGCGCGGCGCAGCTGGCGGGCCGAGGAGAATCCGGCGGCCAGCGCCGCTTTCTCCGCCGCTTCGCCCTGCTGCTGACGTTGCCGCGCAATCACCAAGCGCAGCTGTTCGTGGTACTCGCGCACGCTGATGCCAAGATGCTGGCGAAACAGTCGCGTAAGATGGCGCTCGCTGACGTGCGCCCGTTCGGCCAGCGCGGTAAGCGACCAATCATGTTCGGGATGGGCAATCATCACATCCTGCGCGCGATGAATCGCCGGATGCATGTGATTGCGATAGCGCAGCCACGGCGACAGTTGCGGATCGTCGCCGGAACGGCGGAACCACACCACCATTTCGCGCGCCACTTTCAATGCCTGCGGCGCGCCGCACAGCCGATTGATGAGATGCAGCGCCAGATCGATACCCGCAGTAATGCCCGCGCTGGTCCAGATGCCACCATCTTCGACGAAAACCCGGTTATCTTTTACTAACGCCGCCGGTGCTGCCACTTTCAGGCGCGGTAACACATCATGATGCGTGGTGCATTGGATGCCATCCAGCAATCCCGCCTGCGCCGAGAGCAATGCGCCGGAACAGATGCACACCAGCGTGATGCGCCGATCGGTAATCGCTGTCTGCTGCTGGCGCAGCCAGTCACGCGCCATCGCTGCAGGTGCGGTGTCGAAGCAGACGCGAGAATCGTGCACGCCAGGCACCACCAGCAGGCTGTTATCCGGCAGTTGTGCGGGCAAGGGCGCGATGTCGGCGAGGGTCATGCCGGTGGAGCACAGCACGCTCGGCTGCGGGCCGATGTAGTGCAGCGCGAAGTGGCCGTCTGCCAGCTGCAGGGTTTCAGCGGGGCCAGTGAGATCCAGCGCCATCACGCCGGGAAGCACGAGAAAGAAGACGGACTGCGGCATGGTGAGCTCCGGTTGGGTTTGGTGTGTTTTTCCCTCACCCCAACCCTCTCCCGTAAACGGGCGAGGGAGCTGATCGTGCGTATACTCTCGATCGATTCCCTCTCCTGCTTGCGGGAGTGTACAGTCCGGGGACATTGTGAACACTTGTTCGGGGACATGGTAGACACTTACAACTAAGGCATAAGAACCCGTTTATGGAGTCGCTTATGTCCTGGGATGCGAGAGATACCATGTCATTACGTAAAGAGTTTGTTCTGTTCGCCTCGCAAGACGGGGCGAACATCCGCGCACTCTGCCGTCACTACGGCATTTCTTCCGCCACTGCCTACAAGTGGCTTCGCCGCTGGGCTGAAGAGGGAGAATCCGGTCTTGAGGACCGCCCCTGCATACCCCATCACTCTCCCAACCGCTCGTCTGACGACATCACTGACCTGCTTCGTATGGCGCATGAACTTCATCAGCACTGGGGCGCGCGCAAGATAAAGCGCTGGCTCGAAGACCGCGGACACCGCATGCCCGCCTTCAGCACCGTCCACAGCCTGATGGCCCGCCACGACCTGCTGCCGGGCTCAGCTCCGGGTGTCCCGGCCACGGGCCGGTTTGAACATGCGGCCCCGAACCAGCTCTGGCAGATGGATTTCAAGGGGCATTTTCCCTTTGGCGGCGGCCGCTGCCACCCGCTTACCCTCCTTGACGATCACTCCCGCTTCTCGCTTTGCCTCGTACACTGCGCTGATGAGCGGCGTGAGACGGTGCAGAAGCAGCTGGTCAGAGTCTTTGAACGTTACGGCCTGCCGGACCGGATGACGATGGATAACGGTTCACCGTGGGGCGACACTACCGGGACCTGGACGGCCGTCGAGCTGTGGCTTATGCGACAGGGTATCCGGGTGGGGCACTCCCGGCCTTATCATCCGCAGACGCAGGGCAAGCTGGAGCGCTTTCACCGCAGCCTGAAGGCTGAAGTGCTGCAGGGGAAGTGGTTCGCGGACGACGGTGAGCTGCAGCGCGCCTTCGATCACTGGCGGACGGTTTATAACCTTGAACGCCCGCATGAGGCGCTGGATATGGCGGTGCCGGCGTCGCGCTATCAGCCATCGGCTCGGCAGTACAGCGCCAGCGTAACGTCAGCGGAATACGACGAGGGCGTGATGGTCAGGAAGGTAGATATCAGTGGGAAGCTGACTATAAAAGGCCTGAGTCTGAAGGCAGGCAAGGCGTTCAGGGGAGAGCACGTTGGCCTGAAGGAGATGCAGGAAGACGGGTGCTACGAGGTATGGTGGTACAGCACAAAAGTGGGGGTGATCGACCTGAAGAAAAAGTCGATCACCATGGGTAAAGGATGTTAAAAAGTGTTCACCATGTCCCCGAACACCTGTCTACCATGTCCCCGGACTGTACACGGGAGAGGGCTAGGGTGAGGGCAAATCAGGCCACTACATTCAACACAAAACCCCAATCATACCCGATAAAAACTCCAACACCCTGCCAAATCCAGCCATCACTCTCCCACATCAAGACATCAACGGCTGCAACTGCTGATACAAGCGCGCAAACACCTCGCGCTGTGGCTGATACGCCTGATGCCGCGCCGCATCCGGTTGATGCCGCTGCGCCAGTTCCAGCGACGGCCATTCGCTCGCCGGATCAACCGCCAGCTGCGCCAGCCGCGCTGCGCCCAGCGCCGGACCGACTTCGCCGCCGTGACAATAATCCAGCGTTTGCCCGCTGATATCCGCCAGCATCTGACGCCAGTACGCACTTCGCGCGCCGCCGCCAATCAGCATCACGGTTTTCGGCTGCACGCCGCACTCATGCACCGCATCCATGCCTTCGGCCAGCGCGAAGCCCACGCCTTCCAGCACCGCGCGCGCCAGTTCTGGTCGGCCATGCTGATGCGTTAAACCAAAGAACGCGCCCTGCGCCTGCGGATTGTTATGCGGCGTGCGCTCGCCAGAAAGATAGGGCAGGAACCACACTGGCGGCACATCGCTGCGCGCTTTTTCCGCCTCACTTAGCAGTTGCGGCACATCGGCGCAGCCGGTCAGCGCCGCCGCCCAATCAAGGCAGGAAGCCGCGCTCAGAATCACCGACATCAGATGCCAGCGCTGCGGCAGCGCGTGGCAAAAGCTGTGCACCGCACGCTGTGGATTGCTGAGATAGCCGTCGCTCACCAGGAAATAGACGCCCGACGTGCCGAGCGACAGCATGCCTTGTCCCGGCTCAACCATGCCGACACCCACCGCGCCCGCCGCGTTATCGCCACCGCCCGCCACCAGCGGCACACTTTGCATGCCCCAACGCGCGGCGACATCTGGCAACAAGGTGCCGGTGATCTGATTGCCTTCAAACAGTTGCGGCATCTGGCTGCGCTGCAACTCACAGGCGTTGAGCATCTCATCGCTCCAGTCGCGCTGCGCCACATCCAGCCACATCGTTCCCGCCGCATCCGACATATCGCTGGCGAAGTCACCGCTCATGCGGAAGCGTAGATAATCTTTTGGCAGCAGCACTTTAGCCACCTGAGCAAAAACCTGCGGCTCATGCTGTTTTACCCACAGCAGCTTAGGCGCGGTAAAGCCGGGCATCATCAAATTGCCGGTGATGCGGCGCGAATCTGGCACGCGCTTCTCCAGTTCCTGGCACTGCTCGCCGCTGCGCCCGTCATTCCACAAAATCGCCGGACGCAGCACCCGACTATCGCTATCCAGCAAGGTGGCGCCGTGCATCTGCCCGCTCAGGCCAATCGCCTTCACGTCACTGAGATCGTGCTGCTGCGCCAGCGCCTGCATGGCACGATCGGTAGCCCGCCACCAGCTTTCGGCATCTTGCTCGCTCCATAACGGCTGCGGCCGCGACACCTCCAGCGGCGCACTCTCCACTGCAATCACTTTGCCGTGCGCATCCAGCAATGCCACTTTCACGCCGGAGGTGCCTAAATCGATGCCGATAACCATGCTGCGCTCCTGAAAAGTTAAAAATCAAACAAGTAGTGATTCACCAGATTCTCCAGCTGTTCCTGGCGTCCACTACGATGCTGTGGATTAAATTGCTGTTGCTGCGCCTGTTCCGCCAGCGCGGCAAGGGAAAATTCTCCCTTCAGGATCTGCTGTCCGAACTCGCCGTTCCAGCCGCTGTAGCGCTGCGCCACACGCTTATCCAGCTCGCCATCCGCCACCATGCGTGCCGCGACTTTCAACGCCAGCGCCATGGTATCCATTGCGCCGATATGGCCGTAGAACAGGTCATATTTATCGGTGCTCTGGCGGCGGACTTTGGCATCAAAGTTTAAGCCGCCGGTGGTGAATCCGCCCGCTTTGATGATTTCGTACAGCACCAGCGCATTCTCTTCGACGCTGATCGGGAACTGGTCGGTATCCCAGCCACACTGCATATCGCCGCGGTTAGCATCCACCGAGCCGAAAATGCCCAGCGCGATGGCCGTTGCGATCTCATGATGGAAAGAGTGACCCGCCAGCGTCGCATGGTTGGCTTCCACATTCACTTTGATCTCTTTCTCCAGCCCGAACTGCTTCAGGAAGCCATAAACTGTCGCGACATCATAGTCATACTGATGTTTCGTCGGCTCCTGTGGCTTGGGTTCAATCAGCAACATGCCGTGGAAACCGATCTTATGTTTGTGCTCCACCACCATCTGCATAAAGCGGCCAATCTGCTCGCGCTCCTGACGCAGGTCGGTATTCAGCAGGGTTTCATACCCTTCACGCCCGCCCCACAGCACATAGTTCTCGCCGCCCAGAGTTTGCGTGGCCTGCATGGCGCTGCACACCTGGCTGGCGGCCCAGGCAAAAATTTCCGGATCCGGATTGGTCGCCGCACCCGCACCGTAACGCGGATGGGTAAAGCAGTTGGCGGTTCCCCACAGCAGTTTCACGCCGGTTTCCTGCTGTTTTTCCAGTAATTTATCGGTCATCACCGCGAAGTTTTCACGATAGCTTTTCAGCGAATCGCCTTCCGGTGAGACATCCACATCGTGGAAGCAGTAATAAGGCACATTCAGTTTATGGAAGAACTCAAAGGCGACATCGGCCTTTTGCTTCGCCAGCTCAAGCGCATCACCCGGCTTCTGCCACGGACGATCAAACGCGCCAACGCCAAACATATCCGCGCCGTTCCAGCAGAAGGTATGCCAGTAACAGGCTGCAAAGCGCAGATGCTCCGCCATGGTTTTACCGAGAATCACCTCGTCCGGGTTGTAATGACGAAACGCCAGAGGATTGCGGGTATTACTCCCTTCATAACGAACGCGATCAAGCTGGTCGAAATAGGCGTGCATAGTTAGCTCCTTAGCATGAGGACCCGAATGGTCAGCTTTGAGCGGTTATTGTGATGATGTAATTTACTGTTGCTCAATTACGATATTTAACACTCAACGTAAGATAATTATTATTTGTGCGCCAGCTCGCAAAATAATGTCGTTATTTTCATTCAGCCTCTCTCACGTCGTTTTTTCTGAAAGCGTTGAAATATCGATCGCGCTCATAAAATCGCAAATAAACCAAAAAACGTAATAGCCGGATAAAAATCAGTAATTGATGTCATCTGAAACTCAGGGCAACAATTCATCGGCCTGGTTATCAGCCTTACAACGACAACAGCCTCAACCTACAGGATTAATACCATGAACATGAAAAAATCACTGTTGGCCGCCTGCGCGGCTCTGGCCCTGTTTAGTCACGCGGGTAGCGCTAAAGAAGTCAAAATCGGTATGGCTATTGATGATTTACGTCTGGAACGCTGGCAAAAAGATCGCGATATCTTTGTTAAACAAGCCGAATCACTGGGCGCCAAAGTGTTTGTGCAATCGGCCAACGGCAACGAAGAAACGCAGATGTCGCAAATTGAAAATATGATTAATCGCGGCGTCGATGTATTGGTCATCATTCCTTATAACGGCCAGGTTTTAAGTAACGTGGTGGCGGAAGCGAAACGTGAAGGCATTAAAGTGCTGGCGTATGACCGCATGATAAATAACGCCGATATTGATTTTTATATCTCATTCGATAATGAGAAAGTGGGCGAATTACAGGCCGAAAGTATTGTGAAGCAAGTACCAAAAGGTAATTACTTCCTGATGGGTGGCTCGCCGGTGGATAATAACGCGCGCCTGTTCCGTGCCGGTCAGATGAAAGTGTTAAAACCTTATATTGATAATGGCAGCATTAAAGTGGTCGGCGATCAGTGGGTTGATGCGTGGCTGCCGGAAAATGCGCTGAAAATAATGGAGAACGCCTTAACCGCAAACAGCAACCACATTGATGCCGTTGTGGCGTCGAATGATGCCACCGCAGGCGGTGCGATTCAGGCATTAAGCGCGCAGGGACTTTCCGGCAAAGTCGCGATCTCCGGCCAGGATGCCGATCTCGCCGCCATCAAACGCATTATGAACGGCACGCAAACCATGACGGTTTACAAACCCATCACCGAACTGGCGACTGAAGCAGCCAAAATCGCGGTGGAACTCGGTGACGACAAACAACCCGCCAGCAACAGCAAGCTGAATAATGGCCTGAAAGATGTGCCATCGCGCCTGCTGAATCCTATTCCGGTGAACAAAGACAACATTGAAAGCACGGTAGTTAAAGACGGCTTCCACAAGCAGAGCGAACTCTGAGGCGCGAGCCCGTAAAGGAGAGAGGCCGATGTTGCTGGAAATGAACCATATCACCAAGCGTTTCGGCGCGGTGAAAGCCCTGGATGACGTGAGCCTGCAGCTGGAAGCCGGTGAAGTGATGTCGCTGTGCGGCGAAAACGGCTCGGGGAAATCGACCCTGATGAAGATCCTGTGCGGGCTGTATCCGCACGGTGACTTTGAAGGCAGTATCCATTTTGCGGGCGACGAGATTCAGGCGCAGACCATTCGTGATACCGAACGCAAAGGGATCGTGATCATCCATCAAGAGCTGGCGCTGGTGCGGCAGCTGACGGTGATGGAGAACATTTTCCTCGGCGCAGAGCTGGGACGTTTCGGCATGGTGGATGACGAAACCATGACGTTGCGTTGCCAGCAGCTGCTGGAGCGGGTCAAGCTGCAGGTATCGCCGGATACGCGCGTCGGCGAACTGGGATTAGGCCAGCAACAGCTGGTGGAGATTGCACGCGCCTTGAATAAACAGGTGCGCCTGCTGATCCTCGACGAACCGACCTCTTCGCTCACCGAACAGGAAACGGAGGTGCTGCTTAGCATCATCAAAAACCTGCGCGAACATGGCATCGCCTGCATCTACATTTCGCACAAACTCAACGAGGTAAAAGCGATTTCGGACACCGTCTGCGTGATCCGCGACGGTCAGCATATCGCGACCCGCGCGGCCGCCGGGCTGAGTGAGGATGACATCATCACCATGATGGTCGGGCGCGAGCTGACGGCGCTCTATCCGCATAGCCCACACGAGATTGGCGAAACCCTGTTGCAGGTAGAGAACCTCACGGCGTGGCATCCCATCAACCGCCATATCCGCCGGGTGGATAACGTCTCTTTTAGCCTGAAGCGCGGCGAAATTCTTGGCATTGCCGGGCTGGTTGGTGCCGGGCGAACCGAAACCGTGCAGTGTCTGTTTGGCGTTTGGCCGGGACGCTGGCAGGGCGATATTCATATCAACGGCAAGAAAGTCCGTATCAAGGACTGCCGCGCCGCCATCGCGCACGGCATCGCGATGGTGCCGGAAGATCGCAAAAAGGATGGCATCGTGCCGCTAATGGGCGTGGGCAAAAACATTACGCTGGCCGCGCTGGACCAATTTAGCCCCCGGCTTTCGCTGCTGGATGACGCGCAGGAACAACAGGCAATTAATCAGGCCATTACGCGATTGCGGGTGAAAACCTCGTCGGCGGAACTGCCGATTGGTCGCCTGAGCGGCGGCAATCAACAGAAAGCGATCCTTGCTAAATGCCTGCTGCTCAATCCAAAAATCTTAATTCTTGATGAGCCGACGCGCGGCATTGATGTGGGCGCGCGCCAGGAAATCTATCTGCTAATCAATTCGCTAGTGCAGCAAGGGATTGCCGTGATTGTCATTTCGTCTGAGCTGCCCGAAGTGCTGGGCCTGAGCGATCGGGTTTTGGTGATGCATGAAGGCAAAATCAAAGCCGATCTGATTAACGATAACCTGACTCAGGAGCAGGTGATGGAAGCCGCCCTGCGGAGTGAACACTATGTTTAAGACCGAAAGTACGCAACGCGGCCTCACTACGCCGGGTAAAGGTGCGCCAGGTAAATTCTCGCTGCCTAATCTGCAGGTGCTGGTGATGCTGGGTGCGATTGTGCTGATCGCCCTGTTCTTCACCTGGACCACCGACGGTGCCTGGCTCAGCGCACGTAATGTTTCCAACCTGCTGCGCCAGACCGCCATCACCGGCATTCTTGCGGTCGGCATGGTGTTCGTCATTATCTCTGCGGAGATCGATCTCTCGGTGGGTTCGATGATGGGGTTGCTCGGCGGTGCTGCAGCTATCTTTGACGTCTGGCTCGGTTGGCCGCTGCCGCTCACCATCGTCGTAACCCTTTTGATGGGCTTGCTGCTCGGCACCTGGAACGGCTGGTGGGTGGCCTATCGCAAAGTTCCGTCGTTTATTGTCACGCTGGCGGGGATGCTGGCGTTCCGCGGCATTCTGGTCGGCATCACCGATGGCACCACGGTAGCGCCCACCAGCCCGGCGATGTCGCAGATTGGCCAAAGCTATCTGCCCGGCGGGATCGGATTTGGCTTCGGCTTTGCTGGCCTCGCGCTGTTTATCCTCTGGCAATGGCGCTTGCGCCTGCGTCGCCAACAGCTTGGTCTGGCGCAAACTTCCGTCAGCGGTGCGCTGGTGCGGCAGGTCGTCACCGCTGTTTTGGTGTTAGGCGCGATCTGGCTGCTCAACGACTATCGCGGCGTACCTACGCCGGTCTTGCTGCTGGCGCTGCTGTTGCTCGGCGGCATGTTTATGGCGACGCGGACGGCCTTTGGTCGCCGGATTTATGCCATCGGTGGCAACCTGGATGCCGCGCGCCTTTCCGGTATTAATGTGGCCCGCACCAAGCTGGCGGTTTTCGCCATCAATGGCGTGATGGTGGCGATTGCTGGCCTGATCCTGAGCTCACGCCTTGGCGCGGGTTCGCCTTCGGCAGGCAACATTGCCGAGCTGGATGCTATCGCCGCCTGCGTGATTGGCGGCACCAGCCTGGCGGGCGGCGTTGGTTCGGTGGCGGGCGCGGTCATCGGCGCATTTATCATGGCGTCGCTGGATAACGGCATGAGCATGATGGATGTCCCGACCTTTTGGCAGTACATCGTCAAGGGCGCCATCCTGCTGCTGGCAGTGTGGATGGATACCGCGACGCGCCGCCGGGTGTAATCGCGTGGGGGATCACAATGTGGTGCAAATTCTTTCAGCTGTCCGTCGTGCCATGCTATGCAAGGTGCTGTCGATTTAGGAGAGTGCGCCACGATGCATGAGAAACGCTTTCGCATTACGTTGCTGTTCAACGCCAATAAGGTCTATGACCGCCAGGTGGTTGAGGGCGTCGGTGAGTATTTACAGGCATCACAAACGGATTGGGACATTTTCATTGAAGAGGATTTTCGTTGCCGCATCGACAATATCCGTGAATGGCTGGGCGACGGGGTTATCGCGGATTACGACGATCCCTCGATTGAAAAACTGCTGGCGAACGTGTCGGTGCCGATAGTTGGCGTTGGCGGATCGTACCATCAGCCGCAGGACTATCCGCCGGTGCATTACATCGCCACCGACAACGCCGCGCTGGTCGAGAGCGCCTTTTTGCATTTGAAAGAGAAAGGCGTGAACCGCTTTGCATTCTATGGCTTGCCCGCAGCCAGCGGCAAACGCTGGGCGCAAGAGCGTGAACATGCGTTTCGCCAGCTTGTGGCGCGCGAGCGTTATCAAGGCGTGGTTTATCAGGGCATGGAAACCGCGCCGGAAAATTGGCAGCACGCTCAAAACCGTCTGGCTGACTGGCTGCAAACCTTGCCGCAGCAAACCGGTATTATTGCCGTCACCGATGCCCGTGCGCGCCATCTGCTGCAGGCCTGTGAATACCTCAAAATTCCGGTGCCGGAAAAGCTCACGGTGATCGGGATTGATAACGAGGAACTGACGCGTTATCTGTCGCGCGTGGCGCTCTCGTCCGTGGCGCAGGGTTCACGTCAGATGGGTTATCAGGCGGCAAAACTGCTGCATCGCCTGCTGGATAATCAGCCTCTGCAACTGCAACGAATTCTGGTGCCGCCGGTAAAAGTGATTGCGCGCCGCTCTACCGATTTCCGCTCCTTGCACGATCCTGCGGTGATTCAGGCGATGCATTACATCCGCTTTAACGCCTGCAAAGGCATTAAAGTTGAACAGGTGCTGGATGCCATCGGCATCTCGCGATCAAACCTGGAAAAACGCTTCCGTGATGAAACCGGCGACACCATTCACGCCATGATCCACCGCGAAAAACTGGAGAAAGCGCGCGAGCTGCTGGCGTGTTCTTCGCTGAGCATCAATGAGATCTCACAAATGTGTGGTTACCCGTCGCTGCAATATTTCTATTCGGTGTTTAAAAAGAGTTACGCCAATACGCCAAAGGAGTATCGGCAGCTTCACGGTGAAAACGTGCTGTGACGCACGGCTGAGATCAAGAATTCCGCCGCGATTGTCGCTATACTTCTGCGGCATCTTCAAAGGAAGATCGTCGTCTCCGGTGAGGCGGCCGGATTTCAAATCCGGTTGGGGCCGCCAGCGGTCCTGGGCAGGTTCGACTCCTGTGATCTTCCGCCACTTTTTTTGTTTCATTCAGCTAACTCAACAACCCCGCCCCCACATTCACCGACAATCCCAAAATCGCCAGATTGAATACAAACGAAATAACCGACTGTAATAGAGCGATTTGCCGCATATCCGTGGTGCCCGTTGCCACATCGGCGGTTTGCGAAGCTACCGCGATGGTGAAAGAGAAGTAGAGAAAATCCCAGTATCCCGGCTGCTCGGGCTTTTCAGGAAAGATCATCGGCGTGACATCCTTGCTGCGCTGCAGATAGTGATGATGCGCGTAATGCATGGCGAATGACGTCGGAAGCAGCGCCCAGGAAACCACCAAGGTTGCCGCGGTCAGTAGCAGATGCAGCACGCGTGGCGTTCCCGTCAGGCTCTTCAGCGTGGTGAGCTCCATCAGAATTGCCAGAATGCTGACCAGGCAGGTAAGTGTCACCATACTCAACACCAGCGTCGCGCTTTCATCCTCGATTTTCGCAATATGCGGAATATCTTTGGCCTCGGTGCCTAACATGCGCAGCCACAGAAAAGCGAGATAGAGCCATGCCAGCACGTTCCAGCCAATCAGCAGACGCTGCAACATGCCCAGGTGCGCAGGCAGGAAGAAATAACAGGCCACGCCAGCCACAATCGAAATCAGCAAACGCAGACGCGCGCGAAGGTAATGCATCAGAGAAAGGCTCATGGTGTCAGAGACTTGGTGAAGGAAGGTGGATAGGTTAACTGTAGACGCTGTTAATGAGGTTGTAATTGTGGAGCACCTCAACCGTTTACCGATTTTGCTCCGCTGCAGTTGATAAAATTATCGCCAATCGACTAATGAGCTTCATTGCGTCTCTCTGGCATACTGTGCACCAGATCCTATAAGAGCGGAGGCGACATGTCAGAGGAGCAATCCACACCATCACCAGCAGGCGAATTTGTCATGTTTGCGAGCGGCGATGGGAAAGTGCGGGTTGAATGTCGCTTCGAGCAGGAATCGCTTTGGCTTTCGCAAGCATCAATCGCCACCCTTTACCAAATCACGCCGCAAGCCATTACACAGCACATTAAAGCGATCTATGACGAAGGCGAACTTGAACAAAACGCAACCTGTAAGTCTTACTTACAAGTTCAACAGGAAGGAACTCGTCAAGTCAGCCGCAATACCCTTCATTACAATCTGCCAATGATTCTCGCTATCGGTTATCGCGTCCGCTCTGCTCGCGGTACTCAGTTCCGCCAATGGGCAACGCAAACCCTGCAAGAATATTTGATTAAGGGATTTGTGATGGACGATGAGCGGCTGAAAAATCCGCCGGTTGGTTCATCCGCAGTACCTGACTATTTCGATGAAATGCTGGAGCGTATTCGCGACATTCGCGCCAGTGAGCGTCGGATGTATTTACGCGTTCGCGAGATTTTTGCCTTAGCGGCTGACTATCAACCTTCCCTCAAAGAGACCACGCAGTTTTTTCAAACCATTCAGAACAAATTGCACTTTGCCTGTACCGGTTATACCGCTGCCGAGCTGATTCATTTGCGCGCCAACGCCAGCCAACCTCATATGGGTTTGACCAGTTTCAAAGGTGAAGAGGTGCGCAGAAGCGATGTCACCGTGGCTAAATATTATCTGGTTCAGGACGAAGTGAGCGAGCTTAATCGCGTGGTCACGATGTGGCTGGATTTCGCAGAAGATCAAGCGCGCCGCCGCCAGCAGGTTTTTCTTCGCGATTGGCAGAGCAAACTCGATCAATTTTTGCAGTTTAACGATCGCGATGTGCTGCAAGGTGCAGGTTCAATCAGTAAGAAAATGGCCGATGAAAAAGCGCAGGCTGAATACGGTCAATTCGCCGAGCAACAGCGTCAGCGTCGTTTAAAAGAGGCAGAAGGTGAAAACAACATTGCCGGTCTGCTGCAGTGGCAGACAATCCCTAAGAAATCGAAATGATCGCCGCTGGGCCGCATCCCGCCCTTTCACTCCTCAACTTATACACACCCACGCTTTACTTCCCCACCTATCTCCGCCACTTTGCTCCTTCATCGCATTGTGGAGCCAGGCATGCTAATCCATCCAACCGATACTCTGACTTTTTCCGGCAATCCACGTCAGGCTGAGCTGCGTCAGCGCCTGCTGCAGCCGGATGCGCCGAAAGTGATTGCCGCTGCGTTAGCGAAGCAGCTGGACCGTGAAACCTTCACCCATCGCCACGCTGCCGGGCAGCTCTTCTGTTTGAAGCAGGGATTGATGACGGTGAAAACGCCGTCGGGTATTTTTGCCAATCCGCCGCGACTGGTGGGCTGGATTCCGCCCTACTTTGAACATGCGATCATCGGGCCGGGCCCGGTGCTTGGCTGGACAGTATTGGTAGACGACGCGCTGGCCGCGCCCTTGCCGGATCATCCCGTCCTGCTTTCCTGCCCGTCGGTGCTGGAGCCGCTGGCGGAAAGACTGGCAACCTTGTCGCCCGATCACTGGGGCAGCGCGCGCTACCATCGCCTGTGCGAGGTGTTCCTGGATGAGTTATATGAATCGACCGAACATCCGCTGACGTTACCGCTGCCAGCAGAACCGCGCTTGCTGCAGATTGCGCGCCTGTTAATGGACGACCCCGCCGATACGCGTACCGGGCCCGAACTGGCGCGCTGGGCAGGACTCAGCCCGCGCAGCCTCAGCCGTCATTGGGCCAGCGCGGTCGGCATGAGTTTGACGCGCTATCGCCAGGTATCACGTTTACTCAAATCACTGGAAGGATTGGCCGCGGGCAAAAGTGTGCAGCAAGTGGCGTGGCAGGTCGGATTCGACAGCGTTAGCAGCTACATCAGCGCTTTTCGCAGCGCGTTTGGCTCAACGCCCGGCAAATACTTTACGCCGCCAGTCGACTCTGCGGATGCAAAAACAGCAAACTAGCGGGCCCGTCAATGTCCGGCAAACTGTGCTGATATTTGCGACGGAACGCGCCTGGCGGCAGGTCGAACATGCGGCGGAAGGTGCGGCAGTAAGTTTGCTGCGAGTCGAAGCCATATTTGATGGCGATATCCATCAGCGGCATATTGCTGTTCAACAGCGCAATCACCGAAGCCGTTAACTTGCGCTCGCGAATATAGGTACCCAGCGCGACGCCGGTGTAACTGCGAAACAGTCGCTGCAGATGCCACTGCGAATAGCCGGCGCGGCGCGCCACGGTTTCCAGAATGAGTTTCTGCTCAATATTGTCCTCAATCCAGAGCATCAGTTGCTGCATAAAGGCGGCGTGCATATCCATCTTTCCTCCTGATGTCGAAATGAATACCGTGATACCGATAAATCGTCGCACATCCCGTAGCGGCGCGATTTATCGCGCAATAAATTGCGCCGCTACGATCAGTGCGCTCTGAAATTTCGGTGTCAGCGATTAACTGATAAGCATTATAAGAAGACGTTAGCTGGCTATGTGATGGTCAAAAGCCAATAAATAACGATAACTCGCCAATTTATGGCTGTTCCTACAGCTAGGACTCTTCGGCATCTTGTAGCCAAATGCATCATGTAATATTGTTAGTTACATGAAATGATACTTTGAGATGAAAAGGAGAATGTATGAGCAGCTTAATAATATCGAACCTGTCAATATGCCTGGCGATCGCACTGGCATCGGCCAGTATTTCCATGACAATTACCCAAACTGAGCTATTCGCGGGATTACGCGCATGGACCGCTAAAAAGAACGCATTATTGGGTCATTTGTTTCATTGCTTCTATTGCATGAGCCACTGGGTGGTATTTTTCGGCATGGTGGTTTATCACCCTGATTTATTACATAGCGGAATGGCAATTGCTGACTGGCTGATGACAGCATTTATCACCCTCACGCTAACAACCTTTATTAATGGTTTGATGTTTAAGGTTTTCCAGGCGGCCATTACTACGCACGTCATGAAGCATGAAGCACAAATCACCTTACAAAAACAGGATTAACCGATGTGATGAATAGCCGGGAAAAATCGGTTATTCACTGCATTTAGGGAAGGTATCGGACGGGAGGCCAAGTTTAGCCATTTTACTCAGATAATCGTCGCTAATATCGGCAACAGTAATTTGGCTAAAGCGCTTCAACAACAGCGCTTCCGCTTCGCTAAGGGTTTGATCGAGTTGCGCATCAACGGCATGCTCAACCAGACAAGGCGAGGGCTCCGCAGCCGGACCAATGCTAAACAGCGCTGGTGCGCCGATTGCCTGATAAACATCCAGCAGGGATATTTCCGTTAACGCCACACGCAGCTCCCATCCACCACCGTGCCCTTTTTCTGACACCACATACCCTTTATCACGCAGGCCGGACATCATCCTGCGCACCACCACCGCATTAGTGCCCAACATTTTAGCCATCGTTTCTGAAGTGGCGCGTTTAACGTGCCGATCCAGATGTATCAGTGCGTGCAACGAGCGGGACAAGCGATTATCGCGCGGCATAAATCATTCCTCTAAAATTCACCACACTCTAACAAAGGAGTGAAGTGGCAACAATTTATCGCGCTATCATCGAGTCAAAAGCTTAATCATCAGCGTTTACGGATATGACACGAAAATATCAAGGAGAACACCATGAAAGGAATTCACCCCGCGCAGAGGAGCGATTTCGAGGCGATAACCACGGTATGGGAAGCCTCGGTGCGGGCGACGCATCATTTCCTGCAAGATGCGGATATCCGCGCTCTGCGCCCGTTAGTGCGCGAGCAATATTTGCCGATGGTTGAGCTGCGTGTTTATCGCGATGAACAACAGAACATCGTCGGTTTTCTCGGCGTGGCGGATAATCGGCTGGAGATGCTGTTTGTCGCGCCGCAAGTGTTTGGTCTCGGCATAGGCAAACAGCTACTGCGCTTCGCCATCGAACAAATGAATGTCACCGAACTGGATGTGAACGAGCAGAATCCGCAGGCGCTAGGTTTCTATCAGCATCAGGGATTTGTCATCACCGGCCGCTCGCCGCTGGATGGTCAGGGAAATCCTTTTCCGCTGCTTCATCTGCGCTATGCGCCATGATTTAAATGGTCGCGCCCATTGAAAGGCGATAATGCAGGTCGACCTGCTCGATGGTGGGCTGCTGGTTGATCTTTTTCAGGATGATCTCCGTCGCCACTTTTCCCATCTCAAAGCGCGGCGTGATCACGCTGGCTAAGCGTGGCGTGGTTGCCTGACCAATTTCCAGCCCGTGAAAACCGGCAATCGCCATCGCTTGTGGCACGGCAATGCGCGCCGCCTGACACTCCTGCAGCACGCCAACCGCCAGATCGTCATTGGTACAAAGAATCGCATCCATCTCCGGATAGAGCTGGCGCGCCAGCGTCATCATGCCGGTGCCAATCGATACCGAAGAGACCTTGTTCGGCACAATCCGGCCCGCAGGCAACCCGGCCGCTTCAACCGCATCGCGATAACCGGCGTAGCGTTGCTCATCACGGCGATCGGACATCGAACCAAAATAGATAACGCGCTGTTTGCCGCTGGCCAGCAGCATCGCCGTCATGTCGTAGCCGGCGCGATAGTTGTCGAAACCCACATTGATGCGTCCACGCGCCTCGGTCAGCCCCATCACTTCCGCCACCGGAATGTTGGCGGCGTTAAGGTATTTTTCTGCGCGCACGGTGTGCACAGATTCGGTCAGGATCAGCCCTTTGATGTTAAAGGCCAGCACCGTGGCGATCTGCTCCTCTTCACGCTGGGCGTTGTAGTCGTAATTGACCACCAGCGTTTGATAACCGTGCGCGCTGGTCACCGATTCAATACCCGCCAGCAAGTCGGCAAAGATTTGATTATTAAAAGAAGGAATTAACACGCCGATGCGCGGTGGGTTCTGTTTGGTCGCTGCGACATTTTCGCTATCCGCGACGTAGCCAATTTCGGCAATCACGCTGGCGATTTTCTCCGCCGTTTCCGTTTTGACCTTTTCCGGCGTGCGCAGATAGCGACTTACCGTCATTTTGGTGACGCCCGCCAGGGTAGCAATATCGTCCAGAGTGATGCGCTGCGTTTTCATTACGACGTCCGCAAAGAGGGGCTGATAATCAACGTATTATGCCCGTTGCCTGTTAAAAAATGAAACGCACCCGTGCGCTCAGTCGGGTGAAATAAACCCGGCAAACCCGCGTGTTTAACAGAATGAAAATTCCAATAAAAAGCAAATTGTGCAATGCCCTTACTGAGTGAGTTGATGAAAAACCTATCATTTCATTGGGCTATAAGCATACTCCTGACGACTTATTCGGCAATTTTCGCCACCCCCTTCACACTTTTCGGAAAAAATGATCCAAATACCATCATTTAGAACATATATTCCAACACGAAGACCTCGCGTGAATAAAAGTTGAACATCGAAACCTACACCACCCTCTTTCTGGACAAGTAACGTTCAGGCCGTAGAGACAAGGGGCTATAACAATGGATACCAGGCAAAAACGCTACAACATGAAGTATGTCATTCTCTGCTGTACTGTCGCGGCATTCGGCGGTCTGCTGATGGGATATGACTCTTCCATTATCTCCGGTGCAATCGAACCCTTAAGTGAATATTTCCAGTTAACGCCCGCTGAAACCGGCTGGGCCGTTTCCAATATCCTGCTCGGCAGTTTGATCGGCTGCTTTATGGCACCGCGCCTCAGTGACAAGCTGGGACGTAAAAAATCCCTCGCCATCACCGCCCTGCTGTTTACCGTTTCGGTAATCGGCACGGCGCTGGCGCATAACTTCACCGTGTTCGTCATCTTCCGCATGATTGGCGGATTAGCGATTGGCCTGGCGTCGGTAATTTCGCCTATCTATCTGGCCGAGCTGTCGCCTTCGAAGTTTCGTGGCCGTACCACCGCGCTCTATGCGGTGTGCTGCGTCGGCGGACAATCGGTAGTGTTGCTGACCAACTACTTCATCACCAAATCCACCTTGCCGGATGTGATGATCAACATGGGCTGGCGCTACATCCTCGCCACCGCGCTGGTGCCGTGCGCGCTGTTTATTTTGTTCATCGCCTTTATCCCGGAATCACCGCGCTGGAACGTGCTGAAAGGCAAGTACGATGAAGCGCTGGATACGCTGACCAAAATCTCTAACCGCGAACATGCCGAGAGCGTGTTCAACGAAATCAAACATTCGTTTTCTGATAAAACCGCGCAGCAGCACAAATCGCGTCTGCGTCTGGATAAAACCACCATTCCATTGCTGATTGTCGGCATCGGTTTGGCGGTGGGTAACCAGATCAGCGGTATCAACGTCATTCAGTACTTTGGGCCAACCTTGCTGAAAAACGTCGCGGGCAGCACTGACTCAGCGCTGCTGCAAACCTTCTGGCTGTCGATTTGTCAGTTTATTGGCGTGCTGGCGGGGATGATGCTGATCGATAAAGTCGGTCGTCGTAAGCTGCTGCTGCTGGGCGCAATCACCTCTTGCGTGTGCCTGACCTACTCCTTCATCGCCTTCTATTACCACTTGCCGGGTATGCTGGCGGTTATTGGCCTGTTCGCTTACATGATTTTCTTCGGTATGACGTGGGGGCAGATCGTCTGGACGGTACTGGGCGAAGTGTTCCCAACCGAGATTCGTTCGATTTGCGTGGGGATTTCCATCTGCGCGATGTCGATGGCTAACTTTGTTATCAGCAGCACCTTCCCGATCATGAACAGCAGCCCGATGCTGCTGGATATGTTCCACGGTGGCTTCCCGCTGTTGCTGTTCGCAATCTTCTCGCTGGGTATGTACTTCTTCACCTTCCGCTATCTGCCAGAAACGGCCGGCGTGTCGCTTGAGAAGATTCATGCGCTGGTGCTGCGTAAATTTAACGTCGAAGCAGAGTTGCCGGAGACGACGTCCACCGTGAAGGCGAGCGAATCATTTGATATTCCACGGCATTAATCGGTAAGGATAGGGATCTGCAGGGCGCCCTTTATGGCGCCCTTGTTAACTCAGGCGTTCGTACTGCTCAATCACCGCCAGCGCTAAGCCGTTGGCCGGATCGATACGCAGCGGCAGGAAATGCAGCGCGGTATGGGCGAAGGTAAAGGCCAGCGCACCGGCCTGCGCCGCCTGCTGCACCGCCTGCACAAACGCTGGCTGCGCATTCCACGGCCCATCAATAATGATGCTGGCCGGATTCACCAGCTGCATCACCTGACTCAACGCGTTGCCCAAGTGGGTGCCCGCCTGCGTCATCACCTCTTTCAGGATTTCCGGTTCGCTCTCGCCATTCTGCCAGCGCAGGCCCGGTTTGCGTTTTGCCAGCTGCTGCTGAATGGCCGGTTTGCTCACCAGCGTTTCCAGACAACCTAAGCGACCGCAGCTACAGCGTTCGCCGTTGGGTTGCACGGTAAGATGGCCGATCTCGCCCGCCGTCCAGCTGCTGCCGGTAAACACCTCGCCGTGTTCCACCAGCGCGCCACCTAATCCTTCAGAAATTCGCAGATAGAAATGGCTTTGCGACTTATTCAGTTCGAGTTGCTGCACCGAAAGCAGCGCCGCCGCTTTGACGTTATTCATGATGCGCAGCGGCAGCGGCATCTCGTGGCTGAGAATGGTCATCACATCCACATCCTGCCAGCCCAGATGCGCGGAAAAATGCACCCAGCCGCGATGCGGATCGATGATGCCAGGGAAACCAATCGCCACGCCGAGCAGCTCGGGATGCGCCGCGTGCAAGGTCTGGCACACTTCCACCAGCTCATGCAGCAACTGCTCAGGATCGCTGGTTTCGGTGCGCCAGGTTTGCTCGGCAATCACCTGCGAGAAATAGTCGCACACGCGCCAGTGAATCGCCTGGCGCTCCACCATGATGCCCGCGCTTTTCAGCTTTTCGGCGCGCAGCGAGATTTCGATTTTCGGCCGGCCCGCTGACGCCACGCTAACCGGGCCGAGCTCATTGATCAGCCCGGCTTCCAGCAAATCATCGACAATCAGTGAAACGGTGTTTTTGCTCAGCTCGAGCGCTAATGCCAGATCCTGGCGGGAGGTGATGCGGGTGGTGCGCAGTTGCATCATCACCCGCTTCAGGTTGTTCAGGCGAAGTAGTGCTGGACCTTTACTGGCTGCTTTCATAGCACTCCTCAATACTCATCACCGCGCACACGGCTGCGATAACTTTCCCAGTCAAAGCGCACCCACAAGCTGTTGCCGAGGCGCATACGGTCCATCACGCGTTCACCCAGCAGCGAATTCATGCCGGCGGGATCGAGGTTCGATAACATGCCCGTTGGGCGTTTCGACGATGAGCGGCGATCAACAATCTGATTGATGATCACTTTTTCATAGCGCGATTCACTCTGCATGCCGATCTCATCGATCACCAGCAGATCCACATGGCTGAGATCGTGCAGCAGGCGCTCTTCAGTTAAATCGCTGCCGCCGCTGAAAGTGCCCTTCATGCTCGACATCAAGTCGGCCACGGTCACAATCAGCACGCTTTTACCGCGAATAATCAGATCGTTACCAATCGCTGCGGCAAGGTGGTTTTTACCGGTGCCGGGACGACCGGAAAAAACAAAACTGGAGATGCTGTTTTCAAATCCGGCGGCGTATTCGCGCGCCATGGCCAGCGCTTTGCGCTGCCCATCATTTTCCACGCGATAGTTGTCGAACGAGCAGTTCATGTGCAGCTCGCGGATGCCCGAGCGCCCCATGATGCGCTGCATTTTCATCGCGCGGTTTTCTCGCACAATCGCTTCCGAGCGCAAGCGGCCCTGCTCCTGGTTCCAGGCCAGCAGCTCCGCGCCGCTTTTGAATTTCGGCTGCACTTCGGACGGCATCATCTTTTTCAGGCGACTAAAAAGATCGTTCGGCGTTTTCATTACTCACCTCGGAATCCATCGGGAATATCGTAATCAGTATTGCTGATTTGCGTGAGATCGCGCTTTGGCTGTCCGCCATTGGCGGCGCGATTCATCTGCACGCTGCGCGCTAACTTCTGCTGCCACTGCACATGATGGAACAAACGGCCTTCCGCCTGCCAGTACGCCACAAACGTGGCCAGCTCGGCGGCGGTAACCGGTTCACTCAACGCCACGCCCCAGATGGCGGCCTGACGCTGAAAATCGCTATCGGGCTGCCAGCCTTCATACATTGCGAACTTGCCCACCGGCGTGGCGATGGGCGCGCTTTCGGTCTGAAACAGACTCTCATCCAGCGTGACATCATTGGGCTGCTGCGCGGCGGCTTCCAGCGCCAGCAGCTGCGCCAGACGCTGCGGCGTGAGCGCATAAAACGCCGGCGTATTGTTATGCAGCACCGCCAGCGTGCCGTTATCGGCCTGCTGCAGCACGGCGAGCGGGTCATGGCAGAAGCCATCCAGCCCCACCAACGTTGAAGATAAGATTTTGACTGACATGAAGAAACCTGACGTTAACCAGCATGGTGCGCCGGGCGGCAAATTCAGCCCGGCGTTATGCGGTAAGTGTACCTGTTTTAGGACAAGTGATCGTCAAAAAGGTCGCAGCGATTAGCGTGGCATCGTCAGCGGTTCGGCGCGATCCACATGGCGTGACGCGTGCGGCACCCGAACCGCGACAGGCTGCGGCCGGGTTTGCCAAAGATAGCGAGCCGATGCGATCAGGCACAGGCTGTAGCCAAACATCTCGCTGCCCTCTTCCGCCATGTTTTTTACCACGCGGTTATAACCATCGAGCATCAGATGTTCCCACAGCTGATGCATGCCAAACAGGCGCGAAAACACCAAAATAGCCAGTAAACCTGCGGCCATCATCTGCCAGCTGCGATGCTGAACCAGCGACGCCAGCCCGGGCAGGATTTGGCGCGGCTGGCGGAAGGCCATCGCCAGACAGGCCGCCGTCGTCGCCAGCGCAAACCACAGCCATGCGCCGTGCCTGATGAAATCGAACAGGAAGTCCATCTCACGAATCAGCATGCAGCTGTAAAAACCGCCGACCAGGATCAGCACGCTGCGTTGTGATGGCCGCTGCCAGGCCGAGAGGAAATAGAAGGTGGCGATGAGCAAGAGCATCAGCTCCTGGGTGATTTCGGTGAAGGAGGTTTCGTGCAGGGCATCGTTCATCCAGTTGACGTCGATGTAGACCATCGCCATACAGAAAACGAGTACCAATCCACTGATGAGAAAGGCCGTAACTTCACGGCTAATAAGAATAATATTGTTGCGCATATTGTGACCAAAGTTATGATTAGCGCGCTTAGTATATGGACCTCACGTTTTGTCACTTCTCTTTTTATGCCGATTAGAAGCTGGCGCTGACGCCCAGGCTATAAATAAACTGCTCGCCGCTGGTCACTGCGCCAGTTTGCGCAAAAGAAGCAAAGGCCGCCATATTTTGCCCCAGCGGCATATTTGCGCCGACGCTGACATCCACCCAATTGCTTTCCCGTCCGTTGATATCCTCGGCTCGTTCGCGGGTGGGCGATGGCAACTCTTCATTTACCAGATGGCTGTAACTTACCTGCGCCCACGGCGATATCCCACTAAGGCTGGAATCCACGCGCCAGCCAACGGAGGCAATGTGCTCGGCGTTGTTGCTATCCACTCCTGCGCACTTCGGACAGCTCAAGGTCGAATCATCTACCGCAAACTGCGCCACCGGCCCGGTGCTCACCGCTTTACTCATCGGCATCGACCAGCCGGCAGAGTAGCGATTAACAAAAGGCGTAGCGCCGACGCTGGCGGTTTCACTGTGTATCACCAGCGCGTAGTCATTCGGCGAGTTAAGCGCGGCGTCAAACAGGTTGGCATCGGGATTTTCTGTCAACATCAGGTGATTACTGGAAATTTTTTCAGCAAGTATGGCGTTGTAATCGGGTGCGCTATTCTGGCTCGGTTGATCAAAGGCATAGGTATTCCCGGCCAGAAAAAATAGCCATACACTGCCAAAAGCCAGCGCGATTATATGCTGGCCTGTCCGCTGACTTTTCTGCAACATGAAGGACTCCTGACGAGCCGGGAAGAGATGGGCGTTTAGGTTTTATAAGATCTATATCGGCGCCCCTTGTATAACTATTAATCGCTTTTGCCATTCGTCAAGGGAACTATCGCTATTTCATAGGCTAAGGGAGTGATGCAATGCAACGTTGTGGCTGGGTAACTGAGGATCCGCTGTATTTGGCGTACCACGATAAAGAGTGGGGCGTGCCGCAAACCGATAAGCGAGTCTTATTTGAAATGGTCTGTCTTGAAGGCCAACAGGCTGGACTTTCATGGATTACGGTACTGAAAAAACGCGAAAACTACCGCCGCGCATTCCATGAATTTGATCCCGATGCCGTGGCGTTGATGGATGAAAGCGACATGGCACGGTTGATGCAAAATGCGGGACTGATTCGCCATCGCGGCAAGCTGGAAGCGATCATCAACAATGCGCGTGCCTTGCTGGCGCTGGAAGCTACCGGAGAGGAGTTTTCACGCTTTATCTGGTCTTTTGTCGACCATACGCCGATTTTGCACCGTTACGCGAATTACAAAGACGCGCCAACGACCTCCGAGCCCGCCATTGCGCTGTCGAAAGCACTTAAGAAGCGTGGTTTTAAATTCGTCGGGCCCACAACTTGCCACTCATTTTTACAGGCCTGCGGCTTAATTAACGATCATCAAACCAGCTGTTTTTGCCATCCTGATAATCTTTAAAGCAAAAGTTTACAAATTAAGACTGACCCTCACGCATTTCCCCATAATTGAACGGCATAATAGTGCCGTTTTGGGGCTTTTCCCCGTTTAAATCTGTGAGGGATTTTTCATGAATAAGCGTATTTTGGCGCTGACCTTGTTACTGAGCGGCAGCCTCGCGCTGTCGGGTTGTACCACCAATCCCTATACCGGCGAATCGCAGGCGGGCAAATCGGGTATCGGTGCCGGTTTGGGCGCGGTGCTGGGTGCGGGCGTGGGCGTGCTGTCGTCGTCGAAGAAAGATCGCGGTAAAGGTGCGTTGATTGGCGCGGCGTCCGGTGCCGCACTGGGCGGCGGCGCGGGCTATTATATGGATGTGCAGGAAGCGAAACTGCGCGACAAAATGCGCGGCACCGGCGTCAGCGTGACGCGTCAGGGCGACAACATCGTGCTCAACATGCCAAATAACGTCACCTTTGATTCCAACAGCAGCAACCTGAAACCGGCGGGCGCCAACACCCTGACCGGCGTGGCGATGGTGCTGAAAGAGTATCCAAAAACCGCCGTGAATGTGGTGGGCTATACCGACAGTACCGGCACGCGCGCGCTGAATATGCGCCTGTCACAGCAGCGCGCCGACAGCGTGGCCAGCGGTCTGATTCTGCAAGGCGTGGCACAAAACCGTCTGCGCACCCAGGGTTTAGGCCCGGATAATCCGGTTGCCAGCAACAGCACCGAAGACGGTAAAGCACAGAACCGTCGCGTTGAGATCACCCTCAGCCCACTGGGCTAAAAGTAAAGAGCCGATCTGCACGAACAGATCGGCTTTTGTCACATTTTTCCGCCTCTTTTGACGCCATCTTTGTTAGAAAAAGCTAAAAAATTCGTAACCGATAGAGCCGCCTTTTCCTTTATGCTAGCGTGATCAAAAATTGATCAGTGGGACGCTATCATGTCACTCAAAGCCATCGCCGCTACCCTTGGCCTCTCTGTTACTACCGTGAGCCGGGCGCTAAATGGCTATGACGATGTAGCGGCCGTCACGCGTAAACGCATTGAAGACGAAGCGAATGCGCGCGGCTATCGCCCCAACGACGCTGCCCGCCGCCTGAAAACCGGGCGCGCCAATGCGGTCGGTCTACTCTTTCCCATCAGCCACGCCTCGCTCAATGACAGCTATTACAGCCAAATGCTGCTGATGCTGGATCAACGCCTCGCCCAGCACGATATTGATTTGCTGTTGCTGCCTGACAAACCGCAAGGGCAACAGCGTAAGCTGATCCGCATGCTGCGCAGCGGCGCCATCGATGCGCTGATTTTAACCCACACCCTGCCGCAGGATGCGCGACTGCAACGCTTGCAGCAGAAGGGTTTCCGCTTCCTGACGCTCGGCCGCAGCGAGCTGCCGCTGCCATACGCATGGATTGATTACGATAATCACGCCGGTACCTTTCTGGCGGCAGAACACTGCCTGCAACAAGGGTGGCCGCGTCTGGCCTATCTCGGCAGTAACGAAACGGCAACGTACATCCTCGATCGCCGCCAGGGATTTATTGATGCGCTGATTCGGCATCAGGCGCCGGTCGATCAATCCCTGATGGCCGCACTACCCGCCACACGCCGCTCCGGCTATCAGCAAACCAATGCCTGGCTGGCGCAAGGCGACGCGCCGCAGGCGATCATCACCGATTGCAGCACGCTGGGTGAAGGTGCCGCGATTGCGCTGCAGCAGGCGGCCCGCCTGAAGGGCGCGCAGGCGATTCCGCTGTATGTGTATGATGGATTGCCGCCCGATTCGATTGTCGATCAGCCGGTGAACACCATTCTGCAATCATCGCAGCAGCACATTGGCGAGCGCATCGCCGAAATGGTGCTGCAACTGCTCGATGATGTGCCGCCAGGCGATCTGCAAACGCTCTGGCAGCCGGTGCTGCGACTCACTTCTGACGCGCAATGATTGCGCCTGGCGCGAGCTGTGTTAGTCTTCGCCTGTTTCTTTTCAGCAGGTGTAAGCAATGAAAACCAGGCCGCCACGAGCCACAATCAGTGACGTTGCCCGTACGGCAAAAACCGGTAAAACCAGCGTTTCCCGCTATCTGAATGGCGAAGTGAATCTGCTCTCGCCCGATCTCAAAGCCCGTATCGAACAGGCCATCGCCGAACTCAACTATCGTCCCAGCCAGATGGCGCGCGGACTGAAACGCGGCCGCACGCGTTTGATTGGCCTGATCATTGCCGACATCACCAATCCTTACTCGGTTGACGTGCTGAGCGGCATCGAAGCGGCGTGTCGTGCGCAGGGCTTTACCCTGCTGATGTGTAACACCAACAATGAAGTCGATCTCGAACAGCATTACCTGCAACTGCTCAGCAGCTATCAGGTGGAAGGCATTGTGGTTAATGCCGTGGGCATGCATGAAGAAGTGCTCAATCGCCTGCAACAGTCGATGCTGCCGATGGTATTGATTGACCGGAAAATCCCCGATTTCGCCTGCGATATGGTGGGGCTCAACAACGTTGAAGCCTCCACGGTTGCGACCCAACATTTGCTGGATAACGGCTATCAAGCCCTGCTCTTCCTTAGCGAGCCGCTCGGCAGCGTCAATACGCGCCGTGAACGTCTGCGCGCCTTCTACGACACGGTAAAAAACGCGCCAGAGATTGCGGCAGAGAATGCCGAAGTGGCGCTGCATCAGCCCGACGCGCTGGAAAAACAGCTGCGGGAATTCCACCAGCGGCATCCCGACAAACGCTGTGCGGTGATCGCCGCCAACGGCGCGCTGACCTTGCAAGTGGCGCGCGCGCTGCAGCGCCTTGCGCTGCGCTGGGGCGAAGCGATTGGCCTGCTGGGCTTTGACGAACTGGAATGGGCGGCGCTGGCGGGTGTCGGCATCACCACCTTAAAGCAACCCACCTGGCAGATTGGTTACGCCGCGCTGGAGCAGGTTATCGCGCGCATTGAGGGCAGCGAGCAACCGGTCAGCGAACAGCTCTTCTCCGGCGAACTGATCGTACGCGGCTCCAGCCAGCCGCTGCGCTAAGCCGGCCTTTTATGGCTCACTTCGTGAGCATGATCATAATTTCACGGTCTGCGCCTTTCCTTTGGAACCGGTTCCATTTAGGTTTTTTATAACGAATGGGATGTGGTCATGCCCGGAGAAACGTGATGAAACCAGAAATTATTGTTGTAACTGCCGCATACGGCGCGCAGAAAGTAGCGGAATTGGGTGGCCAGGCCGCGCTGTTGCCGCTGATCAAACAGGCCGGCGCAGATGGCGTCGAAATTCGTCGCGAGCTGTTCAACGAAAATGAACTCTGCCTGCTGCATGCGCTGGGCAATGCGATTTCCCAGCATCAGCTGAGCGCCAGTTATTCCGTGCCGGAAGCGTTGTGGCTAGATGATGGTGCGCTGAATCCCCGTCTGGCGCAGTTCCTGCAGGAAGCCGAACAAATCGGCGCTCAGCGCCTGAAAGTGGCGCTTGGCCATTTCGTTGAACTTGATGTGCGCGCGCTGCTCGATGTACTTAAAGCATCAACGGTGACGCTGGTGGTTGAGAACGATCAAACGCCAGACAGCAAACTGGCGCCGATGCTGCGCTTCTTCCATCAGGCTTGCGATGCCGCATTGCCGCTGGATATGACCTTCGATATGGGCAACTGGCAGTGGACCGGCGAAGACGGTTTGCAGGCCGCCGCGCAACTCAGTCGCTACGTTAGCTACATCCACGTTAAAGCGGCGGTGCCACACGGCGCTACTTTCCGCGCGATCGCGCTGGATCAGGCCGACGATAGCTGGCGCACGCTGCTGAACGCGCTGCCAACCGACGCACCGCGCGGCATCGAATTCCCGCTGGAAGGCGCGGATTTGCTGGCGGTCACTCGCCATTACGTTGACCTGCTGCGTGCAGCGTAAGGAGCCGATGATGACGCAAAAAACGCTGGATGTGGTGACGATTGGTGAAGCGATGGCGATGTTTATCGCCCAGCAAACCGGCGATCTCGCCGCAGCAGAAGGCTTCGTCAAACGCATTGCTGGGGCCGAACTCAACGTGGCGATTGGCCTGGCGCGCCTCGGTTTGCAGGTCGGTTGGGTGAGCCGCGTCGGCGACGACAGCTTTGGTCGCTTCACGCTGCAACAGCTGGAAAAAGAGGGCGTCGATCACCGCTGCGTTACCACGGACGCGCGCTATCGCACTGGCTTCCAGCTCAAATCCCGCGTCGATGACGGCTCCGATCCGGAAGTCGAATATTTCCGCAAAGGCTCCGCCGCCAGCCATCTGTCGCCCGACGATTTCAACGACGACTACTTTGGCAGCGCGCGCCATCTGCATTTAAGCGGCGTGGCGGCGGCAATCTCTGACAGCTCGCTTGCCCTGGCGCAACACGCGGCAAAAGAGATGCGCGCGCGGGGCAAAACCATCTCCTTCGATCCCAATTTGCGTCCGGTGTTATGGCGCAGCGAAGAGGAGATGCGTAAGCAACTCAATCATCTGGCGGAATACGCCGATTGGGTGCTACCGGGCGAGAAAGAGGGTTTGATTCTCACCGGCTACCGCCAGCCGGAAGCCATCGCCGATTTCTACCTCGATAAAGGGGTGAAAGCGGTGGTGATCAAAACCGGTGGCGACGGCGCCTGGTACAAAACCGCCGACGGCCAGCAAGGCCAGGTCGCACCGATTCGCGTCGAGAATGTGGTCGATACCGTGGGTGCCGGCGACGGCTTTGCGGTTGGGCTGATCAGCGCTTTGCTGGAGGGCAAATCCCTGCCGCAGGCGATTCTGCGCGGTAATAAGATCGGTTCGCTGGCGATTCAGGTCGCTGGCGACAGTGAAGGCCTGCCGACGCGCGCGGCATTGGGCGATTACTGATAACAGCACAATCCCGTAGCGGCGCGATGCATCGCGCGCTTTTCGCAGCGGCTTCGCTGCCAGAAGCGCAATAAATTGCGCCGCTACGGGTCCGTACGAAACCCAATAGCTGTACCCACTACAACAATATCGCGAGGCGCATCCACTGAATGCGTCCACCTCAACCAGAGGAGTCACCCATGAAATCGCAGACAATCGCGCCAAAACGCTGGTGGTTTATCATGCCCATCGTGTTTATCACCTACAGTCTGGCGTATCTGGACCGGGCGAACTTCAGCTTCGCCTCTGCCGCAGGGATAAATGACGATCTCGGCATCACCAAAGGCATGTCATCGCTGCTGGGCGCCCTGTTCTTCCTCGGCTACTTCTTCTTCCAGATCCCCGGCGCGCTGTACGCCGAACGTCGCAGCGTGAAGAAGCTGATTTTCTGGTGCCTGATTTTATGGGGCGGCTGCGCCTCGCTGACTGGCGTGGTCAGCAACATTCCGATGCTGGCGGCGATCCGCTTTGTGCTCGGCGTGGTGGAAGCGGCGGTAATGCCGGCGATGCTGATCTATATCAGCAACTGGTTTACCAAATCCGAACGTTCGCGCGCCAATACCTTCCTGATCCTCGGTAATCCGGTGACGGTGCTGTGGATGTCGGTGGTTTCCGGCTATCTGATTGAGTCCTTTGGCTGGCGCGAGATGTTTATCATTGAAGGCATCCCGGCAGTGATCTGGGCGGTGGCCTGGTGGTTCCTGGTGCAGGACAAACCTGCCCAGGCCAAATGGATGAGCGAAAGCGAGAAAGCCGCGCTGCAGGCGCAGCTGCAAAAAGAGCAGGAAGGGATTAAAGCGGTACGTAACTACGGTGAAGCGTTCCGTAATCGCAACGTGATCCTGCTGTGCCTGCAATATTTTGCCTGGAGCATCGGCGTGTACGGTTTCGTGCTGTGGCTGCCGTCCATTCTGCGTAACGGTTCGCAGATGGGCATGGTGGAAGCCGGTTGGCTGTCTGCGGTGCCGTATCTGGTGGCGACCATTGCGATGATCGTGGTGTCGTGGGCGTCAGATAAAACCCAGAATCGTAAACTGTTTGTCTGGCCGCTGCTGCTGATTGGCGCGCTGGCGTTCCTCGGTTCGTACCTGGTGGGCTCCAGCAACTTCTGGCTGTCGTATACGCTGCTGGTGATTGCCGGTGGGGCGATGTATGCGCCTTATGGTCCGTTCTTCGCCATCATTCCGGAGATGTTGCCGCGCAACGTCGCCGGTGGTGCGATGGCATTAATCAACAGCATGGGCGCACTGGGTTCCTTCGTCGGATCGTGGATTGTAGGCTATCTTAATGGCGCGACCGGTTCGCCTGCCGCCTCCTACATTTTCATGGGTGCTGCGCTGCTGGCTTCGGTCTGGCTGACGTTGATCGTCAAACCAGCCCAGAACAAAACGCCGCCGCCCGTTCACGGGGCGAAGCACGCGTAATCGATTCGGGAGGCCTTAAAGCCTCCCCTACATTTTAAAGGGAGCAAAAGATGAAACCTGCTGTGATTCTTTATAAGAGCCTGCCAGATGACCTGCGCACCAAACTGGATGCCCATTTCACCGTCACTGAAGTGCACGACATTTCCCCGGAAACTATCGAAAAACACGCGGCACAGTTCGAACAGGCGCAAGGTTTGCTCGGCTCTGGCGGCAAAGTGGATGGCGAGTTGCTGGCTAAAATGCCCGCGCTGCGCGCCTGCTCCACCGTGTCGGTGGGTTACGATAATTTCAACGTTGATGCGCTGAATCAACGCAAAGTGCTGCTGATGCACACACCAACCGTGCTGACCGAAACCGTCGCCGATACCATGATGGCGCTGGTTCTGAGCACCGCGCGGCGCGTGACCGAGCTGGATAAGTGGGTGAAAGCCGGCGAGTGGAAAAAGAGCATCGGACCGGATCATTTCGGCATTGATGTGCACCACAAAACCCTCGGCATTCTCGGCATGGGCCGCATCGGCCTGGCGCTGGCGCAGCGTGCGCACTTTGGCTTCGGCATGAACATTCTCTACAACGCGCGTCGTCAGCATGAAGAGGCGGAAACCCGCTTTGGTGCGCGTGCCTGCGATCTGGAAACCTTGCTGAAAGAGAGTGATTTTGTCTGCATCAGCCTGCCGCTGACCGAACAGACGCACCATATGATTGGCGCGGCGCAGCTCAAGTTGATGAAGCCAAGCGCAATTCTGATCAACGCCGGTCGCGGCCCGGTGGTGGATGAGCAGGCGCTGACGGCGGCGCTGAAAGACGGCACTATCCACGCCGCCGGTCTGGATGTGTTCGAAGTTGAGCCGGTGCCTGCCGATGCCGAAATTTTGACGCTGCCGAACGTGGTCGCGCTGCCGCACATCGGTTCCGCCACCCATGAAACCCGTTACGGCATGGCGCGCGACGCGGTAGATAACCTGATCGCCGCCCTGAGCGGCAAAGTCGAGAAAAACTGTGTTAACCCGCAGATCCAAGGCTAAGCTTGCCGTTTACCCATTGCGCCTGCCAGCGGCGGGCGCTATGGTGGTTCCCCATTCGATTTCACAACGTTTTAACTTCCTATGTCCTTTTCTCAGTTCGGCGACAAATTTACTCAACACTCCGGCATCTCACGTCTGATGGAAGACATGGGTGAAGGCCTGCGCACGCCCGGCACCATCATGCTTGGTGGCGGTAATCCGGCGCAGATCCCGGCGATGAATGACTATTTCAACCAGTTGCTGATGCAGATGCATCAGGACGGCAAGCTGAGCGAAGCGCTGTGCAACTACGATGGTCCGCGCGGCAAAGCGCTGCTGCTGGATGCGCTGGCGAAGATGCTGCGTGAGGAACTTGGCTGGCCATTAACCGCGCAAAACATCGCGCTGACCAACGGCAGCCAGAGCGCCTTCTTCTATCTCTTCAACTTGTTCGCCGGACGTCGCGCCGACGGCAGCAAAAAGCGCGTGCTGTTCCCGCTGGCACCGGAATATCTCGGCTACGCCGATGCCGGCCTGGAAGAGGATCTGTTTGTCTCCGCCAAGCCAAACATTGAGCTGCTGCCGGAAGGCCAGTTCAAATATCACGTTGATTTCGACCATTTGCCGCTGAATGACGATGTCGGCCTGATCTGCGTTTCGCGCCCGACCAACCCAACCGGCAACGTGATCACCGATGATGAACTGCTGCAGCTGGATGCGCTGGCGCAGCAGCACGGCGTACCGCTGCTGATTGATAACGCGTACGGCGTGCCGTTCCCCGGTATCATCTTTAGCGAAGCGCGCCCGCTGTGGAACCCCAATACCATTCTGTGCATGAGCCTGTCGAAACTTGGCCTCCCCGGCGCACGTTGCGGCATTATCGTCGCCGATGAGAGCACTATCACCGCCATTGGCAACATGAACGGCATTATTAGCCTGGCGCCGGGCAGCATCGGCCCAGCGATTGCTAATGAGATGATCGTACGCGGGGATTTGCTGCGGCTGTCGCAAGAGGTGATTAAGCCGTTCTATCAGGCCAAAGTCAGCGAGACGATTGCGATTCTGCGCCGCTATTTGCCGGAAGATCGCTGCCTGATTCATAAACCCGAAGGCGCGATTTTCCTCTGGCTGTGGTTCCGCGATCTGCCGATCAGCACCGAAGCGCTGTATCAGCGCCTGAAAGCGCGCGGCGTGCTGATGGTGCCCGGCCACTTCTTCTTCCCCGGGCTGGAACATGAATGGCCACACACCCATCAATGCATGCGCATGAACTATGTGCCGGATGCAGAGAAGATTGAGCGCGCGGTGCAGATATTGGCGGAAGAGCTGGAAGCCGCGTTTAGGGATTAAACATCTCAATCGCGCCGCTACGATTGTGTGCACATTCCGTAGCGGCGCAATCTATTGCGCTATCCCTGCGTTATAGATAGCTGGCACCACTGCGCCAGCTGCTGAATCGCCTGCTCCACTTCGGCATTCCAGCCAAAACCGGCATTGAGTCGAAAACAGTGATCGTAGCGGTGATCGGTAGCGAAAATGTGGCCCGGCGCGATACCGATACCCGCGTTGCGCGCCTTGAGAAACAGCGCGCGCACATTCAGCGCACCGATCGGCATTTCCACCCATAACACATAGCCGCCTTCAGGATCAGACACCCGCGTGCCCGGCGGGAAGTAGCGCAGCACCGCCTGACGCATATGCTGGATTTGATTCTTCAACTCGCGCCGTAGCTTACGCAGATGCGCATCATAGCCGCCGCTGCGCAGCAGTTCGGCAATCGCTGCTTGAGACAACACCGACGTGCCCATGCTGGTGGTGTATTTCAGCGAGGCGATTTTGCGCATGTAGTTGCTGCTGTGCACCCAGCCAATGCGAATGCCCGGCGCAACCGTTTTCGAGAAGCCGCTGCACAAAATAGCGTTCGGGCTGAAGGCACGCATCGGGAACGGACGGCGCTCGCCAAACGCGGTATCACCGAAGATATCATCCTCAATGATCACCACATCGTTCTCGTCGGCCTGACGCGCGATATAGGCTTTCTGCTCGTTGGGAATGCTTTTGCCGAGCGGATTATTGATGTTGTTGATGGTGAGATACGCCTGCACCGCTTTGCGCTGGAACAGTGAAGTGAGTTTTTCCACATTGACATAACCTTCCGGCCCGGCTTCCACCTCAATCACCCGCAGATTGAGGTTATGCAGCATCTGCAGCAACACGAAATAGCACGGCGATTCCACCGCGACGATATCGCCGGGCCGCGTGGTGGCGCGTAGCGCCAGCGAAATCGCTTCGATGCAGCCGTTGGTGATCAGGATGTCATCCGCATTGATATTGCAGCCATAATCCACCGCGCGGCGTGCAATTTCATTTTTCAGCGGCGCGTAGCCGGTGCCTTTTACGGTATTCCCCAGCAGCGCCGGTTTGCTGTAACCCATCTGGCGCATCAGCAAACCAATCTTCTTCACCGGATAGAGTGAAAGGTCGCCGTTGGCCAGATCCAGCCGCACGCGGCAGTCTGAACCGAGCATCGCCAGATGCAGCTCGGTCTGCTCATCGAGCGGCGCCACTTCGCGCGCTTGCTCGTTGATGAGCGTGGGAAAGGTTTTATTAACAGGCCGCGGGGCGACAAAAAAACCGGACTTGGGACGCGCCACCGCGTAGTGCTCATCCTCAAGCGTGCGTAATGTTTTCAGCGCGGTGGTCATGCTGACGCTGTACTGCGTCGCCAGCGTGCGCACCGACGGTAAACGGCTGTCGGGCGGCAGCGAGCCGCTGTGAATGGCTTGTTTTATCTGCTCTGCGATTTGACGGTAACGACTGCCCTGTTCCGTTTCATCCGCCATCTGTTCCACCCTATTTCGTCCGGATCTGTGCGTTTTCACCAGATTACATTCAAAGTACTTTAGGCTGCATTAGTTAATTGATAACCCGCGCAATCGTCTTTAAGGCATTCATTCCGTAGCACCTTCGTGGCCCATTTCCCGTCTGATGCCGCCAGCACGGCAGCAGCGACTTTTTAGCCAAAGGATGAAGTGAAAAATGAATAATCTGTCCACCCTGATGCGAGAGATTAGTGGATATCTCACCCCCACGATTATTGATTCCGCGCAACACTGTTCACGCCGTTTACTTGCCGCGCTCCCGGATGCCACTCACCCGGAGAATAACCGCGTGCTGCTGGCCTACGGCGGCGGCAAAGACAGCAGCTATATGGTGGCGTACGTGCGCTACATTCAGGGGCTGATCTGGCAGCAACATGGCAGCACCTTTCAGCTGCGCATTAGCACCAACCGCCATGCGGCAATGAACGACAGCGTAATGGACAATATCGATCGCGTGTATCGCGCGTTGCACATCCACGATGATGACTTTACCGAATGTCTGGTGACTGACGGCCTGCAAATCCGCCACTTCGATCGCCATTTACCGATGCCAGACAGCGTGCGCCAGCAGAATCGCAACGATGTGCTGATGAATGGCCATCGCTTCCGCGCCGATGCGCGCTCGACGTTTTGTAACGCCTGTAATCTCAGCATGGTGAACTCGTTTGGCCTGGCGGCGCATTACGACGGCGGCGTTGATGTGATCATCACCGGCGATTCGCCGCAGGAACAAACCGCTTATCTGGCGTGGGCGCGCCATCTTTCGCGGCTGTTTGCTGCGCCGGTGGCGGATAAGTCGCGCGGCTTTAGCGGCTTCCTGCAGACGCTGGATGGCGTGGCCGAGCGCTATTTCGCCGATATCTACGGTGCCGATCAGGTGACGCCCGCGCATCGTATTACCTGGCAGCTGGAACGCGATCCGCTGTTCTTCAATATCTATCAGGACACCGCCTATGAAGCGGGCGCGCACTGGGCGCTGCTGACTGAATTTATGCATTTCCGCTTTGATGAACTGATGTTCAGCTTCTCCGAATCGGACTGCGGGAACCCGACGTTAATGGCACATATTCGCGGTCTGCGTGCGGAGACGCTGTTGCAGCGCAGCTACGCCGAAGGCATTCGCGAATATGTGCGCTTTGCGCTCGGGCTGATGGTGAAAAAAGATTTCCCGCCGCAGCTGATTGATGAGATGGCGGCACGTTATCAGGACGATGAAGCGATTAAGCGCGCCCGCCAGCGCGCCGCGCAGTTCGCCGAACAGGCATTTGGCCTCAATGAAACCCAACTGGTTTGCATGATCTATTCGCCGTTTATCGCCGAAGGCAATCAGCTGAAAAGCTGGCTGCAGCAGCTAGTCGATGCGCCGGACGAAGCGGCGGTGCGCGCCTTGCTGCGCGGCGAGAGCGACGACCTGGGGCTGGCGCAGCAGCTGGAGCAACGCTCTGGTTTGACCGTGGCGCAGATGCGTCACTGCTGGCGTAGCAAGCAGGTGAGTTCACTGCTGGACGAACAGCGCGGCGATGCGCTTTCGCGCGTGCTGCGTTTTGACCCGCACAAAGCAGTGATTCAGGTGAATAACGGGGTCATGCACGACGTCGTCACTGAAGTGATCTCCGGGCGTTAACCCGGTAAGGCAACGCGATGAGAAAGATTTTCCTGCAGATTGGTGCCACCCGCGACGGACAAAATCCTTACTGCGCGGTGGCCAAACGCGACGGCTACTTTACCGTGCTGGCGGAGATGGGCGATTTCGTCGATTACCAATCGCTGAGCATTCCGTTGCCGTTCGATCTGATTGTGCGGCTCGATCGCCCGGAAAATCCGTGGGATGTACTGCAAGCCTGTTTGCATGCCGGGTTGATGGAGCATCCTCACGTGGTGCTGGCGGGCTTTGAAGCTTACAACGCCAGCGCCGGTCGCGTACGCGAACTGCTGGCGGGGCCCGACGCCGGTGCCAGCTTTATTCCGCCGGATAAGTACGCGCAGCGTATGGCGTTGCGCAAAGCCTGGCAGCGCTTTCCGCAGCCGGAGTTTCGCTTTTTTGCCTCGCCGCTCAGCATTCGGGATGCGCGAGACGCGTTGCTCTATCCCTGCGTGATCAAGCCGGTTGACGGCGGCGGCGGTCTTGGCGTCTGGCTGGTGAAACAGGCCAGCCAGCTTGATGCGGTGATCGGCAAGCTGGTCGACACCATGAATTACGGCGGGCGCGGCTTCAGCGGTTTTATCGTCGAGAGCTGGCTGGCGGGCGATGAGTATTCGCTGCAAGGCGTGGTGGCGAACGGCCATGCGGTGGCGCTGACCTGCTGCCAAAAGGTGATCGAACACCATAGCGATGCCGACGGCTGCGTCAGTTTTTACGAATCCGGCCATGTGGCGGTCGCCGCGCAGCAACTGCCCGCCAGCTTTAGCAGCCTGATGAGCTTCTGCTGTGAAACCTTCGGCTATCGTCAGGGCGCATTTCACATCGACTTCATTTTGGTCAACGGCGAACCGCATTTCCTTGAAATGGGCTTCCGCCTTTCCGGCATGGGCGTGGTGAATCTGGTGCAGGAAGTCACCGGCATCAACTGGGCGGAAGTGGCGTTTCACATCGAAGCCGGTCACGGCATGCCGCCGCTGCATTTTCCGGCGCAGCCGCAGGCAGTGGGCCGCGTGCGTTTGCGTCAGCGCCTGCAGTATGACGCAGCTGAGCGCTGGATCGCACAGCACCAGCGCGGTCAGCTGTTGCCGCCGCTCAATCTGCCCGCGCTAGCAGTTTCGCCACGCTCTTCGCTGTATGCCGATTTAACCCGCCACGCCGGCATTCTCGCCACTTTGCGCCTCGCAGCGACCAGCCGCGACGACATTTTGGCGGTGTTCCGTCAGATCCTTGAGGCCCCATCGCTCACCACTCGGAGAGATTTACTATGTGCAGAATGATTGTGGCGCACGGCCAATTCGATGCCGCCGCAGTGCTGGACGCCGCGCGTGCCATGAGCTGCGGCGAAACCGCCACGCACGAAGGTCCGATTAAACAGCATCCCAACGGTTGGGGCTGTTTATGGCTGGAGCAAGGGCACATTCGCACGCTGCACGGCACCGGCACGTTCGCCGATGCGCTGCCGACCATTGATGTTGATCGCCTGCGCGGCCGCTTTCTGGCGGTACATGTGCGCCACGCCACGCTGAGCAAAAATCACGGTATCGAATTTTCCCATCCGCTGTGGCGCACCAGCGGCGACACGCAGTGGTACATGATGCATAACGGTTTTTTGCCCACCGTTTATCAGCAATTGGGCATGGTGGAGTCGCGTTTCGATTCCGCGGAGTATCTCGAATATATGGTGGATCGCGCCACGCCCGCCGATTTCACCCGCGATTATCTGCGCGACAAGATGGCGCAGGTCGCGCCGGGCGGCAGTTCGGCCAACGCCATTTTTGTCACCCGCGATAAAGCCTGGGCGTGGCAATGGCATCCCGACGACACGCCCTATCCCAACTATTTCACGCTGCACCGCTTACAGAAAAACGACACCACTTTCATCTCTTCTGAACCTATTTCAGCACTGGGCGCGGCGTCTGAATGGCGTCGTATGAACAACCATGAACTTCATGAATTTCCAATTGGGGAGTGATCAACATGGCGATTTTCAATCAGATCCGCGTTATTCATCCAAACATGTTTGTGGAGAGCACCTGGCTGGATGACATCGTGACGGCGCGCGTGCCGCTGCTGGTGTTACGTAACTTCCTCAAGCCGGACGTGCGCGCAGCGGTGGTGGAGGATTTGCAGCAGTGCCGCGAACAGGTGCGGGTATCGCACTATCCAAACGGCGCGCTGACCACGCTCGGCCCTTATCTGGCGAAGCACACCGCCGCGCCGGAAAACTACTTCACCGAGCTGCGCGATATTCAGGCCGCGCTGCCGTCGTCGCTGCACTGCCTGCGCGATCAGATCTACAACTGGGTGCAGCACGCGCTGCGCCTGGAAAGCCTGCAAACCGCCAACGAACCCGAACTGGGCGATTACGCCGGTTCAATTGTGCGCTTCCACGCTGACGGCGTCGCCAATCCCCTGCATAACGACAACATCGTGCGTGATGCCGCCGGCAGCGGATTGGCGGTGACCCGCATCTTGCACCAGCTGAGTTGCGTGGTTTGTTTGCAGGAGTGCAACGCCGGCGGCGCGCTGCGCATCTTCAATAAGAAGTGGCAGCCGGTGGATGAATGGTACAAAACGCCGGGCGAACTGGGTTATCAAACCGGCGTCATCGAACACAGCGAGGTATGCGAGTTCTCACCGCGCAGTGGCGATATCTATCTGTTTAATCCGGCGTTTTATCACGAAATTGATCGCGTGGAAGGCGACACGCGCATCACCATGGGCTTCTTCTTTGGCCTGACCGACAAAAAAATGAAACACGCCATCGCCTGGAGTTAACGCCAGGTTTTCGACGAGGAGACGAACATGAATACCTATGAAAAAGTAGCGGCCCTGCTGGATCACCATCAGGCGCGTTATCGCGTGGTGGAGCATGAAGCCATCGGCCAGACTGACCTGATTAGCGAGATTCGCGGTAACGATCTCAATCAGGCGGCCAAAGCGATGGTGCTGGAGGTGACGATGCCGGATGGCGCGGATGCGCGCTATCTGCTGGCGATTGTGCCAGGCGACTGCAAGATCAACTTCAAGAGCGCCGCGCGTGCCATTGGCGGCAAGAAGTCGAGCTTTGCGGCGCCAGAGAAAGCGCAGGAGTTAACCCAGTGCGTGATGGGCGCGGTGCCGCCGTTTAGTTTTGATGATCGGCTGGCGCTGCGCGTCGATGTGCGCCTGCGCGACGTCGGCACGCTGTGGTTTAACGCCGGGGCACTGGATCGCTCCGTGGCTTTACAGGTGGATGATTTCTTTAAGGTTGTCGGTGATGAATGTTGTGCCGAGATCGCAACACCGGTGACGGCAACCGCCTGATCGCGGCAGTAAGGACTGTGTATGTCAGTGAAAGATATGTTGTTAGCCCTGCTGGTTGTGGTGGCGTGGGGCGTGAATTTTGTGGTGATTAAGCTGGGCCTGCAGGATATGCCGCCTTTTTTACTGGCGGGATTGCGGTTTAGCCTGGTGGCGTTTCCGGCAATCTTGTTTGTGAAGCGTCCGGCGATTCCGCTGCGCTGGCTGATCGTCTACGGCATGACCATCAGCTTCGGCCAGTTCGCCTTTCTGTTCCTCGCGATCAAGCTGGGCATGCCGGCAGGATTGGCGTCGCTGGTGTTACAGGCGCAGGCCTTCTTCACGCTGCTGTTGGGGGCGCTGTTCCTGGCGGAGAAGTTACGCTGGAATCATATCGTCGGTATTTTGGTGGCGACGCTCGGCATGTTTATGCTGGCAACCGCAGGCATGGCAGGCCAAACCACAGCGGGCATTACGCTCACTACCATGATGCTGACGCTGGCTGCGGCGCTGTCGTGGGGCCTCGGCAATATCACCAACAAAATCATTTTGCGTAACCGCAAAGTGCCGGTGATGTCGCTGGTGGTGTGGAGTGCGCTGGTGCCGATCGTGCCGTTCTTTGCCTGCTCATGGCTGTTCGATGGCGAAGCGGCGATTATCACCAGCCTGCTGCACATTTCACTGCAAACAGTGTTGGCGCTGATCTATCTCGCCTTTATCGCCACCATTGTCGGCTACGCGATATGGGGTAATTTGCTGAGCCGCTATGAAACCTGGCGCGTGGCACCGCTGTCGCTGCTGGTGCCGGTGGTGGGGATTCTCAGTGCGGCGCTGATTCTCGGTGAAACCTTGTCGATTCAGCAGATGATCGGCGTTTCAGTGATCATCCTCGGCCTGCTGGTGAATGTGTTTGGCGGCATGGTCAGTCAGCGATTATTGGTACGCACCTAAACAAAAACGCCGCTTTTCAGCGGCGTTTTTTTAACTCACATCCTGATTACAGAATTTCGATACGACGCGGTTTCGCCTCTTCCGGGACAATGCGAATCAGATCGATGCTCAGCAGACCATTTTCCAGACGCGCATCGCGCACCATGATGTGATCGGCCAGCTGGAATTTGCGCTCGAAGTTGCGCTCGGCGATACCCTGATACAGGTATTTACGCTCCGGCTGCTCTTCAGGATGTGCGCCACGCACCACCAGCACGTTGTCATGCGAGGTGATATCTAACTCGCTCTGGGCAAAGCCCGCCACGGCAATGGTGATACGGTAGAAATTCTCATCCACCAGCTCAACGTTATACGGAGGATAGCCACCATTGGCCTGGTTTTGGTTGGACTCAAGCAGGTTAAACAGGCGATCGAAACCAATGGCAGAACGATAAAGTGGGGTGAGATCAAAGTTACGCATAATAAGACTCCTGATATTCAGCAAGTTTAGGCAACCTTCCACCATGGACAGGTTGTGCAGTCCGTTGCTGTCCCTTCCGGCAACAGCAACAAGACCGTTCCTTAAAAGTGGGTGCAGCCTGGTCGCTTTCAAGGGCTGATGCGTATTTTTTTACAGCAAATCTGACGATATGACATACACTCAGGGGACCAATCGCCTGAGATCCAAGACGCAGCCACAGAGCTTTGCTTAACGTCAGGTGACACACTCCAGCCAGGGCCATGCCATGACTGAAGGGATGATGATGATGAATATGATGAAACGCTTTCCACTCACAGCTGTGCTGGTTTGCAGTACCTTTGTTACTTCAGGTTGCTCCAGCGTTATGTCTCACACTGGCGCCAGTCAGGGCTACTATCCCGGCACGCGCGCCAGCGCAGAGATGATCACTGACGACAACACCAGCTGGGCGATCAAGCCGCTGGCGCTGATCGATCTCCCGTTCTCAGCGGTGATGGACACCGTGCTGCTGCCGTGGGATTACTTCCGTTCTGGCGACGATAAAAGTAAGGATTCGATTCACGAGCGCGTGATGCAGAGCGAAAAAATGGCCGGCACGCAAGCCAGCCTGGCGACCGCCGCGTCTATGCCCGCGCAGCCGCACTGACGCAAAACAGCTGCCGCCAGCCGTCCACTTCCCGCATATAAGCGATCTTTTCTCCATCCGGCGACCAGACCACTGCATCACCGGATGGCGCATGATCGCTGCGTGGCGTTAAGCGCGTACAGGCTCCCGTCGCCATTTCACAGCGCATCACACTGTTATCACAGATAAAGCATATCGCGCCGCCTTGTGGATGCCAGCTAAAGGCCGACTGAATGCTACTCGCCAGCTGCGTCACCTGGCGTGGCTCGCCGCCATTCGGTGAAACCGTCCACAGCTGAACCACGCCCTGTTCGTCCGCCAGCAAAAAGGCGATGGCGCTGCCATCCGCGGAGGCGCGCAGCCAGTGGCGCGGTTGCAGTGCCAGGCCATGGGTGTGCGTGATGCGTCGCTGCTGCACGCCAGCTGGCGGCGCAGGCAATTTATCCGCCGTGCCCTGTAAGGGCGAAGCGCCCGGTTTGGCGTAATCGGCTAACGCGGCGGGCAGATCCACCACAAACACTTCCGGCACTTTGTCGCCGTTGGCGGCGCGCGTATCGCCGATAAAGGCGATAGCCCAGCGCTGCCAGCTGCCATCCGCTTTCTGATAGCCTTGATTCCCGATCCAGCACTCTTCATAGGCGCGGTCAATCTGATCGCTGCCCGGCTGAGGATCACGCTGCGTCTGGCTGACCAGCACGCAATAATGGCTGCCCTCATATTCACGCGGATGCTGTTTAGGCGGACACACCGGATGCAGCGGCACGGCCACGCCGACGTTACGCAGGTCTTCGCCGGCATCCTTTTCATGCATCACATGATCGTTGTAGGTAAAACTCAGGCGCGAACCATCCGGGCTGAAGACGTGGACATGCGAGCCACCGCGCAGCGCGCCGGGCGTGTAAGGCGCGGTGATATCGCAGGCATCAAGGTTCTCGGCGATGCCTTGCTGCACGATCACGCCGCGTCGGTGATGAAAATCGTAGCGCCAGTGCGCATCCGGATGTTCCGGACCATGAATGCAAACGTAACGCGGCGGCAGATCCGGACTGACGGTGACCACGCCAACGTGCGCGCCATCGCGAGCCTGATACAACACTTCAACGGCACCGCTCGCCACGTTGACGCGCTCGATAGTCAGGCTGGTAAAAGAGGCGCCGGAAGGTCGCACATCAAATGCCAGCCACTGGCTGTCGCCGGTCCAGACGTTGATGTTGGTAAGTTGATGATGACGCGCGGCAAAGGTGATTTGTTTTTCTGACATGAGGCAACCTTCCATCTAACAGTTGCCGGATAAATTACGTGATTCTGCAGTGAGAAGCAGCAATTTCACCGCGGTTGATTGCGCAATGAACGGCGCCGCTACGGATTGTGCCCGTATTTGTAGCGGCGCGATTCATCGCGCGAATTTATTCACCTACGCGTTTTACATCACCGACCAGCAGGATGTAGGAGAGCGCGCCAATCAGCGCCACCGCCGAGATATACACCAGCGCCGGTGCAAAGCCGTAATCCTGCGCCAGATACCCCACCACCAGCGGCACGGTGATGCCACCCAGGCCGCCAACAAAGTTAAACATGCCGCCCGTCAAACCAATCAGGCGCACCGGTGCCAGCGAGGAGACCAGCGACCAGGTAATTGAGGCGAAGCCGTTACCGAAGAAGGCGATCGCCATCAGCGTCATAATCCATATCGGATCGTTGGTATAGTTCGCGCCCATGATGCAGGTGGAGATCAGCAGACCGCAGATGATCGGCGTTTTGCGCGCAAAGCCGAGCGAACGACCACTGCGCACCAGACGATCGGCGACAATTCCCGAGAGAATCACGCCAACGAATGCCGCGAGGAAGGGCACGGTGGTCATGAAGCCCGCGGTGAGCGCCGCGATATGTTTTTCCTGCGTCAGATAGTTCGGGAACCAGGTCAGGAAGAACCACAGCGTGGATGTGACGGCGAACTGGCCAAGATAGACGCCGCACAGCTTGCGGTGGAACACCAGTTTCCAGTCGGCGGCGGTAAGTTTGGTGCGGGCTTTCTTTTCGCTCGGCGCATCGCCATCCACCATCGCGCCACCTTCACGGATGTAATCCAGCTCGGCTTTATTGATGCCTCGGCTCTGGCTGGGTGCCTGATAGAACTTAATCCAGATGAACGACCAGATGATGCCGATGCCGCCGGTAATAATAAATACCCAATGCCAGCTCAGCAGTTCCTGAATCCAGATCAGCAAGGGCGTGAGGAACGCCAGACCAACAAACTGACCGGACGTGTAGAAGCCGACGGCGGAAGCGCGCTCCTGCTCCGGGAACCAGCTGGTCACCAGCCGGTTATTGGTTGGGAAAGCCGGCGCTTCAAATATGCCGGTAATCGCACGCAGACCAATTAATGATAATAAGCCGGTGGCAAAACCCTGCAATAACGTCGCAACCGACCAGCCAAAGATGGCAATAAAATAGGTTAAGCGTGAACCCACGCGATCGAGGAACCAGCCGCCGGGAATCTGGCATAACGTATATAACCAGGCGAAGGCCGAAAATACATAACCCATTTGCGCTTTAGTAATACCGAACTCTTCCTGAATATGCGCGGAAGCGACGGCTAAATTAGCGCGATCGACATAACAAATGACCACCGTAATAAATATCATCAGCAGCGTGATATAACGACGGCGCGTCGGTTTGGCGTGAACAGCAGAGAGATCCATGGTGTTTCTCCGTAATCGGTTTTGCCGTTTGGGCACGACAGAGCACGCCCCGGCAAATGTAGGGTAGCGATATCAAAGGTAAAACCGCGTCAGCGGTAAATAAGCTGTGCCGGGAAACAGGCTGAACGCAGCCCTATGCCTTATTTCACCGGCATATAATTATCGAGATTTAATAAAATTTAATACCCTAAGGAATTCGAGTTGCAGAAAGGCGGCAAGCGAATGAATCCCACGGAGCTTACACTAGTAAGTGACTGGGGTGAATGAGCGCAGCCAACGCATCTGCAGCTTGAATTATGACGGGTATTTACCATTCAGCGACTGAACCGTCCGGGAATCGCCATAATGGATTACGCCAGTCAGGGGCATTTTTACTGCGCTCGATCACCAGCTCTTCGTTAATTTCCACGCCAAGGCCCGGTTTATTTAACGGATAGAAATGACCGTCATCCATTTTAAAATCGTCTTTATTGATCACGTAATCGAGCAGTTCGGCGCCCTGATTATAGTGAATCCCCATGCTTTGCTCCTGGAACACCGCATTGCGTGACACGAAGTCAACGTGCAGGCACGCAGCCAGCGCAATTGGGCCGAGCGGACAGTGAGGCGCCAGCGCCACATCGTAAGATTCGGCCATCGCGGCAATTTTGTAGCACTCGGTGATACCGCCCGCGTGTGACAGATCCGGTTGCAGAATCGCCAGTCCACCCGCTTCCAGCACGCGTTTGAACTCGAAGCGCGAGAACATGCGTTCGCCAGCGGCGATCGGAATATGAGTCTGCGCCGCCAGACGCGGATAATATTCCGCCTGCTCCGCCAGCACCGGCTCTTCGATAAACAGCGGGCGATACGGCTCCAGCTCTTTGATCAGCACTTTTGCCATTGGCGCGCTGACGCGGCCGTGGAAATCGAGGCCAAATTCAATCTCTTTACCGAAGGCTTCACGAATTTGCGCTACGGTATTCACCGCGTCATCGACTTTGCGCGCGTTATCGATAATGCCCATCTCTTCGCAGCCGTTGAGTTTGAAGGTATCAAAACCGATGGTGCGCAGTTTCTTGATGCCATCAATCACATCGGCTGGACGATCGCCGCCCACCCAGCTGTAGGCTTTGATGCTGTCACGCACTAATCCGCCAAGCAGTTGATAAACCGGCACGCCGAGCGCTTTGCCTTTGATATCCCACAACGCCTGATCGATACCGGCGATGGCGCTCATCAGAATCGGGCCGCCGCGATAGAAGCCGCCGCGATACATCACCTGCCATAAGTCGTTGATGCGCGCCGGATCCTGACCAATCAGGTATTCCGATAGCTCATGCACCGCCGCTTCCACGCTGCGCGCGCGGCCTTCAATCACCGGTTCGCCCCAGCCAACGATGCCTTCGTCAGTTTCGATTTTCAGGAACATCCAGCGCGGCGGCAGGCGATAAGTGGTCAGTTTGGTAATTTTCATCGTACAGCGTCCTTATATGCAGCAATAAATGCGCGAGCTTGTTCCACAGTGCGTGACAGCGGTTGACCGGCGCGATAGAGATCGCTGCCTAAGCCCGCGCCAATGCAGCCTGCGGCCATAAATTCATGCAGGTTTTCCGGCGTCACGCCGCCCACGGCAAACACCGGCACCTCTGGCGGCAGCACCGCTTTCAGCGCTTTGATGTAGCCCGGGCCAAAGGCTGACGATGGGAAAATTTTCAGCGCCTGCGCACCGGCCTGTAAGGCGGTGAACGCTTCCGTCGCGGTAGCGCAACCGGCGGCAACGATCATCCCTTTGGCGACCGCCTGGCGGATCACCGCAGCATCGGTATTCGGCGTGACGACCAATTTGCTGTTCAGCGTCGCCAGCTCATCGACCTGCGCCGGATTCAGCACCGTACCGGCGCCAATCAGCGCTTTATCACCGAAGGTTTTCACCATCGCGCCGATGCTTTTCGCCCACTCCGGTGAGTTGAGCGGGATTTCAATCGCATCGAAACCCGCTTCAATCAGCGCACCAACGTGCGCTTCGGCTTCATCCGGCGTGATGCCGCGCAGAATGGCGATCAGCGGGACTTTAGTTTGCCAGGACATTCGCAATACTCCTTATTCCGTGCTGGAAAGCACGATCGCCTTCCAGCGTGACTGAATCCATGCCGATAAACTGCAGCGCCTGCTGATAACGTTGCGCCAGCGCGCTACCGGCAATAATGGTGATCGGTTGGCTTGCGGCGTCGGCCTGTTGCGTCATCAGCGCCACTTCGTGACCAATCAGCAAGCCTGAAAGAAAGTCGCTGATATGGCGGCGATCGCGCGCGCCGAGTACGTGTGAAGCACGCACTTCAAACAGGCGCGACAGAATCGAGGCATCGTTGCTACCGACTTGCACACCTGCGCGGAAAGCCGCCGCGTTCTCTTGCTGTTCGGGTAAACCTGCGCCAACCAGCGACTGTTTGAGCAGCAGATGATGCAGTTCGCCGGTCATCACGGTGCGGAAATCCAGCACGCGATCCTGTTCCATCTGCACCCATTTGGCGTGCGTGCCTGGCATCACATAGAGCGGCGCAGGCTGCAGTTCCAGCGCGCCAAGCAGCTGCGTCTCTTCACCGCGCATCACGTTGTAGTTGTCGGCACGTTCGACGCTCAATCCCGGCACGATCCACGCTTTATCCTCGACGCGCGTCAGGCGGCTAGCGATGTCGCCCAGCGCCACCGGACAGGAGAGATAGGGCACCGACAGCCAGCCAGCATTGCTGCCTACCATGCCCGCCATCACCACCGGCACGTCATTGACTGGCCAACCTGCGGTGACGCTGGCAAACACTTCGGCTGGCGTGCGATCGCCCAGGCGCGTGACGCCGGCTTCCGAACGACGCTCATCGATGCAAACGCCGGCTTGATAATGCCAGGCGCGCAGGTTGGTTGAGCCCCAATCAATCGCGATATAGTTGATCACATAATCTCCTTGAGTCGCGCCGTTGAGCTGGCAATCATCGCTTTCGCCGCCTGCTCGGCAGCATCGCCATCCTGATGACGAATGGCATCAAACAGCGCTTTATGTTCGGCGAGCGTACGCGGCATGTTGCCTTCGTCCGCCATGTAGGTTTGCGCGAACACCGCTTTTTGCAGCTGGCTGATCGCCACGTTGAGTTGCTGCAGCACCGGATTGTGTACCGAATTCAGCACCGCTTCGTGATAGCGGATATCCGCTTCATTAAAGGCATCACGATTGAGATGGTTGGCCACCATGTCGTTGTACGCCAGTTCAATCGCAGCCAGATCGCTTGAGGTGGCGCGCTCGGCAGACCAGCGTGCAATCTGCGGCTCGACCAGCACACGCACTTCGTTCATGGCGGCAATCAGACGCGGGTCCTGATCGTGCGCCAGCGCCCACTGCAATACGTCGCTATCCAGATAGTTCCAGTGATTGCGCGGCGTGACGAACGCGCCACGATAGCGTTTCATCTCCATCAAGCGTTTCGCCATCAGCGAGCGAAACACTTCGCGGATGATATTGCGCGAGGTGCCGAAGCGTTCACACAGCTCAGCTTCCGCGGGTAACGCCGCGCCCGGCACAAACTTGCCGGCCACAATCTCTTCACCCAGCGTCAGGATGATGCGCTCTGTTTTGCTTAGTTGTTCTTGCGTCATGATGTTCCATTCAGTGAAAGGCAGGTACGCATCAGATTACTGCTTTCGCCTAGCGAAGCCTAACGGCCGCCCTGACCTGCGTTGTCGATTGTAGTACCATTAATCCAAGTTGTACTACAATGTGGATCACAAAATAGACAAGTCATGTGTCATAACGCGATAAGGTCGCCATAAATGGCGACCTTATGAAGGCTTGGTGAGATTTGAAGTGTCGCCATGTATGGCGACCTAAAAACAGCGTGACGAGGAATAACGAGGGTTTACAGCACCAGCTCTTCAATGGCGTGCGCTACGCCGTGTTCCATGTTGGTTTTGGTAATGAACTGCGCGATTTTCTTCACGGAATCAATCGCATTGCCCATTGCTACGCCGGTTCCTGCATACTCAATCATCGCCAGATCGTTTTCCTGATCGCCAATCGCCATCACCTCTTCACGCGCCAGGCCGAGCTTCTCAGCCAGCATTTTCACGCCTTGCCCTTTATTCACGCGGGCATCGAGGATTTCGAGATAATAAGGTGCGCTTTTGAGGATGGTGTAGTTGTCACGCGCCTGCTGCGGCAAGCGCTGTATGGCAGAATCCAGCAGATCGGGCTTATCGATCATCATCAGCTTAGGGAAACGCGTAGCGCGATCCATCTCTTCCACAGAACGATAGCGCACCGGAATGCCGGTCAGGCTCGCTTCGTGGATGGTGAACTCACTGATGTCTTTGTTCGGCGTATAGAGGAAAGATTTATCGAAGGCCTGGAAGTGGACACCAAGATCGCGCGCCAGCTGTTCGATATACAGATAGTCGTCGAAACCCAAGGTGATTTCCGCGACGCACTCGCCATCATTAGCGCGATGCACCAGCGCACCGTTATAGCTGATGCAATATTGGCCTTCATCAACCAGATTCAGCTCCATCAGATAGCGCTGAATGCCGACAAACGGACGGCCGGTGGTGAGCACCACCATCACACCTTTTTTATGCGCGCGTTCAATGGCCGATTTAACGGCAGGCGTGATCTCGTGCTGCGGATTGAGCAGCGTGCCGTCCATATCGATTGCAACCAGTTTTATAGCCATAACGTCCTCGTTGAGTCAGGGTTTTGATCAATGCTAGCGCGATTCAGCTCACATTGACCAGTTTCGCGCCCCATTCAGATTTTTTACCGCAGCGGGCCTTGCGCGTTTTGCCGGGCGGAAAACAAAAAACCCTTCCACCGGGGAAGGGTTTTTACGTTTTGCCATGTCGATTAGATATCGATGTTGGCGGCTTTCAGCGCATTCTCTTCAATGAAGGCGCGACGTGGTTCTACTGCATCGCCCATTAAGGTGGTGAACAGCTGATCGGCAGCAATCGCATCCTTGATGGTCACGCGCAACATGCGGCGGCTATCGGGATCCATGGTGGTTTCCCACAGCTGCTCTGGGTTCATCTCACCCAAACCTTTATAACGCTGTACTGACAGACCGCGACGCGACTCTTTCACCAGCCACTCAATCGCCTGCTCGAAGCTGGTGACCGGCTGACGACGTTCGCCACGTTCGATATAGGCATCTTCTTCGATCAGGCCGCGCAGCTGCTCGCCCAGCGCACAGATTTTGCGGTATTCCGGTCCATCGATGAATTCGCTATCCAGCGGATAATCGGTATCAACGCCGTGCGTGCGCACACGCAGCACCGGTTCAAACTTCTGCTCATGGTTGGCGCGGACATGGGCCAGATAGCTGCTGCCGTGCGCTTCACGCTCAGTCAGATACGCCACTAAACCGTCGATCCAGCCTTTTACAGCGGCTTCATCGCTGAGGTCGCTTAAGGTCGGATGGTAGATCAGGCCGCGCAGCAGAGCCGTAGGGAAACGGCGCTCCATACGTTTGATCATGCGCTGCGTGCCGTTGAAATCCGCCACCAGCGTTTCCAGCGGCTGGCCGCCTAACGCCGGTGCGCTGGCGTTGGTGTGCAGCGTTGCGCCGTCGAGGGCGATGGAAATCTGATACTGATCCATCGCTTCGTCGTCTTTAATATACTGTTCTTGCTTGCCTTTCTTCACTTTGTACAGTGGCGGCTGCGCAATATAGACGTGACCACGTTCGACGATTTCTGGCATCTGACGGTAGAAGAAGGTCAACAGCAGCGTACGAATGTGCGAGCCGTCGACGTCCGCATCGGTCATGATGATGATGCTGTGATAACGCAGTTTGTCCGGATTGTATTCATCACGGCCGATACCACAGCCCAGCGCGGTGATCAGCGTGGCAACTTCCTGCGAAGCGAGCATCTTGTCGAAACGCGCTTTCTCCACGTTCAGGATTTTACCCTTCAGCGGCAGAATCGCCTGATTCTTACGGTTACGACCCTGTTTAGCGGATCCGCCTGCAGAGTCACCCTCCACCAGGTAGATTTCAGACAGCGCCGGATCGCGCTCCTGACAGTCGGCCAGTTTGCCCGGCAGACCGGCCAAATCCAGCGCGCCTTTACGGCGAGTCATCTCACGAGCACGGCGGGCAGCTTCACGCGCACGCGCTGCATCGATGATTTTGCCAACCACGATTTTCGCGTCAGACGGGTTTTCCAGCAGGTATTCCGCCAGCAGTTCGTTCATCTGCTGCTCAACCGCCGATTTCACTTCAGAAGAGACCAGCTTATCTTTGGTCTGAGAAGAGAATTTCGGATCCGGCACTTTCACGGAAACCACTGCAATCAGGCCTTCACGCGCATCGTCACCGGTCGCACTGACTTTGGCTTTTTTGCTGTAGCCTTCTTTATCCATGTAGGCATTCAGCGTACGCGTCATTGCCGCACGGAAGCCCGCCAGGTGCGTACCGCCGTCGCGCTGTGGAATGTTGTTGGTGAAGCAGTAGATGTTTTCCTGGAAACCATCGTTCCACTGCAGCGCCACTTCCACGCCAATGCCATCTTTCTCCGTCGAGAAGTAGAACACCGTTGGGTGAATCGGGGTTTTGTTCTTGTTGAGATACTCAACGAACGCCTTGATGCCGCCTTCGTAGTGGAAGTGATCGTTCTTGCCGTCGCGTTTGTCTTCCAGACGAATCGAAACGCCAGAGTTCAGGAACGACAGTTCACGCAGGCGTTTCGCCAGGATTTCGTACTCAAACTCAATCACATTGGTGAAGGTTTCGTAGCTCGGCCAGAAACGCACGCGAGTACCGGTTGCATCGGTATCACCGGACACCGCCAGCGGTGCCTGCGGCACGCCGTGCTGATAAACCTGCTGATGCACTTTGCCTTCACGGCGAATGGTCAGCTCCAGCTTCTGTGACAGGGCATTTACGACTGAAACGCCAACGCCATGCAGACCACCAGAAACTTTATATGAGTTATCATCAAATTTACCGCCTGCGTGCAGGACGGTCATGATCACTTCAGCAGCAGAGACGCCCTCTTCCGGGTGAATGCCGGTAGGAATACCACGGCCATCATCTTGCACCGAGACAGAGTTATCTGCATGAATAGTAACGGTAATATCACTACAGTGACCGGCGAGCGCTTCGTCGATTGCGTTATCCACGACTTCGAATACCATGTGATGCAGACCGGTGCCGTCATCCGTATCGCCGATGTACATACCCGGGCGTTTGCGTACCGCATCAAGCCCTTTCAGGACTTTGATACTTGAGGAGTCATAAGAATTCGACATCAACGTTTCTCGCTCATTTAATCTTCAGGTTGAACCACTATTTTACCCTGTTCCACGCGGAACATCTTGCCCTTTTCATCACTCATATCGATTACATGCTCGACACCAATGGCGCTGACAAATACTTGAGCCTGCGTGGCTTTTAGGCGTTCAGCTAACAGCCGACGACGGGTGTCATCCAGCTCTGAGGCAAAGTCATCAATCAAATACAAACAGCGTTGTCCGCTGCTGCGCGTCAGGTATTCACCCTGCGCTAAGCGCAGCGCGCACATCAGCAGTTTTAACTGGCCGCGTGAGAGTAAATCTTCCACCGGCGTGCCCTCGGCACGAATGCGAAAATCGGCTTTATGCGGGCCGCTGGCGGTATACGTGAGCGCACGGTCGCGCTCGAAATTGCGTTCCAGCAGTTCGGCGTAGTCGCTCTCTTTATCCCAGCCGCGCTGGAAAGAGAACGTCAACGCAAACTCCGGTAAAAACTGACCGCAGGTGGCGATGATCTCGCGGGAAATCGCCGCGCTGTATTCGGCGCGCCAGGCGCTGATCTGTTCGGCCAGCGGCACCAGTTCCTGATCCCAGGGACGAATCTGGCTGTAGCGCGAAACCTGACGCAGCGCCGCATTGCGCTGTTTCAGCAGGCGACGCAAATTGCTCCAGGCATGGAAAAAACCAGGCGAGGCGTGAAAGCAGCCCCAATCGATGTAGGCACGACGATATTTTGGACCGCCATTGAGTAGGGTAAATCCTTCCGGCGTAATCAGCTGCATCGGCAGCAGCTGCGCCAACTCGGCGACTTTGTGACCATCGCTGCCATCAATACGCACTTTGCTGTCGCCAGCGCGATTCTTGGTCAGACCGACCGACATTTCACGTTCGCTGCCTTCAATGCGGCCGTGCAGCACAAAGGCGTCCTGATCGTGACGAATCACGCGGCCCGCTTGCAAACTGCGAAATGCACGACCGTGCCCCAGCGTGTAAATCGCCTCCAGCACGCTGGTTTTACCGCTGCCGTTGGCACCGACAAGGAAATTAAACCCCGGCGCCAAAGCCAGATCGGCCTGCTCGATGTTGCGAAAATCTTTAATCAGGAGGCGGGTTAAAGCCATAAACAATCCAGCGAGAACGGTAGGAGAGGGTTTTACCTAACATCAACAATCAAGGGCGTTAACGTCGAAGCTAGTTTGTGCACGGCCAGCGCGCAGGCCCTGGGAGCATACTGAAGTATGTGACCAGGGACGAGCACTGCCCGGGCGCAAAATAGCGAGTAAGTTAGCCCGATAAGGATCACAAGCGCATTGGCATCACGACGTAGGCTGCAGCCGGACTGGCCACATCCTCAATCTGCACGCTCGATACGCCATCGGTCAGCAGCAAACGCACGTTCTCGCACTTGAGCGCATTCAACACATCCAGCACGTAGCTGACGTTGAAGCCAATCTCCAGATCGGTGCCGTTGTAAGAGACATCCAGCATCTCTTCCGCTTCTTCCTGCTCTGGGTTATTCGCCGTGATCTTGAGCTGATTTTCGGTGATATAGATGCGAACACCGCGGAATTTCTCATTCGAGAGAATCGCCGCACGCGCAAACGCCTGCTTCAAAATATCACAGCCGGCTTCCAGCGCTTTGTCGGGATTCTTCGGCAATACGCGGCGATAATCCGGGAAACGGCCATCAACCAGCTTCGACGTAAAGATAAAGTCGCCAACGTGTGCGCGGATGTTGCTGCTGCCGATTTGCACCTGCAGCGGCGTTTCGCCACCGTCGAGCAAACGCATCAACTCAATCACCCCTTTACGCGGCACGATCACCGAATGGTTTGGCAGCGCCTGACCAATCGGCATGGAGCACACTGCAAGGCGGTGACCATCGGTAGCGACGGTACGCAACTCTTCGCCTTCGGTTTCGAACAGCATACCATTGAGGTAATAACGCACATCCTGATGCGCCATTGAGAACTGCGTGGCTTCGATCAGGCGTTTTAGCGTCGCCTGCGGCAAGGTGAATTCCACCTCGCTCTGCCAGTCATCCAGATTCGGGAAGTCGCTGGCGGGCAGCGTTGACAGCGAGAAACGGCTGCGGCCAGAACGCACCAGCATTCTATCGCCTTCCAGCGTCAGGCTGATCTCAGCGCCTTCCGGCAAACCGCGGCAAATATCGAGGAATTTACGCGCAGGAACCGTGGTGGCGCCCGGCTCGTGTGGCTGCGTCAGCGCAACACGGGCTACCATTTCCATTTCCAGATCGGTACCGGTCAAGCGCAGCGAGCCTTCGCTTACTTGCAGCAGTAAATTTCCGAGGATTGGCAGCGTCGGGCGTCCGCCAAGTGGACCGCTAACCTGTTGCAGTGGCTTCAGTAACTGCTCACGTTCTACAATAAATTTCATATGCGTCAGGAAGATAGTGTTCGAATGAGGTTAGAGAAATCTTCTTTAATGTCGTGGCTTTCTTCACGCAGCTGCTCAATTTTACGGCAAGCGTGAAGCACGGTGGTATGGTCGCGACCACCAAACGCATCGCCAATCTCCGGCAAGCTGTGATTGGTGAGCTCTTTCGCCATCGCCATCGCCATCTGGCGCGGACGCGCTACCGAACGCGAACGGCGTTTCGACAGCAAATCCGCCACTTTAATTTTGTAATACTCGGCCACCGTTTTCTGAATATTATCGATGGTGACCAGCTTTTCCTGCAGCGCCAGCAGATCGCGCAGCGCTTCGCGCACGAAATCGATGGTAATCGCGCGACCGGTAAAGTTCGCGTTGGCAATCACGCGGTTCAGCGCGCCTTCCAGCTCGCGGACATTGGAACGCAAACGCTTAGCAATAAAGAAGGCGACTTCACCCGGCAGGCGAATATCGTTTTCATCGGCTTTCTTCATCAGGATCGCGACACGCGTTTCCAGTTCAGGCGGCTCGATCGCCACCGTTAAACCCCAACCAAAACGTGATTTCAGGCGATCTTCTACGCCGTTGATCTCTTTTGGATAGCGATCCGAGGTCAGGATGATCTGTTGATTGCCTTCCAGCAGCGCGTTGAAGGTATGGAAGAACTCTTCCTGCGAGCGCTCTTTATTGGCAAAGAATTGAATGTCATCGATCAGCAGCGCATCAACCGAGCGGTAGTAACGCTTAAACTCTTCAATGGCGTTGTTCTGCAAGGCTTTAACCATGTCCTGCACAAAACGCTCAGAGTGCATGTACACCACTTTGGCATTGGGCTTGCGCGCAATAATGCCGTTACCCACCGCGTGCAACAGGTGAGTTTTACCCAGGCCGGTGCCGCCATAAAGGAACAGTGGGTTATAAGCGCCGCCAGGATTATCCGCCACCTGACGTGCCGCCGCGCGCGCCAGCTGGTTCGATTTACCTTCAACGAAGTTGTCGAAGTTATGACGGTTATTCACATTGGAGCGGTAAGTCACATCGGCCGGTGCGGGAACGGAATCCCAACTTGGACGCAAAATTTGCGCGGGTGCCGGACGATTTTCGATCGGCGCGGGCGCATTATAACTGGCCATCGCCGGTTGGTTAGTGGTGACCTGTGCTGCAGGGCGCGTACCGACTTCGAAACGCAGTAAAGGCACATTTGCACCGCAGAATTCATTCAGCAGCCCATTGATACTATTGAGATATTTATCTCTAACCCAGTCGAGTACAAACCGATTTGGTGCATACAAGGTCAGCGTATTGTCGTTTAATTCAGCTTGCAGCGGACGAATCCACATGCTGAATTCGGTGGCAGGAAGCTCATCCTGCAAACGGGCAAGACACTGTTGCCAAAGCGTAAGTGACAC